>CAYORN010000006.1:0-11483 GCA_964406405.1 uncultured Alphaproteobacteria bacterium | reverse complement strand
AGTATCCGACCGGTCGTCACAGCATCAGTTATGACGCCACCGATCTGCCGTCGGGGATGTACCTGATGAAGCTCGAAGCCGGCAGCTTCACCTCGATGAAGAAGATGCTGCTGCTGAAGTAATGGATGAAGGATGAGGGATGAAGCCGAAAAGCTACAGCCCTCAAACTTCACGCATAGAAAACGAAGCCCCCGGAGGTTAACCTCCGGGGGCTTCTTGTTTGCGGCAAGCAAGACTCGCGGCGTCGCTATTAATACAATCCTGCCGGAGGCGATTCCTGAATAATGCACGAGCTTCTCAGGGCAACGCAAGAAACACTGGACGGCTTAGAATGTAACCTTTGCGGGAGGACGATCAGAAACAAGGATACGTATGACTCGGCCGCGCCTTTCATCCTGCCTTATGACCTAATTTTCGTTAGCTTACGTTATCTTGCAGTCACAAAACTTGCACTTCTTCCTCTAATGAGCTAAATTGTTTCTTTGCTAAAGCTCAGCCCTCACAGCGGATACACGCAGACCTTACTTTTTACAGACGCAAGATCCTCTTCTATGAACCAGCACCGCTTCACACGCAAATTCACATCTACTGTCTTGGCACTCTCGCTGGCGCTGTTCTTTGGAATCGGCTGTACCAAAGAGGACAAAGCTGCGCCTGTTCCTCGCCGGGGCGGAGAACTGAAATTCCCCGTCGAGGTGGCCCAAGTCTCCGCGCGGGGAGGCCAGCTCGTGATCAACGCGGTTGGATCGGTCGAGGCCTTTGAGACTGTGCAAGTCACGGCCCGTGTCTCCGGCGCCGTGCAGAAGGTCCGCTTCAAGGAGGGCGACTTCGTACACGCGGGCGATCCGTTGGCGGAGATCCAGCCCGAGCGCTTCGAACTTGCCGTACGCGGTGCCGAGGCCGCCTTCGACAAAGCAAAAGCCACCCTGCGCGAAACACAGGCTGGCCTGGCTCGTCGCGTGGACATTCAGAGCAGAAACCCCGGCTTCGTGAGTTCCGAAGATTTGCAGGACTGGCAAACCCGCGCGCTCGCGGCCGAAGCCGATTCCACTCAGGCCGCCGCGAATCTCGAATTGGCCCGCCTCAACTTTCGTGACGCTCATATTCCCGCTCCGGTTTCCGGAACGATCCAAAGCCGCATCGTTCAAACGGGGCAATATGTGCAAGCCGGAACTCTAATCGCCACGATGCTGCGTCGCGATCCGTTGCTGCTGCGCTTTACCGTCTCCGATCAGGACGCTCAGCGTCTTCATTCCGGCCTTACCGTGAACTTCACCGTGCGTGATGATGCAGTGGAACATCAGGCGCATATTTCGGCCGTGGCTGAATCGGCCGACCCGACCACGCGTCTCGTGAACATCGTTGCCGAAGTCAACGATGACAATCGCACATCGCTTCGCCCCGGTGCTTTCGCCGAGGTGACTGTCCTGTTGGGGGAATCGCAGGATTCGCCCGTCATTCCCCAAATCGCCATTCGCCCTAGCGAACGCGGCTTTCTCGCTTTTGTCGTTCAGGACAGCACGGCTCATGAACGTGTTCTCACGTTAGGTTTGCAGTCTCCCGACGGATATGTGGAAGTCCGCAACGGCCTCAAGAGTGGCGAGGTTATCGTGATTCGCGGCGCGGAAGCGCTGACCGACGGCGCGGCGATCCGCATCGTGACGCCCAAATCGGGCGATTCCTCCGCGGCCGGATCCAAGCCGGAGAAGCGCGGATGAACCTCACGGAAGTCTGCGTCCGCAAACCGATTCTCGCCTGGATGATCATGGCGGGCACGGTGCTCTTCGGCATCGTTGCGCTTTCTCGCATCGGCATCAGCCAATTTCCCGACGTGGATTTCCCGACAATCTCCGTCAGTGTTGCGTGGGAAGGCGCAGCACCGGAGGTGATGGAAAACGATGTCGTCGGGATTATCGAAGAAGCGGTCTCGCAGGTCGAAGGCATCAAGTCGCTGACCTCCGTTTCCCGTCAGGGGAGCGCGTCCGTCACGCTTGAACTTGAACTGACACGCAATGTGGATTTGGCGCTGCAGGACGTCCAGACTCGCATTGCACAGGCGCAGCGCCGCCTGCCGCGCGATCTCGATCCGCCGGTCGTCTCCAAATCCAATCCGGAGGACAACCCGATCATGCGGCTCGGGTTGTCCGGCCCCTTTCCGCAGCAGCTGATGAGCGACATTGCTCGCTATCGGATTCAGGAAAAGCTGCAAACGATTTCGGGTGTCGGTGAAATTTCGATGGACGGCTGGCTCGAGCGCAACATCCGCATCTGGGTGGATGCCGCGCGGCTCGATGAAAAAGGTCTCACGGTATCTGATCTCGTCGGCGCACTTCAGCGCGAGCACGTCGAAATGCCCGCCGGCCGCTTGGAGTCCACCGGCCGTGAGGTCAGCGTCCGCGTCATGGGCGAAGCGCTCGATTTGGAATCGCTGCGCAGCATTGTCGTCCGCAACAGAGCCAATGGCCCGGTCTATCTGAAAGACGTGGCGATTGTCGAGGATGGCTTCGAAGATGCGCGGCGTTTAACCCGCGTCAACGGCTCACCCGCCACCGGGATGTCCATCAAGAAACAGCGCGGAGCGAATGCCGTCGCCGTTGCTCGAGCTGTGCGCGCCCAAGTTGCCGAAATCCAGAAGACATTACCCGAAGGCTTGCAGCTTGGTATCAACTTTGACGCCACCGAGTTTATCGAAGGCTCGGTGCACGAGATCGAACTGGAGCTGATTCTTTCTGTTCTGCTAACGGCGGCGATCTGCTGGCTGTTCCTCGGCTCGATCTCCAACGCGCTGAACGTGGTGCTTGCGATTCCCATGTCGCTCTTTGGGACCATTGCCGTCATCTACTTCCTCGGCTTCACGCTCAACACCTTCACGCTGCTGGCGCTGGCGCTGGCCGTGGGGATCGTGGTGGATGACGCGATCATGGTACTGGAGAACATTGTCCGTCACGCCGAGATGGGTAAGAACCGTGTCCGCGCCGCGCTGGAAGGCACCAAAGAGATCACCTTCTCCGCCTTTTCCGCGACGTTGGCCGTAATTGCCATCTTCCTCCCGGTGGTCTTCATGAAGGGGATTATCGGCAAGTTTTTCCTGCAGTTCGGCATCACGCTTTGTGTCGCGATCATCCTCTCGTATATCGAAGCCGTCACGCTGGCTCCGGCGCGCTGCTCGCAAATCCTTGACGTCTCGCGTGAACATCGCAGCCGCCTTGGCCTCTGGGTGGACGAAAAGTTTCGACGCTTGGCGAGCAAATATGACGGTATTCTCGGCAAGGCCTTGCGTCGTCCGGGTACGATCCTCGCCACGGCGGGTGCAATTTTCCTGGCATCTTTGTTCGTCTTGAAATCTCTGCCCGGCGAATTCGTCCCGTCGCAGGATCAGAGCCGTTTGATGGTGCGGATTCAAACCGCCGTCAGTTCCGACATTCACGAGACCGATCAGCTCTTCAAGAAGATCGAGGATTTCGTCCGCAACCGTCCCGAGGTTCAGCGCATCTTTTCAATCATCGGCGCCGGCGGCAGCGGAGTCAGCGGCGGCTTTGTGATCATCACGATGGTGCCGCCCACAGACCGCAAACTTACACAAAGTGAATTTGCCTCCCTGCTGCGCAAAAACCTGAACGGCATACCCGGCGTGCGCGCCGTCGTGCAGGATCTCTCGCAGCAAGGCTTCACCGCCCAGCGCGGCTTTCCGATTGAATTCTCGATTCGCGGCCCCGATTGGACGACGCTCGAGGCCCTCAGCGAGACGTCACAAGTCAGCTTTCCGCCAGCGGCTATGCTGTGGACGTGGATACCGACTACCGCATCGGCGTGCCGGAGCTGCGCATCACTCCGGATCGTGCCCGCGCCGCGGATCTTGGCATCTCCGTCGAAGAGGTAGCTACCTCCATCAACACGCTCATCGGCGGAGAGCGCGTCGGCAAATACAGCTCCGGAGGCCGCCGTGTGGATGTTCGCATGCGGCTGGTCGCCGATCAGCGCCGTCGTCCGGAGGACATCTCGTTCCTTCGCGTCCGTACCCGCTCAGGAGAACTGGTCCCACTCTCCTCGCTGGTTACGTATCAGGAGCTGCCTGCGCTGCAGGGCATCACGCGGCGCGACCGCGAACGCGCGATTTCCGTTTATGCCAACGTCGCTCCCGGTCATTCGCAGGAAGAAGCCATTCGCTACGTTGAAGGCATGACTAAAGATCTGCAGCCCGGCTATCGCATCGTGCTCGGCGGATCAAGCGTCGCGTTCAAGGAATCCATGAGCAGTCTGCTCTTCGCGCTCCTGCTGGGCGTGATGATCGCGTACATGGTGCTCGCGTCGCAATTCAATTCGCTCGCGCACCCGGTCACGATTCTCACGATTCTCCCGCTTTCGGTCGTTGGTGCGGCGCTGGCGCTATTGATCTTCGGCAAGTCGCTCAACATCTTCAGCATGATCGGTCTGCTGCTCTTGATGGGCATCGTCAAGAAGAACTCGATCATCCTCGTGGACTACGCCAATCAGAGCCGCGCGCTCGGTTTGAATGCGGCCAACGCCATGCTCCGCGCCGGCCCGGTTCGCTTGCGCCCGATTCTGATGACTTCCGTGGCCACGCTCATGGCTGCTATTCCGCCCGCACTCGGTATCGGCCCCGGCACTGAGATTCGCGCCCCGATGGCGATTGCTGTCATCGGCGGAGTCTTCGTTTCGACGGGACTCAGCTTGCTCGTCGTGCCGTCGTTCTACGTAAAGATGGAAGCGTGGCTAACAAGATTACGGACGGTCCCCGGATCTCAACCCCAAACCGAGCCGGTACCCATCGCTGAACAAGACGCGGAAACCCCGTAAGAACGTCCCAATACTCTTCCAAGTACAAGAAAAGGTCAGCTCACCAAGCGGCCCCTTCTTGTATTCGTTAAGGTTATGAATCAGATTCAGAAAGTCAGGTTAAAATAGCTGGTTGCGAATCGCCATTGCTCTTTGTATATTTCTGTATCCAACCTGTTTGTCCCAAAGTGATTCATTACTTGTATCTGAAAGGAAAATAGACATGGCGTGCGAATGTGACGAAGGCTACGACGTCCTCAGCATCGGCGATGAAGTTCCCAATTTCACGCTCAAGACGTACGATCCGGTGAAAGGCGATTTCGGCGAATTCACGCTGGCGAACGCCAAGGCCGCCAAGCGCTGGACGATTCTGTTCTTTTACACGGGGGATTTCACCTTCGTTTGAGCGACGGAATTTGCGGCTCTGGCAGAGCTGCATGAACGGTTCACCCGCCTCGGGGTGGAGTTGATCACGGTCAGCACGGACACCGAACACGTGCACCTGGCGTGGCACCAGCACGAGCACGGACTGAAGAATGTGAAGTATCCGATGGCCTCGGATACCAACGGCAATGTGTCGCGCCTGTTTGACGTCTATGACGAGGAAGCCGGTAAGGCCATGCGCGGATCATTTATCATCAATCCGGAAGGCAGACTTCTTTCCAAGGAAGTGAACTATGGCGACGTGGGCCGCAACATTGACGAGCTGATGCGCAAGTTCAAGGCATACCTCCACGTCTCCAAGCACCCGACCAAGGCCTGTCCCTCGAAATGGAAGGACGAAGGCGATGCGACGCTGGAGCCGAGCGCGAAGCTCGTCGGCAACGTCTACGCGAAGGACGGCACTCTGGCTTCGTAGCCTTTATCTCGATTGAATCAGTTGAAATGACATCGGGTCAGCCAAATGGCTGACCCGATGTCATTTCTACGTACTGCGCTTATGCGATTAGACGCTTTCCGGCCGAATCCATGCTGTCTTTTTGGAAACAGCCAGCTTGTGCACCACGTCATGACCGGCTTTCTTCACGATGATGGTGAAGCACTCGTCGTCGTCGGAGACGACCTTGACTTTGCTCTTCTCCATCCCGAGCTTCTCGAGATACTGACGTGCCACCTTCTGCGCTTGCCGGGCGCTAAGATCCTTCTTCAGCGTGCCATCCGAATCGTAACGCAGCCCCTTCCATTGCGTCTGATCCCACGAGCACTGTCCCGGTCCGCTGCACGACCCGCAACTGCCCGGTGTCGGGCACAATTCGCATCCCGACGGGCAGATGTTCGAGCATGATCCCGACGCCTTGCTGCCGCATGACGGGCCGCCGGCCATAACCGGGCTGAACACCACGGCGACCGTCAGCACCAAGCTGGACACCACAAGCAGCGTGCGCAAATGATTTCTTTTCATCAGTCTCTCCAAAAGGTTTATAGCGTGGTTTGAGGTACAATTCGCCGTCACCGAGGCGGGAGGAAGAGGACTCGCCGCCCCGGCTTCGGCTGACAATAGAGTTAGACGGTTGCGGAGATGTGATCTCCGTCAATGTTCACTTCGTGGATTAGATCGCAAAGGGTGGTTAAGGTGTGTATTCCAATTTCCGTTCGTGTTGCTCAGGTTCACCCTGCATCCCGGAGGGACACGCCGCGCACGACTTGCGGCACATCGCGCACTGCGCAATCGCCACATTGATCATCGCCGTATCCTTCACCGAAATCCAGCACTTCATGTCTTGCAGGACCACGCCCTGATTTTGACAAAGCTGGCCGACTTGTGTGATTAGCGTCTCGCGTTTCGAGTCCGACGCTTGCTCGGCCGCCATCTGCGCGCACTGCGCCGTCTTCAGCATGGCCGTCAGCGTTTGCGCCCGCACGTCGCCGGACTTCGCTGCCGTCACAAACTCTTCCATCCGTCGTTGCGAGAGGCACACGCTCCACTTCACCCGCCCTTCAGCATCTTTTGTCAGAAACAGGCGGATGTCTTCCGCCGCACGCTTCACCGGATACATCAGCTCTCCCGGCATCGCCGAACCGGCCATCCCGGTCGCCACTCCGCCGGCAATCATCAGCAGCACCAGCGCGCATGCCGCAAAGGTCAGAACCAATCCGCGTCGCGGGGAGTGTCGCGGTCGTCTCGCTGCCGGAGCCGTTTCCCGCTCCAGCCGGGCGAGGCATCGCTCCTGTGCCGCTTCGGACGGTTCCAACCGCGGCATATCCCGCAATCTCTCGGCGATACTCAGCAGCGGCTCCAGACTCTCGCGCTCACTCTCCGAAAGTTCTACGGGTGTATCGGAGGAGTCTCGATGGAGCAGCCTGTCGAGCAACTCGGCCAGTTTCGGACTATATCGTCTCATGCGGCCTCTCCACAAGCGTTTCGCGCAACTTCGTCAACGCGCGGAATTGAAGTGCTTTGACGGCCCCCGGCGTTTTGCCCAAGGCGGCCGCCACCTCCTCGATCGGATAGCCTTCCAGAAAACGCATCACGATCACCTGATACTGTTCGCCGGTGAGAGTCTTGAGACTCTGCGCAAGGTCAATCATTTCTGCCGGGTCCCGGTGATTGCCCGCAACGCTAATCGCATCAATGTCCGTTTCGCGATCCATCATCTTCTTGCGCCGCGCTTCGCGCCGGTAATAATCCGTGATCAAGTTCTCCGCGATCCGGTACAGCAGTCCTAAGATGGACACGCGCACCGCCGCTCGCGATTCCAGCGCGCGCACGAACACCTCCGAGGCCAGATCCTCGGCATCCGTGCGGTGACTTACACGATAGGCGATGTAGCGGTAGATCGCACCGTAGTAGCGCTCGCAATGATCCGCAATCTGGTGCCTGTCCAGACAAGACCCTCGAGGATGATCCGCAACCGGTGGTAACGCGTTCACTGTTATAGACGCTTGACGTGCCAAAAGGATACTCTCGCCTCATGTCCCACCATTACGGCAAAAGAAAAACAGGTTCGCCAGCATAGCTAACCTGTTCTTGTGAGCTGCTTGCCGAGTACCCCTTCAACCCGTAGGCGAGCCCATTTGTTTCCACATGCCCCGGAAGAAACAAGCCAAGCTACTGTAATAACTTGGCTTCAGTAGCGCGTAGGGGACTCGAACCTCTGTTACCGGCGTGAGAAGTCCGCAAACAATTATCTGTAAATGCTTGTTTTAACTCGTCGGTCGAATCAAGTGCCACCAACTTAGGTCATGCCAAATGTGCTGACGGAAAACAGCTCGTTATGATGCCAAATAGGAGCCGAAAGTCAAGAGAAAAGTTCCTGCGTGAGGGTTCGCTTCTAAGGCTATAATTCAATAAAGCTTACACTTGCACCCTTGTGAAACAGGAGGAACACCTTTTGCACCTCCATATCGTGAATCGCTCTGCTGCCAATGTAGTGTCTCTGTTAATCGCCTTTCTCAGAGCGATTAGGAAGCGCCTTGTACTTGTTAGGGTATCTATGGGGCATCAACCTGTGCAACATTCAATCTTACAACCTGTGTCGAAAAGGGTCGCGTTGAAGCTTACTTTGGCTTCGATCGGGTATGCTGTGGTGATAAATATTACGCATGAGCAACTGGCGCTAAGGATCGGTGAAGGCTGGGATCTTGTTCTTGACACTGGATTGCTCGTTGTATTCGTACTCTTTGCAATTCGATTTGTTATCCGTCCCATCAGTGCCGCCGCCGACTCCAATCGTGTCTTGGCAACTTCTGTGCTTGAGGCGGCGGGCGACGGGATTGTGGTCTTTGACGCGAACGGAGCAATAGAGACTATCAACCCTGCGGCAGAACGGATCTTCGGTTGGCCAAAAGAAGAAATCACGAGCGAAAACGTGACCCGCTTGTTCGTGGCATCCGTCGAGCGTGGGCGGAGCGAGAGCACAGAGATTTATCTTTCCAGCGTTCTTCTTGCTGCAAGCGGCGGCACGTTCGAAAGCTTGGCTTTGCAGCGCAACGGGAACACCCTGCCGGTTGAAGTCAGTGTCTTCGAAATCAACGTGCCGGGTAAGCGCCGGTTCAGTGCAATCATCCATGACATCTCCGAGCGAAAGCGCGCGGAAGAGGCTTTGCGCCAGGCCGAGGCCAAGTATCGCATTGTGGCCGACAATACGTTTGACTGGGAATTTTGGGTGAACCCGGAAGGGCGCTTTGAGTATTCTTCACCTTCCTGCAAACGCATCACCGGTCACGACCGTGAAGAGTTCGCCGCTAATCCCGGACTGCTCGGCAGCATTATCCATCCCGACGATCGTGCGCGCTTTGACCTCCATCGGCAGGTCGCGAGGGGAGGGGTTTACGCGGATGAAGTGAAGTTCCGAATCATCCGGCCAGATGGCGAAGTCAGATGGATCGCTCACGTCTGCCAGCCGGTTTTTGATCAGGAGGGCGTTTTTATAGGAACCCGGGGCAGCAATCGGGATTCGACCAAACGCCATGACAGGAACTCGGATGAGTTTCTGGGAACCCGCGGCAGCAACCGTGACATCACCGAACGCAAGCGCTTGGAAATGGAACTTCGCGAAAGTGAGTCCACCAAAACAGCCATCCTGCTGGCGACGCCCGACATCATGCTTGTAATCGCCGCGGATGGAACATTCGTGGACGTCATTGCCGGCAAAGAGAACTTGCTCTATCCCAAGGAGCATGTCCTTGGCCGAAAAGTCACGGACCTTTTACCACCAGACGTTGCCGAAAACACGATTCGAGGGATTGCGAGAGTTACGCTTACAAACGAGATCGAGAGTCTTGTCTATTCGCTCAACATGCCTAACGGCGAGCACTGGTACGAAGCGCGGTTGTCGGCCATCAAGGATACCGGACTGGTACTTGCCATTATCCGTGATACCACCACCGAAAAGCAGTTAGAACGACAGATGCTTGAGGCAACCGCACGCAAGAAACAACTGGATAGCTTTCATCAGGTCGCCATTACGTTGCAGCATGAGATCAACAACCCACTCGCGGGAGTGCTTGGTCTGGCAGAGCTGCTTAACTTGCAGTTGCCGGAAATTGTCGAGAACCTTTCCGCAGAAACGGCAACAACGCTTCAGGGTTCCGTCTCTGGAATCATCAATCTCTCCCACCGTATCGCCGGAGTGGTTCGGAAACTCCGGGAAGTACAAGAACCGATTATCTCCCTGTATCCTGTCGCCACAGACAAGGATGCTGAAATGATAGATCTAAGGGCATCCAACTAACGAAGTTGTTAACGACAATGGAATCCATGAACCTTAGGCAATCCCATTATGAGCAGATCTGATTTCACGATCGCACCTGTAGAACCGTACGTCACAAACCCGCGCTACCTTGTTGGCTTAACGGTTACGCTGGTGGGTTTGATTCTTCTGTTAGACATGTACGCTCCCGCAACGCTGGCGATAGACGTGCTATATCTCTTGCCGGTGCTAACTGCTCTGCGGTCACCTCGCAGACACTATTTTGCTCCGGCATTCACTGAAACCAAATTGGGAAGTTAGGTATGCGGATAGAAAAAGCAAGTATGTTTTTCATAGCCCTCATTCTGGGTAGTTCGTGTTTCCTCGTAAGCAGTATTGCGCTATTCCTCCTCTATCAACAGCATGTATCTGATGTGGAGGACCAACTAAGCTTGGCGGCGAAAAGTCAGGCACGGTTGATCGAAGCGATGGCGAGGGCGAACTTCGACCGCTGCGCCGACGACCCGCAGCACCATCCGGAAGGTAGCTTTAGGCTAACGATAAATGAAATTACTGCTGCTCACAAAGAATTTGGCGGCATCGGAATGACCGGAGAAGTCGCGCTCGCTCGTCTTGATAAGGATAGCATTGTTTTCGAACTTCGCCACCGCCGCGATAGCGTTGACAAGCCTAAATCATTTCTCTTCAGCACGTATCCCGGACCAATGCGAAGAGCATTGAGCGGAAGATCGGGAGTTGCCCAGTGTCCCGATTATCGTGGTGTGTTAGTGCTGGCAGCCTACGAGCCGGTAGCTGTTCTGAATATGGGACTCGTGGCCAAAATTGATATGGACGAAGTCCGCGCTCCCTACAAGTCTACACATCGAGTGATTTTGGCCCTGACATTGGTGATTGCGCTGGGTGGCGTCGTTCTTGTGATGCGGGCGATGCGACCTGTCATTAAACGACTTCGCTTACACGCGCAAGAACTCGAGCAGGAGATTGACCGACGGACACTCTGGGAAAAAGCACTGCGCGAAAGCGAGGAGCATTTTAGGACGGTGGCAGACCACACCTATGACTGGGAGTACTGGGTAGCTCCCGATGGTGCGCTGCTCTATGTGTCGCCGTCTTGCGAACGGATTTCGGGCTATCGCCCTTCAGAATTCCTTGCGGATCCGGAACTCCAGTGGCGCATTGTCCATCCCGGCGATGCTGAGAGCTTGTCTGCGCACAGGCCCTCACTCGAAGATGGGAACGAAGGTCCCATTGAAATTGATTTCCGCATCATTGCCAAGAACGGCGAAGTGCGTTGGATTTCCCATTGCTGTGGTCCGGTATTCGGCAGCGATGGCAGCTATCTCGGTCGCCGCGCCAGCAATCGCGACGCAACCGGGCGTAAACAGGCGGAAAAGGCTCTGCATAATAGCGAAAAGCTACTCCGTGCTTCCCAGTCCGTGGCACGGCTGGGTAGCTACGATCTCGATATCTCTGCGGGTACGTGGAGCAGTTCGCCCGCGTTGGATGAGCTTTTCGGGATTGACGGTCAGTTCG
>CAYORN010000005.1:0-282778 GCA_964406405.1 uncultured Alphaproteobacteria bacterium | reverse complement strand
AGCTGGCGAATCAAATCGTTGCGGAACAGACTTCAGAATGACAAGCGCATGAATAGCAGGCCATGATTATCAAACTTTCTTGCGGCGGGAAGAAAACGGGGAATGAGGAGATGGAGTTGTGATTTCTCCTGTCCCCACGCTCTTATTCTTTCCCCACTTTGTGGGGAAAGTTAGATAGGGGAAGATAAAAAATCTAAAACGCACCTGATATGAAGAAACCCACCTCTTCTCATTGGCTTGCGGTTCCGAATGAGCATTGGGGTCTCGCGCAGGAAATGCGCCGAGAACCCACACACGCCGAGCATGTGTTGTGGCAAGTTCTGCGCAGAGACAAGTTATCTGTGCGATTTCGTCGCTAACACCCGATTGGGCCGTACATTGCGGATTTCGCTTGCCCGGAGTACGATCTTGTGATCGAAGTTGATGGCGATGTGCACGAGAAAAAAGACCAGATTGAACACGATCACGCAAAAGACGAATATCTGACGAAGCAGGGATGGCGAGTGCTGCGGCTTCGGAATGAACTGGTGCTGGAACAGCTGGATTCTGCAGTGGAAGAAATTGAGAAGACGATTGCCATTGCGAAGCAACGATAACGGTGTGCGATGGATTTTTTGTTTTCCCCCATCTAACTTCCCCCACCTTGTGGGGGAAGAACAAAAAATGTCCCCCCACAAGGTGGGGAGACTACAGGGGGGAAATTAACAGACCAATTGATGTCATGAGTTGAGGCCATCCCTCCTCTCTTTTCTCTGCCTCATAATTCATACTTCATATTTCATAATTGCTTAACATTCCTGCCCCCACTTGACTTTTTGAACATTTGTTTGTATATTAGATCAGCAAAAGAAACGACGACGCCTAAGAGGAGTATGTGATTACTGAAATAAGCATCAATTCAGACAGAAAAGTGCCTCAAACGACCCCAAAAACTCGAAAAATGACCGAAAAAATGGCGGGTCACTTGCGTACAAGCTGAATCCACGCCTGTAATAACCCCCATTTCGTTTCGCCAAATTTAATTTTTCTTTCACCGGCCAGTCAGTTTCTCGATCTTGTCCATTCTTCGCGCCCAAAACCTCTCCAAATCGTATCGTCTCGGCCCCACGGTCGTGCCGGTGCTGCACGACATCTCGTTTGAGGTACAGCCGGGAGAACAGGTCGCCGTCGTCGGACCGTCCGGTGTCGGCAAGTCCACGCTGCTGCATTTGTGCGGCGGCTTGGACCGACCAACCTCCGGCGACGTCATTGTGAACAACCAGTCGCTGTCACAGCTTCCCTCGGATCAGTTGGCCGATGTCCGCAATCGCGACATCGGCTTCGTGTTTCAGTTTCATCATCTGCTGCCGGAGTTCACCGCGCTGGAAAACGTCCTCATGCCGGCCCGGCTGCGCGGCGGAGAGAACAAAGAGCACACGGAGCGCGCGGAGCAATTGCTCGCCGATGTCGGCTTGTCGCATCGTTTTCATCATCGCCCCGGCGAGCTGTCCGGCGGCGAATGTCAGCGCGTGGCCGTGGCGCGCGCCCGCATGAATAAGCCGCGCGTGCTGCTCTGCGATGAGCCGACGGGCAATCTTGATGGCGAAGCGGCCGCCAGTTTGCAGGCACTGCTCGAACGGCTGGCGCGAGACGAGAGCGCCGCGCTGATTGTCGCGACGCACAATCTGGATTTCGCGCGGGCGATGGATCGGGTCATTCGCCTGCACGAGGGGCGGGTGCACGAATTCGTCAGACCCGGGATCTGAAGCGGTTTCACAGACCTCCACATTCTTCATACTTACCGCTTGCACATCTTCTTTCGGCTCATTATCTTAGTCCTCAGTACGCACCTTTTGACACGATTAAGCCCTTCCCTGCATCTCACTTATGCCTGCCGCTCGACCTAAACTTGGGCCGGATGAAACGCCGCTGATCCGGCGTGCCCAGCACGGCGATGACCGCGCGTTCACCGAGTTGGTGAAGCGCTACGAAGCGCAAGTGTACAGCTTTGCCTTCAAGGTCTGCCGCGACCGGGAGAAGGCCGCCGAAACATTGCAGGATACCTTCATCACGGTCTACCGCAAGCTTCATCAGTTTGACGGCCGTTCCGCGTTTGCCACGTGGCTCTACCGGATCGTCGTCAACAACTGCAAAATGAAGCATCGCCGGCGCAAGCTCGACACGCTGATGGAATCGCTCGACGATCCGCCGCCGCACTCTCATGACGGCGAGCATGAACGGGAGTTGCCGGCGGATGTAGACGACACGCCGGCCGAGCAATTGTTGACCAAAGAGCTGCAAGGCGTGTTGAGTGAAGCGATTCAAAAGCTCCCACTCGATTATCGCACGGTCTTTGTCCTGCGCGACGTTGAAGGATTATCTACTCGGGAAACCGCGACCATTGTCAAAATCACCGAAGAAGCCGTCAAATCGCGCCTCCGCCGCGCACGGGCCTTCCTCCGCCGCGAAGTTGCCCCGTACATGGGATGGTGAACCAATGAAATGTCAGACCATCTATCGCTTCATCTGCGAACATCTCGATGAGCAATCCGAGAGTACACGTTTTCGCAAGGTTCGTGAGCATCTGGCGAAATGCCCACCGTGCCAGCGCATGCTCAAGTCACTGAAGAAGACCGTAGAACTCTATTGCGCGGAACCGCGGCCCAAAGTTCCCGCCTCAGCGCACCGCCAATTGATGCACGCACTCAAAAAAGAGCGGCGGACTTCTACCGAATGAGACTTTAGATGACGCGCGTCAACATGGGAACCGTGGACCGCTGGATCAGCGCGGGAATAACGGCTATCATTGCGCTGCTCCTGTACCTTGGAAAACTCACCGAATGGTCTGCGATCATCGCAGGTTTGCTTGGCTTTTGTCTGCTGATCTCCGCCTTAACCGGCTTCTGCCCGCTTTACATTCCCTTTGGGTTAAACACTACTCGCCGCAAACGCCGGCTCTTGACCTGAAATAAGTAAGTTCATTCAGCATTTCTTGATTCACAGCAGGCGACTCTCAAAGGAGTCGCCTGTCTCAGTTCAGAGACTTCTAATACGCTGTAAAATATGTAGATAAACTCGTGTTTCCGTTGAAGAGCAGCATCCTTGTCAAACTTGCATTTTAGGGCGAATAATATTACATTTTATATGAACTTCAGACCGTTATCGTGGGTCTGAGTCCGTTTCGACAGTTAGGAAACTTCACTGATACCGCCGGCATTCATTCCGGCAAAATAAGGAGAAGGATATGAAACGATTTGCATTCTGGACCGGACTCATCGTCACGGCCCTGCTTGTGGTTCTGGCCGTGGGATGCTCGTCCCCCATGGAGAAAGCCCAAAAGCTCTTCAACGAAGGCAAGTATGAAGACGTGCTCACCCAGTACGGCAGCGATCCCAACGTCGCCATCGTTGTGACTCAAGCCAAAGAGAAGCTCGCGGCGCAGATGGTTACGGAAGGGAAATACGATTCCGTATTAATTCGGTTCCCGGAAACCGCGGCGGCGAAAGATGCTCGAAACAAGCTCGCCGAGCAGTTGTTCCTGGCAAAGAAATATGCGGAAGTCATCGCGAAGTACGGCGACACGCCGTGGGCCATTCAGGCGAAGATTGAGCTGGACAAGGCGGCTGCAACACCTCCCTCCGGTGGAAGCAAGCCTGGGCAGGGTGGCGCAGGCGGGGTATCCGCGGAGAAGGAAAAAGCGGCACAGACCGAGCTGGATCGCATCATGGCGATCAAAATGAAAAACCTTCGCGTGAAATCTCTGGGCGAGTTTGTGGCTAAACCGGATTATGCAGGGACCAAAGCGGTGGCCGCAGCGAAAAAAGAACTTGGTCAGTAGTCGCTTGCGACGGCATACATACCCAAACGATTTTCACAAGAACTATAACAGGATCTTCCATGAACACACCTCTTTCGAAACTGCTCCTCGCCTTGCTGGTCTCTGCCAGCCTTGCTCTGTACATCGGATGCAAGGATAATGAGGAGGACACTCCGCCGCCGCCACCTACACCGATGCAACTACTGACGGCGACATGGGACGCCACGGCGAACTCACTGGCACCCGTGGGACTCGATGAGATGAAGTTTTTCCTGCGCGCGGACAGCACCTATCGTCAGTATCTGCGCGCGGCCGGCACGGACCTGAACGAAGAAGGGACGTGGACGGCAAGCGGCGATTCGATTCGCTGGCACGCGACACTGCTGGATAATCAGCCGGTCAACGTTCTGTACTCGAACGGCTACGATTTGCGCGAGAACAATTCGATCCTCGACGTGCGATATCTCTTCGAGGACGGCTTGTACCTCGTCAACTTCACGAAGGTTCCGTGAGCCTGAGTTGAGGGTGTCAAGAAACGCGGCGCCTTTTCGGCGCCGCGTTTGGTTTGCGCGAAACACACAGCGCGGAACCTCCCGGATTCCGCGCTGTGTGTTTAACCGTGCAGATCGTATCCGGTCACTTTAGAAGGATAACTTTCGCGCTCTTGGATGTGCCGTGGCCGTAGGTTTGAGGCGTGGCCACAAGATAATAAATTCCGCTTGCCACAGCGCCGCCTTTGCGGGAACCGTCATTCACGGTGTCGCATTAAGAACCTTAGTGCTCAGAAACTCAAGCTCCCGGTTGAAGGACCGGGGGCTTTGGTTTTTGCTTTCAGGCTGTCCTCTACTGACCAAGCACAAGAGTAGCCGTCTGGGATGTGAATTGCATTGCTCTACCGCTGGAATTGTCCGCACTTAAGAAGCACTTGCTGCTTTCTTTCACAATCTGAGCCGCACCACCAACTGAAAAGATTTCACGAGATTTTTCTTGACATTTGATTTTGGGCGATGCATCTTATAAACATATGCGCGCTTGAAACTACTTTTTGTCGTGCCGGCCTGTCCGTATTGTCCCCAGGCGGGAGACAGGGTTATGGGACAAGTATCAACACTATGTGGAGGTTGTCATGTTTGCTGAAATGTCTAAGTTCAGGGGGGGGGCGTAAATTAGGGTTTGCGTTCCTCGCCACCGCGGCTCTGGTTGTGACCGGGCTTGCCTGGGATGGCACACACTCGTTCAGCGGAACCGGGTACCAGAGTTATCAGGAAACCCTCACGAATGCTACTCAAGGCAGGTATGATGTGAAGGCTTCGATGACGTCGGGTACAGGACAAGCGCAATCAACAATCTATTTGGGCCAGCAGCAGCAGGTCACGGCTACAGCACTTACCGGTCAGACAGATTGCCAGAAGGCGAATCTGACTCCGGATCCCACTTCCAATCATCTCTGGCTCGCGAACGCAAATTTCAGCAGCACAGGGACGTCGACATCTAAGGGTCAGGATCCGCAAAGTAAACTATCCCGGCTGTGTCCTGACGGCGGAGGCAACGGTCCGGAGAATCCATAATTACGAATAAACAAGACTGCCCGGAAGGCGTTCGCCGCTTTCCGGGCAGTCTCCTAACGGGGTAGATTATGATTCAGCTTATACTCGCGGCGATAATCATCTTGCCTGCCATCGCGAACGCTGCGATTTTGGACGTGCATTCAGGCGAGAGTATACAAGCGGCGGTGACAGCAGCCAGCGCAAGTGACACCGTTCTTATCCACGAGGGCGAGTACGTCGAGACGGTCGTGCCTTATGGCAAGAGCCTGACAATCGGCAGCGAGTTCTTGATGGATGGTGACACAGCTCATATTGCAAGCACAATTCTCCAACCGGACCTCGCGCGGCCCGACACGGGAAGCTGCATTGTCTATGCCTACGGTGAGTCGCTTACCAGTCGACTGGTGGGGCTGCGACTGCGAAATGGAATAGGGACACGGTTAGAACCTTTGGATTGGCCTTCCGGAAGTTATGGCGGAGCGGTGCTGATTAGCGGTCCCTCTGCGGCAAGCATTGAATGGTGCATCATTGAGAATTCTACCAGCACGAATGGCGGCGGAATTGCCGTTTTCGGAACTTCAGATAGCGACAGCGCTCGCGCACGAATTGAAGATTCGGTGATCCGAGATTGCTTCGCTGAATATGGCGGAGGCGGAGGCTTTGTGCGAACCAGTTCTATCACGCTCATAAATTGCGAACTCAGAGGCAACGGGTGCCAGAACTGGGCGGCGGGTATGCATGTTACAAGTTCAGCGGCATGTTTTGAGAGGATACGTTTTGTTGAGAATTACGGCGCCTTGGGCGGCATGTTTTTGGGCTGGTCAAACGGTTTGATTGACAGTTGCGTTTTCGACGGCAACGGAAATGACCAGTCCTTCGCGAATCATCCGGCGCATCTCGAGCTTGTCTATGATGACGTGCGGGTCTCCAATAACGTCTTTCGTGCGAACACTGGAAATCATAAAGCAATTTTTGTTTCGGACATGGAGTTGCAGTTCTTCGGCAACACTATCGAAGAAAATGTCTCAACAATTTGGTCAGGGCCGTTGTATCTGGAACGTGTGACCGGGCAGATTGCCTACAACAGCTTTCTCAATAACACGTGCCTCGGCGGAGCGATCCTGGTCAACATGTCGAATGACGTGATGATTCATCATAACATCTTCTCCGGCAATCAATCCATAGACCCGGCCTACGGATCGGTGCTCTGCGTGAACTATTCGCCGATGTACATTGCAGACAATTTGATTGCGGGAAATTTCGGCATAGCGGTGACGACGGCCACGCCGAACTGGAGCGTTCCACTTGCGGACAATTGGTGGGGAGATGCATCGGGACCTTACGATCCGGTGCGGAATCCGTCGGGGCAAGGAGACACGCTTGTGCAGAGCGCGATCCAATTTGAGCCGTGGCTGACAACTCCACCTGACACAACGCAAGCTGCCAGGGAACGGACGCGGGGATTGGCTTCGACATGGGAATTGCTGGACAGCTACCCGAATCCGTTCAATAGCACCTTGCAGATCAGGATCGCGGGTCTCACCGATTCCGACTTCATGGTCACATTGTGCGATTTATTGGGCAGAGAGGTGGACACGGTCTATCGGGGCGTGTTGACCAGCCCCACCGTGACCTATAAGCCGCCGCAAGGCGTAGCAAGCGGTGTGTACTTTGTGCGAGCTACTGACGGCAAGAGCCTTCGGACGCGGAAAGTTGTGCTGTTGAAGTAATACAACCCGCTGCCCTAAAGAGATGGGGGAAATAGCAAAGCCCCCGGTCGAAGGACCGGGGGCTTTCTCTGCCTGTTACCGTAGAAACACACAGCGCGGAACCTCCCGGATTCCGCGCTGTGTTCTCATGTTGACCGGACTTCGTTCCGGTCGTTGGCTATTCCTTTTCGGCGTGCATATCAATCCCCAGATCGCGCGCCTTCTTCCATAGCGTGGTGCGATCAATCTTGAGGATCCGCGCCGCGCGGATCACATGTCCGCCCGACACCGCCAGAGCGTTTTCGATAAACATCTTCTCGAAATTCTTGACCGCCTGTTTGAGCGGCCCCGGCGTGACTTGCTCGCCGCTGTCCGCTTTCGGCTGCTGGAACGGCGCGGGCAGCGTCACCTGATGACTCACGTTGGGATAGAGCTGCAAGTAGTCCGGCTGATTCGACGGTTCGCGGTGCAGAAAGCTCAGCACATCGGCGCTGATTTCTGTGCTCTGTGTCGCGAGAATCGCGCGCTCGATGACGTTTTCCAGTTCGCGCACGTTGCCGGCCCACGGATGACTCAAGAGCAGCGCCATCGCGTCGTCGGTGATGGTGTACTTGCCCTTGCTCAGACGGCTGCCGATCTTGTCGAGGAAGTGCGCGCATAACAGCGGAATATCCTCGCACCGCTCGCGCAGCGCCGTCACCGAAATCGGGACGACGTTCAGGCGGTAATAGAGGTCCAGCCGAAACCGCCCCTCCTGTACCAACTGTTCCAAATTGCGGTTGGTAGCCGTAATCACACGCATGTTCACCGGAATCCGCTTGTTGCTGCCGAGCCGTTCGATCTCGCGATCCTGCAGCACATTGAGCAGCTTCACCTGCGTAGAGAAGGACAGGTCTCCGATTTCATCTAAGAAGATCGTTCCCCCGTTCGCCAGCTCGAACTTGCCCACGCGCGTCTGCCGCGCATCGGTAAATGCGCCCTTCTCGTGACCGAAGAGTTCGCTTTCGAGCAGCGTCTCCGGCAGGGCCGCGCAATTGACTTTGACGAACGGTTTGGATGAGCGCGGTCCCTCAAAGTGCAGTGCGCGGGCCACCAACTCCTTGCCGGTTCCGGTTTCCCCTCGAATCAACACCGTCGAATCCACCTCGCACACCTCGCGAATGAGATCGAACACACGGTGCATGGCCTTCGACCGCCCCACAAGCCCGCCCAGCTTGTGATCCCCGCCGAGCCGACGCTTCAACTTTTCCACTTCGGTGGACAGCCTTAGCTCCTTTAAGGCCGATTCCACCGCCGTCGCCAGCAGGCGCGCATCGAGCGGAGGCGTCAAGTACGCTGCCGCGCCGCGCTGCATGGCAAGAATCCGGTCGTCAGTCTGCTCGCGTTGCGAATAGACCAGCACCGGCAGATGGTTGTAGCGTTCCTTAATCTGCTCGAGCAGATCGTACCCTTCCATCTCCGGCTGCGACAGGTCGCAGAGGATCAAGTCCACGGCATCCTGTTCCAGCCGATCCATGACGTTATCCGGATTACTCTCGGTCAGCACCCGGTAGTTGCTCTCCGCCCGCACCTTTGCGCTCAAGGCGTGCAAGGTGGACGGTTCTTGTTCCACAATCAGTAATGTGGGCTCGGGCATACTCTGCTCTCCCGTGGTTCGAGGTGGTTTGCGGATTCTATGATTAGTTTCGTCGTTTCCAAGGACGTGCTGAAACTCTGTGTCATTGTTGTTGTATTCAAACTATGTGCCTCTTTTTCAACGTTATCGCCAGTCGTAGCGTAAACCAATAAGAATTAAGTAATAACGAGATTATCATGCTAACCTATCGTCCTGTAAAAGTTTGACTTTCTCTACCGTGGAGGGTATATTTATCTACCCAATCGGCAGAATTGTCCAGCAGTCCGGCCCCATTAGAGGATGAGGCGGCTCGAAATGACCGGACACGTAACCGCGCGGCGGTGCACACTCAACCACACAGTAAACCTATGAGTCTCTATCGAGGAGTCTGGGTGGCGTTAGTCACCCCTTTCAAGAACCACGAGCTGGATGAGAAGGCGCTGCAGATGCTCGTGGGCAATTTGGCCGATGCGGGCGTGCACGGATTTGTTCCGTTGGGCACGACGGGAGAGGCCAGTACTTTGACTGACGCCGAGCGCCGCCGCGTCATCACGCTCTGCGTGGAAGCGGCCGGTGACATCAGCGTCGCTCCCGGCTGCGGGACAAACAACACCGCGCAGACCATCGAGCGTGTCAAGGAAGCCTCATTGCTCGGCGCGAGTGGCGTGATGGTGATTACTCCGTATTACAACAAGCCCACGCAGGAGGGGTTGCTCGCACATTTCAAAGCCGTCGCCAACGCTACCGATCTGCCGGTGGTGATGTATAATGTCCCCGGGCGCACCAGCGTCAACATGCTGCCCGACACCGTTGCGCGCCTGGCCGATCATCCCAACATCGAGAGCATCAAGGAGGCCAGCGGCAATTTGGAGCAGATCAGCGACATCTGCGCGAAGGTCGAAGGCCGGATGACGGTGCTTTCGGGTGACGACGGGCTGACGCTGCCGATTTTGAGCGTCGGCGGCGAAGGCGTGGTCTCGGTGGTGGCGAATCTCGCCCCGGAGCCACTCGTGGAGATGGTGGATGCATACTGGAAAGACAATGTGACGCGCGCGCTGGAGTTGCATCGCCGCATTTCGCCGCTCGCCAAGGCGATGTTTCTGGAGACCAATCCCGGCCCGATCAAATGTGCGCTTTGGCTGGATGGGAAGACGCAGAACGAGCTGCGCTTGCCGCTGGTCACGGTGAAGCAGGAGACGAAGGACGCGATCGAGCGCGCCGTGCGCATCTATCGTCACGAAGCCACGACGGCAAATGTCTAACTCGCAGCACCCCACAACGGTCGCGCTGTTCGGCGCGGCCGGCCGCATGGGACAGGAAATTCTGCGGCAAGCGTGGCGCTACCCGCAATTGCACGTCGCGTACGCTTACGACGAGCAGCAGGTCGGCGAGAGGCTTTTCGATTTGACCGTAGAAACATCGCCCATTTCCCTGCCGCATGACGCGCGCGCGCTGATTGATTTTTCGGCACCCGATGCGGTGATGCACAATGCCGAGCTTGCGCTCGTCCGCCGAGCGGCCTATGTTTGCGGCGTGACCGGACTGTCGGAAACATCGCGGAAAATTCTCGCGCAGTACGCCGATCAGATTCCGGTGCTCTATTCGCCGAACATGTCGCCGGGGATGAACGTCATTTTTCGCGTCGTGAAGGAGATGGCTAAGGCGCTGCCCGAGTACGAGCGGCACATCTTCGAGATTCATCACACGCAGAAAAAGGACGCACCCTCCGGCACTGCGTTGCGTTTGGCCGATCATTTGAAGGAAGGCAGCGGCAGCGATACGCCGATCACGGCGCTCCGTATGGGCGACGTGGCCGGGGAGCATCGTGTGATGTTCGGCGGTCCCGGCGAGCGCATCGAACTTTCGCATCACGCCGACTCGCGCGCCGTTTTCGCCGTCGGAGCCTTGCGGGCTGTCGCGTGGATTCTGGATCAGGAGCCGGGCTTGTATTCGATGGCGGATGTGTTAGGGCTGTGAGTATATGCGGGCAGCAATCCTCTTACTCGCTGGTTTGATGCCGGTGCTATCGTTTGGTCAGTACGACACGCTGAGCCACGATGGCCGCGACCGAACGTATTTGATGCACGTGCCGCCATCCTACGACGGCAGTGTCGCAACGCCGCTTGTGGTTGCGCTTCATGGCGGCCTCACTACGGCCGCGCAGATGGTCCAATACTCACGCCTGAGCGAGAAGTCGGATTCCGCCGGTTTTCTGTTGGTGTATCCGAACGGCACGGGCGTTGATCACACTTGGAATGCGGGCACCTGCTGCGGCACGGCGCGCTTCAATGCTGTGAACGACGTCGGGTTTATCGCAGTGCTTGTAGATACGCTCGAAGCGCGATACAACGTTGACGCCGCCCGCGTGTTTGCGACCGGCATTTCGAATGGCGGAATGCTGTGTTATCGCATCGCGTGCGATGCTCCCGTGCTGTTCGCGGCGATAGCGCCCGTCGCCTCCTCGATGATGATGGAGGAGTGTACGCAGAGCACACCGCTGCCGCTGATTCATTTTCACGCGCTGCCGGATTCGAGTGTACCGTATTATGGCGGTTTTGGCAGCGGACCGAGCGGGGACATCTATCGCCCGCCTGTGGATTCCGTTGTGGAAGTGTTCGTGGGACGGAACGGGTGCAATGCCGGCCCGGATACGATCCTCTCCGCCGACAGCGCCTATGGAGTGGAATGGACAATGTGCGACGAGATCGCGGATGTGGCGCTATATGTAACGCTTGACGGCGGCCACTCGTGGCCGGGCGGAAACTCGCTCGGCTTTGGCGGCGATCCGCCCGCGCATTCGATCTCTGCGAATGATCTCATGTGGGAATTCTTTCTCGCTCATCCGCGCGCAGGCACGGGTGTGAAGGAGCAGCCGCAAGCAATGGCCAATTTAGCGCAGCTTTGGCCCTGCTATCCAAATCCGTTCAACGCCGAGACAACCATCGAGTTTGAGCTGCCGGAGCCCTGCCGCGTGAAGCTCGAAATCCTGGATCTCACCGGCCGACGCGTGGCGACGCTGTCCGACGGGCTGATAGAGGCTGGACGGCACTCGAGGAGTTTTAACGCAGAAATGTTGCCCTCGGGCCTGTATATTTGTCGCCTCGTCGTTGGCGCGACTTCCCAAAACCAAAAGCTCATCTTGCTGAAGTGAAAGTTTCGTGAAATACGTTTGGATCGCCTTATTCACGGCAGTCGCCGCTTTGGCATCCTGCAAGAACGAGGACAACACCCCGCCGCCGGTGGACTATCATCTCATGGTCGGTGATACGGCGATCACGATTCCGGATTCGGCCGCGCAATTCGCCGAGCAGAACTTCAGCATGAATGCGTATCTGCTGCGCGAGTATCAGGTGGCCCGGGACCCGAATCTGGCGCATCAAGGCTCAGCCTACACGGGCGCTTTGCAGGACTGGAAGGCGCTCGGCTGGAACGTGCGGACGACATTTCTTCTGTCACCGTATCTGCGCGACATTCGCACCTCCGATGACGCGCAGTACTTCTACGAAATTGGCACTTACAAAGATCAATTCGGCTACGGCTGGCGCGACACCTTCGATCCGGAAGCCAACTTGAACTATCAGGACATCGGCAACGTCTGGCTGCACCCGGCGGACACTACGCTTGTGCCGGATAATCCCGGCACGCTCGGCTTTGACGGCGAGTCACATCTGTTGACGCACTACCGCTCCATGTGGAGCTTCCAGTAGAAAGGATGAAGGATGAAGGATGAGGGATGAAGGATGAAGCAGAAATCTTAGAGGAGCGGTGTCGGCTGCTAATCAGAAATTGGCCGAGAACAGAAGTCAGGCAGCCGACCCTTCAACAAGCGAATGTTCCCAAAATGTTCGTTAGCAAAATCTATTTCATGAAATACTTCTTGTTGCTGCTGATCAGCACGTGTCTCGTCGCTTCGTGCAAAAAAGATGATGAGACGACTCCGCCGCCGAGCGGTGGGGGATATCAATACGTGCGTGAGGATTCGACGGTCGTGACGATCCCCGGCGCGGCGGTGCAGTTCGCGCAGCAGAATTTTAGCCGTGATGCACAGCTCTTGCGCGAATATCAAGTGGCCATCAACTCGCAATGGGTGAATCCGACGTATGGCCAGGGACTGGCGATTTGGAAAACGGAAAGCTGGCAAGTGCGGCAGCAGTTCATGATTGCGCCGTACGATAACAACGTGAAGACGGACGATTCGGCGCAGTTCTATTTTCAGATCGGCGAGTTCCCGGCGCAATTCGGCTTCGGCTGGAAGGACACGTTTGATGCGGCGACCTTCAATCCCGACAGCACCTACACGACTCACATCTGGCCCTCCGATCACCCGGAGACCGTGGGTTTCGACGGGCAGTCTTTGTTGCGGGAGGAGTATGTGGGGATGTGGAGATAACCGGCGAGGCCTCAATGAAACGATCGCGCATTTTGTTAGGGATAGTATTTCCGCTGTTGTTCTTGGTGGCGTGTGGCGGAGACGATGATTCGGATGACTCGGGTCCAACCGGACCATACCGGGATCAGATGCGGGGGTTCGTACAGGCCATCAGCAGTTACGCCAAGGGACAACATCCCAGCTTTGTCGTGATTCCTCAGAATGGCCAGGAATTGCTGACCACCAATGGCGAGAGCGATGGCCCGCTGGCCGACGCCTATCTTGCGGCGATTGACGGTCAAAGCCGCGAAGATCTGTTTTACGGATACGATTATGATAACGTCGCGACTCCGACCGGAGAGCGGGATTACATGCTTGAATGGCTGATCCGCGACCGCAGTTTGGGAAAGCAGGTGCTGGTCGTGGACTACTGCTCGACTCCCGCGCTGATGGACGATTCCTATGCGCAAAATGAATCCCGCGGTTTCCTTTCCTTGGCGGCAGACCATCGGGAATTGGACAACATTCCCTCGTATCCTGACCGGCCGCATGACGTTCATAGTGAAGCGGTTGCCACGCTCGGCGCCGCGCAGAATTTTCTTTATCTCATCAATCCCTCCGGATTCGCGTCGCGGAGCGAGTTTGTAGCCGCTCTGGACACCACTGAGTATGATCTGTTCATCATGGATCTGTTCTACGAGACGGAATTCCTTACCGCCGAGGATATCGCTGCTTTGCGCACCAAGCCGGGCGGCGAATCACGCCTCGTGCTCGCCTATATGAGCATCGGCGAAGCGGAGAACTATCGTTTCTATTGGCAGGCGGGCTGGCATACGAATCCGCCGTCGTGGTTGGGACCGGAAAATCCCGATTGGCCGGGGAACTACAAGGTTCGCTATTGGGACCCGGCGTGGCAGGCAATTATCACCGGCAACAGCTCATCTTATGTTCAGCGCATCCTCGACGCGGGATTCGATGGCGTGTATCTTGATTTGATAGACGCCTTTGAGTTCTGGGAAGATCAGGAGTGACCGGTTTCGCCCTATGAAAACGATGTGAAGACGGACGACTCCGCGCAGTTCTATTTTCAGATCGGCGAGTTCCCGGCGCAATTCGGCTTCGGCTGGAAGGACACGTTTGACGCGGCGGCTTTCAATCCCGACAGCACGTACACGACGCACATCTGGCCGTCCGATCATCCGGAGACCGTGGGCTTCGACGGGCAGTCTTTGTTGCGGGAGCAGTATGTGGGGATGTGGGGAGTGGAGTGAATGACTGAACTTACCACTCTGCTCCTTTCAACAGCACGTCAGTGTGCATCGCTGCGATGTTTTGTCTTAGATGCCCAGTGAAAGGTAAAGATAAAGGCGTTTCCCTGCAGTTATGGTACACATAAACCTTGAGGCATTGTGATGACACATTGCACTCGTTCAGCTCTTCAGTTCTTACTCCTTTTGGCTGTAATCTTAGTTGGATGTGATTCTGATGCAGAGCGCGCTCAGAAGCTATATGATCAAGGTAAGTATGAAGAGATCGTAAGCACCTTTGGAGGTAAAGACATCCCTTGTGTGCGGAGCGCCCGAGAGAGAATCGCAGAGAAACTACTTGAGCAGGGCCGCTACAAGGAAATATTGGACAATTATCAAAACACTCCCAGCAGTCAGGTGGCCCTAGAGAAGTTGGCCGAGGAGGTGTTAAAGGAAGGTCGTTTTGAAGATGTACTCATGAACTACTCGGCTACACCAGCCGCAATAGTCGCTCGAGATTCACTCGCAGAACGGCTGTATATTCAAAAGCGCTATCGTGACGTTCTGTCAGCCTACCCGACTACGAAGGCGGCAGAAAAGGTCAAGAAAGCACATCCCGAAGTAATCAGAGCAATTGACCGAGAGAAACAAATACAGTTAGATAATGAAAGGCGGAAAAGGGTAAAAGCTCTGATGGATTGTGTAAACAATCCTTCTAATTGTCTCCGGGTAGGGATGACATGGTCACAAGTGCAGGAGCTGATCAGTCGACCCAATGATATTAATCGCACGGTTTATGCTGGGCTGTTGGACGGCAAGCAACACGTGCACGAGCAACTGATCTATCGAAAGTACAAGAAAGATTGGAACGGGAATTACGTATACGATAAGTACTCGGGTTCATATGAAAGAGACGACTGGAAAAGCACCTACATCTATCTCGAGGATAATATTCTTACTTCTTGGCAGGAGTAAATGAAAGACTTTATGCCGCCCGAGAGTGGAACGGCAGGATTTCTCCGTTCGATCGCTTCTATTGAAAGAGAGACACATCTCCTGAAGTCTCTTGCTTTACCGGCGAGTGTTGCGCGCATATTTGACGAAACTAATAGACACACAAGTTACATCAATCGCATATTGCCGCAATTTGATAATAGACAACCGACCGGGTTCCTCGCTCAGATAATGTCAATTGCACGAGCAGGTGACCAGTTTCTGCCTAGCATAGCTACCGCCTTTCCTGCGGGTAGCCTTTACACACACTGGGCTAGGCCAGGAGTTTCTAGAGCGACGATGTTTGACAAATTTTCAGCGCTAGGGAGCTTGGGTTCCAGGTTTAAGACTCTGCAGGATTTGGCTCTCCCATTGCATGCCCATAGGCATGACATACCGTGGCATCAGATAATCATACGAGATTATTTCGATCTTGCCCCTGCATTGACAAGATCTTTAGAGCAATTGAGTGAAGCCGTTGATGAGGTGGTAGCAGGCCACGCATATTGGGAAGGGTCGGCCAGTGTGCCAGATCCAATTGCACAAGCTGCCCCTTCTTCCGCACTCAATAGCGTTAACGAGCTATTTGCGCAGCTATTTATTCTCATTTCACAGCGATTGCTTGCGTTGGCACGAAGCCCAAAGGTGCGCCCCTATGTTTCTCTCAGTCCGACAGACGTAAAGGCACTTGTATTCACGATCATCTTTTTTCTTTTTAGTGCTTATCAGGACAGCGAGCGAGATGAGGCAATACGCGCGATGCTCGAGGGGCTTAAAGGGGATCAATCGAGTATGCTCGAAGAACTGAAACAACATGGCGAAGTGTTGCAACGTCTAGAGACAAAGATTGACATGCTGAGTACTAAAGATAGTGTAGCCTATAGAATCATCGAAAAAGAAGCCAGGCTCTACAATAAGCCATACGGGCAAAAGGATACCATTACGATAATCCAGCCTGGGCGAATCGTCAAGCCGTTGGGTTACAGATCCAAGTACACTAAAGTATTCTACTTAGACTTTCTTTCGGGAGCAGATTCTACCGGATGGATTCTCAAGAAAAAATCGAGACGGTGCAACATTTCGTCCATCGAGTTTCCTCTGGAAGATTAGCAATAACAGCTCTATGACTCAGACGGTAGTGAGGCGGGCAGTACACTCGTCGAGATTTGCCGTAAATTAGTGAGTTACCCTCTGTCCCTGATCATCCAAAAATACGGCGGAAAGGCGTTAGCGCAGGCGGAGGACGTGCGGCAGGTGGCGCGCATGATCTATGAGCGCGCGCGCGGCGGGACGCAGCTTGTGATCGTGGTCTCGGCGATGGGCGACACGACGGACCGCTATCTTGGGATGGCGAAGAGCGTGAACCCGCATCCGCAGGGGCGCGAACTGGATGTGCTGCTGTCGGTCGGCGAGCGCATCTCGATTGCCATGCTCGCGCTCGCGCTCAACGCGCTGGAGCAAGACATCGCGGTCTCGCTTACCGGCGCGCAGGCAGGCATCATCACCGACACCGTGCACACCGCCGCGAAGATCGTCGAGATCCGCGCGCAGCGCGTGCGCGAAATCCTCGATCAGGGACGCATCCCGATCATCGCCGGGTACCAGGGGATCACGACCGACAAAAATATCAGCACGCTGGGGCGCGGCGGCACGGACGCCACCGCCGTCGGGCTGGCGGTCGCGTTAGGCGCGGAGTGCGTGGAGTTCATGAAGGACGTGGAGGGCGTGCAATCGGCCGATCCCAAACAGATTCCGGTCGCGCGCGTAATTCCGCAACTCAGCTACGACGAAGCGCTGGAGATGATGGGCTGCGGCGCAAAGATTCTGCAAGTTCCCGCGGTCGAGATGGCCGCCGAGCATCGCGTCAAACTCGCCATCGGCAACAGCAAGACCGGCGTCGCGGGCACGATTCTCACGGATCGCCCGCTGGGCCGCCGCACGCTTACCGCCGTGATCGCGAAGCCCGACGTTCACTGCCTGCTATTCGACTCGACAATTGAACTCTTGCAAGCCGTAACTGAACTGCGCGAGCAGGGCCGCGCGCCGTTGCTGGCCTCACAATCGGGCGGGCGGGGGTTGCTCGTCCTGAAGAGCGATGACGCGCACGAGTTGTATTTGACCGGACGTACGCACGTCACGCATGAGCCGCTCACTCTCATCACGCTGCTCGGTCCGGGCGTGGGGGGAGCGTCGGAGCTGGCCGAGCGCGTGCAGCAGAAACTCGCGCCGTATCAGGATTGGGTCGCGGCAATGAACATCACCGAAAGCCGCGTCTCGCTGCTCCTGCCCGCAGCGGAAGCAAATCGTTTCGCGGCGTCGGTGCACGACTTGTGTTTGCTGGAACCGGCGACTCGCACCGCCGCCGGTGTGTAAGTTTTATCGCGCTTGAAGACCCCCCTGTTCGTCCCCCCATTCGTATGGGGGGACTATAGGTCGCACGACGTGATTCCTGTTTCACGAAGTTTGTTTGCTCGTTGTTGGCTCTGGGCGGCGCTGCTCTGGCTCGGCTGCGCGCTTCCGTCGCTTGCTCAAATTGATGAGGATGTAGATTCCGCTCCCCTCAACCCCGCACCATTGCCGCAAATTGCTATGACGTTGACTGCCCGCTCCAATCCCTTGACGGTTCGTGTCGGCCTGCTCGAAGGGTATGACAAGATCACCTTTCAGATGCACGGCGACTACCGGATCGAAACGCTCGCCGGCGAACCGATCCGCGAAGCCAAACCTTCCGCGGTGCGCTGGCGCGCGCGAATCGAAAAATCCAACCCCGCGCAGTTTCTCTACAACGTGATCGTCTGCACCTACCGCAGCTACAACGACGCGATGCGCTGCGCCGAGGACTTCGAAGCCAAGGGCACTCCCGCCGTCGTGCGGCAGATCGGCGGACCGGTCGAGATTGACGGCCGCGTGCTCGGCGACAACACGCTCTATCGCGTGCAGCTCGGCAATTTCAAAACGGAAGAGGAGACGTCCGATTTAGTGGATTCGCTCGAGGATGACTTTGCGCCGCGCGTGGTCCGCGAAACGCTGCGGCGCGGGCACGGCACCATCGAATTCTTCGACGCCGACCTGATCGAGTCATTCTACGCCGAGGACGGTTTTCGGCTGGTCCCGGAATCGCCCGGCGCGTGGCTGACAGTCAATGGCGTGTTCACAGTCACGGGCTTCAAGTACGAGAAGACTGAAAGCCGAGACTATGCCGGTGCATTAGAGATTTACGTTGATGAGACGGGGCAGTTGGCCGCGCTAAACGAGATTCCGACTGACGTTTACCTGCGCGGCGTGGTGCCCGCGGAGATGCCCGCCGGATTTCCGCCGGAAGCGTTGAAAGCGCAGGCGATTCTTTCGCGCTCGGTTGTCATGGCGCAGAAGTCCATCAAGCATTTGAACGATCCATTCGAACTCTGCGCGCACGTGCATTGCCAGGTCTATAGCGGCCTCACGCACGAGGACGAGCGCACCAGCGCGGCGGTGGACGCGACCAAGGGCATGGTGCTGATGATGGACGGGACTTTGGTGGACGCGCACTACAGCGCGGTCTGCGGCGGTCACACCGAAGACGCGAACAACGCGTGGATGACTCCCTCGATGCATCCGACCGTCGGCGTGGTTTGCTCATGCGGCGACTCGATTGACCTTCCCGATCTCACCACCGAAGCCGGCGCGCGCAAATGGATTCTCTCGCAGCCCGACGTCTGCTGCAACCTCTCCGGCTACAACCTCCCGGTCTCCAACGATTACGGCCGCAAGCATTTCCGCTGGGAACTCTCCTACTCGCGCCATGAACTCGAGAAGATCATCAAGGAGAAGACCGGGCAGAACATCGGCACGCTTTACGACATCGTGCCGATCAAGCGCGGCGTATCGGGGCGGCTGATCGAAGTCGAGATTCTCGGGTCGCGCAAGAATGTTCGCATCAAGCGGGAGCTGAAAATCCGCCGCGCGCTCTCGCATACTGCGCTCGAAAGCTCCTGCTTTCTCGTGGACGTGGTGCACGACGGCTCCGGCGTGCCGCAAGAAGTCGTCTTCACCGGCGCGGGCTGGGGGCACGGCGTCGGTCTCTGCCAGTGCGGTGCGGCGAGAAAGGCAGCCCAAGGCGCGACTTCCACGCAAATTTTCGAGCACTACTTCCCGGGGATGGACGTGGAGAAGCTGTACTAAAATCCCAATGACCTCGCAAGCTCCTGAAATACTAGCGGTGCTCCAAGGAGTACTCGAAGAGTACGCTGCTCAGTTCCGTGCCATCAAAATTCCGCATGAGGGCGGAGAGCGCCCATTTCGCAAGCTGTTGGTTGATCGGCTGATTGAGGAGCATTTTGGATGGCCACGTGACAATGTGGTCGTGGGAGAACGCTTTGATATTCTCTGTCTCGACGAGCAACGGAAGCCTGTCATCGCGATCGAGACTAAAACGCCGGGGGCGCAACTTACCGTTCAAGATTATGTTGACTTTGAATCACGTCTTTCCTACCAGCCGACGATTGAGCATGCTTATATAACCGATGGATGGACTTGGGACAGAGTGGATACAAGCTCGCCACGTGGCGATTTCACGGTCACACGACGTGTCGGACGACATTTACGAGCGATGCATGCAGACCAAAACCGTCTGTTCAATGACTCGGATGCGACAAAGAAATTCTTCCTGGCAGGTCGTGCCGGATTCGACTTGAATAAGCAAGGAGACGGGAAGTCCATTCATGATTTTTTTGCTCCGCTAGCCTCCAGAGTTTATGCTGAGGTCTTGCGCACCGAGCGAAATCGCATTGGTGTTTCCTCAGAAAGACCGCATTTACTCCAGGAGTTTGCGAGCACACTTACGGATATCGTCGGCGATTTGGAGCTGTTCCAAACTAAGCTGTTTTTCGGGTTCCGCAGCAACCGTGCAGGCAACACTATCGGATCCGTTACCAGGAGCATCTTCGATGAATGGTGCAGACGAACCTATGTTGTTCCGCCGTCCCAAGTGGAGGAGCGAATTCGAAAGGACATCGGAGACGCTACAACAACGTATGCAAACGTGGTACAATTGCTGCAAGAACTTGGTTTTGCCTCAGCGCGAGTCGATAAATTTGTCGATCAGGTTATTGGTCGCAGCAGGCGAATCGCGTACGACAAGCTGGACACCTGCTTGTGGGATCTGTACCAACCCGAAGTCAGCAAGCTGCTAATTCAGACCGCCCACGTTCTCGTTGCTCGAATCTTGCTTTATCGAATTGGAGAAGATCAAGAGATATTTGACCGTCGCTTGTCAGGAGTCGCGCTTACCCAATTGGTTCAGGTGAGTCTCGGCCGTTCTCAGACACAAACACCTGTTCTCCAAGTACTGGCGGATGTTCGGCGGGATATGGAAAGCTGGTTGCCTTCGGTCTATCAGCTTGGGGAGTTCGACTGGTGGTTGGTTCCGGACGACAAGCGGTCGGCGACAGGAGACGAGGGCCGCGCTTGGCTCGATACGATTGAACATGAGTTTGAAGTTCTGCTTCAACGAACGTTGCGACAGTTGGATGCTTTTTGGTTTGCGCAGATTGACGTCGATGTTTGGCGGTATGTCTATCAGTATTATCTGCCTCCCGATGACCGGCAGCGCTTGGGAGGGTTCTACACTCCGGATGAGCTGATTGACATCACGCTTGATCTCTGCGGATGGACTGCGGACAGACATGAACTCTGTCGCTGCACCTTCATGGATCCCGCTTCGGGAAGTGGCGCGTTTGTGGTTAGCGGGATTGCACGCCTGCTCGACCATTTAGGTCGGCGCATGGATTGCCACGAGGATTTGTTTGACCGCAAATTGACCGACTGGCAGCGTGCAGAAAGAAAGTTGCGCTACGTGGTGGAAGCTGTTCATGCCGTGGACATCCATCCGTTTGCGGCGTTCTTGACAACCGTAAACATCGCGTTCATGCTTCTCCAAATGTATGTGGAAGTCAGACGCAAGAAACGATCATTACCTCTTGATCTTCACGTCTTTGTGGCTGACTCGCTGGAGCGCCCTGAAGATGAAGTTCGGAGTCCTGATTTGTTCAGAGATCGAAACTCGCGAATTCAGTTGCAAATGGATTCTCACCGGCGCTTTCTGGAGATTGCAAACCAACGTTATGACTTTGTCTTTGGCAATCCGCCGTGGGGCGGCATTTTGAAGGGGCCGCTTGCACCGATCTTTGATGAAGGAAAGAAACGTCGTTTTAAGATTAATTTTCCGGACACCGTGTCGGGGAAATACGATATTTACGGCTTGTTCATGGATCGTGGTTTGCAGATGCTTAAACCGGGTGGTAAGCTGGGCTTTGTGACACAGGCAAGTTTCATTGATAAAGAGTGGGCTGGCCCGACGTTTAAGACGCTGAACCAAAGTAGGATTGCCGCCGCGATTTCTGTCGCTCGCGGCCTCCGTCGAAGATTGGCCGAGGATTCAACGTTGCTTGCGCTCGTGGACCTCAATCCGTTTGGGCAGCTTTTTTTCAAGGGAATGAACATTCCGTGCATCACAGTGGTGGAAAACACCCCTCCCTCAAATGGGTGGTTTCCTGTGATCATGTCTTCAACGCCGAAAGACTTCGCGGACTTGTCTGTGACAGAGCGGCGCATCCGCGTTAAGCAAACTGTAGAAAGCCTTCTGCAGAGGATTATGGTGGGACGAGTTTCCGAAGCTCGGGAAGGCTTCGGCCATGCCTTCCGTTTTAACCGAGCGCGTTTAAAGTCCTTCAAAGAGAATCGGTGGATTCTTACCCCCGAACCGGAAGGTGAGGTATCGCGTGAGGATTGGCCGCGCGCATCAGACATCCTTGAACCTTATCAGGGCGTGACACCGGGCGGTGAAGGCGGCCTTGAAGTGTTTCAGATGACGCGAGAAACTGCTGATTCCTTCGAATTTGAACGGGAGCTTGTGCATCCGGTGCTGAAGGGTCGTGAGACGCTGCGCTGGCGGATACCGGACGTGGATCATGTCATGCTGTATCCTTACCGCCTCGACGGCATCCGTGCGCGGCCGGCGTTCGCCTATGGGCGCGGCAAATCATGGCGCGATGCGCTCGACTTTGAAAACCCGCTCGATGACCGCGAGCGTGAGGTTATCCGTGAGCATGGGCTTTCACAGGACGGTCTCATGGCGCTGTTAGAGCATCGTACGGCGCTCAATCTGGTCAAGTTTCCGCAGACGGCGGCCTATCTTGTCCAGAATTACGAGTTCCTGTCGAACCGAATGTTCGAAAAGAAAAACATCAGAGCACAGGGAAAGCAATGGTATGAGTACCATCGGCCGCGATCTCCCGAGGCCATTCTGTTCATGCCGAAACTCGTGACACCTCGCTTGGCAAAGGGCGTACGATTTGCTCTGGATACTGAAGGCATCATGCCGCAGGACTCGTGCGTGGTTCTGTTGCCATCTGAACGCACCAAGGTCAAATATAATGAGTACAAACGAGCTTTGTCCAAGACGATGGGCAAGGAACTCTCCGACGAGCAGGTTTTGAAATGGTGCATGGCGTTCTTGAACTCAGAGCAGACTCAGAGGCGACTTGTAGCAGGGCAACGTCCGACACCCATGGGATTCTTTTCGATAACGGGAAAACTTTTCATTGATATTCACATCCCGACGAGTCCCGACAAACAGACTGGGAAAGCAATTTTGGATCTCGTGGACCAACTCTCTGTTGAGACGAACGAGGAGCATGCAAGCACACTGGAGCGGCGGCTTCAGACACTGGTGGATCAAGTTTACAAATCATAGAAAGCAAGGAATACATGAAACCCGAAGAACTGCAGCTGAAGATTGAGGAGTTGACGCCGAAGCTCGATGATTTGCGGAGGTCTCTTTGACGTCGGGGGGCGCGAAGAGACCATCCAGAAATTAGAAGAGCTGTCGGCGGGGGGCGCGTTCTGGGACGACCAGCAGCAAGCGCAAAAAGTCCTCAAGCAACTGTCCGACCACCGCGCGTGGGTGGGAGACTATCGCAAGGTCGAGAGCGGGATGCACGATCTGGAAACGATGGGCGAGTTGGCAAGCGACGGAGGATTCACCGAAAGCGAACTCGACGTCGAATACGGCCGCTATTTGCAGCAATTCGAAAATCTGGAATTGCGCGCGATGCTCACCGGCCCCGATGACGCGCGCTCGGCCATCGTGCATATTCATCCCGGCGCGGGCGGCACCGAATCCAACGACTGGGCCGGCATGCTCTATCGCATGTATATGAAGTGGTTCGATCAACGCGGCTGGAAAGCGGACGTGCTCGACTTCGAACCCGCCGAGGAAGCAGGCATCGAGTCCGTCGTGATTGAAGTCACCGGCGAGTACGCCTACGGTTTCTGCAAAGCGGAGAGCGGCGTGCACCGGCTGGTGCGGATCTCGCCCTTCGATTCCAACGCGCGGCGGCACACCTCCTTTGCCAGCGTGTTCGTCTATCCGGAAGTGGACGACGTGCCGGAGGTCGAGATCAAGCCGGACGATCTGAAGGTGGACACGTATCGCTCCTCCGGCGCGGGCGGGCAGCACGTGAACAAGACCGAGAGTGCGATCCGGATTACGCACCTGCCGTCGGGCATTGTCGTTACCTGCCAGACCGAGCGCAGCCAGCACCGCAACCGCGACAGCGCGATGAAGGTTTTGCGCGCGCGGCTCTACCAGAGGCATCTCGACGAACTGCGTGCCAAGAGCGACGTTATCGAAAACAGCAAGTCCGACATCGCGTGGGGGCATCAGATCCGCTCCTATGTGTTCCAGCCCTATCAGATGGTGAAGGATCACCGCACGAACGTCGAGACCTCCTCGATAGACAAAGTAATGGACGGCGACCTCGACGAGTTTGTGCGCGCGTTTCTGTTGTTAGGCGCGCAAGGCAAATTCGCCCGATCACGGGCGGCGCAAGGATAGTCCGCTGCAAAGTAAGAAAAGCGTGGATATTCCAACTTATTGAGAAAGGAGGCTTCGGGAGAAATCTGAGTAAGAAAGTGTTCTGGACGAACGGCGCACGAGCGATCACAGGTGTCGCGCTCGCGCACGCGCAACTCTCGAAAACGGGAATCTGCCCATCGTCGCATCGTGATGCACAGCGTTTGGCGGGGACAATTCACGATTTCGAAACCTTCTGAGGACTGGCCCAATGTTCGAACGTTTTCAGCAGTACATACTTTTTTAACTCCGAGGAGGAGAGAATGCAGATCGTTATTGCGATCATCCTGTTTTTGACGTCCGCGGCAGGAACTCTTGCGGGTCCGGGCAAAGCGGCGCCGAGTGTGCGAGACGGCGAACCGTATTATGAGTACGTCCAAACCGACGTGCTGGTGAAATTCAAGGCCCCGACGGCGGCCGCGGAAATTAGCGCTCTGGCCGAGCAAATTGGTTCCCGAGTCGTACATTGGAGTGACCTCCTCGACTACTATCGCATCGAGATTCCCGTTACCATGACGACCGCCGACGCCGTGCTCTTCTTCCGCGCTTCGCCCCTCGTGGTCTGGGCAAATTTCAACTACATCGCCCACGCCTCGTTCACGCCCAACGACCCCTACTACCAGTATCAGTGGCATTACCCGCGGATCAATCTCCCGCTGGCGTGGGACATTACGCGCGGCAGCGCCAATGTGATCGTGGCGGTGGCTGATCAGGGGTGGCAGTTTAACCACGAGGACTGGTCGGGTGTGCAGACGGTATCGCCGCGCGATTTCATTGAAGACGACAACGATCCCAGCGCTCCCAATCTCAACGAGTCCCACGGGATGCATGTCGCGGGCACCATTCTCTGTGCTACAGACAACAGTGTCGGTGTGGCCGGAATAGCTCCCCTCTGCCGCCTGATGCCGATCCGGGTTCTGAACGACTCCGCCGGTAGCGGAACCATACAGCAGATTGCCGATGGTATTGCTTGGGCGGGAACGCACGGCGCACACGTTCTGAACTTATCGCTTGGCCTGAGTGTAAGCGGCCCGCCGCAGGATCCGGGTCCACCGCTTTCCACCGCGATCAATCAGACGGCGGCGGCGGGAACGGTTATCTTCGCCGCCTCGGGAAATGACGGCCAGCCGTATGTGGCGTATCCAGGTGCCTATCAGGCTTGCATCGCGGTTGGCGCAACCGCTTATAACGATGCTATCGCCCCGTATTCCAATCAAGGCCAAGAGTTGGATATCACTGCTCCCGGCGGCAACACGAGCGAGGACTTAAATAATGACGGCTACGCGGACGGAGTTCTGTCAACAACGCGGGACGCGAATGGCAACTGGGCCTACCTCTTTTGGCAGGGAACCTCGATGGCCACGCCGCATGCCTGCGGCGTCGGTGCGCTGCTCATGTCGAATGGACTGGCGGGGACTCAAGTGCGGCAGGCATTGCAGGAGACCGCCGTGGATCTTGGTGCTGGCGGCTGGGATGTGACCTTTGGACATGGTCGCATCAATGCGCTGGCCGCTCTTCAATGGACAGGCGACCCCCCCGGCGGCGAGGTAACGCTGCTTAATGAGCCGTTTGAAACCTTCCCGCTGCAAGGTTGGCAACATGTCGAAAACGGCGGCGACGGCATCGGCTGGCAGGCGCTGCAAGGTGCCTCCCCGGATTGTGGTGGTGCTACGCCGCATGGCGGTGCCAATGCGGTATGGCATGATGATGAGCAGGGGGTCGGCGCACAGGATGACTGGCTGGTCAGTCCGCAAATCGCCATTCCGGCAAATGCTACAAACGTCATCTGGACTTTCTGGCAGCGCAACTGTTACGTGGCCGGCTATTATGAGTACCACGCCGTTCTCATCTCAACGGACGGTACCAACTGGACAGAGGTCGGAGAATTCGACGACGTGCAGGAAGATTGGCAGCAGATCACCCAAAGTGCCACCAATCTGGCCGGGTCGAACGTGTATTTCGCCTGGCGTTATCAGGGCACCTATGCCACCGAATGGTTTCTTGATGACGTGCTGATCACAGCCGTGGTTCCGGGAGCCGCCGATGATCAGAGCGCGGCTCTGCCTGATAGAATGACGTTGCTGGAACCATATCCGAACCCGTTCAACAGCGTGGCGCAGATCCCGTTTGAGTTATCCGCGCCCGCTCGAATCAAGCTGAGCATTTACAATCTCCTTGGCCAGCGTGTTGCCACACTCGCCGAGTCGCAGGAATTCACCGCTGGCCGCCATCAGCTCGCGTGGGATGCGTCTGCGGTGACGAGCGGCTTGTATTTCGTCAAGCTGACCAGCGGAGCCACAATCCAAACTCGCAAGCTGCTGCTGGTGAAGTAACCCACGGCGGAAGGATGAAGGATGAGGGGGAAGCCGACAGAGCTTTTCTTTCATCCTTCATCCTTCCGCCTTCATCCTTTCTTTAGCTATCAACCCTCCGAACTCGATCAGTCTGGCCGAGGTCATTCCGGCCGAATCACTGCGCCCCTACCGGCCCACCTTTGCCCGAGTGAGCCGCGACGCGCTGGCGCGGAATTTTCAAAAATTTCGTGACCACGCGCACAATGCGAAGATCATGCCCGTGGTCAAGGCCGACGCCTACGGTCACGGTCTGCTTGACTGCGCGCGGCTGTTCTCAGAGCTGGGAGCGGAGTACTTCGGCGTCGGCTTTGTCGAGGAAGGCATTGCCCTGCGGCGGAAGGGTTTCAAAGAGCGGATTCTGGTGCTCGGCGGCATCGTCGGTTCGCAGATTTCGCTCTTTCTCGAACACGACCTGGACATGACGGCGAGTTCCGTCTTCAAGATCGAGGCGATCAACTTGCAAGCCAACGGCAGCGGAAGGCGCGGGCGCGTGCACTTGAAAATTGACACCGGCATGAACCGCATCGGGCAGAATTGGCGCACGGTGGATCAATTGTTTGCCGCCGCCAAGCGTTGCGACCGAGTCGAGATCGCCGGGATCTACTCGCATCTCGCCACCGCCGAGAGCGCCGACACGAGTTTCGCCGAGCTGCAAATTTCGCGCTTTCAGGAAACGGTGGCGCGCGCGCGAGAGATCGGCTTGGATCCCGGTCTACGCCACATTTGCAATTCCGCCGGCGCGATCAATTTTTCGCATGCGCATCTGGACATGATTCGCCCCGGGATCGGCTTATTTGGCCAACATGCTGCGCCGGAATTGCAGCCGCGGTTTCCGCTTGATGCGGCAATGTCACTTGTCAGCGAGATTGTTTACATGAAGCGGGTGCGCAAAGGCGAGGGAGTGAGCTATGATCTGCTCTGGACCGCGCCCGAAAATGTCTGGGTTGCCACGGTACCGGTCGGTTATGGCGACGGCTATCCGCGGCACTTCTCCGGCGCGCCGGTATTGATCGGCGGCCAACGCTATCCGATTGTCGGCGTGGTTTGCATGGATCAATTGATGGTCAACCTCGGCCAGAATCGCTATCTTGTCGGTGAACCGGTGATCATGTGGGGCAAACAGGATGGCGGCGAGATTCCGCTCTGGGAACTCTGCCAGCGCGGCGGCTACATTCCGTATGAGTTGCCGATCTACTTGACGGGTCGTGTGCCGCGCGTGTTCGTTTAACCTCATTTCCGAAAACGCGAGTTTCTTTCAAGTTTCAAGTTCAATTCTCCCTATGTCAGACACGAAACGAGAACACCTCCCCCTGCGCGTGGAACAGCGGCTGGAAACCCAGATCATGCTGGCGGACCGTTTGCGCTCGCGCGGCACGGCGACCCCGACCGTGGCGCCGTTCATTACGATCATGCGGCAGTATGGCTGCGAGGCCATGTCGCTCGCCGAAGAATTGGCCGCCCAGATGCCGGATGGCCCCTGGCCCGTGTACAACCGCCAGTTATTTGAGAAACTGGCCGAGGAAGAGCATGTCTCGCACCGACTCTTCAATGCGCTGGACGTCCACGTGCGCAGCGGGATCGAAGAGTTTTTCGAGAACCTGCTGGGCCACTCGCCCAGTGATCTGCGGCTGCTGCATCATCTCGTCCACGCGATGCGGGCCGTGGGAGCATTGGGGCATTGCATCATCGTGGGCCGCGGCGCGCCGGTCCTCACCGCCGGGCTTACCGGCGGCATTCACGTCCGGCTGATTGCCCCGTATGACTGGCGCGAGCGCAACCTGATTCAGCGCTTCGGCTGGTCCAAGGAGCAAGCTCACGACGTCCTGCGCGAGGAGCAGCACGGCCGGCATAATTTCTTCCGCAAGTATTTGAATCAGGACGCGAACAACCCCGAGCTGTACGACTTTATGTTGAACACCGCACATTTGTCGCGCCCGGAACAGCTCGCCTTGATCATGACACTTTACCGCTCCCGCTTCGGGTCGTGAATTCTCCTCCTCATCGAATGTGATGGCGGGCACCTGAACAAAGGTGCCGGTGCTCTCTAAGGCCTTTGAAGCGTAATACTCGAATCTTGAGGTTTCACCCCCTGCAACCTTTTCTTACAGGAGTAATCGTATGAAGTGGTGCTTCACTCTGCTGGCGACTGTCCTTGCGGCCGGCTGGCTCTTGGCTCAACCGCCCACAACCCCCAACCATGGCCGCATCGTCGTGAAAATTGACGGATTCAAGAGCGACGACGGGCAGGTGCGGGTCTATCTCTTCGATGACCCGAAGGCCTTTCCCAGCAAGAAGGACCGGGCGATCAAGGTTGTGAAGCAGCCGATCCACGACCGGCAGGCGGAGATCATCTTTGACGAGATCCCCTACGGTACCTACGCTGTCAGTGTGCATCATGATGTGAACGGCAACGACAAGATTGATCACAACTGGATGCACATCCCCAAAGAGCCGTACGGTTCCTCCAATGGCGCGCGCGGCAAATTCGGCCCGCCGAAATTCAAGAAAGCCAAATTCGATCATGCGGGCGTGCTGACCACGATTCCGGTCACGGTGAAGTAGCGTGGCACAGATTCGACTGGCGCGTGAGGCGGACGCGGAACAGATCCTCGAGATCTACGCGCCGATCGTGCGCGAGACGGCCATCTCCTTCGAGCTGGAGCCGCCCTCGCCGGACGAGATACGGGCGCGAATTCTCGTGACGCTGGAGCAAGCCCCGTGGCTGGTCTGCGAACATGAAGGCCGGATCGCCGGTTACGCCTATGCCAAGCGTTTCTGGCCCCGCGCTGCTTATCAATGGGCGGTCGAAGTGACGGTGTATGTTCATCCGCTGCATCACCGCCGGGGCGTAGGTCGCGCACTTTATGCAGCGATCTTCGACGTACTGAAACTGCAAGGCTACCAAAAGGCGCTGGCGATCATCGTCTTGCCCAATCCGGCCAGCATCGCCTTGCATAAACAGCTTGGGTTCACATCCATTGGCGTTTTCCATTCGGTCGGCCACAAATTCGGGAGGTGGCATGATGCGAGTTGGTGGGAATTGGCTCTGGGAGATTTCCCTGCGCATCCGGAAGCACCGCGGCGTCTCACAGACGTGCTCTCCACGCCTGAAGGTCAAGCCGCTTTGGAAACCGGTCAAAAGCGCTTGTCACCAAATCTGATGTGAATCCTTCAATTAGGCGGCCATAGCGCCAGCTACGGACCCGACTCTCCGGCAGGCAAAACGTAGCCCGAGGCCGCCTCGCGCCGTCGAACCGCCGCTTCCCATTCGTTCCCCCATCGCTACGGGCCTCCTGTGGCGGTTTTTTTTGATGAATTTTGTTATATTGGCATCGGTGATCCCTGCCGTCTCATAGACGGCTGCACCTCTGACTCTTGCCACATTAAAGATTCACATTCCAAGTCTTGACCTCCATGTCTGTTCCTCCTGAAGATCTCAACGACATTCTCCGCCTGCGGCGCGAAAAGCTCGACAAGCTGCGCGAGCTGGGGCTGAACCCCTATCCCTACCGCTTCGAGAAGACGGCCCATATCCCGGAGCTGCTCGCGGATTTCGACGGCAAGCTCGAAACCGAGGAACATGTGGGGCCGGTGTTCTCGATTGCCGGGCGGATTCACACGATGCGCGTGATGGGCAAGGCCGCGTTCGCACATATCCGCGACGAGTTCGGCGAAATGCAGATCTATGTGCAGCGCGACCGCGTCGGCGAGCAGGCTTACGAGATTTTTCGCCATTTGCTCGACTTGGGCGACATTATCGGCGTGACCGGGACTGCGTTCTACACGAAGACCCACGAGCCGACCCTGCGCGCGCAGAGCTACGAACTGCTCTCGAAGAGCCTACACCCGCTGCCCGTGGTCAAAGAGCGCGAGGGGCAGACCTTCGATGCGTTCACCGACAAGGAGTCGCGCTTTCGCCAGCGCTATTTGGATCTTGCCGTCAATCCGCAGGTGCGGGATATTTTTCGCACTCGCGCGAAGATTGTCACGGCCATGCGCGAGTTTCTCGATCAGCGCGGATTTCTGGAGGTCGAAACGCCGTCCTTGCAGCCGCTCTACGGCGGGGCGTTGGCGAAACCGTTCACCACCTATTACAACGCGCTGGATCGCAACTTCTACCTGCGCATTGCCGATGAACTGTATTTGAAGCGGCTGATCGTCGGCGGCTTCGAGAAGGTGTACGAAATCTGCAAGGACTTCCGCAACGAGGGGATGGATCGCTACCACAATCCCGAGTTCACGATGCTCGAATTCTATTGGGCCTATGCGGATTTCGAGGATGTGATGAACTTGTCCGAGGAATTGTTCCGCCACGTGGCGCTGAAGGCTTGCGGCACGACCGAAGTCACCTATCAGGGCCAGACCATGGATTTCGGCAAGCCGTTCCGCCGCGTGCGCTTCTTCGACTTATTGAGAGACTTGACGGGCAAAGATTTGATCGGCGCTGAGATTCCCGAACTGGTGTCGGTCGCCGAAGCGCACCACGTCGAGATCACGCGCGCGATGGGAGTGGGTAAGATCCTCGACGAGATCATGAAGACGCGCGTCCGCCCGAGTCTGGTCGAGCCGACCTTCATCTACGACTATCCGCTTTCGCTCTCGCCGTTGGCCAAGCAGCACCGCACCGATCCGCGGCTGGTGGAGCGCTTCCAGCCGTTCGCGCTCGGCTTTGAATTGGGCAATGCCTTCAGCGAGTTGAACGACCCGCTCGATCAGCGCGCGCGCTTCGAGAATCAGCGCAAGCTGAAGGAGGCCGGTGACGAGGAGACGCAGCCGCTCGACGAGGACTTCCTGCACGCGCTCGAGATCGGCATGCCCCCCACGGGCGGCATGGGCATCGGCGTGGACCGCCTGACGATGCTGCTGACGGATCAAACTTCGATTAGGGAAGTGATTTTGTTTCCGCAGTTGAGAAGCTAGTTTAACAATATATTCTCGCAAATGTAACTTCGACAGGCTCTGTTATGAAGAAAGTATTCTTGAGTTCAACCTTTCGTGACCTACATCAATACCGTGATGCTGCTGACAGTGTATTGCGTCTCTTGGACGGTTATCACTGCATTCGAATGGAAGATTTCGGCGCACGAGATCGAGAAGCTGATGAATTTTGCCGACAAAAGGTTGCCGAATGCGGTTTGTATGTTGGTATTCTCGGACCAAACTATGGTTCGATTCACGAGCCGAGCGGAAAATCGTATACAGAGCGCGAGTTCGACATGGCTATAGAATGTAATATTCCAAGGCTCATGTTCTTGACAGTGTCCAATTTTGCTCTTGGCGACGATCTTCGCGAACCGGACGACAAACACAATAGGCAACGAGCTTTTCGCAATCGCGCTGTGAATGCCATAGTCAGAGACTCCTTTAGCTCATTTGATGATCTGGGAACAAAGCTGGCCGTTGGCATTCGAAACTGGGAAATTCAATCGCAGTCGGCAGCTAATCAAACAAACACAAAGACTGAAACGTCTCCCTCATTCCTACCGCTTCCTCCTCAACCTTACTTCGCCCATCCGTACCCGATGCAACCCAACTTCACGGGCCGTGTGGCCGAACGGCGAATGTTGACAAATTGGTTTATGCAGGGCGATCAACATGTACTTGTCCTCGAGGCAATGGGTGGCATGGGCAAATCTGCTTTGACGTGGGCCTGGGTGCAGCGCGACTTGCTCGGACTTCCACTCCCCGGGACGGCGGCTGATCCCGTTGAAGGTTGCCGCGTTCCGGATGATGCCCGCCCCGAAGGTGTGCTCTGGTGGTCTTTCTATGAAGAAAAGGCTGCCTTTTCGTCTTTCTTGAATAAGGCTCTTCGCTATTTGAGCGGCGGCACTGTTGATCCCATCTCCATCGGTTCCGATTTTGAAAAAGCGCACGCTCTGTTCGAGCTCCTCCTGACGAAGCGGGTGCTTTTGGTATTAGACGGCTTCGAACGTGAACTGCGAGCCTATGCGAGCCTCAATGCCTCGTATATGGGAGATGCAATCCGAGAAGACGCGAAGCAAGAATTTCGCACTTGTGTTAACCCGACAGCGGCGCGCTTCCTGAATTGGATCGGGGGTACGGCACTTGCTTCACATGTTCTCTTCACCACCCGACTTTTTCCGAAACAATTAGAGGGTCATGACCGGCAGCCACTGGCCAATTGTCGTCACGGACTGTTGATGCAGCTTGACCCCGACGATGCTGTGCATTTCTTTCATGCACAAGGAATCAAGGGTACTCGTGCCGAAATTCAGCAAGCCTGCGAGCCTTTCGGCTATCATCCACTGACCCTGCGACTATTGTCCGGCATGATTCTTCACGCGCCAGAGGATCGAGGAGACATCAAAGCCGCGCCTAAGTGTGATCCGATACGTGACCTGAAAGCCCGGGAGCATCACGTCCTTGAACTGTCATACGATGCATTGTCAGACCCTCTTCGTGATTTTTTGAGTCGAATCGCTGCCTTCCGTACCCCCATTAGTTATGAAGCCATTCAGGCCATCAGTCCCATCAATGGTGAGACTCAACTGGGCGAGGCATTGACAGAGCTTCAAGATCGTGGTCACCTCTTTTACGTCGTATCCACAAGTCGCTTTGACCTTCACCCCATTGTCCGACGTTACGCCTATGATCGACTGATGGACAAAACTAACGTGCATGTCAAACTTCGGGATTATTTTTCATCTTTGCCGAAGCGGGAAGGGAAAGTACGGTCTATGGATGAACTCCAGCCGGTCATAGAATTGTACCACCACACAGTTCGTGCTGGCCAACTAAACGTGGCTGGAGACCTCTTTCGGGATAGGTTGAACGAGCAGCTGTATTTCCAGTTCGGAGCGTATGGCATAGTCATTGAGCTTTTGACAGGCCTTTTCCCGGAAGGAAAGAATGTTCCTCCGGTCCTTATTTCTAAATCTCTGCAAGGTTGGTTTCTGTCTAAACTGGCCGATTGTTTTGATTTTTCCGGTCAGTCCCAACGGTCTATACCGCTTCGCAAGCTGTCCATTGATCTGGCTGTTAGCGAAAAGAATGAGCGTAATGCTGGCATCGCCCGTTCCAATCTTGCCGAAGCTCAAAGGAAGCTCGGCCTTTTGCAGGAGTCTGAGGAGTGTCTGAAACTCGCATTGCTTGAGTTTCAGGAAGAAGAAGACTCTAAGCAACAGGCGGTCTGCCATCAGGAGTTGTGCCTGCTTTGGAGCGTGATGGGTAGGTATAGTGAAGCGGCGACGGCGGCGATCAATGCTGAATCTCTATCTGAGAACACGTACCAATATCTCGAATTTGTCCGGACCTATCAAGCCTATGCATCTCTTCTGGCAGATGATGCGCTTGCGGCCCTTCAACACCTAGAGACCGCAGGAAAACTATGGAGCAAAGTAGCAGCCGAGATACACCCATACGAGCGTGACCGGGTGCAGATTGAATGGCTTGTCGGCTGGGCGAAAACGGTGTTGGCGACTGCTGATGAAAAGAATGGGCAGAAACTCTTGCACGAAGCCGAAGGTCACCTGACTGATGCGCTTACAAGCTGTCGTCGGATTGATTTGGTTGAACTCGAAACAGAAATTCTCCTCGTCTGGTCACGGTGGCATTTCGCCAAAGGCAATCTACCTGAAGCTTTTGTTCATGCACGGGAGGCACTGGAAATCGCCGAGCGCTGCGAATACCGTCTCCAGCAAGCTGACATTCACAACATGCTGGCAAAACTGTTTCTCAAAGAAGGGAACCATCCTAAAGCACTTGAACATGCCAAGATTAGCATAGAGCGCGCAACATGTGACGGGCCGCCTTACTACTACAAACCGGCCTATGAGGAGGCCGAACGTCTGCTGAAAGAGCTGGCTTGAAAACTCCCCTCTACATCGCCACGCGCTATCTGCGCTCGCGCTCGCACGGCGGCTTCATTTCGCTGATCACGTATCTCTCGATCGGCGGGGTGACGCTCGGCGTGGCCGCGCTCGTGATCGTGCTCTCGGTGATGAACGGCTTCGAGGTCGAGGTGCGGCAGCGGATCATCAGCACCGACGCGCATATGCGGCTCGCGACGTACGGCGACAAAGGCATGACCGATTGGGCAGAGGCGGCGACGATGGTGCGCGACGTGCCGCACGTGGTCGGCGTGTCGCCCTACGTCTTTGAGAAGGGCATGGTGCGCATCCGCAATCAGGCCGACGCGCTGCTCCTCCGCGGCGTGGACGAGCACACGCTCAGTCAGGTGAGCGACCTGCCGCAGCACATCATTGCCGGCAAACTTGAACTCCAGCGCGACGGCATGCCCGGCATTGTGCTGGGCCGTTTCCTCGCGGATCGTATCGGCGCATTTGTCGGCGACACGGTCGTAATCTTCTCCCCCGCCGGCATGACCTCCACGTTTTCCACGCCCGTTGTGCGGCAGTTCGTCGTAAGCGGGCTCTTTCAAACCGGACTCTTCGAATTTGACGATGTACTCGGCTATATTGACATTGGCGTCGCACAGCAGATGTTCCTCCGCGACAGTAAGGTGGACGGGCTTGAGATCCGGTTGGACGATCTCTTCCTCGCCGACAAAGTCAAGCCAATGATCGAGACCAAGTTCGCGGGCCAATATTACGTTCAAACGTGGTTTGAACTGCGCCGCACGCTGTTCTCGTGGATGAAAATCGAGAAATGGATGTGGACGATCGTGCTCTCGCTCGTGATTATTGTCGCGGCGTTCAACATTCTCTCCACACTAATCATGGTGGCGATGGAGAAACGCCGCGACATCGGCATTCTGAAAGCAATGGGTGCGCGGGACAGTGACGTCGCCAAAATCTTCAGCGCCCAAGGGCTGATTGTCGGCATTGTCGGCGCAGTGCTGGGAACGATTATCGGCTTCCTCGTGCTGCTCGGCCAGATGCACTACAAATGGATCGCCCTCCCGTCCGACATCTATTTCCTTGACGCCTTGCCGGTGCGGATGCAGGCGCTCGATTTCATCGTCGTCGCGGTAATCGCCGTGCTGCTGTCTTATCTCGGTGCTGTGTACCCGGCCCGCCGGGCGGCGCGCCTCACTCCAGTGGATGCCATAAGAGAAGGATGAAGGATGAAGGATGAGGGATGAGGGATGAAGCAGAATAACTCGTCGCAACGGATCCTTTTCCTGATCATCCTCGTGGGTTTGCTTGTGCGGGTGCCGATGCTGGGGTACAGCTTCTACGGCGATGAAGGCTTCACGGTTGTCCGTGATACACAGCAGCTCATCACCGATTCCGAAGACCGCTTCCGCCCGGTCTTTTTTTCGTTGGTCTATCTTTGGAAACAGCTCGGCTTTCAAGGCGAAATTGGATTACGACTCCTCCCGCTGCTCTTCGGTCTCCTGCAGATCCCGCTCGCGTATGTGATCGGAAAAAAGCTTGGCGGGAAATCACTCGCCGTCAGCTTTTCGATTCTGACGGCCGCGTCGCCGATGCTGATCGAGTTCTCGCAGGAACTCCGGATGTATTCGCTGGTGGTGCTGATCGCGCTCGCTCAGGTCTGGATCCTGCTTGAGCTGTTGGAAGCGGAGACGTGGCAGAAGTGGCTCGCGTTTGTCCTCGTTGGCACGATCGGCGTTTACACGCATCTGCACTATTGGCTTTTCCTCGCGGGAATGTCACTCACCTTTGTCCGCGCGCGCCATGTCCTGGCTTGGTGGAAGGGCCTCGCGGCGCTGTGCGGGATTGCCCTGCTCTATGCGCTGAATTACCAGAACCTGCTCTTGTTCATGAAGCTGCGCGGCGGCGAATACGCCATAGACTTTCCCAGCTCGCTGCCGAAGCTGCTCGCGGCGTTCACTGTTGGCTTCAACTACTTCAAGCTGCCGGAGCAGGGTCTTGGACGCGCCATCGGCACTTCCGACCTCACTCTGAATCTCTCATTGATCGCTTTGGCCGCCGTCCCCGCAGTCATAATTCTGTGGCGCGTTATCTGGCTGCACGGCCGCCCGCAAAACGCGCGCGCACTGTTCCTATCGCACGAGCTGTTCACGGTTCCCGTTCTGCTCGCCGCGATTGCGAGCTTGGTGACGCACAAATACTGGCTGCAGCCGAAGTACCTGATCTTTTCCGCGCCGTTCGCGCTGCTGTTCATCGCGCAGGCGTATCTGGCCATCGAGCGCGTTGTGCTGCGCAAGGTCGTTGTGCTGTTCGCCCTCGGTATCTGGATCATCGCCCTTGTCCATTTCTGGCAGCCGGCGGAGTATGGACGACGGGAAAACTGGCGCGAGGCCGCCCATGTCTTGCAGGAAGACATCAACAATGAATCCGCCCTCGTGCTCCTGCCCGGCAGCTATCGGTTGTTGACCTATTATCAACCTGAGTTGGAAGGTTGGTGGATCACTGTTTTGCCGCCGGACTCGGCTGTCCAAGCGGCCGCATTCGAAGCCGACGTGCGCGCTAAACTCGCCGGCAAACGCACCATTTACTACTTGCGTCAGGACGTGGTGCAGAACACTCGGGATCCGCGCGATCTGCTGCCGCTGACGCTGGACAACCTTGGCACGCGCGCCGGACGGGTGCAGTTCAATCCGCGCTTCCAGCTCTATCGCTGGGAAGTGGAAAACTGAGCAAAGTGGCAAGCGACTAAACCTTTCCCTTCCGCCCGGTTCTAAGGGGTAGAACCGGGAGCCGCTACTCCCTCGCGGATTCGTGCACACCGGAGGCGGAAAGGATGAAAAGTCTAAGACTTGTATCGCTCGCGGCCGGGCTAATGCTTCTGCTCGCCGGCTGCGAAGAGACATTCAACAATTATTACGATACTCCGACGGGAGATGATGAGGTCGCCCGCGTCGTGCGCCATGCCGGCTACGGCGGCTACATCGTTGCCGGGGAGAAATACTACGCCGATGGCCCCGCCGATCAAGCCGACCTCTATCTCGTTTTCCTAAGCGAGTCCGGTCACGTCGAATGGAATTTGACGTACTCGACCAACATGCACAATGAGCCGCTCTCCGCGCGTCAGACCGCCGATGGCGGCTTTCTCATTTTGAGCGAGCGTTCCAATTCGTTCTCGCACTTTCTTTATCTGCTCAAGGTCAGCGATGACGGTCACGTGCTGTGGATGAATGAAGTTCCGTCCAACAATCTGAATCGCGTCATTCAAGCCGTCTCGACCCAGGACGGCGGCTTTGCGATGCTTGGTTACAGCGGCTCTCACGAGAACATCACGCTGATGAAAATAGACGGCGCGGGTGTCGTACAATTCCTGCGTACCTATGGCGACAGCGGCACCGCCGCAGACCTTCGCGAAGTGGACAGCGGCTACATTCTGCTCAACAACATCAGTCGCAACTCCGACTCCACGGTAGTCGAGTTGATTCGCACCGATTCGTGGGGCGAGCCGCAATGGTCCAGCGAAATCTGGAGCGACGGTCTCTGGGTTGCGTGGTATGTCGCTCAAGATGCGGACGGCGGCTACATGATCGTCTCCGAAACCAACAGCGGCACGCTTGAATCCGCGCCGATGATGATCAAAGTGGATCTGCGCGGCAACTGGCTCTGGCGGCGCGATTACAACGAATCCTCCGGCGCCACGATTTACGCTGTTGTCTCCGGGTGGAATGGTTTGCTCATTGCCGGTGAACTGAGCTACGACAGCGGCGACGGCGACGGTTTTGCGATGCGCACCACCAGCAATGGCGATTTCCTCTGGTGGCGTTCTTTCGGCGGTTCTGCCAATGACTGGATTCAGGATGCCGATCTGACCGACGATGGCGGTTTCATCATGGCAGGCAGCACCGCTTCCTACAGCCCCGGCGGTGACACCGACATTTACGTACTGAAGATTGACGCCGACGGCGGCCTGCAATGGGAGACGAGTGGGGGAGAGTGACGAAAACTGAAAATAGAATCCGGAAAAGCAAAAGCGCGAGAATATGTCTCGCGCCTTTGATGTCCTGGCAGATCGCGCCCTAATTCCATCAGGGGGTTGAACGGACCCGGGAAGTTTCGCAGAAGCTCAATCCACAAGTCGAAATTACTTATCTGAGAAGCAAGGCTTTTGTCGTCTGAGGAATACGGTTCACGCCAGTCAGCGGATGAGCGGCAATCAAGTACAAACCACTCGCGCATGGTTGGTTGTGCTCGTCAGTTCCGTCCCATACGACCTCAGTAACGCCGTCTCTGGGCACTAATCCACGCCAGATCGTCCCCACCTTCCGTCCTTGGATGGTGTAGAGAGTGACCTCGAACAGTTGAAAGTGATCGGACACCAGACGGAAGCGGGTGACGGAGTTGAAAGGATTTGGATACGGAGCCTCCATTGTCCAATTCGCAGGGACAGTCAGGGATCGCGGCGACGAGATCTCCTCGGTCGGCGGTGTCTCCAGCCACGGAAAAACTACAAAATTCCCGTGGAGAGTATCTCCCTGCCCTTGGGGATTGAGAGCGGGATGATAGGGGCCACTCGCGTCACCCCAATAGTTCTGGCTGAGATCCCACGGCGGCTGATCCGAGAATTCGGCAGCGACGGCATCGCCAATGTTCCCTTCAAACCAGTTATCACGGACCGAACAGAGAAGCCCATTTCCTGTGACCATGATCGCGGCGGCAAGATTCGGATAGCCGGAATTCCACACTCGGTTGCCGAAGAATTGGTTATGCACAATGTCTCCCAGGCAACCTTCTCCTTGCATCTGACTGATCTGAATTCCCGCCGCCGAGCCGCCGAGGCAATTAACGAACACATTCTCAGAAATGTGAATATTGGGATGCTGTGCATAAATACACGCGGGACCGGTCGCCTCATTGACAATATTCTCGAACCAATTGCGCTCGACGACCGAGGTCCCAAACATCCCGTCGCGCTGAACGCTGATACAGCCCCCGTCTGTCGGGCGGCAATCTCGAAAGATGTTGTCCCGAATGACAACGTCGTGTCTGTGTGCTACGGCAACGATGCCGAAAACGTCGGCGGTAAGGCGTTCGAAAATGTTGCCGCGCATCTCTCCGCTGGAATTGTAATATTCGACGCCGAGTACCTGAAAGCCGGCGTAATCATGGAAATAATTGAATCTCAGCGTTAGGCGGCATTCTTGAGTAAGAATACCCGCATCAATAAGGGCGCTGCTGTCACCGTTAACGCAACCATAATTCGCAAAGATATTATTCCATTCAAAGACAAAATCACGTTCCAAGGCATAGTTGTAAAAAATGCCGAAAAGCCCGGCGACGTGTGCGCAATTAGCGAAAACCGAATTCCGTGAGAACACAGAGTAGGATTCTTGAAATACAGCGGCGGCGTACAAGTCTGCTTCGTTAGCGGTGATGATGTTGGAACGCAAGGTGGGATGCGAACCTACAACATTCAAGCCGCCCCCATATCTGCGCCCGTCCCAGCCTACGGTGCCGTGCCCGCCGCGGATAGTGAAGCCGCTGACGGTCATGCTGGAGTCGTTGCCATTCACGAAAATAAGCACCGATGCCGTGTCCTCTCCCGCAAAGGAGCTGGCGTCAACGATGGTGCTGGCAATGACGTTGCTGTCGCCCGTAAGCGCATACTCGCTGAAGAGGCAAAAGTTTGTGGCAGGAAACATGATGCGTTCCGGATATGTTCCGGGATGAACGAGCACGGTATCATGCGGACCTGCGTTTGCTATGGCCAAAGTGATCGTGGCATAATTGTCCGGAACATCCAACACATTGGCAATCGTGCATAATGGCAGTAGAAGCAGAAACAATCCCGCCAGAAACTGTCGTGTCGCCATGATGAACCTCATTTAGACGAAGGACTATTCTGAGTTGAGGATAAGCGTCTTTCGCGCCGCGGGCCAAGCGGAGGTGCGGGAACGGTTATGACTCCCGGCGTCGCGTGCTCCGTTCACTGTGCCCCACTGAACCTCTGCCTCATTCGGGACCGTCAGGGGTGCAATTTATGTGACTGCTCTGGATTTTGGCGGTGGTCGGTCCGCAGGCTTGTACCGTGGATGTGTTATAGCCGCGCGCTGCATACTGTGTACCGGATTGCGCAGTCCAGTAAGCGGTGGCGCAACATGCGGCAGTGTAGTTTGCAGTTCCGCCTGGGCAATCGGCTCTTGCATCCTGAGTAATGCCATGCGTGGCCCTTGCATAGCGCGAACCGCCATTCGCGGAACATTCCGGTGCGGTGGCGATGCATGTCGCCTCCCCTGTGCTTGTGGCAGTGACCGGAGTCGAGAGGCAACTTGTCCAGCCACTGCCATTCCACGTTGTGGAGCATTGGCTCGACCAGCCAAAGCTCTGGGTGAAGGCCAATGCAGTCAAAATGACGACTGCAAGAGCGCTTCCTCCTACGCCGACAGCCTTCGCAATTCTTGATGCATCCATTTGAATCCTCCCTTGTTGGTGTTTTCAACCACTGTGTAAACCCACTTGCGGCCAATAAGAGCTAACAATTGTCGCCGGACCCTGCGGCTACGAAAAACTTTGTTGCAAAAAAAGCATTGGGTGAAATATTCCCAAAATTGCCCGATCAGTTGCGGGAAATTCGGTACTGACGCCGGACTTGGTCTTGACGATGTTTGAACACTTCTTACGGCAGATACACAAGACTTCGTATGTACGCCATTAGTTACCGCTGTTCTTCTTGTGGTGAGAGTTCTGCAGCCAAATAACCACAAAGCGAACCTCACTGTGCATCCATGAAGCCACTGAATTGGATTGCGCGCGAACACGACGTGCTCCCGACAAGAACGGAGGTCGGACCGACCGTCAGGTGCAGAACTGAAAAACCCTTGCTAAGTAAGCTAACCGGTCTGCACAGAAAGTCAAGCGAAATCTATGACTTCTTTCATATCGCGTACGGGGCGGCCACCAGCTACGCTCCTGTCTATGATTCTGAAAAAAAAAACACTTGTCGGTGTTAGTTTAGATATTCGGAGCAAATATCTAACAGATGAGAGGCTGGCCTCGAATTCGTAGCATGAAAAACGCCGCGGAGATGTCCGCGGCGTTTTCTGTCTCTTGTGCCCTGAGTGCGGTCACACTTGCGAGGGCGCCGTGCGCGGCGGCAGACCGGGCTGCCGCTTATTGTGTTGCCTTCTCAGTCTGACTTTCAAGTTCCGAGTCTTCTGCTTAGCTGCGCTTCTCGATCTCTCCTTGCAGCCAGAGCAATGTTTCCAGCGTATTCTTCGGCTGCCCCTTGAGCATCGCGCGCACGCGGCCATCCGGCCCGATCAAATAGTAGCTCGGCAATCCCTTTACGCCGCCCAACTGTTTTTCGAATTCGGGTGTGCTCCAGAGGAAATCGAGATTCCACTCTTCGCCCATGGCATTCTTCTCGGCGATGATCTTCTTCGCCTTCTCCTGTTCTCCGCCGCGATGCAGAGCATATACCGGGAACGGGACCTTGCCTTCGCGCTTCCCCTTGTTCATTTCCGGCAGCGACCGCTGCACACATGTCCCTCACGTGTAGGCCCAGTACTCAACCAGCGTCGTCGTGCCGCGGAACGTCTTTGCCGCGTCCACCGGCTCCGGGCCGTTGTTTGCGCGTGACAGCATCCCCGTGACCGGCTCCTTCGGCACCATGGAATCGAACAACTTGAAATACGCATCCGCGTCGCGCTGCGTCGCATATACGGAGATCAGCGCATTCTTAAAGAGGAAGCTCGACGGATCCGTTACTGTCCCCGCCTCGAACGCCACGCGCGCCTTTTGCCAGTCGTCCTGATCCTGATACAAGTAGCCAAGCATCACATAGGCTTCCGGCTGCGAGGGGTTCGCGGCAATCGCATCCGTAAAGTGTTTTGCGATCAGCGCATTGTCCGGCTTCGCGCGTTCCCACTCCGCATTGCCCGCCGCCAAGTGTCCCCAATAGTTATTCGGGTCTTTCTTCAAGATCCACGCGGCTTCCTGCGCGGCAATCGTCGAATCGCCGGCCGCGCGCGCATACAGATAGTGATCTACAATGGATTCGCTCTTCTCGGCCCGTGCCTTGAAGAATGGTGCCGGGTCATCCAGCGTCTTGAACAGCGCGTCTTGCGCGACCCGCGCCGCGGCCACGTCCGTCGGATGCGAGTCCAAAAACTGAGTCGCGATCCGCGATTTCTCCTCCGGCGTCGTCGCCGCGTCTAAAGCAGCCTTCAATTGCGTCTGCGCAGCCGAGACCTGCACAGGCTGTGGCGCATAGCCCCACGCCAAACTGGCCAGCGCAAGCAGGCTCAATACCATGAGCTTCATAGTCTTCCTTGTCTTTAGATCCATACTCTGTGAGCAAATATAGAGATAATTTGAATCAGATTCCAGATTCAGTGGACATATTGGTCTAAATTCACGATCAACCACAGCAAACGGCCTCTTACACCAGCGCCCGGTTGATTTCAACGAGTAGCTTTGTAGGGTCATTTGCGAATTCAGAACCCTTGATGTCACTGTGCAACATCTAAGTTGCGTAAAATCATCATGTGGACGGAAACCCCCTGATAGGCTTACTATACTTGGCACACGTGTTGCTTCTCCTCAAACCAAAGATCGAAGCTGAAAAACGGAGGATGAATCATGAAACGAATCAAACATGACCCACGCTGGCTCCAGATCGCGCTGACGATCGTTCTGGGCATCGCCTTCATTGTGGGCGGATGTGGACGCATGGAGGCCCCGACCGCATCCTCGGAAAGCAACAACTCCCACGGAGATCTGTGGAACCCGCAGCTGGGTGACGAGATCATTCCGGGACAGGAAGTGCCTCTGCTCAATCCCGGCTACTGGGAAGCGCAAGGTGGATTTGAGGTCAACCCGAACCAGTCGAGTGCCGTAATCGGGCCTGCTGGCGGACAGGTGAGATTGGGCAAACATCGGTTAGTCGTGCCAGCCGGCGCGGTGAATAGCAACGTCACGTTCACCATGAGCTATGCCTCAGAGAGCGGAATCGCTGTTGACTGTGGACCCGGCAGAACGTTTCAGGTGCCGGTATTGCTGACGCTCTCCTTTAAGGACACTCAATACGACGGCGACGACAACGGTGACTGTGATCCGTCAAACCTGTGCATTTTCTTCTTGCCGCAGGACGGATCACCTGTGCTGGAACCGAGCATCGTGGATTTGACGGACAAGAGCGTGACCGCGGCGATTGATCACTTCAGCCGCTATATTCTCGGATAGTGCAAGACTGGTGGGAGGATGCGCAGGACCGCCCTCGCCCCGGAATCTCCACCGCCGGGGCGGGGACGGGGACATGAAACTTTCTCACTGTTTAGTCGCTGGTCTAACCCCGGAAAGGATGCTACGTATGTGTCGTGTTGCGCATGGCTATGTACTCTTCATCTGGTAGCGCTGCCACGAAGGCGCGAACGTATCTTCGAATCTCCCGAACCACCCTCAAACGAAGAGGCGGCCAATTGGCTGCCTCTTCTGAGTTCAGAACTATGCTCAGGTTTAGAGCACACCACAGAACTAAGAAAGCCGAGGCACCAGTTTGGCCTTCGGTTCAAGTTTCGCCCCTTTGCAGCCGATAATACGAGGGCGAACTGTCTCCTAATCAAAGCGAGCGGATATGGCGGATTCTGAGGTTTTGGCGTCACGATATCGCGTAGTGCGCAAGCTCGGCGCGGGCGGCATGGGTGTGGTCTATCTGGTCGAGGACACGCGCAAGCATAATCAGCTCATGGCGTTCAAGATGCTGAAAGCGTCCGGCGACGCGCTGGCGGCCGATAGTTTCCGTGCCGAGTTTCGTCATGTGCACGGCGTCATCCATCCCAATATCCCCGAGGTGTTTGATTTCGGCACGTTGCCGGATTCCGACCATGCGCTCTACTTCACCACGGAGTTTATAGACGGGCAGCCGCTGAATACCTTGCAGGAGCAGTGGCCACCTGCGCAGCTTCACACGATTCTGGTTTCGCTCTGCCGCGCGCTTGCCTTTCTGCACAGTCGCAGTCTTCTGCATCGCGATATCAAGCCTGAAAACGTCCTCGCCCAATTCGAGAACGGCGAATTCACCACGATCAAACTGGTGGACTTCGGCCTCGCCGCGCATGTCAGCGTGAGCGCGCAAGAGGTATCCGGAACGATTGACTATCTGGCGCCGGAGCTGGTTAACGGCGGCCCCGCCACGGTCGCCACGGACATCTATGCGCTGGGCATGCTGCTTTACCGCCTTGCCACGGGGCGGCTGCCGTTCGATGCGCAAGATCCGCTGGCGTTGGCCAAACTGCGCACAACGACCGAAGCTCCGCCGCCGCTTCGCTTCCGTCCGGATCTCCCCGTCGGCTTTTCGGACGTGATCAGCACTTTGGTGCGATTGAAACCGGAAGACCGCCCCCCTTCCGCGCGCCACGTTGTCGCACTGCTTAACGAGCGCGAAGGCACTGAATTTCAGTACGAGACTCCCGAAACGCGTACCGCGTATATCCGCTCGGCAACGTCCGTCACCAATACCAACGCCCGCGAGCTGCTGAAAGCCCAGATGCGCGTGTTGAAGCAAGGCGTGACGCCGCCGAGTCTGATGATTGTCGCACTGCGCGGATTGGGGCGGACGCGTCTGCTGAAGGAATTTGCAACTGAGCTGACACTCGACGGCATCACTGCGCGATTGCTCGACTCAGACAGCGATTGCGACACACAGAATGAACCGGCGCGGGTGTGCCTTGTGCCCAACTTCGACAAACTCTCGCGCGAGCGGCTGCGAAAAACGATTGACGGTATGCGCGGGCGGAATGTTTGGTGGATTGTCGCCGGCGACATGCCGGATGCGCCGCTGGCAACGGCGCTGGGCGGAGTCGAAACGATTTACCTCGCGCCGATGGGGTTGGAAAGCGTGCGGAAATTTGTCACGGCGACTTTCCCCGAAAACAACTTCCCCAACGATTTCGCGCTGCAGCTCTTCACGCATGCGCTCGGCCTGCCCGGGGCGGTGCAGGACGTCTTCGACCGACTGCTCGACAATGGTTTGCTGCGCGTCGGTCTGAACGGGTGGGAGCTGCTCCCCGGGGCGTGGGAGCTTCCGCTGCACCGGCACATCGCGCTGTACATTGAGTCCCAGCTTTCACGCCTGCCCGAGATCTCAATTTGGCTGGCGCGCGCACTGGCCTGCTCAGCCGGTAGACTGCCCGAAACAGTAGCAAACAATCTCGCAGTGATTGACCAATGCCATCCGAGCGTGCTGATGGAGGCAAAGGAAGCGCTGATCCAGACCGGCTGGCTGAATGAGCGTGACGGCGAACTCACGCTCACGTTTGCTGCAGTGGCGCGCTATCTTCGTGAACAGCTCACACCGGAATGGCGAAAGGCGCTGCATCAGAAGCTCTCCGTGGCGTGGACCTTTGAAAATGCCGCGGCGCATCCGCGGCAGCCGCGCGAGGTGCTCTTCCACGATTTTAACGCCGGCAGCTGGATTGTGCCCGCCGTGGATGCGAAATCCACACTGCACTTCGCGCTGCGCGAGGGACAGAATGCGTGGGTGCGTACGCTTGTCAACGCGGGACTTGCCAATGAACCGCCGCCCGAATTGCGCGGCGTCATGCTGCACGCTCAGGGCAACCTCGAGTACATCGAGAGTAATCTCGCCGGCGCGGCGGAGTGCTTCGGTCAAATTCTTAATCAAGGTCGAGCCGAAATCACCAACGAGAATTCAGAGATCTTTGCCCGCTACGCGATGACCGAAGAAAAGCTCGGCCATACCGATCACGCCGAGGAGATGCTACAGCAATGTCGAGCGAAATTAGAAGAAGGCTGCGACACAAACGCCGGCGCGATCTTCGGGACGCTGGCATGGATCGCATTCAAACGCGGCGAAGCCGAGCAGGCGCGGTCGCTGGCGGAAGAGGGTTTGGTGCGCGTGCCGCCGCAAGCAATGGATGCGGGCTTTGCCTTGCTGCTGAACACGGTCGCCGCACTCGCGTTCTACAGTGGGGACTTGGATGCCGCGGCGATGGCGTGGAAGCGCTGCCTGGAAGTGAACGAAGTGGTGGGCGACCGCAAAGGCATCGCCAACATGTATAACAACCTTGGCGTCGTCGCGGCACAGAGCGGCGACCGCTTGCGCGCCCGCGGCCTGTGGGAAAAGTGCGAGGAGATCGCGCGCGAAATTCACGACATGCATCGTCTCGCAGGGATCTACAACAATCTCGGCATTGACGCGCTCGAAACCGGCGCGCTGCAGCAGGCGGAAGAATACTATTTGAAGGCGCTCACCATGTTCCGCGCGCTGCGCAGCCCGCGCGATCAAGTCGAGTTGTTGAGCAATTTGGGCGAGCTGTCCTACTATCGCGCGGATTATTCCCGTGCGCAGGCCTATTGGCAGGAAGCGGTAAAGCTCGCGGCATCCGTGGGCGACAGCGAAGGTCAGATTGAGCCGCTGGTGTATCTGGGAAAACTGCTCGCGATGGTAGAGGACTTGGAAAAGGCGGAGAGCACGCTCAGCCGCGCCCGTGATCTGGCGCATGAACTCGCGGTGAAGAAGGGGGAAGGGCAAGCGTGGGAAGGGCTGGCAATGCTCTACGCGCGGCGGGGAAAGGGAGAGGAGTCTGCAGCGGCGTTGCGAAACGCCCACATGGTGTTGTCGGAAGACGTGGATCCGCTGGCGGCGCTGCATCTGCATTTGACCGAATGCAGCATTGCCGCGGAACAAGGCAATGAGCAAAGCGTTCAGGACGCGCTGCAACAGGCACGAAAGGCTGCAGATACAAAATGGGATCCGTACACCGCGGCCCGGACGCTGGTGTATGGCCTTCTTTTTGCTCACGAGCAGGTGGATCAACGAGAGCGCAGCCGGATCTTACGGCAACTCTCGGTTTATCCGGACTTTCTGTGGAAGTTCCATTGGGCGATTGGACGTCGGATGGCGGCAGAAGGAGCCATCCGGCGGGCGTTGGAGGAGTACGGACGCGGTGTGTCTGTGCTCAAAACGATCGCCTCGCGGCTTTCCGAAGACAACCGGCAACGCTACCTGAATGCTCCCTCTATCAGTGCCTTTAAGGCGGAGGCGCTTGAACTGCGCAAGACGTTAAGCGAGAAGTGATTGTGTCTGCGGTGAAGTGACTTAGCATAACTGAATGACTCGTGTCTGAAGATTTTTTTGATGATTTGGATGGCCTGGCCCCAGAGATGGAAGGCGAGGCGAACTTCGAAGCGACCGGGATTGTAGAGACCGGTCTCTCAAAGCTCGCGTCGCTGGTTGAGGATCTCAACCGCGATCTCTCTACGTCCACGATTCTCGATCGCGCCATGGGCGCGGCAATCGAGTTGACCGGAGCGGAGCGCGGCTTTTTGGTGCTCGTGGGTGAGAATGGCGAGTGGAGTTTCCGTGTCGCCCGCAACATGGAGCAAGGCGAGATCGCCGATGCGGAGAAGGCGGCGTCGCATACGGTGATTCGCAAGGTGCTTGAAGGGCGCCGTCCGCTTCTGATCAATGACGTCGTCGGGGCATCGGATCTCACCAAGCAGCAGTCAATCGCCAAGATGCAGGTGCGCTCGATCATGGGCGCGCCGTTGATTTCCAAAGACAAGCTCCTTGGCGCGGCGTATGTGGACACGTCGCGGCTGGCCGGCGTCTTCGATCAGACCAGTCTGGTGCTGTTCGAATCGTTCGTACAGTTGGCGGCGGTGGCTTTGGAGAACGCGCGGCTGATCGAAGCCGAGCAGGAAGCCAAACTGCGTTACCGCGAATTGCAGGAATACCTCGACACGGTATTGAAAAGCCAGCCGCACGGCGTTGTCATTTTGGACAGCGCGCTGCGCGTGGAATACGCCAACCCGCAGGCGGCGCGTTTGATGGGCGGCGAAGCGTTGGAACCGGGGACGAAATTTGACAATTGCCGCCGCTGCGGCGATGATATGCTGCTGCGGGTCATGGCGGACCTGCAGGAATTCGTGCGGGACGAATCGCTCACCCACGGGGTGATCCCGTGCAACGCGACGGTGCTCTCATATTCCTTCTTCCACTTGCAGAAAACGCGCGACGGACGCATGCGCGTGGGTATCATCTTCGAGGACATTACGCATCAGAAACAACTCGAGCGCAAGCTGATTGAGTCCGAGAAACGCTCGACGGTGAATCAGCTTGCGGGCGGTATTGCGCACGAGATCAACAACAGCTTGCAGCCGGTAAAGGGGCGGGTGGAACTTCTGCAATTGCGCTTGAAGCGTGCGGGGATCAGCCTCGACGGCGACGTGGACAAGGATCTCGAAACCATCGCTTCGCTGACGTCGCGGATTGAGAAAATTGCGAGGAATCTTGGGCACCTGACGAAGCCGGCGAATCCGGAGTTTGGGCCGTTAAACATAAAACAGCTGATCGTTTCCACGGTGGAACTAATGGAAACGACGACGGGCAAGCTGCGCGGTTTCACGCAGAACACGCCGGACGCGCCGCTCAGATTGGTGCTCCAGGTGGAAGACAATCTGCCGGCGGTGATGGGCGATCAGCACGGCTTGGAAAGCGCACTGATCAATCTGATTCTGAATGCCTGCCACGCGATTCACGAGAAGGGTGAAGGTGAATTGCGCATTGGCGCGAAATTGCAGGACAATCGCGTGCTGGTCTCGGTGTCGGACACGGGAGTGGGGATCAAGGCGGAGATTCTGCCCTATATTTTCGAGCCGTATTTTACGACCCGCGGTGAGGACGGCGGCACCGGTTTGGGAATGAGCATTCTGCAGAATATCGCTGAAATCCACGGCGCGAAACTCGATATCGAATCGCGCTATGGCGAAGGGACCACGGTGACGCTGGCGTTTCCGGCGATGGGGGCGGCGGTCAAGGAGCATCCCAAAATGAAAATCGAGAGTTAAGAACTCCAGACGGAGTCAAGATACGAATAAAGGCGAACCGCGAGGTTCGCCTTTCCTTTTCTACATTTCGCACCCGGATGGGCAAGAACTATTCAGGCAAAAAATTACACTCAGTCAAGGGGGATGCGACTCAGCCATTGGCCGACCTTGACGCCCACGGCGGGCGAGAACACGTGCTGGACGTCCATGATCTCGAAAGTAACGTCGAGGCCGTAATGCTTGAGCATGTTACTGGCATAGACGCCTTCGGCGATGGAGACGGCGGGATCGTCCTGACCGTGCGTGATCAGGACGCGCACCCCTGCGCCCTTCACTTTAGCGAGCAGCTCTTCGCTGAACGCGTGTTGCAGGATATAGCCGCCATGCGCACAGTAACCGGCAACGCGATTGGGATAACGGGCCGCAGTGATATGCGCGAGCGCAGCGCCTTGACTGAAGCCGACCATGAGAAACTTCCGGCCGCGAATCGGATAGCGCTTCATCGCATCGTCAGCCGCGCGCACGACCCAATCTGAGCTTGCGGAGACGGATTCGAGGTCCTCCTGATAGTCGGGCGTCTCGCGCAGATGCGAAAAGCCCTTGCCGTCCGAGTCGAGCGCGGTGTACGGGCCTTCGGGAACGATGTAGATGTAGTCACGGGTGTTGATGTACTTGGCGACATCGGCAAAATTCTCGGGCGACATGCCATACCCATGGAGCAGCACGACGAGCGGATAGCTCTGAGTGGGCGAATACTCTTCCGGCAGAATGACAACATAGCGGCCCAAGCGCTCCTGCACCACCGTTTGCGAGGTATAACCGGCGTTGCGGCTGTGCGCGTTCGCCGCCATGCGCGTCAACGCGACCGTAAACGCGGAGTCGGCTTGTAGCTTGGAAAGATCGGGATCAGCAACTGCGTGAGTCGAGTCGCTCCAACCAGCCTCTGCAGAGCGTGTCAGTACGTTCAATGCCTCGGCCTTGCGTCCGTCGAGAGCGTAGCAGCAGGCGAGGTTATAGAGCGAGGCGGCGTCGGTCGGATCGGCTTCAACCCACTTCTCGTAGTACTCAATCGCCCGGGCGCGATTTCCATCCATGAGCGCCTGCCAGGCGATTTGTTTCCAGCTTTGGGGAGCGGCATGGCTCGTTGCAATCGTGACCAAGCCCAGCAGAATGGTGACGAGGACTTTGTGGTTCACAGGATGGTTTCGGTTGATTATGGACTCAAGCATCTACAAGGCAAGCGAATCTAAATCAAAAGAGACATTGAAGATAGTAAATCTCCGCGCAACGAAAAAGAAAGTGAAGAAATTCATTGCTTTTGCGAAGATGTTATGATAACTTAACGTAAAGGCTACTTTCAGAATCGGGAGACATGACGATGCTGCGTGTCATTCTCACTCTCGGTTGCATTTTCCTTGCCACAATCGCGGGTGCGCAGGAGCGACACTCGCGCACAAACTTCTCTTGCTGAGGTAAATCACATTTTTCGATACCCGCAATGAAACTGGAAGACTTGTTATGAAGAACTTCGTTGTGCTGGCCCTGGCCGTCTGCTCGCTGGTCATGCTGGCCGGCTGCGCCGATGACGACGACTCGGAAACGAACGGCGCACCGCAGACGGCGCGATTGCGCGCAGCCCATTTCACGACGGCGGTGACGACGGTGGACTTGTGGGTGGACGGCTCCATCGTGCTGGAGAACGTCGGCTATGGCGATGTGACCTCATATGTCGCCGTGAATGCCGGCACGCGCGTCGTGCAGATCAGCGCGGCCGGCACCAATCCCCCGTCGGTGCTGTTCAGCGAAAACCTGAATGTCCCGGCAGCCACGGCCTCGACGATTGCCGCGGCCGGATCTTTGTTCGATCTGACTGTAATCGCGTATGACGACGATCGCCATCCGGATTCGACGCAGGCGAAGTTGCGCTTTATCCATCTCTCGCCCGACGCGCCGGATGTGGACATGGACGCTGTCGGCCAGCCGCAGTTATTTGCGTCAGTAGATTACACGGCGAGTACGGCCTACCATTTGTTGCCCGCAGGGACATACGATGTACTCATCCGTCAAGCGGGAACAAGCACATTGCTGTTGTCCCAATCCGACTTGCCGTTCGAGGCGGGGCACAACTACACGCTATTTCTGATCGGGAGTCGCAGCGGAGGGACGCTGCATGCCGTTGTGGTCGTGGATGTGTAAACAAAGGGAAGGAGGAAGGATGAGGGATGGGAAAACGCCCGAGTCTTATCCATCCGATAAATGCGAAACGCGCCATCTTGAAGGTGGCGCGTTTGTGTTTGTCGCATAGAGCACGCCTATGGCTTCACGTCCTTTCTTTTCTTCCACCATTTCTTCAGGCGGTCACGGATCTCGACTTCCTTGCCTTGATCGCTGGGGGCGTAGAAGATCGTGCCCTTGTAGGAAGCCGGGAGGTTCTCGGACTCGACGAAGTGGCCGGGGTGATCGTGCGGATAAACGTAGCCTGCGCCGTAGTTCTCCTGCTTCATCAGGCCGGTAACCGGATTGCGCAAGTGAAGCGGCACAGCGGCGGGGAAGGGCTCATTGTCCACGGCCTCCATCGCATTGTTGATCGCCATGTACGCGGCATTGGACTTGGGCGAGGAGGCCAAATAGGTTGTGACCTGCGCAAGAATGATCCGTGCCTCCGGCATGCCGATCAGATGCACCGCCTGCATGCCGGACGTGGCGAGGACGAGACCGGTTGGGTTGGCATTGCCGATGTCCTCGCTGGCGAGAATGACGAGCCGTCGCGCCACGAACATCGGGTCTTCGCCGGCGGAGAGCATACGCGCCAGATAATAGACGGCGGCGTCGGGATCGGACGCACGCACTGATTTAATAAATGCGCTGATCGTATCGTAATGCGAGTCGCCTTTCTTGTCGTAGATCGGCATGCGCTTGAGCACGCCGCGCTCAATGAGAGCATGGTCAATGACAACTCGCCCCCCTTTTGTCTCCCCCGCTAACGGCGGGGAAATGTTCACAGCCAGCTCGAGCGCATTGTAGAGGGCGCGAGCGTCACCGCCGGAAAGACTCAGCAACGCGCCCTCGCCTTCCGGCGTGATTTCGATCTCCATGCTCTGCAACAGCTCATCGTTTTTCAGCGCGCGCTTGAGTAATTCGCGCAGATGCTCCGCGGAGAGCGGCTGAAATCTAAGCACTCGTGCGCGCGAGAGCAGCGGCGAGATGACTTCAAACGACGGATTTTCCGTGGTCGCACCGAGCAGGGTCACGGTGCCGTCCTCGACCGCGTGCAACAGCGCGTCTTGCTGTGCTTTGGACCAGCGGTGAATTTCATCTACGAACAAGAGCGTGCGGCCGCCATGTTCCTTCGTGCGGCGGGCGCGCTCGAGGATCTTGCGCAGCTCCGGCACGCCGGTCGAGACGGCGGAGACTTGCACGAATTCATAGTCGAGCGTGCGCGCGAGAATGCGCGCAAGGGTCGTTTTCCCCGTGCCGGGCTCGCCCCAGAAGATCAGCGAGGGCAGCGTGCCACTCTCGATCAGCGAGGAGAGCATGGCGCCCTCGCCGAGCAGATGCTCCTGCCCGGCAAAGTCATCGAGCATCTGCGGCCGCATGCGTTCGGCCAGTGGCACGCCGGGGCGGGGAGCGGTGTCAAAAAGTTCGCTATTCATGGCTCTACAACCTATACGATTTCCTGCAATCTACGGCACATTTGTGTAAAAAGCAAGTAACAAATGGGCGGCCCAAGGACCGCCCGTATTTGGTGGATGCAAACGGCCGTTTGCTTTTACTTCAGCAAGACCAACTTTTGCGTCCGCTGGATGTTGCCCGCGCTGAGGTGAGCGAAATAGATACCGGAGGAAAGTGCGGAACCGTCAAACGCCACAGAATGATCGCCCACATTTAATTGCCCGTGGGTGAGTGTGGCCATGCTGCGGCCAGTAATATCGTGAACGGACAAATGAATCTCGGCAGGCACAGGCAAGGAAAATGAAATTCTTGTCAAGGCGTTGAATGGGTTTGGGAACGATGACATTACAATCGAAGCAGGAGTTGCGACGCTCGGTTCATCGGCGGATACCCAGTTGACAAATATCACAGGAATTATGTACGGGCTATTCGCGCCATTGTATGTAATTCGCAGGACGCTCTGGTATTCGTCCGGTGTGATATTTCCATCCATGGAGACTGTGATTACCTGAACGCCGTCGGGATTAATGGAGCCGGAAGACGGCTCCGTGCTCAGCCAGTCGGACGTGTCCGTGATGCTGAACGACAAGGGACACTCGGCGCTGAAATTCGACAGTTCAAACTGCGTCCACGCGTTGTGTCCCGGCCATGACATGACGTTAATGGATGTTACACTGGCCGCGAAATTTGGCTCAAGCAATTCCAAATTAAGAACAAGGTCTGAGAAATTGATCGCCACCGTGACAAGGCTGTCACACGAACTCGCACCGCCGAAATAAACGAAAAAAATTCCCGTTGCGAGGAATATTTCATAATGTCCCGTCGGGCCCGCGAAGATCGAGTCCGGGACCCCTTGCAGCCAGACATAGGCGTTCGAGAGCGGCTGGTGGCTGATATGTGAACGAAGGACTCCGGACACCGTGTACGTCTGCGCCGAGGCAGAAAGGACGAGCAATAATACTGTAAGTACAGTAGTGAAGTGTTTCATGACACGCTCCTTGTGTGCACCTAATGTACGGCAGGAAGACGGAAAAAGCAAGGGCGGCCCGATGGGCCGCCCTTACAATCGTTTGAGGATGTATCAGTCTGCTTTGGGTTTTCGTGTTTCAGTTTTCGATTTTTCCTTTTCCTCATACACCTTCTTGATCATATGATCGAGGAAGGTGTCGGGAGATTCGAGGACATCGGGAGTGACGCGCAGCGAGGTCAAGCCGGCGAGCTTCATACCGTATTCGAAATTGGCGAACATGTGCAAGAGCTGATCGGTGATCTGCTGTGTGTCGGCGCCCAAGTGCTCACGAATCCACTTTCGTGACTCCTGCGGAAGCTCGAGAATCAAACTCGTGCGCTCGAGAAACTTGCGCTGAAACATATTGATCGCATCATCGGTCAACAGGTTTGCGGCGAGCTGATCCGCGTTTACAATCAAATCCCGTGTGACCGTGAGCTGGCGGATGCCCGAGGTCGGCAGCAGCTTCTCGAAACGGATCAGCGACTTTTCAACCACGGCTTGCAGACCGCGCGCGCCGATGCCCTGAGCATACGCCCGCTTCGCGATCTCATGTAAGGCGTCCTCTTCAAACGTCAACTCGATGCCGTAGGCGGCGAAGTCGAGCTTTTTGCCCTGCACCACCGCCGAATGCGGATTCTTGAGCACGTCGAACAGCGCGCCCTCGGACAATTCCGTGAGCTGCGCAATCACCGGCAAGCGGCCGACGAATTCGGACTCGAAGCCGTATTCGAGGAGGTCGTTGGTGGTGACGCGCTTCAACACGAGTTCATCCTGCGGCGGGATTTCGGCATCGCGCTTGAAACCCATCGAACCCTTGGCGAGGCGGCGGCGAATGATATCCGCCAAACCGCCGAATGCACCGGAGACGATGAAGAGCATGTTGCGCGTAGAGACTTTCTTGCGCTCGGCTTTGCCGGTGCGTTGCGTCTCCATCACGGCTTCCATCTGCGAGGCGAGATCATGCGGCGTACGCAGATCCACATCCGTGTCTTCCATCAGCTTCAACAACGCGCGCTGCACCCCGGTGCGCGAGACATCCGGTCCGCTCCACGACGACCCGGCGGACGCGATCTTGTCAATCTCATCCACGTAGATAATGCCATACTCGGCGAGCTTGGCGTCGCCTTTGGCTTCGCGCACGAGATCACGAATCAAATCCTCCACGTCGCCGCCGACGTAACCGGTTTCGGAAAACTTGGTCGCATCGCCCTTGACGAACGGCACGCCGAGTTTCTGCGCGATCAACTTCACCAGATAAGTCTTGCCGACGCCGGTGGGGCCGATCATCAGGATGTTGGATTTGATGCGGCCAATCGCATTCTCATCGTCGCCGTGATCGAGTTCCCATTTGCGGCGATGAAAATGCGTGCAGATTTTCGTCGCCAGGATTTCCACCGCTTCGTCCTGATGGAGCACGTACTGCTTGAGGTAGTGCTCCAGCTCGGTGGGCTTCAGCGAAAAATCTATGTGCTCTAAGGACGAAGATTTGGAGGTCGGCGTGCCCTCATGCGGCGCGGCAAGATCCACGTCCGCCACAGCGACACTCTGGCCGTACTTATTGCGCAGGAATTCACTGATTTCCTCGCGCAGTTGTTCTTGAGAAGGAGGGTTAGGCATGTTTATATTAGGGTTAGAACTCTGTCGGTCTTTGGACTCCGTTACACGCTCAGGCTACTGTGAGGTTCCGCATCATGGGCTTTTTCTTGCATTTTTCCTCCCCCTTTCGTATCATTTAACATTATGCAAAAAAAGCATCTGCACAGGCTTCTACTGATTTTGCTGCTGGCAGGATGCAGGGGGGGCGAATTCACCGCCGATAACCCGTATCTGATTGAAAAGAAGGCGGTTGAGGTCAACTTTGAGAACGAACGGCCTGCACCGGCTCTGCTGTGGGGTCCGGTCGAACTGCGCACCTCAAACCCCAGTCAGTACTCTGAACCTTTTGCTTTCCAAGTGTTTCCCTATTCCGCGCGGGCATGGATCGGCGGATTGGAGGCAGAAGGCTTTGACCGCAAGGCGGCGAGAGTCAAGCGGTCACTAACCAGTTTGACGATTGAGGACTCGGTGGCGGACCTGCGCACGATTGCCATGCCGCTTCCGCACGGCGCGGGAGTGGCGTTTTATCTTGAGGGAGAAACCTATTCGCCGGTCACGTTTCACCTGAGCCAGACCTCAAAAGATACGGTTTTTTTGCGGCAAAGTGAAGCCGGGTCGGTTGAACAGTATCAGTTCGGTGAAGCGCATGTGGCAATTGCCGCGTCGCCGGCATTCGAAGGGGAAACCGCTAACGAGGCTCAAGGCATTGCGCGATCCTTGAAGGAAGGCATGCGGCGGCAGGTGATCGTCGCCGTGGATCGTACGGCAAATGGCGCGCGAGCACTGGCCGAGGCCTATGGCGGGATGAAGCGCGAGGAGCTGGAAGCGGCGGTTGTTGATTCGCTGCGTTCGGAGTTGGCGTTTTCACTGCACACGGAGGACGCGAATACCAATCGCGCGTTTGCCTTGCTGGCGGCAGCCTTGGCCGAAGCCGCGCCGCGGGTGAATATGCAGCACCGCTCGTCGCCGGAGGACATCGCGCGGCTGACGCCGGCGCTGTTCCTGGCGTCGCGGGCGCGCCCGAATCTGGTGTTCGCGTCCGGCAGTGCGAAAGAAATGTCGCAGCGGGTGCGCTGGGGGTTGGAGGCGTATCGCGCAGCCGTGAAGTACGGCATGGCGGATGCGGATTCTCTGAAGGAAGCGGCCTTGCGCGTACTGACGGAAGCGGCGCGGCTGCATGAAGAGTACTCATCGAATCTCTTCGCTTTGGGCGATGAGACGATTTCGGATACGCTGTTGCGACTTGCTGTGGCCCACGTGCAGTATGCAGAATTGCAGGCGCTGTGCGGAGACATTTCGCTGGCGCGCGGCGACCGCGCGGCGGAGTTGAGCTACCGCACCGACGCGTCGAGCGCAGCGAAAAATGCGCGGCGGTATTTTGATGAAGCCGGGCGGCTCTATCGCGCAGCGCAGATGGGCACCAAGCCGTCGCCGGACAAATATGCTTTGGCGCCGGCGGATCCGGATTCGATGGAAGACCCGGAAGAATTGGTCATTGGCGGTGTGAACTTCGCGCTGCCGCCGGACACGTTGCGCTATGTGCAGGCGGGAGCGCACTACGGCTTCGCCTGGATTGCCGAGAAACCCGCGCAGCTCGTCCCACCGGAAATGGACGGATACTCGTGGCAGAAGTGGGTCGCTCACCGCTTTGCCACGGACTATAAGGTGACCCAAACACCAGACCTGGACAGCACGGTAAAGCTACTGCTCGAAGGCCCACTGCCGGGAACGCTCGCTGAGAGTCCGGGGCATGCCGGCGAGCCGTCGCTGGCGAGCATGGGCGCGGCGTTAGAGAATCTGGCGGAGTTGTATCTCGGCTACCATCCGCAGTGGCTGCAGCATCGCGTGGATCTGGAGCCGCGTCCGCCGCAGTCGTGGGAGCGCACGGCAGCGCGTGTGCCATTCGGGCCGGGACTTATTCACCTCGACTATGATTTCGCGAATGAGGTAGCCTCCGTCGGTATCAGCGGACTTGACAGCCGTGTGGATGTTTTCTTCGGATTTCCGCTGCCGACCGGCGGCTTCACGCGCACTCAGTTTGTGTTGTCGCCGGAGGAGCCAAAGGTGAAAATCCGGCTGAGCAGAGATAGTGAGAACCGGATTAGGCTCGAAGTCAAGGAAGTGAAGGACTAAAATCGAAAAATGAAAAATGAAAATTGAAGGCAGACTCTGCCATGAATGTACCTCCACCTCTTGCTGAACGAACGAAGCAATTTGCTATCCGCGTTGTTCACCTCAACGCTGCACTCCCGCATACGAGAGTAGGTGAGATCTTTGGCTCTCAGTTGGTCAGGTCCGCAGCCTCAGGCGGAGCGCATTTCGCAGAAGCCAGTCATTCCAAGTCCGCCGCCGATTTCGTGTCCAAGTGTCAAGGTGCCCGGCAGGAAATGGAAGAGGCACTTTATTGGATTGATCTGGTCAAAGAGACGGGGCTGATCAAGGCCTCTCGACTGCCGGATCTGATCAAGGAAGGACGTGAGATTGTCGCCATATTGGTCACTATGACAAATCGGGCAAAGGAACGTCTTAAGTAGCTTTTCAATTTTCATTTTTCGATTTTCAATTTGTTGACATGACTGTTCTTGGCATAGACATCGGCGGGACAAATATCAAGCTCGGGCTGGTGACGGAGCGAGGAGAGCTATTGGACACGCTCACCGTGACGACGCCGGTGGATCGCGAATGGCCGCAAATTGTAGCCGTGTGCGCGAAAGCATCACGCGATCTGATCAACCGGGCGAAAGACAAACCGGTCGGCGTCGGGATTGCGGCCGCAGGAATGGTGGATATTGCCAATGAATGCGTCGTCGCGGCGCCCAACTTTCCCGAATGGAATCATGCGTCGTTGCGCAGCGCGATCAGTGATGCGGTGAAGCTGCCGGCGGTATTGGGTAATGACGTGCAGCTGCTCGCGGTGGCCGAGCATCGTTGGGGCGCGGCAATGGGCTTCAAGAATTTCATCGCGACCGCGATCGGGACGGGCGTCGGCGGAGCAATCTTTATTGACGGGAAATTGTATCGCGGATCGAACGGCGGCGCGGGCGAAGTAGGATTTACGATTATTGAATCCCAAGGCCCGGCAGTGGCAGGAGTTCCGGGCGTGGTCGAGGCGTTCATCGGACGAAAGGGGTTCGACGAGATTGTGAATCGCCTGTTTCCGACCGGCGAATTTCCCACACCGCGGCGAATCACGGAGCTGGCCAACGCAGGCGATCCACGGGCGCGCAAGGCGCAGGACATCGTCGCCGGCTACCTGAGCGAAGCGGTGGCAACGTGGCTGCATCTTTTCAATCCGGAAGCCGTGATCCTCGGCGGCGGCACGCTGGCCGGAGCGACGTATTTCTTCGAGGTCTTCGAGCAAAAGTTGAAGGCGAGGGCGCGTCCGACGCACACCGCAAACGTCAAGATCTTGCCGGCCAAGCTCGGTTACTTTGCCAGTGTGCAGGGCGCGGCCGCGTACTGGATGATTCAGCATGCGGACCCGTCATAACGAGAATTCTCGTGAGTTCGGTTCAACCAACGGAGGTAGAGCCATGCAGCGCGGGTACATCTTAGTCTTGATTTGTCTTTTTGGCATCTTGATGATGCGTGTTCCATCTGTGGAGGCGCAGTGGGCACTTGTAGGCTTCACATACTATGATGACGGACAGGGAGACCTGGAGCCTCCGATCACGGATGGCGCAGATCAACCCGCCCCGGATGGAACGGTGGGGTTGGTCATGCATGATCTGGGCGAACCGGGTCCGGACCCTGCCGACACGTCGCTGGGAGGGTTTGGTTTCAATGGTGAATCGCTCGGTTTCGCTGCCGGGTATTTCTTCACCGAGGCTTGGATTGTCACCGAAGCCGGGCGCTCTATTTACGTCGTTGTGACACTTCCCAACCGATGTTGGTACACGATTGGCTATGTTGTTGTTCCGGGATTGCAGAACATCATGATTGCTGATGATGAATGGACATCAGCTCCTCCTCCATGTGCGTGGAATCTGCCAACCGCCTCGGTTGTGTTCTGGTACTGTATCCACGCACCTTGGTATCTGGAAAGGCCAATCGGTTGTCCGTGTGACACCCCGGGAAACGATACTCTGGTCGCGGTGATGCATGATGTAAACACAAATGGTCCGGACGGTACGGACAGCACACTGACGTCGTTTATCGCTCTTGAGAATGTGCCGGATTGCATCTGGGTGAGCCCGGCGGTTGTGCTTCCCGCCAATTTCCCGGTCTATTTACAGATCGGCATAGAATGTTGCTGGACAACAAACAACTTCATTGTCGCTTCCGGTGAACAGGGAATCGAGCTTGTGTGGCAAAGCTGGAGGTGTGCCGACGCACCATGTGCCCTTGATGCCGAAGAACACCCAATTGCATTCCATCCGGATCGTTTCGAGATAACGGGCATCTACCCAAATCCCTTCAACTCCGAAGCCCAAATTGAATTCCTCCTGCCGCAAAATGCCGTAGTCACGATTGATATCTATGATTTGGTCGGTCGTCATGTGGCTACGCTCACGGATGGAATGTACACGGCAGGCACTCACCGAATCGCTTGGGATGCGCAGCAGCCGATTGCCTCTGGTGTGTATTTCTGTCGAGCCTTCAGCCAAGGATTCGTGCACACCAGAAAATTACTTTTGCTGCGATAGCCGATACTTTAACCGCATTATCCGCCATGAAACCACTGCTTTGCTTTGCGCTGTTGGCCGCGATCACGTCGTTCATCGCGTGCCAAAAGGATGAGCCGTACAATCCTTACCCGGTGTGGCTGTTGTATGCGAAGGCCGTCGAGGAAGTCAGCGACATCGGCGTGCCGTATCCGGCCGTGACCGGCTGCCCGCAGGGGCACTTTCAGATTGTGCCCAACGGCAGCGATTCAATCGTGGGCTGTCATGATAACTCCAACGAGGTGAAGATCTGGGACCACATTGACAGCACGATCACGATCGAGTACTATATCACCTGCCCCAACTACTACGACTCCGAACCGCGCCAGTTGACGTTCCGCGTGCAGGACGCCTACCAGCGTCCAGGGCGCGATGGGCCGGAAGCGATGATCATTGACACAGTGATCATGCTGCCGCAGTAACGCGTGCCGTAAGTTGAGCTAAGATCTCGTTTTGTGTTTTAACGGTTGATTCACAAGAAAGAAATTCGTGTCCAAGCTGTATTTTGCTTTGGGAATTCACAACCACCAGCCGGTGGGGAACTTCGATCATGTCTTTCGTATGGCCTATGAGCGCGCCTATCGCCCGTTCCTCGATCTCGCGCTCGAACATCCGCACATTCGTTTTTCTTTACATACATCGGGGCCGTTGTTCGAATGGCTGGAGAAAAATGAGTCCGGCTATTTCGACCTGGTGGGGAAGCTGCTCGAACGCAAGCAGGTTGAGCTGTTAGGCGGCGGGTTTTACGAGCCGATTCTGCCGATTCTGCCGCGCGCGGACGCGCTCGAGCAGATCGCGCGAATGAAGAGCTATCTGCAAAAGCGCTTCGGCGTAACCCCGCGCGGCGCGTGGCTCGCGGAACGCGTGTGGGAGCCGGGATTGGCGGACCTGCTCGCAGAAGCGGGGGTCGAGTACCTGCCTTTGGATGATGATCACTTTCTGGCGGCGGGACTCCGACTTCAAGAGTTAACCGGATACTATTTGACGGAGGCGAATCGCGGCCCGCTGGCGCTGTTTCCGATTCATAAGCGGCTGCGCTATACGATTCCGTTCGACAGCCCGCAGGCCACCCTCGACTATATGCGCGAATACTGCGCAGGCAAGGAGCAGCCGTTGTTCGTGATGGCGGATGACGGGGAGAAGTTCGGACTATGGCCGCAGACCTACGACTCCGTGTACACCGATGGCTGGCTGCACAAGTTCTTTCTCATGTTGGAAGAGCATGCCGACGAGGTGGAGATGCTGACGCTGGGCGAGGCGCGGGACAAGATTCCGCCGGCCGGGCGCGCGTATCTGCCGACGGCGTCGTATGCGGAGATGGGGGAATGGGTGCTGCCGGCGGGAGTCAGCCGCGAGTTCCATGCGTATATGCACGAATTGGAAACTCGCAGCGACTGGCAAGAGCTGCGGCCTTTCATGCGCGGCGGCTTTTGGCGTGGATTCTTGGCGAAATACCCGGAAGTCAATTATCTGCACAAGAAAATGCTGCGCGTGAGCCGCAAGTATCACCGGCTCTCGTCCCGCAAGCGAAACGGAAAACTGCTGACCCCGCTGCTGCGCGCGCAATGCAATTGCCCGTACTGGCACGGTGTATTCGGTGGCTTGTACCTGCCGCACTTGCGGCATGCGGTGTGGAAGGAACTGCTCTTGGGCGAGCAGGGGATTGACACCGTGGCGCACCGCGGCGGCAAATGGGTGGAAATTTCGCGGGTGGATCACGACGCGGACGGCTTCATTGAAGTGCTGGTGGAGAACTCTTGCGTCAACGCCTATCTCGCCCCGCATTACGGCGGCATGCTGTTCGAGTGGGACTACCGGCCCCGTGGCTACAATTTGTTGAACACGCTCACGCGGCGGGAGGAAGCGTATCACGTGAAGCTTCAGCGCGCGGTGCTGGTGGGAGCGGAAGAGAAAGGAGAGCACGCCGCTTCGATTCATGATCTGGTACTGACGAAGGAGCTGGGTCTGGACAAGGCGCTCACGTACGATCGCTGGCCCCGGCTGGCGCTGTTGGATCATTTTCATGGCTGGAATTCGACGGTTGAAGAGTTCCGCGACGGCACGCTGGCGGACTACGGCACGTTTCTCACACAGCCCTATGAAATTGCCGAGATGTTCACGGACGGTGTCACGTTGCGGCGACGGGGAAAGGTCGGCGGGGTTCCGGTGGAGCTGTTCAAGACCGTGCGTGCGGTGCCGGGGAAACCGATCGTAACGATTCACTATCGCCTGCGCAATGCCGGTTCGGAGAACTTGCACAGTCCGTTCGGAGTCGAGTGGAATCTGTCGCTGATGGCGCCAAACTCATCGCGGCATTTTCTTTCTCTTCCGAAGACCGAGATCCAACGGCGGCCCTTGCGGGAGATGGGGGAGCATAAGGACGTGCGGGAAATCTACGCGGCGGACGAGCACGAAGGTGTGGCGGCACACTTCAAATTTGAGCAGCCGGTCAAGCTCTGGCGCGCGCCGGTGGAGAGCATTTCGCTCTCGGAAGGCGGGTTCGAACGGGTCTTCCAATCCGTGGCTTTGCTCTTTCAGTGGGAGCTGCACCTCGGCGCAGGCAAGGAATGGGAGCAGACGTTTACGGCAACTCTGGCCGATGCGTGAGGAAGACTCTGAGACTTGAGACGTGAAACCGGTAGTCCTGTCACCTTCACCTTGAATCTGCGATATTCATATCTTCTGGCATTCTTTCTGGCGTCGCTTGCGCTTGCGAGCGACGCTTTGCTGTTGCGTGCCCAGACACCGGCACCGAGCGATTCGCTGCGCATGGACAGCCTGCGCACCGACACCACCTTCACGGCGATGCCGGCAAAGGACGAAGGCGTGGACACGGTTGTGCATTACGTGGCGGATCAGATTGACTTCGACATCTTGCGCAAAGTGACGGTGCTGAAAGGCCATGCCATCGTCACCTACAAAGATATGAAGCTCGAAGCCGGGCGAATTACCGTGGATTGGGATGCGCAGCTGTTGATCGCCGAGCCGCTGCCGGATACCCTCTACGCGGACTCGGCGCAGACGGTGCTTGACACCGTCGTCATCACCCAAAAGCCGCATTTCCTTCAGGGTGCGGATGATTTCTACGGCGAACAGATCGCGTACAACATGAAGACGCGGGTCGGCCGCGTATTGAGCGGATCCACGGTGTATCAGGAAGGGCACTACTACGGCGAACAGTTCAAGCGAATCGCGCCGGATGTGATCATCGCCAATCATGGCGATTTCACTTCGTGCGAACTGGATACGCCGCACTACCATTTCTCGGCCAATCAGTTGAAAATTGTCGTCGGCAAACGAGTCATTGCGCGGCCCGTGTTCATGTATTTCGACGACGTGCCGGTCATGGCGGCACCCTATGGCATCTTTCCTCAGCAGAAGGGAAGGACCTCAGGCATTCTCGTGCCGGTATTCGGCGAGTCGTCCTCGCAGGGACGGTCGCTGCGCGACATCGGCTACTACTGGGCGCCGTCGGATTACGTGGACGTACTGGGTTCGATGGATTACTACGAGCGCTTCGGAATTCTGGGACGTGCGCGGCTGCGCTATGCGCGCCGCTATACGCTCGACGGGCACACCGATTTCGCGTTTGACACGCAGCGGCAGAGCAATTCGCGAAAGCGCAACTATGCGATCTACTCTTATCACAATCAACTGATTGACCGCAACACGCGGCTGTCGGTGGATGCGAGCTATGTGTCGAGCCAGACGTTTACGCAGAATGTCGGCTCGGTGCAGGACCTACTTAATCAGCAGTTGCGCTCGAACGCGACCTTAAGCAAAAGCTGGGACAACTCGCCGTGGACATCGAGTCTTTCGGCAAATTACACGCAGCAACTCCGCCTGAAGACATGGTCGGCGTCGCTGCCGTCGTTTCGCTTGAATCATCGCACAGGACAACTCTTCCCGCCGCCCAAAGCGCCGCGCGGCATTCGCGGGGCGGTTGCGCCGAAAGAGCTGGAGCCGCCGTGGTATCGCGCATTCTCGTGGGGTTACTACGTGGATTACATCAATCAGCTCGAGATGCCGCATAAGTTCAGGGAGGAAGGGCTGCGGCCTGCGCCGTTCGATGTGAATGGCAATGCCGGATCGCCGACAGTGATTCCGGGAACGGATTCGTTGACCATGTTTCAGCGCGACGGCGTCAGCCACAATGGCAACATCAGCGCCACGGCGCGCGTGCTGCGCTATGTGAATCTGAACCCGCGACTGACCGTAAAGTCAGGGTGGGTGCGGCGCGTCGTGGATTATCGGCCTGTCGGGCATATCCTTGACCGGCAGGACGATTACGGCTTTTTCACGCGAACAACGTTCGATGTCGGAAGCTCGGCGACGACGAAGCTCTATGGCACGGCGGTGAGACCGTTCGGCATCGGCGCGAGCTTCCGGCATGTGCTCACGCCAACCACTGGGTTCACGTACCGGCCGGATTTCTCCAAAGAGAAGTGGGGCTACTATGAGACAGTCAAACTGCCGGATGGACGGGAGCATACGTTTGATCGGTTCGCGGCCGGAGAGATGCCGTCGAATGTGGGCGGAACGCCGAAAGGGCTTTCTGAGTTGTTCAATTTCGGCCTTGATCAGCTCTTTCAAATGAAGACCGGCGAAGAGGGCGACGAGGAGAGTGCGCAGAAGCGCTACGACCTGCTCTCGTGGACGATGAATACCGGCGTGGACGTCAAACGCGATTCGCTGCGCTGGAGCAACTTAGGCACCTCGTTGCGCACGGCGTTGCCGGGCACGCTGATCGGGCCGGTGCAAGGCATGGGCTTGGATGTAAGCCTGGCGCACTCGTTTTATCGCAGTGTGAACGGTACACGGATCCGGGAATTCTATTGGGAACAGTCGCCGTGGTATGCGCCGCTAGACCTCTTAAATACGTCCGTGAATTTGAGCTTTGCTGTCAATTCGGAATCAATCGGCGATTTGTTCGGCGCGCGGCGGGAAAAGAAACCGGTCGAACCGCTTGATACAACGGCCGCAGAGGTCACGACCGACTCTTTGATGCTGGCTCCCAGTCCGGCTGACGTGCCACCGCTACGCGAGATGCCGCAAGTGCCACGGGGGGGCAATCGCGTCTCGCAGTTATTCGACATGCCGCTCAGTCTGCGCATGGGATTTCGCCATACGCGAGACTATGTCAGCGGCACCAAGAGTACGACCATGTCGGCCAGCCTGCCGTTCTCACTCACCACGCGTTGGGATATTCAATTCGACTACTCCATGGACCTTGAACGTAAAGAGGTGACCAACGCCTTTGTCACAGTGACGCGTGACCTGCACTGCTGGGAAGCCAGCTTGCAGTGGAGTCCGATCGGCTATCGTCCCGGCTATTATCTGCGGATCGGGTTGCGCTCGCCGCAGTTGCACGATGTGAAAATCGAGCGGCGCAGAGGAGCGGGGATTGGGCGGCTCTATTAAGGGAATGAACGTTGCCTGAATTCAATTCCATAGTCACACACAACGACTTTGACGGATTGGGGAGCGCGGCGCTGCTCTCGTGGGCGTTTGATCTCGACCGGATTCGTTTTGCCGGACCGATCACGATTGCCAAGGCGGAAATTCCGATCTCGACGGAAGACATCGTCTGCGATTTGCCGTACCCCGTCGAGTGCGGGATGTGGTTCGATCATCACGCGGGCAATCTCGAGGAGTTGCGGCTCAGAGGAATTGATCCGCAGACCATCCCCGGACGTTTTGCGGTCGCGCCATCTTGCGTGCGTGTGGTTTTTGACTATCTGAAGGAAACCGATGATCTGCCGGAAGATTTCGCGGCGCTGACTGATGCGGCAGACGTGATTGACAGCTTTTCGTATTCGTCCATTGAGGCGTGGCGCGCGGACACGCCGGCCAACCGGATTGATCGCGCGCTCAAGGCTCCGGGGGAAAACCGCCGCGAGCAGGAACACTTCATGCGCGAGCTGGTGTACATGATGCGCGATCTGCCGTTGGAGGAGATCGCGGAGCGGCCGGAGATCCGGGAGCGCGCCCGGCGTTATGAGGTGGAGGAGGAGAAGATGCTGGAGGTGCTGCGGCAATACGGCAGACTTTATCCGGATGAGCAGAGCGATCTGTTCGTGGTAGACACGACCGGGTTCCTGCAGCCGGTGCGGTTGGATAAGAAGCTCATCGGTCTGGTCGAACCGCGCGCGCGCGGTTATGTCGAACTGAAGCCGGGATTTCGCACGGGAAAGAAGACGAACGATGTGGCGGTGTCGTTATCGCTGGCACTCTCGATGCAGCAGAGCGAGCATCACAAGGATATGAGCGAAATCGTGCGCGTGCTGAATATCGGTGATGGTCACGCGGGGGCCGCGGCCGGCATCTGGCGTGGAGAATCGCCGCGGGACTTTCAGAAGCTGCGGTCGGAAGCGCCGCAGCGGATCTGGGAGATTTGGCGAAAGCAATAGCTGAGGGATCTGCATCTTGCCGTTTGGCGGAACAAAGAAACGGGCACTCGTTGGAGTGCCCGTTTGTCATTGTTATGATAGCGCAGTTACTTGACCAGCATCAGCTTCTGCACCAGTGCGTGGCCGTGGGACTCAAGACGCGCAAAGTAGAGCCCGGTCGGGAGTTCACGCGCATCGAATGATGTCTGATAGCTGCCCGCGGCACGGAAGCCATCTACCAACACCGCGTGCTGCCGTCCGAGCACGTCGAACACCTTCAGCGTCACGTTGCCTGCGTCCGGCAGGTCAAAGCGCAGTTCGGTGACCGGGTTGAACGGATTCGGATACGCTTCATGCAGTGCAAAGACGGTCGGAATGGGTTCTCCCGGCTCGGACGCGGCGGTGAAATTGTCCGGCGGTGTGGTCGTGAAACGAATTGCTCGGCCCGTTTGGAGCGTGCCCACCGAAGCCGGATACGCATCGGCATAGGTCAGCGTCAAACCGGTCTGCATGTAATAGTTCTGGATGCCGACGGTGGAGTAGTTGCTCGGATTCGCGCCGTTGTCGCGCTGATTGACAGTGTTGTACTGAACAAGAATGTCGTCATCACCCGCATCATCATATTCCAGGATGAGTTCGAAAATCTCCGGAGCATCATTTCCACCCGAGGTGAGGCCGGCGCGATTGAACGCTCGCCACTCGATGATAAAGCGATTCGGCGAATCCCAGCGCGACCAGATGTTCCACAGCGAGTCCTGATTCGGCAAGGTCAGGTCAATCTCCAGATCTTCCCAATACGGCGCAATCATGAGCCACGGCGCCATAATCATCGGCAGCTCCCAATTGCGAAATTCGGGGAGCAGCGGATTCTCAAAGCTCACCCAGCCGTTGCTGCAGATCCAGATGTTGCTAAACGTCTGGCCGTAGAAGGTGAACGGTGCGGGAAGCGTTTTCATGAAGAAGCTGTCGTCGCGGACGGTATCGCCTATTGCGTCGTTGCCGCCGCCATGCGCCGGATCGAGTTCGATCCACTCATAGGTCGGAGTAGCGGTGTAGGGGACGTCATTGACTTCGTCAATGTCCTCGTAAGCATAATAGCCGTAGGCATCCGGGCCGGTGGGAGCATGGATCGTGACAACGCCGACGGTCAGGAACTGGCCGCGCGTTCCCAGCAGAACGCCGCCATTGGAGACCGCGTAGCGCAAAAAGACTTGGCGGCCCGGTGTGACGCCGTTTGCCAGCGTAACTTGGAACGGATCGGAGCTTGTTACATCTTGGCCGATATTCACTGCGCCCCACGTGATTTGATTGTCCGGGAAGGTCACCGAGTTATCAAACGAGTAAACCGTCGCGGTGAGATTCCCGGCGTTCTGATGGCCGATATTGCGCAGCGTCACGGTGACGTTGGCGGTCTCGCCCGGCTCCAGAATGCCATTGGCGTCATTCACTGTCAACGAGAGCATCAGGGCATCCGGAGCGCTTACTGGAACCTCGAAATAGCGCGTTTGGGAGCCGTTGCCGGTGAACTGAACTTGAATCCGCGGATGCTCGCCATCGGCCAATTCGCCGCCCAGCATGATACTCATCTGCGACGACGTTCCGTCTTGTCCGGGCTGCAACGTGCCGAAGGTGCCGGCGCCGTTGACGACGGTTATTCGCGAATCCAGCGACGTCAGCGTCGCCGTCACATCGCTCGCGACGTTGCCGAGATAGTGAACATTCAGCGTGAAGGGAATTGTCTCTCCCGGATTCGGCAGATTATCTCCGCCGTCCTGCCAGTTCACGCCGGAAATGCGTGGATCGAAGTCTGTGGATGCCACCGCGACATCCATCATACGCAGGAAGTACTTACTCTTCCACGCCGTCAGTTGAGCCACGGTGGCGCCGGTTAAATCTGCTGCCACCCACGCATGGCCGCTCGCATCCGTGCGCGCACTCTGAACCGGGCCGGTGGTTCCGGCACGTAGCGTCACCACGGCATTTGAAATCGCCGAGCCGCCAGATTGCACCAACACATCTACCCACGACATCCCATTGTTCAGCGGGTTCTGAATGGTCATATCCAAGTCGTGAGGCTGACCGATCGTGAGTTGTGTCTCTGGATCGCCCAAGAGGTTGAAAACGTGGAAGACATAATACTCGACCAAGCTGATAAATCCTCCGGACGGTTCCCGTTCCAACGGGAACTGCTGGTAGGCCAGCAGTTCGCCGACCGCTGCAATCGCGGCGGAACTACGTAAGTCGTCAATCAGGAGTGCATCCATTTCGCCCGCCAGCATGGCATTGTTGTGACGGGTATTCGTGCTCACATCCGATGCGCCGTAGTAAATGATCGCGCCGTTTGGCGTTGCTACACTGCCTATGCCAACGGTCAGAAACTCGCCGAGGCACTTGCCGCCCGTCCACGAGAAATCAGCGCTGCCGCAAACAATCGCGAAGAAGGCAGGTAAACGCCGACCGGTGTGGATCAGCTCTTGCCCGTTGTAGTAGATATCATTGATGCGAAACTGCGGATACTGCCAGCCATCCTGCGCCGCCCAGCCACGGTAGAGGACTAAACAGGCTCCCGCGGTAATTGAGTCTTTGAGGGCTTGCGTCCAATGGTCTGGTGGAGGATCGTCCGCATCATGATAATAGAACGTGTCTGCATCCGTGATAACGCCACTATCCAACAAACGCTTGCGCGCCCAGTTTACGTTCCAAACCGGAGTAACCGGATACGAACCTTCAGAGTAATTACCGGCTGCGCAGATTGCCGTTTCAAACCAATGGGTATTGTCCCGGAAAGGATTAGTTTCGTAGCCAAAATCCTTGCTGAAATAACGTGCGATATCCGTCTGCGAATTGACAGAGACTCGCCCGCACAATATGTCCGGCAGATAGTCATCTCCGTCTACAGTTAGGTACGCGTTATCACCGACTTTAGATTCGCCCGAGTGAGCCGGATCGGGATTGGCTTCAAACCAAGTGGGGACCACGATGCTGCCTGTCGAGTCTCCAATCAGCATCAAGTACTCGAGATCACCGGCGGCATACTGCTGCTGAATATACTGCTTGATGCCTTCCTTCGTCGCGTTTCCGATCTCCTGCTGGATCATTTCCAAAGTTGTAATTTGCAGCTCGTAACCCTTGCGGCGTTTCAGATTCGTCCAGTTGATCCAGTGAGCGGTTCCTTCGATGTTCGACAGCGTAGCCCCCGGCAGGATGACAAGATACTTACCCGGCACTCGCAGGGACATCTCGGGATAAACTTCATCGAGATTGGCGACCGCCGCCTGATAAATAGGATAGAAAGCGGAAGAGAACGACATCGGGTCGTTGTGCTCATTCACGCTGGGAGTGGACGTCGTGGTCACTTCGGCTTCGACATAGGTCACCGTGCGCAGCAGGCCATCCGCGTCGCGCAAGAGCGAGCGGAAGTTGAGCGCCACCAGTCGCAGATCGTGAACAATGGCCGGTTCACCTAACATCACCACATCATCTACCGTTGCTGCGATGTCGCGCTCGTCGAGGGACTGTGTGGTGGACACCGGTTCGCCCAACTCAATGCGCGTGACCGTCGCGACCGGAGCACCGTGCCCGGCAATCGCCAGCAACAAGCCTGTGCCGTCGGTGAGATGCTCGTCTGACTCCAGCGAGTTCAGACGTTGGGTAACCGCGGCCGCATCAAACTCCGCCGCCACCACCGTGCGATAGGGGGTCGCGGTGAGAATTTGCGTCGTCATGCCGGTGCGATTCTCGGAAGCGAAGCCGACCGTGGCCAGCAGGATTAACATCACCCGAGGTGCGAAAAAGGGTATCCTTCTCATTAACAGAATCCTCGATTCGGGTTGTCAGCTATCTATCAAAAATGCAAAAACTTGAGGGTAGCGCACGAATTGCACGCGGGAAGCACAAGAAAACCCCGAGAGAATACATTTAACTGCATGTTTTCTCTTGAGATTAGATGCTCAACAATGAGTAGCAAGAGCAAACTGCGCGCCGGGGAAGGAAGAAAGAGGGGAAATGCCCTGTGGCTCAGAGAATGAAGCGCGCCAGGTCTTCATCCTCAACAATATCTGCAAGAGCCTTGCGGACAAAATCTTGGCTGATGTTCACGCTGCGCTTCTTGACATTGGGAGCGTCGAACAGCAGGTCTTCCAACAGTTTGGTCATGAGAGTGTGCAGGCGGCGGGCGCCGATATCTTCCATGCGCAGATTTACCTTGTGGGCGATCTCGGCTATTTCGCGAATCGCATCGCGGGTGAATTTCAGCTCGACGCCTTCCGTAGCGAGCAGCGCCGTATATTGTTTGATCAGCGCGTTCTTTGGCTCCGTGAGAATGCGATAGAACTCCTCCGCGCCCAATTTGTCCAACTCCACGCGGATCGGAAAGCGCCCTTGCAATTCCGGAATCAGATCGGACGGCTTCACGGTCGTGAACGCGCCGGCGGCAATGAAGAGCACATGATCGGTGCGAACCGTGCCGTATTTCGTCGTGACGGTCGTGCCTTCGACGACGGGCAAAATATCGCGCTGGACTCCCGCTCGGCTGACGTCGGGAGTCCCGGTAGATTCTCCCCCTTCCGTCGGCGCGGCGATTTTGTCAATCTCATCGAGGAAAACAATGCCGGCGGTTTCGGTGCGGCGCAAGGCTTCGCGCACGACGCGGTCCATCTCGATGGACTGATCCAACTCCTCTTCGGCGAGCATCTCGCGCGCTTCCGAAATCATGACCATGCGGCGACGCTTGCGCTTCGCGATGCCTTCGGTGAGGTCCGGCATATTGAAGCCCAGCTCTTCATACCCTTGCGACGAGAAGATCTGCATGGTGGAGATCGAGTCTTCGGGCACGTCGAGTTCGATGATCTGCGCTTCCATGGCGCCCGAACGCAGCTCTTCGAGCAAGCGTTCGCGATTGCGGCGATAGCGCGCCTGCTCCATGCGGCGCGTGCGGCGCACGACGTCTTCATCCAAGTTCCCGCGGCGGCGCTTGCTGCGCGGCGGCGGCAAGAGCAGGTCAAGAATCCGTTCTTCTACCTGCGCATCCAGATGATCGCGCATCAGCTCGCGCTGCTCGGCCTTGACTCTGGACACGGCGACGTCCATGAGATCGCGGATCATAGATTCGACGTCGCGGCCGACGTAGCCGACTTCCGTATATTTGGATGCTTCAACCTTGATAAACGGCGCGCCGGCCAACCCCGCCAAGCGGCGCGCGAGTTCGGTCTTGCCGACACCAGTGGGGCCGATCAGGATAATATTGTTCGGATAGATCTCGTCGCGCAGTTCGCCGATGACCTGCTGCCGCCGCCAGCGATTGCGCAGCGCAATCGCCACGGCGCGCTTGGCGTCGTCCTGCCCGATGATGTACTTGTCCAGCTCGCGGACAATCTCCTCGGGCGTCAACTGAGCGATGGGAGTGATGGCAGGTGGATTCACAGAATGCGTAGAGACTTTGAAAAGAGAAATAGGGAATTAGAAAGCAGAAATGCGATCCATCGTCAGAGTTACTTCGCGCTGATTTCTTCGATGGTCAGAAAACTATTGGTGTACACGCAGATTTGCGAGGCGATAGCCATCGCCGCTTCGACAACTTGGCGCGCGGGGAGGTCCGTGTGCATCATCAGTGCACGCGCTGCAGCGAGGGCGTAGGCTCCGCCGGAACCAAGACCGATCAGGTCTTCGTCCGGCTCGATAATCTCGCCTTGACCCGAGACCAGAAACATCTTGTCTTTGTCGGCCACGACCATGTCGGCTTCGAGCCGGCGCAGATTGCGATCGAGCCGCCACTCTTTGGCGACCTCAATCACCGAGCGCGTGAGGTCGCCGTTGTACTGCTTTAACTTGCCTTCGAACACGTCGAGCAGCGCAAGCGCATCCGCCGCCGCGCCGGCATAGCCGACGAGCACCTTGCCGTCAAACAGCGGGCGGACTTTCTTGCCCTTGCTTTTGACGATGGTTTCTTCGAGCGAGAGCTGGCCGTCGCCGCCAACGACAACTTTGCCGAATCGCCGGCAGGCGAGGATCGTTGTTCCGTGGTACTGTTTGGTCATCTCAATGAGTGTTAATTAGAGCTGTGGTGAGGTTAGTCGCCGCCCGATTTCTGGTGCAGCTCTTTTTCTTTCTTCATCAGAATCTGCATCTGGTGGAGCAGGCTCATATCGGTTCCGCCCGCGGCGCCCATGCGCTCGCGCAGCCGCTGGATCTCTTCGCGCACCTCCGCCGCTTGCAGCTTGCGCAGGCAGTCGAGAGCAAGCTGTTGATCAATGGCATGTTGGCGGCGATCATTCTCTTCGCCCTCGGAGATAAAGAGCGCCTGCGAAATGAAATCGCGCAGCGGCGGCTCCGTAAACTCGTCAAGCAAACTCTCCGGTTCGCGCATCGCTCCCGTCTGCCACTCGGCATAGAGCGTTTCGAGCAATTGCCTCAGATGCGGATCTTCCACGCTGGAAGGCGTCCAGTCTTCAAAGATCGCATTGCGCAAGAGCGGCCGGCGAATGAGTACTTCCGTAAGCGCTGTCAACGATCCCGGCTTGGGCCAGACTTCAGGGCGAGTCGGACTTGTCGTCTCTCTTGCCGCGGGCGTGTGATGGGAGGGCTCGCGCCGCAAAGCATCGAGACTGATGCCGGTCTTGGCGGCAATCTCCTGCAGAAAAATATCCTGATCCACCGGACTGGAGATCAAGCCCGCGGTAGCCAACAACTCGCGGACAGAAGCCTTGCGCGGCGCGCCCATGCGGTCGCCGTATTCGAGCTGAAACTCCACGGGCGAGCGCGCCGTGTTCAACAGCTCCCAAATCGCCTCCCCGCCGCACTTCTGTACGAAGGAATCAGGATCCTCGTCCGCTGGCAGCACGACCACGCGGGGGCTGGCGCCAATCGAAATCAAGATGTCTGCCGCTCGCTTGGCCGCGGCGAGACCTGCATTGTCGCCGTCGTAGAGAACGAACACATTCGGCGTGAAGCGTTTCACCAGTCGCGCCTGATCGGTCGTCAACGAGGTGCCGAGTGACGCCACGGCAATCGGCATCCCGGCCATGACCAGCGACGCGCAATCGGTGCAGCCTTCGACGATTACCGCGCGGTCCTGCTTGCGGATTTCATTGCGCGCTTCCCAGAGGCCGAACAGCTCCCGTCCCTTTTTGTAAACGGCAGTCTCGGGCGAGTTGATATACTTGGCGTTCTCGCTTTCATTCTCCTCCCGCAGCCGCCGCGCGCTGAAGGCAATCACTCGACCGGCAAGATTGCGGATCGGGAAGATCACGCGATGCCGGAACGTATCGTACGGCCGGTTCCGCTGATCGCGGCCTTCCTTGAGCAAGCCGGCCTGCAGCATGATCGGCATGGGAATGCCCGCCGCGCGTGCATGTTCCGCAAGGCTCTCCCATGTGTCGGGAGCGTAGCCGATCAGAAAGCGGTCAATCACATCCCGTCCGTAGCCGCGCGAACTTAAGTAGTCCTTCGCTTCACGCGCACCGACCGTCGTTTCGTTGATCAACTGCTGATAAAAGAAGTCGCGCGCGAGCGTGTTGGCGCGAATCAAGAGTTCCGATTCGCTGGGGCCTTCGTCGTCGCTCTTCTGCCATTTGGGCAGCTCGATCCCGGCCTTTTCCGCGAGCATTCGCACGGCTTCGGTGAAAGTGATGCGTTCGATCTCCATCACGAAGCCGAAGACGTTTCCCCCCTTGCCGCAGCCGAAGCAGCGGAAGATCTGCTTCCCGGCATGCACCGAAAAACTGGGCGTATCTTCGGGATGAAACGGGCACAGCCCAAACCAGTTCTGACCCCGCTTTTTGAGTGCAACATACCCTTGAACGACCGCGAGGATATCCGTGGCCGCGCGCACTTCTTCAATTTTTTCTTCAGGTATTCTCACACTCAATAGCACAACCGGAGGTTGCGGCTCACTCTATCGCATAGCAGAGACCGGAAGTGGTCCCGACTTTGCCTTCTGGTGGTTATGCACGTGGATGATGAAAGGAACGAACGATGAAGGATCGCGAGCAAAAACGTCCTAACTGGCTGGTCTTCGTGGACAAAGCTCCGGATGACGGACCGTGGCTGCGAATGATGGTGTTGAACCCATTCAACGGCGCGATGTCCACCATGATCAACACCCCGATTGATGCCGACCCGCGCGATCCGTCCGACGAGTCAGCGCCGATGACGGTGGCGCGGGACTAGGGCTTAGAACTGCACCTTCGGCGCTTGTTTCGCTTCCGGCGGGGTGTCAAACAGATTGTGCCGCTGAAAGCCGAACATCCCCGCAATAACATTCCCCGGCACGCGGCGAATGGCCTTGTTGTATTCAGTGGCCGCTTCGTTATAGCGCCGCCGTTCCACCGCGATCCGGTTTTCCGTTCCCGCCAATTCATCCTGCAAGGCCAGAAAGTTCTGATTCGCCTGTAACTGCGGGTAATTCTCCGCCACCACCAGCAGCCGGGAAAGCGCACCGCTCAGTTGGTTTTGCGCGTCAATCTTGTCGTTCGGAGTTTGGGCTTGTCCCACACGGGCGCGAGCTTCGGTAACCTGGGTAAAGACTTCCCGCTCGTGTGTCGCATACCCCTTCACGGTCTCGACCAGATTGGGGATCAAATCGTAGCGCCGCTGCAGGACGACATCCACTTGCGCAAACGCCTGATTTACGTTTTCGTCGAGATTCACCAGCTTGTTGTAACTGCCATAGACCCACATGCCGAAGATCAGCACGAAGACCAGAATGACAATGCCGAGAATACCAGCTACTTTCATGGGAAATTCCGATTAGGTAAGGTTCAGGGAAGAGGAATCAAAACCAAAAACCAAGAGTGCGACGAGTAGCTTATCTATTCTTCTATTGACTTCTGAATTTCGGTTGAGATTTTCGTTCTATTCATGAGTGCTGTCGAGACTGTCAATATAGCGCATCAGCTTCTGCGATTCATCAATATAAGCTCCCATCAGTTCGACTAACTGCTTCGGCGTTGTCGGTTGATACTCCCTGCCGACGGCATAAAGTCGCTTCCAGACGGACGGATCCAGGCCGCGCTGCCCATCCATGGTCGCCATCACTTCCTTGGCGTGCAGTGGACGCGCCGCGCGCTGTTCGAACAGAACCATACCGCGCAATAGCGCAATGTATCCCGGAAACGTGTCGGCGATAATGCGGCGCGCATCGCGGGCGTTGCCGGCGGACGCCAGCCAGCGCTTCATTAAGATAATCGCCTTGCGCCGCGCCTCCTGCTCCAGCGCATGCCGCACGATGCCCCAATCGGGAGCAAAAGTCGCAAACATATCATGTCCGGCGAGTACTTGACGCGCCGCGGCAATATCCAAATACTCCAGCGCCAGCGTGTCCTGACTGTCCATAAACTCCATCGCCGCGACCACGACTGGCGCGGACGCTCCGGCCTTTGACCACTCCAGCGCGTGCGTCAGCACTGGTGCCATCGCCTTGGAAGATGAGTCGGTTACCACGATCATGATATTGACGTCACTGCTGGGGCGCGCTTCACCGCGCGGATGCGAGCCGTATAACAAGAGCGAGATCAGATTTTCGCCCAGCGCCTGTGTGGCTTGGGTCGCGATCTGCTCCAACAGCGGAACAATATCACGAACTTCCGCCGCTTCCGCCGAATGCTCCGGCACCGTGGCGACGGTTTCGGGGCGGCGTTCGCGCGGCTCGCGCGGATCATCTAATAAAGTCATTGCCAGTCTCTCAGGTATTCAATAGGCCGTCCAAATGCCGCACTAACGACCGCGCCTGCTCGACGTAATCTTTCATCAATTGAGTGACTTGAGAGGTGGAGGGGATGTGCATGCCTTTCGCCGTCTTCCACAATTGAAGCCAGACCTTGGCGTCGTAGCCCGGCCACGTGATCCCGCCGTCGAAAATCTCTTGAGTGGGAATCGGCGTCAACCGCTTCTGCTGCAGATGTACGGTGCCGCGCAAGACGGCCAGAAATCCCGGCAGCGTTTCGGCAATCATTATCCGCATGAGTTTATCTTTGCCGCCGGACGCGAGCCAGCGCCGGTTCAGGCCGACGGTTTTCTCGCGCGCTTCCTCTTCCAATTCTTCGCGCACCGCATCCCAATCCGGCGTGAAGTCGGCAAACGGATCTTCACCGGCCAGCACGCGCCGCGCCGCCGCCATCTCCATGAACTCCAGCGCGAACGTATCGAGACTGCGCGCGAGCTGCGCCTGCTCGAAGATCACCGGAGCGCTCACACCCTTCTTGACCCACTCGGGCACACGCTTGGCGAGTAGTTCGAGCTTGGACACGTGGCCGTCAAGCACGACAAGGAACAAGTTGACGTCGCTTTTCGGCGTCGCGTCGTTGCGCGCGTGCGAGCCATAGAGCATAAGTGATACGAGATTGCTGCCAAGCGCGGCCTGCGTCTCTCGCGTTACTTGATCCAAAAGTTTCTGAACGTCGGTAGCCATGGATGTGCTCGGTTGCTTCTGACTCGAAGTTCGGATTTTGAGTTTCGTTAATATCCGCCGCTGCTGCCACCACCGCCGGAGGATCCTCCGCCAAAGCCGCCGAAGCCACCTCCTCCACCAAACCCGCCCCCGCCGCCGAACCCTCCTCCGCCGATCAACATTCCGCCGATGAATGGTCCGCCGCCGCGGAAACCGCCACCGCCGCGTCCGCCGCGACGGAAGATGGAAGCCAGTACGGCAATCGCAAGGAAAATGACGAAGGGCGAGATGCCACGCCCGGATCGTCGGCGAGTCTGCGGCTCCGGTGCGGTTTGCCCCTTCAGGCTCTCTAATTCGATATTTTCTTCTTTGGCGACAATGGTCGCCAGCGCGGCCACACCTTGATAGTACGCTTCTCCGCGCCGTCCTTCTTTCAGGAACGGGGTCATGCCGTCGCGCCGGATCCGCCCGGCCACCGCGTCGGGGATGACTGGCTCTAAGCCGTAGCCGATCTCGATCCGGATCTGCCGCTGGGCGATCGCGTCCAGAATCAGAATGCCGTTGTTAAGGCCTTTCTCGCCCGGCATCCACTCCTCGAACACCCGCGACGTAAACTCGTCAATGCTGCCATCGCCGATGTCGGGAAACGTGGCAACCGTGATCTCCGTGCCTGTCTTTTCATCTAATTCTCGGCAGACAGCGGTGAGTCGTTCCGCCCATTCCGGTTCGATGACTTGCGCGAAATCGTTGACATAGCCTACCGGGCGGGGGATTGGCGGTTCGGCGGCCAAAGCCACGGCGCAAAGAGCCACCGTGAGGAGGCCCGGCAGACTTAGGGCAAACAGAAGCCGGAAAACCCGGCCAAATTCTTTATTCATCTGGAGTTGCAGTTACTCCAATATACAAATCCCCCCTCACAAATGCAAACTGACGGCAGTGGGACTCGCCGAGGCAGGTTCAGAGGTAGGCTGACGACGTTCCGATCAGCGAGTTGAGAACCTGCCCGCAAAGCATGGGTGTGGGCGGATTCCGGGCGGATTTTCGGATACGATCTCCTGCTACTTGCGGTTTCGTGCAACCCGCCTCGGCGTCTCATTAGAGGACTTAGGATTCTCCTTGACTTTGCCATCCATCCTCGGTAAATTGTGACTGGTGGTAAACGTAAACGGCAAGGCCACTTAACGCGTAGAGGGCGGATGGTTCGCGGCGTTCTCTTTGATTTGGACAACACGCTGCTTGATTTCATGCAGATGAAGCAGGCATCCATTGAGGCTGCGGTCTCGGCGATGGTGGATGCCGGAATGCCGATGCCGCGCGAGCAGGCCTTTGCCGAGATCTACAAGCATTACGATCGCGTCGGGATCGAACATCAGGAAATTTTCAATCTTTTTCTGAAACATCAATTCGGTGCGGTGAATTACAAATGGCTCGCGTCGGCCATCGTGTCCTACCGCCGCGCACGCAACGGCACGCTCGTCACGTATCCGCATGTACGGCCCACGCTCTTTGAACTCGTGCGTCGCGGCTTGAAGCTTGCCGTGATCAGCGATGCGCCCAAGCTCGGCGCGTGGCTGCGGCTCTGTCAGCTCGATCTGCATCATCTCTTCGATCCCGTGGTGGCGTATGAAGACACCGGTCATCGCAAACCCTCGCCGATGCCCTTCCATCGCGCGCTCCATCGGCTCGAATTGAAGCCGGAGGACGTGCTGATGCTCGGCGACTGGCCCGAGCGCGACATGGTCGGCGCGAAAGCGCTCGGCATCAAGACCGTCTTCGCCCGCTACGGCCACACCAAAGGCCAGACCGTCAGCGGCGCGGATTTTGATATTGACGATATTTCCGAATTGCTCGGCGTGATTGACAGGATTAATGCAGGCGAGCCGCAGGCCAATTTTTTTCCCAGTACACAAGCATAAATGTTCGGCGAAAATCCTCCGATTCCTATTCTGCCCTCGCTGGGCATTGATCTGATCGAAGTCGAGCGCATCCGCAAGAAGCTCGGTGACGAGGCGTTTCTGGCGCGGATCTTCACGGAGCGCGAGCGCAAAGAGTGTTTGCGGCGGGCGAAGCCGGAAGAGTCGCTGGCCGCGCGCTGGGCCGCCAAAGAAGCGGTCGCCAAAGCGCTCGGCGTGGGAATCGGCAAGTATCTTTCGTGGCAGGATATCGAAGTGCTCGACGGCCACGGCAAAGCGCCGCGCATTCATTTGAGCGGCCCGTACGCGGAGATTCCGATGCGGATCGCGCTGAGCTTTACGCATACGAAATCCTCCGCCGCGGCGGTGGTGATGATCTATCCGGATTAATTGAATCGCAAGCGACTCAACCCTACACCTTTTTCATTCCCAGTTTCACCTTTTCATCGGGAGGCGATCATGAAGACTGCTCTCAGTTTGTTGCTGGTGATCGTGTTGGCGATCTCAGCGTTCGCGGCCGCGCCCAGCGGCGTCGTGCGCAATGAGCGGCACTCGAATCCGCTCGACACGCAGTGGGGACCGGATGCTTTCGGCTATCGCGCCAAGGACTCCAATGAAGCCGGCGGCCCTGCGTTCCAGTGGATTGACATCGAAGCCACCGGCACGCTAGTCACCGGCCTCGCGGACGACAATGTTGTCGGCGTGTTTCCGATCGGCTGGAATTTCCGCTACTACTGGTACAATGTGCATCAGTTCTATGTGGGATCCAACGGCTACATCAAGTTCAGCACACCGGGCCAACTTGCGCAGACTTTCCCGGCGCAGTTTCCTTCGCAGTCCGTGCCGAATGATGTGGTCTGCCCGTGGGCCGGCGACTGGATCTTTGGCACCGGCGAACCAAGCATTTGCTACTACCGGAGCAATAACGTGGACACGCTGATTGTCATGTGGAAGAACATTCGCGCATGGGGAGTCGGCGGGAATGTGGGCGATCACGATTTCGAGCTGATTCTGTCCGGCGCGGACTCCTCGATCACCTACATGTACGGCGTTTCGACGACAAACGACGTTTCCAACAACGATATGCTCAGCGGATTCGAAAACCTGACCGGGCAGCTCGGCTTGAACTTCTTCTCCGACACGTATCCGCCCAACAACTACGCCATCAAGGTTGAATATCCGGATGTAGTCACCTACGTTGCGCACGACATGGCTGTCGGCGGCGTGCAGAACGATATCTCCGGCGGCTTCTTCATAGTGGTCGGCGACACTTTGCGTCCATGGCTGCGGGCGCGCAACGCCGGCAACCAGACGGAGGCGTCCTACCTCGCGTCCTACGCCATTCGCAATGTCACCAACAACAGTTTGATTGCCATGGACGACACCACGATGACCACGATTGCGCCGTCGGAATTCGATGACATCGTCTTCCCGCCGCTGTGGTCACCGACCGCCGCGGGCTTGTTCCGGGTGGTGGGGAAAGTGAACGTCGGCACCGACATCTACCGCGGCAACGACTCGGTGCGCGCCGAAGTGCATGCCGTCAGTCTCCCCGGCGAGCTGTTCTATGACGACAACTCGTCGAATCGGGATTGGGGCTGGTCCGGCGGCAACGGCGGCATGGGAAGTCAATTTGTGCCGCCCGTGCACCCCTGCGAAATTACCAGTGTCCGCATTTACGTCGTCACGTCCATTCCTGAAGGCTTCACCGCGCAGATACTTGATGATGCCGGCGCGAACGGCAGCCCGGGCGCGGTGATCTGGAGTGCGGCAGTGCCCAATCCGGCGGCGAATGCCTGGTCAACCGTGGAAGTGGATCCACCGGTGATCATCGAATCCGGCGCCTTCTATGTGGCATGGGCGCAAACGCTCGAAGGCATTACGTTCGGCCTTGACACCACGTCTGCTCAGGGCATCAGCCGACGCGCTTGGGAATCGGCGGGCGGCGTCTGGGCCGAAAACCGGCTCGCACAGGAAGGCGATCCGATGATTCGCGCGACGATTGATTTCGCCGGCAACCATGCGCCGGTCATCACCGGACACACACCGGCGACGCTCGACACCGCGATTCAGAATCAAGTTTACACGTTCACCGTTACCGCCGTTGATGCGGACGGCGACCAGCTCGACTACGTCTGGCGGCTCAACGGAGTGGGCGTGGGCACGGCGCCGTCGGTCAACGTGACCTTTACGCAGCTCGGCGCCAATCATCTCGTGGCGATTGTAACGGACGGTGTGGATGCCGACAGCGTGTGGTGGAACCCGTGGGTGGTGCTGGGCAATGCGGCCGGCGAACCCGCGGTGCTGCCGACAGAATTTGCACTGCATGCGGCGTATCCGAATCCGTTCAACCCGGTCACGAGTATCACCTATGACGTCGCGCGCGCCTCGAACGTGACGCTGCGGATCTTCAATCTCGCCGGTGAAGTCGTCGGCACATTGTTGGACGGACCGATGCAGCCGGGCCGCTATCAGCTCGAATGGAATGCAAGCGGTCAGTCCTCCGGCACTTACTTCGTCGCTTTCGACGCCGCGGGCGTGCATCAGGTGCAAAAAGTGCTGCTGCTGAAGTGATTTGCGCGCACGACGCAAGATCATCCTGACGGAGTGCAAGCTCCGAAGGGATCTCTCTAATCTTTTTCCTCGGCAGGGCCGCGTGTTGCTGACAGACGGAGAGTGTCAGCCGCCGGCCCTGCCGGGGTACGATTTGAGCCCCGACGCCAGATTCATTCAGCAAATCGTCTGAAACGCATTTCCCCAATTTTCGCCCCCCATACATGCTTCCCTTACTTACTTCCGATCAAATGCGCGCTCTCGACCGGAATGCCATCGAGACCATCGGCATTCCGGGCATCGTGCTGATGGAGAACGCGGCGCTTGCCGTGCTCGGCACAATTGAGGATCACTATGACGACATCGCCGATCTGACGGTCGCGGTGCTCTGCGGTCCTGGCAACAATGGCGGCGACGGGTTCGCGCTTGCGCGGCATCTGCATTTGGGGGGCGCGGACGTGGACGTAATTCTGCTGGCCGATCCGGCGACCCTCAAGGGTGACGCGCTGACCAATTTCCGGCTGCTCGAAGCGCTCGGCGTCACGGTCGTAGAGTGGGACGACGAACTGATGCTCGATGAATACGATCTCTTAGTGGATGCGATCTTCGGCACCGGAAGTTTTCGCGCTCCGGAAGGCGTCTTTGCCGACGCGATTCAGGCGATGAATGATGCGCAGGTGCCGGTGATAGCGATTGATATTCCATCGGGAGTAGATGCGAGCACGGGCTGCGTGCCGGGCGAAGCGGTGCAGGCAACGGAAACCGTGACGCTGCAATGCGCCAAAGTTGGCTTATTATTGCCGCCGGGCCGGGAGTATGTTGGTGACTTGATTATCGCCCCGATTTCTATTCCTGAGACCGATGACGTCGTCGAGCAGGCGGCATTTCTGCTGCCGGAACAGGCCGACGTTGCGGAAGAGTTTCCCCCGCGTCCCGGAGATGCGCACAAAGGAGATTTCGGCAACCTGCTCGTGATCGCGGGTTCGCGCGGCATGAGCGGCGCGGCGCGCATGGTGGCGACGGCGGCCTTGCGCAGCGGAGTCGGGTTGGTCAAAGTTGCGTGTCCGGAGATCATCCGTCCCGAAGTCGCGGCACAGATCCCTGAGGTCATGACCATCGGTCTGCCCTTCACGGAAAACGGAACGATTGCCGCGTCCGCTATTGAAATACTGAGGCCGCTGCTCGCGTGGGCGGATGCCGTCGCCATCGGTCCCGGGCTTGGCACGGACGACGAGACCGGACGCTTTCTCGCGGCTCTGTTTTCCGCCGCGGATCTTTCGCTCATTATTGATGCGGATGCATTGAATCTGATCGCCGCGCATCGGCTCATAAAGCAGCTCCCGCCGGGCGCGGTGTTGACTCCCCATCCCGGCGAATTTCAACGACTGCTCGTTTCCGTCAATGGTGGGCAAAAAGAATTGGATCCCTTCGCCCGCGCAGAAGCCGCGCGCGAGTTTGCGCGGTCGTATCACGTGACGCTGCACTTGAAGGGCGCGCCTTCGATCACCTTCAATCCGGAAGGACTCGGCATTGTCAACCCCACCGGTAATCCGGGCTTAGCGACCGCCGGCTCGGGGGATGTGTTGACCGGAATTATTGCCAGTTTGCGCGCCCAGGGATTCGACGGAGCGGATGCGGCATGGATGGGAGCTTATTTGCACGGTCTTGCCGCCGACCTCGCGGCGGAGCAGATGGGAGAAGTTTCGTTGGTCGCGGGCGATGTGATTCGTTATTTGCCCGCGGCCTTTCGCGCGCTGCAGGCCGAGAAAGAGAGCGACGACCATTCGCCCGGCGGAGCATAGCGCGTGAAATTTTCTGTCGAGGCGGGGCGCTTCTTCCATCCGCGATTCTGGAACGCCTCCGCCGCGTTGTGGACGGCCGGTGTGCTGGCGATGGCGTTGACCCCGGATGCCAAATCCAGTTGGCTGATGAAAACCCTCGGAGACAAAATCCTCCATGGGTTTGCGTTTGGAGTCGGTTGTTTGCTTTGGGCGCAAGCGTTACGAACGAATCCCAAATTACCTCGAATTACCACAGCGTGGATTGGCGCGATCATCGCGGTCGGGGTCGGGATCACGGTGGAAGCTCTCCAAAAGTATGTTCCTTCGCGGACGTCAGATCTGCGTGACATCATCGCTGACGTGGCTGGAGTCCTCCCCGCGCTCGCATATCTGACCCTGTCGGAACTCTTTCGACGCAACAAGCGACGAAACGCTCCATAATTATCAACCCTTTGACACTTACCTTGTTTCAGCAATTGCACCAAAACTTTTTCATTGTGAAGGAGAATTAGCTTGTCAGGCACTGTGAACCGCGTTATATTAGTAGGGCGCTTAGGAAAAGACCCGGAGATCAAGTACACGGCATCCGGGATGGCTCTGGCCAAGTTTTCGGTTGCCACCGACGATGTGCGCAAGGATGCGCAAGGCAATCGCCAGGAGTCCACGGAATGGCATAACCTTGTGTTCTGGGGAAAGCAGGCCGAGATCGCCGGAGAGTATCTGAAGAAGGGCAGCCTGATTTATGTAGAGGGCAAGTTGCGCACCCGATCTTGGGATGACCCTCAAGGTGGGGGAAAACGGTACGCCACGGAGGTGGTTGGCGACCGTTTTCAGATGCTGGGCGGCAGGGGGGATGGTGGAGGAACTGCGGAGTCTGTCAGAACTTCGGTAACACACGCGACCCCGCCGGAAGTCGAGCCGGACGTGCCGGGAGAAGAGGATCTCCCGTTCTAATGGAACCTGTTGAGAAATCTCGACGACGTGAGCCGAAACTATTGACAAGTCGCCGAAATTTGTTTATCCTAATTCAGTTTCGTGGGCAATTCATGTGATCGGTCATAATTGCCCGGTGCTCTCAGGAAAATCAATAGTTTAGAAGCGGTGCATTTGACACATGAGGGTCGAGATGCCCCGACCGACCTGAGAGGTAACCAAGCTTGGTCGCCGTGTGTGGGTTCATAGTGATGAATCGGCGCAATGGTGCAGATTCTCGCTACTATAATTAGCACGGTTCTGCGGGAGGATACGCTGGGCGTTTTCCCCCGGCGGGCAACTCGGTTTTTGGCTCGGTTGTTTATTAGGATGCGTTTCTGTAAGTCAAGGGATGTTTGGTCTAGAGGATTCGTTTTGGCAATCCTGGTGTTTAAGGAGGAATGATGAAGAAAGTCATGTTTGTGTTTGTCCTGCTGTTGGTGGCCTCGACCTGCTTCGCTCAGTTGCAGTCCGGACCGTCCAATGTGGCTGGTTACGTGAAGTTCACCGGTCCGGCGGGACAGTACGCCGCGTTCGGTCTGCCGTTCAAGTTCTGGGACGTTCCCGCGGGTGGTATTCCGACCTACGGCTTGGTTTCGACCAACCCGTCGGACATCATCGGCGATCAGACCTTCTGCGGGACATCGGGAACGGCTGATCAGATTATCCGTCAGGACAACGGGCAATTCGCTCGTCGCCTCACCCCCCCGACGTGTGGTTGGTTCGGAACGTTGGAAGCCAATTCCAACATGCTGCCCGGCCGCGCGTACTGGTACTGGAACCGTACCGCTTCGTTGCGTGATATCGTGCTGGCCGGCGAAGTGGACAACACTGGAAACTATGCAACGGTCACCATGAACCTTGCCCAGTACAACCCGTACAGTTGGCGTGATTCACGGGCGGTGGATCGTGATGACTTAAATCTGCTCGCGGCGGGATTCCGCGGCGGCGGCGGTGCGGGTACATCCGATCAGGTGATTAACCAGACCGGTGGTGCGTTCTTCTGGCGCAACTCGACCCTTAATGCGTGGAAGCCGGACACGGGTCCGTTCAATGTGCAGCCCGGCGCAGCCTTCTGGATCTATAACCGGAACCAGAGTGGCGACGTGGCGTGGCCTTATAACTATGACGCGAGTGGCGCTAGCCTTAGCCGCGGCGACAGCCCGAAGGGTGACAACGGTACTCCGGTCAGCAAAGTTCGCACGACCCCGACCGTGAAGTCCGGCAGCAAGGAAGCACGCAATTAACCGCACGATGAGATAGTTTCGCGAGTGTCAAAGAATATCAAGCCAAGGAGAAGGTTCATGAAGACCAGAATGATTTTGATTGCCGCTGCATTGTTGCTCTTTGTCGGTGCCAGCTTTGCCCAGCAGGGGTTTAGCGCGGCTTTGACCACAGAGTATCAGTTGCGGGCATCTACCCCCAGCGGTTGCGATAACGGTGCGCCGTTACCCGACGGCACCCTAATTTTCATCCATTGGGATCAGAATAACAACGGCGTCTACGACGACGTTATTGATCCGCTAACTCCCGTATGTCCGGCTCCGCCGGACTGCCCGAGCGGTACGGTGAACTACAACACGTTCGCGATCAATAGTGCGAGTCAGGGCATGGAGCCGGGCACGTTCTACACGGAAGACTACTTCACGAGCTACGGGGTGTTTAGCCCGGCCCGTTTCTTCCTCGTGATTCGCTGCGCGGAAGGCACAGTGCACTACGTGTCCAATGCGATTAACCTGTCCGCCGGTCCGCAGGAAGTCATCGCCACGTGGAATTGCTTCCCGTGTCAAACGGTTCAGCCGTGCAATCCGACCCAATCGGTCACCATGGTAAAGACCGTGGGTTCGAACGACCCGTCCGAGCGCGAGTCGGCTTGCCTCACTCTGTGCCCAGGTTCCGAGACGACGATCACCATTTGCCGTCCGGCTGGTCAGGGTGGGTTTGATCCGTTGAAGCCGCCGGTTGCCATCGTGCGCCCCGGTTGCGACTATCCACTTGACGGCTGCGTCGAGCCCGGTTGCACGCCGGCCCAGTTTATTTACAATCCGACCGGCTGGGTCATCGACCCGGCTGGCTGCTGGACGAATATTGTATATGGCGTGACCGAGGGTTGTGTATGCTTTACGTTTGACCACTTCTTGGCAGTCGGCTTCAACAACAACTTCCAGGCTGTAGCGTCAGACGGCAGTGTGAATCTGTCTTGGGGCACCAGCTCCGAAGTTGGCATGGCGCGTTATGACATCATCCGTAACAGCGACAAGGTTGGCGAAATGTCGGCGGCGAATGCGGCTCACACGTACAATTTCGTGGACGAGAGCGCGGTCAACGGCACCAGCTACACCTACACGCTCCGGGCGGTGAATATGCATGGTTCCGTCAACGATCTGGCGACCGTGGAAGGTGTCACGCCGAGCTTCGGCGCGGCCGTGATCACGGAATACGCCCTGCATCAGAACTTCCCGAACCCCTTCAACCCGACGACCGAGATCACGTTTGACGTGGTCGAGAAGAACATCGTCTCGTTGAAGGTCTTCAACTCCGCCGGCCAGGTAGTGGCCACGGTTGCGAACGGTGAGTTCGAAGCGGGCCGTCATATCGTCAGCTTCAGTGCGGCGAATCTGCCCTCCGGCCTCTACTTCTACTCGGTGAAGATCGGCAACGAGTTCTCCGCCACGAAGAAGATGCTGTTGGTGAAGTAATCAGGTAGTTACCTCCCTGTCAGAGCGGGGTCTGGGAGACCAGACCCCGCTTTGTATGGCAGGGAAGGCGTTCCTTCTTCCGCGGCGGCATCGAAACTTGAAGCATTGCTGTCAAGTTTCAAGACCAAGATTTCAAGTTTCTCTTCCGCGGCATGTTTTTCGCTTCGTGGCTGAGGAAGTGCCCGATTCAGCCGAATATTCTACAGGAAAAGCTACGATGATTCGTCGGTTCATTCTCCTCACTGTTTTGTGCCTGATGTTTGCCGTCCCAGCGTTCGCGCAACAGGGCTTCAGCGCGATATTCTACTATCTTCCGGAATACGGCTCGCCGCTGACCACCGTTTGCCAAGGGGGCATTCCGATTCCGGATGGTACGTTGCTCAATATTCTCTGGGACAACGACGGCAACGGCCCGGACGTGGGTGACACGCTGGCTCCGCTGTGTATTGATCCCCCGAACTGCGAGCAAGGCCCGGCCGGCACCGTGAACTTCAATCAACAGCCGTTTAACGGGATGGCGCAGTCCGGTGCTCCGGGCTATTTCACGTTTGATCTCGCCTTCACCAGCAGCGGCACGATCACGCCGGCAAGCTTTTTCTTCCGGGTCTATGATACCGATGGTGTCACCCCGTTGTGGACGTCTATCGTTTACACGCTGAATCCCGGTCCGCAGGAGTTTTTCGTCCAGCAAGCCGACTGGACCTGCGGCAGCGGCGGCGCGCAATGCGTCGTCATTGACGAGACGGAATAGGCTCTTCGATTGAAACCTCTTTGATGGCTTTCAGGCTGGCCTGAAAACCGTCGGTTTGTCGTCCTCGTGCTGTTCGATCACCGGGGCCAATAAGCAAGAATTGACAGGGCTGCCGCAAGATAGATTGCGGCAGCCCTTCTATTATTGGCCGCATGCAGATCATTTCTATGGTTCACTGCCGGCGCCCAATTCTTCATCGTGAACGGTCATGTTGACCCAAAACAAAAAAGGCGACCCTGAATGGGCCGCCTTTCCTGTTTCTGATTTTCTATTTGAGGAGCGTCAACCGCTGCGTCGAGAACGGGTGGCCGTTGGCGCGCAGGATGGCGAAATAGGTTCCGCTGGTCAACTCCGGCGCGCGGAAGGGCACACGATGTTCACCGGCGGCGAGCGGCTCATTCAGCATCGTGCGCACGACCCGCCCCTGCACATCGTAAACGGTGAGTGAGACATGTGCAGCCGCCGGCAGCGCAAAGGTCAGCATCGTCTCGCCGTTGAACGGGTTCGGGTAGGAAGAAAGGATGAAAGATGAAGGATGAAGGATGAAGGGATCCTCCCATGACCCCTCACTCGAAGGCGAAGGATCCCACGCATAACCGGTGAACTGCTCGCGCGCGAAGTTCACCTGCTGCACGCCGTTGCCGATCGTGTAGAGCGGCGAATCGTAATAGAACGTCGCCTCTTCCGGATTGGCCGCGTTCCAGATCCGCAAGAAGACCGGATGCGCCGGCGGAACCAGCGCCATCATCCCCGGGCACAATACGAAATAGCCGGGCGCGTTTAACTGCTCCATGCCGTTGATCGCGAACACCGCCGCGCCACTCGGCTGTCCATTAAATTTCAATCCGCGCAGAACACGATCCTTGCCGCCGGGATTCCCTCTTACCGTCGGCGACAGTACCGGGCCGTCGGAAATGTGCTCGATGATCTGTCCGGCACACCCGTCGGGCAGAGGTATTCCGTTGGACGGCGCGGTCATCAGCGGGCCGCTTTCCACGTCCGAATAGGCTAATTGCAGCTCATAGCCGGCCGCCAGCGCGGGCAGGCAGGCTATGATGACAAACATCATCATCCGTTTCAAAATCTGTTGCATCGTAGCTACATCGCCGGGTTGGAATACAGGAATCCACCCTTTGGGTTGCAAGAGTCGAACCATTCCATAGGCTTGGAACACACGCAGGTGACCCAGTGTGTATCGCCGTACCCGTGAACGGCAAGAGCAGAATAATCAGAGGGAATCTGATGCGATGAGGGGAAAGACCAGCGCAAGGTTCACGGCAGGGTCATTTCCCCTGAGGCAAGGTTGCCTAAAGATAATGGCAACTTGCGGCACACCGCGCAGGAGTTTGCCGAGCGCGGCTATTTTTTCTTTTCCTTGCCGTCGGCTTTGGCTTCCGCGCCGCCCGGACGCGGCTTGCTCGGCCCAAAGACCCAGTTCACCTCCATCGGCAGGCCGCCGCGAAGGCGGATCATCGTCCCGCCCTGGTCGTCATTCGTGGCGTACTCGATCGTGTCCTGATAGTACGGCGCCGTCTTGACGTCGTTTCCTTCCCACAAGCGCATGTAGTAGACCTTGTTCGCGTAGAGTGGGATGAAATAGCGCTGGGAGTAAAACATGCCGGTCTGCCCGTTCGGATCGCTGAGGCCGTCTGTTCCGAGGAGGCGCACCATATTAAAGTTGCCTACCGCCAGCGAATCATCACCGCCCGGCATGCCATCTTCTCGCGGCAAATCTTGAACGTTGTTGTCGCCGTCCACGATCAGCTGCGCAACGTGCCCGTGATGATGCGGCTTGCCGGTGTGATCGAGCGCCGGTTTGGTCCAGCAGTTCATCGAAGCGAGGATATTGAACGGGTTCTCATCCGGCCAGCCCGGCGGCAGTTCGCTGTCATCAAGAAACGGAACATTGTGCGGGACTTCCGAATACGGATCGTCGGCGAAGACCATTCCCGTGCCGATCAGGAGAAGCGCGATTAGAAAAAGCCGATTCATGAGTGTCTACCTACTTTTGCGAAGGAGCGGGTGCGGGTGCCGCCGGCACTGCTGTCGATTGCGCCACCGCACTCTTGATGTTCTCGTTCACCGCGTTCACGAATTGCTGCATCGTGGAATCTATCGGGATTGACTCATCCAGCGTCTGCGTATTGGGCACGAAGCTCGCGCTGTCCGCCGACTCAAGCGCGAAATCCACGTAGTTCGCGTAATACCCGCGGTTGTTCGAGCCGATGATCACCGACTTGCCGACGGTGCGCGCCCGCTCCGCGCTCTTGACGCCGGATGAAACCACCAATGCTATTTCCGGGAAATGTGCCACCAGTGTGTCCGCTTCCGCCGCGGAAAACTCGCCGATCACGGTGAGGTGGTCCGATTTCTTTGCCACCTTCCGGATCAGCTTACCCATCGTCAGCGGATCTTGATAGCCATACTTCGACGTGTCCCGGCGCGAGTTCCATGCGGACCGCGAGAGGAAGCCGATCACGGCCAGCTTGTCGCCCTGATCCTTCTTGAGTACGGATTGCTTAAAGACAGGCTTCTTGCCGCGCGAATCCGAGAAAAGATTCGCCACGACAATCGGCGCGCCCTCTTTGGCGGCTTGCTCCCACATGTCGAACCCTTGCTGCGCCTCCCGCGACGAGAGCGTCACCGCGTCGTAGTTCTCCATGCGATAGAAACTAAGTAGCGCGCGCGACTTCATCGAATCCGAACGCGACCGGGTCGCCGGCGCAAAATTGCCGGCTTCCACGGTGAGATTCGCCACGGTGTCCACGCGAACCTGTTTCAGATAGGCGGCCCTCCGGGCCAGCCCGCCTTTTTTATTGTGTCAACCACAGGGCTCGAGTTCGCCCTCGATGTTGCCGCTGAAATGCACGCGCGCGGGAGTTTTCGTGTTCCCCTTGCGCTTGTTGTTTGCGGCGTCGGACAACGACGTCCAACTGACAGCCAGCGCCAGAGCCAGCAACAGATATGAAAGAGACCTGTTCATCTAATCCTTAGACCGAAAAAATCGTCAAAAGTTGAGTATGCCTGCATATCCAAAGCAAACGTGGGCGTCGAGATGAAGGACGTAACCGGTCTCTCATCCCGCCGCCCACACAGAGATATTGCCCGTCAGCGATCAGCCGTGAGTGTGCCCTTCGTGACCGGGCTGAGTCGATCCGCCGGGCGGAGTTGGCTGAGCCTGTGGGGCCGCCGATTGCGTGCCGGTTTGTACGGACTTCACCTGTCCGCCAGACGGCGTCACCGAAGGTGTCACGGACGTTGGCGCGTTGCCGATCGCTGGTGCCGTCATGGTCGGTGGCGACGCCGGGGACGCCGGAGCGCTATTAAAGGCCGCGAGCTTGGCGGTCCACTCGCCCTGCTCCTCGTACGTGTCCGTCAGGTTGTCCGTCATGTTCGCGAAACCGACGCTGTCTTTCCACGCCGGGTTGAATTCCAGCACGGCATAGTGCCCGGAATAACCGGACGAACCGGGGCCGACGATATGCGTTCTTCCGGTCTGCGTCGCCGTCTCACCGCTGCGCAACGCGCCCGTCGAGATCACTAAATCAATCGCGTTCGGCATCGCATTTACGAGCGAGTCAATCGCCGCGGTCGGCAATTCGCACAGCAGCACGACCGCGTCTGCCTTCTTGCGCAGCATCGTGATGTACTTTTTCGCTACTTCGAAGTACGGATCCACACGCAATTCGTTCGAGTCCAGCAAGGAACTCGCTTTGGGAAAATCCGCTTCGTTTAAGAGTCCCAGAACGGCCACGCGCATGTTGCCGTAGTCTTTGATCACATACGGTTTCGCGACCGGCTTGCCGCTCTTGACCTTGATCAGGTTGGCCGAGACGAACTCCGTGTTCTCGGTCGAGTCCATGATCGCCTCGAGCGTCGAGAGACCCATCCACGCTTCCTGACGGCCGAGGTTCAGCACGTCATACTTGAGGTCGCGATAGCTGGTGATCATGAACTGGCACTTGTTTGTGCATCCGCCGGTTGTCCCCGCACGATCTACATAATTGCCGGCATCCACCGTGAGCCATGCGGCGTCGGGGTCATGATGTCGTTTGATAAAGGCAGCCCACCGGGCCACCCCGCCTTTCTTGTCGTGTCAACCGCAGGGAGTGACATTACCGCGGATGTTGCCGCTGTACATGACCTGCAGCTTTCCCCTGGCCTCCGAGCGGCCGCAACCGACGTAGACCAAGGAAGTCAGCCCGATCAAAGCAGCAAGTCCAGCCATCACATACTTTTGCATAGCCTTCTGGGTTTGGTTTGAGATCAGCTCGTGCTGAACAAAGATTGTTTTCAACTACCTATAAAGAAAGAAGTTTCCATCGAAATTGCAAGCCCTGTACCGTAAACATTTCGCCTGTCCTGAGTGAAATTCTCGCAAAATTCAGATGCCTTAACATAATATGTTTAATAATCTTAGATAAATTTGTGTTGAACAGATGCGCGTCCATCAGGTAGAGGCAAACTTACACAAGCGCCCACTATGAAAGCGACTTTCAATTCACAGTGAAAGTAGCGATCAACTGATCTGTAGCTTTCCGCGGCGGATCAAAGAGATAACGCACGTCTATCATCATGCGTTCCCGACCCGTCTTGACTATTTCGCGAAGGCTCCGGAACCGCAACGTAACTCTGGCGGGTGGAACTTCTAACTGGTCGTTATGATTTGAACTTCCAAGAGCAGATTGGTATATTAGGAGTGACTTTGTCGCATCTAAGGGTGAAATCCACGCTCATCGAATCAACATAACCCAACCATAAGAAATGCCTGAAACAGAAATCCTCGCCAACGGCCACGGCAACGTCGAGCTGGATGCGCTTGAGAGACAGGAATGGATCGAGTCCCTCGATTATGTCCTGTATTCGGAGGGCCGCGAGCGCGCCGCGGAAATTTTGCGCGACCTGCGTTCCTATGCGCTGAAGCAGGGCGTGCCCGTGCCGCTCGGCTTAAACACTCCCTATGTCAATACCATTCCCCGCAGCGAGCAGCCGCCGTTTCCCGGCAATCGCGAAATTGAGCGACGCATCAAGTCACTCGTCCGCTGGAATGCAATCGCGATGGTTGTGCGCGCCAACCGCGCCGATCCCGCGATCGGTGGTCATCTCTCGACTTACGCCAGTGCGGCCACGCTGGTGGAAGTAGGTTTGAATCACTTCTTCCATGGTAAGGATCATCCCAGCGGCGGCGATCTGGTTTACTTTCAAGGGCATGCGTCGCCGGGCATTTATGCGCGTGCTTTTCTGGAAGGCCGCTTGAGCGAACAGCAATTGAACAACTTCCGCCATGAATTGACGCCAGGCGGATTGTCATCGTATCCGCATCCCTGGCTGATGCCGGACTTCTGGGAGTTTCCTACGGTCTCGATGGGGCTGGGCCCGCTTCAGGCTATCTATCAGGCGCGCTACATGCGCTATCTGGAAGATCGCGGTTTGAAACCGGTGACAAATCAAAATGTGTGGGCGTTCTTGGGCGATGGCGAAACGGACGAACCGGAATCGCTCGGCGCGATTTCTCTGGCCGGCCGCGAGAAGTTGGACAATCTCATCTTTGTCATAAACTGCAACCTGCAGCGGCTCGACGGCCCCGTGCGCGGCAACGGCAAGATCATTCAGGAGCTCGAGCGTGTCTTCCGCGGCGCCGGCTGGAACGTCATCAAAGTTATTTGGGGCGATGATTGGGATCCGCTCATCGAGCAGGACAAAGATGGCCTGCTCGTGCAGCGCATGAATGAAGTCCTCGATGGCGATTTCCAGAAGTTCGTGGTCGAGCCGGGCTCCTACACGCGCGAGCATTTCTTCGGCCCCGATCCGCGCCTGCTCAAACTCGTGGAGCATTTGAGCGACGATCAGATCCGCCGTCTCCGTCGCGGCGGGCACGACCCGGAGAAAGTTTTCGCTGCTTACGATCTCGCGCTCAAGACCGAAGGCATGCCGACCGTGATTCTGGCCAAGACGATTAAGGGTTACGGTCTCGGCGAATCCGGCGAAGCCAAAAACATTGCCCATCAGCAGAAGAAACTCGACACCGAAGCGCTGGTCGAGTTCTGCGAGCGCTTTGACATTCCGATTCCCAAACGGCAGATCGGCGACCTGCCGTTCTATCGTCCGGCGGATAACTCGCCCGAGATTCAATACCTGCGCGAGCGCCGTGCGAATCTCGGCGGCTCGCTGCCGCGCCGCGTTTATCGTCACAAGCCGCTGCCGGTTCCGGACGAGGATCTGATCGAAGAGTTCTTTGCGGGAACTGAAGGCCGTCCTGCGAGCACGACGATGGTGTTCGTGCGGCTGTTGGGCAAACTTCTGCGCGATCCGGATCTTGGCAAGCTGATTGTGCCGATTGTGCCGGACGAGGCGCGCACGTTCGGCATGGAATCGCTCTTCCGGGAGATTGGCATTTATTCGCACGCGGGGCAACTCTATAAGCCGGTGGACGCGGAGACATTGCTCTACTACAAGGAAGCGCGCGACGGACAGATGCTCGAAGAAGGCATCACCGAGGCCGGCTCGATGTCGTCCTTCATTGCGGCAGCGACCAGTTATGCGAACTACTCTGTCCCGACGATTCCGTTCTATGTTTTCTATTCCATGTTCGGCCTACAGCGCATTGGTGACCTCGCCTGGGCGGCGGGCGACATTCGCGCACGTGGTTTCTTGATCGGCGCCACAGCGGGGCGCACCACGCTCGCCGGCGAAGGCTTGCAGCACGACGACGGTAATTCGCATCTGCTGGCGTATCCGATTCCGAACTTGAAGGCCTTCGATCCCGCCTTTGCGTACGAACTTGCGGTGATCATTCACGACGGCATCCGCCGGATGTATCACAATGACGAGAGTGTCTTTTACTACATCACGGTCATGAACGAGAACTACGCGCAGCCGCCGATGCCACAGGGCGCGCGGGAGGGCATCCTGAAAGGTCTTTACCGCTTCCGGGGATCGCTGCACGGCACCGAGACTCCGGTAGCGCATCTGCTCGGCAGCGGCACGATCATGAACGAAGTGCTGCGTGCGCAAGAATTGCTTGGTGAAAAATTCGGCATTGCGGCGGATGTGTGGAGCGCGACCAGCTACAAGGAACTCTACCGCGATGCAACTGCCAGTGAACATTGGAATTTGCACCACCCGTCGGAGACTCCTCGCGTTCCGTGGGTACAGCAGTGTTTTGCGAACTCGCCAGGCGTGTTTGTTGCGGCAAGTGATTACGTCAAGGCCTTGCCGGATTCGATCGGCCGCTGGCTGCCGGGGCCGCTCTTCGCGCTGGGCACGGACGGCTTCGGTCGCAGCGATGGCCGCAATCAGCTCCGCCGCTTCTTCGAAGTGGATGCCCGTTACATTGCCTGGGCCACGCTTTACCAACTCTTCCGCGCGGGCTCGCTCGATTCGAGAATCCTCCAAAAAGCGATGAAGGAACTCGAGATTGACCCCAGCAAGCCCGAGCCGGTGACGGTCTAAACCGATCTTGTCATCCTTGAAGCCCGTCTGCGGGCTGAAGGAGCTCTCTTCATGCATCTCAGTATTTCAGCTTCAGCGTTTTCATTCGCGGAGGCGGTTATGTACATTTTCATCCTGTTGCTCTTTGGAATGACGGTGGCGCAGGCGCAACCGGACAGCGTGTGGAGTCGAATTTTCGATAACGGCCAGAGCGAAACCTGTCAATTCGGATTCGAAACATCTGACGGAAACTTCGTCTTCGGAGGCCGCACCGGAGCGTCAAGCGGTATCATTTATGGGAGCGGGTGGGTAGTCAAGACGGATTCCACCGGCGATACTATTTGGAGCAGGACGCTAACGCCGGGACCGTTCACGTACATCTTTTCCGGGTGCGAGGCCGAAAACGGAGATTACGTGTTGGCCGGATGGGTAAATGGTTACCCGCACGGAGCAGGAAGCAATGATTTCTGGCTGGCGCGCATCAGCGCGGATGGCGACAGCCTTTGGAGTCGTTTCTATGGGGGAGAATGGGGCGAGCAGTGCTATGCAATGGTACCTACCTTCGACGGCGGATTTGCGCTCGCAGGAGAAACAACCACGTACCGACCCGGAGTTATTTCCTTCTGGCTGGTAAAGGTAGACGCAGACGGTGACAGCCTTTGGAGCCAAGTGTACGGTATCACTCCAGGATTTGATGCCCGTCTCAAGAACATACAGCAAACGTCAGACAGCGGATATGTCTTAGTGGGTCATCGTCCGTCGACTAACACCTGGAGCGAGGATTATTGGATCGTGAAGACCGATGCTGATGGTGACAGCGTTTGGAGCCGAACGTACGGCGGCTCCGGAACCGACATTTGCTATTCTATTGTCCAGACTCCCGATGGCGGCTATGTCTTGCTTGGCTCCACAGAGTCGTTTGGTGATGGGGGGCCTGATAGTTCGGACGTCTGGGTACTGCGGATAGATGAGAATGGCGACAGCCTCACTAGCCGTGTTTTCGGCGGCGAAGGTCGAGACGAAGGGCGATGCATTAGGCGGACATCGGCTGGCGATTACATAATCGGTGGCGGCGCTTCACCCCCGGATTTGTGGTATACGGATTTGATGGTGATGAAAGTGGATTCAGACTTGGACAGCGTCTGGGGCATTGAATGGGGGACACCGCAGGATTGGGAGTCGGTAAAGGATGTAACCGAGGCTTCGGACGGGGGTATCATTCTCTTTGGTCAGAGGCGATTATCAGGTACAATTGATTGGGACTTTTGGATTATCCGACTGGAGCCCGACACGGCGACACAATCGGCTCAATTTCTAACCTCTCCCGCGCTGCAGGTTCTATGGTTACATCCGAACTACCCCAACCCCTTCAATGCCACGACAAGCATCTCGTATGATCTTCCGCGCGCGTCGCAGGTGCTCTTGAATGTCTTCGATATCACGGGCCGCGTGGTCGCCACGCTCGTGCAGGAGATGCAGGAAGCGGGACAGCATCACATCAACTTCAACGCGCATGATCTGCCCTCCGGAATCTATGTTTATCGCTTGAGTGCTGGTGCAGCCAGTCAAAGCCGCAAATTAGTCGTGCTGAAATAATTCCATCCCGAGTGTCCCCTGCACAAAGCAGGTGAACCCGACCTGTCCTTTCTCGTCACCGTAAAGGAATCGGTCATGAAGGTTATCACCGTTTTGCTCCTTGGCATGTTGTGCGTCGTTGGTGTCGCACATGCCGATCCACGGATGTGGGGCGAACAGGGCATTCCGATTCGCAAGGGAACATTTCCCAAGTGGAATCGTACGGTCGCGCAGGATGTGGACGGCAACACGCTGGTCGTCTGGAGTGACATGCGTACTCCGAGTCGCGACATTCGCGCGCAGCTTTTCAATGCCGCAGGCGAAGAACAATGGGCCGCCGGAGGGGTGAACGTATCCCCGGAAGATCATGTGCAGGACGCGCCGGTGGCAGTCGCCGTCAACGGCGGCTGGATCGTGGCCTGGGTGGACTATCGCCATCCTTCCTGGCCGAACCCCGACATCTACGCGCAAAAATTGGATGACTTCGGCAATCTGGTTTGGACCGACAATGGTGGGACTGGCGTTGCAGTTGATGTGGCCGAACGCTGGATTGAAAAATTCTCGCTGCGAATCGTTCATGACGGTGCAGGCGGCGCGATCATGGCATGGGTAGATTATCGAAATTATGCGCCGATCTATGCCCAACACGTCGGCCCGTCCGGCGCGGTACTCTGGCCCTCGCCGCTCATTATCAGTGATGTAGAAACTTACGTCTATCGTTTCGATGCCGACTCCGCCACGGACGGGAGTATGGTCGTGGCGTGGGAAATGTACGGTGACGCGACCGGATACGATGTCTATGCTGCGAAAATTTCCCCGGACGGGACATTGCCATGGGGGCCGGACGGCGTTAGCGTGTGCGCCGACTCGAGTTTCCAGCAGGATCCGAATGTCATCGCGGATGGAGTCGGCGGCAGTTACGTAGTGTGGCGCGATCAGCGAAACGGCAACCACGACATTTATTCGCAGCGCCTGCAAAGTGACGGTCAGCGCTTGTGGCCGCCTGATGGCGTCCCGGTATGCACGGACCCAAGTTGGCAATACTACGCCCAAGTTGCGTTGGACATTTCGAATGATGTGCCCCAAGGAATGCTCGTGGTCTGGCAAGATCCCCGCCTGAATGGATATCCGTACCAAGTCTGGGCACAAAAGATCTCCTCTGAGGGAATCGCCGCCTGGTCCGCAAACGGCATCCTTGTATCCGCGGATCAGCAGGACTACGGTTGCTACACTCCTGCCGTCGCCAGCGATCATGCGGGCGGATTGATTTGTGCCTGGGAATTTCAGAACGAGCAAGGCTGGCCGTATTTGTCCAAAATCTATGCCGCATGTCTCAGCCCGGACGGATCGCATCTCTGGACTCCGGGCGGCCAATCGGTGGTAAATTCGGGAGACGATCAGACACGGCCGGCGCTGTGCGGCAATGCTTCCGCGGCCTTCGTAGCGTTTATGGATTACGACTCTATTGACACTCGGAGTGTACGCGCTCAGATGCTGAATTCATCGGATGGGACGCGCTTGTTAGGAGACTCCGGGAATTCAGTTATCTCCGGGCCAGCCGGCATGGCGTATGATCAGTGCATGTTCGCCATGAACAATCATCGCTCGGCCGTGATCTGGCAGGAAACTCACGGCCGGAGCGGTACGATGCTCTATTATCAAATCCTGGGACCGAATGGCAACGCAGAACGAGCGATCAACGGCGAACCGCTCGTCACGCGACCCGGTCCGTACGGCAGTTTTGAACAACGCGACCCTCAAGTTTGCAGCGACGGCGTCGGGGGCTTCTTTGTCAGCTTCGTAGATGGTGGCATGGGGATATACCTGATTCGCCTGTCGCATGTGGATCAAACCGGCGAGGTCGCCTCGTCGGATTCGGGGGAAATCGTCTGGTCAGATCCGAGTATGCGTGATCAGATGCAGGCGCAACTCGCACCCGACGGTCAGGGCGGATGCTACGTTGCATGGACCGGCTACGATCAGCAGTATTACCTTGGTCTCTGGGTCATGCGCATGAATGCGCAATTACAAGCCATGTGGGAGGCGCCGGTCCTTCTGTACCATACCGCCAACGATATTCCAGCGCAAAGCGTTGTCCTGACCTACAACGGGTGTCTCGTGGTGTGGCCATCGGGCGAGTGGGGAGCCCAAACCATCTCTGCTGCCCGCGTCAGTTCAAGCGGAACGGTGGTGTGGACATCGTTGGTCTGCAATGTACCGCAAGAATACGCCGCCGCGGTTGCCGTCAGTGACGGCTTGGGTGGCATGTACGTGGCATGGCGGGATTACCGGTCTCAAGCCACCGCTTCCGACATTTATGTTCAGCGCGTGGCCTCGAATGGCCAAGGGCACTGGGGACAGAACGGCATTGCCGTGTGCGCGGCTGCAGGCCCGCAAGCTAATCCGCAACTTATCACCGACGGCGCCGGCAATCTCGAAGTCGCGTGGGACGACTACCGCGACAACGAACACAATCACCTGTATGCGCAGAGAATCACACCCGCCGGTGAAATGCTCTGGGCGGAGAACGGAATTCCCATCGCTCGTGCCGGATCTATGGGGTCGAAGGCAATCGTGCCCGCAGTGCAAGGCGGCCTCTCTGCACTCTGGACCGATGACCGGCTCAGCAGCTACAACTCCCGAGCGTTCGCCACGCATCTCGATTCCACGGGAAGCGTGCACGACGATCCCTACTGGCTGCCCGATAGCGGCGGCGCGATCGCGGATCTTGTCCAAGGTGATCAGTCATCCGTTACGGGGGTTGCCGATGGCTTCGGTGGGTGCGTCGCCACCTGGACGCAATGGAAACAGGATTACGACGGCGAAGAAGAAGGCGAAGTTTACGTTGACATCTTTGCGCAGCGGATCTACGACGTCGCCAGCGCAGCGGAAGACCAACCGCCAACACCGCGCGCCTATGCGCTCTACCAGAACTATCCGAATCCCTTCAATCCCGCGACCGAAATTGTCTTTGAACTGCCCAAGTCTGGTCACGCGAAACTCACGGTCTTCGATCTATTGGGCCGCGAAGTGAAAACGTTGGTCAATAGTACGCTGCCTTCCGGCAAACACTCGGTCAACTTCGACGCGGGTGCGCTTCCCTCGGGTGTGTACATCTACCGCTTGCACGCGGGATCATTCCAGCAGAGCCGTAAGCTTGTACTGCTGCGGTAATCCCCTTCCCCCTGCGCGGTGGGGGAAATGCAAAGGGGTCGCATGATTTTCATTAACGGAGAATAGAATGGCTGTAGAGTTCAAACTTCCCGAATTAGGCGAGAATATCGAATCCGGGGATATTGTCAAGTGGCTGGTCAAACCCGGTGACATTGTCAAACAGGATCAGGCCTTACTCGAACTCGAAACCGGCAAGGCCGTCGTCGAGGTGCCGTCGAGCGTGAGCGGCAAAGTACTCGAACTGCTCGCCCAGGAAGGCGACAAGGTCAACGTCGGCGATCCAATCCTCACCGTCGAAGGCGAGGCTGCGGCCGAGACAATGCCGGCCAAAGCGAAAGAGAAGAGTACGAAGAAAACGACGCAGCCCACGTCGCGTCCATCCGAAAACGACGGCCCCGGTTACGCCGGCGCCGTCCCCGCCGCGCCCGTGGTCAAGCGCATCGCGCGCGAAATGGGTCTCGATCTGAGCATGATCCGCGGCACCGGCCTCGGCGGACGCATCACCATCGAAGATGTGCAGGCGTTTGCCGTCAAGCGCGGAGGCTATGCCCCCGGTTCCGCTTCCTTGCCGTTGCCCGACTTTTCCCGCTGGGGTAGTGTGGACGCCAAACCTATGTCCGGCGTCCGCCGCGTGACCGGGCAGCATCTGTCGCATGCGTGGAACACAGTGCCGCAAGTCACGCAGTACGACAAAGCCGACATCACGCATCTGGAAGAGTTGCGCAAACGTTACGCGCCGCGTATTGAGGAAGCTGGCGGCAAACTCACGATGACCGCGATTGCCGTCAAAGTGATCGCCGCGGCCGTCGAGCGTTTCCCGCAGTTCAATGCCAGCGTGGACACCACCAACAACGCCATCATCTATAAACATTACCTGAACGTCGGCGTCGCGGTGGATACCGAGTTCGGCTTGCTGGTTCCGGTGATTCACGATGCCGACAAGAAAAATGTCAGGGACGTCGCTGTCGAGCTGACGGATCTTTCCGCGCGCGCCCGCAGCCGCAAGCTCGATCCCTCGGAAATGGAAGGCGGCTGCATCTCGATCTCCAATCTCGGCAGTATCGGCGGCACCGCGTTTTCGCCTATCGTCAATTGGCCCGAAGTGGCCATCCTTGGCATGAGCCGTTCAAGCACCGAACCCGTCTGGATGTCCGGCCGCTTCGAGCCGCGCCTAATGCTCCCGCTATCCTTGACCTACGACCATCGCGTGATTGACGGCGCGGACGCCGCCCGCTTCCTCCGCTTCGTTTGCGAATCGCTGGAAGAGCCGTTCGTAATGGCGTTGGAAGGTTAGGCGTACCGGCATGACCGAGCTTCACACCCAAATCGAAATTGCTGCGCCCGCCGAACGCGTGTGGAAAATCCTCACAAACTTCAGCGCCTATCAGGAGTGGAATCCCTTCATCCGTAGCGCGAACTGCGCGGAATTGAAGCCCGGCGAGATGCTCGAGATCGCGCTCTTGCCTCCCGGCGGCGAGGGCTGGACGTTTCGTCCCATGCTACTCGTCGTGCACCCGGAACGGGAACTCAAGTGGCTTGGCCGCCTTTTCATGCCCGGCATTTTCGATGGTGAGCATTGCTTCACAATTGAAGTTGTGGATTCGCACCACGTCCGCTTCGTGCAATCCGAGAAATTCCGCGGCCTGCTCGTACCTCTTTTCAAAGGTCTACTCGAGAAAACTCGCTGTGGCTTCGAGGAGATGAATCACGCCCTCAAAATCCGCGCCGAAAGCAGCCTCACCCTGTGAAATCGTGAAGGAACGTGAATGAAGAGTGTGCTCGTCCTTTTTTGCATCGCACTACTGTTTGCCGCCGCTCATAGCCAACCCGCTCCGCATCCGACCGATCCGCAGATTCTTGGCTTGGTCGAGCAGATCAGATCGGATTCGATTCTCTCGTATATCACCCGCCTGACACAATTCCACACCCGCCACACATTCAGCGATACGACAAGCGATTCCACTGGCATCGGTGCCGCAATCCGCTGGGTTCACACCCGCGTGCAGGAGTTTGACGTCGGCGGGCGTTATACTTACGAACAGTTCCCGTGGGTCGGCAACTTCAACGGCAACTCGCTCACACGCAACATTCTCATTGCGCGCACGAATGGCACGTCCGGTGACGGCGCGCGCTATATCATCGGCGGCCATCTCGACTCGCGCACGATGAGTATCAACGACAACACCGGCTTTGCGCCCGGCGCGGATGACAACGGCAGCTCCTGTGCGGCCTTCTTGGAGTTGTTGCGCGTCGCCCAGATCCCGTTCGCTCACAGTCTGGAAGTCATCTGGTTCACCGGCGAAGAGCAGGGCTTGTGGGGCAGCGAAGCCTACGCGCAGTCGCTGTCGCAGCAAGGCGCGCGCGTGGATGGCATGATCGCGATGGACATGATCAGTCACATCGCCTCGCCGGGCGGCTCAATTGACTCCACAAGCGTACGCCTCTATGCACAAGGCGATCCCGGCCAAGGCGGCACCGCCAGCGTCTCGCGCAATTTGCAGCGCTATCTCAAATGGGTGGGCGAGGCCTACTCGGATCTTGACAGCTTCGAGATGCGCGTGATTTCCGCTGCCGATCGCCCGGGGCGCGGCAGCGATCATCTGAGTTTTTCCGGCGAAGGCTATCCCGCCGTGCGCGTCATCGAACGCAACGAAGACCTTGGCTATCAACACAACTCGAACGACACGCCGGAACATCTGTCTTCCACCTACGCTCGCCGGATTGCGCGCTGCACGTTTGGCGCGCTGCTCACGATGCTCGTAGCTCCGACTCGTCCTCCTGCGCCGCTTGCTGAACAGATCTCCGCGAACATCATTCGCATCCAGATCCCGGATTCCGTGGTTCTGCCTGCGGGTGGCCGCTTCTATCTGACCAAGCGCGGGTGGTTCGATGTCCATTTCACGGAGATCGTGGATCTTGATTCCGGCCGCCAGTTTGATTATCTTGTGACCCCCGGTGAGCAGTACGGCTTTTCCATCTCTCGTGCTGATTCGAATGACCGCCCTTCGCCGTTCTCCACGGAGACGGTCATTCAAACGCTCCCGGCGAGCGACCGCAATGTGCTTCTGCCGTCAGAGACGCAGCTCACCGCGGCGCCAAATCCCTTCAACGCGGAAGTCCAGTTCACCATCGAACTTTTGCAGAGCGGCCACGTCTCGCTCGACGTTTACGATTTACTCGGCCGCCATGTGGCTTTACTACTAGATGAGCCGCGCAATGCGGGTGTTCATCATGTCTCCTGGTCTCCGCGGCAACTTGCGAGTGGTCTCTACCTCGCCTGCCTGTCCACCGCTGATAAAGTCTACACACTGAAAGTTGCTTACTTGCGTTAGCCTGATCTGTACTCCAGTCTCAAGTCTCTCGTCTCACGTCTTTCTGCGGAGGTTTCTTGGTCACTCTTGCCTCGCCCATCGTTCCGGTAAAGCATCGCCACCCGCGCGGCTTGCCGGTGCTCTTCTTCACGGAAATGTGGGAGCGCTTCAGCTTCTATTGCATGCTCGGCATTCTTACGCTCTACATGAGCGATCCGAAGCATGGGCTTGGCTTCTCGACTGACCAGGTCGCTCAAGTTTACGGCTGGTATATCGGTCTCGTCTATTTGAGTCCGCTCTTCGGCGGGTTGCTCGCCGACAAAGTCCTTGGCTTCAGTCGCGCGATTCTCTTCGGCGCAGTGGCCATGGGCATCGGCCACTTCCTGCTCGCTTTTCCTCCGCTGCCGACATTCTTCGCGGGTCTGGCCTGTCTGATCATCGGCAACGGACTTTTCAAGCCGAATATTTCGGTGTTGCTCGGTAACCTTTATCGGGACATGCCGGAAAAGCGCGACGATGCCTACAACATCTTTTACATGGGCATCAACGTCGGCGCATTTTTCGCGCCACTCGTCGCCGCGTATCTGCGCACGCGTTACGGCTGGCATTTTGCCTTCGGCGCGGCAGGCGTTGGCATGATCATCTCGCTGATTATCTTCAGCGTGTTCCGCAAGTACACGATTGCGGGCGAGGCCGATATTCGCAACCCGCAGAAGAATCGCCGCCCCGACATAGAACTCACGAAGGAGCAGGAGAACCGGCGCATCGGCGCGCTGCTGTTGGTCTTTGCTATAGTCGTTGTTTTCTGGATGGCCTTTCACCAGAGCGGTTTCACGCTGAACTTCTGGGCCCGCGATGCCACCGACGCCACGAACATGCCCACATGGATGCGCGAGCAGCCGGAAGAGTCCGCAACGTCCGCAACCACTTCTGAAATGGCCGAGCCGGAACCGCGCATGGCGGCGGAACTAACGCAGGCGATCAATCCGGCCTTTGTGCTGCTCTTCACGCCGCTCGTGGTCTGGTTCTGGATGGTGCTGCGCCGGCGCGGGAAAGAACCGTCTACTGCCGCCAAAATCGGTTTCGGCATGTTGCTTACCGCCGCTGCCTACGTCATCATGACCGGGGCCGGGCTGGCCGGAGGCGACAACGGTCGCGTAAGCATCTCGTGGCTCATTTCGACCTATGCCGTGATCACGCTGGGCGAGCTGATGCTCTCGCCGATGGGATTGTCGCTCGTCAATAAGCTTGCTCCGGCGAGAATGCGCGGTCTGCTCATGGGCGGCTGGTTCACCGCCACCGCTGTTGGCAACAAGTTGAGCGGCGTCGTCGGTTCGCTCTGGGATGATCTGCCGCACAGCCAGTTCTTCCTGATTCTCTCTGTCTCGTCGCTGGCGGCGGCGATTGTCCTCTTTCTGCTCATCAAAAGGATTCGCGGCACGATTCAGGACGCCGAGCAAATGGCCCTCGACCATGCCGCCAAGTAATTCGACAGTCCGTACTCGCATTCATCACAGGAGCCAAACATGAACAAAGCGCAACTTGAAGGGCAGTGGGGTTTTATGAACATGGTGCTCGGCAACGCTCGCCGGCAGATCGAATTATTGCCCGAGGACAAACTCGACTTTCGCCCGACGCCGGAGATCCGCAGCGCCGGCGAACTCGCCGTGCACATGCATCAGTATCTGACTGAACTCACAGAGACCGTTATCAACGGCAAGCACGTAATGGGCGAAGAGCCGAAATTCAAGAGCAAAGCCGACCTGTTGAATTGGATGGGCGAGCAGGTGAAGAAAGGCAACGAGAATTTCGCCAAAATCACCGACGCACAGCTCACGCAGACGATCGAGGCGTGGGGCATGTCGTTTCCCGGCTGGCAGCTCGTGAGCTTCGTTCCCACGGAGGTGCTGCATCATCGCGGCCAGTTCACCACGTACTTGCGTCTGATGGGTATCGAACCCGTTTTTGTTTACGATTTTTAGAATGAAATAGCTGTTGCGCGCTGCAAAATAACTACCCCCCACTCGCCGAGTGGGGGGCTTTTTTCGTCTCTGACTGGGATTTGGGATTTTCTTTGTCTCAGAATTTCACCAGCTTCTGCTCAAACTCCTTCACCCGTGGCGGCTTCTTCCCGGTCGCCGGTTCGATCTGGAATCCCTCGGCTTTCAAATACTCCGCCTGCGCCTTCACGCCGCCGGGAAACTTCTCATTCAGACTGCCATCCTTCGCAATCACCCGCCAGTAGGGAGTAATCCGTTTCACGCCGGCGGCACGGTCTTCCTCGGCTGCCTCCGCGGCAATGCGCACGAAGATCCCGGTAGATGTTGGGCACGCGCACTCCGCGCCGAAGTCACTCGCCAATCTCTGCCTTAAGAGCGCCGAGGTTACTACCTTGCCCTTCGGGATCTTGCAAATCAGCGCATTCACATCGCGCGGCGTGGACACCAGCATCATCCGTCCGCCCATCTTCGCCCAAGCTTCGGGCGGGAGCTTGACGATCTTCGGCTGCTGATCCGTTTCAATTTTCTCCCGCTAGGATTTGCGGGTCTTCATGTGTGTGTTCTCCTAATACAAGTGGGAAAAGCGGCGCGAGATGTCCGCGTCTTCGACAATGGCATCGTTGAACTGCTCAATCGTCCAATCGCGCACCTGAGGACTGGGCGATTGTTGGCGTGCGTAATCTACATTCTTCGAATTGACGAAATCAGCAATCGGTGTCACGCCATGGTACTGCGAGAGCGGCATTTGAAAGATATAACCGTCCGCAAACTGCTCCAACGTGAAATGCTTATAACCATAATGGTACACGCTGCTTGTGTCCGTCAACTTGCCGAACGGTGTTCCTTTCGTATCGAACCCGACAGGGTAGGCGGTTGGCCCCAACTCCGCCATCAGCGCATCGATCGCCCCATCGACCGGGTAAGTAGGTAGCGTACCATTGGCTGAAGCGCAGGGCGCGTGCAGTAATACGGTAATGGCACGCTTGCCGATTTCACGATAGACAAAATTGCCCATTCGGGTTTCCTCAAAGCGGATGAATCGCTGGGTCTCACTGTCATAGATCGGCTGCTTATATTCGCTGAAGGCGTGATGCCGGCCGCTATAAACCAAAGCCTTCTCCCCTTTAGCGACGACGCTGTCCACGATCACTCTTGCCCAGATGTGTTCGCCTCCGCCGCGCCAGACTTTTCGTTTGATCTCCGGATTGTCGCGGTCCGCCTCGGTCTTGATTAGACTCCAGTCCGGCGAGTCACCGAGTCCGAGAATGCGAAAACGTCGCTCCGCAGGGCCCAGTGTCCGGTTCAGTTGCCATGCCACCTTGAAAATGTCCACATATTCCTGGAAGCCCCAAAATGTTGCCTGTCGGAAGGTGATCTCCCGCGCCAGGCTCTCATCATAGGTGGCTCCCGAGAGCAGACTGTCAATCAGCGGCTGATCCTCGCGCCGGGCAAATTCGGTACATAGGCAAAATACCCCAGCTCGATGCAATAACGGGATGAGGTGCTGAATCAGTTCGACGTTTTCCTTGATCCGGTGATATTCGCCGACGAATACGACGTCATGCTCCCTGAACTTGCTGATGACGTAGTCCTCGGGCGTCATCCTGTGATCCAGCAGATACGCTCTCAATTCCACCTTGAGTGTTGAATCCAGCGTCGGCAGCGGCAGCTTATCCTGTGCGCTGCAAAGCAGAGTCGGCAGGAAAACGATCCACAGCAATTCGATCTTCATGGTTCCTTTCGGGAAGGTAAGCGATGCCTAAAGCCTCTGCGCCACCCAATTTTCGAGGCCGCCCGCAATCACCAACTCCTGCGCAGCGGCTCCGAGCGGCGGCAAGGTGTATCTTGTGTGTTCCACGGTCAGCGTACTCGTTCGGTAGTCGAGCGTCACGTGCAACCCCGTTCGAACCGTGAGCTTGTCTGTCCCGAAATTTGCTTTCAACCGCTTCACCAACTCCGGCGCCTCGATGACGACAAATCCGTTGTTAATCGCATTCCGCTTGTACGTCTCGCTGAACGATCCCGCGAGCACGAGTGGAATTCCGAAATATTTCAGCGCCGTCGCCGCTTGCTCGCGTGAAGAGCCGCTGCCGAAGTTGAATCCGCCGACCAGAATATCTCCCGGTCGAGCAATCGCTCTGAACTCCGGATCGTAATTCTCCATTACCACCGCCGCCTGCTGTTCCGCCGTCATGTCATCCACGTAGGTGTATTTCCCCGGATAAATGCCGTCCGTATTCAAATTATCCTGCGGGCACCAGATCAACTCGCCGCTGACCGTCTCCGGAAAACCCGGCATAATTCTCACGGCGGCCGGTCGCTCCGCTTTCGCTTCACGCACGCGTGCCGCGCCGACGGGCTTCATCGCAACGCGCGCATCCGGTGTGTCAATGTATCCGGCCACCGCAGAAGCGGCGACCACCGCCGGTGAAGCGAGATAGGCCTCGGCGCTGCGCGATCCCATCCGTCCTTTGAAATTCCGGTTGGTGGCGCTGATACCGACTTCGCCGTCCTCGAGCGTCCCTTGACCCAAGCCGATGCACGCGCCGCAGCCCGGCGGGAGCGCAATCGCCCCCGCATCTATCAGGACCTGCCAGTCTCCGCGTTTCTCACTCTCGGCCTGTACTTCGCTCGAGGCGGCCGCGACGTAAAACTTCACTCCCGGCGCCACGCTCTTACCACGCAGCACCGCCGCCGCTTCGGCCAGATCATCCACGCGGCTGTTCACGCACGAGAGCAAATAGGCTTTGTGGACCGTGACTTTGCGCTCGCGCATTTCAAACGCTGGAGCCATCACCTTCACCGTGTTCGGGCCGGAAATGTATGGGACTACAGTTGCCAGATCCAGCGTCAATTCAATTGCATACTCCGCGTCGCGATCCGCCGCCAACGGATGTTGCTCCAACTCCGCAATCCGCTCTGCGTTGACACGTAGATGCTCATGCTGATCCCGCGCGCGCAGGAATGCCGCCCGCTCTCTTAACCACTCAATCGTCCGCGCGTCCACCGGAAAGATCCCCGCCAGCGCGCCCCATTCGGTGGTCATATTCGCAATCGTCAGCCGCTCGCTGATCGAGAGCGACGCGACGCCGTCGCCGATAAATTCGACGGCGTGATTGAGGACTTCGTCTTGGTTAAATAGCCCGCAGAGCGTGATGATCACGTCCTTGCCGGTCACGCCACTGCGCAATTTTCCTCGCAGTTCGCAGCGCGCCACGGGCGGCACTTGCCACCACGTGCGGCCCGTCGCCCAGATCGCCGCGGCGTCCGTGCGCACGACCGGCGTACCCAAACAGCCGATACCGCCGTACATATTCGAGTGCGAGTCCGACGCCACGCAAACGGTATCGGGCCACGCGTACCCCTCCTCAACCATAATCTGATGGCCGATCCCGCGCCCCGCCGGGTAAAAATCAATCCCGTGTTCCTTGGCAAACGTTTCGATCTTGCCGTACTTGGCGAGATTCTCGGGCGTGCGATCCTGAATATTATGATCGAGCGTGAATATCGGCTGCCGCGGGTTGGCGATCTTCTTCGCGCCGATGCTCTTGAATTTCGGAATCACCGCGCCCGTGTTGTCGTGCGTCATCACATGCGCGGGCCGGATCGAGAGATAATCCCCCGCCCGCACGACGTGCCCGGTTTCCAAATCAACGCCAAACTTCTGAGCGATTTTTTCAACGAGGTTCTGAGACATAAGATGATGGAAGTGGTTTACGGTACGCGAAAAAGTACACTGTCGCGAGCGCTGCGCAAGGACATATAGGTGGATTCACCAAGGCTCAGCATGAAAAGCGGCGAGGCTTTGGGCGCTCCACCATTCATCGCGAAGTAGGCGGACGTATCCGCGTTCAAACCAAAGACAATGTGATTCTTGCCGGATGCATCATGAAGACCAAGCCCGGCTCCACGATCCGTAGCATGGAGACCAGCTCGAACCTTGCCATCGGAACCCAGAAACACTATCCCTGGCCCCTTGGCCGAGGAATTCATCAGGATTCTCGTCCTGCCTTGCTCATCCTTAATCGTGAAATTTCGGGTAGTGAATGTGCTATTGATCAGGCCGAATGAATACAGGTTGGACACCATATTCACAAGAAGTATGATCAGTAACGGAATACCCAGCCACAGCCGCCATTTTGCATTGCGCCTTTCGAGCTTGGCCACTCGCGCACGCAACTCCTGAAGTTCAACGGAATCGGACTGCATATCAGACTCCTTTCGTGAATTATGCCCGCTTGAGATTTGGAGTTTGTGATTTGATTCACCCCTCGCCCCTTCTGTCACGCCATCGCCCGGAGCACCCTCACCCTTGCTTCCGTCGCCGGGTGTGTGCTGAGCAGGGCGGAGGCATTCATCTTGAAGCTGCGGAGCGGATTCACAATGAATAAATGCTGCGTCGCCCGGTTCGCGTTAGGCAGGGGTTCGGTCACCGCCTTCATGTCCAACTTCTCGAGCGCAGAGGCGAGGGCCAGCGGATTGCGCGTCAACTCCACCGACGACGCATCGGCCAAGAACTCCCGCTTGCGGGAGATCGCCATTTGAAGGAGCAGTGCGAAGATCGGCGCCAGAATCACCAGCACAATCGCCAGAATTGCGAGGAATGGTCCCGCATTCCGTGCTCGCCGCCCGATCCGCCCGCCGCTGTACCACGCGCCGCGCCGCATGCCATCCGCCAGCAACACCACCGCCCCCACGAGCGCGGACACCAGCATCATGTAGCGAATGTCAAAGTTGCGGATGTGGCTCATCTCGTGGCCGATCACGCCCTGCAACTCCTCGCGGTTAAGAGTGCTCATCAACCCACTCGTCACCGCAACGGACGCATGCTGCGGATCGCGCCCCGTGGCAAAGGCGTTCGCGGCGTCGGTGTCCATCACATAGACCTTTGGCATCGGCAGTCCGGCGGCAATGCGCATTTCGTCCACAATATTGATTAACTGCTGATCGCGCTCCATGTCAGCTTCTCGCGCGCCGCTGAGTGAAAGAATCTCCCGATCACCGTTGTAGTAGCTGATGGTAACGAGAATGATTGCCAGTACCAGCGCACCGAGCAGTCCCATCGGACCCGTCCCAAACCACAAATCGAACGCCAGTCCCAGCATGGCAATGATGATCGGCAGGGCAATCAGCAGTGAGACCGACGCAATCTTGTTGTCGCTGATCTCCTTGGCAAAATCCCGCCGGAAATGACCCAGCGATGTCCCCGGCGTCGTCGCCGCGTCTTTCGCTTGCCCATCGCCAAACACGCCGCCGCACAACCCGCATTGCAGAGCCGAGTCGCCGTTTTTTTCATAGCCGCAGCGGGAACAGGTTTTCATATTGCGCTTATCGCAGCAGCACCAGCTTTTGCGTGAAATGTTCTGACGGGGTGCTCAAGCGACAGAAGTAAAGGCCGCTCGCCAGTTTGGTGGCATCAAAGGCGAGGCGGTGTTCGCCCGCCGTCTGGGAACCGTTCACCAGCGTCCGCACCAAGCGGCCATTCACATTCCAAACCGTGATCTCAACCTCTGTGGCTTTGGTCAGCGTATAAGCAATCGTCGTCGCTGCGTTAAACGGATTCGGATACGACGCCGACAGATTCACATCGTGCGGCAGCATGGGCCGTTCGTCAACGCCGAGCACGTGAAGCCCATGAACTTCTATGCCACTATTGTCACCGGGCCAGATAAAGCCAACGCGGAGCAGATGCGAAACCGGATCCCACCACGCGGCGGTATCCAGCGCATAAAAGCTGGCTGAATCCGTAACCTGCGCTACGGTGTGGTCGCCGACCGAGACCGAATCCGGCGCTTCGCTCACGCGATGCAGCACGGTGATAATCTTGCGCGACGACGGCGCTCCGGGATAACCGGCATAATCTCGCCAAAATGCCAAACTGGCGTCCGAGCTTTCACTCCACGCATTGAAGCCCAGTCGTTCATACTGACCTGAAGCATAGGCATCCGGCGTCTCTCCGTCATCGTTGTACATCATGAAGGTCGTGCCGCCCGGTCCGCTCAAGTCGGGATAATGGTGAACAAGAAGGGTATCCGTGTCGTAGTCGCGCGTCGTTTCGAACGGCGTTGCCATCGGAATAACAGCTCCGTCGCGCACAAACAGTGGCAGTCTCGCCAGCGGCGCCGAGACATTAAGCCAAGTTGGGCCATCGTAGCGCGTGTCATCCCAGTAATTGATCCACGGCCCGGCAGGGAGATACACGCCGCGTTCCATTGCACCCTCCTGCATAACCGGTGCAACCAGAAAATCATTCCCCCACAAATACTCATCGCATAAGTTTGCCGTGACATCATTCAACTCGGCAAACCAGACCGGCCGTGCGAGCGGATAACCCTGATTATGATTCACCCACGCCAGCGTATAATTGTACGGCATTAACTGATACCGCAGCCGGATGAAGTCGGACACTATCTGCCGTGTCTGTGCATCGTAATAAATAGGCTCTGTCGGGACACCGACACCGTGGGCACGCATCATTGGCGAAAACGCGCCGAACTGCATCCAACGGATGTATAACTCAGGGTTTTGCGCTCCGCAGTCGAAGCCCCCGATGTCCGATCCTTGAAACGCCACGCCCGAGAGTCCCATGTTGAGCAGTATCGGCAGCTGGGCTTGGAGTCCTTCAAAGCTCCGCTGCACGTCTCCGGACCAGGGGAAGGTGCCGAACCGCTGCATTCCGGCGTACCCCGAGCGAATGAGATTGAACAACCGCTGCTCCGGAAAATGCGTTTGATATCCTTCGTACAGCCGCTTCGCCCACAACAGCGAATAGATATTGTGGACTCTTGCCGCAGAACCGCCGACGTGCACCATCTGTGGCGGATGCGCTTCCGGCTCTCCCAAATCGCACCACCATCCGCCCACGCCTTGATTCACAAGATTCTGGTAGAAGCTCCAGAACCAGTCCGCCGCCGGGGGATTGGTGATGTCGAGCAATCCAGCCGCGCCTGCCCAAAAGTCATTGATCACGACCGGATTGCCTGCGGAGTCCGGCGTCACATAATCATTCGCCTGCGCGATGTTCCAGTTCGATGATGCGGTCTGAATGTACGGCTCAGTAATCAGAATAGTCTTCACGCCGAGCGAGTCGAAATCCGACAGCATATCGCTCGGGTTCGGCCAATGCGAGTAATCCCAATCAAGATCGCCCATCTGCCCCCAGCCGAACCAGTACAGATCGAGAATCAGCGCATCCAGTGGAATATGCTGCGCGCGGAATTGAGTCACAGTACTCCGCGCCTCCTGCTCCGATTGATAACCGAACCGCGACTGCAAATAACCCAGCGCCCAGCGCGGCGGCAGCGGCTGCCGGCCGGTTAATTCGATATACGCTTCAAGAATACCGGCAGGGGTCGCGCCCCGGATGAAAAATGTAGACAAACCGCCGCCCTCGACCCGGTACTCGGTCACTCCCGGTGCGCTCTGCCCCAGATCCAGATACCCCGGATAGGAGTCGTCGAAATACAGCCCATAGCCGCGCGAGGAAATAATGAATGGAATTGCTATATTAAGGTCCTGCGCGCCAACGCCATAGCAGTAGCTGGGGGCATTGTAAAACTCCAAGCGCTCGCCGCGGTGGTCAAGGCTTGCGGCCCGTTCGCCGCCGCCCCAGATGTGCTCGCTCGGTTCCAAAACGTAGCGCACCCCCCGCGCCGCGCCATCCCAGAAGAAACCGCTCGTATCCGCCAGCAGCGATTGCCCCGCCGCTGAAAAGCTCAGACGCAGCGGCTGCTTGCGAACCATCACGGCAAGCGACGCCGTGCTGTAAGTCAAAGTAGAGTCGGTTTCAGAGATATTCACAGCTGGATTCTGCGGCGCGAGTACGACCACCGGCGACAGATCATCCGCGATCTCCCCGTCAGGATACAACCCGACCCGCACGATCTGCTCCGTGTACGCCTGAACGCTGATCGCCGGAATTCCGGCATGAATCACCAGCCGATTGCCGGCGATCTCGTGCGATGTGTAATTGCCCAGAGTCTCGCTCAACGCCTGATGACACAGGATGAGCAGCATGGTCAGCAAAGCGCGCGCGGTTCTCATTCAGGACTACGCTTTCGCATTGCGCAGCTCGACCTCTTTCTGTTCTTCGGTCAACTGCTGGGCCAGCGCCACGATGTGCCGCGCGTCGGTACCGCAGCAGCCGCCGGCTATCTTCACCCGATATTCCCGGCTGACATGACGAAATGTGGAAGCCCACATGTCGGGATCGTCCTCATCCAACTCCTCGGTGCCGTCGAGTTGATCCGGCGAAAGACGCGAGGTGTTTGCCTGCAAACCGATCACTTGCTCGCTTACGAGCTCATGCTTCGCGCCTTGCGCGAGCATCGCCAGGCCAAAATTCCGCGGGTGCACGCAATTAACCATATAATAGGCGGGCGGCGCCGGAGCAAGATGGTCAATTCGCTCAAGCGCTTCCCACAAAGGCGTTCCGTCCAATAGCGTGCCGTTCTGCCGCAGGACGAAGCTGAGCATATAGGGCACGGGTAACGTCGCCAGTAATTGCGCCAACCCGATCGCTTCTTCAATCGCCGGAAGCGTGGCCGCCAGAATGAAATCTACTTCGGCCTCGGCCAGCGCTTCTGCTTGCGCGGTGTGATACGCAACCGCTTCTTGCCGTGTTAGTGTCTGCTCGGGCCTGTAGGCATCATGCGCGCAGGCCATTAGCCCGCCGACGAAAACGTCGTTCGCGAAGGAGCCGTATTCGGCAACAATGCTGCGTACAAAACGCACTCCGTCGCCGTTGACATTCTGCTCATCACGGAATCCGGCTTGCCGCAAACGCGCCTGACTCGCTCGCCACGTCGGCGCAAACACGATCATCGGTAGATCGAACGACGCGCCGATGGCCAGATACTCTTTGTAAATCGTCCGCAGCACGCGCCGCCCGGCCTCCGAATAAATCATGACCGCGTTTTCTACGTGCGGATCGAGCAGCTCCGGATGCGACCGCCGAACCCGTTCGATCACGGCCCCTTCAGCCAGCACGTAGCCTTGCTCTTTGAGACAGGTCAGGAGATCGCGCGGCTTAGTCATTGAATCTTCTGTCAGCCGCTCGTTTGCCGGTGTGTCAGCGCGATCATCGCAAGTCCACCTTTACCGGCGCGGTCTCGTCTTGCGGCACGACGTAATACTCTTCCTTCTTGAACCCAAACTGCTGCGCCATCAGGCTCGAGGGAAAGACCTCCGTTTGATTGTTGAGCCGCATCACCGAGTCGTTATAGTACTGCCGCGCAAACGCGATCTTGTTCTCGGTGGATGACAGCTCTTCCTGCAGGCGCATCACGTTCTGATTCGCTTTCAACTCCGGATACGCTTCGGCCACCGCGAACAGCGACTTCAACGCGCCGGTGAGCTGATTCTCGGCTTCGGACTTCGCGGCCACGCCGGTAGCGGCCATGGCTTTGCCGCGCGCTTCAATTACTTGCCGCAGCGTCTCTTGTTCGTAGGACATGTAGTCCTTGACCACTTCCACCAGATTCGGAATCAAGTCGTGCCGCCGCTTGAGTTGCACGTCAATCTGCGCCCAAGCGTTCTTCACCTGATTGCGCAGCCGCACCAGGCCATTGTACAGCCCGATCACCCAAAACACAAACAGCAGTACGAGAAGTAAGACCACAATGCCGATCATGAACAACCTCCTATGCGATAGGCGGAATGCGGATTCAATGGAACAAGATTAGGTCCGTGGTGACGCCGGGTAAGAGAAATAGCTGAAGAACCCGAACAACCCATACAGCCCCTGATAACCGGGCGCCAACCCGGCCAAGCCCAATAGCCCGAGGAAACCCAAATAGCCAAGCTGGCGTTTGCTCATAGACCTGTCTCCTGCCTTGGGATGTGCGGATGAAATTTGAAGGTGCCTTGAAGTTGCCTTTAAGATACAAAATTCGCGAATCCTTGTAAAGGCCGCCCTGATCTATTCTCGGGTAAAATTAAACTTTACCTTCCCATCGTGATTTCCTTCGTTGCAGTAATTTTAACTATTTCCGGCCTGATTCACTGGTTCCTGTATGCCCGGCTGGTGGTCGCACTGGAAATTACCTCGCCTTCCATACTCTGGCCCCTACGGATCGCGGCGGTATTGCTCGCGGTTTCGTATATTCTGGTACGACTATGGGAGCGCGTCGCGCCGGAGCCGGTCGCCTACGCGAGCGAATGGGCCGCCGCGTCCTGGATCGGCATGATGTTCGAGCTGCTCTGGATGACGCTTGCCCTGTACATTCTCAAACTCATCCTTTGGTTGACGGGGGTGTGGGGCAGGTTGTCTCCCGAGACTGTCACCCAGATGGGGCGCGGATCCGTCATCCTGGTCGTCTCGGCGGCGTTGATTCTGTGCAGCTATGCGCTGTACCGCGCCGCGCAGCCGGCGCGCATCGCGCGTGCCACTGTCCCCGTGAAGCACATCCGCCCGGAGTTGCGCAACCTGACCATTGCACTCGCAGCGGATTTTCATGCGGGACCGCTGGTCGGCGTCAAGCAAGTGAACAGGATGGCGCGCCAGATTGTCGGCTTGAACCCGGATCTGATTCTGCTGCCCGGCGACATTCTTGATCATCCCCCCGCGCGCATTCGTAAGATTTCATCCGCCTTTCGCGAGTTGCACGCGCCGCTCGGTGTCTATGCGACAACGGGCAATCATGAATACTACATCAACGTGCGCGCGGCTGTTGCCCTGATCGAAGAGAGCGGAATCAAAGTGCTCAACAACGAATCGGTCACGTTGCCGCAGGGTCTCGTGATCTCAGGAATAGCGGATCGCACCGCGCTGCAATTCCGCATCCCGCGGCCGCCGGTTTCAGATCTGGTTTCACAGCAACCGGACAGCCTGCCGATCATCTTTCTCAATCATACGCCGATCGGCGAGGAAGCTCAAGCTGCGGGAAAATCGGGCGCAGACCTCGTCGTTAGTGGTCATGCGCACGGCGGGCAGATTTGGCCGTTCTCGATTTTCACAAAGTTGGTATTCACCTTTCATCACGGTCTCTATCCGCTCGAGCATGGGCACATCATCACGACGTGCGGCATCGGCACGTGGGGACCGCCGATGCGGCTCGGCGCGCCGCCTGAGATCGTGCTGATCAAGCTCGTCGGCGAAAACGAGCCCGCGCAATGGTCATGGGATTAATGTTAGGCTCTATTATTTTGCAGCGTGGACTGCCGCAAGAAATTCAATTGCGATCCGGAAACTTACGCCGTCGCATGAGGCTGTCTTCCCCCACGCCGCCTGGTCACACAACTGGGGCTACTTGGGACGTTTCTAACAACAGTCTTTCATGTGAGGTGAAAGACTGTTTCAGTTTGGATATTGGAGTCACGCCGCGTGTCATCTCCAACTTATTGAATACGCGAATCTTGTCCAACTCGAGAGGATTGGTCTTTAAGTTGCCATATAGACTTCATCAGTAGCGGGTTGGTAGAGGTGTTTCAGGCCAAGAATCCAGTGGCAGGGAGGAGTGCGATGTCAGCAAGTCCAATTCACACAAATCGTACGTCTATTCGCAACGGATTGCTCATCGCCGTGGGAGTTGCGATAACCATTTTCCTCATCACCAATCATCGTGCACACGTCATCGGCGCTCTGCCCTATATTATGCTGGTGAGCTTTGTCCTCTTATGCATGTTCGGGCACGGGCACCACGGCGGCCACGGCTACCACCGTAATGATTCGGGCGAACAGCGAGCCGGGCATCAGGGAGGGTGTCACAGTGGACAACATGAACAGCAGCACCAATCTCGGCGCCCAGGGGAAACACCGTAAATTACTCTAACTGAGAACGACCATGAAAACGCATCCCATTCTCCGCGATCCCGTCTGTGGCAAGCGCATGAATCGCAACAAGGCACATATTCGCCTCGAGTACAACGGCAAGGAAGTTCTTCTCTGTTGCCCACGCTGTCAGGCGGAATTCGAGCGAAATCCGCGGATGTATGTTCCTGAGTCGGGGAATCGCTAAGCCTGCGTGGTGACTTGGTGAAGATTAGTCTCTTGATTCCGGCGCCGCAACTGGTCCGAGTTCTTCGGAAAGTTGATGCGGCCCTTCGCCGGAACTCCGTGTACAGGAATCCCGCCGCCTGGCGGGGAGCGGGATTCCCGCGGCACGGTCCGGAGCCGTCAAACGTACTTCGGGCAATAACTCCACAGCCGAACGCTCTGACCCGCGCGTCGTCACTCGCACCGGGAAATGATACGATTGCCCAAGATGTCACGCCGCCTTGAGGTCGGGGGGGTGCAAGGTCATCATCGACTTCATGTTGCCCTCCCCCCGGCGGCGAACGGCTCCATCTATTTTGCTTGTCGGCAATGCTGAGCGGCTCCAATTCCGTGACGATCGCAGCAGGATAGTGTTTTAAGTCTCTGGCGGATGGTCGTGGCGTACCATCTTCAGTCAGAGATCATAAAGTGACAGGAGGGCGGCGGGGAATGAACCAGCCACGTTCGATTCGATTCCGCCCGCCGCTTCTCCTGCCGTCAACCACACCTTGCGAGCATTCAGGAGACCAGTATGCTGAAAGAGATTAAGGCCTATACGCGGTCCGTCCGAATTGAAGAGCTGGTAGAACAGCTTGAGGCGAGCGGCGCGCCCGGCGTTTCCGTTGTAGAAGTCTCGTCTGGAGGCTACGGCTTCGCCTCGCAGGATTTTCAGGATCGGAACATCACGCCGGTGGTCAAGATCGAAATCGTATGCCGCGACGAGCAGGTCGAAATGCTCGTGGGAGTCATTCTCAAGTTTGCCTCGACAGGCTCCCACGGGGACGGTAGAATCTTCGTAGCGCCTGTAAACGAGTGTATTCGCATTCGCGATGGCAAGCGCGGGCAGGCGGTGCTCTGAGAGACCCTCGCAGCACACTAGGTGAAATCCTAGCAAAAGGCTCATACGGTGGCGACAACCGGTCCTCATGCACGCGTTCGGCAGTTGCAATGACCGACGCTGCTGACGCACGCCATGTTCCCGATCCTCGTCTTCATGTACACTCGTCTGGCGATGAGAGAGGTACATGACGCGTTGAGAGAGTTCGGAGAACGGTATGCCCGCTATGCAGCGGCCACACCGCGATTCTTGCCGCGCTGGAAAGTGGGCTCTGTTACCAGCACACGAGCGTGGGCGGATGGAGTGTGTTGCAAGAAGAAAGAAAACAAAGGAGGGAAAACAATGGAACTGAACAAGCACAGGTTTGCATTGGAAGGCGCTCTTGCCATGGGAGCCCTCTACTCCGTTTGTGGTATTTTCACAGCCCTGTGGCCTGATACCGCCGTGAAGCTGCTAGGATGGATGACACACATTGTGGATGTGAAGAACGCCCTTGATGTAAAAGCGACCCTCAGCGGGTTCGTAATCGGGTTGTTGTTCGTACTGGTTTATTCGTATTTCGCTGCGTTAATCTTTACGTGGATACACAACCGAAATGTTATCCGGAAAGCGTAATTGGCGGTAAGCGGAAGCGGACCATGGTTGGTGCGTTCATACGGTAAGAACCAACTAAACCTCACCCCCGCCCCTTCTTGTCTCCCACTACATGTTTCGCGCGGTTGGGAGTTATTGGTTGAGAACTCCGATTACCCCCTATGGGTCTCCCGAGAAGGTGTTTTGAATGACCAAAGATCCCGTTTGCGGGATGAATGTTGATCCCGCGGCCGCCAAGTTTCACACTGAATACAAGGGCGAAACGTATTACTTCTGCAGCCCGGGCTGCAAAACAAAGTTCGAGGCGAATCCGGAGCTGTACGTTGCGCGACCCGAGCGATCCAGTGCGGCTCCTCCGGCTCAACCGACCACCGCCGAATACTTCTGCCCAATGCATCCGGAAATCGTGCGCAACGCGCCGGGTCTCTGTCCAAAGTGCGGTATGGCGCTCGAGCCGCGCGCGGCACTTGCAATGGGTGAGGAGGGCGCGCACCTCAGTGAATTGCGCAAGCGATTTCTCGTATCCGCGCTTTGCACCGTTCCGGTCATTGCGTTGTCCGTGCTTGACTTTGTGCCGGCATTTCATACTGCCGTTTCACCGCGGTTGAGTGCGCTGTTGCAGGCAATCTTCGCTTCGCCGGTTGTGCTTTGGGGCGGTGTGCTTTTTTATCGCAGTGCGTGGGCAGGGGCGAAAGAACACACGGCCAACATGTACACATTGATCACTATCGGCGTGCTCGCGGCCTATGGGTTCAGTGTGTTCACGTTGCTCTTTCCAGGCGTGATTCCACAGCATAGCAAACGCGGAATGCTCGCCGTCTATTTTGACACGGCAGCCGTCATTATATCGCTGATTCTACTCGGTGAGTGGCTCCAAGCGATTGCCCGCGGCAAGACATCGCAAGCCATTCGCAAGCTGGCGGGACTGCAGGCCAAACATGCACACAGATTGCGAGAAGGACTCGAAGAGGACGTGCCACTGTCAGATATCCGTGTAGGTGACTTGTTGCGGGTGAAACCGGGTGAAACCGTTCCCACGGACGGAGTCGTGGTCGAAGGCGCCGCGTCCGCCAATGAGGCGATGATCACCGGCGAAAGCCAGTTAGTGAAAAAGGAGCCGGGGAATCCTGTCGTGGGCGCCACGATCATCAGCGGAGGAAGCCTGGTCATGCGCACCGAGAAGCTGGGCAATGACACGTTGCTCGGTCAGATCATGCGCCTCGTTGCGGAAGCACAGTCTTCGCGCGCACCGATGCAGAGACTCGCGGACAAGATTGCGAGCATCTTCGTGCCTACCGTTGTGCTCGTGGCGGGCTTCACGTTCATCGCTTGGTTTGTGTGGGGACCGGAGCCGGGAATCATCTACGGGCTCGTGAATGCGGTCGCCGTGTTGATCATCGCCTGCCCGTGCGCGTTGGGTCTTGCTACTCCGCTCGCCGTTACGGCGGCCGTCGGGCGTGGAGCGCAGAACGGCATCCTGATCAAGAATGGCGAAGCGATGGAGCAGGCCTCAAAGATCAACGTGCTCGTCGTGGATAAGACTGGAACATTGACCGAAGGGAAGCCGCGTGTCGTGGAAGTGATGCCGTTTGGTAGGACGAGAAACGAGGATGTCCTGGCGCTCGCGTCGGCGGTGGAAAAATCCTCTGAGCACCCACTGGCGGGCGCGATCATGGAAGCCGCCAAGTCAAAAAACCTGACCGTTCCCCGCGCGGAACATTTTGAGACCGTTACGGGTCGCGGTGTTCGCGCTTCTGTAAACGGCGCCCAAATCGTAGTCGGAAGTCTTGCCTATCTGCGCGAAGAACGAGTGAATGTATCAGCCTTCGAAAACACGAAACTCCGAGATGACCTCAATGCGGCTACTCAAATCGCCGTGGCGCGTGATCATCAACTCACAGGTGTTCTCTTCATCGCTGATCCAATCCGTGCCACGACTTCTGCCGCCATTCAAGCTCTCTTTGCCGAAGGCGTGGAGGTCGTGATGGCCAGTGGTGACCGCCGCGAGACCGCTGAAGCAATCGCATCACAGTTGGGCATTACGCGCGTGCATGCCCCGGTCCTGCCGCAGAATAAGGTGGAAATTGTCAAGGACTTGCAAAAGCAGAATCGCAAAGTTATGTTCGCCGGGGACGGGATCAATGACGCGCCTGCCCTTGCGCAGGCAGATGTCGGGATCGCCATGGCCACCGGCACGGACATCGCTATGGAGAGCGCGGACATCACGATTTTGCATGGTGATTTGCGGCGCGTACTGGCAGCTATACAACTGAGCCGCTCGTCGCGCCGCATTGTCAGGCAGAACCTTTTCTGGGCCTTCATTTATAACACGGTTGGAGTGCCCATCGCTGCCGGCATTCTTTATCCGTTTTTCGGTTTGCTGCTGAGTCCCGTGATTGCCTCAGCGGCCATGAGCTTTAGTTCCCTGTCTGTAGTGTTGAACAGTCTCCGCTTGCGGGCGTTGCGGCTGAATATCTAAACCCAATCTCTCCCATGTACATCAGAGTTGTGCTGACTTGCACGCTGCTCTTGACGCAGCTATTTCTTGCTTCTTGCCGCGAAAACTCTGAAGATCAGCCGCCCGGCAATAACGGCGGCACCGTGCCCGCCGGCCTGACCCGGATCTACGGCGAAGTTCGCGATCCCGCCGCGCAGCCGCTCTCCGGCGTCGCACTGCATGTAGTCTATGAGGTGGGGACGACCGGAAGTACTCAGGGTGTGGAAACGCCGTCAAGTACGGCTTTCTACTGGGACGGTGCGCCGCTGACGACCGAGTGCAACAGCTCCACGCCGATCCCTGATGGTGTCATGGTTAGGATATTTTGGGACAACGACGCCAATGGCCCCGACGTTGACGATCCACAACCGCCGCTCTGTGCGCATCCGCCCGACTGTATGGACGGACCAAGTTTTACGGTGAATCAAATCGAGTTTGCGATGAACGGCAGCGAGAATTGGGGACTGGGCACGTTCTATATGTCGCGCTACTTCGTTATTAGTGAAGCGCTCTCGCCCAACATTTTTTTTCTGCGGATCTACTGTTCAGACGGCAATATACTCTGGGAGAGCGATGCGATGAACGTGCCAGCGGGAGCTAGCGAGACCCGAGTCCCAGGTTGGGACTGCGACTCATGCAATGGCATTCCGGCAAACCCGCAATGGGCTTTGGATCCGAGTTATCCGAATCCGGCGGCGGACAGCGTGTGGATTCGCTTCGGTTTGCAGGAAACTGCCGTTGCTCTCTTGACCCTGGAAGAAGCCGGCACTGGGCGTCTGGATACGCTGGTGCATCAATCGTATAGCTCGGGCAGTTATCTGCTACCCTTCAGTTTGGAGGCGTATCCCAACGGATTGTACGCGTATCGCTTCCGCGCCGGAACGTACAGCTCCGAGGGAACGCTGTTGAAGAATACGGAAGGTGCCGCACTGCCATCTGCTCCCGCGCTGACGACGACGGGAAGCGCCGGAGAATTCCGCTTCGATACCGCGGCTGAAGTCAACATTAATCTTCGCAGCGAGACGAATCAGAATCAGGGAATCGCATTTCTGGACCACATGCACCTGTTCGCAATCAAGCCCGGTTATGTGACACTGGACACGTTGCTGACAGTCGCGAGCGAGGAGAGCTTGCGGGTGGACATAACGATGATTCCACAGTAACATTTCACCCTTCAAAATGCAGAAGAGGCGGCCGTTCGGCCGCCTCTTCTGCATGAGATTCGTCGGTGGTCTACTCCCGAATGGCCGTGACCTGAAAATAGAATTCGTTGTATGGAATTTCGGAGACCGGAATGGTCAGTGTGGTATCGCTGGTCGTCGTGATCAAGTTTTCAGGTTTCACGATATCGTTCGTGAAGTTGGACACGTACACGCGGTAGCCGGTCGCGCCGGGAGAGCCTTTCCAGGAAAGCACGATTTGATTGAACTGCACGTCCAGCAGCAGGTCGCGCGGCGGCTCCGGCTTGCTCGGCGCGCCGATAATCGCAATGTCATCTACGGCCGCCTCGACGAGCGAGCCGGGACCGTCGTCGTCCGCGATGAATTGCAGCATCATGCGTTCGGTCGCAGCGGCAAAATCGGAAATCTTCACGGTGACCTGTTTCCACCCGTTCGTCGGGGCGGCGGAGTTGATGAGATTCGTCCAGGTTGTGCCGCCATCATTGGAAATCTGCGCGCGGAAGAAGTCGCCCCCGCGCGTGCTGCCGAGATCATTGCTGAACCGATACGTGAAATGCAGCACCGGGTCGGTGACGCCCGTCAGCGAGAACAGCGGCGAGCGCAGCGTGGTCTTGCCGCCGTCCACATCGGAATCGTTCGGTTCGGCATCCGTGCTTGTCGCCGCGCCGGTGACAAAGCAATAACGGCCGTCTGCAGACACATCCGCGTTCGGCTCGGCAAGTTTGCCGTTGACATGCGTCCCCAGCGGAATAGCGCGTTCCCAAATGCCGCTCGTCGCATTATCACCTTCGACGCCGAGTCGCCAGCCTTGATCATGCTCCCCATCATCCGCAAAGCCGCGCGTCAGATCAATCACGATGTGATTGTAGCCCTGCGTACTGAGCGTCACCGGCTGCTCGCGTTTGTAAACCTGATAGCCGAAGCGCGCCGCTTCAATCTCGAAGGGAACGCCGGTCGCCAGTCCGTCAAAGTGAAATGCTCCGTTCTCTCCGGAAATGGCGACGAGTGGCTCACTACCGTTCATGAGCATGACCCGCGCATCAGGCACCGCCGCGCCTCCGTAGCGCACGACTCCGTCGAGTATGCCATTTCCCGACTGGGCATAGCCAGTGGCCGCAAACACCAAAAGCACCAATATCAGCACGAATTTCATGGATTTGCGCGGGAAACGCGACCTGCGACGCGTGGGCTTTGACGGATTCATGAACATTCTTCAATATACGCATCCAAGAACCGGAAGGCAACTCAGCCGTGTCAGCGGTAGGACAAAACCAGTTGCCGGAACGTTGTGTTATTGGAAGGCATGTAGCCATTCGTGACTTTCCAATGGCTTTGTGAGTACTCGATCTCGATATGTTCCGCCAGAAATGTTAATGCACGATCTTCAGGTGTGATCGAAGATGTGCGCTGCAAGAGCCGAAAAAAGCTGCCGAAACGGAGACCAAACCCATCGGTCTTGTATCCCCAATCGCCCCCGCCTTCGACACGTCCGCCGCGCAGAATGACGAAATCCACCAACCCGATTTCCCAGCCGTGCTCTTTGTCAATGTCCGAATTGGTACGATTCAAGATCAGATCGTTGACCACATCGAGATCGCCGACTGCTCGGCGATATTTGTAATGACCGTAGGGATCGCGCCAAATCAACTCGGATTCGCCCTGCACCGCCCACTCAAACGCGACCAGCGGCCAATCTTTTGTTTTCGTTTCCAAGGCAAGACCAGTAGACAAAGCAATGGTGGCCCGCGAGGTGCGCGGCAGCGGGTCGCCCTGCGCGCGATCAAAATAATGGACATCACCGCCAACGTTTGTCAGTGCATAGCCATAACTGGGAGTGAGCCACGGCCGCAGAAACGCGCGCTCGAGCGGCGCCACATGCAGATAGTTGGCAATCGGCAGCGCGAGCACGAAACCGAAATCTTGCATGGACTCTTCGGCTTCTGACGATTCAGGTTCGCCCTCTCCGCCGCCCGGCGAAAGATGCGACGTGGCCTGCTTGATCGTCCAGCCGACACTCGCATTCAACGGCCATGTTGTGCTGGCAGCGAGCGTGATGCCGCGGGCGCGCTCCCAACTGTGGAAACTGCCCAGTGGCTCGTTTTCCGGCCCGTGCCGCTCCGTGGCACCGAGATTCAGATACACCTCGTTATAGCCTATTCCGACATAGAACGGAAGCTCTTTGTTATGGCAAAACCGTCCAACATTCGTTCCCACAAACAATGCGCGTGAAGAGTAGGTCAGATCGCTGAGGTTGAACTGCGGCAGCCACTCCGTCCGCCACGGGTAGAACGCCGTGGCGAGGCGAGTCGTTTGCGCGGCCATGCCCAACGAAGCCGGATTGATGATCATCGCAAGTGGATCATTCATGCCGGCCAGAGTCAACGCGCCGCCCGTCCCGTTTGTTTGAGCGGAGGGAGCAATTTTGAGAAACAAGAACGTGGCTTGAGAGACCTCACTCGCAAATGATGAGGTGATCAGCGTAACGAGAACAGCAGGGGCGAGGAGCACGTGGCGAAGCATGGCAAGTCTCTTGTGTGGCCAGTTGCGGAAGGTTTAGATCAGTTGTCTACTCGGCTGGATTCGTTCACCGTTTACTTCAACAGCAGCAGCTTCTGCGTTTTGACAAACTCCCCGGCCTGCACGCGGGCAAAGTAAATTCCCGAAGGCAGGGCAGAGGCATCGAAGGTGAAGCGGTGCACGCCGGGTTCCAAGATGCCGTCGTTCAGGGTGGCGATTTGACGGCCGAGAGCATTGTACACGTTCAGACTGGCTTGCGTCAACCGCGAGACATTGAGTGTGATCACCGTCGAGCCGTTGAACGGATTGGGATAAGCCGCGAGCAACGCGCTGGAAGCAGGTAGCGGCGGAACCTCGACGGCGCGAACAAATCCGGAGGGCGGTAGCTTGGCGACGAAAGATCCCAAGAATGCCATGTTGTCCATGATCGAACCGCAGACAAAAATCGAACTGTCCGGCGACTGTGCAACATCATTGATTAAGTAACCGTCACTGAAGTCTCCCATGTAAGCAGACCATTGCTCGTTGCCTTGCTCGTCAAATCGCCAGAGCATTCCCGTGGGGTTTTCTACATCGTACGGCCACCAGTTCGCCGCGGCGAGAATGCCGCCGTCCAAAGTGCGATAGACGGAGCAAGGACGAGGCGCAAGCCAGTCCGTAAAGCCGATGTTGTATCCATACGTCCGAAACCAATTGGGCGTGCTGTTCCATTCGATCGCCGATAGCGCGAGCCGCGATTGAAAGCCATTGCTGATGCCACACACCAGGCAGCCTTCATACGGGACGCCCGCGTGATCGGGAATGACCTCTCCTGCGAGTGAATAGGCGCCCCAATCATACGCGTGGAACCAACTCAAATTCCCACTGCTGTAAAGGGCGGCCACGAAGTTCTGCTGCGGGTAGCCCGATTCGTCATAGAGTGTGCCCGAGATGCGGGTTCCGGCCAACGCATTGACGGTGGTTATTCCAAACCCGATGGCCAATCCGAGCGAATCATAGGATTGGGACCAGAGCAATTGGCCGCCGGAATCGAAGCGGGCGACGAACAGGTAACCTGCATAGGGAGACCATTCCGTCGTTCCGCATATCATGAATCCGCTGTCGGGGCGCGCTGTGATGGCCTTGATCTCCGGTTCCTGCCACCCCAATGGACGGGAGGTCCACAGCGCATTCCGCATCGAATCGGTACGCACGATTTGGCCGAATAAGCTCGTCAAGATGTATCCCCCTCCGACCGCTTTGCAGCCGGCGACGAGTTTGTCAAACGACATGTACATCGAATCTTCGTACGCATGAGTGGCGATCGCATTTCCGTCTGCATCCAACCGGACAAACTGCGAGTCTTCTGATCCCAGTACGATGCAGCCGTTATCGGACGTCGACAGCACGGCGTGGATTCCGGCGTCATCCGAATACGTCCAGAGCGGCGTCAACGGCCATTGAGCGTGAGTATGACAGTTCAAGAGAAGCAGGCAAGAAAGCGTAAACAAAGTTCTCATGGTCAGCCCTTTCCGTTGTTTTGAACGCGAAATTACCTAAGCAATAGCAGCTTTTGCGTCTGGACGAACTCCCCCGCCTGCACGCGGGCGAAATAGATCCCCGACGGCAGATTCGTGCCATCGAAGGTGAAGCGGTGCTCGCCAATTGAACCAAGGAAGCGCCCACCGAGGGATCAGTAACCTCCACTCTCACCCACGGAAAAGCCAATCGTGTAGAAATGCCATCTGTCGGTTTCACTGCGGCCATAATCCGGATCCACGTCGGTCCAGGTTTGGTTAACGCGCGTCCATCCTATCCGTACTCGAAACTCCGGCGACCCGATTTCCACGGCAAGCAAGGTCGTTTCTATGTCGGTGGTTTCATCTCCCCCAAAAACAAAACCCGCGTTGGAAGACTGCCATCCTCCATGCAGTTCAATCAAGCGGTCATTCCCATAGTCCGTCTCAAACGGAATCCTTATCTGGCCGCGTGCGCCATATCCTGCCCATCCAGTAGGAGGCACCGTGGCACCCAGCCCGATGTGGAGGAATGGATCCAAAGCGACGTAGCGCGTCAGGAGCGGTGTAGCAGCAGCATAAAATCCCGCACTCATCCCTTCGGTCGTCCAACCCCATTCAAACCAGCGGGACTCTCGCTTGCCGAAGGTGAGAACAGTAAATTTGTGCGCCACTTTCTCATTTTCGGTGAACGGGTAGAACACGGCCGTACAGTCAGAGAAGGCGGACGTGACGGTGCACGCCCATTCCTTGTTATCGTAGTTGCTGAAGTGGTTCGTGATGGGAGGCACAGTGTAGGTTGGAATGCAGCCGGTGGAAATGAGGGCTGTCGCGAGGAGTAGCAAGGGAAGAGAGCGAGAGCAAGTAGGTTTCATCCGTCATCCCCTCCAAGTTAGAAAATCTACCAGAGGCTCAACCGAAACAAAGGATAGGTCAGTCCAGAAAAAAAGAGACAAGAAGGGCGGTTCTTGCGAACCGCCCTTTGGATTGGCGTGATTTACTCGGTGTCGGCGGCGCCTTCGGGAACTTTCTCTTTCAGTTCCCGGAAGGTGACTTGCTCGTCCTTCACCGAGACTTGAAGCGTGGAGCCTTCGGTGAAGCGCTCTTTCAGCAGCTCCTCGGCCAGCGGATCTTCTAACAGCCGCTCGACCGTGCGCCGCAGCACGCGCGCTCCGACCTCGGGTTTGTAGCCGCGATCAATTAAGAAGTCCCGTGCCTTGGCCGTCAAGACAATCTTCAAGCTGCGATCCACGAGCCGCTTATTAATGTCGTCCACATAGAGCTGAAGAATCTTCTCGATGGAGTCACGCTCGAGCATATGGAAGACCACAATCTCATCGAGCCGGTTCAAGAACTCGGGCCGGAACATGATCTTGACTTCTTCGAGCATCTTCGACGACATCTTGTCGAAGCTGACCGTCTTGGGACCGTTGAAACCGAACTCCATGGACTTCGAGGCCTCGCGTGTGCCAAGGTTCGAGGTCATGATCATAATCGTGTTGCGGAAGTCCACCTTCTGTCCCGTACCATCGGTCAGCTCGCCCGCGTCCAGCACCTGCAACAGGATGTTGAACACGTCCGGATGCGCCTTCTCGATTTCATCGAGCAGCACCACGCTGTACGGCTTCCGGCGCACTTTCTCGGTGAGCTGTCCGCCCTCATCGTAGCCGACGTAGCCCGGCGGCGCGCCGATCAGACGCGAGACGTTGAACTTCTCCATGTATTCACTCATGTCAATGCGGATGAGCGTGTTGGGATCGCTGAAAAGATACTCGGCCAGTGCGTGCGCAAGTTCGGTCTTACCCACGCCCGTCGTGCCGAGGAAGAGGAAGCTGCCGATGGGACGATGCGTGCTCTTCAAGCCGGAACGCGCGCGGCGCAGTGAGCGGGCAATCGTATCCAGCGCCTCATCCTGTCCGATGATCTTGTTCTGCAAACTCTCCTTAACCTTGAGCAGCCGCTCGCCTTCGCCGGAACTCACGCGCTGCACCGGAATGCCGGTCATGCGCGAGACGGTGCCGGCGATGTCATCGAGTTTCACCTCGATGACCGGGCGGCCTTCGGACTTCTCCCACTTGTCCTTTTCATCCTTGAGCATCTGCTCAAGCTTGATCTTCTTGTCGCGCAGCATGGCGGCCTTTTCGTACTCCTGCCGCTTGACGAGATCGTCCTTCTGCTGGTGGATGCCCTCGATGTCTTTTTCGAGATTGATGATCTTCTCCGGAATCACGATGTGCGAAATCCGCACGCAGGACCCGGTCTCATCCATAACGTCAATCGCCTTGTCCGGCAGAAAGCGATCGGTGATGTAGCGATCGGACAGCTTCACCGCCAACTCAATCGCATCATCGGGATACTTCACGCCGTGATGCTGTTCGTATTTCTCGCGCAGGCCCAACAGAATCATCACGGTATCCTCCACGGACGGCGGATCCACCATGACCTTCTGGAATCTTCGTTCGAGCGCGCCGTCCTTTTCGATGGACTGGCGATACTCCTTCAACGTGGTCGCGCCGATACACTGCAGCTCGCCGCGCGCCAGGGCCGGCTTGAACATGTTGGACGCATCCAGCGAACCGGAGGCGCTGCCCGCCCCAACGATCGTGTGCAGCTCGTCCAAAAACAGAATAATGCTGGGGTTTTTCTCGATCTCCGTCATGATCGCCTTGATCCGCTCCTCGAACTGGCCGCGGTACTTCGTGCCGGCAACGATGGAACCGAGATCCAGTGCTACTACTCGCTTGCCGAAGAGAATCGGCGAAACTTTCTGCTGGATGATGCGCAGCGCGAGGCCTTCCGCAATCGCGGTTTTACCCACGCCGGGCTCGCCGAGCAGGACGGGATTGTTCTTCTTGCGGCGCGAAAGAATCTGCGCGACGCGTTCGATTTCACGGTCGCGGCCGATAATCGGATCCAACTGCCCTTCGCGGGCGAGTTTGGTCAGATCGCGTGAAAAATGATCGAGGTTAGGGGTCTTGGATTTCTCCTGCGGCGCAGACGGCTGCGATTGCCCACTCCCCCGCAGCAGGTTGTCGAGTTCGGCTTTCACGGCTTCGTACGTAACGCTGAAGCCGTGAAGCACCTGCGCGGCCATCGAATCTTCTTCCTTCAACAGCGCGAGCAGCAGATGTTCCGTGCCGATGATGTCGGAAGAGTAATTCTTGCCTTCGATATAGGACACTTTGAGGACTTTTTCGGCACGCTTGGTAAACGGGATGTTCCCGATCTTCATCGTCCCTTTGGAAGTGTCCACCATTTCTTCCACGGATTCACGAATCTCTTCGAGATCGCATCCGAGGTTATGTAGAATCTGCACGGCCAAGCCATCCCCGAGCCGGATGATGCCCAGCAGCAGATGCTCGGTCCCGATGAAATCGTGGCCGAGCCGCAGAGCTTCCTCCCGGGAATATTGAATCACCTGCTGGACGCGCAGCGAAAACTTGTTTTGCATCTTATCCTCTGTGTGACACTTGTCGCAGTACGTGATCCTTCAACTGCGTGTACGCTCTCAATTTACTATACCCGGTAACCAAAAGCAAGGGGCAGAAAAGCCTGTGTTCCGTGCGATTTGAACACACGACGCCGGTTTTCCACGCATCACTTTCCATTGTTTTGCAAAAACTCTGCCTGATCCCGGCACCGCCTGCTATAGGTTGGATGATGTCAACCTAACATTCGCGCCTTGTGGAAAACGTCTCTCGCCCGCGCAGCTCGGTATGTCTGTCGCACTTCCGCGGAGCTTCCGCCTTCAAGGGTCAGACGCAAATAGCCTTTTCCTAATTCAAATGTTAACAAAGAGATGTCCTGCCGACTGACCCCTTCGATCAAGCCAATATCAATACCCAATCGCATAGCAGAAAAAAGCGCTAAAGTCTCCGCCCCGGACAGCACGCGGCAGTTTCGAAGAATCGCCAGCGCGCGCGCAAGCCTGTCCTTGAATATTATCTCTTTCTGGGTCTGCAAATCAATGCGCGCTATGGCTTCCCGTTCGATAACCTCTTGGCCAAGGCTCTCGATACGGGAGAGCATGTCCGATGTTTGCAGCGAGAGGCCGGGACCGTCGGTCAACTGAAACATATTGCCCAAGACCTCGGAGCCTTCCCCCCAGAAGCCGCGCACGGTGAAGCCGGCATCCGCAACGTGCGCCGCGAGGCTCTCGATGTTGCCTGTCATTACCAGAGCCGGGAGATGACAGAAGAGCGATGTGCGTACGGCCGCACCCAAATTTGCCGGGCAAGCGGTCAAATATCCCAGGTCGTCATCGTGGTCGAACGTCAAGTTGGCGGCTAACTCCTCCATCACCGGAGCGATGCGATTGTACGTCTCGAGCGGCGCAAGACCGGGAACGATCTCCGCGAGCCGCACATGATCCTCTTCACACACCATGATGGCGCGGTCGGCATTCTTCCACACGAATACGCCGCGGGGACCATCATCCTTTGCCAACTGGAGCGAGATCGTGCGACGCTCGACCAGGGCCATGATTTCATGCGATGTCAGCGAAGCCAAAGCAAAGAACACGCCGTCGTTGTAGTCAGGGAGAGCGGAGATCGCCTTGGCCGTCTCGCGAACGACTCGAGTGCGGGCCTCGGAATCCATGCGGTTTGGGTAAGCCTCGCCGGTCAGATTTCTGGCGAACCGCACGCGCGTGCTGAGCACAATGGCGCTCTCGTCGCTTCCGGCTTGTGCCCAGGCGGGCACCATCGGAATCATATAGAGCGGTGACAGCTGCATTAGACTCCCAACTTCTTCAACTTATCGCGAATCGCTGCCGCTCGTTCGTAGTTCTCTTCACTCAAAGCTGAATTCAGCTCGGCTTCCAGCTGTTCGCGGTTGGGATCCGGCGCGTGCTTCGCGACGATAGGTGAGCCGCTCTCGGCTTCTTCGGCCGTCTGTTTCGTGACCCCATGCAGCCGGCGCAGAATCGGCGTAAGCAGCTCGTGAAACTCCTCATAACAATGCGAGCAGCCGAGTAGCCCGGTCTTGACGAACTCTTCGAAGACCAGACCGCAATTGCCGCACGAGGACTCCATCGCAGCTTGCCACTCTTCCGGCATGGTGCTGCCGAGCGGGCGCATCTGATGCAGCAGCAGTTGTGAAAGGCGCTGGAAGGCCCCCACCTGCACGCTTAGACCATGCGACACGGCGCACTCGCGGCAGAGGGCGAACATTCGCCGCTCGTCTCCGGTGACTTGAATAAACTCCACCACGGCGGGCCTCCGCCCGCACGACTGGCATAATGATGCCGAAGTATCTTCCGGAGGTTCGCTCATCTATGGATACTCTTCATAGCTCGTTTTGTCAACAGCCAAAGTTGTGGCTTCATCCGGGTTCGTGCCAAATCGAGGGACCCTCTACAGGTTGGATGCGCGTGCCGCGCGGAAGGATTAACGGCTATCTGATTCTTCCCGGTCTATTCCAAAGGAATCTGGTCAGACCGTTGGCCGTCCCGATCAACAGATCATCCCCGTCGCTGCGCACGATCTGAACGTGGTCATCCGCCAGTCCATCGCGCGTCGTGTACTGGATCCACTCCTTGGTTTGGCGGCGAAAGCGAAACAAGCCGTTGTCGCGAGTGCCCACCCACACGAATTGCGACATCGCGTGGACACATGACGGTTCGCTGCGCGCGAGCCAATCCGCCGCATACCAGCTTTGGCTTTGGCCTTGAAGCGGGTCATACCGCATGACTCCTTCCGCAGTGACCAACCAGACTTCCGACCCGGAGACCGAGATGTCGAGGACAGGGGCATTCAGTAGGCCGGGGTCGAGGGCCGTATATGAAAAGGCGCGATCCCTGACATGACCTCGAAACAAACCGCTGGGTGTGGCGACAAACAGAGTGTCGCTGAGTACCGCCAGTTTGGTTACGCCGTTCAGCTCGATCCCCGGGTTTGTCACCCGCCAAATCTCTTGCCCCGGCGAGGTCATGACAGCTAAACCGCGCGAAGTTCCGATCCACAGCTCCGTGTCCGTGACTGCGAGGGCCTGGACCTGATCGCTGAACAGATTGTCGTTTACGCCGTACCGCCGCCAGCTCTGTTCCCTCTCATTATACGATAATAGCCCGTCATCCGTTGCAATCCAGGTCCCGCCGTTCCAAGTCGCGAAATCCAAGGCATTTGTCGAGCGGATCGCGCGATCCGCGCGGGTTTCATAAGAGCTCCAACTGAAGAGGTCAGTAGAGGCTCGAGTAATTCCCTTTCGCTCGCCGCTATTGAAGCCGCCCATCCAGTACTCATCATTGCTGAAGAGCAGAGCATGAATGTCATTGCCCGCGGGACCTGCCATGTAGAGCATGGCGCGCGTTGTGCGCAGATCACCCTGCATCACGCCGGTGCCCCAATGCGTGGCGAAAAAGTTCCCGTAGCGATCCACCATCCAATCCGTGATGGGCGCGGAACGCAGCGCCGGATCAAGGATCGTTCCGTCCTGATGAAACACATAACCGGAGGGCAGGAGCATGGACGGGAAGTTTGCCGGCGGGAAACCCAGAAGGCCGAATAGCTCGTCGCGGGTGAGTGGAACTTTGGAACGCAATCCGCGCCAGCGGAATTCAGCGGGGACATCTGGATCCGCATCAAGCATAAACGCGCCGAACGTGCGGGAACCTTTGTAGCGCGTGACGTAGTTAACCCATGCCGGGTCGGGAATCGGCCATCCGGGTGGAAAGATGTTCGCGAACACCTGCTGGGGAATCGTCTCGACGTAAACATTGTTGCCGCTCACGCCGATGTTCACGACGCGATCCAGCGCTCCCCACAGCGCTTTCTCCACAATCCGCCAGCGCTCCAACGCCGTATCATAGAGCAAAAGTTGCGTGCGTGTGGCCACCCACAGGTATCCCTTAGGATCATCGAAAAAGAGCAGTATCGGATCGTCCAGCGTGACGGCTTCGGACAGACCATAACCGGCAACCCACGGGTCGTACCACTTCTGCTCCAACACATGATATTCAAGAATGCCGCCAGACGTTGCCACGAACAAAACATTCGTGCCTTCATCCAACGAGCGCGCGTAACGGAAATCCTTGTAGGATGTCCAGTCACCAACGTCATACGCCGGTTGAGCGAGGGCGAGTGTGCCGCCAAGCAGAAGGACGCAAAATGAAGCAACGAACGGGCGGAAGCTGCCGCAGCCGGAGGCTTGATCTTTCTTCATGCAGTTCTCATCGCGACTAATACCGCCCGCAGCAAGCGTGAAAAGTTCTCACTGACTTCCGCAGCCACACGCTGAACATCGTTGTGATCCAGCGGGTGTTCTGACAGACCGGCTGCGTAATTGGTGACGCATGAAATTCCTAACACTCGCATCCCCAGCGCGGCGGCTACGATGACTTCGGGAACCGTGGACATGCACCCCGCGTCCGCGCCGATGCGGGCCAGCATTCTCGTTTCCGCGGGAGTTTCGTAGGTGGGGCCCAGCATTCCGGCGAGCGTGCCGCGCTTCAACGGAATCTTCTCGCGCATGGCGATGCGTTCGGCAAGCGCAGCCAACTCTGGATCATAGATATGCCCCATGTCCGGCCAGCGCGCATCGCCCGGTTCCAAGACGCCATGCAACGGGTTGCGAAACTGCAAATTAATGTGATCTTCGATGAGCAGCAGATCGCCCGGCGTAAAACGCTTCGAAAAGGCTCCCGAGGCATTGGTCACGATCAACGTCGTCGCGCCGAGGCGATAGGCCAGCCGCACCGGAATCGCCACCGTCGCCGGTGGATAGCCCTCGTACATATGCACACGCCCCTGAAACGCCATCACGCGCGTCTGCCCTATCAGGCCGAATACAATCCGCCCTGCATGTCCGGAGACGGTGGAGACGGGATAGCCGGGCAACTCGCTCGTCTTGATCGAGTGAGCGTCTTCGAACGTATCGGCGAACGCGCCAAGCCCGGAGCCAAGAATCAACGCGACATCGGTGGAGTAGGGCAATCGAGACGCCAACGCGTCGAGGTCAACGCTGTTGCTTAGGCTACGCATGCGACTCCAAGTGAAACTTATGAATCACACGATGCACGATCGGGGCAGAAACCACTCCAATGAATGAAAAGAAGGCCACTCCGCTGAACATCGCATAAAAGGAAGCGAACCATTTGCCGGCGTTTGTTTGGAGATTCGCCAAAGGTCCCTCACCGAAAAGGATCATGGAGGCATTCACTAGCGCATCCAGCCACGGCAGGTCTTCCGTGAAATGGTAGCCAACGACTCCGATCCCCAGCGAGCCAAAAATGATGCTGAAACCGATAAAGAGTCCGCGCAGAACTCGCCGCACGTATGCGGGGCGCGGCAGCAAGGCTTCGTGACGGCGCTCATACATAGTCTGTCATACTCACGCGAAGTAAAAAGGACGGTTGCATTCTTCCTCCAAATCTATTAACTTTATAGCCGTTCGCTGGCCGAGCTGATCATTGCTCAACCCGAATCCAAGTCTTCAGACATAACCACTTAGTCCGAGTGGCTCGCTTGGCTTTCCCGCTTTCGGGGAGACGACACGTGAGTCACCTCAAGAAGACTTCCTTGCTTCGCCCCAAACTTCTTACCACGCTCGAAAACTACACCCGCGAGCAGTTCTATCGCGATGCGGTCGCTGGAATGATCGTTGGCATCGTCGCGTTGCCGCTCTGCATTGCGTTCGCTATTGCCAGTGGCGTCGCGCCGGAAAAGGGACTGATCACCGGCGTCGTGGCCGGCTTCTTGGTTTCTGTCTTAGGCGGCAGCCGCGTTCAGATTGGCGGTCCGGCCGGAGCGTTTATTGTTGTGGTTTATGCCGTGGTGCAGCAATACGGCATCAACGGGCTGATCATCTCCACGCTCATGGCGGGCGTGATCCTCATCATCATGGGACTGATCGGCTTCGGCTCGGTGATCAAGTACATTCCGCATCCAGTCGTGGCGGGATTCACCAGCGGAATTGCGCTGATCATTCTGACCTCGCAGATCCGCGACTTCTTCGGCCTCGTGATGAACGACGTCCCTGCGGGATTCATCGAAAAGTGGGCCGCCTTTGCGGATGCGATGAACACGGTTAACGTCTGGGCAATTGTGATTGCGGTTGGAACCGTCCTGCTGCTGGTCTACTGGCCCAAGGTGTCGCATCGCATTCCCGGCTCGCTGATTGCCGTGCTGGCCTCGACCGTAATCGTCAAGCTCTTGGATCTTCCGCTGGACACGATTGGCAGTCGCTTCGGGATGATCCCCTCGACCCTGCCCTCACCGCAGGCGTCCGAGATTACTTTCGGAGTGATTCGCGGCCTCGTTCAGCCGGCGACAACGATTGCGCTGCTGGTAGCCATCGAGTCGCTGCTCTCTGCGGTGGTGGCGGATGGCATGATCGGCGGCCGGCATCGCTCGAACATGGAACTGGTCGCTCAGGGCGCCGCAAATATCGCCTCCGCGCTGTTCGGCGGCATGCCAGCGACTGGAGCGATTGCCCGCACCGCGACCAACATCCGCAACGGCGGCCGCACGCCGGTGGCCGGAATCGTGCACGCGCTCACGCTGCTGCTGATCCTGCTCTTTTTCGGCAAGTGGGCGTCGTACATTCCGCTCGCCTGTCTGGCGGGAATTCTGGTCGTCGTCGCCTACAATATGAGCGAATGGCGGACAGTGAAGGCGATGCTCAAGAGTCCGAAGAGCGACATCGCCGTGCTGCTCACGACCTTCGGCCTCACGGTGCTGATTGATTTGACTGTGGCCATCGAGGTCGGCATGGTGCTCGCCGCGTTTCTCTTCATGAAGCGGATGTCATCCGTGACGAATATCGCCGTGTTCACGCGCGAGATGCGGGATGAGGACAACGGCGAGGCGAGTGAGATTGACAGAGAACAGATCCCGCCGGGCGTGGAGATCTTTGAAATTAACGGCCCCTTCTTTTTCGGAGCCGTTTACAAATTCAAGGAAGCGATCAACATCGTGGAGAAAGCGCCGCCCGTACGGATGATCCGCATGAGTCAAGTTAATGCGATTGACAGCTCCGGCTTGCAGGCGCTGAAGGAGGTCGCGCACGACTGCAAGAAACACGGCACCGTGTTGCTGATCTCCGAGGTGCGCGCGCAGCCGTATGTCGCCATGATGAAGTCCGGTCTGGTGGATGACATCGGCGCGCAAAACGTGCTCGCCAGTTTCGAGGACGCGCTGGCTCGCGCCCGCGCACTTGTCAACGGTCAAAAGGCGCTGCCGCTCGAACCAACCGGCACGTAGGGACAACCCTCACGGTCGTCCGCAAGATTTCCTCCGGCACACAGAAATGTGTGCCTTTTTTCACTTCTTCTTTTGCTTTCCTCGCATCGCAAACAACACCGCCAACGCCACCACGAGGACCACGATGATAACCCACTTCATGCTGTCTCCTTTACGTTTGTCGTTCGTCGGTTATGGTTTGACCTGTTATGTTAAGACTCCCGCAATCGTCGCAGTCTGCAGGCAGGCCAGGCTGCCGCAGAACATGGCCCGCAGCCCCAGCTCTGCAAGCTCATGCCGACGCTCGGGGGCCAGCGCGGAGATCCCGCCGATCTGAATGGCAATCGAAGAAAAGTTGCAAAACCCGCAGAGCGCATATGTCGCCAGCGTGATTGTGCGCTCGGACAGCGCTCCCGCATGGATCAACTTCGAAAGCTCGATGTAGGCCACGAATTCGTTGATCGAGATCTGCGTGCCGATCAGGTAGCCGAAGTCGCGCGCTTCGCTCCACGGTACGCCCACAATCACCGCGAGCGGCGCGAACACATACGAGAATATCTCACGCAGGCTGGAGGGAAAGTAAAGAAACCCCATGTGGATGAACTTCACCGACAGCCAGTCGAGACCTGCGTTGATCAAGGCGATCATGGCAATGAAGGCCAGCAGCATCGCCCCCACGTTCGCGGCCAGGATCAGCCCGTCCTTCGTTCCTGCCGTGGCCGCGTCCAGCACGTTGGCGTTGCGCTCGATGGCCGGCATCCGGACCACGCCCGCCGTCAGCGGCTTCTCGCGCTCCGGAATCGCGATCTTGGCGAACACGAACGACGCCGGCGCGCACATCACGCACGCCGCGAGCAGATGTTTGGCCGGCACGCCGAGCATGATGTACCCCGCCATCACGCCCCCCGCAATTCCGGCGAATCCGCCCACCATCACCGCATTCAACTCGCTCTTGGTCAGCGTGGATATGAACGGGCGAATGACGAGCGGTGCCTCGGTCTGGCCGACGAAAATATTGACCGCCGTGGAGAGCGATTCCGCGCCGCTCGTGCCCATCGTCTTCGTCATCAGCCACGCCACGCCGCGCACCACGCGCTGCAAAATGCCAAGGTGATAGGCAATGCTGGTGATTGCGCCGACAAAGATAATCGTCGGCAAAATCGCAAACGCAAACTGGAACCCGAATGTCTCCCGGTACTCGGGTTTGACGATGTTCCCGAACAGGAATTCCGCCCCCGCGTTGCTGAACGAAAGGAATTTCGTCGTGAACGCTCCCAGCCATGCAAACACTTCGCGCCCCCACGGCGTCCACAGAATCAGGAAGGCAAAAGCAAATTGCAGCCCTACGCCCCACAGCACCACGCGCCACGGGAAATGCCGGCGGTCCGTGGACAGCACCAGCCAGGCGATAAAGATCAAAACGGGAATGCCGAGCAGCGACTGAAGTCGTTCCAAAGAGGAGTATGTGTTTTGTGGTTTGTCATCCTTGAACCCCCAAGTCTTCGAGGGGGTGAAGGATCTCTCAGGGAGCTATTTCTTGCTGATTAACGTCAATTGTTCAACCGCCGGTGGAATCGGAGCCGGCGGCACAAAGCACTTCCGGCACCGCGGCTCGTATGACTCGTATTCGCCCACCAGCACGCGTTCGCTCGATTCCACGATCCGCTGCGTGTGCTTGGCCGGGTTGCCGCACTTCACGCAAATCGCCAGTGTCTTGTCAATGTACTCGGCGATGCAAAGTAACTGCGGGATCGGTTCAAACGGGACGCCGCGATAATCGGTGTCGAGACCGGCGATGATCACGCGCTTGCCGTCATCCGCGAGCTGTTGCACCACGGGCACGAGGTCGAGGCCGAGAAACTGCGCTTCGTCAATGCCGATCACCTCGGCATTCTTTCCGCGTTCCAGAATTTCCCACGGCGACTCGATCAGCGCCGTCGGAATCGAGAGCCGCGAGTGGCTGACGATTTCGTTCTGGGCATAGCGCACGTCGAGCTTTGGCTTGAAGATTTCCACGGCCTGTTTGGCGATGCGCGCGCGCGTCAGCCGCCGGATCAACTCCTCGGTCTTGCCCGAGAACATCGGCCCGCAAATCACTTCAATCCAACCGGTATTACGTGGGGAAGGGTGCATTTCCTATCTTTTCCTCCCCCCACTTTGTGGGGGGACAGAGGGGGGAAATAAGAGCGCGTCGCACAAATACTCGCAGTGCCAGATATTCAAATCGCCGCAATCATCTCTTGATCTTATTTCCGGCGGCCTCCGGCCGCCTGCTTTGGATTCTTAGCTACTGCGGCGGCATGTGTCTGCACATGCCCCGTTCAATATCACTCAACTATCCCCGCCTTCATCCTTCATCCCTCCGCCCTCACCTCTTCTTCATCACCGCTTTCGTGTACAGCACGCGGAAGAGATGCCGTTCGGCGTTGCGCTGCGACGTGCTGCCCGGCTCGGCAAACAAACCCGCCACGTCGCAGTTGAGTTCCTGCGCGACTCTCAGCCGCGCGCGAATCAGCGCCGTATGTGCTCGCCGATTACGATAGGCGGGGCGTACGCTCGAGGCCACCAGTGCCGCATAGCCGTCATGTGTAAACAGCGCGCCGCCACCGGCAATCTCGCCCTCGACCTCCGCGAAATAAGCTCGCATCCCCGGACGATGAAACAGCATCATTCCGAGCTGCCGCCGCACGTCGGTGAGCGGGCCGCCGTCCGCAAAGCCTTCATCCACGACGCGCGTCCACAGCTCCGCTTCGTCAGGAGCCGCCTGCCGCACGGTGACTCCCACCGGCAGCGGCGCGATCAGCTCATACGTCTCCAGCGGGGAACGCGCCAACACGTTCACAAACCAGTGCAATCGAAAGCCGTGGTCCCGCAGCGCCGCCAACAGCGAAGCATCCGCCAGCGGGCAGACGTCCACGCGCGGCGCCATTCCGCGCGATTCATAAAACTCCACCACCCGGCGAATATCATCGGGCGTCACCGGCTCGCGCAACCCTAACCCGACCGCGTACGAGATCGGCGATTCCGCGCCCACAAACGCGGCCACCCCGCCCGCGACGGAAATAGAAGTCGCGCCCAGCTCCAGAAACAACTGCGCTGCCGTCTCGCTATGAGAAGCAAGCGCCGAAGCGTTGGCTCCCTCGATCCGCCGGGCAATGTCAAGGGCGCTCATCGGGTGCCTGCACGCGTCAAATAGATTTTCTGCGGCGGCATGCGATCAGACATGCCGCCGCTCTGACTGGAATTTTCGATTTTGGATTTGGAGTTTGGGATTTGCTTACTTCACCCGCGTGTACGCCGTCTCCATGCACTTGTACTCTTTGCCGTCGGGTGCAGTGGTGAACATCTCAAAGGTGTTGTGATCGTCATCAACCTTCTTGATCACAATGCGCGTCGGTACGTCTTTCCGATTGGTCATCGGTTCGTCCATCTTGCAGTTGAACGTGATCGTCTTGCCGTCAGCGTCGGGCTTGCCTGTTCCCGTAAAGAAGCCGGTGCTCATGTTGTCATAGTACGTGAACACGTATTCACCGCGAAACTTGTCATAGCCGACCGTATTGTGTCCGTGATACGGCATGCCCATCATCATGGACGTTTCATCTTCAACCGCGTAGCGGCCGTCCATCTCCATCTTCACTTCCTTGGTCGTGGTCGTCTCCTGCGGCGGCGCACTCGGATCCATCCACATCTTCAAAGCGCCGGTCCACTTGCCGGCGTCCTTCGCCATCGCCATGTGCTGCGGTCCCGGAGCGACCATTTCCATGTACTGCTTCATCATGGCTTCCTGATCCGGTGCCGTCGCCGGCTTATCCTCGGCGAATACCGCTGCCAGAACCACGACTGTTAGAATTTGAGAAGGATGCCAAACTTGCGCATGATGTGATCTCCCGCTGTTGGTGAATGAGTTGTATTCCGTGCGAGGCCAAAGGGGCACATCGCGTGTGATCTAAACTCTTATGGACTCGTGTAAACGCTCAAAATGTGCCGCAGGATCGAGATGTTGTTGATGGCCAGCACCGCCGCCAACCCCGCAATGGCAATCGCCGTGACTCGATTTGCAAACGCCCACGCCGCCGTCGCCAGGAATAGCACCAGAAACGTCCAATGCGCACTGTACAAAAAAATTTCCTGCCGCCCGGTGACTCCGATGCCGTAAAACGAATGCAGTAGAAAACTGAAGACGATGCAGAGGAGAAAGGCGCGCAGCACCGGCTTTGATTCGCCGTCCCTGCGAAAGGCCGCGACAATTCCGGTGATGAGCATGACGAACCACAACCCCGCACTGATCCAGCCAAGCGTCAGAAACCGCAGCGGAGCGTCATACGTGAGTGCGGGCAAGTTGGTCGCCGGCCACGGAATCGGCTGAGGTAGCGGCCCGACGATGTTGACCAGCACGAAGTGCTTCAGCTCGCGCGCGATGAGGGTGAAGGGATGTGCAAGCCCACTGTAATCCACGTAGCCTAAACTCACGCGCTGGTCGAACGGCCAGAAGAACAGATCCGCCGCCGGATAAATCGCCTTCTGCACCACGGCCAGCACAATCACAATCGCGCCAAGCTCAACTGTGTATAGCAACACTAACGCGGACACCGGACGTCCATCATTACTGTGCGCCACCCTTGCCGCAAACGCAAAGCAGATGACGGCTTGCATCGCATTGGTCGCAGTGACCCCCATCGCCACGACTCCTGCTACGACCCACGGCCAGAAGTCCACCCGTTTCTGCTGAATAGAAATGATCGTGAGTCCGTAGAGGACGAGCAGCGAGCACGCCGCGAGCGCATAGGTCACCGGCAGCGAACCGAAGAACATCTGACTCATTGTCACGCCAAAGAACAGTGCGAGCGCGAGACTGGGCAACAGGCTCTGCCGCCAGCGGTCGAACACCAGAAAAGCGAGCGCCGCGCCCAGTGCGCCAAACAGGCTGTTCAGGATCAGCGCCGCATGGAAGGGCGATACGATCCAACTCAGCAAACTTCCGGGCGGATTCGTCATCAACACGAACAGCGGATGCCGCGACGGCGTCGAATAGTAGTCTGCGCGAAAGTTCGTCATGTCGTTGGCCGTGAACCGCGGATCAGCCCCGAACAGCAGCGAATCCTCGCTCACAGCGGGCGATGTCAGCAATTTCGATCCTTGCCATGCATACAAGACAAAGAATGCGAGCAACAGCCCGAGCATGACAATCCAGCGCGCGCGATTCAGTGGCCGTTCGCGAAAGGACTCGCGAATCGCGGGCGCATGCCAGCCGTGTTCCCGCCTCAGTTCCGCCACAATCTCCCGCCGCTTCCGAATGAGAAAGAACAAGTAGATGACCGCAACCAGCAGCATCCAGCTCGCCGTGATCAGCAAGCTCTCCGCGTGGCGATAATAGAATTCAATTGGATGTTCGCTGCGCCCCTCGAGCGTGACGCCGTAAGCACTGGTCACACGGCCGGAGTAAAGATCGGCAATCCGTTCGCGTCCCACTGCGAAATAGGCGATCCACGCTGCGGCGAAGAACCCGAGCGCAGCCAGCACTAACCAGCGCAGAGTTTCTCGAGCCTTCCTTTCAGGTCTCAAGTTTCAAGTCTCAAGTCTGCTCAGACCCGCTTCAGCAGCGTGCGCACTTTGGTAATCAACAGATCCACCGCCACGGTGTTCATCCCCCCTTGTGGAATAATAATATCTGCGTAGCGCTTGAACGGCGCCACAAACTGATCGTGCATCGGCCGCACCTGCGTCTCGTACTGTTCGAGCACCGTTTCCAGCGTGCGCCCGCGTTCGGCGATGTCTCTCCGAATTCTCCGCGAAAGCCGGATGTCCGGATCGGTCTCCACATACACGCGGATGTCCATCAGGTCGCGCAGGCGCTGATCTTCGAAAATCAAAATCCCGTCCAGCAGAATCACGTCGCGCGGCTGAATCTCGATGTGCTTTCCCGAACGCGTGTGTCGCGAGTAGTCGTATTCCGGCATCTGCACGAGTTCGCCTGCCAGCAAGGCATGCAGATGCTCGAGCAGCAGGTCATTGTCGAAGGCGTTAGGATGATCGAAGTTCACATGATGCCGCTCTTCCAGCGGCAGGTGCGCCAGATCCTTGTAGTAGCTGTCCTGCTCCATCAAAAACACGTGCTCCGGCCCCAGCGCTTTGAGCACGGAGAGCGCAACCAAGGTCTTCCCCGAACCGGAGCCGCCGCAAATGCCGATCAGATACGGTCCGCTCTTTTTGCTGCCGCGCGCCGTTGTCGCCTTCGTTGTTGAATTGGTGATCACCGTCACTTCAAAAACTCTCCTGAAAAAGGTCGCGGAAACAGGTCCGCCAGTAACACGCTTTCAAACTCGCCCGGCTGTCGCGACAGCAAGAGGCTCACGCCCGGCGCATACTCGGCCAGCAGTTGCCGGCACGCGCCGCACGGCACCGGAGTTAGCGGCCCCGAAGCAACTATGGCGATCTTCGTGAAGCTCGACTCCCCCTCACTGATCGCCTTGAACAGCGCCACTCGCTCAGCGCAGCAGGATAGCCCGTAGCTCGACGATTCCACGTTAGCCCCCGTGAACACCTCTCCCTTTGAAGTCAGCAGAGCCGCGCCAACCTTGTAGTTGGAATAGGGAGCGGCGGCCAGTTCGCGTGCCTCCCAAGCCTTCGCGATCAGCTCAGTGTCTTGTATCATATTGTAAAAAAAAGAATTAGGTGAACGAAAAAGGGGTGGTGAAGGGGGTTGATTCAATTTAAGAAACTCACCACGGAATTACAACTTCCACTCCAAAGAGTCTCAAGTCTTCGCCCATAGCCCTCCCGTCCCTTCCATCCAGTCAGCGATCCGCTCGCAGGCTTTGCTGATGTTGCTGCCCGACACATCTAACTCCAGCTTGGGAAGTCGCGACTCTTGGGCCAGCTTGCGCATCAGCTCCTGTTCGCGCACGAAGACGGACAAGTCGTCATACTGCGAGGGCTTTCCGCTGACCTTGATGCGTTCTTCGCGCCCCTGTGCGAAGGAATCCTCAGAGCGTGTACACAGGACAAGATGAAAGTTCAGAGCCACCAGTCGTTCTTCCAGCCAGCGGAAGTCATAGTCCTTACCATAGCAGGTGAGCTGATACGCGCGGGTCGAAAGATGAAAGCGGTCCACGATCCACGAATAGTAGGGCAGCAGCTCAAACAGACGCGCCCAGGTGGCATAGGTTTCCATCGCGCGACCTTCTTCGTTCGGTTCGAAATTAATCAGTCCGCGCCCCCACGGGGAATTTGTGAAAGCGCACCATTCCGCCGATATGAGAGGAGAGTGATACCGATAGCGGCGCGGCCCCACGATCCGGGGGTGTTCGTTCAAGGCAAAGGCGATGTCGGTCTTAAGGGTCAGGCGCGTGCCTTCCAGAATGATCTTGGGACAAAGTTTCGAAGACATGGTATCATTAACTTTAGACGATTGTGTCTGCTATGCACCAAATTACACAAACCGACGGTCAATGGCAAATGGACCGTTTGACTTTCTCAACCGATTTCATTGGCGGACTTGACAATCCGTCTGACTCGTGCTATTTTTACCCGACCCGATAAATTCAGGTTTGACCTGAGAATGCATGGGAGTTCCCGCTCTCAGGCCAAATTGCCGCGAACACTTTCACAAGGACATCGGATGAAAAGCCTGCTTGCAGTTTGTTGTGCGTTAGCATTGATCCACGTTGCCTCGGCCGCGTATCTTAGCGACGGCGTGGACTATGCGTCCAGTCGGTTTATTGTGAAACTTCAGCCCGGAGCGGACGATCTGGAGCCGGTCACCACAGATGGAGTGGTGAAAGTCTCTGATCCTACGCTCACGGATCTCAATTTCAAGTGGAATGTTACGAAAGTCGAGCGTTTGTTCGTCGGCCCGCTGACGAAAGAAGCGCTCGAATTTGATCTACCCGGCTACTGGCGATTCTGGGTGGCATCTCCGATGGATCGGGCCGTGCTCGAAAATGTGCTGGCGGATTACGCCGCGGCTCCGATTGTCGAGCACGTCGAGCCGGTCGGCCGCGCTCGCATTGACTACACACCCAACGATCCCGGCTGGAATGTCCAACAATGGTATCTGCAAAATACGGGCGCCGATCATGATATTGATGCGGTCGAAGGCTGGGATCTCGAACGCGGCGACAGCACGGCTATCCTGGGCATAACGGACACTGGTGTGCTGCGGACGCATCCCGACCTGCTTGGACATATCTGGCGCAACTGGGCCGAGAAAAACGGCACGACCGGCGTGGATGATGATGGCAATGGCTATATGGACGATTCCACCGGCTGGGACTTTGTCACCGGCATCACGAACTGCTGGTCTGGCGAAGACTGCTCGACTGCCGATAACAACCCCACCGATTTTAACGGCCATGGCACACATGTTTCCGGCATTGCCGCGGGCATCACCAACAACTCCACCGGCATTGCCGGCATCGCGGGCGGTGGCGGCACCGAGCAAGGCGCGCGGATCATGCCTTTGCGCATCGGCTATACGTGGGCCGATGGCAACGGTTACGTGGAAATGGATTTTGCCGCGCAGGCCTTCAATTACGGCCGGATCAAGGGCGCACATGCCTTCAATTGTTCCTGGGGCAACAACAACAGCGGCGGCCTTGGCGCGGCGACGGACGCCGCCATTGCCGCAGGTATTGTGATTTGCGTTGCCGCCGGGAACGCCAACAACTCCACCGCCAGCTATCTCGCCGGGCGCACCGACTGTATCGCCGTAGCCGCCACCGACGAAGGCGATGTGAAAGCCTCCTTCTCCAGCTATGGAAGCTGGGTGGACGTTTCTGCGCCGGGAGTCAATATCTATTCCACGTACTCCAATCAGGGGACAGCAGCCTATTGGTATCTTGACGGCACCTCGATGGCCACTCCTTGTGTCACGGGTGAAGTCGGTCTCATCAAGTCGCGTGTTCCGTCGTGGACGCGCCCGCAGATCATGGACGCCTGCACGAGCACGACGAGTTGCGACAACATCTATGACGAGAATCCGTCGTGGGTGGGTTTGCTTGGGCACGGACGCATCAATCTGAATCTGGCGCTGCTCTCCACGACCAACATCACGGTCACATCTCCCGACGGTGGTGAGTCGTGGGTGGAAGGATCCGCGCAGACAATCACTTGGACGTCAGTGAACGTCACGGGCAACGTCAACATCGAGCTGAATCGCTCGTATTCGGGTGGAACGTGGGAATCCATTGCTGCGAACACTGCGAACGACGGTACTCAGCCGTGGACGGTGACGCTTCCGGCCTCTGCTGCCGCGCGAGTGCGCATCACCAGCGTCTCCAACGGCACCATCAGCGACGTCTCGAACGCAAATTTCAACATTGTGTCGCGCTCGATTACGGTGACCGCTCCAAATGGCAGCGAGACGTGGGTTGTGGGTGACGCCAACAACATCACGTGGACGTCCGTCGGCCTGAGCGAAAATGTGCGGATCGAGATTAATCGCACCTACCCGAGTGCTTCGTGGACCGACATCGTCGCCAGCACGGCAAATAACGGCACCTATCCGTGGACCGTGACTTCGCCGACAGGCTCGACCGCGCGCATCCGAATCAGCGGAACCGTGAACACGGCGATCAAGGATACGTCAAACGCCAACTTCACTATCGGCCAGCGAACGCTGACCGTCCTGGCGCCCAACGGCGGCGAGAGCTGGGGCAGTGGATCGTCGCATAATATTATGTGGACTTCGGCGAATGTTACCGGAAACGTTAACGTTCAGTTGAACCGCACGTATCCCGGCGGCGCGTGGGAAAACTTGTTCATGGGCACGGCCAATGACGGCACTGAAGCGTGGACGGTGAGCAGTCCGGCGTCCACGACGGTGCGCGTGCGCGTCACATCGGTGAGCTTCCCGGCCGTGGGAGATTCCTCTAACGCAAATTTCGTGATCACGGTTCCGAATCTTCCGCCAACGATTGTTCACGATCCGCTGGACGATCAACTCGTGCAGCCGTTCGTGGTCACGGCGTTGGTAACGGATGACGTGGCCGGTTTCGTGACCAGGATGTTCTACCGTCCCGCTGGCGGTGTCAACTACGACTCCCTGCTCTTGGCGTCTACCGGCAACCCCAACGAATACGCCGTCACGGTGAACAGCCTTCCAGCCGATCAGTACGAGTATTTCTTGAGAGTGCTGGATGCCGGCGGTCTAACCGCTGTCACTTCTCTGTCTCCCTTTGAGATTGCGTCCACTTGCGGTACAGAATTGGCCTATGACGACGGCAGCGCCGAAGCCAGCCACTGGTCGCAGACCGCCGACTACGAATGGGCGGTGAAGTTCACTCCGGCCACCTTCCCCTTCGTTCTTTGCGCGGGACGTCTGGGTATTAGTGCTCTGCATCCCACGACCTCTCACTCACTCTTAGAGGTGAAAGTCTATGGCGATGACGGCGCGGGCGGGATGCCGGGCACGGTGCTCTTCACCAAGACGATCGGCAGTATCGGCAATGTCATCGGCGGGGTAAACACGGCGATTGACAACTGGTGCGACATCGCTTTCCGCGACGCCTTCGGCAATCCCTTGAGCGTGACCGGCAACTTCTATGTCTCGGTCACCAATCCGACTGCTGGTGTGTTTGAGGCCTTCTTGGAAGATCAGAACAGCACTCCCACGGGGCACAGCTTTGTCTATGACCCCTGCGATTTGCAGTGGTTCAGCGAAGCCAGTGCCGACAACTCCGCCAGACTTGGCAACCGCTTGATTCGCACCTCGGGCTTTTCGTTAGTTCCGCCGCAGGTGGTGATTCATCGGGCCGGGAACGATATCCAATTGGATTGGGCTTCCACCGGCGCGCCGTACTACAAGATCTACACAGCGACAACGCCGGCGGGTCCGTTCATCACGCTGCTCGGCACGACCTCGGGCACATCCTTCACCGACGTGAATCCGCTGGGCACGCTGGTCAAGTTCTATCAGGTCAAAGCCTCCGCCACGCCATAGTCGTAACGGAGCATGAGCAAGAAAAAACAGGGCGCACGATGTGCGCCCTGTCTTGTTTCTGTTCTCCCTTTCCCTACATTGTGGGGAAAGGGCCGGGGATAGGCGGTTATTCTTAGCTTCTATGCGTCCTTAATTAAGACCACTTCTCGTCGCCCGTCCCGAGCGACCGCTTCGATCACATAGTTCGAGTCACCTTGCGGTGCGCGGTCAATGAAACGATAATTGGCAAACCCCGCCTTGCTGCCATGCGCGCGCAGCACGGCGATACGTTCGCGGCTGTTGCCGGATTGCCGATACAACTCGAAATGAGCAAGATCTACTTCGGCAAAGGTCTCCCAGCGCAGAACGGTACCGTTGCGTCCGATAAACGCAGCCGGCTTGATTACGCGCGCAATCTCCGGCGCGGACGTGGAGATGGTCAGTTCATAGGGGCCGCAGTCATCGCTGTAGCCGCCGACGATCAAAGAATAATCTCCGCACGCCGGTCGCTCGAGCACCGTACTCTCGCTGTAGCCCGGACCGCGCTCGTCTTCGCCGATCACGCACTGCTGTCTGCTATCGAGCACTACCAGACTCGGATCATAGAACACGGAGCGTGGTTCGACAATGACGTAATAGGTATCCATCCCGTTGGCGTGGATCATGTACTCGCGCGCCGGGCTGTCGGAAATCGTTCCGGTGCAGCGTGACAGATCGCGAGTTCCTTCGTAAAAACAGGTATTATCGAGCGCCACGAGCGGCAACTGCGAAATGTCCACCGGTGGAGCAGGAGGAGTCTCTGCCGCTGGCTGTGCCGCCTTCGGCGCAGCGAGCCGGGTAGAGTCCGCCGGAGCTGCTTCAACCGGTCTTTTCTGACCCTGAAGGCGAGTTAACGCCCACATGCACCCGAACAGCGTGAGACACATCACCGCTGCCCGAAATAATCGCCCGCTGTTCATCACAAACTCATTCTCTTTTCATCATGCCATAGCAAGTTACATCATTCATTCATGCTTGGTCGAAATCAACCGACTCTGGTTTAAATATATCCTCAAATGCACCGCGAGTCAAGCCGGGGCTGTATCATAACACGACATAAACGTGACGCTTAGGAATACACTACAAGAATTCCTTCCGTTGCTGTTGGGCAACCTCTCCCCGCGACCCTCGAGGTTCACGGATTGAATCGAGGACTCGTAGGCAGAGGATGGGTGGCAATCTCTTCCCGCGGCATGTGTTTTGCCCACATTTAGTTGAATTTGAATGGATTTTTTCGTAAACTTGTGCAAATGACCTGTTATGGGGAATCCAAGGGAGGACGCTATGAAGCGGTTGCTTATCGTGTTTTGCCTCTTGTTGGCGGTACTGGCGGCGTCGCCGGCGCACGCGTTCACTGTGTCCGGCTCGATCTCCGGCGGCTCCGGTCAGCCATTACAGTTCAAGTACATCTATGCCGTGCCGACGACTCTGGACACCTTCTTTCTCACAATCGCGATTCCGTTCGTGGACACATATACGTTTACCGGAATGCAGGAAGGCAGCTACCTGCTCTTCTCCTTTCAGGATTTGAACACCAATCTGCTGCCCGATCTGGACGAGCCGCGCGGTTTCTATGGCGGGCAGCCGCCGCAGACGCTTGTCTTGACATCCGACACAAGTGGCATCAACATCGAGTTATTGGCGCCGACCTCGGGCGGCTTTACCGGAACAGTTGCTTATTCGGGAACGGCGACCGGTGCGACGTTCGTGTTTGCGCATCGCTCGCCGACAATGACGGACAGCGTGCGCGGGATCGGGATTCTGCTGACCAATACTGGCAACGGCACCTATACCTGTTTCGTGGACAGCTTCGGGGTTTACTATGCCGAAGCGCTGATGGAAATCACGGTAAACTTCCAGCATGACGCCGACGAGCCTTACGGCATTTTTGGCGGGTCCACTCCAACGGCTATCAACGTGCAGCCGACAAATTTCCCCGATAACGTAGATATCACCCTTGAAGATCCGAACGCGGCTTCGCAGCCATTGCTGCCGCTGCCGGGCAGAACGGACATCAGCCGGATCTACCCGAATCCATTCAATAGCCAGACGCAGATCAGTTTCACTCTGGCTAATCCGGGGCAGATCGAGCTTTCGCTCTACGACATCTTGGGCCGACAAGTGGAAATCCTCGCCAGCGGCTTGTACGGAGAGGGTGAACATGAGCTTACCCTCAATGCGGGAGATCTGCCTTCGGGCCTGTATTTCGTAAACCTCCAGAGCGGGACAATCCGGACGGCACAACGCCTGCTGTTATTGAAATAGGATAGGGTGGAGCGGAGGCCGCCATTGCTGGTAGATGGATGGAAGTGCGGCACCACAGGCGGTATGAGGCATATCTCAGAAAAATGTGGTAAAGCCTTGAAAGAAAGGGTGTTGAGGCCTTGCGCACGAACAGAATTTTCCGTATCTTAGTATATTCATAAATCAGGCGGATTTTCGCTGTCTGGCTTTGAAATTTCTATGGTTAGGACTCACGAGAGTCCTCTCGCAGGCCTTTGTCACGGAGGAATTTGATCAGATCGGTCCCTTCCGGCTTCGCGATGGTTAAAGGTGGCAAGAACGAGGGCATGAACCAGCCCTAATCCGGAAAGGATCTAAAAATGGTCAACATTTATGTCGGCAACCTGTCGTACTCCGTGACGGAAGACGACCTGCGTGCAGCGTTCGAGCAGTACGGGCAAGTGGAGCGCGTGAGCGTGATCACGGATCGCATGAGCGGCCGTTCCAAGGGTTTCGGCTTTGTCGAAATGCCGAACGAGAACGAAGCCAAGGAAGCGATTGCCCAGTTGAATGAAGCGGACCTCAAGGGCCGCAACATGATGGTCAACGAAGCTCGTCCGCAGGCGGCGCGTCCGGCGCGTCCGACGCGCGAACGTCGCTGGTAAGATCGCAAGCTGACAATGATCGAAAGAACCGCCCGGCAAATGCCGGGCGGCTTTTATTTTTCTCCTCCACGATCGGGATAGGCAAGGTGTCTCCTCTTCTGGAATCACCAATGTTCTCAACTTAAGAAAAGAGAGGCGTAGGTCCGAAAAGACGCCCCAAGCCGTCGCAGGATGCGAGAAACGGCATCGTCAGACGTTACATAATGTTATAAAAGCAATAACATTAAGTGCCTGAAATGGATATTTTTGATTTTCTAACATACTTACTTGATAATCTGGTCATACATTACTAATATACCTTCATATCTGTATGGACTCTCCTGCAGATCGGCCCTGTGATCGTGCCCGCGACCGGGTCTGCCGTTGATGATGCATCTTGCGCCTTCTCTTTACCGCCGATGGCTCCCGGATTCGGTTACCGCCGATGCCTGGGAGAACTCGACGGTTTTTTTCTGCGTGTAAACCAACCGGGAGGCGAAGATGAAGAGCTTGTTCTATGCGTTGTGCATCTTGTTGGCATTGCTGATGGGCGCGCTGCTGTTTGCGCGCAACACACTCCCCTCGCGTCACGACGCCATCGTGGCTGCCGCAACTCAACCTGCAAAGGCACTCGAAGAAGAGATCACGATGCTGGAGACGCAGCTGCAGGCTCTCATCGGGTTAGCTTCCGCGGAGTCGGATCCAGCCGCGGTTGAGACTCTGAAGAAGCGGCTCAACGCATTGTATTCGCTACGGCCAGAGAATCAAAGGGACAGGAATCCACTGGATCAGGGCAATGATAACTGTCCACCGACGGTGATCCCCGGGGTGCCTTACACCGACACTGGGCAGACCACCGGGCAGACCAACGATTTTACGTCGTGCGGAGCTAACACCGCGCCGGACGTCATTTACAGCTACACGCCAATCGCCACTCAGCAATTCACGATATCGCTGTGTGGAAGTGGCTATGATACCCGCCTCGAGGTCAGGAGTGGGGGATCGTGTCCGGGAACCACACAGAATGCGTGCAATGATGATGCATGCGGACTCCAGTCGCTGATCACGATCACTCTGACAACCGGAATACAGTACTTCATCATCGTAGATGGTTTCAGCAGCGCGTCGGGCTCTTACACTTTGAGTGTCACAGGGCCGTGCGTTCCCGCTCCTCATCATGATATGTGCGCGAATGCGGAAGTGGCGTCCCCTCTGCCCTACGCTGATTCGGATGACAACACCTGCGCTGTGGAAGAATGTGCTGCATTAAGCAACGGTGCGTATGGCGATGTGTGGTACACGTTTACCACAACCGAGACTTGCGACCTGACGATTGATTTGTGCGGTACGGCTCCTGCATTTGCCAATGCTTACATCGTGTTGACACAGGCGGGGTGCTGTTCCCCGTTCACTTTTGCCAACAACTGGAATAACAGCTCATGCGATGGAAACTGGAGTATTAACTGGCTCGGCTTGCCTGCCGGATCGTGGTACTATCCGGTTCTGAAGGATGTCGGTTCCGAAGGCCCGTATACGATTACGATTACCTGCACGCCGCCTCCGCAGACTCTGTGCGACGCAGTAATACCGGCTTCTTGTGGCAATTTGCTAACAGCCGAGAGCACGTCGGGAGGTACAGACCTTGTGGAACATTACCCTAACTGCGCATGGGATGAATCTGGCCGCGAGCGAATCTATAGCATCTCGCTTCAGGAGGGCGAAACCGTTACCGCCACCCTGCTTAATTCGTCCGCAGATCTGGATCTGTTCCTGATTCCCGTCTGCGACTTTGCTCCGCTCACGGAAGTGACCTTCGGCAACCGGGAAGTCACCTATACCGCCCCTTCCACGGGAACTTACTATCTGGTCGTTGATGGATCGCACGGTGCGCAGGGAACCTTTGACTTGATGATCTCCTGCAGCATGGATTTGCCACCCTCTGCGTATGATCCCTCGCTGGATACGCACATCTATTACGACGGCACATGCGCCGGACCTAATACGCTCATTCTCTCGCCTCCCGATGGTGCCATCGCCGACCGATGCACGTTCATTAACAAAGGAATGATCGGAGACGTGGCTTCGATAAACGACTCGGCGGGTGCATGGTCGTCCGGATCGCTCCAACCGGGCGAAGAATTCGAACTGCCACTTGTAGGGCTGGGCAGGTATCCGTGGATAGCTCAGACTCCCACCGGGGCCTTCTCAGGGCAGGCGATTGTTCCCGGCGGAGCTGTCGTCGCGCCGGAACACCTCACCATTCAGTTCCTCCAAGGCGATCTCACTTTCCGCTGGGATAGTCCTGCCCGCACCATGCCGGACCATTGGAGGCTGGAATCCGCTCCGACACCGGACGGGCCATACAGTGTTCTCATGGACAGCGTTCTCACTCAGGAAATCACGCTTCCCAATCCAGTCCTGCAACCGCGCCAGTTTTTCCGCGTGATCGGCGTGTCCAACAACATGGGGTATTTTGATGCCTTCAACGGAACCATCCAGCGCATCTTGTCTCATAACGATCCGAACGGATTCGATGTGGTCTTGCGCCAGTGGCATTGGGCGAGAAGTCCAATTCCCGGAGGGAGGTGGGCGATCAGCCAATACATCGGAGTCAACCCAGCCAATCCGCAGGACACCGTTTTGCAATGGGACTATCGTCAGCAGATGGCGGATTCCGCAGGCTGGGTAGAAGTCTCCGATTTCTCGGGTGCAACGGGCGTTGCCGACAGCAATGGCAATTACAAGCATTTTGTTACCATCCCTGAGGCCTCAGTTGCAAGGATTGCATCTCAAATAGATGCCAGTGGCAACGTCGCCATGTTAGTGACCTGGAGCGGACAAGTTTCACCGATGGTAAATACATTTCTTCATGTCCCGGATATGGGTTGTGCATGTCTGTCTCCTGCATGCGGTCGCGGATGGGGCTTTTATTGCTATGGTGGATGCGTCGGTGGTCCTGCTTGTCCCGAGAGACCTCCTTGTGATTGTAGTACTTGGCTAGGGGATTTTTGCGCTGCATTCATGATTAAGGATTGACAAGAGCCCTCTGCTGGGACGGACCCTGCCGAGATGTGGGTACCTTCACTTGGAAATGTTGAGAGACGTGGTGATTGACTGTGATCAAAGCCTATAGGAGGGCGGGTTCATCACCCGCCCTTTTCGTTCCCCGCATCGGACAAAGGCCTCACGCAAACATCACCAGATACGCACCGCCGACGGCGAGGGTGATGCCGATGGCGCGCTTGAGGGAAATCGGCTCGCGCAGGAAGATGGCGGCCATGATGAAGATGAAGACGTTGCTGGTTTGATTCAGCGCGGCGGCGGTGGATGCTTGCGTGTACTTCATGCCGCCCAGCCAGAGAACGGTCGAGAGATAAGCGCCGAAGAACGATCCGGCAAACGTATAGCCGCGATGATGAGCCGTGACGAGCGATTTCAGGATTTCACGGCGATCGCGGCGAAAGAGGAAGACGAGCAGGATCACGATTAGTCCGCCCACCAAGCGGACTTCCGTTACCCAAAGAATTGGCAGCTCCGCAAGCAGCGGCTTGGCGATGACGACGCCGACCGCAATCAGGAGCATGGCCAGTGCGCCGTAGAAAATGCCCCACCGTCGTTGCGAGATCGAAAGATCGTGCCGTGGTTTTTCGAACGTGGCGATGAACACGGCCGAGACAATCAGCGCCGCGCCGAGCAGCTGCGGCCAGCGCATGACTTCGCCCAGCCAGATCATGGAGAGCGAGATGACGAGCGGACTGTACAAGCAATCCACAATCGCCGTCAGCCCCGCGCCGAGCCGATTCAGTGCCATGAAAAAGAACGTGTCCGCAATGCCGATGGCGAGCACGCCGCTCAGGAGCAGAATCGCGATATTCGAAAACGACGCATTGGGCGGCCAGAGTTGTCCCGCGATCCACATCGTCGGCAACAAAAGCACGACGGCGAGCACTACCTTGAACAGGTTCAGCGCGAGCGGATGCACGACTTCGCCGCTCTTCTTGAAGAGGATGACCGCGAGACTCCACACGAGCGCGCAGACAACAGCCAGAGTTTCGCCGAGGTGCGGAATGATCATGAGGTTAGGTCAAACTGACTGACAGGTGAAAGAAAAATTAAATTTGACCAAACGAAATGGGCCTAATTCAAATGTGAAATTGGAAATAGCAGATTAGAAGAGTAACGAAAAAGCGAAGAAATGAAGTGGAAAAGACCTGAAAAAAGGGGAAATGCGGACATAGGCGGTGATTTCGGGCGGGTTCTCGCTTGGTCCTTAGGATTCTGGACGCCCCACCCTATCCCGGCCTTTCCCCACTATGTAGGGAAAGGAGGAAGAGCGGTGTCCAGAATGACAAGCAAAGGGAACCCGCCTCGGCAAACTGGTAGGACAATATATGCACATTTGTTCAAAAAGTCAATAGGGTCAGGAAGAGTGGAAGAAATTGGAAATGATGAAGTAGGCAGGATGGGGCCAAAAAAAGTGTGGGCGGTTGGGAGATGCCTCGACCGGGAGGCGTGTTAGGTTGAGCCTCTCAAGTTCTGAGTTTTGTCTATGCCATTCTGTAAGTATTGTCTTTTCTGTTATTCCGACAGTTCTATTCACATTATGCGGTGTTCGCGAGGCTGTTGACAAAGGGCCAAAAGCATGTTAGATTATTCTCAATCTGAGGATGCGCCGAATGCACAACGGAAACCGCACAAATCAGATTTTGACAGCAGGATACCTGCCAAGAGCTTGCTTCGAATTCCGAGGGCAAGCTCTATTTGTTTTTGGGGATGTAAAAGAGGCAACGACATGAATATGATTCTCTTGAGGATAGCGGTTCTGATCTGTTTGTTTGTCGCTCATTCTGCAGACGCGCAGTGGACGGAGCCGGTGCTCTTGCCTCCCCCGATCAATGTCAACCCGCCTGGGGAGTACTACTATTCGGCAATCTCGGCGGATGGACAAATTCTGTGCATGACCATCTTCACGGACTCTACTCATGGGGGCTATGGCGACGACGATGTGTGGTTTTCCGAGCGCATTGGCGACTCCGCATGGACGGTTCCGGTCAGTGCCGGTCCCAATGTGAACAACAATCAGAGAAATCTGAGCCCTTCGATAACCAACGACCGGCAGCGGCTGTACTATGTCTGCTGGACGGGTTTTGCCTATCACATCTTTGTTTCTCAACGTACCGGTCCCGACTGGGACGACTGGTCGCCGGGCGCGATTGCGCCTCTTCCATTACAACCCGGCAGCCAGCTTACAGCCCAGATCGCATATGATGACTCCACCTTGATCTTTACGTCCACGGGCCAAGATAGTTTTGTCTTTGGGCAGCCGGCCATGTACACTAGTTGCTTGCAGCCCGATAGCACATGGACCCCACCTGATGCCATCGCACCACACCTCAATTGGCAGAACGGTTCTTACCATCCTTGCTTGACGGACTCTGGAAGAACACTTGTATATGCTCAATCCTTTGGCGGGGGGTACGATGACATTTACTATGCGTTTCGTAACGACACCGGGTTCGGCCAAGCCTACCGTTGTGATTCCACAGTCAACACAATGGTATGGGACAGCGATCCAAGTTGTCCGGCGGATGGGGCTTCATTGTACTTCGACAGTCGCCGTGGAGAGTTTTCGGTCGCACGTCTTTACGTGGCTCGGCGTGTTACCGACAGTCTGTCGGCTCCACGCTCTCGCGAAATGGTACCGCAGCGCGGCGTGATTGAAATTATCCCCAATATCGGATCCGCTGGCACAGACTTTCAAATCGTCGTGCCTTTTCAATTTCGCGGCTTGCCAGTTAGGGTGTTCAATCCCCTCGGATAAACCGTAACTACCATCATGCCCTCTAACCTGACTGAAACTCATCTTTCTTGGAAAGGAGCAAATCATGGCTCACACTTATCCAGTGGCCTTTACTTCTTCATTGTCGCAGACCGAAACCGCACCGCTGTGGGAAAAGCGCTGGTTGTTCGGTAGGTATAACGGACGGTTCCTGGAAAGCCGCTTCGTGCTTATCCTCCTCGTCCTTACCTTAGCCTTTGAGACCGCTGTTGCTGTTTGACTAACTGCTTCTTTTTCAGCAATTGCGATATAATCTGTCCGATTCGCTGATGCTCGAACAGCTGTTGACAAAGGGCCAAAAGCATATTAGATTATTCTCAATCTGGGGATGCGCCGAATGCCGCAACCGAAACCGCACCGATCAGATTATTGACAGCAGGATACCTGCCAAGAGCTTGCTTCGATTCCGAGGGCAAGCTCTCTCTGTTTTTACGATGAGGAATACCCCATGATTGCGTTCTTGATAGCTCTATTGTGCCTGTTTGCCGCGCATTCTGCAGAAGCGCAGTGGACGGAGCCGGTGCTCGTGGATTCTTACACGGATACACTGGGCGTGAACGTCACGGCTTGGGACTGGTGCCCATTTGTGACTGCGGATGAAAGCAAGATGTACTTCGCATCTGACCGCAGCCCGCAACTTGACCACGACCTCTACATCTCAACATGGAGTGGACAGGCATGGTCTAATGCAGTCAAGCTGCCCTTCTGTGTTCCTGGAGTGGACGAACGCAACCCAGCAGTAAACGTGACCGATGACACGCTATATTTTATCAGTATAGGCCCAGGATGGTGGGATATCTTCTGGTCGTTTCGGATCGGACCGAGTGACACGTCTTGGTCACAACCTCAAGCCATGCTCCAGCCAATCAACAGCGGGGGAATTGAATTCTCCGTGTGGATCACTCCGGACAATCAAAGACTGTTATTCTCCTCGGCACGAGGGGGGGGAAATGGCGGGGAGGATATTTATCAATGTCGCAGGGATTTCGAGACAGAGACGGGGTGGTCAACGCCACAGTTATTGACAGGCGCTCTGAACTCTTGGACCAGTGAGTCGTATCCTTCCATGGGATTCGACACGACTGAAATTTTCTTCCAGCGGACTGGATATACGGGCCTATACATCTCACAACTCTCGGACTTTGGTTGGAGCGAAGGAGAACTGCTTCCAGACAATATCAACCGAGTCATTCAGCAATTTCCGTCAGAAACAACGCCTTGTATTACAGCAGATGGTGATAGACTGTATTTCATGAGTCGTTGGAACGGTGATTCAATGGCTACCGCCGGAGACATCTGGTATTCCGAGCGACCTACCTCTGTTCCCAGTCGGTCGCACTCCAGAACTGGCGAAGCACATCCCTTGCATATCTATCCTAACCCGAGCAACGGTTTTGCCGTACTTGAATCAAGTGAATCACTCCGAGAAGTTTGGCTTTTCAATGTACTTGGTCAAACCATAATGAGGCATGCTCTGTTGCCGGAAACAAGATCGCTTCAAATCAACCTTTCTTCCGAAGCCGGTCTGTTGCCCGGCGGCGTGTATTGGGTGCGCGCCGCTGGCAGAACTGGCACCTACGTTATTCCGATTCATGTCACCCGCTGAGAGGAAGCCATGAAGTACGTCTATTGCTTGGCAATTTCACTGTCTGTTGCGTTTGGCCTAAGTCTGGGACAAACAGGTTTTTCGATTCAGTGTGGTGGTGTCGGTGATTCAACTGGCGCGAGCGCACTGACAAGTCTCGACGAGGATACGCTCCGGGCATTGGTTGTGTTTGCGAGCGGTGGCTCTGACTGTCCGGCGATAGACGGACAAAATCGCCTCAAACCGGCTTGGGCCAATCAGTTATTTGATGCGAGTTTCGAGGGAAGTATTGCCCAATATTATTTGGACAACAGCCGTGGTGCATTGTTGTTAAATGCAACTGTCGCCAGTCGCGGAGATGATTCATGTTTCTACTCGCGGCACATTCCCTGTAACTTTCCATGGACAAGCGACAATCAATGTGCCAGTTGTCCGAACAACTGTGCGACATACTGTGGTCCCAGTCCCTGTGAATGCGAGTGGGATTCGTTCTACACGGATATCATGTCCCAAGTGGACGCGCTTTACGATCTCAATGAGTTTGATCGAATCGGGGCTCCGGGTGGCGGGCCAGATGGACATTTGGATTTGCTCGTTTTCATATCATACGGGCCGTATGGAGCTGATGCTGGCTTAGGGCGGTTGTCAGATACGATATATGTGAGTCAGGAGGACGGAATTACAATTCGTCCTAACGATGGTTGCATCGTATGGGATTTCACCGACTGGTACGAAACCGTAACCCTTGTCTCCCATGAACTTGGACACACTATGGTTGCCGGTGAGCAAAAGGATCATTACGGATATGCGCATCTTGGCCAAGGTTCCTTCAACATAATGGCTACCGGCGGCTTCTATGACAGCACGTTGAGCATCGTTTATCCGTCCCTGCATAATCCTATCAGCAGGGGAAGTGGTGACGAATCCATTTGGGATCCGTTTCCAGGACTCAATTGGATTACAACGCATGACGTGCAAGGAAGTCTGTTTGACGTAACTATGAATCCGTACTGCGATCCAAATCTTACATACGGGAATCAGGGCGACTGCTACCGAATGAAATCGCCAGCAGACACGAATCAATGGTTTGTCGTTACGGCGCACAACCGCAGATCGGTCTGGGAGCGTTATTGGCCTGCTGCCGGCTTAGCCGTGTGGCGAATGAATCAGACTGTACCGCTACCCCTTCCGGGCTGGTACAACCTTAGACTGGAGCTTGAAGCGGCGACGGGTTACTGGGAATGGGATACCGTAGGAACACACGAAGGGTTCCCGGTCGTCGTTCGAACCGAAATCCGCAACGATGCAACCGGTACCGACTCGTTGGACTACCTCTTCACAATACGCAGTGGTGACACAACTTCGATTTTCAGTGAAGAAGCAGGGTACCGTGGCGCCGGTGGGCCGTCCTATTTGTTCAGCCCCGGTTATGAGATGGATGACCATGGCAACCCATGCTCGCGGTTAAGGGTATTGCAATTGCCTGGCTATCCGCGCCTCTTGAACACGGGCTTCGCGCTTCGCAACATTCGCCAGCCAGACAACACGTACTTTATTGCAGACTTGATTGCAAACGCGTGGCAGGGTACGGCGACGCAGTCGCAGACGTGGTTTGATACCGTTAACGTCGTCGGGACTGTCACCTTCTCAGGCGGATCTACGCTAACTATTCAACCAGGTACAGTAATCCGTGTCGCACCGGGAGCCTTTATTTACTGCCGGGGCCGACTCGATGCGCGCGGCACCGTAACGCAGCCGATCGTCTTCGAGGGGAGTGGTCAGGGCGAATGGTTTGGCATTCGCGTGCAAAGCAACGACCTGAACAACCGTCTGGAGTATGTGACGATTCGCGGCGCACGGCACGGCGTGCTGGTGAGCTACGGTAACTACGCGCGGATGGACCATGTGACAGCCGAAAACTGTACGCAGAACGGCATTGTCTATGTCGGCGCCACGGGCAGCGTCACCAACTGCGTGCTGCGCAACAATGCGATCCGCGGGGTTTATCTGATTCGCAGCGCCGTCACGTTGACCAACAATCAGGTGTACGGCAACGACGCATACGGTTTGCGCCTGTGGGGCTGCAACTATACACCGCTGACTGAGAATGACATCCACGACAACGGTGACGCGCACGACACGACCTACGCCTATTGGCCGGGGATTCAGGTGCTGGAAGGCGCGGTGGGGATGAGCTGCAACAAGGTGCGGCGAAACGCGGGTCCCGGCCTGATGCTCTTGCCGCAGGGTTATGCCTACGCCGGAACGAATGCCGGACGGAATTATTTCCAGAACAACATGCAGGCGATGGGGCAACTGCCGGCGGACTTCGGCCAGATCTACCTGCAAGGCGGCACGCTGGACATCGAGTGCGGCCTGAACACCATTGAAGACTCGCTCGACGCCCATTTCCTGATCCGCAACTATCAAGAGGAAATGCCGCCTTACAACTGGAATGCCGAGTGGAACTACTGGGGTGAAACGAACACGGCGCACATCCTGTCGCGGATTACGTGGCATCCGGACATCGAGCCGCTGTTGAGCCAAAGCTACGACTGCTCCGATCCGCATGAGCCGATCGAATGCACGCTGCAGCAAGAGGACCTATTGTTCCGCGAGGGCTGGGATCGCGAGCGCGCCGCCCAGTTTGCCGACGCGATTCCCAGCTACGAGAACTACCTGACGCTCTATCCGAAGGGCAAGTATGCGGCAACGGTCACCGACCGCCTGATGTTCTGCAAGAAAGCCGATGATTGGAGCTGGGCAGATATTCGCGCATACTTTCTGGGCATAGCCGCGGACAGCTCCAAGGACTCGGCAGTGGTGGTACTGTGCAAAGCGAACGCCGCTTGGTGCTTGATCGAGATGGATCAGTGGGATGCAGGCTATGCCGAGTTGGATTCGCTGCTCGACCACGATCAGGCAGAGTACGTGAAAGTGAGTATTGCGCTGAAGAAGCTGCTGAGCGAGCTGAAATCCGACGACGGCGAATTGCAGTCCATGCCCGGCGATCCGAGCGGACAGCACGGCCGCGGAGCGAGTACCGTGGACGAAGCAGAGGAAGCGTTTGACGCTAAGCTGGCGCGGATTGATCGCGAGGTGGACGCTCTGTTGACCGGTATCACAACCGGCGGGGCTCCTGAAACCCAAGACATGCCTGCGCTGCCGAAGGCGTATGCGCTCTACCCAAACTACCCAAACCCCTTCAACCCGATCACGGAGATTCGCTTCGACCTGCCGGAGAACGCGCAGGTCGAAGTGGCGATCTTCAACACGCTCGGACAGCGTGTGACAACATTGGTGAACGATACACGTGATGCGGGAACGTATCGCGTGCGATGGGATGGATCGAGTGCCGCGTCAGGGATGTATCTCTGTCAACTCAAGGCGGGGAACTTCGTACAGACGCGGAAGCTGATGTTGCTGAAATAGCTCACCTTCTGATTTCATAATTTCCCCCATCTAACTTCCCCCACCCCCCTATGATCCCCCCACTTCGTAGGGGGATAAGAGGGGAAGAATAAGAAGTACAGCAGCCCGGGCCGAAAGGTCCGGGCTGCTTGCTTGAGCAATTCTCCGCCTCCACGGGCGGGAAATGGGCGGTTAAACATTTGTTTTATAAGAGTATTAGAAACCGTTTCGGGGTTGCTTCTGATGCTTAAACTTTGTAAATTACATTGCTTTACTCGATTTCACAAAAAAGCATCTTCCCCCGCCCACCTTTTCATAGCGGCGGCGAAAGTGCATTCACCTACCTACCCATAGAAGGAGTCTGCGATTATGAGTCCGGTTACAGTGGCGAAGACCCCGAAAACGAAAGCCAACGGCAAGCCTGCCACCTCGTACAAATTCAAACACGATACCAAGAAGTATCAGAACTTCATCGCCGGCAAGTGGTGCGATTCGTCGAGCGGTGACGTCAGCGAAAATCGCAACCCCGCGAATACCGCCGACCTGATCGGCACATTTCCGCGCTCCACCAAAGAGGACGTGGATCGCGCGGTGAAGTCGGCCCGCAAAGCGTTTGCGTGGTGGCGGCTCGTGCCCGCGCCGCATCGCGCGAAGATGTTCTACAAGCTCGTGGACATCCTGCAGCAGCGCAAGGAAGAGTATGCCTTCCAGATGACGCGCGAGATGGGCAAGCCGATTTTCGAAACGCGCGGCGACGTGCAAGAAGGAATTGACACGGCGATGTACGCGTGCGGCGAAGGCTATCGGATGTTCGGCAAGACGGTGCCCTCCGAGCTGCCCAACAAGTTCAACATGACGACGCGCTTTCCGATCGGAGTCGCGGGATTAATCACGCCGTGGAATTTTCCGATGGCGATTCCGACGTGGAAAGTCTTCCCGGCGCTGATGTGCGGCAATACGGTCGTAATCAAGCCCGCGGAATTGACGCCGCTGTCAGTGTGGAATCTGGTCAATGCCATCTTAGATTCCGGTTTTCCGCCGGAAGTGATTAACGTGGTGTTTGGCTCCGGCTCCAAAGTCGGCAACGCGATTGTCGAGCATCCGGACACGAATTTGATTTCGTTCACCGGGTCGTCCAGCGTGGGTCGGCAGATCGGCGCGCGGGCGAGCGGCATGCTCAAGCGCGTCTCAATGGAACTCGGCGGCAAGAACTGCACGCTGATCATGGACGATGCGAATCTCGATCTGGCGGTGGATGCGTGCGTGTGGGCGGGGTTCGGCACGACCGGACAGCGCTGCACCGCGTCGTCGCGCGTGATCGTACAGGACGGAATCCACGATGAGTTCGTGGAGAAGTTCGTCAAGGCCACCAAGAAGCTCAAGATCGGCTATGGCAACGACGCCGACGTGACGATGGGGCCGGCGGTGTCCGAAGATCAGATGAAGACCGACCTGAAGTATATCGAGATCGGCAAGAAAGAAGGCGCGACGCTGGCGTACGGCGGCAAACGGCTGACGACGCCCGAACACAAGAACGGCTGGTTCCTGCAGCCGACGATCTTCACCGATTGCAAGTCGAAGATGGTCACGTCGCAGGAAGAGATCTTCGGCCCGGTAGTGAGCGTGCTCAAGGTGAAGAATCTCGACGAAGCAATCAAGGTGGCCAACGACATCGAGTACGGCTTGTCGAGCGCAATCTTCACGCAGGACATCAATGCGGCGTACCGCGCGTTCCGCGATCTGGAGACCGGCTTGACCTACGTGAATGCGGCGACGATCGGCGCGGAAGCGCACATGCCGTTCGGCGGCATGAAGGCCACGGGCAACGGCCACCGCGAAGGCGGCTGGGCAGCGTACGAATTCTATTCCGAAACGAAGGCGTGCTACGTGGATTATTCCGGCACGCTGCAGCGCGCACAGATTGACGACATCGTGCCGAAGAAGAAGTGACCCCAACCCCCTAACCCCCAAAACAAGTTTTTGGGGAATAAAGGACTAGCCACAACCTCCGGTTGTGGTATGTAGATTCTCGGCGTAAGAGGCGTGCGTCCCGCCTGAAGGACGCAAGAGAGGCGGGCAGAGCCCGCCAGAAGTAAGGCACCGCAGAATTAAGACCACTTGCGGCGGCCTCCGGCCGCCTCGGGACAGAAAATGGAGCATTTTCGTCCACCCGCAAATCGTAAGCTGTCTGAAGTGTCGTTCTTTGTGACCGCGCATTTGGGTATCAAAGAACCGTTATTCGCCGACGCTCGAAACGCACAGATCGTCCTTGATTCGCTGCAATTCTTCCGAAGCCGTGGCGAGATCAGTATGTATTGCTTCGTGATCATGCCGGATCACGTTCATGCAGTGATTAAACCGCATTCACCGGCAACGATCTCCGGAATCATGCGGCGGTTCAAGACTTATGTTGCGCACGAGATCGGTTGGGGATCAATCTGGGGCGAGAGCTTCTGGTCAGAGGGAATTACAGACGAGCGAACGTATCGTGAGAAGGCGTCGTACGTTCACAATAACCCGGTGAAGGCGGGACTCGTCGCTCGCCCACAGGACTATCGGTTCTCGAGCGCGAAAGAGATCTTTGACGACAAGCCCTACGAACTAATTGATTACGCATACGGCCCGCCGACTTCAGAGGCAGCCAGAGGCAGCCGGAAGTGATTTTTGATTTCGGGCGAGATGAGTGACCCCTCCCTCGGCGGGAGAGCGCGAAAGAACTTCAAGGAGGTCCAATCATGAAGGCACTGATCCGTTCGACATGGGTTCAGGCCGGGCTGTTTGGATGCTTGATCTTACTGACATCCTGCTCCTCGGACGAGCACAACGCAACTCCAGCGTCAGACCTGGATCTGGCGCGACAGGCGGAACAACTGCTTTTGCAGACGATCCCGATTGAAAGCGGAACGGCGACCGTGGTATCTTTTGTTGGGCCGGTGCCGCCGGGAACGAGTCTCGTCTCGGCGTATCCGAATGATGATCCGGCGCGGATCACGGTGCCGCTGCGGCCCGGCGTGCATTATTTGTGCTTCATCAACAAGGATCCAAACCTGCGGTACGTCCATCCGGTGTGGTACGTGTGGCTCAATTTGACGACCCGCACGACCGAGCGCGTGGAGGCGCGGTTCTATCCGAAACTGGAGAGCACGCCGCCGGACACGACGCAGTTCGAATTGATCGAAGCCGACACGCTGTCGGGCATCATTTTCTATTACGGTCGCGGGGGCGGCTTGGGCTTTCCGCCCGCGTATCTACCTGAGGAAGGGCCGTAATCAGAACATGAGCCAGAGCGAAATTACTCACCTGCTCGATCAGCTTCACCGCACGTTCGAGGGCGATGCGTGGCACGGCGATTCCGTGATGAAGGTGCTGGAAGGCGTGACGGCGGAGCAGGCCGCGCAGAGGCCGCTGGCGAATGCGCATTCGATTTGGGAACTGGTGCTGCACATGGCGACGTGGAAAAACGTGGCGCGCTGGCGAATCGAGCACAACGATCACGTGCCGACAGCGGAGGAAAACTTTCCGCCGGTCGCCGACGTGAGCGATGCCGCCTGGCGGCGGGCGCTGGAACGATTGGCGGATGCGCACCTGAAACTCTATGACGCCGTCTCGCGCATGACGGACGAGCAATTGGACGAGGAATTTCCGCCCAACGGGCAGCTTTCGCACTATGTTCGATTGCACGGTGTCATTCAGCACGATCTGTATCATGCCGGGCAGATTGCCATCCTGAAGAAAGGTTTGACGTAAATTCAGCGGGGGTTCTATGTACCGCGTTCTTGTTGCCGTGTTTTTCATAAGTGTTTCGGTCGCGGCGTGCAAGCGCGACAGCAGTTCGCAGCAGGCGCCGGCGGCCAAGCCGCAGGGGGAGACCACCATGTCCATGACGTTAACGAGCAGCGTTTTCCGTGAAGGCGAGGCGATTCCGAAAAAGTACACCTGCGACGGCGAGGATGTCTCGCCGGCGCTGGCGTGGAGCGGAGTGCCAAACGGCACAAAGAGCATCGCGTTGATCTGCGACGATCCCGATGCGCCGAGCGGCACGTGGGTACATTGGGTATTGTGGGGTCTGCCGCCGGAGGCCACGTCGCTGCCGGAAGGTGTGCGCGCGGGTACGCCGCTGCCCGGCGGTGCGCGGCAAGGATTGAACAGCTGGCGTAAGATTGGATATGGCGGTCCGTGTCCACCGCCTGGAAAGCCGCACCGCTATTATTTCAAGCTGTACGCGCTCGATGCGCCGTTGAATCCGCCCGGCACGGCGGACAAGGCCGGGCTTGAAGCGGCGATGACCGGCCACATTCTCGGTCAAGGGCAGTTAATGGGCCGCTACGGACGCCAAGGCTGATTTCCAGCGAATACGATTTCGCCCAATTTCACCAAGATACTGGTGAGTGAACATGGCACATGATGGCTACCTGACCACGACCGACGTCGCGCAGTTGCTGAAGCTGAGCGACGGCACGGTGCAAAAAATGGCGCGCGAAGGCCGCATCTCCGCGCTCAAGATGGGCCGGTTGTGGAGATTTCCGCCGCAAAGCCCCGGCATTCTGCTCTATAAACAGGAGCAGAAGCATACGCGCAAGCGCAAGAGCGAGGCCAGTGAGAAGCTCGCAAACACGCGCAACGGCTTGAAGGAGTTCGTGAAGCTCGCGGCGGACATCGGGCTTATCGAAACCCCCATCCCCAGCCCTTCCCCCAAATCTGAGATTTGGGGGCAAGGGGGTTCAGGAGAGACGCACGATGAGCGATGAACGACGCATGAAGTGCCTGGACACCGGCCTCCTGCTGTATGCGGCCGACAAAAGTTCGACGTTTCATCAGCGCGCCGTGGAGCTGTTCGAACAGTCCATCAGCGGCAAATGGCTGGCGTGTGTATGCGAGCAGAGTCTGGCGGAGTTTGTGGCGACGATCACCGATCCGCAGCGCGTGCGGCATCCGCTTTCCCCGGCAACGGCGGCCAAGCTGCTCGACAAGCTGTTGAAATATCCGCAGCCGGAAGTTTTGTACAGCGACGAGACCATTCTGCGTCATACGGTGAAGCTGATGGAGAAGTATCCCACACTGCGCCGCAACTTCGCCGGTGCGCATGTGGCAGCAACGATGCTGCAGCACGGCGTGAAGACGCTGGTCACGGCCGATTCGCAAACCTTCGCTCCGGTGCGAGAGTTGGACGTGGAGAATCCGTTTGAGGCGTTGTTTGCGTAGTCAAAGGACGAGGGCGGAGGGATGAAGGATGAATCAGAATCCGCTCGAGCTGCCTTGGTTTCAGCGTGCCGGGTTTGACGTACAGGAATTCTCGGCGAACGGTATTCGGACGTTTGCAGTGGTGGAGGGGCGGCGCGATCAGTTTCCGGTGATCTTTTTGCATGGGTTTCCCGGCGGCGCGTTTTTGTGGGAGTATGTCATTGCCGCGCTGGGACGAAAGCGGCTGGCGATTGCGCCGGATTTTCCGGGGTGGGGGAGATCGCTGTCGCGCTTCGGCGCAGAGCTTCCCGCACCCACTCCCGCGTGGTGTATGGAATGGCTGAATGGGATGCTGGCAGCGCAGAATATCGAGCGCTTCGATATCGTTGCGCATGGCAACGGCTGTTGGCTGGCGTTGGAACAACTCTTGCAGGATCCTTCACGCGTGCGCAGGCTGGCACTCATCTCGCCGAGTTTCGCGCCTGCCCGATTATCCCCCGGCTCCGCCTTGGGACGCTTACTCGGCCGCCGCGCGAAATGGACGCCAAAGCGAATTGAACGCTGGCTGGAGAGTTCTGCTGCCTTCGCACCGGAATTGCGCGAGCGCAGCGCGAAATCATTTGCGCACGTCGTGTTCGAGCAGCAGGTGCCGGGAGCCTTGACACAAGCGCTCTATCAGGCAAGGTTTGCGGATTACCGGCGCGCGCTGCATGAGTTTCGTGGCCGCAGCCTGCTGATGTGGGGGGAACGCGATCCGTCGTATTTCGCACGAGTCAGTGAAGAGTTGGAAGCAAGTTTGGATCGCCCGGAAGTGCATCGGTGCGCGCTGTCCGGGCACTTTCCGATGCTGGATGAGCCGCAAGTGGTGACGCAAGTATTGCGAGAATTCCTGGAAGACTAACATAAAAGCATGATCACTCTAAATAATCTCCTCTGCTTCGCGCAGAGGCAAACCGGATCGCAAGATCCTCCCCGCCCCCCTTTTATCCCCCCGCAAGCGGAGGGATAAGCCGGGACAGGATGCGTATTGCCTCAGACCCCCTTAGTCCCCCTACTGAAGTAGGGGGAGAAAGCAATGGAGATTCCGATCATGACGAAGATTACCGCTCAAAATGTCCATGAAACCCTCGGCAAGTACATGCACGCCGACGGGTTTGACTTAGTATTCGATCTCGAGAAGTCGCGCGGCTCGTATTTCTACGATCTGCGCACGGGCCGCCGGTTCCTCGATTTCTTCACCTTTTTTGCGACCGCGCCGCTGGGCTTCAACCATCCGCGTTTCACAACGCCGGAAATGATCCAGAAGCTCGGCAAGCTGGCGGTCAACAACATCACCAACTCGGATCTCTACACGGTGGAGATGGCCGAGTTCGTGGATACGTTCTTCCGCATCGCCGTTCCATCCTACATGAAGCACTCGTTCTTCGTCGCGGGCGGCACGCTGGGCGTAGAGAACGCGCTCAAGGCCGCGATGGACTGGAAGGTGCGCAAGAATCTGGCGAAGGGCTATCGCCGCGAGATCGGGACGAAGGTCATTCATTTCGAAAACTCCTTCCACGGCCGGAGCGGTTATACGATGTCCTTGACGAACACGGCCGATCCGAACAAGTACAAGTATTTCGCCAAGTTCGACTGGCCGCGCATCGTGAACCCCAAAGTCAAGTTCCCGCTGAACGAGGGCAATCTTGAACAGGTGGAGCGCGTCGAGCGGCAGGCAATTGCGCAAATCAAGACGGCCTTCAAGACGAACCACGACGAGATCTGCGCGATCATTATCGAGCCGATCCAGGGCGAAGGCGGCGACAATCACTTCCGTCCCGAGTTTCTGCGCGAGCTGCGCACCCTCGCCAATGAGAACGACTCGATGTACATCGTGGACGAAGTGCAGGCCGGCATCGGTTTGACGGGCAAGATGTGGGCGTATCAGAACTACGGCTTCGAGCCGGATATGATCGCTTTCGGCAAGAAGACGCAGGTTTGCGGCTTTCTCGCCGGCCCGCGCATTGACGAAGTGCCAGACAACGTCTTCCACGTCGGCAGCCGCTTGAACTCGACCTGGGGCGGGAACCTGATTGACATGTACCGCTTCAAGGTGATTCTCGACGTTATGCAGGACGAGAAGCTCGTCGAGCACGCGGCCAAGATGGGCGACGTGCTGCTCGGCGGACTGCAGCAACTCGGGAATGAGTTCCCGGAACTCGTTTCCAACGTGCGCGGCAAGGGATTGATGTGTGCGATTGACTTGCCGACGTCGGAGTTGCGTGACCGCCTGCGCGGTGAACTCTACGCAAACGGTCTGGTCGCGCTCGGCAGCGGCGTGAAGGCCATCCGCTTCCGTCCGGCGCTGAACATGTCGGCAGCCGAGATTGCGGAAGGGATCGAGATTTTCCGCCGTTCGCTGCGGAATCTCACGGCGGATCAGAAGGTCGCCCAGCCAGTGGCCTAAACATCATCCATTAGAGTGGACGAGGCTCGTGCAGGCGAGCCTCGTCCGACTCCGCCCCCTTTGTATTTCCCCCACCGTGTGGGGGAAAGGTGAATGCAATTTGTTAATCCTTGTCGCTACGCCGATCGGAAACTTGGGAGACCTCACGTTTCGCGCCGTGGAGGAGCTAAAGCGCGCGGACCTGATTCTCTGTGAAGACACGCGGCACAGTGCGACGCTATTTTCGCAGTACGGCATTCACGCGCCGACGACGTCCTACGGCGCACACAATCTCCGCTCCAAGTTGCCGTGGATCATCGAGCAGTTGAAATCCGGCAAGCGGGTGGCTCTGGTGAGCGATGCCGGCACGCCGGGGATTTCCGATCCGGGGACGGTGCTCGTCAGTGCGGCGCTGGCGGAGGGGATTGAGGTTTCGGCGATTCCTGGTCCGGCGGCGATTATCATGGCATTGATCCTCTCCGGGCTGCCGACGAACCGTTTTGTCTTTGACGGCTTCCTGCCGCATAAGAAGGGACGGCAGACGAGACTGCGGGAATTGAGCACCGAGCCGCGCACGATCATTCTCTACGAAAGCCCGCACCGCCTCTTGAAATCCCTGACCGAACTGCGCGAGCACCTGGGCAACCGCCGTGCCGCCGTGGCTCGTGAGTTGACCAAGATCTATGAAGAAGTGCGGCGCGGAACGCTGGATGAACTGATCGAACATTTCACAAAGACCGAGCCGCGCGGCGAATTTGTGCTGGTCATTGCCCCCATCGGACACAAAGCTCTCAGCCCGACTGACGGCTGATCCCTCGACCATATCCTGACAATTATTGTTCAACCAAGGAATAAAGAGCAGTAGTATGGCAGACAACACCTTGAAAATGCAGCTTCACACAATGTTGCTGCGCGTTAAGAACCTCGAACGATCACGAGAATGGTACGAGCAGAAACTTGGAATGACCATCTTTCATGAGGACCGTCACTATAGGGTGATCACTCTCCAGGGAGATAGCGATAATCGGATTACGCTCTGGGAATTGAGCGAAGGGGAGCGGCTATCGGAGACGTTCAACGAGACAGCCTACGCAGTCTTCAATACTCCGGATACTAACGCCGATCACCGCATCTTGGCCGCGCGCGGTGTGGAAGTAACTGAGCCGGATGACACCGTCCTCGGCGTCCGGTTCTTCTGGATCACCGATCCCGACGGCTATCGTCATTGTGTTCTTGAATTCCTGCCCGAGTAATCCGAGTCTTAACCGGAGCCGCTCATGTTTCTGACACTGCTCATTGGCAGTTTCGCAATTTCGTTCGTCGTCTGTGCGATTGTGGCGCGCCTGTTTTATGGCCCGCTGTCGCGGATACTGCGCCGACTGGTGGAAGAAGACATCTACACTGCGTGGAGCAAGTATCTGGTCTTCGCGGTTTTCGTGGTCGGCATTTCCGGCGGCGTGCGGGTGTGGGATTTAGAGCGCTATATCCTGCCGGTGAAAGAGGGCGAGGTTCCGCTTGTGCTTACCGGCGAGCGCTGGGTTCTGGAAATCTATCGCACGTTGATCGGCACGCTGCAATCCACGGCTTGGGCGCTGCTGCTATTTTTTCTGGTGGCGCTAATTGCGTTTGTCATCGTCAAAGGGCGGGAGATAAAGCGCGGGCGAGGAGAATTCGCCGCGCCACCTCCCGTGCATGAAGCGTGAGCCCCGCGCCACGGAAATGTGTGTTAATCTCCGGAGCGTCGGGCCTGATCGGTTCGGCGCTCTTGCCGCTGTTGCGCAGCGGCGGCTATGAACCGCTGCGCCTTGTGCGCTCGCGCGCCGCGGTGGCGGAGGATGCGCGCTTTTGGGATCCGGCCGCCGGTGTGATCGAATTGCGATCTTCAGACCGCTATGACGCCGTGGTGCATCTGGCGGGAGAGAATCTTGGCGAGAAGCGGCTTACCGAAAAACGCAAGCGGCAAATCTGGAACAGCCGCATGAACGGCACGACGCTGCTCGCGGAGACGATAGCAAAGATGGAGCCGAAACCGCGCGTGCTGATTTCGGCGTCAGCGATGGGAATTTACGGCGATCGCGGCGACGAAATGCTGACCGAGACGAGCACGCCCGGCAGCGGATTTCTTGCCGATCTCTGTCAGGCGTGGGAAGCGGCGGCCGATCCGGCCTGCCGCGCAGGTATTCGTGTCGTGCATCCGCGGATGGGATTCGTACTAACGGCCGCGGGCGGCGCGCTGAGGAAAATGCTGCCCGCATTCAAGTTCGGAGTGGGCGGGCCGCTGGGCAACGGAAGACAATGGACGAGCTGGATCACGCGCGAAGACTTAGTGCGGCTTTTTATGCACATCATCGAGCACGAGGAGATCAGCGGGCCGGTGAATGCCGTCACTCCGCAGCCCGTGCGCCAAGGGGAGTTCGCGAGGAACTTAGGCAAGGTATTGCATCGCCCGGCGCTGTTTCCAGTCCCGCGTATCGCGCTGGAGCTGCTCTTTGGTAAAGAGTTGACCGCAATCCTGCTGGGGAGCCAGCGGCTTGATCCGGTCAAAGTCGAAGCCTCCGTGTTCACCTTTCTTTATCCTGGCTTGTGGGATGGGTTGAGCTGGGCGGTGCAAGACCGGAAAACCCGATAGCCGGGTCGGAAATGGTTTAGAAAATTATTTATTAATAACTTACGCAATAACTCGCTTGTTGCTGTGCGCGTAAATGGACGAGCAGTCTCTCCGCAATATCCTCTTGTCGGCAACGTTTCAGCACGTCTTGCCCTCTGATGCGTTATGATGGATGTCATGTCCAACAACGGCAGCCGCTCTCCCTGCCAAGCGTCCCGCCTTTGGAAGTTCCTCAAAACACTTAATTTCCTTGATTATTTGGAGGGGGAGTCGTATATTCGACGAGATAGATCCGGGTCGGTAGCTAATAGTTGTTTACTGTGATCAAAGCCATTCATTTCCTCTGCGCACTCGTCCTACTTGTGGGCTGCACCAAGGGACCGGAGCGCGTGGCGTTTCTCGGTGGCACGAGCCATATGCCGCTGCGAGAAGAACGCCTGCTGCGCTATCAGGAACAGCGGGCGGGCGAGCTAAGAGATTACAAGCTCAGCATGTTCTACTCGGGCGGGCATCGCTCGAAAGTCTATGCGCTCCGTTTCAAAGGCGCGACGTTCGGCGAGTGCGAGTTCATCAGCAAGGACTCCTCGGTCTATTTCAGCACGACGGAGCCGCTGACGGCGATGGTGCCGCGCGGCTCAGCGCCGGAGTGGCGCGAGTTGTGGGTGGATGAGACGGCAAGGTACGGCGAGACATGGGTGAATGATGAGACAGGGACGCAAACCGTGTACGCCGGAAACGAGACCCTGGAAGTCCCGGCAGGAACGTTTGCCAATTGCTATAAGACCGTCACCGAAGCGGTGCCTGAACTGGCAGACAGCCTGCTTATGCGGCGCGACCGCGGCGACCTGACCGGCCCAGAGTATGAGCGTGAACTGGCGAATACGAAATTCGTTGTCGTGCGCTGGTTCGCGCCGGGAGTCGGACTGATCCGCGAGCAGGTCGGCAGCGAGATCATTCGCGTTCTGGCCGAAGTGGAGAAGGAGGGGCGGGGACTGGTGGACACGGTGGAGACCACGCCTGTGACCATTCCAGAGGGAGAAGAGTAGAAAAGACCTGCGGCAACAGGCAGATTCAGGAATCAAACAGATCCATCAAGATAGAGACAGACAATGCGTAATGCATGGGTGATGCTGGGCGTGCTGGCGCTCGCCGCGCAACTGTTCGCGCAGGATTTTGCGGTGCAGGTGTACAAGTCGTCCGCGGCGATGAACGAAATGACGGCGGCGCTGGATACGGTAAAGTCGGCGGAATCGCAGGTTGCGATCGCCAAGTTGTTCCAGGCGAAATATCCGAACGACGTGCCGGTGCAGAGCTTTGTTACGAGTGTGCTCTCGCTCGACAATCTCGACGCCACGCGCAAGTACTACAAGGACCTCGCCGCGAGCAATCCAAGTAACGTCGCGGCGAATTACGTCGCCGGACGGTTGACTGACAAAGCGTCGGATCGCCGCGCGTACGCGGAGAAAATCCTCGCCGCGGATGCGAACAACTATTGGGGCAATGTGCTGCTCGCCAATTCGCTGATGAAAGAGGATGATCCCGGTTACGACAAGGCCGAGGCCGCGCTGCGCAAAGCGATTGTGAGCGATAACTCACTGCCCTTTGCCGTGGAAGATCTTGGCAAGCTGATGCAGGCCAAAGGCCAGACCGAAGAGGCGGACAAGATTTTCGTCAAGTTGGGCGAGATGCTGCCGGACAAGTTTACTCCCGTGCGTTACCGGATCATGCTCGCTGCAGGCGATCACGAGAAGGCAATGCAGTTGATTGGCGGCTTCCTCAAGAAAAATCCAGACAATACCGAAGCGCTCAACACCAAGGCCGCGGCGGCGCGGGAATTGCGCGAATGGGAGACCTACGTGTCCACCATGCACAAGCTGGTGGCGGTGGAGCGGAACGGTGACAATGCCTACAATCTGGCATGCGCCTTCTCGCTTTCCGGGCAAGCGGATTCTTCCTATGCGTGGCTGTACATTGCGGCGGAACTTGGCTTCAATGACATCGAGCAGTACAAAAGTGACGAGGATCTGATCCCGCTGCACAGCGACGCCCGCTGGAGCGACCTGCTCACGAAAGTCGAGCAGAGTGCGCAGCAGGAGCTGGCGGACTATTTGAAGGAAGCGCAGCGCACCGCTCCGCAGCGGCAGGAGAAAGCCCTGAAGGCGCGCGGCGATGACGAAGCGCCGGACTTCACGCTCGAGGATTTGAACGGCAAGACCGTGAAGCTCTCGGCTCTGCGCGGCAAAGTCGTCGTGCTCGATTTCTGGGCGACGTGGTGCGGCCCGTGCAAGCGCACGATGCCGCTGCTCGATAAGTTCTACACGGAAGGCCGCGAGCAGGGCGTGGAAGTGTACGGCGTCAATGTCTGGGAGCGCAAAGGCACCGACGGCGTGAAGCCGTTTATCGAAAAAAGCGGCTACCACTTCCCGATTCTCTACGGCACCAATGATCTCGCGAAAGCCTACGGCGTGAAGGGCATCCCTACGCTGGTGGTCATTGACAAGAACGGCAAGCTCGTCTTTCGTCACGTCGGCTACGATCCCACACTGCCCGAGCAGCTCTCGTGGCAGACCAAAGAGCTCCTGAAGTAAAACGCTGTAACTCTGAGAGACTGAAACGCTGAGAACTCACATGCCGCGCGTGGCTGCGTTCCTTGCTCTGGCCTGTCTGCTCGTCGTCGCCTGCCGCAGGGACGAGCTTCAGGTGCGCGAGTATCATCCCTCCGCGGCCTATACCGAGCTACGGGCGGCGCTGGATACGTGCGTGGCCACAAGTTCGGCGATTCGCCTCGCGCGAACCTTCATGGAGCGATACCCGGACGACGTCGCGCTGCAGGTGCTCGCGACGTCGCTGCGCTACGACCTGACCACGGCGGAGCAGGAGACTTACTATCGTTCGCGGGCGGAGAAGCAGCCGGCGAACGCTGTGGCGCAGTATCTGGCCGCGCGCGTGACCTATAACCCAGATCAGGCACAGCATTACGCTGAAGCGATTCTCTCCAAAGAGTCGGACAACTACTGGGGACATCTGCTGCTGGGACGCTCCTATTCGTGGCGCGAGAACTTGAGCGACGACGAGTTCGCGCAGGGCGAGCAGGAGTTGAAGCGGGCGCTCGAGCTGAACAATTCACAGCCCTATGCCGTCGAATCGCTGGGCTACCTCTATCTTCAGCGGGGCGACACCACGCGGGCGGACAAAGCCTACGCCAAGTTGATGGAGATGGACCCGGGGGAGTACGGCCATCTGCGCTTGCGGCTCGAGCTGACTCCGGAAAACGATGATCGCAATCTGTCGCTGGTGAATAGCTTTCTGAAAAGAAATCCGCGCGATCTCGGCGCGCTGGCGCAGAAGGCCGATATTAAATATCGTCAAAGTAAATGGGACGACTATCGCGAGACGCTGCGCGACGCAACGGCCGTGAAACGTGACAGCGTGTACGCGTATGACATCGCGTGCTCCTTCGCCACGGAGAAGCAGCTCGACTCCGCGTTCGCCTGGCTGACGACGGCCGTGAACTGGGGATATGGCGATGCGGAAGATGCCTGCGATGATCCGGAACTGGGAAATGTGCGTGACGATCCGCGCTGGGACGGCTTGAAAAGTCGGATGGCGGAACAGCATGCGCTGCAGATCGCCGGAATGTCGAAACGCGAAGTGGCCGAAGCCGCGCAGCAGCGCGCCGATTGGGCCGCGCTCGGTCTGCCGGAACAGGCGCCCGATTTCAAGCTCGCGAGTCTGAGCGGCGACTCGGTGAGGCTTTCTGCTCTTCGCGGCAAAGTGGTGGTGCTGAATTTCTGGGCGACGTGGTGTTACTGGTGCCATCGCGCGTCGCCGCTGATTGATGGTTTCAACTCGACCGCCGATACGAACCGCGTCGTGGTCTATGGCGTGAACGTGATGGAGCGCGAGTCCAATCCGGCGGCTCTGAGCGCGTTTCAAATGCAGCGCGGCATTCACTTTCCCACGCTGCTTGGCACCGAGGACGTGACAAACCGCTACAAGGTGATCGGCCTGCCTTCGATTTTTGTGATTGACCCGCAAGGTAAGTTCGCCTATCGGGCGTATGGCTACAGCCCCGCGCTGGGGGAAACGTTGAAGGCGATTGCGTTGGAACTGACGGCGCCGGGCGGTGAACCCGAAGCGGTGAAATTGGAAGAACCAAGATCGGATTAGCTTGTAGTTTGAGAACCTGAAACATGAAGACTTTTTTTGCATGTTGTTTAGCGGCGGTCATGCTGCTTGCCGGATGCAAGCAGGATCGCGCCACCAAAACCGAAACGCCGGCCGCGCGCCCGGACACGACGCAAGCGACTCCTAAGATGCCGCCGTCGGCCGATCAGTTTGAAGCGGCCAAGACAGGCAACTTGGGACAGGTAAAGGCGTACCTTGCGGCGGGCGGCGATATCAACGCGGCGGATCCGTACCGCACAACGATGCTTCACTTTGCCGCTGAAGGCGGGCAGGAGGAGGTCGTCGCGTTCCTGATTGAAAGGGGCCTGTCGGTGAGTGCGGTCAACGACGACGGCTTCACCCCGCTGCACAGTTGCGCAATGTTCGGCGACTCCGCCACCGCTGCGCTGCTGATTGCCAAGGGCGCGATCTTGTACACGCGGGACAACAACCAGATGACCCCGCTGCACCTCTGCGGCCTGAAAAACAATCTCGCGGTCGCTAAGGTGCTGGTCGCCGCGGGCGCGGACATCAACGACATGACGTCCACACAGTGGACTCCCCTCCGCGTCGCGCACTACGGTAAGAGCGCCGACGTCGCCGCTTTCCTGCAATCGAAAGGCGCAAAGCAATAGCGCAGCATTTGATCCAATGCCCCTAACCTTCTCCCACATCGCCGTCATCGGCGCAGGCACCATGGGCGCCGGGATCGCGCAGGTTTGCGCACAAGCCGGATGCGCCGTCACGCTCTATGAAGCTTCGCCCGAAGTGACCAAGCGCGCGCAGAAAGCCATCGAGGCCGACCTCAGGAAAGAGGTTGAACTCGGCAGGTTCTCGTCGGGGGAGGACAAAGTGATCTTCGAGCGCATCCGGTTCGCGATGATCCTCACCGAGTGCGAGGGCTGCGAGCTGGTGATCGAAGCGATCCCCGAGCGGCTTGATGTGAAGCAGGACCTCTTCGCCAAGCTCGACGGTATGTTCCCGCCGCCGGCCGTGCTCGCTACGAACACCAGTTCGCTTTCGGTGACCGCCATTGCCGGCAAGTTGCGCTTTCCCGATCGCGTTTGCGGCATGCACTTCTTCAATCCCGCGACGCGCATGAAGCTCGTGGAAGTCGTGCAGGCGCACCAAACCTCCCCTGACACCGTCGAACGCTGCGTGCAGTTCGCGCGCGAGATCGGCAAGGAGCCGGTCGTTGTGCAGGATTCGCCCGGTTTCATCGTCAATCGCTGCGCGCGCCCGTTTTATGGCGAGGCGCTGCGCTGTCTCGGCGACGGCATCGCCGACGTGCCCACGATTGATCGCATCCTGAAAGCGGGCGGCGGTTTCAAGATGGGGCCGTTCGAACTCATGGATCTGATCGGGATTGACGTCAATTACGCTGCGGCGCGCGCGATTTGGGAAGGGTATTTCCACGACGCGCGATACCGCCCGCACCTGATTCAGAAAAAAATGGTGGAAGCCGGGCACCTCGGGCGCAAAACGGGCCGCGGCTTCTACGAGTATCCCGATGACCATTAAGTCCGTCTCCGTCGAACCGGAATTTTATCCCATCGAGCGCGTGCTGGTCGTGGGGCCGCTCGCCGATGCGCTGCCGATGGCCGATCGCGCCGCCGCCGCCGGGCATACGGTCACGCTGCTCCTGCCCGATGATGAAGCCGAAACCGCCAAGCCGCCGCACGCAATGGTCTCGCCAGACGAAGGCGTGCAGGCCGATGCATATGACCTCGTACTCGAACTGCATTGCACGCATCTCGATTTGAAGGCGGAGAGTCTGCTTTATCTCGAGGATGCGCTCGACGAAAACGTTCCCATCCTCACGCTCACACTCGCGATTTCCGCCGGCGAACTTTCCAAAGAAATGCTGATTGCCGACCGGGTCATCGGCGTCTCGATGCTCCCGCCGTTTGTCGAGGCCAAGCTCGCCGAATTGATGGCTACGCCGCACACGTCGCGCGAAACGATTCGCACGGCGGAGCGCTTTTTCGAAAGCGTCGGTTTGGCCACAGTACAAGTCGGCGACGCGCCCGGCGGCGTGCTGGCGCGCACGGTCTGCTGTCTGGTGAACGAAGCCGCACTCGCCTTGCAGGAGAAGATTGCGACCGCGGGTGAGATTGACCGCGCGATGCAGCTCGGCGTAAACTATCCGAGCGGCCCGCTCGCGTGGGGAGACCGCATCGGCCTCGACCGCGTGCTCGCCGTGATGGACGGCCTCTACGCGGAATACAAGGAAGAACGCTATCGCGCCGCCCCGTTGTTGAAGAAATTGGTTCGCGCCGGCTTTGTGGGCGCGCGGGCGGGAATTGGATTTGCAGCTTCTCTTGAACAGAAATAGGAATCTTCCCATGACGACGAAAATCATCACGGCGGGCCTTCTGCTCCTACTGCTCGCGCTCACCGGCTGCCTGAATGTTGAATCCAAGGAGTACCGCTTCACGGTTAAGCCGGACGGCTCCGGCGAAGGGACGATCACCTTCGTTAACATCGTCTCGGCGGATGATGACGGGCGCAACGTCTCGCTGAAGGATTTCGGCGAACTTATCACCGATTATCTCGAAGGCTCCAGTTACGAAGACCAAAACGCCAACTACGCCGTCACCGGCAAGCGCCTCTATGAAAAAGACGGCAAGCTGAACGGCGAGGTCACGTTCACCTTTGATTCGCTGGAGAGCGCCGGCTTCTTCCGCACGGCGGATTGCGACTGCGCGCCGGTGCTCTTCGCCACTTCGAGTTTGCAGGAAACGCTCACCGAATCTAACGGCCAGGACCTGAGCGAGAAAAACATCCCGCTGATCTCCTGGGCCGCGAGTGCAAAAGAATACACGTTCACCACGCGCGCTCTGGACGACACTACCGGCACCCGCAGCCTGCTCGCGCATTGGAAGAAATGGAAATCGGACAAGTAGCATGTGATCGCCGCGCCCAATAACTGACTGTCAACTTTTCATAACCGGTTCACTCAGATGAAGAAAATCCTCACGATTTTTGTTCTGGTCGTCGCCGCCTGTGCGATGATCGGCTTCGCGGAAGACAACAAAACGCCGGAGACGGCCTTCACCAAGGGAAAGTACGTTCCCGATATCGCCACCTTCCTGAACATCGGCGCGTGCAGCCCGGTGGCTGTGAGTTGGGACGGCAAGGACGTGTACTTCATGTCTTCGATGAGCGGCGCGTCGCAGGTTTACCGTCTCGCCGGTGAGAACTGGCCTTATCAGTTGACGACGTTCGAAGACGGACTTGATTTCTTCTCGCTCAATTGGGGCGGGAATCTTGCCGTGATCGGCGCGTCGGTCGGCGGCGATGAGAACGCGCAGCTCTATCTGATGGATCCGCAGACGGGCCGCCTCTCGCAGATGACCTTCAATCCCAAGGTGCAGTACGGCGGCATCGCGTGGTCGCGGGACGACAAGCTCTTGTACTATCACTCGAACGAAGAGAACGGCACCGACTTCTTCATCTATCGCCTGGACCTGGCCAGCGGCAAGGCCGAAAAAGTGTTCGGCGATACGCTGGGCGTGAAAGGTACTAACTCGATCGTCGATCTTTCCGAAGACGGCACGAAAATGATCGTGGCCAACTACTCGTCGAACGTCAACAACGATCTCTATCTCGTGGATCTGGTGACGAAGAAGTACAACCGTTTGACGAAGGACAAGGGCGACGTGGTGTACGGCAGCGTGTCGCTCATGCCGGACAACAAGACGATCTGGCTGACCTGCAACGACAACAAGGAAGGCATGGCGCGGATCGCCCGGATGACCGTCGGCAGTTCCAAAGTCGAGTATGTGAACGACGGCTGGTTCGACAGCAAGTGGGAAGTGGATGGCATGGGCTTCTCGCGCGATTTCAAGTATCAGTTCGCCACGGTGAACGAGGACGGCTATAATCGCCTGCACCTGCGCGAGTTCGCGGCGAAGAAAGAGCTGCGCACGCCGCCTTTGGAAGGCATGTACGGATACGGCGGCTGCGACCGAAACGGCAACTTCATTCTTTCGCTCAACAGCGCCACGCGCACGGCGGACGTGTGGACGTGGAATCCCGCGAGCGGCCATTGGGCGCAGCTCACGCAGTCCATCTACGCGGGGATTGACCGCGGCCTGTTCCGCGAGCCGAAGCTGATCCGCTATAAGAGCTTCGACGGGCTGGAGATCCCCGCGTTCCTCTATCTGCCGCCCGATTACAAGGAGGGCACGCCGGTGCCGTTCATCGTGGATGCGCACGGCGGACCGGAGGGGCAGTTCCAGCCCGGCTTCATTCGCAATTTCCAATATCTGATGCTGAACGGCTATGGGATTCTCGCGCCGAATCCGCGCGGCTCCTCGGGCTATGGCCGCTCGTTCATGGCGCTGGACAATTACAAGCTGCGCAAGAATTCGCTCAAGGATTACAAGGCAGGCGTGGATTGGCTGATCGCCAACGGCTACACCGCGCCAGGGATGATCGGCATTCGCGGCGGCTCCTACGGCGGCTACGTCGTGCTGGGCATGATCACGGAATATCCGGATCTCTTTAACGCGGCGATTGACGTGGTCGGCATCGCCAATTTCAAAACGTTCCTCACCAATACCGCCTCCTACCGCCGCGCCTTGCGTGAAGCCGAGTATGGCCCGCTCTCCGATCCCGAGTTTCTGGATTCGATCTCGCCAATTTACAAGGCGAACTTAGTGAAAACGCCGCTCCTGATCGTTCACGGCGCGAACGACCCGCGCGTCCCGGTAGATGAGGCGCGGCAGATGCTCGCCGCCGTCGCCAAGAACGGCACGGAGGTGGACTCGCTGATCTTCGCCAACGAGGGTCACGGCTCCGGCAAGCGCGTCAACATCATCGCCGAGTACCGCAAGCACGTCGAGTTCTTCGACCGCTTCCTGAAGAAGTCAGACCAGGCTAAGAAAGAAGATTAGACGGCGATTAGAGATCGCGACATGAGTCGTCAATCCGTACATCAGTCTGACAGCTGTTTCTCTGAAACGGTTTTGCGTCGAGACAACACTTCACCATAGGACATCCGAACATGAAGCCTTCATTCCGTTCTTTGTCACAGTTCTGGTCTCTGGCTTTTGTGGTTCTTGTTCTCTTCGGTTGCTATGCAATGGGTCCGAAAGCTCGTTACGATATCCGCCTTGCAGAGGTTCAAAGACCTGCGGATGCCAAAGAGCGTTATGGTGAACAATTGATTGAGAGGAGATCAGCACAAGGCGATAGTCTCAAATACTGGTTTGAAGACAGCTTGGTGAGTGTTCTGTGGGTTCCCACAACCACGCGCGTCTATTTTCTCTTGACAAACAAGGCAGATCATTCCATCAAGATAATCTGGGATGAGGCTGCGTTCCTAATGCCAAGTGGGGAGAGCAGACGTGTAGTGCATTCTGGTGTGAAGTATACTGACGCAAACAGTCCTCAGCCACCGAGCGTGGTGCCGAGAGGAGGAAAGTTAGATGATTTTGTCGTTACGTCGGATCAATGCTATTATATCAGTGGACGCTATGGTGGTTGGAACGAAGCACCATTCTTGCCTTCGTCTCCCGATTTGCCCACTGTCCAAACCCTAAAAGGAAAGACTTTTTCGGTTCTACTGCCTTTGCAAATCGAAGGAGTGACTAACGAGTACCAGTTTACGTTTTCGATAGATGACGTGATCTTGCCTACAGCCCCAGCTCCGCCTCCCGGCCACTAATACCTAACGGTGGCATGTTGCGCTGCAGTATCGCAGATTTTAGAATGCGTAAAGGCAACTCCATACGAAGGAGCCTCCAATTTCATGTCATCACATAACGTAGTTCCCGTCACAATTAACCCCCTTGTGTTCTTTGAAGCGGATGCACGATGGGTGGGTGCTCCCAATCTTGAGTTGACTTCGGACGCAGTGCTGAGGTTTCTCTCTGCGCCGGGCGATGAAGGTGATCTCTCCGTCATTGCTGAACGATATCGACAAATCAACGTTGAGGAGCAAAATCTTTTCGCGATACCCGCGGAGGGCAGAGTACTCGAGAAACTTGTTAATCCCCTCCGATATGCCAAGTCTTGCTATCTCGTAGGTAATTACTTAGGTACCATTTCTCTATGTGGAATGGTTGCGGAGATGGTTGCTCTCTTGCTCTATGAGATTGCCAACATCCGAGTAAACGAGCAATCGATAACAGCCGACATTGAAAAGCGATTATTTGGAGCGGAGTTTGAAAAACTGGGCCAAGAGCGAAGAGTCTCAGTGCTCAATGCATATGGGCTTATCGGTGACAATGAAAAAAGCGCGTTTGAACTCATAAGGGAAAAGAGACGCAAGTACTTACACTTTCTCTCGCACGGGCATGAAACTGCATCCGACGATGCGGTCAGGGTGTATGTCGCTGCGGTCCAACTGGTGTATTATGCCATCCAGCCCACTCTAGTTGACGCGGGAACGATGTCCTTCAATCCGAGCCTCATGAACTACCTGAAGAAAATAGGATTCTTGGATCTACCTTGGCGATCTTCACCAACGGAAGCGCCGCATCCAGAAGATTCACGCGCTTAGCCAACACTATAAATGCCCTCCATCTACCTCATTGACGCTCTGCGCACGCCGGTTGGCCGGCACAACGGCGTCCTGAAATCCGTGCGGCCCGACGACATGGCCGCGCTCGTGCTGAAAAAAATCGTCGAACGCAACCAGCTCGATCCCGCGCAGGTGGACGAAGTGTACATCGGGTGCGCCAACCAAGCGGGAGAGGACGCCCGCAACGTCGCGCGCATGGCCACGCTGCTCGCGGGTTACCCCGAGACCGTGCCCGCCGTGACCATCAACCGCCTCTGCGCCTCCGGTCTCGAAGCCGCTACGGCCGCCTATCGCGCCATCAAATCCGGCGAAGGCGAGTGCTATGTTGCGGGCGGCGTCGAGTCCATGACCCGCGCGCCGTTCTCCGTGCCGAAACTCGAAAATGGTTTCGCCTTCGGCAATCTTACCGCCTACGACACGACGCTCGGTTGGCGCTATCCGAATCCGAAAATGAAGGATATGTTCCCGCTGGAATCCATGGGTGAAACCGCGGAGAATATCGCCGAGAAGTGGCAGATCAAGCGGCAATTGCAGGATCAGTTCGCGTTCGAGTCGCATCAGAAAGCGGTGATGGCGCAGGACAAGGGCTTCTTTAAAGACGAAATTATTCCCGTCGAGATTTTGCAAAAGGGCAAGGACCCGCTGATCATTGACAAAGACGAGCAGCCGCGCCGTGACACCACGCTGGAAAAACTGGCCGAACTGAAGCCCGCCTTCCGCAAAGATGGCACCGTCACCGCCGGAAATTCTTCCTCATTGAATGACGGCGCGGCAGCGCTTTTGATTACGAGTGAAAGCTTCGCCAAGGAACACGGCCTGAAGCCGCTCGCCAAAATTCTCGGCACCGCATCCGCAGGAGTGGACCCGCGCTACATGGGCATCGGCCCGGTCTATGCGGTGGAGAAGCTGCTGGCGCGCACCGGAATTTCGAAATTCGAAATCGGCTTATGGGAGATCAACGAAGCCTTTGCCGCGCAAATGCTGGCGGTGATGGCCGAACTCGATCCGCCCATTGATCGCGTCAATCCCAATGGCGGCGCGATTGCGATCGGTCATCCCTTGGGCATGAGCGGCGCGCGGCTCGTGGGCACGCTGGCCTATTCGATGCGCCGGCACGACGTCAAATACGGCATCGCCACGCTCTGCGTCGGCGTGGGGCAGGGGCAGGCGATGCTGCTCGAACTGATATCCTGATGTTTTCATAACACGACGACAGTCATCAACCCGAGGTTTTTCTCACAACGGCTATGAAGATTACGGTGGCGCAGCATGCGGACGTGCAGGACATGCTTGAGATGCTCGCAGAGTATCAGGAATCTTTGGAAACCGCAACGGTTATTGATGAGGACAAGAACGAACGATTTATTCAGCAGCTCATAAAGGGCGAACAGCAGGCGACTCTGTTCATCGGCCGCACGTCATCGAGCGGCCAGGCGGCGGCGTTTGCGATTGTCTGCATGCGCTTGTCCACCGCCGACGCGGAGATCGTGCCGTTCATGACCAATCTCTTCGTTCGCCCGGCGTATCGCCGCAACGGCTTTGGCCGCCAGTTTTTCGAATTTCTCTTGCGCTGGGCGAAGCAAAAGAACTACACGCGCATTCGCTGGCAGATCGAGAATCTCAATCTCACCGGACAGTACATGTTCGACACGTATAATCCCGAAATTGTCGGCTGGGTCGGCTATTCGCTCGATCTAACGAAGGACTAAGAACGGCTTCACGGCATCCCCAATGATGAAACATTTCCGCACCTTCGCCGTCGCCGCGTGGCTGCCGGCGACGCTGTTCCTGCTATGGAACCTCACCGCTCTCGCCAAGACGAATCAGGTTCCGCAAAAGCGCTGCGGCCACCCCGCGCCTGTGAATACCATGGAGCGCCCGGTTCGCGTGCCGTTGGATGAGATCTACAGTTCCACGGACGTGCCGCGCGCCATTCCCGACGGTCCCGGCGGCGTGGCCACCTCGACGCTGACGATCAACGACAACGTCACGATCACCGACCTGAACGTCATGGTTTCGATCACGCACACGTGGATTCGCGACTTGCGCATCAGCCTGATCGGCCCGAACGCGACGGAGGTGGTGCTGCTCAATCTGCTTGAGCAGGACGATGCGGTGAACATGATACAGACCTGGTTTGATGACGAAGCCGCGATCCCGATGGACCTCGGCACGCCGCCCTTCACCGGCTCCTTTGTTCCGCAGGAGCCGCTCTCGGTCTTCGACAACATAAGCGCGCAAGGCACGTGGACGCTGCGGGTGGAGGATCAGTTCGCGGTGGACACCGGCACGATTGACGCCTGGGCCATCGAGGTGAATCCGGTGATTAACATGCGCGGGCTGGTGACCGATTCGCTCACACATTTGGGACTGCCGAATGTGCTCGTGGCGCTCTCTGTCACGGATACCGTTGACACCGTTGTCACGACGCACACCTACAGCGGCTCCACGAACACCTCCGGCCATTACGAGTTGATCCACGTCCCCACAGACACCTATACGGCGCTGTTCACGAAGCCGAGTTACGACACCGTGCGCGTGGAAGGAGTGGAGATCACAGAGGCGGACACCACCGAGCTGAACGTCACGCTGTATTCATCCAGCGGTGTCTATGAGTACACGTCCACATCCGAACCGGTGCTGATTCCGGACGGCGGGCAAGCGCAAATGACGTTGGATGTTCCCACCAACGTCACCATCCTCGATCTTGACGTGCAGGTGAACATCACGCACACGTGGTTAGGAGATATCTCCGTCTTCCTGATCAGCCCTGCGCCGGATCTCGATACGGTCCTGCTCTTTGATATTGCAGGCGACGTGGGCGGTGAAAACCTGACCAACACACGTTTTGATGATGAAGCCGCGCAGACGCTCTCGCAGGGCACAGCTCCCTACACCGGCAGCTTCCGCCCGGTTGATTCGTTGAGGCAATATGACGGGATTCCTTCGAATGGTACGTGGACGCTCTTCGTGGTGGACAGCGCCCTCATTGATAGCGGCTACATCCAGAACTTTACGCTTTACATCACGGGAACGCTGGACGCCAAGGATCCGGTCATTCCTCATCCTTCATCCTTCATCCTTTCTGCGTACCCGAATCCGTTCAACAGCACGACGCAATTCAGCTTTGAGTTGAATCGCCCGGCGCATGTCGAGCTGACCGTGTTCGATATTTTGGGCCGCCACGTCGCCACGCTGCTAAATGAAAACCGCCCAGCCGGATCGCAACTCGTCGCCTTCAACGCCGATGCCCTGCCCTCCGGTATTTACATCGCGCGGCTGAGTGCATTGGGACAAACCAGACTGCACAAAGTCGTCCTGCTGAAATGACCATTATCTTCGCGGTCAAGACCTGGTTTTTTCACGCGAATCACGGCGGAACATCAACTTGACTCTCAACCGCAGATTCCGTTAATTAGGTGTGAATTCACTTTCCCATTCTTCGCATTCTCTAACCATAGCCATTTCAAGGAGTAAACACATGCGTTCAAAGCTTAGCACGTTTGTAGCCGTTGCCGTGGTTGCCATGCTTTGCACAGTCGTCTTCGCCAAAGTCGGCTCTCACGTGTCAGAACGTGGTGCCATGCTGGCCACCAAGTACGGAATTTCCATGGTAACGGCGCCGGAATCCGTCGAACCGGCGTCACAGTTACCCCCCGTTGGCCCGCGCGATCCCCATTCACTCGACGATATTATTATCTCAGAGGATTTTGAATCCTATGCCTTCGGGACTTTGCCTCCCGGCTGGACTCAGGTGGATGTAGATGGCGGCACCAGTCCCGTGGTTTCCGGCCCGTCACGGTGGCAGGTGTTCGGCGGACAAGGTTGGCCAGCGCACAGCGGGACGAAAACCGTCGCAAATTTCTACAATAGCGGCGCGCTGCCCAACAACGATTGGCTAATTCTCCCGCAACAGAGCCTAAGCGGAACCATCACGCTGAGCTATTGGGTCTCGTCGCAGGATTCGCTTTATCTTGAGAGCTATGAAGTAAGGGTTTCAACCACGGGCAACCAGCCGGCGAACTTCACGAATTTGGTCGCCGATATTAACGACACTCCCGCGCCGTGGACGCAACGCACGCACGATCTTTCCGCTTTTGCCGGAGCACCGTTCTGGATCGCCTTCCATTATGACGCCATCGACGAATTCGTGATCAAGATTGACGACCTCTTGCTGGAAGGCGTTCAGGCAGGTGAATACGGCACAATTACCGGAACCGTTTTGGATGACGACTCCAATGACCCGATCGAAGGTGTGAATGTGGCTTTGTCCGGCGGACTCACCACGACCACGAATGCCTCCGGTGTCTTCGGTATCCCCAATGTCGCCGTCGGGACCTACAGTATCGTCTTCACTCATCAGCTCTACGAGACCGATTCACTTGCTGACGTCGTCGTGGCTACCGATGAAACGACGCACGTGGACATGGATCTTCATCACCTAAGCGTGAACATCTTCGATTTCCCGTCCAGCGCGCCGCATGCGCCGATCCGCGACCTCGACTCGGCGTTCATGGATCTGACGGTGGACGAGGACCACATTATCATAGACCTCGATGTGACGATCAATATCGCGCACACCTACGACAGCGATATCACCATCTGGCTCCAAACGCCGTGGCAGGATCGCGTCGTTTTGGCTGATGGCAATGGCGGCAGTGGCGACAACTTTGTCAATACGCGGTTCGACGACGAGGCGGCAACTCCCATTGGCAGCGGCGCGGCGCCGTTCACCGGTTCGTTTAGGCCGATCGAGCCGTTAACCATTGCCGATGCTTCGTCCACAATTGGCACGTGGACACTGATCGTTTACGATGCGTTCGCTATTGACACCGGGCACATTACCGACTTCACGCTGCATGTCACCGCGGCGCTCGCGGCCGATGATCCGCAGGTCAGCGTCCCGGCTTCGTTTGAGTTCCACGGCAACTACCCGAATCCGTTCAACGCCACCACGCAGTTCACGTTTGACATGGCGCGCGCCGGTCATGCGTCGCTCGTGCTCTACAACATCACCGGTCAGGAAGTGGCCCGGCTGGTGGACGGCGACTTGCAGGCCGGTCATCATTTGATCGCCTATAACGCGGCCTCGCTGCCCTCGGGTCTCTACTTCGCGCGCTTTGATGCGCCGGGCTACAGCGTTACCAGCAAGACGATTCTGCTGAAGTAAACCTCCGCGTCTCCCCACGGGGCCGCGGTTGTGACGTTCTGTTCGATTCCAAGAACGGCCCCCAGTCGGTGACTGGGGGCCGTTTACCTTGCCCTGATGTCTTTGTGTGACGTGATGGAACGATTGAGGAGTGAATACGATGTCTTCCCGTCATCTCTTAAGCGTGCTCGTCTTCGGAATCTTGCTTGGCTCTGTGGCGCTGGCCGCCGCCGTGAAGCGAACGCCCGGTTCCTTACCGGGCGATCTCTCGGCTTACACTTTGCCGCCCCTCGGCACACGCGATCCTCATTCACTCGACGAAATCATCGTCTCCGAAGACTTCGAAATCGTTCCCGCCGGGCAGATCCCGAACGGCTGGCTGCGGTTGGATCTCGACTCAGGTTCTACGATTGACCCGTTGGTTCCCGGGCTCTCGGTCTGGAAGGTCTATGCCGAGGCCGGCTTGGCGGCCCACAGCGGCACGCACTTGTGCGGCAATCATTACAACGATAACCTCGTGCCGAACGACGACTGGCTGATCCTGCCGCCGCAGAATCTCGTCGGCACAATTACCCTCAGCTATTGGATCGCCACGCAGCAGGCGATTCACCCTGAAAGCTTCGAAGTCCGCGTGTCCACCTCCGGCAGTCAACCGGCGGACTTCACGAACCTGATCTACGACGGCGACAACATTCCCGCGACGTACATTCAGCACACGCACGATCTCTCCGCCTTTGCCGGCGCGCCGTTCTGGATTGCGTTCCATCACAACTCAGTGGACGAATTTGTGATCAAGCTCGATGACGTATTGCTCACGGGCGTGCAAGCGGGTGAATTCGGCACGATCGCGGGTCACGTGTCCGATCAGGCGAATCAGAATCCGGTCGCCGGAGCTGTCATTACTACTGCCGCCTATACGACGATAACCGATGCCACTGGCTATTTCTCCTTCTCGAATCTGCCGGTCGGCAGCTACGATCTGGCCGCTGTTCATCTGCTTTTCGCGCCGGACACGCTCTTCAACGTCACCGTGACGAGCGGCGACACGACTACAGTGAACGTCGCACTTCAACATCTTCCGAATCTCTACTTCTTTTCATCAAGTGCCGCTCCCGTACCGATCACGGATGGCGATACGTCCCGCATGGAAATTGCCATGCCGCTCGACGCGCTCGTGCTCGACGTGGACGTCATCGTAAACATCCTGCATACGTGGGACGGCGACCTCGACCTCTGGCTGGAATCGCCGTGGGGGCAGCGCGTGCATCTGGTGGAAGACTCGCTCGGTGACGGCGGCGACAACTTCATCAATACCCGTTTCGATGACGAAGCGGAGCAGAATTTCTATCATGGCGGTGCGCCGTATACCGGCAGCTATCGCCCGGTGGAACCGCTCAGTGTGATGGACGGCCACATCGCGCTGGGCAATTGGGCCTTGGTCGTGTATGATAACAACGATCTCGATACGGGGATGTTGGAGAATTTCTCGCTGCTGATGACGCTTCAGGGCACCGCCGCCGATGACAATTTCATCCTTCATCCCTCATCCTTCATCCTTTCTGTCTATCCGAATCCCTTCAACGCCACCACACAGTTCCGCTTCATGATGGCGCGCCCCGGACATGCATCCCTCTGCCTATTCAATATCGCCGGTCAGGAGGTCGCACGCCTTGTGGAAGGCCAGCTCTCTGCGGGTGAACACACCATCTCCTTTGCGGCTGGGTCACTCCCCTCCGGCGTGTACGTCGCGCGATTTGATGCATTTGCCTTCTCTTCGGCGCACAAGCTAATACTCCTAAAGTAGCTCGCGGCTGCGTTGCTGACCCAAACAAGACCTCCAACTTAAGATCATCTGCCTGTACTCTTTCGGTGCGTAAGTATCATAATCATAGTGATCCACCGCCCCAGATGCCTCTCAAATCATAGTCAGCGACGGTCGAAAGTTGATCAAGAATAAATTGAGACGCGGCTTAAGGTAAGAACAACAACCGTTTGCCGCGACTTCTGACCCATCATGTTGTGAATTAAAGGTATTAAAACTTAACTTGTTTTATCATATTTGGCACTGTATATTGTGCCTCAACTGTTGTATCTGGGCAACCTGAAGCCCAGGGCGTTGTTTGCCTACAAGGAGGATTATCAATGATGGTTTTTCGTAGTTTCTTAATCGCGTGTCTGCTGACCATTTCGACGACAAGTATCTTGGCCCAGCCGTATGATCCTTGTAATATCCCTCCGGGCATTTACTGCACCTACACCCAGGGCGGTTGGGGACAAAACAGTTGTAGCGGCAACAACGTTGCCTGTTTGCGGAATCAGTGGTTTGCCAGCGTCTATCCGTCCGGCGTGACGATTGGCTGTCCTGCTAATAATACGGCGACCTGGACCACGTCCGCGGCGGTCGCGTCTTACTTGCCCGCCGGCGGTACCGCCGATGTGCTCACGCAGGATTATACCAATTCGAATTCGCCCAGCGGTGGTTCCTTTACGGCGCAATTGCTCGCCGCGACGTTGAATGTCGGGTTCGCGAATGCCGGTCATTTGGGTTCGCCGAATCTTGATGATCTCGTCTTCGCCTCTGGTCCGTTCCAGGGCATGAACATTAATGCTTTGCTGACCTTGGCCAATGACGTCATCGGTGGTTGCCAAGCCCTTCCCAACGGCATAACCTATTCAGATTTTACCGCCGCGCTCACCGACATCAACGAAAACTTTGACGAGTGCGAGAATTCCAATGGCGATCTCGTTGAACCCGGTTGTGGCCAGGACGACTGTGAACATCAGGGAACCAGACTCGTGCAGGTCGGCGAACATTTTTGCCTGCGGTTTTGTCTCGACGATGACCGGGATGATCACGAAGGGGAAGAGGGCGACGATGAAGACAGCGACACGCTTCGCATCGTTTGGTGCTGTCCGTTCAGCGGTCCGCCCGTGTTTGTGTGGACGCCCGGCTGCGATCCGGATTTGACGGATTGTGATGATCCCTCGTGCGACCCGCTGGACGCCGATCTGCAGTGGACCGCGCGTCTGGATTCCGTCGGCGCCGGCTGCGTTGGAGCTTGGTGGTCAGCCGCGTTTTATGTGAATCACGAAGAGCGCTCCGGCGGTGGCGGAGACGATGACCACGAGCATGCCATCGGCTGCGCCTGTGTCTTCTTTGAGCGCCAGTTGTCGGTCGAGTTGATGGGCTTTACGGCTCTGGCGGGCAACGGCAACGTGCGTCTCGATTGGACGACCGGCGCCGAGCGTGAAAATGACCATTTCGAAATCCAACGGTCCAGCGGTTACGACGGTTGGACACAGATTGCCAATGTGGATGGACAAGGCACCGTCATGTACGCCACGCACTACAGCTTCGTGGATCACGACGTGAATAACGGCGTGAATTATCGTTACCGGCTGGTGGCGGTGAACATGAGCGGTCAGTCCGGACAGGTCGGCGAGGAGGTCCTCGCGACGCCCGATGTGGATGCCGGTCTGCCGGTGGAATACGCGCTGCACCAGAGCTACCCAAACCCGTTCAATCCGACCACCAGCATTCGTTTCGACATCCCCGAAGCCAGTCGCGTCTTGCTGACGGTGTTCGACGTCAACGGCCGTCAAGTGGCAACGTTGGTGAATGGCAATCTGGCCGCCAACAGCTACACCGTGTCCTTCGATGCGGCTAATTTGTCCACCGGAACCTATTTCTATCGTCTCGAAGCCGGCAGCTTCACCTCGATGAGGAAAATGCTGCTGCTGAAATGACAAGGTCTGCGTTGTCATCCTGAAGCCGTCTTCGGCTGAAGGATCTCATGTTTGCATAAGAAAAGCCCTCGTCGAATGACGAGGGCTTTTTGCACGTCTCAAGTTTCGCATCTCACGACTTCTTCTTGAAGCCCGCCGGAACCTCAAACTTTGCCGCTTCTGCCGTTCCTGCTGAGGCTTCGAGCAATTCCGTCGTCATGCTGAATTTCACTTTCTCCACGTACTCCGGCGCTTCCTGTTTCGGCTCTTTTTTCTTCATGCCGAACGGCAGCTTTCCGGTCAGGCTTTCCATGGCCCCCTCGCCGATCGCCTTGCCGATGTTCGGTCCCTTAATCTGCCGTCGCTTGATTTCCATCATACTTTGCACCGGTTCGCCCGGCGCCTTCTTTCCGGCTTCCATCAGCATCTGCATTTGTTTCTGATAGAGCAGCGCCGCTTGCGAGAGCCCGGATGTCAAAGCCTGCACATCCAAGCCCAGCGCCTTCACATAACGCTCGTGGAATGCGCGAATCTCTTCCGCTCCCGGCACATCCGGGCTGTTCCACGCATCCAGCGTGAGCCACACTTTGTCTTCCGGATTCTGCTTGTTGACGCCGGCCGCGATCACGTGTACGTTCTTGCACGACCAGCCATTGATGGTCTTGGGATTTGGATCGGATTTGTCCTCGACTGTCCACTCGAACATGTCTTCGGCGGTCGTGTCGGGCAGCTCCTCTTCCGCGTCTTTCATTTCCTTCTGGCTCTTTTCAAGCTGCTTGCGGAAATCGGCGAACGTTTCTTCCTTGTACGACTTGCCCTTCACATCCACGTTCCACATCAGCTCCTTATCGAGCCGCACGATGTTGATGCTCTCCTGCGGCTTGCCTTTCGTCATCGTTTTCATCATGCCGCTTGTCCACTTCGTCGTGGACTCCGTCGCCATCTTGTCCGCCGTGTAGTATTCGGTCGAGGTGGATTCGTTCGTCCCCATCATCTGACCGGTCGAGTGATGCTTGCGCGTCACATCCGCCTGCGCCAACGTAGAAAAGGCCAGCAGGGCCAGGAGTAGAATAGGCATAACCTGAGATTCCTTGCATTATCTGTGCGAGAATGGCCTCAAGATACGTGAATTCCCCCACTTTCTCAATATGCCTGCGTCTCGCCGCGCGGGGTCAATAAGACGCGAAGGAAGCACGCCCATCTCACGACCCCGACGGGAAAGCATGGACTCCTTATTGATTCATTTCCCAAAATTTCCGTATCTTAGATCACTTTTCACATTTCCGTATGCACACTGTCTCTGCCGGAGGACTTATGCAACTGGGTTTCGTGGGGTTAGGAAAGATGGGCGGCAACATGGTCGAGCGCCTGCTGCGCGGCGGGCATCAGGTCACCGTCTATAGTCGCACGCCCGAGCCGTGTAAGCGTGCCGTCAGTTTGGGCGCGACGGCTGCGGATTCGCTCGCGGAGCTTGTCCGCAAACTCCCGCCGCGCCGCGCCATCTGGGTGATGGTCCCGGCTGGAGCCGCGACGGATCAGGTCGTCATGGAGCTGGGCAATCTGCTCACCCCCGGCGACATCATCGTGGACGGCGGCAATTCGCACTATACCGTCTCAAAGGCCCGCGCCGAAGTGCTCAAGGCGAAGGGCATCCATTTTCTGGATATCGGCACGTCCGGCGGCATCTGGGGCCTTACAGAGGGCTATTGTCAGATGGCTGGCGGCGACCCTGACGCCTTCAAGTTTGTTGAGCCCGCCGTCAAGACGCTTGCTCCCGAAAACGGCTATCTCTACGTCGGGCCGTCCGGCGCCGGCCACTACACCAAGATGGTACACAATGGCATTGAATACGGCATGATGCAGGCCTATGCCGAAGGCTTCGAGATCATGAAGAGCAGTGCCTACGAGCTTGATCTCCCGGCCATCGCCGAACTCTGGATGCACGGCAGCGTTGTGCGTTCATGGTTGCTCGAGCTCGCCGCCTCCGCTCTGAAACGCGAGCCGGATTTGGGATCTATTCCGGCGTACGTCGAAGACACGGGCGAAGGCCGCTGGACGGTGCAGGAAGCGGTGGATCTCGGCGTCTCCGCGCCTGCGATCAGCGCCGCGCTCTTTGCGCGCTTCGCCTCGCGCAAGCCCGATGCCTTCGGTCTCAAATTGATCGCCGCGCTCCGCAAGGAATTCGGCGGACACAGTACTCAACAGAAATGACCATGGTGCTACCCACTCCCGCAGATCAACAGATCAACTTGCAGGGCGACCCTTGCCTGATTGTGATCTTCGGCGCCACCGGCGATCTCACCCATCGTAAGCTCTTCCCCGCGCTCTTGAATCTGGCATGGGATCGTCATCTGCACGAAAACACCGTCATGCTCGGCGTTTCCCGCCAGCCCGTGGATCAGGAGCAGTTCCGCGCCGGCGTGTTAATGGCCTTCGATCAGTTTGCCAAGGATTCGCCCACCGATCAGGAGTTCCGGCGAAAATTCGTCGAGCGCATCTTCACCTTTGCCGAAAACTCCGAGCAGATGGGGCCATTCGTCGAGCTGCCCCACGAGATTGACCGCCTCACCGCACAGTATAATACGCGCGGCAACGTGCTCTACTATCTCTCTGTGCCCCCGTCCGCGTACGAATCTATCGTCGGCGATCTGAAAGGCTCCGGCTTGTCGCATCCCAAACCCGGCACGTGGGTGCGAATCGTCGTCGAAAAGCCGTTCGGCCACGATCTCCCATCGGCCATTCAGCTCAATCAAAATCTCTGCGAAGCGTTTGACGAAGATCAGATCTACCGGATTGATCACTACCTCGGCAAGGAGACCGTGCAGAACATCATGGTGCTCCGGCTGGCCAACATGTTCCTCGAGCCGCTCTGGAATCGCCGTTACATTGATCACGTGCAGATCACCGCAGCCGAAACCGTCGGCGTCGAGAACCGCGCCGAGTACTACGAAGAGGCCGGTGCCCTGCGTGACATGGTACAGAACCACCTGCTCCAAATCCTCTCGCTCATGGCCATGGAACCGCCGCCGAATCTGATGCCGCGCTTTGTCCGCGATGAGAAGACCAAGGTGCTTGCGTCCTTGCGCCCGTTCACCGACGATGATTTGCAGAACTATGTTGTCCGCGCGCAATACATCTCCGGTTCGATTGACGACAAAGTGGTTCCCGGCTATCTTGAAGAACGCGGCGTCAAACCAGATTCCGCCACCGAGACCTACGCCGCCCTTCGAGTGTTCATTGATAATTGGCGCTGGAGCGGCGTTCCGTTTTACATTCGCACTGGCAAGCGTTTCCCTAAGCGTGTCACCGAAGTTGCGGTTCAGTTCCGCCACGTCCCACACTTCGTCTTTTCGCGCTCGCGTCGCGATGTGATCGAACCCAACACGCTCTTGATTCGCATCCAGCCCGACGAGGGCATCAAGCTGAGCTTTATCGCCAAGGTCCCCGGTCACGGCATGCAGTTGAGTCCGGTGGACATGGAGTTCGGTTATGGCCGCACGTTTCGCGGCCGCATTCACGACGCGTATGAGATCCTCCTGCTCGACGTGATTCTCGGCGACCCCACGCTCTTCGCCCGCCGCGACGCCGTTGAAGAGGGCTGGAAATTCGTGATGCCGGTTCTCGAATCCTGGAAGAACGACATCCCGTCAGTGGCCACATATAACGCCGGCACTTGGGGACCCACCGAGGCCGATATCATGCTCGCCCGCGACAACCGCCGCTGGCGCAAACCATGAGTAATTGTGAACCGAAGGAATCATGTTCATCCACCATTCCCCCCATACGATGGGGGGAACAGGAAGGGGGGTGGACTGGAATTATTAATTTTCGCTTTGGGATTTCTCTTCCATGACCGACGAAGTCATCTTCTGCGAAACCCCTGAGGACGTGGCCGACGCCGCGGCTGAACTGATCTTTGAGAAGCAGACCGAGGCGGTCGCCGAGCGCGGAGTCTTTCGTATCGCACTCTCCGGCGGCAGCACTCCCAAACTGCTCTATGAGCGGCTCGCCTCCGAGGAGTGGCGCGAGGAGATGTCCTGGGAGCATTGGGAGGTGTACTGGGCCGACGAGCGCGCCGTCCCGCCCGATCATCCCGAGTCAAACTATTGTCTCGCCTCTACGACGCTACTCTCAAAGGTTCCGGTGCGCAAAATTTTTCGCATGCAGGGTGAAGCCTCCGATCTCACCCAAGCTGCAAGCGAGTACGCAGATCTGCTCGTCAAGCAATTCGGTGAGAATCCTCCCGTTTTCGACCTCATCCTGCTCGGCGTGGGCACCGACGGCCACACCGCGTCGCTTTTTCCAGACAACAAAACCACTACCCCCCAGTCGCCGACTGGGGGGCTTGAAAGTTCGGACGAACTCGTTGCTGCGGTAAACGTAAAGGACGCAAAGATTCCCCACCGCCTCACGCTGACCTATCGTGTGCTGAACGCGGCGCGCACGGATGTCTTTCTCATCACCGGCGAAGAGAAAGCGAAGACGGTGCGCGCGATTCTTCAGGAGGGCGACCCCTCACTCCCGGCCACGCACGTCAAACCTGAAAACGGCGAGTGCTACTGGATCCTCGACGAGGCGGCGGCGCATTTGCTCGAGTGACGCACTTCTTTGGTTGAGAATAGTACCAGATGAAAGCAAAGATAGCGGACCATACCTCTTCACATCAATGGATCTATGAAAGTAATACTCAATAAAAACAATATTTTATGTCAATAATTGATTTTTTGGCACGCTCTGTGCACATCAGATTTCAGTTGACTTTTAGTACCGCATTTAGTATCATGTGGAACGAGACATAGTTCCCAATCGTGAAAAGAGCGAAGAAACAAATCGCAGATTGGAAGAGATGTCAGCCAACAGAGACTAGGTGGGGTGTAGTAAAGAGTCTTCTGAAGCGATTAGGATTTGACATTCAGGAGAAGCGTGGGTCTGAAGTACTCATAACCCACCCGCGATTGGCTGGCAAGGATCCAAAGAGGTTCGGTGACATCGGCGGATTTACCATTCATTTGGGACACCCCAAAATAATAGTCAAATGGTACGATTTGCGTGATTTGATCGAAGCTCTTGACTGTGTGATTGAAGTTCTCGAACATGACTCCCAAACTGATGAGGACGAAATTGGAGAAGCTTGAGCTCGAGCGTTACCCGCTCGAACTGCAGAAACTTTCGCCTGAAGAAGGCGATGGTTGGGTAGCCCGCATACCCTTGCTTGGGCGCTTGCTGTTTAAGGGTCACGGTGAAACGAAGGAAGAGGCAATTAAGAGTCTCTACGAAACTGCAGAGAGCATCTTTGCAGAATATGAGACTCGTGGACTGAAGTTACCACTTCCTAGTGAATCACGCGCGGACTACAGTGGAAAACTCGTCCTTCGCCTTCCCAAGTATCTTCATCAACGTCTTAGTGAGGAAGCTGAGACCGATGGCGTGTCGCTTAATACCTATTTGATATCCCTGTTATCTGATAGCACGCGATCACCTCGAACAATTAAGCACATGGCGAATTTGGATGCGCAGTTAAATGCTGCCAACATCTCTTTGCGGTCACTTGTCTCGTATCAAAAGGAAACGTCTTATTTGCTTCAGTCTATGAAGCTCGAACCCGAGTGGTCTACCGCGTACAGTAAACAGAGAAAGGTCGCTGCATGATGGAAGCGACAGCATCTGACAAGAAACGCACTGCCCGTAAGGCCATTTCGCCGCAAGAATATAACAAGATTCTGAACAGGCTCGAACTCGAGAACATCAGAATGGTCTGTGTCGAATGCAAGTCAGAACCCTTGGAACTCAAGAGCCAATTGAGCGTCCGCATGGATTACGGGGCAGTTCTGAAGAACGTGTCGGACAAGAACGTCAGCATAATTGCACGCTATACCTTTGAAGCCCTTGCTGGCGAGGATGAAAAGCGGGTAGCAAGAATTCATGCGGAGTATGATGTTCGGCTTCGGTCGCAAGAGGAGTTTTCAAAGGACTTCTTTCAGGTCTACAAGGACATGAGCCTTCCAGTGAATGTCTGGCCGTTCTTTCGAGAATTTGTCCACACCATGCTGGTTAGGATGGGATATCCCCCATTTGACTTACCGTTTTTGGTACGAACCAGCACTCGAGCGGAGGCAAAATCTTAGCAAGGCTCGAGGCACGAATTGAAAAAATCCCCTGCCATCATGGGCAGGGGATTTCTTTTGACTGAGATTTTGGATTTCCGATTTGGAATTTGGGAATTTCTCTTACTTCACCATGAAATACAACCCCCCAAACATCCGCAACTGCGCATCGAGATTGTCCGGCGGCAGATAATACTTCACCCCCGCATCGAGCCGGATCACGCTCACGTCATACTGTACCCGCCCGCTGAGTTCCGGAGTCTCAAAATACGGTTGAATCTGTGCCTTGATTTCGTCTTGTGCGTCGGCGTGATCGGAGAAGCTCATGCTTACGGAATTATTGCGGAAGGACGCTTCCACCGTCAGCCGGGACGTGCTGCGGTTCCACGGAAAGACTCGCAGCGCCACCGTCTGATAGAATTGGCTTACGCCGACCTTGCCGACGCGAATGACATCCGGTCCCGGATTGGTGCGATAGTCATAGGTGAATCTTGAAATCGATACATCTCCCACCGAGATAGACATCTGCGCCGCCTCGCCGAATCGCGCCATCATGGCCGCTTCCACGTCCACGCCGCCTTTGTTCTCCCATTGCCAAAGTTGATCCACCATGTTACTCGGACGGGCAATAAAACTGTAGGCCGAATTATTCCGTCCCGGTACCCACCCCGAAAGCTTCAGCCACGCGCCCAGTCTCTTGCCGCTGCCGTACGCCGCAAACTTGTCGAGTCCGGTCTTGACCGTGAGCTCGTATTGCGACAGGTCCTGCACCGCATCTTCCTGATACACGTCCTGATCCCACGCGGCCCGCGCGCGATCCCAAAACAGATCGTCGTGATAGAGCGCACGCACGCCGCCGAATAGGAAAAACCGCCGGTCCCACGCCGGAATGTACATCGTCTCGAACGACGTTCCCAAAAAGCGCGGGGAGAGCGTGTCCGTTTTCCACGGTGCCATCTCGGCCACAAAGCGCAAGCCGACCCGGGAGTTGATGTCCTGCCGCCCGCTGATCCACGGATCCCACACCCCGAAATCCCATTCGTTGCCCGCGGCGAGTACCACGCGCCCGCGCGACGCTTCCCGCAGTCCCGCGTTGTAATTTCCGCCCAGCGTCCCCAACGCCATGCGATAGTACATGCCTTCACGCTGGTCGCGCAGCTCTTCCGGCAGATACACCGTGTCGCGCGATACCACCGGCACGGTGATCACCTCCGGTACGCGAATCGTGTCGTGAATCACGATCTGCACCGTGTCCGGAATCCGCGCTTCCGGCGGCGGAAATCCTATTTTCGTTGAATCAAAATTCCACGCCTGAATCATTGCTCCCGACGGCGCAAACTTGAAATACCCTTCCACCGTCTCTCCGCGGTATCCCTTCATCACCCGTTCACCGATTCCCCCTAAGAGGCCATACCCTAACGCCTGCGAGCCATACCGCACACGCGAAAGGGAATCATACTTCGCGTAATATTGCCTCGACTCGTGAATTTCGACATTGGTCGGCAAGCGATACGAGCGCAGCAGCGAATCGAGCCGCGGCGAAATCGGCTGCAAACGGATCACGCGCCCCGACGGATAAATCTGAAGCGCATCGTTCTCGTCGAACCCGTCGTTCAGCAGATCGGAAATGAGCACCCGCTGAATCGGTTCGCTGCCCAGGATCATCTCGTCGCGGATAATCGCGATCTCCCGCGCATCCATGACATTCTTTACCGTAATCAGTTGAAACTCCACGTCTGCCGCCCGTGCGATTACGGCCATCAACAGCAGAAGCATTACAACGCACAATGAAGCTCGAGCGCCTTTTCCCCCTACTTCAGTAGGGGGATCAAGGGGGTGTATTCTCTGACTGGGATTTCCGATTTGGGATTTGGGATTTGGGATTTGTCTCATCTCTGCGCCTCCATCAGCGTGCGGTACTGCTTCATCTTCTCCCAATCTCCCTTCGCGCGGTAGGAGGATTCGAGAATCGTGTAGGCCGCTTGCTTCTGCTCATCCGTCAGCGAATAGGTGAGTGCCTTCTGCGCCTGCTCGATCGCCGTATCCAGATCATTGGCAGCGATCCGCGCAATATCCAGATAGCCGACGCCCTGCCCGCTCCATGGAATCTTCGTCGCCTGCAAATAATAGCTCAGCGCGTCCCGCTTTTCGCCGCTTTTTTCCAGCTCTTGCGCATTCGCATAGAGCATCTTGCCGTACCCTTCACTGTATTCCGGCGATGGCGTAGTGTTCTTGGCCATCATCTCCTTCATCCGCGCCAGCGCGTCCGTCCGCGAGCTATACTTGAATTCCACCAGCGCCAGCCGGTAGGTCATTTCCCAATACGCTTTCTGCGTCCGGGCTTGCGACAGCGCCGCCAAGTACGCTTCCCGCGCGTCATTCCATCTCTCCTGCTTCTCCGCCTTGAACGCACGGTCGCGATACTCCGCCGTCGCAATTCCGCCGTCATCCCACTCGATCCAATCTATCGCGCTCTGAATGTCTTTCGTCGAGATCGAGTCCGCGTATTTCAGCGCCTCGCGAAAGAAGTCCAGCGCGCGCTTGTCCTGATACGTTTTGATCGCCGCTTCGCCGGCAAACACGCGGTAGCGGTTCGAAACTTTCGCCGGATCGTTCTCCACCATCTCGGCGATGTGCAGCGCCTGATCGAATCCGGTCACCGCTTTCTCGTACTCGCCGCCTTGCAGCGCCGCGTAGCCGTAACTGAACCACAGGCGGTCATCGCCCTGCCGCTCGTTGAGAATTTCGCGGTACACCTCGAGCGACTTGTCCCACTGCCGCATCCGGTCATACGTCGCCGCGAGCCAAACCCGCGCCTCTTTCATATCCGGCGAAATGGTCAGCGTCTTCTCAAAGGCTTTCGCCGCGCGCTCGTAGTATATGTTCGCGCGTTCGCGGATCTCGTTTTCCCGCGAGCCTTTAGTCGTGTCCCCGAGCGACTGCCGGATCGCGCCGAACAGTCCACCCGGCTTTACGAACGCGGTATCAATCCCGTTCCGGCGCAGTGAGTCCGCTTCTGCCAGCAGCTCCTCACCGGAGTTGAAATCCTTCACCCCCCAATCGAACTCTTCCTGCGCCTTCTGCTCCGTTTTCTGGTCACCGAAGAGTTCCTTGGCCAGCGAGTCCGCTTCCAGCTTCGTGGTCGAGTCCACCCCCGCCGGAGTCGGCGCTTTCTTCTCCTTCGCCCATCCCGGAGCCGCCGCCACCGATAGGATCATGAAAATAAGTAATACCTTGCCCATAGCGCTCAATAACGGTTTCCCTCTTTTGTTCATCATTCAGCTTCTCTCGCTCATCATTTCTTCATCATCGAGTCTCGTGCCATTCCACATCTCTGCTTCATCCTTCATCCTTTCCTATCTCGCCGCTCGGCTCCCCATGGCAATTCCCTTCGCGTCCATCCACCCGTTGAACACGCCGTAAAACTCCGCGGTCCGTTCCGTGCTCGGCTTGTCGCGCGTCGCTTCGATTGCCGAGATCCCGTCTTCCCGCGTCACGCGCCCCATCGCAAAGAACTGCGAACGCCGCTTGAAATCCGAATCCGCAAGCAGAATTCCCGTCTCCCCGCGCGACAAAAATAGTTTGAGCTGATGCGTCTGCTCGGTGAACTGGATGAAAATATCCCACCCCGCATGACTGGCTACGCCGCACAAATCCCCCGGCGCGGTCTCGAGATACGACCTCACCACCGCCGGAAAGGTCGCGCGATTCGTTCGCAGCCACGCGAGCAATCCGGAGAGCGAGACTTCTTCCAACATGTCTCCGCTGGTGCCGACGCTCCCCGTTCCCGATCCGGTGCCCCCTCCGCCGCGCCCCGGATCATAGCCGCTTCCCGAGCCGGATCCGCTGCCAGATCCCGGCCCGTTTCCGTGTCCCGATCCCGAACCCGATCCCTTCCCCGATCCGCTGCCTCCGTGCCCGCCGCCATCGCCATACGGCGACCCGGCGATATCGCCGTCTCCCGAGCCGCTCCCCGGAAGGGATGACAGAGGATCTCCGAACCCGAGTCCCGGGGGCAAATCGCTCGCCGCCGCCCCAACGTTCGGACTTGCAAACGCCGGCGTCGTGGAGAGATTCAATTCCGACGTGCCCGGCGTGGGGCTATGCTCTCCTCGCCGCGGCAGCGTACTGGGATAGAGACTGGTAGGGCTGCCGTCTTCCGTGGACGCGAGATTCGACATCTCCGGCAATTCGACCGGCACCGGTTCGAAACGCTGGGCGTTCGGATTTGTCGCTGACGTCATCAGCGGCGGTTTGGTTGTGCCTTCGTGCGGTTCGTGCAGCGAAGGCCCGGCAATGTCTAACTCGTAGGGAGTGGCGAGAATACCCGGGGGGAGCATCGCGGGGGCTGCGGCCAGCGGAGCCGCCAATTTGGGAACGGAGCCGCCTTCCGTGCCGGACCCGCGCGCAGGCTTGGGAAGGGGTTCCGGAGGAGTAATCCTGATGACTTGCGAGAGATCTATCACTCTCAAGCGTTCTTTCGGCGTCGGCGGCTCGCCATGCAGCCACGCCAGCAGGGCGGGGATCAGGATGAGGAGCAAGTGGATTGAAACGCTGATGGCCAGCCCCTTGATCAGGTTCGGCCCGATGAACCGCTTCAGCGCAATCGATCCGTAATGTCGCTTGTCCAGTTGTTCCACCGGCCTCACCGTCACCTCCACCTGCTAAGCTTCATTCTCATCGTCTCGCCAGGATTGTCACATCGTATCGCAACAGAGCATAGAAGAACGGGCAATGCCGTTCCGCCGACGCACGTCATTCCACGCCAAACACGCGCGTTTCCTCCTAATTCTCTGTTATAGCGGGCAATATAGCTCACCCACCTAAGAATTGCAAGTAATCTCAAAATATTGTATTTTGTTGTTGAAATAGCGTAAATTATAGCGTTCTATGGAGCGATCAGTTCTTATCTTGCTGAAAATTCGCGGTTCCTCCGGCCTCTGCCCCCTCTCAGCCTGTGTGGTTTACGTAGGCATCAGGGCTGGCGAGAGGCCTCTCTATAGAAGAAAGACGGCTTGACTTTTACGCTAAAAGTATCTACCTTGTGCGATCTGTAACGAGTCCTTTGTAACACGTATCACAAATGCCCTTTTCCCGCATCCTTCTCCTCTTGGCAGCCTCCCTTCTGGCGGCGGTCTTGCTGGTTACCACCGGATGCCAAGGCCGTGCCGCCTCTGCTCAAAAACTCTTCGACCAAGGCAAGTACGAAGAAGTTGTAAAGCAATATCCAGACCTCGAGATTGCCCGCCGCGCCCACTCTAAGCTCGGGGACAAATTTCTCGAGGCCAAGCAGTACGATATTGTCCTGAAAGACTATGCGGATACCCGCGCGGCCCATCAGGCTAGGCTGGACCTGGCGGATCAGATGGTCAAAGATGGCCGTTATCAGGCCGTCATTGATGCCTATCCGGGGACCCCGGCGGCAACCATGGCTAAGGAAAGGCTTGCCGATTCCTTGTACAAGGCCGGAAACTATGACGCGCTGATTGCTCGCTTCGGCGACACACCGCAGGCCATTCAGATAAAGGAACAGCGCAGCCAGGATGAGTTGAGCGCGGCCAAGAAGATGAAGGGCGAGGCCAAGAAGAAAGCCTTGGAAGCGGTGATGCAGAAGTACTCCGGCACCGCGGCCTACAAGGAAGCGGCCCAGCTACTGTCGGACATCCGGACGAAGGAAGCCGCCAAGAAGAAGTAATTACGATTCCGGCCGCGCTCTGTCGCGGCTGGTACTTTGTTCGTGAGCAAGGCACACCGGAATCCTGCCCCGTTGTCGCGCTGCGAGAATATTGGCAGGTGAAATTATCATACTCCAGGGAGGAGATGCACTCCATGAAACGCTCATTCCAGATGGTCGCTGTGCTGCTGGTTGTGGGCCTCGTTCTGTTGGGCTGCGCGTCGCCCGAGCAGCGCGCCCAGAAACTTTATGATCAGGGTAAGTACGAAGAAGTGGTCGCCAAGTACGCCGATCAGCCGATCGCCAAGCAGGCTCACGTGAAGATCGCCGAGAAGCTTGTGCAGGAAGGCAAGTACGAGGACGTGCTGAAGGACTACGCGGACACCCCGAGCAAGACCGAAGCGGAAGCTAAGATGGCCGAAAAGTTGTACAACGACAAGAAGTACGACGAAGTGCTCGCGAAGTATCCGAACACCCCGGCCGCCAACATGTCGCGCAACGCGATGGCCGATGCGCTCTATGCCGATTGGGACAAGTCCAAAGACGAGAAGAAGCGTGATGAACTCGTCGCCAAGTATCCCAACACCACCGCCGGCATGAAGGCCCGCAATGAGGTCTGCAAGACCGACATGGAAAAGGCCATGAAGACCAAGAAGAAGGCCGACAAGCTGAAAGCGCTCGAAGCCCTCGTGAAGAACCCCAAGTATGCGGGCACCGAGTGCGCGATGAAGTGCCAGGAAGAGTGGAACAAGCTGGGGGGTGGCAAGCCTGCTGCCGCGGCTCCGGCCAAGACCGCTCCGGCGAAGAAGAAGTAAGCTCCTTCGTCTGTCGTAAGACATGAAAAAACACTCTCGGAGGGGATCGCGGGAGTGTTTTTTGTTGCCGCAAGCCGATGATCCTCATCAACGACGATGAAAAAGGCCGCCCCGACGGGCGGCCTTTTTTTCTTGTCAACACCTAAACTCTTGTCATTCTGGACACCACCAACCGCCCAGTGTTCACCGCCATTGGGAACGGTCACGGGGAGTGTGGGCTGCGCCCGCGCTGCGCTGAATGAAGCGATAACTACCGCCAAGCGTAACAGCTTCTTCATCCTGGACTCTTTCCGTTCTGGTTCTTCCCCTACGCAGTGGGGGAAGTTAGATGGGGGAAAATAAAAAATCTTTCGCACACCGTTACTCTTGTTTCATAGCCGTGAAGTTTGATCATGAGCACTGCTGACGGGCTGACTGACGATTTCTTAATTTCCCCCCTGTAGTCCCCCCACTTCATAGGGGGACACCTCTTAATCTACATCGCAGTCTATGAATTCGCAAGGCAATCTGGTCAGTATCTGCAACTGACCCGTCAATTCCTTCAGTCGAGGTCATACCTCCTCATTTTTTCTCCGACTCGGATTTCGGATTTTGATTTTTCTTGCCTTAACATATCTGACCCTATTGACTTTTTGAACAAACATTCATATATTAGGTTAACAAAAAGAACAAATGAAATCAATATGGCAATGTAAATTGCAAAATAATGATCAATTCAAGTAAAAAGGAGTCCAAAAGTGTCCCCAAAACTGTGAAAGATTCCTAAAATCTGCCCCCTTCCTATTTCCCTATTTCCAACTTCCGATTTGAATTAACCCCAGTTCGTTTCGAACAAAAACAAATTATTACAGATCCGCCTCCGCTTTTGGTTTGGCCGATCCGTCTGCCACTTCGTCGGCTTCTCGGCCTGTCAGCCTGTTAGCTTGTATCTTGCTCCCCTTTTCCGTACATTTTAGTCCATGAAGGACGTTCCCGGGCCTGAAGCTCGCATTGATCTGTCTGCCTTGTGCCGGAATGCCCGCGCGATTCTGTCCCGGGTTAGGCCGCGCGGATTACTTGCTGTCGTGAAATGGAATGGGTACGGACACGGTCTCGTGCCTTGTGCGAAAGTTTTGTCGCAGTCAGGTGTTTCAGGCTTCGGCGTGAGTTCGCCGCAGGAAGGCATCGAGTTGCGCAAGGCGGGCATCACCGAGCGAATTCTGGTGATGACCGACTGGGTCGGTAAACCTGCGCATCAGTTTCTGGATTGGGATCTCGAAGCCGCGGCCACGTCGTGGTATAAAGTCGAATTATTGGAAGCGATGTCGCGCCGCTGGGGTAAAGCGATTCCCGTGCATGTGAAGTTCGATACCGGATTGGGCCGCGTGGGCATTCACCATTCGCAGGCCATAGACGCGCTGACCCGAATGGCGCGCATGTCGCATCTCAAGGTCGTGGCGATCTACTCTCACTTGGGCTATAGCGGTCCCTCTGACCGCGAGCGTGGCGAGCTTCAGATTTCGATCTTTGAGAACATCGTGAAACGTGCCGCTGAACTCGGAATACGACCGGACTGGATCCATCTGGCAAATTCCGCCGCGGCCATGGCGATTCCTGACGTCCCCGGCAATCTCGTGCGCACCGGGATTGCACTCTACGGCCAACCATCATCTAAAGAGCTTCGTGACTTCACCTTTCCCCCACACGGTGGGGGAAATACAAAGGGGGTCTGGGAGCCGGTGATGACATTGGTCGGTCATGTCACCAGGGTGCGTCGTTTACGTCGCAGTCACGGCTTTCCCACGGCGCATTTCTGGGCCGCGCCGCACGACGGCTGGGGCGCCGAGGTGAATCTCGGGTACAGCGCGTCGTATCCGCGCAGCCTCGCCGGAAAAGCGGAAGTGCTCTTGAATGGCAAGCGCTGTCCGCTGGTCGGCGTGATTGCCAAGGACGCGAGTTACGTGTTCACAAGCGACAAACCGGAGATCGGCGACGAAGTCGTGTTCTGGGGCCGCCAGGGAGACGAGACATTGTACCTGTACGAAATCGCGTCACACATCGAAGCGCTGCCCTATGAGTTGCCGACGTGGCTATCCCCCGATTTGCCGCGCGTGTTCACCCCGGTGACGGATTCGAGTCGGGTCATCGCCCGCGCCGCATAGCAGTTGTAGGGGCGGGTTGTTACTAGCCAGTACCCTCCGGGGTGCTGGTCGAAACCCGTCCGTGCTGCATCACGACACGGAACCAAGAGTAGATCACAAACGTTGAAGAATACCCCGCAGCACGGGGCAAGTGGAGTGGAACATATGAACAGTCGTGCGAAGTTAACGAAAGGTGACCTGATGCGGAGAGTATCCGCGGTCTTCATGGGAATTCTGTTGCTGACAGCGGTAAGCTGCGGTGCAGGCAGCAAGGCCAAGACGGTGATCCCGGCCGATGCCAAAATGCTGAATTTCAAAATTCAGGACATCAACGGGCAGACCGTGGACATGCGCCAGCATTTCGGCAAGGTCGTCATCCTGGATTTCTGGGATACGTGGTGCGGGCCGTGCCGCAAGGAGATTCCGCATTTCGTGGAGCTATATGATCAATACAAGGGCAAGGGCTTGGAGATCGTGGGTGTGGCGTTCGCACGCCAGGGCGCACCGGCCGTGAAGCAGTTCGGCGAGCAGCTTAAACCGCAGCCCATCAATTACACCAGTGCCATTTTCAATCAGGAGGCCCAGTCGCTGTTCGGCTCGCCGCCTTCGATTCCCACGACGTTCATTATTGATCAGAACGGTAATATCAGCGAAAAAGTCGTCGGTTACCGCGACAAGGCCTATTGGGAACAGCGCGTCAAGAAGCTGCTCAAGGTATCGTAGAGTTATGGGCGAGTTTTTCGCCGCCAACCTTTTTATTCTTAGCGAGGAGATGACGAGATGACTGAAACAAAGACAACTACCGCGGCCGTGACGCCGGCCGAAGTGCTGAAGCTGAAAGACGCGGACTGGCAGGATACGCTGAAGAAGCACGCGCTGCTGGTGGTGGATTGCTATGCGGATTGGTGCGCGCCGTGCCGGATGATCGCGCCGTTCATACAGGAATTCGCGACCGAATACGCGGGCCGCATGACGTTTGCCAAGCTGGACGTGGATCAGAATCCGCAGCTCTCGACGCAGTTCGGGATCCGCTCGATTCCCACGCTGCTCTTCTTCAAGAACGGCAAACTCGTGGACCAGATCATCGGTGCGCTGCCCAAGCACACGATCAAGCAGCGCGTGGACGTATTGCTGATTGCGTAGTTCTCTCAGAAAGGGGAACGACCACGAATCCCGCGGCGACATCGCCGCGGGATTCGTGCGTTTGGGGCCAAGGAAAGTCCCCGGCTCGGGAGAGACCGGGGACTTCTGGATGAACGCGCCGTGCGCGGAGAGAACACGGCACGCTACGTAAATACGGTAATTCGGAATTCGGCGGTTGAAAGGCTCACACTTCGTCAGAGAGGTCGTCTCGGGAATTGTTGCAAGGAAACGCTTCAGCCAAACTGCGTCCCACAGCGGATCTTCCCCCATTTCTGGTCGTCGGCTAAATAGTAGGATTTTCCGTAACCTGTGAAGCTGCCCAAAGTCAAGAAAGTCACGGCAAAGACCATTCGGGAAGGCGGCGTGGTGAATCCCAAAGAAGCCGCCTCACAAAACTTGTGGGGCGGCTCGGAACGGGTATAGCAAAGGGTGGTGGTCGTGTCACTTCATGAGGATGATTTTTCTGGTCTGGACATCCGTTCGATCCTGTGCTTTCACAAAATAGACCCCGCTTGACAAATAAGCGGGAGCCTGATAAGTGAGTTCTCCGCCGGTCAGTGGGCCACGATGGATGATATCCACGATCTGTCCCAGGGTATTGTAGAGCGCCATCTCAAAATTGGCCCCGGTGAACCCTGCCAGGACGATTCGTACGGAGGAGTTGAAGGGGTTCGGGTAGCATTCCAATAATCGCCAGGTGGAAGGGAATTCGGTGGGCGTGCGAGGGCCGGTGCTTTGCGGCAGCGAGGTGTCGGGCGGTTCCGTCAACCACGGAATGAAGAGCACGCTGTCGCTGAGGAGCGTGTCACCAAGCCCCGCAGGATTGAGGGTGGGATGATACGGTCCCGATGGATGTCCCCACCAATTATTGCGGGCGTCAATCTGCTGGTGATCGCTCCACGAGGTGATAGCTGGACCCGAGTTGTTGACGATCACATTCGAATCAATCACGCCCGAGTAGCTGTCTATCTGCACCGCCGAACCGGCGGTGGGGTCATCGGAGAGATTGCCTTCGAACCAGTTATGGTGCACCCGCACTCTGCTGTTCGCGAAGGCGTAAAACGCGCCGCCGTACACGTTGCGGTTGTTGCGGATCACGTTGTAGGCCACATCGCCGAAGGTTTGGTTTCCCGCATTGAGAGTTCCCGTAGAGTAGGTCGTGACATTGCCTTCGATGAGGTTTCCAAAGAACCGGTGGGCAAACGCCGACGTCAGCAGGTCCACCGCGTAACAGGGAACGGAGTTGTTGCGGAAGATATTCCGAGTGACATCCATCGAGGAGCTGGTGACTCTCAAATGGGCCACCGCCGCTTCAAAGGGCCCGCCATTGGCGTCGAACACACAGTTCGAAATCCACCCGAGGTTATCATGGGAGACCATCCCTCCCTGGTAGTGACCGTAACAATGGTAGAACTCGCAGGAATCCACAACAGCGCGCGATGCCGAGATGAACAGGCCGCCCGTGCTTCGTAAAGAGGTATCCGAGTCAAAAAGCGTCTTGGCGACATAGACGGAACATTCCCGGGCGTGCATGCCGCCGGCGTAAATCGAGTCGCGGCAGTTGCGGAATTCGCAGTCCCGCACTTCGGCATACGCATTACCCCATGAGCCGCGCACGTCGAGTCCGCCGCCCTCCTGCGCCCACGAATCCACCATCCGGCAATGATGCACCCGCGCTGCAGACTCGATAATGTAAACCGCGCCCCCGGCGGTGTAGCCATCCCATTCCTTCCACGTCCCCTGTCCGGACAGAGTTAGGCCGGTCAGCAGACCATCAGCCGTTTCGCCGTAAGCGTACACAAAGGCGCTGGCGGTGTCGGGTCGGAGAGACGTTCCCGTGACCCGTGTTGCGGAAATGTGTGCGGTATCGCCATCGAGCAGGAACAAACTGCCGACGGTCAGTGTCTTGCCGTAGAGGACGACCGTCTCCTGATAATTGCCGTCATGGATCAGAACGGTGTCGCCAGTGACGGCGGAATCCACGGCCGCCTGAATAGACTGGCCCTCCCAGACCTCGTAGATCACGCCATAGACGGCGGCGGAGCAGGTCAAAAGCAATAAGAGCGGCAACGAGGCGATCATGGGAGCGCCTCGCCAGCCAGCCCAATCCCGCTGGGATGAGTTCATGGCAGGGTTATTCTCCTTACGGTTACTAATGTGTTCTGAGTGTACGCCGAGCGGGAGACGAGACACTCTACAACAGACTCAAACATGGCCAAACTATACATATTGGTTTTTTGAAAGTCAAGAGGAAAATGCTCAAAATGTGAAACTTGGCGGGGTATCGTTGACTATCGTGTGAAGCCGAGACCGCGGACCGGTAGGGTGTTCGAGCAAGGCAATGCGATGCGGGGCATGTGAAGACACATGCCGCTGGGGAACAGAAACGGCGGCCAGAGGCCGCCGGAAGTTGAGAAGAGCTTAATCGAATCACTCGTAACGCAGCGCTTCGATGGGGTCGAGGCGGGCGGCTTTCACGGCGGGCCACATGCCGAAGCCGACGCCGACGACGGAGCAGAAGATAATTGAGAGCATGACCGCCCACGTGGGAACCGGCACCGGAACGTGCATGCTGCTGTTGATGGCGACCGCCGCCAGATACCCAAGCAGAATGCCAATTCCGCCGCCGACCTCGGAGAGCATCACGGCTTCAATGAGGAACTGGCGCAGGATCGAGCCGCGCGTACCGCCGAGCGCTTTGCGCAAGCCGATTTCGCGCGTGCGCTCGGTGACGGAGATGAGCATGATGTTCATGATGCCGATGCCGGCGACGAGCAGCGAGATCGCGCAAATGCCGAAGGCCGCAGCGCCGATCCAGCCGGTCAACTGATTGAACTGTTTCTGCACCATGTCCGGCGTCCACATGTGGAAATTGTTCGATTGACCGGGTTTGAGGCCGCGTTCGGTACGCAGGACTTCAATCACTTCCTGCTGCGCCTGCTCGAAATCCTGCGCGGTCCACGCCTGCACGGTTAAGTTCACGGAGTGGTCGCCAAAGATGCGGAACCATGTGCTCAGGGGAATCCAGTCGGCGTCGTCCTGACTCTGGCCGAGGATCGTGCCGCGTTCTTCAAACACGCCGACGACTTCGAAGCGATCGGCGCCGACACGAACGAACTCACCAATCGGATCTTCACCGGAGAAAAGCTTCTTGTACGCGTTGTAACCGATAACAATGACATGGCGCGCGGAGATGTTATCCAGTTCGGTGATAGCGCGACCCAAAATGAGATTGCAACTATTGTTCGGTCCGAATTCGGGGCTGCCGCCGGCGATCTGCTGATTCGGGTTGCTTTCGAGCGAGCCACGCTTGACACGATAGCCGAATTGCCACGCTTCAACGCCAACGGCGCGTACGGAGGGACAGCGGCGGCGAATCGCATCAGCGTACTCCGGCTCGATTTCCGGGCGCCACTTACGGTGTTCGGAGTCACCGATGTGAATGCCGGGCCCGCCGTCGTAACGCTGAACCTGAAACACATTGGCGGAGAGCTGGTTCTCCATGGAGTTATCAATCGTGAGCTTGATGCCGCCAAGCACCGTCATCATTGAGATGATCGTCATCACACCGATCACCACACCAAGGAGCGTGAGAAAGGCGCGCAGCTTGTGCGCGCGCATGGCTTCCAACGCCATGTTGAGCGATTCCCAGAGCGAGGCAAGAATGGTGGAGAGGTTAGACATCAATTACAAATCCCAAATCAAAAATTCCAGTCAGAGCAGTAACGTTGAACGATGAACGGAAGAGGGTCGGCTGCTGGGTGTCCGTGATCGTCATGCGCGGGATTCGCAGCCGACACCGCCTTTTTGCTCCCACCAGTCGGCGACTGGTGGGTAGTTGGCAGTCAAGACCGCAACGTAAGAGCTTGCATCATTCGTGCCGCAGGGCCTCAATGGGGGAGAGGCGGGCGGCCTTGAGCGACGGATAGAGGCCGAAGAAGATGCCGACGACGGCCGAGAAGACGATGCCGAAGAGGATGACGGGCAGCGTCAACGTGGTGGTTATGAACTTGTTCATCGCGAGACTGCCGAAGTAGGCGAGCAAAACGCCGAAGATGCCGCCGAGCGCGCAGATGACCGCGGCTTCGACGAGGAACTGCCAGGCAATCATCCAGCGGCGCGCGCCGAGCGCTTTGCGCAAACCGATTTCGCTCGTGCGCTCGGTGATGGAAACGAGCATGATGTTCATGATGCCGATGCCGCCGACGAGCAGAGAAATCGAAGCAATCAGGAGACCGCCGGCATAAATTCCCGCGGTGATGGCACGGAACTGGTTCATAATCATGGACTGCGCGTTCACCCCGAAGTCGTTCGGCTGGAACGGTGTCAGGCCGCGCGCGCGGCGCATGATGCCGCGCAATTCCCATTGCAGTTCCTCGACCTCCTCGGCGCGCGCGGCTTTGACGATGATATCAATATCGCGGTCGTGGCGGCCAAAGAACTTTTGCCACGTGCCGAAGGGGATCAGCACGAAGTTGTCCATGTCCTTACCAAAAAAGCGGCCCATCTTCTCGTTCACGCCGATGATGCGCAGCTTCTTGCCGCCGACGTCAAGGCGCTGGCCAACGGGCGGGACTTTGTCAAACAGCTGCTGCGCAATTCCCTGCCCGATGACGCAGACCATCCGGTTGTGCAGCACGTCATCGTCGTTCAGGAACCGCCCATCATCAATCTTGACGGAATTCGTGACGAGGTAATCTTCATCCACGCCGAAAATATTGACGCGGGTGAGTGTGCCGCCGTGGAACTTGACGGAACGAGAGGCCTGCCCGAAAGGGGTCACCGCCTCGGCCAGCGTGGACTCGCGCTCGATGTAGGTCGCGTATTGCGGCTCCATTTCGCGGCGCTTGAGCATGGCGCGCCAGTCGGCTTCGCCGAACATCCAGTCCCAACGGGAGACATAGATCGTGTTCGAGCCGAGGAAAGCGAATTGCTTTTCGACAGCGCGGTTCAAACCCATAATAATGACGATCATGAGAATCACCGTGGCCACGCCGATGACAATGCCGAGCGTAGTCAAGGCAGCGCGCAGCTTGTTTCGCAAGAGGGCGCGCAGCGAAATGCGGATGCCCTCACCGATGTCAACAGTGGTTCTCATATCTCAATGACCGGTGGATTGTGTCAACAACAGGCTGAAGCCGCGCTTATTCCGCTCAGCCATGGTTGTTCCTTAATACGGTGTGGCGACGGCGTCGGATTCAACCAAACCGTCACGCAGCCGGACGATGCGGCGAGTGTGACGAGCGACGTCCTCTTCATGGGTGACGAGGACAATGGTGTTGCCGCGGACATAGATGCTCTCGAAGATGTCCATGATCTCGGCACCGGTTTTGGAGTCGAGGTTACCCGTCGGTTCGTCGGCGAGGATGATCGAAGGATTCGTCACGAGCGCGCGGGCAATGGCCACGCGCTGGCGCTGACCGCCGGACAGCTCGTTGGACTTGTGGTGCATGCGGTCTTCCAGGCCGACCGAAACTAACGCTTCGCGGGCGCGCTTGCGGCGTTCAGACGCGGGAAGACCGGCGTAGATCAACGGCAACTCGACGTTGTGCAGGGCGGAGGTGCGGGCAAGCAGATTGAAGGTCTGAAAGACGAAGCCGATGCGGCGGTTGCGGATATCGGCCAACTGACTGTCGTCGAGCCGGGAGACGTTTTCGCCGGCGAGAACATATTCACCGGAGGTCGGCGTGTCGAGACAGCCGACGAGATTCATCAGCGTGGACTTGCCGGAACCGGAGGGCCCCATAATCGCGACGTACTCGTTGGCGCCGATGTGGAGATTGACGCCGCGCAGCGCATGGACTTTTTCGGTGCCGACGGTGTAGATCTTCTTGAGATTACGGATCTGGATGAGATTGCCGTCGAGGTGGCCGTTCGCCTGGCTCATCCGCGTTTCTCCGCCTTGCCGCTCTTGCCTTCTTTCTTGAGCGTGACCTTGTCGCCGCGCTTGAGGTCTTTGGCGAGCACGCGATACGGGCCGTTGATGACGGAGTCACCGGCGGCGAGACCGCTGACGATTTCAATGTAGCGATCCGAGGACAAACCGGTCTTGACCGCGCGCCACGCGGCAGTATCGCCGGCGACGACAAAGACGCCCTCCTCGAGCGCTTCTTTTTTCTGGAAGCGGGAACTGTCAGCGGTGCCGGAGCGGACTTCGGCGGCGACTTGACGAGAGGATTTGGGCGATTCTTTCTCTTTGATCTCGACAGCTTTGCCTTCCTCTTTGTCGCGGACGGCCACGCACTGAAGCGAGACGGAGAGCGCGTTGTCGCGGTAGTCGGTGGCGATATCAACAGTAGCCGACATGCCGGGGCGAATGCCGGGAACATCGTCTATGATCGTGACCTCGACATCAAAGCTTTTCGCCTGCACTTCGGAACCCAGGCCGCCAACCTGCGCTGCGCTCTGCGAGATTTCGGAGACGACGCCGCGAAAGGTGGTATCCGGAAACGCATCAATCTCGACCGACGCGGAATCGCCGAGCTTAACGCCGGGGATGTCGTTCTCGTCCACTTCGGCGCGGACCTGCATCTTAGAGAGATCGGCGACGATCATGATGACATCTTCCTGGAACTGGGAGCCGAGGGTCAATTCGCCGATTTCTTTATTGAGACGCGAAATGGTGCCGCTCATCGGAGCGGTGATGCGGGTCTTGGAGAGATTCTCACGCGAGTTTTTCTCCATCGCAATCACGCGGTCAAGGTCGCCGGCGGTAAGTTCGGCCTGCGCTTTGGCGGCGTCGAGATCGGCTTCGGAGGCCATGCCCTTCTCGATCAGGCCAGTAATGCGCTTCAGATCCGCTTCGGCCTTTAGACGGGATGCGCGCGCGGAACGGAGCGCGGAGGTCGCCTCTTCAAGCGCGGAGCGATAGGTCTCGGGGTTCAACTCGGCGAGGAACTGGCCTTTGGTCACGACGTCACCTTCTTTGACCGGGAGTTCGACGATGCGGCCGGGGATCTCGGCGGAGACCTTGACCTGCGTGACCGGTTCGATTTCGCCGGTTGCGGAGACGGTGGAGACGAGACGGCGGACTTCCGCGACTTCGACAGTAACGGACGTCGGTTTGACTTTGCCTTTTCGGGTCGTCATGGCGATGGCGACTCCGGCCACCACAACGACCAGGATGACAATGAGGGTAACGCGGCGCTTCGTAAGTTTCATAGGAGGTTCGTCCACTATGGTTAGTTCTAACAAGAGCGAGGGAAGCGGATCAAAATGGAGGCCGGGTGGGTCCATTTGTGCTCATAAGATACAATTTTTTCGGTGAAAGTTGCAGTAGGGGGATAAGATTGTTCCTCATTTCACAAAGTGATCCGCAGAAACGGTTAGTAAGGGGTGTGGATAACTGCTCTTGGTACTGACCTTGCACCGGATATTTAGACCAGTTGTGAAACGGATGAATCGAACGGAAAAGAGCCTCATGACACCGAAGACAGGACCCCTTCACGAGCTTGTCGAACCTCTCCAGAGCTTCCTCCAATCATTTACGCAAGAGCTTACAGAACAGCAATTTATCCCTGCTTTCCGGGATGAGTTGCGGCGACTTGTCTCGACTATTGACAATCTACAGCACTCTGAAGAGACTCTGCAACAGATTGCGCGTGGCGTAGACCGCCTGCGCGAGGTTTTTGCCCCTGCTGGGACAAGGTTGCTGGAAGGGGTAAAGGACCTGGAAACGGTCATGCGGTCGAATGCGAATGACCTGCGCGACCGTTCCGGTCAGGTGATGAAGGATCTGCTGGCGACGCATGATCAGCTCGAAGCCGCACTGCGAAGCGAAGCGGGAGTCTTGCAGGAGCAGACGTCGGCGAGCCGCGAAGCGTTGTCGCGCACCGTGGCGGACGTGGAAGGACGGCTGCAATCTCTGACCACGACGCTCGAGTCGCTGTGCCGGAGGATGGAGACGGACGCCGCGGAACTCGTGACTGCGCCGCGCGCCGTCGAGTCGCCGGCGCCGCCGCAGGCGAACGTGCAGCAGGTACCGGTGACCGTGACGCTGCCGGAAGAGTTGCAGGATCTGCTGCGGCGAACCGAAGCGACGGTGCAAACGGAGTTGCAGCGTCAGCGCGCGGAACTTCTAAGCGCGCTGAAGCAGAACTCGGCGCAGAGCGACGAGCGCGTGCAGCAGCTGGACCGCCTGGTCGAGCAGGCGCTGTCGTCGGTGGGGCCGCGCGTGCACGAAGAGATGGATCAGGCGTTGGAGCAACTGCGTGAGCAGCTGCAGTCCTTCGTGCCGGCGATCCCACCTGCGGTCGAAACGCCGAATTCGACCGCAGCCCCCGGTGTTACGCCGATTTCGCACGATGAGATTTCCGGATCGCTGGCCGCGAGCGAAAAGCGAGTTTTGAACGAGTTATCCACACTCCGCAAGACGCTGAAGAGCGAACAGTTGGCGGCGGAGAAGGCGATCAAGGATCTGGCGAAGGAGTACGAAGAGGCGGCGCGGCGGCAGATTGCGGAGGTGAATGAGAATTCGCGGCAGCTGGCAGAATCGCTGGCGGCCCTGCACAATTTCGCCGAGGCGATGCGGCATGACGAGCAGGCGACGCGCGAACAGATGACGGCGTTGCGAGCGGCGATGGACGCTGTAACGACCTCGCATCGCGAGCAGGATCAGCGGCATATTCAAGAGACACAAGAGGCGGCGGAGCTGCTGCGCGCGCAATCGCAGCAGTTGGCGCAGCGGGCGGACGAGGAGCGGCAGATTCTGACGCAGCTCGCGGCGGCGATGGGGCGAGCGGAACAAGCGGCGACGAGCGGGACGGAGCGCGCGCACTCGGAAAGCCGGATGTTGCGCGAGAAGATTGATACCGCGCTGAAGGATTTGGCCGAGCGGATGCAGCGCGACACCGCGACTGAGACTGGGCGGGTGCAAGACACGCTGCGGCAACTCGCGCAAGCGTGGCAAGGGGAGTTATCGTCGCTGCGGGACGACATCTCGCGAATCTCCGCCGAGTCGTCTGAGACGCTGGCAGATCAGCTGTTAAAGATACAAGCGCAGGTCACGGACGCCCAGCGCGCAGAGCAAACCAGCGGCCGCGATCTGCATGCCGAGCTGGGGCGCGTGGCCACGACGCTCGACGACAAAGTGGGGAACTTGCAGACGGCGACGGAGTCATTTACCGAGGAGATGCAGACTCACGTTAAGGCCGTAGCGAACGAAGTGGCGAAGCAGCGAGCGAGTCAGGAACAGGCGCTGGCCGTGCTCAAGGAAGCGATTCGCGCAAATTACGATGAAAATGCGGCGCGGCTGCGAGAGGTAATAGAAAGCGGCTACGACACGTTCGCGAAGCAGGTTGCGACGATTCCGCAGGCGCTGGAGCGCTATACGCATCTGATTCAATCGCTGCATCAGGGGGACCAGCTCGCCTTACAGGCGATTTCGAGCGACACCAAGAACATTCTTGGCTTGACCACGGAGAAGTTCGAGCTGCTCATGGCGGACGGGACGGCGATGAAGAAGTTCTTTCCGCTGCTCGACCGCAAACTGGAAAAGCACTCGCAAGAGATCGAGGCCGTCCGCAAGGCGCAGTCGAAGCAGGATAAGGAACTCGCGGAGTTAAGGCAAGGCGTCGGACACGGGCAGGACTCCACAGAGAAGCAGGGGCAGCAGCTTAAGAAGGACATTCAGGGGCTGCAGCATGACTCGGAGACGCGGTTCACAACGACGCAAAACGCTCTGAGCCAAGCGCAAACCAGTTTGGATGCGCTGAAAGAGCAAGACCTGCCGGCGTTTCGGCGCGAGTTCGCTACGCTGCTCAGCACGAAGTTTGATTTGATGGAGACGAGCGTGCGCGATCGGCAAGAGGCGATGCGCGGTGAGATTCTCCAACGGCTCGAACATGACCGGCGGTGGAGTAGCCGCGTGTATCTGTTATTGGGATTGTTGGCAACTCTGGCGGTAGCCGTGGAGGTCAGCTTGTACTTTTTGAATCAGATCCGGGTGCAGCCATGAGTTCGACGGCAGATTTCTTGACGACGGCGGAATCGGCGACGGCACTGTTGAACTGTTTGTTGGCTGCGGGAGAGCGGCAAGCTCGGCGACAGCAGATTCCATCGCTGTTGGAGCTGCAGACCATTTGCCGCGAATCCGGAAGCGATTTGGCGGAGCTAAACGTGTTTGCGCGGGTGCGGGATCGCAACCCCGCACTGCTGCTGTGCGGCGGGACGGCAGAGATGGCGACGGAGATCGCCAAGCAAATCGGGTACACGCTCGAATTGCCGCATTTGCCGGATGCTCCTTTGGTATGGTGCGCAGACGGGGGAGACAAGGCAGGACTGGCTCTGCGGCATGCAAACGGCGAGCGGGCGATCACGCCGCGCATGCTCGTGACGTTTCTGCAAAGCGAATTGAATCTGAATGACTTCATGTTCATCGAAGAGCGGGTGACCGGCGAATCACCGTGGCGGTTCATGTGGCTGCCGTATCCGGCGTACTTGAAGAAACTCGACGGCCGTGAGACGCGGATGGAAGTTTTGTTAGGGCAGCAGGCGGCGATCAGCGTGAGGGAAGACACCCCGGAGGACGTGATTCATCTGCTGCATCAGCTTGAGCAGAAGTGGTGGGCCGTGTCGCGCGATGAATGGCAGGAGCGGAAACCGCACGAGGTCTTGCTCGCGGAAATCGGGTCCTTGATGATGGAATCGGAAGAGACGCGCGAATTGCAGGCCATTTCGCTGTGGCAGTTCCTGGCGGCGCGGCTCTTGAGCGAAGTCGAACGAAGAAAGCAGGAATACCAATCCGCCATCGAGAAGCATGAGCAGAGAGTCAAGCACGTGCGCTATGTTTTGGGGCAGTACCAGCGCAATTGGGTGAACGGCGTGCAGAGTGTGACGGATGCATTTTTGCAGCAGCGGATGAAAGGGAAAACAATAGCGGAATTTTTGGATCCGCAAAAGCCCGGACCGGACATTGAATCGTTTCTTGCCGCGGTGGGATTGCCAATTTTGCAAGGACGAATCGAGCACTTCGTTACCGACAGAATAGCGGATTTTGTGGGAGGATTGGATAATCTGGCGGCGAAAGTGGAACTTCGGCGGATCCCATTGGGTGAAATGAATGCACGATGGACTCCGCGGGCGATGGGGTTACGACTGGACAGCCGACTGCGCGAACGGCGCATCTTTACGGATGGCGGCGGAAAGCGCGGCGGACTGGTGGCCAAAGTGACGGGCAAGACGCAGGGCATCGTGGATCAGCGCAAAAGCCAGCTTGCGCAAGCATGCCGGGAGCTGTCAGAGGCGATCGGGCATGATTTTGCGGAGTGGTGCACAGGCTTCACTTCAACACTGGAACAGAATATCCGGATACAATTGGCCGCGGCGCTGGCGAATCAGGGCTTGCCGGACCCCGAACGTTTGCAGGGCGCATTGCCCGGCTTTGAGCGGATCAGCGACCGCATCCGTCATCACCGTGATGCCGCACGCACCTCAGAGGACATTGCGGCCGACTGGCTGCGTCTGCTGGCTTCCCGCCGTTGGATTCCCCTCTATCAGAGCCGACCTCCTTTGCCTTCTACCCCCTAAAGCAGGACTCTCTGACCACGTTTGATGCTGAAATTCTTGACTTTGTGTCGGAATTTCACGTAATTAAGGCAAGACCTCTCCATTTGACGACATTCACAGCATGGTACATCTCAGACGATGGCTCATCGCCCTCGCATTGCTGTTCACTGTTCGCGCCGGTTGGGCGTCGTTCACGCTTGAAGAATACGAGCAGTGGCGCGCGTATGACGGGCAGCGGATCCGAGTGATGTCGTTTCCCGGAATCAAGACGTTTTCGCGTTCGGATTTGCTGATGGTCATGGCGACGGACAAGCCGACGTGGATCCGGCGCTATTTGCCGATCGGCCGTCGGCCGCCGTTTTATGCCGATGATTTCGCCGCGGACATTCTTCGCATCGAGCGGTTTTATGCGCGCGAGGGCTTTCCGGATGTGAAAGTGGCAGGGATTGTGAAGCCGCGCGGCAAAGATCTTGACGTGAAATTCGAGATTCACGAAGGGCGGCCAGTTATTTTGAAATCGTGGCGCTACGTTTGGCTAAGCGACAGCCTGGCGGGGCTGGACTCGGTGCGCTGGTCGAAGAAGCTGTTGATCAAGAACGGCAAACGGCTGGCGCTCTCCGATATCCAAAACTCCGCGGATACACTGCGTTACAAGTTCCAGACGATCGGTCATGCGCGGGCGCAGGTGACCTATGAGGTGCGGCGCGACACGGTCAACTACGCTGCGCATCTCGATTTTCTGCTGGCGCCCGGGCGCTACAACCACATCGGGCAGACGCACATCTCGGGGCTGAAGCAGTTTTCGGAACCGACGGTCCGGCGGGAGCTGGCGTATCACGAATTGGATCACTATGACATTCGCGATCTGGAGAAGACGCGAATCAAGATCGTGCGGTTGGAGGCGTTCAACTTAGTCTCCGTGCGGGCGGACACCAGCGTGGCGGGCGACGTGTTGCCGGTGAACATCACGACCCAAGAAGGCAATCGCTACCGGCTGCGGATGAGCGGCGGCTATCACACTTTGGAGCGGGCACGGGCAGAGGCGGAATTTACCGATCTGAATTTTTTCGGGCGCGGGCGGCGCTGGACATTGCATGGCACGCGCTCGGAGTTCCGGCGGGAGGTGGATTTTCGCTTATTTTGGCCGCACACTCCGTGGAATTCTACGGACATCACGGAACAGCCGAAATGGGAGTTGGTGAAGGAGCCGGGATTTCGTATCGAGACGAGATCCGCGACCACAACGATTTCGGCTTCGCCGGGCCTTTATGTAACGACAGCCTTTTCGAATGAAGCGGGCTTGAGAATTCGCCATCCCCTGTCAAGAGATTCGTCCGACACGCGCTACATTCGATCGCTGGAGACTTTCACTGCCGGATGGGACACCCGCGACAATCCGCTGGTCACCCGGAACGGACATTTCATCGGGGGGAGCATTGCCGAATCGGGTGCGTTTTACGGCGCGACGTATCGCTGGTGGCGAACCGCACTGCAGGCGAAGGCATGGGTGCCGCAAGGGCGCTTCTGGACATTAGCGGGGCGCGCGGAGGTTGGAGCGATGGGTCCGCTCTATCAAACACCGGTCACGCCGTCCGACGAGCGATTCAAGCTTGGCGGTCCGGGGACAGTGCGTGGCTGGGGACGCGACAAGTTGTCACCGCGCGCCTCAGACGGAACGCCGATTGGCGGAGACTTTGCGATCAGCGCGACGACAGAAGTGCGGCGAAATATTTGGGGGCCGGTGGCGCTGGCGGCTTTTATGGACATCGGCAACGCGTGGAAGAATTATCTCGCGTCAAGACCGTTGGACCTGTATCCGTCGGCGGGGGCAGGACTGATGGTGATTTCGCCGGTGGGGCCGGTGCGGGTGGATTACGCATACCAATTGCGAGCCAACCCGTACGATGAGCAGCGTTGGCAGATACACATTTCGCTGGGGTCGGGGTTCTGATGGCGCGCGCGCGGCGATTATGGCTTTGGATTCCGCTGGGGATCTTATTATTGATCGCAGTGGCGGTGCTCGCCGTGCTGAGCGCACCAGTACAGACAGCGATTGCGCACCGCATCCTAAACAGCGTCAACAACTCGATTCACGGTGAACTCTCAGTGGGCAGCGTGCACGTGACGCCGTTTGGCGTAATCGTACTGCGCGACGCAAAGCTGAAAGATCCGGGCGGCGGCGAAGTGCTCACGTTTCAGGAGCTGCGCGGACGAGTGGACTTGTGGGGGATCAGGAGTCGCCGCCTGCGGATTTACAATCTGAAGATTGACACGTTGCGCTTTGACATGGCATTAGACTCGGCGGGAACGTCAAACCTTGAGCGTGCGCTCAGCCTGCGCGATACGACCAAAGCGCCACCGGACACGTCGAAGCCGGCGCAGTGGATTATTCAGCTTGACAAGTTGAAGATTGACGGCGGTCCGACCTACATCCACAATCCAGTGGACACGCTGATTGCCGCGGACGAGTGGACGCTCGTGGCGGACATGACGTTCAAAGAGCGGAAGCTCGATTACAACCTGGAATATGATTCGCCGTGGCAGGTGCATGTGAAGACGGGCGGTTCGCTGGTGCTGGCGGACACGATACGCGACGTTCGAGGGCGGCTCGAACTGCAGGTAGATTCCACATACTCAGGCGGATTGTACATCCCGGCGAACACATTTGGTCGAACGTCAGTGGTCATGGAGTACACGCAGCGCGCAGACTCGATGGATCTCAACTGCACAGCCCAGAGCAGCGTGCTTGGCAACCTGCTCGTCGTCGCCACGATGGTTTATCCGCCGGGTGTGGTCGCGGGGCACGGAGACATAACATTCGAGAATTTGCGGCCGGCGGCACTGTGGCACGACACCACGGATTTGATGCTGAACGGGCGGATCGCATTTGTCAAGGATTCAGCGGTCTCGGTCGTGAACGGCTGGAATCTGCGGATGACGTTCGGCGACACGCGCTACGGAGAGTACGCGCTGCGGGACGCAGATCTCAGAATTGTCACACGCGATTCGACGGCGACGATCAGCGGCTCGGTGAACACAGGCCACGGAGTGCTGGAGATTAAGGCGTTTGCCGACAGCTTCATTCCCGAGCAGATGGACGTAAGGGCGGATCTGAGTTTGCAGCAGTTGAACCTGCACAAGCTGATTTCGCAGATTCCGGACTCGCTGTCGCCGCTGAGCGGCACGATACATCTGAATGCGCGGGCCGTTGCGGCGAAGCAGCGCACGATTCAAGCCGACGCGCATTTCACGGAGTTCACGTATGGGCAGTATCACGTAACGGAGCTCTTTCTTACGGGGGGCATCGCGGGAAACCACTTTGCAGTGGACACGCTCGCGGTGGCCGGATATGGGATTGCGCTGAATGCGAGCGCGGCCGGTGAGTTGAATGGCGACGTGACGTACTCGATCAAGATGGATGCGCCGAGCTTGCAGGACCTGGAGCCGCTGTTGGCTGCAATGGTGGACTCGCTGGATACGCTTCGCGGGACTGTATCGCTGGATTTGAATGGTGTGGCAAATCTGCGCGGCAAGAAGTTTTCATCGTTGACGGCGGAAGGGGACGTGCTGCTCACTAATGCGAGTTATGGTACGTACTATGTTAGGACGGCCGACGCGCGACTGGTGCAATTCGAATATCCCTCGCTGATGTTCAACGGCGCACTCAGCATAGACAGTTTGGTCGCAGCGACACAGCGGGTGGACTCAGCGGATGTGACAGCAAACGGAGACTTGAAACAGTTCCGGATGGCGCTCAACCTGTGGGCGCGGGCCGATACGATTCAACTTGGGGCCGAGTTTACGGCGCGGCTCTACGGGGATGTGAAAGAGGTGGCGCTGGACACGCTGCACGCGCGCACGTTTGGCGTGGAATGGTGGTCGGAATTCCCGAGCACCATACGTTTGGAGAATGGCCGAATCGAGGTTGATGCGTTGACGTTCCGGTCGGAGATCGGCGTCTTGCGCGCGAGCGGATACATGCAGCGGCATGGCGAACAGGACATGACCATCGAGCTTTCGGCGTTGAAGACCGGGGCGGTGGGAGAAATCCTTAAGCGGCCGCTGCCGGAGAGCACGATGAATATCCGCGTGCAGTTCGCCGGCACCGATCAGGACCTGAATGGCGACCTATTCATAACTGCGGACAGTATTCTCTACGAGCGGAAGCTGGTCGCCGATGAGTTGACGCTACAAGTAAGCGCCAACCGGACCGTGACGACGCTGGACGGCACGATCATAATGCACGGGGACACGGCCGGTTTCTTTGGCGGCGAATTTCCGATGCAGATTTCGCTGGACTCCGGAGTGGTGCTGCTGAAAGACTCGCCGATGAGCGGACGGGCCAAGATCATCGAGCAGCGACTCGAGGCGTTTACGCAGTTTCTGCCGAGCGGCACGAAGATCGGCGGAATTATTGCCGGGGATGCGACCTTCAAGGGCACGCCGGCCAATCCGCAATGGCTGGGAACCTTCGTCATTCGTGATGGGCGGTATCGAGACGCGCGCAGCGGAGTGGATTACAAGGATATTGCGATTCAGGGCGAAATGATTGACGACAGCCTGCGGATTTCGCGCTTTGACGTGCGTTCCGTGGGGAAAATGACGGGGCAGGGAACCGCGGTGATGGCCTTTCCCTTACCGAAAGACGTGAATCTGCACCTCAATCTCAGTCGCTTTCAGGTCATGGACAGCCCACAGATGCGGATCCGCACAAGCGGACATTTGGATGTGCACGGCCCGTTAACGGCGCTGGACGCGCGCGGCGAGCTGGAGTTCGATGAGGTAATCTATCATCTTACGTCGGCCGCACAGAAGAATGTGGAAGAGATCAATCTCGATTCGGTTTTGACCGTAATGCGGGGAGATTCGGCCGCGGCCGGCCCCAATCCGTTTTCGCCGTACGCGATTTACCGGTCCATGGCCAACGAACTGCACCTGTTCATTCCGGGCAACTGCTGGGTGCGCGGGAGCGGAATGAACATTGAGCTGACCGGCGACCTGTGGATGTACAAGGACTATGGCATGGACCCGACGATCAACGGTTCGATTCAGACGCGGCAGGGGGATGTTTCGCTTTTTGGGAAACGGTTTGAAGTGGTGGATGGCAAGATTACGTTTGAGGGGCCGATCAACAATCCGACGCTGGACGTGACCGCAGAATACAAGCCGCCGTCGACAACGACGGCGAGCACCCCGTTACGAGTACATGTCTTTGGCACAATGACAGAAACCCGGTTCGAGTTTCAGGGAATGACAAATGAAGAAGCGATTCAAGCGCTGCTGGGCGGATCGGGGGGAGGCGGTCTCTTAAGTCAAGCGGAGCTTCAGAAGACAGCGAGTGGAGCTGCCGCCGGTCAGCTTTCGAGCTTGGTCGGTCAATGGGCGGGGCTGGACGTGTTAGAGTATCGTCCCAGCACGGGTCCGGGGAATAATCTGACAAGTGGCTCGCTGGAAGTGGGGTCGTACGTCACCGAGCGGTTGTTTGTGCGCGTCACCCAGCCGATCGAGACGGGGCAGATCGGACAAACCGTGACGATTGAGTACCGCTTGCTTGACTGGCTGAAACTGCGCGCGCAGCAGGAAGCGAGACAGGCTTCCGCCTTTGACTTGCTGTTCCAACTCGATTGGAGATAATCGTTGTTTCGTTTTCTCGCTCTGGTGCTGCTGATCTGTCTTTCGACCGCGCTTGCCGAGGAGACGCATCTTGTGCGGAAGATTGAGATTCGCGGCATGAAATCCACTCGGCCGTGGGTGGTGCAGCGCGAGCTGTACTTTCAGGTAGGAGATACGGTTAGTGTGGGCGACCTTGATGACGCGCACAAGCGTCTGCATAACCTGCTGGTGTTCAATGATGCCGAGCTGACAATGGATTCGACGGGGACGGTGATCGTGGACGTGACGGAAGCCTGGCCGATTCTGCCTGTTCTGGGAGTGAGTCTAACCGATGGCAGCTTGGAGGGCTCGTCGAAGGACCCGCAGACACTGTGGGATCACCTCAATCTGCTGGTTGGAGTGCGGCATCTGAATTTTCGCCGGAATGCGGAGCAGCTCTACTCTTTTGCACAACTGGGGAATTCGAACGGCTTCTTTGTCGGTTTCAGCACACGCTGGCTAAGTCCGCGGCAGCCGGTGTCGCTGAAGGCCAGAATTCAATATCTGACGAGGGCCGACCGCCACGCGTCCGTGCTGGACTCCTCCCGAGACATGCACGATGACGGAGTGAGTCTCGAAGTCGGGACGCGTGCCGGATCACGGAAGCGGCTTGGGCTGGGACTTGGTTATCAGCACGTGAAACTCGAAGACAAGTGGCCGGCGGAGGGCGGGACCTTCAATCTGTTCCGGATGTCGCCATTTGTCGGGCTGGACTATCGCGATCTCGAGTGGTGGCCGTCGCGCGGCGGGCTGACGGGAGCAAAATTCGACTTTACTTTCGGCACCGTGGATTTCATCACCTCGCAGTATTCGCTGCGCGGCTATTTTCCGCTGAAGAGTTATTTTTCCGATCAATATCCGCACCGGCCGCCGGTGCTGGCGCTGCAGTTCGCCGCGGCGACGTCCACGACAAACACACCGAGTTTTGCGCACTACTTTTACGGTTTCGAGCAGGGCTTCCGCGGCTATCGCACCGTGCAATCGGAATCGGCCGGATATATTGTCGGGGATGTGGAACTACGATTTCCGATCACCGTGGAAGCGACCTACAGCGTGCCGTTGATCGGCCGCTGGGGCCGGCGCTGGCCGATCGGCATGGCGGGCGTGCTCTTCGCTGAACGCGGCGAACTGCAGTTGAATAACAGGCGCACGCCGATTCTTGCCTACGGCGGCGGCATCTTTCTGCGGGTGCCCTATGTGCAGATCGTCGAGGTGGCGCTGGCGCAGAATCGGGACGGCGATCACGAATTTACGTTCGGGCTGGGCGTGTCGTTTTAGACGCGCCTGAATTCTCCAACTTCATCGCGGCGAATCCATGTACTTCTTGCTGCGTCCGATCTTTTTCCGGCGCGATCCGGAATCGGCACACGACTCAGTTCTCTCCCTTCTCTCCCGTCTCAGCCATAGCTCGAGCGGCCGTGCGCTGCTGCGCGCCGTGGGCGGCACAGTGCCGCGCGTGCCGCAGACGGTCATGGGCCTGCATTTTTCGCACCCGGTCGGGATCGCCGCGGGATTCGACAAAAATGTGACGGCTGTACTGGCATTGCAAGAGCTCGGTTTCTCGTATGTAGAAGTGGGCACGGTGACGCCGCAGCCACAGGAAGGAAATCCGAAACCGAGAGTCTGGCGTTTCCCGAACTCCGAAGCGTTGGTCAATGCGTTGGGATTTCCCGGTAACGGGATGGCTGCGGTGGGGCGACGGCTGCGGGCGATACGCGCGAGCGGGCATCTGACGATTCCGGTGGGCATCAACATAGGCAAGAATCGCGACACCGATGCGAATCAGGCCGTGAACGATTATCTGGCCGTACTCGCCGAGCTTCACGACGTAGGAGACTATTTTGTGATCAACGTCTCGTCGCCCAACACTCCAGGGCTACGGGACCTGCAGTCCCTGAAGTATTTGCGACCATTGATGGAATCGGTGGTCAATCGGGTGATTCAACTGGGGCAGAAGCCGGTGCTCTTGAAGATCACGCCAGATCTCGCCGATCACGAGATAGCGGAGATCGCCGGGCTGAGCAAGGAGCTGCCGATTGCGGGGATTGTGGCGGGGAACACAACGATTCATCGAAATTTGGTTGCCGAGGCTCGCCAGCTGGATCGCGGCGGTTTGTCCGGAGCGCCGCTGTTTCCACGGACGCTGGAGATGGTCAAACTCCTGCGCGAAGAGCTGGCGCCAGGGCAGGTGATCATGGCCGCGGGAGGGATCAGCTCGGCGAAGCGGCTGCAGGAGGTGCTACACGCCGGAGCGAATCTGGCGCAAGTGTACACAGCCTTCATCTATCTTGGTCCACGAACGGCGCGGCGTCTGTTGAACGTCACGCCGCGCTAACGTCTCATACATGCTGGTCAATACTTTCTGTCATATTCCGCGAGTCACAATTCGCAGTGAGCGGCGGATCTGGGAGGCGGGGCTGCATTCGTGGAAAGCGCTCACCCGCGCGACGGAATTACCGCTTACACGCGTGTCACTCGACGCGTTTCGGTGTTACCTTGATGAGTCGCATCATCATTTGCGCGCGGAGAACCCGCACTATTTTGCCGACGCGCTGCCGTCCATGCTACACTGGCGATTGTTTCCCGAGTTCCGCGAGCAGATGGCATATCTGGACATCGAAACAACCGGACTGACGCCGGGATGGAATGCGATCACCACGATTGCGCTCTACGACGGAAGGCAAGTCTTCACGTACGTGCAGGGGCAGAACCTTGACACCTTTGCGCGGGACGTACAGAACTACAAGGTGCTGGTGACGTACAACGGGAAGTGCTTCGACGTGCCGTTCATCCAGCGCTCGCTGGGGATTGTGCTCGATCAGGTGCATCTCGATCTGCGCTACATTTTGCGCAGTCTGGGGTACAAGGGAGGATTGAAGGGGTGCGAGCGGCAGTTGGGGATTCACCGGCCGGGGTTGGAAGAGGTGGATGGCTATTTCGCGGTCCTGTTATGGCAGGATTACAAGCGGCGGAAGAACGAGCGGGCGCTGGAGACGCTGCTCTGCTACAATATTCATGATGTGGTGAATCTGGAAACGCTGCTGGTGAAGGCGTATAATCTGAAGATTAAGGCCTCACCGTTCGAGCAGAGCCATCTGCAAGCGATGCCGACGGCGCCGGAGATTCCGTTTGCGGCGGATGGGGAGACGATTGATCGGATCAGGTATCGGCTGGCGATGAGTTTATGATCCCCCAAGCTCACTCTTGACACAAAAACAGCGCACCGATTGGTGCGCTGTTAGTATTCAACCAAGACATGTTTGGATTTACGACCGTTCCGCCACGATCTGGAAGAAGTGGGAGTTGAAGAGATTCACGCCGTCGAGCAGCGTGTAGCTCGGATCGCTGACAGTGGCGAGGAGATTAGCAGGAGAGACAACATCGGACGATGTCGCCGCGCCGTAGACGCTGTAGACTGCGCCGGTAATCGGGAAGCCATGGATGTCCTGCGTCACGGCTGACCAATCGAGGACGATGTCGTTACCTATGCGGACAATGGTGAGATCGGTGACCGGGGCGGGAGCGTATGCCGGGAACTGCGTGACATAATGAGCTTCGGGACCGTAGCGCGGCATCGTGGTCCAGTTGCCCTGCACATTCTTCGCGCGGACGTAGTAGTATACGGGAGTGAGCGACGGCTGCGGCGGGATCGTCACGGCGAACGTGTCATTACCCAGACTGGCAAAGGTCTGCGTCTGCCAAGGGCCGCTGGCGTTCAGCGAGTAGTAAACTTGCAGCGAATCGTTGTTCAACGTGCCAAGCGTGGTGACACGGGCGCGGATCTGCGCGGCGGCCTCGTCAGCCAGCTGGTTTGGCAGCGGCGGAACCTCGATGCGGATCAAGTGGCGGTGAATCACTTCCTTGACCACGCAATGAATGGCGCCCTGCGAGGGGATGATCGAATTGCAGTCGAAACCATACACCGTGTAGCCGGGCAGGAGCGAATCCCATGCGGCAATTGCGGCGGCATCCTCCGCGCGGTTGTAGATCGGGAGCAGCACCTTGTTGTTGACAAAGATCGCATTCGTGTAGGTGTAGGGCGTGCCAGAGTCCCACGAAGGGGTGTTGATTCGCACGACCTGCACATTCTGCCCCCACGGATTCTGAATAAGCGAGAGAATCTCTTCGCAGCTATCCATCACCGAGTTGTACTGGTTGCCGGCCGGATAGCGGTTCAGTATGCAGGTGTGATCGTTCAGCAGCTTCATGGACATGTCAATGTGATCAATACCGAAGAAGCGGGGGAAGGTGTAAACCGTATCGAGATCCATGAATGCGCCGAGCACGCTGTCGAGTTCGGCGATGGTATCCACGGTGGTGCCATTTTCATCTAACACGAGTTCGCTGCAGAAGCCGCGACCCCAACCATCCACCATGAAGTTGCCGCCGGTGAAGGTGAGGTTGGGGCCATAGTAGGCGAGACCCCAGATGCTCGCCTGCCACTCGGGAATCACGTTGTCCTGCGGACGCGGGCGGTTGTAGATCCAGTCCACGATGGCGCGGTCCCACGAGTTCTGCCGCCACACCCACCACGGACCGTAATCGCGAATCCAAACGGAATTGGTGGCTTGCACCTGAAATTCCATGGAGTCAATCGGTGTGCCGTGACTGAGGAAATAGTTCTGAGCGGTGGTGACTTGAGTCTGCGATCCGCAAATGACGTAGATCTTGAGATCGAGCGCAACGGGTTGAAGAAACTGCGCCCACAGCGAATTGAATGACGTGGTGTTCGGCCAGCGCACCATGATCGCTTCGACCTCTTCCCATTCGGCAGGGGCGCGCACGGCCTCAGTGGGGGGCGGGGTCAGATATCGTGGCGTGGCGAGCGGCTGATTCTCCTCTCCGGGGGCGAAGCCTCGCGGGAGGAGCAGATTGCCATCGTCATCATATAATTGACCGAAGCCCAGGCTGGACGTAACCAGAAGAAACACAAGACCGGCGAGCGCTTTTCGCATAGGTATCCTGAAACTTGAGTATTGACATCAAGATACGGACGAGGCATTCGTTGTGCAATAGTGATGGACGAAGTCAGGAAAAGTCTTTGAACGGGTGTTCCACGTGGAAAAGGCTGGGCAACGGCCCAGCCTTCTTCAATACGAATGTTCAAAGATCTCAGTTCTTCTTCGTCTGCTTGAGGAGCTTCTCCATTTCATCCACGAGCGAGGCGAGTTTGCGCATCGTCTTGTCGATCGGATCAGGTGTGCTCATGTCCACGCCGGCGTCCTTCAGCAGATCGAGCGGATACTTCGACGAACCGGACGAGAGGAAGTTGACATAACGATCCAACGCGCCCTTCTCCTTCTTCAGCACTTTCTGCGACAGCGCCTGCGCCGCGGCGTAGGACGTCGCATACTTGTAGACATAGAAATTGCGGTAGAAGTGCGGGATGCGAATCCACGTGTACGCGTACTGCGGATCCCACGTCAGTTCGGGGCCGTAGTACTGCTTGATCGTCTCCTCGTACATCCGCGAGAGATTCTCCGCGGTGAGCGGCTCACCGTTTTCGGCGGCGCGGTTCATCTTCAGCTCGAACTCTGCAAACATGACCTGCGTGATCAGCGTGCCGCGAATCTGGTCAATGTAGTTGTTGATCAGATAGAGGCGTTTCTTGGGATCCTTCTCCTTTTTCAGAAGATAATCCATCAAGAGCGACTCGTCAAAGGTTGAAGCAACCTCGGCCACGAAGATCGCGTAGTCGCCGTAAACATACGGCTGGTGCCTGAAGGTGTGCCACGAGTGCATCGCGTGCCCCATCTCGTGGGCGAGCGTGAACATGTCGTCGAGCGTGTTGTTGTAGCTCATCATGAGATAGGGGTGGCTGATGTAGCTGCCCCAGGAATAGGCTCCGGAGCGCTTGCCTTTGGTTTCAAAGGCGTCCACCCAGCCGCTCTTGAAGCCGTTCATCATCGCGTCGTGATAGTCGGCGCCGAGTGGCTCCAGCGCCTTTTCGATCGTTGAGACGGCATCTTCGTACTTGACTTCGATGCGGGTGTCCGGGAAGAGCGGCACGTCGAAATCATAGAGGTGGATGTCGGGTAGGCCGAGCGCCTGCTTGCGCAGCGCGACGTACTTGTGCAGCGTCGGCAGGTGCTTGTGCACCGTCTCGATCAGGTTGGTGTAAACGGTGGTGTCAATGTTCTCGTTGTCCAGCGAGGCCTGCAGCGCCGAGTTGTAGTTGCGGGCGTGGGCGTAGAAGATATTGCTGGCGACGTTGCCGGACATCAGCGCCGCGCCCGTGTTCTCATACTGAATGTAAGCGTCGAGGAACTTGAGCGAGGCTTCCTTGCGAATGTCGCGGTTCTGGCCTTCGAGAAAGCGCATGCGGCGGCTCTCGGAGAGTTCGACTTCGTTGCCGTTCTCATCCTTGATCCTGGGGAATTTCATATCGGCTTCACGCAATGCCACATTGGCTTTGCCGGGCGCCTGCGCGAGATTGGACGAGAGGGCGAGAATGCGCTCTTCTTCGGGCGACAGCGTGTGTGCTCGTGTGCGCAGATTGTTGTCAACGTAGTGCTTGTAAAGCGCAAGATCCGGCTTCTGCTTGTACCACTGCTCGTAGGTCGCGGCCGGAACAGAGACGAGTTCGGGAGTGAACCACGCCATCGCTTCTCCGACGTGCGCCGCGACGTCGGAGATACGATCTTTGAGGCCGGAATATCGCTGATCGCGCGTGTCCTGATCATAGGACATATACGCGTAGGCGGAGGCGTTCTCCACCTTCTGGTTCACGACTTCCATTTCCTTGAGGAAGGCGAGCAGATCGTCCGGTGACTTGCTGATCTTGCCTTCGTAGGACTTGAGCTGAGGAATGGCCGCTTCGATCGCCTTGAGATCAGCTTCCCAGAGTTGATCGGCTTCGGCCGCATTCTTGGCCTTGTACATGTCGTACAGATGCCATTTGTATTTGTCGTCAATCTGGCCGCGATCGGGCACGTCGCCCGTTTGCGCCATGAGCACACCGCCGAACAGCATCAGCGCGAGTCCGCCTGTCAGCAACGAGTGCCGAAGGTTCCAAGTCATGCAGGGTCTCCTGTGGGGAAAAATGAGAGCGAAAAAAAATAAGAATTTGACGAAAATCAGGATAGCGGGCGGGAGGACGATCGGAGACTGCCCGGCAAGTTGCTCAAGGTAATCTCTTCGCCGCTAAGATGCAAGCGGCCATTTAGAAAGAGTCACCCATGCACTTAAGTAATTGATAATTAGATGCCAAAGACCATTGAAAGAGTGCGAAAAAGGATGCCTTGGCTGGCATCCTTAATAGAAGAGTGGAGAATGATGGCAAGTGTTTCAGGCAGTGCTCATTTGGCAATGACGATTTTTTGCAGAGCCAAGACGTGATTTCCGATGGGTTGATAGACGCGAACGAAGTATAAGCCGGATGAAAGTGCTTGTCCGTCGAAGGCAATCCGTTTTTCATAAGCGACCGCGCCGGACCAGATCTGCTGGACATGCTGCCCGAGCAGATTGTACAGATCAACTCGAAAAATTCCCGGCTGATTCACCGCGAGTCTTAAGGTCGCGGTGGCGTTGAAAGGGTTGGGATACACATCTAGGGAAACCGCTTGAGGAAGTGCCGCATGTGGCTCGGGCGCAGCCAAAAAGGAAGTGTCGGGGTACCAAGGATCAAAGATCACACCGCTACCGATTTCCCCTCCTTGCCCGTCGGGGTTCAAGCTAGGATGATATGGGCCTGTTGAATCGCCCCACCAATTCCAGCGAGCATCAATACGTGAGTACCAATAGGCTGACGCGGCCAGGCCGTCCGCGTCGAATAGATTGTCGCGCAACACCAGTGTATCCACAGGGCCGGCATCAACGCGAACAGCGTAGACATCCGACGCCGTTGGCGGATCGAGCCGGGTGAAGCGATTGCCGCGCACCAGCCATCCGCCTTCAAGGGACAGGGCATTGGCATCCGGATTCGGGGGTCCGAACTGGCCGTCCCGGAATACGTTATTCTCCATAATGCCCCAAAACGAGGATGGCGAGTACACGTTCTGGCACCAGCTGGTGATAGCCGCGTCATACGGCGGGTATCCGCCCACGTAGTTCATGAATATGTTGTCAGATAGGGTGAGAGGCAGTGGATCATCATTGGAACAGTCCATGAGGATGTCAACCAGCGACACCCCCGGCACGCAGTCGGTGAAGACGCAGTTTCGGACCACACAGCCGGAGCGAACCGTAATAACCAACGCGCTCCACCAATTCGCCCAGGGTCCGAAGATGCAGTCTTCGATGATTATGCTGTCGCCGGGGAAACCCGCGACGAGCAGTTCTCCTGTGCTGTTATCGCGGAACTCGCAGAAGCGAAAGGAGGAGTAATCGCGAGCCACAACATTGTAACCACCGCCACCGTCACAACTGAACAGACAATTCACGGCGGTAATTGGACCCGAATCGGTGCGCGCGCAGATCAGGTAGTTGTCTTCAAAACGGCAGTCTTCCAAATACAGGTTGGTCCCGCCGCCCACACCGCCGTATGTTGAATCAAACAGGCAGCGCCGGACTGTGAGGTCCCGCGAGTAGTTTACCACACCTCCGGTATAGCGACGTGGAATGGTGTCGTACATCTCCCGACCATTCCGGAAAGCGAAATCCTCGATGATGATTCCGGCGCTGAGCGGATCCAATATCAGACAGGTCACGGTATCCGGACGCGGCAAAGAGCTGGGATCAACGACCGGGCGGGGGTAATTTCCAGTGTCAGGCACGACGTCGCCGCGCAGCACGTATCCGGATCGCGGTGGACCCCGCAGCGCTTCGGCATAAACGCCAACGGCCACCAGCACCGTATCCCCGTCTTGCAGACTGTCCAACGCCGCTTGAATGCTTGAATAGTCCTGGGGCACGCGCAACGTGACACCGAAGGCGATGCCGACAGCGCTGATCAGCCCGACAGCTATGAACCTCAGAGCGGGACGCATTCGTAGGTTACGTTGCGATAAACGCAGCCGTAGGCCTTACACGAATCATGGCAATCATCGCACGTGCTATTGGGACAGGGGACTAAGCATACGGCGAGCGTGTAGTTGACACTGGCGGTCAAGACCACACTGCAAGTATAGGCACAGTCTCCCAAGTCACAACGGGTGGTATGGCACCGCCCGACGATGTTGTTAGGGTCGGCGGTGGGGTAGATATATACGCAGGATTCGCAGTTCTCGCAAGGATCAGTGGGACTTGAGCAGATCACCTTGGCTACGAATTTGTATTTCGCGGTGCATGGAACTGTGAATGTGCTTGTGGTGCAACCGGCTGGCGGAAACTGGGTGCATTCGCCGGACTCGCAGACTACGTCACCTACGCAAAAACAGAAAGAATCGTTGCAGGGGGCGTCGCCCTGGGCGAAACAGCACATGCTGATCGCCAAACATGAGAAGAGAGTAAGAATGACGTTCATTTCACACCTCTTAGGTGAAAATGGAATGGAATTGCGCCCAACCCCGAACTGAGGAACGACATGGATAAGCAAAAAAACAGAATATCAAGTCGGTCAATTCAGGGATAAGCATATCCAGAATCGTGTTTCTATTGATACTCTCTGATTGTCGGTAGAAATAACAGTAGCAGCCGGCGCGACCTCCCACAAAACACAGCCCAGCACTCAAGAGCGAGCCGAGCCGTTGATGTTTGAAATTTGAACTTTGAGGGTTGCTTAACTCATCTTCTTCCGCATGTGATTCAGCGCGCTGCCGGCCTTGAACCACTCGATCTGCTCGCGGTTCAACGAATGATTCAACGAGATTTCATGCTGCGATCCGTCCTCGTGTTTCGCGATCATCGTGACCGGCTTGCCGGGGGTGAGCGATTTCAAATCGCGCAGGGTGATTTTATCGCCTTCGCGGATTTTGTCGTAATCGGCAAGGTTCTTGAATGTCAGCGGCAGCACACCCTGTTTTTTCAAATTCGATTCGTGAATGCGGGCGAAGCTCTTGGTAATCACCGCCGCGCAGCCGAGATGGCGGGGGGACATGGCGGCGTGCTCGCGCGACGAGCCTTCACCGTAATTGTCATCGCCGACGACAATCCAGAGCAAGCCCTGCGCCTTCAGATCGCGCGCGGCTTTGGCGACCGGGACACTTTTCTCCCCGGTCAACGGATGCGTGATTTTGCCCGCGTCGCCGGTGAAGGCGTTGATCGCGCCGCTGAACATGTTGTCGCTGATATTATCGAGATGCCCGCGATAGCGCAGCCACTTGCCGGCGGGCGAGATGTGATCGGTGGTGCACTTGCCCTTGGGTTTGATCAGCAGCGACAGATCCGTGAAATCCTTGCCGTCCCAGGCCGGGAACGGATCGAGTTTCTGCAAGCGTTGCGATTCCGGCTTCACCGCCACGGCGATCTCTATTCCATTGCCGGTGGGCGGAATGTAACCGGAGAAATCGCGCACAAAACCGTTTGGCGGAACTTCCGGAGCGGGAGCGGGCGGATGCAATTTGAAGTGATCCTTCGCGCCGGGAATTTCGTCGGTCATCGGATTGAAGTCCATCGTGCCGGCGATGCCGTACGCAACGGTGATCTCAGGACTCGCGAGAAACGAGAGTGTTTGCGCGCTGCCGTCGTTGCGACCGGGGAAGTTGCGGTTGTAAGATGAAATGATCGAATTGGATTCGTCGGGTTTCACGTCATCGCGGCGCCATTGGCCAATGCAAGGACCACAGGCATTCGCTAGCACCATTGCGCCGATTTTTTCGAGACGCTGCATCTGGCCGTCGCGCTGAATCGTACGGAAGACCTGCTCGCTGCCCGGTGTCACCCACAAGGGGGTCGAGGTCTTCATTCCGTGCGCGGCGGCTTGATCGGCGACCTCCGCGGCTCGCGTGATGTCTTCGTAAGAGGAATTCGTGCAGGAGCCGATCAGCGCATTCGTCAGCCGCAGCGGCCAGTTGTTTTCCTTTGCGGCTTTGGCCCATTCGGAGATCGGACGCGCGGCGTCGGGGCTGTGCGGGCCGACGACGTGCGGCTCCAGCGTATCGAGATTGATTTCCACCACGCGGTCGAAGTATTCTTCCGGATTCGCGAGTATTTCCTTGTCGGCGCCGAGCAAATGGCGATAGCGATTCGCAAGGTCGGCCAGCGCGGCGCGCTCGGTAGCCTTCAGATACAGCTCCATCCGCGAGTCATAGGGAAAGATCGAGCAGGTGGCGCCGAGCTCCGCGCCCATATTCGTGATCGTAGCCTTGCCTGTGCAGGAGATGCTTTCTGTCCCCGGACCAAAGTACTCGATCACGGCATTTGTGCCGCCCTTGACAGTAAGAATGCCGAGCAGCTTGAGGATCACGTCTTTGGGCGAAGTCCAGCCGCGCATCTTGCCGGTCAAATGCACGCCGATGCGCAACGGATACAACACTTCCCACGGCAGTCCGGCCATCACATCCACGGCATCCGAACCGCCGACGCCCGAGGCCCACATGCCCAAGCCGCCCGCGTTCGGCGTGTGCGAATCGGTGCCGACCATCATCCCGCCGGGGAACGCATAGTTCTCGAGCACGACCTGATGAATGATGCCCGAGCCGGGCTTCCAGAAGCCGATGCCGAACTTCTGCGAGACAGAACGCAGGAAGTCATAGACTTCTTCATTGGTAACCTCGGCCTGCTTGAGGTCTTCACTCGCGCCGACGCGCGCCAGTATGAGGTGATCGCAATGCACGGTTGTAGGAACAGCCGTCGAACGCAAACCGGCGGACATGAATTGCAAGAGCGCCATTTGCGCGGTGGCGTCCTGCATGGCTACGCGATCGGGGCGCAGGCTGATGTAGGACTTGCCGGCAACTAATTCCTGATGCGCAGGATCAGCAAGATGTCCCAGCAGAATTTTTTCGGCCAGCGAGAGCGGGCGGTTGACGCGCGGTTTGGCGACAGCGAGCCGTTCGTCCATCTTGCGATAGACGCTCTCGACGTACTCTGGAGTAGATTCGACGCGGATCATAGAAGTGAGAAGGTGATAAACATTAGAGGACTTGTTGACGCACTTGTACTCTTCAATATCGCAAAAATCAGGGAATTATTCAAGCAGAATATGATCACCTTAATCCACAGGCAGCATGAACTTACGCAGAAACAGAGGCATGAGTCTCGTCTGGAATTCTCAAATTACACACTTTCCTTAGAACTTCTCGCCCCCTTTCTGTGTATAACGATCAGGGACAGCGCGAAGCGGAACAGCGATAACGTAAGAGGAAAGGATGCAGAAATGACTGCCATGACACGCCGACGGCGCAGAATGATGACCATGCTGATTCTGAGTTCCGCGCTGCTTGCACTCAGTATCTTCATGAGCTGCAGCAAGGACAGCAACAGCAACCCGTATGGCAACAACGGCGGCGGCGATCCGGGAGCGAACGAGGTTTGGATGCAAGGGATGGCCTTCGATCCCGGCAATCGCACAGTGAGCGTGGGCACGACGCTGACGTGGACCAACAAGGACGCCGCAACGCACATGGTGACCGGCAGCGGCTGGGGAAGTGGCAATCTCGCGCAGAACGCGACGTTTGCCCACACATTCGACACCGCCGGCAGCTATGCCTATCATTGCACGATTCACCCAAGCATGACGGGAACGATCACAGTGCAATAGCCGGCGTCCGTCACATCCGATACTAAACGAAAAAAGCCGGTGAGAAATTCACCGGCCTTCTACTTTTGCAAATGTTCACATCGCGAGTCTACTTGAGAAGCACAATCTTCTCCGTCTTTGCATTTCTCGCGGTCACCAGTCGCACGAAGTAGACCCCCGATGCCATCTCCCTCATGTCTGCCTTGATCTCGTGTTTACCTGCCGCTTGTACATCATCTATCATCGTGATGACCAGTCTGCCTTGCAGGTCATAAATCTTCAGTTCAACTCTCTGGGTGTTAAATAGATCGTAGCTGATACTTACCTCGCCATTGAAGGGGTTGGGATACACCGAGAGTAGCGAGTAATCCACCGGCTTGAACTCAAGCGGCCCGTCGGCGCTTAACTCAACCGGGTCAAGAAAGCAGGTGCCGATTCCTGCAATTGCCCAAACTCGATTCTGTTCTTGACTATAGCACAGGCCCTCGAATCCCATGGACTGTCCGCCGTAGGGCATCTCAGTATTTCGGACTTGCCATGAACGTCCAGTGTCAGCGGAGACCCAGGCCTGATTCAAGAACTCAGTCAGTCCAAGCAGCACGGTGCTTTCCTCAAGGGGAACGGCTATCATCCAATAAAGATTGTTTACTGCAGCATCTGGCAACTCAATCGTGCCTCGCTGACTCCATTGACCGTTTGCCCATGCCCAACACGAATCTTGAGCTATGATTACCAGCTCATTACCCACTCGCGTCAGCAGACTGTTACCCGATACGAATGGACCGGGAAATCCAAGCGGTTCCCACGTATCACCGAGATCATAAGATTTGAAAACGTCAAACTCGTTCAACTGGCCATTGGATGCGTCCATAAAGATGCAGGTGTCCGTGAAGATGATGTCGCGGTCAAACCGAAACGCCTGCGGGAATCCTGTTATGCTCCACGAAATGCCGAGATCGGATGATCGCCGCAGAAACGTACCATCAAATGAGAAGAAGAGCGTCTGATCCTGTACCTTTCCAACTGAGAAAAACCACGCAGGCAAGAAGTCAAGGAATGGCTGAAGACTCCAGTTAACTCCTCTGTCATAACTGTGAGCCATCTGAAACGAATTTGTTGCCGCGCCAAGGACATTGCGCTTCCATATTCCGGTTACAAGTGTGTCGCCCGAACAGTAACTTATTGGACGCATCTGCACCAACGTGTCCGGTGCGAGCGGTGCGAAGACTTCCTGCCAATTGCTGGATCCGAAGGGCAAAAGCCAGTGCCGATATCCATCGTTCATGACGAATACATTGGCGTCAACGGCACCAAAATAGCCAATTGAGCCGATGGGAGGCAAGGATTCTATTGAGTGCCACGATCCGCCATGGTCGTCAGACCGATAAACTCCAAAACCTGCCACACATGCATAGAAGGAACCCGAGAAGTCGTTTTGTTCGAGATCCGTCGTAATTGCCACATTTGGTGGAAATCCATTCTCACAACGACTCCAAGTATGGCCATAGTCCTCAGATCTGTACACACCGTGCTTTTCGGCGCTGCACACGAGGAGCGTTCCTGGTTGGAAGCGATCCTCGATAATGATGAACGGGTTGAAGCGATCTGGCAATCCAGCGAACACACGTTCCCACGTGGAGCCACTGTCACTTGAGATCAAGACAGTGCCATTCTGCCAGTTGGCGGATCCAGTGTCTCTGAGGATCGCAATCAGATCGCCATTCGACATTCGGAACACATCGTAAACATCCGCGAATGCCAGGCCAAATAACCCCATCAAATCGAGTAAACTTGTCCAGGTCTGTCCGAGGTCTTCACTGACCCATGCGCCACCGAAAGATTCTGTGCCATTGGATACGTAAGCCCCGGCAAAGTAGATGGTGCTGTCCAAATCGGGATCAAAATGGAAAGCCTGTTTCTGACCTTGACCGTAAAACGGGAAACTTCCTATCTGCCACGTTTGACCATAGTCGGTGGAGCGATGTAAAGTTGCGCTCCCGATATGAAACCACAAATCATGTCTGCGAGGATGTATGGCAAGAAAGTCATCGCTGCCATCGGCGAGTGCCTCTGGGAAATGGATCCATTCTGCTCCCCCGTTGAATGTCCACCATATGTAAGAAGTCAATCCTCCCGGTGCCGCACAACGCATGACAACTGTGTCGGCGTCACCGTCAAGCGGAGCCGTATCCAGCGGCACGTAACGGTACCCGGGTAGCAGCGCATCGTTGTTTGGCATCCACACTTCACCTCCATTGACTGTCCGCCACCAGCCAGCGCGTACTGCACCAAACAGCATCTGCTGTTCGGCCGAATCTGAACTGAAGGTTTTGGCGTAGGCGATCCCTGCAGGAGAAGAAACCCATGCCGCGGCGCAGAAGCTGTGAACAACTACCGCCGCTATAGCGGCGGTGGTTAGAGTGATCCTATGCACTGAACGATAAGTATGTTATCACGGGTTGCCGGGCCCATTCTGACCAGGGGTTGGAGGCTCCCAGATGTGGACATTCAGTGTTCCATTATGAATATATTCTTGGCCTCCCGCATTGCCATGCCAGGAAAGCGTAACAGAAGGCACTGGCCCAAATCTGCGGCCGGTAAACGTCTCCTGCCTCATGTTGAGTCCGCTGCGGATTTCGTTCTCGCGGAGCACTACATTGCAACTGGGGTTCATAAACGTCCACGCATCCAGATTCTCGTTTTCCGCATCTGCTGGCATCGTATCATGCTCAGTACACCAGACTACCATGTGTACATTTACTGGAACTGGCGTACTCCCCTGTATCCATTCTTGATCTGCCGTGACGCCCTCTAACACTCTAACTTCGAGTGTCGGGCTGGTCCAATCATACGGCGTCTTCTGCGTCAGGCCATTTTGCGAAACTGTCACGACCGCTAGGAGTGCAAGCGCTAACTTACCCCCCCCCTCTGCACTTACGAATCAACGTTCCCATGATGACCTCCATAAGATGAGTTTTGCCCCATGATGGCCACCGTCTGTTGGGGTGAGAGAAGACGGTGGTTTGTGCTGAATCAGATACCTAATAAGAGATTTCCTTGTTGTTAGACCTCACGAGAAACATACCAAACTGCTTTGCCAAAGTCAAGCGAAATCTCGAGAATTTGCAAAAGCTGGCGGAATCCGCGGAGTCAAAAAATAGGAGCGGATGCATCATCCGCTCCTATTGCGAGAATCTATTTTCAGTTCGGCCTCAGATCGCTTTCACCAACTCCATCACCGCTTTCTCTTCCCAGTCGCGGGCTTCCTCGAGATGGCGGGCGGCGACGGTACGGCGCGTCATGTCTTTCCATTGCTCCAAAAAGGGAGCGGGGAAGGGAGGGAGAAAACCGCTGCGCGCGGCATTCCAAGTGGGTCCTAAACAGCTTGCCCACTTCCGCCACGATGCGATGCACTGTCCGTAGCAGAAAACGGAATGCGTAATGGCGTTGCGCTGCTTGCCGCCGAAGCGCGGGGCCATGCGATCGAAGAAGCGTTCGGTGTGCAAGCGCGCCGTCCATTGTTTCCAGATGCCGCGGCCCATCCATGACGACAAGCGCGGATGCGTGAAATCCACCTGATCATCGAGCAAATCCTGCGCAAAATCCCGATAGGCTTGATCACCGGTGGCGCATCCGGCCAGCGGGGAATCATGCCACGAATGCACGGTGCGGCGGGCGATAATTTTCACCAGCTCGGTCAGATTCGGAATCTCGCGCGGCGCGCGCACGATGCGAATCAGAAGATTGCTTTCATCGAGCGGATAACGCCAGTACTCTTTGTCGCAATCGAGCTGGGAAACCGAAACGGCTTCGAGACGGTTGATGATGCGCGCGCCGAGAAGATAGGACTCGGGGCCGCGGTCGGCGAAGCCGTATACCAGTATCGGCTCCTTGAAGCGCGCGAGCACCAGCGAACCCTCCGCGATCCACTCGCGCAGAATCGAATAGGCCGTGCCCGTGTCCGACGGAGTGACCTCCTTCCACGTCACCGCGAGCGCTTTGAAGAGCGTGTCCACCGGAGGCACGAAGGAGATCTGCTGACACGCAGGCTGATCGCGACGATAGATGAACTGAGTCGCTTGACCGGAGAGGACGTCGGCTTCGGCGAAACTGATGGTGAGGCCCGCGCCATGGAGCAACGCGTAAAGCCCGATCACAAGATCAGGTTCAACCGGCGCAATCTGTTCGCGCAGGTCCTCAAGGCCGCTGGGGTATCCGTGCGCGAATTGCTTATGGATTGGGATCGCCGGCTGCATAACTTAAGATACGCAATTGAAACACGAAACTCAACTGCGCGAAAATACCGTGTCCTGATCTCCGATTGATGATCAGGTGCGAAATTTTTTTCGCACCTTAAAAAAAGAACAAGACCGCGACTGCGATCTTGTTCCTGCGCCATCCACCCGGATGGGTCATTACTCATCCAGCGTCTTTCTTCACCACACGATATCAGGCCGATACACAGGCGGCCGACCCGGCATCAGCGAACCATCTGGCGGAACCGGCATTCAAAATTTACTGGAGAGTAAGGGGAAAATCAAGGGCCATAAATTTCGTACGTGAATGCCTTGTATTCCTTACTTACTGTTTTACATCTCTTATGAAGATGACCGATTCTGCATTGCTCAAATTTCTAATGATCATGCCTCTCTTTTGGACATTGACCGGGAATATCCAAGGGTCATTATTGTGTCAGGTTTTTAATGAACTTGAGCTAAAATTAATGCAGAATTGAAAGCAACAGGTCGTGCGGCGGAGGGCAGAGGCATGATTGGGAATTTTTTCCCATAAGCTCAAAATTCTGCTTGTATTTTAAAGGTTTGAAGGCAAAGAGACGTGTAGAGAAAGCTTGCAATTAGTCGGCGAATAACGTAAATTAAGATAAAGTATTCGTGAATTATGACAGGGTGAATGATGGGAGATGCTGAGTCGAGATCGCGCACGAGCAAACCGCTGCTGAATCTGCGGATGCGCCACAAGCCTTTTCCGTGGCGACGGACCATACAGATTGGTTTTGCCGCGATCAACGTTGTGCTGTGCGCGCAATTTTATTACTTCGTGCGCGCGGCGCAAACAACAACTGCCGGTTCTTTGCCGCATCGTCCTGCAGGAGTAGAAGGATGGCTGCCGATCAGCGGGTTGATGGGCGCGCTCGATTGGGTTGCGCAAGGGCGATTGAATCCGGTGCATCCGGCAGCGACCATTCTGCTGCTCTGCTTTGTCACCATGGCCTTGCTCTTTCGAAAAGTGTTTTGCGCGTGGCTGTGTCCGGTGGGAGCGCTGTCGGAATTGCTGGCCTTGATGGGACGGAAGATCTTCAAACGCAACTTCAAACCGCCGCGGTGGGTGGACCGACCTCTGATGAGCCTCAAGTATTTGCTGCTGGCGTTTTTCCTCTGGGCGTTTTACATGATGGGGATGGCCGGCATCTCGCAGTTCATTCAGAGTCCGTACAATCAAGTGGCGGACGTGAAGATGCTGCTCTTTTTCGTGGAGATCGGAACGCTTGGCGCCATCGTGCTTAGCGGGCTGGCGGTGGCGAGTGTTTTTATCAAAGGCTTCTGGTGCCGGTATCTCTGTCCCTACGGCGCTTTGCTTGGCTTGTTCTCGTGGATAGCGCCGTTGAAAATCCGCCGCAATCCAACCTCTTGCATTGACTGCGGCAAGTGCGACCGAGTCTGCCCGTCGCGGCTGCCGATCATGATCAAGAATAGCATCATCTCGGTGGAATGCACCGGCTGCATGGAATGCATTGAAGTGTGTCCGGTGGCGGATACACTGCACTTCGGCACAGAGAAGCGGAAACCATCGCCCGCGAGGATTGCGGTGATCATTGGCGTGACATTCATCGCTTTCTGGCTTGGCGCGCAAATCGCAGGGCATTGGCAGACGTCGGTGACAGATGAGGCCTATCGCTATCACGTAACCCGGTTGAACTCGTCGGAGTACGGGCATCCCGGGCGCTGAACATCGCGGGAAGCCAGTTGCAGGTTTCCCGCGTTTATTGTATATTCGACAGAGCTTATGGAATTTCCGAACCGAACAAACGCAGGGAGAACAAGATGATCAGTCAGTTGATCAGCCAGAACATGGTGGCAGCGCTGAATCACCAGATGAAGCAGGAGTTGTTCTCATCCTATCTGTATCTTTCGATGGCGGCCTACTCCGAACAGCAGGGACTCAAGGGGTTCGCACATTGGATGCATCTTCAGGCGGATGAGGAGCGCGGCCATGCGATGAAATTTTACGAATACTTGCTCGCTAACGGCGTACCGGTGGTGTTTGAAGCCGTGGAGCAGCCGCCGGTGGCCTTCGGTTCGCCGCGCCAGATGATTCAATCCGTGTTGGAGCACGAGCGTTCGATCACGCAGCGCATTCACGGCTTGATGGCGCAGGCGAAACAGGAAAACGACTATCGCACGGAGATTTTCCTGCAGTGGTTTGTGTCCGAGCAGGTGGAAGAAGAGAAGAACGCGATGGACATTCTGCAGCGGATCGAGATCGTCGAAGAGCGGATGAGCGCAATCTTGTGGATTGACAAAGAGCTGGGCAAGCGCAAGGCGGGCGAGTAGTAGTCTCTGTGCAATGTTGCCAAAGGCGGCCGCGAGGCCGCCTTTGTTGCGAGAGTAGTGTCGAGCAGTCAAAATCCTCGGAAACTATCAGTGGATGGCCATTGCCTCTCAAGAGAGCAAAAGGTTGGCTTAGAGACGTTGACGATTTGGAAGTAGACTTGGAGTGAAATTTGCCAATGTCATATCAGGTCATATTCTAAAAATACAATTAACAATAGAATAAACTGTGATTTCGGAGGGGAGTTGATCGAAATTAACACTGGAATTGAAAGAAAATTGTGCGCAGACGTGCATAGGATGCGCTGTGGTCAAAATGACGGGTTTCCGGATTCGACTAATAGCCGTTGCGCTTGCCTTGACTCTATACTCAACTTTTCGTAATTTGTAAAGTTAAGTGCACATTGGATGCGTCTGCCTGGGGTTCACGCATCCCCTGGATTCGCTGATTTCGCCTTTTCGCCCACGACCTATTTCACGGAGCTTGGATTGCTATGTTGAACCACCGATTTGCTTGCACTTTGTCAGCTCTGCTTGCGCTGGTCGCCTTGACGGTGACGTTGCCAGGCGTCGTTTCCGCCGATCCGCGGCAGCGCGGAAGGGATGGAATGGCCGTCCGGCAAGGCCACCAAATTGAGTGGCAACGCGCCAGCTATCGCAACAGTGATGGATATGTACTGATGGTCTGGTCGGACACGCGGACGGGCGACCGCGACGTGTATGGCCAGCTGCTGTCCCCGGATGGAACCCAAATGTGGGATTCGACCGGAAAACCTCTGGCCCGGCTGTATCAGTTTCGACAGGAAGATCCGGACGTGGTTGCATGTCCCGGCGGCTGGATCATGGGCTGGTTTGATTTTCGTGATGACAGCACCGGCGACACGTACGCGCAGAAATACGACATGAACGGAGATCCGGTCTGGCCAACCGACAGCGACAACTGCGGCGTGATGCTGGATAATCTCCCCACCGCAGTTGTTGAGTTGTCCTTGCGCGTTGTTTATGACAATGCCGGCGGCGCGATCGTGGCGTGGGAAGACTTACGGCGCGGCGATGACGGCGATATCTTTGCGCAGCACGTAGATGCATCGGGCAACCGTTGGCCGCAGACGCTGGCGGTCACGGATCAATTGAACGGGCAGAACGGCATCACGGCGGATAACGACGGCAACGGCAACATGCTGCTGGCGTGGACCGACCGCCGGGTGCAGTCCGATCCGAATATCTATGCGGCCAAGGTGACTCCTGATCGGCAACTGCCGTGGGGGAATGTGTTCGTATGCGGAGCGGAGAATGAACAGGGCGGCGTGAAACTTTGTCCGGACGGCGCCGGCGGCTGCTATCTGGCGTGGACCGACAAGCGCAATCTGGGTTCAACGTATGAAGACGTGTATATGCAGCGTCTGAATGCGAGCGGCCAGCCGTATTGGGCTGCGGAGGGCATTCCTGCCTGTAATCAGCCGAACAAGCAAGAGGGCGCGCGCGTCGCCGTGAGCCTGAGCGGAGGCTCGCAGGACGGCCTCATCATGAGCTGGCAGGATTACCGCGTGAACAACGTGGTAAGCGAAGTGTTTGTCCAGAAATTCTCCCCGAGCGGCACCGCTTTGTGGCAGGCGAACGGCTTGCGCATGTGTGGAGACGCCGATTCGCAGGGCGGCGGTTATGCGCGCGACGGTTCGCGCTTGACGACGGATTTGTCCGGCGGCTTGATGTGCGCCTGGGAAGACACGCGGGCCGGGGACCACTTGACGACATCGGCGGACCTGTACGTTTCGCACGTGTTGTCGAGCGGATCAATCGCGTGCGGAGAATGCGGCGTTGAGGTGGCCAGCGGTACTGGCATGCAGGCTGCTCCGGTGATGCGCGTAAATGGCGGCAGCGGCATTTCTATTGTTTACACGGACACGCACGGAGGTTCCACGGCGCTGCGCTACAAGCAAGTATCGTTTGCTAATTGCTCGGTGTACGGGGAGCAGACTGTCGTATACGGACTCGACGGAATTGCCGTGGAACCGCGGTCGGTGCCGATGAGCATGGGGCGCGTAGGCGTGGTGTGGAAGGACACCCGCTTAGGTCCCGGCGGTCCTGCGCTCTTCTATCAGGTATTTGACACAACGTGGAACATTCAGCGTACGTTGAACGGCGACTATCTCGTGCCGAACAACACCGGCGGATCGCAGTATTTGCAAGAGGGGCAACGGCTTTGCAGCGACGGCGCGAGTGGATTCTTCGCGAGCTTCATTGACCAGCGCGGCGAGGTTCGTCTGGTGCGCGTGACGCATGTGGATGCCGCTGGCAACGTGGTCGGTTCGGACTCAGGGAATGTAGTTTGGCAGAAGCGGAACACGCAGGATCAAGGTCCGGCCTTGATTGCGCCCGATGGCCAAGGCGGCGTGTATGTAGCGTGGTCGGGATATTCTCCCTCGTTTCACATTGACTTGTATGTAATGCGCATGAACGCGCAGATGCAAAGGGTGTGGAATCAGCCGGTACAGCTGACGACCACGGACACGGATGACATCATCAACGGCCTTGTGACGAATCCGGACGGCTACTGCATAGTTGTATGGCAATCAGGCGACCTTTACGCCTACAATGTTTCCACAGCGCGGATCGCACCTGACGGCACCGTGGCGTGGAACTTCGAGATTTGCAGCGCGGTGAACGATCAGGACAATTGCGCGCTGATCGCGGACGGCGAAGGCGGCGCATATTACGCGTGGTCTGACCAGCGGAACGACGCCTCGCTGCGCGACATCTATGCGCAGCACATCATCGCGAACGGCAGCGTGAGCTGGGCGGTGAACGGGATCCCGGTAATCATCGCGCCGCAGCATCAGAACAAGCCGTTGCTGACGATGGATTCGAACGGCAACCTGTACGTGCTGTGGGAAGATTTTCGCAACGGCACGGAACTTGATATCTATGGCCAGAAGCTGACGCCGCAAGGCACGTTGTTGTGGCCGACCAGCGGCAAGGCGATCTGCATCGCGGTCGGTGAGCAGAAGGAAGTGGCCGCGCTAACAGAATGGGATGATGGCCTTTACGCTGTGTGGACGGACAACCGCACGTATTACCCTGATATCTATGCGACGCATTTGAACGAGGCGGGACAGCCGACGGACTCCTACTGGCGGCCCGACAGCGGCGGCGTCATCTGCGATTTCTACCAACGAGCGGATGTGCCGACGATTTCGCCCGATGGCCACGGCGGCGTAATGGCATTCTGGCAGGACTATCGCGCGTCTGGCAAGGAACCGATCGTCAACGTCTGGGGGAATTGGGTGAACGATTACACGGTCTGCGTGGATCCGATTCCGAATGTCGCGGTGCCAATGGAACACGAGCTGGCGCAGAACTATCCGAACCCGTTCAACCCGACGACCGAGATCAGGTTCTCGATTCCGGTGACGGAGCAGGTGGACGTCAAGATTTTCAACACGCTTGGGCAGGAGGTGGCGACGCTGGTGAATGAAGTGATGCCCGCCGGCGCGTACAAACTGAGCTTCGAGGCCACCCGTTTGCCGTCCGGCACGTATTTCTATCGCTTGCACACGCCGACCTTCCAGTCCGTGCGCAAGATGGTGCTGCTGAAGTGATCTTTGGCGCGGCACACTATTCCGATACGGCGCAGCCGATGACGCACGCTTAGACGATCTTTCTCTCATGGCAGGAGGCGGGCTACTTCAGCCCGCCTCTGCTACACCACTGACTTACTGCCGGATGAATCCTCACGTGAACCCGATTTCTCGATACTTTCTGACTTTCGCTGCGCTGCTTGTGATTGCCGCGCCGGGCTTTTCGCAGCCACTGCCGGACTGCTATCACCGGCTGGATCAACTGTATGCGTTCATTGACAGCTTGCAGGCGGCGCATCCTGACATCGTGCGCGTGGACTCGATCGGTCACTCGCGCGGCGATCAGCTCGGCCACCAATACCCGATCTATGCCGTGAAGATCTCCGACAATGTGAACACTTTCGAGGATGAGCCGGTGATGCTGATCGTCTGCCATATTCATGCGGAAGAGGTCATTGGCCTCGAGGTCAGCTTGGACTACATGACTCGGCTGGTGTCGGGATTCTATAATACTCTGCTCAACAACACGCAGATCTACTTCATTCCGACGATGAATCCGGACGGCCTGCAGGTGATTTCCTACGGTGTACCCTCCGGAGATGACACCTTGTGGGATAATACGTGGCGGAAAAACGGATATGTTCCGCCGGAGTTAGCAGGGGGGAGTTGCAACGTGGCTCCCGGCTCGGGCGGGGAGTTGTGCGGTGTGGATTTGAACCGCAATTTTGAGCTGAATTGGATCTTCGGTGATACGTTGTGGAGACCGGCAGCGACAGAATTGTATGATTACTATCGCGGCCCATCACCGTTCTCCGAGCCGGAATGTCGGGCTGTACGGGATCTTGCCGTGCAGATCAAACCGGCGTTGTCAATCGTTTATCACTCGTCGCGTTCCGGTAATATTGCGGAGCAGGCCATTGTGCCGTGGAAGTGGGGGAATGACGGCCCTTTCAAATTTGCTCCGGATTGCACAGCGGTTAGTCAAATCGTACATCCGTATTGTGCGCTGCTGCAAAAAGACAATGGAAATCAGTACGACGTAGTACTTTCTGTCGGGCATAATGGGTGTTTGCAGGACTGGTTTTACTGGCGGTTAGGCTGCATTCAAGCATTGACCGAATTGGGACCGGGTGTCAACATTCAGCCAAGCTGTCCCACACTAGAGGACCTGGTACAGGATGATCGCAATTCCCTGAACTGGATGCACCGGCGGTTGTTGAATGTTGGCTCGGATATGTCGAACGAGCCGGCCGTATTGCGAATATACACGCGCGATCCGGGGGGCAATCCACTCTCGGCAGAATGGCGGAATCTGAATACCTGGAATCCCGGCTTGGCGCCGTGGTATACGAATGAGCAGTTTGGCCGCGCCACCTTTTTCCCTCCGCTGGGTCCGGACACGATCATGGCACGAAGGGAAGGGTATCGGCCGGACACAGTAACCGTCGTGGTCAATCCAAGCGGCATGGCGAGCGCAATCTTGACGTTGGAGCCGTTGCCCTGGCATGCGGCCACGTTCCATATTCGGGATGCGGCAGGGAACGAGGTGCAGGGAAACATTCACCTCGACTACGACTATCCGAAGTGGGTTGCTGTACCGGCCGGCGGACAAATGGTGAATCTGGTAGAAGGCGGTTACCGCGCGATGGTGGTGCCCGATGATCCGAATCTGTTGGTGACGTGGCGCGATTTCTACTTGGGCGGCGATGCAGAGGTAGACGTCTGGTGTCCGACGGCAACCGCGCTGTGGAATGAGAATTTCGAGGGTGGGCTGGCCTCATGGACGAGTGGCGGCGAGGGCAACAATTGGCGATTGGTGACCGACACGACTACGTTCATGTTCGGGCAATCGCTCTACACGAACCCACCGACCGGGTCGTCGTGGCCGTATGTTTATCCCAACAATGCCGACACCTGGATGGAGTACAACAATCCGATCAACCTGACAGGAGGCGCCAACGTCGCGGTGTTGCGCTTTGACCGCCGCGAACGGATGGAAGTGCCCGCGGACAGCGTGTTTGTGGAAGTCTCCACCGATAATCAAATCTGGCACAAGGCCGCAGGCTTCTGTGAGATGAACGTGCCGTGGTCCCGCACCTACGTCAATCTCGCGCCATGGGCGGGATCCAACGTTTATCTTCGTTTCCGTCTGGTTACCGATTTTGCGGTGGGTGAGTTGGGGATGTTCATAGACAATCTTCAAGTTCTAATCGGCTTGGATAGCTCCGCCCCAATTCCGCCCGGAGGAGTGCCCTACTCTTATCGAATTGTCAGCGCCTATCCGAATCCGTTCAACCCCTCCACCACGATTCAATATGAGACGGCCGCGGCAGGGACCGTGGAATGGAGCATTTTCAATATCACCGGGCAACTGGTGCGACATGACGAGATTACCGTTGCCGCGGCGGGATCTCACACCTTTGTCTGGAACGGGACAAATAGCGGGAGTCGTTCCGTTCCAACCGGACTTTACTTCGCGCGGATGAATGCCGGCGGGCACGTGGCCACACAGAAGCTGTTGCTCCTGCGCTAAGCATCCGAGCGGATGTTGGATTGAACCCAGACAACTTTCGATATCACCTATGACTACCGCATACACCCCCAGTGTGGACACAAACGCCATGCGCGCACATCGGGATTTTGTTTCCGAACTTGACTTCTCGCGCGAGGAAGTCATTGAAACTATCATACTCGCCAGCGAGTTAAAGGAATTGCAGCATGACCATGCGCCGAGCTATCCGCTACGAGGCCAGACGTGGGGCTTGATCTTTCATAAGCCGAGCTTGCGGACCCGGATTTCGTTTGAGGTCGGGATCAATCAGCTGGGCGGCAACTGTATCTACATCACAGACAATGAGATACAATTGGGCAAGCGCGAGACGATTTCCGACGCCGCCAAGGTGCTGTCCCGTTACCTGAGTGGGATTGTGATTCGCACGTTCAGCCACTCGGGCGTCGAAGAGTTGGCACGTTATGCGGATATCCCGATCATCAATGGCTTGACCGATCTGCTGCATCCCTGCCAGATCATGGCGGATATCCTCACGATTTACGAGAAGCTGGGACGGTTTGAGGATTTCCGGATGGTTTACATCGGAGACGGGAATAACATCACGAATTCGTGGTTAAACCTCTCGACCCTATTAAGGTTCGAATTGGTGGTAGCCACCTCTCCGTCCACTTTGCCGGACATGCAGGTTTTTGAACGCGCGCGCTGGTCGGGCCGGTCACGGGTTTCAATTACTCATGACCCACGGGAAGCGGTCCTGGGAGCCAACGTCATCTACACCGACGTGTGGGCTTCGATGGGGCAGAAGGATCAAGCCGCGGACAAGCAAAAGGCTCTGCGCGCATTTCAGGTGAATAGCCAGCTTGTGGCAAAGGCCGCGCCGGATTGCATCGTGATGCACTGCTTGCCGGCGGAACGCGGGAGCGAAATCACGAACGAAGTCATGGACGGACGGCACAGCGTGGTGTTTGATCAGGCCGAGAATCGCCTGCATGCGCAGAAGGCGATTATCCTGAAGTTGCTGGCGTGAAGTAGAAACTCACAGGCCGACAGTCCGACAAGCTGACAATTGTCAGATCGGATTTCAGCTTGTCGGTATCTCAGTTTGTCAGATTGTTAACTGGAACGCTCACCCGCAAGGAGCGTGAGATGCATGGCATGAAAACCATCCTTCTGAGTGCAGTACTGTTGAGTTTGTTGACCGCAGGCTGCTACACCCAATTTTACCGACCGGACATGGAGCAGGCGGGACGTGGACCGTACGACACGCTCTACGACCGCTATGATTCCACGGCGATTGACACGACTCTGACCAAGCCGGAGTATACGGATACCACCTATCCGAACGACAACTACGGCTGGTCCAATTGGGGTCGTCCGCGTGGCTACACGTGGGATCGCCCGCGCGGCCGTACCCGCTGGGGTTTTGACTTCAACAACTTCTCGCCGAATTACTACTGGACGTACTACGGCTACTACGATTACTATTCGCGGCCGTGGTGGAACCGGTACTACGATCCGTGGTGGTACTGGGGCGGGGGCGGTCAGGGCACACCGCAAGAGCCGCCCTCACAGCGCGATTACGGACGGCGCAGTCAGCCGGGCGGCGGCGGCGGCAATGTGGCACCATCTCCGGCGCCGCCCAGTGGAGGATCCTATACGAATCCACCGCCTCCGCCTCCCAACAACCAGAAGCAACAGGGCGATACGAATAAACGCGAAGGTCGTCGAGGGCGGTAATCAGCCATGATCAAACGCATCTTCATAGCCATGCTCCTCGTCGCGACGGCATCCGCGGCGATGGCGCAAAATCAGATTCCGGAGCGGCTGTTGCTGACGACAGGGCAATATGTCGGCACGGGCGCTCGTGCCATGGGGTTAGCTGGAACCTATACCGGCATCGCCGATGATTTCTCATCGGTGTGGTACAATCCGGCAGGCATCGCGCAGGTGAAACGGATTGAGCTGCAAGCGTCGCTGTCGCGTTCGGGCTTGAAGAATGAGACGAATTATTTCGGCAGCCCGTGGGACGGTTCAACGAGCAATATCCGGCTGAACAATCTCGGTTTTGTATTTCCGCTTCCGGTGTATCAGGGAGCCTTCAGTTTTGCCTTCGGTTACAATCAACTGGTGAGTTTCGATCGTCGGGCGCGGGTGCTGGCAGGAAGCGGCGCGAATAGCGACTGGCACAACTTCGACGAACTGGAAAGCGGCCGGTTGGGTCTGTGGAACCTGGCGGTGGCTGCGGACGTGTCGCCTAATCTGGCGCTCGGACTGGGACTGAACTACTTTACCGGAACGGATGACTATTCGTTCACCGGCAACTACCCGAATTCCGGCTCGCTGACTTACACGGAGAACACGATTAACACCGATGTCTCCGGATGGATGGCGAATGCAGGCGCGATGCTGCGCGTCGGTCGGTTTGCGCGGATCGGCGGAATGTTTCAGCCGCCGATGTCCATCCTGCTGCAAGAGAACTGGACGCAAGACGCGAACAGCGGCTTCTTTGATTATCGGATGACGTACCCTGCAATTATTCGCGGCGGAGTGTCGTTCGCGCCGGGACGCTGGCTTTTGGCGGGCGACATCGAGTATCGCGATTGGGGCACAATGGAGTTTCGCACGGAGCCGCCGTACTCAGGCGTCAGTCGCGCGCAAGCCAATCAAAGTATCAAGAATACCTATCACGCGACCACGCGCTTATCGGTGGGCGGCGAGTATCTGTTCCCGGTGTACGGCCTTCGGGCGCGCGCGGGCTATGCCTACGAGCCTTCGCCGTACGAAGAAGTGGGCAACGGCGACAAGAACCACAATGTGTTCTCGCTGGGCATGGGCATTCTGGTGGACCGCAGCGTGATGCTCGATATTGGCTACCGAATGGCCTCGTATCGCGAGAACATCACACCGGGGCTGATCGAAGACGTCCGCTCCAGTACCGGGTTGTTTACGCTGAGTTACCGGATGTAAGCTACCAACTGCCGCCTGCATGAGCGCCATGCAGGCGGCTTCGTTTTGTACGCACATGACTACCACCCCCACCACGACTCCTCCGCTTGCACAGGTTCGTGCACTGCCAGCCGGTGATCTTGTTACCGGCTTTTACTTGTTGACCAAGAGCGAGACGCGCAAGAAGAAGGATGGGAATCCGTTCTTGGTGCTCACGCTACAGGATGCGAGCGGAACGCTGGAGGCGAAGAAGTGGGACGAGTTCGACGAATTTCACGCGGCGGCAAAGATCGGCGACGTGGTGAAGGTCGAAGGGCGGGTGGATCATTACAACAATCTGCCGAGCTTGATCATCTCGCGGATTCGTCTGGCGACAGACGAAGAGGCGCCGGACAAGCGAGGGTTTCTGCCGCATTCCAAAGTGAGCGCGGACGAGGCCAAGGAAGGCTTGACGGCCGTGCTCGGCTCGTTGCGCAACCCGCACCTGCGGAAGCTGCTGGATGCCGTGTTCGATGATCCGGAATTTCTGGAACGATTTCTCGAGGCCCCGGGTGGAAAGAAGTGGCATCATTGCACGGTGGGCGGACTGGCGGAACACACCTTATCTCTGGCAAAGCTGGCGGATGGCGTAGCGGGGTTGTATCCGGAATTGGATCGGGATCTGCTGGTGACCGGAGCGCTGCTGCATGACGTCGGAAAGGTGTTCGAGTTATCCACCGATACCGCGTTTGATTACACGTCGGAAGGGCGGCTGATCGGCCACATCACCGAAGGAGCGCTGTTTGTCGAGCGTAAGCTGCTGGAGATCGATGGCTTTCCGGTGGAGACGCGCAAGCATGTCCTTCATTTGATGTTGTCGCACCATGGCGGCGGCGAGGAGGTGAGTTCGCCGGTCAAGCCATCCACGCTGGAAGCGCTCGTCCTGCACTTCTGCGATGAAATTGACAGCCAGACCGCGGCCTTTTTGCGCGAGCGCGAGGCGGCGGACGGACAGGATCTTAGCTACATCCGGCTGAAAGATCAGTTCTACTACTTCAAGCGGATTGACGATTACGACGAAACCCCTGAAGGAGAATCCCATGACGGATGAAACACGCCCGAACATAAATGAGCGCCCCGAATGGAAGTCTCTGCCGCCGCTGGACGGCGGAGTGTGGGTGGCGATGGTCACGGAAGTACTGGATAACGAGGGAATTCCGAATCTCGTGAAGACGGACTTGGCTGCGGGCGGACTCGGCGTGGTGACCGGCACGTCAGCGTTGGGCAAGGCGTGGCGGATTCAGGTGCCGGAACAGTTTTACGAGCAGGCTCTGGAGATTTATCAAGGTCTGCTGGGAGCCGCCGGGGAGGCGAATGAGCCGTCGGATCAAGCATAGTCCCAGCGGCGACCATGTTAGGGCGTAGTCTGACTAGGATTTTCGATTTGGGATTTGGGATTTTTTGAGGGAGTTGCCTTTTCGGGCAAATTTCTTTATATTGTCACAAACTATCTAAGACCGGGCGGGGGCGAGCCGGGTCGCACCTGAAAGCAATGGATACAATAAGCATATGACCGAGATCACAGACGTATTCGCGCGCGAGGTGCTGGATTCGCGCGGCAATCCGACCGTAGAAGTGGAAGTTGTCCTGTCGGGCGGCGCCATGGGGCGCGCGACCGTGCCTTCCGGTGCCTCCACGGGCGAACGCGAAGCGCTCGAACTGCGCGACGGCGATGAATCGCGCTATCTGGGCAAGGGCGTGCTGGACGCGGTAAAAAATGTGAACACCGAGATTGCGGACAAGCTGGTGGGACATGACGCGATCTACCAGCAGGAGATTGATTCGATGCTCATCAATCTCGATGGCACCGATAACAAATCGAAGCTGGGCGCGAATGCGACGTTGGGCGTAAGTCTTGCCGTGGCGCGCGCGGCGGCGGACGCGCTCGATATTCCGCTGTACCAGTATCTCGGCGGCGTGTCGGCGAAGATTCTGCCGGTGCCGTTCATGAATGTGATCAACGGCGGCGCGCACGCGGATAATCCGCTTGATTTTCAGGAATTCATGATCGTGCCGCGCGGATTTTCGATGTTCTCGGATGGCTTGCGTGCGGGCGTGGAGACATTTCATCATCTGAAAAAGGTACTGAAGAAGGCGGGGCACTCGACCAACGTGGGCGATGAAGGCGGATTCGCGCCAAATCTTTCGAACCACCGCGAAGCGATTGAAGCGATTCTGAAAGCGATCAAAGAAGCGGGTTACGAGGCGGGCGCGGAAATCGCGCTGGCACTTGATCCGGCGGCATCGGAGTTTTTTGATTCCAAGACCGGTAAGTACAACCTCACGTGCGAAGGCAAGGCACTCGATGCTGCGGGGATGACTGACTACTATGCCGATCTTGTCAACAGCTATCCGATCATCTCGATTGAGGACGGCTTGGCGGAAGGCGATTGGGATGGGTGGAAGCACTTAACGCAGAAGCTCGGCTCGAAAGTGCAGCTCGTCGGCGACGATATTTTCGTCACGAACGTGAAGCTGCTCTCGAAGGGAATCGAAAAGGGAGTCGCCAATTCGATTCTGATCAAGGTGAATCAGATCGGCACGCTCTCCGAGACGCTGGACGCGGTGGATCTCGCGCGCCGCGCGGGATACACGCAGATCATATCACACCGCTCCGGCGAGACCGAAGACACGACCATTTCCGACTTGGCCGTGGCGACCGGTTGCGGCATGATCAAAACCGGCAGCGCGTCGCGCACGGATCGCGTCGCGAAGTACAATCAACTTCTCCGCATCGAGGAAGAGCTGGGCGATGACGCGGTGTATTTTGGGGCGATGTGGAAGTAGTGGACTAGCCACAACCTCCGGTTGTGGTTACCGTACAGGCCAGAATAAACTCCGAAAGAGAGGTTCATTATGGCCGTGAGAACTTTGTGTGTAGTAGTGATTCTTTGCATTCTCTCAATAGTTCAGCTTTGCCCGGCGCAGGAGACCGCGGCTGGGGTCTCCATCGCGAAGGCAAGAGGTTGGGATGATGCCTGGTCTTGGGGCAATGCGCTTGCTGTCAAGACGTATTTCGAGCAACTGTACTATCCCCATGCGATCGCTCTGCTCGACGCGGAGAGAAAATTGGCGTCCGGCGCCAAACCAACCGCGATTGTCGACGACCTGAAGAGTCTGCCGGGTATCAAAGGAACAGTCGTCTTGAGCACTGACGAAAAGACGGGCGATGCTCAGTGGCCGGAAAGTGCAGTCAAACTTGATGCACTGGCTGCGATCCTCTTTAATTCGTCTTCGGCACAGTCGGAATCTGTCGCGCCCATGATGCACCGTACAGTAGGCGGCAAGGTCAGGTTTCAACAGGTGCCGATGGGAGATGGGTTTATTGATCTCTTGGTTCGCTACGTGCGGGCCGACACGGAGGTCTCTCATCCAGTCGCGGCAATTGTTTTGGTGATGGATGAGAAATGGCTCGTCGTCCAAATTCCCTCTGCAATGGACAGCCTCTATCGGGAGAACATTCAACTCCTCTTCTGTGCAGCTTCACCGACGAACCACATTTGGGAGCAATCATTAGGCATCATTGCGGACAAGGATACGCTGTGGTGGGTCGGACGCAAGGACGTGAAGGTGTTGAACGAACAAATCCTCTGGCCGTTTGAGAACATTCAAGTACTGTCTTACGTTCACACGCTCGAAAAGAAGTAGCTCAATCATGCCCGCTAAAGACCTTCACCCAACCGTCTGGCGCCGCCTCGTGCGCCCAATGCCGCTAATCTTGATTGCGGGATTCTTGTGTTTAAGCGGGTGGTTTGCGTTCGGTTCGGGCGGGTTGTGGGACAGTTATTCGCTGCGGCAGCGGTATGCGCGCCAACAGGCGCACATCACGGAGCTGCAGGCGCGCAAGGAATGGCTGAAAACGCGACTTGCTGATTTGAAAGACAAGAAGGAGTTGGCGCTGGAACATGCCGCGCGTGATTATGGTTTGGTGGCCCCCGGCGAAACGGTCTATGAGATCAAGGTTGATTCCACAAAACCGTAACGGCTGATGGGCTGGAAGAATTCAACCCGATCCGCAAACGCAGATCGGGTTTTCTCTCATCGAGGAACGAGCGTATGGTAACTGACGTGACACCGCCGCCGCGGTCGGGGCACTTCCGCAAGCACTTCTTTACCGGGCTTTTGGTTCTGGCTCCGGTGTGGCTGACGATCTACATTATTGTACTTGTCGTGCGGCTCCTGGGCGGCCTGCTTTCGCCGTACATTCGAGCGTTGGCGATCTCAATGTTTGGGCACGGCCTGTGGGAACGTCCCGTAAATATCATATCGGATATTGTGGCGTTCGTGCTCACGGTCCTCTTGATCGCGCTGATCGGGTTCACGGTGCGGAAGGTGGTTGGGCAGAGGCTAGTTGAACTGTTGGGCCACGTCATCGGCAGAATTCCGGTCATTCGCGAGATCTACAACGGCGTGCGGAAGTTTCTGGACGTGCTCTTTGGCGACAAATCGAAATTCCGACAGGTGGTGGCGGTGCGTTTTCCGACGGAGCGCGCGTGGTCCATCGGCTTTGTGACGAGTCAGATGCAGATTAATATTCCCGAAAACTCCTCCACGACTCACATCACCGTGTTCGTGCCGAAAACTCCCAATCCGACGAACGGCTTTCTCCTGCTCTGCCAGCCGCAGGATGTCGTTCCGTTATCCCTCTCCGTGGACGAAGCGGTGAAGCTGATCGTTTCAGGCGGAACGCTGCCGCCGGAGCGATTGGTGAGGCTGCCGGAATAGTACTCTGCATCGCGAACGAAAAGCCCGATCGAATACGGTCGGGCTTTCTTGTGCAAGAGGTTTGGTCACTCCGCGCCGTCATCTTTCACCTGCTGACGCCTTAACTTCGGGTTCGCGAACGGATTCGTCGGTCAGGCGGGGATAGATTTCCTTGTAGATGTCCAGACTTGCGTTAAACAGGGCTGCGACGACCGGGCCGATGAAGACCCCGAAGAAGCCGTAGCGCGCGATTCCGCCCAGCGTAACCACGAAGATGACAAGTTGATGCAGCGGGACGGATTTATGCAGGAGATAGGGCCGCAAAAAATTGTCCAGGTTGCTGACAACGAGCACACACCATGCGAGTAGCGCAATGGCCCATCCGGTCTGCCCTGCGACGAAGAGTCCGATCGCAACCGGCACCATCACGAGCGAGGCGCCCAGCGCGGGGATGACCGTGGCGATGATCGTCAACACCGTCAGAAAAAACGGCGCGGGCACCCCGATGATCACGTAGGCGATTCCCGCGGCAACGCCCTGGATGGCGCCGATAACGCCGATCGTCTTAATGGTCGCAATGCTCGACGTGAAGAAGTTGTCAATCAGATGCGCGGAGTGTTTCGGCTCAAGCGGCACCGTGTCCTTGAACCAGCCGATGAAGCGGTCGCCGTCCACATAGAAGAAATAAAGCGTATAGAGCGCCACGAACAGCATGACAATCATCGTCATGATGCTGCTGGCCGTGCGCTGTGTGACCGTGACCAGAAATTGCCCCGCCGTGGTGAACCATTCCGCCAGCTTGGCGGTGACCTGCTCGGGCGAGAACTCATAGCCGAAGAGCGTTAAGCCGTCGCGGTTGATGATCCTCATCCATTTATCTAACCGCGTTTCGACGGTCGGAATCCAGGTCTGCATCTCACCGATAAACCGCGTGGCGTCGGCGGTCATGATAAGAACGACAACAGCGAGTGGCACGATGACGAGCAATAGGGTAGCGAGCACACTCAGCCCGGCAGAGAGGCCGCGCCGGTGGCCGGTTAGCTTCAAAAGCCCGTCGTATATCCACCGCGTCGTCACCCACAGCAGAATTCCGGCGACCAGCCCGGCGACGATACTGGTCACCATGTAAATGATAACCAACGCAAGGATGGTTGCCAGCAGCAGCACGAAGTAGCGGCGTTGCTTGCGCTGTCCGTTCGTGTCCGGCAGCACGGTAGGTTCGGTCATTGGATGTCCTGTAAGAAAAAACCCCATCGCTCGCGATGGGGTTTCAGGTCAGAGAAATTCACCGGCCGAGCGACATAGCCATGCGGATTACGCCTATTGCTTATTCTTGAGCTCGCTTAAGCGTTGCTGCGCGACTTTGGCTTCTTCGGAGCGCGGAAACATCTGCACGAGGTCTTCCCATGTGCGTCGCGCGTCGCGCAACTCGCCCATGGCCCGCTGCGACAACCCCAGCTTGAGCATCGCGGCCGGAGCCTTGCCGCCCATCGGGTTCATATCAATCACCCGCTGATACTCGTCGGCGGCCTGCGAATACATCTTGCGGCCGTAATACGTTTCGGCGAGACCGTAGCGCGCATCGTCAGCGAGATCGGACTTGGGATTCGCTTGCAGAAACTGCAAAAAGCCGTCCTCGGCAAGATCGTAGTTGCCCATCGCCAGATCGCGCTGTGCGGCATCGTAGTAGTCCGTGCCCAAGCCGGCCTTGCCAGTGGTGTCGGACTCCTGCTGCTTGCGCAGATACTCCTCGAGCGGTGCCACCGTGCGGTCCATCCGGCTCAGAATGTCATCCAGACGGGCCGCCAGCGTTTCGACCTTCTCTTGCAGCGATGTGGAGCCGTAGTCGGACTTGGCGCGCAGATCGCGGATCTCCACGGCAATCGAGTCCACCGCGAGCTTCAGCGAGTCCTGGCACACCTTCACGCTGTCAAGATCGGAGCGGATGCGCCGCGTGTCTTCCTGAAACCCGACGATTTCCTTGCGTGTAGCACAGCCGGTCAGCAGCAGCAGCAGCGCCAAGAGCATAACCGGCCACAAGCGAGCCGGACCGCCGAGCGCGTGCGCGCTTGGCGGCCGGCGAAACAGGAGAGTCATTACGAGGGTAGGTTATTTAACCTTGAACTCAGCGCGGCGGTTGCGGGACCACGCCGATTCGTCATGGCCCGGATCGGCGGAACGCTCTTCACCGTAGCTGATCGTGGTCATTCGGCCGGCTTCAACGCCTTCCGCAACCAGCGCCCGCTTGGCAGCTGTGGCACGGCGTTCGCCCAGCGCAAGGTTGTACTCGTTGGTGCCGCGCTCATCGCAATGACCTTCGACGGTAATCGTCCATTCCGGCCAAGTCTGGAAAATGTTGGCATCGGTGCGAATCTTGTCCCGCTGATCGGAACGAATGTCGCTCTTGTCGTAGTCGAAATACACGGTCTGCACGCGTGCCTTGTCGGCATCCATGCGGGCCTGAAGTTCGCGTGCGGCCGTACCAGTCGTGTCCTGCGCAATCGGCTCCTCCAGCTTTGGCTGCTCAACCGGCGGCGGCGGCGGCGGCTCTTTGCGCGCGCGCTTCTTGCACCCGGTCGTGGAAATCATCCCGACGGCTAAAATCAGGATCGCCGTCATTGAAAGAGCCGTCTTCAGCATTTGCTTCATCGTTCTATTCTCCTTTGAAAGATGAAATGTATATGATATTCGGTTCAGCGCTATGAGTGTGCAGGCTGAAACCTGCGGATTCCGTCGTGAAAACAATCAGTCGGCAGCCACAGCCGGGGCGGGACCCCATTGTGGTTGAGACGCATCAAGACCGAACGTCAGCTGGCGCGAATCACTGCCATCCCAGTTGCATGTCCAGATAGACGCCTTGTTGTTCTGAACGGAGGTGTAAACGAGCTTCATGCCGTCGGGCGACCAGCTCGGATCGAGATTCGATCCGTCCGAAGTCACTCGCCGCTCGCGCCCGCCGTCAGGGCCGATCGTGAAAATTTGAAAACCGATTTCGCGGCTGGCGTAAGCAATCAGATCGCCGCGCGGCGACCAGCGCGCCGTTTCATTGTAATTGCCGGAAAAGGTCAACCGCTGCACGTTGGAGCCTTCCATATCCATGCGGTAGATCTGCGGACTACCGCTGCCAGCCCGATCGGACGTGAAAACGAGGTCGCGTCCCGTCGGCGCCCACGATGGCGACGTGTCAATCCCGTAACTCACCGTCAATTGTGTCCTGCCCGAGCCGTCGGGATGAGCGCGATACACTTCCGCATTGCCGTCGGCGAAAGAACAATAAGCGACCCATTGTCCATCCGGCGATACGGCCGGAGCGCTGTCCACGTGCGGCGAGGCCACGAACATTCGAACGTTGCCGCCGCCGGCGTCCATCTTGTAGATGTCCGCGTTGCCGCCGCGAAATGACGTAAAATAGATCGTGCTGCCGTCTGTCGCCCAACTGGGCGACATGTTCGTGGACTGGTCGCGTGTGATCGCGTGCGGATTCGCGCCGTCCCAATCCATGACCCAAATATTCTTGCTCGTACCCGACTTTACCACGAACGCAATCTTGGAAAGAAATGCGCCCTGTTCACCGGTCAGCATCTGTGTCACCCACGCGGCAATCGTATGCGCGGCGGTGCGGGCGTCGTCTGCGCTGAATTGAAAGTTCTTCTGATGAATCGGATCCGTGAGCGGCGGCTGATAGATCGCGATGTTGGCGCTGGCGCCGCTCCATCCGGCGGTGACCATCCCGGTGACTCGCGGCGGGGTTGCTCCGGAGAGCGTGGTGAGCGTATCCATCCGGCCGCCAAAGGGCCGGACTCGCGTGATCGTGTCGAGCGGAACATCGCTCGGTTCGAGCACATTGAAGTAGCCGCAATAGGAAAGGTCACCTTTCACCATGCTGCGCAAGTTGCTCGGCAGCTCGCCCGCAAAGGCGCTGTCCTGGCTCGCGGTAAACGGCATGACCACGATATTCATGCGACCGACGGCAGTCGTCTCCACGCGCAGCGTCACTTGTTGCGCGCGCGCGCGATAAGTCGCTATCAGCCCGAGGATGACAAAGCAGAGCGCGACGACAGCAGTAAATCGCTTTCCGGCACGCACGACGTGTTCAAAGAGCATTTTCACCCAGATCGAAAGGGTTATCTTGGGCCGGGATTGGCGACAAATTCAATGTTGATGGCTAACTGGTCGCTGCCGTATTGCGCGGGCAGCGGCGGGAAACGTCCGGCCGCGCGCACCGCGCGCTGCGCGGCCTGATCCACGAGCAGACTATTCGAGGTCTGCAGTAATTGGATGTTGGAAATCTCGCCCGTCTTCAAAATGACAAACGAGACGACCGCCATCGCACTTTTCCTACCGGGCGGAGGCCGGAAGTTCTGCTGGATCTTGGCTTGAACGATGCTGAGATAGAAATCGTATTCAAAGCCGCCGCTGTTGAGCTTGAGCGTAACGCCTTCGCCGACCAACTCTTTCGGCACGTTGGCATTGCTGCCTTTGCCGGCCGGTGTTTTTGCCGTTGGCTCACTCGGTTCCTTGTCCTTCTTAGGAGTAGGGATTTCGAGCGGCTTCTTATCCTCCGGAACGACAACGTCCTTCTCGTTCGACTCTTTGGGCTGCTTCGGCTCCGGGAGTTTGAACTCCTGCGTCGGCTTCGACGGCGGCGGCACGTTGATCGAGGCCGGGCGGATCAGCTTGACCACGGTCGCCTGCGGCAACTGCTGTTTGTCGGTCTCTGACACTCCGCTCGCCCAGATCATCGCCAGTCCGAGCAAAATGTGCAGGCCGAAGGAAATGAGAAACGGCCCGCGATGCATAATTTATCTGCGCCGTCCGTGAAGCGACTGTGACGGCTCGGCGACCAAGCCGAGTTCAGCGACGCCTTCGAGCCGCAAGGCATCAATTATTGTCAAAACCTTGCGATAAGGCACGTCCGCATCCGCTTTCAGAAACACCGGCTGTCCTCCCGCGCCGGAGTAGATCTGGCTGAAGGCGGCGTCGAAGCCTTCCTCCGCCACCGGAGTATCGTCAATCAGAATCTTGCCGTTCTTCTGAACATAGACCGTGATTCCTTCATCCTGCGTCGGTTTCGCCGTCGCGGCCTGCGGGACGGCAATGTCCAGAGAACTTTTCAAAATCGGCGCGGCGACCATGAAGACGATCAAGAGCACCAGCGTCACGTCCACCAGCGACGTCACGTTGATGTCGGGGATCGGCCGATAGGGAATCTTGTGCTTGACGCGGCGCGTGCTCATGGTGCCACTCGCGAATTCTGCGGCGCGCGATTCGTCAAATAGCGATCCACCGCAAACGCCAGATCATCGCCGAAAATTTCCGTGCGCTCGCCTTCCTTGCGCAGCCAATTCGAAATGAAGTTGTACGCGACCAAGGCCGGGATCGCTACGAACAAGCCGACGGCCGTGGCCACCAATGCTTCGGCAATGCCGGGTGCGACCACCGCGATATTCGCGCTGCCCCAGATGCCGATGCGCTGAAACGCGCTGATGATTCCCCAAACCGTTCCCAACAGTCCCAAAAACGGACCGGCGGAGCTGCACGTGGCAAGGAAGGGTAGAAAACGCTCGGCGCGGCTCAGCTCTTTCGCCGCCACGCGGCCGAATTCGCGGCTCACGATTTCGCCGTCTATTCCTTCCGCCGTGCCGCGATCGAATAGCTCGCGATAGATGGAGAGATACGCTTTCGCCGCAAACGCCGCATCGAAACGCCGGGCCTCGCTATAAAGAGAACGTGGCTCGAACTGGCGCCAGCGATACGCTTCAAAGCCGGCATTGGCGCGTCGCACGCGCATCATGAGAATGATCTTCTCGACGATAATCGTCCACGACACCAGCGACATCACCGCCAAAACGAACAAGACGGCCTTGGCGAAAGGAGACGCTATCGAAACTAATTCCCAGAATCCGCCGCCACCGGGGGTCACAGATACTCCATCCCTTTGAAAATAATCAGCCTAAGAAACCGCGCTTCGCTCTACCATGCGACAACAAATGCTGTAACAGGTTAATATACGCTGTAAACCCTTTATTGTCAAGCTACACCGAGCCGATTTGTGGCGGCGGAGAGGCGATGTGTGTGCGTTGCAGGAGGACAGTCGGCGCGCACACTTCGCCAAATGACAACACTGCTGCGACAGACGACAAGCGAGCGACGGTCATCAGATAGACCCAAATCGGCAGTTCGACGCCGTGTATCCACGGGACCAAGACCGCCTGATCACGGTACGGCTCCCAATCCAGCCGGTTCAACTTGTCCCGGAATTCGGTTTCGCGGACGATCTCAGTCCCGATCAGATCATCCAGCGGGAATTTCATCAAACTCATGTCTGTTCCTTCGGAGAAAATGCGCGTCAAAACGCTGCTTCCCTGACTTTAATCCTAAACGTCTTGTTTTGGTTCCAGTCTCAGCACGTAAGTGCGATCGCCTGTCCGTTCGATGACAATGGTGTCACCGGGGTTTAATCCGTGCTCCCGCACCCAGCGTGCCCACCCAAAAAACTTGGAGCGGTTGCGAAGCTGCATCTTCCCGCGGTCAATGTCGGACACAATGTCGAAGCCCAGATCTGTCTGCAAGACAATGGGAACGCCGCGCGTCGCTTCATCGCCCATGGCATCCATGGGAAACAAATCGAAAAAGTCGAACACGTTCAGATAGCGCTCGAGGAACCAGAGGTTCTCGTCGGTGACGGCGATGTCGGCGCGTGATTTTGCGGTCATACTTGGGAGTGGAAAAAAAGCGGACCTCTTTACGGGAGATCCGCGAGATTTGCTGGGTGGGGAGGAAGAATCACGCGCCGCTTAGCTCGAAAAGCTTTGGCCGCAGCCGCAGCTCTTGCGCGCGTTGGGATTCTTGAAGACAAAGCCCGCGCCACTCAAACCGTCTTCGTAATCAATTTCCGTTCCGTTCAGGTAGAGATAGCTGCGTGTGTCGCACACGAGCGTGAGCCCTCCTTGCTCGAACTCTTGATCCTCGGTCGAGACCTGTTTATCGAAGCCCAGGACGTAGCGAAAACCGCTGCAGCCGCCGCCGCTCACTCCCATGCGGAGCTTCCAATCCGCCTTCTCTTCCTTGGTCATAATTTCTTTGACTTTTGCCAGTGCTCCCGGAGTCAGTGTGATCATTGCCGCCTGTTCCTCTCTATGGTTGCTACGCTAGATAATTTTCGACTGCATCATCGCTTCCTGAGTCTCCGCATGGTACGAGCTGCGCACGAGCGGCCCCGATTCCACGTGTTTGAGACCGAGTGATGTTCCGACTTGCTTGTACTCGGCAAACACATCCGGATGGATGTACTCTTCCACGGGCAGGTGCCGCGATGAAGGCTGCATGTATTGACCGATGGTCATCAGATTGCAGCCCGCGTCCACCAGATCGCGCATGAGCTGAACCACTTCCTGTTTGGTTTCGCCCAGGCCCACCATGATGCCCGACTTCACGATCATGCCGTGCCGTTTGGCCTTGCCCAATACCTGCAGGCTGCGCCAGTACTTCGCCTGCGGCCGCACGCGGAGATGCAGGCGGGCCACGGTTTCCATGTTATGCGCAAACACCTCCGGCTTCGCATCGCATACGGTCTCAATGCTCGCGTCCAGGCCTTTGAAGTCCGGCACGAGTACTTCGACTTTGCATTGCGGATTCAGCACATGCACCGCGCGAATCGTCTCGGCGAAATGATGGGCGCCGGCATCCGGCAACTCATCGCGATCCACGGACGTAATCACCGTGTAGCGCAGCTTCATCTCGCGAATCGCTTCCGCGACACGCTGCGGCTCCTCAGAATCGAGCGGCTGCGGTCGTCCGGTCTTCACATTGCAGAACCCGCACGAGCGCGTGCACGTGTCACCCATGATCATGATCGTGGCCGTGCCGCGAGTCCAGCATTCGGCCATATTCGGGCAGGCGGCCTCTTCGCATACCGTGTGCAGTTGCTGCCCGTGCACGATGTTTCGCGTGCCGTGAAAGGCCTTTGTCTGCCCGAGCCGGATCTTCAGCCAATCCGGTTTCGACGGAGACCTCTTCACGAGCGCATTCTCCGGCAAGACCGGCAAACTCAGGCAATCTGAATCAACGCTCACTCTGTCGCTGCCCTTACGGTGTAAAATTTGGCGAGCACGCCCGGGTTCACATCCACGAACACCGTGTCTGTCGTTGTTCCTTCAAGCGTGTCAAACGGACCATCAGGGGAGGCCGCACTGTAGATGTTGTAGAACGGTGCGGAGGCAGAATGCCAGCGGAGGACAACGTCATCCCCAGCCGGATACAGTGTCAGCGCTTCAGGCGCGGGAAGAGCCAAACGGTACCACGCCGCGTACGCATCTCCGTTATCGTTTCGCAAGTCCACCCAACCGGCGTAGAATCCGTCGCTCTTGAACGTATTTGCGTTATAGTCTCCGATAAAAGTGGGCGCCGTGGGATCAGAGGCGACATCAGAGACAGGAAAGTTCGACGACCACGTGTTGCCGCCATCAGTAGATACTGTGGCATACGTGCGATACAAACACCCTGCCGGATCTTCACGGCGATCCAGCCACGAGATGCCGATGTCACCCGTTCCCGGATTCACCGTCATCCAGTGGAACCATTGCCAGTGATCTGTCGCATCATCTTCCACGTGAACCGGCGCGGTCCACGTGGTACCGCCGTCCTCCGAACGCGTGAACAGCACATCCGGTTCACCACCGGAGTTGTCCACCCAGCTGACGTAAATCCATCCTCGTCGTGGGCCAACTGATACGTCACACCCGACGACTGGGTATGAGACGATTCGCCACGTGCCGCAGGGATTCTGAGGAAAATTGTCGTTGAACGGTGCAATCGCCCGATCAAGATGCCACGTTGAACCGCCGTCCAGCGAATAGTCAAAGCGAATCGTCACCGAGCCGTACGTGTACCACACAACGTAGATCTCGCCGTTCGGTCCGACGGTCGGACATGAAAACTGCGCATTCATCGAGCCGGAAATTGCCAGCGGAGCGGTGAAAGATGCTCCACCGTTCTCAGACTTGGAAAAGTGAATTTGCGCGCCGCCGACGTCAAAGAATCGCGTCCACGTGACGTAGAAATTGCCCAGATACGGCGAGCCAAAACTGTAGTCGCAGCAGGCGTAGGGCTTGTCCTCAAAGTCCGCTGCCCCGCCGCCGGTGTGTGCCGCCACCACGGCGGGTCCGGACCAGGTCGTTCCGTTATCGAGGGAGGTCTGAACGTAGAGGCCGTTATCGGGCGTGCTGCGGTCAAACGCGATGTACGTTGCATACATGCGGCCTGTGTTATCGACCGCCGCCACCGGGTCGCCCGCGGCATCAAACACTCCGGCCGGACCGCGAGTCACCAGCGCATCGCTGAAACTCGTGGCGCCGTCTGTGGAACGGTAAAACCCGCCGGACGCATCGCCGTTGCGATAGTCATTGGATCCCGTCAGCACAATGTCTGTATTCAACGGGTTTGCGGAAGCCGCGATTTCGTTTTGACGCGCACCCAGCGCGTCCTGATTGCAGCGCACGTTCGGACCCGCATCGTCCAGCGGCAGAGAAAAGCCGTGCTCCATCGGGACCGGTGCATACAGCACCGCTCCTGAGAGCGGTACTCCGCCGCGCTGCTGCAATTGCACGCCGCGCTCTGTCACTAGGAAGTCATGATCCGGCCTTGTCTGTCGAAGCGGCGCCGCTTCGACGCTCAATCCCATTAGACCGACAAAAACCATCCAAGGGCTAAGCTTGAAACATCCGTATCGAGCCGCCATGTCCCTCTCAACTTTCTGAAAATGTCAAACATTTTCGACAATTTCTGCGCGTGCGTACTCGGCAACATAGTTCCGGACTCGCTCCAGAAGCCAATGCGGCGTGGAAGCCGAGCCGGTTATGCCCACAATGTCGCCCGGTTGAAACCAGGAGAAATCAATTTCGTGTTCCGTTACTACGCTGTACGACCGCTCATTGACTTCCTTGCAAACACCGAAAAGCACCTTCGTGTTGGAACTCTTCGTGCCGCCGACCATAATGATAACGTTCACCTCTTTGGCAAACGTCTCCAAATCGCGGTCACGGCCGACGACGAAGCGGCAGAGCGTATTCTCGACTTGCACCTCAACGTCCCGGCATCGCTCTTTGATCCATTCCACGCGTTCCTGAAACCATTCAGCGGAAACGGTGGTTTGGCAAAGGATAAAGGTCCGGCGCTGCGGATCGAGCTTCTCAAGATCGCCGCGCTCATAGGCGACAAAGGCCTGATTTTCGCAATGCCCGAGAATGCCGATGGTCTCCGGGTGATATGGCTTGCCGATAATCACGACCTGATCGCCGTTCAAATAGTGCGTGCGCGCGATATTCTGCGAACGCGTCACGACCGGGCAGGTGCCGTCAATAATTTCCACGCCAAGCTGCTGGGCCTTCTCGTAAGTCTCCGGCGGCTCTCCGTGTGCGCGGATCAGCACCTTCTGCGGGCGGCCCGGCGCATCGCTCAGCACGTCATGGCTCGTCGCCGACAGCCCCAATTCATGCAGGCGCGCGATCTCGACTTCGTTGTGAATCACGTCACCCAGGCTGAGTAGCGGCTCGCCTGTGGTTTGCAATTCCTTTTCCGCCATCTTCACCACTCGCCGCACGCCGCCGCAAAATCCTGCGCGCGGATCTATCAGAACCTTCATGATACCTCGGTATTCTCCTTGCGCAGCGTCGCCGCGCGATCCGGCCTCAGCATTCCGCGAATCGCCCCTGCGATGTGTGCGTCCGACAACCCACAGAGCTCCAGCAGCTCTTCGCGCGAGCCGTGCTCCACAAAATCATCCGGCAGATACATGGCCGCAAACGCGTGCTTGTGACCCTGCTCCACCAGATGCATCGCAACCTGCGAGCCAAACCCGCCGTACCCGGTGCCTTCTTCGATTGTCAATACTGCGTCGTGCAATTGCACGAGACGATCGAGCAGCGCGACATCCATCGGCTTTACGAAGCGGCAATTGACGAGCGTGACGTTCAACTCGTCCTTGACCATCGCGCGGCGTGCCGCTTCCACCATCGTGCCCACGGCTAAGACAAGCACTTTGCGCCCTTCGCGAAGCACGTCCCAACTGCCGATCGGAATCGGGGTCGGCTCGACAGTCCAGTCAATCACATCTGGCGCTTTGTCGCGCGGATAACGAATCGCAAACGGACTGCCTTCATGCAGCAGGCCGGTGCGGATCAAATCGCGCAACTCCTGCCCCGAGCGCGGCGCGGCTACCACCATCTCCTGAATCGAAGCCAAGTAAGACAGATCCAAGACGCCGTGATGCGTCGCGCCGTCTTCACCGACGAGGCCGCCGCGGTCCAGACAGAACAGCAGCGGGAGATGCTGAATTGCGCAGTCATGGACGATATGGTCGAATGCGCGCTGCAAAAACGTGGAATAGATCGCGGCCACCGGACGCATGCCGGCGGACGCCATGCCCGCGGCAAACGTCACCGCATGACCTTCGGCGATCCCGACGTCGAAAAAATGGTCTGGATGCGTCGTGCTGTAGTTGACCAGGCCGGTCCCCTCTTTCATCGCGGCGGTGATCGCGACCACGCGCTTGTCGCGCGTCGTCTCCTGGATCATCGCTTCGCCGAAAATGTCCATGTACGCCATGGTCGGCTGCGCGGGCGGCTCATTGTTCTTCGGTTCGATCTTCTCGACCTTGGGCGCGGGCAGCGCAGCCTTCACGCCGTGATACGTGATCGGATCGAGTTCGGCGCACTCGTACCCTTTGCCCTTTTGCGTGAGCACGTGAATCAGCACGGGATGCGGATGCGCGGCCTTGACGTTTTGGAAAATCTCAATCAGTTGGGGCAGATTGTGTCCGTCGAACGGGCCGAAGTACTGAAAGCCGAAATCCTCGAACAGCATTCCCGGCGAGACCAGGCTCTTCAGTGATGCTTCCATGCGGCTGGCGAGCGTCTGTAGCTTCTTTGGCGCAATCGGCGACTCGCCGAGCAACTTCCACACCTCGTCCTTGATCTTGCCAAGGCGCGGATTGGATTCCATCTTCAGCAGAAAACGCGGCACCGCGCCGACGTTCGGCGAGATGGACATGCGATTGTCGTTCAGCACAACGGTGAAGTTCCGTCCGGACACTCCGGCATTGTTCAACGCTTCGAATGCCAGACCGCCGGTCATGCCGCCGTCGCCGATAATCGCAACGACGTTATGATTCTCCCCCTGCATGTCGCGCGCGACTGCCATGCCGTAGGCCGCGCTCAGCGACGTGGAGGCGTGCCCCGCGCCAAACGTATCGTACTCACTCTCGCTGCGCTTCAGAAAACCGGACAGGCCTTTGTATTGCCGAATCGTCGAGAGCAGCCCGCGCCGGCCGGTCAGAATCTTATGAATGTAGCCTTGGTGCCCGACGTCCCAAACGAGTTTGTCCATCGGCGTGTTGTACACGTAATGCAGGGCGACCGTCAACTCGACCACGCCGAGCGACGCCGCCAGATGTCCGCCGACCACCGTAATCGTGTCCCACAACTCGGTGCGCAATTCCTTGCACAAATGCTCGAGTTCTTCGATGCTCAGCGAGCGCAGGTCTTCCGGGTAGTTGACCCGTTCCAGCACCGAGAGAAATTCGTCCGCCGCGCGCGGCTTCGTCAACTTAAGATACCTCCGAGGTCTGCATTTTGGTCTCGCGTGCAGGGCGCGGCTTCTTCGGTCGTGTTGGCACGGTGCCGCGCAGCTTGCTCAATGCCCAGAACAGAAAGACTGCTTCGAGGCCGACATAAGCAAAAACTTGCCACGGAATTCCCGGCGACGAACCCGCACCGTAGCTGTGCAAGCCGGAGAGATAGTAGTTCACGCCGTAATACGTCATGATCACGATCGGGAACGCGCCGACGGAATACGCGGCCAATCCGCGCCATCCCAGCCAACCCGCGCTGCGGCCGTGTAGCAACACGATATAAACGAACCAGCAGATCAGCGCCCACGTCTCTTTCGGATCCCAGCCCCAGAAGCGGCCCCAGCTCACGTTGGCCCACACCGCGCCGAGCAGAATGCCGGCGATCAGGAGCAGGCTTCCCACCTGCACGACCTTCAAATTCGTCTTCGTGAGGCTGAGCAGCGTCGGTGTCATCTCGCCTTTGGTGCGCACTGCCGTGACCAGCACCGCGTGCCCGATGCCCATCGCAATCGCAAAACATGCATAGCTCGAAAGCACGATAATCACATGGTAGTTGAGCCAATAGCTTTGCAGCGCGGGAACGAGCGGATTGATGCCGCGCTCCAGACTGGCGAACTGCGCAATACTGAGAATGCACACGCCAAGGATGGACGCCACCATGCCAATTGCCTTCTCGTGGCGGATGAGCATCCAGATCACCGAAATCAGGAGCATCGCCCAGCCGATGGCCAGCAGCGACTCATACATGTTGGACCACGGCGCGCGGCCTGAAATGTACGCGCGCATCGCCATCCCGCTCGTATAACTCAGTAAGCCGAAGAGCAGGCCGGTGAAGCCATATGCGCGCAGCTTCTCCCAACCCTTGCGCCAGCTCAGTGCATAAAACAGAAACGCCGCACCAAGCAGAATCTTCGCCCAGAAGAACGGCTGCAAGCGATTGTACCGGACCTCCCAGTTCAGCCCCGACAGCGTTTCCGGCTGATACTTGAGCATGGCACGCTGCGCATCCACGAAAACCTTGGCAGCCGTGTTAAAGACGTCCGCGCGGCCATCGGCGATCGAGTGATACATTCCGGTGAAACTCAGCGCGAGTACCTGCAGCGTATCCGACACCGGCGCGTCGTTTTCCATTTGCGCCAGAGCCGTGCTGTCCAGCGCGTTCATCGCATTCGGCATCGAAAGCCACGTCGCCATCGGATCGCGCGGATCGGACGGCACATAGAACGGCGTCTCGTGCGTGAACACCGCATTCAAAATGTGCATGCGGTTGAACAGGTCGCTGGCCTTGCCTTCGGTGAAGGAAAGTTTTTCCCCGGCGGCATCTTTGCGTTGTCCTTCGGTGCCGATGGCCATCAAGCTGCGGTTGTTCTGCAGCTCGTCGAGTGAGAAGCGGCTGCCCTTATGGCTTTCCAGGCCCATGCGCGTCCGCAACTCGCTCTTCGGCAGGTAGATCAGCGGCTCATGCGCCCAATGTTCCCCGTCCGCCATCCAGCGAAAATAGGTCTGCACCGGCGGCTCGCCCTCGAAAGAAGACTTGCCGTAGATCTGCGCGACCAATTCCCGCGCAAACGTATCCATCGGCTTTACGCGCCCGCCGGACTGCACGGCAATCTTCCCGGCCGTATGCCAATCATAGCCGGAAAGATTCGCGGCGGACGATTGGCTGGAACCGGAAGTGCTCAAGCTGACGATGACGACGAGCACCACCGCGGCTAAAATCACGAACACAGCTTTCTTCATCAAAAGTCAGCCTTTGCCGGAATCAACTCGGGAGCTTTGGGATCCAATTCCGCCGTCATTTCCGTATTCTCGGCCAGCACGACTGCGCGCTGCACGGCTTTCGGCGGGAATTTCGTTTTCAAATAGGGCTTAACAAAGAAAATGCCGATCATGCCGACGACGAGCAGAATGCTGCCCGCGTACATGAACGGGATTCCGGGATCATACGCTACGCCTAAAATCGTCGCCTGCCGCCCGTCGTCCATCTCAATCCACGAAGACTGGCTGACTTTGAAGCCATCCATCACCAGCGGGTGATTGAGCACCACGTCGTGCGCGACGGTATCCCGCTTGCCCGGCTCCCACGCCAGCACCTTTGAGCGAAACATCCGCGTGGTGGAGATGCCGGGATAGAGAATCTGCTCGAACGATTTGCAATAGACCATGAATGGCAGCTGGCGAGGTTCGCCGTTCACCATTTCGAGCTTTTCTCTGTCCAGCGTTTCGAGATAGAATACGTTGCTGGCTTCGCCTTCGGGAACCGCCATCTGCCCCTGCATGCCGAAACGGTGGGTAACCACGGAGCCGGCCATGAGGATCAGCAGCGCGATATGCGTGGTGATCCACCCGGCCTGATGCGGCTTGTAGGGCGCGCGCCGCAGCGTGCAGCCGATCAGGTTCAACGCCGTCAAACCGATCAGCACATCGAACCACCATGTGCGATAGACGATGATCCGCGCGGCGCCGTTCGAGAGCAACGTCTCGACGTACGTGCCGTAGGCCATGGCGGCGCCTAACGCGACAAGCAAACCAATCAGCAGCTTGACCGACGAAAAGAACAGCCAAGTTTTGTCAATCGCGCGCGAGAGTCCCCCTCCGTTTACGGGGGGGGTAGGAGGGGGCTTACTCAAAGACAACTTCCCTTAATCCCGCGATCTTCTCCTGAATCATCAGCCGCAGTCCGCCCTCCATGCTGGAGAGTGCGCCGCCGCAGCCTTCGCAGCCGCCGCCGAACGCAACCCGCGCCACGCCGTCTACCACAGACACCACTGTCGCGTCGCCGCCCTCCGTTTGGAGGATCGGGCGCAGCGATTCAATCAAGGTATTCAGTTGCTCATAATGTCGTTGGTCTTCAACTGTTGGGATTCCGACGCTGTCCACCTTGCTTAGATTCACCGTCGTCGTCATTCATTATCCTTCACGTGGTTCTCGGGTCTCTTTGAATTTGCGCCGCGGCGCTTTATCAATCATCGCGCTCTTACGTGCGGTGGGGTGTTTTCCCGTTGGCGTGCGAGGGGAGGACGTGCGTGGCCGGCTGGGTCCGGAGCGCGTAAAGGGACGCGGGCCGTCGGATGATGTGCGCGGTCTGCCCGGTCCGGAGCGCGTAAAGGGACGTGGGCCGTCGGACGACGTGCGGGGTCGGCCTTCTCCGGAACGTGTGAAGGGGCGAGAACCACCCTCGGGGCGACGTTCAAAACGCTTGGGCCGGTCTTCTCCTTCGCGCGAGAAACGGCGAGGGCCTTCTTCCGTGCGTGGTTCGAATCGTCGCGGTGCGCTCTCTCCTTCGCGGGAGAAACGGCGCGCACCTTCTGAGGAACGCGGCGTAAATTCGCGCGGCCCCCGTGATGGCCCCCGTGACGGCCCGCGATCGAACGTGCGTGGGCGGTCCGGTGAAGACTCGCGCGGCCCTCGCTCCGGGCGTTCGTCGCGATCGCGCGGAATGCGCGGTCCGCCGGGCAGCGGCTTCACCAATCCTTCCTGCATATAATAGCGCCACATCCGCCGCAGCACTTCATGCCGGTCGAGGGGCATCGTCCCGACAACTTCCGCCACTTTGCCTGACGCGGCGTACAGCAGCTCTTCGCCGAATTCATGCCGGTCCGGGCGCGCGCCGCCGCGAAACGCCGGCTTGTAAGGCTTGTCGCGAGTGTCCCCCGCTGCGGCGGCGGGATCCGCGTCGCGGCGAAACTTCTTGAACGGGCGGTCGTCCTTCTCAAATTTGCGTGGTTTCATGGGTCCTTTGTCGAGGCCGGTTTCACTAACAGATTGTCATTCTGGACACCGCACGATCTTCATTCCCCCAAATCTCTGATTTGGGGGGTAGGGGGTTGCGCGGGCGTCCAGAACCTCTCGGAAAACCCGCCCGAAGTGTTACAACCGTTGTAGAGTTTCTACTGTTTTCGCATTGCGCACGTTTCCGGTGTTGAGCGTGGTATTCCGCTCGAACAGTACGACGTGCGTCTCTTCATCCGCTTCCGGGCAATGTTCGACGCCGTGCGGCACCACGATCATCTCGCCTTCATTCACCATCACCTCGCCGTCGCGAAACTTCATCCGCAGCTGCCCCTTCACGATCAGAAACAGTTCATCTTCGTGTTCGTGATGGTGCCAGACAAACGACCCTTTCAGCTTCGACAGCTTCACCTGAAAATCATTCACCTCCGCCACAATGTGCGGTTTCTCGATCTCCGGGATCTGCGCAAATTTATCGGCGAGGTTGATTTTGCGCAGCATAGTTACGAACTCGCCGTAAATGTCGGCGCGCCGTGCGGCCTTTCACTCACGTCAAACTTCTCGCATTCTTCGAGCAGGGCGGGAATGAGATCCTCTTCGGCCAGGGTGGCAATAATTTTGCCGCTCTTCATCAGCATCCCCTTGTTCTTGCCGCCCACCACGGCCAGGTCGGCTTCGCGCGCTTCGCCGGGGCCGTTCACTACGCAGCCCATCACCGCAATATGCAGCGGCTTTTTGAGTCCTGCAATCGCCTTCTCCACGCGCATCGTCAGGTCAATCAAATCTATTTCGCAGCGGCCGCAGGAGGGACAGGCTACCAGATTCGGCCCGCGAGTTCTCAGCCCAAGCGACTTCAAGATCTCCCAGCCCACGTGCACCTCTTCCACCGGGTCAGCCGTTAGCGAGACGCGAATGGTCTCCCCAATCCCGTTCGCGAGCAGATAACCAATCCCCATCGCCGACTTGATGATTCCGGTTGACGGCGGCCCCGCTTCCGTCACACCTAAGTGCAGCGGGTAATCGCACTGCTCGCGCATCAGCGTGTAGGCTTCGATCATGCGCGGCACGTTCGACGCCTTCAGCGAGAGCACGATATTCTCAAATCCTTCGTCTTCCAAAAACCGAATATGCCGCAGCGCGGATTCCACCATACCTTGCGGCGTCGGTCCGCCGTACTTGTCAATCAAATCTGCTTCCAGCGAGCCGGAGTTCACACCCACGCGCATCGGAATCCCCGCTTCCCTTGCCGCCCGCGTCACAACTTTGGCGCGCCCCTCGCCGCCGAGGTTGCCGGGATTGATGCGAATCTTATCCACACCGGCGTCAATCGCCTTGAGCGCGAGCTTGTAGTGAAAGTGAATATCGGCCACCAGCGGCACGCTCATCCCGCGCTTGATGGCCGGCAGCGCCGCCGCGGCCTCGTCGTCGGGTACGGCCACGCGAATGATCTCGCAGCCCGCTTCTTCCAGCCGGTGAATCTGCTCGAGCGTTGCATTCACGTCGCGCGTATCCGTGAGCGTCATGGACTGAATCGCGACGGGATAATCGCCGCCAATTGTCACCGACCCGATCTTCACTTCGCGAATTCGTTTCCCGCGTTCGCCGAACGATGAAGCATCGGCCATCTCCGGATTGTGCGTCGCTCCGAGCACCGTCAGCTCTTGCAAATCTATATCCAGCAGTAGATTAGAATTAGACACGCCCTGTCAGAATATCATTATTAATATACGGATTCCCAACCTGAAAGTCAATCCAGAATACCCGACCTAAAATTATCCTTTTTAAGTAGTTGACTCTCCTGAAACTGCGCCTTTCTCCGCTGGATCAGCGTAACATCCAAATTCTGATAACCTTGAATCATGTGCGACGGGCAGGATGCTTGCGACAATTCCATGTCATCTGTTCTGTCTTGTGAATCTCGTTTCGCTGCCGTATCTTACCCGCCGTTTCACTCATTTCCGCCGAGGTGGGTCGTGCCCCGCGGTAACTGAGCGCGTGCGGAAGACAAGACCCACCCGGAATCACTATGAGGTCCGAATGATAAACTGGATTTGGTTAGGGCTGATCGCACTGGCCGTCGTCACCGCCGCCTTCAACGGCAAGATCGGCGACCTCGGAACAGCCGCCTTTGACGCTGCGAAGACAGCCGTGCAGCTGTCCATCGGTCTGATCGGAATCATGGCCCTCTGGCTTGGTTTGATGAAATTGGCCGAAGAGGCGGGTCTAGTGCAGCTATTGGCCCGCATCGTTCGCCCAGTGCTCGCCAGATTATTTCCCGATGTGCCGAAGGATCACCCGGCGCTCGGCACGATGACCGCCAACATCGCCGCGAACATGCTCGGCCTGGGCAATGCCGCCACGCCGCTCGGCTTGAAGGCCATGCAGGATCTGCAGGAACTGAACCCGGACAAAGAGATCGCCACGAATGCGATGGTCACCTTCATCGTCATTAACGCCACATCGGTCACGATCATTCCCGCCACGATCATCGGCTTGCGCTCGGCGGCCGGTTCCGCAAATCCGTCCTCGATTATCGTTCCCTCGATTATCGCCACCACGATCAGCACGGTCACGGGCGTGATCGTTGCCAAACTGCTCGAACGGCGCTACAACAACCGCAGGAGAGCGACGAATGCCTGACTCTCTTGCACAACTCATGACTCAGACTTCGTCGTGGGCCATCCCGCTGATCATTCTCTCGATTGTGCTCATCGCCGCCATTCGCCGCGTTCGCGTGTATGAAGTCTTTGTCGGCGGCGCCAAGGAGGGATTCAATGTCGCCGTGCGCATCATTCCGTATCTCGTTGCCATACTCGTCGCCATCGGCATGTTTCGCGCCTCGGGCGCGATGGACGCCGTGATCGCCGCACTGACGCCAATTCTGAAACCACTTGGCGTTCCGGCGGAGGCGCTGCCGATGATGGTCATCATGCCGCTCTCCGGCTCCGGCGCGCAGGGCGTGCTCGCCGACGGCTTGAAAAACTATGGGCCGGATTCCTATCTCGGCAATCTGCTGTCGGTCTTGAACGGTTCCAACGAGACCACGTTTTACATTATCGCCGTCTATTTCGGCTCCGTCGCCATTCGCAACACGCGCCATGCCCTGCCCGCATGTCTGGCCGGCAACGTCGCCGGCTTCGCCGCGGCAATCGTGCTCTGCAATTGGATCTTCGGCTAATCCTGCAATCGTGTGAAGTAAGCCTTGTCATTCTGAATCGTCAGCGGATCGCCGTTCGGGCTCTTCGTTGGCTTGCGGTGTCGGCTGCGGATTAGGAGCACCCCGCGCATTGGCGGGGAGGCAGCCGACCCATGTGTATGATCCTCGCCGCAGTGGGCCATGCGCGCCGGTGACTGTTTGCGTAGCGACAACTGGACCCACCTGCCTTCCATGATCTTCGTAGGTCGGTCAAACGACCCCCTCCTGATTTGTCATCCTGACGCTGTCTTCGGCGGAAGGATCTCATGTTTTTCTTGCGGCCGCAGAAACGCCCATCGTCGTCGTGGCGGGTTCCACAAATACTAATGGCGGTCTCCGACCGTCATCTCCACTTTTGATTTGTCATCCTGACGCCGTCTCCGGCGGAAGGATCTCATGTTTTTCTTGCGGCCGCGACTTCGTGCGGCGGGCCGTCGGCCCGCTCCTTAATCCAACTCTATTTGAACAACTATGCTCGATAACATTTCAGCAGAACTTATTGCCAACGTTATCATGGCTGTTGCCGGCCTAATCCTTTTGACCGTTCTCTACTTCTTTGGCGGCGAATGGTGGCAAAAGATTATCAGGGGATACAATCGTCTCAAAGGCGGCGAGCCGGTGAGGACCGATCCTCTGGCTGAGCAACCTCCCTCAACAACCGTTGAGCAGGAACAGGAAATCGAACACTCACAAGTTGAGCAAGCGATTCAAACAGGTCAGGTAAGCGGATCGGGCGCAATCACGATTGGTGGTGTCCATCACCACTACCCCTCGCCTCCTACCCCCGGCCCGACACCTTCCAAGCCCGTTAACATCTTCCACATCCCCCATCCCCCCAATCTCAACTTCACGGGCCGCGAAGATCAACTTTCTGCGATCCATGACGCTCTGCGGTCCAACAGACCCGCCGCCTTAACTCAGGCCATCCGCGGTCTCGGCGGCGTCGGCAAAACCCAAATCGCTGTCGAATACGCCTACCGCCACCAGAGCGAGTATGATCTTGTCTGGTGGGTCAAATCCGAAACCACAGCCTCTCTTGCCGCTGACTTAGCCGCGCTCGCGACTCCGCTGGATCTAAGAGAAGCCGGAGCGTCCGACCAGAACATCACCATCTCCGCCGTTCTGAATTGGCTCCGCACCCACGACAAATGGCTCTTGATTTTCGACAACGTCGAGAAGCCCGATCAGGTCAAGCCCTACCTGCCATCGGGCAATGCGGGCCACGTCCTGATCACATCTCGCTATTCCGCGTGGGGCGGAGTAGCTCAATCTGTGGACGTGGAAGTCTGGCCCGAACCGCAAGCCGTCAAGTTTCTCCTTCAGCGAACAAAAGAGCAAGACGAAGCCTCCGCACTTGCACTTGCGAAAGAACTCGGTTGTCTACCTTTGGCCCTCGAACAAGCCGCAGCTTACATCGAGCGCGACCAAATTACCCTTTCCAAGTACTTACAGAGGTATCACGACAAGCAGACTCAACTTTTTGGCCGTAAACGCGCCAAACCCGAAGGCTATGAAGGAACAGTTTTAACAACATGGCAAGTTTCTTTGGATAAGGTTCGTGAGCTGTGCCCGGAAAGCATTGACTTGATGAACCTCTGTGCCTTTTTCGCACCGGACGATATTCCTTTGGAGATTCTCATCGCCAGAGCCGAACACTTGCCTCCCACCTTAGCTGCCTCCGTTCAGGATTCTGAAAAACTCGACGACCAAGTGATCGGTACGCTGCTGGACTATTCCCTTGTGGATCGCAAGGGCGACTCTCTTACTCTCCATCGCCTCGTCCAAGCCGTCATCCGCGACAACCTAAGCAATGAAGAGCGAGAAATCTGGGCCGGGGCAGCAGTGAAAGTCGTCAACGAGGCTTTTCCAGGAGATAATATCCTGACGGATCCGAAGTGTTGGCCGCTCTGTGCTCGCCTCTTATCCCACACATTAGCAGTTACAACTCAAGCGGAGACTCTGAAGGTGGAGCCAGACGCTACGGGTCGACTTCTCAACCAATCGGCTTTGTATTTGAGAGGTCGCGCCCAGTATAAAGAAACCAAAGCCCTTTTCGAACGAGCCATTACCATCGGCGAGCGAATTCTCGGACCCGATGATCCGGTGGTGGCAACTCGTGTCAACAATCTCGGCAGCGTGCTTCGGATCTTGGGCGATTTACCCGGCGCTAAGGCTCATTTTGAGCGCGCGCTGAAGATTGATGAACAGACCTATGGCTCCGACCATCCCGAGGTAGGCACCGATGTCAACAACCTCGGCTTGGTGCTGAAGGACTTGGGCGATTTGCCCGGGGCGAAACTACACATTGAACGCGCGCTGAAGATTGACGAACAAACCTACGGCCCCGAACATCCCAACGTCGCCATAGATGTCAATAACCTCGGCTCAGTGCTCCGGGATTTAGGCGATCTGCCCGGGGCGAAAACCCTTCTTGCGCGCGCGCTGGAGATCGGTGAAAAAAACTATGGTTCCGACCATCCCAATGTCGCCGCATTTGCCACCAACCTCGGCGGGGTGCTTTGGGACTTGGGCGATTTGCCCGGCGCGAGATCTCACGTAGAGCGCGCGTTGAAGATTGATGAGAACACTTATGGCCCCGATCATCCAGAAGTAGCCACAGATCTTCACAACCTTGGCATTCTCTGCAAACAAATGGGCGACAAGCACATAGCACGTGAATGCCTTGAACGCGCGTTAAACATGTTCATGAAATTCTTCGGCCCGGATCATCCAAGCACCAAGACAACTCGCGACAATCTGGCTGGCCTGTAAGAGCATCCGTTGCTGAAACAGACCATTCTTTTGGTTCAGTCGAGGCACAAATGCCTCTCAACTCTTTGCCCGGTTTTCCTATCTCCAAGAGAATCAGTTAGGCCATCTTTTCGCCACCTCTTGACTTTTGGAACAAATGTTCATATATTTGAGTCAGAGATTAATCCCGATCAGGTTCCCCTCTCCACCTTTCGGTTCTTCTGTCCTTTTCCCATTTCTCCTTTCTCCATTTCATGAAACGGTGAAAATACAAGGATTTGGAAAAAGCAGAAGCTGCCGAGGGTGTTCCGCTTCCCCGCCGCCAAATTCCTTCAAAAGTCAAACAAGAAAACCCGAAAAACGGACAAAATCAGCGGAAAAAGTTGACTTTCAAACACATTTAACACGCTATTTTTCTAATAAATAACCCCAGTTCGTTCCGCAAAAAACATATTTCTCCCTCTCAAGTCTCTCTCCCCGCACCATGTCACACATCCGCTTCCTTCGGATCACACTGCTCCTCTGCTTCGCTGCACTCGCACAAGCTGAAGATGTCCGCGTGTCTTTCTGGCTCACCGCTGGCCCTCTGACCGTATCTGAGCCGTTGTTCTTGGATTCCGCCTCGCAGAACGATGCGGCGCGCTATCTCATGAGCAGTGATCTCGATTGGCGTCCGGCAAAGGGCGAGAAATTGCCGTGGCTGCCCGGCCAAACTGCCACGTGGGAAGTACGTCAGGGAGATTCCATTTCAGTGCTGTCTTCACAGTCGCGCACGGTGATGTTCGCGACAACCTACGTCACCTCGTCGCGCTGGCAGGAGTTGCCGCTCACCATTCGCTCCGGCCGTCCTCTCGCGCTGTGGCTCGACGGCAAGTACATGGACAAGCAAGCGAAGGCGTCCGACAACGTTTACGAATTGAAAAAGACATTGACACTGCATCGCGGCAAGCATCTGCTCGTGATTCAAGCCGTCAGTCCAGCGGAAAGCAAAGCATCAACATGGAGTCTGCAAGCGCAAGCCGCACCGGATTCCGCCTTCGCCCGCACGATTTCCTTTGATACCGATCCGATACGCGCTCCGGCGAACTTCGCGGATTGGGGTGAGTTCCACGAGCTGTCCTCACCGGTCATCTCTCCCGACGGCAAGCTGGCGGCAGTAATTCATTCTTCCCGCGATGCCAAATACAAGAAAGAAGCGTGGCTGGAAGTCTTCAATACGCAATCGTCCGCGCTGCTGCTTACAATCCGACCGGGCAAAGGAGTGTCGAAGCCGTTCTTCTTTCCCAAGAGCAACAAGCTTGGCTACGCCACATCCGATGAGGATGGCACGACGATCTGGAGCTATGACCTCACATCCCCTGAGCAGCAGCCGATCATAGAAAAGATCAAGGGCTTCGATCGCGGCGAGCTGTCTCCGGACGAGCAGTTCTACTATTACACGGCTGATGCTGAACCAAGTGAAGCCGAGCAAAAGGCCAACTATCGCCATCTCGACGAACTCACCGACAAGGTCACGGATTGGACGAGCAAGCGCAGGCTCTTTGTGCAGGCACTTGCGAGCAATCTGCCGCACGAGATAACCGAGCTGGGCACATTCGCCCTTGACCGCTTCGCTCTCTCGCGTGAAGGCGACAAGCTTGCGTTGGTGCGCTGGGTGCCGAAGCTCGGCCGCCCGTATTACGACAGCGAAATCTGGACGTACGATCTCAAGACGCGGCGCGCGGAGCAAATGGTATCCTTGGCGCTGACCGAACCGCCAACCAATCTGACGTGGCTGCCGGGTGGCAGCGAGTTGGCCTACTCCGCGGGCAACCACACCGTCAGCCCGGCGGACACGGTATTCCCGAACACCAATCAGCATCCGTTGTTTCTGCTCGATACTCGCACGAAGCGTATCACCAACATTGTCGGCGAGCAGAGGTTTAGTGTTGCCGATCAGAGCAACGGCTCAGCGATCTTCTGGAATCCAGGCGACCAGCGGCTCTATTTCCTGGCCACGCTCGGCGGAACGCAAAAGATCATGAAAGTGGACCCGCGCCGCGCCAACTCCGTGTCCGAAGTCACGCTGAGCCGTTCGCTGACCGATGCGTTTGCCGTCGCTGCAAATGGAACCGCGCTGGCCGCCACAGCCTCCGCGCCCTTGCTGCCCTTTGCGGCGCTGGCGATGGATCTCCCAAGTGGCAAAGAAACCAGGCTGCTTGACCCGAATGCCGACGTGATCAAAGCCTTCAAGCTCGCCCCCTATGAGAAATGGGAGTTCACGAACTCCGACGGCGACAAAATTGACGGCTGGATGATTTTCCCGCAGGATTTCGATCCCCACCGAAAGTGGCCGGCGATCGTCTATTATTATGGCGGCGTTTCTCCCCGTGATGAACGGTTCACATTCACCTATCAATGGTGGGCCGCTAATGGTTACGTTGTTTACGTCCTGAATCCGGTCGGTACGATCGGCTACGGTCAAGCGTTTGCTGACAAGCATTCGAACGACTGGGGCACGCTGGCGACGCGCGACGTTATCGAAGGGACGCGGGCCTTAATTGCCGCGAAACCGTATGTAGATGAGAAACATCTGGGAGCCTACGGCGGCAGCTATGGCGGCTTTATTACGTTGGACCTTTTGACCAAGACCGACATGTTCGCGGCGGCGGTGGACATGTACGGGATCAGCAATATCGCCAGCTATTTCGGCGGCGGCACGTGGGGACATCTCTATGGCGATCTTGCATTGCCCGGCAGCTACCCGTGGACGCGCCGGGACGTGTTTGTCGAGAAGTCTCCGCTTTATCATGCGGACAAGATCACGACGCCGCTCCTGATTCTGCATGGCGAAGCCGATAACAACGTACCGCCGGTAGAGTCCGACCAGATGTTCGCCGCGCTCAAGATCCTGGGCCGCGACGTGGAGTATGTCCGCTTCAAGGATGAAACGCATAACATCAATGTCAAGTTCGAAAACCTGATCGCGCATCGCGAGATGATGCTCGAATGGTTCGACAAGTACCTGAAGGACGAGCCGGAAGCGTGGACGAAACGATGGGAAGAGAAATGACTAAACCAGAGAAAGACCTATGTCGCACGAGAAGGACACATTTCTGAGCACGCTGGCGCGCGAAGTGCAAACTACGATCAGGGTGCTCAAGGCATACCCGGAAGGCAAAGAGAACTTGAAGCCTGCCGAGCGCAGCAAGTCCGCCCGCGATCTTGCTTTTGTTTTTGTTGCCGAACAGTCACTCGCCGATGCGGTAATTAAGGGCGTGCTCGATTTCGGCGATTTTCCGCAAGTCAGCGGAACCATTCCTGAAATCATCGAGCGTTATCAGAATGTGATGGTAGCAACCGTAGAAAAAGTTTGCGCGATGCCGGATGAGGATTGGAACGGCACCATGGAGTTTATGGTTGGTCCCGGTCAGATGGGCCCCGTTCGCCGCGGCGATCTGATGTGGATGCTACTGCACGACATGATTCACCATCGCGGACAATTCTCCGTTTACCTGCGCATGGCGGGAGGCAAAGTCCCTTCGATCTACGGCCCGTCTGCTGACGAGCCATGGATGTGAGCGATAATCCAGTCAAATAAGAACTGCCCCCGGTCATGAATGGCCGGGGGCAGTTGGTTGAGTGCGTTAAGAGCAAAGCGGCATGACTACTTCAGCAGCATCATCTTCTTCATGGAGGTGTAGCTGCCGGCTTCGAGCTTCATCAGATACATGCCCGACGGCAGATCGGTGGCGTCATAACTGATGCTGTGACGACCGGTCGGATACT
>CAYORN010000004.1:0-359021 GCA_964406405.1 uncultured Alphaproteobacteria bacterium | reverse complement strand
GAACGCGCCACACGCTGTAGCCAAACGGCTCGCCCACGCTCATCACCAGACCCCAGCCGGGCTCTCCGCCCAGCCACACACGAGCCATCCAGTCATGCGCAGTCCACTGTTGCCATTCCGGCCACGCCCATGCCCCAGTCCAGTAGGACCGCGAGTCGGGCGAACTGGCATCCGAACCAGTCCCCGGCCCATTAATCCCCGGAGGGAACTGCCACACCACCCAGAAGTCGCTATCGTCATTGAGCATGACCTGTCCGTCTGCGCTGACCGTCAGCCAACCGGGGCTGGCATCCGCTCCGACATCCTGCCAACTGACCAACGGATTGTCAAGGTCGGGCTCGCCTGCATTATCCGGGCACACCAAGACGTTCGGCAAGAGATCCGTGGTCTGCTCATAAAGGTTGACGGTCTGGATTGGCATCGGGTACGACGCCGTGTCCGCCGCTGGCGGCGTGAACCGCACGGCAAAATAGTCGTTAGGTCCGTTCGGAAATTGCACTACGTAGAATGCTTCCGAGGAGCTGTCGTCGTAGGCGAGCTGATACGACTGATGAATGCCCGGCGACAGCCAGTTCAAGCGGATGCGATCGTCAAAGTTGCCGTTGGCGACGAGGTTCGACGGCGGCAGGTTGCCGTAGAGCAGAGTGATGGGAATCGCACGCGGCGATTCCACCGCCGGCGGGACGACATCGTTGTCCACCGCCGTGACCGTATACTGGTAAATACCAGCCACCGTCAAGACGTCGGTCGAGTCTCCTGAGGATGTTCGCGTGTGGATCAGCGTCCAGTTCTGCTCACTGGCAAGCTTGCGGTATACGCGATACACATCCACCTGCGGATCGGTCGAATTGTCCCAGTTCAACGCCACCGCACCCGTGCCGTTATTGACCGAGCCGACCAAACCCGTCGGGGTCGGGGGATCCAGACGACGCAACGTGAAATCGAGATTCGTCAGGCCGCCTTCGGGCATGAAGACATGAACAGTGTCGTCGTGATATCCGGCAAGTGTTGCTTGGATGATGCGGTTGCCGACCTGAACACTATCCAGCACGTAGTTCCCATTGGCCGCAGGATTCGCGGTGGGAAGTCCTTGCCCATTGGATCTGACCAAGACTTGTGTGATGCTGCCGGTTCCGCCATCGAGCGCTACATGTCCGCTAACCTGACCATAAATGCGCGGCCCTGACCAGAACGCGACAGCGGATTGATTCGTGGGCTGCCAGAATCCTGCCCCATCGCACCACAGTTGCAAGGACGCCGCGCTGCCGGTTTGATCTTCCACTCCAATGGTCGTTTGCGAGACGGCACCTATTTCGTTGTAATTGTAGGTCACGGAGCCATCGGCGCCGATGATGATCTCCATCGTATAGATGCCGAGTCCGGAAATGTGCGGGACGTGATCCCACTCCACGATGAAGCGGTCACCATCTGTCATGTAGTAGATTTGGCCACCGGACGGCAAATAGAGGTCATCGAACATTATGTCCAGTGACGTATTGGGCTCTTCCGGATCGGGCAGACAGGTGCTCCAGTAACGAGGAGATGTGCTCGTGAACGACACCCAGCCGTTGGAGCAGATATAGACCTGGTCGTAAACCTGATCAAAGTAGTTGAAACCAAAGCCCAACGGGAACGGACCAACATTTTGATCGTCACCAGTCAGACCGGTGTTCGTGCCGTCAACGTTGATCTCGACCCAGTCGTAATCAACCTGCTGCCAGGGGCTGATAACTGCGCCTGTCCAAGACGCAGAAGCCGGGCCTTCATTCGGTACTTCATCCAGACCGCGAACCGTCCACGTATAAAACGTCTCGGGATCGGGTGGAGTATCCGTGTACTCCTGAACACCCGGCGCTACCGTGGCGAGCAACGTGCCATCGCGATAAAGGTGTAAGTTCGCGAGATCAACGCATGTTGTGGCATCCGCATTGACAGTTGGATCCGTCCACGCCAGGTGCATTTGCGTGGAACCAACCGGAGCACCCGTCAGTCCGCTCGGAGCGCCGGGAGCCATGTTGGCCATCCCGGTCGCGGTGTTGGTCGGCCCGGACTCCTGATCGTTATCGTAGTGTGCCGTTACATAGTAGGAATACGGCACGTTTTCGTTTGCCGAGCCCACGACATCTTCATACGGCGGCTCAACATCCTGAGCCAAGAAGGTTGCGTCGCGATAGATCATGTAGTAATCTACATCGTCCAAAGCCCGTTCGCCGCCTGGCCGCTGCTGATAGACGAGTGCTGGAGCCTTGGAGTACGGTTCCATACGTCCATTGAATGCGACGGGGAACGGATTGGCCGCGGATGCGTTGGCGTACGAAACCTTGCTGGTTGGAATTGAAGTTCGTACCGGAGCGCCAGCTTTGCTCAGGGCGTCAATCTGCTCACTCCCCTCTTTGATTATCTCGGTGAGCGGCGCGGTCTGTCCCATCGGAATGGAGTGGATTGTGTAGCCCGACGGCTCGCCGACACTCAATACCGCACCCCACCCTGCCTCACCGCCGACCCATACCCGCGCCATCCAGTCATAAGAAGTCCACAGATTCCAGTTTGGCCACGTATTTACCCACGTCCAGTACGAACGGCTATCCGGTGCGCTTCCGTCCGAACCTGTTCCGGGGCCGACGATTCCCGGAGGAAATTGCCAGATCACCCAGAAATCGCTGTCGTTCTCAAGTACAATGGCGCCATCGGCATGGGCTGTCAGCCAGCCGGGGCTGGCATCGGCGCCGATGTTCTGCCAGTTCATCCATGGGTTGTCCAGATCCGGCACGCCGCCATTATCCGGAGCAATCCAGACATTCGGCAGCGGATCATTGCGCTCCATGTAGACATTCACCGTCTGGACAGGCAGAGGATAAGCTGTCGTGTCTGCGGTTGGCGGGGTGAAGCGAACCGCGAAGTAATCTTGCGTGCTGTTCGGCGACGTGACGCGGAACCACACCTCTGATGAACTGTCATCGTAGAGGAGTTGGTAAGATGGATGCGCGCCCGGTGACAGCCAGTTCAGCCGCACGCGGTCGTCGAAATTGCCGTTCGCAACCAAGTTTGAGGGTGGCAGTTCGCCGTAGATTACCTCTACAGCGGTCGAACGAGCGGACTCGACCGCAGGCGGAACAACTCCATTATCCACCGCCGTCACGGCATATTGATAGATGCCCGCTGACGAAATCGTATCCACGTCGGCGGATGGTGTGGCCTGATGCCGGAAAGTCCAATTCTGATCACCGGTCAGCTTGCGATAGACGCGATAGTAATCCACCAGCGGATCGGCGGAATCATCCCAATTCAGCGTCACAATTCCATTGTCACTGTTGATGGAGGCCGTCAGATTCGTCGGCGCAGGGGGATCGAGACGCCGCAGCGTGAGGTTGACATTGGGCAGGCCGCCTTCCGGCACATTCACCGCTAATGAGTCGTTGTGGTATCCCGCGAGAGTCGCGCGGATGATCCGATTGCCGACTTGCACGCTGTCCAGGGTGTAATTGCCATTGGCCAGTGGGTTTACAAGCGGATTTCCGTAACCGTTGGCTTGAACCGAGGCGTTCGTGATACTACCTGATCCACCGTCCAGCGTCACATGGCCGGTTACAGCGGCGCGAACGGGGGGTTGGACATAGAACCAAATCGCCCGGCCGCCCGTGATTTGAGGCGCGCCGGCGGTGAGGCAGCGATAGTCGAGTCCATTCTCGGCGCTCGGGGCATCCTCGACGCCGATTCGCGCCGAATTGGGAGTCGCGGAATCATTCCAGTCGGTGTTGTACTGCAGTTTGATCCGGCCAGTCCCGGAATAAAGGATCGCTTCAAAACTAAAGCGGTCGGTTGTGCCCGAATAGTGCGGTACTTGCTTCCACTCAATCACCGTATAGGTGCCGAAGTTTCGGTAACGAACCCAAGGGGCGGAGCCGTTGCCGTTACAACCACCACCCCAAGCGCAGTAGAGATCGTCCCAGTACGGGAAAATGTACTTGCCAGGCGTCATGAGCGGATCATCTTCAAGACAATTGTCCTGCCAATTGTATTCAGCAAATAACTGGGTGAAGCAAATGGCGCCGTTCGTGGAGATCCAAGCCGACGTGTAATCGGTTCCATAGAACGGGAAGGTCAATCCCAGCTGGATGGACATGGAGGCATCATCACCCGTCGGGCCATCCGACGCTTGGTTGTCTCCACACAACTCAATCCAGGCGAAGGTCGCCGTGTCACCGTTTTGATTGTCTATGAAATTGTAGCCAAACTGATCCGGTCCACCTTGGTCGTCGAGCGGATTCTCGGACGATCGTTGCTCTCCAAGTCGTTCATACAACTCCGAGAGCCGTGCCTTCTCGACCATCGTCAGCTGTTCGCCTCGATGGATTCGATCAACCAGGCCATCATACTCCTGTTGATCCTGCTGATCGCTGAGCAGCGGCGGTTGAGATGCTGACCGGGCATCGAAATGCGAGGGAGTCGCCAACGCCAACACGGCAGTGAGGCCGACTGCCGCGGCGATAACGAGCAAAATCCACTTCCAAGAACGCATCGTCGTTTCTCCTCGTCAACGTTGAACAAAAAGCCTATTGGTTAGCGACAAATTAACACACTTCTATAGTAAGAGTCAAGGATTCTTCAAGGTTGCAGAAAGTTCGTGGGACCCACTTGTGACGACATTCACAAGAAATGCCAAAGGGCAACGCCGGACAGTGGATCTCCGCACTTACAATAAAGCTATTATAATCATTTATATAACAAAAGCTGTCGCCGATGCTCGCGGCGACAGCCAAGGACTGAGCGGGACAGAGGCCGAGAAGTCAATTGCCTCCCGCTGGAGGCTTAAGCATTCAGTTTCTTGTGATTAGGGTCTTTTGGGTGAAAGTGGGGGGATGCCGGGACGCCGCGACCAAAACTCGGCAGAATTCAGAGGCGAGAATTTGTCTGAAACCTTAGACGGTTAGGCTATTGAATAGGATCTTGCAGCCGGCGACCAATCGCTCCGGCGACTGCGCTGAGGCACTGGGTGAGGCGTTTCAACTGCGGCGGATAGAGCGATTGGTAGCCGTCAGAGAGCGCGTGTTCCGGATTGGGATGCATTTCCACTATGACGCCGTCCGCTCCGGCGGCGATCGAAGCCTGCGCAAGCGGCAGCACCATGTTTCGTATGCCCGTGCCGTGCGAGGGGTCTGTGAGAATCGGCAAGTGCGACAATTCTTTCACGGCGGGAATAATATTCAAGTCCATCGTATTTCGTGAAAAATCCGAAAAGGTGCGGATGCCGCGTTCACAGAAAACGACGCGATAATTTCCTCCGGCCAGCAGATACTCTGCTGCGTTCAGCAGTTCCTCCAGCGTCGCGGCGGGGCCGCGCTTCAGCAGGATTGGCTTGCGGCTGCGCGCGACGTGCGACAAGAGCACATAGTTCTGCATGTTGCGCGCACCGATTTGCAGCATATCGGCATATTGTTCCGCCAGCGCGGCGCTCTCTTGATCGAGCACTTCGGTCACGAACGGCAAGCCGGTCTCGGCGCGCGCTTCGGCCAGCCATTTGAGCGCCTGTTCGCCCAAACCTTGAAACGCATAAGGAGAAGTACGCGGCTTGAAAGCTCCGCCCCGCAGAGCGTGACCGCCGGACTCTTTTACCTGCTGCGCCGCCAGGATAATCTGCTCCCGCGACTCCACGGAGCACGGCCCGGCGATGACCACCACGTCTTCGCCACCGATGCGGACGCCGCCGACCTCGACGATCGTGTCGTCCGGCTTCGTTTCTCGCGAGACGAGCTTGTATGGCTTGGTCACGCGCACGGTCTGCACCACGCCGGGCAGCGACTCGATCAGGTTGCGGTCTATCGGCCCGCTGTTGCCGGTGACACCGATCGCCGTGCGCGTGGAACCGGGAATGCTGTGCGCCGAGTATCCCAATTCCTGCACCGCCTGAATGACCGCCCGGACCTCTTCCTCCGTCGCCTGCTGGCGCATGATGATCAACATGATACAGCCTTCACGGTTGAAACCTCGTCCAACGCATTGCGCAGTTCCTTGATAAAGCTGCCCACCGATTCGATGGCTTCATCTAACGTTTTCGATTGCTCGATGCGCTCAATCACCGCGCTGCCGACGATGACGCCCTCGGCGATCCCGGCGACCTTGGCGGCAATCTGCGGACCGGAAATTCCGAAGCCGACGAGGACCGGCGTGCGCATGATGCTCTTCACTTGCCGCAAATACTCCGCGACATTCTCACCTAACGAATCGCGCGCGCCGGTGACTCCCGCCACGGACACTGCATAGGCAAACGGCGCATTTATTTGATCAATCTCACGCCGCCGCTCGATGGGAGTTGTCGGCGAAACAAATGGAATCAACGGCGCCTGGCGGGAGCACTCCTGCCAAAGCTCCGGCTCTTCATCTATCGGCAAATCCGGCACAATCAGCCCGCTGACAGAACTGTCCACGCACTTGCGGAGAAACGTTGCCGAATCGCCGCCAAGGAGATTGTTGTAGTATCCCATGATCAATACCGGATTCTCGCCGGCGAGTACGCGCGAGACATCAAAGATCTGATCCCGGCGAAATCCATTGCGGAGCGCGACCGTTGCCGCGTGCTGAATCGTGGGACCATCCGCCAACGGATCGGAAAACGGCATTCCCAATTCGAGGATGTCCGCTCCTGCCGAAAAGATTGCTTTTGCCAGCGGAACCGTCCACTCGCGCCGCGGAAATCCGGCAGTCACGTAAACCGTTAGCAACTTGCGCCGCTTGCGCAGTGCCTCGCGGCAGAAGAGGTGTAGATCAGACATGGCGCAGGTACGTTTGCAGATCCTTGTCGCCGCGCCCGGAAAGACAAATGCAGACGGCGCCGTTTACATCCGAACTGTGCAAACGCTCAAGATAAGCCAACGCATGAGCGGATTCGAGCGCCGGCAGGATTCCTTCGAGCTTCGTCAGCCGCTCCGCCGCCGCTAACGCCTGCTCGTCGGAGACGCGGTGGTAGTTCACGCGCTGCTGCTCGAAGAGATAGCTGTGCTCCGGCCCGACGCCGGGGTAATCCAAACCGGCAGAAATCGAATGCGCCTCGATCACTTGTCCATCCTCATCCTGCAAAAGGTAGCTTTTCGATCCGTGCAGCACCCCCGGCTTGCCGCGGGTTAACGCTGCGGCGTGATGCGGCGAATCATCCCCTTCCCCACCCGCTTCGACGCCGATCAGCGTCAGTTGCTCATCCAAGAATGGGTAGAAGAACCCGATGGAATTGCTTCCACCGCCGACGCAAGCGACCAGATGGGACGGAGTGAGTTCAAGCTCTTCCAGTTGTTTCTTTGTTTCCTCGCCGATGACGATTTGAAAGTCGCGCACCATCATCGGATAGGGATGCGGCCCCACCACGCTGCCGATAAGATAGAACGTGTCATAGACGTTGGTCACCCAATCGCGGATCGCTTCGCTCGTCGCATCTTTGAGCGTTTGCGTGCCGCTCGTGACGGGCCGCACCTCAGCGCCGAGCAGCTGCATCCGCCCGACGTTCGGCGCTTGCCGTTCCATGTCCTTCGCGCCCATGTAAACGACGCAGGTCAAGCCGAAGCGCGCGCACACGGTAGCCGTCGCGACTCCGTGCTGCCCCGCTCCCGTTTCGGCAATGATCCGCCGCTTTCCCATTCGCCGTGCCAACAGCGCCTGACCGATGGCATTGTTGATCTTGTGCGCGCCGGTATGCAGCAGATCTTCGCGCTTCAAATAGATGGAGTAGCCGTAGTGCTCGGAAAGACGCTCGGCGTGATAAAGTGGAGTCGGCCTGCCAGCAAAATTGGACAAATGATACGACAACTCGCGCTGAAACTCCGAGTCTTGGCGCGCCGCGTGATAGGCCACCGTCAACTCTTCGCACGGCGCGATCAGCGTCTCCGGCACATAGCGACCGCCGAAGCGGCCGAAGTGGCCTCGCGTGTCCGGTAGTTTCATGTCACTCACGTGCGGCATGAACAAATTCCTTCATGAGCTGATGATCTTTCTCCCGCGGCGTTTTCTCGATTCCCCGACTCACATCTATTCCCCACGGCTGTAGTTGCTGAATCTTCTGGCTCACGTTTTGGCACGACAGGCCCCCGGCAATGATAAAGCGTCGTACCGGATGCAGATAGCTCACGTGCAGCATCATGTCTTCGCTTGTTTCACTGTTCGCCGCATCTACCAACCAAGCAAACGCCGCCTGATGTTGGGTCAACTGAGAGATTGCCGTTTCGGTCAGACTGCGGGTCGCTTTGATATGAGGCAAGCCAAATTCCTCGGCAAACTCCGGCGACTCACTTCCATGAAACTGCAACAGATCCGGCTTCACTAAGGCGATCATGTTCGCGGCATACTCAGGCTTCGGATCCTGCAGAACAAGTGTTAACACGGCTGATCCGCGCGGCACCTTCGACAACAATTCTGCTTCCTCAAGTGAAACACAGCGCGGAGTGCCGGGAACCGCGACGACGCCGACCGCGTCCACGCCCAGCGCGACCGCGTACGCCAAATCATCGGGTCTTACGAGACCGCAGAACTTAATCCACATAGGAGGTTTCGCAGGGCCGCGCCGGGAAATGGCTCCCGCATGAGTGAGGTTCCGATCAGCACCGCATCCGCGCCGCGTTTGCGCATGGCATTCAGTTGTCCCGCCGATTCAATTCCGCTTTCTGCAATGAGAATCGCTCCAGATGGTAACAACGGAAAAAGCTGAGTGGACACGTTCAAGTCAATCGCCAGCGTCTTCAAGTTCCGGTGATTGACTCCCCACAGGGCCGGAGACAGACCACTCGTTTTTTCCACGTCCGATAAGTCATGCAGCTCGAGGAGGACATCCAACCCAAGGTCGCCGGCCAACGATGCGAGATCGGCCAACACGTTGCGTTCAAGCATCGCGGCAATCAGCAGAATCGCATCCGCTTCCGCCGCGCGCGATTCGTAAAGTTGATACGCGTCAAACAGAAAATCCTTGCGCAGCACCGGCAGTGATGTTACGGCTTTGGTACGCGCGACATATTCCAGCTTGCCGTCAAAGAAATCGGGTTCAGTCAATACGGAGAGAGCATCGGCCCCGCCCGTTTCGTAGTCGCGCGCAATCTCTTCGACGGGCTGGATCGGACGCAGTTCGCCCATACTCGGCGACCGAAACTTGATTTCGGCGATGATGCTGATGCGATCATGCTTGCGCAGTGCCGCCGCGAATGGTCGGGGAGGAGGTGCATCCAGCGCTCTCGCCTTTGCCTCTGCCAACGGGATGCGTCTCCTTATTTCCACCAGCCGCTGCGTGCGTTTGGCAAGGATTTGCTTAAGCACGAGGCGTCCCTCCATTGAGCAAAGTTGGGAGAAACGTCTTCAGCGCTCCGGACGTGATGACGTCACGCGCCATAGCACTTCCAGAGCGGAGAGAAGTCGTGCGCCCCGAGAGATAGAACGCAGGCGCGGCGTTGGCAACGATCCACTCGCGCAATTCCGGTTCTTCCCCATCCGCCACTCTCAGGAAGCGCGCCGCGTTCTGCTCGGCAGTTCCTCCGGCAATGGCGCGGCGCGAAGTTCGCGTAACACCGAGGTCTTCCGGCTGAACGGTCTTGCGTTCCGCCTTGCCGTCTCGATATTCGCAGACAAGGGTCGCCCCCTCCGCGCTGATCTCATCCAAGCCGCCGTCACCATGCACCGCCATCACGTGCGTGGACCCGGTTTGCGAAAGTGTGCACGCCACCGGCTCGACCCACTGCTCATGAAACACACCAACGAGTTGTCGCCTTACTCCCGCCGGATTGGCCAGCGGTCCTAGCAAATTGAACACGGTTCGCATGCCCAGCTCGCGCCGCACCGGCGCCACCGCTTTAGCGGCGGGGTGATAGTTCGGTGCGAACAGAAAGGTAAAGCGCTTGTCATTCAACTCCGCTTCGGCCTGTTCCTTTGTGCCATTGATAGAGCATCCTAAGGCCTCCAATAAGTCAGCGCTGCCGGAGCGTGAAGAAATTGCGCGGTTGCCGTGTTTGGCGACGGTCACTCCACCCGCCGCGGCCACCAATGCCGCTGCGGTCGAGAGGTTGAAGCTGTTACTGCCGTCGCCGCCCGTGCCGCAGAGATCCAACGCGCACTCGTCGCGGCAACTCACCCGCGTCATGCGCTGGCGCATCACAGTAAGGAAGCCGGACAACTCATCCGTCGTTTCACCGCGCGTCCGCAAGGCGACCAGAAATGCGGCGAGATGCACGTCGCTGGTGTCGCCGGAGAGCATCTCGCTCATCGCCGCGGCCGCTTCTTCGCGAGAAAGCGAGTAGCGGTCGGAGACCTTCTGAATGTACGGCGTCAGCACGGCACGCCTCGTGACTTCTGATGCGCGGCAACCCAGCCCAGGAAATTCGAGATCAGCAGATCGCCTTGCGGCGTCAGAATGGACTCAGGATGAAACTGCACGCCTTCCACCGGCAGCTCGCGATGGCGCAAGCCCATGATTTCGCCATCTTCGGCACGAGCCGAAACCTCAAGACAAGCCGGCAGCGAACTCTCTTCCACGGCGAGGGAGTGGTAACGCCCCGCTTCAAACGGATCGGTGAGACCTCGATACAGCGACTTACCATCGTGAAACACGCGCGTGGATTTTCCGTGCACCAGCCGCGCCGCGGGGATGACCTTGCCGCCGAAATGGAGGCCGATCATCTGATGCCCGAGACACACGCCAAGGATTGGAATCCTGCCCGCGCATCCGGCGAGAATCTCTGGCATGTTTCCCGCATTCTCCGGGCGTCCGGGACCGGGGGAAAACACGATCCCTTCGGGCCGCATCGCGAGCACGTCGGCGGCGCTGACTTTGTCATTCCGCTCGACTCGCACGGTTGCGCCGAGCTTGCCGATCGCCTGCACCAGATTGTAGGTGAAGGAATCGTAATTGTCGAGAACAAAAATCACGCTTCACCTCCCGCGAGCGCAATCGCACGATCCATGGCTCCCGCCTTGTGTATTGTTTCCTCATACTCGCGTTCCGGAACGCTGTCGGCCACAATGCCCGCTCCGGCCTGATACGTGAGCTTTCCCTTGTGTGCCACAGCGGTGCGGATGGTGATGCAAAACTCGGCGCTGCCGTCACATCCCAGGAATCCGCTCGCGCCGGAGTACATGCCGCGCGGTGTAGGCTCGTTTTCAAGAATCAACTCCAGGGCGCGGACTTTCGGCGCACCGCTTACTGTGCCTGCGGGAAACGACGCCGCCAGCGCATCCGTGGCCGTCATGTCATCGCGCAATTTGCCGGACACGCGCGAGACCATGTGCATCACGTGGCTGAAGCGATGAATCGCCGCCAGCTCATCTACCTTCACACTGCCGTACTCGCTCGCGCGTCCCAGATCATTGCGCGCCAGATCCACAAGCATCATGTGTTCCGCGCGCTCTTTCGGATCGGCCAACAGTTCCTTCTCGTTCCTGCGATCTTCGCTCTCGGTGGCTCCGCGCGGCCGAGTTCCTGCAATCGGCAGCAACCGCGCCGTCCGCCCTTCGACTCCGACGAGCAATTCGGGGGACGCGCCGATCAATGTCCCAACGGGAGTCTCATGATAGAACATATAGGGCGACGGATTCACCCGCCGCAGCGCGCGATAGAGCTGAAACGGATCACCCTCGTAACTCCGCGAAAACTGCTGCGAGAGTACCGCCTGAAAAATGTCTCCGATTTGGATATGATGCCGCAGCCGCTCCACGGAAGAACAAAAATCCGACCGGCTGAAATTCGACGACCGCGAGTTGACATCGAAGCGAGCCACCAACGTCGCGGGGCGCTCATCTTCCAGGATGCGCTGCAACTCTTTCAGCTCCCGCTCGGCCTCATCCGGCTCATTACGTGACACAAGTTGCACGGCTTGCTTCAAGTGATCGAAGACGATAAACGTCCGGTACTCACCCAGCCATGCCATCGGTTCCGGCGAGAGTTTTTCTTGTGGCAGCGTTTCGATCTCATGGATGAAATCGAAACCGATGCTCCCCACTAGCCCGCCCGAAAAGGGCAAACCCGGCACGGGTTCGCAACGCTCCGCCAGAAATGCGCGCAACAGATCCAGCAGTGATCCGCGAATGGTCAGTCCACTGCGGGTCATCTGTGCCGCGCCGGGACAATCCACCCTGATTTCACCTGACGGGTTCATGCCCAGAATGGAGAAGCGGCTGAACCGCTCACCGCCCGACGCGCTCTCCATCAGAAAGGGGGCCGCCCCGTGTGCGCGAATACGTAAAAACGCGCTCACCGGCGTTAGCAGATCCGCCGGCAGCTCGCGCACAGCAATTGGATCCGCGCTGCGCTTCATCTCATGGGCAACAAGATCCGGGGCCAGAGCCATCATCAGTCTCCCTGAACAACAAAAAACCCACGCATTCCGCGTGGGACAAAGAGCTTCTGCACGTCGAGGACACGGTCAGGCAGAGCAATCTCCCGCGCGGCCGGAGGGCGACCACCACCAAGACCAAGCGGCAACGTGAGAAGTGTAAAGGCTCATACCAGAAGTGGACTCGATTTGTCGGGTTGGCATTTGCTCTAAGATAATCTTAGCATACGGGTTTGTCAAGTAGAAACTGAGAACCTTCTCACTGCACGTTGCTGTGGCACACTGAACGAGATCTGATCTCTCATCTCCTTAACATACAATAGATTGCGAGACTTCTGCACATACTTGTCAGTGCCCTCCGGTCGGAGTTTTGCAACCTGTATGCTCTCTCCTCGCCTCTGTCTCCATTTGATTTTCTGCCCGATTTTTCGCATTTTTAGGGAGTTAGTTCCTCCTTTCCACCCCGCAGACTCTGCTTTACATTCAATTCCTTCATGGCGCTTTCTCCGGAGTTTGACCCCACCGGGCAAATTCTCAACTTAGATTATGCCGGGCTGGGCTTTCGCTGCGGCCTCGAGGTTCATTACCAGCTGGCGACCGATCACAAGCTCTTCTGCCACTGCCCGGTCGGACTCTATTCGGAAGAGGTGGATGCCGAGGTGCTGCGCCACATGCGCCCGACGTTGAGCGAGCTGGGGGAATACGATCCGTGCGCCTTGATGGAGTTCAAGACGAAGAAAGAGATCGTCTATCTGCTCAACAAGGACTCCGTCTGTACCTACGAGATGGACGACACGCCGCCCTTTCCGATCAATCAGCAGGCAGTGAACTACGCGCTCGAGATCGCGATGCTGCTCAACTGCAAACTGGTGGACGAGCTGCACATCGCGCGCAAGCAATATCTCGACGGCTCGATTCCCACCGGCTTTCAGCGCACGACGCTGGTCGGAGTGAGCGGCTATCTTCCGTATCGCAATCGGGAAATCGGAATCATTCAATTGGGCTTGGAGGAAGACTCCTGCCGTGAGGTGGACGATAAGCGCCACACAATCTGGTTTCGCACGGATCGTCTGGGCACACCGCTGGTTGAAGTGGTAACCATGCCGGATATTTTCCATCCGCTCGAAGCGGCAGAGGTCGGCAGGCTGATCGCCCATACGCTGCGGCTGTCGAACAAGGTGCGGCGTGGTCTGGGCACCGTGCGGCAAGATGTGAATGTTTCGATCACCGGCGGTACGCGGGTGGAGATCAAAGGCGTGCCGCGGATTCCGCTTTTCCCGCGACTCGTCTCTTTTGAAGCCTATCGCCAGAAACGGCTGCTGGAGCTGCGCGACGAGCTGCACCGCCGCGGCATCACCGAAAGCACGCTCGAATACGACACGTGCGAGCTGCCGAATGAGAAGATTCACTTTCGCACGGCGAAACTGGCGAAGGCGCATGAGCAAGGTCTGAGAGTGGCCGCTCTGCGTGTCGCCGGGATTGCCGATTTGACCTCATGGGAAGTGCAGCCGACGCGCACGTTCACGCACGAGATTTCGGGACGGGTGCGCGTGATTGCCTGCCTCGACGAGACGCCGAATCTGTTTCACACCGACCCCGACGGCGAATTCACGCTTTTCCCCGAAGAGCAGACGACTGTGCGCGTGTTTTCCAAGGCCGGCGCCAACGACGTTGTCTTTGTTTTCTGGGGTCCGGATGACGACGTGACAACGGCGATAAATGAAACCGTGGCCCGGATCCGCGAGGCGACGGTCGGCATTCCAGCCGAGACGCGTCAAGCTCGCCGCGGCGGCTGGAGCGATTTCGAGCGGCTGCTCGCCGGACCGAATCGCATGTACCCCGACACCGATTCGCCGCCGACGGTCATCACTCACGAGCGCGCCTCTCGCATTCGTTCCCAACTGCCCGAGTCACCGTGGAATCGCCGCGAGCGTCTTCTGAAAACGGGCATGAGCGACGCGCTCGCCGAGCAGATGCTCGATTCGTCCTTTTTCGATCTTTTCTGGCAAGTGATGACGGACGGCGAGCTGCCCGGGAACCGCGTGGCTCGCGTGTTTGTGCAGGACATTCCCGCCGCACGCCGGCTCGGTGGACACCCGGAACGGATTGCGGATGACGCGTGGCGCAAGCTGTTCGATTATGTGCGTAACGCCGGTCTGCGTTGGGAAGCGCTGCCTGTGTTGATTCGCATTCGCTTGCGCCGGCCCGGAGCGGATTGGCTCTCGATTGCCGTCAAGCAGCGCATGACTCCGCTCAACGATGCGCAATGGGTGCCGATGGTGGAGTCGGCGCTCAAACTCACTCCGCACAGCCGCAAACCCGAAGCGCATGTGCGCTGGCTGCTGGGACAGTTGCAGACGCCGCCCGGTCGCGTGCCGGTGCCGGAAGCGGCGGAACTTCTGAAGACGAAAATCTCGCAGGAGAAAAAATAGTCTGCGGCTGCGCAGGCCCTCGAATGATCATGATTGGGCAGATGCCCGTGTGAATGAACCTAACCCAAATGGGAGCAACGAACATGGCGGACAAGAAAGCTGACCTGGCTGGACCAGGCATCGGAACGTACGAAGACGTGGAGAAGATCCTGCCGGCCGATTACCGGGCGCTGTTGGATCCTCGCGAAACGCAAATCGCGCTCAGCGCGCTGAAGCGCTTTATTGAAGACGGTCTTTGCCGCGAACTGAATTTGATTGATGTCGAGGTCCCGCTCATCGTGGACATTGATAGCGGTGTCAACGACGATCTGGATCGTGACGGCTCGCGCACGCCGATTCAGTTCCACATCAACAACGACCACAACAAGCACCCGATTGACGCGCAAGTGGTGCAGGCGGCGACCAAATGGAAGCGCGTCGCGCTCAAGCAGTTCAACTGCAAGGTCGGCGAGGGGATTATCACCGACATGCGCGCGGTGCGCAAAGACTATTTCCTCGACCACGATCACAGCGCGTACGTGGATCAGTGGGACTGGGAAAAGGTCATGACGGCCGACCAGCGGAACCTTGAATTCCTCAAGGCCACGGTCAGGAAAATTTGGAAGGTGCTCGTGGACTCGGAGAAGTATATTCAGGAGCACTTCCCAAAATTGAAGAACCCCAAGTATCCGAACTTCCCCGAAGAGTTGACCTTCCTGCACGCGGAAGAGATTCTGGACATGTATCCTGATCTGCCGCGCAAGCAGCGCGAGACGCAAGTGCTCTCGGAGAAGTTCCCGGCGGTCTTCATCATCGGCATCGGCTGGACGCTGAAGGACGGTTACCCGCATGAGATGCGTGCGGCAGATTACGACGATTGGATCACGCCGTCAATTGTCAAGAACGGGCAGCAGATGCATGGCCTGAACGGTGATATTTTGGTGTGGAACCCCGTGACCAAGCGCCGCCACGAACTGACTTCGATGGGCGTTCGCGTGACGAAGGACACGCTGGTACAGCAGCTCAAAGCGACCGATCAGATGGACTTCCTCAAGCTGCCGTATCATAAGGCGATCATGAACGACGAGATCCCGCTCTCGATCGGCGGCGGCATCGGACAGGCTCGCACGGCCATGTCCATTCTGAAGAAAGCTCATCTGGGCGAGGTCAGCGTCACCGTCTGGCCGAAGGTGCTCAAAGACATGTGCGCGAAACGAAACATTCCTGTGCTGGAATAGACTCCTACCTGCAAGCAGGGGGAAATGAAATATGACCGATTTTCCCGGCTACCGCGACTCCGCCCTTTCCTTATTAAAGCAGAACAGCGTTCGCGTCTGGTCTGATGTCCGCATGCTCACGACCGACGGCGAGTTTGACGGTCTGATTTTGCCCCGTGCGGAGACGGGAAACCCCGATCACATCATATTGAAGCTCGTCACGGGGTACAATATCGGCATTCATGTGGACCGGATTCTCTCGATGACGGAACTCGGCTACAAGAAGGCCGATTACCACATTCCGGAGAAAGAGTTTCCGTACGACAAAGACAAGCCGAACGTCACGCTCCTGGGCACGGGCGGTACGATTGCCAGCCGGCTCGATTATCGCACCGGCGCCGTGATTCCGGCTTTCTCGCCGGGCGAGTTGTATGGAGCCGTGCCGGAGCTGGCGGATATTGCCAACCTCACCACCAAGCGGATTTACGCGATCTTCTCCGAAAATGTGACGCCGGACATCTGGCTGGGCACGGCGAAAGCGGTGGTTGACGAGATCAACGCCGGAGCCGACGGCATCGTCATCGGTCACGGCACCGACACCATGCACTACACGGCCGCCGCGTTGACGTTCATGGTGCAGAATCCTCCGGTGCCGATCGTCATGGTCGGTTCGCAGCGCTCGTCGGATCGCCCCTCGTCCGACGCGGCGTTGAATCTCATAAATGCCACGTATGCCGCGGCGCATGGCGACATCGCGGAAGTGCTGGTTTGCATGTTCGGGCCGACGTCCGACCAATACGGCCTGTTGCATTGCGGAACGCGCGTGCGCAAGATGCACTCGTCCTATCGCTCCGCCTTCCGCACGATCTCCGATACGCCGATGGCCATCGTTCGCATAGGCGACATCAAACCGCTCAAGCACGATTTTCGCCGCCGGGACAAGGCCCGGCAACTCAAGCTCGATGCCGTGTTCGACGAGCGCGTGACGCTGCTCTATTACTACCCGAACATGAAGCCCGAGATGATTGATTCGCTCGTGGATCAGGGGTACAAGGGCATTGTTATCGCCGGCACCGGCCTCGGCCATTTCAACAAGCCACTCTACCCCGCCATCAAGCGCGCGATCGGCGCCGGGGTACACATCTACATGACCGTTGAGACGCTCTGGGGTTATGTCCAGATGTACGTCTATGATACTGGCCGCGACATCATGGAATTGGGCGTCGTCCCGGCTGGGAACATGATCCCCGAAACCGCCTATGTGAAACTCGGCTGGGCGCTCGGCCACACGCACGACCGGGAGAAGGTCAAGGAACTTATGCTCACCCCCATAGGCCGCGAAACAACCGAACGTGAACCCATTGACGGCTACCTGGTCATGCAAGGCGGATTGCCGGAAGTCGAGCAGTTCATGCTCCGCCACCGCCGATAGAAGCAATCCGCCGAGCGGGGTCGCTCAACACGAAATGCAAGTGCTCTGAGCACACGACCCCGCCGGAACAAGCGCACTTTTGCAAGCAAAGCGGGCGACCAGTTGGTCGCCCGCTTTTCACACATGCAAGGGAACAGCGGAAAAGTCAGAGTTGCAGATCCTGCAACCCGACTACGGACACCTCGCCGACATTCAGCTTGCGCAGATCGGCTTCGATCTTCACCCGGTCGCCGACGACGACGATCAGCAGATCCGACGGGTGCAGATACTCTTTCGCCAGCCGCGCCGCCGTGGCATTATCCAAAGCGGAAACCTTGCTGACGTAGGTGGACCACTCATCCAGCGGCAGGTTCATCAGCACAATCTGATTGAGCTGCCCGGCCAGCGCATTGTACGTCTCGAAGTCCTGCGGATAGCCTTTGATGATGTTGTCCTTGCTTTCGCGCAATTCGGTTTCCGTCAGCGGCTTCGTCTCAGCAAGTAACTTCAACTCCTTGATCATTTCCGCCACCGACTCGTCCGTCACATCGGTCTTGACCTGCGCGGACATCAGAAACGGCCCTTCACCTCGTCTCGCTCCGAATCCCGATCCCGCGCCATAGGTATAGCCTTTGTCTTCCCGGAGGTTCATATTGAGGCGGCTGCCGAACTGCCCGCCGAACGCATTGTTGATCACCCCCAGCGCGTCGTAGTTGGGATCATTACGCTTCACGCCGACGTGGCCTGCGATGATCACGCTCTGCGGGGCATTCGGCTTGTCAATAATGACAATCCGCGTGCCTTTTGTTGCTGGCGGCGGCGGTATATCCACCACCGGCGCGTCCATCGGTTTCCATGCCTTGAACGCCTTCTCCAGTTGTTCCTTCGTTTCCGCCAGCGTCATGTCGCCGACCACCACCAGGGCCGCGTTTTTGTCAAAGTAGTGTGCCGTATAGAAATTCACCAGATCGTCACGCGTGATCGCTTTGATCGAGGCTTCCGTGCCTGATCCGGTCGCGGGCTGCGAGTAGGGATGATGGGTGCCGTACAGCAAGCGCTGGAAGGTCTTCTGCGCCACGGTGCTGGGCTGCCGCGATTCCTGTTGAATGCGTCCGAGATACATCTGCCGCTGCCGCTCCAACTCCTCCTGCGGGAAGGTCGGATTGAACAGCACATCCGTCATCAGGTTGAGTCCTTCCTTCAGGTTGCGCTTCAGCACATTCAACGTGACGAACGAGCCGTCAAAGCTGCTCGACGTTCCCAGACTCGCGCCCATCGCCTTCGCCTGCTCCGAAATCTGCAGCGCCGATCTCGTCTTTGTCCCCTCATCCAACAGTTCTGCCGTGAGTCGCGCGCTGCCCGGCTTATCCGCCGGGTCTGACGCCCATCCGCTCTTCAAGATGTAGTTCACCTGCACCAGCGGGAGCTGATGCTTCTCCACCAGCAACAGCTTCATGCCATTCGACAGCGTGGCCTGCTGAATCACAGGCGGAGAAAAGGACGGCTCGGCGGCAGCGGTTGGCATCGCATCGCGCTTGATGTCCGTTTGCGCGGCGGCGAGATCTCCCATCGGATAGATATTGATGATCGCGCATCGGCTCAAGTCAATATACTGCCGCGCGGCCTTCTGCACATCCGCCGCAGTCGCATGCATGTAGCGATCCAAATCCCACTGGAATCTGCCCGGATCGCCCAAGTATGTATTGTAATTATTCAAACGGTCGGCGATGCCCGCGCCACGCTGCAGCGATCTCACGAATCCCGCCTCATAGCCGGTCTGCGCCTGCTTCAATTCCGCCGGCGTGATCCCCTTCTCCAACACCTCGCGCACTACCGCATCCACCGCGCGCTCAATTTCCTCGAGCGAATGTCCTTCTTTGGCTGTCACTTCGATATTGAATGTGCCATTGATTTCGCTGCTCTGCTGGTACGCGGAAACGTCCTGCGCAATCTGCTGATCGTAAACCAACGTCTTGTAAAGCCGCGAGGTCTTACCGGACGCAAGCACATTAGCGAATAGATCCAGTTCTGCGTCACCCGGCGCATATTGCGGCGGGCTGGTCCAGGCCGAGTGGAAGCGGGCGAGACTCACGCGATCCTCGGCTTCGATGCGCTTCACACCATCCAGTTGCGGCACCCATTGATCCATCCGGTCCAGCGGCACCCCCGGCGGAATCGCGCTGAAATACTTCTCCACCCACTGTTTCGCTTGCGCCGGATCGAAATCTCCTGAAATGCACAGCGACGCGTTGTTGGGAACATAGTATTGCCGGAAAAAGTCCTTGACATCTTCGAGGCTTGCCGCGGAAAGATCTTCCATGCTCCCGATAATCGGCCATGAGTACGGGTGCTTGTCGGGGTAGACCGCGTTTAGCGTTAACTCGTACGCTTTCGAATACGGCTGATTGTCAATCCGCTGCCGCCGCTCGTTCTTTACCACGTCGCGCTGCAAATCGAGTTTTTCCTGCGTCATGGTCGGCAGAAAAAAGCCCATGCGGTCGGACTCGAGCCACAATGCCGTCTCCAGATAATTGCTCGGCACCGTTTCGTAGTAGTTGGTGCGGTCCTCGCTCGTGGAAGCGTTGTCGGAGCCGCCCATCTTCTCGATCTCTTTGCCGTAATCGGAGTCGTGGTGTTCCGATCCTTCGAACATCAGGTGTTCGTAGAGATGCGCGAACCCGGTCCGGCCCCGCTTCTCGTTTTTCGAGCCGACGTGGTACCACGTATTCACCGTCACGACCGGAATGGAGTGATCCTCATGTAGAATCACATCCAGTCCGTTCGGCAGTTCGTACTTTTCAAACTTCATCTCGGGAAGGGTTTGCGTGAACAGGCTGGTGGCCGTCGCCAGCAATACAATAGTCAACAGCCCAAGTGTTGGTCTTCTCATCAGGTTCTTTCGGTTATGTGCAGGGGTGGTTTTCAGATATCCTATAAGAGCGAGGTGTGCGGCAGTGGTTTCAAATGAATGCCCATGTTGCATTTGCTATTATGTTCAAATGCTCTACTGCGCCCTCATCCTCGTTCTCGGTCAGCGACCGTCATGCGCCTCGCTCATGGCACTATGCTAATATACGCAATGGCAGTCTTTTCTGCGCGCTGCAAATAGTCTGCACGCAACTCTCGTACAACCAAGGCCATCCGGCACTCGCTATTTTGTTTCAACTTCGCTATCTTACCCGGACTTTGAAAAGCCTTTCGTCACCCCTTTGTGTGATGAATCAGTAAGCCGCGGAATTGGGCAAGTATTCCTGACCGTCACATCATTAAACCTTTTCTTAGGCTCGTTCATCTAAACTCCGCAGACTCGATGAGACCCCGCATTTCACCCCCGTCGCACATCTCCATGTTTACCTTCCTCCTTCGGCTGATCATTATTTGCCCGCTCCTCTTGTTCATGGCACTTCCAATCGCGCGCGCCCAATGGACAGAGGAGTGGTCTTCCGCCAGCACAGATCCTAATTCGGTGTCCGCGTGGCTGGACTTTCAGCAGTCCGGCGACCAGTGGCTCAGCCGCTTCTATACGCTGGACTCCGTGGCATTTCGCGTGATGAGTTCCGCGTACTCGCAGACTCCCGCTTACACCTACACGTTCAACAACGCCGAACGCCTTGCCGATCTTAACATTTATTCGGTCGGCGCGGATCTCAGCGGTGATGGCATCGTCGAGTTCTATGTGCTCGCCGATTACGGCACGTCTTCTCCTTATCGTCAGGCCTTCAAGATTTTCAATATCGTCCCCGGAGCCACAGTTTTTCAGCGGGACGATGCCAACTATTCCTATGGCTATCCCACGATCTGGGATGCGGACGATGATGGTATTTACGAATGCACCTTTGTGCGTTACAACTATCCCTCGGGCACTGGTTATGTCAATCAAGTTTTTGAAACCGGAGCACCGGCCTCCGCTCGCAACGGTACGCCGATTCCTCGTCAGGTTGACCTGCGCCAAAACTATCCGAATCCATTCAATCCGTCCACGCGCATTGACTACTCGTTGCCGGCTCCGTCGGATGTGCGGATTGACATCGCCAATGTACTGGGGCAGCGCATGCAGTCGCTCGTGCCGGGTTCGCAAGCCCCCGGCATGCACTCTATCCTCTGGAATGGCCGGGATAATCGCGGCGACAGCGTTCCCTCCGGTACATACTTCTATCAATTGATCTCCAACGGCCAGCCGCAAGCCTCGCGCAAGATGGTTCTGGTTCGCTAATAACTCTTTCCCATGCCCGACCCCAAACTCACCCGCAATCTCGCCATCAGTGAATCCGGCTTTCTGTTTTTGCCCACGACCGGCGAGACGTTTACCGTGAACGAAACCGGACGCAGCATCATGCGCGCGATGCAGAGCGGCAAAACCGAAGCGGAGATTCCTCAACTGATTGCCGACGAATTCGATGTGGATCGCACGACGGCGGAACGTGATGTGCGGGATTTTCTGGCGCAGCTCAAGCAGCATAAGCTCTTGAACGGCGACGCATGAATATTGCCGTCACGGGCCTGAATGCCACGGACAATCCCGGCCCCGGCGTCCCGGTAATTCGCAGCCTGCGTGAGATGCCCGGCTTCGAGGGCCGCATCATCGGCCTCCTGTATGATACGTTGGAGCCGGGCGTGTACATGGAAGAAGTCGCCGACCGCAGCTACCTGATCCCTTACCCGTCCAGCGGATCAGAAGTAGTCTATGAGCGCCTCGCCTATATTCATGCGCAAGAGAAACTGGACCTCGTTCTCCCCACGCTCGATACCGAGTTGTACGTCTTTCACAAATTGTCGAGCCGCTTGCGAGAACTGGGCATTCACACCTTTCTGCCGTCCACGGCACAGCTCACGATGCGCGGCAAGGATAAGCTTTCCGACTTCTGCCGCGAGAACGACATCAACACCCCGCGAACTCATCTCATTCATTCGCTGCACGACCTGCATTCGCTTCCCTCCGGCTTCACCTTTCCGCTGGTTATCAAGGGCATCTTCTACGACGCCGCCGTTGCCAACAGCTTCGACGAGGCCGTAGCGAGCTTCCATCGTCTGAGCCTGAAATGGGGTTTGCCGATCATCGTGCAGGAATATCTGAGCGGTGACGAGTACAATATCGCGGCACTGGGCAACGGTCAGGGCCGCACCATCGGCGCCGTCGCCATGCGCAAACTCTACGTTACCGACAAAGGCAAAGGCTGGTCCGGAGTCACGATTCACGATCCGGCACTGCTCGAGCTGACTCATCGCGTCATCGAGAAGATGTCCTGGACCGGCGGCATGGAGTTGGAGTTTGTGAAAGACCGCAAGACCGACGAGTACTATCTGCTCGAAATCAATCCCCGCTTTCCGGCCTGGATCTACCTTGCCACGGCCGCCGGGCAGAACATGCCCGCCGCCTTGGTCAAACTCGCGATGAACGAACCCGTGGTGCCGTTCGAGGATTACGAAGTCGGCAAGGTCTTCGTGCGCTGTTCGTGGGACTTGATCTCAGATATGGGCCGTGTGGAGCAACTGACGACCGCAGGAGAAGTATGAGCACGACAGAAAAGAAACGCTACGAACGTCCGGTCATTATCCGCCAGTACTCGGGCTTGATGAACAAGCTCGGCTCGCGCTCGTACACCGCCCCGGTCAGCGAGATTGACGGCGTCGCGATTAAGGATCTTACCGAGAAGTACGGCTCTCCGCTCTTCATTCTCTCCGAGCGCACGATTCGCCAGAATCAGCGCCGCGCCTACCGCATTTTCAAGACGCGGTATCCCAAAGTTCAGTTTGCGTGGTCGTATAAGACCAATTACCTATCAGCCATCTGCTCCGTCTTTCATCAGGAAGGATCATGGGCGGAAGTTGTTTCGGAGTTTGAATACGACCGCGCCCGCAAACTCGGGATTGACGGTCGCCGCATTCTCTTCAACGGCCCCGACAAGAGCAGCGGCGTCTTGACCCGCGCGATTCAGGACGGTGCGCGCATCCATATTGATAACTTCGATGAGCTGTATGCGATCATCGAACTCACCGAACAGCTCAATCTGACCGCGCACGTCGCCATTCGCATCAACATGGACGTCGGTATCTATCCGCTCTGGGATCGTTTCGGATTCAATTATGAGAATGGCGAGGCATGGCAGGCCATCACCCGCGTGATGCAGGCCCCAAGACTGAAACTCGTCGGCTTGCACACGCATATCGGCACCTACATCATGAGCGCGGAGCCGTACCGAGTTGCCGCGAGCAAGCTCTCTTATCTCGGCAAGCGGCTGCGTGACGAGCATCAGCACCTGATCGAGTACCTTGATCTCGGCGGCGGCTTCGCCTCGCATAACACGCTCATCGGCCAGTACCTCCCCGCCGACGGCGTCGTCCCCACGCTGGAGCAGTACGCCGATGCGATCAGCTCCGGTTTGCTGGAGTTCACGCCCGTGCCCTCCGAGTCGCCCACGCTTTATCTCGAGTCCGGCCGCGCGCTGATTGACGACGCCGGCTATCTCGTTTCGACCGTCGTTGCGAGCAAGCGCCTCGCCGACGGTCGCCGCGCCACGATTATTGACGCGGGCGTGAATGTGCTCTTCACCAGCTTCTGGTATAAGCACAACATTTCGCTCGTGCAGGACCACGGCCTCTTCTCTGAGGACTCGGCGATCTACGGTCCGCTTTGTATGAATATTGATCTGATCCGCGATCAGGTCACGCTGCCTCCCTTGACCCGCGGCGACCAGATCCTGATCCACAACGTCGGCGCGTACAACCTGACACAGTGGATGCAGTTTATCACGCTGCGTCCGAACGTCGTCATGGTAATGGAGAACGGCGTCGCCGAGGTGATTCGCGAAGCGGAGTCACTGGAGTACATCATGGATCGCGAACGCCTGCCCGAAAGCCTTCGCAACGGTCGCGCCTCGAAGTGAACGCCTTCTTCGACTCGATTCTCTACAGCTACGCGCAGATTCTGTTTTCGAACCGCCGCTGGCTGGGCGGAGTCTTGCTTGCCGCCACCTTCGCCGAGCCGAAGTTGGGCGTGTTGGGATTGATTGGAGTCGTGCTCTCGAATGCGCTCGCTTATGTTCTCAAATTCGATGCGGCCCGCATCCGCTCCGGCTTCTATGGATTCAACGGCATTCTCTTCGGCGCGGCCTTCGGCTACTACTACCAGCTCACGCCGTTCCTGCTGACCGTCTTCCCGGTCTTTCTCTTCATGACGTTTCTGATCGCGGCGGTGCTGGAAAACCACTTCGCCGCGGTGTTCAATCTGCCGGGCCTGAGCCTTCCGTTCGTGCTTTCGCTTTACATCACGATCATCTTTCTGCGAAATTACGATTGGCTCGCCGCCTCAACCGTCAGTCATGTAAGCTCCGCGTCATTTGTCGCGTCGCTCTCCGATAGTGTGCTCGGCTACTTGCACTCGCTCGCGCTCATTTTCTTCCAGCCGAGCGTCGCTGCGGGCGCATTGATTGCCCTTGGGATACTGCTCTTTTCGCGCGTACTCTTTCTGCTCTCGATTATCGGCTTCGCCGCGAGCGTTGTCTTCATGCACTGGCTGCTTCCGCAGCGCGCTGACGAGTTGATGATCCTCGTCGGCTTCAACGCCATCCTCGCCGCGGTAGCCTTAGGGGGCAGCCTCGTCATCCCCTCGCGCAAGTCCGTTCTGCTCGCCATTCTGGCGGTCCTGATGGTCGTGATCTTCACCGGGTTCTTTGCGCAAACGGTGACCACCTCGCGCCTGCCGATTCTGGTTCTTCCTTTCAACTTCGTTGTGCTGGCCACGCTTTACAGCTTGAAGTTTCGCCAAAAGTCAAGCAACTTGGTTCTGTTGTATTTTCAACCCGGTTCGCCCGAAGAAAATTACTACTATCATCACAGCCAGCAGGCCCGTTTCGAGAAGTTCAAGTACTTCATGCCGGACCTGCCCGTTTCCGGTGAGTGGCTGATTTCGCAGGGACACAACGGCGAGATCACGCACAAAGCCGATTGGCGCTATGCCTGGGACTTTGTGGTCGCCGATGAAGACGGCAAGACCTACACGAATGCCGGCCAGGAACTGGAGGACTTTCACTGCTTTCGCTTGCCGGTAACCGCGCCGCTAGACGGAGAAGTCGTGCTGGTCGTGGATTCCATTCCCAATAACAAGATCGGCGACGTCAACCTCGCGCAGAACTGGGGCAACACCATCATCCTCAACCACGGCGAAGGGCTGTTCTCCTCGTGCTCGCATCTTGAACCGCACACCGCTCGCGTGGCTAAAGGGGACAAGGTGAAGCGCGGTGAGATCCTCGCGCTCTGCGGCAACAGCGGCCGCTCGCCGGAGCCGCATCTGCATTTCCAGTTTCAGGCCACCGATCAGCTCGGCGACAAGACCATCCGGCATCCCTTCGGGTTCTTCCTCGAGGGCAACGGCGATGCTCCTCTCTTGAAAATCTCCGCCTATCCGGCCGAAAACACGCGGGTGCAGAACATCGTCGAGCACCGCGCCATCAAGCAGGCGTTTCACTTCCCATTTGGAAGTGAATCGGAGTGGGAATGGACCGATGAGCAGGGCCGCGCGCATTCTGAAACGTGGACCGTGCGCGTGGATATTTACAACGCCTTCTATCTGCAATCCTCCGCGGGCGCCACGCTGAGCTTCACCGGCGGCGAGAAAGTCTTCTACCTGAACTCCTTTCAAGGCAATCGCCGCAGTGCGTTGTACCACTTCTACCTTTGCGCCGCGCAAGTGCCGATGGCCTTTCTTCACGACCTGACGTGGCATGATACGCTGCCGTTAAGCAAAGTTTTTCGCTCGCCTGCGCTCTACATCTCGGAAATCTTGCTGGCGCTGCATCCGCAGTTTGTGGTGGACGTGGAATTCCAATGGCAGGAATCTGCCGAGTCCGGCTGGCGCATGTTTCTGCACAGTCATCTGAGAATTTCAGGCTGCGGCCTGTTCAAAGGCTTCCGCAACGAGAGTGAAGGCGTGCTCGAAATCTCGGCGGACGGTGACCTGCATGCAATCCATTATCACCGCCGCAATCGCCAGGTGTTCTCCGCTAAACGTGCAATCAAGACAACCAAAGAAACTCCCAAGACCCATGCCCTTGCCGCTTAAGACAGCGCTCATCTTTCTGCTGCTCATCGTGGGCGCCGTGCTCTATCTGTTTGCGCAAAGCCCCTCGCCTGCGCTCGACGTGTCGCGCTTCAATTCGTCGCTGACCTATGAGCAGAACAACGATTATGCGTCGGCGCTGAAAGAGATGAATGCCTTGCACGACGCCGCGCCGGACAACTATCTGGTCAATCTGCGCCTCGGCTGGCTCGAGTATCTGAACAGCGATTACGGCAAGTCGGTCACGCACTACCGTCGAGCCTTCGATCTCAGCCATGAGCAAAAAAGCGTAGAGGCTCTGCTCGGCCTGCGCCTGCCGCTCGCCGCTCAAGGCGACTGGGCAGCGGTCGAGAGCACGTATCGCAACATTTTGCAGCTTGACCCGGGAAGCTACGAAGCCAATCTCCGCCTCGGCCAAATTTATCTCAACCGCGGCGATTATTCTCGCGCCAAGACGTACCTCGACCATGTCGCGCACCGGTATCCCGCCGATTACGAGACCAACCTCTCCGGCGCCTGGAACGACTACTCGCTCCGCGACTTCTCGAGCAGCCGCGCCAAGTTCGAGACGGTGCTCCTGATCAGTCCCGGCGACACCAGCGCCACCCGCGGCTTAGATCTGCTGAAATAGCGCTTTGAAATTTCTCTCCAGCGTTCTTCTGTTCGGCATGCTTGCCGGCTCCCCCGTTCTCGCCCGCGGGGGAGTTCGCTTTTCCGTGTCCCCCGGCGTGTTTTACACTCATGGCAAGTATTCCGACAGCCGCTATTCGCATGATCTTGCCGCTTACGGCACGGTCGGCGTCCGCAGCCGCCACTTCCTGACTCTGGTTTACGACAATATCTTCATCGAGCACGACGAGTTTACCTTTCGCCAGGAGATGGGCATCGCCGCGCTGCTGCTCTCTCGTCAGCCGTGGGCAGTGAAATTCGACTATGGGCAAATCGTCGGCAGATTTCGCCTGAAGAATCCTGTCGAGCGGCTCCGCGACGAGTCACAGATCTACTCCGCGGAACTGCTGTATTGGCGGCCGACGTTCACCCTCGGCGTGAGCGTATCCAGCATTCCGGTGACCATTATGATCCGCGACGATGACCGTAATCCATCGGACCCAGGCGGCTTTTCGCACGACGCACAGCAGACCACGCTGCGCGGAGAAGTTGTCTTGCATCCGCAGTGGCGCGCAATCCTGCGCCCGAGTCATACCTGGGACAAGGACGGCCGTCGCCTGTATTCGACAACCGCCCAACTCAACTATCAGCCAACCCAGCGCCTGCTGCTGAAAATCAGCCTTCTGTTAGGGGAGCGCGCCTACTACTTCGATAACGACCTGCTGACGATTTACAATCAGAATGAAACGCAGCGCGAGTTGCTCTCCGCAAAGGCGGAGTACGAGCTGGGAGAGCACGCCGCCTTGGTCGGGGAATACATCAACACACGCTTCGACGGGTACTCGATTACCTACACCGTTCTCGGTTTGAAAACGCGATTTGGATTTTAACACGGAGAGTTCCGTGCGCTATCTTCACTTTCTTCTCATCTTCACTCTTGTCACGATCGCCCGCGCCGAACCGGATGCCATTGACAGCGCGCTGGCTGCCATCGGTATGACTCGCGCCGGATTTCACGTGGATCCGGAGGTCATGCTCACCCGCAATGCCGCCACTTCATATCGGCTGCCGATCTTCGATCAGTGGTTTCAACATCCGCTGCGCATCCCCTTCTGGGAGCGGCACATTCGCACGGCGCTGCTGCAATCCGAAGGCAAGCTGCATCCGCTCTTCAATAGCTGCTCTTCCATCCTGAGCATGGGTACGCGCCGCGATCTTATTCCGCCCACACCAATGGATAAGTCTCGCGCTCAAGCCATCGAGGAAAGCGCGCTTTCTAAGGCCATCCATCTGCTGGATCCCTCCGCGCGCATTCCCGGTTTTGCTTCCGTTCCGCCCAAAACGCAGGAACTCGCGGCGATGTTGCTCTTTTCGCTGCACGATGCGCTGGCGTGGCGCGAGATGGCTTTGCGCGAAATTCCACCGGATGCCCGCGGCGAGTTGTTCGCCACACTGTCCGAACCGCTCGAGCGCTCGGTGAGGGACACGACGGCCCGTGCCGACACGCTCTTTCCTCAGGCCTACGAAAAATTCTACCGGCAGCTGGACCTGCTCGACGAGCTCGATCTGACTTTGCTCTTCTCCGCTGCGGATGATATGACTGCCACGCTCGACACGGTCGCCTCCAAATTAGCCGCGCTGCCCGATACGATCTCCTTTGATTTCCGCTGCAAAACGAAATACGGCTGGATTCTGCTCTCCTCCGGCGGCAATCAGATCTATGACGATCCGATCTTGCTCGCGGTGGATCTCAGCGGCGACGACATCTACCACACCGGCGGCGGAACCGTTGACGTGGACCACCCCTTGAGCATCGTTCTGGACGTTCGTGGTGATGATCTCTATGAAACAACGTCTTCAGCTTTCGGAGCCGGCATTTTGGGATTTGGGATGCTGATGGACGTAAGTGGAAATGATCGCTACACGTCGCACGGTTTCTACTCCCAGGGCTGCGGAGTTGCCGGAGTCGGCCTGCTGCGCGATCTGGCCGGTAATGACACCTACGATGCGATCGGCGCATCTCAGGGTTTTGGGATGTTTGGCGTCGGCATCCTCTCCGACGGCAACGGAGATGACACCTATCACTCCTACTCTGAGAGTCAGGGCTGTGGGATGACGAAGGGACTCGGGTTGCTGCTCGATCTCATCGGCAACGATACATACACCGCCGATGATTCTGACATCATCTTCCCCAGCCCGCAATCGGACAAGCACAATTCCAGCATGTGCCAGGGCGCGGGGTACGGCATGCGGCGCGACTATCTGGATGCGCACTCGCTGGCCGGCGGCGTCGGCATGCTGCTCGACGGCGAGGGCAACGACAACTACTCCGGCGGCGTCTTCTCACAAGCGGTCGGGTACTGGTACGGCATCGGCATTCTTGACGACCGCTCCGGTGACGACCGATACAATGCCGTTTGGTACGGTCAGTCTGCCACCGCGCACATGGGCCTCAGTTATCTCAATGACGGCTCCGGCGACGACAGTTACACCGCTACGATGTCCGTCTCCGGCGGCGCGGCTCACGATTTCTCTGTAAGCCTCTTTGTGGACGAAGCGGGCAATGACAATTATGTGCAAGCCGCGAATGCTCTCGGGCGCAGCCTAAATTCCAGCGTGGCGTTGTTCGCCGATTTGGCCGGTGATGATCACTACCAAGGCAAAGAGTCGCTCGGTCAAAGCGTCAATTTCTCGTCTACCGGCCTGCGCGCCGAGATCCTTACGACCGCTCTCTTCCTCGATTTGGCAGGTAACGATACCTACCCCGAGGGAACCGGAGCGAATGATTCCACGTGGATACAGAAGAACGACGCGCCCCTGCCGCTGCTCAAAGGCGTCGGGAAGGACAGTCATCTATTGAAAGCGAGGTGGGATGAATCCGATCGTTGACACCCAATGGCTCGCGGAGCACTTGCACGATCCCGATCTCGTGATCGCGGACGTCCGCGCCATCACGTTGGAACCCGAAGCGGGACGCGCGCTGTACCACGCCGGACGGATTCCGGGAGCGGTCTTCCTCGACTTGGACGAAGATCTTGCCGACCGCTCCGATCTCACAAGAGGCCGTCACCCGCTGCCCGATCCTCGGGTCTTCGTTCAGAAGCTCGCGCGCGTCGGCATCGGCAAAGGCAAATGTGTCGTCGCATACGATGATAAGGCCGGTTCATATGCTGCGCGCTTGTGGTGGTTGCTGCGCTGGATCGGCGTACAGGAAGTGGCAGTGCTTGACGGCGGCATCACGAAATGGGCCGCTGAAGGCCGTCAGGTTGAAAGCGGTGAGCCAATTCCGCGCGTCATGGCCACTCCGTATGATCCGGTTATGAACACGAACATGGTCGTCAACATGTCAGCTGTCGCCGCCGCAGGGCAAAATCATCTGCTGCTGCTCGACGCGCGTTCAGCCGAACGCTTTCGCGGCGAACTCGAACCGATTGACGCGCGTGCCGGACACATTCCCGGCGCAGTGAATGCTCCGTGGGAAAACAACATCACTCCCGACACTGCTCCGGTTATGAAACCGGCAGACGCATTGCACGAACAGTACTGGCGCTTGGGTGTGACTTCCGGCAGCACTGTCATCTGTTACTGCGGGTCAGGAGTCACCGCCTGCCATGACATCCTCGCCTTGGAATTAGCCGGTTTTCCGGGGGCCAAGCTCTACCCCGGCTCCTGGAGTGAGTGGATCGCACAATCCGGCCCCATAGGGTAGGAGCATAATAATCAGGCAATTAGGCCATCTGACCGGGATGTCGCTGGTGCGAATCCCGGTTCATCTTTTTTGATGCCTCCCATTGCATTACTGGATTTCTAATATTATGTTGATTCAATCACATACAGAGCTGTTACCCGACTATTTCCCCGCGCACTGCTGCCCGTCCTCAGGAGGATCTTCATGTATCGCTCACGGCTGCCGCTTTTCATCGCCTGCCTCTCGCTCTTCTCCATCATCGGTCTCGCTGTAGGTACCGAACAAGCTCCATTAGGAACCGTGGATTATTCGCTAAGTTCCACGGCGCTCGAGATCTCACGCGGCAATCTTGCCTGCACGTCCGTCTCCCTCGCGTCACCTGACGTCATCGTGGAAGATCAGGTCGTGGATTTCGCCACGTATCAAGTCTTCGCCATGCCGGGTGAACCGTTTATCATGGAAGAAGGAAACCCGGCCGTGCCGCAGGTCTCCCGCTTCTATCGTATCCCCAACACCGGTGGCGTGGATCTCTTGATCACGAACAGCGAATTCGAGCTGATGGACAACGTCAATCCGCTGCCCTATAAGATCGAAGGCGACGAGAGCTTTGACCTGGTTCAGAAGTCCGCCGTGTTCGATCGGGATGAGTGGTATCCGCCCAACGTCGCAGAGATTTCCGAGCCGATGATCATGCGCGACTTCCGCGTCGTGCGCGTTGTGCTCTATCCGGTGCAGGTCAACCCCGTGACGCATCAGGCACGCGTCTATCATCAGCTGAGCGTGGACGTCGTCGCCAATAACCAGCCGGGCGTGAACGAGCTGACCACTCCCGGACAGATCACACCCACCTGGGTCCCAATCTACCGCAACCTGCTTCCCAATCTCGATGACGATGCTCTGACCGATCTTTCCCCCTTGCCAGGGAATTTCATGATCTTCAGCAAGCCGGGAGCATTTCAGTGGGCGGACAGTTTGCGGACCTGGAAGAAGCGCATGGGATACGTCGTCACGGTAGATACAACCCATGTTACCGCAGCTACAATTATCACCACGATCCGCAATGCCTACACCAATCCGGAGACCCGGCCGGAATTTGTCTGCCTGATCGGCGATCCCGACTGGAGCAACGGCCTTCCTGTCGATGGCAACAATTTCGATCACAGCTATGCCCTTGGCAATACTGGAGACGATCTCGAGGATATCGGCGTGGGCCGCCTGAGCGGATCGAGCACCAGCGAAATGGCCACCATTAATGCCAAGACCATGGGCTACGAGCGCAATCCGCATATGGCTAACGGCGGAGTGGCCGACACTATGTGGTATCATCGTGGCTTCTTTTACGCCGGCATCTGTGCCACGTGGAATATTCGATCCAACTTCACGGCCATGCGATGGGGCGCGCAACAATTCCGGAACTGGACCGGCGTGGACAGCACCTACGTCCAAACGTTCGATTGCCACTGGAATCTCACCACGGTTCAGAATTACCTCAACCTTGGTGTCTCGTTTTTCCTGATTCGCCCATCCTGGCAATTCGAAACGGATATGCCGATTAATAACAATCCGACATGGCGTTTGCCCATTGCCTTCATCTACACCTGCAATGCCAATGACTATAATGGGGGAACCGGTTATGCCGAGGAGTGGGTGCGGGAAGGAACTCCGACCGCTCCCCGAGGTGTCGCTGCCTGCATCGGCACTTCGACCTCGGGCACTCACGCACCAGAGAATGTGACGGTGACCGGCGGCACGATGTACGGCATCGCCAATCTGGGGATCGAACACTTCAGTAATGTCATGATTAGCGCCAAACTGTGGCTGACCTTGCTGTGGGGAGCCGGCTCCAACTCGGCCTTCTATTTCTCGCGCTATAACAACCTGATGGGCGAACCATCCCTCTCGATCTGGACCGATGTTCCCAAAGTAATGCAGGTGGATCACCCAGCCGCGCTCGATGTCGGCACTCATTACATGGGGCTCGATGTGTCGCTCGACGCGAACGGCCTGCCCGTGGAAGATGCCCTGGTGGTGCTGTGGAAGGGAACGGAAACCTATGTGCGTGGCCGCACTGATGAGAGCGGACACATCGATTTGCCCATTTCAATCAACACGCCCGGCAATCTGCTCGTCACAGTCACCAAGCGCAACCATAAGCCCTACCTCGCCACAGTTACGTGCGGCACGGTGGCGCAGTCGGTCGGGTTATCTTCGTTTACGATCGACGATGACAACAGCGGCGGCACCATTGGCAATGACAACGATACCTTGAATCCCGCCGAGACCATCGACCTGCCACTCTATCTGCGCAATTACGGCAATGCCACGACCGCGACCGGCGTGACGGCAACCATCAGCAGCGACGACCCGCGTGTGACGGTGATTAACCCCACTTCGACGTTTGCCAACATGGCGCCGGGAGATTCCGCCTTAAGTGCCACGCCGTTCCGCATCCATTCCGATGCGGATCTGCAAAATGAGGAGCACATCCTGCTCACGCTGACCATCACGGCCTCGTCTCTGCAGACGCAGAGTGCGTTTGAGTTGGTTAGCTACTCGGGCGAGCCTTCTTATGTGTCGCACACGTTCACCGGCACCGTAAACCCCGGCTCCACCAACAATCTCCGCGTCACATTGCGCAACGTTGGAGCACTGCCGCTGACCGGCACGACCGGACAACTCATCTCCCTGTCGCCGTTTGTGCAGGTGGATGACGGCGGCGGCACGTTTGGCGATATTCCGATTAACCAGAATGCCACCAACACCGCTGATCAGTTCTCGCTGACGTCCAACAGCTTGACCTTCCGCGGCCATCAGGCTCCGGTGCGCATGATTCTTACGACGAGTTCGGGATATGTGGACTCGGTACTGTTCACCGTGACCATCGGTACGGCGGCCGGCAGCGATCCTACCGGCCCGGACGCGTACGGCTACTATGCCTATGACAACACGGATGTCAGCTATGAAATGCATCCGACCTTCAGCTACGTCAACCTCTCGGCGGGGCTGGGGCAAGACCTGAATCTCAATGATCCCGGTGAACCTCCCGTGCAGAATCCCTGGATCACCTATTCGGTGGTTCGTGCCTTACCTTTCCCGTTCACCTTCTACGGGCAAACGTACGACACGGTTACCATCTGTTCCAACGGCTGGCTGGCGTTTGGCAATCAGGGTCTGCTTGATCTCTTTCGCAATTACCCGCTGCCCGCGATGCTGGCGCCGGACGCCATGGTGGCTCCTTACTGGGATGACTTGCGCACGGACGGCGCCGACGGCGTCTGGACGTACTTCGATGCCGCGAATCATCGTTACATTGTGCAGTGGAAAGCACGTGTCTTTGATGGCTCGACCGCGCTCGATTTCGAAGTGATCCTGCTCGACGAGGACGAGTATCCGACCTTCGATGGCAATGGCAAAGTCCTCGTGCAATACAACGACGTCACCATGGGAGTTCCGGGCGACTATCGGGAGCCAAGCGGCTGCACGATCGGTATTCAAGCCCCGCGCAGTCTGGTCGCGCTGCAATATGCCTTCCTGACGACGTACATGCCCGGCTCCGCTACTATTGCCGATGGCCGCGCCGTGCTCTACACCACCGACGCTCGCATGTTGTTCGGAGATATTGTGGGCACCGTGCGCGACGCCGAAACGAATTTGCCACTGCCCGCTGCGGACGTTACGATTGACGGCTATGCCTACCACGACCTCACCGACGGCAGCGGCCAGTACACGCTGGAAAATGTGCTGATCGGGTCCTACACGGTGCGCGCGCATAAGCGGGCCTTTAACGACACGACCGCGGCCAATGTGCTGGTCGAGTTGGACAGCACCGAGACCGTGAACTTCCTCATGCGCCATCCGGAATTTGCGTTATCGCGTGATACGATCTCCATCTCGCTGCCCGAAGAGCCGGTGCAGACGTCATTCGACATCATCAATGGTGGCAACGGCCCGCTCGACTACTCGATCACCGTCACGTACGCCGGAGATGATTCGCCGAACCCGTGGGATATGTTGAGCACGGTGAATGTCAGCAGCTCTACCGGCGACATGCAAATTCAAGGCTGTGAGTTTGTCGGTGACTATTGGTGGATCACCGGCGGCGCGGGAGCGTCGGGCGGCCGCAATTTCTACAAGTTCGACACCGATGGTAACTACGCCGGCGCGATTCCACAGCCCGGAAGCGGCTCGTTTGGCTGGTTCGATATGGCCTATGATGGACAATATGTTTACGGCTCCGACTCGCATGTCATCATCGGCGTAGATCAATCCGGCGCTCCGCAGGTCACCATCAACAGCCCCTTGAATCCGACTCGCGCCCTGGCGTATGACCCGGCGACCGATCACTTCTGGATTGCTGATTTCAGTTCCGACATCTACGAGATCAACCGCCAGGGCGAGACCGTTCACACGGTCGCCAATTCGGACTCGCTGCTGATTACCGGCATGGCTTGGTATGCCGCAGATCCCGACGGCTACAAGCTCTATATCTTCTGTCAAAATCATGTTGGCGGCGGTAATCAGACTCAGTTGTGGCGCATGCATCCGGCGTCGCGGGATTTCGAGTTGGTCACGACCTTGGAAGCGAATCCCGGCGATCATGCCGGCGGCTTGACCATTACCCCCGGCTGGAACAGCACCGTGCTCGCCCTGGGCGGCATCTTACAGAACACTACTGGCGACCGTCTCGGCATCTACGAGATCACCTTCAATACGACATGGATTGACGTCAACCCCTCGCAGAACTCGGTGAACGGCGGCAGCGCGCAGGAAGTCACCATTACCATTGATCCCTCAATCCTGCGTTCCGATGTGTATCGGATACATCTCAATATCGCCAGTCAAGTTCTCGACACCACGTATGTGCTGCCAGTCGTCATCAGCGTGACCAGCGGCGTGTCTCCGTCTGAGCAGCCCGGTCTGCCCGCGAACTTCGCGCTCTACCAGAATTTCCCGAATCCCTTTAATCCCGAGACGGGAATTCGTTTTGATCTGCCGCAATCCGGTCTGGTGGAATTGAGAATCTACAACACACTGGGTCAGCTCATTCGGACGTTACTGAACGAGTCGCGAACCGTCGGCTCGCATCTGATCACCTGGGATGGCCGCAGTGACTTCGGCGAAACCGTTGCCACGGGTGTGTACATTTACCAACTGCACTCCGGCCCCTTCACCGCGGCAAAGAAGATGGTGTTTGTGCGCTAAGCGTTTGCTCAGCGAATCGGTCAAAGCGGACTTCCCAAATGGGAAGTCCGCTTCTGCTTTGCTGATGTTGCCTCCTTAATGCGACCGATTCGACCGGCTCCTTGCCATTCTCGCTGATGTTTACGCCTTATAAATGCTATACATAAACAGCCTGACGGGCCGCCGCCCAAAAACCGCCAAGTTTCTCAGATTCTCGATATTTTCCTTGCATTTGCCTCGGAGTGTGTGTAAAATAGCGTCACGACGACAAGGCAAGCACGAACGCGAGTGCTTGCGGCGCACGGATTCCATACGAGTGGATGGTCAAACGAGGGAGATGAATGGCGGAGAAAGTTCACCGCGAAGACTTCATTCATGATATTCGAGGTACTCTAAATGCAATTTGATCAGCTTTTATACTACAGCTGCTATGTGATCGCAATCCTGATCTGCCGCGGACTCGGCCCGATCTTTTTTCTTCCGATGATCGCCGATCTCGGCTTCGATCTGCTCTTGGCAAACAACACGCTGTCCGGCTGGGACATCCGGATTCTCATCATGGCCTACGGCATGCTCTGGTTTCTGTGGGTGATGATTATCTCCCGGACGTTGAATCGCGGCCTGATTCTCTTGCTGTTGCTCGTGGACTTCACATCAATCTTTCGGGGCGCCTTGCCACAACTTACGGCGGTCGGAGCCGGACAGATGTTTTGGAATTCCACCGCGACCCGGATTCTTGAAGTCTGGATGCTCTCCGCTGCAATTCTGGTAGCCGCCGTCATCTTTCGGAGCACGGTGGCCGCCAGATTCCACGGCGAATTTGTGGACGTGCTCACCAATCCGCGGAAGCGATTCCTGATTCCGATCGGCCTGTACAGTGCGTGGATAGTACTATCTACGTACATCAGGGATTTTCTTCCGGCCACAATTTACAATCACCGCTATCAGATTGCCGGCTGGATCCTGGTGGGCGGATGGATCGCTTTGGAACTCCCCTTTTACATCAGTTACTGGCGGACGAAAAAGCGCTACGCGCAAAGCTGACGCCGGTTGCCCCGTTCACGTCACCCCTTGCCGATGGCGTCTTGGCATACGGCGTCCGCCAGGAGAGCATTATCGCGAAGTTCTCCTCGTGATTCTCAGAATCGAGCAGGCCATTCTGTAACATACAAGAAACGCAGAGTTTAGATATTGTTATCGAATATCTAACCCCTTGACATGGCGTGCCGCAAGTCGTATCATGTGTAGGCACTTTCTTACACTCTAACTTGCTATAGGGTAGGGTAATTGGCGGAGACTTTCGCGCTCAGCTCACGCGCTCGCCGGGCCCGCAGGATCGAGCAGGCATCCACAGCTCCAGCTCGAGATGTACTCGTTGTCTGCGCCAACAAGTCTCGCCGGGAAGAACTGGCGCGCATGTTCGAGCGGCGCGGCTGTTCCGTGCTCCGGGTGCTGGATGGACGAGCTGGAATCACGGCGGCACGCGATCATGATCTGCGCGCCGTGGTGTTTGTGCCGAGCTATGAAGATCACAATCTTACTCGCTTCATCCGCTACCTTCGCCGCATCCGTCCGCAGTCAACGGTGTGGCTGATCGGCAATCCCTTGCTGCTCGATATAGCTGACTTCGCGTACCGTGAGGAAATGGCGGTGCTGCCGGCCGGAATCAAGACCAGCTCGCTTGAATCGTTGATCTTTGGTCTCGAAAGGCGACCGCTGCCTGCTGCGCCGCAGGCTAATGGCAAACTCGTGTTGCATCCCCGCTGGGTGCAACCCCTCACGCATTTTCAGAACTTTCACGAAGCGCGCACCGAATTCGAAACGCGCTTCATCCAGCGTGCCTTGCGGGTGTATGATGGCAATGTCACGACCACCGCCAAGGCGATCGGCCTGGCCCGCCGAAATCTGCAGTTCAAAATTCAAAAGTTGGAAATTGATATTGAGAGATCCCGGAGCAAGTCTCCGGAGCATGAACCTGGCGAGTAGTCACAGGGGAATTAGCGTTTACCCAGCTCATCACACGAGCGAAGGACCCTCCTTATGGAGGGTTCTTTGTTTCAGTGCTGCGCCAATTCCGCTTCATCCAGCCTTCTGGCTGAGTGCGCGCGCTTCGGCGGGAATCCGGATGCTCATCATGATCGCATTGAGCAGCGTAAAGATCAGTGCGGTGAAATAGGCTTGAAAAATGAGCGGAAGGCAGAGCAGCTCGATGGCCACGGCGACATAATTCGGATGCCGCAGATAGCGGTACGGCCCGCGCCGAATCGGTTCGGTTTCGGGGAGAATCAGCACCCGCGTGTTCCAACGCCGCCCCAGAGTAGCAATACTCCAGTAGCGGAGAGTCTGAGCGGCGGCAAAGAGCAGAAACGGAATCCACCACCACGCCGCGGGAGCCATGCGGAAGAGCACGACTTCCAAAGCGAGGCTGAAAAAGAAAGCGACATGCAGCGTCACAATGAACGGATAATGCCGCTGCCCGACTTCGTACGCTCCCTGTGCGCGCAGCCACCGCTCGTTGCGCCGCGAGATCAGCAGCTCTGTGATCCGCTGCAATACGACAAAGCCGAGCAGCAAGATAAAGTACGGACTCACATCCATTCGAGCAGCAGCAATTCAGAGGTGAATCCCGGCCCCAGCGAGGTCATGAGGCCGCGTTCGCCGCGCAGCAGCGGCTTCTGCATGAACTCCTTCAGCACGTAGAGAATGCTGGGCGAGGACATGTTGCCGTGCAGCCGCAACACTTCGCGCGCAATGGCGGTGTCATCCTCCGTCAATCCCAGCGCTTCCTGATACGCTTCCAACACCTTGCGGCCGCCGGGATGAGCGATGAAGTGCTCGATCTTGTGCCCGTTCAAGCGTTGAGCTTCCAGAAACTCGTCCACATTTTCCTTTAACCAGCCGCGAATGATATCGGGAATGTCGCGCGAGAACACGACATACAGTCCGCGATCTTTGACGTCCCACCCCATTACCCGCTCGGAGTTCGGCATCAGCGTCGTTTGATGCCCGCGGATCTGCGGCAAGGCCGGCAGCTTGCTCTTCGCCTGCACTCGATCACCGGTAACCAGCACACAAGCTACACCATCGGCAAACAGCGCCGCGCCGACCAGATTGCTCTTCGAAAAATCGTCATGCTGATACGTCAGGCTGCATAATTCAATTGCAACGACCAGCACTTTGGCGTCCGGATCGGCAAGACAGTACTCTCGCGCGCGCGCAATGCCTGAGACGCCGCCCGCGCAGCCCAATCCCCAGATCGGAATGCGTTTCGTATGCGGCGAGAACGGCAGGCGGTTCATGATCCGCGCTTCAATGCTCGGCGTCGCCATCCCGGTCGTGGAAATGAAGATGATGACATCAATCTCCTGCACTGGGACCAACTCGGCCAGGAAGCTCTCCTTCGTGAGGCACGCTTCAATCGCGCCGATGCTGTACTCAGTAGCGCGTTCAATGTAAAGGTCGTTGCGCTCCTTCAATGAGTGCTCAGTCAGAAACCACTCGAGCGGCACCGACATGTGGCGCTGGTCAATGCGGCTGTTGTCGAACACGCTCATCATCCGTTCGACATCCGCGAAACCGCTCTGAAACCGCTCGCGGACGAAAATTGCGGCCAGGCTCTGTTCCAGCACATACGGGGGATCAAACGTACCGACGGAGAGGATTTTGGGCATGATGAGGATTTACAGGTAACTACGTTGTCCTTGAAACGATGTTCAAGGCGTAGAAGTTTCAGGTTATCGGTGACTTTTGTATATTATGCAAATGGATCTTAATATGCAAGGCAAACCATGATTCACCCCCCGTCGGAACGAGCCGCCCACATTGCCGGTGCCATGACCCTGGAAATCGTGGCGCGCACAGCCGAGTTGAAAGCACAGGGCAAGCCAGTGCTGTCGTTATCGGTGGGCGAGCCGGACTTTTTGACGCCCGCGCCGATTCGCGAAGCCGGCAAGTATGCGATTGACCACGGCATCACGCGGTATACCGAGGCGCGCGGGACACTGGCGCTGCGGAAAGCGATCTCTGAGAAACTCGCGCGCGACCAGCAGTTGCGTTATTCGCCGGACGAGATTATTGTCTCCAACGGCGGCAAGCATGTGATTTCCAATTTCATGCTCGCCGCGATTAATCCCGGTGACGAGGTGATCCTCCCCGCGCCGTATTTTCTCTCGTATCCGGAGATCATCAAGCTCGCGGGCGGGGTGCCGGTGGTTATCGAGACGCAACCGGAGAACCGCTATCTGGTCACGCCGCAACAATTAGAGCAAGCGATCACGCCGAAGACAAAGATGATCGTGTTGATCACGCCGTCGAATCCCACGTCCACCGCCTACACGCTAAGTGAGTTGCGGGCGCTGGCACCGCTCTTAGTGAAGCACAAGATCTGTAGTGATGTCGGATGAGGTGTATGAACATCTGCTGTTCGACGGACGAACGCAGGCGTCGCCGGCGCATCTGCCGGAATTGTTCGCGCAGACGCTCTATGTAAGCAGCTGCTCGAAGACCTATTCGATGACGGGCTGGAGATTGGGATACGGGGCGGGGGCGAAAGAGATTGTCGGCGCGGCAGCGAAGATCCAGTCGCAGATGACCTCGTCGCCGAGTGCCATCGCGCAGCACGCGGCGATTGAAGCGGTCTCTAACGATCAGAAAGATCGCGAGGAGATGCGGCGCGTATTTGAGCAGCGAAGAGACCTCATCTACTCGCTCGTATCGCAGTGGCCAAATGTGATCGTGCCGAAACCCGAGGGCGCGTTCTATGTGTTTCCGCGGATTGACGGGATCTGGGGAAAGGATGAAGGCGGAAGGATGAAGGATGAAACGAGGAAGTATCCGGGCTCTTTAGCCGTGGCGAAGCAACTCTTGGAAGAGGAATATGTCGCCATTGTGCCGGGCAAACCGTTTGGAGATGACCGGGCAATTCGCTTGAGCTTCGCGACGAGTGATGATGTGATTCGGGAAGCGTGCGAGCGGGTGGGGAGATTCCTCAAGAAGAAGGGATGAGGGATGAATCAGACCCCCCTTAGTCCCCCCATCGCATGGGGGGAGAGGTTAGCTCTTTCTGTTTTTGGCGAAACGAACTGGCCTTTACTTCTGATAATACAATATTTTGTGGATAAGTGACCCGCCTTAATTGGTGGGTTTTTGTGTGGATTTTGGCTCGTTTTCTTTTTTTTCCCTGAAAACTCGACTGACTGCTAAATGATATGGAAGTGGGTCTCTGGCTGGTTTTCATGCCTACAATATAGTGCATAGCTCGGTCAAAGTCAAGAGATTTTTGATATTTTGTTCAATTAACGATGAGACAAGGAGATAGCTGAGGTTGGTACTGGAGTTATGGGCTTAGGGATGGGTCAGTGATGATGAAAAGAGAGGCATGGCGGCGGGAATTGGGCAGTGAGAATGCGAGGGCGGTGAGGGTAGCCTTGACAGACGGTCAAACCGAATGTATATTGATGAAGTCTGATCTGTCGGGAAGGCTGACCCTCGCGCGAACTTGATAGGTTTTAGTCATGCGATTATGGCTTGTTCTCACTCTCATTCTGCTGCTGGCCGCGATGGGTGCGGCGACGCAGCCGGATCCGCCAACGGTCGTGATCGTTTACGGTCCGGAAAATGCCGTGACGTTACACTGGTCACCATCGGCGCGCTGACTCTTATTCCATCTATTCCGCTCTGTCCTGCGACGGAGCGTTTTCATTGTTGGGGGTAACGTCGGACACACAGTTCGTGGATGCGTCACTGCAGGCTCGCGCGTTCTATTATGTCATTGCGGAAGCGCCCGCGACGCCTCTTGATCTTCTCGTCTGGGACTTTGACCGGCAGGTGATCAACAATGCAAAAGTCCGCGTCATTTCAGGCGCGGATAGTTCAGACTACGTCACCACAGACGGCCATCTGCACGTTCAGGTTGAACCGGTTGACAGCGTGACCGTGCGGGCGTGGAGGAACACGCCGTCGCAATGGGGTAATGACACGCTCAGTTCATACATCCGGACAAAGAAAATCCCTGCTGTTGCGGACAGGGTGGATTCGATGCAGGTACAGACGTGGGATGTTTGCGACAGTATGGATGTGAGCCCGCCTGTTTACAAAGCATGGTTAAACAAAGCCGCATGCAAGAGCATAAACATAGGCGGTAACCTTGTTAGAGTATTCGGTGGCGTAAATCGAGCAACCATGAATACTGACACTTTGTGGTACGGAAAAGTTAATATTGCAACAGGAGACACAATTACTGACTCGCAGCAAGACAGCCTTCAAAGTATTGCAGAAGAACTCAAAGAAACTCAGCTCTTCACAGACAGCCCTTATCCTAATTATTATCAAGCAACACTCACCGATCAGGAACCATTTATCTCTGGCTATGGACCAAGCAGACAAAATCTCTTCCTTTGGTATGCTGGTGGACCAAGCTGTGGAATAGGTCTTTACAGAGATATACCAAATGATGCAAGCACCACACGAGCACTTGTAGGCATAGCATATAATTTGCCAATCGGTTGCACAAGACAAGAATTGGTAACAAATCTTTTTTGCACTACTGGAGCGCCGGACACTACAGGCGTAACAGCAATGTCAGGAAAAAGCGTAGTGTATGAGTCGAACCCTACTGATTATTACACTTTTGCTGATAAAGAAATGTGTCGCATTCAAAGTCAGATTCCAGTGAATACTCCTCGCGATAACATTCTAGGATTGCCTTGATTTTGTTTCGGGCGGGTAACGCACGTGTAGAGTGGGCGAATGCTGATGGAATGGTTGTGCTAACCCGCTCTGGCGAGAGGTGGCGGGTAACGCACGTAGAGTGAGTGCGAGTGCTTGAGATCGGGCGGGTAACGCACGTGTGGTGAGCGGGAATATTGGTGGAATTGTTGTGCTAACCCACTTCGGCGGGGGAAAAGTTCGCCGAGGTGGGTTAGCGCCGTGGACATTTTCGAACTCGATTAACTGGGCGCGCGTTACCCACGCGGAATCGTGGAAGGGCGGGTAACGCACGTGTAGTGCGCACGAATACTGATGGAATGGCTGTGCTAACCCGCTCCGGCGATCTCGGATAAGAAAAGGGCTGACCCGATGGGCCAGCCCTTTTTCAATCAGCTTGCGGACGTTTAGTAGCGTTCGCGGCGCGCCGGGCGCTCTTCCTTCGGCTTAGCGATGTTGACCATGATCTTGCGACCTTGGGTCTCCATCTCATTCAGTGCGGAAATGGCCGCGCGCGCTTCGGCGTCGTTCGGCATTTCCACAAAACCAAAGCCCTTGCTGCGGTTCGTCATCCGATCCATGACCAAGCTCACACGGTCAACTTTGCCGTGGGCTTCGAACATGTTGCGGAGATCATTCTCGGACGTCTCGTAAGAGAGGTTGCCGACATAAATGTTTACCATGGTTCCTTCTCAACTTGTGGGGCTGGTATCCCCATTTTTGCCACCTGTTCTCCCTATCGACAAGCCGAAAAAGGACATGTAAACCCGAACCTTCTCGTGACACAGGCCTGCGAAGAGCTCCCGTTGGAGCGGCGATGAACGCATGCAGTATGAGGTTGAATCCCCATATCACATGACATTGTCAATATACGCAATAAAACGTCCTATTCCAACTCGAAAGGGAAGAAAAACAAGGTAAAAGCGCGTCCAACGGGTACTTTGTGCCTCTCAAACGAGGTTTTTCAAGCAAATGTCGTCATTATTCTTGCGGTGAGAGACATGCAGCACCGCCGAGAGGCTTGCTCAGCAACAGAAAGCCATAGAAGACTAAAAGATACAGAATCTGCCTTGATTTTTCGGGTTGAATTTGTTATTTTTATCTCAAAGATTCCTTGGGTCTGCGTTATAACATTTTGCCGTACATGAGTTTAAGTGTTCTGGCCAAATCCATAGCCGCCTCGCCGACGCTGGCGTTGAACGAGGAGGCCCGCGTGTTGCGCGAGAAGGGCGAGGCCGTCATCCATTTAGGAGCCGGTGAACCGAAAAACAAGGCTCCGATCGCCGCGATTCTGACCTCCGCGGCCAAGCTGACCGCCGGGGACATCAAATACACCCCCACCGACGGCGTTCCCTCGCTGAAAAAGGCGATCCTGCGCTACACGGAAGACAGCTACGACCTCGTGGCCGCGCCGGAAAACGTGATCGTCTCCGGCGGCGCGAAGCAAGCGCTGTATAACCTGCTGTACTCGATCCTGAATCCGCAGGACGAAGTGATCGTGCTCGCGCCGTACTGGGTGAGCTATCCGGAGATGGTGAAGATGGTGTACGGCGTGCCGGTGATCGTTACGCCGGAAGACGGGCGCTTTGTGCCGCGGATGGAGGACATCAAGAAAGCGGTCAGCTCGTACACGCGCGCGATCATTATCAACAGCCCGAACAATCCGTCAGGCGCGATCTATCCCGAAGAGTTCGTGGCGGAGCTGGTGGAGTTCTGCGAGAAGAAGGGGATCTATTACATCTCCGACGACATTTACCATAAGCTGGTGTTCGACGGCAAGGTGGCGGTGTCGCCGTACAAATTCACGAACAAGGACGTGGAGACGACGAAAGTGATTACGCTGAACGGCGTCTCCAAACTCTACGGCATGACGGGCTTTCGCATCGGCTGGTGCGTCGCGAACCGGAAGCTGACGGAGATCATGACCAACGTGCAGGCCCAGACCACCACCACGTCATCGGTGGTGCTGCAAGCGGCGGCCGAAGGAGCGCTGACCGGATTGCAGTCCACGATCGAAGCGCTGCGGCTGATGCTGCAGAACAACCGCAACGTGATGGTGCAGGAGCTGAATTCGTTTTCCGGAATCAAGCTCACGCCGCCGGACGGGACGTATTATTGCTTGCCGGACTTTCGCGCGTACAACAAGAATTCGCTGGAACTCTCGCAGTTCCTGCTGAAGAAGGCGTTAGTGGTGACGGTGCCGGGCAAAGAGTTCGGGATGGAAGGGCACTTGCGGCTCAGCTATTGCGGTTCAATCAAAGAAATCAAGCAGGGAATCGAGCGGATCAAGTGGGCGCTCGATCCGAGTTCACCGAATGAGATTTATATCGGCGAGCGCAAACTCGTGAGGGACTGGCTGTGAACAATCTCCTCGACATCAAGACCCCGACCGAGAAAGAGGCGGCGGCGCGCAAGAGCGACTTGGGCGTGAGTCATCATGGAATGACTGATCTGCGCAAGGTGTATTGGAACCTGCCGGTGGAGCCGCTTTACGAGGAGATTATCTTCCGCGGCGAGGCGAGAGTGGCACACATGGGGCCGGTGATTGCGCACACGGGAAAGCACACGGGACGCTCGGCGAACGACAAGTTCATCGTGCGCGAAGGGGAATCGGCGGAGCATGTGTGGTGGGGCGAATACAACCGGCCGTTCAATCCCGACAAGTTCAACGAACTCTACAGCCGGATGCTGGGGTTCCTGCAGGGGCGCGACGTGTTTGTGCAGGATCTCTATGCGGGCGCGGATCCGGAATACCGGCTGCCCGTGCGGATCATCACGGAAAAGGCGTGGCACTCGCTGTTTGCGCGGACGATGCTGATTCCGCCGACGACAAATGAAGAGTACCGCCGCTTTATCCCGGAGTTTACGATCGTGGCGGTGCCGGGCTTCAAGGGGATTCAGCAGATTGATAATACCGCTTCGAATACGTTTATCATGCTGAACTTCGAGCAGAAGCTGGGGATCATCGGCAACACGGCCTACGCGGGCGAGATCAAGAAGTCCGTGTTCACGATCATGAATTACCTTCTGCCACGGCAGGGGGTGCTGTCCATGCACTGCTCGGCAAACATGGGCAAAGACGGCGATACCGCGATTTTCTTCGGACTTTCGGGGACGGGTAAGACGACGCTCTCCGCCGACCCGAATCGGCAATTGATCGGCGACGACGAGCACGGCTGGAGCGACGAGGGAATTTTCAATATCGAGAACGGGTGCTACGCCAAGGTCATTAATCTCTCCGAAAACGCGGAGCCGGAGATATATGCATGCACGCGGAAGTTCGGAACCATTTTAGAGAACGTGGTGTATGACCCCATCACACGGCTGATTGACCTCGATGACGAGTCCCTCACCGAAAACACACGAGCGTCGTATCCGCTTTCGTACATTGAGAATGCCGTGCCGGACAAGATGGGCGGGCATCCGAAGAATATCATTCTGTTGACGTGCGACGCGTCGGGAGTGATGCCGCCGATTGCCAAGCTGACACCGGAGCAGACGCTGTATCATTTTATTTCGGGATACACTTCGAAGCTCGCGGGAACGGAAGCCGGACTGGGCAAGGAGCCGGAAATCACGTTCAGCACGTGCTTCGGCGCGCCGTTTATGGTGCATCATCCGTACCGCTATGCGGAACTGTTGAAGCGCAAGATTCAGAAGTACGGCGTGAATTGCTGGCTCCTGAACACCGGTTGGATCGGCGGACCGTACGGGGTCGGGAAGCGCATCAGCATCCGTTATACGCGCATTCTGTTGAACGCGGCGCTGAGCGGTGACCTCAACAAGGTGGAATTCTATACCGATCCGGTGTTCGGATTTGCCGTGCCGAAGCGCTGCGAAGGCGTTCCGGAAAACGTGTTGTATCCGGCGCAGGCGTGGCCGCCGGCAGATGGCTACATGAAGGCGTACAAGCAGCTCGCCTCGCGCTTCATCGAGAATTTCAAGAAGTATGAATCGGGTTCGACGCCGGAAGTGGTGCAGGCGGGGCCGAAGATCTGAGGAAGACTTGAGACAAGAGACCTGAAACTTGAGAGGGGTGGCGAAAGTGCTGCCCCTTTTCCAATGAGAACAGCATGACTGAACAGATTCTTCATCACAGCACCGTCGAGGATCGGCGGCTGTCAGAGGATGCGCGGCGTGAAAAGAACTGGAAGCGCTGGGGTCCGTATCTGGCGGAGCGCCAATGGGGCACTGTGCGCGAGGACTACTCTGCTGACGGCGACCCGTGGCGGTACTTTCCGCATGAGCAAGCGCGCCGCCGAGCTTATCGGTGGGGAGAGGACGGACTACTTGGCATCACTGATCGCGAGTGTCGGCTGTGTTTCGCGCTGGCGCTGTGGAACGGGCACGACCCGATTCTGAAGGAGCGGCTGTTCGGACTGACCGGACCGGAAGGTAATCACGGGGAGGACGTCAAAGAGCAGTACTTTTATCTCGATGCCACTCCGACGTCAGCGCATCTCAGAGCATTGTATAAATACCCACAAGCGGAGTTTCCGTACGGGCGGCTGGTTGAGGAGAATGCGCGGCGCGGCTATGGACAGCCGGAATACGAATTAGCGGATACGGGCGTTTTCGATGCGGGGTATTTTGATGTTTACGCCGAGTACGCCAAAGCCGCGCCCGATGACGTTCTGATTCGCATCACCGTTTTCAACCGCGGTCCGGAACCCGCGCTGCTGCACGTACTGCCGACGCTATGGTTTCGCAATACATGGTCTTGGGGACGGACGGGTGAAGGATATTGGGGCAGGCCGCGCATCCACAAGAGAAACTCGACAACACTTCACGCAGAACATGAGTCGTTGGGGAAGTTCGCGTTATCGTTCGAGGAGGAGGCGCCACTCTTGTTCACCGGAAATGAGAGCAATCTGGCGGCGCTCTTCGGCGGGCGCAACTTGGCGCCGTACGTCAAAGATGCCTTTCACGATTATGTTATTCACGGCAGAGCCGACGCTGTCAATCCGGAGGATTACGGCACCAAAGCGGCGGCGCACTATTGTTGGACCGTTGAACAGGGCGGAATGCGAACAATCCGCGCCCGTCTGCGCCCGACGACCATGAAGGTTGGTCATAAGTTTGGCTCGGCATTCGATACTGTTTTCGCAGAACGCATCCGCGAAGCCGGCGAGTTCTATGCCGCGAAGCTGCCGCCAACGATCACAAAGGAAGAACACAATGTCGTAAGGCAGGCGTATGCCGGACTGTTGTGGAGCAAGCAATTCTACCACTACGATATTAAGACGTGGCTGGACGGCGACCCGCAGCAACCCGCTCCTTCTTCGGCGCGGTTTTCGGGCCGCAACGCGGATTGGCTGCATCTTTTCAACCGCGATGTGGTTTCGATGCCGGACAAGTGGGAGTATCCGTGGTACGCGGCGTGGGATCTTGCATTTCATATGATTCCCTTCGCGGAAATCGATCCGCACTTCGCCAAAGAGCAGTTGATCTTGTTCCTCCGCGAGTGGTACATGCATCCCAACGGTCAGCTTCCCGCGTACGAATTTTCGTTTGGCGATGCCAATCCTCCGCTGCATGCGTGGGCATGCTGGCGAGTCTACAAGATGACGGCGCGCCGCGGTCACCGCGACCGAGCGTTCTTGGCGCGAGCGTTTCAAAAGCTGCTGATGAACTTCACTTGGTGGGTGAATCGCAAAGATCCGGATGGCAGAAATATCTTTAGCGGCGGCTTTCTTGGGTTAGACAATATCGGTGTGTTTGACCGTTCGAATCCGCTGCCGGAGGGCGGCCATCTGGAGCAAGCAGACGCGACGGCGTGGATGGCCTTTTACTGTTCAACGATGCTCTCGATCGCTCTGGAACTTGCCGCGGAAGACCCGTCGTACGAAGACGTGGCGTCTAAGTTCTTCGAGCATTTCATGGGCATCGTGGACGCTATGAATCACCTTGGTGGGAGCGGATTGTGGGACGAGGAAGACGGATTCTACTACGATTGGATCAAGGTTCACGGCCATTACACTCCGCTGCGAATACGCTCCATGGTCGGTTTGATTCCCTTGATTGCGGTAGAAGTTCTTGAAGAAGACGTCATCAAGCGACTACCCGGCTTTCGGAAGCGGATGCTCTGGTTCTTGGAGAACCGTACGGACATCGCGCGCAACATCACCAGCTTGCCGATTACAGACGAACCGGTACATGCCCACCGTTTGCTGGCGGTGCCGTCGCAGGAGCGTCTCGTGCGATTGCTGCACTATTTGCTCGATGAAAACGAATTTCTCTCGCCTTATGGAGTGCGAGCGCTGTCACGCATTCATGCCGCGAAGCCGTTCGAGCTGCATACAGATGGGTCTAAGTATCGCGTCACCTACGAACCGGGAGAATCAGAGAGCGGTCTGTTCGGCGGCAATTCGAACTGGCGCGGACCGGTCTGGATTCCACTCAACTTCTTGCTGGTCGAAGCGTTAGAGCGTTATCATTATTTCTATGGCAACCGACTCAAGGTCGAATACCCTACCGGCTCCGGACAGCATTTGACACTAAAGGAGGTGGCCGAGGATATCGCCACGCGAGTCACGCGGCTTTTCTTGCCCGGAGCTGACGGTCGTCGCCCTTGCCACGGTCAAGACGCGCGCTTTGCGACGGATCCCGACTGGCAAGAGCTGGTTTTGTTCTACGAGTACTTTCACGGTGATGACGGCCACGGTTTGGGCGCCAGTCATCAGACCGGTTGGACCGCGCTGGCGGCGAAGCTGCTTGCGGACTTAGCCGGGAAGCGGTGAATAGGGCGAACATGTCACGTACATCCATCACTACCGTCGTGGTACAGCTCCTCTGTATTGCGCTACTGGTACTCACAGGGCCGGTGATTCCGCAGCGGCCGATTCCACTGGCGTTGGCAGGTGCTGGCGTGCTGCTCACCTTGTGGGCGGTGGCAGTCATGGGAGTTCACAATGTTCGCGCTACACCGGATGTGCCCGAACATGCGCGGCTCGTTACGAAGGGGCCGTACAAGGTCGTGCGGCATCCGATGTACACGGGAGGAATGTTGACTGCAGCGGGATGGGTATGGAATGACTTCACGGTGATAAGGATGATCGTGGCGCTCATACTTCTGCTCGATTACATTGTGAAGTTGAGGTATGAGGAGAAGCTCCTCAAGAATCGCTTTCCAGAATATGCGGACTACTCACGCCGGACGAAGCGGTTGGTGCCGTTCGTCTATTAGCATTGATTCCGGCCGGGTTGCGCGCGTACCGTGCTCGAATGACATCAAGTTTCAGCACTTAACCCGGCTCGGCGAGACCAATGAGAAGGGCGGCTTGAACAGCCGCCCTTGTATTTATCGTGTGGCCACGATCACATAAAATTCCTTGAGGCCGGGAGGAGAGGCGTCGAGATAGGAGGTAGCGCTCGTTGACATCAGCAGATTGCCCGGGATGAGGGTGACAGGATAGGTGTCGCTGCGATAGATGTTGTAGCCGGTGGCATTCTGAGTAGCGGACCAGCTCAAGAGGATTGATGTACCTTGCGGCTGAATCGTCAGGTCGTTCACTGCTTCGGGCGGAGCCGCGCCGACGTTAAGCGTGACGGGAATATTAAGAACGCCGTGCAACGGATCATTGGATGTAATGACCAGAGTGGACGCGCTGATGCTGTCGGGCAGGCAGCACGAGTGAAGGCGAGCGACGACTTGCTGCGAACTCTGCGCGGCGACGCTGCCGGACGCTGGAATCAATTCAATGCCTGAGCGCGGGCAGAAGGAGATCGCCATGCTATTGTGGATGTACAGCGCGTTGTAAACGACCGTGGTACCTTTCGTGCGATCGCTGTTCTGTAAGCCGATGGTCGCAGAATTCAGGCGCGCGGTGCCCATGTTGGCGTACTGATACGTGACCTTACCGGAACTTTGAAGAATGCACTGGAAGTTGTATACTCCGCCGCCGGAGTAACTTTGGACGTTGGTGAACGAGATGATGCAGCTATCGGTATTGTTGGAATAGAGACGAATGGCGGTTCCGGTGCGCTGCGGACTCAGATCGTCCCACCACGGAGCGAGCAGATTCTCCGGTGAGGTGCTGAACGGTAGATTCTGATTGCTGTACGATGGTTGACCAGTGGCACTCGACGTGAACGAGATCCAACCGTTGGCGGCGACGCGCAGAGTGGTGAAGTTCGAGCCGTAGTAAGGAAACGAGAAGCCGATGCTGTAGGGGCCGAGGTTTTGATCGTCGCCGGTGAAGGTGAGCGCCTGACCGACGCTGCTGATGTCACGCCATTGATAGACCGGGCCGCCGGGGTGATCGCTGTCGAGGAACCTCCACCCTGCTCCGACGGCGCTGCCCATTCCAATATTACTGAAGTAAGCTTCCTGTGCGGACCAGTTCAGCGCTATCGGCCCTGAGTTGGTCACGGTGAAAAGGAGATCCAGCGAGTCGCATTCGTTGATGGCGGAAGAGATCGTGTCGGGATCCACCGAGATTTCGGCGCTGGGTGTGCGCGCGAGGGCCACATTCAGAACGGTCGGCACGTTGTTCGCCACAACGACATTCGAAAAAGCCTTTGACGCGTAACCGGGCGCGGAGAAGGTGAGTGAGTAGGTGCCGTTCTGGAGGATGCGATAATACTCGCCGAGCAGCGCGCTGCTGAAGGTGAAATATGGGCTGGCGCCGAGTCGAATATTTGCGCGCAGCGGAAGACCGGTGGCGGAATCGGTGACGATGCCGCGGATGCCATACTTCGCCTCGAGCCAATAATAGCGCATGCTCAGACGATTTTGCTGCCAGAGCGTTTCAAGCTGGCTCGTATCCGGGGGCTGCGCATTGCTCAGCTCGATGGTCACTTCGCGGTCGCCCATCCAGACGTAGTTCCAATCCTGCATGCCGCCGTAGATCACGTACCAATCCGCGCCGTTGGTAATGCCATAAGGCGGAAAGGACGGGTTGTTGTACATAGGAGAGTTGTACTGCGAATAGCGGCGGGAGAGATTGATGAACAGCGCGTCCTCGGGACAGGCGGCGTAAACATTCTGGCCGCTGGTATTGCCGTCCCACGGATAGTTGACGACAACTGCGCCGGTGTGAAAATTCGCCGAGAGGACGAAGTTGTGCTGGGCGGACCAGTTCATCACCAGTCCAGTCTCAATTTGGCGCCCGGCGGTGGTGTTTACGGAATCCTGAATGCGATCGGGGAAATCGCGGTTCAGATCTACGCCATTCGCATTCCAACGCTGGCCGAGGGTGTTGCCGTCCGGATTCATCAGCGGGAGGAACCACATCTCATAGTTGGTCATCAGGTCATTCAGCTCGGGATCGGACGCGTACTGCGTGAGCAGCTCGTTGATGAGCCGCATGCAGTTTTCAGTACCGACCGGCTCATTGCCGTGCATGGTGCTGATATATTTGACCTCGATCTCCGACTCGTCCACATTGACGTTGTCGGAGACCTTGGCAACCCAGAGCGGGCGGCCCTGAACAGAATTGCCGATGGACTCGTAATGGAAGAGATTCGGATAAGCGGCTTGCCATGCGGCAAACTCAGTTTGGATCTCGTTGTTTGTGTGGTAGTCGGCGAGCGGGTTGTCGGTGCCGCCGGTGACGGCCCAGAGACGCTTGATGAACTCCGTTTGCACATCCGCGATCCACTCGATGCTGAAGCCCTGCGCGCGGAGGCGCGCAAAATCTTCCTCGAGCAGATAGACCTGCGCGAGGTTGCCGGTGACATTTTCAATGATGCCGCCGGCGTCGGTAATCGTTTGCAGATCGGTGGGAGACGTGATCGAAACCTGTGCGAGGCGCGACGCGGTCATGTCGGGGCGGAGTTGGCGCGCCTGGGCCGAACTTAGCATTAGGGTAAGGCAGAAGATCAGGCAGGCAAAATTGCGATTGAGGGTCATCGTACTTTTCGTTGCGTGTGAGTCAATTGTGTAGATTTCGGGCGGGTTCTCAGTTTTGATCTCGAATTGCTCTTGATCTCATGGAACCCGCCTCGGCCACGTTTTCTGCTTCTTTCGGCGGGGTCGTGCACTCGTTGTGCCCTTGCTTGTCTTTGAACGACCCCGCTCGGCGGACATTCCGACGCTACGGTCTTTAGGATTCTGGACGCCCGCGCGCGGCCGGTGATTGAGCTGACGATTTACATTCTCACGCGACGGTGTCCAGAATGACAACGTAGGCTGGAACCCGCTGCGGCGGACAATTAAGGAGCATCTTAATGTACGACATTGGAGGCGTGCTTCGCCATCTATGGGCGTAACTTGGCCGATTTCGACGCAAGCGTGGCTATTGCTACCCTGCAAGACCAGAGCCAAAAACGCCCTGAACTTGATTAAGTGCGTATAAAGCCGTAACTTGATAGAAGTCAAGGGATTGTTCGACGCTGGAGATGTCTGATTTCGCTGAGCTTACTCTGAGTGGCGGTGCAGACTTAGGCATAACAGGAGATTCTATGGCGGGTGGGGTTGTGAATCGCGTGGCCGAGATCAGACGGCCGGCGGCGGACTTTCCGCGGCAGTTTGTTCCGGCTCGGGTGGATTTGTCCAAGTGGGAGGAATTGGAGCCTCTCTTTAGGGAGCTTCTGGACCAGCCACTCGAATCCGTTGAGGCCCTGGAGCAGTGGCTGGTCGCTTCGAGCGAATTGGGAGCAGTGGTGGACGAGGAAAGCTCGCGGCGCTACATCGCGATGACCTGCGCGACGGATGACCCAGAAGCAGAACGGGCGTACCTGCAGTTCGTGGAAGAAATCCAGCCCAAGATGAAGCCCTTAAGCGATCAACTCAACCACAAGCTGGTGGAGAATCCGCACACGGCGGAACTGAATGGAGACCGTTACTACGTGCTTCTGCGAGCGGCGCGGAATGCCGTGGAGCTATTCCGCGAAGAAAACGTGCCGCTGGAAACGGAATTGGATAAACTTTCGCAGCAGTATCAGAAGCTGCAAGGCGCCATGATGGTGCAGTTCCGCGGCGCAGAGCGAACCTTGCAACAGATGGGGGTGTTCCTCGAGGAGAACGACCGCGCGCTCCGGCAGGAGGCGTGGGAACTCATGGTGCAGCGGCGACTGAAGGATGCAGACGAGTTCGAAGATATTTTCGACAAGATGCTGAATCTCCGCAATCAGATTGCGAAGCATGCGGGATTCGGAGATTACCGCGCGTATTTGTTCCGCCGCTATGAGCGATTCGATTATACGCCGGATGACTGCCTGCGTTTTCACCAGGCGGTCGAGGCGCACGTGGTACCGGCGCTGAGACAGGCGACCGATGCGCGCAGGAAGGCGCTGAACATTGACAGCGTGAAGCCGTGGGACACGGCGTGCGACCGGTACGGACGGCCGCCGTTGAGACCGTTCGAGACAACGGCGCAATTGGCGGAGGGGTGCAGCCGGGTTTTCGATTGCGTGGACAAAGAACTGGGGGAGAACTTCAAGCAGATGATGCGGCTTGGGCTCCTGGATCTGGACAGCCGCAAGGGTAAAGCGCCGGGCGGATATCAGACTGATCTTTCGGAAGTGCGTTTGCCTTTCATCTTCACGAACGCCGTGGGCTTGAACCGAGACGTGATGACACTGCTGCACGAGGGCGGACATGCGTTTCATAATTTCGCGGTGCGCGGAGAACCGTTGACAGCGTATCGCCATGCGCCGATGGAGTTCTGCGAGGTGGCTTCGATGAGCATGGAGCTGCTGGGTCTCCCCTATCTCGATGCGTTCTACAAGGCGTCGGAGGCTGCGCGGACGCGGTACGACGATTTTTTGGGGCGGGTGCAGTTCTTTCCATGGTGCGCGACGGTGGACGCGTTTCAACATTGGATCTACACGCATCCGGGGCATACGCGGGACGAGCGCGCGGCGTACTGGCTGGAGCTCAACGACCGCTTCGGCGCAGGGGTGGATCATCGCGGATACGAGGAGGCGCTGAAGTACCGCTGGCATGCGCAGCTGCATATTTTCGAGTATCCGTTCTATTACATCGAATATGGAATCGCTCTGCTGGGGGCGCTGCAGGTGTGGAGCAACTCGCTGAGGGATCCGCGCGGCGCCGTGAGCGCGTATAAGTCGGCGCTGAAGCTTGGCGGATCGAAGCCGCTGCCGGAGCTGTTTACAGCGGCGGGCGCGGAATTTAATTTCACGGAGAAGACGTTAGAGCCGCTGATGGCAGCGGTGCAGAAACGGATGGAGCAGGAAGCCGCTCAGGAAGTGGCTTGACACACCGGATGAGTATTCTCATATCATTACTGCTCATCTTCATCCTGCCGTTGATCGGCGTGGCGCTGGTGGGTCAGCCGATCACGCGCTATCTGCAGCTGCCGACGCAGATGGACTTTTTGAAACCCGCGTCGTTTTCGTGGCTGGGGTTCGGAATCGTGGCGGCATTCATTGCGGCGACATGCGGACCGATCGTTTACCGACTGATAAGGTCAAGGCATGAAGTGGGGATGCGGATGCGCCGCCGGGCGTTGCCGTGGTGGGGCTGGGCTGGCGTGCTGTGGACGGCGATCTGGTGGGTGCTCGCGTGGACCCGGTTCGAGTGGTTTTCGCCGCTGCAGGCGCACACATTTACGCCGTTGTGGGTGGGTTATGTCGTGATTGTCAATGCCGTCGTGTATGCGCGCTCCGGCTGGTCCATGCTGACGCATCGGCCGAGGTATCTGTTGATGCTGTTTCCCTTGAGCGCAGCGTTCTGGTGGTCGTTCGAGTATCTCAACCGGTTCGTGCAGAACTGGCATTACCAAGGGACGGACGGATTCTCGGCGTTCGAATATCTCTTGCTGGCGAGCTTTTCGTTTTCGACGGTGCTGCCAGCAGTGTTGAGTACACGCGATTTATTGGCAACGTTTCCGCGGCTGCGCTTTGGCACCGAGAACTTGTGGACGGTGGACACGGAACATTCGCGCTGGATTGCGTATGCTATGCTCGGTGCGGCGGCGGCGGCGATGCTGTTGATCGGGATTCTGCCCAATTATCTGTTTCCGCTGGTGTGGATGGCTCCGGTGCTGATTGTGACAGCGGTCCAGCGGCTGGCGGGAAAGAATACGATTTTTTCCAAGTTGAAGTACGGGAATTGGACGCCGGTGCTGTTTCCGGCAATCGCGGCGCTGGTTTGCGGCTTGTTTTGGGAGATGTGGAATTTTTACAGCTATGCACATTGGACGTACACGGTGCCGCTCGTGCACCGGTTTCAGATTTTCGAGATGCCGCTGTTAGGCTACGCGGGATACTTGCCGTTTGGGTTGGAGTGTGCGACCGTTGCCGGGTGGATGCCGCGCGGCGAATTCGTAGGATCCAACCGACCGGCGCCGGTCCCGCAAAGCTCTTGCGAGCATCGAACGAGTTCAGAGTCCATAAAGGAGAACGGTGAACGAATGGCTACACCGCGGGCGGCAGGTCGTGAGCATCAGGCAACATAGCGCGTGAAAGCTCCCATTACTACCGACGTTGTAATTGACGGTCTGGCCACGGATGGTCGCGGAGCGGCACGCGTGGACGGTACGGTATATTTTATCCCGGGCGCGCTGCCGGGAGACCGCGTACGGGTGGAACTTGACCGCGAGACGAAACCGCCGTCGGGGGAGATTGCGGCGCTGATCGAGCCGTCGCCCTATCGCGTGGAGCATCCGTGTCCGCACGCGGGCCTCTGCACCGCGTCACCGTGGGGATGGTTCGCGTACGAGAAGCAACTCGAGCACAAACGCGCGCTGGTGGAGCGGACGCTGCGCAAGCTGTCGGAGAACCTCTCCGTCTCGCCGTGCGCGCCGAGTCCGAAGGCGTGGCACTATCGCAACCGGTTGATGTTAACGGTATGGACGGATGAGAACCGGCTACGGATCGGGTATCAACGCTTTTCGAGAGAGCAGGAGGGCGTGCCGGCGCGGACGTGCAAGCTCGGCGCGGAGCCGCTTGACGCTTTGCTTCGCCGCGTCTCGATCACCTTAGAGGCACTCGAGGCGAACACGGCTCCTCAGATTCCGCGGCGGATTCAGATTCATGATACGTTGAACGGTCCGGGGTTGATGCTGGTGTTTACCGGACCGGCAACGGACAGGGATATGCAGGGATGGACGGCGATTTTCCGGAGCACGGATGTGCCCGGGGGAATCTGGTTTGCGCAGGGAACGCGGGCGGGGATCATTGCGGCGGCGAAGGCGATTCGCAAGACGCCCGATGCGTCGGCGATGCGAGTGACGTGGCGGGAGCATGTGATCGGCGCGAACCCGGCGGCGTTCACGCAGGCGAACCCAGCCGCCGCGGAACTGGTGCTCAAGCGTTTGCAGGAGTATGCGGCGCAGCACAGTTTCAATGCCGTGTGGGATCTTTACGGCGGATATGGTTCGCTCGGGTTTGCGCTGGCAGGAGCGACGCGTCCGTTGACCGTGCTGGAGATCTCGAATCATGCGGAGCGGGCCTTTCAGGAGTTGGGAGCGGCAATAGGCAACACGACGCGCAGGTTCTTGCGCGGGGATTTGCTGAAGACGCTGTCGCAGCATGTGGCGCGGATTACGGATCAGGACGTTGTTGTGCTCGACCCGCCGCGCTCGGGAGCGCATCCGGAGGTGCTGCGAATGATCGCGGAGTCGCCGTTGCGACAGTTGATTTATCTTTCCTGCAATCCGGCGCGGCTCGGGCGCGATTTGCAGCAGCTGATGGCGAGCGGCTTCGTGCCGCAGGAGATTCAGCCGTATGATTTCTTTCCCGAGACACCAACCATGGAAGTTCTGGTTATACTCCAACGATAGGTTTTTGTGATGGTCTCTCTTCCCCGCCGAATGTTGTGCGGCGTGTTAGCCGCGCTGCTGCCATTGGCTGCTTTCGCTAATTATTCCTTCTTAGGCAATCTTGACCGTTATGAACGCACCGCTTCCGGTGCGTTTTTGCATTGCGCCGGCGGGAACGGAGTACGGATTACGTTTCTGACTCCGGAAATGGTGCGGATCACGCTGGAGCGAACGGATGACCCGGAACCACTGCTCACACTGGCGCTGGCGAGGACGGAGTGGGATGACGTAAGTGTGGATCTCGGCGAGACGGATTCCACCCTCTCACTCGTGACCGCGGCGATGAGTGTGGAGGTACGCAAGATGCCGTGCCGGATTGCGATTCGAGATCGGCAGGGATTTGTGCTCTGCGCGGACGATCCGGCGATGGGAATGGGCTGGGACGGAGCGGAGGTGAGGTGCTGGAAGAGCATTGCGCCAGATGAGAAGTTCTTCGGATTAGGCGAGAAAACGGGGAATGCGGACAAGCGCGGCCGCGAGTATGTGATGTGGAACAGCGATATTCCGGGCTATACGAACGACACCGATCCGCTGTATCAGACAATTCCGTTTTTCATCGGGCTGCGCGGCGGCCAAGCGTATGGACTATTCTTCAACAATAGTTATCGCACGCGGTTCAACATGGGAGCGGGAAACGAGCGGTACTACTCGTTCGCGGCGGAGCAGGGACCGCTGGACTACTTTTTTATCGCCGGACCGAAGATTCCCGCCGTGGTGGAGCGCTACACGGAACTGACCGGGCGGACGCCGATGCCGCCCCAATGGGCGCTGGGGTTTCAGCAGTGCCGATGGAGCTATTTCCCGGATTCGGAAGTGCTCAGGATCGCGCAGACCTTTCGGGAGAAGCAGATTCCGGCGGATGTAATCTACCTTGATATTCACTATATGGACGGTTATCGCGTGTTCACGTGGGACAAGGAACGCTTTCCGGATCCGGCGGGGATGCTGAAGGAGCTGGACAAGATCGGGTTCAAACTGGTAACGATCATTGATCCGGGAGTAAAAGCGGACACGAGTTACGCCGTGGCGAAGGAAGGATTGAGCCGGGATTATTTCGTGCGTTACCCCGACAGCAGCGTGTACGTGGGAGAGGTGTGGCCGGGGGCATCGTACTTTCCGGATTTTACGAAGAGCGCGGCGCGGGCGTGGTGGGGTGACAAGATTGGCAGCATGCTAAAGCTCGGCGTGGATGGATTCTGGAATGACATGAATGAGCCGGCCTGCTGGGGGCAGGCGTTTCCATTGGAGACAATTTTCTATGACGACGGCAGACTGTCGAGTCAGAAGAAGATTCACAACCAGTACGGGTTCTGGATGTCGCAGAGCGCCTATGAGGGAGTCCTGAAGGCGCAGCCGGACTCACGGCCATTCATCATCACGCGGGCGGGGTTTGCCGGGGAACAGAGATTCACCGCGGTGTGGACGGGAGACAATGTGTCCAGTGAAGATCATCTTGAGTTGGGTCTGCGGATGATGCAGGGGTTAGGACTCTCGGGAGTGCCGTTTGTGGGGACGGACGTGGGGGGATTCATGGGCACACCCTCGGGGGAGTTGATGGCGCGCTGGATGCAAGTGGGCGCGCTGTCGCCGTTCTTTCGCGCGCACTCGCACTACGGCAGCGTGGATAAGGAGCCGTGGTCGTTCGGAGAGAACATCGAAGAGGTCAACCGCAAGTTCATCACGTGGCGCTATCAGCTTCTCCCCTACTTCTATTCGCTGTTCTGGAATGCCCATGAGACGGGTGCGCCGATCTTGCGGCCGCTGTTCTGGAATGATCAGAGTGATCCGATGTGCTATGATTGGAGGTTTCAACAGCAGGTGTTCGTCGGCGACAAGTTGTTGGCCGCGCCGGTGACGCGGGTGGGGCAGTATTTCAAGGCGGTGTATTTGCCGGAGGGGCGATGGCTGGACTGGAACACGGAAGAGGTGTACGAGGGACCGAAGCGCATCTTGATTGACGCGCCGTTGGCCCGGATGCCGTTGTTCTTGAGGGAAGGCGCGATCATCCCGTCACAGGAGGCGACGCAGTGGGTGGGAGAGAAGCCGGCGAAGACGTTAATCGTAGATGTGTTTCCGGGCGCCGAGGCGAGCACATATTCGCTTTATGAAGATGACGGGTTGACGCAGGCATACACGAAGGGAAGCTATCGTGTGACAGAGTTTTTCATTGCAAATATGAATGGCGTGCGCTTTACGAAGACACGAACGCATGACGATTATGCCGTGCCGGCGCGGGAAATGGTGGTTCGGTTTCACTGCATTCTCGAACAGCCGTCGCACGTGCAGGTCGGGGGCAAGAAGTTGGATGGATCGCGGATTGAGTATGATGCGGAAAAGCACGTGTTGACGGTAAGAATTCCGGATGAAGGCAAGGAGCAGACTATCGCATTTTGAGACAAGAGCCGTGACCACTCCAGACTGAGGAGCTGAAGGCATGGTATTGAATATCGGCAGTATTGACCTGATCATCATCGCGCTTTATTTTGCGGTGGTGTTCACAATTGGGTTCTACTTTTCCCGACGCCGGAAAACGAGCACAGAGTACTTCCTCGCCGGACGGCATGTGGGGTGGTTCGCCATCGGGGCGTCGCTGTTTGCGACGAATATTTCCAGCGAACACTTCATCGGCTTGGCAGGATCGGGCGCAGCCACCGGACTGGCGGTCGGGCACTTCGAGTGGCTGGCCTGTCTGATTGTACTGATTCTCGGCTGGGTGTTCGTGCCGTTCTACCTCCGCTCGGGCGTATTCACGATGCCGGAGTTTCTGGAGCGGAGATACGGCAGCGCGAGCCGGTGGTATTTGACGCTGGTTTCCATTCTCGCCTATGTGATCACGAAAATTTCGGTGACGCTCTTTGCGGGGGCGCTGCTGCTCAAGCAGATCGTCGGCTGGGACATGTACACGTCGGCGATTGTGCTGGTGATTGCGACGGGAATCTACACGATTGTCGGCGGACTGACGGCGGTGATTTACACCGAGCTTATGCAGACCTTTGTGTTGATCGGCGGAGCAGTCGTGCTCACGGTCGTCGGGTTGAATGAGGTCGGCGGTTTCGGCGCGCTCAGAGCGTCGCTGCCGCCGGATTTCTTTCACATGTTTAAGCCGGCGAGTGATCCGGACTTTCCGTGGACGGGAATTGTGTTCGGCGCGCCGATCTTAGGCATTTGGTATTGGTGCACGGATCAATACATCGTGCAGCGCGTTTTGAGTGCGAAGAACATTGCGCACGCGCGGGCGGGGTCTATCTTTGCCGGTTACCTCAAGATTCTGCCGGTGTTCATTCTGGTGCTGCCGGGGCTGATTGCGCGGGCGCTGTATCCGGATATTACGGGCGACCAAGCCTATCCGGCTTTAGTGACACGACTGCTGCCGTCGGGATTGCAGGGGATCGTGATTGCCAGCTTGCTGGCCGCGCTGATGTCCTCGCTGGCGTCCTGCTTCAACAGCAGTTCGACTTTGTTCACGATGGACATTTACCAGAAGCTGAAGCCGAATGCCAGCGATCGGCAGTTGGTGCAGGTGGGGCGGTTAGCGACGGCGGCGCTGGTCGTATTAGGAATTCTGTGGGTGCCGTTCATCCGGTACATCTCGTCGCAGATTTACATTTATTTGCAGAGCGTGCAGGCGTACATCAGCCCGCCGATTGCAGCGGTGTTTTTATTCGGGATCTTTTGGCCGCGAGCGAATGCAAAAGGGGCGATTGCAGCGCTGCTTACGGGACTGGTGCTGGGAACGTTTCGCCTGATCGTGGAGCTCTTGCATCGGCAGGCGCCGTTTGCGTCGTCACTCCTAAACAGCGTCGCCGAAGTGAATTTCCTGCACTATGCAATCTTTCTGTTTTTGATTTGCACCGCGGCGCTGGTGATCGTGAGCCTGTTGACGGAGGTTCCGGCCATGGAGAAGGTGCGCGGGCTGACCTTTGCGTATGCGACAGGTGAAGAGCGAAAGCGCGGTTGGCTCGTGAGCAGAGATAAAGGGACAAAGATGGCGATGCTGTTCTCTATTCTGCTCGTGGTGATTCTCCTGGTGTTGTGGGGAATCTTTTTCTGATGCGATAACAGCAACGCCCTTTGCGATGAATTGAGCAACTTCTATTCCCAAGCGTGTAGTTGTTTTATTCAGATCGCTGAATCTGATTTTGTGAAAGAAGCTTTCAAAATGCATAGCAAGAAGGCTTCGACGGCAGGCTACTCAGGGGTCATAAGAGTCTGGTATTGCGTCGGTTACATTACGGTCCAAAGGTTGCCATATAAGGTCAACGTGAAGCAACATTTCCAACATAAGATTTCGAGAAGTGTACTCTTGTCAACGGCAGTGATTGCGCTGGCGGCGATGGCTATCCTGCCGACGCTTGCGTATTCGCAGGGGGCACGAGACACGCTGCTCATGCAGTATGTTCGCGAGTCGTGGGAGCGGCATCCGGATCTGGAAAGCATGCGGGCAATGCTGGCGGCGGAAAGCAGCCGCGCAGCGATGAGCCGCGCGTGGGAGAATCCGGAGGCACGCTTTGGACTGGTGAATGTGCCGCCGAGTTTTGACACGCACGAAGATCCGAACACGATGTGGGAGATCGGGGTCTCGCAAAAGATTCCGTTTCCGGGCAAACTCTCGGCATCGAGAAAGGCCGGGCGCGCGCGGATTCGAGCCACCGCGGCGAATCTGGAAGCAGCGCGGTATGAAACATCAGGGGCAGTAGCTGAAGCCTATTATGACTTAGCGGCAGCTCTGGTGGTGAGGAAGTCACTGGAGCGGGGGTCGGGGCTGCTGCAGCAGATGATTGAAGCATCCGCGAATCTGCTCAACACGGGACTGGGGTCGCAGGCCGATGTCTTGCGCGCGCAACTCGAGTCGGAGCAGTGGAAGGTGAAACTGCTGGCGAATGAAGCGGACATCGTGCGGAAGCGCGCGGCATTGGCGCGCGCGATTGGCCGCCACGCAGATGAACCATTGATAGATCCGCTCTTGCCAGACAGCCTGCCGCCGATTCCGGATTTCGTTCCCTCGCAGATTGCCGACTCCGCGAAAGACACTCCCCGCGTGCGCAAGGCGCAGTTGGATGTGGAAAGCGCAAGAGCGGACGTCAAGCGCGCGAAGTTGGACTATTGGCCGGACGTTGAACTAATGGCGAGCTACGGTCTGCGCGGATACTTGCGTTCGTCGGGCGGAACGGACCCGATGACGGGCGCGATAATCCCGCCAGGGCGGATCAAGCGGGATCCGATGATTTCCTTAGAACTTGGGATTCCGATTCCGCTGTTCTATCGCGGGAATCAGCAGGCGCGGGTGCGGGAACTTTCCGCCATGCAGCGCGCGAGGGAAGCGGAGGCAGCGAGCGCGCGGCTGATGAAGGAGGAAGAGTTACAGGATCTGTATGCGCAATGGAAAAAGAACGCAGCATCCAGTCGGCTGGAAGTGAGCACGGTCCTTCCGCGTGCCGAGGAAACCTGGCGCTCGACGTTGAATGAATACCGGGGCGGCAAGGCGACACTGGTCGCGTTATCAGAGGCGCGGATGGCGGTGATCATGGCGGAAGTGGAATTGCTGATGCATCGCGCGGACGCATGGGCGGCCCATTATCGCTGGTTGGCCGCAATGGGACAGCCGTTGTTTACCGAGGAAGGGACATCGAAATGAGCGAGATTAAGGCGAAAATGAAATGGCTGCCGTGGCTGATTGCCCTGATCGTGATGAGCGCGGGAATCAACATATATTTTCTCGTCAGCCATCGCGGCGGCGGAACGGAGGCGAGCACGCCGGAGTCATCAGGACAACTCTACGTCTGCCCGATGCATCCGCAGGTGACGGATGATCATGCGTCGGATTGCCCGATCTGCGGGATGAAGCTCGTGCCGGTGAAGCACGGAGACGAACGCACGGCAAGCCCAGCAGCGCATAAGATTGCCTTCTATCGCTCTCCGATGGACCCGAATGTGACGTCTCCGACGCCACGAAAGGATGAGATGGGGATGGATTATGTGCCGGTGTATGAAGATGAGCTTGGCGGTGGTGAGAGTACCGTTGCAGGGCGAGCAACAGTCACCATTGATCCGGATAAGCAGCAACTGATTGGGCTGCGAACGGCGCCGGCAGTTCGCGGCCAGATCTCGGGCGGCTGGCGGACTGTGGGGCGCGTAGAGTCAAACCCTACAACCATAGGCAAGGTCACGGTGAAGGTGGCGGGGTATGTGGAGAAGGTGATGGTGGATTTCGTTGGGCGGCCGGTGCACAAAGGGGAGGCGCTGTTCACGTTTTACAGTCCGGAGCTTTACACCGCGCAGCAGGATTACCTGCTGGCACGAAGAATCAACGACACGACGAAAACCTCGAGCGATAATCTGTTGGTCGTGACGGCACGGCAGAAGCTGAAGTTGTGGGACATGACAGATGAGCAGATCAAAGGACTCGATGAAAAAGGGGAAGCGCTGCGCACGGTGACGTTCGTGTCGCCGGTGGCGGGCGTCGTGACAGCGAAGAATGTGGTGGAAGGTTCCGCACTGAATCCCGGCGAGACGGCGTACGAAGTGAGCGATTTGAGCACCGTATGGGTGATGGCGGATGCGTACCAGTCCGACGTGGAGCAGGCTAAGGTAGGGCTGCCGGTGAGCGTCGGGTTTGCAGCGATGCCGGATCGGGTGCTCGCGGGACGAGTGACCTTTGTGGATCCGGTGCTGGATCCTCAGACCCTCACCTTCAAAGTGCGAATTGTAGTTGAGAATAAGGCGGGAGATCTGAAGCCGGGGATGTTTGCCGAGGTGCAGTTCCGGACGCCGGGGCGTGAGGCGCTGACGATTCCGGTGGATGCGGTGATTCCCTCCGGACGAGGGAATTACGTCTTCGTCTCGATCGGAGATGGGCGGTTTGAGCCGCGGGCGGTGACACTTGGTCAGCGCTCTGAGGACCAGGTGGAAGTGCTGGATGGATTGAGCGAGCGGGAATTGGTGGTCACGCGGGCAAACTTCCTCGTGGATTCGGAATCTTCCTTAAGGGCCGCCCTGGCGACGGTTCGCGGATCATGACATTCCTGCAAAAGGTCATCAAGTTCTCCGCGGAGAACCGGTTCCTCGTCATCGGCGCCACGATTGTGGCGGTGGTGATCGCGGTGTGGACGATGCGGCACATTTCGCTCGACGCGCTGCCCGATCTGTCGGACACACAGGTAATCGTGTATTCGCGGTGGGATCGCAGTCCGGATATCATCGAAGATCAGGTGACTTATCCGATTGTCAGCGCGCTGTTGGGCGCGCCAAAGGTGAAGGCAATCCGCGGATTCTCGGATTTCGGCTACAGTTTCGTCTATGTGATTTTCGAAGACGGCACGAACATCTACTGGGCGCGTACGCGCGTCCTGGAGTATTTGTCGAAGATCACCGCCCAGCTGCCGGCAGGGGTGAAGACGGAACTGGGACCGGATGCGACAAGTCTGGGCTGGGTGTTCCAATACGCGTTGGTGGACACGACCGGACAGCACACGAGCGACGAACTGCGTAGCTATCAGGACTGGTTCATGCGCTACGCGGTGCAGAGCGTGCCGGGCGTGGCGGAAGTCGCGGCGGTCGGCGGCCAGGTGCGGCAGTATCAGGTAACGGTGAATCCGAATGCGCTCGCGGCGTACGGGTTGTCGCTGGACGTGGTGATCGAAGCAGTGCGCAAGGGGAATAATGACGTCGGCGGGCGCCTGGTGGAGATCGCCGGACGCGAGTACATGGTACGCGGACGCGGCTATGTGAAATCTACTGCCGACCTCGAGCAACTCGTGCTGAAGAGTGAGAACGGTACGCCGGTGACGGTGAAGGACGTGGGGACCGTGGCTTTGGGGCCGGAGCTTCGGCGCGGGATTGCGGACTACAACGGCAAGGGAGACGTGGTCGGCGGGATCGTAGTCATGCGGCAGGGGGAAAACGCGCTCAACGTGATCGAGCGGGTAAAGACGAAGCTCGAAGAGCTGAAGCCGTCGCTGCCGCCAGGCGTGGAGGTGGTCACGACGTACGACCGCTCGGAACTGATCGGGCGGGCGATTGACACGGTGAAGAGCAAGCTGATCGAAGAAATGGTCGTCGTGGCCATCGTGATCCTGCTCTTCCTCTGGCATATTCCCTCGGCAGCAATTCCGATCGTGACGATTCCGGTGAGCGTGGCGCTGGCGTTCATTCCGATGTACCTGATGGGACTGACGGCGAATTTGATGTCGCTGGCGGGAATTGCGATTTCAATCGGCGTTCTGGTGGACGGAGCCATTGTCGAAGTCGAGAACGCCTACAACAAGATTTATCACTGGCAGGAAGCGGGCGGCAAAGGAGACTTTCACAAGATTCGGCTCGAAGCGCTGATGGAAGTGGGGCCATCGGTGTTCTTTTCGCTCCTGGTGATTGCGGTGGCGTTCATGCCGATTTTCACGCTGGTGGATCAGGAAGGTCGGCTGTTCAAACCGTTAGCGTATTCGAAGAATTTGGCGATGGCGATTGCGGCGGTGCTGGCGGTGACGCTGGATCCGGCCATGCGGATGATGTTTGCCAGAATCAAGCCGTACACGTTCAAGCCGAAAGCGCTTTCGTGGGTAGCGACGAAATTCGCGGTAGGGAAGTATTATTCGGAAGAGAAGCACCCGATCAGCAAATTGCTGCACCGGCTTTATGAGCCGCCGTGCCGGTATGTGCTGAGGCATCCGAAAGGGACGATTCTTGTCAGCGTGCTGATTGTGCTTTCGACAATTCCCATATACTTTTTGCTCGGGTCGGAGTTCATGCCGCCGTTACGCGAGGGAAGCCTGCTTTACATGCCGTCGGCGGTGCAGCCGGGGATGTCGGTGGCGGAAGCGCAGAACGCGTTGCAGGTGCAGGATAAGCTGTTGATGACGTTTCCTGAGATAGAGCGCGTGTTCGGCAAGGCGGGGCGGGCGGAGACATCCACCGATCCGGCACCGTTCACGATGATGGAGACGACAATTCTCCTTAAGCCAGAATCGGAATGGCGCGAGAAACCGCGGTGGTATTCAAGTTGGGCGCCGGAGTGGGTGAAGAAGATTCTGCGGACGGTGTGGCGCGACCGGATCACGGAAGAAGAATTAGTGGAAGAGCTGGATCGCACGCTGCAATTGCCGGGGATCACGAATGCCTGGACGATGCCGATCAAGGCACGATTGGACATGCTCTCGACGGGCATTCGCACACCGGTTGGAATTAAGGTTTCCGGAAGCGACTTAGCAACGATTCAAAAGATCGCGACGGACGTGGAGGCAGCGATCCGGGCGGTGCCGCATACGCGGAGCGTGTTCGCGGAGCGCGTGGCGGGCGGGTATTTTATTGATTTCGAATTGAAGCGGGACCAGCTCGCGCGGTACGGACTGTCGGTGGATGACGCCAACATGATGGTGATGACGGCCGTGGGCGGGGACAACCAGACGACGACGGTGGAAGGTCGCGCGCGGTACGGAGTGAATGTGCGGTATGCGCGAGACTTTCGCGAGAGTCTGGACGGTCTGCGGCGCGTGCTGCTGCCGCTGCCGGATGGGCGCGGGCAGATTCCGATGGCGGAGATCGCAGACATCAAGCTCGTAGAGGGGCCGTCCATGATCCGCGATGAGAACGGGCTGCTCGCAGGCTACGTATATGTGGACTTCAACACGTCGGAAGTGGACGTGGGCAGCTACGTGGAACATGCGAAACAGGCGGTAGCGTCCCAGGTCAAGCTGCCGACCGGGTATTCGCTGGTGTGGAGCGGGCAGTACGAAAACATGCTGCGCGTGAAGGAGCGGCTGAAGTTCATTGTGCCGCTGACGATCGTGTTGATTTTCGCGCTGCTCTATATGAATACCAAATCGGCATTCAAGTCTGCACTTGTGATGCTGGCGGTGCCGTTCTCGGCGGTCGGCGCAATCTGGCTACTCTTCATGCTCGGTTACAATATTTCGATTGCCGTGTGGGTAGGAATGATCGCACTCTTAGGACTCGATGCGGAGACGGGAGTGTTTATGCTGCTCTTCCTCGATCTCTCGTACAACGAGGCAAAGGCCCGAGGGCAACTGCGCAACAAGAGCGAGCTGGTCGAAGCGATTGTGCACGGCGCGGTGAAGCGCGTGCGGCCCAAGGCGATGACGGTGTGTGCGGCGTTCGTGGGACTGCTGCCAATCATGTGGTCCATGGGGACCGGATCGGACGTGATGAAGCGCATCGCCGCGCCGATGGTAGGGGGGCTGTTCACATCGTTTGCGTTGGAGTTGCTCGTGTATCCGGCGGTTTACTATTTGTGGAAGCAACGGCATCTTGGCGAGCAGCCCATGTCAGCGGCAACGGACATGAGTTGATCGGCGATTCATAGCAGTTCAAGCGGGCGGGATCTTCGGATTCCGCCCTTGTTTTGTAGCTTTGGGTAAATTTTCCAGACCCACGCCTTGCCTCCAGAAAGAGTGTGATTTTAAGCCTCCGTCCTCCTTTTGTGAAAGCTGTCACACGTGTGTTTTTAACTTTCGTGTGTAACTATATATAATTCATATCGTTATATACTGATCTTGAAAATCGTTTTGAACGCAAAAAGTGAAGAAAACACTTGACGTTTGGATAATCATGTGGTATTATTTAGGGAATTCAATTCTGACTCTTTTTCTTTTGTCCGGGGTATGGAGCATCAGTATGACTACGCATCTCCTGGGGCGAGCACTTTTCGCTGTTTTACTTGCTTTTTTTTCCTTCGCCAGGCCTGCAATCAGTCTCGAGTTAACGCTCGAGAACATGTGGTATGCAGGGATAGATGGCGCGACGCGAATTGCGGTGAATCCGGTGGATCACACGCTGATGGTCAGTGTGCCGCGGATGGGAGAGCTGCGGACGCTCAACAGCGGCGGGAGCGTGATCGAGAGCATGACTACGTTCGCGGCCCCGACCTCGATGGCCTTCGACGCGAGCGGAGCTTGCTTTGTGATAGATGGGCAAGCGGTGCAGAAGTTGGACGTGGATGGAAGCGTGCTGTTCCCGGTCGGCGGTTCGGATAGCTATTTTGCCGGACCGCATGATGTTGCCGTGGCGCCGGACGGACGGATCTTTGTAGCAGACGCGGATGATTCGATCAAAGTCTTCGATGCGGCGGGGACTCCGCTTTATACGTTTGGCGGGAACGGCTGGTTTAACGGCCGGTTGGACGCGCCGGTGAGTCTGGCCGTGAATGCGGCACGGAGTGAATTGATTGTCGCGGACCAGAACAACCACCGGATTCAGGTTTACACGTTAGACGGGGACTCGCTGAACAAATGGGGACAGCGGGGAACCGGAAGCTACCTGCCGGGCGATTTTCTGCGGCTGTGGGGATTGGATACTGATGCGTTGGGGCGGATTTGGACGTACGATGCGATTTTAGATGCCGTGCAGGTGTTCGACCCGCTCGGCAATTTTCTTTTTATGTGCCGGCTGGACGTGATGGGCTTTCGCGGGGGTGTGGACGTGGCGGTGGATGGCGATTACCTCTACTTGACCGCGCCGACCACGGAGAGCATTTACGTGTTCCGGATTTGGGATGACACGCCGCCGGTGGAGACGGATTTTCATTTGACGATTCATCCGGAGAGCGGCGCCCTGGTACTGCGATGGGATCCGATCCGGGATGCTGTCTCCTACCACTTGTTCCGCTCGACATCGCCCTTGTTCGAAGCCGACAGCATTGTGGATTTGGGGCAGCTAAGCGGGACAATGTTCACGGATGCAGAGGCGTTGACACTGGCGGATCGAGGATACTATCGAGTGGAGGCTCTGCTGCCGGCCGGCACCTGCAACGTACCGCCGCCGCCAGTGAATGTGACGGCCGTGCCGTTGGAGGGCGAGAACGGGGCGATCACCGAGCATCACGACGCGCCGCACAATCTCGAGAGAGCGATTTCGTGTTACACGTGCCACTTCACTCAGCTCGCTTATCCGAACCCGATGCCGAACTGGTGGTTGGGCGATCACCTGTGCAAGAGCTGTCACGTGGAAAGCGGGATGGCGACGGCGGAACAGAATCACTTTACCGGAAATGCGGTGATGTACTGCAGCACCTGTCATGATCCGCATTCCCAGCAGCCGCAGTTTCCGCATGACTACATCCGCCAAGCGGTGTTGACGCCGAACAACGGCTGGCGCGCGGTGGCGTACAATCAGGAGTCTGATTACGTGCATGGTGCACCGAACTACAACGGGATTTGCGAGGTGTGCCACACGGCGACGGAGTATTATCGCAATGACGGCGGAGCGGAACATCATCCGGGAGAAGATTGCGGAACGTGCCATTCACACTTGCATGGGTTTGCCGCCGCGGACTAACTCCGCACCTTCATGTTCCTCCGCAGGGAGGAAAGAAGAGGAATAGCAAACGGGCCTTCGAGTGATCGAAGGCCCGTTTTACATTGTGGAAGCTCTCGGCTACTTGTCGCGATGGCAGCGGACGCAGAGATCGCGTTCCCTGTCCGCGGGCAAGAGGGGTTTGAACTTGTACATGTGCAGCGAGTGACAGCTAAGGCAGTCCACCGGATTGCCGCTGATCGGGCTGATGGTTCCTTCCCCCATCGGATGCGCGACGTGGTGCTCTCGCGAGTGACACTGGACACAGAGTTCAAGGGAGGGGTTTTTCAGGTACGAGGCGTTTGTCGTGCCGTGCGGCTGGTGACAGGTGGCACATTGCAAGCCCGAGTGTGGGCTGACATAGGGCAGTTCAACGCCTTGCCGCGGATCGTGGCATTTCACGCATAACGTGGCTTGAGTTGAGGCGAGGAGATTTTTCTCGTGCGAGGCGTGCGGGTTATGGCACTTTTCGCAGGAAGACTCGCTGTTGGAACCGTGCGCCTGAAAGCGCATGACCGTTTCCACTTCCGTGGAGTGGCATTGCGCGCAGACCTGCTGGCGGCTCTCCTTCAGCGGATAACCGGCCGCATTAGCAGTGGCAACGTGACAGACGCTGCACTCACCGGAGGCAAACGGCGCGTGCTGCTGCTTCATCAACAGCGAGGGCGAGTTGCTGCCATGCGGATCGTGGCACGCCGTACAGGTCGCCGTCTGCGGATTGAAACCGTGGTGCTTAGCCGCAAACTCGGGAGTCGCCTCGTGGCAGCCGAGACAAAGCGACGCCTGCTCTGCCCGCAGCAGCTCGGGATTGGCGGAAGAGTGAGCATCGTGGCAGCGGCTGCATTGTCCTTGCTTCACCGGTTCATGCGGATAAGCGCGGGCCTGCCACTCCTTGATCTGAGTGTGGCAGGTGATGCAGAGTTCAGGGCGTTTTTTCTTGAGCAGGCGCTGGTTGTCGGAGGCGTGCGGATTGTGGCACTCGACACATTTGCCTTCGCGCACGGGCTGATGCACGCTGAGCTGCGACATCCAACTTTCGATCTGGTTGTGGCAGCGCGAACAAAGCGCGATCATGTCATCGTCGAGCATGCGCATGTGGCGCGACGCGTGCGGATTATGGCACGAGCTGCACTTCCCCTCTTCGAGCGGCTTATGCACATCGGCCTTGGAGAAGAGCGCGGACATGTCATCGTGGCATTCGAGACAGGCCTTGCGCTGGTCCACCGGCGGCAGCGTGGACGGAGGCGTATCGGCGGCGTAAGCGATGGCAAGAATAATCAAGGCCAGGGCGAAGACGGAAATCCAGAGATAGCGTTTCATTTCGCCCCTCCTTTCGCCGGCGGGGTCACATGGCAGGCGGTGCAGTCTCCGGCTTCGAAGGGAACGTGCATCTGACTCATGAATAGTCCGGCAGCGGGAGAACCGTGCGGGTCGTGGCACTCACCGCAATGGAGCGCCGCGCCGGGTTGATCGAGATGTTTCTGCTTGAACTCAGCGGCCTCACCGTCGTGGCATTGCAGGCAGGCGGCAGGCATTTCCATTTTCATCAGGTTCGCAAACTGCGACGAGTGCGGAGTGTGACAGTCGAGGCACGCCCCCGACGCCGCCGGGGAATGCGCGTGCTCGGACTTCAAAGCCTGATCAATCTCGGTGTGGCAAGACAAACAGAGCGCGCCGGCCTGGGCCAGCAGCAGGGATTTGTTCTGACTCTTGTGCGGGTCGTGACAGGCGACGCAATCGCCTTTGGCAAACGGTTTGTGTACCGATCTTGCCGTCTTCGCGGCGTCGGTAATGTCCGAGTGGCACGTGGCGCAGAGTTGACCGGTGGCTTCCACTTGCAGGTGCTTTTGATCGGAAGCGTGGGCTTCGTGGCACGTCGTACAGGAGCCCTCGGCGAACGGCGGATGCGGGTTTTCATTTTGCGCAATCGTGACGAGCGCCGTGTGACAGGAGGCGCAGAGCTTGTCGGCATCCTGTTTGAGCAATTTGGCCACGGCACCGCCATGCGGCTGATGACACGAGGTGCATTGACCTCTCTGCACCGGAACGTGCACCGACGTCTTTAGCAGTTGCTTCTCGACATCGCTGTGACACCCGAGACAGAGCTTCTGCTGCGTCTTGATCAGGAGTTTTGCTTCGGGGCTGCCATGAGGGTCGTGGCATTGCCAGCATTCACCACTCGCAAACGGGGCGTGAACATTGGCCGCTTTGGCGGCCTCGGCGATGGGCGCATGGCAGGAGGTGCAGGTCTCGTTCGTGGCATTCTTCAGCAGCGCCTGACGCTGGTCGCCGTGCCCCTGATGACATTGCAGACAGCTTTGCTTGGCGGGAGGATGCGCCGTGCTGAAGGCAAGTTTGTCCTTGATGTCGTCGTGACAGCTCAGGCAAACCGTCTCCTCCTTATCCTTCAGAAGCGCGGGTTGACGCGACGCATGCGTGGCGTGGCAGGCGGAACACTCGCCGGATTGAACGGCGGCGTGAGTGTTGTCCTTGAACTGCGCGAGCGGGTCATGACAGGTCTCGCAGAGTTGAGGTTCCTGCTCGGCGAGCGCGAACGGTTCTGCATCGGCAGGCGCGGCGTGGCAATCCGCGCACGAGGATTGCATCGGTGCATGAACCGACTTGGGAAGCAGGCCGGCCTGATCCGAGGTGTGTGGAACGTGGCACAGCGAACAGTTGGTCTCGGCGACCGGGTAACCACTGTGCTTCTCAACAAACTTCGGCTCGGTGCTCGTGTGGCACTGGAGACAGAGCGTCTTGGAATCGCTTTTCAAAAGTCCGGCGAAGTCGCTGCCGTGCATCTCATGGCACGTTTGGCAGCCCTTCTCCATTGGCTTGTGGCGATGGGATTGCGTGAACTCCTGCGCGTCATGGCAAGTCATGCACAGCTCGGGCATCGCGGCTTTCAGCGCACCGGGTGCGACACCCTTATGCGGATCATGGCAGGTCGTGCAATCGCCCTTGCGCGCGGGTTCGTGAACGAAAGCTTTTTTCAAGCCGAGCGCTTGCGGATCGTGGCATGTGATACACAACTCGGCGCCAACGGCTTTCAAACGCAGAGCGCCGATCTTGCCGTGAGGCTTGTGACAGGAGAGACATTCGCCCTGCGCGGACGGATCGTGAGCGAACTTGCCTTTGAAATCCGCGGCTTTGTGGCATTCGAGGCACTCGCCCTGCTTGCTGAAGCGCGATCCCTTCTTGATCTGCGCGGCGGCGTTATGAGTCGGCAGCGCCGCCCAGATGAGGATCAGGAGCACGAACAAGGACGCACCGTTCAGAGTGTATCGGCGGAGGCAGGCGTGACGTAGCGTCTTCATGAGATGTTCAGTCGCTCTGTGATCCCGGACGATCATTCGGCTTCGTCGGCGGGTCCGGTGATTTTCAGACTCTGCATGACCTTTTCATCAATGTGGATCTGCGCACTCTCGCGCAGGGCGCGGAGCGACTCATCAATCGCCTGCGCTTGTTTTTGCTGGACCAACGCAGAGCGAATGCGCCCGGCGACCTTGTCCAAGGGGAGCTGTTCGCCGGGTTTGCGGTCGAGAATGCGCATGATGATGTAGCCTTCGTCCACCTTGGCAGGGCGGGCGACTCCGCCTATTGGAAGGGAATCCAGCTCGGCGCGAATTTCCGGCGGGAATGCTCCGGCCTCGAGCCAGTTGCGTTCTCCGCCTTTTTCCTTATAGGAATCAATCGAGTTCCGCTTCGCCAGCCAGGCGAAATCGGTGCCGCCGGTCGTCAATTGATAATCCGCTTCGGCTTCTTCCGGCGTCGTACGGGTGATGGACGCGATCCTATACTGATTCGGCGAACGGTAGCGGGCTTTGTTCTGCTCGTAGAAGGCGGCGACGTCCTCATCGGTCACCTTGGCCATCGGTGCAACGACGTCTTCGAGATAATCCACGATCAGCAGCGAATCACGCACCGCGCGAGCCGGCTCATCGAAGGCCGGCCGGGAAACGTATTCCTGACGGGACGCCGCTTCCTTAAGCAGCAGGATCGCGATCTGGTCCTCGAGCACTTCGCGGAGCACCATGTGCGGCAGGCGGTCGTTGCGACCGGCGGCGCGATGGATGTACTTGCTACGCAGCTCGCTTAAGGTCAAGGAACGCGAAGCGGCAACTGTCGCGGCAAGGAAAGGCGGATCCTCCACGCCCAGCATCATGCGGGTGATGATCGAATCCACTTGGACCGAGTCCACAAACACCGGAAGATACGACCGTAGCTGGTCGAGATACTGCCGACGGAAACCGTTACGCTTCTCTTCGATGATCAACTGCGCGACGTCATTCTTGACGCTGTCGAAAACGGCGGGGTCCGCGAGATGACGCGCTTCGACACGAAAGGTCGCCCACACCCGCCACATTGGAACGGGGCCGATCACATCTCCGGGCTTGCTGGAAGCAAAGGCTGGGCGCAAATCCACGGGCAGCGAGCGCAGGACGTGGTCGGCGCTCAAACCGCCGTTGTCCTTGTACTTATCTACGGACAACTCGCGCGCCAGAACATCCATCGGCGCACCATCGCGGATGCTGTCGACAAGCCGAATAGCCTGCGCGGAGTCGGGAACGCAGAGAAAGCGCACATCGAAGCGCTCGTAATGGCGGGCGAAATCGCGCTGCAGCTCGGCGTCGCTGACTGCAAACGTGTCAGGGGTTGATTCACGCAGGAGCGCGCGATAGGCGAGATTCTCACGATAGCGGGTTACGGCATTGGTAATAACGCTGTCGGCGGCGAGGCCGATCGCTTCCGCCTCCTGCACAATCAGGCGATTGTTGATCAGCTTTTGCAGCAACTTTTCGGGGTTGTAATCCGAGCGTGTGACGACTTCGGTCTTCATCATGTGGATGCGACCGAGTTCTTCAGCCATCATGTCGGTTGTGATCGAATCGCCATTGACTGTGGCGATGACTTGAGTCCGGGCGCTGATCGAAAACACGCACAGAGACAGGAATATCAGAGTCGAGGAAGTTGTTTTCATTGCTTAGCGGTTTGCGTCAGATTCCGCGCACGCGGCGGACGGGAATCGCATGTGCGAGTCTGGTCGCAAGATGATCCATGACACTACCGATGCCGTGCCGATAGCCGACACCGAAGAGCAGCGCGCCATCGCCGCTATCGCTCTGCAGGTTCTTCGCCCAGACGACGTCACCGGAGCGGCAGTCAATCAATCGGGCTTCGACTTCCAAGTGTGCGGGAATTTCAAAACCGCTGGCGACCGAGCCTGTGAGGCGGCTGACAGTTCCGGTCAAGATAAGGTCGGCTCCGGTCTGTTCCTGGCAGAGCTTCAGCAGACTCGTCGTGGCCTTGCCGGGAGTAACGTCGCCTTCTTCGAGCATGGATTCGCGGATGCGGCCCGGATCGGCGACATTGAAGCCGGCATCGAAGAGCGCCGTAATCAAGCGTTGCGTCATGATATTGCCGGCGAAATGCAAGCCGGATTCGTTGGCGAACGGCAAGACGACAAGCGTTTGACACGGCAGCATCAGCGCATTGCCGCCGCCGCCGAGGCGCACGGCCTCCACTCGTTTGAAATTCTCGGGACGCTTGTAGCGAAAATTGTCCAGCAATTCTTTCACCGCATGACGCGTCAGGCGATCGGCGCTCTTTACGATGCCGATGCCGAGCGGCTGGATGCCGTCCGCCGTGTGTACATCGCAGGAAGCGGCCCATTCGATCGCGGCCGTGGGGACGTAAATCAGACGCGCGGAGAGCGCGACTTCCGCGCCCTCTTCCGCGGCGACATAGCGATCCAGAGAACCGACGAGCAGATAAGCGGCAGCCAAATCAGTAGAAAGCTTTTGGATCAGATCCACACTGATCTCATTCGTGTTGCGCACTCGGTAGCGGCGCAAGACTTCGGCAATCGCATCGGCGGTGACCAACTCCACAGAGCGCTTGTTCAGCTCTTCCCGCACTTGCTGCATGACGAGCGGCATGGCCGCCGGTTCTTCGGCATAGTTGACAAAAGGCAGCACCGCGACGCGCGAGCCTTTCACGAACACGTCGAACGGGTCCGCCTGCGCCTGACTTTGCGCCGCGAATCCGATCAGGCCGGCGACAAGCGCCACTATGCCGACAAACGTTTTCACTTGACGAGAGTCGAAATCGTTTTGCGAACCGCATTGCGAACGGCCGTGCCGCGGCTCTGATCGCCGGCGCCGAGAAGCCGCGCAAAAAAGCCGGGACCGCCGCTATTCACGACCGCGGACCAGACCGTGCTGCCGTTGGTGACTTCCACCATGCGGACGTTGAGACTGATGATGTGTCCGCTGACACCGCTGCTGCGCAAGTCAGCGGATTCGCCGACCGTGCCGAAGATGACGGCTTGCACGTTCAGTTCGCTGCCGACTTTCTTGATTTGGTCGTAGGTGAGTTCGGCAGACCTGCTCGCGGATTGTGCGCCGACGACTCGCGTGACTTCACCCGGCTCTACGACGTCAAAGGCGCCGGTCGCCAGCAGCTCGGTGAGGAAGACGCGTGAGACATAGCTGGCCGTGCCTTGTTCGCTCGACAGATTTTCGAAGGGAACGACCGCGATGCGCTCCACCTGAGAGAAATCGTACTCGGGATGCAGGAAGGACGTGGCACGATTGGCGGCGCAACCGATAAATGCGCCGGACAGCAGAGCCACAAGCAGGAGGTGGGGTATAGATTTCATAAGCGGGGATTTCCGGTCGTCAGCGTTCTAAAAACGCGTGTTGAATCCCAGTCGCAGCGCGGTGACGTCCGGCACAGATGCCTGATTGTAATGACTAAACGAATAGCCGAAACTCACGTCGGTCCTGATAGTCCAGCGGAAAAGAACCTGCGCATTGACCAACGTACTGGCCGTCTGACCGGTGGTCGAGGATTGGGAGATGCCTCCGCTGACGTACCACTTGGGCGCGGGCATCCAACTGAACATGCCGTCTAATGCGCGACTGGTGCGCGAGGGATCGCGGAACAGCGTCATTGCCCCGTTGAACGTGAGCGCGTCAGTCATTTGCCAGGTTGCACGCGTGCCGATGTTCTCACGGTAGGACGGGACCTGGCTCAGGAGGGCGCTCAGATTGTACCGGCGGTACTCAACGCGCAGCGACGTGCGCGGGGTCGGCTGACCTTCGACACTCTGCCCAAAAGTGCGGGTGTAGAGGACATCGCCGGTCTGCACACGGCGATCCTCAATATAGCTAAATTCAGTGATACTCGACAACTCCGGGAGCCAGCGCATCTGCGTCCGGGCGAGCGCGGCATTGGATTCGCGATTGGCGCGTTCATCAAGACGCTCGATTCGGCGATTGACGGAAAGATAGGTAGAAAGCGTTGGCAGCCAACGTGATTCGAGCGCCAAATTGTAGTTTTCGCTGTTCAGGTCGCTCTGCCCGGCTTGCGGGTAGCGCGTGCGGGACGCCCCGGCGTTGCCGCTAAAGGCGGCCCAGGCAGCGGCCTCAAGGCGGAACTGCCCTTTGACAGCGTCCTGTTCCCGCCCTGCCGTGGAGAAGCTGCCCTCGACCCGCTGGACGGAGGCTCCCACGCCAAAGCGGAACCATTTCGCCGGGGCGACCTGCAAATCCATGCTGCCGCGGTGGTTGGTGGAGTGATCCGGCTCGAAGGCATCGTCACGCGAGCTGAAGGCGCGCAACTCCGTGGGGTACACCGGCTGCGTTTGCAAGATTGGCGTCGCCACCGCTTTGACGTAGCGCGAGGCCTGCCTGTCAAAGCTGATTTCGTACCGATAGAAGACGGTGCTGAACGGAGCCGGAGCGGGAGCGCGAACTTGTGTCCAGATTTGGTTGTCCTCACTGCGATAGACCGACCAGAGCAGGTTCGGGTTCGCCAGCGTGTCCGTATAGAGGAAAAGGCGGTCTATGTCCACCGGCGCGCCGAAATCGAGGCCGAGGTTGTGCGTTTCCGCGCCCGAGAGATTGACCGCCGGAGACGCCGGAATGACCAGATCATTATCTATCAGCGCGGGCAGCGTGTCGAGCACGCCGAATTCCGGAGCCGGATCGCTTGCGTACAGGCCTTGGAACGCCGGGACGGAGATCAATGTCACCGCGTTTGTGCCGCGCAGCTCGCGCTCGGAGCGATCGTTGATCTGATAGTTCGCGTGGACAGACGCCAGCTTGCGAAAGACGTTCAGGCCATAGCTGAAGCGGCCGGTGTGCTCCTGCGCTTTGCGTTCGAGATTCAAACCGGTGTTGACGGTGCGCTGATCGCTGAAATCATAAGAAAGGCTTAGTTGCCGCACGTTGTAGCGCGCGCCGGCCGCGAGCAGGCGCAATCGCGTGTCGCGGCCAATCAGATCAAGATCATTAATATTCTGCGTCCATTGATAACGCCCTTCGATGCGCGGGAGCCGGACCACATTCGTTTGAAACGCCAGCTCCGCGGTGCGTGCGACAAAGGGGTTCGTAGATTGCGGCGTGCGATTTTCGCGATACTGATAGAAGCCGCGCACCGTGTAATACGGATCCACCCAGCCGAGTTCCCCGGTGGGCTGCAGCTCGCTCCACCACACCGGCTTCTGCCTTCCGGTCTCAAACTGCACGCGGCGATAGCGCAATATGCCCAGATACTGCAAACGAGCAGATGGCTGACCGGAAACATACACTTGGCCGTTCTGATCCACGGTGGTGGCACGGCTGGTGTCGCTGCGCGTGTCCACGGTACCGCTCAAGCTTCCCCCCCACTCCGCGCCGGCTGGTGAAGCGAATCCAAGAAAACAGCAAACCGCGGCGACGGTCAGCCAGAGGACAGGCTGCCGTCGCTCGCGGTTGTGGCGTTGAGCAGAGAAGCCATTCAGATTCGCAGAAAAGCCGCGCATTGGTGCAGAAACACGCTTAAAATCGAACAATCTGTCGCATGGCGATGCAAGAAAGAAGGGCCGCATTTCCGAGAAACCCTGACGGCCCTTGTTTCGGTGATGTACAGGTCTCCGAAGCGGAGACATCAACGCGGGAGAGTTCTGTTTCGCGGATCCGAATCGCTGCAGAGAGGTGGGATGGATCCGGATCCGCAAAACCGGGAACTATTCAAGACTTATCGCCACTCGTTACGGGGCGACGACAATTTCATCGCCCTCATCCTGAACGTGGCACTTGTTGCACAGTGAGCGCTGGCCATAGTTGTCGTAGGGGGCCGGCACATTCTCACGATAGGCATACCGTCCATCGTAGCCCATGACGTCGATACCGAAATCCCAGCGGCCGATGTTCGGCGAGCTGGTACCGTGCGCGCGGTGGCAGGTGATGCAGCTGACCTGACTGGTCGCAGACGGGCCTTCGGTGCTGGTCGGGGTCATGTTCTCATCTTCGAACGCCACATTCACCAGATAGGCCGTGGCATGCGCGCCGCCGTTCAGATCCAAGGAACCGTTGTACGAATCGTACGTGGCGGCAATGTCACCTAGGGCCTCGCCGCTCGGGTGAATGAGCATGGCACCGTTATTGTGATAGTTGCCGTGGCAGTTTGCGCACCAGGCGCTCATGCCGCTCTTATAAGCGGTGTGAAGGTTCTGAGCTTCGGCCGCGGTCGAGCTGGAGAAGACGGGGCCTTGTTCGCAAACAGGAGCCGCATTCGTAAACTGGAAGTTGCCCGCTTCCACATGGCTGATGCCGTAGAGCATGCGGAAATTCTCATTGCCGTGCGGGTCGTGGCAGCTGGTGCAGCTCATGGCGCTGGCGAGGTAGCCACTGGCGCCGCCACCGGGAGCGCGCAGCAGAACGGGATCAGCGCCTGAGTTCTTGCTCGGAGCAATGATGTTGTGACCGCCGTAGGAACCGGGAATGTAATTCGCCGGCAGGTTGCCGTTACGTCCGTCATTGAGGTTGGCCGCGGTCAACCACGCGAAATTACCGGCGCCCTTTTGCGGCGGCGGAAGCAGCGGGTCGGTTCCCCACACCGCGCCAAGACGGGTGGCATGGCAGGAGAGACAGAGGTCGGACGGGGTTTCGTCCTTTAACAGGTACGCATTTCCATTCGGTGAGTTGGGATCAACTAACGCACCGTTTTCGCTGTTGTGAATTGTGTGGCAGCCGGAGCAGCGCGCAACACCGTGATCGTGGAACGCAAGAACCTGGCTCACGGGAAGCACCAGCAAACCGGCGGCAACGCACAAGAGCACGATCGCCTTTTTCATGATGTCCTCTTTCCTTTGAATGTTAGCCCAGAGTTTGGGCAGTTGGTTTATTTTCAGCACAACAAATCAGGTTGTGTCATTTCTGCGGGTTGGCCGGACCGGCCGTGGTGTACACGTCGCCATTCGGCTCAGGACCGGTCATGGCGACGACTTGAATGCGGCCCATGTAGGTCTGGCCGACAATCAGATGGCCGCCCTGATCGGAAGTCATCACCGTAGGGTGATAGAACCATCCGGGTCCCATGCCTTTGCCGCCGACTTCAGCGACGAAGCGGCCATCGGGACCGTATTTCAAAATGGCGTGGCGATGCTTATCCAGCACGAGCATGTTGCCGGCTCTGTCTCCGGCGACGGCGATTGGATGACTAAGTTCGCCCGTACCGCCGCCTTCCAAACCGAAGATATCAACATACCGACCCTCGGTTGTATAGCGGGCGACGCCGGCGACGATGGGAATCGGAATCAACAGCTGACCGTTTACCAGCGCCATCATGCCGTACCCGGGCTGCTTGGCGACCAGCGAGTCTTCCGGATTGGTGAACAGCGCGAAATCGCTCAGCGGCTCGCCCATCGTGTTGTACACGTACATATGCGAAGGCAGCACGCTGAGCACGAACAATTTGTCCTGTTCATCTATGACCATGCTGCCGATCTCGAGCAGTTCGTCCGTTCCCGGTTTGGTCAGGCGCAGATCGTTCAGATACTCACCGTTGTAATCGAACACGCTGATGCTGACGTCCATGCCGCCGCGCAGCGCATAAATCCGTCCTGCGGAATCCACGGCGCATTGACGCAGCCCGGTCAAATGATCCGGATCACCAAAATCGAAAGCGTAGCGGCCTTGCTTGTCAAAGATCACCACACGCTGGCTGCGATTGTCAGTAACGAAGAGCTCGCCGGTATGCGTGTCGCAAGTCAGACTGCCCGGATCGAGGAGTTGGCTGCCATCGGGATAGGCCAGGCTGTTCAAATAATAGGCAGGAGTGGCGTAGGCCGAAACTGCGAAAGCCAGGGAAAAGCCCGCACAGAACAGAACGGCCAGAACCCGGACGGGAGTCTGGGTCTGTAATCTGCCGCTGTGGTGTAATTTTCTGACTTTCATGTTCTACTAAGGGAAAATTTTCACAAGGTTGAGCTTTAAAAAACAGTAGTTTAGTTATCGAGTCTTCCTGTTTCGCGATCTCTTGTCGTGCTTAATCTTACCCTCGAAGTAAAGAACTTGGATTTGCTGGTAAAAATATAACCATAGGATCATCGAATAGCAAGTCGAGCGATGTTCATGTGGAATTAGTCACATTGGAGGGTCAGACCGACGTTAGTGCTGTAAAATCAAATGGGAATAATTTCACATTCATTGAGTCAAGGGTCATTAGCTTTTGTATGGTTCAAATGACTTTGCGATTCTGGAGGCAATGCCTCTTGAGGTGAACCAAGCTCTGGTGCAAGTGGCACTTATCATGCATTGAAGTTGCGTGAAGAGGTCCTATTTGGATACTTACCACTCCACAAAGGCAGAAAGACATTTGCATGACACTGAGACCTTCTGATCTTCATAAGTTATGGCGGAATTCACGAACAACACTTCTGCTCCACACATGGTTATTGGAACCCGCGGCAGTGAACTTGCCACTACACAAACCACTACTGTTGCCAAACTGATCGCAACAGGGTTGGGTTTTGAACCGCAAATCAAGGTCATTCAAACACTTGGTGATCGTGTGACTGACCGCCCGTTGCGCGAGATCGAAGGACGCGGTTACTTTACGAAGGAAATTGAAGAAGCGCTACTGGCGCACGAGATTGACGTGGCGGTCCACTCCTTCAAGGACATGCCTTCGAAGGCACCCGAAGGGTTAGCGGTCGCGGCGATCTCGGTGCGCGAAGATCCTTCCGATTTGCTCATAATAAGACCTGAAGCCTACGATACAAAACAAGGCCGTTTGGCGGTTAGAGCGCGGGCGATTGTTGGCACGAGCGCCGTGCGTCGCGAAATGCAGGTGCGCGCGTTGCGGCCGGATTTACAAACGCGAGATTTGCGGGGCAACGTGCCCACGCGTATTGCGAAGCTTGCCTCCGGGCAATACGATGCGATCTTCTTGGCGTCGGCCGGAATCCGCCGCCTGAATCTCGATTTGTCCGCGTTCAAAGTGGCGCGGCTCGATCCGATGTGGTTTGTACCCGCGCCGGGACAAGGGGCCTTAGCCGTTCAGATGCGCGCCGAGGATCCATACTTTGCCGAGGTTCACGACGCGATTAACGATCGCGTTACCGCGCAAGCGACGGCCATCGAGCGCCGCATTCAATTCCGCTTCGGTGGAGGATGCGGGTTGCCGCTCGGCGCGTATGCGTACCATGACGAAGATGACTGGCATGTGTACGGCTTTTGGGGCGGCGATCTCAATAATCCGGTATGGGCGGCGGTACACGGGGATGATCCGATCATGTTGGCAGACGAGCTGTATGCTTCGCTCGCCAAAGGGCAGCCATGCGCGCTCGAGTGCTGATCACCCGCAGCGCAGAGCGTTCGGTGGAGTTGATGAACGCCTTGCAGGATGCTGGGATAACGGCGATAGCTGAACCGGTGACGTTTACCACGCGCATTGCCGATGCGGCGATGCTGCCGGACCTTTCGCGCGTGAATTGGATTGCGTTCACCAGCGCGAATGCGGTGGCGGCTTTCTCGGAAATTCTTGAAGCGTCCGGGCGCGCGCTGCCGGCGAATGTTCGTTTCGCGGCGGTGGGCATCGCCACGGCGCAACAGGTCCGGAATCGGCTGCATGCGTCAGAGATCGTTTGCGGTTCGGCTACCGGAGCGGATCTCGCGCAGGCCATATTGGAAGTGTGTGTTGACGAAAAGCGCATAACTGTACTGTGGCCGTGCGCACAAGCGAGCCAGCCCGGCTTTGCCGACAATCTCTCCGCTGCCGGCGCGGATGTGATCGAATGGCCGGTGTACGCGACCGAAGCCGTGCCGCCGTGGACTTTGCAGGGACGGCTGGAGCGGCCGTCCTCTTTTGATGCGGTGGTGTTTGCCGCGCCGTCAGCGGTGAAAAGCCTGCGCGACGCATGGCCGGAGCCGTGGACGTTTGCCGCGATCGCGATTGGCCCGACGACCGCGGATGCCCTTCGCCAGACCGGTATGGCAGAGTCCCTGATCAGCCGCAGCCCGCGGGCCGCCGACATTGTCGCAAAAGTTTTGGAAGCGCTGAGCTGCGATTCGCCGCCGAGCGCTTTGCCACCCGTATCCACTTCTTCCGCTGAACGGAGATAACCTATGACCGAAACGCTACGCACTCCTTCTGCTTTGCGCGCGGCTTCCTTCGCCGCGGCCGCATCTTCGAAATATCTGCGCGCGGCGCGCGGCGAGAACTTCGACGTACCCCCGGTATGGATGATGCGGCAGGCAGGACGCTATTTGCCGGAGTTTCGCGAGGTGCGCAAGATTCACGGTTTTCTCGACGTGTGCCGTACCCCGGAACTTGCGTGCGAAGTGACCGTGCAGCCCATTCGTCGCTTCGGGTTTGACGCCGCGATTCTGTTCAGCGACATCTTGGTTCCGCTCGTGCCGATGGGGATCAAGCTCTGGTTCGGCAAGGGGCAAGGGCCGCAGATCCTGAATCCGGTGCGCACGAAGAGCGACGTTGATGAGCTGTTGAAGATCGAGCCGCGCGAGAGTCTGGCCTATGTCCTTGATGCGATCCGGATGATTCGCGCGGAGCTGCCGCCGGAGGTCGCATTGATCGGTTTTACGGGCGGGCCATTCACGCTCGCCGCGTACATGGTGGAAGGCGGGAAGCCGGAACCGTTCGCCAATTTGAAACAAATGATGTATGCCGATCCGGAATCGTTCCGCCTGCTGATGACCAAGCTTTCGGAGATGACGGCTAATTATCTGGCCGCGATGGTGGAAGCGGGGGCCGATGCGATTCAGGTGTTCGACACGTGGGCCGGAATCCTAAGCGAGCGCGAATTCCGCCGGGTGAATCTGCCGCCGCTGCAACATATCTTCTCGCAACTCGCGCCGTTGGACGTGCCGATGACGTATTACGCGCTGGGCAGCATGCATTTGACGTCCGCGATTCGCGAGACCGGCTGTACCGTGGCCGGACTGGATTGGCGGACGCTGATTCCCAGCGCGCAGGCGATTTTGGGGCATGCGATCGCGCTGCAGGGGAATCTCGATCCGACGGTGCTGCTCGGCTCTGAGCCGCTGATTCGCGGTGAAGTGCAACGGATCCTGAACGAAGCACGCGGCGACAGCGGCTACATTTTCAACCTGGGGCACGGGATTCTGCCCATGACTCCGCTGACATCCGTGGAAGTGATGCTCGACGAAATCCGGAATGGACAACGATGAACTCGACGCTGCGCAGTATTCCCGAAGAACGCATCTTTGAATTGGTGGAGCGCTTGGACACGCGCGGCCCGCGCTACACGTCGTATCCGACAGTTCCGGTATGGAAGCCGGGACTTCCGGCGGCGGCCTACACCAACTCGCTCCATCGTTTGGATGCAGATGGCGCACCGATTGCGGTTTACCTGCATCTCCCCTACTGCAAGAGTCGCTGCCTGTATTGCGGATGCAACTCGTACATCTCGAGTGATCGCGAGCGCATCACAAAATATATTGAGGCGTTGAAAGCGGAAGTGGATCGCGTGGCCGACGAGTTTCAGCATCCAGTGACGCACGGACAGCTGCATCTCGGTGGCGGAACGCCGACGCATACTCCGCCTGACCTATTGGCGGAGCTGCTGGACCGTGTGATCGAACGGATTCCCGGCGCGCCAAATGCGGAGCGCTCGATTGAAGTGGATCCGCGCGTGACCACGGATGAGCAGTTGGCGTTGCTGACCGAGCGCGGATTCCGGCGGATCTCGGCCGGCTTACAGGACTTGAACCCGGGCGTGCAGAGGGCGATCCGGCGCGAGTACTCCTTTGAACAGATGAGTGAGTTCATCGCCCGCGCGCGGTCGTTTGGGTTCACGAGCGTTAACATTGATCTGATCTACGGCCTGCCGCTGCAAACGCGTCAGACGTGGAATGAAACGCTGAGGGCGGTGTCGCAGTTGCGCCCCGATCGGCTGGCGTGCTTCGGGTATGCGCATCTACCCGCAAAAATCAAGCATCAGCGCGCAATTCATGAAGAAGATCTTCCGGCGGCCCGCGAGCGGCTGGGCATGCTGCTCGACGCAAATCGCTTCTTCACCGATCATGGGTATGAAGCCATTGGCATGGATCATTTTGCGCTGATGAATGACGAGCTGTCGGTGGCGCGCCGCGAGAATCGCCTGTGGCGGAATTTCATGGGCTACACGACGATCCGCGGAATGGAACTCTTGGGTATGGGATGCTCGGGGATCAGCGAGTTCCGCGACCTGTTTGTGCAGAACATCACGCCGCCCGAACAGTACATTGAAGCGCTGCAGATGAACCGGACGGTGATCGAGCGTGGGCATCAACTCGATCATGAAGACCGCGTGCGCAAACATATCATCAATCATCTGATGTGTAATTTGGAGATCGAGTTTCCGCAGGAGGTTTATACGGCCGGCAACGGGCTCTTCTGCGCGCTCACTGAGGCACTCGAATCCTTGAAACCTTATGAGAGCGAAGGGTTGATCACGCCGCGGCTTGGCGGATACTCGATTACTCCGCTGGGACAACTTTTCGTCCGCAATCTGGCGATGCCGTTCGACCGCTACTTGCCGCAGCAAACCGGCGTCACCTATTCCAGAACGGTGTAATGATGAGTACGAGCGAAGCGTTACTGTTAGTGAACATGGGCGGTCCTCGAAGCCTAGGTGAGGTCGGCGGCTACTTGCGCGCGATCTTCAATGACCCGGCGATTTTGCCGTTGCCGTCTTTGCTGCGCTCACCGCTTGCGAAGCTGATCAGCTCGCGCCGCACGGAGAAAGTCACGGAGCGTTATCGCCTGCTCGGTGGACGTTCACCGCTCTATCACTGGACCGCGGCGCTGCGCAATAATATGGGAAGCGCATTGCGGGAGCAGGGACGCAATCTGCCGGTGTCGTTTGCCTTTCGCTACTCGTCGCCGACAATCGAAGAAGAGCTGACAGCGCTGCATAGTAAGGATGTGTCCGCGGTACGCCTGCTGCCGCTGTTTCCGCATTACACGCCCGCGATGAGCGGCTCGGTGATCGCCGAAGCGGAGCGCGTCACCCGGCAGTGGCACATGGAATTGACGACGGTACAGGATTTCGGAATGGATAAGCGCGTGCTTGATTTGTGGTCATCTTATCTGCGTGATGCACTGGATGAGGCCGGCCCCGGTGCGAGAGTGCTCTTCGTGGCGCATGGGATTCCCTTACGCAACGTGCAAAAGGGAGATGACTATCCCGTGCGCGTGAGAGCGACTGCCGAGGCGCTGAGCGCTCGCCTGCCGCACGACGTGCAGGCGTCGCTGGCGTTTCAGAGTCGCGTGGGCCCGGTGAAGTGGACGGGACCCTATCTCGAAAACGAACTGCTGCGTCTCTGTAAGTCCTCCGCGCCGCTGGCGCTGATGTCCTTGAGCTTTGTGGCCGACTGTTTGGAGACCATCTACGATCTCGATTTTGTGGCGACGAAAACCGTCCATGAAGCGGGTGTGAAGAAGGTTGTGCGCGTGCGCGCGTTCAATGATGATCCGAAGTTTGCGCAAATTCTCGCGCAGCTTGCCATGGAAGAGAATCATGTCGCCGTCGTCTGACAAAGTTCCGCATATTGCGGTGATTGGCGGCGGAGTGGCCGGTCTGGCAACCGCGTACTTGATTCGCGAGCAGGGCCGGGCGCGCGGATGCCATGCCGATGTCACCGTACTCGAAGCGCGCGACGTGATCGGCGGTTCGACGCGCACCGATCATGCGGATGGATTCACCTACGAGTGGGGGCCGAATGGTTTTCTCGATAACGAACCGGCAACGCTCGAACTCGCGGAACGGCTGGGCTTGACTTCGCATCTGGTGAAGGCTAATGAGAATGCCGGCCGCCGCTACATCTATCATCACGGAAAGCTGCGCGAACTGCCGACGAAGCCGCCCGCGTTTTTGTTGTCGGACATTGTGCCTCTTTCTGCAAAACTGCGGATTGCCGGTGAGTTTTTTGTCCCTGCCAAGCGCAATGGAGCAGAGGAGACCGTGTATGCGTTCGGTCGCCGGCGTCTGGGGGAGACGTTTGCGTCCTACTTGCTCGATCCGATGGTCTCGGGGATCTTCGCCGGAAATGCCAAGGAACTGTCGCTGCCCGCCGTGTTTCCGAAGATGGTGGAGATGGAGCGCGACTACGGCGGCCTGTTCAAGGCAATGATCGCGAAGCAGAAAGAAGCGAAACGCAACGGCAAGCCGAGCGGCGGCCCCGCGGGCGCGAATGCTACGCTGACGACCTTCAAGAATGGCATGGGGGAATTGACGACGACCTTGGCCGAACAGCTCTCCGGCTGCATTCGCTTCGCGTCGCCGGTCTTAGGATTGAGTTACAGCGGCGGCCAGTACATCATTCGCTCGAATGGTGCGACGCTGCGCGCGGATGCTGTGGTCCTGGCCTGCCCGAGCTATGCGGCTGCGGACATCCTCGATGAACTTGTGCCCGCTACCGCGAAGGCGATTCGTGCGATTCCGTATGCTCCGGTGGACGTGGTCTGTCATGGCCATCCACTGCAGGACGTGGAGCATTCCTTGAACGGATTCGGCGTGCTGATTCCGCGCGGCGAAGGGTTTCGGATTCTAGGGAGTCTGTGGTGTGACGCGATATTTCCGGAACAGGCTCCGGCCGGACAGCACCTTTTGCGAACCATGATGGGCGGGGCACATGATCCCAAGGTGGTTGACTTGTCAGATCAGGAATTGGAAGCTGTCGCTCACGCCGAGCATCGGCGTCTCTTGGGTGTCCGGCGTGCGCCCGAGTTCCATCGCGTGTTTCGCCATGCGAAAGGCATTGCGCAGTACACGCTCGGCCATCTCGAGCGCGTGGCGGCAGCGGAACATTTGGAAGACCAGCTGCGCGGTCTCTTCTTTACCGGCGCGTCGTATCGCGGCGTCTCGGTGAACGGCTGCGCCAAGGACGCTTTCCGCGTGGCAGACCTATTTTGGAAACAGTGGACACACGGTTCATGAACTTACTCATTTACTCCTTCCTCCCTGCCCTGCTGCTGCTGACCTATGGCGGCTTGCTTGCCATGTGGCTGCAGCTGGCCGGGCACCCCGACCAACAGTTGGAGCAGCGCGCCGTCCGGGCCGGGTGGGCGGCGCTTGCGCTGTATGGGCTGTGGATGGCGCTGGTGAGCCTCCAGCAGCGTCAGGTGCCGGTCCTGTCCGTAGGGCAGTTAATGGCGTTTCTGGGGTTGCTTATATGGGCGGATCAGACGTATATTCAATGGCGCATCCGCCAACGCCTGCTCGTCGTCCTGCCTTTGGCGACGGTGATTCTGCTGCTGCTCGCCTCGTTTGTCGTCGGCATCTATCCGGACGGGCATCCGAAGGCTATGAGCAGCGCGTGGTCGGCGTTTCACATCACGCTTTCGCTGGCGGGCGTAGCGATGCTGCTGGGCAGCGGCGTGTTCGGCGCGGGGGCGATGATTCTGCATCGTCAGCTCACCAAGCGCGAATTCGGCCCGTTGTTCAGCGCGCTGCCACCGATGGGCGATATGAATCGCTTGCGTTCGTTCGCTTTGTACGTCGGCTGGTGGATGATCACGTTCAGTCTGGCCTCCTCCATTGCGTGGATGATTGTCAAGAATGCCGGCACTCCCGTGTTCTTCACGCATTTGCACGTCATGGCCGGGCTGTGGCTTGTGATTTCGGTGTTGGCGTTGTCCGAGCGCAAGAACTGGCTGGGGCAGTACCGTCAAGCGCGGCTGTCACTCGCGCTGTCGGCGTTGATTCTGTTCATGGTCATGGCGTCGGTGATTGAGATGTTCATGGGAGGTCGCGCATGAAGCTGGAAATGATCGGCTTCAACCACACGATCTTCGACATGGACGCGCGCGGGCGGGCGGCGATTACGCCGGACAGCATGAGCGAGGTCGCCGACCGCATTCTGGAGAACGACAACGTGGAAGGCGTCGTGATCCTCTCGACCTGCAATCGCGTCGAGCTGTATCTGTCGCCCAAGCTGCATTTCGATGAGTCCGAACTGCGCGCGCTGTTTGCGGAACTATGTCATCTTTCGTCAGTGGAATCCTATGCGCCCTACGTGATGCGGGATGCGGACGTCGCTCATCATTTGTTCCGTGTGGCGTCCGGTTTGGATTCGCAACTGCTTGGCGAAGTGCAGATTCTGGTGCAGGTGAAACAGGCCTATCATAGCGCACTGGAATTGGCGAGCACGAATGGAATTCTCAATAAGCTCTTCTTGCAAGCCATCGAATGCGGAAAACTCGTCCGCCATCGTACCGGCATTTCGCAGGGCGCAGTCTCGGTGGCGTTTGCGGCCGTGGATCTGGCGGAGCGGGTGTTCGGCAAACTGAGCGGGCGCAAGGTGCTGCTGGTCGGCGCCGGCGAGACGATTCAGTTGGCGTCGAAGTACATCGCGGACTCCGGCGCGACCGACTGGCGCGTGTGCAACCGCACCTCGGAACGCGCAGAACTGCTGGCGGCAACCTTGAAGGGCCACGCGGTGCCGTTTCCGCCACGCGAAGAGGATTTGGCGTGGGCTGATCTGGTGGTCAGCGCGACGAGTGCTCCGGAACCGGTTATTCCGGCGGAGACAGTGAGGCACGCGCTCGCTCATCGCCGGGAGCCGGTGCTCTTCCTGGATCTGGCGATGCCCAGAGACATTGATCCCGCCCTGCAAAGCGCCGATGATGTCTATGTTTACTGTGTGGACGATTTTCAGGAGATGGTGGAAGCAAACCTGAGGACGCGCGAGCGGGAAGCGGTGCGTGCCGCCAAGCTCGTGGAGAAGCAGGTGGAAGAGTTCGTGACGTGGTATCGCGAAAACCGCATTGCGCCGACGATTCAGCAGCTACAGATGGTGCTGGAGGCGATTCGCACGAGCGAAGTGGAGAACAACGCACACCGCTTTACCCCGGAAGACCGCGAGCAGGTCGAGAAGTTTTCGCGCTCAATGATGAAGAAGGTGACCAGCCTGATTGTCGCCAACATGAAGCGCGCCTCGCTGGACAAGAACGATTTATCCGTCGCCCGTGCCGTTACGATGGCGTTTGCCCGCGAAGATGAAGCGGTAGTGAACGACGTATTGGAGAAATTGGATCATGAGCTTTCCCACTGATCGCCCGCGCCGCTTGCGCCGGACTGAAACGCTGCGCCGCCTCGTGCGGGAGCATCAGCTCACCGTAAACGACCTTGTGCAGCCGCTGTTCATCGTTCCCGGCGCGAATGTCCGCAGCGAGATCAGCAGCTTGCCCGGACAATATCATCTGTCGGTGGATGAGGCCGCGAAAGAGGCGAAGCGCATCGCGGTACTCGGTGTACCGGCAGTGATTCTGTTTGGCATTCCTTCCCACAAGGACGATCTGGGCAGCGGGGCGTATGACGATAACGGCGAAGTGCAGCAGGCGGTGCGCGCGATCAAGCAGGCGGCGCCGGAGTTGCTCGTGATCACCGACGTCTGTCTCTGCGAATACACGAGCCACGGGCATTGCGGTGTGATTGAACACGATGAAGTCGCGAACGATGAAACGCTGAAGCTGCTGGCGGAAACGGCGCTGAGTCATGCTCGCGCGGGAGCGGATATTGTCGCTCCTTCCGACATGATGGACGGGCGGGTGAAGGCCATTCGCGAGGCGCTGGATGCAAACGGTTTCACGCACATATCAATTCTCTCATATGCCGTGAAATACGCGTCCGCTTATTATGGCCCATTCCGCATCGCCGTCAATTCCGCGCCGCAATTCGGCGATCGTCACGGCTATCAGATGGACCCGGCCAACGCTCTCGAAGCGCTGCGCGAAGCGGAGCTGGATATTGAGGAAGGCGCGGACATGATCATGGTGAAACCCGGGATTGCCTATCTCGACATCGTGGCCATGGTCAAGCAGCGGTTCCATCGCCCCACTGCCGCATATCAGGTCAGCGGCGAATACGCCATGATCGAAGCCGCATCTGAAAAAGGTTGGATAGACCGGAAGCGCATCGTGCTCGAAACGCTGACATCTTTCAAACGGGCGGGTGCGGATTTCATTCTCACGTATTATGCGTCCGAAGTCGCCGCTTGGCTCCGCGAATCATGATTCTGTGGACTGACGCGCTGGTTGTATTTCTGCTGAACCTGCCGTTCGGCTTCTGGCGCATCAGAACGCGCAAGTTCACGTGGCCGTGGATTCTGGCGATTCACATACCGGTGCCGATGATCATTGCCCTGCGGATTTACAGCGGTCTCGGATGGAAGTTCATTACGTTTCCGGTACTCATCGGTTTCTTCTTTCTCGGCCAGCTTGCCGGCGGCAGGCTTGGTCAACGGCTGAAGCGCACGCACTGAGTTTCGACGTTAGGTCTTGCATTCCGACGTTCACATCATGTCCACTACTTCCCAATCCCTGTTTGACCGCGCGCGCCGGGTGCTGCCCGGCGGCGTAAATTCCCCGGTTCGCGCTTTCAAAGCCGTGGGCGGCACGCCGCCGTTCATCGCCGAGGCGCACGGCTGTACGCTGCGGGATGTTGACGGCAACGAATATATTGATTACATTGGCAGTTGGGGGCCGATGATCCTTGGCCACGGGCATCCCGCCGTGATCGAGGCGTTGGAGCGGGCGATCCGGCGCGGCACGAGTTACGGTGCGCCCTCCGCAGGCGAGGTCGAGCTGGCGGAGGAGATCGTGCGGCGCGTGTCATTCGTGGAAAAGGTGCGCTTCGTGAACTCGGGCACCGAGGCCACGATGAGCGCGATTCGTCTGGCGCGCGCGGCGACGAAGCGGCCGGTGTTCATTAAGTTTGCCGGATGTTATCACGGTCACGCTGACAGCTTTTTGATTCAGGCCGGCTCGGGCGCGTTAACGCTCGGACTGCCGGACAGCCCCGGCGTGACGCCCGGTGCGGCGCAGGATACGCGCGTGGCGCGTTACAACGATCTCACATCAGTGGAAGCGCTGTTCAAAGCCGAGCCGGACAGGATTGCGGCGGTGATTGTGGAGCCGATTGCGGGCAACATGGGCGTGGTGCCGCCGGTGGAAGGATTTTTGCAAGGGCTGCGCGCGCTGTGCGACAAATATGGCGCACTGCTGATTTTCGACGAAGTGATGACCGGCTTCCGCGTGCATCCGGCGGGTGCGCAAGGGTTGTACAACCTCCGTCCCGATCTCTCGACGTTTGGCAAAGTGATCGGCGGCGGCTTGCCGGTGGGAGCGTACGGCGGACGCGCGGATCTGATGTCGCTGATTGCCCCGGAAGGCCCGGTGTATCAAGCCGGAACGCTCTCCGGAAATCCGCTGGCCATGGCGGCGGGTCTCGCGACCCTGAAGCAGCTCACGGCAAAGGCCTACACCGCGCTCGAACGCTCTTCAGCGATTCTCGCCAGCGAATTGCGCTCCGTGTGTCATGATGCAGGCGTTCCCGCGCAGGTCCGACGCGTCGGCTCGATGCTCACGCTTTTTTTCACCAGGGACGACGTCAACAATCTCGATGATGCGTCGCGCGCCGATCACAAACTCTTTGCCGTTTTCTTCAGCCGCATGTTGAAGCAGGGCGTACATCTTCCGCCGAGCGGCTACGAGGCATGGTTCGTTTCGCTGGCGCATGACAATTCGGTGATCGAGCGTACTATCGCCGCGGCCCGTGAAGCGCTGAAATAAGTCTGCTTTCACGTTTCAAGTCTTCAAATTCAAGTTTGTCGCTCCTCAGCACTCTCAAGAAAACGTTCCCCCTTCGCCGGCACTTTGCGCTATTCAGCGTGCTGTCGCTGTTCGCGCTGGCGCAGCTTAGCTGGTGGGTTTACTTTCAGGTACGTGAGGGCGAACGCGTCACGCATATCCAGAAGCAGCATTGGGAACAAGAGCTGCAGATGGCACGGCAGCAGCGGGCGGATTACTCGCCGACGTCGCCGCAATATGCGCAATGGCTCACACAGACTTTTGAGGATTTGGAGATTGCGTCAGGAACAGGCGAGCTGCGGGTCAAGGCGTCGGCGCAGCACCGGCTCGATCACGTTGCCGGGCAGCGCATTCGCATGTTTGTTGCCGAGGGGTTGTTCTTCAGTTTGCTGCTGCTGATCGGCGTACTGTACATGTACCGAACATTGCAGACTGAACTGGCGATCGAGCAGCGGCAATCGGTGTTCATCGCCGCGACCTCCCACGAGTTGAAGACGCCGATCACGTCGTTGCGGCTCTATGTGGACACGCTGCTCAAACTCAAACTGCCTCCCGAGACGCAGCAGGAGATCCTGACCACGATGCGTCAGGACGTGAGCCGCCTGAACGACCTGATCGAAAGCCTGCTGCACGCGCAGGCGCTGATGAAGGGACATGCAGGACAGCCGCTGCAACCGACCGATTTGAGCGACGAGACGCGGATCGCGATTGACGAGATGAAGAATCGCTTCGATCCGGGCAAGCACCCCCTCAACGTGGATCTCGATTACGGCGTCATGGCGATGGCCGATCCACAGCGCTGGCAGCTCATCATAAAGAACCTGCTGGATAATGCGCACAAGTACTCGCCTGTGGGCGGCGCGATTGACGTGTTCCTGACGCGGATGGATGGCGTAGCGCGGCTGACGGTCAGCGATCAGGGAATCGGCTTTGATCCGTCCGAAGGCGAGCGGATATTCGAGCGTTTCTACCGCATCGGCAGCGAGGACACGCGCAAAACTCATGGCACGGGGTTAGGGCTGTTTCTCGTCCGTGAAATCAGCGAGTCGTTCCATGGCCGTGCCTGGGCCTCAAGCGCCGGACCGGGACAGGGTGCCACGTTTACCGTGGAGATACCGCTGCTGAAAGAGGCCGCCAATGTCTGAGCATGTCTTGATCGTCGAAGACGAAGACAGCATTGCCAAGGGGCTGAAGCTCAATCTGGAAGCGGAGGGCTTCACCGCGCGCATCGTCGGCGACGGCAAGCTGGCAATCAAGGAGATTCTGCGCGATCCGCCCGGTCTTGTTCTGCTCGACGTGATGCTGCCGGGCGCGAGCGGCTTTGAGGTCTGCGACACCGTGCGGGGCGAGGGCAGCCGGGTGCCGATTCTTTTTCTGACGGCACGGACAGAGGAGGACGACCGCATCCGCGGCCTGGAGTTGGGCGGCGACGATTACATGACGAAACCGTTCAGCATCCGCGAGCTGCTGATTCGCATCCGGGCCATCCTGCGCCGCGAGGAGTGGTACAGGCAATCGCCGGCGCGCGGGAACGAATACAGCTTTGAGAGCAATCGGGTGGATTTCTCGGCTTACAAGGCCTGGACGCGCGAGGGCGAAGTCACGCTCACGCAGAAAGAGTGCATGCTGCTCAAGCTCCTGGTCGAGAACGAAGGCAAAGTCGTGGACCGCGACACGATTCTGGACAAGGTTTGGGGGTACGACCGCTACCCTTCGACGCGCACGATTGACAACCTTGTGCTGCACTTGCGGAAGTACTTCGAAGACGACCCCAAGCATCCGCGACATCTGCATTCCGTCTATGGCGCCGGGTACAAATTCACACGCGAACCGACCGAATCATAATAAGCCTTGGGCTATCCGATTCAGTCAATTTCTCCTCAGCGGATGGGCTAATCAGCAGTCCTTTAATAAGTGCGTTAAATCGTCGCCTCTTGGTCTGATTTCGGAGAAGATTGCATCTGCTTGTTTGTTAGTATTTTCACAACTGAGCCGCGCCGATTGTTTTTATTTATATCCTATTGCATTAACTACTATAAGATATTAGATTAATTCATCCAGATGACCGAAAAGGTCGCTACCAATTCTGCGCTATCTCGCGCAATCACACCTCCCGATTTCTGTTTCCCCGCGCCGACCATGGGACGCATGCTTTTCCAAGTTGGTGACTGCAAAAAGGCCATTGCAAAGTATGGCCTTTTGCGTGTTTGTAAATATGGAGTCGCAAAGACGAATTAACGCATGTCAACATCCACAGAGCATCTTGTAACGTCGGTCTCCGCGAGCGGCGATTACAAATTGGTGGTGAACGAACTCTGGTGCAAAGGCTGCCGGATTTGCGTGGATCTCTGTCCGCAGCACGTGCTGGAGATGGTGGAAGCGCCCGAGCGCTGGGAAGGCACCGTCGTCAAGGTGGCAAAGATGGACTCGTGTAACGGCTGCGGCATTTGCGAAGTCGAGTGCCCGGACTTTGCCATCGGCCTCACCTCGACCCGTAAGAAAAAGACCAATGAGACCGCAAAATGATACTGAAGCTCAATAAGTGCATTTCCCGGAAGGAGACACGCCGTGGCCTTTGATTATACTAGTTGGCTACGGGCCGAGATGATGCCGCACATCTGGTGTCCTGGCTGCGGCATCGGAATCGTCGTCAAGTCCATGATCCGCGCCATGGAGTCTTGCGGCTGGACGCAGGATGCGACCGCCCTGGTCTCGGGCATCGGCTGCACGTCGCGAGCGCCCGGCTACGTGGACATGAACACGCTGCATACGACGCATGGCCGCGCGTTGACCTTTGCCACGGGTTTGAAACTCGCGCGTCCGGAGAAGGACGTGATGGTGATCTCCGGCGACGGCGATGCCTCGGCCATTGGCGGCAACCATCTCATCCACTCCTGCCGTCGCAACATTGATATCACGCTGGTCATCGTCAACAACTCGATTTACGGCATGACCGGTGGGCAATACTCCCCGACTTCGCCGATGAATACACGTGCGGCGACGGCGCCTTACGGAACGATTGATCCTTCGTTTGATCTCTGCCAACTCTGCATCGCCGCCGGCGCCACGTACGTTGCCCGCGGGCACGTGGGGAATGGCGTGTTTCTCGAAAAGTTGATTCGCGGCGGCTTGCAGCATAAGGGGTTTGCCGTGATCGAAGTCATGTCGAACTGCCACACGCAGTATGGCCGCCGCAACGAGCATCCCGATCCGGCGGAATTCATACAGGACATCGCGTCCCGAGCCGTCACGGTCGCCAACTATGAGAAGCTGACGCCGGAAGAGCGCGTGGACAAGTTTACGATCGGGCTGCTGCATAAAGCCGTGGACAAGCCCGAATACGTGGAAAGCTATCAGGCGCTGCAGCAGCGGGCGATGGAGAAGGTGCGCACCGCGTCCAAGCGCGTCGCCGAAGTGGACTCCGTGAAGCCCAGAGATGAGATTTTAGGAGCATCGGGCAATGAGAACTGAAATCCGTTTCGCCGGCGTCGGCGGACAGGGGAATATTCTGGCCGGAGAATGGGTCGCGCTCTCGGCGCACAATATGGGCATGCACGCGGTGCAAAGCCCGACCTATACGGCGCAGGTGCGCGGCGGCCCCACCAGCGCGGACATTCTGATCAACGAGCAGGAGATCATCTTCCCGCGCTTGTCGGAAATTGATTTCTTTCTGTGTCTCGCGCAGGGAGCCTGGGATGTCTTCGCCAAGGACCTGAAACCGGATGCCATCATTGTCATGGATCCCAATCAGGTGCAGCGCATTACCCCCGGGCCGCAGAAGATCTACCGCATCCCGATCATTCAGATCACCAAACAGGCAGTGGGGAAAATGGTGTACACCAGCGCGGTATCTTTGGGAATCTTCTGTCGCTTGCTGCCGGTGATTCCCAAGGCCGTCATGCTGGAAACGATCGAACAGAACGCTCCGCACGGAACCGTCGAGAGCAACCTGATCGCCTTCGCTGCCGGATGGAATGCCATTGAGAGCATTCAGCCGGAGTCGCGGGATGATGTCGCCCGGGCGCTGGCCTCAGTCTGAGACTTGGTAGAGGCGGGTTAAGGTCTTCCGCAACCCGCCCGCAACCTGGAGAAACAACAAATGCACCGAATCTTAGCATTGTTCATATTGTTGGCATTGGTTTCCTCGACTAGTCACGCCATCCTTCGACTCGGAGTCAAAGGTGGAGTGAATCTGGCCAATGTGGACGCGGATATTCCCAATCAGGTTTATACTTTCGACACGAAGATAAAGCCGGGGATTATGGCAGGTGCATTCGCCGAAGTGCCACTCGTGCTATCCGGCGGTCTGGCCATTCGCGGCGAACTTCTGTACGTGCAGAAGGGCACGAAATACAAAATCTCCTACATAATGTCCAATGCCGACATCAAAGTCTCGGAAGATGAGCTTGTGCTGGCACCTTTCTTAGTGTGGTATTTTCCAGTTCCCAAAGTGCCTCCTTTCATTGAGATTGGCCCCGAGTTTGGGATGAACGTGCGCGACCGGATCACCGCAGACGGAGGACCGGCCTTTGACTCAAATGGTAATTGGAATTCAACGAACGTGAGTTTGAATTTTGGTGGCGGCGTGCGATTACCGATCGGCAAGACCAGTGCGCATGCGGACATTCGCTATAATCTCGGCTTGACAGACATGGGCGCGTGGGACCCGAGTGCCGTCGGTGATGTGAAAACAAAGACCAACGGAATCCAGATTTCGGTTGGTGTTGACCTATTCAGGTTATAAATATGTCCTACCGCATTCACTCCCATCGCCAACTCGCGCATCTGATCCACGAACTCTGGATCGAAGCGCCGCTCGTGGCGAACAAACATAAGGCCGGGCAGTTCGTCATCGTGCGCCTGCACGATCATGGCGAACGCATCCCGCTCACGGTGGTACAGACCAAGCCGGAGGAAGGCATCATCCGGCTGATCGTGCAGGAAGCGGGCAAGTCCACGATTGAAATGGCGCGGCTGCGGGCGGGCGATTCGATGCTCGACGTCGCTGGGCCGCTGGGCATGCCCACGCACATCGAGAAATGGGGCAACCTTGTCGTCGTGGCCGGAGGCGTGGGCGGCGCACCGCTCCTGCCGATCACCAAGGCGGCAAAGCGGGCGGGAAATCATGTCTGCGCTATCATCGGCTCGCGCTCGAAGAACCTCATCATTCTTGAAGATGAGTTCCGCGCGGTCTGTGATGAAGTGCGCGTCTGCACCGATGACGGCTCTTATGGCCGCAAAGGTCTGGTGACCGATACGCTGCGGGAATGGGTGGAGCAGGGGATGCACTTCGACAAGTCCATTCTGATCGGCCCGGTGGTGATGATGCAGGCGGCGGCGAAGGTCACGCGCGAGCTGGAGATTCCGGCGCTGGCGTCGCTGAATCCGATCATGGTGGACGGCACCGGGATGTGCGGCGCGTGCCGCGTCACGGTACACGGGCAAACCAAGTTCGCCTGTGTGGACGGTCCCGAGTTCGACGCGCACGGCGTGGATTTCCCGGAGTTAATTTTGCGCAACCGTTCCTATCGCCGGCAGGAAGCTCAAGCGGTGGAAGCAATGCACGCACACGAATGTCAAGCCGAAGCAGCCAAGGCAGAAAAACATGTCTGACGCCCCTGAATCCGTCAACAAGAAAGTGCATCCGCCGCGCATTCCGCTGAAGGAGCAGAAGCCGGAAGTGCGCGTGCACAATTTCAACGAAGTTCCGTTTGGCTACAGCGAAGCGGATGCGATGGCCGAGGCCTCGCGCTGCCTTGATTGCAAGAATCCAAAGTGCGTGAAGGCGTGCCCGGTGAATATCAACATTCCGGGCTTCCTGATGCAGATCCGGCAGGGGAATTTCGAGGAAGCGGCGCACATTCTGAAGGACGCCAATTCGCTGCCCGCGGTGTGCGGTCGCGTCTGCCCGCAGGAAGATCAGTGCGAATCGCAGTGCATCGAAGGGATCAAGCACGATCCGATTGCGATCGGCAACCTCGAACGCTTCGTCGCCGATTGGGAGCGCGAGAATGATAAGGTTTCGATCCCCGCGATTCCACCGCCGACCGGTTACAAGGTGGCGATTGTCGGTTCCGGCCCTGCAGGTTTGACCGTGGCGGGCGATCTGGTGAAGCTCGGCCACGACGTCACGGTGTTTGAAGCGCTGCATGCCCCGGCGGGCGTACTGATCTATGGTATTCCTGAATTTCGTCTGCCCAAGCTGATCGTAAAAGCGGAAGTGGATTACATTCAGCGACTCGGCGTGAAGTTCGTGCTGGATACCGTGATCGGCGTTTCGATCACGCTCGATGAACTTTTCAACGAGTTCGGTTTTCACGCGGTCTTTGTCGGCACCGGCGCCGGATTGCCCAAGTTCATGAATATTCCCGGCGAGAATCTCGTCGGTGTGTATAGCGCGAACGAATATCTCACGCGCGCGAATTTGATGGGCGCGTACAACTTCCCCGAATTCGACACGCCAATTCGCCCCAGCAAACATACCGTCGTCGTGGGCGGCGGCAACACGGCCATGGACAGCGCGCGCACCGCCCTCCGCATGCAGAAGTGCAAAGTGAGTCTGGTTTATCGCCGCTCGGAGCAAGAGCTGCCCGCGCGCCGTGAGGAAGTTCATCACGCGAAGGCCGAAGGCATTAACATGGACTTACTCACGAACCCCGTCGCTATACTTGGCAATGCGGATTCGGAAGTGGTGGGTATTCGCTGCCAGCGGATGGAATTAGGTGAGCCGGATGCCTCGGGCCGCCGCAAGCCGGTCGCCATCAAGGGCAGCGAATTCGACATGGAATGCGACACAGTAATCATGGCGATCGGCAACGAGCCGAATCCGGTCTTCATCCGCGCCACGCCCGGCATAGAGGTGAGCAAGTGGGGAACGATTGTCGCCGACCCCGAGACCGGCGCAACGTCGAGACTCGGCGTATTTGCCGGCGGTGACATCGTCAGCGGCGCGGCCACGGTGATCAATGCCATGGGCGCGGGCAAGATCGCCGCCGCGGCCATGCACGAGTATTTGCTTGCGCTACCCAACCCAACGAGCAACGGCAAGCCCTGATTTCTGTTTCGGCGCTAAGGCTCTGACTTCAATTTTCGCTTTTCAATTTTCAATTTACTGATGTCTGATCCGCTCCAACAATTCATGAACATCATTCCCTATGCCATGGCCATCGGCACGCTGGTGTTCGGACTGATACTGGTCACCGTTCCGTTGCTGATCGGGCCGCACGGTCGTGGTTTGAAACGCGACGCCACCTACGAGAGTGGCGAACCGATCATCGGCGCGGCGTGGATTCAATTCCACTCCTACTATTACATCTATGCTCTGGTGTTCATGGGGTTCGACGTGGAAACCGCATTCATCGTCCCCTGCGTGACCGTGCTGCGTTCGATGCCCGGCTGGCTGCCGGTGACCGAGGTAGTCGTTTTCCTGATCGTCCTCAGCCTGTCGCTCGTCTATGCGCTCCGGAAGAAAGTACTGGAGTGGAAATAACCTGATTTATGACTGAATCCAATACACCGCCCCCTCCTCCGCCGGATTTCGAGCCGGATGTGCCGCCAATTGTGCGCTTTCTGCCGTTGACCAAGGCGCTCGATCTGGCGCGCGCCAACTCGCTCTGGCCGCTCACGTTCGGCATCGCCTGCTGCGCGATCGAGATGATGGCCGCGTCAGCCAGCCGTTACGATACCGACCGCTTTGGCGCCGGCGTGTTCCGCAATTCGCCGCGGCAAGCGGATCTCATGATTGTTGCCGGCACGGTGAATGCCAAACTGGCGCCGATCATCAAGCGGCTCTACGATCAGATGCCCGCGCCGCGTTACGTGATTGCGCTCGGCTCGTGCGCGATCTGCGGCGGTCCCTTCGACCAACCGGAAAATTACGCCGTCGTCACCGGCGTGGACAAAATAATCCCCGTGGATATCTTCGTGCCTGGCTGCCCGCCGCGCCCTGAAGCTCTGATCAACGGAATTCTCGAACTTCAGAAACGCATCAAAGCAGGTACGACTCATGCCTCCCGAAGCTGACGTTGCGACGCCCGACCCGGTGAGTGGCGTCGCCGCGGCTCCCCTTCCCCTCCCCCATCTGGCCAATGCTCTGACGTTCGACGGCGCCGGTCCGGTTGAGGCGAGTGACTACGCCAAGACCGGCTTCCATGTGTCCGTGGATGTCTCTCCCGACACGCTACTCGACGCCGCGAGGGCGCTGCGCGCGCAGAATTTCATGTTCGAGTGCGCACTGGGGATTGACCGCAATCCCGGCCTTGAAGCGGTGTATCTCTTCCGCTCGATGAGCGCGCTCGAACGCGTCCGCATTCGCGTAAAGCTCGGCGAAGGGGAAGTGAGCGTTCCCAGTTTGACATCGGTCTATGGCGGCGCGAACTGGTACGAGCGCGAGATGCGCGACATGTTCGGCTTCTTCTTTCCCGGCCATACGCACTTGCAGCCGCTGCTCCTGCCGCATTACGCCGACTTCTACCCGCTGCGCAAGAGTTTTCACGGACAGCCGGTCATTCTCCCCGACAATCAAGAAGATATTCCCGAACTGGAAGTGCGTGAGGCGATGGCGATGGGACATGCGAGTCCCGAGCGTCGCGACTTCTTCCTGAATATGGGGCCGCAGCACCCTTCCACGCACGGTGTGCTGAGAATCCTGCTGCACGTTGAAGGCGAGCAGGTGCTGGGTGGACGTTGTCACCTCGGATACAGCCATCGCGGGACGGAAAAGCTGGCGGAGAGCAAGCAATATGTGCAATTCCTGCCGTACACCGACCGCATGGATTATCTCTCGCCACTGAATTACAATCTCGGGTATGCCGCGCTGCTCGAACGCGCGCTGCAGATCGAAGTCCCGGCGCGCGCGCAGGCGATTCGCGTGATCATGGCGGAGCTTGGCCGCCTCTCGAGTCACCTCGTATGGCTCGGCACCTTCCTGCTCGATCTCGGGGCAATCACTCCATTCCTCTATTGCTTTGAAGACCGCGAGCAGATCATGACCGTCTTCGAACGCGTGACCGGACAGCGGCTTACCACCTCGTATATTGCCGTCGGCGGCGTGCGCCACGACGTACCCGCGACTTTTGTGGACGACGTGAAGGGGTTGGTGAAGATGATGCGGGCGCGGCTGCCAGAGTTCAAGACATTGATTACCGACAACGAGATTTTCGTGCGGCGCACGATGGATGTCGGCAAGATCACACCCGAACAGGTGCGTGATTTCGGCATCACCGGTCCCACGGCACGTGGCGCGGGCGTAAGCTTCGATCTGCGCCGCGACGAGCCGCTGCCCGATTATGCCGGGCTGACGCTCGAGATCCCCACCGAATCCGCCGGCGACTGCCAAGCCCGTTCGATGGTGCGGATGCGAGAATTTGTCACGTCGCTCGATCAGATCGAGCAAGCGCTGGTGAAATTGGCAGACGGCCCTTCGCGCGCGAAGGTGCCGCGCAATCTCAAAGTTCCCGAGGGCGAATACTATTCGGCGACGGAAGGGCCGCGCGGGATGATCGGCTGGTACCTCGTAGCCGATGGCTCGATGAAGCCCTATCGCTTCAAGGTGCGTGTGCCGTCGTTTGCCAATTTGCAGATCTTGGAGGACCTGCTGCCCGGCCATCGCGTCGCCGACGTGGTGGCGATTCTCGGAAGCATAGACGTCGTGATTCCGGAGATTGACCGATGACTTTTTTTGAAATCCTTCTCCGGCTGCTGCTCTCCTTCGGCGCGGTGATTACCTTCGTGATGGTGAATGCGCTGTTTCTCGTGTGGCTCGAGCGCAAGGTGTCGGCCGGGATTCAGCAGCGTCTCGGGCCGATGGAAGTCGGGCCGTGGGGACTCCTGCAGACGTTTGCCGACGCGCTCAAATTGATGGGCAAGGAGCTGATCACGCCCACAATGGTGAACAAGGCGGTCTTTCTGATCGCTCCTGTGATCGCCTTCCTCCCCGCTCCGCTGCTCGTCGCGGCGATCCCAATTGCCGCCGGCGTCTCGGTGAGCGATTTGAATGTCGGCGCGGTGTACATCCTCGCGGTTTCCAACATCACGCTGATCGGCATTTTCATGGCAGGCTGGTCGTCGAACAACAAGTACTCGCTCTTAGGCGCGATGCGGGCGGTGGCGCAGAACATCAGCTACGAAATTCCGATGCTGCTTTCGTTGATGTGCGTGGTCCTGCTCGCCGGTTCGATGAAGTTCAGCGACATCGTGGCGGCGCAACACACGCTGCCGTTCATCGTCCTGCAGCCAATCGCCTTTCTGATCTACTTTATTTGCAGCGTGGCCGAATCGAATCGCACGCCGTTCGACATTCCCGAAGCCGAGTCGGAACTCGTCGCCGGGTACCACACCGAATTCACCGGCATGCGCTTCGCTCTCTTCTTCCTCGGCGAATACACACAGGTCTTCGTGCTGTCGGCCATCGTGACGCTGCTGTTCCTCGGCGGCTGGAACGGGCCGCTACTTCCCGGATGGGTCTGGTTCTTCCTCAAGACTTATCTAGTAATTTTGGTCGTGATGTGGCTGCGCTGGACCTACCCGCGCCTGCGCTCCGATCAGCTCATGAATTTCAATTGGAAATTCCTGCTGCCGATTGCGATTGTGAATCTGCTCGTGACCACTGTGATCGTCGGGGGAGGGTGGATCGGATGAAGCAGCGCAGCGTATTTGCCGCGGCGTGGAGTCTGATCGCCGGCTTGGGCGTGACCTTCAAGACGCTCTTCCGGCCCACGGTAACGATTCAATACCCGCGTACACCGATTCCGGTGCAGCCCGCGTTTCGCGGCCCGGTCGTGTTGGTTCAGGATGAGCAGGGACAGCACAAGTGCGTCGCCTGTCTCGCCTGTCAGAAGATTTGTCCGACGAACGCTATTCCGGTTCTGACGCTTACCAAGAACGAGCAGAACAAGAATGTTCCGGTGGACTTCGTGATTGACGACGCGCTCTGCTGCTATTGCGGGTTGTGCGTGGAAGTTTGCCCGACGGAAGCGCTTGAGCATAGTACGGCATCTGATGCGGTTTCCGGCGACCGTGCCGTACTGCGGCGCACGATTCTCAAGGATCAATTATTGACGCCGGAGAACGATCCGATTCAGCGGCTACTCGCCCAGGCGAGGAAGAAATAATGGATACTTTCCTTTTCATCGCCGGCAGTTTAGCGGCTATTGCGGGAGCAGTGCTCGCCGTCAGCGCCCGGCATATCTTTCATGCGGCGCTGGGATTGGCGATTGCGCTGGCGGGTACGGCCGGGGTGTTCGTTCCGCTCAGCGGCGAATTGATCTCGGTCGTGCAGCTGCTCGTTTACCTCGGCGCGGTCGCGATTGCGATCATGTTCACGCTGATGCTCTCGCCGCCCTACTATTTGAAGCGGCCCCGGCGCAGTCCGCTGAAGATCGCGGCTGCCGCCATCGTGGCCGGGATGCTCTGCACGCCGCTGGCGATGGTTATGTTGAAACACGGTCCGGAGCAGCCGCCGGTCACGGGCGCGTTCGATCCGATTCGCGAGATCGGCCGGCTGATGCTCTCCGATTTTGTTTTTCCGTTCGAAATCATTTCGCTCGTGCTGACGGTGACGATCATCGGGGCAATCGTCCTGGCACGTGACCTGTCGCCCGAGGACGTGCAAACCATGGACGCCACCGCGGAGGAAGCCGTGCCCGAGCCGGAACTCATCGAAGAGGAGGCGCACTGATGCCGTCACTCACTGCCTACCTGATGGTCTCGCTCTTTATGTTCGGCTGCGGCATTTTCGGGATGATCGAACGCCGCAACCTCGTGGGACTTCTGATTTCGATTGAGCTGATGTTGAATGCTGCGAGCATCAACTTCATGGCCTTCAATTACTACTTGGCGCCCGGCACCGTCGTCGGTCAGATCATGACCTTGTTCGTAATCGGTCTGGCCGCCGCCGAAGCCACGCTTTTCCTCGGAATCGTGTTCGCCGTCTTCCGGCACTACCGTTCCATCAACGTCGAAAAAGTCCACCATCTGCGCGGCTGATATGTTTAGCGACTTCCAATCCATTCAACTCGCCCTCACCGCCGTCCTCGCTCCCGGTGTCGCGTTCGCCACGATCTTCTTTTTCTTTTTGCGGACGCGCGCGATAGCTCGCTGGGTGGCGCTACTCGGCATTGCGGTCAGCACGGCGTGCGCTTCGCTGCTGCTCTTCAATGTGATGGAGCCGACGTTTCGCGTAGAGTGGAGCTTTGACTGGCTGATCGGCGGCCAGCATATTTTTGACTTGGGCGTGCTGCTCGACCCGCTCTCGCTGGTCATGCTGTGGGTGGTGGCAGTGGTCAGCTTCTTCGTGATCATGTACTCCTTCTCTTATATGGAGGAGGACCCGCGGCAGCCGCGCTTCTTCGCCTTCATCTCGTTTTTCTGCTTTGCGATGATGGGCTTCACGATTGCGCCGAACCTGTTCCAATCCTACATCTTCTGGGAACTGGTCGGACTCGGGTCGTATCTGCTGATCGGCTTCTGGTATCATCTGCCTTCGGCGGCGACGGCGGCGCGCAAGGCGTTCGTGATGACGCGCTTCGGCGATCTGGGCTTCTTTGCGGCGATTCTGATTGCCTTCTCAGTGCTCGGCAAGGTGAGCTTCAGCGGCTTGAATGAGACCTCGATGGCGGTCGGCTGGCTCAGTCCGTTGTGGGGCGGCGACGTGGCGATGTGGGTTTCGATCGGCCTGTTTCTCGCCGTGGCCGGCAAGTCCGCGCAGTTCCCGCTCTACGGCTGGCTGCCCGACGCGATGGAAGGCCCGACCCCCGTCTCAGCCTTGATTCATGCCGCGACGATGGTCGCCGCCGGTGTGTACCTGCTCGCGCGCACGGCGTTTATTCTTGATTTCGGCAGCGTGTTCGCCGCGACCGCCTGGCACGGGATGGCGATAGTGGCCATGCTCACGGCGTTGCTGGCCGGCGCGGTGGCGATTGTGCAAACGGACATTAAGCGCGTGCTGGCCTATTCGACCATCAGCCAGCTCGGCTACATGGTGGTCGGCATCGGCACCGGCGCGGTGGTGATGGGCATGATGCACCTCTTCACGCACGCCTTCTTTAAGGCCCTGCTCTTCCTCACCGCCGGCGCGTTCATTCACGCCGCGCATTCCAATGAGATCGCGGACATTGCCCGCGCCGGCGGCCGCAAGATGAAGCTGGCCATGACCGCGCTCGTCGTTGGCTCGCTGGCGCTCGCGGGCATTTTCCCCTTCGCCGGATTTTACAGCAAGGATGCCATTCTCGAACATCTGCTCGTGGAAGGGCATTACGGACTGTTCGTTTTTGCCCTGCTCGGCGTGTTCATGACCGCCTATTATATGTTCCGCGTGGTGTTCATGATGCTGGAGATCAAAGGTGAGCATGAGCACGACCATCATCTGCACACCGGCAAATGGATGGTGCTGCCGCTTTCTTTGTTAACCGTCGGCGCGATCTTCTCCGGCAACCTGTGGAAAATCCTGCAGCCGCATTGGTTCCACGTCGAACATGCGGTCGAGGGCGGCAACGCGGTGCTGATTACGACGGCGGCTTCCTCGCTGCTCGCGCTGATCGGCATTTTCTACGCAGCGCGTGTGTTCTATTGGCGGAAGGCGGCCGATCCGATGATCTATCTCCCGCGGCTCGCTCACGTGCTGCGCGAGAAGTGGTATCTTGACGATGCTTATTACTTCGTGGTGAAGATGATCTACTTGCCCTTTACCTGGGCGTTGCAGATATTTGAAACATGGGGCATCAAGGGCACGTTGGACGGCATCGGCAAGTCCTGCATGGGCACTGCCCGCGCTTTTGCCCGGCTGCAATCCGGCGAAGTGCAGCAGTATCTGGCGCTGATGTTCGCGGCAGTGGCGGCGGTTCTCTTTGTGATTAACGAATTGCGAGCAGGTTTCTAATGCACGGAATTCCCTACCTTTCTCTCATCCTGCTGTGTCCGGTGGTGGGTGCGGGGCTGATCCTGCTCACGCCGGAAGGGCACGAGAAACTCGTGCGGCGGATTGCGTTTGGCGTGTCGGCAATCGCGATGGCCCTCGCGGTAATCGTGTTCGCGCAATACGACCGCGCGCTGGCCGGCTTCCAATTCTCCGAGCAATACGCGTGGCTGCCGGGCTTGAATTCCACCTACCATCTCGCGGTGGACGGCGCGGGCGTGACGCTCGTGCTGCTGAACGCGATCGTCATGCTCACCGGCGTGATTACGTCGTTTACGATCAGCTTCCGCGTCAAGGAATATTTCATTCTCTTCCTGATGCTCGTCGCCGGGGTGTTCGGCAGCTTCACCTGCCTCGATTTCCTGCTGTTCTTCGTCTTCTTCGAAATCGCAGTGATCCCGATGTATCTCTTGATCGGCATCTGGGGTTCGACGAACAAGGAATACGCCGCGCTGAAACTGACGATCATGCTGCTCGCCGGCAGCGGTCTCGTGTTCATGGGCTTGCTCATCACCTACTTCAACAGCCCGGTGCGCACGTTTGATTTCCTGATTCTGAAGCAGGCGGGAATGTTTTCGTCGCGCATGCAGTACGTGATCTACCCGCTGATGCTCTTCGGCTTCGGCACGCTGGCCGCGATCTTCCCGCTGCACAACTGGTCGCCCGATGGCCACGTCGCGGCGCCGACGGCAGTCTCGATGCTCCATGCGGGCGTGTTGATGAAGCTCGGCGCGTACGGCGTGCTGCGCTTTGGCATTGAGTTATTTCCCGCCGGTGCCGATGGCTGGTCCTATCTCACCGCAATTCTGGCCGCAACCGGTGTGGTCTATGGCGCGCTGGTCGCCGTGCAGCAGACGGATTTCAAATACATGATCGGTTACTCCTCCGTCTCGCACATGGGGCTTGTCATGTTCGGCCTCGCCGCCGGAACACCCTACGCAATCAGCGGCGCAGTATATCAGATGTTCGCGCACGGCATCATGACGGCGCTCTTCTTCTCTTCCGTCGGACATTTTTATGAGCAGACGCATACCCGCGTAATGGCGGAGTATGGCGGACTGGCGAAGCAAGCACCATGGATTTCTGTCACGTTTATCCTCGCGGGTCTGGCCGGAGTCGGCCTGCCCGGTTTGTCCGGCTTTCCGGCAGAGTTCATGATTTTCCTCGGGGCGTTTAAGGTATATCCCATTTTGACACTGATCGCGGTGCCGAGTCTGGTCTTCGGCGCCTTCTACATGATGCGCAATCTGCAAACGGCATTCTTCGGTCCTGTGGCCGGGCGAACCCCGGAAGTCAAGGATGTCACACCGTTCCTCGGTTCCGCCCGCGTGGCGTTGGCTGCGCTGCTCGTCATTTTCGGCCTCATGCCGCGGCTCTTGATGGATCTGATCGCGCCGTACACAAAAGGAGCGTTCCCGTGGTAATGCAGCTCCTGCCGGAGATCGCCGTTTGCGGCGGCATCATCCTTGCCTTCCTCCTTAGCATGTCGAACACGATTACTGCTCTGCACGTGCGCCGGTACATGCTCGTGTGGGGAGTGGTGGTGATCGGCGCGTCGCTCTATGCGCATGCGGAGAGCGGGCTGCTCTTCACCGACAGCTACCGCGTGGACGCCTACTCGCAGTTCTTCAAAATCCTGATCGGCATCGGCCTCTTTGCGAATGCGCTGCTCGGCTGGCCGCTGCGCTCGATTCCCCGCAGTCAGTCGCCCGAATACTACTTGTTCTTTTACTCGGCCGGATTGGGAATGATGCTGCTCGCGAGCGTTTACAACTTCCTGATTCTCTATCTCTCGATGGAGCTGGTGTCGTACTCGCTCTATGTCATGATCGGCATGCGGCGGGATCGCACCGAATCGGTCGAGAGCACGGTGAAGTATTTTCTCATCGGCGCGGCGTCAAGCGCGATCGGTCTCTACGGCGTGACGTTCATCTATGGCGCCGTCGGCGGTTTGGGTTTCTCGGACATGATTCATGCGCTGCAGGCGAATGCGCCCAACACGCAGATGCTCGTCCCCGGTCTCGTGATGGTGTTCTCATCATTCCTCTTTAAGCTGGCCGCGTTTCCGTTTCACGTCTGGGCGCCGGATGCCTATGACGCCGCCGCCTCGCCGGTTGCGATGTTCCTGTCATCCGTCGGAAAGCTCGCTGGTATCGCCGCGCTCTTCCGGATCGTGTTCCTCACGCACCCGCACCTCCCGGCGATGGGCACGGCGTTGGGAATCATTGCCGTACTTACCATGAGCTACGGCAACTTCGTGGCGTTCCGGCAGAAGAGCGTGAAGCGGTTGTTCGCGTATTCGAGCATTGCGCAGGCCGGCTACATTATTCTCGGAATGCTCGGTCTCGCGACGTCCGCGCCGCAGGCGATTCTCTACTACTCCGTGGTTTACCTGCTGATGAATCTCGCGTTGTTCATGGTAACCATCGAACTGGAACAGCGCGCGCCGGATCCGCAGATCGAGAGCTTCCGCGGCCTGCATCAGCGCGCGCCCTTGATGGCTTTGACGCTGATGGTCGTGCTCTTTTCGCTGGCCGGCGTGCCGCCGCTGGCCGGGTTCTTCGGCAAGTGGCTGCTCTTCAGTTCGGCGATGGAAGCGGGCTACACGGTGCTCGTCGCGCTGGCGATTCTGAACAGCGTGATTTCGCTCTTCTACTATCTCTTCCTCGTCAAGGCCGCCTACTACAGCAATCCCAACGAGAAGTTCCGCAAGCTCGAATCGCGCCCCGTGCCGACTTATGCGGCAATTTTCATTTCACTCGCGGTGCTCGTGCTCGGCGCGTATCCGCAGCCGCTGGTGGCGTATCTCTTGAGTCTCGATTTGTCCCGAGTGCTGATGCCGTAGGGGAAAGGATGAAGGATGAGGGATGAAGCAGAAAATCCGAAATCCGAATCAGAAATCATTGCGCCGCCGTGGTGGGTCTGTGCGTGACGAGAACGGATGGCCGCAGAGACCAGAGACCCGCCCGGCTACGATAAACAAGGACATCGGGGGATGATTCACCTCCACTCCTTCCGGCCCGCACCGGATAAACGAATCTCTGAAGCTTCACGGCGCACTTGATAACAGGGTGCGCCGCTTTTTTATGCTGCCTGCGCCTCGTTTCCACCACAACCGGAGGTTGTGGGTAGTCCTTGCTCGGCCGTGCGTTCGGCGAGGAACCGGTCGCGCAACTCGGCGATCCAGCCGCGACGGACTTTGGGACGCAGCTTTGGGTCGGGATTCCGCAGCGCGGCGTCCACGTAGCGGCGAAACTCGTCCAGCGGGAACTCCGGCGGGAACTCGGTCTCGCGGTGCAGGAATTCCGGACAGCTTTCGCGGCGCGGAATGCAACTCTGGGGATCGCTCGCCGGTTTGGGTTTGGCCAGACTTTCGATAATGGCATTGACCAGCAGCATGCCCGGTTCGCGCGCGCGCGTATCGGTTACGTCTTCTGAGCTTCGTTCTTCGGAAAGAGAAGAAAACAAAATGTCTTCTTTTGTCTTCTGTTCGAGGTGATGTTCTTCTTCAACCGAGAACGTATCCGAAGAAGGTAAAGAAGAAAGCTCAGAAGAATGTTCTTTCTTTTCTTCTGAAGAAGAAGGAGAAGAAAGAAGAAGATCCTTCCGCGCGCGCGAGGGATCGGGAAGTTTCACAAAGCGCGCCACGCAGTAGGCATCCAGCGAGATTTTCACCAAGCCGTCGAGGTTCTTGCCGGCGAGCACATGGCCGTCGGCGAGCGCGCGCAGCCAGCGCTTGACCTCGTCCGGCGGCCAGCCCCACGTCTCGCTGAGCTTGGGCAGGGTCGAGATCAAGTCGCCGGGGTTGAGCGGAATGAAACGGTCATGCAAGCGAAATTGCCGCGTGCGGAAGTTGGCGCGCTGCAAGAGGTCGAGAAAAGCTTCAAAGCTGCTGAAGGGGCGAGCGGTTTTCCAAGCCGGCGAGGTGAACATCGAACGGTCGAGACGAACAAAGCCGTGGTCCATGAGAAGTCTCCGGGGTGGGATGCGAATGGGGGAAAGCGGGCGGATAGCGTACGGGGATAATTTAATACATCTTGTCTGCCATGTCAAGCAAAATTTGAACAAAAATACAATTTATTGGGAATTTTGTGTTTGTAATAACAATCGCTCGTGTATTTTCTGTCGTTTAACATAGTTATCAAATCATGTCAATTTGGCAGATAACGCGCAATCGGTTGCACGAAAGAGGCATGCCTCTAAAGAAAACTCGAAATTCGAAGCTCGAGTCAAAGAACTGGTCGTGCCGCCGTGATGGGCTTAGCGGCAGGAAATCTGAGATGTACAGAGAACAGAGACCCACCGTATCGAGCGGTCGTGAGATGAGCGAAAATTATGTGATCTCACTGCAGCTCATCAATGAACCAGTGTAAGGGCAACCTGTGCTTCCTGTTGATTCTCTTGGAGAATGAGTCTATATTACCCTGAATCAAATCCCTGTCACCATCAGAGTTTGTAATGGAATCGACGCCCGAAGATTCTCGTGAAGGGCAGCCCAGCGGTCATCCCGTAGATCCACCACATTACATCGTAAATGTTCCTCCGCAAAGCAGAGGAATATTTTACGTCGCTTTGATCACAGCTATCATCGCCTCTGCCGCCGCGATTATTAGTGGAATTTCCGTTGCGAAGCACTGGAATGCGGCTCGCATTCAGAATCGATCTTTTGTCATGGCCGTGGAAGTCTCGGGACAGGTCTCTGTGGGGCAATCTCCCCAACTTACGGCCGTCATTGCCTCATATGGGAATACCCCGATCTCAAACTTGGAAATATATATCTCTGCGGACACGGCAGAAAGGCCTTCGCGACACGTACATGCAGACAGTCTGGTTCTCGAGGAACTTGTGTGGCATGCCAACAAGTACAAATCCATCGAATTCAGGCCAGCATTCTCCATCACCGATAGCGTTCAGGCGCGAATTGAAACACAAAGACTAAGGTTGTTCTGTTGCATCTTTGCCCGTTATACAGACGTGTTCCAATTGCCTTGCAGTACGGCATTCACAGGCCAGTTTAACCCAGTTACCGGAAGATTCAAGCCGATAGGTGCACAAAACTACACCCGCTAGCGGGACTGTGCTCACAACTTCACTTCCTTAGTCTCTGACACTCACTGAGTAACTACCAAACCTGTAGGCGTTGACACCTGAAATGTCCGTCGGCTATGACTAAGCATTCTCTGAACGGTAATACTTGAGTGACGTCGCGAATTCTCTGTCGTAAATCTTGGATAACAACCATGCCATTGGGAGGGTCTATGAAATGGTTTCTATTGGCTTTTGCCATGATTACCGTGGGTTGTGCGAGCGATAATTCAAGTTCTCCAGCTCCGGCAGCGGTGCAAACGGATACCGTGTACGTGCATGCTGAGTTTCTGTGGCCTGAGCACATTGTGCGTGATTGGCGGATCGAATTTCAGGGTGTGCATGGCGATTTGGCGTACAACGGAACGGGCGATGCCACGCTCGTAGTCGAATCAGATACGGGCTTTGTTCTACAAACATGGGTAGTTGATTGGACACCAGACATTCAACATCATTTTGTCTGCTTGGTGTCGCCGTCTGGCATTGCCGACAGCGTATGGTGCGAAATTCCGAATAGTGCCGCTTGTCGCAATCTCTTGCGTGTTCCTTTGACACTCGTGATCCCGCGTCATTAGTGATTCATGTGGCTTCGCGCGGGTCCCTGTGACGCCTTCCAAAGGCGGGACCATTCAGAACTGACCTTCGCGGTGTCCAGAATGACAGATAAGAGAGCGCGAGAACATTGGAATATAAAGCGGGCGGCCTTGTGGGCCGCCCGCTTTCATGTGCGTGTCTCTGCGGAGACGTGAAGTGCATTTGCTACGGCGTGAGGTGATCGATCGCGTTTTCCAGCAGCGTGTGCGCGTAATCGTAGTTATGCACGCCATCGGAATTGTCATAGTGCACGAATTGCCATGCCCAGCCCGCTTCGCGCTTGGGCCGGGTCCAGGCCAACGTGTCCCGCGTGTCGCTGGGCACAGTCCAGTGACCGTCTTCACCCTGCGTGGCGTTGGGCAGCATCTGCGCCAGCTGATCGAGGAGCGCGACGATCTCCGTCTTCACGTCGCTCTTGTCGGGATCGTGGCACGCGTCGCACGCCACCAGGCTCGCAGGTGAATGGAAGTTATGATTGGAGTGCGCGGACGGGGTCTCCACTTCTTCCATGTGACAGCTTACACAGGAATTCGTGTGAGGCGAGTTGCTGAAATCGCCGGCCCCGCCGCGCTCGTAGGTGAAACCGGGAATCTCGTAGCTGCCGCGTCCGGCGATCATGTCCGCCTGCGGGCTTTCGTGCGGATTGGCGCGCTGCGCTCCGTTGTTGATCGCATTCATGATCGTCGTCCGGGTGCGGCGCGCATGGTGGCACTGGCCGCACAGTTGACCGCTTCCCCATCCCGTCACCGTATATCCCGTGGGATAATCCTCGCCGCCATAGACGAGCAAGAAGTCGGCCACGGTTCGCAACTGCGCAGGATTGTCCTCCGAGCTGGCATGCGGATCGTGGCAAGTGCCACAGCTGACTTGATTCGCCAGATGCGGGATCTCACGAGTTGACCAGTCGGTGTCCCAGGCTTTGATGAACGCCTCACTGATGTGGCACGTCCAACACGAAGAGCGATTCCACTCGGTGTTGAATTCTTCATGGCCGCCGGCGCGCTCAATCGCGGTTCCGTGAGCGGAGTACTGGTATTCTGAGTATTGCGTATGGCACTGGCCGCAGGCTTCACCGGTGAAAGTCGTCTCGCTCAGATACGTGTGCGGTACGCCCATTTCCGGGCCGAGGGGACCGTGACAGGCTTCGCATTGCACATTTCGGAGCCACGGTCCGGGATTATCGTCGTATCCGCCGTTGTCAATTCCTGGATCGTAGCCGGTGGTGCGGTGTTCGAGGGCAATGTTCGCGCTGTCAGCGAACGCGCTCGAGTGGGGCGTGGTCAGCCAGCTTGTGAGCTTCGCGTCATGGCACACCGCGCAGACGTATGGATTCGTGCCCAGATAGCTCGGCACAGTGGCCGGCACGTAAGCATTGACACCAACCATCACCGTGCTGTTCACGGTGCCGTCGTCATCCGTAACCGCGACCGAAATAACGTACAGCGCGATGGAATCCGGCGGCGACCAATTGGTTACCGCCGCGGTGGGAGACGAGAATGAGCCGACCGACGCGCTCCACGCGTAGGTCAGCGCATCGCCGTTCGGGTCGTAAGCGTTGACGACCAGAGTTGTATAGTCACCCGCACCGATAGAATCGGGCACCGCCACTACCGCCGTGATAATCGGCGGACCTTGCGGGTTGCTGCCCGCGGGACCCGCCGGACCCGCGTCGCCCTTGCAGCCGATGTAAACAAACAGCGAAAGCAGCGCAAGTAAGGCTATCCAACCGATCGAAAAAGAGGTTCGTTTCATTTCCATGCTCCTGAGGCGAATCGCCTCGTCTTTATGGTAGAGAGTTGCGTGTTTGTCGTCGTGATGGTCCAGATCGCGCGGAGCGACCGGTGTGAATGAGCAAAACCTGACTGTCGCGCGCAGGTTGCTACCGGAATGTTTTCACAAATAGGCGCTCGATCCTGCGCGTGTTTTTTCACATCTATTGTCGGCGGACTGCGTAACTTCAGCCTTTTCATGGACTGACAGATCCAGATTGGGCTGTGAATTAGCGGCGGTCTTGCGCTCTTGGTCATAGCATGCCTTGCAAAAACAGTTCCTATGAAATTCTCGGGTGTGTCACTAATATTCATACTTGCTTGTCTGAATTCAAAAGAAACGCGGCAAGGTACCAGGACCTTGCCGCGGGGCAGGAACGTTATGTCGTAAGCTCTTCTAAGACAAGCATTCACCAGTCTAAGAGCATAAGTTGCCTTCAGGTTATCGGGCGGACAAACAAGCATCCGAATTCAGAATTTTCAGAGAATACGGCTACTCAGGTTTGGCTGAGATCGAACAGAAATGACCCGTTTCGGCTCAGCAGGGGATGTAGTGGGCAAAAATCTGCCGACTACGAGGTCAAGGATAGCAGCCCATTAACGGCCAGAATAGCGATGTTCGCGGATAAACCGGTCGATTTCGACGATCTCAAACAGGATGGCCTTGCGCGAGAGCCTTACGCAGCGCAGCCGTCCCTCCTTGACCCAACGCATGATGGTCGTCCGGTGCACGCGGCCGAGGCGAAACGCAGCCTCGGTGAGCGTGAGCAAGGGAGCCTCATTACCGTCGCCCGAAGAGGCCGGGAACGGAGCCGTGCGCGGCGAGGCCGCAACGCTCTTGACTTTCGTTTTGCGGGACTTGCGTTCCTTCATCGTCGTATGTCCTTTCCCGTTCCCTATGGACTCAGCAGAACGTCTCATGGTGTCACCTGCCGCCGTTCCATCCAGCGCTCGAAGAGGTTGTGATTGTGCGCCGTGCGACTCCCGTCTTCGCGCAGGAGAGTGACGAACTGGTTCAATTGTTGATAGGCCTCCGTCCCCGGCTTGAGGACGTTTAGCATCTCCTGTGCCCGCTGCGCGAGTGAATCGCCGCGCGCCTGCCAGACCCACAGGGTGTCAGCGAACGCCTTGTCATGGCATCCAATACAGGTTGGCGCCACGGCGCGTGTCACCTGCTTGCTGTCCGTCAGATGACAATCCGCGCAGCCGATGCCGGCTTCACGCATGGCCGACGGCAGCGCCTCCTTCATGAGCGGCGTCTGACCGGCGTTGGTGTTCAGCTGTGTTGCGTGACAAGTCTCGCACTTGAAATTCGGCTTTTCCGCGCCCCTGTGGTGACACTGGTTGCACTGTTCCATAGTCAGCACCATGCGACCGTGGTTGCGTTCGCCACCCGTATGACACGTCTCGCAGGAGCCTGTGATCGCAAAGTGTGCGCGGTGATTGATCCTCTTGCCGTTAAAAACCGGCGAGGTATTCAGCGCCGCCGGATGACAGGAAGCGCAGCCGCCGACGTTCGCCGCCGTGGAAACGACTTCGCCGCTGGCGCGTTCCTCCAGCGCCTTCACCAGATCGGGATTGTGCAGTGGATTTCCACGGCGATAAATTTCAATGGCCTGCATGAGCTGTGTGCGATCCGGCTCCGGTAGCGCCTTCGCCTTAAGCTCGACTGCCTCCAGCGCGCGCTCCACCGGCCCCTTCCACTTTGGCCACAGCTCGTCATACTCAGGCTCATGGCACGGTGTGCACACGGGTTTCCCGAACCCTTTGCCGTTTTCATGGATCGGCTCGTTATGGCAGGATGTGCAGGTCATGCCGACCTTGGCCATCGGCGAAGGTGACGGTTTGATGCCCGGCAAGTCGCCGTTCCACACGCGCTCCATAGCATGATCGGGCTGACCATGGCATGCGCTGCACTGCTCCTTCCCCGTCTCCATCGGCTCGACTTTCTTGCCGTGCAGAATCGTGGTGTGGCAGCTTGTGCATTCGACCTTGTGTTCGGTGACGTGCATTTGGTGCATAAAGTCCCGATCACCGTATTTCTGCAGGTGCTCGACCTGCGCATGGCAGGAATTGCAGCGCTCGATCGGCACAAAGCCGTCGCCGGAAATCATCGTCTCGTGGCAGCTGTTGCAGTCCACCTGCCGCGCGAGGATTTCGGTATGATCATACGCCGTGTCTGCTGCCGCCACGCCGGTCGGCGGCGTATGGCAGTGCGTGCAGCGGCTCAAATCCGTGGGCGCGCCGGTGGCCGGATCGGGCTTGAAATGGCAGAGGAAACACGTAGTCTCCGTCACCGAAATATGCTGGCCCTGTACGATCTGCGCGTGGCACGATGTGCAGCGAAGATGGCGGTCGCGCCGCACTTGCGTCAGATGCGGCTCGTGGTCGAAGGTCACGCCCCTGAAATTCTCCTTTCCCTTCAACAGCCGCGTCTCGTGGCAGCCCCCTTGCAGGCAGTTGGCGTCTTCAATTTCCGCCCACGGTTTCGAGCGTTTGTAAAGCCCGGTCATGTAGTTCGCCACCATCGAGAGCGCCTGAAACTTGTGCTCAACCGTCCCCTTGATGCCGGGCGGAACATGGCAGACCGTGCACTGAATAAAGTTGTGCGTCGAGGTTTCCCACGCATCGAAATACGGCTTCATCACGTGACAGGACACACAGAATCTCGGTTGCGATGTGGCTTTGATCAGCGCCACGGAGGCGACAATCGTGACGATGACCGCCGCGAAGGCGAGCAGGGCCAGCTTACGCATGCCGATCTCGACCAGGCGGCGCCAGCCCTGCAGGATTAGCCAGAAGGGGAGCTTGACGACCTCCCAGACGGCTCCGGCAAACTCATGCGTGTATTTTTCTAAATTTCGAAACATGGCCGGTGACCGTGCAGGATAGAGTGAACGGAGAATCGGGACGCGGTGCTTACGCCATGTGCGTTATCGTATTAAGACGCTGGCCACGATAAAGAACAGCAAAATAATGCCGGTGATGAACGCCGTCCAGCCGAACACGAGCAGCGCCCGGCGTTGCCAGGCCTTCATCGGCGGCCGAATCTTCTGTTCCAAGTTGCCTTCGGCTTCGAGCGCTTCCAGTTGGCGCGCGCGCTCGTGGCCAATCTCCTCCGTGGATTCGCGGCCGGTGAAGATCACGTCGTCCAACGGGAATTTATCCGGCCGCAAGTGGCCGTTGAAGAAGTGCACGGTGAAGATGAACGCGGTTGCCAGCAACGCTTCCTCACTGTGTACGACGTGGGCAAGATTGATCATCCACCCGGGGAGCAGGCGCGTCGCGAATTCCGGGAACCAGAGCACGAGACCGCTGAAGCCGATCACCATCACGCCCCAGAAGACCGCGTAGTAGTCGAATTTCTCCCAGTACGTCCACCGTCCGAATTTGGGCTTGGGACCAAGGAACAGGAACCACTTGAAATGATTCAACAGGTCGCGGGCGTCCTGCAGATTGGCGACCAGAGAGCGCGCCCCTGACCACAGCCCCTTCTCCTTCCGCACGAACGTGACATACATGAGCGTAAGCAGATGCAGGATGAACACGCCGAACATCAGCGCCGCACTGACACGGTGTAGCAGGGCCATCGTGTGCAGGTTCATGACGTGCCCCGCCACCCAGTAGGCAATCTCGCTATGGGAGAATTTGAGCGGCAGGCCGGTCATGGCCTGAATCAGGAAGCTCGTGGCCAGCGCAACGTGCAAGGTACGTTGCCACGGCGTGAATCGCAACACCCACTTGCGCTCCGACACGGGCGAGCGGACTCGGGGATGCCGCCGACGGTCGAACCACGAACGGACAAACCACAACAGGGTGTGGAGACCAAAGAAGCCAAACACTCCAAAGAGCAGGCCGTTCATGAATTTTTCCGCCGCCGAGACGTTGCGCTCGGGGCTGGTCGCGCCCACCTTCCCGCCGTGCGGGTCGTAGTGCGAGAGAAAAGTCACGAAGTTCTCGTTCGCGTCCTCGTGGCAGCGCGCGCAGGTCTGCACGATGTTCTGCCGGCTTACCCGCGACGCCGGATCGTTCACGTCCCGGATGTCATGGTTGCCGTGGCAGTTGATGCAGGTCGCGAACTTCTCTCCCTGATACCCGAGGTTGTACACCTGTCCGTGGTAGGTCTTCTTGTACGACTTCACCACCTCCGGGTTCAACTGGAATTTCAACGCAATCTCGCGGTTGGCATGGCAGCGGCTGCACAGGTCAATCACCTGCCGCGGCTTCATGCCTTCCTGTACCTTTTGAATATCAACTTCGCCGTGACAGGTGACGCAGGTGGGCGGTTCCATGTGGCCCTTCTCACGACCCACGGCGTGAGCCGAACGCGCGTAGTCCTGCGTCTCCTTGACGTGGCAATTCTGACACTGCATCCGGAGCGAAGCCTGATGCGGAGGCAGGCTGCTTTTCCGCCAGTGGTAAACGTGGCACTGCGAACAATTCGCCCCGCCGTTTCCGTTGGCCTGAAGTGCCATGATCCGCCCGTGCGCCAGCGTCTCTCTCGCGTGCCGCTCATCGCTGTGGCAACGGTTGCACGTCTGCGGAACCGTTTCACGGAACACGCCTCCTGCCGTGCGGATCATCTGCGTTTCATGGCCGGTGTGACAAGCCACACAAGTCATCAGCCGCGCATCCACCCCGTCCTTGCGGTGCAGAGTCCTATCGTAATTCTGGTGGCACGTCGCACACAGGTAGTCCAGACGCTCCGTGGAGGTCTGTGCCGCCGGATTGGTGTGTGAAAGAACGGCGTGGTCACCGTGGCACGAAATGCAGGTCGGCGCCAGCGAATCGCCCGCGGACAGCGTCCGGTAATGCTTGCTGTCGAGATAGTCTGTGGACTCGTGTCGGTGGCAGCTCATGCAGCCCTTGACGAGCGTCATGCGCCACTCCGATTCCGTCATCGTCGTGCGCCGCGTCTTGAAGTGCGGCTCGTGGCAGGACGTGCAGACCAGCGGCCGGCCGTCGCCTTTCCCTGTCTCCGCATGAATGCTGCTGTTGAGCAGTTTGAGTTCCGCCTGATGGCACAGACCACAGACACGACGCGTGTCGGCCCGCTTCGCCATGCTGTGCACGCCGTGGCAATCCGTGCACGCGGGGATGCCGCGGTAGCCCATCTCCTGCAGCTTGTTGAAGAAGCCGGACATGTACTGCTTTACGGCAGCGGCATGGCATTCGCCGCAGTTCACGGCTTTTGGCTGCGGGTGCGGGAAGTCCGGCACCGCTTTGAGACTGGAGTGGCACTCAATGCACGACATACCTTCGTGCGGCGATCCCTTGAGGCTGTCGGACGTGACCGTGAGGGACGCCGTGCCCGTCAGCCGTTCCATGGTCAACGAAGGATCACCGTGGCAATCCATACAGGTTTCGTTGCTCTGCGCGATGGCCACCGCCGTCAGAGTCAGGGAGAGAAGGAAGATGTGGAGTAAGCGGGTCATTCGTCCGCGTTTTCCGTGCCGAGGCACGGCCGGTTCAGGAGGGTATGCTTAACGGGTTGTCGAAGTGGTTTCTTTGGATTCAGGTGCGGGTTCAGGCTCCGGCGCAATGCGCCCCTCGTCCTGCAAGGCCTTGTACCAGCGGCCGTGACGGTGCTTGACGTGATCGAGCGACATCTTGCCCGTCAACCACGTCCAGCTCATCGGATACTCTTCCGGATGGAAGATCACAAAGAAGAAATGCCAGACCACAATGGCCAGCGTCGCCAGCCAGGCTTCGTAAAGGTGAATCGTCTGCGACACGCTGACGGCCCAACTGGGGAGGATGGGCGACAACTCGGCGGGAAACCAGAGCACGAAGCCGGTAACGATCATGAGGATGGTGCCCCAAATCAAGGCCCAGTATTCGGCCTTCTGCGTATAGTCATAGCGGCCGTATTCCGGTGGTTGTTTCTTGAAGCCGAGGTGGTATTTGATGGTGTCCATAACATCGGTCAAGTCACGCGAGACCGGCAGCATGGCCTTCCACTCTTCCCACCCGCGCCGCGTGCTGAAGAGATACCAGACGTGGTAGAACGAGCAGACCACCAGTCCAACCGCCATCGTACGGTGCGTGAGGCGTCGCGCCTCTTCATTCAGCCCCACAACCGAGAGCATTTTCACCCACCACGCATCGGGATACTTCAGGGCGAAACCACTGATGGCGAGAAGAATGAACGTGATCGAGAGCGCCATGTGCTGAATAAGCTGGTGCGTGTCGAACCGGACCACTTTCCGCCCGGCCGTCTGCCGCCGCTTCGCCTCGAGCATGTGATAGTTGACAATGATCAGATTGTGCACGATCATGCCGCCGATGACGACGATGATCAGCACCCAATAAACGCGGGCGATCCAGTAGGTCGCGCCGCCCTCCTTCGGCTGGAGCGCTTGGTGGGTGTAGGAAGCGGCAAACTTCTGGTCCGCCCGCGGATGGCACTTGGCGCAGGTGGCGACCACATTCGCTTCATGAATCGTGGACAGCGAGTCGCGCTGCGTGAGCACATCATGCGCGTTGTGACAGTCCGCGCAGTTGGGCGTGCGCCGGTTCTTGGCCCGCGTGGCCAGACCATGATAGGAATCCGTGTAGGTCTGCACCACGTCCGGCGCGAGTCCGTACTTGCGGATGATAATCGGATTCTCGTGACATCGGCCGCAGGTCTCGTGGGCGACGTTGGCGTGACTCACCCTGCTCTTCGGATCCTTCGGGGAGAGCATGATATGCTCGCCGTGGCACCCGGTGCAGGTGGGGCTGTCGGTGATGCCGACTTTGAGCGCGCGGTAGTGGATCGAGGCCCGGTACAATTCCTCTTCCGCCGGATGGCACTTGCCGCACGTCTTGTCAATATTCTGAAGATTAATCGTGGACTGCGGGTCGCTCGAACCGCGGATCGCATGGCCGCCGTGGCAGTCAATGCACACCGGCACGTTCTCATTGCCCTTAGCGAGCAGCTTGCCGTGCGTGCTTTCCTGATAGTTTTCAAACGAGCGCGGCAGCCTCACATCCGGATCCAGACTGATACCGATGCGGCTGTGGCATTGGGCGCAGGTCTCCACCTGCCGCGAGCGGTGCATGGGTGAAAGCGGATCGTGCACGGGGCGAATATCATGCGCACCGTGGCAGCTTTCACAGCGCGGAGCGCGGGGCGATCCGCTCTCCAGCGCAAAGGCATGGAGGCTTTGGTTGTAACGCGCCACGGATTCCGCGTGGCACGAGCCGCACGTGGCCTCCGCGGGCGTTTCATTCGTGACCCGCAGCGTGGTGTCCGAGGGCGCGCGGCTGCGATGCTCGCCGTGGCATTCGAAGCAGTGCGATTTGTTGCGTCCCTCGCGGAACTCCGCGTGCACGGAATGGCGGAATTGCTCCTGAACTCCCGGGTGGCACTTCAGGCATGCTTCCTCAAGCTGCAAATTCAGCTTGAATTCGCTCGTGATCGTATGCGTGCCGTGGCAGGTGGTGCAGGATGGTCCCTGGTCTCCGCCCGCGTCAGGATGGCTGCCGTGCAGGCCGACATCGTAACTGGCGTATTGCGACGTGCGGCCGCGATGCGGCGCGTGCAGGGCATTGTGGCAATGCGCGCAGGTTTTGTTGATCTTCGCCTTCGAGAGCGCCGACTGCGGCGAATTCGGGTTAATAATATGGTGCGTGCCGTGACAGGCGGCGCATTTCAATTTGCCGTCGTGGCCGCCGGCCGCCACGGCGTGCGCGGGTTCCGGGTGACAGATGACACAGTTGACAACTTGCAACTGTTCCGGATGGGGCCAATCGTCAAAATTCTTGAGATCCCGGTGGCAATCTACGCAGGCCAAATCCACGTGACGTGAAAAGACCAGAGAATCCTTGGTCACGGCGAGCGACTGCACGGCGCCGTTTTCGAGGGTGCGCGTGAGCGAAGCGTCGGAGTGACAATCCGCGCACGCGGTGTCATCGCCCGCCCGGAGAGTGAGGGGGGCGATGACACCGATCAGAATGAGGAACAGACGAAAGTGCTTCATAGCTTGCGGTTCACGAGCGTACCCGGCAGCTTCGCCGGATACGCCACATCCGTTTCATGACAAGTGCTGCAAGTGGGTTTGGTCGCGAAATTTCGATTCGCGTGACATTCCGTGCACTCGAATTCGCAGTGAGTTTCGTTCAGGGTCAAGCCGGTCTTGCTGTGCTGGAAGGTGGCGACGGTCCACGTGGCATGGCACGTGTTGCAGCTGGAGGCCGGTTTGCTGAAATGGTAGGGATTGCCGTGACAGGAACGGCACGTCAGGTTTCGGTGATAGCGCTTCAGCGGCCAGCCGGTGCGATCATGCGTGAACTCCGGCGCTTCTTCCTTGAGATGGCACTGGTTGCAGCTCATCTCCGCATGACAGGCGTTGCAAATCGCGTGCAGCGCCTCTTCGCTGTGGCGCACGGTCATCGTCGTTTGCCCGCGGCTGTGGCAGCTCTTGCAGCCCTCCGCGTGGTGACACGAGGCGCATTCGATCCCGTACTTCTCGTTGTGCGTCCGGTGGTGCAGTGTCACTTTCGTTCCGCCGCCGTAAGCCGATTCCCACACTTTTTTCACAGGGGTTTCAAGGGTCGGATAGAACCGCTGCGGCATCGTGGTCACCGTCGGCGAGCCGGCCTCGCTCTTCTTGGCGTGACAGACTTCGCAGTTGGACTCGCCGCTCCACTCCTTGTGGCAACCGAGGCACTGGCGGTGATACGCGCCCTTGAGCCCCGGCTGGCTCAGGTGTTCCTGACTGACACTGCGGGAGTGGCATTGGTTGCAGGCCGAGATCTGGCCGGGCGTCGGTTCGTAGTGATGGCAATCCGTGCAGCCTTTGTCCATCACCGACATGCCGGCGTGAAGGCGGTGCTGGAAGATCACCGCCTCGTACTCGTATTCCAGCTCATTGATCACGCAGATTTCCGGACCCGTGTCCAGGATTTTCTTTTCGGCATGACTGCGCGGGCACACCTTGAGACACGGATTGGCCACCGTGGGCGCATTGCAGGAGTGACAGTCATTACAGGCCGGTTCGCCGTTCGATCTTGCCGGATCTTTGGCGGCGGCCGGCGAAAAGATTATGAACAGCCCAAACAGGATGGACAACAATTGCTTTGACATGGAAACATCCTCCGATACCTCCTGCGCCGCCCCTTGATTTGTGATGCTGAATCCGTCTTCCGATTCAGGATCCCTTCCGTCGAAGGCTCAAAGGAATGCGCGGGAGAATGTTCTACTTGCGCAGCGTTTTGCTGGGCGTGTTGAGATGCCGCCAGAAAAGCGGGAAGATCACCAGGAAAACCACGGCGATCAGATACGTCTCCGCTTTCGTGACCAGCAGGAAATCCTGAAGTGTATGCATGGTCTATTCCCCCTTAGTTGCGTTGCAGTTCCGATTCGTACTCCGGATGCTCCCACAGAATGGGCATCCGGTTGACGATCCAGCGGAAGGTGATGATGCCCACCGTGATGATCATGATCGTCACCACGAATTCCGACCATTTTGGCACGTAACGCTCCGGCTCCTTCCAGTTAAAGGCGATCATGGAGATGTTGACGCGGTTGAGGATGATTCCCAGTACCGTCCAGATCGCGGCCACCCGCGTCCAGTTCGGGCTGCGACGGCGGAAGGCCCAGACAAAAAGCAGGCACGGACCCAACACGAACCCGAAAACTTCCAGCAGCCACCAGTAACCCAGCGGTGTGAACACGAGGTCATAGTGACGTCCGTAGGCGAGGCCGGTGATCTTTAGCCCGAAGTAACCGAAGAGCGCCACTGCCGCCGCCTTGCCCAATCCCAGCGTCAGCTTGTCGAAGTTCTGATGATCATGATGGTTGATCTGCTTCGAGAAGAATTTGTGCGACAGCATGCTCTCGAAAATCACCATCGTCATCCCGCCAATAATTGCCGAATGGAGAAAGAACACCGGCAGGTACGGCGTGTACCAGAGCGGATGCAGCTTGCTGGGAGTCAAGAGGAACAGCGCCCCCAACGCCGACTGGTGCAGTGTGGAAAGAATCACGCCGAAAATCGTCGCGCCGATCGTCAGGCTCACGGCGAACTTGCGCCATCTCTTCCACCCCAACCATTCGAGAACCGCCGGACAGAACTCGACGAACTGGCACGAAAGATACAAAGCGACATGCCAGCCGACGAGGAACATCACGGAGGTGACGCCGTAGGAAACAAACATTGGATACGGCAGTCGCCACGGACGCCCCAGGTCAAACGCGAGGCCGATCACCACAAAGAAATAACCGAGAAAGCCGGTGAGCACGGCCGGACGGACGATGGGATGGTATTCCTTCATCCCGAACAGATAGACGGCCGAACCTAACGTGAATCCGCCCGCGGCGAGCGCGACTCCGCAGAGCACGTCCACCCCGATCCACAATCCCCACGGATACGTGTCGGTGAGATTGGTGGTGGCGGCCAGACCCTGCGTGAAGCGGAGCCAGGTGACCGGAATGCCGACCGCGAGTATGATCGCGGCAATGATATTAAACGGCGTGATCTGAGCCTTCAGGTAATCCCGGAAGCCCAGGCCGAGGAACAGCTTCTGTTTGAAGGTTGCGCGCGGGAGATAGGCCGCGTGAGCCGGAAGACTCATGGCTTCTCCTCCTGGCGCTCGCCATGTTCTTCGCCCTTGCCGAGTTCATCCCGGCGGCGCGTGAACATGTAAATTCCGGAGAACAGCACCGGCCACAGCGTGAGCACGAGCGGCACTGCTCCGAGGAAACCCCGCGTCAACTCCGGATAGGGCGTCGTGCCCAGATCCGTGCGGAAGCCGATGGTGTCAAAGGGAACGCTGGCGAGATAGATCCAACTCGTCCCTCCTACCTCGTTTTCACCGTAAACATGATTCACGTACCGCTCCGGATTAGAACGGATGCGGTCATGAGCAAGATCCATGAGTTCACTGCGCCGGCCGAAGGTCATCACTTCGTCCGGGCAGGCTTTGACGCACGCCGGAGCAAACCCCGTGCTCGTGCGGGTCTCAAAACACAGGTTGCATTTCATCACCCGCGGATGCAGCGGAGAATCGTATTCGTACGCGGGTATATTGAACGGGCACGCCGCCATGCAGTAACGGCACCCGATACAAACGCTGGCATCGTACACCACCGCTCCCTGCGGCGTCTTCGTAAACGCCTTGGTCAGGCACGCCGAAGCGCACGCCGGCTCATCGCAGTGCATGCACTGCCGCTTGACGTAGATCGGCGGCTTGCCCTCCTCCGGGTTCTTATACCGGTTCACCACCGTGAACTGGTCCGCGTGAGGGCGGCGCGGTTCGAGAAAGACCGATTCATCTTCCGGCGGCTGCTGGATCGGCGGAAGATTGCTTTCCTTCGCACAGGCGATTTCGCATCGGCGGCAATTGAGGCCGATGCACAACGTGGTATCCACCAGCACCCCGTAACGATCCGGGTTGCCGGAGAAAAACTCGTTGGCGCGCGCGGCTTTCGGCAAGGAAGCTAAACCCACCGATGCCGCGGTTATTCCAACGGTCTTGAAGAATTTTCGGCGACTTTCGTCCATGATGTTGTCTCGCTGGAGCCGCAACCGGCTCCGAGGTTCTTCGATAGTTTTTTCACATGAGTACTCACCTATCGTTAGTGAATACCCGTTGCCATACCCATTACTCGCTTAATGTCTGCCCATCCTCCTTACCGTACACGACGACGTTGAAATTCGCTCCGGAAAAATCCTGAACACCCGGCCGCAACCTCGATTTGCGGAATATCCTGAAAGAGAGGTGCGTGAGATTTCGGCGCGGGTGCACAAGAAACTTATTGTCCTGCCGGGGCGGGTGCCTTCTTGGGAATGTGGTGTTCGATCTTGGCGTACGCCGCTTTGTAATCGAATTCCTTGAACGTCGGAGATTCAGGGTTATGGCACTTCCTGCAGGTCTCTTCGTTGGGCATCACGAGTCCCGCCGCCAGCGCCGCGGCTTTGTCCTTCATTACCTTCATCGACTTGTAATCCGCGCCCGCGCCGTGGCAGGCTTCACATCCGACTGATGCGACACCTTCGGAAGCCATGTCGCCGACCTTGTAACCCGTCTCCGCACCAAAGCCGGTCGTGTGGCACTTCAGACACTTGAAATTAGTGCGTTCTCCCTTGGCCGAGTCCAGCGAGGCAATCGCGTTGGCATGCTTGGACGCGAGCCATGATTCCCAAATCTTGCCGTTCTTCTCGCCCATGTGGCAGGTCTTGCAGGCCTTGGCGCCGACATAAGCGTGCCCCGCCGGAGCAGCGGCGGCCGGTGCGTCCTCGGCCAGTGCCAGCGTAGCACTCGCGAGGAAGCCCGTGACGCAGAATAGCGCAACCATGATGCGCAGCCAATTGTGGTTCATCCTGTTTTCTCTCCTGGTTATTTCTTGAGGGAGAGCGGATCACGAACACGTTCAGACGCGTTTTCTGCTCTAGCGTGACTGCTCGTTCCCTCCAAAAGTCGATCCAAATCCCGCTCGTATAGGTGCGCGGTCTTGCGGGCCAGACCGATCAATCGAATGTCGCTGCGAATGCCACTTGCCCATTCGACATAAAGCACTCGATGACTCAGGTAGAACGATAGGACCAAACCTAATGTCGCGAGCGCAAACCCTAACCACAAGAGTTCGGTGCCGAACGTCTTCTTGATTTCGAAAATCGTCGCCATCTCCACAGTCGACCGTTCGCCTTGGAGCTTGGTCACCGTGTAGAAGAATTTACCGGGGCCGCGGTCGTGCGACGGGAATTTCAGAAATGCCCACTGCGACTTCTCGAAGCCGTTCGGCCCCTTGAAGATCAGCTCCACGGCCGGATTGACAAACTCAGTGCCTTCGCTGTGCGCCTTGAAGTCGGAGCCCAATTTGAAATTCGGCATCAACTGCCCGGCCGTCACCGTGAGGGTGTCGCCCGGAACTTGAACCGCGACATTCGGTTTCAACATCAGCGTCTGCGACGTTCCGGCGGCGCTGTCGTTCACTGTCACCGTTACCACATCATAGCTCGCCGAGAAGCGGGGATGGTCCGGATCATACGAACTCTGATAAAAGCGATATCCCGCGCGCCGCAGAGGGCTGTTGACAGCCACTTCGGACTTCTCGACTTCCTGTCCGTTTTCCAGCACCGTCACGTAGCTCGTGAACTTCTTGATGTTGCCGCGATCCTGTTGGTTGTCCCAACGATTCGTGATGTATTGCGGCTCCATCGAGACGCGCTGCACCGTGTTCTGACTAAGCCACTGCTGCACGATCCACGTGCTGTCCGGATTCATCTCGTCAAGTTTGCCGATCCACTGCCCGTCCACCAGCACCCATTGCCCCGGCTGCAGCGGATAGTATTGAATCCGGAAGCTGTCCACCCGCACCGCAAACGGCATTCCTTCGAGCTGCACCACATCGCCCGAGTAACCGCCGTCGCGCGTCTGAAACGATCCGATAGATGTCACCAGCGCGCCAATCACGATAAAGAACATGCCGTAGTGCGTGATCAGCGGCCCCCACATTGCGAGGCGCCCATGTTCGCCGACCCACGCGTCCTGATCTTTGATCCGCCATTTCCAGTGATGCCCCAGCCGCCGCTCAATGTCTTCCCGCGGGGCTGCGGTTGTGCGCACAATTGCGGTCGAAGCGCTATCTAACCACGAGGTATCCGTGCTCGGTTTGCGCGTCCACAGATGCCACACAATCGGCGTCCGCTCGAGCACGCAGGCGAACAACGAGAGGGTAACGAGGCCGAGCAGCACGTAGTACCACCACGAGCGGAACGGGTCGGCCATTTGAAAGATGATGAAGAGCAGATGGCCCACGGCGCCCAGCGTCGTGGCTGGCGGCTTCGCCATCGCCTCGGGGTCCGCCAGTTCGTTCGTGAACATCGCCATGAGCGACAGCGCACCCAGCACGATCAAGATGACAATCGCGAACTTCATCGAAGACAAATAGGCCCACCACCCCGGCCGGTGCGGCCTCTTACCGTCGCTGCCCGGGAAGTCAATGCCTAAGAGATAGGCGATGTAGTTCATGTTGGAAAGTGGCTAATTCGTGAACCAGCTCTGTGACGGCTATTTGAAGTAGAATCTGAACAGGTGGCTGTGCGATACGTGCTTTGGAAACTCATTCCGGCATGCTTTGTACAGCACTAATCAGAGAATCCACAAATGCCGAGTGGTCATCAAATGGTAATTCAGTCGTGACAAGCGCGATCCCGCGACCATGCTCGTCCCTTGTCTGTGTATCGATGTGTACCAACGACGTTTCCGACCTTCCAGTTACGCTATTGAATGTGTGCACTCTGAAGTAGAGTTCATCGAATGTCCATGACGACACGAGATTCGCGGATGGTTTGAAGGCATCATATCTCGAACAAGAAGTCATTTTGGCGCCTAGCCCATCTGGTCCAGAAAGAGCACCATCCAAATAATCGCAAACGCTTTTGTTCATGATCTTTCTTACATCACCCTCGAAATCGACCTTCGTTGAGGTCTGATAAGAGATCATTTGCAGTTGCTCCTGCACTTCTGGACTTCCCCATTCCTTAACTGCACCACTTGCCTGCCAGAAGATGTCGAAAGCTTCTGCAATAACCAACTCGGCTAAGGCAGTAATGCCACTTACCTTTGCTGCGATATTCTCTCGACTGAACAGCACTTCCTCAATAGCCACGAATCTGGATTGGCCTGTCGGATAGCGTCCATTTTCAAAGACCAGCCTGGGCTCGGGCGCCTTGGCCGCCAACATCATGACATTCTCGTCTGTGAGTTTCGAGGTGTCCAGTCCAAGAGACATTAATACGCCAAGGTTCCCCGGAGTCGGCCTTCGATATCGCAAGTGGTATGTTTCATGGAGCGCAGCTTCCAAACGGTTCACATCAACGTGCTCAAACGGAAGCATGCGCGGCGCTATAGTACACACAACGGATGTGCTCTCTATCGACTTGATACGACTGGGAAGAGGTACATTCGCCTTCTCCGTTACTTCCTTGCGTCGGCGAGCCGCTTCCTTCTCAAGCGCCTCGATGGTCTTGTCTTTCGTCATGCTCATTTTGTTTCACCCATCGTTATTGAGTCGAACATCACAATGATTTCCTTTTGGGCGTTCCTTAACGCTGTCTCGTTGTCTGGCTCACTCACTATGGAAAGGCATGTGCGGCGAACGGGATCAGGAAGCCAAAAACAAGCCGAGATGTATTTGTCCCACTCTGTATTATGCACAGACGAACCCGAAAGTCTGCGAAATATTGTCATGGCAACTAACTCAGCCGCCTCCATTTGCTTCGGCACAGATAATAGAGCCCGCGCGCGCCTGTCAGATCGAGCTATTGATAGGTAGGATGACACGAATCCAATCGTGCCCCCAGCCATGGTTGAGATAGTTGCTGCCACAATGGCCGAAACTCCGGCATCCATTCTACCTCCTTAGCGAACAACTTGGAGTTATGAATCGACCGCAATCTACCCGGCGAAGACATACAATGAAACTACGCCCTGTGTTGATCAGTTGTAGCTGTGCATTCCGCCGAAGAAATAATTGCCGAAAAACGAGAGCATCATCATTGCGAATCCGGTTAAGGACAGCACCGCCATACGGCTGCCGGTCCATCCGCGTTGATAACGTGCGTGCAGGAAAGCGCTGTAGAACAGCCAGATGATCAGCGCGCCGACTTCCTTGGGATCCCAGCTCCAGAACGCGCCCCAGGCGCTCTCCGCCCAGATCGCCCCGGCGAATAATGCGCCCAGCGTATATAAAGGATAGCCCAGCGTCACCGCACGGTAGTTGATTTCGTCCAGCAGATGCCCTTCGAGCGCAATCCTCGCCGGCACGCGCCCAAAACCCAGCAGCGCATGCACCACGAACACCAGAACCGTCCCGGCAATCAGCGTTGAGCCAAAGAATTCGAAGATCCGCAGCGGGCTGTCTTCGGTCAAGGCGATCTGGCCGCCCTTCACCAGGAGTCCCGCGAACAGCGCCCCGAAGAACAAAGCCACAAACCCCACCGCCGCCCAGTAACGTTTCTCGCGCGCATTCTGCTTTTTTCCGAGCTTCGCCCAGACGAATCCGGCGAAGACCAAGTAGATGCCCAGCACGATCAACGCGCCGCCGGCTCCGGAAGCGCTTCCCAGCCACGCCAACTGCGATTGATTGGCAAACACTTTGGTCGGCATGGCAATGAACCACAGAATCGCGGGCAGAATCACCAATGCCTGCAGGGGAGCCTTCATCGAGGGCTTAAACGGCAGCTTGGCGTCGTTCTTGTCGCTCGACATAAAGAGGAAGATCAGCGACACCGCCGCGGCAACGGCAAAGGCGCCCGCGCCGATCGAGGCGAGCGAGACGTGAATCATCAGCCAGTAACTCTGCAAGGCCGGCATCAACTGCTGCGACGGCTCTTTCGGCAGAAGCGACGCCGCCACCATCAACATCACCACAATCGGCGAAATGAGCGAGCTGATCACCCAGTTCCGGTAGCGCCACGTCAGGATGCCGAAGCTCACCACCGCCATCCAGCTCATCACCGCGAGGTACTCGTACATGTTGGACATCGGGTAGTGCCCGGTGTGAATCCAGCGCAGAATAAACCCGATCGTCTGCGGGATAAATCCCAACACGAAAAGTGCAGTACCGAGCTTGGTGAGCAGCGGCTTCTTCAACCCCAACCAGAAGCTGAAGCTGAGCCAACCGATCAGATAGCACCAGAAGGCTACCCAGAACAGTTGGACATCCAGAGACGTGTTCATCATTTCCCTTCGTTTGCCTCCCCCTGCTTCATCCGGGGGATTAAAAACATTCCTACAAATCTACAATCCCATTGACATGCATCTGCTCATTGATGAAGCGGATCTGGTTCGGATAAATGGAACTCGGATCCACGTTCGTATGGCAGTTGTGACACGTCTGCACCTGCGGGTGCGGCGATATCGGCGGAATCGAGTGGCACGACGTGCAGGTCAATTCCATGGTGGACGTCCATTCGGGCACCGGCTGGTTCGGCGGTCCGCCGCGGCCATTGGAATGGCAATAGACCGCGCATGAACCATTGCCGCTGTTCAACTCTCCGACGTGGCTATATGACGTTGCGTAATCATCCGCCGTCGCAATGGAGGCGTTCGCAAAAGTTACTTCCGCCGGCAGCGGCCCGGTATGCGAAAGATCAGTGACCGGATCATGGCACTCGGTGCAGGCATAGCCCTTTTCCACCGCCATCACTTGATGTCCGCCCGCCGCGCCGGATGGCATACCAAACGGAAGCGTGTTATCATCCATCGGCGGCTGACCGTGACACGTGGCGCAATTGGTTGGTCCGCCTTCAGCGGTGTGACAACCAAGACAACTCTTGCCTGTCCGCCCGCCAGCGAAATCAGCACCGTGGCATTCCAGACACTCTGACAGATTCCAACTATTCAGCACAATGTCTATGTCATGGAGGGCAGCATAGTTCCCATGACTGCCTGAATGTGGATATGAATGGCACTCAAGACACGCTGCGCCAGACGTACCTCCCTGAGTCCAGTCTGCTCTCTCGAAACCTTGCTCGGCATTCGCATGGCAATTCACACATCCCTTGTTCGAATCTGCCATCGCCGCCTTGCCATGGAAGTCCGCGCTCGTCGTATCCATCCACCCTTCAAAATGCGTCGAGTATTCGGGAGCAAGGCGCTGTTCGCTGCACGACCAAATCAGCAGGCCAAAGAACGATAGGGTGAGGATGAGAATGGTTTTGTTCATTTGTGGCCTTACTTTCCGTGACATCTGACACACACCGGCTCTTGCCCGGGAGTGTCGTGACAACTGATGCAGCTTTCCAGATCCGCCGCGGCTTCGGAGGTGTGTTCGCCGCCTTCGCCGGGAATCGCCCAATCGGCTCGGAAGTGGTTCGTCGGCAGCACGTTCATTTCGCGGTGGCAGCGGTTGCAGTCCTCGCGATCTTCATGACACACCGAACAGGTAATGTCCGAAAGATGCGCATCCTGCCCGTGCCGGGAAATGTAATTGCGCGGATGCGGAAAGAATACTTGGTCGCCGTTGTGACAGTTCTGGCAATCCGGCGCTTTGCTGCCCACACGGTTGTGGCACTGATTGCAGCGCGATTCCTGCTCCATCGCGGCTTCGGCGCCGTGCGATTGAATCCAGTTCACCAGGTGGTCGCGCGGCATCAGCTTCTCGCTCGGTTTGTGACAGGTCGCGCAATCGGTGCTGACCTTGCGCTGCTCGTGACAGGCCACGCACGCCGCCATGTTCGGAAAATGCCCGCGATGATCGGCACTTAGCGGTTGGTCGAGATCCTGATGGCACGCGCTGCATTCCAGCTTGGCCCGCGCCACATGCGTCATGTGTCCGAACTTCGCGCTGTAGTCGCCGATCGGCGGCTGCGGCATCGGCGTGGCGTTCAGGTGGCACATCGTGCAGCTGTTGGCCGCGGCCACCTCGTGGCAATCGGCGCATTGCGTGTGGCCCGGCAGCAGATTGTCACTGCCCGTCCGACTCTTCTCGACCGCCACATGGCACGCGTCGCACGCCAGCGAATTCGTCTGTACGTGCAGCGTGTGGCTGAAATTCAACCCGCGCTGCTGGGCCGTCGTTTGAGTAATCGCGGGGGCCGCGTAAGCGACGGCGGCAAAACAGCACGCAAGGACAAAATGAATCGTCTTCATCACTGCACCTCCGTCCGCGTTTGCGCAAACCGGTAGCTGATGGAGAACAACCCTCGCCAGTCCATTTCGCTGTCAATATCCCGAATCTGCTCGGCGGTGGCAGAAAGTTTCAATTGCGAAAAAACATTCACTACCAAGCCCAGGTAAACCGATTGTGATTCCGTCTTCGGCCTCAGACTCACGTCGCCATTGGAGCCGCGCGCGAAATCGAACCCTCCGAACAACTCACCCACGCTGTACTTGTTCACTGTGATGTCGCCGCGCAGCTGGCCGTAAAACCCATCCATTTCGCCGCCTGAGTACGTCAGCCAGCGCGTGTACCCGACTTCCGTGTTCTCGTCTCCGACCGCCGCTCGCACCTTGTACAGCGGGTCCGGAGATTCGCTGAACACGGTCACGCCGCTGCCCTTCAAGTAGTATTCATCAGCAAATTGCCAGCGTGCACCGGCTCTCAGATAGGTCGTCGAAGCTTCGGCCAGAAACTTCGTGAAATACGAATCGTCATACACGCGCGGCGTGTGAATCCGGAACTCGCCCGTGAGTTGCACGTTCTTTCGCGCTGTCCAATCGGCCAGCACTTGAGCGATCTCGACGGAACCTTGCCCCAAGTTCATGTCGAGCCGCGCGCGAGTGAGCAAATTCTTGTGCGGCCGCGCATTCGCTTCGAACCCGACACCGTGGAAAAGCGTTGTGCCGCTCTTGCCAAGGTAGTAGTACGATGCGCCGACCTTTACGATGTTGATCCGGGTTCGCGCATGCACGCCCGCCGCAACACCGTTGTTCGGATTCTTTTCCCCAAGATTCAAAGAGCTGCCCAAACGGGCGCCGCCATAGACCGTGAACGACGTGTTGTTGTTAGCCCTCCAGCGCGTCCATGCGCCGGCCACATTTCCTCTACCCACTCCTTCGGTCAGCCATTGCTGACCGATACGGAATTCCCACGGAGATGCTGTCGGCGCCAGAATGAACACGCCCCGCAACACTCGTAGCTGCTGGTCTTTCGATTCCCCGTGCCGGATGTCTGTGAATCCGCGCAGCGATGTCTCGAATCGCCATGCATCTCCAGCCCACTCGCGCAAAGTCAACGCGAGCGTGGGGACAATCTGCACGTGACTTACCGAATCGTCACGCCAGTACCCCCAAACGGAAGCGGAACCGCTGACGGTGGCGGCCTGAACCGGGGCCATTAACGACCCGCAGGCACAGATCACCACGAGCGTCCTGAGAAAGAGTCTTAACGGCATAAAGTGCCTATGGTAAGGTTGGCAGCCATGTCCATTGGCCGAGCTTCTGTGAAAGATTTCACGTTAAATATCGGAATATAAACGCGCATAGTCAAGCATAAATGACAGTAATGTGTCGCATCGGGGCGAGGCAGATTCACAACTTGCTCGTCTTAAAATCTGATTTCTCATGTTTCCCGCCTATTCCGATCATATTCAAGACTCAAAAGTAGAGAGGCATCTCCCGAATACCTCTCTGTTTCTCCTATCAAACACATCATTATGCCCCTTAATCAACTGTTTTATGTCCCATTACTTTGCGTACGTTTTCACAAGTATTCGGTGATTTCAGGCCACAAAAAATTGGCTCGAACTTCCGTCCGAGCCAACGATGATTCTCCGCAGAATTGAGAACCTCAGCGTCGCGATTCAACCGCCCGCCTCCGTCCTTCAGGGGATTCTCGCACCAGGTCTGCCAGCGTCGTGTCTTCAAGGAACCGCATCATGTACCCCTTTGGCTCCTTCCAACGGCGATGGATCGGGCAGTTCTCATTTTCTCCGCAGCGCCCCAACCCCAGAATGCAGTCTTCGAACAGGTCCACCGAGTCGAAAAGCACGACGACCCTCATCAGGTTGATCTTCGTCGGATCCACCTGTAAATGGAAGCCGCCTCCCGGCCCTCGCGTGGATCCGACAAACTTCGCATTGTTTAGAATTCCAAGAATTTTAACGAGATACGGCGCAGGAATTCCCTCCGCTTCAGCGATCATTGTGCTGAGGATGGGTCCTTCGTTCCGGTGCTCGGCCAGATACAGGAGTGCCCGGATGGCATAGGTCCACGGCTTCGAAAAAATCACATTAAGGAATAGTTTATCTTTTTTTCTTAAAATAGCGATTTCTTGGCTCCTTGTCAAGAGGCATCCGGCCAAATAAACTTCCCAAAAGCCTTGACAACGGGGCTGGGAATTGGTTTCTTTACGGATACGAAAGGAGATGCTTGACGATGTTCCGAACCGCACATTGGCTGCTGATCGCTTTGCTCATCACAGCTACTCACGCTGGCACCGCCCTCACTCCCGGCGGCACCAAGAGTCAGGTTCTCAACGAGCGCGTGCGCGTGGATCAGGATCTCACGATTGAGCTCGTCATTCGCCCGGTGGGGACTTCGATCCAACTGAATTGGCTGCCGAAACCGGATGTGCTCGAGTGGTTCGTCGTGCGCGCATTTGATCCGAATCTCGCCGATGCCGAGACGCTGCTTACCACGACCGCGACCAATTGGACTGACAACGACGTATTGCTCACTCACACCCGCGCCTGCTATTGGGTGATTCCCCGCTTTCCCGTCGCCCCGCCGCACGATGAAGACATCATCGAAGATTTCGATTACAACCCCGTCTTCACCAGCTATCCGAATCAGGATCTTGAGCCGGACAGCTTTCAATTGCTCAGCGGCGGCGCTCGGCTGCCCAATGGTCACGTGCTTGAACTTTTCGGTAACACCTGGAAGCAGGAGAGCATTTCCCCGGCGCGGGTAATTGACGGCGCGACATGGCGCATGGCGATCAAGTTGTCTGGCCGCGGTGAACATCAGGCGTTCGGCATGGCGGACTCGGCGAATGAGATGTGGTACTCGTTTGCCGGCTGGGAACAGCGCATCTCTGAGGCGTGGATTCAAACCTATCAGGGCTGGTATCAGGACAGCGTTTGGGAATGGGTGGACATTCGCGTCGGCGATGACTGGTACTCTCACTTCGGCTATTTCCCCAACATCACGACGCTTTTCTTTGCTAATGACAACGACGCCGACACGTCCGCCTGTGCTTGGCAAGTTGACGAGATTCGCGACATCACCGGCGCGATCAGTTATCCGCCCGTGGCCGGGTTTTCGTGGGAGATCATCGCCCGTCCCACTCCGGACTCGATAGAGGTCCGCTTCTATCCCTACAGCTTCGATCCGGATGCTCCGCTCGCCTACGAGCTCTGGGACTTCGGCGACAGCACGTTCTCCAGCGAGTCCCATCCGGTGCATCGCTATCGCGCCCATCGCTCCTTTGGCGTGGTGCAGACGGTCGCCGATTCGTTTGGGCTGATGGACTGGGCCGCGCAAACCGTACGCGATCTGCCATCGCAGTCTCCCGAGTCCATGACCATGATCAGTACCGGCGACGTGATGATTGCGCGCCGTTATGAGGATCAGGGCGGTATTATTGATACGTGGGGCGTGGATTCGATTTTTGGCCGTATCCAGCCGCTGCTCCAATCCGTGGACTTTGCGACCTGCAATCTCGAGTGCCCGCTCACCAGCGACACGAACCATCATCCGACGAAACTCTACTACTTCAAGGGCCGGCCGGAGTACGTTGAGGGTCTCGACTTCGCCGGCTTCGATTATGTGAACCTCGCCAACAATCACACCTTTGACTACATGCTGGGCGGTCAACGCGAGACGATTCACGTGCTCGATTCCGTCGGCATCCTGAACAACGGTGCCGGCGAGAACGAAGACGATGCGCGCAAACCGGTTTTCTTCAGCCAGAACGGCGTCTGCATTGCGATGCTTGGTTTCTGTAATCGCGACGGCACGGAGGATAATGCGCAGCCGTATCTGGCCGCGGCTCCCTCCCGCCCCGGCTTCGCCATGTGGGATCGCGCCGCCATCGAAGAAATGCTGCCGCGCGTGCGCGACGTGGCCGATGTCGTGATCGTGCAGGTTCATTCCGGAATTGAGTACGAGCTTGAACCTCCGGCCTTGGGCATGAACCTGGATATGTCCGGCTGGGATGATGACGATCCGGTGCTGGAGCTATTGCCGGACACGAGCGATGTCGCCTTGCGCCGATATGCCATTGACATGGGCGCGGATCTCGTCATCAATCATCATCCGCACGTCATTCAAGGCTGTGAAGTGTACCGCGGCAAAGTCATCGCTCACAGTACGGGCAATTTCGCCTTTGATCAGACTTTCCCCGAAACCATGGTGTCGTTTGCGCTTGAGTCGCGCTTGTCTATCGCTCAAGGAGTAGACAGCTTCGTGGTGCATCCGATCTACATTGATCGCTACATCCCAACTCCCGCTTCGGGTGAATTAGCCGGGGCGCTGCTCGATTACGAAAGTGAGTTGTCCCGTCCGATGGGGACGTGGATCGTGCGCGAACCGGACGGCGAAACCGCAAGGATTCTGCTCGATACCAACGTCTCGCGCACGGTCGTGGACTTCACGGACACGCTGACCCTCAGTGACATAGATACCTTTGCCGTTTCCGCGCCCTTCAAACTGCAAGGCGGCGGCTATCCAACGGAGATCACAGTCGTCTCACTCCCCGATGCCGAAATGCGCATGGGCCGTGACGACATCATGTGGGGAAATATGGAAGCGGAAGGCGCAACGCCGTGGAACCTGAACAGCAATTATGAACGCTATGACGCCGAGGCGCATCGCGGCGCGCGCAGCATCCGCCTGAATCGTGCCGGCGGCGGCAACAACTCTGTGAGCACCAATTTCTTTTTCCGTCGCGTGTTCCACACGAATCATGCGGCGACGATTGTCGCCTGGATGAGCGGCGAAAACACCCGCGACTGCAGAATGCAGTTTGAGTTCTGGAATGCGCGTACCGGCGGTGATCTGGTCGGTCTTTGGGTTCCCGGCGGTATTTTTCAAGGCACGTTTCCTTGGACCTACGTGTGGCAGGATCTCGAATGGCCGCAGGATGGCTGGCTCTACAACGTCACGCTGGCGTTGCGCTCCCCCGTCACCGGCACCGGCTATGCCTGGTTCGATGATGTCGCACTTGTCGAATGGGAAAGCTGGCACTCCGGCGCCACGCCGCTGACCTTTCCAAATAGAATAAATTATGTACAAGCTCACGCGCCGCTGGGCACGACGCAGGTGATCGTCACCTATCGGCGTGAGTGGGTGAATTAGCCGTAAGAACGGGTGACCATCTGAAACGCCAAGAGCCAGATCACGCAGATCAGGTTTTTTCATTTGTCGTGTCCACCGGCACAACAAAAGGCGACTCTCTGGGGAGTCGCCTTTTGACAATTCGTGGCTTCGAGCGGATTAGCTATGCAATCTTCGAAATGCAGTCCACCGGGCAAACGTCCACGCACTTGGGGGTGTCGAAGTGGCCGATGCACTCCACGCATGTGTTCGGATCAATGATAAAAATTTCCGGGCCTTCCGTGATGGACTTGGTCGGGCATTCCGGTTCGCAGGCACCGCAATTGATGCAGGTTTCGTCTATCTTCAACGCCATGTGAGGTTACTCCTTTTACCTTGATGGTGCGGTGCGAGCCCTGGCCCACCCTGGAGCCAACTACCGACCGCCATGTCCCAATATACCAAATCCAAATCTAAAAATCCAGCGTCCACCGCGGGGCCTATGCAAAATGGGACTCGTCCGGTAAGTTTAGACCATCGGCCGAAAGCTCTGCAGCGTCTTCATGTAGTTGGCCCGCTCGTAGGCTCCCGGGTCCATGACCGACATCTGGCTCATGGAACCGCGCATCTGCTGAACAGAGTCGTACTCGTGAATTTCCATCCAGCGTTCCATGTCTTCCAGCACATTCTTGACATGCCCTAATCCATGCTGATACAACGCCGAAAGCATCATCGTGGCATCCGCGCCCGCCATCATCATCTTGAACACGTCCTTGGCCGTGTGAATGCCCGTCGTGGCCGCCAGGTTACAGTGCAGGTTGCCGTATAGAATCGCAATCCAGCGCAGCGCGAGCCGGATCTCCGTGGACGAACTCAGCTCCACGTGCGGCCACACTTCCAAATTGTCAATATCGAGGTCCGGCTGATAGAAGCGGTTGAACAGCACCAGCGCGTCCGCGCCTGCTTCGTCGAGCCGCCGCGCCATATAAGCGAGGTTGCTGAAGTACGGGCTCAGCTTCAGCGCGACCGGAATCCGCACCTGCGACTTCACGGCCTTGAGCACATCAATGTAGTTTTGCTCGATCTGTTCGCCCGTCATGTTTGCGTCGGTCGGCAGGTAGTAGATGTTCAGTTCCAGCGCGTCCGCGCCCGCATCCTCCATCTTCCGCGCATATTCCACCCAGCCGCCGCTCGTGCTGCCGTTCAGGCTCGCAATCACGGGCACGCCGATGACCTGCTTCGCTTTCCACAGCAGCTTCAAATACTCTTCCGGTCCCAGCAGATACTGCTCCGGCTCCGGGAAATAGCTCCGCGCTTCGGCAAAACTTTCCGTACCTTGCAACGTCGCAAAGTGCAATTCCGCGGCCTCTTGCAGGAGTTGCTCTTCGAACAGCGAGTGCATCACGATTGCCGCGACGCCCGCATCTTCGAGCTTGCGAATGCCGTCCAGCGTCTGCGTCATCGGCGATGCCGAAGAAATGATCGGATGTTTGAGCTTGAGGCCGAGATAGGTAGTCGTCAGATCCAGTGACATAAGACCCTGTACGGGTTAAAGAGAAAACTTCAAAAACTTCTACGGTTCCTTCGGACCCCCCTTCCCCCATTCTTATGGGGGAAGAATTAAAGATGGGGGTTGGAGTCGAGCGTACGAATCCTCGCTCAATGCTCCTGTGCGACCGGCAGCTCCACCGTTCCATTCCCGTTGCTGAAATCCAGCGCCGCCAATCGCTCATAGTACTTCCAGCGCTCCGTAATGTCTTTCTCCGCCTGCACCATGAGCTGCTCCGCCGCTTCCGGATTGCTCTTCGTGAGCATCTTGAAGCGCGTTTCCATGTACGCCCAGTCGCGCACCTTGATTTTCGGCGGCTTGGAATCGAGCTGCAGCGGATTCTCGCCCTGCTTTGCGCGATCGGGATTGTAGCGATAGAGCGGCCACGCCCCGCATTCGACGATCTTCTTCTGATTACCCAGCCCGCGGCTCATGTCAATGCCGTGCGCAATGCAATGCGAGTATGCGATAATGATCGAAGGCCCGTCATAGGTTTCCGCCTCTTGGAACGCCTTGATCGTCTGCAAGTCGCTTGCCCCCATCGCCACCTGCGCCACGTATACCGAACTGTAGCTCATGGCCATCATGCCGAGATCCTTGCGCGGCCGCGGCTTGCCGCTGAAGGCGAACTTCGCCACCGCGCCCATCGGCGTCGCCTTCGAGCATTGCCCGCCGGTATTCGAGTACACGCCGGTGTCTAGCACCAGCACGTTCACATTTCGTCCTTGCGCGAGCACGTGGTCAAGCCCGCCGTACCCGATGTCATACGCCCAGCCGTCGCCGCCCACAATCCAAACCGATTTCTTCACTAAGGAATCGGCGACGCTCAGCAAATGCGGGGCCAGCGGATTCGTCGAAGGCAACAACCGCTTGCAGAGTTGTGCCACCCGCTCCCGTTGCCGACGGATGTCTAACTCTGTCGTTTGATCTGCATTGATGATGTCCCTCACCAGATCTTCGCCGATCTCCGCTTGCAGCTTGAACAGCAGCTCCTGCGCAAATTCCCGTTGTTTGTCCAGCGTGATGCGGAACCCTAAACCGAACTCCGCATTATCCTCAAACAACGAATTGCTCCACGCGGGACCGCGCCCTTGCGCATTCATGGACCACGGCGTGGTCGGCAAATTCGCGCCGTAAATCGAAGAGCAGCCGGTTGCATTCGCCACCAGCAGCCGGTCGCCGAAAAGCTGCGACATCAGCTTCACATAGGGCGTCTCTCCGCATCCGGAACACGCGCCGGAGAACTCAAACAGCGGATCGAGGAACTGCACGCCCTTTACGGTGTTGAGTCGCACGGCGGTACGATCCACTTCCGGCAGCGAGAGGAAAAAATCCCAATTCTTGCGCTCTTTTTCGAGCAACGGAGCCTGCGCCTGCATATTGATCGCCTTGAAACGCGGCTCTCGCTTGTTCTTCGCCGGGCAAACATCCACACACATCCCGCAGCCGGTGCAATCCTCGGGCGCAACCTGAATGGTGTAGTACAACTCGCCTTCGCCCATGTCGTTGCCCTTGTATTTCAGGGCACGGAAGCCTTCCGGCGCGTTCGCCAGGTCATCCTTTCCGAACACCTTGCCGCGAATCGCTGCATGCGGGCACACCAGCACGCACTTATTATCCTGCAGGCAGATCTCCGCATCCCAAATCGGAATCTCCTGCGCGATGTTCCGCTTCTCCCACCGTGACGACGAAAGCGGAAACGTTCCATCCACCGGAAACGCCGACACCGGCAGGTCGTCGCCGTGTCCGGAAATGATCGTACCTAAAACGTCGCGCACGAATTCGGGAGCGTTGGGGGATACGGTCGGCGGGCGATGCCGCGTCGCGGTTACCTTGTCACCTACTTTCACTTCGTGCAGATTTGCCAGCGTGCGATCCACAGCGGCAAAGTTCATCTGCACGACCTGCTCGCCCTTTTTCTCGTAAGTTTTTTTGATCGTCTTTTTGATCGCTTCGATCGCCTTCTCGCGCGGCAGCACTCCCGAGATCGCAAAGAAACAGGTCTGCATCACCGTGTTGATCCGTCCGCCCATGTTGCTCTCGGCAGCAACCTTGAAGGCGTCAATGCAGTACACCTTGAGCTTCTTCTTAAGGATATCGCTTTGCACCTCATACGGCAGCGTGTCCCACACCTGATCCGCCGGCTCCGGGGTATTGATCAGAAAGACCGCCCCCTCCACTGCGTCCGCGAGCATATCGTATTTGTCGAGAAACATTGACTGATGGCAGGCCACAAACTGCGCGCTATTCACCAGATAGGTTGAGCGGATCGGTCGCGGCCCGAATCGCAGGTGCGACACTGTGACCGCGCCGGACTTCTTGGAATCATAAACAAAGTAGCCCTGCGCAAAGAAATCGGTCTCGTCGCCGATAATCTTGATCGAGTTCTTGTTCGCCCCCACCGTTCCGTCCGCGCCCAAGCCGTAAAACTTTGCCCGCACCACATCATCGGGTTCTACGGAAAAGCTCTTGTCGTAATCGAGGCTCGTGTGCGTGACGTCGTCATGAATGCCAACCGTAAAGTGATTCTTTGCCTGCGGCTTCTTCAACTCGTCAAACACCGCCTTGATCATCGCCGGCGTAAACTCTTTTGAGGAGAGGCCGTAGCGTCCGCCGGTGATCTTCGGAAAGGCCTTGACAAGGCCACTGCTGACTCCTTCAGCGATGGCCGTGACGACATCCTGATAGAGCGGCTCGCCGGCAGATCCCGGCTCTTTTGTGCGGTCGAGCACGGCAATGCTTTTCACCGACTTCGGCAGGGCATTTGCGAAGTGCTCCACAGAGAACGGTCGGAACAGCCGCACCTTCAGCACGCCGACCTTTTCGCCTTTCGATGTCAGATAATCTACGGTTTCATGCGCGGGATCTGTACCTGAACCCATCAGCACAATTACGCGCTCTGCATCCGGCGCGCCCACGTAATCGAAAAGATGATAGGTCCGTCCGATCCGCGCCGCGAACTTGTCCATCAGCTCCTGCACGATGCCGGGCGTCGCTGCGTAATAGTTATTGCACGCTTCCCGCGCTTGAAAAAACACATCCGGATTCTGCGCCGTTCCTCTCACCACCGGATGGTCGGGCGACAAGGCTCGCAAGCGATGCGCCATCACCAGCGCATCGTCAATCATATAGCGCAGGTCGTCGTCGCTCAGGCCTTCGATCTTCTGCACTTCATGCGACGTGCGGAAGCCGTCGAAGAAATGCAGGAACGGAATGCGCGTCTTCAGCGACGCGGCCATCGCGATCAGCGCCATGTCGTGCGCTTCCTGCACATTCGCCGAGGCCAACAGCGCCCACCCCGTCGAGCGCACCGCCATCACGTCGCTATGGTCGCCAAAAATCGAGAGCGCGTGCGTCGCAATCGTTCTTGCTGAAACATGAAACACGGTCGAGGTGAGTTCGCCCGCGATCTTGAACATGTTCGGGATCATCAGCAAAAGTCCCTGCGACGCAGTGAACGTCGTCGTCAGTGCGCCGGTCTGCAATGCGCCATGTACCGCACCGGCCGCGCCGCCTTCGCTCTGCATCTCGATCACCGTGGGCACCGTGCCCCAGATGTTCTTCTTGCCCAGGGCCGACCATTCGTCCGCAAGCTCGCCCATGTTGGACGACGGCGTGATCGGATAGATCGCGCACACTTCGCTCAAGCGATGCGCCACGCTCGCCGCCGCTTCATTCCCATCTATCGTCAGATACATCTTCGACATTGCTGTTCCCTAAATTCTCTTGTGGAATCCCACAGGCATATTATTCACTCTGTTCTCGCCGAGCCGGGTTAAGGTCTTCCGCAACCCGGCCGGAATCGCCTGTGGAACCTTCTCGCGGCGGCAGGTGCTCCCGCACCTGCCCCATTCTCCGTGTTGCCTCTGTCTTGTGGAATCTAAAATATAATCATATGTGAAAGTATTATCAAATGACCAAAAAGTCAAGAGCTTGTTTCATCGAACCGATTGTGCACTATTTCGCGTAATTGCGCGCATTCAAGCGCTTATAATCTTACCTGAGAGGGCACATTCAAAATACTCTCCCAATGCCTCCCTTTCTGCAATTGCTGACTGAATTTGCGCATTCAAAAGTCTCCTTCGCCGCGGCCTGTCCTGGACACTTCCGTCTTCGGAAGGCGTCTCAGGATGGGGGAAGGACGGGATGGGGGAAGATGAGTAGAATGCTGGTAGCGCTTGACAATTCGAAGACAAAGCGCGAAATTGCATAAATGCGTGGCGGTGAATCTTCGTTGAGTGGTGTGTAATTAGAGTAACAATGCACACGCCAACAATCAATGGAGGTTCAGAAAATGTCAAGTGGCAGATTTCGGTGGATGGAAGACGACGAGATTAGGTGGGAAGAAACTCCGCGGGAGAACAAACCGGAGTCTTCAGGATTCTGGGACGCATTCAACGAGCTCGAGGAGTCTTATTTGGAGAATCCTCTCAATGACGAGGATGGAAGTCCTGAAGACGAAAGTCCTAATGTCATAAAGGTGATAGGTTGGAGACTCGATGATAACCTCGATGTCCATCCCCTTATGGGGTGACTCGAAATATTTCGGCAGCCGACGTCACTTCACCTTATCAACATTTCCTGAAAGATCGTATCAAAATGACACGTCTCGCGACACTTCTTACCTATTCTGTAGCGATCTTATTCGCCAGCCACGCGCTCGAATTTGCATTAGCCTCAATCCCCGATCCTGCACGCCTTGACTCCATGTCAAGGAGTTCCACTAAGCGCGACCTCGCCGATCTGTCGGAACGAGAAAAGTGGAAATTAGCTCAAGAGGCATTCGAACATGCAAAGCGCGAAGAATCGCACAAAGACACTGAATCCGCCGCCTACTACTACGAGGCAACGCTCGAATTGCTCGGCAATCTTAATCTGGCATCGAGTGATCTGCCAACACATCGGGTGCTCGAGTTTCAGCGAAAGGTGCTGAATAGCCACGATCAATTCCTCGCTTCAAATGAGGGTCTTCCAGCCTCGCCAGGTCACAACGCTTTGCTTGAGGCACAGGCTCCTGACGATAAAGAGTCCTCGGATAGCACAGGTCAGGCACGCAGGGACACCCCCCCAGTCACGGCCACAGAGAAAGAGAAAGAAGAATTTGATTTTGGGTCCAAGACACAGAATGAAGCGGAAGACCTAAAACCAAATACATTTGAATTTGAAACGATTCCTTTCGGTAAGACGTTGGCTCAAGTGCGTGCTCTCATGGGCGACAAACCAGAAACCTTGTCATCACCTGAAACCAACATCATCGAACACGTTTCCGAGCTTCGGAGCCGATTTTTGCCAGGTTTGTATTCGTATTTTGGTGTTGAAGCGATGTTCAACCCGAGCCTTGTAAAGGCATTCGAGGTAACCTATCCTGAAGACGAAAATCTTCGCAACGTGCGATTATTCTTCTTTCGCAATGCTGACGACGCTGACGAGCCATCGAACTACCATCTTTTTCTCGTGATCAAGGATCTCCGGGCACCCAATACGGACTATTCATCGGCATTCTCAGCACTGCGTAAAGGCATTACCGCACGTCTCGGAGTGGAACCAACAAGTCGGAAGTCTGTATACTCCGATCTGAGCTCATACGATAGGGAATCCTTGGTGGCAATTTGGACAATTGAAGGCAAAAAAGTGTATCTTGCCGTGACTGACTGGGCCACGGCCACCAGCGTGCACATTATTTATCTCGACGTGAATACATGGCAGGGTTACCTCAATGCCTGCAAGGTTTGGAATACGCATGAAAAGGCGAAAAAACAAGAGGACGTCAACCAGAAGCTCAAGGGCTTTTGAGGAGCAGACCTTTTTCAGGCATCGTACTCTGGACTCTGGGTGAAAACGGCCAGTCGGGGAAAAGCGGAATATCCTTAAGATTATGCGTGGAAGACTACGCGGGATGCCGCCGACCCCTGCAAACGATTGCTGTTCTTCTGCAGGGTCACAATGCTGAAGCTACCCCTGCACGACAGAGTCTTGTTTCCTCCATCTACCTTCCCCCGGCAAATTGGAGAAAGAAATCATACCTCAGAGGGCTAATTCAACTTTCTGAACCGCGCTGTTTCTCGGATTCTGCTTAACTCTTGTTAATTGTCACCCATTGTCAAGATTGTCGGCAAGCCTATCGTTGCCCTTTTCGGGGCGTTTGCGTATATTGTTATCCACAAGCCGGCGCGCAACAGCCGGTTTATAATATGACCATTCTTGTTACATTTTTCACAGCTCCGGGCGTGAGACATGACTGATAACAATCTGCCGCGGGTGGACGTCATTCCCAACTTGTGCAAGGCGTGCGAACGCTGCATCGAAGCGTGCGCGCCGGGCGTGTTGATGACGAATCCCGAACATGCCTTCAATGAGTTAGGCTACAAGTGGATCGTCTATACGGGGCACGGATGCACGGGCTGCGGCGCGTGCTTTTATGTTTGTCCCGAGCCGGGAGCGATCTCTGTTTATAAGCGGCCGCGCCCCGCGGCTCCGTCACCATCCTAAGGACGGACTCACGCCATGCAAAAAGATCTCATCAAAGCCAACGAAGCCGCCGTCAAAGGAGCCATCCTCGCCGGCTGCACACAATACTACGGCTACCCGATCACGCCCGCATCGGAAATTGCGCAAGCCGCGGCGAAATATCTTCCTCCCACCGGCGGAACCTTCATTCAGGCCGAATCCGAAATCGCTGCTATTAACATGGTGTACGGGGCATCAGCCGCCGGTGCCCGCGTGATGACGGCATCATCCGGCCCCGGGATCTCGCTCAAGCAGGAAGGTATCTCATATATTGCCGCCGCCGAGCTGCCCTGCGTCATCATTGATGTCATGCGTGCCGGACCGGGTCTGGGCAACATTTGGCCGGAGCAGGGCGATTATCATCAGGTCGTGTGGGGCGGCGGCCACGGCAACTACAAATGTCTCGTCCTTGCGCCGAATTGCGCGCAAGAGATGTGCGATCTGACGATGCTCGCTTTCGAACTCGCCGACAAATATCGCAATCCCGCCTTCGTGCTCACGGATGGCTACATCGGTCAAATGATGGAACCGGTGGTCTTTCCCCGCGAGCGTACCAAAGTGGAACGGCGCGATTGGGCGCTCTACGGCGACAAAGAGTCGAAGGATAACCTCATCAGTTCGATCTACATGAGCACTAAAGGTCTGGAAGAGCAGAACCTGAAGCTCCAGGCCAAGTATGCGATGATGGAAAAGAACGAGGTCCGCTATCAGGAGATCGAGACCGACGACGCCGACCTGATCGTGGTAGGCTACGGCATCGTCTCCCGTCTGATGCAATCGGTGACCGAGCTGCTGCGTCGCGAAGGCAGGAAGGTCGGCATGCTGCGGCCCATCACTCTCTTCCCCTTCCCTTCCGAGCGGCTGATGCAGCTTGCCCAGCAAGGCAAAGAGTTTCTTGTCGTCGAGTTGAGTAACGGGCAAATGCTGAAAGACGTGCAGTTGGCGACCCGGCAGATCACTCCCGTCCACTTCTTCAACCGCATGGGCGGCATGGTGCCGTCGGTGCAGGAGCTGGCAGACGTGACGCGAAAGTACACGAAGTAGGAGCCGATGATGTCAGAGAACGTGCTCAAGAAGCCGGAATCCTTCTACGATCATTTCGAGCGCTGGCGTGGGACGCAGAACCAAACCACGCACTATTGCCCCGGCTGCGGCCACGGCAACGTGCACAAACTGATCGCCGAGGCAATGGATGATCTCGGCCTCGCCGATCGCGGCATTTTCGTGTCGCCGGTCGGCTGCTCCGTCTTCGCCTACTACTATTTCGCGATGGGAAACATTCAAGCCGCCCACGGCCGGGCTCCGGCCGTAGCCACGGCCATGAAGCGCGTTCATCCGCATGCGCTCGTGATGACGTACCAAGGCGACGGTGACCTCGCCAGCATCGGCGGTTTGGAGATTCTCCATGCGGCGAATCGCGGCGAGAACATGACCGTGTTCTTCATCAACAACGCGATCTACGGCATGACCGGCGGCCAGATGGCCGCCACCAGCTTGATCGGCATGAAGACGACGACCAGCCCCTACGGCCGTACCGTTGAGAATGACGGCTATCCGCTGCGCGTGTGTGAGATCATCGCCACGCTGACTGCTCCGGTTTACGTCGAGCGCGTGCATTTGGCCGACTTGAAGGGCATCATGGCGGCCCGCAAGGCCGTGCGCAAAGCCATCAAGAATCAGGCCGATGGCAAGGGCTTCTCCTTTGTCGAAATCCTCTCCGAATGTCCGACCGGCTGGAAGATGACTCCGGTCGAATCCGAGAAGTGGATCAAAGAAGAAATGATCCCCTACTTCCCGGTGCAGGTCTTCAAAGATGAGTCCGCCACTCGCGAGCCGCGCGTGATTCACGAGAAAATCGAGCTCAGTGACGAACAACTGTGGGAGAAGCTGGACATCGGCGGCCTCGGCGAAACGCACCCTTACGACAGGGAGTTCGTCAAAAATTTCAAGACCATGCACCTGAAGTTCGCCGGCTTCGGCGGACAAGGTGTGCTCACGGCAGGCGTGATTCTCGCCGCCGCGGGCATGCAGGAGAATCTCGAAGTCTCGTGGATTCCATCTTACGGACCCGAGATGCGCGGCGGTACCGCCAACGCCTCGGTCGTCCTTTCCAAAGAATCTATCGGTTCACCGCTGGTGGTGAGCCCTGACATACTCGTGGCCATGAACGATCCCTCGCTCGACACGTTCGAAAATGCGGTGACGCCGGGCGGACTCGTCATTGTCAATTGCTCCATTATTGCGCGGAAGCTGCATCGCACTGACGTGGATGTGCTCTACATTCCGCTGTCCGATATCGCGTCGGAAATGGGACTTACGGCCTCGGCCAACATGGTGCTCCTCGGAGCGTTGCTCGAGTACACGCAGCTCTTTCCGCTCGCAACGTTGAAGGAAATTATTCCTTACGGGCTGAAGCGCAAGCAAATGATTGAGGCGAATCTGAAAGCTGTGGATGCCGGCGCACAGTGGATTCGTGAAAACGTCAAACAAAAACAGCCGGCTCCTCTGACTCTGGCTTAGACCAGAGCATCTACATACGCCGAAGAGGCACCCACCTCATGACCCGCGATAGACTCGCGGGTCTTGTGTTTTTGGTGAGGCCATGCCTCTGCTTGCAAAGATATTTGCTCACAATATCTAAACTGGAGACTCTAAATTAGTTATTATTAGAATTCTGGACAGGCGAGTCAGCAATAATCACCATCTCGAGACTTTTGAAATAGGATGGAGAATTCTCTTGACATTTCAGTAAGGAATCGATAGTATGTTACGCATAGTCTAAGATTTCATAAAACAGATTGGAACCCAATGGCATTACGAACAAAGCTCGTTAAAAGTGGTGGCTGGCGTACATTGGAATGGTTTTGGAGAGCACCAACCACAGGACACTTCATCGCTCCTGCTGGCGCTCATATCAAAGTGCGCTGGGGATTGGGGTGGTTAGGCTGGAACAGTCAGAGTCAAACCCTCGACGGACACAACACCAAGTCACTCAACGTGTCGAACTCATATGTTTGGGCGCGGTGGCAAATGAAGGTGGAGAGGGATGCCAACGTAACATACGATTACATTCCCGTTGGCCCGTGACATATAGAATGATTTCGCGACCCAAGAAGGCGCTCAGTTTGCAAAAGTCATTGACAGGATCAGTTGCAGTCAAACAATTACTAAACCTAAGGAGAAGAAGCTCATGGCTTACCCGCAGTATGACAGTCAGGGTTTCGGTGCGCGAACGATTCACCCGGCGTACTCAGGTAGTGGCAACGGCACACCGCTACTCGATCGTTTTTACTTCATGTTCTCTGGACGAACATTTTGGGGTAATCCCGTTGACCACCATATTCAGCAAGTGATGGTGCAGCCGGACGGGCAGTACACTGACTTGGCGCCGGGAGATCTGCCGGGATTTTCTAACAACAACCCCATCGGCCACAAGGTCATGCTGTCTTATCAAGACGAAGGCGGCAACGATGAATATTTCCACAATGTCGGGCACACCTTTGTTCCCGGTTTGAGCAGGTTTCGGGTGCGCGACGTCGCGAGCGGTCGGTCTTTCCGAAACCTACCCGCTCCACCGGCGCCGCAAATGGTCTTCGCGCTCGTTGGGTTTCAAATTACCTACCGTGGCGGGGACCATCATATTGACGAGTTTGGGATCCAAGAGTCTTCACAAAGGCTTCGTGTTGCCTACAATGACAAGAATGATGACGATCAATTCATGTATGCGGTTGACTACACATGGGTTCCCGTCAACTTGGTCGTGTCATCGGGTGTTCGGACCGGCACCGCTAGGGGTGGAGCCCGCGTGACCCTGCCACCATTCGGTCAGAAGGTTCTCGCTGGATTTCGATTTGATTTTCTCAGTCAGGATCATCATCTGCGCGACGTTGGCGTTTTCCAGACAGGGAACAACATCGACGTCTTTTTCGGCGACTTCAATCAAGATGACGAATTCCGCTGGGAAGTGAAATGGCTGACTCTGAGACCGTGAAGACACAAAAGGTAGACCTGTATCGTTGGGCTGAATGCGGACTGGATGCAAGGAGTCAGCTCTTTAAGCTGATTCCTTTTCGTCTTCTTGAGTGAAGGGCAAATGGCTGCCGCAAGAGCTCATCGTGCAGTGCGAAGTAATCATGTCCACGTGGATCGATCTGCACATGCCATCGGTTCAGGCGCTGATAGTGCCCTACATAGATCAGCAAAAGTAACTGGCTTCTTTTGCATTGGCCTTATCGGCGCATGAACAACACCAGAGGCACCCCTCGAAACCCCGCCACATTTGTGGCGGGGTTTCGATTTAAAGCATTTAATATCAATATAATGCGAAGGAGTTTTCTGATTTCATCTTGTACATACGGCATTTTCATTTTCGCTGGTCTACCCTTGCCTATTGCAAATTGGCGAGTTACATTGAGTGTAGGTGCATGTCCCGCAGTCCACGTCGCTACTCCCCTGGCCGTTTGCGAGAAAGCCATGACACATTCTCATTGGTTACGGCTTTGTTTAGTTTTTGCGATTGTCAGTCTTGCCGCCGTCGTCTCGGCGGTGAATCTGCCTTCCAGCACGTCCTATCCGGGCACAAGCACGGCGCTGGAAGTTTCGCGCACGTCGCCCGAACATACCGCGATCTCCCTGTCCGGATCAGAGATCACGGCCAATGAGGTCATGATTGACTATCAATCGTATCAGGAATTCAGGCTCCCCGGGGAGCCTGTTTTGTTTGCCGAAGGCAAGCCCTCAGTGCCGCAGGTCAGCCGCTTCTATCGCATTCCGAACACGGGCGGCGTGGAGCTGCAAATCAGCGACACCGACTACGAGTTGCTGGAGACTGTTGAGGCGCTGCCAGTGCAAATCGAGGGCAAGGAGTTTCACGGACTGGTCCGCGACGACAACGTCTATTCGCGAGATGAGTGGTATCCGGCCAACGTCGCCGAGATCTCCGCGCCGCTGCAGATGCGCGATTTTCGCGTGGTGGTCGTGAATCTGTATCCGGTGCAGGTGAACCCGGTCACGCGTCAGGCGCGGGTCTATCATACCTTAAGCGTGGAGATCGTGGCCAACAACACGCCGGGCCCGAATGAAATCGTCACCTCCCGGCCGCCGAGCGGTGCCTGGGTCGAGACCTATCGCGCGCTGATCCCGAATCTCGAGGACGATGCGCTGCTCGATGCTCGCCGCACGCCCGGCAGTTACTTGATCATCTGCAAGAACAATGCACAACCTCTGCAATGGGTGGACAGCCTGCGACTTTGGAAAACGCGGCAAGGCTATGATGTGGTCGTGGACGCGCGCGGCAACTGGACTGCAAACAACATGGTGACGGCAATTCAAACAGCCTACGCTACGTGGGATTCTCCCTTGGAATTCGTTTGTTTGATCGGCGACCCGCAGTGGACCAATGGCGTACCGACCGGTGGAGGTGGATATCCCGCCGGCCTCGATCACATATTTGCGCTGGGAAATGCGGGAGATGACATCGAGGACATCGGCGTCGGGCGATTGAGTGGAAGTACGATGTCCGAAATGGCTACCATCAACGCCAAGATCATGGCCTACGAGCGGAACCCGCAGATGACTGATAGTGCAGGCAATGCCGATACCACATGGTTCCACCGTGCGCTGTTCCTGGCCGGAACGGCACACAATCAGCCGGCCAACGTGAATTTGCACCGCTGGTGTGGTAACCAGATCCAGTACTTCACCGGAGTAGATAGCACCTACTACTTGTCCTATACGAATAGCGTAAACACAGCGCTAGTGGTGCCCTATTTTAACAGCGGACTCGGCTACTTTTTCTGGCAGGGAACGTGGATCGGAGAATTGAGCGAATCATTCCCCAGTCAACTGACACCTACCCGCAAGCTCCCGGTCGTCATTGCCATGAGCGAAGGTTCAAACTCCTTCGACAACGGATTAGGTGTGGCCGAGAGCTTTCTCACCGCCGGTACAGCCGCGAACCTAAAGGGCGGCGTGTGTGCAATCGGTTCCGCCTATCTCATGATAACCTGGGCGGCCCATGCCGCCTTCACAGCCGGATTCGATTACGCACTCGCGGCCTCGGAAGTGGAACACGTCAGTACGGCTATGTCTTACGGCAAGTTTGTCATCGGCACGACTTACGGTTTCGCATCTCAGACCAGCATAAACTATCAGCGCATGATCAACCTCATGGGCGAGCCAAGTCTCTCCATGTGGACTGATGTTCCGGCAGTCATGTCGGTCGAGCATCCGGATTCCGTTCCGGTCGGCACGCAAACCGTTCGCATTTCAGTGCAGCGCGATTTCCCCGCGATCCCGGTTGAAGACGCGCTCGTTGTGCTTTGGAAAGAGAACGAGACGTTCGCGCGCGTGCTCACCGACGCCGGCGGCGAGGCCGATCTGCCGGTCACGATCAACACGACCGGCGATCTGCTGTTGACGGTGACGAAGCGAAATCACAAGCCATACCTGTTTACCATACCGTGCGTCAACTCGGCGCAGAATGTCGGCGTCTGCGTGCGCACAATGGACGACGACAATACCGGCGGCACACAAGGGAATGACAACGGCCAAATCAATCCCGGCGAGACGATTGATCTGACCTTCTGGCTGCGGAACTTCGGCACGGAGACGATCGCCGGAAATATCGTCGCGACGCTCGAAAGCGAGAATTCGCATGTCATCATCGTTGACGGCGCCAGCGGCGCACCGGATCTGGCCCCCGGCGACTCTGCCATGCTGTTTTCGCCGCTGCGGGTTCACATTTCGCCAGCCATGCGGCACGAAGAGATCGCGCCGTTTACGCTGAACATCAGCACATCACAAGCAGTGAGTCAGAGCCGGTTTGAGTTGGAATGCGCAGCCGGAGCCACCGAATATGTCTCTCATGATTTTGAAGGCGAGTTCGGGCCCGGTATGACGCAAAACCTGCGCGTGACGCTGCGCAATCGCGGGGCGGAACCGCTCTCAAATCTATCCGCGCAGCTGACCTCTCTGGGGCCGTTTGTGTCGGTATTGAACGGAACGGCCGACTTCGGAACGTTAAACCCCGGCGAGGAGATCACAAACACCGACCAACCGTTCGTTCTGATGGCCGCTTCGATTGCGCATCGCGGCTACCCTGCGCGCATGCGGCTTGTCACCTCCACTCCAGCCGGACCGCTGGATACCATGGAGTTCGTGCTCTCGATCGGTACGGCGGACTCGACCGATCCGACCGGCCCCGATGCCTATGGCTACTTCGCCTACGACAACTCCGACACTGCTTACACCAATCACCCGGGCTTCGAATACATAGACATCAGCGATAGCCTCGGCACGAATCTGAACCTGAATGATCCGGGAATTAAGACTCTGCCAATACCGGTTTACTCTGTGGCGCACGCGCTGCCGTTCCCGTTTCGTTTTTATGGGCAGGAATATGATACGATCACGATCTGCTCAAACGGCTGGGTGGCATTCGGCAACCAATCGTGGAACGACTGCTTCCGCAACTTTTCAATTCCGGGAATCCTGGCGCCGGATGCCATGATCGCAGCCTATTGGGACGACTTGGACACGTTCGGTAACGGCTTGGGTGTGTGGGCATACGCCGACACCACAAACCATCGCTATATCGTCCAATGGAAGGCGCGCGGCGCGACTCAACAATTTCTGCTGGACTTCGAAGTTGTGCTGTACGACCAAGCGTTCTATCCCACTGCAGATCATAACGGAATGGCGATCGTGCAGTATGACGACGTGACCATGAATCTCACCCAAGACTACGGAGAGCCACCCGGTTCGACGATCGGCATTCAGGCACCGGGGGCGACAAGTGGTCTCGAGTATGTCCGCGGCCTAACGTACGCCCCCGGCGCGGCGGCGGTGCATGATGGACGTGCGATTCTGTTCACCACGACCTCTGTTCAGCTGATGGGTGGTGTTGCCGGAGTCGTTACGGATGCCGCCACCGGATCTGTTCTGCCTGACGTTACGATTTCACTCAACGATCCGCAATATCTGACTCAAACAAATGATCAGGGACGTTTTCACTTGGACAGCGTGCTCGTGAGCCGCTATGTCTTCAAAGCGCACTTGGCCCGCTATAACGATTTCTCCGTGCCCGATTTGGAAGTGTGGCAGGATTCCACAGTGATCATCAACCCAGCTTTGCTGCATCCTGAACTGGCGCTGAGTGTGGATACGATTGCAGTAACGCTGCCGGCAAATCCGCCGCAAACATCGTTCGCTGTTTCCAATGCGGGCAACGGGCCGCTGGACTGCATCCTGTCCGTAGAAATGGCGGACACCACCTCTCACAACCTTTGGGACTCCTTGCTGAGTGTGCCAGCCGGTGACGTGGCGCAGGACGCGCAGATTCTCGGCTGCGAGTATTTCTTCGGCGATTGGTGGCTGAGCGGCGGATTCGGACCGCATGGCGGCAACAATCTGTACCGCTTCGGAGCGAACGGTGAGCTAATCGAATCGTTGCCGCAGCCCGGCAACTCGGAGGACGGCTGGTTTGATCTCGCGACCGACGGAGATTATCTCTACGGCTCCGATTCCGCCGCCATCGTCGGCGTGGACACGACGGGAAACGTCCAGCGTGTGATTCCGAGTCCGTTGAATCCGGCGACAGCGATAGCCTACGACCCGGAGCGCGATCACTTCTGGATCGCGGCCTATTTCACGGACATTTATGAAATCAATCGCGCCGGACAGATCGTACATCAGCTTGACAATCAGACCGCACCGCTGATGGTCACCGGATTGGCATGGTATGGCAGCGATCCACAGGGCTTCCGGCTCTATGTGTTCAGCGCCGACGGCAACGGGCCGGAGGCCCGCCTCACCCGCATGAATCCGATTACCGGTGTGCGGGAAACGGTAGCCGACGTGCCGGGACTCCCGGCGGAGCACGCCGGAGGCTGCGCCATCACCCATGCGTGGAATGGCGCCACCGTGTTTGCGGCCATCATGCAGAACAACGCCAGCGACTACTTCCGGGTCTATCTGCTGGACAGCGAGATCGCTTGGATAAGCGTGTCTCCGCAAGCGTTCAGTGTGCCCGGCGGTGAACAGCGACTGGTCTCTGTGAATTTCGATACCGAGGGATTAGTCCCGGCGGCCTATCACGCGCGGCTGAAAGTCTCCAACTCCGTTCTGGACACCGTCGCAATCATCCCGGTCACGCTCGTCATCGAAGGCACCCCGGCCAAAGACGCGCCCCCTGAAGTGCCAACTGAATTCGCGCTCTATCAGAACTACCCTAACCCCTTCAATCCGACGACAGAGATTTCCTTTGACCTCCCCATCAGCGCAACAGTAGAACTGTCAGTTTACAACACGCTTGGCCAGCGGGTCGCCACGTTGCTGGAGGAGCCTCGTTCAGCGGGCAGACATCAGGTAACATGGGACGCCACCCGCTCCGCCTCGGGTGTGTATCTCTATCAAATCAAGGCCGGCCACTTCATCGCCACGAGAAAGATGATTCTGCTGCGCTGACAGGAAATAGCATACTGCCCCCAAGAACACCTCAGGCTCTCAGCAAGAGAGCCTGATTTTGTTCAGGTTATTTGTCGGCGCTGCGGGGGATGAGGCTGACTTTCCTCGCCGGGACGGCGCGAGCCCTTCCGCATCGAGCTATCCTGCTCTCAAACCCCGGCACCGACAGCCGGGCATCTTGCGCCGAAATAGATTGAAATAGTAGATTTGGGCATGAGATTCAGGCCCTATTCTTGCGATTGTTAAGAAATAGCGCCTATTGCCGCCTATTAGCCATAATCAGCGAGTTCTGATCATGTTATGATACTCGGTAATCTACTCTTGACATGCACGGAGAGTTGTATTAAGTTATGGGATAACCCGGCTTACATGACCTGCTTCACCTCTAATCCATGACCTTTCTCGAGGCCCCGACGGCTTCCCGCCCGGCTTCGTTGGTAGAACACCGGACACGCCTTCCCCTCTGGCACCGGCTCAGCCTTTACGCTCTTTACGCGCTGACCATTGTCGCCGTGCTCTATCTCGTGCTCGAAGGCTGGAGTTACTATCACCTGCCCTTGACCGAACGTCCGCATCACGCGCTCCACGACAGCTTTGGCCCCAGCGGATTGGTCGGGCACGGGATCGGCATCTTCGGCAGCCTGATGATGGTGGTCCTCCTGCTCTACTCGTTGCGCAAGCGGACGCGTTTTATGCAAAAAGCAGGGAATATCCGCTACTGGTTGAATTATCACATTTGGCTGGGTGTGACCGGGCCGACGCTGGTGCTCTTTCACACCGCTTTCAAGTTCGGCGGCATTGTCTCGATTTCGTTCTGGTCCATGGTAGCGGTTGTGTTGTCGGGAGTGATCGGGCGCTATATCTACTTGCAGATCCCGCGCAGTTTGAGCGGCCACGAGTTGAGCGCAAGAGACCTGGCCGACATGGATCGCGATCTGCAATTGCAGCTTGCAGAAATCCATGGCATGGACGAACGCACGTTGGCGGAAATCCAGAATGTCACCAGCCCCGAGCGCGCCAGCAGCAAGGAGGGACTGGCGAGTATCGGCCGCTGGATTGGCGACGACTTAAAGCTGCGCGGGAAACTGCGCTCTGTGCGCAGGAAGCTGCGCGCGGCGGGCACCGTAAGCAGCATGGACATTCACATTCTTGTCAAGCTCGCCAAAGAGCGCGCGAAACTGCGCCGCCGCATGGCCTTTCTCAGTCAGGCGCAGAAACTCCTGCATCACTGGCACGTGTTTCACAAGCCGTTTGCCCTCGTGATGCTCGTGATCATGGTGGTCCACGTTGTTGTCACCGTGCTGTTCGGAAATCGCTGGGTCTTCTAACAAGAAACTGTTAGCAAAGGTAGTCGGGTGAATCAACGCATGCTCGTCCTACTGTTGCTCTTTTCGATTCCTCCGGCAATCGCCGCTCCGCCATACTTTGTGGCCAACGAGGGCCAGTCGGATGCGCCCTTTTTGTTTAAGACAAGTATCGGCAATACTACCTATTACGTCACCTCCTCCGGCCTGACGATTGACATCCGCGAGTATGACACGGCGGGTTGTAGGGGCGGGTTAAGTCTTCGCAACCCGCCCATTCCGCCACCGATCACCTCAACGCCCGTAGGGGCCGATTGCATCGCCCGTCCCGAGCCTGTTCGCGGCCACGTCCTGAAAATGAACTTCGTGAACGGCAATGCGTCGCCGGAGATCGTGGGCGAGGAGAAGCTCGCCAGCTACAGCAACTACTTCCTGGGCCGGGACTCCTGCCATTGGCGGGGGCATGTGGGGCACTATCAGAAAGTGATCCTGCGCGAGGTCTGGCCGGGGATTGATGTGGAACTGCTCGCGCAGCCGGAAGGCGTGGAAACGGTCTATCATGTTGCTCCGTTTGCCGATCCCTCTCAAATTCAAATCGAATACGAAGGGTTGGATGCACCGTTATCGGTAGATGCAGACGGCAGTCTGCTCTTACAGACGTCGCTGGGGATGGTGAAGGAGAAGGCGCCTTTTGCCTATCAGAAGGATGGACGAGTGCAAAGGAATGTGGAAACCCGGTATCAAATCGTATCCACGTCGTCTTATGCTCTTGCCGTGCTTGCTTATGATCGGCAGGAGCAATTACTAATTGATCCCTTGCTTTATGGTAGTTATTTGGGAGGGACAGAACCAGATTATTCGGATGCTTTAACGATTGACGGTTCAGGGCACAAAATCATTGTCGGAGAGACCTACGGCGAACAATTTCCTATTACACCCGGAGCATACCGAGAACAGCAAGCCGGAGTTATGGACATATTTGTCACGAAATTTTCTCCGGATGGCGATTCGCTGATATTCTCGACCTATATTGGCGCGCCGTGGGGATCACACGCTTTTGATGTCTCGACCAGCCAAGAAGATGAGATAGCCGTTGTTGGATCCGTATCTGCTCCAGGCTTACCGCTGACGTCCAATGCTCCTGATACTGTATTCCAAGGGCAAGAGGGCTTTATTGTCGTGCTCGCGTCTGCCGGGGATGCAGCCCTTCTTAGTAGTTACATTGGGGGAAATGCATCGGATCCAGCCTATTGCGCCCAATGGGGTACATCGGGGATCATACACGTTGGCGGGGTAACAAGCAGTACGGATTTCCCGGTAACTTCTGACGCAATGTACTCTCAACCCCTCGGGCATGGTGACATTTTCTTCATGACACTCGACCCATTCTCCGGCCAGATCCAGTACAGTTCGTATTATGGAGGAACGGAACAAGATGGCCTTAGTGGATTCTACTGGGAGAACGATCACCGAGTATGGTTATGGGGAGGAACGGAAAGCGCTGACTTTCCGATTACAGAAACAGCGGTGCAAGTGGAATTGAATGGTGCTTGGGACGGCTATTTTACGCATGTGGATCTCGAGCCGCCGGCTGTTCTCTATGGGTCATACATTGGCGGGTCCGGAACAGAAAGAGTTGGGTATTTGGAGCTAAGTCAGTCGAATGTTGTGTTGACCGGCTATACCGGTTCCGAAGATTTTCCAACGACTCCCGGAGTGATCGACACTCTCAATCCAATCGATAATTTTGGTGACGGATTCATCTCCATCGTGAACATAGACAGCGGCTTGCTTCGCTCTACTTACATCGGTGGAAATGAAGAGAGTGAATTCATAGGTGGCATGCATGTCCTTCTCAACGGAGTCGTAATTCTGGGCGGCCTTACCTACAGCAATGACTTTCCCGTGACTCCCGGAGCGTTTGACACCGTGTTTAACAATAACCCATCAAATCCTGACGGAATGGATGGCTTTCTTGTCCAGGTATCGGCAAATCTGACAGAGGTCTTGTACGGCACGTACATTGGCGGGGGCGGCGAGGAGGACTGGATAAAGATGTCTTCAGAGAACGACAGCACATACTGGTTAACTGGAATGACATGGTCCTTGGATTTCCCGACTACAGCTGATGCATTTGATCCGTGGTATAGCGGCTCAGGTGATGTCTTTTTGATTGGTCTTCGCCTTCCTGTTGGTCTTTCATCGAGCGGACCGACACCAGCTGTCCCTGACTATTACTCGATGTCCGTGTATCCCAATCCGTTCAACCCCACTACGACCATTTCGCTTTCGCTGTCGCATCGCGAGCGAGTCTCGTTTCAGGTTTTTGATCTGCTGGGGCGGAGGGTGGACGGGCAAGAGTGGGGCGTGCTGGAAGCGGGAGAGTATCGAAAGACGTTCGACGGCGCCGGGCTGCCGTCCGGAGTGTACGTCATGCGCGTGCAGGCCGGGGAGCAGGTGAAGAGCGGAAAGTTGGTAATGGTCAGGTGACAGCGCGTGCTTGAAGTCCTGATCTACGCTGTCGTGGTGCTGTTCACGCTGGGCGTCCCCGTCTACTATGTCGTCAAAGAGCGGAAGAAGAGCCGCCGCGCCGCGGGAATCCTGAAGAAAGCGATCGAGCGCGGACTGGATCAACCGGTCTCGCTGCATCCCTATATTGACCCGAGTAAATGCATGGGGTCGGGCGCGTGCGTCGAGGCGTGCCCCGAAGTGGACGTGCTCGCGCTCATAGACGGCAAAGGCACACTGATCAATCCCTCGCGCTGCATCGGTCACGGCCTGTGCCAGGCTGCGTGCCCGGTGGACGCAATCACGCTCGTCTTTGGCACGGAAAAGCGCGGCGTGGACATCCCGCACGTGACAGGGACCTACGAAACCAATGTCCCCGGCGTGTATATCGCGGGCGAACTGGGTGGGATGGGTTTGATCCGCAACGCCGTGACCCAAGGCAAGCAGGCCGTGCAAAACATAGCCAAGAGCCTCGCTTCCGAGTCCAGGAAAGAACCGTTGGATCTCGTGATCGTCGGCGCGGGTCCGGCGGGAATCGCCGCCGCTTTGCAGGCCAAGAAGGATGGACTGCGATTCGTGATCGTGGATCAGGAGGATCTTGGCGGCACCGTGCTTACCTATCCGCGCCGCAAGCTGGTGATGACGGCGCCGATGGAATTGCCCCTCTATGGCTCGGTGAACGCCCGCGAGATCGAAAAGGAATCGCTGTTGGAGATCTTCAACGATGTGATGAACCGCACCGGATTGGTCGTGGATTCCAATCAGCGCGTGACCGAAGTGACCCGCCTGGACGACCACTTCCATGTGGTGACCACTCAGAGCCAGTACGACGCGAAGCGCGTCCTGCTGGCCATCGGTCGCCGCGGCACTCCGCGCAAGTTGAATGCCCCCGGCGAGAAGTCCGACAAGGTGGCGTACCGCATTCTCGAGCCGGAAAAATTCCATGACTTGAAGATCCTCGTCGTGGGCGGCGGTGACAGCGCGGTCGAGGCCAGCCTCGCGCTCGCCGAACAGCCGGGCACAACCGTCCATCTCTCCTATCGCGGCGAAGGCTTGTTCCGCATCAAGGAGGGCAACAGCACGCGCATCGAAAAGGCCATCAACAAAGGCATCGTGAATCCGCTCTTCAATTCCACCGTCACGCGGATCGAGCCGGACAAGGTCTATCTTGAGCAGAGCGGACATGAAGTCGTGCTGCTCAATGATCAGGTGTTTGTATTGATCGGCGGCGAATTGCCGACCGAGTTTCTGAAAAAGATCGGTATTGTGTTTTCACGTAAGTTCGGAGAGCGTTAATGGCGCAACGATCCAATGCGCGGGCGTGGGGCTTCGTCGCGGGAGTGGCCGTGGTCATTGCCGTGATTGCCTCACTGTACATGGGCGGCAGCAAGACGTCTGTTCCGCAGGCGCTGGACCAGATGGACGACAAAGACCCGCACACCGAGATCACGATGATGGAGCAGATGTGGAAGGAGCATCCGAATCATGCCCCGATCGCGCTGCAACTGGGCAATCTCTACGCCGAGGAGGGTGAGCATGTGAAAGCCCTTCAATACTATCGCGAGTTCCTGAAGCTCGACACCTCCTCGACCGGCTGGGAAGTGCGTCTCGACGTGGCGAAATCGCTTTATGCGATGAACAAGCCGGTCGAGGCGAAAGCGGAGCTTCAATGGATTCTGGACCGGCAGCCGGATCACGCCGGCGCCTTATACAACATGGGCGCGATTGAAGCCAATACGGGGCAGCCGGGTCTGGCAAAGATGCATTGGGAAAAACTGATCGCCGCGCACCCGCAGGACACGCTCGCTCTGTTTGCGAAGCAATCGCTCACGAAACTGAATTAGCAATTTCTTCATGAAGCGGCTGCTCTGTCTGCTTTCTTGCTTTTTGCTTTTCGCTTTTGTTTGCTCCGCGTGGGCGCAGATCTCGCCCGGCAAGCTCTCCCAGTCTCACGAAAAGCTCGAAGGGCTGTCGAACTGCACTTTGTGCCACGAACTCGGCAAAGAGCTGTCGAGCGCCAAGTGTCTGACGTGCCACACGGTTCTTAAATCTCGCATCGAAGCCGGAGCCGGATACCACAACTCATCCGAAGTCAAGGCCGGCACCTGCGGGCACTGCCACTCCGACCACAACGGCCGCGAGTTTGAATTGGTGCACTGGACGCAAGGCAAGGATCAGTTTGACCACAGCTTGACCGGCTACCCGCTCACCGGCGCGCATGCCAAGACCGGCTGTCGGAATTGCCACAAACCTGAGTTCACGTCGGACGCAGTTCGCTCGGACAAGAGCATCAATGCGCTTACAAGCTATCTCGGTCTGAGCGCCGCCTGTCTGAGTTGCCATGCGGCCGAGCACGGCGAGCAGATGAGCAACGACTGCGCGAGCTGCCACAGTTTCAACGCCTGGAAGCCGGCCGAAAAGTTTTCGCACGATAGGACGAAGTATCCGCTTACGGGCAAGCATCAGCAGGCAGATTGCGCCAAGTGTCACCTGCTGGAAACGGTGGCGGTACCCGATGCGAGCCGGATTGCCAAAAAAGAGAACGTGGGCTTTGCCGCCCGATATGTCGGTCTGAACTTCTCCAATTGCACGCCCTGCCACACGGACCCGCATAAGAATAGGTTCGGACCGAACTGTCAGGACTGCCACACGACGGCGAGCTTTCAGCAAATCGTCGGCAAGCTCTTCGATCATAAGAAGACCGACTATCCGCTCCTCGGCAAGCACGTCTCTGTGGGTTGCGCAAAGTGCCACGCCACCGGCAAGATGACCGAGCCGCTCGCGTTCGCGCTCTGCAGCGACTGCCACAAGGACGCGCATCATAAACAGTTTGCCGATCGGCAGGATAAAGGCAAGTGTGAGAGCTGCCACGCGGTGGATGGGTTTGTCGGCGCGAAGTTTACGCTGGAGAACCATCAGCAGTGCCGCTATCCGCTGACCGGCAGTCATCTCGCCGTGCCCTGTTTCGTTTGCCATACGCCGATCGCCAACGGTAATGCGAAACCGCATGCCAAGTATGATTTCGCTGACCTGACGTGCAAGGGCTGCCACAAAGATCCGCATCAGGGACAGCTTGATAAATGGACCGCGCAGAGCGGCTGTGAGTATTGTCACACAACTGAAACGTGGCACCGCACCACCTTCGACCACAAGCTCAGCCGGTTCGTGCTCGAGGGCAAGCACCGCGAAGCTCCCTGCCTCTCCTGCCACACGGTCAAGAAGATCGGCACCGATGAGAAGGTGACGTGGATGAAGCCTATCGCGGTCGAGTGCAATACGTGCCACAAGGATCTGCATCAAGGCCAGTTCGTGCGTTCCGAGTTGAACGAGACCTCCACGGACTGTCAGCGCTGCCACTCCCCGCTGGGATGGAAAGAACCGAAGTTTGTTCATAACACCGACTCCCGCTACAAGCTCGACGGCGCGCACGCCAAAGTCGCTTGCGCCGCGTGCCATAAGCCGAGCGTGGGCGCCGACAATGTGCAATTCATCGTCTATCGCCCGCTGAAAATGGAGTGCGCGGACTGCCACGGCACCCATCAAGTGAAGAATACGAACTAAGTACGCGTCCCCCCGCACCCTCGAGAACGCAAACAAGCCGCCATACAGAGGCGCAACATGAACCTCGCTAAGATCTGCTTTCTCCTTTTCGCCCCGCTCGCCCTGCTGATCACAACTGTCGCCTGGGCTGACGTGGAGAATCCGCATGGTCCGCTGACCGTCACCTGCAACTCCTGTCATACGACGGAGGGCTGGACGCAGATGCGGCCTGATATGCAGTTCGATCATCAGCGAACGAAGTTTCCGTTGATGGACCGGCATGTCTCTGTCGCCTGCATTGCCTGCCACGCGAATCCCGTGTTCGTTGAAGCGGGGACCGCTTGCAAGGACTGCCACTTGGACGTTCATCGCGGACAGTTTGCGCAGAATTCATGCGAGGAGTGCCACACGCAGCAGACCTGGAATAATCAAGAGCAAATGCTCGCGCGGCACCAGCAGATGCGCTTCCCGCTCGTCGGCGTGCACGCATCGCTCGATTGCCAGCAGTGCCATGCGAACGGACAATACGTTAACGTCCCGGTGAATTGCCAGGGCTGTCATATGGCCACCTATCAGCAGACAACGAGTCCCGCGCATGCGGCGGCTGGCTTCTCGATAAAGTGTGAGGACTGCCACAACATCGTCGCGGCAAGCTGGACCGATGCGAAATTCACGCACGCGGCTTCCTTCCCGCTGATCGCCGGTCATGCGTCGCCAACGTGCGCCGCTTGTCACACGAGTGGCTACGTCAACACGTCCAGTGTGTGCTACGATTGCCATGAAGCCAGCTATACCGGCGCGTCGAATCCCGAGCACGTCAACAATCAGTTCAGTCATGACTGCGCCGGATGTCACACGATTGATGGCTGGCAGCCGGCGTCGTTCGATCACAACTTGTCCGGGTTTCCGCTGACCGGCGCGCACGCCACGGTAGATTGCGCTCAGTGCCACGCCAACGGGCAGTACACCGGCGCCTCGAGCGCGTGCTACGATTGCCATGAAGCCCATTACACCGGCACGACGAATCCGAATCACGTGGCCGGCAACTACGATCACAATTGCTCAAGCTGTCATAGCACGGACGGCTGGGCCCCCGCTTCGTTCGATCATTCACAATCTGCTTTCCCGCTGACTGGTGCGCATGTTGCAGTATCCTGCGCCGAGTGCCACGTCGGCGGGCAATACACCGGAATCCCGACAGCCTGTTACTCCTGTCACCAACAGGATTATCAGAACGCAACGGAACCGGAGCACGCCGCTGCACAATTCAGCCAGAGCTGTGCAGAATGCCACACCACGTCCGCTTGGCAGCCCTCGACCTTTAGTCATGATCAGACAGCCTTTCCGCTGACCGGCGCGCACATCGCCGCCACGTGTCAGGCCTGCCACGTGAACGGGCAGTATGCGAACACTCCTACGGACTGCTGGGCTTGTCACCAGACCGACTTCGAAGGCGCGCAGGACCCCAATCATGTGGCGGGGAATCTTGATCATGCTTGCGCTCAATGCCATACGGACATCGCCTGGTCGCCGGCGAGCTTTGATCATGGCGGAACTGACTTTCCGCTGACTGGGGCGCATGTGAGTCTCAACTGCGCGCAGTGTCATATCAATGGACAGTTCAATAACACGCCGACGGATTGCTGGTCGTGCCATCAAACGCATTACGAGGGCGCCACGAATCCCAATCACGTCAGCAATCAGTTCAGCCACGATTGCGCGCAGTGTCACACGACGGCGGCTTGGACGCCTTCGACCTTCGATCACAATCAAACGCAGTTCCCGCTCACCGGAGCGCATATTAACGCCAATTGCGCATCGTGTCATGTCAACGGTCAATATCAGAATACGCCGACCGACTGCTATGCCTGCCACCAGCAGGATTACGACGGTGTGGCGGATCCGAATCACGTGTCGAATCAGTTTAGTCATGCGTGCGCCGAGTGCCATACGACCGCGGCGTGGTCGCCGGCCACCTTCGATCACAGCCAGACGCAGTTTCCCTTGACGGGCGCGCATGTCAGCGTGAGTTGTGTCGCCTGCCACGTCAACGGCCAGTACCAGAATACGCCCACCGCATGCGCGTTCTGCCATCAGGCAGATTACAACGGTTCAAATAATCCAAACCATCAGGCTGCGGGCTTCCCCACAACCTGTCAGGACTGTCACAGCACCTCCGGTTGGACTCCGGCGCAGTTCAATCACGATCAGCAGTGGTTCCCAATCTACTCCGGGCGCCATGAGGGCGAGTGGAATACCTGCGCCGATTGCCATTCGAACCCGAATAATTTCGGCGAGTTCACTTGCATCACGTGTCATCACCAGAATGACATGGATGAGGAACACTCCGACGTGCAGGGATATGTCTACCAGAGTAGCGCCTGCTACAATTGCCACCCCACGGGTGGCGGTGGCGGCCTCCGTCACCCGATACCGCGTTCAAATCAGAAATAGCGCACATGGAGAGACTTCATATGAAACGCTCAGCACTTGTAATCGTTTTTCTGGCGCTGTTCTCGGGCCTTGGTTTCGGCATGCCGTTCGAAACCGCCGTGAAGTACGTCGCCGCCTCGTCCGTTTACCTCGATGCTGGCGCTGCGCAGGGTCTCCAGAAGGGCGATCAGGGCGAAGTCTTCCACGGTGACTCCGTCATCGCGCGGGTGGAAGTGGAATTTCTCGCGGAGAATTCGGCGTCCTGTAAGTTCATCGAGAGCACAACCACACCGCAGGTCGGCGACCGCGTGGTCATGCAGATCACGCCGCCGGTGAAAGAAATCAAACCGGACTCAGGAACGACGTCGCCTTCTCCGGTGGTGCCCCCGCCCGTTCCGCAGCCGAAAAAATCCGCGCGCGTGAAAAGCAACCGCGTCACGGGCCGCGCCAGCGTACAGGCGCTATCACAGGATGATCGCAGTCTCAGCGGCAACGATTACGTTGAACCGGCCTTCGCCCTGCGCATGCAGGTGAATAATCTGCTCGGCTCGCAACACACGTTGAGCATCAGAACGCGAAGCCGCAAAACCGATCGTGCGCACGGCCCCGATGAAGACTGGACGCACCGCGTGTATGAGTTTGGTCTGTACTACAATAACCCCGAAACGCGATTGCACTACAGCGCCGGGCGATTGCTGTCGAACCGCATGAGCGGCATCGGCTATCTCGACGGCGCCATGCTTGATTACCGCATGAACGGAAGCTGGTCCGTCGGCATGTTCGGTGGAGCGCAGCCGGACCTGCGTACCTACGACGTCAACGGCGACGCCACGAAGGGCGGCGTGTTTGCCGCCTATGAGCGCGGCAGCTACGCCACGACGCAGCTGAGCGGCACGCTGGCGCTGGCCGGAAATTACTTCACCGGGCAGATCAGCCGCGAGTTCCTCTACGAGCAAGTCTCGTATGCGATGCAGAAGCTGTACATGTACCAGAGCGCGGAGATGAACATCAACCGCGGCTGGCGCCGGGACGCGGAAGGCTCCACGCTCGAGCTGACCAACATTCTCCTTAACGCGCGCTACTCGCCGCTCACGTGGCTTTCGACAACGCTGAGCTACGACAACCGCACAAACTACCGTACCTACGAAACCCGCAACACTCCCGATAGCTTATTTGACGACGCTTTGCGGCAGGGCTGGAGATTGGGAACGAATGTGAAATTCTCGACCAAGCTCTACGCGTCGGCGGACGCCGGCATTCGCACCAAGCAGAACGAGGGTACCGAGACCCGCAGCGCATCCGGCGGCGTCGGCAGCTATAGCCTGATGGCCCCCGGCTTGCAGTCCGATGTGCGAGTCGCGATCTTCGAGAGCAGCTACAGCAAAGGGTTCCAGCCCACCCTCACACTTTCCCGCAATATTGTTTCTCAAGTTCGTCTGACTTTCGAGGTCGGCCGCAACGACTATACAATTACTCAGTCCGGCACTGACCTGAGCAATCAATGGATTCGCCTGAACGCCGATTGGAATCTCACGCGTCATATCTACGGCTCGCTGTACGGCGAAATCTACCGCGGCGACGGCCTCGACGCCAACCGCGGGTTTGCCGAGGTCGGCTATCGTTTCTAAGCCCATAAGCATCTCAATCAAGAAGGAGATCTCGCATGCACGTCGTGCTCTTTTTGCTCTTTCTGCTGGCCGGGTTCACCACTATGCTGCCCGCCCAACCGGTACGGATTGACACCTCCGTTGTGATCTCTGAAGGTGACACGAACTACTTCTGGGTTCAGATTCCGGAAGGATATGATCCGGCGAATCCACCGGCTATACTCTCATGGTGGCATGGCTATGGAGGCGACCGGCACGAGCTGCTGGGAGCCGACGGCTGGGCGGATTCGCTCAATGCGCGGCACTGGATTGGCGCATGTCATACCGGCGGCCCCAACACTCATCACTATAATGGCCGCATCGCCCAGAATCATTGCCGTACAATGCTGGACTGGATCATGGACAACTACCCGTTCAGCCGCGATTCCGTATATATGGTCGGGAGTTCCATGGGCGCCGCGGCGGGATTCATCTGGCACAACAACCACTGCGGCATATTGAGTTATCCCCTCGCGGCTGCTGCCGGAGGTTCTCCCATTCTGGATTGTGAATTGCGCCAGCACCAGTATATTGATTCCGGCCACATCAACAATGCCATGATTGAGGCCTTCGGCGGCATTCCCGATACCAGCGCAGCCGTGGATTTCGAGTATCATCGCACCAGCGCCGTTCACTTGGAAGACACCTCTCAGTCGATGCACTTTAACAGCCTTCATCTTCCGTGCTATGCCCGCTGGGGAACTACCGACTCGAGCTGGTCAGCGGAGTGGTTTGCTTATGGACATCCCGCTCAACGATGGGACACTCTGAGACAAGCCGACAACGCCGAAACGACCTTCGTCGCCTGTTCGGGCTTAGCCACACATGGCTGGCCCAACTTGCGCACGGACAGCACGCTCAACTGGCTGTCCGGATTCTCCGTGAATCGCTTTCCCCACGAACTTTCCATCAACGCCGACGAAAGCGATGAATACTATTGGACGCGAGTCACGCTGGCAGACACGAATCATGTTTTCGGACGTTACGGCGCGAATTACGACTGGGCCGCACGACAGCTGAATATCAATCTCATCCGCAACATTGCCGCGATCGACATCGAATTCGCCCTTCCGTGGTGGGATTACGATTCGTTGACCGGGCATTGGATCAATCGCGACTCCCTTGCAATTCCGCTCGTGACCGTCCGCTTCACCGGCTTGCCGACCGCCGTACTTCAGGTGCGGCGTAACGGCACAAACTTCCCCTTTGTCTATGCCAACGACACGCTCACCTTGGCAATGCGGCCAAGCGGCAACTACACCGTGATCTTCGACCCGCTGAGTGTGGAGCCGCCGACGGGATCTATCCCTCGTGAGATTCGCATCGAGGCAGCCTATCCGAATCCCTTCAACTCCGAGATCAGGCTGGAGATCGCGAGCGCGGTTTCCATGCCGCAGGAGATCCGCTTGTACGATGTCACCGGGCGGCTGGCCCGCTCCTTCACCGCCAAACTTCATCCCGGCACTCAACACGTTACGCTGTCCGGAGAAGGTCTGGCATCGGGCGTCTACTTCGTCACGCTGGCGAAGTCCACCGTCCCGCCCGTGAAAATCGTCCTGCTGAAATAGCTTTCACTTTCTTCCGCAAAACAAAACGCCCCGGCTCATCACCGGGGCGTTCCCATTTCGTCGCTCAAAGCCCTATTTCATGCGCAAGTTTTCCGGATTCATCGCCGTGAACGCCGGATGCACAAACGTGCCGTCCTTGCGGATCAGCTTGTCGTCGAACCAGATCTCCCCCCCACCCTTCTCCGGGCGCTGAATCAGCACCAGGTCCCAGTGAATCGCTGAGCGGTTCGTGTTGTCCGCCTCCTTCTCATACGAGGCGCCGGGCGTGAAGTGCAACGATCCGCAGATTTTCTCGTCAAACAGAATGTCATCCATCGCCTCCATGATGTACGGGTGGAACCCCAGCGCGAATTCGCCGACGTAGCGCGCGCCCTCATCCGTATCGAAAATCTTGTTGATCCGCGGCGTATCGTTCGCCGTCGCCTCCACAACCTTGCCCTTCTCGAACCGCAGGCGGACATTCTCAAAGGTGAACCCGCGATACGAGGACGGCGCGTTGTAGTGAATCACGCCCTCCACCGAGTCCTTGACCGGCGCGGTGAAAACCTCCAGATCGGGAATGTTGTAATGTCCGCCGCACGGCTGCACGTTAATCCCTTTGATCGAAAATTTCAGATCGGTTTCGCCGGGGCCTTTGATATGTACGCGGTCGGTCTGCTTCATGAACTCGACGGCCGGCTTCATCGCCTCTTCGGCCTTCTTCCAGTCCACTTTGGTGCACACGTCGTAGTAGAAATTCTCGAACGCTTCCAGCGACATCTTCGCCATTTGCGCCATCTGCGGCGACGGGAAGCGCAGCACCACCCACTTTGTCGAGGGCACGCGCTGGCCGTGATGCACCGGCGTGAACCAGAGCGTCTCGTAGAGCGACATCTTCTCGGCGGGCACGTCGGAGAGTTCCTTGGAATTGAAAATGCCGCGCACGCCGATGTACGCGTTCATCTGCTTCATGCGATACAACTCGCAATCCGCAATCAGATGCATGCGCTCCGGCGTCGCATTCATGTACAACTTGCGCAGCACGTACTGCTGCTTCAGCTCCACGACCGGAAGGCCGCCCGCGTCGCAAACTTCCTGCACCAGCGCGGCGGTAAAATCGTGAGGAACGTCAATCGCTTCAATCAGCACCTTTTCGCCCGGCTTCAAGCTGATAGAATGGTGCACCAGCACGCGCGCGAGCTCACCGTAACGGGGATCTGCCATGGTATGTCTCTGGAAAGGTGTTTGGTAAAACGGAAGAGGAAATTGAAGGACTGCAATATACAAGGAATGGACGCCAGTTTCAACTCACAGGTACATCTGAAGATTAAAGATTTGTGCTTATTAGACTTGCATTATCAACCGAGTTGACAATCTGAGGAGAAATTGCTATTTTAAGAAAATTGTCGCGGACAATGGTTCATTCAATATAGGAAATCGGAGCACGGAATGAAGAAATGTTTGGCTGGACTGCTGGCATTGGCGCTACTGACGTGGATGGGTTCCGCGTTCGCCGAGGGCAAGATCAAGATCGAAAAACTCGACGATCTGCCGCGTCACACCTACAAGGTGAACATGAAGGCGACGGAAGTGATTCAGAACGACGCCGCGCTGATGAAGCTCGCCGGCGAAGTGAAAAAAGACCTCGAAGACGATCTGAACAAGTACGAGATCGCCGACAAGACCACGCTCAAGGATTTCTACGCCAACCTGAGCACGATCGCGCTGCTCGAAGGGAACTACGACCTCTATCTCAGCTACCTGCAAAAACGCAAGGAACTGGAAGACAAGACTTCGATCAAGGCCACGACCGGCATGTTCGCGCAGGCGTATATCGCCGCCAAGAAGCAGGGCGGCGACATCAAACCGGTGTTTCGTGCCGAGTTGAAAAAGCTGCTCGACGGTCTGGATTACAAAGACTGCGAAGCGATCATCAAGCAGAACAAGGGCAACGCGGAAATCGTCTCCCAGCCGATGATGTTCGGCATGATCGAGTCCGCCGTGCAGCCCGTGCTTGACAAGAGCGAGGGCGAGATGAGTAAGGACATCGCCACCGGCCTGTTGAGTCAGGCGTGGTCCGTTCGCACGTTCATTCCGCTCAAGGAAGAAGCCGCCGCCGTGTACACCGAATACCTGTCCGCGCATGATGTGGTCAAGCCCAACATTTGGGCGGGTCGCGAAGTCACCTTCGCCAAAGAAGACAAAAAGAGTCTGGTCGTACTCGCGGTCTGGGATTCCGGCGTGGACACGGATATTTTCAAAGACCAGTTATGGGCCAATACGAAAGAGGTCCCCGCCAACGGCAAGGACGACGACAACAACGGCTTCGTGGACGACGTGCACGGCATCGCCTGGACGCTGCACTCCGACAAGGACGTTCCGCTGCTCTTCCCGATTGGCGATGTGTCCAAGGATCGCCCGCGTTTGCAGCGCCTGATGAAGGGGCTGGAAGACGTCGGCTCTGGCGTGGAAAGCCTGGAAGCCGCGGACTTCAAGAAGATCATCTCCACCTTGCCGCAGGATTCGATGAAGGACTTTTGGGAGAATGTCGGCAAGTACGGCAACTACTGCCACGGCACGCACGTAGCCGGCATCGCCATGCACGGCAATCCGTTCGCGCGGGTGCTCGCGGCGCGCATTACGTTCGATTATCACGTGATGCCCGAGCTGCCGACCGTCGAGCTGGCGAACAAGGAAGCCAAGGCCGAGCAGGAGACCGTCGCGTACTTCAAGCAGAACGGCGTGCGCGTGGTCAACATGAGCTGGGGCAACAGCCTCGCCAGCGTGGAAGACGCGCTCGAAAGAAACAACTATGGCGAGACGCCGGATGAGCGCAAGGCCAAGGCGCGCGAGATTTTTGAAATCACCCGCGTCGCCCTGTTCGACGCGATCAAGAACGCGCCGGATATTTTGTTCATCACCTCCGCCGGAAACTCGAATAACGACGTGAAGTTCGAGGAGTTCTATCCGAGTTCCTTCGAGCTGCCCAACGTGCTCACCGTGGGCGCGGTGGATCAGGCCGGCGAAGAAACCAGCTTCACCAGCTTCGGCAAGGTGGACGTGTATGCGAACGGCTTCGAAGTCATGAGCTACGTCCCCGGCGGCGATCAGATGAAGCTCAGCGGCACCTCGATGTCCTCGCCGAACGTCGTGAATCTTGCGGGGAAACTCTGGGCGATGAATCCCAAGCTGACCTCCGCGCAGGTGCGCCAGTTAATCATAGACGGCTGCGATCCCAAGACCGCCGGCGAACGCCCGGTCAAGCTGATCAACCCCAAGCGCTCCGCCGAGCTGCTCGCCAGCATGAAGTAACCGTCCGTTACCAAACCAGTGATAACAACTACCCCCCAGTCACCGACTGGGGGGCTTGTTTGTTTCTTATCTCCCCCTACTTCAGTAGGGGGACTAAGGGGGTTGGGGGATCATAGGGGGTGGGGGAAGTTAGATGGGGGAAATAAAATGAAGCTAACCCAAATGAGAAAATTGGAAAGGGCGTTTGTGCGGAGTCTCTTGTCCGTTTATTTGCGATGATCGGGACCCACCGATCCCGCTCGGCGACCCCCCGCACTGAGGTTTTTGCGACGTTTTTGGCTCTTTCCCTCATGCAAGAACGACTCAACGGCGGCCTTTACTGCGCTGTTTAGATTCATGTCTTTCGACCGCGCATAGTCCGCCAGTTTCCGGTGAAGATCTTGTGTCAGCCGGACGTTAAAGGTGCCGCGGTAGGGTTTCTCCGGCTCAATACCTTCCTTGCGACAGAGATTCAAGTAGTCATCTACAGAATCACGAAAGGACTTCTCCAGCGATTTCGCATCATGCCCTTCGTAAGAAACGGTTGCATGGATGCCGTCGAGCTTACCCCAGAAGACTTTATCTTCGGAACTGTAATTGACCGTTCCGCTGTATCCTTTGTATTCAAGCGGTGCTTTCACAGGATTCCTTCCTTCTCTAATGCCTCGATGATCAACTCGATCTGATACTGCTTCAAGATGTTCTGCGGATGCGGCTCGTGGAGGATGATTGGCGCCATTGATTCGTGGACGAACCGCCGTCGTGAGCCGGACGTTCGTCCGGTCTTGATCTTCTTGTAACCGAGCGAGCCTAAGAGCGACTCCACTTCATCCCATGTGAAGTCTTTCGGACGCTCGCTCAGCCTTTTTAGAAGTTTCTCCCGTTGGGACATGTCCATTCCTTGAATGTAACTAAATATAGTTACTCAGAGTGATAAAGTCAAGAGGGTATCTGGCCAGCATGAAGTAAGCTCACCTGTCACCGATCACCGATAACAAGCCCCCCAGTCACTGACTGGGGGGCTTGTTTTTTCTTATCTCCCCCTACGCAGTGGGGGGATCATAGGGGGGAAACTAATCCCTCGTACGCCGCATTTGTTCCATCCCCGGCCAGTTGCGCCGTGAAAAAATTTGCGGCGGATTTTGATCTGTGCTCCCCTCGACAACGTAGAACCACGTCGGCCATTCAAGATTGAATGCCGCTGTGTCCGTCCATGCATTCGTCGTCGTGTAGGCAATCGGCAGATACTCCGCGTCCACCGCCGGGGCCGCCGAAATGATGTACAATCCCACCGTGACCGGATTCCCGCTCGTATCCACGGTCACCGGACTCCAATGCAGCCACAGCGTGTCGCCTACCACCTGCGCCGTCAAGTCTGTGACCCGTACCGGAACTTGTGGATTGTGCCCGCGCGTAAACGTCGCTATGTTGCTCCACACCCAGTGTCCGTAGAGGTCTGTTGCTTTCACTTTCCATGAGTAAGTCAAGCCCACCGAGAGTTGCCACGGCGAGGTTATGCTGAGCAATGTGTCTGCAAAGATCACGAGCGGATTCGAGAAATTCGGATCGGCATCCACTTGCACCTCGTAACGAATCGGGCGCAGCGAATCATCCGCCGACGAGGCACTCCAGATGAAGATCACCGGATCATTGAATCCCAGCGTGCCGATAGAGCTGATAGCCGTGGGATTCGTGAGCGACACGGTCGTGGGAATGGACGCGGCATCGAGCGGATCAGAGCCGCGTGCGACCTCCTCGCCGTCGGTATGCCCGTCGTTGTCGGTATCCGTATTATCCGGGAACGTTCCGAGATTGTATTCCTGCCCATTCGTCAATCCATCGAGGTCATAATCCGCATACGCATCATTCCGTGTCGTGTCGAGGTGATGTGCCGCTTCCCATGCATCGCTCATCCCATCGCGATCGTTGTCCGCCAGCACATTCACGTGCGCGTAGGCATACCCCGCATTTCCGTCGCGGTCAATCGCCATCAGCGTGATCGTGTGCAATCCGGGAGCCAAACTGTCCACTTGGATCAGACTCCCAATTCCCACCGGATTCGCCCCGTCATTCCAGGACAGGCTGTCATAAGGAATATTCCCATCTTCCAAATCGCTCGCCTGCCCTGAAAGCGAGACATACGAACTTGCGAGAATCGTCGCCGTATCCTGTGGCGATTCGATGTGCGCCACCGGATTATGCATCGCCACCGTGAACGTCCCATCACTCGAGTCCGCACTGTTGTTCCAGCCGTCAGAGGCCACCACCTTCACTCGCCCGGCGTTGGTTCCGGGAAAATAGTTGACATGCCACACCAAAAACGTATCTCGTATTCCCATCGCCAGCGGTTCCCAATTCCCGCCGTCGCGATTAGCGAACACATCAAACTGCAGTGAGTCAAGATCGGCATCGCTTGCCGTCCATCTCACAATAGTGCTGTCTAAGAGCGATTCGCCGCCGTTTGGGGCGGCAAGTGAAACCTGTGGCACCGCTCCTGTCCCCGTGATCCTCCCGACTTCCGTGTCGCCGTCATACAGAATCATATTCCGCGCATTCGCCGGTCGCGAAGTCACAATGAAGAAATCGGCGTAATCCAGCAATCCTTCCCGCCGCTCAAACACGGGATCAAAATAGAGAGTCTGCAAAAGCGTATTCCATTCCGCGTCATACCAGTCAGCATGAAACACTCCTGAATCCAGTAGAACAGGCGTGTATTCACCAGCGAAGTTTTCCACTTGAAACAAAGGCGCAGCACTGTGATCACGTGCGACAATGCCAGAGATGACACAGTATGGGCCAGCGTCTTCTAGGCGAATATTATCTTTAAGCGGCGGGAGCCAGCCTAAAGCAAGTTCCTTGAACTTCCTATAAGTTGAATCCCAACGCACCCATGTATTGCAGAATCCCCATGCGGCGCCATCGGTCATGATGTCGTGACTTCCGGAACCCGATTTGAGACTCATGCGGTCAAGGGTACACGTGGACATTGGGTGCGTGTTGAGCCCCCAGAAATCGAGTTCACATGGGCGGGATGGGCGTTCGCAAACTCCCGGTTGGTATAACTCCTCACAGAGATTCAAGCCAGCGATCGAGTGCCCAAGTTCGTGCGCGACCACTGATGCGTTGACGGGATTATCGGCGTCAGCCTGAGTTCCAACAAATACGCAGTATCGTAGTGGCAGGAACCGACCGGCGTCAAAGGGGAGGCACAGTCTACCTGACTGACCGATTAACCCCGGATTCGATGGATCAATTGACCAGGTGGGCATCATGCAAACATAGAACACATCAGCGCTGACAATTCCATTTAGCGCAAGCCATGCCATCATGTTCAGACGCACCTCGCCTAGGACAAGCGGATCAGTGGACGAAGATAGCACCCCAACTGGCGTCCCGGACAGGCTAAAGTTAATGTTGCTGTATGGGAGCATGCCACGAAGACGATCAGAAGTGGAATTCATATACGTGTTAGAGAAAGTTTGGTACCAGTTTCTGTGGTCTGCGGTGGTAATCGGAATGAACCTAAGTGTGAGGTCGCGTGAACGAACGAATCTGTGTTCGGCACTCTGGATCGGTGCGGAATGAGGTGTCCCATCCTCACTAAGCAATTGAACTTCAAAGGTGATGTGGTCGCGCGGAGGCGGCATAATAGTGAAGTAGAGAGCATCAGTCCAGTTCTCGGCGTCTTGAACTGAGTATGACGGCTTCACCCAAAACACCGACGAGGTCATTGGCTCGAATCCCGGCACCGGAACTCCGTTATCCTTCATCGTCAATCGCGCTCGCACATATCCGTTGATGTGATTGGGGTTGCTGATCGGGACAATGACCACAGTGGCCTTATTGGCAATCAAGGGTTCCGGCTGGAAATACAGCACTGTTTGAAAGACATCAACAGAACTAATAGAGAAGTCTAACGGATGCATCGTAAACCAGAGCGTCTGCGGCTCATTGCAACCGATTGTCCAATTTGTCTGAGTAATCTGAATGTACCCTGTCTTCGAAACCCAGATTTCGTATGTGCCCGCCGCGACGTTCGTGAGCGAGTACGCGCCGCTGCCGTCCGAATAAACCGTTCTATTCAGCGCCCACTGATCAATACGGTGCAACGTGATAGCGGCTCCGTTTAGCGGATTATTCTGCTCATTCCTCACCACCCCGCTAATCGAACCATCCGGGCAACCGTACGTGCAATTTGGTGTTTCGTAGGAACCCATGTCTGGACGCGCTCCGGGCGGACATGGACGAGCATGCCCGTCCATGTCAGTCGAAGGTGCATCAGATGGATCTCCTGCGCCGAGACAAGGACTGGCGTTGCTCAGATGATAATCCCCGCCACCTATGAACTGTGGGTTGAGGAAAATATTCTGGTACTGATCGCATGGATCCCCATTGGGATTAGTTGTCACAATCTGCCCAAGACCTGAAGGCAGCGTTCCCGAAAAATTGCCTCCGGAATTACCAAAGAAGTCACAATTCCTAATCTGCATTGCAGCACCGCTCCAACCCCTTATTCCCCCTGTGGGGCCCGAGTTATTTGCGATAACAGACGAACTCAACAAGTGAGAGTCGCTACCCCATATGCTCAGTCCCCCCACATTGTAGGGTGCTGAATTGTCTACGATGGTGCAATTAATGAACGCACCTTCACCTTGAAGATCCACACCACCAATTACATTGTCTGCATGATTGCCCGAAATCAAGCTGTTGTAAAAAGTTACGGATCCATTCCACACACTGACTCCACCTCCTTGCCAGGCGGTGTTGCCCATGATCGAACAGCCAAAAAAGGTCATTGAGCAACCTTGCCGACACCAGACGCCGCCACCGTAGGTCGCACTCCCTGCGGGAGCAGTATTCGAAGAGACTGTACAACGTGTTAATTCCGCCGAGCCATAGCAGACGACTCCCGACCTGACCGAACCGGATACTTGGCAGTACTGTAAAGAATTGCCGGAACTGTTTGTATAGATTTTTAACCCCCACCACCCAATTCCAGTGAGAACGATTGGCTGCGTTTGTGTGCCGTTTGCTTGAAGGTTCCCATAGACATGCAACCCGTACGGACCATTGGCCCTTAGCGTTGTGCCGGGTCTGACGGTAAGAGAGTTGCCTGCCCTAACTGTGCACTGGCCAACTACAGTGAACGTCCCCGGTCCGAGCACTCCACTTAAGGGCCCCGAGAGTTGGCCAAAAGTGGTTTGACCCAAGATAAGCACAGCCATGCTTGCTAAAACCCTCGCAAATATCTTCATGACCTTCCTCGATTTCCTGATAAACTGACCAACTTATATTGAGAATATAATCTCAATCACCACTTTGTCAAGCCATTCAGCAATGAAAAGCAATAATTAGGATAATTCTAAGCCGAAACTTTTCATGGGCTTACAAATACTATTTGCCGGTCGCCACGCATAAGGAGGCAAGGAGTTCTTTCATAGACGCGACAACTCCTATTTGACATCCTCGGCGGAGTTGCCTAAATTTAGGTTTCCGCTCAACTTGGCTCTGCACAGGCCATTTCCTAAATCACTGTATTTCAAATAGATATGGATAAATTTTCGTTTATCGGCAACGCCGACCCGCAAGTCTTGGAGGAGTACTACCAGAAGTACCTCGATGACCCCGCCTCCCTGGACAATGGCTGGCGAAAGTTCTTCGAGGGTTTTGATTTTGCCCGCTCCACGTTCGGCGAGACCGTCGTTCCGGAGATTCTCCAAAAGGAATGGAAGGTCCTCAGCCTGATCAGCGCGTATCGCCAGCGCGGCCACCTGTTCACCAAAACCAACCCGGTGCGCGAGCGCCGCAAGTACGACGAGCCGCTCGTGCTCGAGAACTTCGGCCTCAGCGACGCCGATCTCGACACGGTATTTCAAGCCGGCAACGAAGTCCGCCTCGGTCCCGCTTCCCTGCGCGATATTCTGGAACTGCTGGAGCAGACCTATTGCCATTCGATCGGCGTCGAATACAAATACATTCGCACGCCGCAGATCATGGATTGGCTGCAGCGGCGGATGGAGAGCACGCGCAACACCCGCTTCTATTCGCATGACGAAAAACTCTACATCCTGCGCAAGCTCATTCAGGCAGTGGTGTTCGAAAAGTTCATGCACAGCCGCTTCGTCGGGCAGAAGCGCTTCTCGCTGGAAGGCGTCGAGTCCCTCATCCCGGCGATGGACGCCATTGTCGAGTCCGGCGCGGAGATGGGGATCGAGGAATTTGTCATCGGCATGGCGCACCGCGGCCGCTTGAATCTGCTCGCCAACGTGCTCGACAAGCCGTACGAAAACGTCTTCCGCGAATTCGAAAGCCATGCCACGTCGGATGTAGATTTCGCCGGCGACGTGAAGTACCACCTCGGCTGGTCCACGGACAAGCTAACGGCCGGCGGCAAGCGCGTGCATCTAAGTCTTTGCCCGAACCCGTCGCATCTCGAAGCGGTGGATCCGGTCGTGGAAGGCATGGTCCGCGCGAAATCGGATCACAAGTATTCCGCCGACCTGCACAAACTTGCCCCGATCCTGATTCACGGCGACGCCTCAATTGCGGCGCAGGGTGTGGTGTACGAGGTGCTGCAGATGTCGCTGCTTGACGGCTACAAGACCGGCGGCACCGTGCACGTCGTGCTGAATAATCAAGTCGGTTTCACCACCAATTACATTGATGGACGGTCAAGCACCTACTGCACCGACGTCGGCAAGGTCACGCTCTCACCTGTGTTCCATGTGAACGGTGACGATGTGGAAGCGGTGGTTTACACAATCGACCTCGCGCTCGAATTCCGCCAGGAGTTCCAGCGCGACGTGTTCATTGATATTCTCGGTTACCGCAAGTGGGGGCACAACGAAGGCGACGAGCCGCGTTTCACGCAACCCAAACTCTACAAGCTCATCGCCACGCATCCGAATCCCGCGGAGATCTACGCCAACAAGCTGGTCGAATCGGGCCAGATCACGCCGGAAGTGGTCAAGAAAATCGAGAACGAATTTCGGCAGACGTTGCAGGAGCGGCTCGACATCGCCAAGCAGACGCCCGACGAGCCCACGCACTCCTTTATGGAGCGCACGTGGAAGGGGTTTCGCGCCGCCATCGAAGACGACTTTCGCGAGTCGCCCGAAACCGGCGTGGACACGGATCGTTTGATTGCGCTGGGTCGCAACATCACCACGCTTCCGGAAGGGCCGAAGTTTTTCGACAAGGTAAAAAAAATCTTCGCCGAACGACGCAGGATGGTCGAAGAGACGAAGACCTTTGACTGGGCGATGGGCGAGCATCTCGCTTATGCCACGCTGCTCGACGAAGGTCATCCGGTGCGCATCAGCGGGCAAGACTCCGAGCGCGGCACGTTTTCGCATCGTCATGCGGTTGTCACTATCGAGGACTCGGAAGAGGAGTACGTGCCGTTGCGCCACGTGAGTCCGCATCAGGCCCCGTTCTGGATTTACAACTCGCTGCTCTCGGAGTTCGGCGCGCTCGGTTTCGAGTACGGCTATGCGATGGCCGCGCCGAAAGCGCTGACGATCTGGGAAGCGCAATTCGGCGATTTCGTCAACGAAGCGCAGACGATCATTGATCAGTACATCGCGAGCGGCGAGATCAAGTGGAAAGTGATGGACGGCGTGACGCTGTTCCTGCCGCACGGCTACGAAGGGCAGGGACCGGAGCACTCCTCGGCGCGCATGGAGCGCTTCCTCGGTTTGTGCGCCGACAACAACCTGCAGATCGCGAACTGCACCACGCCCGCGCAGCTCTTTCATCTCTTGCGGCGGCAGATGATTCGTCCCTTCCGCAAGCCGCTCGTGGTCTTCACACCCAAGAGCCTGTTACGTCATCCGCTCTGTGTGAGCAAGTTGGATGAGTTCGGTCCGGGCACGCGTTTTCGCGAGGTGCTGGACGACGTGGTGGACGATCCGCATGTCATCCAGCGCATGCTGCTTTGCACCGGTAAGATTTATTACGAACTTCTTCAGCGGAAGATTGATCTGCATCGCGCTGACGTGGCGATTGTGCGACTGGAACAGATCTATCCGCTGCCGCTCGAACAATGGAACGCGCTGGCCGCGAAATATCACGAAGCCAAGCGCTGGATCTGGGTGCAGGAAGAGCCGGAGAACATGGGCGCGCTGACATTTATCATGCGCAAATTTCCGCGCCCGCTCGAAGGCATCTCCCGCAAAGAGTCCGCCACCACCGCCACCGGTTTCTCCGAGCAGCACGAGCTGGAGCAAAAGCAAATTCTCGACCGCGCATTTTCGTAATCTCTCAATTTTCATTCGATGCCAATAGACATTACTATACCCAGTCCCGGCGAATCCGTTACCGAAGTCACGCTGGCCGCCTGGCTCAAGCAGGACGGCGATCACGTCGAGAAGGACGAGCCGCTGTTCGAGATTGAATCGGACAAGGCCACGCTGTCCGTCTCCGCGGAATCCGCCGGCACGCTGCATATCAAGGTGCAGCAGGGCGAAACCGTCCGCGTCGGCACCGTCGCGGCAACAATTGATGAGACCGGAAAGGCTGGGGTAGATGCACACGGCCGTGTGTCTTCCGCACCTCCTCCGCCACCGCAGGTCGCTCCAACGCGAACTCCGGCACCGGCACCAACTGTGTCGGCTGACGTTCCCACGAAGGCTATTCCCTCGGTTGCGGCGAAAAAAATTCTGGAAGAGCGCGGCCTACGGCCGGAAGATATTAATGGCTCGGGACGTGGTGGACGGATCACGAAAGAAGATGCGCTGAAATTTCAACCGCAACCCGCACCGACGGCCGTAGGGGCACAGCGTGCTGTGCCCGTGTCCGCGCCGCGCGTCGTGTCAATGGGTCAGCGCACCGAGCGCCGTCAAAAACTCTCCGCGCTGCGGTTAAAGGCAGCCGAACGTTTAGTCGCGGCGAAAAATCAGACCGCGATGCTCACCACGTTCAACGAGATTGATATGACGAACGTGATGGCGCTGCGGGCGAAGTTCAAAGAGCGGTTCAAGGAGAAGCATCAGGTCAGCCTCGGCTTCATGTCGTTCTTCGTCAAGGCCGTGGTCGGCGCGATCGAGCAATTCCCCGCGGTGAACGCAATGATTGACGGCGGCGAGTTGGTCTATCATGATTACGTGGACATGGGGATCGCGGTGCAGGCGCCGAAGGGATTGGTTGTGCCGGTGATTCGCAATGCGGAATCGCTCTCGTTCGGCCAGATCGAAATCGAGATCGAGCGGTTGGCCTCCCGCGCGCGCAACAATCAGCTCACGATTGACGAGATGACCGGCGGCACGTTCACGATTTCCAATGGCGGCGTGTTCGGCTCGCTGATGTCCACGCCGATTCTGAATCCGCCGCAGTCCGGCATCCTCGGCATGCACAACATCGTCAAGCGTCCCGTCGCCGTCAACGATCAAATCGAGATCCGCCCGATGATGTACGTCGCCGTGAGCTATGACCATCGCGTCATTGACGGCCGCGAATCCGTCGGCTTCCTCGTCCGCATCAAAGAACTCGTCGAAGACCCGATGAGATTGATGCTCAGAATCTAAACTTGAAACTTGAAACTTGAAACTTGAAAAAGAGTCCTCTTGGTTTTGTCATTCTGAACGTTCCGCTCACTAGCCAATACCCTCCGGGGTATTGGTCCGAGGAGAACGTGAAGAATCTCAGCCCCCGTGCCGCGCCCCCGTCTTGTCATTCTGAATCTGCGTCTTGGCGCTTCGCAGGTGAAGAATCTCAGCCCCCGTGCGCTGCTTGGAATATGTTTTCAATTGCCTGAAGAACTAGTCCGGTCATAGCCTCGAAGCCGAGATCCTTCACCCCCTCGAAGACTTAGGGGTTCAGGATGACAAGTCTTAGGAGTGGGCTTGTGAAAGAACATCATTATTGGGTCTATATACTGGCGTCGAAAACGCGCGTATTGTATGTTGGCGTGACGGACAATATTGAGCGGCGAATAATCGAGCACAAGACGAAGACGAATGAAGGCTTCAGTTCTCATTACAATGTGCAGCGCTTAGTCTATTTCGAAAAGCATCAATACATCCAGCAAGCCATCGCACGCGAAAAGCAAATCAAGGGTTGGCGGCGTTCGAAAAAGGTGGCGCTGATCGAAGCGGTGAATCCCGGCTGGAAAGACCGCGCTGAAGAATGGTTCGCGGAGCTAACGGAATCCGAGCGGAAACTGGCAGAGATCCACAAAACCAAGTCGGGAAATAGCAGTTTGTCATCCTAAACCTGCGTCTTCAGGGCTTCGCAGGTGAAGGATCTCAGCCCCCTTGCCGCGCCCCCGTTTGTCATTCTGAAGGCCATTCTTACGGCCTGAAGAATCTCTGCTTACCTGCCGGGCTTAGAATGTGTTTCATTGCATGCGAGAAGTGACAATCCGGTCATAGCCTCGAAGCTGAGATCCTTCCCGAAGACGGTCAGGATGACAAACGAAGAGCACTGCCGTAGGGGCCGATTGCATCCCCGCCTTCCGAAGTGCTACACGGCTATTCTTTCCTTTGTCATTCTGAAGGCCATTCTTATGGCCTGAAGAATCTCTGCTTACCTGCCGCGCTTAGAATGTGTTTCATTGCATGCGAGAAGTAATAGCCCGGTCATTGCCTCGAAGCTGAGATCCTTCCCGCAGACGGTCAGGATGACAAAACAAGAGTAATCCCGTAGGGGCTGATTGCATCGCCCGTCCTCCAAGGAATAACCGCTCTGGCGGTGGAAGAGAAATCACATGAAGTCCACTCAAAAATCACTTATGCTTGATGTCCTCGCGTCCATGGGCAATGAATTCTCCTCGCATGAGTTTATCCGCAAGCTGATGCTGGCCTTCCCTGATCGCTATGTCAGCGACCTACTCGCCCTCTATGAAAAGCGGACTCATCGTCCCTTGACCACCTTGCATGGGCTGATCGGAAAGGCGTTGACGCGCTATGAAGATGAATTTATCGAAAGACTTGGGCGGTCGAAGTCGCGAAACTTGTTGGGCAGAACCACTTCCAATCAGGAATGGAGAAAAGTGAAGCCATGAGAGTACTATATGTCGCCCTCTTGGGCGTTTTGTCGTGTTTGTTGACACAGGCGGCTGATGCGCCCAACATTCCTCCTCCGTCCGACTGGCAAGGAATTAAGTTCGGCGCGAAACGCTTGGATGTTGAGACTAAACTGAAGGCGGCTTTCGGCGACATTCGCCGTGAGGGAGAAATTACTACTTTCGCCCGGACCGAGGTTTTCGGCGAGAGAGTTGAGATAGAATTTGTATTCGGGAGATCCTCAAAGACACTTTGTTGGGTTGGCTATACGCTAACGGACACACCTTTGGACTCCGTCATTTCCGCCGTTCAGTCAAATTATGGAACTCAATCGTCGGATACGACGATTGTCGATCCGTGGGGACAACCTCACAGAATGTTAGAGTGGAAATGGAATGACCCGCCTTTCTCAATCGGAGTTACTGCTGGTCGAGATTTGAATGGCAGCTTTGGCGTTCTTGTCAGCTATGTGAAATGCATGCCCTATAGCACGTAATCGCGTGAGGGTTGCTTGCACAGCCAGTCCAGTCACTTCTGTCCTGTGAATGAACCAAATTCTGACTGAATCAATCATCTGGCAGAGACAATACCTCTCGACCTTTTCGTGTGTCTGATTTCCAATTTCCTGTTTCCCATCTTCTTAACATTCCTGCCCCTACTTGACTTTTTGAACAAATATGCATATATTGGATTAACAAACTGAACACTCCTGACTGAGAATAACCAACAACTTACAAAATACAGATCATTAATGCGTTTTCAGACCTGTTTTCGGCTAATTTTGGCCCCAAAACCGCCCAAATCAGGCGCAACAATTCGCGCATAAACTTATTCGGTGCTGGAATTAACCCCATTTCGTTTGGTCAAATTTAATTTTTCTTTCACTCTCCGGTCAGTTTTCGGATGTCGGCCTCTCAGCGTGTCGGCTTGTCAGCTTCTTCACTTTGAATAACAAATGACGTACGACGTAACTGTCATCGGTTCTGGCCCCGGAGGGTATGTGGCGGCGATCCGGTGCGCGCAGCTGGGGATGAAGACGGCGATCATCGAACGCTATCCGACGCTGGGCGGGACGTGCCTCAACGTCGGCTGCATTCCGTCCAAGGCGCTGCTCGATTCCTCGGAACTGTTCTATAACGCGAAAACCCACTTCGCCACGCACGGGATTGACGTGAAGGGGCTGGCCGTGAACTGGCCGCAGATGCAGAAGCGGAAAGATAAAGTCGTCGCGGATTCGAACTCCGGCATCAAATACTTGATGACCAAGAACAAGATTGATGCGTTCGAAGGGCACGCGAGCTTTGTGGATGCGCAGACGATTGCGATTACCCCGCCCCCCACCCCCCTCAATCCCCCCGCAAGCAGGGGGACGGAAGACCCCCCATCCCCCGTAAACGGAGGGGAGAAAAGAATCGAAACGAAGCGGGTGATCATTGCGACCGGATCGAAGCCGATGAGTCTGCCGTTTGCGCCGCTTGACAAAAAGCGGATCATCAGTTCGACCGAAGCGCTCTCACTGGCAGATGTGCCGGGGGAGATGATCGTGATTGGCGCGGGCGTGATCGGCGTGGAGATGGGCTCCGTGTTTCAACGGCTCGGCACCAAGGTCAGCGTTGTCGAGCTATTGGGTTCCGTGATTCCCACGATGGACGGCACGATGGGCAAGGAGCTGCAGCGCTCGCTCACCAAGTTAGGGATGAAGTTCTACCTCAGCCATCAGGTGAAGAATATTGAGGTGCGTGGCGAGCGAGTGAAAGTGGTTGCCGAAAACCGGGCGATGCAATCGGCCCCTACGACCGAATTGGAAGCCGATTATTGTTTGGTGGCGGTGGGACGGAGGCCGTACACGGATAATCTCGGCTTAGAGAAGATCGGCGTGGCCATTGACAAGGGCGGTTTTGTTCGGGTGAATAAGAATCTGGAAACGTCCGTGCCGGGAGTCTTTGCGATAGGAGACGTGATCGGCGGAGCAATGCTCGCGCACAAAGCCGAAGAGGAAGGGATCTACGTTGCGGAGCGGATGGCCGGGCAGAAGCCGCACATCAATTATAATGCGATTCCCAACGTCGTTTATACATGGCCGGAAGTCGCGAGCGTCGGCTATTCCGAAGAGGACCTGAAGCGGATGGGACGAGAGTACAAGGTGGGCGCGTTTTCCTATAAGCCCTTGGGCCGCGCGCGCGCCGCGAACGAGAGCGAAGGCCTCGTCAAGGTCCTCGCCGACAAACAGACGGATGAAATTCTCGGCGTGCACATGATCGGCGCGAGAACGGCCGACATGATCGCCGAAGCGGTGGTGGCGTTAGAGTACCGCGCCAGCGCCGAAGACATCGCCCGCATCTCGCACGCGCATCCGACGTTCACCGAAGCGTTCCGGGAAGCGTGTCTGGATGCGACGGGCAAGCGCGCGATACACATGTAGTTTCGGCGGGGTCTCAGATTCCGGTCGGGTAACGCGCGGTTTGATTCTCGGATGATGATTGAGTCTCATGCACTAACCCGACTCGGCGAGGGCTGGGTAACGCGCGGTTTGACTCTCGGATGATGATTGAGTCTCATGCGCTAACCCGACTCGGCGATGGCTGGGTAACACGCGGTTTGATTCTCGGATGGTGATTGAGTCTCGCGCGCTAACCCGACTCGGCGATCAGCATGACTTGAAAAAGCCTCAGGAAATTCTGAGGCTTTATGATGTGGTGTCGTGGAGCAGAGAATCGGTGATCTCTTCGATCGGAGGCGGTTCGAGAACCGGTTTCTTGATGGTTGGTTCGTCGTGCGGAACTGGCTCCAGCGGCGGCAGATTGGCGCGCTCGCTCGGCGGACTGCCGATGATCCGCTGGATGATCGCCGCGCGCCGCGAGACATAGTTGCCGTTGATCCGGTAGCGCAAGGGAGAAGGAAGAATAGCAGCGAGACGAGAAGCCTGATTCGCGGAGAGCTGCCGCGCGTGAACGCTGAAATGATATTTTGCGGCCTCTTCCACGCCGAAGATCCCCGGACCGAACTCGACGAGATTGAGATAGAGTTCGAGGATGCGCGACTTGGGCAGGAGTAATTCCAACGTATAGGTAATCCACGCCTCGCGGGCCTTGCGAATATAGCTGCGCCCCGGAGACAGATAGAGGTTTTTGGCGAGCTGCTGCGTGATGGTGCTGCCGCCGAGTTTGACCCTGCCGAGCTTTTCGTTTCGCGCGCGCGCTTTGCGAATCGCATCCCAATCAATGCCGTGATGCGTCCAGAAGTTCTCGTCTTCGGCAGCGATCACGGCCTGCTGCATGGTCTGCGGAATCTCGGTGAGCGGTACCCACGTCTGGCGGATCACCAAATCCTTGTCTTGTGCTTTGGCTTGACGCGCGCGAAGTCGCATCCAGGCGGTGGTTTTGGGATCATGCACGCGCAGCAGCAAGACCTGAGCGGTCGTGACGATCACGGCCAAGACAACAAAGGCCGCGAGCAGCAGGAGAAGGCGTTTGACGAGGCGCATGCGCAAAAGATAACGTTCTGTGCCGAAAAGATCAAGCGGGAGGACAAGCAAACGGCCGGTGAGTCACCTCACCGGCCGTTTGGATTGAGTTAGAGGTGAAGACTACTTCGCCAGATCGGGCACCGTCGGCATCGAGGCGGCCACGGCGGCTGCACACTCGCTGATCACGAGGTAGAAGCGCCGCTGACCTCCGATGAGTGCGTCGTCATGCACGTACGTCATGGCGTTGAGGCCGTAGACCGGAGTAATGCCCGTGGCGATTTCCTGCCATGTTCCCGGGAAAGCGTCCATCACGGTGTTCATGTAGACCTTGTACGTTCCGCCGAAGCCGTCCAGCGCCGTCCATTTCAGCCGGATGTCATTCGCCGTCGGATCGCCGTCCACATTCACGAGATAGGCAGTGAGGTTGGCCACCGTATCAGGAACGCAAGCAAAAGTCAAGGAGGCCCGATAGGTGGAGGGCATCGGGTTGCCGACGTAATTCAGCGGCGCGACAAACATCGCATAGTCGCCGGCTGCAAGGTCAACGTTGATCGTCGTCAGCTCGCATTCCAGCGCCGTGTCTTGGATGGCGAACGGCGGATTCGGACACGCCGCCGGGCCGGAGATGATTCCGTACTGCGCCATGAATTCTGCATTCACCGTCAGAATCATGGAAGCAGGTTGAGCCAGCGAGAAGGTGTACCAGTCGGTGTCGCGATAGTAATCCCGGAGAATCGTGCCGCCCGGATTCAGGTAGTTGAAGCCGACGCCGCAAATCGTTTGACCGGGCACGATCGTGCCGTAGGTGGGGGTGATGTTATTGCATCCGCCATCGGGATCGTTGTCGTTGAACGCGTTGTTATAGCGATCTTCGACTGCCTCCGCCTGATCGCCGCCGACACAGGAAACGTCACACGGGCAGGGACCGTTATCATAGATCGTCAGCCGGTAGGCACCGCTGCTGGTGGTGTACCGAGCGACCCGAATGAGATAGGTTCCTGCAGGCAGTTCGCCGCCCACAAAAGACGTCACTCCGCCAGGATTTCGCTGGCCGGGGGTCTCCCAATACAGTGTATCGAACGCCGACTTATCGTCGTTGCAGAGAATGCTGTTCGTGCAGCAGTTGCCGCTCTCATACACCGTGATGTACATGTCGCCGTTGTTCGTCCCGTCGTCCAAAGCCATCGTAATCCGGGCGCAAGAGGCCAGCGTCAAGGAGATGAAGTGATCCGGACCAGACGAGCGAGCAATCGTTGAATTGCAGCTGTCGGCACAATCGGCAATGGCGCCCGTTGTTGTTCCCGTAATGACCGTCGGAGTGCCGGGGGAGGGTGGTGTCGCAACGATGGGGTTGTTGCAGGTTTCACCCGGCGGCGGGGGCAGCACGGTCGCCGTGCCCCAATCGCAGGCGGCACAGTTCACCGAGTCCGCCCGGTAAGCGCGGCAGGCATAATCGCCACTGGCGAATGTGGTGTAGGTGCTGTTCGTCGCACCTGCAATCGCGTTGGCCTGCAAACAGGCCTGGCCCGTGTACCACTGGTAAACCAGCGGGCCGCCGGAACCACCGGCGGCGCTGCAGAACATGATGACAGAACCGACACGACTTGAATCGGCGACGCTCGCTGTTGGTGCGGTGCACGTGCCGGCCACAGCCAGTGCCACGTCATCAACTCTGATGCCGCCAGCATTGGCACTGCCGGTGTACACGAATGCCAGGTAGTAGTCACCGTTTGCAGGCGGGGAGAACAACCCAAAGGTTTCCTGGTAGGTTGTGGTGTTGGCGCGGAAAATGGGGACGACCGTGCTCACAACCGAACCATTGTTCGGTGCTGAGGTCAGGAAGACCGCCAGACTATCGAAGTACGTAGATGACGTCAAGTATTGCCGCCACCAGAAATCGAGCAGATAATCCGTGCCTGCGGTCAATCCAAACAGAGGTGTGAACAGCCAGTCGTTGGGAAAAACACCTGACGCGGAGTACTGGATATAAGCACAGCGTGTTCCGCTATGCGGGCTGGTAGCGGATGTTACCCAGCGAATGGCGTCAGCATCATACGTTACGACTGACCAGCACGTTGGAAACGCCGTGCCTGACGTTCCTTCAAAGCCCTCGGAGTATGGCAACGCGGTAGAAATGGAGCAGTCAATCACCGTCGCGATCGCCGAGTCACAGGAGGCGCAATTCAGCGAGTCAATAATCCAAGCCCGGCAGGAGTAGATGCCTGAAGTGGGCGCGTAATACGTCGCGGTGCGCGCGCCGACGATGATGTTGGCCATGTCGCAGCCCGTTCCCGTGAACCACTGATATTCCGGCGGACCGCCCGATCCACCGGTGACGTTGGCCACCAGCCCCGCGGAATCCTGTCCCGTGACGGAATTCACCGTGACCGTCGGAGCCGAACAGGCTCCCGACGGATATATCTGCGCATCGTCGATGTACGAGCGGCCTGCAGAGCGCTTCGTCACATTGTGCCAGCCGACGTAGTAAGTCCCCGTCACGGGCGCGACAACGTTAAAGATTCTCTGGGTATATACTGTCCGCTTAATCGTATCCATCGGCATCACCGTCAGGGTCATGCCGGCGACCGTGTTTTCCGTACCCGCCTTGACTTCCAACGATTCCGGAACGGTGGTAGAGGCCCCTCTCCACCAGAATTCAACGACGTAAGTATTGCCGCCCGTAAGCGTAACTCCGTTGCTGAAGAGCCAGTCGTCATTGCCGACGCTTGCTCCCAGGACGGAGGCAACGCGAGTGCCGGTACGAGGATTGGTGCCGTAGTTTTCCCACAACGGAGAGGTGGTAGCCGTGAGAGGAAGAGCCTGAACCGTGCCCCAGCAATCGGGTAAGAGCGGCAGGGCAGGGCCTTCAAATCCCTCGGCAGCAGGCGGCGAAACAGGCGAGCAGGCTGTGAGTTGCCAGCCGATACCGAGATTCCCGCAGGTGCCGGGAGCCGTGCTGTTGCCTACGGTCACCCATGCCGTTTGCGTGGAGCCTGTGTTGTTGACAAAGCGCATCCGGCGGCTTTCGGTTGTAGAGCAATCTACAAAATTGCTTCCCGGGCAGGCTCCGCCCCAACGAAGCGTGTGGCGGCCCGTGATGGTGTTGTCGCTTCTCTGCCACACGACCAACTGATTCCCGTCGGGAACTTCAATTTGGAAGACCATGTCCTGCCCGGATGCACCGCAGGGCTGTCCCGGTGAATTATCACCCGCGCCGCAGTTGTTGTAGAGGGCGCTGTCCGGGCCGTTCCCGGCCAACACGATAGCGCTTGGGCAATCTCCACCGGTAAACACCTGTACGTTAATACGCATGGTATCGTTGCCACGCGCTTCATCCGAGGCGAGGTCCGTCCAGACGGTCAGCGGGTAGGAACCCGTGACTCCGGGCAAGGTTATCTGGGTAGCAAAGGTGAGATCTTCGGTTTGGTTCTGCGACAGAACTCCGGTTGCTTCCGTCACGACCGGCCCGCCGTTAAAGGTGTAGCTCACGGGCGAACTCTGTGTGGTCGTACCGTTGTTCCTGAACCGCGCTGTCACATTCACCACGGCACTGGGAGCATAAACACCGGTTGGACTGAGGATAGCCGACGTTCCAAAATCGTTCGGGAAGAAAACCTGATAAAACCAGATGGCGAGAGTATCCGTAGCCTGATAACCCGTCGTGTTGCAGACATAGTTCAGGGCAGGGCTGCCGGCAACGCCGTTGGACTGGATGCCGATCGTCATGGTGCTGTCACACGCCGTCCCCGCTCCGATGATCAACTGATTGTACTGGAGTTTGATCCTGCCATCGGAGAAGAAGATCGCCTGGAACTTCAGTGATCCCACGCACGAGCTGCTGAAATTGCCAATCGAGTCATACTCGACAACGACATAGTCGCCGAAGTTGCGGTAACCAATGACATCGGTTCCCGATGGGATACCACCGTTATTGAGGTGGAGGTCGTTCCAAAAGACAAAAACTGCAGGCCCGCTGATGCTTGTTGACGGAAGACAGACATTCGAAAGCGATCCAACTGAGGTTGTAAACTCGATGAATCCATTGACTGCCACACGGAAGGAGTCGTAGGTCGCTCCGTAGAAGGGAAAGTTGAATCCGAAAGGATACTTCGATGCCGAATAACCGTCATCGTGGTTGGAGATGTCATTGATCCAGACCGTCAGAGGATCGCCGCGTAATTCAATCCAGTCGTAGTCCGCCGTATCGGGCGTGACGTTGTCCACAAAGTAGTAGTTGGCGCCGTCGGGGCCGCCCTGATTGTCCAATGGATTCCGGCCACTGTTCTGGTCGGCGTAGCCGGGGTTTTGCTCCAGATACTGAAGAATGAGTTCCTTCTGCGCCGGCGTGAGCGGCAGACCCGCTTCCATTTGGGCGAGAGCGTCGAGCGCCGCGCGCTCAAACTCAAGCTTGTTCGCATCTTCGAGTGCGGCCCCGTCCACCTCAACGACCTCTTCGCTGCCACCTGAGGGCATCATCAACTCTTGCCGCTCAATCTCTGCCTTAATCCGCTCAGATTCGAGCAATGCCTGCGTCTCTTCCTCGGTGAGCTTCTGTAGCGTGGGCTGCGGCGTCTTCATATTCGATGAGGGACCGTTGTCTAAGCGCCCGCGCTGCCCGTCCGATCCGGCCTGAAGCGCCTGATAGCCGAGAAAGCCGCAGACCGTCAAAATCAGTAGTAAAGATCCAATCTTCTTTGTCATGCTCGTGTCCTTTGCGAAATCTTCGTCTTTCCTCAGCAGGCCTAGCTACCCCCTGCCGAATGCGGGTGGGCTGCGCCTCAGTATCTGTGGGTCCTGATCGCGTAACCAAGACTGTAATCTATGACGAACCTTCAAGAATGTCAATAGAGATGCATCAACAATCCGAAAAGTGCGACGTTGATCAGGTCGCTCTATCCTATTATTTTGAAGATGTTTAAGTGGCCCTGCGAAGGAGTATCGTGAATTCCTGATCTTACCTGAGAGGCCATGGATTCAGAAGAGAATCCGTACAAGGCGTTTCTTGAGTTTCAGCAAAACTTCTCGTATATTCTTGGTCACTTAGCTTGTCCCACCGGACTCTCACCCGGCCTTGCCCTCGCCCGGCCATCCCCCTTGCTTATCAGAAAGGTCTTCCGTGCCTGTACGCGCACCCGTGCCCCCGACTCCCTCTACTCCTGAAGAACTCGAACGCGAATGGTACGAAAACGTCTATCGCGGCGATGACATGCCGCAGCTCACGTGGCGCGCCGTGATCATGGGGTCCTGCCTGGGGGCGTTCATGTCGCTTTCCAATCTCTACATCGGTTTGAAAACCGGGTGGGGGTTGGGCGTGGCGATTACGTCGTGCATCTTGAGCTTTACGATTTGGAAAACACTCCGCAAGGCATTTCCGCGCTGGTTCAAGACGGACATGTCCATCCTCGAAAACAACGCGATGCAGTCCACCGCCTCGTCGGCAGGTTACTCCACCGGCGGCACGATTGTCTCGGCGATTGCGGCCTTTCTGCTCGTGAACGGGGAGCATATCGGATATGGATTGCTCAGCATGTGGATCTTCTTTCTGGCGATTCTCGGCGTGACGATGGCGATTCCGATGAAGCGGCAGATGATCAACATCGAGCGGCTCAAGTTTCCGTCGGGGATTGCGGCGGCGGAAACACTGCGCAGCCTGCATGGCGGCGACGATGGCAAAGGAGACAACAAAGCAGCCAAGGCGCTGTTTTACTCCGGGAGCCTCGGCATCGCGATTGCGACGATTCGCGATTGGCTGGCGTGGCTGCCCAGCTTGTTTAATACCTTCGGTTCGCGGCTGGGAATGTACACGGTTTCCGTGGAAGCCAGCATGATTCTGGTGGCCGCAGGGGCCATCATGGGGTTCAAGGTGGCGCTGAGCCTGCTTATCGGCGGTGTTCTGAATTGGGGAATTCTGGCGCCAGTGATGATCAAGAATAAAGTGATCGAACATCCGGCGCCGATGATTACGACGGAAGACAAGCTGAGTTTTCCGTTGACGGTTCCGGCGGGAAGCGCGCTGACCTTTGTGCTTCAGGAAGCAACGACGGGGCCGACATTCGAAGACGGTTCCGATTCCACTCACTTGCGCTACCCCTACGGTTCCACACAGATATATTTGACGATGGCAAGTCTCCTGCAAGCGTTGAATGCGGAGAAACTGCCGGAAGGCGCGCCGAATCCGCTGTACAACAAAGTCGTTTTCTCCGAACCGCAACAATTACACATGAAGGGCAAGCTGCAGGCCAAGGCGGTGCATGCGGTGCACTACGAGTCCATGCTGGGGGTGCGATCCGATCCCCAATTCACGAGTGCGGCGGCGCTGATAGGATTCAAAGCCGGGGACGAGACGATTCAGTCGCCGGGCGGGTACCGCAATATTGTGTCGTGGAGTTTGTGGGGCGGCGCGGCGTGCATGGTGACGAGCGGGTTATTGAGCTTTGCCTTGCAGTGGCGGACGGTGCTGCGCGCGTTCTCCGGATTGCGGAGGATCTTCAGCCGCAAACAACAAACGGCAGAGGAAGATATTCTGGAGCGGATCGAAGTGCCGGGGTCGTGGTTTGCGTCGGGGATGCTGGTGGGGACCGTTGGCATCGTGGCATTGGCGACGATCTTCTTTCAGATACCGATCTGGATGTCACTCTTAGCGGTGGTGCTCTCATTTTTCCTCGCCTTGGTGGCGTGCCGCGCGTGCGGAGAAACGGATACGACGCCGGTGGGCGCGATGGGCAAAATTACGCAATTGACGTTTGGAGCCTTGGCGCCGCGGCAGATGACGACGAATCTGATGACCGCGTGCATCACGGCCGGTGTAGCGGATTCGGCGTCGGATCTGCTCACCGATCTGAAGAGCGGGTACGTGCTCGGAGCGAATGCGCGGAAGCAGTTTCTTGCGCAATTCGCGGGGATCTTCATTGGCACAGCGGTGGTCGTGCCGGCGTTTTACTTGATCGTGCCGGATGTTTCAGTTCTGGGTTCGACGAAGTTTCCGGCTCCGGCGGCGCAGGTGTGGGCATCGGTGGCGCTGCTGCTCTCCAACGGATTTGAATCGCTGCATCCGACGGCGCGGCTTGCGCTGGTGATCGGCGGACTGGTGGGCATTCTGATTCCCGCGCTGGAGATTCTGGCGCCGAAAACGCGGAAGTTCCTGCCGTCGGCGATGGGATTAGGGTTGTCGTTTGTGATTCCGTTTTACAATGTGCTTTCGATGTTTCTGGGCGGCATGGTCGCGTTGCTCTACGCCAAGTGGAAGCCGATTGCCGCTGAGATCTACGTCATTCCGACCGCCTCGGGCCTGATTGCGGGTGAGAGTCTGATGGGCATCTTCATTACGCTGATGGGCGCGCTGGGCTGGATCGGTTAACAGTTATGATTTAACAGACGTCAGACATACATATCTGCACCGATGCAGAGAACATTAACTTGATGGAGGCTTATCATGACTCACGGTGGAATGGGACTGCTCACGAAAAATTGGATCTGGCTTCCCCACGACTTGCTTCGTCCTCTCTCGATCTTCAACGGGGATGAGGTGTATGGATTCTACTATCCGACTCCGACACTCGATGGGAGGCATGGTAATTGCCCCGAGATTGATGACATAATGTTCACTCCGATTCCACCGAACTTGTGGGGGCGAGTAGCTCGCCTAGCTGTCCGGCTGAAACAAGAACAAGGTATGCTTGCACCGATTTGCAAGTTCCTCGCTGATTCCAATATCTCCATTGTGGACGCTGAATGCACACGGTCGGCTCACCGTTACGCAACGTGGAATGCTGTGATCGGTTTTGAGAGCGACTTGGGCCAAGATGCGGATGTCCAGGAAAAGCTCCGTCAGCTTCGTGAAGACCTCTGCAAGAATTTCAAAGGCACAAATCTCTTTGATGAGGCCAATATTCACGCGTTAGAAGAGCCCGTGGAGACATACTCGATGCACTCGCTTCAATACTTCCATGGTCTCCTCAAGCGTGATGGATCTGTGAGCGAACTGAAACACCGCGATTTCAGATTTACCGTAGTCGAGGGAAAACTTAAGGACGAAGACCGCCTCTTACCGCCCCTGATTGCCACGATGCCCGGCATAGACCACCGTAATCCGAGACCACTCTGCGTGTTTGCCGAAGCAGATACGCGCAGCTTTGTAATAAGAATGGCGATCGTGCCGCCGCAGAAGCTGAATTCGTATTTCAAGGCGACCATTCCCTATGAGCGAATTACCGGCGGGTCATCCTGCGGGCTGCTTTCGACCATTCTCGGCGGTCTTCCTAACCAATACAATCTCTGGAGAGTATTCAATGACACTAACGAAAATAAGGCTCAATTCGAAAAGGGGGAAGCCACGCTCTTCGGCCAAGACATAAGTAAGGCCGCGACCGGGATGCCTGGCGAGGACGTTGCGATGAGAGTATCAGCTTATCTTAAGGAATTCGAGGCAAAACCCATAGCTCTCCCACACTCGAGAGTTATGGTCGGACCCAGTGTCGTCAAACCACTTCAATACCTGGATATCCGCGAGAATCTGGTTCAACAACAGGAACAGGTTCAGGGGTTCAAGTATCGAGTCTTTCTTAGCTCAGACGACAGGGATCTGGATTTCGCAAGGGATATTCACAATACGATCAAAGACGCTGGTATTGACTGCTTCTGGTATAAGGCTGACGTTGTCGGGGGCACCAGAATTCCGGATGCGATCCGGCACGCAGTGTTGCAGTCTAAGGAGATGTGCGTTTTGGTCACAGAACACAGCTTGACGAGCATCTGGGTAGCATCTGAGTGGGGCGCCATGTGGGCCGAGGGGAGACCTATTATCTCCATAGTTACACCCGACGTGGATCACGCGCAGTTGCCCGAACAACTGCGATCACTCGCATTTTACAGGTACCGGTCTGGCGTAGATCAATATATCAGATTGCTTCAGCAACGCTAGCGGGCGGAAGCTGGGGTGCCTCAACTCGACTTCACAAAGTCCTCACGATTCAAAGCTTCGCCACCTTGGCCTGCGTCCTGATCTGCATTGATCAATTATGAGATAGCTCCTAATTTGGCTTAACCTCTTCATATCACACTCAGTATGGCACAACCAACACCGACGGAAACTCGCGCGCGCAAGCCGGAGACGCCGCGCGGCGACGAGACGGCTTCTGAACTGACACTGCGCGCCGTGCTTTCAGGTCTCGTGGTGGGATCGCTCATCGGGGCATCGAATGTCTGCATCGGCCTGAAAATCGGATGGACGTTCGGCGCTTCGATTACGGCGGCGGTAATTTCGTTCGCGCTCTTTAAGACCTTTGCGCGCGTTTTGTCGCGGCCCTATGGGGCTAAAGAAAACCTGATCACCGCCACCGCGGGAAGCGCCGCAGGCACAATGGCCTCCGCGGGCGGGTTTGTGGCGTGTATTCCCGCGCTCGAGATGTATCGGATGCAGGCGATGGGGCCGGGGCATAATCTGACCTATGGGCAACTCGTGCTGTGGGCAATTGCCGTGGCATTCTTGGGTGTGTTCTTTGCGGTGCCGCTGCGGAAGCAGATGGTTGTGCGCGAAAAACTTCGCTATCCGACGGGGACCGCCGCGGCAGAGACGATCAAGGCGATGTACTCTTCCGGCGTGGAGGCGATGAAGAAGGCGAAGCTGCTGTTATGGGCGGGAGTGATTGCCGCAGCACTCAAACTGTTGTTCAGCATTAAGCCGATCGGCTTAAGTCGCTTCGCCGATTTCTCGCTGGATGACATCGGTCTGGCATCCATCGGCATTCTGGGCGTGACGCTCGCCGCGGTGAAGATGGGCGTGAGTTTGTCGCCGATGATGCTGGGCGCGGGAATCTTGATCGGGCCGAAGGTGGGATGGTCGCTGTTTGCCGGATCCGTTCTGGCGTGGGGAATCGGTGCGCCGATTCTGTTTGACACGAATATTATTCATTGTCAACAGAAGGATGTGTACACGTTTGCCTTTCGCTGGCTGCTGTGGCCGGGCGTGGCGTGCATGGTAGCTTCGGGTTTTGCCAGCCTTGGGCTGCAATACAAGGTGATCGGACATACGTTCACGTCGTTCAAGAACCTCATCCGCGGGAGAAAGAGCGCGGTTGCGGCGGACGAGGATGACGCGCCGGATCCGTTCCCGATCAAGTGGTGGGCAGTGGGGATGGTGGCCGCAACCGCTCTGACGACGACGCTCGCGCACGTGTATTTTGACATCGCGATTTGGATGGGCGTGCTCGCAGTATTCCTCTCGTTCTTGATTGCGAGCATTGCCGTGCGCGCGACGGGCGAGACGGATATCAATCCGGTCGGGGCGATGGGCAAGATCACGCAGGTGGTGTACGGCGCACTTGATCCGGGTCGCATTCCGACCAACCTGATGGCGGCGGGCATCACCGCTGCCGGAGCAAGTCAATCGGGCGATCTGATGCACGACCTCAAAGCGGGGTATTTGCTCAAGGTCTCAATTCGCCGGCAGGTAATTGCACAATTGATCGGCGTTATGGCGGGCGTGTTCACGGCTGCGGCAGTGTATCGTCTCCTGACCGCGGCGTACACGATCCCGGGTGATGACTTTGCCGGTCCGGCCGTGATGGCGTGGCATGCGATGGCGGAACTGCTCGCCAACGGCATCAAATCGCTGCCGCCGCACGCGATGACCGCGGCGCTGGTCGGCGCGATCGTGGGATTGGTAATTCCATTTGTCGGCGCAGCCAACAAGAAGATTGGCAAGTGGCTGCCGTCGCCGATTGCGCTGGGAATCGCGTTTATGGTGACTCCGTATTCCTCGCTCGCGATGTGGTTGGGAGCGGTGGTCACGAGTTTCTACAACAAGAAAAATCCTGAGGCGGTGGACAAATACGGAGCGTCGCTGGCTTCGGGGTTGATTGCCGGGGAAGGATTGATGATGGTGGTCGTTGCCATTCTACTCATCTTGGGAGTGAAGTGGGTGTGAAAATTTTCGTGCATCGTCATCTGGTTTGGATCGCCGTCCTGCTCTATGGGACGGCGGTCGCGCAGGCGGATCTAACCGTATTGCGGCAAACCGCGCAAGACGTGTATTCGACGCTGGAGCAACAGTTCAACGACGCATCCCTGCCCGTGATGGAACGCGCCCGCGCCGCGCTGCAGATCGGACAATTGCCGAGCCATCCAGAGCTGTTGACGGAACTGCGGAAACAGGATACGACGGCCGCGGACGTCATTCAAGCCGAGGATCTGCTGCGCCAGTATCGCTTCGACGATGCCAAGGTGTCCATTGACGGCCTCTCCGGCAGCGCGAGCTCTGAGGCGCGTTCTCTGCGTTACCGCTGGCTTTTCCTGTCCGAGGATCTGCACACGGTTGATTCGCTGAGCACGCTTAGAGACGCAAAGGACAGCACAGATGTTATTGCCGCTCTGGCGAGGGGCGAGTTGATGTTCCGCCTGCTCAAGTATGATGACGCCATATTCCATGCGGAACGGTCACTGCGTCACGCGACAGATGCGGCGCAGCAGGCCCAGGCGAAAATCGTGCTCGCCAAGGTGTACGACAAGCGCAACGAGTATCAACGGGCCTTCGATTCGCTGGCGACGGCATTTACACGGCAGGCACTCACCGCTGAAATCCTCTATCAAACCGGGCTGGTGCTGATTGATCTCGGCCGGGTCAGTGAAGCGATTGATTTGATTGAAGAGGCGGTGCGCTGGAATCCCGATTACGAAATGGCGCACTACTTTCTGGGCAACGGCTATGCGCGGCTGAATTACACGCAGCTCCACGAGAAGTATCCGCAGCAATACGGTAATGCCGAAGTGTTGAAGGCGCTCTCCCCTGCCCTTTCCGCATTTGAAAAGGGAGATTTGGCGGCGGCGAAACAGGTGTCGCGCACGCTGTTATCCAAGTACAGCTTGGCCGTGGAGCCGGCGGAGCTGTTGGGATCGTTTGCATGGATCGAGGGGCAGGCGGATTCCGCCGAGTTTTTCTTCCGCGCGGCGCTCGCTCGTTGTTCGGAATATGGCCGCGCGCATAACGGTCTTGCGAAGAGCCTTGAATTGAAGCGGATGCGGATCAACGTGCATCGCGGCGAGGACTCACTCAAGTTTGCGCAGGCGGAGATACCGGTCATCGCGCAGATTGATCAGTTCGTGGTGAACTGGAAGAGCTTATCTCCGCGTCATCAGAAGCAAGTGGCGCTCGCCGTAAAGCCGTGGAAGCTGTACATCCCGGTACTGGTCGAGAGCGGGCACCGTTATTACATCAAGCCGCTGCACGAACGGTTGTCAGAATCGCCGGGACTGGAGACGCTGAAAGATCAGCGCATTAGTTATGATTCGCGGCTGTGGGACGATGTGCGCGGCTGCGGCGGCTACACGACCGTGACCGGTGTGGAAGACGTGGAACGCAGCATCTATTCGAACTACAACACGGTGCTGCACGAGCTGACGCATCAGGTGCACGGCGTCTTTCCGCCGGAGGATGCGCAGCAGCTGCTCGATCTGTTTCACGCCGCGCGGAATCGCGAAGACGCCGGGCAGAAGGCGTTTATGAGCCAGTATCAGGCGTCGAGCGTGTGGGAGTATTTTGCGGAAGGGGCGAATGGATATTACTCGCCGCGCCGCGACGAGTACGATACAAGAGAGATCGTGCGCGAGCGGCTGTTTGCGATGGACACGACACTGGCGCATCTCGTCGAATTCTATGTTGCCGCGCCGCGCTTGGACGAGTGCTATCCGGTGGGGTTGGTGAATGCCTCGCAGGATGCGTCCGAGCGCAACAAGCTTGCGGAAGCGATGACGTATGCGAAAAAGGCGTACGAGCGCGCGCCGCGCGGCGAGGTCGTGCTGGCGGAACTTTCGCATCTCTATTCTTTACGTGACGACGACCGCAAGGCGATGGCGTTTGCCGACAGCTTACGCCTGCATTATCCGAAGAAAGCCGGCGGCTACACCCAGTGGCAGTCTGCGCGATTCTTCACCGATGGAAATGTGAGCGCGGGGATTCAACGACTGCGCGAAGGGCTGGCGGCGGCGGATACGAGCCAAGACCGGGAAGCGGTACGCCAAGCCTTGGGAAATGTTTTGGCGTTTGATGGCGCTTATCCGGAAGCAGCAGAGCAATATCGGGCGGTGCTCGAGCGACACAACAGTGACAGTGATGCGTTGTGGGGGTTGGCCGTGGCGTTGGGTGATGCGGGAAAGTATGCGGAAGCGGACAGCGTATTTCAGAAAGCGCTGTTGGAGCGGAACGGCATTGCCGATTTGCGTCTCGATTACGCGCGGATTCTTTTTCAGGCTGGACGCGTCGCCGATGCGGAGACGCAGATCAACGAGGCCGCGCTGTTGACTCCGGGCGAGCCGCCCGTTCTGACGATGCAGGGTTGGTTGGCCGCACAAAAGGGAGAGTGGAGCAAGGCTCTCGAATTGTACGACCGGAGCCTGAAGGTGGCGCCGTATGATCGTCTGTCGGCCGTGCTGCGGGTGGAGGCGCTTCGGCAATCCGGTCAAACGAGGCAGGCTGAAGAGGAGTGGAAGCGGCTGGAGAAATTGAGTGCGCGAGATGTTCCGCAGCGGATCTACAATGAGCGCCAGTCATCATTTGTGACGGGTTTCGCCTGGCCGCGCTACCTGAAAGACCTCTTGGCGGAAGTACGCACGTAGGAGGGTAGGCGGCGGTTTCAGAAGTCCCTGAGGCGACATCCAGAGTGGTGTCGCCTCTTTTATTTAGAGAAGGAGGCATGTTGACCGGAGGTGGCCTGTTGTTAATAGACTTAGTTCGAATACCTCCTCGGACATATTTGACCAGTGCATCGTCTAACACTTGATTATCCCCCTATCTTGTCATATCTTTCTACATGCCGACATGTTTTGTCACATTTAACGTAAGAGGATGAAAATGAAGTCGTTGATGTTTGGTTTCGGGTTCACGCTGTTGAGCGTGCTGAGTCTCGTTTCTCTGGCCTTTTCGGCCCCCGCCCTCGTCAATGCGGATGAGTTTAAGGCCCGCATCGTAAATCTGAATGCCGCCGCGCAGGCGCAAGTCGCCGAGCTGGACGCGCAAGTCCAAGCTGCGACAGACGATGCCGCACGCTCCAACCTCGAACAGCAGATACAAGACGCAAAATTCCAGACCGAAGCTCAGCGTTTGCAGATTCTCCTCGAATGGGCGCAGGCCGAAGGCAATGAGGCCCGTGTCGCAGAGGTGCAAACCGCCTTGGATCGTTGGTTGAATCCTCCCCAGCCGCAGACGCTGCCGCAAGTTGAAAAGGAGATTCCCGCCCCGTCAGCCGCTCCCTCCAGCAACGCCACGCGTTAATCACCCCAGCAAGAAAGGATCTCGATATGAAGAGAGCAATACCCCTCTTGCTGTTCGTGCTTGGCCTGACGCTGATCGTGGGAATGATCAACTCCGTGACCGCTGAGGACAGCGCGCAGCGAGTGGCTTCAGGAATGGGCGCCAATAGCTGGGGGCCGATTCCGGTTCCGTCCGATCATCCGAACGTCCCCGGCAACGCGATGCCGGCCGTTGACCTGCCGCGCACGTATGCGCAGAGCTGGAGCGCTCCCGAGCGCTCCAATGCCGACGCGGGTCCGGGGATGGCGATTGAGCCGCGCGGCGGAGCGCTGAAGCCGCGGCAGGTAACCGCTAAGGATTTCTATTTGAATCTGGTCAGCCCGGAGAAGGCGGACCTGCAATACTTGATTGTGAAGTTCACGGAAGAGTCCATGGTGCGCTGGAGCAGCGGCCGGCCTTACTCCAAATCGGGGGCGGATCTGTCGCCGCTGAATGCGTATCTGAATGCGCATCCGGATGTGAAGATGGGGCGCGAGAGCGAGGAGACGTCGGAAGAGCTGTTAGACTTCTGGGAGGCCAACGGCGAGCGGAACATTGGGCAGGATCTGGCGAACATGAATAACTTTTACATCCTGTACTATCCGGAAAATCCGGATCCGATGGCGACCATCCGGGAAGTTATTCAGTGGAACATCGTGGAAACTGCCTGGTATGGGCCGTTGGCTCAACTCTGCTGTGCGGACATTGCGCCGGCGACCCCGAATTGGGCAGCAAGTCAGGATTATCAGGAGGCGGCGCCGACCGGCCTCAACCATCAGTACGCGTGGAGCTATCACGGCGCGGGCGGGCCGGGCAGCACCTCCGCATGGTGCGTGGACATTGAGTACGACTGGACGGAAGACCATGAAGATCTGCCCAGCGACTTTTTCGTTTATGGCGGCGGTGATGAAGGGAATGCCGCCGACCACGGCGACGCGACCGTCTCGATCGTCGCGGCGTGCAACAATGGTTATGGCATGACGGGCGGCAGCTTCAATGTGCATCCGAAGGCCGTGGACTGGTTCCGGCAGGCGGGGAGTTACCCGAGTGGCCGCTGGGTGTCGGCGTTCAACATCGCCGCATCCGTGCTGCTGACGGGAGAATCCTATTGGATCGAGATTCACTACCCAGGTCCGAATCCCGGATACGCGTGCGATACGGGCTGCGGCAATTGCGTGCAGTTCAGTTACATCGCCGTGGAATACTGGGACGACACATTCACCGCGATTCAAACGCACACCGCCAACGGCCTCAATGTTTACGAGGCCGCAGGTAACGGGCAGATGAATCTCGACAACGCGGTGTACGGCAACCGCTTCCAGCGCTGGTTCCGCGATTCGGGCGCCGTGCTCGTGGGCGCAGGCATCCCCGGATCAGTGGCCGCCGAGTGCTGGTCGAATTATGGTTCACGGCTCGACCTTTCCGGCTGGGGCGACAGCGTGTACTCGTCCGGGTATGGCGATCTCTACAACCCCGGCGGCGACATTCGCCAGCGTTACTCGTCATCGTTCGGCGGCACGTCGTCAGCGACGCCGATTGTGTGCAGCGCGGGAAACTGTTTGCAGGGCATTGCGCAGCGCAAGTACAACACAACGCTCACCCCGGCGCAAGTTCGGTTGTCGCTCGACATCAACGCGACGCCGTGGACGGGGGCGCGCGATATCGGCGAACGGCCAAATTTGGTGGAAGCGATCAATTGGATTGAGCCGGATCTTTACACGTATAACCGGTCGGGCTGGTACAGCGCAGCCGTTCCGCGAAATGCCGCCGGCGCTACCGGGACTTCGTGTCCGATCACGTCCACCCTACCGGGCAATGCGTCCGGCACTTATTTCAACGTATCGGGGCGCAATATCGGCTACACTCCGGCACCCGGCGACGGCGAGGGCGGGCAGGTGTACACGGAGCAGTACATTGACGGCGACTTCACGCGCTGGTACTCGTGGGGATCGGTCGGTGCAAACGCAGACTTCTATTACAACAATGCCGGCCCCGACTATGTGCGCGGCGGCCGCCACAGTGTGCAGTGGTACATTGATCCGTACAACTCGATCAACGAGTGGATAGAGACGGACAATGCGATCACCCAGCAGTTCGTCTGGTCGCCGATGCAGCTCACGAACGACGTCGGAATCGAGCGCGTGGCGCCGCCGTTGAAAGCATGGGGCAGCCCCGCTTATTACAATGGCGACGGCTTCCGGGCAACGGGCGGCTGGTGGACGGCGTGCGCCGTGCTGCCGCAGTCGGGCAATGACCACGATCTCTACTCATATGCCGACTCTTACTCGAGCACATCCGGGTTTGACGTGAGTCAATATGCCAGCGCGTATGGCTCAGGGCACGCGGATCTGATTCTGGTCAACGGCAACGTGCTGGGTTACGGTCAATCGCGGCTGTTCCAAAACATCCGTTATAGTGATGGCTCGACGGCCAATTCCGTCATGGAGGGAGATGCTCAGACCACGATCGGGTCACCATATACTACGACCCGGACGATGGATCCGAATGACATCTTTGATCTGTACGAGTTCTATGCGGATCCGGGCGAACAGTACTACGTGGGCGTCACCGGAGTGACCGGCGGACTGGATCTGACGCTCTTGGTTTTCACCGCCGGGCAGAACTACTATGCATACGGCGACTACGCGCAGCGGGCGAACGTGAACGGAGCGGATGGCAACGAGTATCTGGTCGTAACCGCACCGTCCGCCGGCTGGCATTGCGCGGTTGTGATCAAGGAAGGCTCCAGCAACTACGGGGTTGGCGGCAACTACACGTTTACGTACCAGAAGCCGCTAAACGTTAATCTGCAGGCGCAAAACCGGACCGGCTGGTCGGCTCCAATAGTTGCACGAAACACAGGTGATGCAACGATTGGCAACGCGGTCTTTCCGGCGGCGATTCAGGGCAACACCACGAACTACATCAACGCCACGTGGTACAATGCCGGCGGCGGCTTGACGGTCTCGTCGGCCTTCGAGAATGACTGGGTGCTGGACGGCGCGTTTGCCGCCGGGTTCATCAATGGCCAGACTATTGCTCCCTTAGCTTACGGCGAACGTCTCAACTTCAATGGCGGCAATATCCGCGGCGGACGGCACACCCTGACCCTGAACGTGGATGCCACCAACATTGTTGCCGAATCCAACGAGGGCGACAACGGGTCCACGCAGCAGTATGTGTGGAGTCCGCTGGTGTTGTCACGCAATATTCCGGTGGACCGCGCTTCGCCGCCGCTTTGGGGTGCGGGCGCTTATCCGAATAGCGACGGCTTCGCTTACAGCATTCCGCAGCTTTATGCCGGGATTGCCGGTCTGTTGTCACCGACTGCGGGCGCCGATTATGACCTCTATCAGTATACCGACTATTCGGGAACGTTTAGCGGATTTTCGGTGTCGCAGGGCGTTTCGGCTTACGGCTCCGGAGTGCCGGACTATGTCCTCGTTCCATGGCGGATTGTTGGCGCCGGCTACACCACGTATCCGGCTGTGGTCAATTTCAACAGCGCGACACAAAACGTGTATGTCGAGTCCGACAATAGTCTCGGGCGAGCATACAACGGCATCTTCAGCATCCCCGATCCGGATTCGTTGATGAGCGGGAATATCTTTCGCCTCTACGAAGTCTATCTGACCGCCGGGACCGCATATCGCTTTACCTGCGATGTCATTTCCGGCACCGCTGACGTGGAGATGCGGCTGCACCGCGACTCGACGCAGGTGTTGTATCGCGGACAGACCGTAGCCACCGCGAACGCCGCCGGAGGTGGTGGAGACGAACAGATCATCTACACTCCTGCGATCACGGACTGGTATGCCTTGGTGATCTCGAAGACTGCTTCGGCCTCGGCGAATCTGACTGCGATTTACAACCTGAACGGACAGCTTAACGTGCCGGCGGCCAATCCGCTGCGCGTGGACGATCTGGTGATCCAGTGGCGGAATGCTCCCGTGGGGGTTCGCCTCGGGTGGAACCACGTCACGCAGGACTCGTTGGGCAATCCGCTGCACAACCGGCGCTATGTCATCTATCGTAATCCCAGCCCGGCAATCGTGCCGATGGATGCGGACTCGATCGGCGGCACAACCGACAGCACATTCATAGATGTGAACCCGTTCGGCAGCGCGATCAACTTCTACCGCGTGAAGGTGAAGTCCACGCCATAAGCGGCGACTTTACAAAGCAATGATCCGACAAGGGCAGACGCAAGTCTGCCCTTGCCTTGTCATGGCGATCTTGCATTTGTCGGCACAAAGCTCTACCTTATGCGCTATGAATACTCGCATCCTTCTTTTTGCTCAGGCGGTCATAGCCAGCGCAGCGGCTGGCGGCGTACTGCACGTGACGACCGACCTGCAGCATGCGTTCGACATTGCGCATACGGGCGATACGCTCTATGTGACCGCCGGGCGGTACGAGGCCAAACCGCAGGAGTTTGTCGAGGAGACCTGCGGCAACTGCCAGGAGCATCGCACTCCCGTTCACGCTTCACGCGGATTCTTGATTTCCGGCAAGCAACTTTGCGTGGTCGGCGATCCGCAAGGGGGAACGATCCTTGTGACCAATGCCGGTTATGGGCTGTTGCTGCTCAACTCGCGCGGTTCGGTGATGGAGAATCTCACGATCACCGGCGGAAAGCGCGACCGCGACGGCGCGGCGACGGACGCCGCGATTGTGGTGAAGCAGAGCACCGTCAGGATCACGAATTGCACGATGCGCGACAACACGGAGTATTTTGATTCGACGATTGTCGGAATCGGCGGCGTGATGATCCGCGAGAACAGCGAAGTCTGGCTCACGCGCTGCCGGATGATCAACAACAACTGGGATGGCGTGGCGCTCTACCGCGGCGCCACGGCAATGATCACCGACTGCGTGATTGACTCCGGGCGCGGCGCGGGAATCGGCGTTACGTGGGACGCCACGGCCACTTGTCTGCGCAACGAGATCTCGCACTACTGGAAAGGGATCGGGTCGTTCGGAACGGCGACGGTGGTGGCGCGCAACAACCTCGTGCATCACAACCTCGGGTGGGGACTCATTGCGTCCGGCGAGAGCACGATGATCGCGGAGAACAACACCGTCACACGCAACGGCAACTGCGGCATAGCGATCTGGAACGCCGGTACCCGCGGCAGGATCGTCAACAATATCTCGGCACAAAACGGCTGGCGCAAGGAATGGGTTTGTCCGTGCGTGGGATTCTGGAATCAGGAAGGCGACACGGTCGGCTGGGTCATGCAGAATAATTTGGTATGGCAGAATCGCGAAGGAGACGTGCGCGGAGCGGACTCGACAATGTTCATTGTCGCCGATCCGCAGTTTGCCGACACCGTCACCTTCGCGCCGTTGTCAGACGCGATAAAGGGTAAAGGGACTGCGACGCTGACGAATCCCGACGGCACGCCCTCAGACTTGGGACATACCGGCGGCCCGGCGGCGCGGAAGAAATAGAGATCTTATGAGGGGGAGAACATGGCCGTGCATGGCGAGACAATCACGATCAGCTCGAAGGGTTTTTCAGATATTCACGATCTGACCGAGCACGTGCGGAAGATTGTGCAGACGTCTGGAATCAGTAATGGGATAGTCACTGTCTTCGTGATCGGCTCTACCGCTTCTGTGAGCACGATCGAGTTTGAGCCGGCGCTGGTCGAGGACGTGAAGGAGTATCTGGAGAAGCTGGTCCCGCACACGGCGCGTACGCGGCACGGCGACACCTGGGGAGATGACAACGGTTTCTCGCACGTTCGCGCGACATTTATGGGGCCGGGAATCACCGTGCCGGTGAGCGACGGAGAGCCGGCGCTGGGAACATGGCAGCAGATTGCCTTAATTGACCATGACAACCGCGCGCGACGGCGAGAAGTATTTGTGCAGGTGGTTGGCGAATGATCACAGATGCCAAAGAGATCCAGACGGCCTCCGGATTGTTCGGAGGCCGTCTTGCTTACTCTGGCTGTGCGCATCATTTGAGGGCAGTTGACATTTGCCACCGGACGGCGATGTACAGGTCTCCCGCCCCTTTGTGAATAGTCTGCCGGATCGTTAATCATTTCACATTACCCCTCGGCTTGACAGCAGTGTCATCTTCTATTAACTTAAGAGAGTAGAACGAATCAACAAAGGCAACTTCAATGAACCTGCGAATCTTGATACTCAGCGCGGTCATCCTGCTGATCGGCTGTAACAAATCCGAGGATAAAGACACGGCTCCGCCACCGGCCGCTGCGCTGAAGGGAGTCAACTTCCTGCCTCTTTCCTTCAGCGGAGAGGACATCACAGAGTTCTTCACCCTGGCGCAGGAGGCCGGAGACATCGTCTCGTGGGCGGGAGACTGGATTCAACTGGGAGATTCAATCCAGGCGCCGGCGGTTGTCGTCGGCTTGAGCACGGTTTACGATTATACTCCGGTGATCATTGCGCAATTCTTTAATCAGGATTCCCTTACTCTTTTGCGTCCATTGAACGACTCGACGAAACAGGCGTACCTCTCCGCGGCGGCGTGGTTTGCGGCACGCTATCATCCGGCTTACTTGGGGTTCGGATTGGAGATAAATCTTCTTGCAGAGACTCAGCCGTCCGAGTTTGATGACTTTGCGGAGTTCTTTCCGGCTGTCTATGATACAGTGAAGTATCATTCGCCAGAGACAAAGGTCTTTACGGCGTTTCAGTTGGAGAAAATGAAGGGACTGAACGGCGGCCTCTTCGGCGGCGTGAATGACACGACCAACGCGCAGTGGGTACTCTTGGAACGCTTCTCTGATGCGGATTTGATCGCTTTCACGTCCTATCCCGACCTGATTTATGGGGCGCCCACGGAGATTCCCACCGACTACTATAGCAGTGTTCGCAGCCACGTTACGTCGCCAATTGCCTTCGTGGAACTGGGCTGGCACAGTGCGGCCTCCCCTGTTGGATGGGAGAGTAGTGAAGAAGAGCAGGCCGAGTTTGTGGATCGCTTCTTCACGCTGACGGCTGAGGCTAATTTGTCGTTCGCGATTTGGTCTTTCATCTATGATCCTCTGACATTCGAGCCGTTCAATACCATGGGCCTCCGGCAACGCACCACCCGTGAGCCTAAAGTGGCTTGGCAACACTGGGTAAATGCTCACTGGTAAGAGTACCCGAATTCTGTTCTGAGCGCATCTCATTTGCAGGAGGCATCTGCTCGCGGAATCTACCAGCGACGGCATTTCCCCTTGCTTGTTAAACATTGACTTGCAAGTAAGTTTGGGGGATTTCGATGAATTCCAACCGACAAATCCTCTTGGCGGAAACGGACAAAATGCGTATATTTAGGACTTAACCTATCCAATTAGGATGATTCGTATATTGCCTCGCATTTTGGCCTTCCATCAGTGAAACAAGTTGCTTAAAAACAGGAATTAAGATGAGTGTTCCCGCCCAGAAAACGACGACCCATCTGGTGACGGATCGTAAGCCGAAAGCCCTGACAGAAGTGGGTCAGCTCTCGCTCTTTGAGGCCTTTTATCCGCTCAACGGTCGGCGGCTGGAGATTCTGGACCCGAATGGCAAGATCATCGCTCCCGAATGGATGCCGGACCTCTCCGATGAGCAGATTCGCGAAGGGTACAAGGTCATGCTCAAGGCGCGGATCGCCGACCTGAAAGCGGTTTCCTATCAACGGCAAGGGCGACTCTATACTTTGCCGCCGAATAAGGGGCAGGAGGCTGCTGCTGTGGGCAGCGCGATGGCGCTGGAAAAGCGTGACTGGATGGTTCCCGCATTTCGCGAGCTGGGCGCGCAGATCTGGCGCGGCGTGCCGCTGAAGAACATTTATATGTTCTATAGCGGCAGCGAGTACGGCAACACGTATCCTGAAGGTGTGAACGTACTGCCAACCGCCGTGCCGATTTCATCGCAGTTACCGCACGCGGCGGGCATTGGGCACGCGATTAATTATCGCGGCGGCAAGGAGGTCGTCATCACCTACTTTGGCGACGGTGGCACTTCCGAAGGCGATTTCTCGGAAGGGTTGAATTGGGCGGCCGTTTTTGACTGCCCGGTGATCTTCTTCTGCAACAATAATCAGTGGGCGATCTCAGTGCCGCGCGAGCTGCAAACGAAAGCGAAAACGCTGGCGCAAAAGGGGATCGGGTTTGAGATCCCCGGCATTCAGGTGGACGGCAACGATTTGCTGGCAGTGTATCGCGCCACCAAGGAGGCCGTGGACTGGGCGCGCAGCGGCAAAGGCCCGGTGCTGATCGAAGCCGTAACGTACCGCATGGCGGCGCATACCACGTCCGACGATCCGACAAAATACCGTACCGCCGAAGAGGAAGCGCTGTGGGCGCCGCGCGATCCGCTGATCCGCGTGAAGCTCTTCCTGGAGGAACGCGGATTGTGGAGCGAGAAGCAAGAAACTGAACACACCGAGCAGGTCACGGCGGAGGTGGAAGCGCAGTTCCGCGAGTGCGAAGCGTTTCCGCAGAACAGCGCCGAGGAAATCTTCAGCCACATGTATGAGACCATGCCCGACACACTGACGGAGCAGTTGGCGGAATACAAGAAATTCCTGATGTGGAAGGAGGGCAAGTAACCATGGCCGTGATGACAATGGTGCAGGCGCTCAATTCCGCACTGGACAATAAGCTCGCGGACGACGAGAACGTGCTGTGCTTTGGTGAGGACGTCGGCGTTGAAGGCGGCGTCTTCCGCGTGACTGAAGGTTTGCAGAAGAAGCACGGCGTCAAGCGCGTGTTCGACACGCCACTTGCTGAGTCGGTGATCGTCGGGGCCGGCGTGGGCATGGCGATTGCCGGGTTGCGACCGGTCGTGGAAATGCAGTTCGACGGCTTCGTGTATCCCGCGTTCAACCAGATTATTTCGCATGTCGCTCGCTATCGCTATCGCACACGCGGGCGGTTTTCGATTCCGATGGTCATTCGCTTCCCCTATGGCGGTGGCGTGAAGGCGCTCGAGTCGCACAGCGAAGCAAACGAAGCGATTTACGGCCACATTCCCGGTTTGAAAGTCGTGGTGCCATCCACGCCGTATGACGCCAAGGGGCTGATGATCAGCGCGATTGAAGACAACGATCCGGTGATTTTTCAGGAACCGAAGCGCCTCTACCGCGCGGTAAAGCAGGACGTGCCCGAACAAGCTTATCGCATTCAGATCGGCAAGGCAAAAGTCGTGCAGGAGGGGCGGCACATCACCGTGATCACCTATGGCGCGATGATGCGCACGGTGCAGGAAGCGCTGCCGATGTGCGAGAAGGCCGGTATCTCGGTGGAGCTACTCGATCTGCGCACCATTTACCCGCTCGACCGCGTGGCGATTGCCGAATCGGTGAAGAAGACCGGACGCGCGCTCGTCGTGCATGAGGGGCCGCGCAGCTACGGCGTTGCGGCAGAAGTGATCACCGTGATCAATGAGAAGGCGTTCCTCTATCTCGAAGCTCCGCCTGCCCGCTTAGCCGGCAACGACACGATGCCGCCGCTGCCGAAGAGTGAAGATCTCTACTTCCATACGCCGGATCGCGTGTTCTACGAGATCAAAAAGGTCATGGACTTCTAACTTCAACTATGAAGTATGAACTATGAAGGATGACGCAGAGCCTGGCGGCGACCTTCGTAATCGTACCAAGGAATTTGCCGTTCGAATTGGCAAACTGTACACATCGCTTCCCAAAGCACATCCGGCCCAAACATACGGGCTACAAGTCTTGCGATCTGGCGCATCAGTGGGTGCACATTACCGGGAAGCGATTCGTGCCAAATCAGAGCCTGATTATGTAAGCAAGCTCCAAGGTGCGATTCAGGAGCTTGACGAATCTGCTTACTGGATGCAATTATTGGTCGAATCCAAGATCGTTCCGGAAGGCAAACTTGCTCCGTTGCGTCAAGAAGCGAATGAGCTCATTGCGATCTTAACCACCATTGTCGTCAAGGTGAAGCGGAGAATGTCAGGATAGCATGTCTGCTTCATACTTCATAATTCATCCTTCATAATTAGTTCCATGCCATACTCATTCAAGTTTCCCGATATCGGCGAAGGCATTCACGAGGGCAAGATCCTCGAGTGGTACGTGAAGCCCGGCCAGAAGGTGCGCGAAGGCGATCCGTTGATGAAGGTCGAAACCGACAAGGTGGTGACCGACATTCCGGTTCCGCGCACGGGTGTGATCGGCAAGACGTTTGGCGAGGTCGGACAGATTATTCACGTCGGCAACGTGATCGCTGAGATCGAAACCGAGGGGACGCCGGTTGCGTCGGATACTCCCGGTCATGCGACTCCGGCGGCGGCGATCGCGGACACGCACGAAGAAGCGGTGGACGAGCCGGGGTTTGGGGTGGTCGGCTCGATTCCGGTTTCCAATACGAACGATTTTCTGCCGGCGACAGGTGAAGGATTTGAGCTCGATCACGAGAAAGCGCACGTCGCGAATGGCCGCAAAGCGCTGGCGACACCGGTGGCGCGCAAGATGGCGCGGGACATGAACGTTGACATCAACTCCGTCACGGGGACCGGCCCGAGCGGTCGCGTGATGAAGGAAGATATCATCAAAGCGGCAGAGCGGCAGAAGTCCGGCGCGGCTCCGAGTTTCACGTTCACTCCTCCCCGCTCCGCACCGCTGGCCGCGCCCGGCGAGCGCACCGAAGTCGAAGAGCTGTCGCAGATCCGCAAGTCCATCGCCGCGCGCATGGCGCAGTCGAAATACACTGCTCCGCACGCGACGGCCTTTGAAGAACTGGAAGTGTCCAAGCTGGTCGCCCTGCGGCAGGATGCCAAAGAGCAGGCCGCGGCCGCCGGAGTGAAGCTCTCCTATCTGCCGTTTGTGATCAAAGCGGTGGCGATGGCGCTGCGCAAGCATAAGAAGCTCAACTGCCGTCTCGACCTCGAGCACAACCGCGTGATCTACAACCGCTATTACAACATCGGCATTGGGGTGGATACGCCGGAAGGGCTGGTCGTGCCGGTCGTCAAGGACGCCGATCAACGGAGTATTTACGAGATCGCGAAGATCCTCGCCGATCTTTCGATCCGCGCCCGCGAGCGCAAGCTGACACTCGATGAGATCCGCGACGGGACGTTCACGATCACGAATTACGGTTCGCTCGCCGGAACGTACGGCGTGCCGGTCATCAATTATCCGGAAGTGGCGGTCCTCGGCGTCGGCCGCATCCTTGAGAAGCCCATCGTGAAGAACGGACAGATCGTGCCCGGCCACATCCTTCCTTTGTCACTGAGTTTCGATCATCGCATTGTGGATGGCGGAGACGCGGCGCGCTTCCTGCTGGAGATCATGGCGCTGCTGGCCGAGCCGGTCACGATGTTGATGATGTAATTTCCCCCCTTCATCCTCCCATTTTGCGGGGGGGAACAGGAGAACCATGAAGAACTTTGATTTAGTCATCATCGGCGCGGGGCCGGGCGGATACGTGGCCGCGATTCGCGGCGCGCAACTCGGCATGAAAACCGCCCTGGTGGAAAAACAGAAAATGGGCGGCTGCTGCCTGAACTGGGGCTGCATCCCGTCGCGCCGCCTAATGGAGTCCGCCAAGCTCTTTGACCGGATTCGCAACAGCGCGGCCGGTTTTGGCATCGAAGGCGTGGATCCGAAAGCCCTGCGCTTCAACTGGAAGAAAGCCGTTGCGGAAAAGGACCGCATCGTGACCAAGCTCGTCAAGGGCGTCGAATTCCTGATGAAGAAGAACGGCGTGGAAGTCATCCACGGTACGGCTTCCTTGGATGGCGCGACGAATGTGCGCGTAGGTGATGAGGTGCTGATCGCGAAGAACATCATCATCGCCACCGGCTCCCGCCCCGACCGCACGTTTGCCTCTTCCCTGCCGACCGGACGGGTCATGGAGATTGACGACTTCTACGCGCTCCCCGAAACCCCGGAGCGTTACGTGATCAACGGCGGCGACACGGTGGCCTGCGAAATGGCCAACATGCTGCACCTGATCGGTAAGCAAGTGAGCATCGTGACGTCGAATTCGAAATTGATGCCGTGGCTGGATGAGGCATGCACATCGTATGTGCGCGAACGCTTCAAGAAACAGGGGATCAAGGTCCACTTCGAAAGGCAGATCAGCGGTGCGAAGGACGGCGGCGTGATGGTCGGCGACGAACTCGTCGAATGCGATCTGGTGCTCAATTGCAGCGAACGCACCGCGGTGCTGCCGGAGATGACCGATATTCGTCTTGACAAGAAGCACGGCTTTTTGAAGACGAATGAGTTTATGCAGACCAACGCGCCAAACATTTATGCGATCGGCGACGTGACAGGAACGATCTTCGCCCACTTTGCGTCCGCGCAAGGTTCGACGGCGACGAATCACATGGTCGGCGTGAAGGATCCGCTCGACTATGACAAGCTACCAGTGAATATTTATCTCGACCCGGAAATTGCCGCGGTGGGTCTGACAGAAGAGCAGGTTAAGGCGCGCAGCATCGAGTATGTGAAGGGCGAATTTCCGATGTCCGTCAACAGCAAGGCGATGGTCGAGGGGCAGACGGAAGGGTTCGTCAAGATCCTCGCCGATCAGAAGTATGGCGAGATCCTTGGCGTACACATTGTTTCGGCGCGGGCGACCGAATTGATCGCGGAAGCGGTGATGAGCATGTCGCTCGAAGACACACTCGAGAGTATGACCAAGGCTGTACACGCGCATCCGACGATCAGCGAAACGTTCATGGAAGCGGGGTTCAAGGCGATTGGCAAGCCACTGCATGTCTGAGCACCGACCTGTGATGACGGAAGACACACGAAACGCTGCGTTCGAGATCAGCTCTTACGATCTGCCGGATGCAGCGTTTACTGAGTCCATGGGAAACGGCAATAAGTGCCTGGTGTGGCAGCCCTCGCGCATGCTGGTGGTGATCGGCAAAGGCTCTGCTCTGGCGCTGGAGGTGTATTTGAGCAACGCGGAGCACGATCGCATTCCCGTACTCCGCCGGGCCACGGGCGGCTGCGCCGTGGTGCTTTCGCCGGACATGCTGGTGGCGTCGTTCGCGGTGCGCACGGAAGATCAATTGTCGTCGAAAGAGTATTTCAAATTATTCCTGCAGATTATCATCCATGCTTTAGAGACGCAGGGTGTGCAGGAACTTTCGCACAAGGGAATTTCGGACATTGCCCTGGGCGAACAAAAGATCGCAGGGACGGCAATTTATCGCAACCGCCAACTCGTGTTCTTACATGCGATCCTGAATGCCAGCAGCAACACGGATGCGATGGAACGCTATCTGAAGCACCCTCAGCGGACGCCGGATTACCGCGCCGGGCGTCCGCATCGCAAATTTGTGACGTCGCTGCGCGAGCACGGGTACACGCTGGACATCGCGGCGTTCGAACGCGACGTACGGAGTGAATTCGAGCGGATCTTCGGACCCGGCACCGGGTCTACAAGTGAGGCGGCGTAATGAAACCGGGACTGCGGCCGGGGCTGGAAGAGGTGCTGTACGTGCAGGTGACGGCGGAGATGGTCGTCGAGTTCGGCGGCAAGCCGCTACATCCGTTTTATCCCACCTACTGGGCCTGTCACCACGCCGAATACGTCTGTCGCCTGCTGCTCGAACCGTTTCTGGAGCCGCATGAAGACGGGATCGGCAGCGGGTTGTTTATTCATCATCACTCGCCGGCCCTTGTCGGACAGCATCTGAAATTGACGGCGATTTCGACCCGGGTGCGCGAGCATCATCTGGCCTGCCGCTTCGAAATCACGGACGGCAATCGTCGTATCGCCCATGGCAACGTCCATCAAGTCGTGCTGCCGAAAGAGCGCATTCTGCAGATGCGCGAACGAGCGACAGCACAATCTTCCCTCTAATCAGACTTTCAGCAACTCCTCTCCCCCATGTACCAACTCATTGTTCTTTTTCGCCAGCCTGCCCATCCGCAGGCGTTTGACGCGGCGTACTGGAATACTCACCTGCCGCTCGCCAAGAAGATCCCCGGCCTGATCTCCCTCGAAGTCTCCAAAACACTTCCTGGCAAAGACGGCCCCGCGAAGTATTATCAGATGTCTGTGCTGACGTTCGCGGACATGGACGCGCTCAAGTCCGCCATGAAATCATCGGAAAATGCCGAGGCCGGGGCGAATCTGATGTCGTTCGCCAAGGACATCGTCGAGTTCTACAGCGCGGAGAAGATCACGCCGACAATCTTGCCACTGAATGTTGAGGAGCGGATTTGATGGCCGCAGACTTTAAAGCTCGACCCGCGGACAGCTTTCAGTTTCAACACATTCTGTATGCGAAGCACGGCGCCCGTGCCACGGTGACGCTGAACCGGCCGCAGGTGCATAACTGCTTCAACTTTGCGATGTTGAAGGAGATGAGCGCCGCGTTTGAAGATGCATCTTATGACGATGCGGTGCGCGTGCTGATCCTTACGGGCGCGGGCGACAAGGCGTTTTGCACCGGGGCCGATCTGAGCGAGCAGCAGCAATTCTTTGCGCGGCCGCACGACTATTGGAAATGGATGGGCGCGTTCATCGAGGCGCACGACCGGCTACGGAACATTGGCAAGCCGAGCATAGCGCGGCTCAACGGCATTGTGGTCGGCGGAGGCAACGAGTTCAACATGAGCTGCGATCTGGCGATTGCGGCAGACGACATCTACATTCGGCAGGTGGGCGCGGCGCACGGCAGCGTTGCGGCGGGCGGCGCGACGCAATGGCTGCCGCTGATCGTGGGCGACCGCCGCGCGCGCGAAATCCTCTATCTGTGTGAGGAAATCCCGGCGCAAAAGGCGCTCGAGTGGGGTTTGGTCAATGAAGTGGTGCCGCGCGCGAACCTCGATGCCGCCGTGGATCGCATGGCCACCAAACTCGAAAGCAAGTTGCCTGACGTGACGCGCTATTTGAAGCAGCAGCTCAATTTCTGGCGCGACTTCTCATGGGGATTGACGGTCGGCCACGCGCGCGATTGGCTCGCAGTCCACGCTAATTCCTCCGAGACTCAGGAAGCGGTGAAAGCGTTCAATGAAAAGCGGAAGCCGGATTACAAGAAGGTGAACAAGGATCTTCTCAAGTAAATTCCTATGCCAGACCTTCAGTATTTGAAACTCGACCGCGAGGGCTATGTCGCCACCGTCTCCCTGAACCGTCCCAAACAGCTCAATGCGCTGAACATGGCATTGATGGACGAACTCGCGACGCTGCTCGAAGAGCTGGATCGTGATGAGGAGATTCGCGCGATTGTGCTGACAGGAAACGAGCGCGCGTTTGCGGCCGGGGCCGACATCATGGAGATGGCCGGCGCCGACTCCACGACGATGCTCCTACGCGACCAGTTCGCGAAGTGGGACCGCATCCGCAGGATCAAGAAGCCCATCATCGCAGCGGTGTCCGGGTTTGCGCTCGGCGGCGGATGCGAACTGATGATGCATTGCGACATGGTGATTGCTTCAGAGACCGCACAGTTCGGGCAGCCGGAGATCAAGATCGGCGTGATGCCGGGCGCGGGTGGAACACAGCGATTGACCCGAGCCATCGGCAAAGTGCGTGCGATGGAGATGGTCCTCACCGGAAAGTTGATCAGCGCAAAAGAAGCGTATGAGTTTGGGCTGGTGAACAAGGTCGTGCCGGTTGAAGTCTATTTGTCCGAAGCGCAGAAGCTCGCGCGGGAGATAGCTGCCATGCCGCCGGTGGCTGTTCGATTGGCGAAGGAAGCGATCAACAAGGTTTACGAGTCGTTCCTGCTCGATGGGTTGGAATTCGAGCGCAAGAATTTCTATTTGCTTTTCGCGACCGAAGATCAAAAAGAAGGGATGCAGGCGTTTATGGAAAAGCGGAATCCGAACTTCAGAGGGAAATAAAAGTGTGCTGGCAGGATTGGGAAATTAATTGGGACGCGATTGCAGCTATCGCTACTACTGCCGCCGTAATCTTGGCGCTTTACATTTCGAATCGAGATCGCAGAGATCGGGTTCGCGAGCAACGTGAAAACGAATCAAAGAGTCGCGCCTTGCAGCTTCTCGGATTGCATCAACATCTCGTAATTTGTTCCAAGAGAATTCGAGACTACTGGGCCATGGCACCCACTGGACACTTGCCCTCATTCAGACTTCCGCTCGTCTCGTATGACAACATGGTTCGCTCCATTCCTTCGTTGTTATCAGATCCAAGTGCCGTTCAATTGGTAATCAAGACAATTGAAGAGCACGCCCACTTAAACGCAAAATTTGACGACGTGCTTAATAGAATCTTGGAGCTTGACAAGTACAACGCTGACAGGGACACTGCAACGCGGCACGGGTCTATTTCCGGCAGCAGAAGTGACGATGAAACGAAGAAAAAGCTGGAAAACGCTGTAAGACAAAGCCATACTTCACTTGACCTGGCGGTTCCGGTTGTATATTCCCTGAATTACAATGCCATGATTGCTCTTGAGAATGAGTTAATAGATGGACAAAAGTTGTCGCAATCGTATGGGCTGAGGGAGGGGTCACATACTGAGCCACGGACACTTGATCGTGCGGTAAACTCGACAACCTGACTCGATTGACATTAGCTCTGATCTCTCCTTAATTGTTCACTCACAAATCAAAGCAGTTTCTTGTTTTACTTCTTACGACCGTAAACTAAAACGAAGGCTTTCAAGTTTAATTCGAGAAGCACCCAGCCACAATCTAAAAGAGAACCGAATCATCTGTGTGATTACTTCAACTTACATTGAATCGAAAGGATTTGATTCAAATGGGAAAGAACCTGCGCTGGAAGTTGATTGCTGCTATTTTCTTCGTTGCATCAGTTGGTGTAATTCTCATCCTCACGGCACGCGAAGAAAATGTCCAGAGGGAATTTGGACAGACTCTTCTTGTGGCCGGTCTCGTGGCACTGATATATGAGTTCTTGTGGAGAAGCGACTTCACTGAGGAGTTTCTAACTCACGTAGCGTTTGGCAAACAAGGCAGGCTCTATCATGAGTTTGGACTGAGGGATCTTCACGAATCACTTCCGCCAACCGTTCGCACTGCACTAGAAAGTGCAAAGCAACGGGTCATAATTCTTACTACGTGGATTCCTGCATTCGAAGAGTATATGAAACCTCTAAGAAAATCTACGGAGAAGAGAAACCTTGAGATTCACATTCTGATGCTTGATCCTAGCTCGTCAACCCTCCAACAGCGCTGGGACGAGTCGTGGGAAAACGTCGAATCACTTGGATCTGACAGACCGCCTGATTTTGTCGGCAAAGCTCGCCAATGGGTAACATCCGGAACAGTACACTCGAAACTCACTGTCAGCACGTATCAATTGCTGCCTTCGCTCTGCATATTTCTAATTGACGACAAGGCTTATATCTCCTTTTATCTTCACGGCAAGCAGTCAATTAGTCAGCCACAACTTGAACTGCACTCTTCGGAAAGCGTGCTTTGGAATATGATTCGCGAAGAATTGTGGAGAGTTTGGAAAGTGTCCAAGAATGAGATTTGTGCCAATGGTGGTGATAAATCGAAATTTTTCAACGAATGTGAAAAACGATTTGGGAACTGAAATGGCTCAAATGCCTTTGCGGACTATCCGCTACGAAAAGTCCGGCGCGGTTGCCATGATCACACTGAATCGTCCCGAGCGCTACAACGCGTTCAGCAACCAACTGCACCGCGATCTCGGCGAAGCCTTCAAAGAAGCGGGCAAGGACGAGAGCGTGCGCGCGGTGATTCTCAGCGGCGCGGGCAAGGCGTTTTGCAGTGGGCAGGATTTGAAAGAGATCAAGGACATACCGGGGCGCAATCTCGGCGATTCGCTGCGCAAGAACTACAATCCGAATATCCTCCGCATCCGGCAATTGGAGAAGCCGGTACTCTGCGCGATGAATGGTGTTGCTGCGGGGGCGGGAATGAGTTTGGCGCTCGCCTGCGACCTGATCATCGCCGCGGAATCGTCCAGCATGATTCAGTCGTTTGTCAACGTGGGACTGGTGCCGGACTCCGGTTCGACGTGGTTTCTCGCACAATCGCTCGGCTATCATCGCGCTTTCGAGATTACGACCAGCGGGCGTAAGCTCGACTCCAACGAAATGAGGGAGCTGGGTCTGGTCTACGAGGTTGTGCCGGACGATCAAGTGCTTGTGAGGACGCGTGAACTGGCTGAGAAATACGCGGCGGCTCCGACAAAGGCGATTGGCCTGATCAAGCGCGGTCTGAACCGCATGTTCACCGCGAATCTGGAAGCGGCACTCGAATACGAAGCGTGGATGCAGGAAATTGCCGGGCAGTCCGAGGATTACACGGAAGGCGTGGCCGCGTTCAACGAGAAACGGAAGCCGAGTTTCAAGGGCAAATAGGAAGATCATCAGATAAGGGAGATGAAGCTATGACGGAGCAGGATAAGGAGCAGCGGCTCTTAGAGAAGATTCGCCGCGGCGAAACGATCAATAGCCCGGAAGAGATGACCGAAGGCTATAAAGAAAATCTGATTAATCTGATGCTCATGCAGGCCGATTCCGAACTCGCGGGAGCATTCGGCTACGTGCCGTGGATTATGAAGGCGGTCTCGACCAAGGAAATGCTCACGGTGTCGGCAATTGCGCATGACGAAGTGCGCCACGCCCGCGTCATGTACCAACTGCTGGAAGATCTCGGCGTGGATATCGAAGATCGCGTCAAGCAGTTTGACTTCACCCTTCGCGTCGGAGATGAGATTGAACTGGGCGCGACTCGCGCCGCCCAGGATCAGCGCGTGAACATTTTTTACTACCCGATCAATACGTGGTACGATTTCATCATGTTCAACGTGCTGATGGACCGCGGCGCGGGTCATCAATTGCAGGACGCCACCGAGAGTTCCTTCGGTCCGTGGCGCGCGGTGATGGAGGGCATTATGAAGGAAGAGGAGATGCACATCGCGCACGGTGACTACTGGCTGAAGCGCCTCGGCCGCAACCCCAAGCATAAGGAAGCGACGCAGGAAGCGCTCGACCGCTGGTTTCCGCGCGTGATGAATATTTTCGGCCGTCCCAACAGCCCGCGCAACAAATCGTACATCAGGTACGGCCTCAAGAAGCGCGACAACCACGAAACGCGGATGACGTTCGCCGGGGAAGTGTACGGCGTGGTGGCCGAAGCCGAGCTGCGCAAGCCCGTATGGGAGGTTCCGGCCGATTGGACAAGACTGCCGATGGATGCAGCGGTGGCGGGGTAAGCCATGCCAGAAAAGACGTTTGACAAAGACACACCGCTACACGATATCCTGAAGCACAATCCGGGGCTGATCTCCGTGCTTGACGAGTGGAGCCTGCACCTTGTGCCGTCCACCGTCGTCGCCATGACCGCATCGCTCGAGAAAGCGGCGCACTATCACGCGATCTTTGATGTGGACAAGCTGCTCGCGGTGCTGAATGCGAAACGGGATGTGGATTTCCATGCGGTGCATGAAACGTCGACAGCAGGATCGGACGATGAACTCGATCCGAGTCTTCCCGCGTACAAGAAGAACGGCAGCCACAAGCCGAAACATCGGCGAGTGTGGGAATGATCGAACAGGCGGACAGGCGGAGAAGCCGACAAACCGACAAGCATGTCTGACATTCCGTTTCGGAGAATCTGCCGGGTGGACGAGATCCCTGATGGCGCGGGCATCACCGTGGAACTCGACGGCGCGGAAGTGGCCGTGTTCCGCCAGGGCGAGAACGTATGGTGCACGGAGGGGCGCTGCCCGCACGCCTTCGAACTGATGTCGAAGGCGGTACTGGAGGAGAATACGGTGGAATGCCTCGCGCATCACTACTGCTTCGATCTGGCAACCGGCAAAGCCATCAAGCCGACGCCGGGTATTGCCTTTCTGAAAGTCTATCCGGTGAAAGTCGAGGACGGCAGCGTGCTGGTGCAATTTGAGGCCGAAGAAGATGAGTGGTAATCTGCTCGAAGGTAAGCGCCTGCGCCTGCGGCCCGTCGAGGTGAAGGACATTCCGCAGCTCTTCGAATGGTACAGCGATCCGCACTTGATGTCGCTCTACGACGGCATACCCTTCGCGACAGACGATGAAGAAGCATTTCAGGAGGAGTATCGTTTCTGGCTCGATCATGACGTCGAATGGGGGCTGGCGGGAACCTTTATCATGGAAGAGTTGGACTCCTTGCGGCCGATCGGCGAGTGCTCGTGGATGCTGGTGGAGCGCAGCGGCCCGGAAAGCCCGGGCATTTTTCAAGTCGGCGGTTTGATCGGGCCGAAGGAGTTACGAGGACATGGCTACGGCACGGAAGCCTTACAAATCCTGCGCGATTGCCTCTTCCGCGAACAGGGAGCGCACAGACTGGAGGCCATGACCGGCGCCTTCAACAGCGGCGCGATGAAAACTCTGCACCGCAACGGCTTTGTGCGTGAAGGCGTGCTGCGGCAGGCGGTGCTGATCAACGAGATATGGCAGGATCGCGTGTTGTTCTCGTTACTCCGGCAGGAATGGGAGAGCGGCGCGGCACCCCAGAAAGACTTTCCTCATGACTAAGGACATTTCACTTGTCTGAAAACTTCTACGCGAATATCATCAATGGCAAAACCGTTCCCGCTTCGACCGGGAAGACGCTGCCAATCCACAATCCGGCGACCGGTGAGCTGATCGGCACCGTGGCGGCCTCCACCGCGCCTGATATAGATGCAGCGGTGAAGGCGGCGCGCGCGGCGTTCGAAGGCAAGTGGGCGCGCATCGCGCCGAGCCAGCGCACCAAACTGCTTTTCAAAGCTGCGCAGTTGATCGAGTCGCGCACGGAAGAGCTGGCGCGCGCCGAGACCATGAATAACGGCAAGGTGTTGACGCATGCGATGGGCGAGATTCGTCAGGCCGTGGAAGATTTCGAGTTCTTTGCCGGCGCCGCCACGAAGGTGGGAGGTTCGACGCCGCCGCTTCACGGAGCGTTTTTCGGCTACACCGTGACAGAGCCGGTCGGCGTGGTAGCGGCGATCACTCCGTGGAACTTCCCATTGATGCTCGAGTCGTGGAAGTTGGCCCCCGCCCTCGCGGCGGGCTGTACGGTCGTGCTGAAGCCATCCGAACTGACGCCGATCACGGCCAATTTGCTCGTCGGTATTCTACACGAGGCTGGCATTCCCGAGGGCGTGGTCAATGTTGTCCACGGTCTCGGTGAAGAGGCTGGACAGGCGCTGGTCGTACATCCGGGCGTGGACAAGATTTCCTTTACCGGCGGCACGGCGACCGGCAAACGCATCATCGCCGAATCCGCGGCCACGATGAAGCGGCTCACGATGGAACTCGGCGGCAAGTCTCCCGCCATCGTGTGTGACGATGCCATCTTTGATGACGCCGTCAACGGCACGCTGTTCGCTATCTTCTATGGCGGTGGCCAGGCCTGTGACGCCCGCGCGCGAGTGTACGTTCATGAATCGCTCTATGATCGGTTCGCAGAGAGGTTCGTGGAGAAAGCGAAGTCGCTCAAGGTCGGCGATCCGCTCGATAAGAGTACGCACATCGGGCCGCTCATCTCTCCGGAGCGCATCAAGTTGATGGAAGAGTTCGTCGAATCCGCAAGAAAGGAAGGCGGCAAGATTCTCTGCGGTGGGCATCACCTAACCGACGGTGAATTGGCGAAAGGAAATTTCTTTGCGCCAGCGGTAATTGTGGATTTGCCGGAAACTGCCCGCTGCGTGCAGGAGGAGATATTCGGGCCGATTGCCGTGCTGGCGAAGTTCTCGTCGGATGATGAAGTGATCGCAAAAGCGAACAATTCGATCTATGGCTTGGCCGCGCTCGTCTGGACGCAAAACGTCACACGGGCACACAGATTCGCGCGCGCAATCAAAGCAGGAACGGTGGCCATAAACACGACGGTGACGGCGCTTCCGGGGCTGCCGTTCGGCGGATACAAACAGTCCGGCTACGGCCGCGAGATGGGCATGGAGGCGATGGATGCCTATCTCGAGACGAAATCGGTTATCACGGGAGTTCTCGGCAAGCCGCAGAATCCGTTCGGGGTTTAGGCCGGCAGCGTTCGGCATGACCAGATTCGGCTTTGCATGTGCTTGGGAAAGAATTCCCAAATAGCGACACCGGAATACCCGGCACCTTGCCCGGAAAAGTGCTTATTGACTGATCGTATCTTATCAGCAGGATTTCAGCGTTGACGATCTTCGTGGACAAAGCCCCTTTAGCGACTACAGAGAGAACCGTGCGTCTTTGCTCGCATTGCAATTTGCCGGTGCCATCCTTGCGGCTGGTGAGCGGTGCGGAGACGCAGTTCTGCTGTGCCGGGTGCGAAACCGTGTGGCAAATTCTCCATGAGTGCAATCTGGAAGAATACTATCGGCTGCGCGACCTTTACCCTGAAGGTCTCCAGAGTCCCGCGCGCGTCAGCGGCAAGTCATTCGAGTACCTTGACGATCCTGAGTATCTTTGCCGCTTTGCCGAGGCGCGCGCCGATAGCGGCTGCCGCGTTGAGTTGTATCTCGATGGTGTTCACTGCGTGGCCTGCAGCTGGCTTGTCGAGAAAATCCTCTTGGAGCAGACCAAAGTTCGGTTTGCGCATCTGAATCTGGGCAAGGCGACGGTTGAGATCGTCTTCGACCCTCGCGAGGAAAACCTCAGCCGGATCGCGCAGACGCTGGATCGCATCGGCTATACTCCGCATCCGATCATTCAGGACAGCGATTCCGCGGCGCGAAGAAGCGAGGCGCGACGACTGATCGCGCGCATGGGAATTGCGGGAGCGTGCGCGTCGAATATCATGCTGCTCTCGATTTCTCAATATGCCGGTGACTTCACGGGGATCGAGGCCGGGTACTCCGCGCTTTTCCGCTGGGTGAGCCTTGGCCTTGCGTTGCCGGCCGTGACCTATTCCGCTTGGCCCTTCTATCGCGGCGCGTGGCACGGTCTGCGGCAGCGGATGCTGCATATGGATCTCCCGATCAGCCTCGGGATTCTCGCCGCATTTTTCGTCAGCATCGCGGCAACGATGCAGAATCGCGGCGAAGTATATTATGACAGCGTCTCCGGTCTGATCTTCCTGCTGCTTGCCGGGCGTCTGATGCTGCAGCGCGCCGGGCGCTGGGCGGCAAGCGCAAGCGAAAATCTGCTTGCGCACACCCCCAAGACGGCAAAGCGGATTCAAGAGGGCGCGGCCATAGAGGTCTTGTTAACGGAGATTCGCGTCGGCGATTGTCTGCAGGTTTCGCCGGGGGACGTCGTTCCGGTGGATGGGGAATTGGAAAGCGACGTTGCGTGGATCAAGGAAGCGCATCTCACCGGTGAACCGGGAGCTGTGCAGAAAAAGGCCGGCGACGTACTCTACGCCGGTTCGACGGTGGAGCAAGCGCCGATTTTTCTTCGCACCACCGCCGTCGGCGAAACGACGCGGTTGTGGGGATTGGCCCAGATGATGCGCGAAGCCGCCACGCGACGCGCGCCGATCATGGCTATTCTCGATCGCATCGCCGGATATTTCACGGCCTCGGTACTGCTGATTGCTGCAGCGACGACACTTGTCTGGTCCTTCCTTGATCCCTCCCGCGCGCTGTGGATCGCGGCCGCGCTGATGGTTGTCACCTGCCCCTGCGCGCTTGGACTGGCCACGCCGATTGCCCTGGCGATGGCGATGGGCCGCGCCGCCAAGCGCGGGCTCTTCATTCGCGGGCAGGATGGCGTCGAACGTCTTGCAAAGGTACAGCACGTGATCTTCGACAAGACCGGCACACTGACCGAGGGAAATCTGAGCATCGTCTCAGCTACATTCGTTGCCAACATGGATGCACCGCAAGTCCTGAAAGCCGTCGCGGCGCTGGAACACTATTCTGGTCACGCCATCGCCAGCGCCTTTTCGCATGTGGATGTCTCAGACTGCAAGATCGAGCGCTGTCGCGTGACCGCGGGAGCGGGAATCGAAGGAGTCGTGAATAGCGTTCCGTATGCCGCCGGTTCGGAATCGTTTGTCGCCGACCATGTCACGGCAATTCCCGACGAAATTGCAGAGGCCGCGCGCCAGGCGAAAGCCGACGGCTACACGCTCATCTTTGTCGCGCGCGAGCATGAGTTAGTCGCTCTGCTCGCATTGGGCGATGCTGTTCGAGCCGAGGCGAAGCAGACGCTCGAGACGCTGCGCCGCCTGAACCTCACCGCGGAGATGCTATCCGGAGATCATGAGCAGGCCGTCGCGCAGGTCGCCGATCAATTAGGGATCCCTCAGTATCGCGGCCACGTCACGCCGGAAGAAAAACTTGCGCTCGTCGAACGGCTGGAAGCCTCCGGCATACGCGTTGCTATGATCGGCGATGGAGTAAACGATGCCGCTGCGCTGAGCCGCGCCACGATCGGCATTTCGGTCGCTGGAGCGGCAAAGGTCGCGCGCGATGCTGCGGACGTCTTTATCGCGCAAGCGCGCGGACCGGAAGCGGTGGCGGAACTGTTCGAGCTGTCGCGCCGGGCGATGCGGCGCATCCGCTGGACGCTGATCATTGCCGTCGCCTACAATCTGATCGGCGCAGGATTCGCCGTCACCGGGCATATTAGCCCGCTGATCGCCGCGGTTCTGATGCCCATATCATCGCTGACAGTCCTGTTTGTCGCGACGAGGAGATAACCCCCTTAGTCCCCCTACTAAAGTAAGGGGAAATGGATCATGAATATCATCTATCTGCTCCTCCCACTCGCCTTGCTTCTGGCCTTCATCTTCGTAGGGCTGTACCTGTGGGCGAACAAACACGGTCAATTCGATGATCTGGACAGCCCTTCGCGGCGCATGCTGATTGATGACGTGCCGCCCACGAAGAAGTCCGATCCGCATCCCTGAAATCTCATTTCCTATTTTCAATAACCGAGGCAGGACAACTTCCGATGTCGCTTGAGACGTTCAAGTACGATGACTCGATTGTGAGAAAATTCACCATTGCGACCCTGCTGTGGGGCGTGGTGGGAATGCTGGTCGGGCTACTCGCAGCGACCGAGCTGGGGTTCTGGCAGGTGAACGGAGGCCTTCCGTGGCTGACCTTCGGCCGCATCCGCCCGCTGCATACGAATGCCGTGATCTTCGCCTTTGCCGGCAATGCCATTTTTGCGGCGGTCTATTATTCTTCGCAACGCCTGCTGAAAGCGCGCATGTTTTCGGATGCGCTGTCGAAGCTCCATTTCTGGGGCTGGCAATTAATCATTGTCGCCGCGGCGATCACGCTGCCGTTGGGCTATACGTCATCCAAAGAATACGCGGAGCTGCAATGGCCGATTGACATCGCCATCGCAGCAGTGTGGGTCATCTTCGGCATCAATTTCTTCATGACGATTGTCAAGCGTCGCGAGCGGCACCTGTACGTCGCGCTGTGGTTCTACATCGCCACAATCGTAACGATCGCCATGTTGCATATCGTCAATAACCTCGCGTTGCCGGTGTCCTTCATGCGCAGCTACTCAGTGTTTGCCGGTGTGCAGGATGCGCTCGTGCAGTGGTGGTACGGGCATAACGCCGTCGGCTTTCTGTTGACCACGCCCTTCCTTGGGATGATGTACTACTTTCTTCCGAAAGCGGCAGGACGTCCGGTTTACAGCTACCGGCTCTCGATCATTCACTTTTGGGCGCTGGTCTTCGTTTATATCTGGGCTGGACCCCACCACCTCCACTACACCGCATTGCCCGACTGGGCTCAAACCCTTGGCATGGTCTTCAGCCTGATCCTGCTCGCGCCGTCATGGGGCGGCATGCTGAATGGCCTGCTCACGCTGCGCGGCGCATGGAACAAAGTCCGCGAGGAACCGATTCTGAAGTTTTTCGTGCTCTCGGTTACGTTCTACGGCATGTCCACGTTCGAGGGGCCGATGATGTCCATCAAGTCGGTCAACTCGCTTACGCACTACACCGACTGGACGATTGCCCACGTCCATGCCGGAGCGCTGGGCTGGGTGGGCTTCATGATCTTCGGCACGCTCTACTACATGGTGCCGAGGCTCTGGCGCCGCCCGCTATTCTCCAAGAGCCTTGCCAACCTGCACTTCTGGGTGGCGACAATTGGCCTGCTGCTCTATGTGATCCCGATCTGGACCGCGGGGCTGATGCAGGGGCTGATGTGGCGCGCGTTCGATGCCGACGGCATGCTGATGTACCCGAACTTCGTCGAGACCACGCAGAAAATTCTGCCATTCTATCACACCCGAATGCTGGGCGGCTCGCTTTACATCATCGGCCTCCTGCTCATGGTTTACAACGTCTGGCGCACCGCGGCGGGAGCGAAAGATCTGGAAGATGAAACGGCACAAGCGCCGTCGTTGGCGTCGCTGAAGCCCGCGAGCTACGGTCCGAAAACGGCATGGCATCATCTGCTGGAGGGACAACCCTTGGCGTTTACGATTATTGCCTTTGCCGTGGCCACCATCGGCGGCGCGATTGAAATCGGCCCGCTGCTGATGCCCAAGAGCTATGTCCCCATGTACGCCTCGGCAGTCGCACCCTACACACCGCTCGAATTGGAAGGGCGCGACATCTACATCCGCGAGGGCTGCAACAACTGTCACTCGCAGATGATCCGTCCGCTGCGCGATGAAGTCCTGCGCTATGGAGATTATTCGAAACCCGGTGAATTCGAGTATGAACATCCCTTCCTCTGGGGTTCACGCCGCATCGGTCCGGATCTGGCGCGCGTCGGAGGCAGATACCCGGATCACTGGCACTACCTGCACTTCAACAATCCACGCGCGACGACTCCCGGTTCCATCATGCCGCCTTATCCGTGGCTGTTGTCAAACAAGCTGGACACCTCACTGACGCAGGAAAAGCTACAGGTAATGCGCAAGCTGAATGTGCCCTATTCCAAGGAGGCCATCGCCGATGCGCACCGCAGCATCACTCATCAGGCCGGTGAGATTGCCAAGCGCCTCGAGGCGGAAGGTTACACGGATACCGGCGACAAGGAAGTCGTGGCCTTGATAGCTTACGTGCAGCGCCTGGGCAAGGACACTCAGCCGCGGCCGATTGTGAGGCTTCCATGATTCAGGACGTCATTACACGATCGGTTGACTCGATCTGGCCGGTCATTTCTCTGATCTTGTTCGTGGTTTGCTTTATGGGCGTTTTCATCTGGACTTATCGCGGCCGAAAGGATCGCTTCCGCCGCGAAGCCTCCTTGCCGCTCGATGACGCCGCCCTTGACACCTTGACCGGAGCCAATCATGGCGACAACTGAACCCCACAAGCCGAATACCGATCTCGGCATGAACGAGCCGCTCCCCGGCGAGCAATTGCTGGAGCATGACTACGATGGCATCCGCGAAGCGGACAACCCGCTGCCGCGTTGGTGGGTGATGCTTTTCGTGGCCTCTATTGTTTTCGCGATCGTGTACGTTCCTGTCGTGCATATTTTCAACATGCTGCCGCAGCACGAACTGCAGCAAAGTCTCGCGCTTGCGGCACGCTTGCAGGAACAACGCGAACTCGAACTGGAAGCTTCGGGCGCATTCGACAAGGATCCGGTGGCCGCCGGGCAGAAATATTTCAAGACGTTTTGCATTTCGTGTCACGGCACTCACGCCGAAGGCGGAATCGGGCCGAACCTGACGGATGCCTTTTGGATTCACAGTCCCTACGAAGACAGCATTCGCTTTGTCATCACGAACGGCATGGCAACGAAAGGTATGCCCGCGTGGGGTCCGGTGCTGGGAGATCGCAAGATTAAGAGCCTCGTCGCGTATGTCGCGACCTTATGGCAGTCCAAACCGCCGGTCGCCGGCAAGAAGGCCGAAGGCAAGGAATACGACATGCCAGCGATTCGCGGCGCTAATCAAGTTGCGGACACATCGGCGAGCAGACCCACAGCCGCAAAGTAAGGCAAGCATTTGAGTATAGATCCGGATCATGAGACGAAGCAGGTGACGCGGCAACGGACAACTGCCAGCGATGCGTACATCCCAGAGACCAACGCCACGATCGGCGCGCACGGCAGACGGCAATGGCTGTATCCGGCAGCGGCGAAGGGGCGATTCACTCGCGCGCGAAACCTCGTCTCTTCGGTGCTGATCGTTCTGTATCTTGCCATCCCGTGGCTGACGCTGAACCATCAGCCCGTGCTGCGTTTTGACATTCCGGGACGCCGTTATTACATCTTTGGCGGGACATTCATCGCTACTGACCTGTATCTGCTTGCGCTATTTCTGTTAATCGCGTTGATTGGCTTGTTTCTGTTCTCCGCATTGCTCGGCCGTCTTTGGTGCGGCTGGGGCTGCCCACAAACGGTTTACATGGAAGGGGTCTTTCGGCGAATCGAGCGCTGGATTGAGGGCACGCCGCTCAAGCAGGAAAAACTGAACAAAGGCCCCCGCGACGACGCCTATTGGGCAAAGAAGATAACCAAGCACGGGCTCTTTGCGGCGTTCTCGCTCCTCTTGTCGGTGAGTTTCATCGCCTATTTCATTGATCCGCGCGCGAGCTTTGCCATGCTGGCGGACTTCGGCGCTGATCATCCCGCCGCGTTTTTGATGATGCTGGTTACGGCCGGCTTCGTTTATTTCGATTTCGCGTGGTTCCGCGAGCAATTCTGTACCTTCCTGTGCCCTTATGCTCGCTTGCAGGCCGTGATGCTGGATGAGCACTCGCTGATCATTGCCTATGATCCCCAGCGCGGCGAGCCGCGCGGTCCCGCGCGGGTCGGTCAATCCTTCGAAGGACGCGGCGACTGCATTGACTGCAAACGCTGCGTGCAGGTTTGCCCCACCGGAATTGACATCCGCCAGGGGTTGCAGATGGAGTGTATCGGATGTACCGCCTGCATTGATGCCTGCGACACCGTAATGGAAAAGATCGGCCGTCCGCGCGGTTTGATCCGCTATGATTCATTGGCGGGCATCGCACGAAAAAAACACAAGATCCTGCGCCCCCGCGTCGGACTTTACTCACTCGTGCTGCTGTTGATGCTCGTCGTGTTTACGCTAAAGCTCACCGGCCGCGAAACGGTCGAGCTAACCGTCACCAGAATGGCCGGCATCCCCTATCTGGTACAGGACGACGGGATGGTGCGCAACGTCTTTACATTGCATGTAACGAACACGCAGGCCGTCACGAAGCAGGTTTCCATCGAGGCCAGCGGCGCGGACGATCTGGACTTACTCGTCCCCGGCCAGCCGTTTGTGGTTGAGCCGGGGCAACGCATTACGGCAGAGGCCTTTGTGCTCCTACCGAAGAAGTATGTTGATCGCGCGGAAACCGCGATTAAATTTACGCTTGTTTCTGAAGGGCAAGCGCTAAGCATGGTACAGGCTGTGTTTCTCGGGCCCGTCTATCACCATGACAACGATGATGACCACAGCAAGGATGAGCATGAAGAAGCTGATTCCAAGTGATCGCGTCTGGCCGGCCATCGTGATCGGCTCGATGATCGTGTTCGTGGCCTTGATGCTGGGTATTGTCACCGTAGCCGTGCAGCACCGGCCGCAATTGGTATCCGAGCGCTATTACGCGGAAGGCTCCAATCTTCGCGAGTGGAAGCTGCAACGCGCCGCGAGCGAAGCAACCGGGTGGAATGTAAGCGTCACACCGTTGGCCGCGGATATGGCCGTGTCCCCGCTCGTTGAATTAACGATCACGGATGCGTCCGGAGCGACATGCGATTCGCTCGCCGGGCAGGTTGCTTTTTACCGCCCTTCCGACCAGGCGCTGGACATCGCGAGCACGTCGTTGCAATTCATCGGCGCGGGGCGTTATCTGGTGAAGTTGCCGCGGCCGCTCGAGCGCGGGTCATGGCAAGCCGTCACGCATCTCGAACGCGGCCGCCAGCGGATGGACAAACGCATCAGTTTCTTCGTGGAGCCCTGAGTGCCGACCGCATTCGCCGCTGATTTATTGACCGCACTCTTGGCCGGACTTGCCGGATCGCTGCACTGCATCGGCATGTGCGGCCCGCTCGCCACCGTCGGCTGCCGCGCCGGATTTCACAAATCCTCCCATGCCGGGCCGTGGCTCTTCGTTACCGGCAAGCTGCTGAGTTACTCTTTGCTCGGCTTGGCTGCCGGCTGGCTGGGACGCGCGCTGCTGGCATCCGGATTGCTTGGCCCCACGACGGCCTATCTCTCGCTCATTGGCGGCGTCGTGATGATCGCCGCCATTGTTCTCGCCCGACTCAAAGTGACAACAGGCGGAGCGGCCGGCGCCTCGGTGCTCGTGGCGCGGTACGCCTTGCGCATGGGAAAGCAAGCGCCGCTGTTGTTGGGTGTTGCGGCAGCTTTGCTTCCGTGCGGATTGCTCTACGCCATGGTGGCACGCAGCGCCGCCTCCGGTGAACCGCTGCAAGCTATGGCTTTGATGCAAGCCTTCGGTCTCGGCACGACTCCCGCACTGCTTGGCTTGGGCCTGATCGCTCGCTGGATTCCACAACGCTGGAGCCGTTTTGGCAATGCACTGGGCGAGGTCATCCTGATTCTAACCGCCGGTTTGTTGATGTGGCGCGGCATCGGCGGCTTGCTGCACCCTGCGAGCGGCCCAGCCTGCTGTCCTCAGTAGATTCTCCATTTACCCCAAAAAGAAACGGCCTCACGAATGTGAGGCCGCTTTCATTTCAACCGTGATGAAGACTGCGCTATTTGAGCAGCACCACCTTCTGATTCGCTATCTGATGCCCTGCCGTTAGGCGCACAATATAGATCCCTGAGCTTACATTGTTTGCGTTCCACGTGAGCTGATGCTCTCCAGCCGAGAGATGCCCATTCACTAAATCCGTCACCCATCGCCCGTCTATCGCATACACCGAGAGCTGAACGTTGCCAGCCGTCGGCACACGGAAAGCCAGCGTCGTCGTCGCATTGAACGGATTCGGATATGCCGCGTCCAACTGCAGATCCATAGGAGTAAGAGCCGCGCCTAGCGGGACGGCATTCGACGATCCTTCATAGACCGTCAACAAGTGGTCCACCTGCGACGGCACAACACCAGAGAGATTCGGATAGTCCTCCGCACACATCACGGTTCCGTTCTGAAAATAGATGCATACGTCGTACGCGGCATCGCCGTCAAGCACAAAATAGCTGTTCAGGCCGTTGCAATCCACATTGCTCTGGTTGATCTCCGCAGACGACAGTATAGTGCTCAGGCCGTGCGGATACACTTCAACTCGCGTGTGCCAGCTATCCTGCGCTCCGGTCGGTCCCAGCACGTTGACTTCAAGGCGATGGTTCAGTGCCATCTCGTCGTTCAGGTTGTTCCGGAAGAGCCGGTTAGGTGCATTCAAAGTTGTCACGAACAGATCTAAGTCGCCGTCGGCATCATAATCACCCCACGTGGCGTAATTATCCAGCATGACTCCCAGGTCGTACTCCTCTGCCATGTCGGTGAACCAGATCTCGTTGCCGATCAGCGAGTCATTGCGAAACAGCTGATTGGGAGTCGTTTCGTCGCTCCCCTGCCGGCTGACGTAGAAATCCATGTCGCCGTCCATATCATAATCTGCCACTGCATACATCACGGCATGAGGATAGGGCTGAGCGAAGAAATCTGTCGCTGTTCCGTGAACAATCATTTCCGTGAACGTGCCGTCCTGATCGTTGAGATAGATCGTGTGCTTGTCGAGATCTTCTACCAGTAAGTCAGGATACTTGTCCTGATTGATATCTACAAACTCCGCCCCGCCGCGCGACTCCACGTCCGACAGGCCTGCCTCAATCGTCCGGTCCTCGAACATGCCATTACCCATGTTCAAATAGAAGATGTCCGATTGGTCAATCCGGCAGAGGAACAGATCTTCATTTCCATCCAGATTTACGTCGCCTTCGCAGAACCGGTGAAAATCAGTCTCGGGAAGCTGCGAGGATGCCGTGACGTCGCTGAAATGAGTGCCGTTGTCGTTGTGATAGAGATGCCAACCGCTTGTGTAGTGCCCGATGAGCAGATCCAGCCAGCCGTCGTGATCAATGTCCAGCCACGCCATGTCGCGCACACCGGTGGAGACCAACAGACCGTATTCAGCAGTGCGGTCAGTGAACACGCCATTCTCATTTACCAGCAGCTGCGCGGGCACGTGATAGGCGCAGGCAAAAATATCCAGATCGCCGTCCGCGTCGAAGTCCATCGGAATCGTCTTCTGTCCGTCTGTCGCCTCAGGCAAACCGATACCGGTAGCAGGCGTGAATTCGCCATTCTCGTTGAGATAGAGTGTCATCGGTCCGTCGAAACGCCGCGTCTCAAGCATGTCCAAATCCCGGTCTCCATCGCAGTCGTACCAAAAGGCGTCCGCCACGCTTCCTGCATCGCCGATCCCGGCCGAGACTGCCACCTCCTCAAACCCCTGAGCGAACGCGCACGTCGGAAAATTGCACGCCACAATCACACCGATAATGATGCCCGAAAATTGCATGAAGATCCGCATGGTCAGCCTCCCGTCAAGGTGAATCATTCAGAAACCAAGAGGGATAGTCCCCTTCGTCGCTCTAATATATACAACTCACCTTACCGAAAGTCAAGGAGCATCTCGACTTTTTGCGTTTCTTAGCGGGTACCCGTAAGGTATCTATTGCACAGTCCCTACAGTGTCTCTGCCATGTAAATGCTTATTTCATAGACCCTTACAATGAACAACTTATCACTTTTATATTGGATAGGTATGTCCCTTTTTGGAAATTATGTCTCGAGTGCCAACTTGCGCCTCTCCAGTGCTTGATATTTCCATTCGCTGAGCACACGGAAAAGCCGCCCTTTCCGACGGCTTTTCACATTGGTGCAATGGCAGAGTTTAGATCAGATAGACTGTAAAGAACAATCCGATCCAAACCACGTCCACAAAGTGCCAGTACCACGACGCGGCCACGAAACTGAAGTGGCGCTGCGGGTCGAAGTGCCCAAGTCTCAGGCGGAACCACACGATCAGGAGCATCAAGACACCGGTCGCCACGTGAAAGCCGTGGAATCCGGTCATCATGTAGAACGATGTGCCGAATACGCCACTCTGCAGCGTGAACTTGTCGTAGGTTTTCAGAAATCCCCACTCGTGCCCCTGGAATCCAAGGAACACGACTCCCATGGCAATCGTGAGCAGTGTCAGCCACTTCGAGGCATTGCGCTTGCCGCGCTTGAGCATGAGGTGCGCAAGCTCCATCGTGACGGAGCTGGACATCAGAATCAGCGTCGCAATCGCCGGCAGAGTCGTGTCAAGATGTGGCGCGCCCGGCGGCGGCCATTCACGCAGAAAGCCGCGTGCGTTGTAGTGATGGGCGAAGAATGCGCCGAAAATCGCCGCTTCCGACAGCAGGAACAGCTTCATTCCCAGCCGCATCCAGTGATCGTCTTCCTGAATATTCGGCAGCGTGGCGGTCTCGCGAATCAACTGATTCGCCCACCCCATCAGGCAAGTGATCACGAGCAGAGTGCCCACGAACAACAGCGCGGTCCCCTTGTGGCCCCAGACGAGCAACAGGAATCCGACCGGGAGCAGCCCAATGGACAGGGCCAGCGCCAGCGGCCAGAAGCTCGGCTCCGGCAGATGAATGTGCTCGTGATCGTCGTGGTGGGGAACTGTGGACATCGTCCTCACACAAGCGGGTTAATGATATTGATTTTGCTCTTTCTCGGTCGAGAAGCCGTACTTCTGCAAATACAGCACGCCGCTCGTCGCGATCGCCAAGACGGCCGCGAGCAGAATGATCAGCAGAATCCGATTCCGCCGGCGAGTCACCGAATTTCTGGTGGCGGCGGCCCTTGTCATGGAGTCGTTGCGGGGGTCACGGCTTGCGCGACGTTCGGCTCCTTGCGATTCGTCTCCATCTCCGACTTCGCCTTCTCGAACAGCGTGTAATGCAGCGTTACCTGCTCGACATCGGGATTCAAATCGGCAGATAGAATCGAAATCACCGGAAACGTCTTCTCTTCGTGCGGCGCCAGGGTTTGATCGTCGAAACAGAAGCACTTTGTCATCGTGAACTTCTTCGCCGCGTCTTCGGGCAGAATTGAATGCACCGGACGAAAATACACCGTGTCGTTCGACATGTTCACGAACTTATATTCGTTCTCGAACTTCCGTCCGACCTTGACTTTCTCGATCGAGTGTTTCGGTTTGAAATACACCGGCAGATCGCCCGCCACTACGCCGGTAAACAGCACCTTGACGTCGCGGCCGCCTGCGGTCTCTTTCACATCTGATAGGGGCGAAATCGCGAAGCCGATTTTTTGGCAGAAGATTCGGAACAGCGGCACCTGCACAAAAGTAAAAGCGAGCATCACCGGCACGATCGGCACCAGAATGAACAGGGTCAACCGCCGGTTGCGTCTCTTAGAATCAGTGGTCGAATTCATCGTCCATCCACAGGTTATGCATCCATAACAATTAATGTACGGCTTTGTCTGCCATCATCGCGATGAACAGCGCAAAAAGGTATATGATCGAGTACTTGAACAGCCCCCACGCCTGTGTGTTTTCATTCTGCCGCCAGACCTTGAACGCTTTCCACACGAAGACTCCGCCCAAGCTCAGCGCAATCAGCAGATATAGTAAACCAACCTTCACCAGCAGCAGCGCGAGGCTAATCACCACCATCCAGAAGGCATAGATCAGGATTTGCCGCCGCGTCTCCGCATCCCCTTTGATCACCGGCAGCATGGGAATTGCCACCGATTGATAGTCGCGTTTCACGCACAGCGCCAGCGCCCAGAAGTGCGGCGGCGTCCAGAAGAAGATAATCAGAAACAGAATCCACGGCGTCATCGCGAGTGTTCCGGTTGCCGCGGCCCACGCGATGATCGGCGCCATCGCCCCTGCCGCGCCGCCGATGACGATATTCAGATGCGTCCTCGGCTTCAGCCACAGCGTGTAGAAAAAGCTGTAGAACAGAATCGTCCCCAGCGCGCACGCCGCGGACAGCAGATTGAATTCGACCGCAAACAATCCGAGCGACAGTATTCCAATCACAATGGCGAATATCAATGCCGCACGCGGCTCGATCAAATGCTGCGGTAAGGGACGACGTGAGCGCGTCCGCCCCATCTGCGCGTCAATCTCGCGCTCAAAATACTGATTCAACGCGTTGGCGCAGCCGCCCGTCATCGCGAGGCCGATCATCACTTCGATGAATCTCAGCGGCTGGTGCGTCAAGCTGCCTTCCAACACCAACGCCGCCGCTCCTGTAAGCAGCACGAGCAGCAGAATCGTCGGCTTCGTCAGTTGCAGATACTCACGCAGCTTCAGCTTCACCGGCGTATCCCGTTTCGTGTGTGATCACCAGCATTGTCGCGTACAAGGCTAATCCGGTCGCCAAATGAACAAATGCCATTCCCGCTGGCACCTTCATCAGCAGATTGCCGATTCCGAGGAGAACCTGCAGCACCAGAATCGTGCTGACCGCGCGCAAGGCAATCCGTCCACGCGGCGTTTGCGGCACCGGAACAGCCTTCGCGACAAATGTAATCACGAGCGCTGCCGCCACCAATGCCCACCAGCGGTGAACGAATTGAATCAAGATCTGATTCTGAAACAGATTCATGATTCGCGGCGCATACCAGTCCGACCACATCAGATTCAGCGGCGGCACCCAGTACGACCCCATTCGCGGCCAGGTATTCATCATCATTCCTGCGCCGGTCCCGGCGACCAATCCTCCGCTCACGATCTGCAGAAACACCGCGCCGGTTGCCGCCCAACTGAGCTTCCGCAGCCCGCGCCGCTCTTCGGAAATCATCTGCCCGCCCTTCGCCAGACTCATCGCAGTCCACAGAATCAAGCCAAAGAACAGAAACGCCATCCCCAGATGCAGCGACACGGCTTCCGCCTTCAGATCCAGCTTCACCACGATTCCGCCCAATACCGCCTGCGCAATCAACAAACCTGCGGCCCACAATACCCGCTTTCTTATCTTCGGCCACACCGCCGGCAGTTTCCGTGCCCGCACTGCTATGGCCAAAAACATTATCCCCACCACCGCCGCCAAGAAGCGATGGAAATACTCGATCGCAAACATCCGTTCGAACTGCCCGACCGTCAGATTTGCGGCTACATCCGGATAGCGCGCGGCATACGTCTGATGCACCGTCTCCCATCCCGCGTGTGTGAGCGGCGGCAGCAGGCCGCCGTTGATCAGCGGCCACTCCGGGATCGAAAGCCCCGAGCCGGAAAGCCGAACAATTCCGCCCCAGAGAATCAGCACAGAGATCAGCACGGCGAGCAGCACCAGCCACATCGCCATCCGCCGCTCTGGAGAAACGGAAGATGCAACAGCAGGTTCGTGCGAACCCTCTTCCAACTTCTCCATAATTGCCGTCGAGGCCATTACGAAACTACCGGAATCTTGTGAAAATTCTCTTTCGGCGGCGGGCTGGAGGTTGTCCACTCCAGCGTGTGCTGCACGTCGTTGACGTTCCACGGGTCGTCGCCGGCACGCTCACCTTTCTTCAGCGAGACGAAAATATTGTAGATGAACAGCAGGCCGCCTGCTAACAAAAACAGGTAGCCGTACGATTCAATCCGGTTGATCGGCTCGAATTCAAGACGGTACTGGAAAACACGGCGCGCCATGCCCATGATCCCCAGCCAGTGCATCGGCAGAAAGACGATATTCATCCCGACGAAGATGAGCCAGAATTGAATATTGCCGAGCTTCTCGGAAAGCTTGCGCCCGCTGATCTTGGGAAACCAGAAATAGGTGGCTGCAAATAGCGACATCATGGACCCGCCGAAGAGCACGTAATGCAGGTGCGCGACGACGAAATAGGTGTCATGCACCTGCACGTCAATCGGCACCGCCGCCAGAAAGATCCCGCTGATGCCGCCGATTACGAACAGCGAAATAAAACCCAGCGCGAACTTCATGGACGTTGTAAACCGGATCCGCCCGCCCCAAATGGTGGCCAGCCACGAAAAAATTTTGACGCCGGTCGGCACCGCGATCAACATGCTCATGAAGGCAAAGTACATTCTCAGCACCGGCGAGAGGCCCGCCGCAAACATGTGATGCCCCCACACCATGTACCCGATAATGGCTATTCCTATCGTCGCCGCGACCATGCCTTTGTAGCCGAACAACCGCTTCTGCGAAAAGGCCGCCACCACATGACTGATCACGCCGAAGCCCGGCACGATCATGATGTACACGGCCGGATGCGAATAGAACCAGAACAAATGCTGGTAGAGCAGCGGATCGCCGCCTTCCGAAGGCCGGAAAAACCCCGTCCCAAAATGGCGATCGGCCAGCAGCATCGTCAGCGCCCCCGCGAGGACCGGCGTCGCGATCAGCGTCATGAACGCATTCACGAGCGTCGTCCACACGAACAACGGCATCTTGAACAGGCTCATCCCCGGCGCGCGCATGTTAAGGATCGTCACGATGAAGTTGATCGAACCCATGATCGAGGAAATGCCCAGCATGTGAACCGAGAGGATCCACATGTCCACGCCCGGCGTTCCCATGAACTGCTTCAATGACAACGGCGGATATGCGGTCCACCCCGCCGCCATTGCTCCGCCCTGCACAAAAAAACTCGCCAGCGCCATCAGCCCCGCCGGGAACAGCATCCACAGCGAGAACGCATTGAGCTTGGGAAAGGCCATGTCGCGCGCACCAATCAACAGCGGCACCAGATAGTTGCCGAAGCCCACAAACGCCGGAATGATCACAAAGAAAATCATGACCGTGGCATGCATGGACAGGAACTGATTATAAAGTTCCGGCGACAAATAGGTCGCATCGTGCGACGAGAGCTGCATGCGGATGAATCCCGCCAGACTGCCGCCGACCAGCGCCATGAACAGCACGTACCACAGATAGACGATTCCGATCTCTTTGTGATCGGTCGTCGAAAGATAGCGCATCAGCGTTGAACGCGGCTTCTCTGTCCTCTCCGAATGCGGAGGTGCGGCAAATACGCTCATCTTAGTTCAGCCTCATTGCTACGGGTTGATCTGCGGCCGCCGCGCCCTGTTTCGTTTCCCCCGGCGGCATTGCCGTCGAGTCCGAGGGCATCTTCTCTTTCAGCCACGCCTCCCACGCGCCTTCCGGCAGCACGGTCACGTCAATCAACATCTGCCCATGCAGCGGACCGCACAGCTCTGCGCATTGCCCCTTGTACTTGCCCGGCGCGGCGTCAAACCAGGTGTGCGTGATCCGGCCCGGGTTCGCGTCCTGCTTGATGCCGAACGCCGGAACCCAGAAGGAGTGAATCACATCTACGCTCGTCGTGTTGATCGTGACTACCTTGTTCGCGGGCACCACCAGCGGCTCGTTCGCGAACCCGATGCCATAGCGCGGGTAGCGATATTCCCAAAAAAATTGGTGTCCGATCACTTCCACTACCAGATCGCTCTTAGGCGGCACGTCCATCTTGCGCAGCGTGTGATATGCCGGCACCGCAATCAGGATCAGCGTTATCACCGGCACCACCGTCCAGATCACTTCCAGCTTGTTGTTATGCTCGAAGGTCGCCGGCTTGTGCCCGCGCGATTCGCGAAACTTCCAGATTGAGTACGCCAACAGAATCTGTGGCAGCAGCAGGAACGGCAGCGTCAACAGAAACGTCAGCCAGAAATCATCGCGCACTTGCGCTGCCAACGGCGTCGCCGGCTGCTGCAACCAATTCGTGATGCGCGCGGCGAACGACGGCTCCACAGCCGTCGCTAACAGGACTACCAGACCTATAGATGAAAAAGTACGCTTCATCGCATATTTTTTTAGGCTATTGAATCTGCGACAGACTGCGCACGTACGCGTGGAGATCATCTATCTGCTGCTTGGTTAAGGTGGCGCTGCCGGGCATCAAGCGGCCGGGCAATCCTGTCACCACGATTCTTGCGAATTCGTTCCGGTTATTGAACCACGAGGTGCTGGAAAATTTCATTCCTGCGTGTTGTACCAAAGATGACGTATTCGCATAGTGGTATGGTGCGACATTCACGACCTTCACCGGCTTTCCTTCGCCATGGTCGCCATGGCATGACGCGCAGCGGTTCATGTAGATCATCGCGCCCGCCTGGCTTGTCCGTACCTTGTTAGATGCTGGCTGAGCCGGAGCCGGTTCGCGTTCAAGGCGTTCCATCGCAAACAAGATCGGCACCCTCGGTCCCGAACCTCCGAGCAGGCTGTCGGCCACATTCGCGGGGCTTGCGGCTTGGCTTGATGCCGTCGAGCCAGTGCTGCCGCCGTCAGGAACCTCTGCCACCAGTTCATCGGTAATCGGCGGCGGGTTCGGAACTTGCGTCTCCACGAAGTGCGCCAAGGCCCAAGTATCTTCCACCGGCAACAGCGCGAATGACGGCATGGACGTTCCGGCCGATCCGCGCAGGATCGTACTGTGAATGGAAACGATATCGTCGCCGAACTTGAATTTCTCTTCGTGGAAGTTGCGGGGTTTCGGATTCAGGCTGGCCGCGCGGTCACCACTGCCGCGACCGTCAGATCCATGACAGCTTGCGCAATTGAGCTGAAAAAGTGTCTTCCCCTTTACAGCCAAACCCGCATCCTTTGCCAGCGCGCGCTCGTTCACCTGCGGCGCGGCTGTACGCGCGCCTTCTTTGGGCGGCGGTGCTGTCAATCCGGCCTCTTCGCCCTTCTTGTAATTGCTCGAGAACACCCAGTACACAAGCAGGATTCCCGCAATCGCCACGGGAACGTAGAAGAACAGGCTGGTGCGAAGTGCTTTCTGCGGCTCGGTCATTATTCCCAAAACCTCCAGTTCACGCTTTCCAGAATCCGCGGGTCACGCACCGCCAGCACCGAGTGCTTCCGATAAAACCTTGTCACCGACATCCCGAACGCCCCGGTAAACAACAGGAACGTCCCGAGCTCCATCCACCCGATCGGCAGGAACGCCGGATACACGGAAGGCATCACCATCCAGTAAATATCGAGATATTGCCCCAGGATCACGATCCAGCAGACCGCTATCAGCCAACGCTCATGCTTTTTCGCCCACTGCGACAAGAGACCGAAAAACGGCAAAGCGAACTTCACCACGGGCAGCGCCACGAACAGCCAGATCCAGCCGCCCGCCATTCGCTTGGCAAAATAAACCGTCTCTTCCGGCAGGTTCGCATACCAGATCAGCATGTACTGCGAAAAGCCGATATAGGTCATGAAGATCGTAAACGCAAACAGAAATGTTCCCAGATCCTTAACGTGAGACGGCGTCGCCGCATGGGCCAGTGGGCCGCGCTTCATCCAGAGGAAGATCAGAGTAAGCAGCGCGATGCCGCTCTGGAACATTCCGGCAAAGCAGTACACGCCGAACATCGTCGAAGACCAGTGCGGCTCCAGACTCATGATCAGGTCAAAGGCCATCAACGAAAACGTGAGGGCAAACACCGGCATGAACCCGATGGACCATTTGATCGCCTTGCGCGACAGCCCCGGATCACCGGACTTGTCCTGCGCCACGGAAAGACCCACCAGCTTGCGCGCAAAGAAGATCCAGATCAGCAGCATGACGGTTTCCCGCGCCCCGACCCACAGCGGACTCAGCCATACTGTTTTTGAGTGATCGTGGAACTCCGTCGTCCCCGCCGCCCACGGATAGATCTTATCTAAGCCGAAAATCGCCAGCGCCAGCCACGCCACCAGCGCCACCGGCAGATACGCAGTCATCCCCTCCGCCACCCGGCGCACCGATATGGACCACGTCGCGTTCACCGCGTGCTGCAGCGCCGAGAAGAACAACCCCGCCAGCGCAAACAACGCAAACATGAAATACGCAATCAAGTACCCGTGCCACGCCCGCGACGGATCCACGAACAGCCCCGCGGCAAACGCCAGTCCTCCGATCCCGGCAAACGCCATGAACAGCGTCCGCCACTTGGCGGCCAGCGTCAGCGGTCCCGGATCTTCAATGTGTGTGACGGCGAAATGACTCATGATGGATTGCTTACTTCGCGGGCCAGGCTTGCGCGCGGGCGGTATCCGGCAGATCGTCATCCAACGTGAACGGACTCATCTTCGAGGCCGCCAAATCGTCCGCAGTCGGATGAGCGGCGCGCAGCAGTGCGCGCACGTAATGAATGATTGCCCACCGCTGCTCCGGCAGAAGCTGCGTGGCGTAGCTCATCATCAATCCTTGGCCGTGCGTAATCACGTGGTAAATGCGTCCGTCCGACCAGTGCATAACTTTGTCGCTGTACAGCGGCGGCGGCATCGTCATCTTGGGCACGATAAATCCGCGCCCATCGCCGCGCGCGCCGTGACAGACGATACAATACGTATTGAAGTACTTCCGCCCAGCCTCCAGCACCTCGCGCGTCGGTTGCAGCGGATTGCTCATCGCATTCGCGGTCGCGGTGTCGGCCGGCCCGGCCATGTACGGCTCGTAGTCTCGCGGCACCGTCCCTGCCGGCGGCTGACGCATCCCCACTCCGGCTGGCGCCGTCGGATCCGGCTCCTGCGGCCGCAGCGACAACTGCCGATACATATCCGGCATGTATTCCAGCTGCGGCACTGTCTTCGTCTTGCAAGATGTGAATGTCAATGCCGCGAAAAGTACGACGAGCAGCACTGAGATCTGACTTGGATTTCGGGTTTTGGATTTCGGATTTTCTTTACGCATCAACTCGCTTCACCTCCTCGGCCCCGACGCTCCGCAGAAACTCTTCGATCTCCCGCTCGTTCATTCCCTCATGCAGCGGCACCACGAGACCAAACTTGTCATTCGTGAAGCGCTCATCCAGAATCCGCGGCTTCTTTTGGGGCAGTTTCGAGGCCACGAGCATAGCGATGAACGTCGAAATTCCGCCGATCAGAATGCCGCTTTCGAACGTAATCGGGATAAACGCCGGCCACGAAAAATACGACTTGCCGCCCACATTGATCGGCCAGTTTACGGCGGATGTCCACGCTTGGAGCGTCAAGCCGCCGAGCGCGCCTCCCAGCCCCATGATCAGCGTCACCCACGGCACCCACGACGACTTCAATCCAAGCGCCTTTTCCGAACCGTGCAACGGATACGGCGTCACCATGTCCAGATCTTTCCATCCCTGCTTGCTCGCTCGCTCCGCGGCATGCAGTACGGTATCCGGGTCGGAAAAAACGGCGACCATCACCGGAATCGGATTACGCATGAGCGGCTTCCTCTCCCGTGCGCCCGCCCATCGCCGGATGCGGCACACTCTTGCCTTTGCCGACCGGGTTTGGCAAAGTCGCCTTCATTTCCGCCATCGCAATGACCGGGAATACCCGCACGAAAACCAGAAACAAAGTAAAGAAAAGTCCGAACGATCCCGCTGTCCATCCCCAGTCGTACATCGTCGGTTTGTAGTAGTCCCACGATGACGGCAGAAAGTCGCGGTGCAGCGAGGACACGATGATATTAAACCGCTCGAACCACATTCCCACATTCACCAGAATCGAGATCACGAACATGACCGGAATCGAAGTCCGCATCCGCTTGAACCAGAACATCTGCGGCACGGCCACGTTGCAGATAAACATCGTCCAGAACGCCCAGTAAAACGGCCCGAACGCGCGATTCAGAAAGACAAAGCGCTCATACGGATTCTCTCCGTACCACGCGATGAAAAACTCCGTGCTATACGCGAACCCCACCATCATGCCCGTCACGAGGATGATCTTATTCATCAGCTCCATGTGACGCAGCGTGATCAAATGCTGGAGCTTGAATGCATAGCGCATGATCACCACCAGCGTGACCACCATGGCAAAGCCCGAGAAGATCGCGCCGGCCACGAAGTAGGGCGGGAAGATCGTCGTATGCCAGCCGGGCAGAATCGAAGACGCGAAATCATAGGACACGACCGTGTGCACCGAAAGCACCAGCGCCGTGGACGCGCCCGCGAAAATCAGATACGCCTTTTCGTAGTGGTTCCAGTTGCGCACCGAGCCGGTCCAGCCGAGCGAGAGCGCATTGAAGATTTTCTTCCGGAACAGCGACGTCGCCCGGTCGCGAATCGTCGCGAAATCCGGCATCAAGCCGGAATACCAGAACAACAGCGAGATCGTAAAATAGGTACTCACCGCAAACACGTCCCACAACAGCGGCGAGCGGAAGTTCACCCACAACAGCCGGTCATTCGGATAGGGGAACAGCCAGAACCCCAACCACTGGCGGCCCGTGTGCAGGAGCGGAAACATGCCCGCTGTCATCACGGCAAAGATCGTCATCGCCTCGGCCGAACGGTTGATCGCTGTCCGCCACTTCTGCCGGAGCAAGAAGAGAATCGCCGAGATCAGCGTTCCCGCGTGGCCGATCCCAATCCAGAACACGAAATTCGTGATATCCACCGCCCAGCCGACCGGGTTGTGGATCCCGAAGATCCCTTGCCCGCGCCGCAGCAGATTGAACACCACAAACAGGAACATGCCAAGCAATCCGCTCGCTCCCGCGAACATGATCCACCAGCCGCCGCTCGGGAACCGTTCCAGCGGCGTGAGTACGTCATTCGTGACGTCCTTCAGTCGCAGATCCGGGCTGAGCATTTCCTCGGACGGCAGAATCCCTTCCGCAATGGCCATCGCGTGAGCGTCCAAAGCGTCCGCACGAACGGTCATGCGTGACCTCCATGCAGCGGCTCGTCCGACACGCCACCCTCGCGATTGCGCAGCTTGGACCAGTACACGATCGAAGACCGGGTATCCAGCTCTTCCAACACGCGATACCCGCGTTCATTATTCATCGCCACCGCCACCTGGCTGTCCGGATCATTGAAATCGCCGAACATGATCGCGCCCGTCGGGCACGACTGCTGGCACGCCGTCACCATCTCACCGTCCTGAAGCAGCCGTCCGAATCGCTTGGCATTTCCCTTAGCGTCGCGGATTCGCTGCACGCAGAACGTGCACTTTTCCATCACACCCTTCTCGCGCACGGTGACGTCCGGATTCAGCGCCAGTTCCAACGGATGTTCGCCGTATGCCATGAACGACGATTCATACCAATTGAACCGCCGCACTTTGTACGGGCAGTTGTTCGAGCAATACCGTGTACCGACACAGCGATTATAAATCTGAAGGTTCAGCCCTTCTTCATTATGCACGGTCGCCAGCACCGGACACACCGTTTCGCAGGGCGCGTTTTCGCAATGCTGACAAAGCATCGGCTGATGCACAACGTCAGGATTATCCGGATCGCCCGAGTAGTAGCGGTCAATCCGGATCCAGTGCATCTCACGGCCGCGCTCGATCTGATCGCGTCCCACCACCGGAATATTGTTTTCCACTTGGCACGCAGCAATGCACGCGCTGCAGCCGGAACACGAAGACAAGTCTATCGCCATGCCCCAGCGATAGCCGTCATACTTATACTCTTTCCACAGCGACGGCGGCTCCGGCGGGCCGGTGCGCTCGTCACCGTCTCCGCGAGCCATGCTGTCGCTGACGCCGCCGGTATGGAAGCGCAGCTCTCCCTGCGAATCCTCGTGCTTCCCATCGGTGTCGGGCCACTCATAATGATGGCGATGAATCCCCGCCGATGGATCCTTGCGATACTCATCGAGCGTCGCTTCAAAAATGATTGGCCGACCTTCAATATAATCGTGCCCCATCACACACGGCAGCTTGGCCCATTGCCCGGTCTTTGCAATCGTGCAGGGAATTCCGGCGGTCTTCACGTTTCGTCCGGCGAGGCTGGCAAACGCAAATGCGTTCACGCCGACACCGTCGCTCACGCGCCCGCCGTGGGTTCTCCCCCACCCGCTCTGCACGCTGACCACGCCGTCCGCGTTCCCAGGTTGAATATGAACCTGAATCTCAGCTTTCGTACCGCTGGCGTCAAGCGAGACGTAGTCCCCTTCTTTCACGCCGAGCTTTTGCGCCGTCACCGGAGACAGGCTCGCATAATTTGTCCACACGACCTTGCTCACCGGGTCCGGAGTCTCCAGCAGCCAAGCGTTGTTGACTTCCATTCCATCACCCAAAATCGGCGAGGGATACACCACCAGCTCCAGCTCACCGGCTGCGGAGTTCTCCATCTTGATCGCATTCAACACGTCATTCCGAAACGTGCGCGGCGCAGGCTCCTGGGCAGGGACCAGATTCAGCACACCATCTCGCAGCGCCGAATTCCAGAAATCCGGAAACGCAGCTTCATAGCTTCCCTTCGCGTGAACCTGCGTCTGCCACGTATCCATTATGTATTCATGCCAGCCGCCTTGGAATTGGCTCAAGCTTCCTGCCTTGGCCGCCTTGGCGAGCGACAGCAGCGAATCCTCCGCCGCGCGATTCTCATACAAGGGCAGAATTGTCGGCTGCTGCAAGCTCAGCACTCCGACTTGCGGTTCGGCATCGCCCCAGCTCTCCAGCCAGTGCGTGGACGGCAGCACATAATCGCCCAGCACCGACGTCTCATCCACGCGGTCGTTCAGGCTGACAATCGTATTGACTTTGCTCAACGCTTCCGCGAATCCCGCCGATACCGGCAGCGTAAACGCCGGGTTCGTGCCGCTGATAATCAGCACGTCCACCTTGCCCGCGCGCATGTCACCGATCAGATCCAGCAGGTCCGCGGTGCTTCCCAAGGCCTGCTTTGACGGCGAAAGTGTGCCGTCAATCGTCTTGCCTTCGTTCTGGCAAACGGAATTGAGATAGTTGGCGACGATTTGCAGATTCTCATCTTCTGCCGCCATCACCAAGCCCTGACCCCGGTTCGCCCACAACTCGCCCGCAATTCGCGAAAGTGCCCCTGACTTGAGCTTCAGCTCGTTTTCTACCGTTGAGGCCTTGAAGCGTACCGCATTCGGAATCGCCGTCGTTCCCGCCAGCCGCGAAACTTCGTTCGCCACTGCCAATGCGACCTTAATCACATCAGCCGTTCTCACCCGGTACCGCTCGTCGCAGTTCGATCCGGTGTGCGACACATACGGCTCAAACGCCACCCATTTCGAGTATTTGCCGTCGCGTACTTTGCGGTTCTTGCCGTAACCGATATTCGCTTCCAGCGACGAATACCCGGCGCCCAGCGGATCGGCGTTCAGCATCAGGCAGTATTCCGCGCGCTCGAACCGGTAATGCGGCAGCACCTTCGCGCCGTAGCAGGTTTTCTGCGCATTCCGCGTCGCGTCAAAATTCCAGCCGTCATAGACGACGTGCTTTGCGTTCGGGAAGCCCGCCACGAATTCGCGAACCACACGCTCGCGCGCCGGGCCGTGCATCGTTCCCGTCAGCAGCACGACCCTGCCTTTCACTGCGTTCAGCGCCCGCGCGATCTCTTCGTCAGCCGTTCCGAATCCGAGGGCCGCCGCACTCGTGCGGTCGCCGCGCGTGAGCTTCACCGGTCCGGTCAGGCGATCCGGATCGTACAAATTGAAAATTGAATGCTGCCCGCGTACGCCGAGCTTGCCCTGCGACAGCGGATGATCCGGATTGCCTTCAATCTTTATCGGCCGCCCCTCGCGCGTCTTAACCAACACGCCCACGCCCTCTGCGCCGGCCATCGTCGAAGCATAGTAATTGGCTACGCCGGGAATGACTTCCTCGGGAGCCTTCACGTACGGCACGATCTTCGTGGCCGGACGCAGTGCGCACCCCGCTGTCGCAAACGCCATCGCCGCGCCGGACAGTTTCAGAAAATCCCGCCGCGACATCCCCGAGTCTCCGCCGCCGTTGTTCATCACGGCCAGCTCCACGAACCCCGCCGCCTCCGTGAGCAGTGTGCCGTTCTTCTCTTCGGCCAACACCGGCTCCGGCTTGGCGAAAAACTCCTCGCCCTTAAGCCGCGCCACTTCGGGTTCGCCGTTCAGCTCTTCTAATGTCGTCCAATGCGTCAACGGAATCCGCTCGCGCGCCGCTTGCCGGATCAGCTCGAGATTCTCCTCGTGGTGATCATGCTCGTGCTCGACTCCCCCTCCGTTTACGGGGGGGTTAGGGGGGGCGAAGATCGGTGCGTGAATCTTGTTCTCGTGGTCGCTCATTGATGACACGTGTTGCACGAGGTCGGACCGCCGTTCTGACGGTGGCAGCTCACGCAGTCGCCCATGTTGAGTTTACGGTATTGATACACGCGATCCATCGTCTGAATCGGACCATGGCAGTCCGCACATTGGAAGCCTTTAGCCAGATGCCATTGGTGGGAAAAGTAGGCATGATCCGGCAGATCGTGAACCCGGTTCCACTCGATCGTCTTGCCCGCGTTGTACAGCTCTGTCAGCTTCATGATGTTCGGCTTGTTCACCGCCACCACGCTGTGACAGTTCATGCACACGTTCAGCGCGGGCACCGTCGCCTGCGACGAGCGCTCCGCGTTCGCGTGACAATACAGGCACGGAATATGGTTGTCTCCGGCGTGCAGTTTGTGGCTGAAGGGAATCGGCTGCTCGGGCTGATAACCGCGATTGCTCCAGATATTCACCCACAGATAATAGCCCACGCCCAACAGTGCGACAACAAAAATGGCTCCGCGAAGCCGGCGGCTCATCGCACCACCTCGACTTCACGAAGCTTCCCTGTGAACACCATCAAACCGTTCAGGCTATCGGATGTTATGACCGAAAAACCAAAAAGTGGTGAAAAATTTCTCAAAACTCGCTTGATGGTACTCCAGCGGCGACAGCTGTGGGGTGGAAGCGGGACCTGACGAAACCTTCTGTTTCGAGGGACATACCCTCTGAAATTGCGCCTAATATACGAGATTTATCCTATTTGCGCAAGCCCTAAATCCAAAATCCTCCCCCTCTCGCCGTGCCTTATAACACAATTTCCATAAGGAGCTTGGAAATTGGAAATTCCAAAGCATGAGATTTCACGCTCACGAATTCTCAAGAAGCGTGAAAACTCCTGGCCTCGCGTTCGAATGTCCCTCCTGCAATTCTGATTTGACAAGTTGATCGAATGATCCGCTTTCTGCGACCTCCCACCACCAACAACGAGGACGAATTGCCTCCACAAAAAGAGCGAGTGCCTGTCGGCCCCCGCTCTAACTCCAAGATGAACTCGCGGTCTTGCTACTTGACCGACTTCCACCGGTCATCGGCTTTCAAGACCGGAACGACACTCTTCGAAGGCCGGGAAGACGGCGAGGGAGCCGTGCCGACTCGAGCTCTCACATCGTAGAAGACAGGACTTCCGTCGAAAAGCGGCTGATCAGCATAGACCGAGTCGGTCGCCGGAACACTTCCCAGCAACTCATACGCGCCGCCGCTCAACACGCGATAAATGTCATAGCCATCTACCGTGATCGGATCGCCGAACATGTCCTGATAGATTCGCGTCCACCGAAGTGTGATGTCCGTACCTGTCGTATAGAGTGTCAGATCGGTGATCGGCCGCGGCAGCCGGTCCTCCGAATGAATGACCACGTAGTCTCCGTCCCGGGTGTATGGCACGGCATATCCGCTGTAAAAGACATAGTTCGCCAGTGGCGCCCAGATCCGGATTCCGTCCACCAACGTGCCGTGAGTACTCAAGGTGTCGCTCAGGTACTCCCATTCGAAGTCTGTAAGCCCCGGCGACCAGAACTTCAGCGGATAGCCTTCACCCCACCGCACAAAACTGCCGTTCTTGACCGAAAACCACTTCAAGTTGTTTCCGACCACCTGCCGGTTGACCAGGACGATTTCCGCATCCGTGCTGATTGAATCCACGGCCGTAGAGTCTTGCGCATCCCGCTGGAACATCGCCACCGTTTCCTTGCCCGCCGGATCCGCGATTTTCACCGCCGTCAGCGTGGCCGTGTTCGCCAGTTTCGTCACCGTCGGCTGGCCGCCCGTGGTTGGTGAGAAAACCGTAAGAAACTTCACGCTCGTGTCCGGAACGGAATTGTTCACGCGCAGCCCCCAACCGCCCCAATAGGTGCCATAGTAATTCCGGTAGCTCGCCGACGCCGTCCACGGGGACGGCTCCAGCACCCGCATCACCATCTGTGCGGAGTTGTACGTCATCGTCACCTTCGATGTGTCCCACGTCCAGATGTTCAGCGGATGCTGCAGCATGAACGAGAAGGTCGCCGGGTTCTGCGCCTTCAGGTCATCGAGAATGACGAACGTGCTCGGACGAATGTAGAGCACGTGCCGCTTGAACCGCCGCATCCCGTCCGCCGGCTGATATGCCGTACTCGCGTCGCCGATCACATAGTCGAACTTCGTCGCGCCGTAGCTCTCTTGCAAATGCGGATTATACGTCAGTCGATTCGTTGCGTCAATCCAGCTCCCCTTCAGGCTGTCGCCGATCTGTCCATGCCCGTTGATCAGGATCGTCGTCGAGTGCTTGGTGTATTGCAGCGGGCTTTGTACGCCGCTGGATTCCACCAAATAATGATTATTGTACCAGATCGTGATCGCATTCTGATCCGGCGCAAAATGCGAAAACGCAAACCGCCCCGGCCCGTTGTTCGCCCAGAACGAGTCATACGCCTGCCGCCCCGCCGGCACGCCGCACTTAATGGCAAAGAATGTCGCGTTCGCTCCCCACTCGCTCCGCGCAAAATAGGTGTCCTGATCGGGGATCAATGTGCTCAGCGCGGTCGGCGGCGTCTGCGGAATATTCGGATCAAACCAGAAGAAATCAAACGGCCCATCCAGCGCAAACCCCTCGCGCGCGATGATCTGCGCCCGCAGCCATTGCGCTTCCGTATCGTTGTATTCGTGCGCCACCAGCGCCAACTGCTCCTGCGGTCCGTACCACTCGCCGGATTGCCCGTCGTTCACCATCCACATCGAACCCACGTCTGGCAATGATCCGTAAATCCGGTAGTTCGCCAGGTTTTGGAAAAACGGCCGGTCAAAGTAATTTACGCCCAGCTGCTCCCGCAGCAGGTAGATGTGCGGCAGCGTTGTCCACGAAATGAACCCCCAGTAGTTCATCGCTTCGTACCACGAGCCGTCCGACACGTTGCCGTACATCTGCAAACGCTGATCCAAATTGTCAATCGCATGCTGCTCCCATGACGTGGCTTCCGACTCCTCCTCCATCAACGCAAACGCCGCCGCGCCCAGATACCCCATGGAATTCCAATTATGATTGTGGATCAGCGCCACATCCCACCAGATATATTGCGCTCCCGCCGCATTCAAGCGCTCCAGTTGCGTCTTCAGCTTGAGCTGCACCGTATCGCGCTCCGCCGGGCTGAAGTCGTGATAGAGCCAATCATACGCGAACGCCAACGCTTGACAAGCACGCGCCGAATAGATGTCTTGATTGGTGTTTCCGGTTTCCCACTGCGGGTAGCGACATAACCCCAGCGTCATGTACTTGGCAAAGTTGACATATGTCGGTGAAGGATTCAGCACTGCCTGCAACGCAGAGATGGAGACTACCGATGCAAGCTGCGAAAAATTTACGATCGTCCACGCCGGTGGCGGCGGCAGTACCCACCCGAGATTTTGATTCGTGTAATCGGCGATCGCCTGTGCGGTCTGAGCATGCGTTCCCACCGCCCGCGCCTGCATCTCCGGAATGTCCGCCGCCGTGAAGAATAGCTTCGGATGCAGCGCCTCCATCAGCGTCGTCACCCGCATCGAGACTTCATCGTCCTCCGGCTGCACATCCAGCGAATCGGGCACGATTCTCGCGCGCAGGTAGTACCGCTGTGCGATCGTCGGATGCCACGTCAGCGTGAAATCCTGTGCTCCGAAACCCGTCAACAGATACGGCGCATATGTTACGCTGCTCCAGTCTATCGAGTCTGTCGAAACATCCAAATTCAACGTCCCCGACGTCGCACTCGCCGCCCAGTTTCGCAGCTTCACATACACCGGAATATCTTCTCCGGCTCGATGCCCGAGTTCATAGTCAATATTCAGCACGCCCGTGTCCTGCGGATCGCTCAGCACATAGCGTACCGAGCGCACAATCAGGCTGTCCCGGTTCGCCGCCGACGTCACGCGCTGCATGCTCCCATTCAGGAACACCGTCCGCGGACACGAGACAATGGACGCCGAGTTCGCCGACCCCTGATAGGCCGCCAGCCGCTTCCCGCCATACCACGCCTCCGCGAAATCCGGCGGCGTCGCGCTGTAATAGCCTGAACTGGCAAACGTCGCGGGCAGCCCCGTCATGATCGGGTGCGTGTCGTCCATGATCTGATACGTGTAATTGGTCACGTTCGCCTCGCGCCACTTCGTGTGTGCGGCATGCTTGCGAAAGTCCCAGTACACCGATGTCCACTGCGCCAGATTCGTTCCTTCCAACACCAGCCGTCCACCCGCCTCTGCGAACGTCGTCAACGTACTGTCCATCTTTGCCGCCGTTGTACGTTCGCTGCTATGAAAGAACACCGCGTCATACGCCATCAACGTGTCCAGCGGCGGCCACCCCAGACTCGACTGCGCCCACACTCGCACGGAGTATCCCGCCGTAACCAGCGGATTCTGAATCGTTGTCGTAAACGGCCCCTGCCCCTTGCCGTAGGAAGATGCGATCAGCAGCACCCGGTTCTGCGCTGCGGCCGATCCCCACGTCAATAGAACAAACAATGCCAGCACGGCGGCCGTACTCTGGCACTGCAAAAGTCTCATCAGTAGAGAATTTTTCATCGGTCTCCTTGGCTCTTCATCATGTGGCCGCAAACCGTTCAGCGTAACAGAATTGCCTTGCGCACCATTTGAAAGTCATTCGATGTCATCTTTATCAGATAAATCCCGCTGGCGCATTCGCTGCAATTCCAGCGAAGCATGTGCTTGCCCGCATCAAACGGTTCGTTCGCCAGCGTCGCCACCTGCCGTCCGAGCACATTATACACCGCCACCTTCACATTCGCGCGCTTCGGCACCGCAAACGAGATCGTCGTGGTCGGATTGAATGGATTCGGATAGCACGGCTCCAGCTCGTACTTTCCCGGCAGTACGCCACTGACATCTGACATTCCTAATGAATCCAGCGGCTGCCGCACTATGATCTGATCCATCACCAGATCCCAATGCCCGGTGTTACCGGCATTGCGCCCGGTGATTTCAAACCGAACGTCGTGCATCCCCGCACTCAATATATGCCAAGGTGCGTAGAGCGAATCCGTCCGCGACCAGCGCCAATCGAGCTGCGAATCATATGTATCGTAGTTCGTGATCTCCGCCTGCCCATCCACTTGAATGGACGTGATCACTCCATAACCGGTCTGCCCGAGGAAGTACACCAACTGATACATTCCCGCCGTCGCCAGATTGAACGATACCGTGATGAAATCGCCGGTCTGCGTTCCCGTCAACCGCCGCGCCAGATTCCGTCCCCACGGCTCATTCGATCCGGGTGCCACATAATCCAACACGGAGAGCGTCTTGTCGCGGACGCCCTGGTACGCCGTTCGCGGCAACGCTTCCACTTCATACCGGCAGAAATATCTCACCTTCAACCGGTGCTCCGCGGCCGCATCGGGTAACGCGATCACACTCGCCGTCAGCACGTGATCTGCCGCTTCCAGCTCTGCCGGAATCATCACCATTCCCGTCAGCCGGCTGAGCGAATCCGCCTCCGGCGCCGGCCCGATCCACGGCAGCGTCACGCCGCTCGCGCGGATCAGAGCTTCTGCCCCTTCCGGCACACCGTGCATGGTGATCTGCAAAGTGTCACCCGCGAATGCAAACGTGTCCTGTTCCGCCCGGAGGAGGCGAAACGACAGTTGCGGAGTGTCATCATGCGGCCAAGCCATCGTAATCAGGTTCGGCTGATTGTTGACAAACGCCCACAGCGGATAGGTGCCCGCCGCCATATCGCCGGGCGCGTCGCACGTCACATCGAGCACCGAGTCGCCGTTTACAACAGGTTCTCCGGCGACGATTTCCAAATTCTGTATCCCCATCTGGATATGGTTCAGATTTGCCCCCGGCGCCAGCCCGCGCCCCACAATTCTCATCCGTTCGTGCGGATTGCTGATCCCATCCCCACTCGCGTCGCGAACTTGCCACTTCTTCAGCTGGGCATAGGCAAAAGCTATGCTCCGGTAATGTCCATACAGATTATTCCACGGCCCGACTTCAAATGTCATCGCCAGCCGGGTCTGGAATGGTATCGCATCCGCGATATGCCACCGGTACGCCGCCGCCGTGCTACCTGCATACCGAATGCATCCGTGATACGCCAGTTGTGACGGCACGACCACTCCGTCATTGTTCGTCCAGTAGTAGCCCCCGTTGAAGTAATCTTCGGTGCCCGTCCCTCTCCAACTCGGATCGCTCTCCCCGTTGAACGAAAGGGCCTCGTCCCCTTCGAGAACGTTGTTGGACGCGATCGCCTGCATGTCCATCAGCATTCCGACATACGTACCCGCGCTGCGAATGTCAAAGACCGGAAACGGATTCCAGGCAATCGTCGGATTCTGCTCCGAATAGATTCCGCACAATTTGAACGGCCCCTGTTCTTCTGCCGTCTGTGGCACGATCTCGGCGATCAGCGCTACCGACTGCGACGTTCCGGTCTCGTTGGATACGTCCACTTTGAATCGCGAGCGAAACGGAATCGGCAAATTCAAATAGATGCTGTCGCCGATCATTCCCGTCACTGCCGAGCGATACGGCCGCCACCCTAACGCCGCGCCGAACAACGTGGAGATCGGCCCTTCCAAATCCGGAAACGGATACGAATCTGTGTACACCTTCACCCACACATTCTCTAATGTGGCCTGCGCGTGATCGGCAATCCCTAAGAACATCCTCCGGCACGTTCCCCGGCCCGTATAGTTGAGCAGCTCCTGCGTGGAGTGCGCTGGGATCTGTAAGGAATGGCTCTCGCTGCTGTACGGCCACTCCTGATACGCCGGCGTTTCCGGCGTGATGAACCGCGCGGCCAGCGAATCCCGTTTCGCAAGATACGTGTCTGACGGCGGCATCGTGAAGTTCTCCACAATCGTTCCCGGCGGGTAACTTCTCACCGTCGCATGATAGTAGATCGCGCTCTGTCCGCTGTACGTGATGCGCAAACGGTTCTGGAACGGAATCGGGAGATAGCTATAGTTTCCACCCGCCGTGCTATCCGCCAGCGGCCATACGAAAGGCTCCAATCCGCCGCAGAGCTGATTCAGCGGCACTTCGACCACCGGCGCCAGCGTGTCGTTTATGTAGATCCGACACATCCACGCATCGCTTGCGCCCTGCTTCGTCCACCAGAATTCGGTCAATACTCCCGGCCCGGTCGCGTCACACAAGAGCTTCCATCCATTCGCGTCCGTGCCGTAATAATAGCCCAAGTCATTATTCCCGCCGTTTCGGTCATAGCTCGAAAAGTGACGTACCGTTCCCGGCAGCGTATCCGTCATCGCTTCCGGATGCAGCATCGGTCGCCAGAAATCGTATGGTTGCGCCATGACGACATGTGTGCAAACAAGCCACATCACCACTACTATCCGACGAGAGAGCCGTGCCAGCTTCGAAAAGGTGCAACCCACAGCGGGGCCTCCAAGAATATTCACCAAGGACGGAGATGGTTCTTATGCAAAGGGCTATCCATCCTCTCCACAATTAATAGCCAAACTGCCCAGAAGCAAGAGTTGTGCTGTAGATTGATAAATCTCTGCCGCAAGATCTAAACACAAAACCAAGCTTGAGATAGCGCTATTCCTGACCCGACGTCCCGTCCGAACGTCACAATTCTATGCGATAGAGCGCAATCGCCCCTTGGCGCGCCTCCGGTCGGGACATTTCGCTCAGGCTTTGCCGGAAGCTATCGTTCTGCATCTGCCCGCGGCTTTCGTCCACCAGAATATGCGTCACATGATAGCGCCGGGCAATCGCTGCGCGTTGTCGCGTCGTCAGCGAGTCATTGAAAAATGCCTGTTCCGCTTGCCGCCGCAGATTGATCTCCGCCGTGATCAGCGGATCCCCCTTCTGCGGCGAAACGATCTTCGCTCCCGTAATCGCCGGCACCACGAACCCGGTCGTATCATCCGCCATCACCACGTCGTTCTCGTGCAAGTAATCGCGCAGGAAAAAGTAGTCCCGTACCGGACTCTGATATGCGTGAAAATCCAGCAGCGGCGTGTAGAATCTTTTGACGTGCTTAGCCATCTCATGCGCGCGGTACCACAGCCCCGGCCCAAACAGCATGAACACGATAATCAAGAGATACCCGTGCCCGTGCAGCCACGCCTGCATACTCCTCCGCCGGTGCACCACTTGTTCATACAGGTACAGCGCAATTGCCAAGTGCAGAAAGAACGTGGCATACAACAAGAACCGGCTGCCGATCAGGATATGCAGCGCATACGAGACTAAATAGATTACCGTACAAAACACCAATCCGTAAACAGCCATCAGATGCCGCCGCTTCAGCGCAAAGTAGCCGGCAATCGGCAGCCCGATCAGCGCCGGACCCAGCGCCTCTGCTTGATTGTGAAACAGCGGCGCATCAAACCACGACTCGCTTGACCCCCGCGTGAGCACCGTCCAATAATCGAAATACGGCCACGCCAGCGCCAGCGAAAGGGCAACGAGCGGCACCGCCTGCATCAAGATGAGCTGCTGCCAATTCCGCTCCGCCGCCAGCATCGCCAGCGCCACCGTGAATCCAAATAGCGCCGTGATCGGATGTGTCACGAACGCCGTCGCCATCAGCAGCGTGTACCAGAGCAGGTCCTGCCACCGCTTCGCCATTAAGTATCGCCGCAAAAAGGCTAAGCCGTGAAAGCAGACTCCATAGGTGAAGAACCCAACATACGGCAGCCCTTCCAGAAACATTCGTAACTGATACGCATTCGCCTGACCGTACCCTGTCCCCCACACCACCAGCATGATGATCAGCACATACACCGGCAAGGTCAGCGAGCGAAACTCCCCACGAATGAACCGGAATAATCCTGTGACAAAGAGCGCGAAATTCGCCAGCCCCGCCAGCGCCATCGTCGTGAAAATCCCCGGCCCCAGCTTCATCACCGCGCCCCAGAACAGCGTGTACGGCGTGAAACGCGGCGACGTATTTCCCGGCAGCGCGAGCAGCGGATTGTCCGGATGCAAAAAATCCTGTGCCACCGCTCGCACCGCCGCCGCTGTTTCCCAAAAGTCGGCAGTCTGCCCCCATGGTCGAACTACCACAAAAAATACTGCCGGCGCCAGCAGGATCAGGCACAGGATCGCGTAACTGCGGGCGAGCGGCGGATGCGCCGCCCGTTCAGGCGTGCTCGTGGACGTGGTCTGCGGTTGCATGACTTGTGTTGCGCGATGCCGGCTTGAAAATCGCAAAATGACCCAATCCCATCCTCTGCAGCAAGAACTTGCCCATCACCCCCACCGTCTGTAATCCATATTTCAGGCTGCGCCGGAAGTTGATCGAAGACGCTTCATCGAAGTACCGCGTCGGAATCGGAATGTCTCCGATCCGGAATCCATGATGCACCGCCTGCGCCAGGAACTCCGTATCGAACACGAAGTCGTCCGAGTTGCGGTGATAATCAATCTTCTCCAAAACCTCGCGCGCATAGGCCCGGAACCCCGAATGGAAATCGCCGAGGTTCTGCCCCAGCACCAGATTCTCGAAAATCGTGAGCACGCGGTTGCTCAGATACTTGTAAATCGGCATCCCGCCTTCGAGCGTCTCTCGCCGCGTGCGGATCCGCGAACCCAGAATCACGTCCACCGAGCCTGTCTGCAAAAGCGAGATTGCCGCCGGCGTCACCCGCCCGTCGTACTGGTAATCCGGATGAATCATCACAATGCAATCCGCGCCGCGCTCCCGCGCCGCGTCGTAGCACGTCTTCTGATTTCCGCCGTACCCTTTATTCTGCTTGTGGCGGAACACGGTCATGCCTAATCTTTCGGCGATCTCCGCCGTGTTGTCTTTGCTGCAATCATCCGTCAGAATAAATTCCTGCACGCAGCCGGCCGGAATCGAGCGCATGGTCTTCTCGATCGTGCTCGCCGCATTATACGCCGGCATGATGCAGATGACCTTCTTGAAAACCCGCTCGGGACGTTCCGCAAACCCGTCGAGTGTGATGCCCTTTGCCATCGTTCTCCTTAATGATCTCCCACAGTTACTTAAATAAATATAATATGTTGCAGGTTCGATAGACGAAAGATATTACCTTTCCCCGCTACGTGTTCGAAGACCTAAATATAAGCATTATTTCCGGTGAGGCAATATCCTGCGAGGACGGGGGGCCCTGAAGTTTGTCCCCCCACTTTGTGGGGGGACCACAGGGGGGAAAGAAAAGAATCATGCTTTCAACGAGCATGGATGCGCTGATCTTCCTTCCGGCTGCCTCTGGCTGCCTATCGCGATCCGCACACAACGCTTGACAGAACAACTACCCCCCACTCGCCGAGTGGGGGGCTTGAGTGTCGCCGTGGCGGGTCTAAGCGTCCCGGCAATCTAACGCATGCTGAGGACAGAGACCCACCCGGCTACCAGACCTCAAGACCTGATCCTTCCCGTTCACTTCCGCCAGCGCCGCGAGATTCTTCACTTTTCCCTTGACAATCTTCTCCGATTATCCGAAATTGTTCTGTAGCACCTCCCATAACTAACACGGAAGCCGTCCGTGAACTACCTTCTGCCCCGCACAATTCAAGACAATTATTTGAACAGACCTTGCCGTTGGGTGAGGTCTGTGTTGTTTTCGGCGATACGCACTACTGTCATACTTGTTCTGTTTGTCTCTCACATTGGATACGCGCAGTGGACGGAGCCGGATTCGACATCGTGTCCGCAGTTCGGGCCGGGGGTTCGCGGAGTGTGGCTTAGTAACGACAATCTGCGCTTGTACGTAATGGGAGGTCTCAGCACCCTTGCAGTTACGTCGCGTGACAGCGTGAACGGCCCCTGGGGTGACTTGCAGATCCTGCCCCCGCACATCAATTACACTGGCACCCAGAACTCGGTGTGCGAGAGTCCCTCCGGAGACACGCTCTATTTTACGAGTGACAGCGATCAACGACCGGGCGAGGGATATGGCTGGTTAGATGTGTATTACTGCGTACGTACAGATACTGGCTGGGGGCCAGCGATTAATTGCGGGGACAGCGTGAATGGACCCAGTTACGAATGGTCAGTGGGAATCAGTCGGGACGGAAGCATGTTGTTAGTATCTTCGCCCGGCCTTGATGGCGGGGGGGCACGCGTTTTATGGTACAGCAACAAGCGACCCGACGGCACATGGGGCCGATTGATCTCGTTCGGGGATAGCGTTAATATAGACTGGTGGTTGGAGCAACCGTCTCTGTCTCCAGATAACAGCCGATTGTTTTTCTACCGATTGGGACCAAACATGGGTGACATTTACGAGAGCCGCTTTAGTAACGGGCAATGGCAAACGGCTGTAGCATTACCGGCACCTGTCAACGGTCATTTCACGACTGAAATGGGTCCTTGCATAGCGAATGACGGGCGAACGCTCTGGTATCTTAGACAGCAGAACCCCGACCAGTTTGATTACCAGATTGTTACTTCCATAGATACAACCGTGCTCTCAATCGAGCCGCGCAATCAGGATATCGCGGCCAATTTCAAGCTCTATCCAAGTTATCCCAACCCTTTCAACTCCACGACCCAACTCCGCTTCGAGTTATCCAAGCCATCACATGTCGAACTGAGCATTGTCAACACCCTCGGTCGGCGCACGGCTGTACTGGCAGATGAAGATTACGCGGCGGGATTTCATGCCGTTTCGTGGGACGCGAGTGGTTTGGCCTCGGGGGTCTATTTCGCCCAGCTTCGCGCGGGAGACCAAACCCGCGTGGTGAAGATGGTGCTGATGAAGTGACTTGCCGCGAACGCGGCAAGTCATCCTGAACTCCATTTCTTTTCCCCCGAAACTTGTTTTGGGGGTCAGGGGGTTGACGCACTCGATCTTTGCATCTTCGTCTCTTCGCATCTTTGCTTCTGACTTCCCTCCCCTTCTGTTTGAGGCATCCCGCCTCCTTTTCCATCATCCTTGACCCACTCGTTCACCGTTAACTCCAATGCCATCCCCTCCTATCCTCATGTCCATTCTGAAATTGAACAAAATATCAAAAACATCTTGACTTTTGTCTTTTGGCTCCGTATATTGTAGTCACTTCGTGTCGCGGTGGTCTTAGCAGTCGGTTTTACTCATCAGTCAGCCACGAAGCACCCTCTGGTCGTAAACACCCCTGCCTCGGCCCCGCTTCTTGGCCGTTCCGCTCTCAAGTTTCAAATCTCAAGTCTCAAGTTTCTCTGGTCTTACCCCCAGTTCGTTTGGTCAAGAAAATATCTCTGCTGACCCACCAAGCTTTCTTTGCTCCGGAGGCACAGCCGCCCCTATCGTCTTAATGACCCGCTGCCTTCCTTAACCAGTTGTTCTGCTTCAAAGCACGCGCCTGTACGAAAGATTTTGCAGAGGTCGTCAAACCTTGTTTTAGCCTTTGATTTTTATTATCTTTGACGACCTGTTTGGCGAGGAGTCGGAGAGCAAGGAGGCGATGTGAATCTGTTGCGTTGGATGCTTTTGGTTTTGGCCCTGGGTTGCAGTCTCGCGGCAATGGCGGATACCACTCTGCCCTACGCGCCGGGACAAGTCATCGTGCGCTTCGCCGAGCCGACGCCGCTCGCCAAAGCTCATGCCGCGCTCGATAACAAGCTGCTCACCGTGAACAAAGTGATTGTCCCGCAGCTCGATATTTATCTCGTCAGACTCGCGACTGGATTTTCTGTGGAGTCCGCGCTGCGCGAACTTGAAGGCTATCCGCAAATCAAGTGGGCGCAGGCCGATCATATTGTCACCGAGCGTCTCACCCCGAACGATCCGCAGTTCTCGAGTCAATGGGACATGAATCAGGCCAGCGACGCCGACATTGATGCGCCCGAAGCGTGGAACATCACCACCGGCGGCACCGATCAGGGCGGCGATAATATCGTCGTGGCGATTGTGGACGGCGGCTGTCAACTCACGCACACCGATCTCGCCGCCAACATCTGGGTGAATACGGGCGAGATCGCCGGCAACGGTATTGACGACGACGCTAACGGCTACATTGACGACATCAACGGCTGGGATGCTTACGACAACAACGGCGGCATTCCGTCGAACACGCACGGCACGCACGTCACCGGAACGGTCGGCGCGCGCGGCAATAACAACCTGATGGTTTGCGGCGTCAATTGGAATGTCAAGATCATGGAGGTCGCCGCATCGAGTGGAACCACTTCGATTGTCGCCACCGGTTACACCTACGTACTCACGCAAAAGCAGCGCTGGTTGAGCAGCGGTGGCACGCAAGGCGCGAATGTGGTCGCGACCAACAGCAGCTTCGGTGTGGATGCCGCAAACTGTGCTTCGGGCAGCTATCCAATCTGGAACGACCTTTACAATTCGATGGGCGCGGTCGGAATTCTGTCCGCAGCGGCCACCGCTAATCAGAATTGGAACATCGATCAGGTTGGCGACGTCCCGACCGGCTGCTCCAGCCCTTACATGATCTCGGTGACCAACACCACCAGCACGGATCAGCGGAATTCCGGCGCGGCCTATGGCGCAACGACGATTGACCTCGGCGCGCCCGGCACAAGTATTCTGAGCACCTATCCGACGAATACGACCGCCCTGCTCACCGGCACGTCCATGGCGTCTCCCCACGTCGCCGGTGCCGTTGCGTTCATGCATGCCGCCGCGAGTGCGGATTTCTATAACTACTGCACCCTGCACCCCGATTCCGGCGCGCTGCTGATCAAGCAGATGATCCTCGTCAATGTGGATCCGCTGGCCGCGCTGCAAGGCATCACCGTCTCCGGCGGACGGCTCAATCTCTACAACGCCGCGAACGCAATTCATAACTACACCGCGCCCGGTCCGCCGCCGCCGAATCTGATCTATACGAGTCATGTCGTCAACGATCCGACCGGCGACAACGACGGTCTGCTCGACCCCGCTGAGATCGCCGATATCGTCGTCACGATCACCAACGACGGCGCGAACGCGCTGAGCGTGACGGGGACGTTGTCCACCACCGATCCGTATCTGACGATCACTGACAACAGCGGCGTCTATGGCGACATGGCGGCTTCGGTGAGCGCCGATAACGCCGCCGATCCGTTCACCGTGTCGGTAAGTCCATCCACTCCGCTCGAGCACGTCGCCACGCTGAGCATCACGCTTACCGCCCTCACGTCTTATCAAGTCACACGGAACTTCGACGTCATCATCGGACAGAAGGTGACGTATTGGTCGGACAGCATCGAAATCGGCGACAACGGCTGGACGCACAGCAATGTCCTCGGCGGCTTTGGCGACGCATGGCACATTTCAACGGAAATGTACAGCAGCCCGACGCACGCCTGGAAGTGCGGTGATCAGGGCACCGGAACGTATGCAACGCTGCTCGATGCCGGTCTCGTCAGTCCGCCCATTGTCGTCACCGCGCAATCTACGCTGCAATTTAGACATTGGATTGACTCGGAAATCTCGGGTACGTATCCCGACTCCGCATATGACGGCGGCGTCGTCGAAATTCAAGCTAACAGCGGCGGCTACGCTCAGGTTCTCCCCGCCGCAGGTTATCCGAAGCACTTCCGCACCACGTCCGGCGGCGGCAATCCGTACACCGGCCCGATGCCCGGTATCGCCTGCTACGCCGGAGCGATGCCGTGGTCCACGCAGTTCGTGGATCTCACCAGCTACGCAGGCGACACGATTCGAATCCGCTTCCGCTTCGGCTCGGACAGCGGCGCCGGCCGCGAAGGCTGGTACGTGGACGACGTGCAGATTCGCGGCGTGGCGCCCATCGTAATTCCACCGACGCCGCCCGATTCCGTGACCGGCGTCGTCATTCAACCGCTGGGCACTGATATCAAACTTGATTGGACCCCCGCCGCTTCCGGCGCCAGCTACTACGTCATCTACCGCAACAGCGACGGCGGCTTCATCGTCAGTCCTGCCGACTCGATCGGCTTCACGACCGACTCGACCTACACCGACGTCGGCATCTCGGCCAGCACCACGCAAAACTACTACATCATCAAAGCGGTGAGGTAGGTTTTCCACGGCGAATCGAACACCAACGAAAAACCCGGTCGCTGCGACCGGGTTTTTCGTTTCTTTAAGAAGACTGCTCTTTAGTATTTCTGAATCGCAGGATCAATTTCATCTGACCACGCCAGAATCCCGCCTTCGAGATTCCAGATCCGATCGAACCCCGCCGCGCGCAACTGATGCCAAACCTCGGCGCTGCGCCGGCCGCTGCGGCAGATAATCGCCACGTCGCGGTCCCGCGGAATCTCGTGCATCCGCCGGTCAATCTCATGCATCGGAATCAAATATGCGCTGTCCAACGCGGCGATTTCGAGTTCCTCCGGCAGGCGCACGTCGAGCACAAACGGGCGATGACCATTCGCACTCTGCAGCCGCGCGTGCAGCTCTTTGACCGTCATATTGCGCGCTTCCGCCGCCGCTTGCTCGGCGTTTGGGATGCCGCAGAATTCCTGATAATCAATGGGCGCCGTGATTCGCGGGTAGTCGCCGCAGAGTGGACAGTCAGCATCGCGCTTCAACTGAAACTCGCGGAAGCTCATCTTCAGCGCGTCGAAGCGCAGCAGGCGTCCCGCCAGCGTTTGCCCGATACCGAGAATCAGCTTAATCGTCTCGTTCGCCTGAATCGAACCGACAATCCCCGGCAGCACGCCCAGCACGCCGCCTTCCGCGCAGGACGGCACGAGTCCCGGCGGCGGCGGTTCTGGATACAAACAGCGGTAGCACGGCCCGCCCTCGGTGCAGAACACGCTGGCCTGCCCCTCGAAACGAAAGATGCTACCATACACGTTGGGCTTAGATAGAAGATAAGCCACATCATTAACCAGATAACGAGTCGGAAAATTATCCGTCCCATCAATCAGTACATCATAATTCCCGGCAATCTCCAGCGCGTTCTCACTTGTCAGAAAGGTCTCGTGGAGATCCACCTCGACATTCGGATTGAGATTTTGAATAAAGTCGCGCGCAGATATCAACTTCGAAACGCCGATCTGCTTCGTGCCGTGGATGATCTGCCGCTGCAGATTGGTTTCGTCCACGACATCCTGATCCACGATTCCGATGCGGCCAATCCCCGCCGCCGCCAGATACGCCAGCAAGGGTGAACCAAGACCGCCGGCTCCGATCACGAGCACCGACGCCGCCTTGAGCTTGCGCTGTCCGGCGACACCGACTTCGGGCAAGAGCAAATGACGGCTGTAACGGTTGGTCTCCGCCGGCGTCAGCTCCGGCAGATCCACTCCGCCGGCAATCGAAGGCACAATCGTCAGCACGTCACCGTCGGAGAGCAGCGTGTCATGCTTGCGACTGAGATGCCTTACGTCGTTCTCGCCGAGGTAAACGTTCACGAAGCTGCGCAGCCGGCCGTCCTGATCAAAGAGGTGTTTCTCCAGTGAGGGATAATGCGCCACTAACTGCGCCAGCGCATCGCGTACCGTTTCCGCACTCAGTTCAACCGCCTCCCGGTTCTCCGTAAAGCGCCGTAATACCGTGGGTACGTGAATCGTAATGCTCATTCCGTTACCTCGACTTTGATCAAAATCTCTTCTTCCAAATAACCCTCGCGATCGAGGCCCAACTGCCAGCTACTGAGCTCCGCGGCCTCTCCTTTGCGCACCGACAGAATCACATAGGAATAGAACGGGAGCGCGTGCTCGCGGTCAAACTCTGAAGGGATCGCCGGGTGATCCGGATGCGTATGGTAGAAGCCCAGCAGCTCCATGCCGCGCTCCTCGGCATGTTTCTCTGCTTTCCGAAATTGCTCAGGGCTGATCAGAAAGCGGCGGGCGCGATTCTCATTCTGCTCGTTGCGAATCGGCTGCACGTTCGTAACATCATGATCTTCGTCATTCGATCGACCAAACAGGAAGCCGCAGCACTCGTCAGGGTAGTTCAACGCGCCTTCTCGGCGAATGAGGTCAACATCATCTTGCGAAAAATGCAGCCTGCTCATGCGTGCTTCCACACCGGCAGCGACAGGTATTTGTCCGCCGCATCGGGAAAGACGGTGACCACCGTGCCCTGATCGAGCGTCTGTGCCAACTGAAGCGCCGCGACGGCAGCCGCGCCGGAAGACACGCCGACCAACAGCCCCTCCTCCGACGCGAGGCGCTTCAACATGGCATATCCAGCGTCCGTGGAGATCTCTAAATTGCCGTCGGCGAGCTTGGGATCATAGATTTCCGGTACGCGCACACTCGGTAAGTGTTTGAGTCCTTCGAGGCCGTGGAGTGGTCCGTCGGGTTGAAACGAGAATACGTTGACATGCGGCGCGCGGCACTTCAAATAGTGACTCGTACCGGTGAACGTTCCGGTCGTGCCCAGGCCGGCAATGAAATGCGTGATCTGCCCCTTCGTTTGCCGCCAGATTTCAGGGCCGGTCGTTGCGGTATGCGCGTGGACGTTTGCCGGGTTTGCGTATTGGTTGATGTAGTAGTACTTGTCCGGAAACCGCTCGGCGAGCTCGCGCGCATGAGCCTGCGCGCCGTCGGTGGAGGACATCGGATCCGTGTAGATCACTTCGGCGCCGTACGCCGCCAGAATGATCTTGCGTTCGGCGCCGGCGTTCGCCGGCACACACAACGTCACACCGATGCCAAGCGCGGCGCCGAGCATGGCGAGCGCAATGCCCGTGTTGCCGCTGGTGGCGTCAAGCGCACGCTTCCCTTCCGTCAGGTGCCCGTCAATGATCGCTTGCCGCAGCATGAACCACGCTGCGCGATCCTTGACCGAGCCGCCGGGGTTGTACCACTCCGCTTTTGCGAAGACGCGGACGTTGGGAGATAGTCCCGCTGTCACGCGCGTGAGCTCAAGCAGCGGCGTATTCCCGATCAATGCGGCCACCGGCGGCGAAGAGGAAATTCCGCCGATGAGCGTTGTCGGTTGCGAAAAATCGTGTGCTTTGTAGGCCGGAAGTGCGGTCACTTCACTGCTTCTTTCTTGCTGATGTACCTGTCCATGTATTCGCATCCCTCGTTCAGGCGCGGCAGATGCGGGTAGGAATCTGGCCGAAGCTGGCGTCACTCATGGTGGACTCCCAGTCGAGTGGTTTATTCGCGAAAGGCACAAACAAAAAACCCTTCGCCAAGTGCGAAGGGATTGCGATTTCCGGATTCGGCGTTCCTTATGCAGGACGCACGGCCGCGCCACCCTTCGCTCGATCGGAGCGGGGACAACATGCACAGCAAGCGCAGGCCATATGGAAAACGAACTTCATGACCAAAAGATAACCAATTTGGAGTCGGTTGTCAAGGTTGCAAAGTCCTTCAGAATGATATTAGAGACAACATTTAAAACAATAATAAATAATACATTAAGCAAGTAATGGTTCAAATATTGAATCAGCAGCAGTCGATCTTGCCTCTCTTTGTCCGATTTGGCAAGGGTTTGAAAACCTAAAGTTTGAGGGATGGTTGCCTTTTCGCGCGAATCCTGCTACATTTGTCACGATCACAAATCTGGTGGGACCATGCCAAAAGCCAGCATTCTCGCGGTGGACGACGAAGAAGACATTCTTGAATTGATCCGCTATAACCTTGCACGCGAGGGGTATCAGGTGACGTGTGCCGAGACCGGGGAGCAAGCCTTGAAGGAAGTGAAGGCGCACCGGCCCGATGCGATCGTGCTTGACCTCATGCTGCCGGGATTAGACGGACTCGACGTCTGCCGGATACTGAAGTCGTCGCCGCAGACGGCGCAAATTCCGATCATCATGCTCACCGCGCGCGGTGAGGAAGCGGACATGGTGACCGGGCTTGAGATGGGAGCGGACGATTACATCGTGAAGCCGTTCAGCCCGCGCGTGCTCGCCGCGCGCGTGAAGGCCGTGCTGCGGCGCAAGCAGGCCGCCATGAGTCCGGAGCAAATGCTTACGTTTGGCAACTTGAGCATTTATCCGGAACAATACGTCGTGCGCGTGGAGAACAAGCCGGTGGAACTGACGGCGACGGAGTTTCGGATTCTGCTCACGCTGACGCGGAGGCCAGGGTGGGTGTTTTCACGCGATCAGATTGTAGAATCAGCACAGGGCGGGAATGCAGTGGTGACGAGCCGTTCGGTGGACGTGCATATCGTTTCACTCCGCCGCAAGCTGGGGAGTATTGGTCCGTGCATCGAGACGATTCGCGGGGTGGGGTATCGGTTCAGGGAACCGGACGAATGAAAAACAAAATTCAAAATCCAAAATCCAAGATCCGAGTCAGAGCTTGCTTTCCCGTAAGCGGAGGGAAAGCTCGTGCGTAAGAGGCGGCTGCTGTGGATTCTCTATCCGTCGTATCTGATCGTCGTACTGCTGACGATACTGGCGATCGGGAGCTACACGTCGCGCTCGATGAAGCAGCTCTATCTGCGGCATGTGATCGCCGACTTGAAGGTGCGGATGGAGCTGATCATGCGGCGGCTGCCGAGCTCGTTTCCCGATACTCCGCCGGACAGTCTGAATCTCTTCGCCCGTGAGAACGCCGTTCTCGCTTCGATGCGCATCACGCTCGTCTCGCCAGCGTCCCGGGTCATGGCCGACAGCGATTGGAATCCGCGCGATTTCGAAACGATCACCTATCGTCCCGAAGTGCTGGCCGCGCAAAAAGGCAAGATCGGAGTGGACCGCCGGGAAACTCCGGACTCGGACGCGGTAGTGCTGTATGTGGCGATGCCAATCTGGCGGGATGACAATGTCATTGGCGTGCTGCGCGCCGCGTTTCCCTTGACGGCCTTGGCGCCCGAACTCCGGTTGTTGAATTTTCAGATGCTGGCCGGAGGAGCCGTGATCGCACTGCTTGCCGCGTTCGTGACGTGGATCATCTCACGGTGGATCGCCCGCCCGATTGCGGAGATGGAGCGCGGCGCGGAACGGTTTGCGGCGGGCGATTTCTCGCGTAAGATGGCGGTGCCCGATACCGTGGAGCTGGGCGGTCTGGCCATTGCACTCAACAACATGGCCGAACAACTCGACGAGAAGATCCGCACGATTACCATGCAGAGCAGCGAGCAGGAAGCGATCCTCACCAGCCTGCGCGAAGGCGTGATTGCATTGGATAACCGCGAGCGGGTGTTGTTCGTGAATCGCGCGGCGGCCGCGCTCCTGGGACTTGACGTGGAGCAGGCGATCGGCCGTCTCTTGCAGGAGGTGATTCGCAACAGCGACTTGCAGAAGTTCATCACGCATCTGCTTTCGGGCAAGCCGGCCTTCGCCGAATCCGAAATCACACTCGTGCATGGGGACAACCGGATTTTGCAAGTGACCGGCACGCATTTGCGCGATGCAAAAGGCGAGCGCTTCGGCGTGGTTATCGTAATGAACGACATTACACGACTGCGGCGACTCGAACGCGTGCGCAAGGATTTCGTGGCCAACGTGTCGCACGAGCTGAAGACGCCGATCACGACGATCAAGGGCTTCGTGGAAACGCTCTACGAGGGCGCGCTGGATGATCCGCAGTCGGCGAAAGCGTTTCTTGACCGGATCGCCATCAACACGGAACGGCTGAATGCGATCATTGATGATCTGCTGATGCTCTCACGGATCGAGCAAGAGAGCGAGCAAGGTACGATTCCGCTCGCGCCGGGAGATCTGAAAGAGATCGTGGAAGGTGCCTTCACAAGCGTGGAGTACAAGGCCCGGGCGCGCGGCGTGGAGCTGAAGATCAGCGCGGCGCAGAAGATCGTCACCGATGTGAACAGCACCCTGCTGGAGCAAGCGGTTGCGAATCTGCTCGACAATGCCATCAAGTACAGCGAAGCGGGAAAAACTGTACATGTGTCTATCGAACGGCGGGATGGAACGGCGGCGATTCGCGTGCAGGATGAGGGTGTGGGGATTTCGGCGGAGCATCTGCCGCGCATCTTCGAACGCTTCTATCGCGTGGACAAGGCGCGGAGCCGCAAGTTGGGAGGCACGGGATTGGGGCTTTCGATCGTGAAGCACATCGCGCAGGCGCATGGCGGAGCGGTATCCGTCGAGAGCACTCCGGGAAGGGGGAGCACGTTTACGATCGTGCTGCCCGCCAAAGGAAATTGAAAATCGAAAAATGAAGGTTGAAAGCAGAGGCATTCATGGTGAACGGCTAACAAGGCCGTTCGTTTCGTTTTTGGGCCTCAGGCCTCCTCTAATTGCGGAGATTTACCGTTTCTTAACCGAATATTTGCAAGCCCTGAATCGCACTGCAATAGATTAGCAACCGTTCATTCATCAGTAGTTCGCAAACTCTCAGTAACTTTGGGACGGAACATGCGAGGATTCTCGTTTCTGGTCGTTTTAGCAGTAGCGCTGAGCATCGCCGGCGTCCAAGCGGAAGATGCAAAGAGCTGGGCGGATCGGATCACCCTGAGCGGCGATTTTCGCTACCGCCATGAAGGAATCTACACGGAGACGAAAGACAGCGCCGGGGTCGCGCACAACCTGCCGGATCGCAACCGGCATCGGATTCGATTGCGGTTGGGCGCAAAGGCGGTCGTGAATTCGTGGGTGGATGCCAGCGTGCGTTTGGCGACGAGCACGCCGCAAGCGCCGGACGTCGGCGATCCGATCTCCACGAATCAGGATATGTCCGGCGGCTTTGCGCCAAAGACAATTTGGGTGGACCGCGCGTATGTGACGCTGAAACCGGTGAAAAATTTCAATGCGCTGGCCGGGAGATTCGGCGTGCCGTTTGAAAGCACGGATCTGGAGTTCGATCCGGATTTGAATCTCGAAGGAATTGCGCTGAGTTATCAATTCTCGAAGAAGGATGCGAAGTTCACACCGTTCGCGCGCGTCGGCGGCTTCTGGGCGCAGGAACGGGCCACAGGGCCGGATCAGGATTTGTTCGGCGTGCAGTTCGGTGGGCGGTTGACCTCCGGCAAGTCCTCCGTGATGTTGGCGGCGGCTTATTATGATTGGGGCAATGTGAAGAACCTGCCGAGCCTGTTCAACACAAGCAAAGGATTCGGCAACACGACGGCGGGAACGACCGCAACGGCGTATGTATGGGACTACAACATTCTGGATGTGAATGCGCAGGCGCGGTGGAAGGGCGACAAGCTCGATGCGACCGTGCTTGGCAACTATATCCAGAACATGGATCCGGACAGCGAGAATGCGGCATGGCTGGCCGGCGTGCTGCTGAAGTGGAAAGCCGTGAAAGCGGATTGGGATTTCAGTTATTCGTATCGAGTGATTGAGCGGGACGCCGTTATCGGCGCGTTTAACGACTCAGATTTCGGCGGCGGCGGAACCAATTCCGCAGGGCACCGGTTTGCCGCCGGGATTTCGCCTATCACGAACACACGACTGGGCTTGACCTGGTTTGCAAATCAGCGTGATCCGGACGGCGACGATCTGCACTATGAGCGAATGATGGCGGACCTGGAAGTGAAATTCTAAACGAATGAAGAGGAGAAGAGATCGCATGAAGACGCGAATTGGACGGATTCTGACAGCGCTGATGGTGATCGCTGCACTGGCGTTTGCCACAGCCAACACGTTTGCCGCCGGCAAGATGATTCAGGTCAAAGGCTCGGACACGATGGTGAACCTGATGAGCAACCTGGCCGAAGAGTACATGAAGGCGCATCCGGGAACGATGGTGGCCGTGACCGGCGGCGGATCGGGAACCGGCATTGCCGCATTGCTGAATGGCACCACGGACATCTGCGCCGCATCGCGGGCGTTCAAAGATGAAGAAATCAAATTGGCAGAGAGCAAGAATATCACCCCAACTCCGGTCACTGTCGGATTGGACGGCCTGGCCGTGATGGTGAATCCGAAGAATCCGCTTTCCGAGTTGACGATTGAGCAATTGCGCAAGATCTACACCGGAGAATACACGAACTGGAGCGATGTCGGCGGTTCGAGCAAGCCGATCGTGCTACTCTCGCGCGAGAGCAACTCGGGAACCTATGTCTATTTCCAGGAGCACGTATTGAACAAGGCTGACTACGCGAAGACGGCGATGCTCTTACCGTCCACCGCGGCGATCACGAAGAGCGTGAGCGAGGATGCCGCCGCGATCGGGTATGGCGGCATTGCCTATGCGGAGCACGCGGCGGTGAAGATGATCAAAGTCAAGACGTCGGCGGATGCGCCAGCCGTTGCGCCGTCCACGGAAACCGTGCTCAACGGGACGTATCCGATTTCGCGGCCGCTGTATCTCTACACGAACGGGCAAGCGAGCGGCGACGTAAAGGCATTCATTAACTTCGTGATGAGCGACGCGGGGCAGAAGATTCTAACGGAAACAGGCTATATCTCCGCACCGAAGTAAACGGCAGGGTGTTCGGCCAGAGGCTCTCTCCGGTGCCTCATGGCCATTGGACAGGACTGGCATCGGGCCGGTCCTGTTTTGTTGTCAGGGATCTGCCTCTTGGCGTGCCGAGATTTACTGGATATTCATCGTGTCTTAACCGTTCCTTAACACAAAACCGCTAAATTAGGGCCATGATCAATAACAAGTACAGATCCTTGAAAACATTAGCCATTTGCTTGTCCGCCGCCGTGGGAGTGATGCTCCTCGCCGTCGGTTGTTCACGCACGCAGACCACCGCACAGGGCGGAAGCATCATGATCAAAGGCTCGGACACGATGGTGAACCTGATGAGCAACCTGGCCGAAGCCTTCATGCGAGAGCATAAGCACATCAACGTGGCGGTGACGGGCGGCGGCTCCGGGACCGGGATTGCCGCGCTGATCAATGGCACGACTCAGTTATGCGCCTCCTCGCGCAAGATGAATGAGAAAGAGATGCAGCAGGCGAAGGCGCAGAACGTCACGCCGGTGGAACACACCATCGGGCTAGACGGGCTGGCCGTGATGCTGAATCCAAAGAACCCGGTGAGCGAGTTGTCGCTCGAGCAGCTGCGAAAGATCTACACCGGCGAATACACGAACTGGCGGGACGTCGGTGGCCCAGTGCAGGAGATTGTGCTGCTATCGCGGGAGAGCAATTCCGGGACGTATGTGTATTTTCAGGAGCACGTGCTGAACAAGCAGGATTATTCGCCGAAGGCGAGACTGATGCCTTCCACCGCGGCGATCGTGCAATCCGTTACATCAGACCTCGGCGCAATCGGTTATGGCGGTGTGGCCTATGCCGAGAATCCGCGAGTAAAGATAGTCAAAGTGAAAAGCAACGCGGACACCCCGGGCGTGATGCCGACGATGGAAAATGTGCTGAACGGATCGTATCCGATCTCAAGGCCGCTGTTCCTCTATACCAACGGCCAGCCGGCCGGAGCGATTCAAGAGTTTATCTCCTATGCCAAGGGGGCGCAGGGGCAGGGAATTGTTGAGGAAACCGGCTACATTCCGGCAAAGAAATGATTTCCGCGACGCACTGGAAAGAGAAAGCCGTTCGCCTGCTCTTGCAGGGAGCGGCTTTGACGTCTATTCTGATCGTGCTGTTGATCTTCGTGTTTGTCGGCAAGGAGGCCGCGCCGTTCGCGGTGGATCCGGGATTGCAGGAGTTGCTCGCGGATCGCTGGGCGCCGGTGTCGTTCGAGCGCGAGATGTTTGGCATGCTGCCGCTCCTTGCGGGATCGCTCGTGGTGACGTTTATGGCGACGCTGATTGCGGTGCCGTTCGGCGTGATTGCCGCGGTCTATATTGCGGAGATTGCGCATCCGGCGGAGCGCGAGTTCTTCAAACCGTTCATTGAGTTGTTGGCGGGAATTCCATCGGTGGTATTGGGATTCTTCGGTCTCGTCGTGTTGAGTCCGATCGTGAAAAACGTGTTTCATCTGAATACCGGCTTGACGGCGCTGACCGGAGCGCTGCTGCTCGCGCTGATGTCCATCCCGACAATTATCTCGATTTCCGAGGATGCGATTCGCGGGGTGCCGGCGTCGTACAAGGCGGCGTCGCTTTCGCTGGGAGCCTCGCGTTTGCAGACGATTTGGAAAGTCACGGTACCGGCGGCGCTATCGGGGATTGTGGCCGCGGTGATGCTGGGGATCGGGCGGGTGATCGGGGAGACCATGGCCGTGATGATGGTCACCGGCAACGCGGCCGTGGTGACGTTTTCACCCTTGGCCTCCGTGCGAACCCTGACCGCGACAATTGCGGCGGAGATGGGCGAGGTGCCGTTTGGAAGTCATCACTACCGCGCGCTGTTCTGTATTGGCGTCGTGCTGTTGATCATTACCTTTGCTCTGAACGCAATTGCGCAGCGAGTGCTCAAGAAGTATCGGTTCGCGGCATGACGCAGTATATTGTTCCTCAGCGGCTGCGGCACATGGTGCATCTTCCGAAGCGGATTCGTTTGCTGGAATCGCGCTGGTTCTGGTTCATGCGCCTCGTAACGTATGCGATCATCTTCGTGGTGGCGTACATTATTTACGATATTGTGCGACACGGCGCAGGGACGCTGTCGTGGGAGTTCTTGACGGCGATGCCGCGGCGCAGCGGCGCGGAGGGCGGAATTCTGCCGGTGATTGTGGGGACGCTCGTGCTGGTCGCGGGAACGATCCTGATTGCGCTGCCCTTAGGCATGGCAGGAGCCGTGTACCTGACGGAGTATGCGCATCAGGGAAGACTCGCACAGGCCATTCGATTAGCGATCGTGACATTGGCGGGAATTCCTTCGATTGTCTTCGGCCTATTCGGCTTGGGATTGTTCGTGATCTTCCTTGGGTTTGGCGCGTCCATCTTGGCGGGATGCTTGACGCTAGCGTGCATGATTCTGCCGATTATTATTGTGGCCAGCGAAGAAGCACTGAAAACGATTCCCGCTTCGTTTCGCGATGGTAGCTTGGCGTTGGGAGCGACGAAGTGGCAGACGATCCGGCGGAACGTGCTGCCCTATGCGGTGCCGGGAATGTTGACCGGCGCGATTTTGGGCGTCGGGCGGGCGGCCGGCGAGACCGCGCCGATTCTGCTGACCGTGGCGGCCTTCTTCCTCCCCACTCTGCCGCACTCGATCTTCGATCAGGTGATGGCGCTGCCGTATCATCTGTACATTCTGGCGACGCAATTGCCGGACACGGAGGCGGTGCGGCCAATGCAATACGGCACCGCGCTGGTGCTGTTGATGCTGGTGCTGGGAATGAATTTGGTGGCGATTATCTTGAGAATCCGGTTTCGCAAGAAATACCGATGGTAAGTGAGATGACTGAAGCTCCTTCGATGCCGACAACTGGGTCTCCCGCCGCGCGCGCCTCGCATGGCATATCACCGCTGCCGCCCGCAAGTGAGCCAACTCCGATGACTCTGACGGTCCCTCCTTCGAATCCCGATATGATCATTGAGGCGCAACATCTGGACTTTTTTTATAGCAATGTCCAGGCGCTGTTTGACGTGACCATGAACATCCAACGGTCGAGCGTGACGGCGCTGATCGGGCCTTCGGGCTGCGGCAAATCCACGTTTCTGCGCACGCTGAACCGGATGAACGACGTGATCGAGGGCACGCGGGTTGCGGGACAAGTGCTGGTGGATGGCGAGGACGTTTACCGCAACGGCGCGGACGTGTTCTCGCTCCGGCGCAAGATCGGGATGGTGTTTCAGAAGTCGAATCCGTTTCCCAAATCCATTTTCGAGAACGTCGCGTATGGACCGCGCATCCATGGAGTGAACGACAAGGCGCGACTGTCGGAGATCGTAGAACGAAGTCTGATGCGCTCGGCGCTGTGGGAGGAAGTCAAGGATCGGCTGGCCCGCAACGCGCTGGATCTTTCGGGCGGGCAGCAGCAGAGGTTGTGCATCGCCCGCGCATTGGCCGTGGACCCGGAAATCCTGCTGATGGATGAGCCGGCGTCGGCCCTGGATCCACGTTCGACGCAGCGGATTGAGGATCTCATTCACGAGCTGAAAGGCGACTACTCGATTGTCATCGTCACGCACAACATGCAGCAGGCCGCGCGGGTTTCGGACCAAACGGCGTTCTTCTATGAAGGGCGGTTGATCGAGTTCGGCGCGACAAATCAGATCTTCACCAAGCCGGTGGAGAAACAGACGGAAGACTATATTACGGGGCGGTTCGGATAGAACGCGGATTCAGTACTACCCTCGCCCCCCATCGTCCCCCCGTAAACGGGGGGAGAATTACACAGGGATTGCATCTATGCCGATTCACATGCAGCGAGATCTTGACATCCTGAAGAAGTCTATGCTGGAGGTCGGGACGCTCGTGGAAGAAAGTATTGCGCGGGCGATCAACGCGCTGGCGACGACGAACCGGGAGCTGGCGGAGCAGGTCGCGACGGGCGACGACGAGATTGACGCGCGCGAAGTGCAGATCGAGGAGGAGTGCCTGAAAATTCTGGCGCTGCATCAGCCAGTAGCACGCGACCTGCGGTTCGTGGTGGGAGTGCTCAAGATGAACAACGATCTGGAGCGGATGGGCGACTACGCGATGAACATCGCCGAGCGCGTGCTCTTTCTGGCCCGCAATGGATCCGTGGCGATGCCGCCCGAGTTGCGGGTGATGTCGGACAAGGTGCAGACGATGGTGCAGCGGACGCTGGATGCCGTCGTCGAATCGGATCCGGCGCTGGCGCGGGAAGTCTGTTTGTCGGATGACGAAGTGGACGACCTGCATCGCGAGCTGCACGCGGTAATCCTGAACGAAATCAGGCTGCACGTGGACCAGCTTGAACGATGGACGCAGCTTTTGTCGGTCGTGCGCTACTTGGAACGCATTGCCGACCTGGCAACCAACGTGGCGCAGGACGTGATCTACATGGTGGAAGGGGATGTGGTGCGACACAAGGTTTTGAGCGCGCCTCGCCAATAGGACTTCCTTGAGATCATAAAGAAGAGCGGCCGGGAACGGCCGCTCTTCTTTGGTCCGGTAAATAAAGAAGGCGGCCACTGCTTACGCAGTGGCCGCCTTTGTCAACCTATCTTGAACGGAGAACGCGTCTCCAATTCAAAATGAATTTACGGCGAGACCGAGAAGGATCCCGAGCCGGTACCCGACGCAAATCCGCCGATCGCAATCAGGTAAGTCACGCCGCTGGTTGCGGCAAAGGTGGTTTGTGACACCAGGCCCTCACAGAAGTCATCGTTGCAGGCCAGATTCGCACCACCGCAGGACGCCAGCACCATGACAGCGCTGTCGTAGGTTGTACCGAAGCCACACAGGGTGACCGTCTCCGTGCCGGTCGCCGTAGCCGTGAAGGTATACCAGATGTCCGAGCCACCAGCAGCGCAAGGCCAGACGCCGTCCGTCGTCGCACCCACCGTGCTGAAAGCTGTGGGCGTGTTGGCGAGGACCGGGATGGCATTCGCACAGTTGTCATTGGCCGGAGCCACCGGGCACGGATTGGCTTCACAGGTGAGGTTTTCGGTCCACGTACCGCCGACGGCGGCGCAGTCATCCAGCGTGCCGTTCAGACAGTTCAGGCCACCGTTGTAGCAGCAACGGCCCTGTCCCGGAGCACCGCACGCGAAGGTAACGGTGTACGGGCCTTCGGAACCAACGTCCGTCAGGATCGGCGCCCAGTAGGTGCCGGCCGGCAGGTTGTTCCAGTAGATCGTCCAGTTGCCGTCACCGCAGCTGGTGTTCTCCCAAGTGCTGGCAAAGGTCCAGGCACCGCTGCAGGGGCAGGAGGTATCCAGGACGATGTAGGCATTCCCGAAGGCCGGGGATGTACCGCAGTATGCAATCGAGAGGTTGCAGGTGGAGGTCGTGGTGAACGTGTACCAGACTTCCCGATAGCCACCGGCCGCACATTCCATCGTCGCACCGGTATTGTCATCAACATCGGTGTACGGGAAGCTCAGGATGACTTCGGCATTGGCGCAGTTGTCATGATGGAGCAGGACCGGGCACGGATTATCCGTGCAGTTCAGACCTGCCGACCAGCTTCCCTGCAGTGCACCGCACGCGGCCTCGGTGACCGGGCTTTGACAGGACGGGTTCCCCGGATCGCCGTAACAGCAACGGCCTCTGGGGGCACAGTCGTGCACGACCGCATAGTTCATGTACGGCACCAGCGGAGCGTGCCGGATGAACTGTGAACCGGGAACCGCCGGGGCGGCGACTTCGCGGATCAATGACCATGCAGGATCACCGCCGTTGTCAGGATCCTGGTCATTGTTCTTATCCGTCGTGCCGAACACGCGGTAGATTCCCGTCGTCTGCGAGGAGTACCAGCTCACTCTCACGCTGTCGGGATAAAGGGTACTGCGGAGCACGGTGAGATTTGTTGGGTCTTCGCACACGCATGGCGTCAGCGTCGTCAGGGACGCGACGTATTCGCGTCCGCACGTTACGCCCGAGAAGACGGACGGGCCTACCCAGAGCCAGTAAACACCCGCATTGACCGCAAAGGTTAGCGTTGCGGGCTGACAGGGGTTCGCCGTTATGTTGCCCAGGATGGTGTAGTCCGCGCAGTTCTCCGTACCCGCGTTGATGACGAAGATCAGCACCGGGAATTCGGCCGTGGCGGTCCACGTTATCGTGTTCGGCTGATCCAATACCAACCGGTACCAATCGGTGTCACGATACAAGTTGCCGGCGTAGAGGAACGTTCCGGACGTGCCGAAAACGCACTGGTTGCACAGGATCGGGCTGAACACATACGGGGTCGAGTTGCAGCCGCCATTGAACATGTCGGTATACTCGTCCGCACAAGTCGGCTCGCCTTCCAGAGGGCAACCCTGATTCGTGACGTCGCAAATCGGGCACGGGTTGAGCGCGCAGGTCAAGGTCTGATCCCACGTTCCGGCCAGCGCCGCACATTCGGCCGCCGTGTTGTCAATACACGACGGAGCCTGCGGATCGCCGTAGCAGCAGCGGCCAATCGGTGGCGGAGCGCACTGTTGAATGCTCAAGATGTATCCGCCGCATTGGCCGGCGTACAGGCCCTCAACGGCTACCCAGTACGTGCCGGCCGTAAGCTGGAGGCAAGGCGTCCGGGAGTGGTAGTAATTGATACCGCCGCAGCCGTCGTCCTGTGACCAGATGTCCGCCGTACAGCAAGTGGTGCCGATGCGCAAATAGGTATCCCAGAACACGGCGGCTTCATCGCAGAGCATGAATTCCCATTCGCCAGTGGTGGGAATCGTGACCTCATACATTTGCTCTTCGCTCGTGACGAGCGCGCAGTCATTCAGAGAGCCGCAGGTATTCCGCTCGGGACTCGTATACGGAGCGGTCACAATGAAGTCCGCGGTGCAGGGCGGAGGCGGCGGGCAAGGATTGGCAATACAGTTCAAAGTGACGTCCCAATTTCCGCCCAGAGCGGCGCACTGGGTCTGCGTGTTGTCGGCGCAGTTGGCGTTCAGGTTATAACAGCAACGACCGACTGTCACAGGGGTGCACGTAATGTCAATCGAGTAGGGACCGGAGGCGCCGTACGTGAAGGAGTGCATTACCGGAACCCAGTAGTCACCGGCGGGCAGAGCGGTGTAGTACACGATGACACCGCCGTTGGCGCAGGTGGCGTCAGGGAAGGTGTAACTGCTGTTAAAGATGTAGCTCACGCACGGGCACTGGGTGATGATGATCCAGAAGTTCTGCCAGGTGCCACTTAAGCCGCACGTGCGAATTGCCACGTCGCTCGGCACGTCAAGGTGGAAGGCATGCCAGGTTTCACCGTCGTAGCCACCTGTCAACCCGCAGTCATTGGTGGCCAGCGAGTTGTCGCCGGTGGTGCTGATCGGGCAAGGCAACGGCGGTACGTTGACGCAGTTGTCATTCCAGGGCAGCTGCGGGCACGGGTTGGCCGCGCACGTCATGCCACCCGTCCAGGTGCCACCGAGCGCGGCGCATTCTGCGGGGAAGTTGTCGGCGCAGTTGGCGCCGCTGTTGTAGCAGCAACGGCCAGCTTCCGCGGCACCGAGATAGAACCAAATGGCGCGGCCATTGTTGAGCGGCCTAAAGGTGTTGCCACTTGAGTAGCAACGGTATTGCAGGTTATTACCACCCGTGCCGGCGGCAGCCTGAACGCCGACCGTTCCCATGGCGGGAGCGCCTACGTACACCATGTTGTTGTACTGCAGCTTGACCCGGCCGTCATCAAACAGGATAACCTGAAACTTCAGGCTTGAGCCCGTGTAGCCGGAACTATAGTAGCCAATCGAGTCGTACTCAATGACGGTATAGCTGCCGAAGTTCTTGTAGCCAACCACCGTGGTGCCTCCCGGGATTCCACCCCGCTGCAGATGCAGGTCGTAGAGGAACGGGTAGATCGCCGCAGGATCCGAGGCGTTCGGCACGCAGGAATAGTACGCATACGCGTAGCACGTGCCAAAATCGATCGAGCCGTTACTCGTGGGAGTAAAGGTCGTGTAACTGCCACCGTAGAACGGGAAACTGAATCCGATGGGATAGGAAGTGGTGGCACAACCGTCATCATAACTTTGCCACCCACTGATCCAAGTTGCACCAGCGTCTCCGCGCAATTCAATCCAGTTGTACTGCGCCGAGTCGCCCGCCAGATTGTCCACGAAGCGGTAGCCGAAGACGTCGGGGCCACCGGTGTCGTCCAGCGGATTCCGCCCCGCGCCTTCGTTACGGCGGGCGAAGTATTCCTCAACCCGAGCTTTCTCTTCCGGTGTCGCGATACCGGTGTCCTGCCAGCGCTGATAGATGGCCTGAATCTCCGGGCTTAGCGGAGGCACCACTGTGCGGCTGGGAGAAACTACCGGCGCGGCGAGTTCATGCTCGCGCGCGAACTGCTGCAGTTTCTGCTCTTTAATCGCTTGCTCCTGCAGTTTCTGCTCTTTGATCGTTTGCTGGAGCAGAACATCCGCGCTCGGAGGCGGCGGAGTGTTGCCCGTTCCCGTATAGGGCACGGATTTCACCGTCACGGGCCTGGGGGTTGAAGCTTGGCCGTTAGGGCTTGCGGCCGCAAACACGACCATAGCCAAAGCGCCACAACACAGCAAACCGAGACACATGTACCAAAGCGTTCTCTTCGTCATGTTTTTCCTCTTCTTCTCTTGGTTTCCCAACTCTGTCCGTCATCCGGACTATCACTCAAGTCCACCACGAATTTCCGAGTTATCCTGTCCGCCAAATGGCGATCTACTCCCGACTCTTTACATCATTCGACAGACGCTGAAATATACAGAGCGGTGCATAGTTTGTCAATAAACTTCACGCACGTCATAAAGATTTTTGACGTGAGACGCAAAGTAGCTATAAAACTATAAAAAGCAACGCATTGAAATATGGAACTTTTTGAGGTATTAACTCGCCTCGGATTTGTAAGTCCAATGTTTTCAGGCCAACCGTTTTGAGCGACGAGAAAACCCTATCCAGCGGAAGAGGCACTAGCCTCCACGGTCAAAAAGTTCCTGCTACTAATGACCCATTGATTTGCTGTGGACTGCACCCCTCTTGCGCCCCCAAATGTACTTGTTTTCCCTCTGTCTCGCGACCTCATGCCGTTCCTCGAAATATGACCTCCCGACATGCTGACCCATGAGTCCAGTTTATGACGCCGTTAGGCGAGTGAAGAAACGCGCCCGCTCGATGTTCTCTTCCAGCTCGGCCGTGAAGGCGGCAATGTCGAGCCGTTTGATTTCCGGGTTGCCGGCCGCCAGTAATTCCCATGCCGGGTCGTGAATGAGATGATCATTGAGAGCCTCCCGCAGCGACTCGTCGGCAATGGCCTTGGCCAGTTGATCGGCCACGCAGATCACTCCGGCGAGCGCGCGATGATCGGTGGCCTGCCAGGGATGGTGATGATGCCGGATGGCTTCACAGATCGCCGGAGGCAGCGACCAGGTCTCGGCGAGCCATGCGCCGATCTCGGCATGATCCGCCCCAAATACGCGGCGTTCCGCTTCCGTGGAGGGAATGCTCTCGCGGCGCTCGATCCGCTGCGCTTCGACATACTCGTCGTGGAGACACTGATCGAGCACGATCTTTCCCATATCGTGCAGCAAGGCCGCCGTGTATTCCGCGTCATGGAAATGCAGATGGAGCTGCGACGCGATCACGCGTGCGATTTCCGCGCAGCCGGCGGAGTGATTCCAGAACGAGGGCGAATCAAAGCCGTTCGTGTGGGGAGTTTCAGGGAACGTTTTCAAAACGGAAATCGAGGTGACGAGATTGCTGATCTCGCGCATGCCAAGCACCACCAGCGCCATATTCAGGGAGTCAATGCGCCGGGGCATGCCGTAGTAGTCGCTGTTCGCGGCCCGCAAAATGAGCGCGGTCAGCGCCGGGTCGCTGCGGATCAGGCGCACCATTTCCGGAACCGACGTGAGCGGGTTCTCGGCCAAGCGCGTGACTTCGAGCGCGACCAGCGGCAAAGTCGGCAAACTTCCGGCGGCGAGAATGCGCGCCTTGATTTCACTCACGGAGTCCGCAGGCAGCGGCAGGTTGTCTTGAAAAGCGACGGCGGCCATTTACTTCAGCAGCTCCCGCGCCAAGGCGCTGTAGTCGAGCAGGCTAATCGCGCGCCCGTGCTGCTTCGCCACGGCGGTCACAAAATCCTTGGCCGGATGACGTTTGTCGTACGGCGCCCGCAACGCGTTCGCTTCGAGCCGCACGACTTCAGTAACCTTGTCCACCATCAAGCCGATCGGCCCGTCGAGCAGATTCAGCACGATGATCCACCAGTTGCCATTGCGCGTCGCATCGTGCTGACCGAACAGATGCGTTAAGCGGAGCACGGAGATTCGTTCGCCGCTGATCTGAATGTCGCCGGCGATTGCGTCCGGAGCGTCGGGTGTGGGGATCATGGGCAGGCCATGATAGATGCCGCCGACCTCGGTGACATCCGCGCCGAACTCCCATTCGCCGAGGCGAAAGGTCACGAGTTGCAGGTCACGCCGTCCGGCGCCGATGGCCGGGGCAGCCGCCGTGCTTGTGGTAATGTCGGCCATGATTACTGCGTTTTGACTTTCTTTTCCAGACCCGCCAGCAGCCGCAAGGCAATGCGGTTCGGGGCAGATTTGCCATTCTCCCAGCGGTTGACGGTTGAAAACGTCACCCCGATCAAATGGGCAAAATCTTCCTGCGTTAACTGCAAGCGTTGACGGAGCGTCCGGATCCGCTCGGGGTCCATTCGATACTGTTCCAAGCTGAAACTCCCCAGTTGTGAGCACGTTGATATGGCTTTCCCCGTTTGTCTTCGCAACTTGTGTGCCCAAGCGGATGCCATAGGGTCATGTTGTCAAAGCGCGACGACTGAGCGGCAAAATACGGCATTGGCCGGGGCGTCGCGCAAACAAACAGCCCGCGGTGACATGTGTCTGCACATGCCGCTGCGAGAAATCGTCCCGGTGCAGAGACCTGCTGATCGTAGAGGAGCTGCCCAGTCAAAGCTCACTGTCGTCCCGGCCAGTATGACCAAGGCAAGAAGCGCACAAGTTAGTTCGTTCTGAAACGCTGATCCAGGTGCTTTCGCGACTCACTCGTGGCGTTGACTTTGTCCCGTGTAATGCGTATATAGGAACATAACATTTGTGCAAGGATAGTATCCTCTCCGGAAAAAACTTAGAGATGTTGACCGACAGCCGCGTTAAGCGCGAGCGCGAGTACCACGACCGTTATTTTGCCGAAGGCAACCGCGAGCCGACGCAGAAGTTCTATCATGTCTTCGGCGCGAGCACGGAGCACTACGAGCGGCAATTGACGGAGTTGGGCGGTACGGGCAAACGGGCGCTGGAGTACGGCTGCGGTGACGGCCAGTGGAGTTATGCTTACTTCCTTGCGGAGCGCGGAGCGGATGTGACGGGGATCGATATTTCCGACGTCGCGATTCAGTTGGCGCAGAAGGAAGCGGATCGGCGCGGGCTGCGCAAGGCGAAGTTTCAGATGATGAATGCCGAGCAGATGGAGTTTGCGGATAGCAGCTTCGATCTGATCTGCGGCTCGGCGATTCTGCATCATCTTGATCTCGAGCGGTCGTATGCGGAACTGGCGCGGGTGCTCACACCGGATGGCGCCGCCGTGTTCAGCGAGCCGTTGGGACACAACCCGGCGATCAACTGGTACCGCCACCGCACACCCGAGCTGCGCACGCCGGACGAACATCCGTTGCGGATGGGCGACGTGCGGCTTGCACAAGAATATTTTGGGCGTGTGGAGATGAAATCGTTCTACCTGCTCTCGCTCATGGGCGTGCCGTTCCGCAATGCGACGTGGTTCCCGCGACTGCGGAGTTTTTTGAATCGCGCCGACCGCGTGCTGTTCCGGCTGGTGCCGTTTATAGCACGATATGCGTGGATTGGAATCTTGGTTCTGAAGGAACCGCGAAAGCACGATTAGTTCGAATCGCAGTAGCGAGAATGTTCCCAAGAAAAAGGGCGAGCCACGTGGCTCGCCCTTAGCATTCTTGATTCCGTTTGTTGTTCTACGCAGTCTGTTTCTTGTTTCGTGACATTAAGAGAATTCCCAGCACCGCCAGGAACGTGATGACGGTACAGGTGATCGTCTGCGTGGATTCGGTCATCGTTCCGTTCGCAATCAATACCGTTGTTCCGGCGAGGATGACTCCCATCACGCTTTCGCCGGCGATCCAGCCCGAAGCAACCGGAATCGTGTACATTTCATTCCACTTCTTTGCCTTGCGCTCGAGCACCCAGACAATTGCCGATCCGAGGAACATGGAGAAGCTCGTGAAGGCCGGAATGGTCAATGCAATCCCGAGCGCCGTCGGCGAGGGAGTGTAGGGTTTCAACTTCGGGAACATGCGATCCACCAGCACGATGATCACGCCGAGCACAAAGGCAACGCCAATGGCGATAATTGCGGAACGCGGGAGCGTGCTAAAGCCCTGCGCCAGAACTTTGGCCACGCCCATCCACACCAGCGCGGACGGCACGGCGAATTTATCCGTGGGCAAGGCTGTAGGATCAGGAACGAGAATGAAGTAGGCGGGCACAGCCATCATCGCGCCGGCGATGACGCCGAACAGTTGCGCGACGAATTGCTTGCGCGGATTCGCGCCGACCTGATAGCCGACGAACAGATTGCCGATCGTATCACTGCACGATGCCGATGCGCCGGCCGTCACGCCGGCGGTCATTAGGTTCGCCGGAATATTTCCGGGGGCAATCGCGCCGTAGGTTAACTGCGTGACCTTACCCAGCGCGCCGATCGGATTAATGCCAATTTCGGCTCCGGCTCGCGCCGCGACCGCCGCGAGGAAGAACGTCATTAGTACGGCGATTACGCCCATGTACCAGTGGATGTGGAACATCCACATCAGGAGAATTACCGATAGAAATCCCGTGATGACGAACCCCGGGATAAACCACGACATCGGAATCTCAACATGATCAAGTACACCCTTAGGGCCACTTTTCTTGCGGCCAAACCCGCTGAAGATGCTGCCAAACGTCTTGCCAAGTGTCCTCCATTGAAACGCTAATGCTAACAATCCACCAACAACTAAGATCGTAGCGCCAGGCCACAACGACCATGCGCTAATGTTGCGAAATCCGCCGACCGGCTGGAAGCGGCTCGCTCCCGGCGTAAAGCCCAGCGCCTTCGCGAGCTGATCGGAAGGCTGGTCTTTAGGGATGGTAAGCTTGGATTCCCAATATACGGCTTTTGATGCCTCGGCAAACAAAATGTTCTTGCCGAGCGCTTTGTTCATTGTATCACGTACGCTCACCACCCCATAGAATGGATTCCGTGAACCATCCTTTAGGGTCGGCGCGTTCATGTCTTTTTCGATCTCGTCGGTGCTGCTATACGTCGTGGCTTGCGTCCAAGTGTACACAAGATTCTGCGTCGTTGCACCCTTGTCTAACTCGGGAGTTCTGTTGGCCTCTTCCACGGTGACGGCAAACGTGATGCCGGCGGGAAGCGACAGTGGTAGGCTCGCCAATGTATCCGCACGAACTTGCGGGGCCGTGTGCTTGATAACGTGATTTTCAATCAAATTCGGCGCAAGCACACCATAATTCAACACAAGGCCCAGTAACATACTCAAGCCGACTTTGATTCCAAAGAGGCCGCCAATGCCGATGAAGATCAAGCTTGGTTCAAAGGTCAACGTCAATTTTGACATCGGCACATTCACGAGCGAAACGGGCAGCCAATACTGCGGTTTCATCCAGAAGCCGATCCAGGAAACTCCGCTGGCGAGTCCATCGCGCAGGCTGGCCACCATCACTCCCATCATACCGGCGATGCCCAAGGCTTTCGCTTTGATCATGGCCTCGCCGCCTTTGGAGTACATGGCCTTGAGCGTTTCCGCCGTGGGAATGTTGCCGGGGAAGCGCAGATGATCTACTTGAATCATCTGGCGCTTGAACGGAATTGCCATGAACAATCCCGAATATAGCACAATTCCGATGAACGCGGTGAGTTGCCACCAGACAAACTGGTAACCAGTGAGCATAGTCAACGCCGGAACGGCCGACACCAAGCCGGCGGATGAGATCCAACTCGCGGCCACGGCGGCAGTCATCATGATGGTGCTTTCCATCATGCCGAACTCGCGCTTGACGAGACCCATGCCCTTGAGGCCCTTGAAGATCGCGTACATGACAATGATGGCGACGATGTCCACACCCAATCCCCAGCCGGATTTCAATCCGACATAGAGGTTGGACAAGGACATGATGCCACCGAAAATCATTCCCGTCGCGACGGCGCGAACGGTGAGCTGCGGTTCGCTGTCGCCTCGATACACGTTCGCGAGCCATTCCCGATCGCGTGCTTCGACCGACTTCATGCGTTCGACGTCGCTCTGCACCGCTGTTGTTACATCCTGGGCCATGGGGATCCCTTAGATTGATTCCCTATTTAGTTCCAGTGATTCTGTATGTTCTGGGTTCGCCGAGGCGGGTTGAGCCTAATCGAGCTTGACAGTCAACCGAGACTCGAAACCCGCCCGAAACCCTACATGCGGCAGATCGTGACAATTCCTTTGCCATGACCATAGATATCGTTGGCGCTTGACCAAGGATAATTCACAGGTTCTTTGACCAACCCTCGCCGGACAGGGTTAAAGTGCATGTAGTCGATTTTCGTGACCATGACATCGGTGCCGGGAACCGGAACATCGTCGTACCGAGCTTTCCAAAGTGGCCCACGCTGTGTGATCTTAAACGACGCGCTCCGTGACGTCCAGCTTTTGAATCCGCGCATCATTTCAACAACTGGAAACCCGTCGTCCGTTTGAACAAGCAACGCATGAATGTGATCCGGCATCAAGACATATCCATAGCAATCCAGTGATTGCTTTTGCCGGTGATATTCAAAGCAATCGAGAATCCTACGGCAAATTGAATCTTCAACAAAAATAGGCCCACGGACAAATGTCACAGTCGTTACGAAGTGAATACTCCCGGCAAATCCATAACGACGATGGCGCTGTCGCATCTGTTGCGGGCAGATCTCGAGTCTCGACAACTCTTAGTTCTCGACAGGCTCGACCTGCCTCGGCGGCGGTTAGATTACTGTGCGTCCGGAGCGGCAAAGACAACGGTGTTGTTCGCGCGCGGACCGGTTTCAAGCAGAAACGATCGGAACTCGCTCCAGTCCTGCGGGGGAATCCAAGCAGAGCCGAGCACCAGCCTTTCATCCATCACCACTCGACCGTCCTTGACGAGAACGGTTCGTGTGCCTGAACCGTCCCTCCACGCGCGATTCAATGCGGCTGGTTGCTGTGTCACCGTCCAGCCTTCCGGCAGCGGAGCCTCGACGTGGACACTGATTGCGCCGGGAAGTTTGACGTAATGCGGGAATTCCATTCGCTCGATGCTCAACGTTGGATTTCCGGCAAATTGCGCAAAATCCATCACGTCGAGCGCAAAAATGTGATGTCCATCTACCGTGTCCGGCGCCGCCGCCGTGAACTTGAAGTTGACGGTTGCGTCATACAATACGAGCTGTTTGATCACCACCTTTTCGATCGCCACGCCCTTGAGTGCAATCAGTTGCTGCAAGTAAACCTGGGCATCCGTCCGCAAAGCTTCATACGGCGTGAGGTTTGTATAGGCAAGTAGTGTTCCTGAACCGCGAAGGCTGTCGGCATCAAGCGCATCTATATTCAAATTGATACGTAATGTTCCATTTCTCATTCCATCCCATTCGCGCTTCTGAGAATCATATTCACTCAACGTAAACAATGTAGCAGTGAACAGAGACGCCTGTGGAAATTCGTCGCGCGGAAGAACAGGGTGGCACGTAAACACAGTACCAACCTGAGGCATGACGGTCAACAACCATCCGGTCACATCGTCCAAGTATGGTACTGGTGGCTCCATCTCGCACCATCCTGTCAGCCACACGTCTGTGCGAGCCTCGTCGGTATTGGATTTGGCGATAAGCGTGGCCACAAGCAATGCCATTTCGAGCGAGTTACCGTAACCGCTTGCAAGCACACGGCTCACCGGACGGAGCGTCAATTCAAAGGCAGGATGGTCAAATTTCACTTCATTGAACCGCTCACGCACCCACGCTTTTATCGAATCCAGCTTTGCCTCGGCATAGTGCACACCCACGAGCCTCTTCTGAAGCGATTGAGGCAATGCAATGCTGTCAGATATCGACTCAATCTGGCGTTTGAGTACCGCCAACACGTCCGACCAACGTTCATCTGTTGAAAATGCCACGTTCGGCAAGAGTTCGCGATGCCCATCGAGATCCGCCGCGTCATAGCCCGGTTGCTCACCCATCCGCCAAGTGTAAGTTGTCGAATCCGTAATAACCGGCTCGGGCATTCCGTGCTCTCCGCGGTAGGTCAGAGTATAGACGATTCTCGGGTTGCGCGTCGGAATCGACACGCTTAACTCGCGGAAAATTGTCGGTACCTCCTCCCGGAAGTACACTCGTCCTGACAACCGAGGGAAGAGCCATTGCTCTGTTGTGATCGTGTAATGCAGTTCAGCAATCGAACCGTTCTCCAAGCCGAGCAGAGTCACCACCATTTGGCGGAAGTCCGAGAAGTCCGGCGCGTGACCGAGTTCGTCGGGCGTAACGGAATTCAGGGCGGCAGATGTGACATCAACCGTGCGGCCGTCGCTGGTGTAGGCGCGCGCGGCGATGACGTCAACTTTCTGGCGGCCATCGACGTAGGCAATGCGCGGATCGCCCCAAGTATCGCGCGCGGCTTCATCCGGCAGATAGCGGAATTCATGGCGCTCGTAAACGTGCTCGCCATTCTCATTCTGAGTGTAGGAGTCTCTCACCCACAGCAGAATCAAGGACGCTTTGGGATACTTCCTGATCGCCGACAAGTTAGCGTTTACGCCGTCGGGCAAGCCGGAGAATTCGGCGAAAACGGGAAGAGCGAGCAAAAGGCAAAGGATGAAGGATGAAGGATGAAGGATGAAACGGAAGGGCCTCATTTCTTGCCTCCTTTGTCGAGCACCAGCGTGATGGCGTCGGAGTCCTTCATCGCCTTCATGGCTTTCATAATGTCATCATACTTCTCTGCCGGGACCCAGCGGTCGCGGATCTTCCAGACCTGATGCAGTTCGAGCTTGCCGTTCTGCTGTTTCCAGCCGCCTTTCATCGAAGTCAATTCGTCGCCGACGTCGCGGGTCTTGGGCAGCTCGCGGACTTTCATGCCGGCGGGAAGGGTAAGCGTTTCGGTCAGCGTAACGTGGCGCGGGTTGTAGGTGAACAGCGGATGCTCGCGCGTTTCCGCCGTCACATCATTAGGGAAATTCCATTGATAGCCGCTGCCTCTGAGCATCACGACACTGTACGGCACATAATCCATGCGCTTCCCTACGACGCGGGCGTACTGCGGGACGCGAAACGCAATCTCGACCGTAAAGGGTTTAGAGAAATTCCACAGATCACCATACCTGACACTCTGCATCTGCGCGGCGGGATCGCCTTGCGTCAACCAGTTGTGGCAGATTTGATCCCATCGGTCTTGACCGACGTCGCTGAACGGGCGGCGTAAGCGGGCATCGCCTTGCGCCTTGCCGATCAAGAAGAGCTTGCCGGTCAACGAGCCGTCGCTCTCCAACTTGGAATTGACGGTGATCGAGAAGTCGTTGTCTTCGGCGGTAAACTTCTCGATCTGCTGCAACGACTCACCTTCGGGGCTGCCGATGACAATGTGCTGCTCGGATTCGGCGCGGCTCCACAATTCCATGTTGAAAGGTGACCAGGTCGGATCAAGCATCAGGAACGACCCGTCCGCCTTCTTCACCGCGACCACGCAGTGGTTGAACTGATCGGCGGGAATTTGCTCGACACGCGAACCCGCGCAGGTCATCACCGGATAAGTGGTGTAGCCGGCGACGCGAAGCATGGTGACCAGCATACCGGCAATGTCCTTGCAGACGCCCGCGCGGTCGCGAAACGTCATCGTGCTTGGATGCAGCGTGTAGCCTTCGCCCTCGCCCATCGAAATGCCACTGTAACGGATGCTCTGCGCCACCCAATGCAGCAACACTTGGCACTTGGCGGAGTCGGTCGCGCAGTTCTTGGTGAGCTTGGCAACCTCGCGCCTGATGGCGTCATCGGCGGCGAAGATGTCGCGGTCTTCATTCACGCCATAGAACCAGCGCGACTTCTCGGCCCAGTCCTTCACATTGGTGAAGACAACTTTGGGAACGATATCGGGGACATCCGGTTCGCGGACTTCCGCTTTGTACGCCGGAAGATTCTCCTTCCAGAAAGTGTACACGAGACGCCCGTTGCCGAATTTGAGCGCGGACTTGATATCGCCGTTGTACGTCTCGAACTGTCCGACCTTGGACTCGGGCATCGAGATGGTATAGGCCTTCAGTTTCGTCGGCGGCGCGCCGGCAAAACTCAAGAAACCGGCGGATCCGCCGAAAAGAATCACATCGTAATAGGTGCCACGCATCGGCGGGATGTAGCGTTCTTCGTCGCCGTCGCTCGCCAGATATGCGATCGTAAAGCCGGTGAGCTCGTGCTCGATTTCGAGCGCGTCGCCAACTTCCAAAGGCAGGATCGGGAGTAACTTCATCCGCGCGCCCCAATAGATCATGTGCTGCGGCTGCGGCATGTCGCGGGCCACGGCAAGATCAATGTCCTCTGCGGTTCCGTTGGCGCGATGGATTCGCGCGCGAGTCAGTTCGATGCGGTTGGAACTGGGGTCGTAATCAAAGCGCACCGCTCGCAATTTCGCAAGACCTTCCGGCGTGAGCACTTTGGTCAGCGTGTGCGCGCGCTTGACGGACAGTCCGGTCGTATCCACATCCACAACGGTGGAGTCAAATACGACGAGCAGGGGCTGATCCGGATAGTCTTTGGTCGTCCCGGCCTGCGAGATCAGGTCAGTGTAAGGACTCTGAAGAGCAGGTTGGACAGACGCAAACGAAAAAATGACGAGCAGGAAAAGTAGGCCGGAGACGGCCGGAAGACGGAGCATTAAGTCAGGTTCTGTGAGGAGGTAGGATCTTCGGCAAGAAATAGCTAAATTGCAGTGGCAACAGCGTGTAAAGGTAACGATCTTTTCTGAGGAACGCAATAGGTATCTTAGAGATAACTTACATATCCCGTAGCATGCTGTAACCATTATATTTGTGTAGTGTTTTGCGAGAAGTATGTGCAGTATTGATGCGTCGTGGGCAGGGCGGTCAAATGTGGAGAATCCAATCTACTTTGGCCGCATCTAATCACAGAGAGCACAACCTACAATGTCACGCTGGAACAACTCAATATGCGGAAGCGACTCATGCATGATTTCCTGGGTGTAGTGATCTTTCTTGCCGTCTGGATTGCGCTCCAACGGTTTGTTCTGCCCCGGCTGGGTGTCTCCACGTGAATGTCGGCGGAATGCTCGACGGAGAAACCCCGTATCGAGCAGACTCGCACGCCGCCGGGTGCGGCTGCTGAAACTCACGCTTCTGAATCCGTTAAATAGAGAAACAGCCCAAGCCACCCTTGGGCTGTTCTTTGACGGTCGAATGATCGAAGGGCTGTGTGAATTCCTCAAACCGAGGTGGTGGATTTGCCCCAGCCGGGTTACATCATTGTGATGCTTCTTCGAACGATCCAAAGAAAAACAGTGTGTTCCGAGACGCAAAAGACCCGCACCCGTCAGGTCTTTTTTTTGCAACACTCTTCCTCAGCTAATGCAGAGGAGGAGTGATGAGCCGCACGCTGTGGGTAGTCGCCGCCGTCACGATGATGGCGCTGTGCTGGGGATCCATCATCTTTGGGGTCGGATCCATCTTGGTAACGATCAATCATGAGAGCCTGAACACGAGCATCGGCCGCGTGGCTCCCGAACTTCGATTGACTCCCGAGCCGCCGACGCTACTGGCGCGGACGGCTAAACCCGTGACGCGGACCACATAACGTTACACATAACAGCTCGGCGGGGTGGTGCGGCGAAACTCGCGGCATCAGCCGAAGCTCAGGCCCTGAAGTTGAGCCGTACTTCAGGGCTTCTCCTTTGTGTCCAACGCGCACAGTGCTTCCCGCCGCACCTCCTCCGTTTCTTCCGCTTCTGCGACGCGCTGTAACAGCCGCTTCGCTATTCCGCCCGCAATCTGCCCAACTCCCCACACCGCATGCAAGCGCACCAGTTTGTTCTCGTGATGAAGCAGATGCTCCAGACTCTCCAGAGCATTCTCCTGCCCCCAATTCCCCAGAGCGATGGCGACATTCCGCAGAAAGCCTTCATAACGGGCACGCAGCACCGCGGATCCGGCAAAGCGGTCGTGGAAATGCGAAACCGTTAGTGTTGCCAGATCGGTCAGGTGCGGAGCCTGGCGCTCGAGTGTGGTGCGGTAGGCGGCTTCATCGGTTTGTTTCGAGAAGCGCTGGTTCCACGGGCAGCAATCCTGGCAGTCGTCGCAACCGAAGATGTGGTTGCCCATCTTTGCACGCAGAGCGCGGGGAATGACGCCACGATACTCGATCGTAAGATAGGAGATGCAAAGCGTCGAATCGAGCTCATGCGCCGTCGGCAGGGCATGTGTAGGACAAACATCCAGACAACGCGTGCAGGAGCCGCAGGAGGGCATGCGCACGAGCAAAGCGTGCGGCACGGTGAGCGTGGTCAGAATTTCGCCGAGGAAGAACGTGGAACCTATCTGCGGCGAGATCAGCAACGTATTCTTGCCGACGAAGCCAAGACCGGCGCGCTCGCCGTGCTCGCGCTCCAAGATATGCCCCGTGTCCACATAACACTTCGACGCGTGGCCGGGAGCCAGCTCCTCGATGAAGCGGGCCAGTTCCTGCAACTTCTTCAACAGCACCTCGTGATAGTCCCGCCCCCATGCATACGATGCGATCAAACCGCGCGAGGGATCGGTGCGAACATCGTCTGGCAATCGCCCGGCGAAGTAGGATTGACTGACTGAGATGATCGTTTGTGCGTTGTCGAGCACGAGGCGGGGATCGGCGCGGCGTTCCGCGGAGCGGTGCAGGTAGGTCATTGTTCCCGCCTTGCCCTCAGCAAGCCACCGGCGAAAGAGACCGGCACGCCGGGGCGGCGACGCCGGCGCAAAGCCGATACGCTCGAAACCGAGGTCACGCGCGCGGGCTTCAACTGCGGATTTCAGAGTAGAGCCGGTGTGCTCGCCGTTCATGCTTGAAATTGTGAGAAATTTGAAGTACTATAGGGGGTGTAAACTTGTACAGGGTGTTGAGGAATGACCTGCCGCCCGACGTACCCGCGGCAATGCCCTTTCGTTAACGGCTTGAAAGCCCACATCCAAGAAGGAATAGACCTACGGAAATGACCGTGAATAATGTACGGAAAGACGGCGCGATTTGCAACCGGAGCAGGCATGGCTGACCCCGCGCCGATGACCTTTTGGGATCATCTTGATGAGCTGCGCAAGCGGATCCTGCGCTCGCTGGCGTTCATCGTGGTGGCGGCAATCGGAGGGTTTTGGCTGGCGCAGCCGGCGATAGACTTTTTGATTGAACCGTTCCGCGAGAAGGTGCAGGGGTCGCTCGCCCTGCTCTCCCCTACCGACGGGTTCACGATCGAAATCAAGATGGCGATCATGATCGGGCTGTTGATTGCATCGCCGTTTGTCGCGCATCAATTGTACGGCTTCATCGGCCCGGGGTTGAGGCGCAAGGAAAAATTGTGGCTGTGGCCGGTGGTGCTGATTGCCACAACGCTGTTCTGGGGTGGAGTGGTGTTTGCGTGGTTCATCTTTCCTACGGCGATCGAGTTTCTTTCGTCGTTTGCGCAAAGTGGGATTCAGAATCTCTGGTCGCTGAAGACCTATATCAGTCTGCTGATCTTTCTGCTGCTTGCGTTCGGGTTGATCTTTCAGCTGCCGCTCATCATCGGCATATTGATTGCGACGGGACTCGTGCCGTCGAGCTTCTTCCGCCGGCACCGGCGGTATGCCATTGTTCTGATCTTCATTTTGGCCGCCGTGGCAACGCCCACGACGGACATGCTGACGATGACACTGATGGTGGCGCCGCTGGTGGTGTTGTATGAACTTTCGATTTGGGTGGGACTGATGATTGAGAAGAATCGGAAGAAGACGTGAGACTTGAAAGCAGAGGGTCGGCTGCTTAGTCAGAAAGTTTCGGTTCGCTTTCGAGTTGCAGCCGACACCGCGTCAACATATTACTAACAAGGCAGGCCGCGCATATGCGCGGCCTGCTTCGTTTAAAGGGCGGTGCGCCGGGAGGGCATCCGACGCACCTGGGCAAGGAATCGCCCCGGGCAAGAGCGATTCCGTCTCTTTTATTTGATCAGATGCAGTTTGCGCGTGGCAACAAATTCTTCACTCGTCATGCGCACGAAGTAGATTCCCGATCCGACACGCGAGGCATCCCATTGCACATGATGGTATCCGGCGACACGCTGCTCATCCACCAGCTTTGTGACGGTACGGCCGAGGATGTCGAAGACCGTCAGTTCGACATGACCGTTCTTCGGCAGCGCGAACTCGATCGTCGCCTGACTGTTGAACGGATTCGGGTATGGCGGATCAAGACTGTATTCCGTCGGCAGATTGCTTTGCGTCCCCGGCGCGGCATTTCCAGCCTGAATGACAAAGGCGGCATCGCTCGTGTCCATGAGTGACGGGTTCGCTGCGGCGACCATCACGAGGTAGCATCCGGTCGCCGCCGGGCCGGTAATCGTCCAGATTTCGCTCGAGTCGTTTGGCGTATCGAGGAAGAGCGTGTCGAGCCGGTTCACCGGATCGCCGCGCCAGAGGCCGATGCCGACGCCGCCTTCAAAGCCTTCTGCAATCCAGCGCAAGCGAATCTGCTGGTCCTCTTCCAGCGTCTCCCCGCCGTTCGGAGCGACGACCGTTACGTGCGGCGCGGCAATGCGCAGCGGCGCGTCGGTCGTGTCGAAAATGGTCGGATAATCCGGCAGCACGAGGCGCAGCATGGCGTAGTCCGAGGCGGGGCCAGTCACGGTCCAGAGAATCGAGTCGCTCACCGACTGCGCAATCGGTTCCCACGGCTGTGAACGATCCATGCGCTGCAGTTCAATGTCCACGGGGCCACTGTAGTTCTCACGCGTCCAGCGGATCCAATGCTGTTCGCCGAGGAACCATGTTCCGCCGCTGAATGAATCAATACTGACGTGTGCCTCGATCACGGACCGCTGAGCACTGATCGCGAAGACCGCACTGTCGGCCACCGAACGGACGCGATACCGCAAATCCATGGTGGCGGGGCCGGTGATCAGATAGTCAACGCTCTGCGCACTGATCGAATCGGCAATCGGCAGCCAAGGGCCGCTGACGCCGGCGTACGAGACATCCAGCCGCACAGCGCCCTCGCCATCGATCCAGTTCCACGAGAGCGTGAATGTTTGACCGATCGTGTCCGTTCCGGAAGCGGTCGGGTTCGTGAAGAACAGCTGCGGATCGCGGATCGCGAAAGCAGCACTCGTGTCGGAGAACTGCGGCTCATTCACGGCGCTCACAACCAAGCGGGCATTATCGGCATGAGGCGGTGTGACACTCCAATCGTAGGACGAGATCTGATCCGAGGCAAGCAGCTCAGGCAAAGCCTGATCGCGCAAGAGCCACAGATTCACCGGGCCGTCCACGCCCAAGGCGGACCAACTCACGTACACGTCATCGCCGGTATTGACAATCGTCGGCGGAGTCGTGAGGAAGTCCAGCGCCGGTGTGAGCAGCGTGAACGCGCGGCTGGTGTCGTCGAGTTCAGCATCGCCCGGCACGTAGGCCCGGAAGCGAAGCTGGCCGGACGCCGGGCCGGTGAGTGTCCAGACCTGCGCTCCTTCGGCCACTCCGCTTTGAATGATCTCCCATGCACCGCCAGCTTCGCGCTGCACGGCCACGTCCATCAGCGGACTCTCGTGCTCAAGTGAGAGACTGTAGTGCACATCGTGACCGATGAACAGTGTATCCCCAACAGCATCTATCGTCAGCATCAGCGACGGACGATAGAAGTTCAGCGTGAAAGCGGACGTATCCGCCGCCTGCGGATAGTCTGCGGATACAATCCGCAAGCGGGCGGCGTCCGTTGTATCCCCGGAAACGGTCCACGCAAGCGACGTGTCCGTTCCTGTGTAAAGCGTCTCCCACGCGGCCACAGGATAGCTGCGGTTCAGTTCGAGCAACACCGCGCCGTCCACCTCGTGGTTGCTCCAATTAATATCCATGGTCGAGCCGATGCGATACGAGGTGACTTGCAAATTCGCCAATTCGAGTGCCGGGTTGACCACGCGGATGCCCACAACGGTATCGGCCACGGCAGGTCTCGCCAGCAGGATAACGCGCACCGCCAGCGATTCCGTTTCCTGCCCGTCGGGCACAAAGGCAATGGAGTCGCCGCTGGTCGTGGCAATCGTGGTCCAGCCGGTGATCGGATATTGCGGACTCATTTGCAGGCTGACGTCGCCCGCCGCGTGATCGCGTGACCAGGTGATAACCTCCGGGCGTCCGATTACGTAGCGCGAGCTATCGGTGACGCTCATGATCGAGAGCCGCGGCAGATACGGTCCGGCGAGACTGATGCTATCAGCGCGCGTCGGGTCCTGCATGTCTTCCACGATCAATGTTGAAACTGTTGATGTGACTGTCGGTACCGTGGATGCAAGAGTGCTTCCCGGCAGACCTTGCGCCAAAATGTGCACGCCGCCATCAGCGCGACGCAACAGCACGCGCACGAGACCGGTCGAAAGCGTGCGCTGCCATGTGATCGTGAGCGGATCACCGACAATCAACTCCGTGCCTTCCGCAGGAGACGTGATCACCAGCGCCGGATTCAGCAGCGCGAAGTCGGCGGCCGATTGCGCAAACCAATCCGAATTCACAACGGATTGAACGCGGACGCGTGCGTGGGGTGACTCAATTCCAGAGGGCGTCCAGACAAACGAATCGCTCTCGACGGCACCCGCCAGTGTTTCCCAGACATCGCCCGGGTAGTTGCGGTTCAGCAGGATGTCCACGGCTCCCGGATGATCCGTCTCGCTCCAGCGAATGACGATCGGACTGCCGATGGCCAAGCTGTCGCCGCCATTCATGGAGAGCAACGAGATGCTCGGCTGCGCCAATACAAACACATTTGACGTGGCCGACACCGAAGGATTCTCAATACTGGTAATACGCAGGTGCGAGTTGTCGCTCGCCGCCCCGTCGGGAGTCCACGCGTAGCTGTCGCCGCCGATGCTGTCGGCCACAAGCTCGTAACTGGAGCCGCCATCGCGCGAGAGTTCGATGTTCACCGAGCCTTCAACCGCGATGCGAGTCCATGAAATCCCCGTATCAAAACCGAGCGGCAGACGCGCGCCGCTGACCGGCGACGTGATCGTCAGAGTCGGCTGTAGCAGACTAATCGAAGCGTCCGATGTATCGCCGAGCGCCGGATCCACGGTCGAGAGGACGCGCACACGAGCGGTTTGCGTCGTTGGGCCGCTCACAGTCCAGTTGTAAATAGTGTCTGTCACACCAGTGGCGAGCACAACCCAAGAGCCAGCCGGATAACCGCGGTTCAACTCGACCTGAACCGGATCGGTGATGATCGTCCGATTCCACCGGACGGGCATGACATTTCCGGAGACGAAGCTTTGTCCACCCGTCGGATGCGTCAACGTGATCAGCGGCTGAGCGAGGCTGAACATGCTCGACTGACCTTCGACCAGCAGTCCGAACGCCGTGCGAACGACAATGCGCGCGTTGCTGCTGATCGGCGCGGTCGCTGTCCAGTGCACCGAATCGCCGGTCACACTGCTGCGGACTGTTTCCAATGAGGATTGTTGGCCGTCACGTTCCACATACACGTTGACGGCTTCGGGCACGTTCGAGCGCTGCCATGAGATCGTCAGGTCGCGGCCGACCGCGAAAGGACCGGCCGATGTTGGAGCTGTGACAGCGAGCGACGGAATAACGATTGAATTGTTAAATGACGTCATCGTCGCGACCCACGACAGATCCATCAACGTGATCCGCAAGCGCGCAATGGTTGTTGCCGGACCGCTGACGGTCCACGCGAGTAAATTCCCGGAGGTTGTTCCCAGTTCTTCCCACGGGCCGCCGGTGCCCTGGCGAGACAATTCGACGCGCACCGCGCCCGGGGCGTAGCTGCGCGTCCACGTCAGGTTGACGACCTCGCCCGCGCGGTAGCTCTGCGCGGACACCGGATTAGTGAACGTCAGCAGCGGCTGGCCGAGATGCACAGGACCATCAGTCGTATCGCCGACCGCCGGGTTTGAGCCGGAGAGCGCGCGGAAGCGCGCGACTTCCGAAGCGGCGCCCGCCGCTGTCCACGACCATGAATTTCCGGTCAGGTTCTGACCGAGCAACTCCCATTGTCCCGACGGGTAGTTGCGCTTGACGTAGAGGTTCACTCCGGGCGCGACCCCAACACGCGACCACGAGAATTGCACCGGCACTCCGATCTGAATCGAATCTCCAGCGACCGGCGACAGGAGTTGAATCAGCGGCGGAGTAATCCATGTTAAAGCATCGCTGACGTCCGACATCGTGGCGTTGAAGACCAGCGTCACGCGGAAGCAAGCCTGTGTCGTGGCCGTGCCGGTGACATTCCAGGCAAACGTATCAACGGAAACCGCCGACGCGAGCACTTCCCATGTGCCCGATGGATAATTGCGATTCAGGTCCACGCGCACCTGACCGGGAGCGTTGATGCGATCCCAGCGGATGATCTGCGTGGTGCCTGTGACCAGCGTATCGTTGCCATTCGGGCTGGTTAAATGCAGCCCCGGATAAGCAATGTGAAAATCGGTTGCGCAGGTATCGCCGACATACGGAAGGCCAATCAACGTCAAGCGCACACGCGCATGACTGGTCGAATCGCCGTCCACTGTCCAGCTTGCGCTGTTGCCGGTCACGTTATCGGCCAGTAAATCCCAGGATCCTGACGGATAGTTGCGATTCAGTTCCACTCGCACGCCACCCGTGGCAAAATTGCGAGTCCACGAGATACTCACCAAGTCATTGATACTGTACGTCTCGCCACCGGCAGGAGTTGTCAGAGTCACGCTGGGCAGATGAATAGCAAAGTCGTAGTCGCTCGTATCGGCGATCGTGGAATCCGCATGCGTCCACACTATGAACCGGCAGTTGCTGCTGGCCGGCGGCGTCGCGGTCCAACTGAACGAATCCGCATCGAGATCTGACGTCAGGATTTCCCGGTCATCACTCGGCCAGTCGCGGTCAAGCAGGACGTCCACACTGCCGACACCTTCGCGCACCCATGCCAAACTGACCGTATCACCGACAGCGACCGTGTCCGCACTGGACGGATCCAGAACCAGAATGCCAAAGGGCGCGATGCGGAAGTTGCCGTTCGACGTGTCACCGACGGATGGGTAGATCTCGCTGATCACGCGAATCCGCGCGGTTCTCGAATACGGCGCTGACACGAGCCAAAGGTACGAACTGCCAGTGTAGTTGGAGACGATCGTTTGCCAGTCTGCGGAGGGAAAGGAACGATTCAACTGGATTGTGACCGGCCCGGGATGACTCACGCGCGAAATATTCACGTAGTAGCTCATGCCGATTACGAATTGCTCACCGCCGTTCGGCGAGAGCACACTGAGTTGCGGATTGATAATCGCGAAGTTGGCGTCCGAGGTATCGCCAACACCGGGATTCGATTGCAGCGTGACGCGAGTGCGCGCGCTTGTTGAGACCGATCCGCTGGCGGTCCACGTCAACGAATCGCTTGTGCTGGAGCCAAGCAATTCCCACGCGCCAGACGGGTACGCGCGGTTCAGATGCACATTAACCGCGCCTGAAGCGCCATTCCGTATCCAGCGAATCGGCAGCAAGCCGCCGATGAGAATGTCCTCTCCCCCATTGGGGGCCAAGAGCGTTAACTGCGAAGTAGGAATGGAGAAGTTGGCATCGGACTGATCGCTGACTCCGGTCGTCAAGCCAACGACGCGCATGCGCGCGCCGGCTGCTGTCGGGCCGGTTACGGTCCACGCGAAGGAGCTGCCGGACGAGGATGCAAGCAGCGTCTCCCATGAGCCCGACGGGTAGCTGCGATTCAGGTCCACGCGAACATTTTCGGAAACTCCGCCGCGAACCCAGGAAATCGTACGCACAGAGTCCACGGGCCAGATTTCGCCGCCGTTCGGGGCACTCACAGTTATCACGGGTGAGGCGAGCGTGAAACTCGCATTGGACGTGTCGCCAACGAACGGCTCGGCCGTGAGGAAGATGCGCAGACGGGAAACTGTGGACGGCTGGCCGGTGATATTCCACAAATAGCTGGAGGTCGTCTCAGACGTGGTCAGAGTTTCCCACGTGCCGAGCGGATAGTTCCGGTTCAGTTGGATGGTGACGTTGCCGCTTGCGTTTGTGCGCGACATGTTGACACTGCTCGGTGTGCCAATGTAATAGGTGGCTGCGGCATTGTGGGTGGTCAGAGCCAGTGTTTTCAACACTAACGAGAAGTTACCTGCCGAGATGTCGTTGACCGAGCTGTTTGCTGACAATTGGATCTTCATGCGCGCTACGCTGGAGGCCGTACCACTGGAGTTCCACACAAAGCTGTCCACCGAAGCCGCGGTGGTCAAAGTTTGCCACGCCCCTGCCGGGTAGTTGCGGTTGAGCATAACCGTGACGTCGCCGCTGGCGAAACTGCGCGTCCAGCGCACCGTGATCGGGGCGCCGAGCGTGAATGACTCCCCGCCATCCGGCGCGGTCAAGGACAGCGTCTGGGTGACGATGCGGGAGCTCTGGTTGCTGGTGTCACCGACGGCCGGATTGCTGTTCAGCGTTACGCGGATTCGAGCGCTGTCGGTGACCGGCCCGGAGACGACCCACGCATAGCTATTCACCGTGGAATTCGTGGTGATGCTTTCCCACGTTCCGGCCGGGTAGCTGCGATTGACGCCCACTGTGACCCCGCCACTGGCATTCTGCCGCGTCCACGTGATTGAGTAAGTCGCGCCGGTGTACAAGGTGTCGTTGCCGTTGGGCGCGGTGACGGTGATTGCGGGCGCAACCAATGTGAAGTTAGCGTTCGACGTGTCACCGACTTCAGGCGTCGCGTTCAAATACACGCGGATGCGCGCGGTCGAGGTACCGGCACCCGTCGGTGTCCACGCGACACTGCTGCCGGCGACGCTGTTGCTGATGAGTTCCCACGTGCCGCTGGGGTAGTTCCGGTTGAGTTCCAGCGTGGCCGTGCCGGCGGCATTCGCGCGAGTAAAGCTGATGGTCTGCGAGGTTCCGATATTCCAGCTTTCGCCGCCATTCGGCGCCGTCATGGTGAGCGTCGGAATGCCGCTGATCGTGAATCCGGCGTTGCTGGTATCGCCGATGCTGGAAGCGCCGGTCAAGTACACGCGGATGCGAGCCGCTGATGACGTCGCGCCGCTGACAACCCATGAATAGCTGCTGCCGCTGACGGCATTATTGAGCAATTCCCATGTGCCGGAAGGATACGTGCGATTGAGTTCAACCGTGGCATTGCCATTCGCGTTGCTGCGCGTGAAGGTGACGCTTTGTGTGCTGCCCAAGCTCCACGTCTCACCGCCATTGGGCGCGGTGACCGTGATGGTGGGAGCAGCGATGGTGAAGTTCGCGTTGCTGGTATCGCCAACCGTGGCATTGGCGGTCAGGAACACTCTGATGCGTGTAAACACGGACGGAATTCCGCTGGCGGTCCAGGCGAACGTGTCGGCGCTGACGGCGGTGGACAGCACATCCCACGTAGCGCTGGGATAGGTGCGATTCAACTGCACGGTAACATTCCCGGCCGCATTGGAACGGGTAAATCGTACGACTTGCGGCGAGCCGTTCACCCAGGTTTCGCCGCCGTTAGGCGCGGTAAGCGTCAACGCAGGCGTGCCGGTGATGAAGAAATTGGCGTTGCTCGTGTCGCCGACCGCAGGCGTGGCCGTGAGATAGACACGCGTCCGCACCGTGGCGCTGGTCGTGCCGCTAACTGTCCAGGCATAGCTGCTGCTACTGACGGCATTACTGAGCAATTCCCATGCACCGGAGGGATAAGTGCGATTGAGTTCAACCGTGGCATTGCCGGGGGCATTGCTGCGGGTAAACGTGATCATCTGCGAGGAGCCAAGAGTCCACGACTCGCCGCCATTGGGACCGACGACAGTGATCATCGGAGTGACGATCGAGAAGTTTGCGGCGCTGGTGTCGGCAATGGTGGCGTTACTGGCCAGATAGATACGGACGCGAGCGGTCGAGCTGGTGGTGCCGCTGGCGTTCCAAGCGAATGTGTCCGTTGTTACCGTGGAGGACAGCGTTTCCCAAACTCCGCCCGGATAGGTGCGATTCAAGAGCACGACCACATTTCCGGCGGCGTTTGTACGGGTAAACCGCACCACTTGCGTGCTGCCGGTAACCCAGGTCTCACCTCCATTCGGAGAGGTGAGGGCGAGACTGGCGGCCGTGGAGCTGATCGAGAAATCGGCATTGGACGAATCGCGTAAAGACGGGGTCGAATTGAGGAACACGCGCACGCGCGCATTGGAGGAGGCCGATCCGCTCACCGTCCAGTTCAGACTGTTGGTGGTAACGTTGGTGTTCAGATTCTCCCACGTTCCGCTCGGATACGTGCGGTTGAGCTGCACCGTCGCCGCGCCCGCGGCATTGCTGCGTACGAAGGTGATCGTCTGTGACGATCCCCCCGCCCACTGCTCACCGCCATTGGGCGAGGTTACCGTGATCGAGTTGGTGTTGGCAATTGCGAAATTGGCGGCACTCGTGTCCGTATAGCCGTAGTTGTCGGTCATGTAAATCGCCACTCGGCAATTCTCGGACGGCGCGTACGGCGGTGTCCATTGGAACGAGTCCGCCGCTGCCGTTGTTGTCAGAGTGGTCCATGTCAGCGTCGGCCACGTGCGCGTGAGGAGAATGCGTACGTTGCCCGGAGAGTTCGAACGCGACCAGCGGATAGTTTGAGCCGTTCCGATCGGCCACACTTCGCCGCCGTTGGGATAGAGCAGCGTGAGGTGAGGCACGATCGAGAAATTGCTGTTGCTCGCGTCGCTAATCACCGGCTGCTCGTTCCACACGACTTTTGCCCGTGCGGTCGAAGTCGCCACATTCCAATCCGGCACGTAATATCGCAAGGTATCCGCCGAGACCGCGGCGGCCAACGTATCCCATGTCCCGGAGGGGTAACTGCGATTCAAAAGGACCGTCACATCGCCGGGTACGTTTGTGCGCGTCCAGCGAACGACTTGGTACATATGAGTGTTCCACAGCTCGCCGCCATTGGGACTCGTTACGGCCAGCACTGAACTCACGATGTTGAAGCTCGCGTCGCTGGTATCGCCAAGCGTAGGATTACTGGTAAGGAACACGCGGATGCGGGCGCCGGTCGCAGTTGCTCCACTGACAGTCCACGTGTGGCTGTCGCCGGCGGCAGTGGTCGTTAACGGCTCCCACACGCCCATTGGGTAGGTGCGGTTGAGCTGCACCGTGACGTTGCCAGGCGCGTTGGCGCGCGTCCATGAAATCGCAGCCGGAGCGGTGAGACTGAGATTCTCGCCACCATTCGGCCAGATCAGCGTGATGCCGCTGCCCAGCGAGAAGTTCGCGTCCGACTCGTCGTATAAGGTCGGCACGTTGACTGAGGTTACGCGGACGCGTGTTGCGCCGGAAGCCGGACCCGGCACGACCCAGAGCACCGAATCCAGCGCCACGTTGAGCTGCACCGGCTGCCACGTACCGGACGGATACGAGAGGTTGTAATACACGTTGACCAAACCGTTCAGGTTCGATCGCATCCAACGCAGCCAATGCGATGAACCGAGACTCCAGCCCTCGCCTCCATTCGGCGTAACCACGGTCAGCGAAGGAGTTGAGATTGTGAAGTTGCCGTTGGAAACGTCGGTCGCTGCGCTATAGGTATTCGAGGTGACACGAATCCGGGCACTGCTGCCGCCGTATTGATCCACCGCCCAAGCGAGGCTATCAATCGTGACATTGGCGTTCAAGGTCTCCCACGTTCCGCCGGGATACGTGCGGTTCAGCTCGACCCTGACCGTTCCGGTCACATTGGCGGATGTCCAACGCAGCATGACCGATTGTCCGGGCGTCAGTGTTTCGCCGCCATTGGGCCAATTTACGGTGATCGCAGGAGCGACAATCGAGAGATTGGCCGCGCTCGTGTCGCCGACGCTCGGCGTGCTCTGCAAATACGCTCGCACGCGAACCGTATTGGACGGAGTGCCGGACACCGTGTACGGGGTGCTCAGGCTCGACGTGGTGGTGATCGCCTCCCAGCTTGCGGACGGATACGTGCGATTGATTTGCACAACAACTGCGCCGCTGGTGCCGGTGAGGGTCCAGGCAATCGTATCCACCGTGCCGAGCACATAGGTTTCGCCGCCGTTCGGCTGGAGCAGCGTAAGCACCGGAGGAGTAATCGAGAAATCGGAGTTGGAAACGTCCGTTGCCGAAGGAGTCTCGACGGACGTCACACGCATGCGCGCGGTGGTCGTTGCCGTCCCGGCCACTGTCCACGTGTAACTGCCGTCATTCGGCGTGGACGCGATCAATACTTCCCACGAACCGCCCGGAAAGGTGCGATTCAGTTCAATCCGCACGTTGCCGCCCAAACCGCCGGTTGTCCACGTAATCGCTTGATTCGTGCCCGTAGGCCAGCTGTCGCCGCCATTCGGAGTCAACACGGTAATGCTGGGCGCCGCTCCGGTGGAGGTTTCCCACATGCCGCGGCCATGCGTCGCCGCGCGCAAGGAGCCTGTTGAAGGATGGAGCGCTAAGTCCTCCACAACGACGTTCGGCAGACCGATCGAGTAATCCGCCCACGACGCGCCGCCATCCGTCGAACGATAGACGCCGAGGTCCGTGCCGACATACATCGTGCTGGGAGTCGTGCCGTCAATCGCGATGACGTTACACGGAATATCCGGAATCCCCGTCGAAACGTTGGTCCATGAGCTGCCGCCGTTCGTGCTCTTCCAGACGTGCCCGCTCGCATAACCGGAAAACGTGACATAGATCGTGTTCGGATCCGCGGGATGTACGGCCACACGCGTGACGTAGCGATTCGGCAGGCCGGTAGTGATGCTTGTCCAGTTCGTGCCGCCGTTCGTTGTCTTCCACACCTGACCGCCGCCGGCAATGCCGGCGTAAATCACCTGCGGGTTGGACGGAGCGACCGCGAGCGTGCTCACGTAGTAGGAGGAGAACGACGACGAAATTGCGCTCCAGCTCGCTCCACCATTCGTCGTCTTGTAAACTTGAGTCGTACCGGTATAGAGGATACTCGGGTTAGTCGGGTCCATTGCCACGGGAGTCACCCATTCGCCGTAGCCGGAGATTCCTGTCTGAATGTAAGACCACGTCGAGCCGGCATTCGTGGACTTATAGTGGCTGCCGCGCTGAATTTCCGCGTAAACAATGTTGGAGTTCGTATAGTCCACCGTGCAATAGCCGCCATCGCCGGACATGACCCAGCTCCAGGTGTTGGAACCGGTGTATTTGTTGGTGCCGTTGTCCTGCGTTCCGCCGTAACAGGTCGAAGCATTCAGGGCATCGTTGCCCATGGCGTAGAATTGATAGCAGACTAAGCCATTGTTCAAGCCGGCCCACGTATCGCCGCCGTTGATGGACTTGTAAATACCGCCGTCCGTCCCCACCAGAATGGTATTCGGGTCGCCCGGCTTGAAGATCAATTCGTGGTGATCGGCGTGAGCGTATTGCGCGTTGCCGGGAGGATAGGACCACACGCTCTTGCGCGTCCAGGTAACGCCGGAGTCGGTGGACTTGTAGCAGTCCAGACCGGAGGAATACACCACCGCCGCATTCGTCGGATGCACGGCGATCACGAGATTGTACCAGCCCTGGCCCGAGTAAAAGTTCGGCGTGTTGGCTTGCAGCGTCCACGAAGCACCGGCATTCGCCGTCTTGTAGATTCCGAGCAATCCGGCACCGGCAGAGATGGTCTGCGAAATACCCACATACAGCGTCTGATGGTTGGACGGCGCCATCGAAAGCTGCGCGCGACCCATGCTGGTGGCGGCGGGAAGGCCGCTGCTCAAACGCGTCCACGTGACGCCGGAGTCCGCTGAACGGAAAATGCCGTTCTGCGCATTGCCCCACGGGTCACCGGAGACGCAGTAGAGAATATTGAGCGAGTCGGGATGAATAATCAGGTCTTTGACGTCACCGGCGTGATATTGCGTCCATGTGGTCCCACCATTGACGCTCTTGAAAATTCCGCCGACCACGCGATTGCAGGCGGCGTAGATGATCTGCGGGTTCGACGGATTGATCACGATCTTGTTGATCGCGCGGCTCTGCGACTGCGTCCACGAGAGACCTGTCGGGCTCCACGTTGTCCCGCCGTCGGTGGATTTGAAGATTCCGGCGCCATAGACAGCATCCGCATTGAACGATCCCTCGCCCGTGCCGATGTAAATTACATTCGGGTTGCCCGGCTCGAGAGCTACGGCGCCCACGGCGAGACTGGGGAGGTCATCCGTAAGCGGGAGCCAATTAGCTCCACCGTCCACCGTTTTCCACAAGCCGCCGGACGCCGTCCCGGCATAGATCGTGTTGGCATCGGTAGGGTGCCACGCCAAACAAAGAATGCGACCGGCCAAATTGTTCGGGCCGATCGCACTCCAATTTTCATCCAAGGGCGAGTTGTGGCGCGCCTGCTGTTTTTCTTCCCACGCCTGCATCCGTGCTCCGGCGGGAATATCCGCCTCAGGATAGGCGCGCTGCGTGTAAAACCAGCTGAAACGTTGAAACGCCTTCCAGCCGGAGCCTTTGTACGGGTTTTCGTCCGTGTTGTAGCGGGTCCGGAAGACGGAGTCCAATTGAATGACCGTGTAGCTTGACCCCAGCGCTAAGTCTGAGGCCCGCAACACGTTGCGTGGGAACAACGGGAGAAATGCAAGGTACAATGCCGCCGTCAGTAGGGCAGTATAGGCACTAACTTGCTGGGAACACGAAAACTTGCGGAATCCTGGCATCTGGCATCATTACATCAATACGTGGGGTCTCAGCATATCCATGGGCAAGCATCAGACCAATACACCTCGCAAGACCTGTCATCATTCTTCTGATACCGCCGTGCTATAACAATTAATATAGCGAGCATAGGGGCGACATATGATAATTGCGAAACATTCTTTACACTTCTGCCAGAACTTTAATGTGACTTATCCGGTACATATTAAGGAGTCCGGACCTAAGCGAATAATCATGTAAATCGTGACGCGGCATGGTGTGGTGCGACAAAATGAGCGCACTGGAACGAGATCTATCGGGAGCATCCGCGTCGAACTTCCCAGCTTATTGCGATCCGGGGAAGCGATTGACCGGTGGTGATGCGAAAAAAAAGACGCACTTTGCGAGGCATCCCTCTCGCTGTGCGTCTTCAATTGCGCGCGTTGCTCAACAACCCGCGTTAAATCCTCGTCATCAGATCATATTCGCGGCGATCGTCCGTTTCTGCCGCTGATGCTGGGCTGGTATTTCCACGCTTTGCCGATTGCCGCCGAGAATGTGAATTATTTCTCTCCCCCGCGCTTTTCCTGAACCAAGCCGGATAAGCTCAGCGCAAAAAAAAGTCACGACGTGTGTCGTGACTCCCTTTATGCAGGTCGGACTGCTAACGAGTTAAGCGCTCGTAGATTTCGTGGTAGGCCTTGGCCGTTTGGGCCATGATGTCGGGCGGCAGTTCCGGTCCGGGAGGAGTTTTGTCCCAGCCGATTCGGGTCAGGTAGTTCCGCACGATCTGCTTATCGAAGCTGGGCTGGTCGCGCCCGGGCGCATACAGATCGGCGGGCCAGAAACGGGAGCTGTCCGGCGTCAGCACCTCATCCACGACACAGATCTCACCGTCAACCATGCCGAACTCGAACTTCGTGTCGGCGATGATAATGCCGCGCTGACGCGCATGTTCACGTCCGGCGAGGTAGAGCTTCACGGACAAATCCTGAAGTCTCTCCGCAGTCTCTCGCCCGACTCGCTTCGCGGCTTCGGCGAACGATATGTTTTCATCGTGCCCTTCGTCCGCCTTGGTGGAAGGTGTGAACAGAGGTTCTGGCAACTGCTCGGATTGCTGCATGCCGGCGGGAAGCTTGATGCTGCACACTTCGCCCGTCCGCTGATAATCCTTCCACCCCGACCCCGCCAGATAGCCGCGCACCACGCATTCGACCGGAATGACTTTCGCCCGGCGCACGACTTCGATCTGATCCGGACTCAAACCCGGCTGCGACGCCGCAAGTTCCTCACTCAGCTTGCGGTGCCCGCTGTCCTGCGTCAAGTGGTTTTTGACGACGTGCTTGAGCTTGTCCATCCAGAAGCGCGTGAGCTTCGTCAGCACCGCTCCTTTGCCGGGAATCGGCGTGGGCAGCACCACGTCGAAGGCCGACAGGCGGTCCGACGTGACGATGACGAGATGACGTTCGTCAAGCTCGTAGATATCACGCACCTTGCCGCGGCGCAGGAGCTTCAGGTCGAGATGACTTTGAATTATGGTTTCAGGCATTTTGAAGAAGAAAGATGGTATGAGACATTCGAGAGACGAGAGCGGTTACTGGACGGCGGAGACGCGATAAAAGCGCTGTGCAGCTCCACTGGTCGGATCCGTAACGGTCGTGTCGGGCGTCGTGGTCAGGGGAAAAAATGCGCCGTCACTCTGGTTGGCGAATTCGACAACGTACTGTGAAGCGCAACGGACCTGAGACCACGAGAGGCGCAGCGAATCACCGCCGATCACTTCCGCGACAACGACCGGAGCGGCAGGAACCGATTCCGCGCAAGCCAAGGCGAGCGTATTGGCGGCATTGACCCGGCCCGAACCCAAAAGACCGGTGTATGTGGGATTGAGTCCGTAGATGTTGTCAGAACCGGCTTGCAGATAGTTGATCGCCTGCGTTGCGGTGAGCGTGGAGAGGTAGCTGAGCAGTAGCCCGGCCACCGCCGCGGCGTTGGGAGTAGCCATGGAGGTCCCGCTCCAGCAGCCATAGTCATAGGGAGTGTACGTGCTGTTGGGAAGAGTGCTGCAAATACTCACCCCCGGTGCACTGAGATCTACCCACGTTCCGAAACTTGAGAAGGACGCCTTGAGATCGCTGCGGTCAGTCGCGGCCACGGCAACCACGCTGTCATATGCGCCGGGGTAGGTGCGCTGCGAATTGTTGCTGTTGCCGGCGGCGCCGAAGATCAGGACGTTATTCATCCGCGCGTAATTGATCACCACCTCATACATCGGGTTGCTGGTGCCGCCGCCGAAGGAAATGCTGATCACGCGCACGCCCATGTCTGCGGCGTATTGCACCGCGGCGGCAAAGTCTTCTTCGTAGCCGGAGCCGCGCAGTTGTCCCGAGGAATTAATCCAGGCAAACCCAGCCCGCAGCGGAAGGGCTCTGACATTCCACGAGGCCGCGGCAACACCGGTGGCATTGTCCGTCACGCCTGCCGCCGTCCCCATCACATGCGTGCCGTGACCGTGAATGTCGGGGAAGACCTGATTATCCCACGGCGCGTAGTCTTCGCCCACCGCTTGCTGAGTCGGGTCCACGTCAGCGGTGACAAAATCCCAACCGATCAGGTCGTCAATGTAGCCGTTCATGTCTTCGTCCAGCCCGTTCACATCGGACGAATCCCAGACTCCGTTGCCGTTGACGTCTTCCGCCGGATTGATGAACATGTTGGCCGCCAGATCCGGATGCGTGATCTTGCAGCCGGTATCAATGGTGGTGACGAGAATCGGTGCGTTGCCGTGCTGCCGGTCCCACGCAGCAGGGCAACTCATCTTGGTCAACCCCCACATGTCGTAGTTGGCGAGATCATTCGGCAAGATCTCAAGCTCCTGAGGCTCGCTCACGATAATCTGTCGAAGATCCGCATTGATCATGGCTCGCGCCGCCAGCGCTTCAGCCGTTTCACCTATGAATTTGAGCCGGAACCAGCGGTTCATATGCAAGTCGTACCACTGGCTGCGCTTGTCGGGCTCGCGCGGCTCCTTGAAGACCGGAACCAGTTCAGGATGACGCAGATCCAGTTGCGCGATGGCCGCCGGTAGGGCACTCCCCGTCCGCGCCTCGCTCGCTGCCGCATCGGAAAACTCCATGAGCAGATGCGAGGGTAGCCGGTCTGCGGCCAGAGCTCGAAACATCGGCGTGAGCAACAAGAATATGAGCGCCAGGCGCGATATCATGGTCAAGTGTGTTGGAGAAGTTTCAGCGTCGTTCGGGGCGATTGGAGTCCTCCACCGCCAAGAGTTGCTTGTATTCCTGCCTACTGGCCAGGACGTCGAGCGCTTTCTGAATCTGCTGATCGTCATCGAAGCCAGCCTCGATCCGTGCGCTGGATCCCCATAGGCTCACGGCAAGCTCCCGCTCGAGGCTCGTGCGAATGAACCCTTTCTCCTCCGCGAAATCCTTCAGGCGACGGAGATCCAGGACATGCTCAAGATGCGCCAAATCAGCGGCGGCGCTATCGGCCAAACCCGCTTCGCTCGCCATTGTTCGCAATTGATCCAACTCTGATTGACCGTCCACATCGTACCGGAAACTTGTCTTCTCCAGCCACGCCTGGAACTCGCTGATGGAGGCATCGTCAAGTTTGTTGGTGGTCAGGTTCGGGTGCTTCGTGCGGAAATCATTCACGAAATCGAAGAACGAACCCTGCCGCCACAGCTCAGTCCCCAGCGGCCCGGGCTTCGGAGAGGGAACGACAATGTCCGGCGTGATTCCGCCGCCGCCTTCCACGGGCCGCCGATTGCGCGTGAAGAAGTGCTCGCTAACCTCTTTCTGCGGAGTGACGACGACGTCCTGATTATCGTGAAAGTAGTCAACCTTCTGAATCAAGCGGCCTGACGGCGTAAAATACTTGGCCGTAGTGATCTTCAGCGCCTCGCCGGTTTCAAACGCCACAACCGATTGCACGAGGCCTTTGCCAAACGTGGGTTCGCCGACAATCACGCCGCGATCCAAATCCTGAATGGCCCCGGCAACGATCTCCGCTGCCGACGCGCTGCCGCCGTCCACGAGCAGCACCAGCGGAATATCTCCGGCCAGCGGATCGTTGGGCAGCCTGAAGACTTGTACGCTCTCGTCGCTGCGCCCGCGCACCGACACCACAACATCATCTTTCTTGCAGAAACGCTGCGCCACCCCGACGGCGGAACTCAGAAGCCCGCCCGGATTGCCGCGCAGATCGAAGATCAGCGCCTGCATCCCTTCGCTCTTCAGTTTATTCAGAGCATCGTCGAGATCCTCCGCCGCACGGCGGGAGAAGTGCGCGAACTTCACATAGCCCACGCCCGGCTTCACGAATCCGGCGTAAGGCACGTCCTTGATATCAATTTCGCGGCGCGTGATTACGAACTCGATGAGCTCCGAAGAGCCGCTGCGCTCGACGCTGACCTTTACCTGCGTGCCGGCGGGACCGCGCAAGAGCTTGGCCGCTTCGGCTGTGCTTGCGCCGACGACGTTGTGCGAGTCAATCGCCATGATGCGGTCGCCGCTGCGCATCCCGACGTGCTGCGCCGGAGAGTCGTCCATCGCGGAAATCACCGTGAGCACCTTGTCCTTGCCGCGCACGCCGATTTCCAAGCCGACGCCGCCGTAACGACCGGAGGTGATCAGGTCGAGGTCCTCCGTTCCCTCTTCGTCCATGAAGACGGTATAGGGATCGAGCGTGGAGAGCATGCCGTCAATCCCGGCGCGAATGAACTTTTCGGGATCAACGGCGTCCACATATTTCAAGCTGATCTCGCGATACACGTCGCCGAACAGGCCGATATTGTGGCGGATCTGCTCGTACAGGGTGTCCTGTGAAGAAGGTTTCGCGGCAACCGCGGGAACGGCAATCGCCAAACTGAGCACGAGAATCAGAAAACGCGTTTTCATTTCTATCCTTGGATCAGAGTAAAATCATGTCTCTTGATAGCGCCGAAATGACGCCGCCTCAAAGTTCCGCTCTCTCGGCGACGTCAAAGTCGTCGTGACAACTCCTGCTGGATCTCCACAAACACCTCTTCCTCGCTCTTCGCAGCGTCAATCCGCACGATGCGTTCGGGATGCCGTTCGTAGAGTTCCAGATAGGCGGCACGGCTGCGCTCGAAAAACTCGCGAGCGTTGCTCTCCAGCCGATCATCGCCGCTTTTGGCTTTCTCGCGCCGCGATTGACAGGTCGCCCATTCCACATCGAGGAAAAACGTCAACGCGGGAACTATCATGTCGGTGGCGAAGCGGCTAATCTCTTCGACCGTATCCAGTCCCAGTTCCCGTCCGCCGCCTTGATACGCTGAGGACGAATCGTGGTAGCGGTCGAGGATCATGATGGCCTTAGGCTTGTCGAGGTGCGGCTTAATGACTTCTTCCACCAGCTGCGCGCGAGAGGCCGAATAGAGCAGGTATTCCGCGCGCGGCGTCATGCCGCTCCAGCGGTGATCGAGCAGGATGTCGCGAATCGCCTCGCCCAGCTCCGTTCCGCCCGGCTCTCGTTTAACGAGCACGTCGTAACCTTGTTCCGCCAGCCACGTGGCCGTGCGTTGAACTTGCGTAGTCTTGCCGGAACCGTCAAGACCCTCAAAGGTGACGAAAAGGCTCACGGCTCACTGGTCCTCAGCGTCACCACGGCTGCCGATTTTCTGGCCCAGAGGATAAGGGCCGCGCCCGTGACGGCCATCGCCGCGGAGATGAGCTGCGACAATGTGAATCGCGGCGACGAGATCATGATCATCTCACTCTCGTACCAGCGCAGCATCTCGATCAAGAAGCGGCCCACGCCGTAGAGCAACAGAAACCAGCCGGTCAGCTCGCCGCGCGGGCGCGGTTTGCGATCACGAAGGAGCAAATACGCAAACACCAGCAGCATGTAGATCGTTTCGTAGAGCTGCGTCGGATGCACGTGTACGCCGGAGAAGACATCACCGGCCAAACTGTACGACGGAAACGTGCAGGCCCATGGCAGATCGGACGGCAAACCGAAACAGCAGCCGTTAAAGAAACAGCCGATGCGGCCGATGGCGATTCCCAAGGCAAGCGAGGGCACGAAGAGATCCGTCGTGACCAGAAATGGAATCTGTTTGCGCCGCGAATAAACCCAAGCGGTGGCGAACCCGGCAATCACGCCACCAAGCAATACCAATCCGGCGATGCCGATCTGCCCGGTGTGCTGCACGGGCGAGATCACATCAAGCGGATGATCGGCGAACTCGTGCCAATGCGTGACGACGTAGGCCGCGCGCGCGCCGATGAGCGAGAAGATGAGAATCAGCACGGCGAGATCGAGCGCATATTTGCCGCCGATGCCGCGCGCCTCCGCCCGTTTCATCGCGACCCAGATGCCCAAGCCAAATGCCACGGCCATCGCGAGGCCGTAGCTATGCAGGGCAAAGGGGCCGAAGTCTATGAGGATGGGATGCACGTCGTGGTTCCGTTCGTCAAACTTAGCATGTGCTCTATTCCGTTTCTGAACTCTGTCGCTCCACCATGCGACGGGTGACGGATCGGAATGAAGTCGTAATTCAATTTACTCAAGGCGCCTTGCGCGATGCGGCCGATCGCGAGGATCTGATGCGACTGAATGAGACGCAGCGCTTCTTCCATGATCTCCAAATGCGCGCGGACTTCCGTGACCGACGGCGTGCGAATCGAGAGCGGTTCACCGGCGCGGTGCGGATGAAAGGGCACCGTGTTCCAGATCAAGAAGCGCGGGAAGTGCGGCGTCATCACCTTCCAGAAGATGGTCGCGGTGCTTTCGGCATAAGGCTCCTCGCGCAAACTTGTCTTGCGCCCGCGAAACGGCAGGCTGTTACGCTCGTAAAGCCGCTCACTCGTGTACGGCACGCCCGTGAAACGGCACCCCCATGGCCCCGGCGCTTCGCCGACAATCAGCATCTCAGGCCTGTGACAAAAAGCCGAAAGGTACTTCTTCAAGTTCTCGCGGCGAATATCGGCGGCACCCTGAATGTCCAAGTTCCGCGCCTCGTCGCGATACATATTATAGAGCGTGGGCTTGGACGCACGACTGAAGATGTGATGCTCGTATAGCGCCCAAAGCGCCTGCTGCCAAGCTTGAAATGGCATATGGAATCTTTTAATATACAGTATTTTGATGTGGTGTTCAAGGGAGCCTTCCGGAGTCAAAACAAAAACGCGACGGTCGAGCCAAGTTAAGATAATTATAATTAATTATTTAATAACAAGTACCCGGACTCTCCAATAGGGAACGGGCCGTGCCTCTTCTGCCATCTCAAAGAACTTCTTGAATTTGCGGCGAATTCTCGGTATAATTTATGTTTGCAATATCTTTCTGAAGTACCCGCCCATGCCCGTCAAGTCAATTCTCGTTTTTTCTCTGTTCCTCTACGTGTGGGGCTGTTCGGCTCCGCATGACAACCCACTCGATCCCAAGTCGGACCGCTATGTTGCGCCGCCGGTGGAGCCTTACGTGCCGGAGTTTGCGGCTCGGGTTTGGTCCGAGCACGTAGCGAGTCTTTTCCCCCCGACGGATCTCTACCAAGTGCTCGCCGAGCTGACTAACCCTGACATCACGTTCATCGTGGACTCGGTCTGGATCACATACGACGGACGTCCGAGTATCGGCGCCAACCGTGTGAGTAATCTCGCCTGGATCGGGCGCTTCTCCGGATCTTACTTTGGTGATGCCCACGGATTGTCCGCCGTCGGCAATCCTTTCATGTTTGATGCAAGGGACTTGCACGACAGCATATATGTCGTTGGCCCGGCTTATCTCTTTCGCGTGATCGAGAGCATCCCGTCCGTCAGCGAACCGGATTCCAACGACGTTGTGGGCCCATGGGTAACGCTGCAATGGCAAGCGTTTCCCGGTTTGTATGATTTTACGTATCGCGCATCGTTGATCTATTTGCGCGGCGAACCGCTGCCCGATACGACGCTTTGGACCTCGGCCGTCTTGCCGGACAGCGTGCACGATGCACAGGTCCCGGACTCTTTACACAACGGCAACTATCAGTGGACGATTACGGTCATTGACTTGTTCGACAATTCTTCACGCTCGAAGGAAGGCCTGTTCAGCGTGATGGCCGGGGTGCCTCAGTGAGCGCGGCGCATCTCACAACAGATCAGGTGCTCGCCGTCGGGCAGAAGCTGCTCGAGTTGCGGCCGTTGACGGAAGTGCTGAACGCTGTGCTCTCGACGGCCGCAACTTTGGTGCGCGCGGAAACCGGATTGGTGCTGCTCCGGGACGAACAGGGAAAACTCCGCGTGGCGGCGGAACGTCACGCGGGTGAACCACGCGGGCTGGAGCAGCTCTCGTCGTCCCTTCTGGATGAAGCGTTTGCGAAGCGCGAGCCGCTGCTCGCGGAAGATGCAGTCAGCGATCCGCGCTTTTCGGGCAAGTCTTCGATTATTTTGCAGCGGATTCAGGCGGCGGTGATTCTGCCGTTGGTGTTCGATGAACGGATCATCGGCGCGATCTATCTCGACAGCCGCAGCGACCGCACGCAATTTTCCAAACCGAATTTGGGGCCACTGGCCACGCTGGCGGCTTTTTCTACGCTGGCAATCGAAAATGCGCGCCGATATGAGCAAGCGCGACGCTCGGCCAGCGGAGCCACTGCCAGTACGCTGGTCGGTTCGTCACCGGCGATTCAAGAGCTGTGCTCGCTGATTGAGCGCGTGGCCACGTCGCCGCTGCCGGTGCTGGTGTTAGGCGAATCGGGAACCGGCAAGGAACTGGTCGCGCGGGAGATTCATCAGCAGAGCGCGCGGCGCGAGCAGCCGTTTGTCGCGCTGTATTGCGGAAACGTTGCGCCGCAGTTGTTTGAAAGCGAACTCTTCGGGCACAAGAAAGGTGCGTTTACCGGCGCTGCTGCGGATAAGCAGGGGCTTGTGCAGGCGGCGGCGAGCGGAACCCTCTTCCTGGATGAAGTCGCCGACATTCCGGCGGATATGCAGACGAAGCTTCTGCGTTTTCTGCAGGAGGGCGAGTACCGCGCGGTGGGAGATGCAAAGCTCCAGAAAGCAGACGTGCGGATCATCGCGGCGACGAACAGGGATTTGAAGCGTGAAGTAAACGAGAAGCGCTTCCGCGAGGATCTCTTCTATCGCCTATACGTTCTGCCGGTCACCACGCCGCCGTTGCGCGAGCGGCTGGCGGATGTGCCGTTTCTGGCGCGGCACTTTCTCGAGAAATACAGCAACAAGCGCTCGATCGGACTCTCGCCGGAAGCGTTGCGGCGGCTGTCAAGCTATCAATGGCCGGGGAATGTGCGTGAGTTGGAAAACACCATTGCGCGCGCGCTGGTCGTGGCGCGCGGCGACCGGATCGAACCCGATGACATCATGATGATGGACATGAATTCCGATGCGCAGGCGGATGACTTCAGTTGGAAGAGCGCGGAGCAGCAGCACATTCTGCGCGTGCTCTCGATCTGCGGCGGAAACAAGAGCAAAGCCGCGGAGATGCTGGGAATCTCGCGCCGCTATCTGCATTATAAGTTGAAGGAATGGGAAGACCACGGGGGAACAAACTGACAAACCGACAAGCCGACGAACTGAAATGACAGATAGATTGTTTGACGCGGTTGAATTGAAAGCAAGAGTTGCGACCCTGCAGGCGCGGTTGTCGGAACAGGAGCTGCACGGGGCGGTCATCTTGCAGCGGGCGGATTTGCTTTATTACACCGGGGCCGCGTTTCAGGGCGCTCTGCTTGTCCCTGTGACCGGTCAACCGGTCGTTTACGCATGGCGCGCGGCCAGCCGCATCGGCAGTGAGTGTCCGGCGGAGGTTCGGGAATACGCGAGTGCCGGCCAGGCGCTGCGCACGATCGGCGACTCTGAGTTTCGCTCGTGGAAGCGCGTTGGCATGGAAGAGGACGTGATTCCGGTCGCGCTGTGGAAGCAGTTTTCGCAGCTCTGGCCGGAAGCGTCGTTTGCGGACATCTCCGCAACCGTCCGCTGGCAGCGCGCGATCAAGTCTTCCACCGAAATTCGTTACATCGAAGCCGCCGCGCAAATCGTCGGCAGCGTTTTTGCCGATGCTGTCCACATCTTGAAGGTCGGCGTTCCGGAGAATGTCGTTCAAATGGAGCTTGACCGCCTGTTGCGAGACCGCGGGCATCAGGGCTTCTTTCGCATTCGCGGCTTCGACTCAGAAGCGCTGGGAATTGTGGCGTGCGGCGACTCCGCCAATGCCGTCGGTCTCTTCGACGGGCCCATCGGCGAGATGGGCGTTAATCCCGCCGCGCCGTTTGGCGCCGGGGTGAAACCGCTGGAGCGGAATCAGCCGATTCTGATTGACTCCGGCGCGGTATGGAATGGCTATCACGCGGACATCACACGGACGTTTGTGATTGGCCGGCTGAGCGACAAGCTCGAACGCGCACACGAGTTCTGCTGTAAGTTGATCGAAGAGATCGGCACGCGGCTCGTGCCCGGAGCGATACCTCGAGACGTCTATGAATTTGCGCTTGCGCGTGCGGACGAAGCCGGGTATCGCGAGGAGTTCATGAATCGCGGCGCGCTCAAGGCGAGATTCATCGGACACGGCATCGGCCTCGAATTGGACGAGTGGCCGGTATTGACAAAGTCGTTCACACAGCCGCTCGAAACCAACATGGTGCTCGCGATTGAGCCGAAGATGGTCTTCCCCGAAGGAGCCGTTGGTGTGGAAGACACGTTTCTGGTCACTGGAAACGGCGGCCAGGCCATTACCCGGCTGGAACGCGGGCTGATTCAGGCGACCTGAGCCTGCGCGGTCGTGCATGGAAGCCCCCCTTCTGTTCCCCCATCGTATGGGGGGAGATGTGATGCGACGAGCACTAACTGGCGATCACGTGAAATAGCGAGTATTAAGTTCCCAAGCAATATTTTGCCCAAACCTTCCCCCCCACGCGGTGGGGGGAATAAAAGGGGGGGCGGACGACGACCTCACTGGCCTCGCGTTGACCGTGACAGTGAGGGTGGTGGATCTGTGAACTTCCGAAAGAGATATGCTTAGACGCATGCCGTGGCAAAACGCACATTAGGATAGCCTGAGTCACTTCATGGATGCAAAAGTCATTCTGTTGATAGCTTCTGCGCTTGCCTTTTGGGTCGCAGTTGCCGAGCTACGTGAAAAGCGAAGGGCGAAGGGATTCACAGTTCTCCTTGTAGCATTGTTAACGCTTTTCGGTTCAACGTTTGACATGATATCTGACTACAGAGGCAAAAGAAAGCGTCTAGCTGACAGCACTTTTGCAGCTAACGAGAGATTTAGGCAAGACTCCATCATCAGCGACCTTTGTGTGACTCAGGAATGTCTAAATCAGCTGATCTTTGAGTCAACTCCAGATGAGCTAAAGGAGAAGTCACCCCAATACAGGTTGTTACAGTCACGCATTTTGTCGAGATCAAGCAACACACTCGACAGCGCGCGTGCATATATCTCTTCCGGCGAGTTGAATTCGGCAATCGCGAAACTTCTTGCCATCAATACGAGAATTCTGCCCGACAGCATCAAGACTGAAGTATGGTTCTTTCGTGGAGTCGTGTTCGGTCAATTAGGTTCACACATCAGCGCAATTGCTGCATTTGACTCCGCCCTGAAGACTCAGCCTGACCTCGCGGAGGCCTTTAGCAACAAGGGATGCATGCTGTCTGCTCTTGACCTTCACGAGGAGGCGATCTTAGCGTATGATGCTGCGTTGAGGATCAAACCGGATTGGAGTTGGACGCTTAGCAACAAGGGTGTTAGCCTGGATGCGCTCGGGCGTCATAAGGAGGCCCTTGATGTATATGATGCCGCACTAAGAATCAAAATAGACTTTCACGTTCTCTACAACAAAGCAAAATGCCTGGTCGCATTGGACTTGCATGAGCGAGCTCTTGCAGTCTACAATCTTATGCTCAGGATTAGGCCCCATGATTACGAGATATTGATCTGCAGAAGCAACAGTCTGATGGTCTTGGGACGTTATGAGGAAGCAATGCCCTCTCTCGCTGCAGCGCTAGAGATCAAACCTGATGATGTGGCCAGTCTCATTAATAAGGCCAGTTGCCTTGAGAGACTTGGGCGCTTCGTTGAAGCTCTTGACGCCTATGAGGAAGCGCTACGAACCTCGCCTGACTCAGACGAAGCTCTGTATGGCAAAGGCAATAGTCTTGACCAATTAGGGCGTCACCAAGAAGCCATCACGGCCTACGATGCGGCACTCTGCGTCAAGCCTGACAAGTATGAAGCTATGAACAATAAGGGTCTGAGCTTGATCGCATTGGGTCGGTATGAGGAAGCAATAGCCACTTATGTTCGCGCTATACAGATCAAGCCTGATTATTACAACGCAATGTACAATCTTGCAACTGTCTATGCCAGACTTGGGAACAAAAGTGCTGCTCTCTCGTGGTTGGCGCGCGCAGTCAAGATTAGTCATGACATAGCTGGTCGTGCCAAAGGCGCTCGCGTGTTTGCTGCGTTCTTGGGTGACGTTGACTTTCAAAATCTCGTTGGCAAATAGCTGACAATTGTCTCTCTGCCCAGCAAACTGGGCGCTACGATACACTTTTGATTCTCACTATTTCTATTGAAATCTCTTTCCGAACGCCTCACTAATCGAGAACTCCTCCAGCGCGGGGATTTGACGCTGTGCTATCGGGCGCGGGATGCCGTGCTCGAGCGCGCCGTGTTTGTCAAGGTGCTGAATCCGGCGCTGGCGCAGGACGCGGAGATTCGCGCGCGCTTCGAACGCGAGGCCAAGGCTGTGGCGCGGCTCGATCATCCCAACCTCGTGCGGATTTACGAGTACGGCGAGGATCCGCAGGAAGGGATGTACATGCTGCTCGAATGGATCGAGGGCAGTACGCTCGCGCGGCAGATCACGGAGGGCAAGCGGTTCGCGGGCGAGGACTTTGTGCAATTGGCCAAGGAGCTGCTCTCTGGCCTCGCCGCGCTGCACAGCGTGGGGATATTACACCGCGACCTGAAGCCGGAAAATATTTTGGTCTCCGCGCGCGGGACGTACAAGATTACCGATTTCAGCCTGGCCGCGCTGCGCGATCAACCGCGGCTCACGCATCACGAGGCGATTGTCGGCACGCCGGCGTATATGGCACCCGAACAAGCGTCCGGTGCGCAGCCGACGGAACAATCGGATCTGTTTGCGGTGGGCGTGATCCTGTATGAAGCAGCGACGGGAGGCAATCCGCAGATCGGCGAGACGATGCTCGATACGCTGCGCAGAATCCGCGAGAGCGACGTGTCGTTTGCCCCGGCGGCAATTGCCAATCTCCCGCCGCATGGGCGCGCGCTGCTGGAGTCCTTATTAGAGAAGGATGCGAGCGAACGCCCGGCGGGCGCCGACGCGGCGCTTGCGCAGTTGAAGGGCGAGCGCGTCAGACACTATCGGATGCCAGCGCACTCGCGCGGCCGCACCATTCGGTTTGCGCTGCTGGCGGCGGTTGTGCTGGTCATCGGCATCAAGTTGATTCTTGACGCGGGGAAGCACGACGAGAACAAGACCTTTCTCAATCCCCCCGCAAACGGAGGGAGATCCGATACGGTAGCCGCGCACGGCAGTGCGCTCATGGAGAATAATGTTCCCGAGTTTCGCAGTCCGTCCGCGCAGGATACGGCAACACGCAAAACAGAAATTGCGAAGCCCAGCAAAGCGGAAGAGAAACTCGCAGGAGTGCGCACGAACGGCGTATCGGATTCAACGGCGGCACTTCCGGACAGCGTGGATCTGCTGTTGACCACAGAGCCGTGGGCGCATGTGTATCTGCATAACCAATTGCTCGGAACGACGCCGCTCGCATCGTCCTTACGATTGCCCTCGGGAGAGCAATCATTGACGCTGCGCAATCCGGCGTTTCCGCCGGTGGAGTTGCCGGTGTCGTTGAATAAGAACACACAACTGAGTATTCACTTGAACGATTACGTGACGACGGTGCGCGCGCGGGTGGAGCCGTGGGGCGAATTGTACGTGGACGGCGAGCACGTCGGCACGACGCCGCTGCCGCAGCCGCTCTATATCACGCCGGGACTACACGATCTGCGGGTCACGCATCCCAATCTGGCTTCAGTGCAGCGCAGTGTGAATACCGCCGCCGGGCAAGCTCTCGATCTGGAGGTTAATTTGAATAAGGGCACGTTTGATATTGCCATGGATCTGGGAGGACGCCCGTGAGACTCTTGCTCGCGCTTGGGTTTTTCATTTGCATGACGATGAGTGGAATGGCGCAGACAACGCAAGGTCAGTTGCTGGCGATTGACTCCGCGTTCGTCAAGGGACAGTATCAAGAGGTGGAGCTGCTCACGCTGCGCCTGCTGCAAAGCCCCGCTGAACTGACGCCGCGGGAGCGCTCGCGCGTGAATACGACGACGGGGTACGCGTTGATCATGCAGGGGCGCGAGCAGGAAGCCAAAGAATATTTCCGCCGCGCGTTGGATGCGGAGCCAAACCTCGCGCTCGATCCGGTGCAGGTGAGTCCGAAGTTCCGCGTGGTGTTCGATGAAGTCAAGGCCGCTCATCAAGTCGCCAATCCTCAGAGGAAATCAGAACCAATGCTGCGCGAGAGCGGACCATCCAGGCGCGCATTGATTTCCAACTTGATCGTTCCCGGCAGCGGGCAGTGGCGCGAAGGGCATCCGATTCGCGGCAGCATCTTCTTATTGGCCCAGGCCGCCTCGGTTGCGGCGTTCATTTATGAGCTGCAGCAGGCGCGCGATGCACACGCAGACTATCTCGCGGAGAGCGACCCCGTCCGGATCCGTGACGCGTACGACACCTATGATCAGCACTACCAGCTCTCATGGGGAGCCGGAGCCTTGATGGGACTCGTGTACGTGGCGGCGCAGACGGACCTGATTCTCTACCGCAATCCGGAGCAGGACATCACGATTCGCCCGGTTTTGGGACAGGAATTGGGAGTTGGGCTATCGGTTCGCTGGTGAGTTGCGCACCCCGTGCGCAGATGTGGGCATGGGGGTAACTCTTCCATAGTAGACGACACTCGCAAATGTATGTATTACAAAAACTTAATAGAGTGGAACAGGGATTGCCTAAGATTATCTTGTCACATCCGTAGTTTCACTTCACAGAGGTACAGGCATGAGCAAGCGTTTTCTTCCCCTCCTCCTCAGTATTTTAGCCCTGTCGCTGGCGGCGTTCGCGCAGACGGGCAGCATCTCGGGTACGGTTTTCTATCACGATGGCCAGACCGGGGCGGCCGGGGCACAGATTGCAATTCGCTCCTATATGCACGGCGGCGATTCATTTACTGCCGAGTCCGATGCCGAAGGGCATTTTGAATTCAACGAGATTCCTTGGGGCGGATACATGGCCAGTGCCAGCCTCGAAGGATATTTCGATGGCCAGGGGTTTGTCTTTGTCATTGCGAATGAGACGGTGCCGTTGGTGCTGGTGCTTGGACCCTCCGTTGAAGAGGCTGGCTCAGTGGCCGGTACGGTGACGACAGAAGATGGTGAGCCAGCGGCAAACGCGACGGTCATGCTGGATCAGTTGATTTGGCATCATCCCGGCTTCCATGCGACATTGAATGCCGACGAGCAAGGCGCTTTCAGTTTCGATACGGTTCCGGCCGGTTCGTATTCGGTAACGGCAATGCTGTTTGGCGAAGGTTTTGCCAGCGCATTAATTGAAGTCGCCGCGAACCAAACAACCAACGTCACGCTGGTACTCGAGAACCGTGGCAACCACGGTGGGCACGGTGGGCATGGCGGGCATCATGGCGATTCGCTGACTGTGGTTGAGCGCACGGGTGTAGCGATTGTCATTCCCGCGGACAGCATGCATCATCAAGCACGCTACCTCCTTGATGTGGATGCGGACGGCGAAGCGGATTATCGTCTCGCGTTCGGCCCGGCCGGGTACGATCCGGATGGCGAGGGTCAGGGCGCAGAACGTCCGCAGAACGGCGACGAAATCACGGTGTCGGGTGGTCTCCTGAGCTTTGGCCATCCACCGATGATCGTAGTCTATGAGATTAACGGCCTGTTCTGGCGCGAGCCGCGCAACGGCCACGGCGGCAACGGCGGCTGGCACGGCAACGGCTGCGACCCGGACAGCATCGTCTCGATTGACCTCGAAGGCACGGCAATTGTGCAGACCGGCGAAGGCTTCCATGGTAACATGCACCGCTACTTTATTGACACGAACGCCGACGCCGAGGCCGATTATGCGTTGAGCTTCGGTCCCCCGTGGTATGATCCCGATGGCGAGGGCGGCGCGAGCCGTCCGGCCGACGGCGATGAGATTACCATCGTCGGCGGACTGATGGATTGCGAAAATATGGATCTCGGCGTGGTGGTTGTCTATGAAATCAACGGCCTGCCGTGGCGGGATCCGGGTGATACGACTGGCTTCTCACCGGAAGGGTTGTCCACGACCGATCCGGTCAATGTTGGTTTGCCGGCAAGTTATCTGACGGCGGACAACTATCCGAATCCGTTCAATCCGACGACGACCATCGCCTATGGTCTGCCGACGAGCGGCGACGTCACACTGAAAGTGTTTGACATCGTGGGCCGCGAAGTGGCGGCGCTGGTGAACGGCTACCAAGCTGCCGGAACGTACAAGGTGAATTGGAACGCGGCCAGCATGCCGTCAGGAATCTACCTGTATCGCGTGACCGTTGCTGGCCAGTCATTCACGAACCGCATGGTGTTGATGAAATAACTTCGACTTCCTGATCGCCTTCCGCCCGGTTGCGGGCGGCGGGGTTTAGCCTGAAACACGCACATGGACCAAGGGGGTGCCGCGGCGGAGACAGCTCCGTCGCGGCATCTCCACTTTTAGTCGTTCTGTTCTCTTAGCTTGAGGTGCCAAAATGCTTCGACAGACGGCGATGGCAATTTTGCTCTTGGCGAGTTGTGCATGGGCGCAGCCGACCGGACACATTCTTGGAACCGTGACCTGCGCCAACGGCGACCCGGCCATGGGCGCGGTGGTGCGACTCGATTGTTATCTCCCGCCGTTCCACTCGAGCGCGGAGACAGGCACCGATGGCTCGTTCGAATGGACAGATTTGGAAGACGGCACCTATTATTTCACAGCCATGTGCATGACGCATGGCTTTGCTTTTGAGAGCCGATCGGTAGTTCAGGATGACACGGCCAGTTTGATTCTCGCGCTGTCGCCGCCGATCGGTGACGACTTGACTCAACTCTATACGTACGGAGTCGCCATCGTCGAGCCTCCCAACGAGGAGCATGAGCTGCCTTGGTACTTCGCAGATGTCAACGGAGACCAGTCCGGCGATTATCGCCTTTGCTTCGGTCCCTCATGGTACGACCCGCCTTACGTAGATCGTCCTACGAACGGGAGCGAGGTCGGCGTGACCGGCGGGCTGTTCAGCTACGCGGCGCAGCCGATGATTATTGTGAATTATCTGGCGGACACGCTTTGGCGGGACCCCGGAAGCGGGCATGGCGGATTTGGCGGCACGCAGGGTTTTCTCAGCCTAATGTGTCACACCTTGGATACGAGCGGGACCGCTGGATTACAGAATCTTCAGCGAATTGAACTCAAGGGCATCGCCATGTTTGACTTGTGCGGGCCGGACACAACGACACCGTATGGAGTCTTCGATTTTGCGGTCGGGCCGGAAGAGCCAATAATAGACTACCATTTGAATTTCGGGATGGATCGTACGATTCCGTTCGACATGTGGGATTCCCTCTTTGTCATAGGAGGGTTGGCCGAAATCGGGGAGGATCACATTCCGTGGGTCATTGTATATGAATGCAACGGGCAGTTTTGGCGCGAGCCGGGAGACACGACTGGACTTGCACCGATGGGCGGTAACGCGGCAGAGGATCCTTTCATCCTTCCGCCTTCATCCTTCATCCTTTCTGCCTATCCAAATCCGTTCAATGCGCAAACCACGCTCTCGTTCTCGCTGTGCGAGCCGAAGAGATTTCCTTGAGGCTGTTCGATGTGTTAGGACGCGAAGTTGAAGAGATTGCCGCCGGACGATTCACTGCCGGAGATCACACAATTCACTATTCCGCCGAGCATCTCAGCTCGGGAATCTACCTGGCGCGGCTCGAGACCGCGATGACCGCGGGCACGCAGAAACTTGTCATCCTGAAGTGAGGGAAACATGATCTTCTTGCTTTGTGTCCTCATTCTTGCGACGTCGGGCTTCTCGCAGATTCAGATTCTGCAGGACGTCGAATTGGATTCCTCCGTATCCAATCGTCATTTTCAGCGTCTTGGCGAGGGCGGAGAGGGTCGCGTTGCGATGTGGGGATCGCATGAAGGATACTGGCCAATGGCAGGATATTTCGCCGTGCTCGACACGTCAACTGGCCAGTTCATCTGGAACGAGATTCTGCGGGATGATTCGGCGGAGGAAGAAATTGCGGCAGTTCTAGATGTCAAGACCACCGACTCGGCATACGTCGTTGAATGGAGTGCACTGATCCCGTGGGATTCAGTGGGCGGGTCATTTCGGGTCAGCTACTTCGATCTCGACGGCAGTTCATCGTGGACTCAACAGTGGCTGATGCCCGAGCGACTGGCCAGTCTCGGGACAATGCATGAGAATCGGGCGTACTTTGCGGATTTAAATCCGTACGGCTCCTTTGCGCCCGCCGGGATGATGACCGGAATTGATCTCACGACGGGCACGATCGCGTGGGAGAACGAAGTCTTGCCCTACATGATGGATAATTGGAATGGCTTCTACTCATTACGAATGACGTCTGAGCATGGTCTGGTGTACGTGGGGATGTCGGGCTTGCCGGGCGACGGCGCCTATTTCACCGGAATGCTGAACCCGGAGACCGGACACCAAGATCACCTCGTGCCAATTGCGCATTGGGATTCGGTGCGGGTTTACGACGCAGTTGAAACGACCGACGGTGACCTGTGGACGATTGGCATAACCTATCATAGTCCGCGCCAATTATTTCTCAGGAGTTACGAAGACAGCGAGCGCGTATTTCTACCGTTCTTCAGCGATGCGGACACCTGCTTCTTTGATGCTCTCTGCCCTCACGCTAACGGCGGAATCCTCGGCGCCGTCCATACCGAATTGGGTGCCACCGTCATTCGTGTGCCGGAGGCGATGACAACATGGTGGCCTGAAGCGGGTGCGGAAGAAGTCTATAGCCGCATGTTGGACATTATTCCCCACCCATCCGGAGGATATCTGGCCCTCGCGCTGGATTACGCAAGTCCGCCGCGCTATCACTTGGTGCGCTTCACCGTCACCGACCAATCGGCGGATGATCTCGCCTTCTATCCCTCAGCATTCACTCTTTCCGCCTATCCCAATCCCTTCAACGCTGCTACGCAGATTTCCTTTACATTGCCGCAGTCGGGGATTGTATCGCTCGTTCTTTATGATATCCTTGGACGCAAAGTGGGCGAGCTGGTTAATGGAAGGCTGGCCGCTGGGCCGCACACGATTCGCTACTCCGCCGAGCAGCTCAGCTCGGGCATTCACTTTGCGCGGCTGGAGACCGTCACGGGCACCGTAACGCAGAAACTCGTCATCCTGAAGTGAGGTAACCATGATTCGCTTACTCACTACTCTTTTTTTGATGACTTGTGCCTTTGCGCAGCCGCCAGACACGGTCTGGACGAGAATATACAGCAGGAATCTGGATCAAGAAGCGCACACGGCTTTGTCCATAAACGACGGTGGATTGATTGTTGTCGGCACCACCGGAAATTATCCTGATTATGACATTTATGCTCTGCGAATTGACGTTGCTGGCGACACATTGTGGACGGGGATATATGGCACCGAAGACCGTGATGTGGCCGAGGATGTCGTTGCCGCACACAATGGAGGATGGATGATCGCGGGGTGGGTGTATCGGGGCGGAACTGACGGAGACATGTTTACCATGAAGCTGGACTCTACAGGATTAATGGAGTGGCGAGAAGAGTATGACGGCGGCTCTTGGGAGATCGCTAGTGACATCGCCGCCACTCCCGATGGAGGGTACGTTGTCTCCGGCACTTCTTGGGGATTGGGTGCAGGATTGGGCGACATCTATGTTGTCAAGACCGACTCCCTCAGCCATGAAGAGTGGTGTCGGCGCTACGGCTGGCCTTACAACGACAATGTCTATGACGCCATTCCTGTGACCGGCGGAGGGTATTTGTTTGTCGGTTCGACTAATGTGGAATGGGCTAACCGCGATGGAATCATCCTGCGCGCGGATGAAAACGGCGACACCCTCTGGAGCCGTACCTTTGGAGGCGCAGGTGACGACGATCTGAACGGTGTCACTCCCGTCGCTGGGGGTGGTTACATGCTGTCTGGACAGATCTCAACGTATGCCAATTATAACAGCGCGGATTTCTGGCTGATTCGAACCGATGATGACGGTAACACTTTGTGGGACAGAACATACGGAGGCGAATACAACGATTGGCCATCGAGCATTCTGCAAACGCCGGACAGCGGTTTCATTGTGGTGGGCTGGACGCAGTCCTTTCAAGTTGGCGGAACAAAGTCGTATGTGGTCAGGACCAATGTGATCGGGGATACACTATGGACTAGAATCCTCGGAACTGACTCGGATGTGAGAGCAATGGCCGTTCAACTCGCGCCAAATCTCGACTACTTTGTCGCTGGCCACAGTGGATCCAGCTACGCAGGAAGCTATGATTTCTACGTCATTCGAATTGAACAAGATGTTGAGACCGCTGTTTCCGAAAGGAATGTTGTTCTGTCACCGCAAGACCACACTCTTTCCACCTACCCGAATCCCTTCAATAGCACCGTTACCATTCGCTATGAGCTGTCATCATCGGCAGAGGTGCGCGTGAGCATCTTTAACCTGTTAGGAGAAAAAGTCGCCGTTCTGCAAGATAGCCGGCAGAGTGCCGGGGCACATTCCGTAACGTGGAGCCCGGGTGTGAGTAGCGGAATCTATCTCGTAGGCATCGAGGCGGGGGGAGCAATGAAAGTTAAAAAGCTCGTCTACCTGAAGTAGCGCATTTCAATAGGATGAAGAAAGGAAGCGCGGAGCCGATGACGGCTCCGCGCTTCGTTTGGCTCGTTTGCTCCCGCGAGATTACTTGATTGTTTCGATGTTGATCTGGCGGGACTTCGCCTGCTCGGCCTTGGGCAGGATGATCCGCAGTACGCCGTGGTCGAATGTCGCACGCACCTTGTCAGACTGCACCGTGGTGGGCAGGCTGAAGCTGCGTTCGAAGCGGCCGTAGCAGCGCTCCGTACGGATCACGTTGGTCTCCTGATCCTCCTTGAACTCCTGCTTTTTCTCGCCGCTGATGGTGAGCACGTTGTTGTTGAGCGAAATCTTCACGTCCTCCGGGCGCACGCCGGGCAGCTCCGCCAGGATTTCGTAGCTGTCCGCGTTATTCACGATGTCCACATTCGGTCCCCAGAACATCGCGCCCTCGCCCCGATCCGTGCCGAAGAACTCCTCCAGCATTCGCGACATCGGCGAGTAATCGAACAAGGCGTTGCAAGAACGCATTTCGCGAGAAGGTCTCCAACGGGTGATAGTCATGGTTTGTGTCTCCGATAGTTTGATTTCTTACTTCGAACCCTGCACATTGTCCATTGGCAACGTATATGCCAGTGATATAAATAACTAAAAATAAATTATTTACATATTAAGAATGATATGCTTGCCTGTCATATTGTCTGTTACGTAAGCCATATTGACTGACTCGTCTGCCAAATTCGCAGAATCATGTCTGGTTCTTCGGTTGTAGCTGGCGAGCCGTAAGTCTCGTCAATCAGCGAACGCCTCTCCACAGTGTGGATTCTCTCCTCTGGTCGATCCGGCTCAGTCGCCGTTTTGTGGTCTTGCATCTTCATGGCGTGCGATATATATTGTCATTTCCTCAGTACGTCCTCTCAAAGCCCACCGGAGCGCCATGTTATCCCCCAAGCACTGCCCCCATTGTCTCAAACGAATTCCCTTCAAAAAACGACTCCGCACGAGGTGCTCGTTTTGCTTTCGCCCGTTTCGCCGGCGGAGCGGCAATCAGGACCGCACGGCACTCGGCTCGTGGTTTGAAGACCGCAGCACGAGCTTCTGGTTCTTTCTCCTCCTGGTCGTCACTGTCCTCTATGCAATGATCGCGCAGGCTCTCGGCAATGCGGATATGTTGAACTTCATTGATCGCCGCCCTATCTGGTTTGCGATCTCGCTCTTCTGGATCGCGATGTTCGCCGCACTGATCGGCCGGATTTTTCTCCCGCTGCTGTTGGGAGCGCCGAAGATTCTCCGCCGCGAGCGGATAATGATCAAGCAGTACCGAAAACTCACCATCATCGGTCTCCTGCTCGGCATTCCGCTTGTGCTGGCGTTTCTCGGCACGGATGGCTGGCAGCGCGCTTTTCCCGGCTCGGTCTTCCTCTTCTTCATTCCTGTCTCGCTGATGTGGAGTTATCAGGCGCTTACCCTTACCGACGAGGAATACGAAGACGAGCGGACGTGGGCCTTTCTGCATGAACTTGGCGCTCCGGATAAACTTGAGCACCGCCATCGCGCCTATTTCACGCTGATCGGCCTGCCGTTATCATCGCTGCTGTTCTACTTCTTCATGACGCATCCGTTCCTTGCGCGGATGCTGCAGGAGTCCGAGGCCTCGGGCATTCTTTACATGATCAGGACACTGGTTCACCGGACCACCGGGCGGGGCTAAGTACGAACTTGAAACGCGAGACTGAACACTTGAAAAAGAACTCTCGACGGGCTGCTGGTAGAAAGCTCCATGTGCAGGCGAAGGACTTTGCGCAGTTTCGCTTGCCGCGCTCGCTGGCGCTGAATCCGGACGGTACCCTGCTGGCCTACACCGAGCAGTGGTGCGATTACGAGAAGCAGAAGTACTTTGCCAATCTGCACGTGCTCGATCTGCGCACGAAGCAATCGCGGCAGTGGACGTTCGGCGAAAACAGCGACCGTTCGCCGGTCTGGTCGGCGGACGGCTCAAAATTAGCCTTTCTGCGCGCGGAAAAAGGTGAAGACAAGATCTATGTGATTTCGCGCGAGGGCGGCGCGCCGGAATGCGTCTTCCACGCGCGCGGCAGCATCGCCGCGATCAAGTGGGCGAAGCGAGACAAAGCGATTCTAGCGCGCTTCCGCAAGGCCGATCGCGATGAGGAGGCGGAGAAGGCCATCAAGGAAGGCAAAGAGCCGCCCTCAAGCGCCCCCGCCGCGCGCCGCGTGACCCGTCTGTTCTACCGCCTGGACGGCGACGGCTTCTTCCCCGATGAGCGCTATCACCTCTTCCTCGTGAATCTGAAGGACAACTCCGTCACTCAGCTCACGCGCGGCAAAGTGGACGTGGAAGCGCCGTTCGATGTTTCGCCGGACGGCAACACGGTCGCTTTCGTCATGAACGCACATCGCGAACTCGATTTGCACCCGTACCACTTGCAGATCTACCTGTTGAATCTGAAAACAGGAGCGCGCAGGTCGCTCGATCTCGATTATGGTGCAAAGGAAGCGGTGGCCTTCAGCCCGGACGGCAAGTATCTGGCGTACATCGGGCACCACAACATCCGTGATGCCTGGGGCGTGGAGCCGCTGCGTCCATTTCTCGTAGATATGAGGACCGGCCAGGAACGCAATCTCACGCCGCAATTCGACCGCCAGGCCTACGACCTTACTATCGGCGATCTGGGCTTCGGGCTCGGGTCGCCGCAACTTTTCTTCAGCGGCGACAGCGGACATTTGTATTACCAGATCAGCAGTGAAGGCGATACCTATGTCGGCCGCGTCGGCTTGAATGGAGGCACTCCGAAACGCGTCTGGTCAGCAGCAGGGCAGGTCGCGCTGATGGATGTGCAAGGGCAAGGCATGGCGGTGATTCATGCCGACTGGCATACGCTGGGTTCGATTCATCATTGCGCCAATGTAAGCGCTACGCGACCGGTCTTCCGCGAGCTGCTGCGCTTCAACGACGAGTATGTACAAGCGCATCAATCGGGCAAAGTGCGCGAACTGCGTTTCAAATCGGGCGACGGAACGCCGCTGCATGGCTGGATTATCACGCCGCCGGATTTCAAGGCCGGGAAGAAGTATCCGGCGATTATTGAAATTCACGGCGGCCCACGCACGCAATATGGGCGCGTGTTCTTCCATGAAATGCAGTATCTCGCGGCGCAGGGATATGTAGTGGTGTTTACCAACCCGCGCGGCTCGCAGGGCTATGGAAAGGATTTCGCCGGCGCTATAACGGCGAAATGGGGCACCGTAGATTTTGACGACCTGATGGCCGCGGCCGACCTCTTGGAAAAGCAGCCTTTCGTGGACAAGAAGCGCATCGGCGTAACCGGCGGCTCATACGGCGGCTATTTGACGAATATCGCGATCGGCAAGACCCAGCGCTTCCAAGCCGCCGTGACGCAGCGCTCGGTAGTAGATCTGCACTCATTTGTCGGCACGTCGGATATCGGTTATCTCGACAATTACGAGTTCGGCGGCTACGAATGGGAGAATCCCGAGGGCTACAAGGCCATGTCGCCGATTTCCTATGTGGACTCGATGCACACGCCGCTCTTGATTATGCATAATGAGGGCGATTTGCGCTGTCCGATCGAACAGGCGGAACAGTTGTATGCCCAGCTCAAGATTCGCCGGCGCACCGTGGAGTTCCTGCGCTTCCCAGAGGAGTTTCACGGCCTTTCCCGCGGCGGCCGCCCGGATCGCCGCGTGATCCGTCTCGAAGCGATTGCGGAGTGGTTTGACCGGTGGATGCGGTAAGCAAGGCAACGCAAGCAGATAGAGGTAAACATGGCAACTCAAGCAAGTGGCGGACTACCGATCAGTCGGACCATTCACGTAGAAGTCAAGCCTGATTTTCTTCGGCATCTCGGATCTACTAAACGTCCCCTTTCTGCGGTTGAGGAACTTATCTGGAATGCCCTAGATGCGGACGCAACCGACATTCGTGTCATGCTCTCCGTTGGCGCGTTGGGAGCTGTCGAATCACTAGTCATCAGCGACAACGGCCATGGCATACCCTATGGCGAGGCCGATGCAGCTTTCAGTAATTTGGGTGGCTCTTGGAAGAACAGTGAACGTGTCACTAAACGGCGAAAGCGCCCTCTTCACGGGAAAGCCGGACAAGGTCGTTTTTCTGTTTTCTCTCTTGGTTCGGGTGCACGATGGGAAACACACTATTCCGACTGCGACGCTTATTTTGCGTTTTCGGTCAAGGGTTCGGCAAGCAGTCTTGGCACGTTCCAATTGTCCGCACTGCCAGCCACTAACGATAAGCGGATGGGCACGACAGTTACTATCGACAATATCAGTTCTCGGGCGTCAACGCAGTTGTTATCTGACGGTGCCGTTGATCAACTTTCGGATTGCTTCGCAATCTACTTGATGTCTTATCCCGATATTGATATCTACTACAATGAGCACAAGCTTGATCCCATTGCTGCCGTCGAAACATCGACTGAATATGATCTTGTCCCAATAGACATAGAGGAAGGCGGCTCCATCACCGCTAAACTCCAAATCATCGAATGGAAAACCGACAAGCAACGTTTCTTACATCTGTGCGATGAGGCCGGGCTGTCGTTAATGCAGACAAGCCCCGGGATTCAGGCCCCCGGTTTTAGTTTTGCAGCCTACGTTAAGTCAGACTTTGTGAGACAAATGTATGACAACGATTTGCTAATGTTGGAGGACATTCATCCAGACACTGCCCAACTCATTAACCAAGCAAAGGATAAACTCCGCGAGCACTTCCGAGCCAAGGCCTCACAAAACGCCGCTGCAGTTGTGGAAGAATGGAAGCAGAACAATATCTATCCGTACGTGGGACCGGCGATGAGCATTGTCGAGGAGGCGGAGCGACAGGTGTTTGACGTAGTTGCCCTGAACGTCAACACATATCTGCCCGGTTTTGAAGAAAGCGACAAGAAATCTAAACAATTTTCGTTTCGACTTCTGAAAGAGGTTCTCACGGAGAGTCCAGAAGCGATGCGAAGAATCGTAAATGAAGTCTTGGAACTATCGCCTGAAAAGCTTGACGAATTGGCTGACTTGATAGAGAAGACTTCGCTGGCTGCTATCATTAATGCATCGAAGCTCGTAGCTGATCGACTTGAATTCTTGAGTGGCCTTGAAACACTTGTGTTTGATCCCGATGTCAAAAAGTTCGTCCGTGAACGCGCTCATCTCCAGAAGATTCTTGAAGAACAGACTTGGATATTTGGGGAGGAATTTCACCTTTCCGTTCCAGACCGTTCGCTAAATGAAGTGTTGGTCAAACACTACGAACTGCTTGGAGAACCGCTTGAGGACAATAGTGATGTAGTAAGGCCAGATGGCAAGAAGGGCATCGTCGATTTGATGCTGTCGCGGAAGATCCCGCAGCCTGACGTCACACAATTGGTGCATCTTGTTGTTGAATTGAAGAAGCCCGCTCAAAAGATAGATTCCAAAGCGGCGACGCAAATGAAGCAATATGCTATGGCTATCGCCAAGGATGAAAGGTTTCGTCATCTTCAGACTCAATGGATATTCTGGGTTCTTTCGTCTGACATGGACGACGTGGTGAAGGAGGAGTGCCGACAACCGAACAGACCCGAGGGTGTTCTATTTGAACATGGTGAACTGAAGCTAAAAATTTGGACCAGAACATGGAGCGAATTAATATTGAACTGCAGGTCCAGGTTGGAGTTTTTCCGAAAGGAACTCGGGGACTATACACCAGATAAAGAAGCAGGTCTCGAGTATCTGCGACGCTTGCATGCGAAGTATTTGCCGATCGAAATATTGGACAGCACCGTAGGACGTGATAGGATAGAACGCGAGAGTGTATCACCGAAGGAAGCGGCACAAATCGTGAATGAATCATGAACACACGCAAACTTGGCAACAGCGATCTGCACCTCACCGAAATCGGTTTGGGTACGTGGGCGATTGGCGGCGAAGGCGGCAACTTCAGTTGGGGGCCGCAGGACGACAAAGATTCGATTGCGGCGATTCATCGCGCGCTCGAATTGGGCGTGAACTGGATTGATACGGCCGCGATCTACGGTTTCGGCCACAGCGAGGAAGTGGTCGGACAGGCGATTCGCGGACGCCGGAATGATGTCATCATTGCCACAAAGTGTTCGCAGGTGTGGGATGAGAGCGGCACGGTCACACACAATCTGACTCGCGCGAGTGTGCGCCGCGAATGCGAGGCCAGTCTCAAGCGCCTGCGGACGGATGTGATTGATCTCTACCAGATTCACTGGCCCAACGACAGCGAGCATCTCGAAGAAGGCTGGGACGAGATCGGGCGGCTGATCTACGACGGCAAGGTGCGTTTCGGCGGTGTGTCGAACTTTCATTATGACATGAGCAACATGCACCGCGCGCAAAAGGTTCGCCCGATCAGCTCGCTGCAATCCGCCTACAGCATCATGCGGCACTATCCGGAAGGCGAACCGTTCGCGTATTGCCGCGAGCATCACATCGGCTTCCTCCCCTATAGCCCGATGCAGGCGGGGCTGCTCACCGGCAAGTTTGACAAGAGCCGAATTGCTGCTACGGATTGGCGCAACTCGGCGAAGGAATACTCCGACACCAATCTTCCGATAAACCTCGAGTTCGTCGAGCAGTTGCGCGCCATCGCCGCGAAATATGAAAAGACCGTGGCGCAGTTGGCGATTGCGTGGGTCTTGCGCCGTCCGGAAGTGACCAGCGCCATCGTCGGCGCGCGCCGCCCCTCGCAGATCGAAGAAACCGTGGGCGGTGCGGGATGGACGATCAATTCCGAGGACCTGAAGGAGACTGATCGCCTGTGTGAGGAGCGGCTGGATAAGGTGAGACAAACGGGCGGGTATGTCCATCCGAACGAACAGGAAATTCCAACGACTACATGAAGAAAGCAAAGCGTTGCGCGTGGCCGAGCGACGACGCGCAGATGATCGAGTATCACGATCAGGAATGGGGCGAGCCGGTGCATGATGACCGGCTGCTCTTCGAGTATATGATCCTCGACGCCTTTCAAGCCGGGCTGTCGTGGCGCACGATTCTCCACAAGCGCGAGAATTTCCGCAAGGCCTTCAAGAATTTCGACCCGAAAAAAGTGGCGAAGTTCACGCCGAAAGATTACGAGCGCCTGCTGCAGAACGAAGGCATCGTCCGCAACCGGCAGAAGATTCAGGCGGCGATTACGAACGCGCAATGCTTCCTTGCTGTGCAAAATGAATTCGGCACCTTCGACAAATTCATCTGGCAGTTCACGAACGGCAAGACCGTGCACAACCGCTGCCGGACGATCAGAGACATTCCCCCGAAAACGGAACTCTCTGATGCGATGAGCAAAGAGCTGATCCGTCGCGGCTTCAAGTTCGTCGGCTCCACCATCTGCTACGCCTTTATGCAGGCCGCGGGGATGGTGAATGACCATACGACCGATTGTTTTCGCTATCGCGAGCTGAAAGCAGCGAAAAAATAAAAACCGAAAGGGAACGCGTATGCCGCTGAAGGTGGTCACGATTCCCGGCTCGCTGCCCGTTACTCAAACGGATGAACCCGCAGACGTAAGACGCAAGATTTGAGACATGCGACTTGAAAGAGAAAAACCAGAACACGCATTGTGTTCTGGTTTTCTTTTTGAGACATTGAGTCTTTGCTATTCCGCGACGCGCAATTGCGACGGCTGCGAATGGAACGGGCGATAGTACATTGTCTGCCGCGGAATGTGCTTGCGTTCGCCGGTAAACAGCACCGCGCTCGCAAAGCCAACCGCATCTTCCCCATACTTGTCACGGATCTCATCGCACGTACCCATCAGCTCGTCCGCCCGCTGCGTATTGATAAAGAGGTCTTGCTGTTTGATCCGCGACACCGGCACCAGATCCGCCACATGTACGCCGATCAGCCGTACCTCCTGCCGGGTGTCATACACTTCATGAAAAAGTTGATAGGCCGCCGGGTAGATGTCGAGTTCATGCTGAATGAAACGCCCGAGCGTGCAGGCATGCGTGAGCGTGATGAAACTCGAATAGCGCAGCTTCAAGGTTACCACTCGCCCGGCCAGTTTTCCTGCTCGCAATCTCCGCGCGGTCTTCGCGCACAAGCGATGCAGCTCGCCAAATAGTTCCGGCCCCGCGCGCAGCCCGCGGCTCAGCGTATGCTCGTGCCCCATGCTTTTTTCCAGCGGCCGCTCGTGCGAAAGCAGCACAATGTCGTCGCCATCGCCGCGCGCGGCCTGAATGAGCAGCTCTGCCCACTTGCCGAATCGCCGCTTCAGAATCTCCGTGGGAAAACGGCTGAGCTGCCCCACCGTCTGCAGGCCGAAACTGCGCAGCACGCGCTCGGTGGAAGGCCCAATGCCGCGCAGCTCGCCAATCGGCAGGTTTTCATAGACCTCCATCACGCGCTCCGGCGGCAGATAGGTAAAGCCGTCCGGCTTGTGCATGCCCGAGGCCACCTTGGCGACGAGCCGGTTCGCGCCCGCGCCGATCGTGGCGGTGAGGTGCTCCTCATTGCGTACGCGATTCTTGATATGATACGCCAGCGCCTCCACGCCACCCCACCTCGGCACCAGATCGGTCACGTCCATGCACGCTTCGTCAATCGAGAGCGGCTCCACGCGGTCGGTGAATTCGCTCAACATTTTCACGATTCGCAGCGACGCATCCACATAGCGCGTGAAGTCCGGTCTCACAAAAATCACATTCGGACACAACCGCGCCGCCTCCACCGAAGGCATTCCCGAGTGAATGCCAAACTTCCGCGCTTCATACGATGCGGTGGTCACGATTCCGCGATTGTTGACGAAACTTCCCACCACGACGGGCTTGCCGCGCAGCCACGGCTGATTGCGTAGTTCCACGGCCACGAAGAACTGATCCATATCCAAATGGAAGATCGTTTTCATGCTATCCGCTTAACGCGACTTTTTCCAGTTTCCACACGTACGAGCTTTCATTGTACGACAGTTCGAAGACGTCGGGACCGTCGCTCATCACCGCGTAGTGATGTAAGCGGGCCGCCCCGACCTCGCTCTGCCAATCTCCGGTAATCTGCCGCACCGGCAGCACCCGCCCCTTCCAGCGGAAGCGGACCGGAGCCAGCTTTCCGGCCCGGAAATGGGCAATTACCTCGACCGCCTCTCCCACATCCTGAAATTGCATCGTGCTCATTGAACACTTGAATAAATAATAAACAAAAAGTTACCCGCTATCCAGCGGGTCAATCGCATTGAACAGACGTTCATATCAATATACGTTAGAACTCAGCGAAAGTCAAGTGAGTTTCACCGAACGTGCTAACAGTATCATTAACAACATCTTTACTTAACTACCATCACCTTTTGACTCGTGGAATAGGTTCCAGCGGACAGGCGGCAAAAGTAGAGTCCTGAGGCTAGGCCCGTGGCATCGAGCGGAATCGTGTGACGGCCAGCAGGTTGGAAGCTGTCAGCCAAGCTTCGCACCTGTCGGCCTTCGAGATCAAAGAGTGTCAGCGAGACGTGTGCCGCTTCGGGAAGATCGTAGGAGAGAGTGGACGAGGAGTTAAAGGGATTGGGATAGCTCGGATACAGAACAGTCTCATTTGACACGACCGCTTCGGGAGGGCGAGCCGACGATTGGGGGAGGGTAGGGTCTATCTTCATCAGCCACAGGTCATAGCCCGTCCCTGCCGTGTATGTCCAGCCTGCCAGAGCAAAATCTCCGGAGGAAGTTACACAGGCACCGTAGCATTCATCCCATTGACTTCGACCATAGTGGCGACTCCACTCCAAAGCTCCTACGGAGTCAATTTTGACAATCAGAAAGTCGTCGCCGACCGCCCCGAAGGAATATGTGTAACCTGCGAGCAGAAAGCCGTTATCGGGTGTTCGGCGAACAATGCTGCATCCGTCGCGGTTCGTCCCTCCGTATGCACCAGTCCAGAGGGTATCTCCGTTGGCATCCGTGCGCACAACCCAGAAATCTCCCGCTGCATCCAACGCACTCCGCGTTCCGGCTAAAACGAAGCCGCCATCCTCAGTAAGGTCTAGTGATTGAGGCTGGTCATACGTTGTTCCACCATAGTGATGGCTCCAGATGCTGTCCCCTGCTTCATTTGTTCTGACAAGCCAATAACGCGCAGACAACGGGTCCTGCTGCGAGGTGTCGTTGTAGCCGGCGAGCACAGCATATCCTCCATCAGACATCTGACGAACATCTATTCCCCATTCGTCACCTTCAACCAAACCATACACTCGCGTCCAGACCATGTTGCCCAAGCTGTCCGCTTTGATCATGCACATGTCAGCCCACTGGGTACCCGCCCGGTCAGTTTTTCCCGTCATGACATACCCGCCGTCCATCGTTTGTCGAACGCTCCAGCAGAACTGATCGCCCGACCATGCATGGACAGCGGTCCAAAGGCTGTCGCCTTCTGCGTTGACGCGTAGCAGCATCATGTCAACGCCAGAGGAATCCGATTCTACGTTGCCGCCCAAGACCCAGCCCCCACCGGACACGGGTGCGAAACTGCTGCAATGTTCGCCGTTATGGCCGCCAAAGGCCCGACTCCACGAACTGTCGCCATTGACATCCACCCGAAAAAGCCAGAAGTTCGCTTCGTCAGGAGTACCGATGCCGTATGAATATGTCGTTCCGGCGACCAGAAAGCCGCTATCCGAGGCACACGCCACCGGGAACGGGAAATCGTTCTCCACTCCACCGTAAACTCGGCTCCAAAGCGTGTCCTGTGAGGCGAGCGGGCAGGCCAATGACAGGAGCAATCCGAGTAGCAGAAGGGATTTCATGTTCCTCACCTTTAGCTTTCGGTAATATCCCAATACTACAGCAACCAAAGGGGAAAAGCAAGTAAAAACAATGAACTCAATAAATTCAACCGCTTCGGCTTGACTTTAGTCCTCAATTTTCATATAATTGGATGCTGTCGCGAAAGCAACAGCATTTATTTATGCTGTTGTAATTGTGGTACTTGCGCCCATAGCTCAACTGGATAGAGCGTCTGGCTACGGACCAGAAGGTTTGGGGTTCGAATCCCTATGGGCGTACAAGGTAGAGATGAGGGATGAAGCAGAGGGCACGCAATCCGATCGCACTCATCACTCGGTGAATAGCATGTTTGACACCTTCGGGCAACCGGACCACGAGCGATGGATGCGGGAGGCCTTGAAGGAGGCGCGCTTGGCCGAGGCCAAAGCCGAAGTGCCGATTGGGTGCGTGGTCGTACACAATGGCTTGGTGATCGGACGCGGCCACAATCAGACGGAAAGCCTGCAAGATCCCACGGCACACGCGGAAATGATTGCCATCACGGCCGCCGCCGCCACCTTGGGAAGCCGCAGGCTTTTAGATTGTGCACTGTACGTGACGCTGGAACCGTGTGCGATGTGCGCCGGAGCCATCGTCCTTGCCCGCATTCCTTTGGTCGTCTATGGCGCTCCTGATCTCAAGGCCGGTGCCGTGGACACGCTCTACTCTCTCTTGAGCGACACGCGCTTGAATCACACCTGCACAGTGCTGCCGAACGTGCTGCTCGAACCGTGCGGCGAGATTCTCTCCGGGTTCTTCTCGACACTCCGTCAACAAAAGAAAAATGGCCGATAAAGACAATATCTCCACCCTAATCACCCGGATCCGCGAGCGGATCGTCGAGCGTGCCGTGAATGGTGCGCCGCACTGGCCCGCGCCGGTGGAAAACTCCGCCCGTAGCACGGCCGGCTGCTTACTCGTGGGGCTGCTGCTCGAAAAACTGCCGGCCGAAGACGCCAGCGCGCTCTGCGAAACGCTTCTGGCCGAGCAGAATGACGACGGCTCCTGGTCGCTCACGATGAATGAGGACGGCGACCTTTCGCTTACGCTCGAAGTCGTGGAAGCGCTCTCCGAAGCGCGGCTGCCGGTCACCCGCGAAGCGCTTTCGAAGGCCGTCGAGTGGCTGCAGGAGAATCAGGACGCGCAGCGGCTCGATGTCGAAACGGTGCTGCTGCTGCGTTCACTGACCGAGTTGCCAAAGTCAAAGGCTGAGCGCGTTCTGGGGCCGCTCCTCCGTTGGTTTCTTACTAACTGGAAACTGCGGGCGTCATTGTATCGCACGCGGCCAAGTCTGGCGCAAGCTCTGAAGATTCTCAGTCTTGAGAAGTCGCACGCTTTCGGCCGGAGCCGCGAGCTGCTCGAGATGCAATACGTAGACGGCTCGTGGGACGGGTCCACGCGCTCGACGATGATGGCGCTGCTCGCCTTGCGTCATACCGGCTTGGGCAACGAGGACGGCGCGTTCGAACGCGGCTGGCGTTATCTGCGCAGCTTGCAGGCATGGGACGAAGATGCGCTTGTCGTGAACCCTTGCGATTTCTCGAATCTGCTGCACGCCGCAACTGTACGCACGCTCGCGATGACCGGCGCCGATGCGGAACTCACCGCCACCAGCATTCTTACCCTGCTTCATCAGCAACGCGCGAGCGGCGGCTGGGCGATGGGCGGACTGTTGCCCTCGGATTTGTACACCTCGGCCTTAGCGCTGGATGCGCTGAGTTTTGCCGGCGACCTGCCGATTGAAACCTCGTGGTCGCGGCGGCGCGCGGCATTGCTGTTGGTGCGCACGCAAAATCCCGACGGCGGTTGGCCGCTCTATTACCTTACCCAGAGCCGTCTGAGCAAGCTGTTTCGATTCCGCGGACGCGGCGGCGGCGAAAAGAGTCTCACGGACGTGACCACGCTTGCCGTACAGGCTCTCGCCTACAGCGGTATTCAGGATCCCGTGATCGAGCGGGTGATTGAGAACGGGGTCCGCTATTTGTTGCGCTGTCAAGAGGTCAACGGCCTCTGGCGCAGCGATCTCTATGGCAGCAGCGTCGTCACGACCAGTCGCGTGATCGAAGCGTTACTCGGTGCGTTGCCGGATCGTTCGCGCGCCGCGACCACCAATGCGGTACGCGCCGTGATGCGTCGTCAGCGCTCCGATGGCGGCTGGGGCGCTTCGCATCATACCGCCGCGGCGATTCGCGCGCTCTCGGGAATGTCCGGAGTCCCGGCGGATGTCCTGCGTCGTGGGCGTAAGGCGCTCACGGCGGCGCTCGACACCGGAGACATGGAATGGAAAGTGGACGCCTCTGTGCTGCCCCTGCCGTTCGGGGAGCCGCTCTCCGGTGCGTCGGATCTGGTCACGCTCTGGGCGCTTGAAGCGCTCGCGCCGATCGGCGCCGGCAGCAAACCGCACCGCACCTCCTACCGCCACGCCCGCTCCGTCTATCGCGGCCGCGGGTGAGCGGCCCCTGACCGTTCGTAAACACACCATTAGAGAGATTCTATGACTCGAATATTGCTCATCGCTGCGCTCGTGCTCGCGGCGGCTCTCAGCACCACTGCCTTCGCCGAAGACACGCCAGCGATTCTGAAGCAGGCGGCCGACAAGTGCGCCGAGTTCGAGGCGCAGGTCAAAGATATGCACATGGTGCAGACGATGTCCACCTACACCGAGGAAGGCAAGATCGAGGCCGAGCAGACCGTCTATACGCAGGGCGAAAAGTCACGCATTGAAATGGCGATGGCGCTGCCGAAAACCGATGGCATGGCTGTCGGGGACTCCCTCGGCACGCTGCGCACCGTGATGATCAACAACGGCACCGAGGCGTGGATGTTCTCCCCGTTCGGCGGCAAGCAGAAGCTCACGCAGGAAGAAGCCGAGCGCAATGCTCCGGCACGAAACTGCTGGGGATTCTTCCCCGATAACGCGCGCGTCACCGGCAGCGAAACGCTGAATGGCCGCGATTGCTACGTGGTGGACGTTGTTGAGGAAGGCCTCGCCACTCGCCTCTGGCTCGATAAAACGAATTTCATTCCTGCGCAGGGTGAGTCCAAGGACAGCACCGGCACTGAGAGCTATAAATGGGTCCATTCGGACTTCCATCGTATCCAGGGAGACTGGGAGTATCCTTATCACACCGAAATGTACGACGGTAAGGATCTGGCCGCGACAATGACCGTGACTGCGCTCGAAGTAAATCAGGGTCTCTCTGCGGATCTCTTCGATCCCGATAAGGTAAGCGTCCCCTCCTTGAACATCGAAGATCTGATGAAGCTCATTCCGAACGACCAGGATACCAGCGGAACTAAGTAGAGATTGATGGCTTGTAGGGGAGGGTTAAGCAACCCTCCCGTTAAAGCGCATGCAGAGCCTCGTCAAAAAGCAATCGGCCAAGATTGGTCTTCCGCCCGGAACGCTGGTGCACATCGGCGCGCAGCGCGTGGATCGGACGCAGATTCGCACGATGATCTATGACAAGGATCGCGTTGAGGAACACGAATTTACCGATCCGTCACAGTGCAAGCGACTCGCGCAGAAGCCGGGCGTCACATGGATTGACGTGGACGGCGTGCACGACGTGGATCTGATCGGTCGCCTGGGGCAAGAGTTCAATCTGCATCCGCTGGTGCTGGAAGACATTGTCAACACCAACCAGCGGCCCAAGATCCAAGATTTCGGCGACTACGTTGTCATCGTCCTCAAGCTTCTGGACTACAATAAAGCTGAGGATGAAATCGAGTCCGACCAGATCAGCATTGTTTTGGGTAAGGATTTCGTGCTCTCATTCAGCGAGCGGGTTGGGGACGAGTTCAAAGCCGTGCGCGAGCAGATCCGCGATGAGACCAGCCGCTTGCGCGCGATGGGCGGCGAGTATCTGGCTTATCGCCTCGTGGATTCCCTCGTGGACTGCTATTTCCAGATCATCGAGCACGTCGGCGCGCGTCTCGAAGCGCTGGAAGACCGGATTCTGGAGAACACCGCGGGCAACTTTCTGCCGGAATTGCACAACATCAAGCGCGAGCTGCTCTTCATGCGCACGAGTGTTTGGCCGCTGCGCAATCTGATGGACGAACTCAACGTCTCGCAATCGGCCCTGCTGATCGGCGAGATCCGGCATTACTGGGATGATGTGCGCGATCACGTGCACAACGTGGCGGAGATGATTGAGACCCTGCGCGATATGGGCGCGGGCAATCTCGAAGTCTATCTCTCCACGATTCAGTACCGCCAGAACGACGTGATGCGGCTCCTGACGATCATTGCCACGATCTTCATGCCGCTGACCTTCCTCGTCGGCGTCTGGGGCATGAACTTCGAGCACATGCCGGAGATTCCGTGGAAGTGGGGCTACGCGGCGGCGTGGGCCTTCATGGTCGGCATTTCACTGGGCATGCTCTGGTGGTTCCGCAAGAAGAAATGGCTGTGAAGCAAGTAGGAAATGGCAAATTTGGAAGCCGGATCTCCTGTTTCAAGTTTCAAGTTTCTATTCAAGTTTTCTATATGTACGTCATCCTTTCCATCCACCACCCCAAGCCGGAACACGAAGCGGCGCTGATTGATTCGATGCACCGCTTCGGTAACGCCGTGCGTGGCAAGCCGAGCTGCATCCGAATCCACACGCTGAAAGACGAGCACTCTAGTCGCCTCGTCGGTCTGGCGATCTTCGAGAGCCCGGAAGCCTGGCAGCGGCTCGCTCCGCTCGCGCGCGAAGCGGTCAAGGACGATCCCTTCGACGTGTGGGAGGAGCTAGAGATTGATGGCTTCGTCCTAAACGAAGTTTAAGCGGAGCCTTCCTGCTCGGCTCTTACAATACGCGCTTCAGGTTTCTCAACTTCCTTCCGGAGGATGTATGAACTGGAAGATGATTTTCTCGCTGGTGGCGTTGGGAGTTTTGCTGGCGGTGGCATCGCTGCTCGGTTGGTTGCCCAGCAGCATGTGGATCTCAATTGGCCTCGTGGTGATCGCAGCCGTGCTGCTCGGTTACCAAGTGAAGCACAAGCTGTTCCTGCACGGTTTCTTGACGGCGGTCATTTGGACCTTGATTGGCGGCGCTCTTCAGTTCATTTTCTGGGACAGTTTTATCGCCAATAATCCTGACGTGGTTGAGAAAATGGCGAAGGTCCCCGAGGGAACGGATATTCGTCCGTGGATGGCGATTGGCATCGTTTTGGGCGCCGCGATCTATGGCGTGATTTTGGGTCTGCTGGCCATGCTGTTTGGCAAACTCCTCGGCGAAGAGAAAAAAGAAACTTCCCCCGAAGTAGAGACCCACGAGTAGACGCCCGTGAGTTGATTCCTCGCGGCGGCGGACTTGCGCTCCCGGCTTGGAGGCATTATATTGGAAATCCTGAGGGCCTACCCGTTCCTGCTTCGGCGGCGCTTTTCCGTCTTGCAGTTCCCGGGTTCGTGTAGAAAGTTTGCCCCGGTGAGGTGGCAGAGTGGTCGAATGCGGCGGCCTCGAAAGCCGTTGTACTCCTCGTGGGTACCGGGGGTTCGAATCCCTCCCTCACCGCCAGAAAAAGTAAGCAAGGAAGAAAATCCGAAATCCAAATCAGAAGAATTTGAAAGTACAGGACCGACAAGCAAGGCACCTTTGTGGAACGCACGGAAATTACGTGATAGAAGGCTGTCGCGCTTGATTTTGACTTCTTTCTGACTCGGATTTCGGATTTCGGATTTTCTTACTTCTCTTTGGGAGAGATGGCCGAGTGGTTGAAGGCACACGCTTGGAAGGCGTGCATACTGGCACAACCGGTATCCGGGGTTCGAATCCCCGTCTCTCCGCCAAATGTAACTTCCACTTCCGAAAGGAGGCAGGACGGTCGCGCCGAAGGCGCGGCAGAAGGAAGAAAGAGGATTATTCGGTTGCGCTCTCTGGATGTTCGTCGAAACATCCGCGGGAATTATTAGAGCGAACATGACATTTATCATTGTGCAAAACAAAAACATTATCCGCATTGCGCTGGCGACAGCGTTCATATTGCTGATACCCTTGTTGGCGATGCAGTTCACCGATGAAGTGGCCTGGAGCCTGGGTGATTTCATTGTCATGGGCGTCCTCCTGTTCGGCACTGGTCTCGCGTATGTGTTGATAACAAGAATGTCGGACAGTATCGCGTACCGGGTCGCCGTCGGCATTGCAGTGGCGGCAGGATTGATCCTCATCTGGTTAAATCTTGCCGTCGGGATCATTGGATCCGAGGACCACCCCGCCAACGTGCTGTATCTCGGTGTGCTCGTCGTCGGATTCATCGGTGCCGCCATCGCGCGCTTGAAGCCGCGTAGAATGGCGCGCGCGTTGTTCGCGACGGCGCTCGCTCAGGCGTTGGTCCCCGTGATTGCGCTGATTATCTGGAAGCCGGTTATCACCGTGGAAGAACCCCCTGGTGTAGTGGGTGTCTTCATCTTAAATGCGTTCTTCGTCGCGCTGTTTGTCTCATCTGCATTGCTGTTTCAACGCGCAAGCGCCACGTACCCGACGACGGCTTGAATAGCGATTTAGTACGCCAAACGCATAAAATGCTTTTGCCTGCGCCTAGTGGAGCGACCTACTTGATTCGAGTTGTTTTTTGAGCCATGTTATACTCCGGGAGATTGCTGACAGCATAACCGGAGGAAGTCATGCGCAAGAAGTACCGTGTGGTGCTTTCGCAAGCGGAGCGCAAACAGTTACTTGAGCTGACGCGCAAAGGGAAGTCATCCGCTCGCAAGCAGGCCCATGCCCGCATTCTGTTGCAGGCGGATACCAGTCCTGATGGCCTCTCGCGCAGCGATCCCGAGATCCACGACGCGCTGGGCGTGGCGATCTCCACGATTGAGCGGGTGCGCCAACGCTTCGTCGAAGACGGCTGGGAGGCGGCTCTGGAACGCCGGCCGACCACACGTCAGTATGAACGCGTGTTGGATGGCAATGCCGAGGCGCATCTGATTGCTTTGGCCTGCAGCGAGCCGCCGGAAGGCCACGCGCAGTGGTCGGTGCGGCTGCTGGCTCAGCAGATGGTCGTCCTCGAATACTGCCCCCACGTCGCGCGCGAAACGGTGCGGCGCACGCTAAAAAAAATGCGTTGAAGCCGTGGCTTCAAGAGATGTGGGTGATCCCCACCAAGGCGGATCCGGACTATGTCTTCCACATGGAAGACGTTTTGGATGTTTACCAGCGGCCGTATGATCCCCAGCGTCCGCTGATCTGTATGGATGAGACCAGCAAGCAACTGTTAGGCGAGATCCGTCATCCGCTCCCGATGGTGCCGGGACAGGCGGCGCGCTACGATGCCGAGTACGTGCGCAAAGGGGTGGCCAATCTCTTCCTGTTCAGCGATCCGCTGACGGGAAGGCGTTATGTGCAGGTGACTGAACAGCGCACGAAGCAGGGCTGGGCGCTGACGATGCGAGAGCTGATGAACACGATGTATCGCGATGCCGAACGGATCGTCCTGATCATGGACAATCTGAACACGCACCCCCCCGCGTCCTTCTATGCGACCTTCCCGCCGGCGGAAGCGAAACGACTGACGGATCGCCTGGAAATCCACTACACGCCCAAGCATGGCAGTTGGCTGAACATCGCGGAGATCGAGTTGGGCATCCTGACGAAACAGTGTCTCAAGCGCCGTCTCGCCAGCAGCGAGCGGTTGCGTCGCGAAGTCACCGCTTGGGAAACGGCACGCAACGGTCGCATTGCGAAAATCAACTGGCAGTTTACGACCAAAGACGCCCGCATCAAACTGCGCAGCCTCTACCCATCACTGTAGATGAGTCAGTCCACTAGTTGAGTGTGTTCTCCGCGATGTGCTACAGTGCTGTGATTGTTTGATTTAATGCTCTTTGGAGAGAAGAGTGCCGCGGGTCCGATTCCCGCCGTCTCCACCTTTTAACCCTTGTTAAACTATTGTTTAACAAGGGTTTTTGTTTGGTCGAAGGCGACGGAGATGCGGAGTGTCATTAGCGAACAGGACGAGAACAGCACACTGGTGCTTCAGCACAGTATACGGCAGTCTCTAATGGTTTGTTTATGTTACGCGTGCATTTCGTGCACTGGCACTCGGACGCGAGTTTTTCGCTCGCGTTTTGTCGCCGCCTTGCGTCAAAATTCGGCCGGAGCAACCGTTGATTCCGGATCGACGTTTTACTATCTTGATACGAAACAACTTCGGAGAGTGGCCTGTCGCTGCCGCCTATCTATTGCCCGTCGATTCAGCAAGCGGAAACAGAGTACTCTGGTTGGTAATATGATTTCCGGGCACCACCTTCATCACGATCATGGCGAAGATGACGGCGATAGCCGGAATCGGAGCGTCAGCACTGGTCAGTCCGTCTCCGTCTGCGTTCCTTCATCACCATCATAGCGAAGATAACGGCGTCGCCGGAAGCGGTGCGTAACCACTGCTCAACCTGTCCTCGGCTGCTGCCTTCATCACCATCAAGCGAAGATGATAGCGGACGCGGTGATGGTGCCACGACGCTGGATTATGAGTATTCGAGACAGCGGGCTCTGTCCCTAAGGTGCTCTTCTATTGGTCAATTATGTCACCCAGGAAAGTGTGCCATTTGGCTGACGACGTACAATATGTGGTGAATTCGGGAGTTCGAATCCCCTCTGCCACACAAAACAGCAAACCCAAACAACCTTAGAAAGGTAACAACGATGATCTATCTAACGATGTCGCTTCTTGCACTATTTGTCGTTTCGTTTTTCGTAAAATGGGAGTCCAATGCAGTTCCCAGTTGGGGGAAAGGTATTATTATTGCTCTCGCAGCAATCTTCGCACTTTTCAGTATGGTGCGTACCGTTCCTAATGGCAGTTGTGGTGTTGTTGACTTGTTCGGTGTGATCCAGCCAATTGCACTTGATCCCGGAATCAATTTCGTGAACCCGTTTGCTGATGTAATCTATAAGCCGACACGCACCCAAGAGATCAAAGAAACAATGATCACGCCATCCAAAGAAGGTCTGTCGTGTGAACTTGAAGTATCTTGCTTCTTCCATGTCACAAAAGAAGCGTGGCCAGTCATGATGCAAACCGTACAGAACGGTGATCCATTGGTTCTCCTAGAACCCAATTTTCGTTCAGTAACACGTGATATCACGACGACATCAGAGGCAAAAGCTCTTTATACTGCTGACCGTACCATTCTCGCCGGTAAGTTGAAAACTGATTTGGCGACGGTTGTCGGTCCTCGTGGTATCACGATTGAAGAAACTCCGATGCGCAGTTTGAAGTTGCCTGCAAGCGTATCTGAGGCAATTAATGCTAAGGCAACGGCTGAACAAGAAGCCCAGAAAATGGAGTTTGTTCTGCAAAAAGAAAAGCAAGAAGCTGAGCGAAAACGAATCGAAGCCCAAGGGATCAAGGACTTCCAGAAGATCATATCTGAAAGCATTAGCGACAAATTACTTGCCTGGAAGGGTATTGAGGCTACAATGGATATTGCAAAGTCTCAAAACGCAAAGACTGTAATTATTGGATCTGGCAAGAACGGATTACCAATCATTCTCGGTCAATAATTGCGTACGTGGTGAATGTCGTTGCGTTGGGACCAAGACGGATGACCGTGACTCATCTCCTTGGGGGCAAGTGAGTTGCCATGGAAATGAGACCCATCGGCAAAGTGAAGTCGGCAGTAGCAGAAAGCAGGGACAACGGCTGGGGTAGCGTTGTAGCCCTGATCGAAATTGCCCCCGAGTTAGCTTCAGGGTTACGTGGTCTTGAGGCTTTGTCCCACATTCTGGTAGTCTATTGGATGCACGAAGCGGAGTTTGATTCAGGTAAGCATATCATTTGTCGTCCGCGGGACCGTGATGACATGCCATTACCAGGAATCTTTGCGCAGCGTGCCAAGCACCGCCTCAATCCTATCGGAATAACAGCAGTTCACCTACTGTCAGTTATGGAGAGGACACTTCAAGTACAAGGACTCGACGCTATTCACGGCACGCCCATTCTCGACATAAAGCTGTATGGCCTGTGTTCGACATGGCGAACGATACGGTTACGCCGGAGGGGGTGGAGCAGCTTCTGAAGCACTGTTTCTGACGATGAAGTGCGCTTGTCATTGCCGTCATATCGAAGATGAAAGCATCTGCGAATTATGCGGGAATCCCGGCTCGCGCTTTGCGCATCGTCGTGGCGCAAAAGAATGACAATGGCACCCACGTGTGAAGCAGCCGCGCCTGCTGCCCCCTATTCAGGACGTTAACACCAGGTCATTAAGCAGAATTTGGGGCGCGCGATACCATGTAGTCATGTGACGTTGTCAATCTGACGTTCGCACACACACCATTTCATGAGCACCGATGACCTCTCATAGAGTGTTCTTTTCTTCCACGTGGTTGATCACATATGTCGTCTGGACATTGTGCTTCTTAGTCGTAGGTAATCTAGCTTCCGGATTTCCTGCACGAGATTTTGCAACCGCTCTTGACAAGCAGATACCGCTGGTCCCAGCGTTTGTGTGGATCTACATGTTGGCTTATGTGATGCCTGTTGTGCCGCTGATCGTGACCAAGAACTGGTCCCGCTTTGCCTTGGGTACGGTTGCATTCCTGATAGCCAATATGACAGCGTTTGCATGTTACTTCCTACTTCCTGTTTCTCTTCCGCATCCGATTCTTGGCACGACACTATCAGAACGAGTGCTGGCAGTCATTTATGCACATGATTTCAGCCCGAGTGCGAACAAGCTTCCCAGCATGCATGTTATTGCCAGTTGGCTCATGTGTTTCATGTGTTGGCGACAAGGCTTAGGAAAATCCCTTGAGATCGCAATTGCTGTAATGGCAGTACTGATCTCCATCTCGACGTTGTTTGTGAAGCAACATTTGATCATTGATGTTGTCGCCGCGATCCTGTGGGCTTGTTCATCATGGTACATAGCCAAATGGTTGTATTCACGATCACTCGCAGCAGATGGAGATGTACAAGTTGCGTTTGTAAGAAGCCTCGGAGCCATGTTGCCGATTCTCGCATTAGGGCTTATGTTTGCCATTCCCGTGTGCATCATTGTGTTTAAGTAAGTCTCCCTCAATTCTTGACCCAATTCGCTCTTGCGCTGTCAGAGCACAACCGTTCCGTTCTACACAAGCGCAAGCAAGGCTCGCAAGTCTTGAACTGTTGGAAGCGCCGGAGGATGCATCGGAAAGAGCGCCGCTAACAGGCCATGCCTGTTTCCCATCAATATCTTCGGCAAAGTTGGCCTTGCGTCGCGAAGAGCACCTCTGGTGGTTCTTTGCATGCGTAAGCCGCCTTCATCACCATCATAGCGAAGATGACGACGAGGTGGCGCAGGCACAATCATCTCTGTGAACTCGACAATCCACAATTATAGGGATCACATCATGAGTTGCCCAAGAAAGTTTTGCATCGCCGTAAGCATCACCCTGCTGGTGCTTCTCAATGGTTGCGACAAGAGTGATGACACAGCGGAACCAACAGACAACAGCGCGCCGAATCTGCCGTCAAATCCTGTACCTGCGAATCAGGCAACGGACCAATCTATCGACGTGAATCTCACGTGGAGCTGCAGTGATCCCGATAGTGACCTGTTGACCTACGATGTTTACTTTGGCACATCAAGCACGCCGCCATTGGTAAGTCCGGTTCAATCTGAAACTACCTACAGTCTGGAAACGTTGGCAGACAGCACGACCTACTACTGGCAAATCGTGGCACATGATAACCACGATCATTCGACATCGGGACCTGTTTGGTCGTTCTCCACAGCAGATTTCGCAGGCATGGTTCTGGTTCCGGCGGGGCCGTACGACATGGGAGCTGATTACTGGTGGCCCTATGGGCTACCCATCCACACGGTGAACGTTCCGGCGTTCTATATTGACAAGTACGAGGTGACCAACGCCCAGTATAAGCTGTTCTGTGATGCGACAGCACGGGCTTATCCTGACGATCCCGGTTTCGAGGGCATTCCTCCCAATTACTTCACGAATCCTGCATATGCGAACTATCCGGTGGTGATGGTGTCTTGGGATGATGCCCGTGCCTATGCCACTTGGGCGGGGAAGCGTCTGCCGACCGAAGCGGAACGGGAACGCGCGGCGAAAGGAAATGCAGACAATCGCCAATGGCCGTGGGGAGACACGTGGGTTCCGACCAATGCCAATATCTACAACAACATAGCCGATGGCTACGTTGATACTTCACCGGTCGGCACCTACCCATATGGCATCAGTCCGGCGGGTTGCTATGACATGTGCGGGAATGTTGACGAATGGTGCGAAGATGACTGGCACGAAAGCTATAATGGCGCTCCTACTGACGGCAGCGCATGGATTGATAATCCTCGCGGCTCCACCCGTGTTATACGGGGTGGCGCGTGGAGCAATAATAGTTCCAACAGCCGGTGCGCCTCTCGCATCGACAACAATCCGGCGAATCGCAACAACTTCATCGGATTCCGTTGTTCCAGAACTCCGTAGTTGGCACTTGTTCCCTTGGCGCCTGGTTTGAGAGATATAGTTTAGTGCCGAGTGCTTTCCGCCAGCGTCATTGAGCAAGAGGGCGACAACAGCACCTGCACCAGCAAGCACCGCATCGCTGTGCAAGAGAATAAAACGATTCCGGGGATTGAATATGTGGCCGCATAGTGGCATGCATGGCATACGAACCATTCGCATGAGTAGCTACCTTCATCACCATCATAGCGAGAAAACGAGGCCGAAGGCATACAAAACATTCGAAGAGGCACAGGCGCGGCTGCCCTACTTCATTGACCAAGTTTACAACCGGAAACGCTTGCACTCGGCTCTCGGATATCTATCCCCGGTCGCCTTCGAACTTAAACTAAAACAACCCCAAACACCCCATCTAACGCTACACTTCTGACTGTCCAGTTTTTGGGGTACACTCCAGCCGCGCCTGTGCACGGTGTGACCGGGGCAGTTTCACTAAAGGTCCATACTTTGCAACGAGGTTTCCCGCAGGGGCAGGAAGCCTCGCCTTTTTTGCGCGTGCACTGCACCGGAAGCTGAGGCGCGTGGTTTCAACTCCTATGCCAGCTGCCTTTTACTGTGAAGGAGACCAACATGAGACGTCTCACATGTGCGGGATTGATAACAGCACTCGTACTGATCATGATGATTTCAGCCAACCCGGGTCACGCCCGCAAGGTAGTCTGGATATCAGAAGAGTCGAACAGCGGCATCGCTTCGTTCATGGAGGGCTACTATCATGAGATCGCTCGACCGGGCGACACGCTGGCGGTCGGCGGAGACATCAACAGCATCTGGTGCACGACGCATAGCGGTGATACGTTCATTGTCATCGCCCACGGCATCCGAACCGAGCTGGAAGGCGGCGAGCTGATTGCCGGCGGCGGCATTCTGATCAACGGCAATAACCACTCCGGTTTTGCTCCGCAGGGTAGCGAAGGCGGCGGAACCGGACTCACCGACTATCAGCCTTACCGGCTGATGGCCAAGCCGGACTCTGTGGTTCTGGTTCAGGTTGTGTCCTGTTGGTCGTCGCTGGCTCCCAATGACACGATTCATTCGGTCACCGACACGTTCGGCGGGATTATCCATTCCAGCAGCCCGCATCCACAGGGCTACAGTGGGCGAGTGAGATACGGCGATGTGGGCTTGATGGCTTGGGGCGAGCGACAGGTGGTGGATTCGCTGCGCGCTGCCTTGCGTGCTGCCGCGGTCGCCGCAGGGTTCTCGGGATCCGGCTCGTGGCTTGAGCATCAGCCGTACGCGCACCACAGAGTTCTACTCGACAGCATCATTGCCGCCAAATGCCTGCTGTTGGATTCAGCCCGCTGGTCGTATTCCGGTCCGGAGACAGAGCAGGGAGCGGCGGCAATTCCGGCGTTGCCGCGTCGAACCCGTTCGGCTGATGAAAGTCTGGACACATTGTATGATCACTACCTCAGCGAAGCGCCCTGCGAGTTGGCGGAAATCGTCATTACGCCAGAAATATCCACGTGTCTGCATCTGACGCCGGGCGGAACCCGGGAGGTGTTTTTCTACAGCAATGAAGGCGGGGAGCCGTTGTTCACGGTCAGCCTGGATTGCGCGAGTTTCTGCGGAGACGATGGTTGTCCTCCGGTGGGAGCGTTCCACCAGCAATCGTTCTGGGTCTCCGACTCGACGTGGATCCTACGGGTTACCAACCTGACGGACAATGAAGGGTGCGCCTGCGTCACAGTCGAAACGACGGCGTTGATGCCCACTCCTGCCTTAATCGAGGACTACGCGCTCTACCAGAACTACCCGAATCCGTTCAACGCTTCGACGATGATTGCTTACGATCTTCCCAGAGCGGGGCATGTCTCCCTGCGCGTGTTTGATCTGCTGGGGCGTGAAGTGGCCGTGCTGAGAGATGGCTTTGTTGAAGCCGGAACTCATCGCCTGACGTTTGACGGGAGCAGGCTGGCATCGGGAATTTACTTCGTGCGGCTGGATGCAGAAGAGTTCTTGCAGAATAAGAAACTCATGCTCTTGAAGTAGTCCTCGATGACGGAAGTTCAGCCGGCTCCTCCGCAATGGGGAGCCTGTTTCTCGTCAGCCTCGCCCAGACAGTAACACCCCCGCGAAATCAAGCTCTTCCGCACCCCAAGGCCCGTGACACAGGTCACGACATTGGCCGTCACTTGTCGTCACTTGGTGGCACTTGCACTCACTTGCGTGACCCAGATGTGACTCAACTACGGAGCATCTGACTTGAAGGCTCACCTTCATCACCCTCATGGCAAAAATGACGAAGGCCAAAGGGCATCGAGATGCCGCGCAGCGTCAAGCTGAGAACTTGCAATCAGCACTGGTTGTCGCCCTTCATCACCATCATAGCGAAGGTGGTGGTGTATGGCACGCGTGGGAGCGGGTTTCCGTGGCAACTTGCGCTCCATCGGCGAGCCGATAGGAAACATGCCAGCGGGCAAGACCTGCAGTGATCTGATCGAGATCATCTTACCCGGATGCGGGCCACGAATGTCCAAAGGGAGAGAGTTTCGCGAGGCAATTTCTCTTACAGGCGTTGCTTGCGGGGATCATTAGGTTTAGGTTGAATGCTCATAGAGTCTTAGAGAATCATGAAAAGTTGAAGCGAATCATGATGGTTCTTGACTTTGCCAAAATTGGGCTGTTTATTTAAGGCCAGCACATTGTCAGACCCGGCTGGGTCAGATATATCAGCGTTGAGTAGCAAGCGGGCCGTGTGCCCGCTTTTCTTTTATGCGTCTCTTGTGAACATTTTATCATGTAACCGGAGTATCACGTGAAGAAGCTCTTTCTCTTGTTTGCTGCTCTCGGTCTCGTATGTTTGATGTCCGTCGCCGATCAAAAACCCGCCCCTGATTCCGCTAAACCGGCGAAAGCGATTCCGGCAACGTCCGCCAGCGAACTCGTTCCGACCGCTCCGTCTCCTGTGTTGAACAACGCACGTGCTTCAAACTCGCAGATGCTCTCAGCGATTGCCCCCGGCGCGTCGCCGCAGTTTACGGCCCCGAATCCTCATCAAGACGAGCTGAACGAACTGGTTCGGCAGCGCAAGGAAATGGAACTGCGCGGTGAGAATCTGAAAGTTATTGACGGACAGATTCTGCAAGTGCTGGCACAGATTCGCGGGCCGCGCGAGCCGGGCAACCCGCTCGACCAAGGCTCCGACTACTGTCCCGCGCTTGTGATTCCCGGCATTCCGTACTCCGATGCAGGAACCACGGCTGGGATGTCGAATGACTTCACTCCGAGCTGCGGCAACAGTTCCGCGTCCGACGTTGTTTATCAATACACGCCGGTCGTATCGGGAACTCACACCGTTTCGCTCTGCGGCAGCGGCTTTGATACCGAGCTGGAACTTCGCTATGGCGGAGGATGTCCGGGCAGCACGGTTGTACTTTGCAACGACGACTTCTGTGGTCTGCAATCCGAGATCACCATCATGCCGCTCTATGCCGGTACAACGTACTATATCATCGTAGACGGTTATGGCAGCAACTCCGGCAACTACACACTCACTGTCACTGGTCCGCCGCCACCTTCCGGGCCTGACGTTTGTCCGGGCCTCACCATTTCAGCCGTCCCCTTCACAGACTCTCAAAACACATCTGGCATGGGCAACGAGTACATTCCTGCGTGTGGTGGACCTTCTGCGGCTGATGCAGTGTACACCTTCACACCAACGGTCTCCGGTACTTATGATGTTTCGCTCTGCGGCAGCGGTTATGACACGATGCTTGATGTTAGATATGGCGGTTCTTGTCCGGGCAGTACATCGCTGGCTTGCAACGACGATTACTGCGGCACGGGATCGCAGGTCAGTCCCTATCTGAACGCCGGTACTACTTATTACATTCTGGTCGATGGATACGCTTCTTATTCGGGCAACTATACCCTCAACGTCAGCCGCCAGGCGCCACAAGGCGACAACTGCACGAACCCAATTTTCATGTCTCTGCCGTTTAGAGGGACGGGCAGTACATGCAGCTACGCCAACGATTACGACTATGCCTGCTCGTGGAGCAGTACCTCAAGTGACGTGGTTTACTTCTACAGTCCCTCGACCGATCAGCAGGTAAGCTTCAGCTTGTGTCGTTCGAGCTATGACACCAAGCTGTACGTTTATCAGAACTCCTGCAGTGGGACACCCATCGCCTGCAGCGACGATGCTTCGATCTGCCCCTGCGCCTCCGCTTCGTTTCGCTCGTACCTCGAGTGCCTTCAACTCTATGCCGGGAACACGTACTACGTCGTGGTGGACGGCTACGGCGGCGCGTGCGGGGATTACGTGCTCGAGGCCGTAATGTGCCCGAACTGCGATGTCACGGCTACACCGGGGGACGTCATCGAGGTCGCAGAGGATTGCTCCAATCCTACCTTCTGGCAAACTGACCCTGACGGTGGTTGCAATTCCACTCCCCACCAATTCAGCTCCGTACAGAACGGCCAAACCATATTCGGCCATGTCTTTACTTACAGGTATGGCGGCTTCGTTTACCGCGATACTGATTGGTACCTGTTTACTCTGGCGGAGCGCGACACCGTCGAGCTGATCGCATGGGGCGCCGAGTGCCCGTTATTCGTCAGCATCGTGGACACAAGCAACTGCACGGTAGCTATGTCCTACATGAATCCGTCCGAATGCATGAGCATGGACATGAGAACGGCCTGCCTGAACCCGGGTACGTACGCACTCGTCATCGCTCCGCAGAACTACGAGGGTGTGCCATTCCCCCGCGATTATCGGGTTCAGATCAACTGGAGGCCTTGCGCTCCCCTCAATGACAACTGCGCTAATGCGATTCCGCTTACGGTGAATGCGGCGACACCCACATGTGGCACGACCCTGGGCTCAACACGCGATTGCGCGCAGACTCCCATAGAAATGACGGAAGTTTGGTACACCTTTAGCTTGAGTCAGTGCATGGATATCTCTGTCCAGTATTGTGGGACTCCTGTTTATGGCTCGGTTCTTAACCGTCTCTTCCCGGGATCATGTTGTGGTACAAATTACACCATGCTGGAGTTTGACCAAACGACTTGCGCTGATGCACGGTTTACATTCCACTGGGGTGGCCTCTCCCCGGGTCAGTACTGGCTGCCAGTAGCGATTGTTCCGGCAGGGGATTTCTGCATCCGTGTTGTTGGCACAACAGGCCCACCATCCAACGATCAGTGTGCGAATGCCATCGTCGTCGGGGTAAATCACTTGAATGTTGGATCTACTGTCTGCGCCACATTAGATGAAATTCCGGCATGTTCCTCGCCGGCAACGGCGCCTGGCGTGTGGCACAAAGTCATCGGAACCGGCGACAGTCTGATGGCGACCCTGTGCCTCAACGAGACGAATTACAATAGCAGAATCTCCGTCTTTACCTGCGGCTGTTCGGCTCTCGTCTGCGCGGCCGAAAACGACAATAGCAACTGCTTTAACCCATTGGTCTCGCAGGTCGGCTGGTGCTCTCGGCTTGGCGAGGAGTACTTGATTCTCGTGCATGGCTACGGGACTGCTACCGGTAACTATGGCCTACAGGTAACGGACCTTGGTCCTGCGTGCGCCAATCCGAGCTGCTGTCTGCCGCCGCAAGTCACCGGCGTCACCGCCACCGATGACCACTGCAACAACGTCGTCATTACCTGGAATGATGTCAGCAACGAGGACGGGTACTACGTCTGCCGCAACGGCGGCATTGTCGACACCGTGGATGCCAACATAACGAACGGTGTTGATACGCCCGCTCCGGGGACCTATGCTTACATCGTCTACGCCTATAACTCCTGCGGCAATGGATTTCAATCTCTTTCCGACAATGGCACCCGTCTTGCCCCGCCTCCGCAGGTCACCGGCGTCGCCGCCACGGACAACAGTTGCAACAACATCGTCATCACCTGGAATGATGTGGCGGGAGAGAACGGATATTACGTTTATCGCAATGGCCAGCAAGTGTGCTCCGTCGGTGCGAATATTCTGACGTGCACGGACACACCTCCAACCGGAACGTACAGTTACACCGTCTCCGGATGGAATACCTGTGGTACTGGACCTGCCTCGCTGCCCGATCAGGGGCTTTTACTCCCCACCGTCACTCAAGCTCCCGCTCTGGGCAATCCCGGAAATGGCGCCGTTGTGCTGAGCGGCATCGTACAGCAGTATTGCTGGCTTGCCGTAGCCAACGCCTCCACGTATCGCATCCAGTGGGATGACGACGCGCAGTTCGGCTCCCCCGTTGCGGCCAACACCGCCGCGCTGTGCTACAACCAAATCCTGAGCGCGCCGCTCGGCATATGGTACTGGCGCGTAAGGGGTGAAAACACTTGTGGGCCAGGGCCGTGGTCGGGAGTGCAAACCGTGTTGGTGATCACGCTTTCGCCACCGGTGCTGGTCATGCGAGTGGACGGTGCGCAATTACGGCTCTATTGGAATCCGGTGGGCTTCGCCACCAGTTATGATGTGCAACGCTCGAACACTCCCGACAGTGGATTCAGTCTCCTGACCACGACGCCGGACACCACAATCACCACGTCGTATTCGGTACAGGACAAACTGTTCTATCGAGTGATTGCAAACAGATAGGGCGTCATTCAGGCGCGACACGTACGAGTTCATTCTGAAGGTGAGGCATGCTGTGTGTGCTTCGCCGGGATCCGTCTTGCCGAAATTATTCGTGGCGTAGTTTTCCTTGGCGCCAGATATTTTGGCAACACACCCGACAGGCAACGCAACAAAATCCTTCCTTCAGAATGTGAAATACTTCCCAAAAATAAACCGTTTCCGCCGTGAGCCGGCAAACGGTTCTGAATGCTCTAATTATAATTACAACGCCAATATTTCTCACAGTAACCGAAAATGGAGATTCCCCATGCAACGCCACATTCTCAATTTGATTCTCTTTGTCATGACGGTTTCGATTGCGTTCGCCGTCCCGCAGCAGGTTAACTATCAGGGCTTCCTCACCGCCACGGACGGGAGTCCGTTGGACACCACCGTAGCCATGACCTTCAAAATCTACACCGATTCCACGGCGGGAAGTCTGCTGTGGACGGAAGCGCGTCCATCCGTGACGATTACTGATGGCCTCTTCAATGTTCGGCTCGGACAGATAACCACTCTTGGTGATGCTGTTTTCAATAATGCGCAAGTCTGGCTGGGCATTACAGTCGGCAACAACTCCGAGATGACACCCCGCTCGCGCGTTGTCTCGGTTGGCTATTCCTATCGCGTGGGAACCGTAGATGGCGCCAGTGGCGGTGCCATCACAAGTGCTGTGACCATTGCGGACAAGGCGAATATCGGCCAATACAATTCAAATCCCGGGCTCAATGCTTTCGTGGCAGGAGCGTACGATACGGCATCCGGCGACTATTCCACGGTCGGCGGCGGCTTTGATAACACTGCCAGTTACTGGTATGCCACGGTGGGTGGCGGCGGCGCGAATGTGGCCAGCGGCCAAGCTGCCACGGTGGGGGGCGGCTCCTCAAACACTGCCACCGCCTGGACAGCCACGGTGGGCGGCGGCGTTGGCAACACCGCCAGCGACTACCATGCCACGGTAAGCGGCGGCAGCGGAAACACTGCCAGCCGCGCTGCCACAGTGGGCGGCGGCGAATCAAATGCCGCCAGCGGCTCATGGGCTACAGTGGGCGGCGGCATTTCAAACACGGCAAGTATGTATGCCACGGTGGGTGGCGGGAGTTACAACACCGCCTCTGCCCCCTTTGCCGTTTCATGTGGTGGAGGTAACAATGCTGCCACCGCAGGCTTCGCCACGGTCGGCGGCGGCCAAAACAACAATGCTAGTTCAGATAGGGCCACCGTGGGAGGAGGAGACGGCAACACTGCCGGCGGATCTGCAGCCACGGTGAGTGGAGGATCGCACAATGCAGCACGTGGCCAATACTCGGTAGTAGCTGGTGGCGGTGGTCCAGCCTTGGCTGACTCAAATTCAGCGACAGGAGACAAGTCAACGATTGGCGGCGGGTCAAGAAACATCGCCAGCAACACTTGGGCGACGATCGGTGGCGGCAAAACCAATAATGCCAGCGGTGCATCGGCGACAGTCGGCGGCGGCGAAAACAACACTGCCACCGATTATGCCACCGTGGGCGGCGGCGCTTCAAACACTGCCAGCGGCGACCACGCCACGGTGGGCGGCGGCCGGTTCAATCATGCCCGAGGAGATTACGCGGTCGTCGCCGGCGGCGGTGGGGCCTCACTTGCTGACAGCAATTCTGCCACAGGCGATTATTCGGCTATTGGTGGGGGGGCAAAAAATACTGCCAGCGGCAACTATGCTACCGTGGGCGGCGGCCACATCAACGATGCCAGCGGTGACCGTGCTACGGTGGGCGGCGGCTACAGCAACGTCGCATCGGATTTCTGCGCTGTTGTTCCAGGCGGATACAACAACACCGCCAGCGCGCGCTATGCATTTGCCGCCGGACGTAACGCCAACGCGGATAATGTAGGCTCGTTCGTGTGGGCCGATTCGACCAACACCTTATTCTCCTCCATGGCCAACAATCAGTTCCGCGTGAGAGCCTCGGGTGGGACACAAATCTACTCCAATTCCACTCTCACCTCTGGTGTGACTTTGGCGGCAGGCGCAGGCGCATGGGTGGCCGTTTCCGATTCCACCCTGAAGCGCAACCTCCGGCTCGTGGATACGAAGGATGTGCTCAACAGAGTGGCTCAGCTTCCGATCAAGCAATGGAGCTACAAGTCGCAAGACCCATCCATCGAGCACATCGGTCCGATGGCGCAGGATTTCTGGAGCGCGTTCCATCTCGGCGAGGACAGCCTCGGCATTTCCACGATTGACCCCGACGGCATCGCGCTGGCGGCCATTCAGGAGTTGGCGAAGCGACTCGAAGCCGTGGAAGTGGAGAACACTGCTCTGCGCGCTCGGGTGCAGACGCTCGAAGCTGCTGAACAAAAGACCATGAAGGAGGGGAAGTAAGATGAAACGTGTTCTGTTCATCCTCATCTGCGCACTATTGTGCGGTTCTGCACTCTTTGCTCAACCGCAACAGAGCGAAAACTTCCGCATCACCAAGAGCGTCTTGGATGCGGGCGGAGCAGCGAGTACCTCGGCTGACTTCCGGTTGTACAGCGCCTTCGGCCAGCCCACGCCCATCGGCATCTCCTCCAGTGCGAACTTCGTGCTCTCGGCAGGTTTTCTTACACCCTCGTTTGCGGCTTCGCCCTTAAGCCCGATTCAGGACTTGGTAATCCGGCGTCAACCCGCGTCAACGAACATGAAGCTCGATTGGGGCGCAATCAACGGTGCTATGCTCTACACGATCTATCGCGACGTGACACCCACGTTCACGCCCGGTCCGCTAAATCTGCTGGGCACGAGCGCGACGAACACATTCACGGACGTGGGGGCCGTGTCCTTGCCGGCCTCGAAGTACTTCTACAATGTGACCTCCAGCGCGGGCAGCGCTCCCGCCGCCATTCACATGCCCGGCAACGGCTCCATCACAACGCAACCAACAAAAGGCCGTCATCAGAATACTGGAAGCGAGATCATGCGCCGATGAATACAATCCCGCCTTGGGCATTCAAGTCTCATAGATCAACACACCTCGAACAGCGGCTGATTTCGACAAGCGAACGGCTCCTCAGCAATGGGGAGCCTTTTTGTCAATCGCCATCGTCTGATCAGTAACCGCCTCGCGAAAACAGCCTCTTCCCTACCCCGATTCTGCGAGGCTAATTCGCATTTGGCGAGCAATTGCCGTAGCGGACTCTCATAAGCCGATTAACAAGCCCCCTTGGTCCGATCTGGATGCTCTAACTCACACGCCTCCGCACGACAAATCGCCCGAGAACTGGCCTGATGTCATCGCGTTTGACCTGAAAATACCGTACTTTGCAACCCTTGGAAGGCGTGCATACTGGCACAACCGGTATCCGGGGTTCGAATCCCCGTCTCTCCGCCAGACTTAGAGCCCCTGACAA
>CAYORN010000003.1:0-636410 GCA_964406405.1 uncultured Alphaproteobacteria bacterium | reverse complement strand
TCTGGGCCGTATCTCAGTCCCAGTGTGGCTGATCATCCTCTCAGACCAGCTACCCATCGTCGCCTTGGTGAGCCGTTACCTCGCCAACAAGCTAATGGGGCGCGACCTCATCCCGGACCGATAAATCTTTCAAGCGCAGGTCATGCGACCCGCGCTCAATATGCGGTATTAGCGTCAGTTTCCCGACGTTATCCCCCAGTCCGGGGCAGATTAGTCACGTGTTACTCACCCGTTCGCCACTGAACCAATATTGCTACTGGTCCCGTTCGACTTGCATGTGTTAAGCACGCCGCCAGCGTTCGTCCTGAGCCAGGATCAAACTCTCCGTTGTAAAAAAACTTCTGAGTCTGATAAAAAAATTTGATTCAAGGACCCTGACCTCACCCGAAGGGATCGGGTTCCGTCAGTCACGCACATCTTTTCCTTTTTTCAAAGAACAAAAAAGACACATCGGCGACAAAAAGTCTTACCGCCGAGCGGCTTTTTGCTGGTGACCCAGCGATTTGTCTTTAGCGAGGCTTAATATAAGGGGTTCGTTTCCCTTTGTCAAGTCCCACCTTGGGCTTTTTGGTTGCTGATTGGTCGCAGCCTCACACAAAGCACATATTAAGAACTATATTTACAAGAGTTTATAAAGACAGGACGGCTCTCAACGAGGAGAGGCATCGGAACAAAGAATGCTATATCAAAGCGGAAGGTCAGCGTGATTAGTGTATTCTGCGGCGGAATCAGAAATCCTCAAATCACCTCATTTTGCACAGCCCGCAAACGCCCCCCGGTGATCTCTTGACAAACCCTTCCAGAACTCTTCAGTCCTAAGAAAGGTCGAGCAACAGCTCATCCGAAGCCCTTGCCACTATTTCAGCAATAACAACTTGCTGGATTTCACGCCGAAACGAGACTCGATACGGGCAAAATAGACGCCGGACGGGAGATCATTGGCGTTCCATGACAGACGGTGGTTTCCGGCGGACAGTGCGCCAGATTGTAACTCCTCCACCTCGCGGCCGAGGATGTCGGTTGTTGACAGACGGACGATGCTTGGGGCTGGCAAAGAGAAGGAAATCTCTGTCGTGTTGTTGAACGGATTCGGGTACGACGAAAGGATGAAGGATGAGGGAAGAGGGATGAGTTTGTCGTCGGCATCGGAACATAATTCTACGAACAAGAAAGGGATTTCAGATCGAAGAGTGTCCGTGCCAATCACCCAATCGAGCCAATAAGGACCAGCGTTGATTTGAAAGCCCATGAGACAATGGCTGTATCGAAGTGCAAGCTCGACCGTGTCACCGGGCTGAACGGAAATCGGGAAAAGAGAACTGTCGAATTCAAAGTGGCCGCCGTCGTCCGGCACTTCGGTGATGATCAATCCATCCACCTGATATGCCAAGTACCCTGAATTCCATAACCGGGCAGGGATCGTTACGGTGTCCTGACAGAAGCAAATCACGTCTTCGAACGTGATCAAAGAATCCACATGCGGAATTGGTTCCTCAGGCGGCAGATCGAGATCCACACAATACGCGTCGCCGCCGTTGCCGAATTGATTGGCATGGACATGTTTGCCGGCGGCGATCAGCTCGTGCGCGTCAGCACTCAGATCCAACGAGAAGCAGGAACCGGCCATATCCAGCTCGTAATACGGCGTCGGATAGTAGCGAGAGAAGACCACCACTTCGCCGTTTTGCGAGCCTTGGTCGCCCCACGAGCCGACGGCAAACCAGTTGCCATCCACGGACACATCGGCATCCACCGGAAGATCCTGATAGCCGGTGCCCTGACGATAATTGTAGGACCAGAGCACTGTGCCGCCGGCAACATCCTGGACGCGGATGTAATTGCGATTGTACTGGGCGCTGTACCAACAGCTCACGCAGTAGCTCGTGTCGGGCGAGATGATGAGCTGACCGACGTAGCGATTGTTCATCCCGGCCTGCCAGCGCATCGAATAGTGCGTCCCATCCCACGAATAGAGTTTCACGCCTTGAAAACCGCTCATCAGCAGATTGCCGTCCGCGGAAAGCGCAAGCGCATCGTTGGACGCCTGAAAGTCCACCACGTCGCGCACGAAGCCGCCATCGGTCTCCACGATGTGACAGTACTGATCGGCCGTCGCCGCAAGAATGCTTCCGTCTGCGGATATTGCGAGGGCGCGAGCGTACGTCCCCTGACCGGCGGGAGCTTCGTAATCGAGTAACGGAATCGTATCGGGAATCGTCAGGTCCCACGCGAGCAGACGCGGTTGGGCCTGTGGTGCGCGCGTGAACCAGACAACGAGAATCTCCCCGTTCTCCGAAAACTGCATGCCGTCGGCGCCGGCAACTCCGCCCCACCCCAGCGGATAGGACCACATCAACGCATTGGTGGAGTCAGCCATCAAGTAGAGCGTGCAATTGTTGTCGGAGTTACGGTCAACGGCCGCCCATCGCCCGCCATGCGGAGCCGCGGCAACCTCCCACTCCGTACCCTGAATCGTGTTCAACGGCACGCCATTGCCGAGGATCTCGTATTGGGCGGCTTCCCGCGGAACATTGAGACCGGAGCCGGTATAGGCATAGTCGCCAGTCGTGATCGCGGTGGAATTGAAGATGCCGGTGGCGAGATTGCGTGTCCAGAGAATGGCGGGATCGTCAAGGGGCAAACGACGAACCGGGCCTAAGTCGCCGGGTGTTTCGCGGAAGAAGAGTCCTTGCGGCGTGGTGTAGGCTTCCTGCGCCGCGGGGAGAGTGGCCGCCAAAGCGAGCATCAAAAGCAGAGTGAGCAGATATTTCATGGGGCCTCCGGGAAGGAAACTTGAAAATCGAAAACTGAAGATCGAAAGTTGGCAAATTCCGGCCGGGTTGCGCAGGGCCTTAACCCGGCTCGGCGATGCTTAGTGAGTGGTTCTTGCGGCGGGGTCGTGTGCTCGGGATGCCACGGCTCTCCCTCAAGCGACCCCGCTCGCCGACTCCTGACACTGCGGGCGGGATGTTAGTCAATATAGCGCATCAGAGCAAGGATTGCAAGATCCCAGCGAGACGCAATTGCAATTCTGGCCGTGATTTCGTACCTTGAAGTACGATGATTCGGATACTAATTTTGCTGGCGCTGGCACAGGCGGTATGGGCGCAAAACTCGGTGTTTCTTCGGATGCATGAAAGCCCCCGCGTGATGGGGATGGGCGGGGCGTTTGTGGCCGTGGCGGACGACCCGCAGGCGGGGCTGCTGAACCCGGCCGGGCTGATGAATGTGGGGCAGATCGGGAACGAGATCAGCTTTATGGCGGGGACAGGCAGCACGCCGCAGCAGGAGGTGTTTGCACTGGCGAATCCGGGGACGGAAGCCGGGGCGTCGTTCGCCACCGGATTTCTGCTGCAAGGGATGACAGACAAGCAGAAAGTAAAATACTACGTGCCGCATACGGGCACAAACTGGCGGCCACTGGCGCAGACGAGTTTGGGATTGACGATGCGATTCCCATACCGAACCTCGAGCGTGGATTCGATCAAATCGAAGTGGGAGACGATCGGCGACTTGAGCTTCATGCAGCAGATTCAGCAGATGCGGTTCGGCGCGCAAGTGGAGCGGATGTTCGGCGGAGCGAAGGACTTCGTGGAGCGGCGACTGCGAGCGGGCGCTTCGATCGGGCGGGCGAATGAGTATCAGCTCGCGTACGAGTGGCGGGGCACGCCGCGCAGCAAGAGTTATGATTTTCATAACGACTCGTCACATCTGGGCAGCGAAATCCAGCTCAGGAATTACGCCGCGATCCGGGGCGGATATGTCTGGGGGCGCGAGTACCGGATGACGATGGGCCTTGCGTTCGGATTATTAGATCATGGCTGGCGAGTGGAAACGGGCTGGGAAGTGCCCACGGGCAAGCCGTCAGAGACGCGGTGGAGCGTGGGGTTGGGTTTTCGAGGATAAGTTTCGAGCAACGGGAGCAGAGCGATGTCCTTCGCAAACATCAAGCAGAAGCTGATCGGCACGGCGGTGACGGGATTTATCGTGCTGCTGCTGCATCCGGCCACGGCGACCGATTCGCAGCGATATTGGGTGTTTTTTCGCGATAAGCAGGTGCCTGCCAACAAGGTTTCGCAGGCGTTGAATGACGCCGCGCAGAAGCTGACTTCGGCGGCGCTGGACCGTCGCATGTTAAATATGCCCGTGCTGGTGGATGAATACGATCTGCCGGTGAGCCAAGACTACGCAGATCAGGTTCAGCAGACGGGGGCGCACTTGCGGCGAGTGAGCAAGTGGCTCAACGCCGTGAGCATCGAGGCGACGGTGGATCAGGCGGAACAGATTCGCGCGCTGGGTTGCGTCAAAAAGGTGGAACGCTTTCGCCTGCAGTTGGCAGCGGATCCGCTGCCGCGGCGCTCGCTCGATGATCTCAATTATGGCAACTCGTTCACGCAGAATGAATTGTGCCATATACCGGCGCTGCACAATCGAGGACTCTCGGGAGCGGGCATCCTGATGTGCATGCTGGATACCGGAGCCTGGCTCTTGCACGACGTATTCGACAGTCTGCATGTGGTCGCGACGTACGATTTCATCTTTGGAGACTCGGTCGTTGCGGACCAGCCGGGGCAGGATTCGGTCGGGCAGGACTTGCATGGCACGGCGGTGCTCTCGACCATGGCGGGATTCCGGGACAGCGTGCTGATCGGGCCGGCCTATGGCGCGGATCTGCTCGTAGCGAAAACGGAGTGGATCCCGACCGAGACTCCGCCCGAAGAAGATAACTATGTCGCCGCGTTGGAATGGGCGGACAGTCTCGGAGTGCGGATCACGTCAACCAGTCTTGGCTATATTGATTGGTACACGCCGAACGATCTGGATGGGCATACCGCGGTGACAACGATTGCGGTGAACGTGGCGGTAAGCCGCGGAATTTTGGTCGTGACGGCGGCGGGAAACGAGGGGGGATCGCCGTGGCATTTTGTCGTCACGCCGGCAGATGCGGATTCCATTCTGGCTGTCGGCGCGGTGACAAATGAGGGGACACTGGTTGGATTTTCCTCGCGCGGGCCGACAGCGGATGGGCGCATCAAGCCGGACGTTTGCGCGATGGGCGCTGACGTATTCTGCGCGCAGGCGGATTCGAACAACTACTTTACGCTTTCCGGAACGTCACTTGCCACGCCGATCGTGGCGGGCTGCGCGGCGCTGATCATGGAAGCGCACCCGGATTGGACGGCGCAGATGGTGCGCACGGCGATCTTGAACACAGCGTCGAATCACGAAACGCCGGATAACGATTACGGTTGGGGAATTGTCAACGCCGAAGCGGCGGCGGACTTTATATTTGATGCCGCGGGCGATCCACCGCACGGCGTGCCAACGTCACCCGTGCTGATCACGAGCTATCCGAATCCGGTGAACGGAACGGCGACGATTCAGTTAATCTTGACTGCGGAGAGCGCCGGAAAGCTGACGTTGTTCGACGCGCTGGGACGTGAGGTGAAAGCGTGGCCACGCGAGCGATGGAGCGCAGGAACGAATCGCGCGCGCTTGGAAACGGACCGGCTGGCGACGGGAATTTATCTGGCGCGCTTCGAAGGGGACGCAGGACGAGCGGTGCAGAAGGTGGTCGTGCTGAAGTAAGTCAAATCTAAAATCCCAAACTCCAAATCCCAGTCAGAGAATGCACCCCTTAGTCCCCCGACTGAAGACTCGAACCCCCTTGATCCCCCTACTGAAGTAGGGGGAAAACAAAGTCAGTAGCGGCGCTGTTTGTCCACGATATTCAGCAGCGACTGACCAGCGGCGTAACGGCGGAGGTTGGCGAGAAAGGATTGGTTGGCGAGGGCGGAGTAATCGGGGAAGTTGCCGGAGACGTGCGGAGTCATGAAGAGATTCGGGAGCGCGAAGAGAAGCGAATCTTCGGGCAGCGGTTCTGTTGCAAAGACGTCGAGCGCGGCATAGGCCAAGGGGCCGTTTTGCAAAGCTTCAGCCAGAGCGGCTTCATCGGTAATCCGGCCGCGAGCGACATTGACAAAGATGGAACCGGGTTTCATTCGTGAGAAAAGATCACGATTGAATAGGCGCTCGGTATCGCCAGTGAGCGGCAGGGCGACGACGACAATATCGAACTCGCCGAGGAGCGACGGCAGCGCACTCAGAGCATGCACAGGGATTGCGTCGGGGCGAGCCTGCGTCGCGACGCCTTCGCAGCGGACGCCGATGGCCAGCAGACGCTGAGCGATGGCCTGACCTACAGCACCGTAACCGACGATGAGCGCGCGCTTGCCTTGGAGAATGAAGCACTCGCGCGTCATGGTTTGTTTGTGCTGCTTCCAGTCATGATCGCGGCGCCACGCTTCGGCGGCGGAGAATTGCTGGGAGATGTAGAGCAGCCCGCCAAGCGCCCATTCGGCCATTTGCGGACCATGAATGCCACGCGAATTCGTCAGAATGATCTGGCTGGCCTGAAATTCGGGAAACAGCAGGCTGTCTACGCCGGCGCCGCTGACATGAATCCATTCGAGTTTTTGCGCCGCACGGAACATCGGCTCCGTGAAGCGCCAGGTGAACAGCACATGCGCGTCGCGCAAGGCTTCGATGGCGGCGGCATCATCCACCGGAAACCAAATGTCGAACGGACGAGCGCCGAGGATTTCGGCGATGCCGCGACGGAGGTCTTCCTGACGCGCGGGATTTTGAGAAGTGAACGAGACGATGGTGATCGTCTCATTTTGTTTCTGTGAATTGAGCATTTGTTTCGTGGGTTCCGGCCGGGTTGCGCGATCCTTCGAAGACTCAGGACATGCTTAACCCGGCTCGGCGAACACAGGATAGAATTGAGAACACGTTTTCTACCCGCTGGATTGTGGCCCTTATGGGCGGCCGGGTTTATCTCGACGGCCGGTGACTCGCTGCATCAAGTGGCGATCATGTGGCTGATCTACGAGTTGACCGGCTCGGCCACGGCAACCGGACTCGTAGGAATGTCGCAGTATCTCCCGGCGGTGTTGCTGGGGCCGCTCGCCGGAGCGCTGGTGGACAAACTCGACCGCAAGCGCGTGATGATTGCGGCCGATGCGATGCGCGTGTTGCTGGTGGCGCTCATTCCGATCTTGTACTTGACGGGGAATATGACTGGCGTGCGCCTCGGGCTGACAGCGTTTTCGATCGCGCTGTTCACGACGCTTTTCGTACCGGCGCGAGACGCGATCGTGCCGCAATTGGTGCAGAATTCGGAATTGACGCACGCGGGATCGGTCCTGCAAGCGTCGTACGGGTTCGCTTACTTCGTGGGACCGATGCTTGCGGCGGCGATTCTGCCGCTCGTCAGAATTCCCGGACTATTCTTTGCCGACGCCATTACCTATGCGGCGTCGTTGCTCTTTCTGTTGAAGCTGCGCCCACAGCCACAGAGTAGAGAGACGCAGGTGATCTCGCCGTGGAAATTGCTGAAGGACGGATTACGGTATGCTCAGCGGCGAGGACTGATTCGCGGCTTGCTATGGCTGACGGCGGTGGACAATTTGCTGATCATGGGCCCGGCGCTGGTGGGCGCGCCGCTTTACGTGCGATTACATCTTGGACTTGGCGCCGGAGCATATGCCGCGACTCAAGGAGCGTTTGCCGCGGGAATGATTGTCGGCAGTTTTCTCGTTCACCGCTTCGGAGCGAGATTGCCGCGCGGCAAGACACTGCTCTGGGCGCTGATGTGGGACGGCATCAGCTTCGTGCCGTTCATGTTTGCCGATACGCTCAGCGCGACACTCATTTTGTGGTTCGTGCATTCGATTGGGATTCCGTTCATCCTCGTCCCACGCACAACGCTGATTCAAACCGAAGTGCCGGGAGCCTTGCAGGGTCGGATGTTCAGTCTTGTGCATTTGACGGTTGTGGGCCTCTCCGCCATTAGTTGCGCGCTCACGGGGATCGTTGCGGAGTACATTCCGCCGCATATTCTGTTTGGAGTAATTGGGGTGTGCGCGACCGTAGTGGGAGCAGCGGGGTGGCTGGTGAAGGACCTCAGGGAAGCAAAATAAGAAGAAACGAAGATGCGAAGATGAAAGGAGTTATTCCTTTGGGTTCGCTATCGCGGATTTGTATAGGTAGCGTTTGATTTTGCGGGTGGAGGTTTTTTCGAACTCCTCCTCGCGCAACTGCCAGCCGCGGAGGCTGCGATAGGTTGGCACGGCCTTGTTGTAGGCGTCCACCACCGCTTGAATTTCGGCCGTGAGATTTGTCTCACGGCCCTTCTCTTTTTCCAGATCGAGGAAAGCCTTGTCGGAAACGATCAGCGCGAACAGTTCTTCGCCGGTGCCGCGTTTGCGTTCGAGACCAAGGACGATAGATTCGAGAATAAACGGCGAGGCATTCAACTGCGCCTCGATCTCTTCCGGATAGACATTTTTGCCCGCGCCGGTAACGATGAGGCTTTTCAGGCGGCCGGTAATGTGCAGACAGCCGAATCTGTCCAGATAGCCCGCGTCGCCGGTGTGAAACCAACCGTCGCGCAGAACGTTGGCAGTGGCTTCGGCATTTTCATAGTAGCCGAGCATGACATTGCGGCCGCGCGCACAGATTTCGCCGACGCCTGTGTTCAGATCGGGTGCAAATATCTTCAGCTCAACGCCGGGGATCGCAGGGCCGACGGAGCCGATGCGGTTGCGCTGCGGGCGATTGACGGTGAGAATGGGACTCGTCTCCGTCAGGCCGTAGCCCTGCAGCAGAGTAAAGCCGAGACACTCGAAATAGCGATTCAGTTCCGGGCGCAGCGCCGCCCCGCCGGAATTCAGGAAACGCAGCGATGACATGCCCGCTTTCTTGCGCAGCGATTTGAAAAGCAGGCGTCCCGCATTCAAGCCGATCTTGTTGGTCGCCGCAGAGATCGCGTAAAACACGCGGAAGAGAAGGCGGCGAAAGGCAGACGCATCGCCAACCGCGCGATGGATGCCGGACATGATATTCTCATAAACCTGCGGCACAGCGACGAGCAGGGTGACGCAGGAGATGCGAATATCATCGAGGATGTCGCGCGATTTGTAGCTGGTGGCGAAGGTCGCACGGGCGCCGCCGCCCAGCGGAACGAGCATGTTCACCGTGCTTGAATAGGTGTGATTCAGCGGCAGCAGGAGATGAAAGTTGTCGTTTGCATCGATATCAATCGCTTGCAGCACGCCATCCACGTCGGAGCAGAGATTTTCGTGGGAGAGCATTACGCCCTTGGAAAACCCTGTCGTGCCGGAAGTGAAGATGATAACAGCGAGATCGGACGGAGCAGGACTCCGGAGTGGAACACCCGTCGCGCGTGGAATCGCCTTTTCGCCGGGCTCGAGATTGGCTTCGAGGGACAACTGCTCAAGGCCTGACTCGGATGTGGTGGGCTGCATCGCTGCATGAAACTTGCGCGACGTGATCAGCACGCGAGCTTTCGCAACTTCGAGAATATGGGTGATTTCCGCGGGGGACATCAAGGAATCGAGCGGAATGACAACGGCCCCCGCGGAGGAAATGGCATAATACGCTATGACCCATTCCGGGCGGTTCTCCGCGAGCAGCGCGACGTGCTCTCCGCGACCGATGCCCATTTTGATCAGTCCGCCGGCAAGCGCCGCGACTTCTTCCGCGACTTGCGCAAAGGTCAGCGCATGAACGGTCTCCGCAACGCGCGTTTGCAGGTAAGGGCGAGCGGGCCACAGCTTCGCGGCGCGAGTCAGCAGCTGCGGAATGGTCTGAGGGAAGTCGGGGCTCAGTGCTCCTCCTCACTCAGAGCAGAGACGTACGATGGGGCAATTTGAGATAGCGGCGGCTCGGAGTAGCTGCGCTTGAGCCAGAATACACCCGCCGCAACGAGAACGAGACCAAGCAGCACGAGCGGCCACGGGAGGAACTCGGTTTCAGTGAATCGAGGCAAGAGGTGCGCGGTAATCCAGTCCTGATATTTCTCGCCGAGGAAGGAGAGCGTGTTGCTGGTGGCGTGAGCGAACATCGCGGGGAAGATCGAACCGGTATAGATTGCAATGATGCCGAGCAGCAGGCCGAGGAAGACGGTCGGCAGCAAGCGATAGGGGTTCATGTGCAGGAGGCCGAAGAGCAGCGCGGCGAGCACGATGGCGCCGGCATTGCCGAAGCGCGGACGGAAGGCGCTCACGAGGAAACCGCGGCAGAGCAGTTCTTCGCAGACGCCGGGCAAAATGGCAATCAGGAAGATGGAAGAGATCATCGGCAGGTTATCGAGCGACTTGAAAAGCTCGGCGAATTGCTCGAGCAGTTCGGCGGGAAACGGGAAGAAGTGATGCTGCAGCGTGGCCAGTTCGAGCGAAATCACCCAACCGCCGATGATAAGCAGCAGTGTTGCCGGCCACGCGGACGGTCGCGGACGGCGCAGGCGCAGCACCTTCGTCATGTCATAGCGGCCGCGATAGAGAATCCAGAGCGGGGGCAGCAAGATGATGACCAGCTCTGTCACAAGCAGCAGTTTGGGAAGTCCCCATGCCGCCGCGCTCATGTTCATCTGAAAGAGCAGAATGATCTGAACCATGACGAGGACCAACGCCGAGCCGGGCGTCGGATACGCCGAGGGTCTTGCGATTCGACGGCGGGAGCGAAACGGCGACCAGCGCACATCCTCCGCGTGGCGGAAGATGACCGACTCCTGCTTGAACTGACTCGTGGCCCACGACAGCGCAAGCGCGGCGAGTAGCGAGGTGCTGCCGAACGCGATGGCGGTCTCAGTCCAAAGATAGTGGCCCATCATATACTCTTTGATGAGCAGCGAGACGTTAACTATCGGAATCGCGGCGAGCGTAGGCGAAATCTCGGTTCCCGGCAGCAACGATACCATCGCGGGGAGAATGATGACGGTATAGAGCGGAGTGAGCAGGCTCTGCCCTTCCTTGTAGGTGCGAGCGCTAACGGCAATCGCGAGACAGACAGCAGCAAACGCCACAGCGAGCGGCAGAATCAGCAGATAGGTCAATGCAAGCGACAGCGGGTTGACGCTCAGCGCGCCCATCGCGCCGCCACCGACCTTGCCAAAAATATAGGCCATCGAAACACCGATGCTCAATACGTTGAGCGAGGCGGTGATGAGCGAGATCACGGCGACCGTGAGGAATTTGCCGAAGACGATTTCGGAGCGGCTTGCCGGCGAAACCAAGAGAGTTTCCAGCGTGCCGCGTTCCTTCTCCCCTGCCGTAAGATCAATCGCCGGATAGAAGGCGCCCATCAGCGTCATAATGATAATGATGTAACCGAGCAGCCTGCCGATGAAGGCTCCCTGCTGCTGTTCTTGCGTAGCGACGTTTTCATCCGAAATGGAATACGCGCGGAGCAGCGTCGTGTCGGCTGAGAGCGCTTCGAGACGCGAGGCGACGATCTGCTGATGATGCTGCGCAAATGTTTGCTCGAGCCGCTTCTTGGCCTGTTCGGAGGCCTCCTTGCTGCTGTTGAAATAGACCTTGACCTGTGCCGCGCGGCGTGAGGCGACCGAATCGGCAAAGCCGGGCGAGAACTCAACCGCGGCTTCAATCTCGCTTCGAGCGAGGCGTCCACGCCACTCGACTGTGTCCTCCCGCAGCATGGTCGGAAGCGAGTCGAGCAGAGCCGTGAGCGAACGAGTGTTCTGCTCGCCGAGCACCACGATCCGGGATTTCTTCTGCTCGAGCTTGCTGACCTGAAGCGCCGCAACCTGTGTAAAGCCGATCATCAAGAGCGGATAAAGCAAGATCGGCAGCACGACCATCACGAACAGCGTGCGGCGGTCGCGCAGGATATCGCGGAGTTCTTTCAGGAAGATGGTTTTGACGAGAGACCAGCGCATGGGAATGTGCGGCAATTCCGATTGGGGATGGATTAGCGGAATATACGCAACGGCGCGCTATTAGTCAAAGGCGTTGCGGCGACGGGCGGCGTCGGCGATGATCTGGCGATGATCAAAGGCCATCTGCTCAGGCAAGGCATTGAGCGGAAACCAGTGGGCTGCCTCCGCATCACTCCCGGCGGCCAGTTCCCCGTCCGCCCGTCCGAGGTAGACGACGCTAAGTGTATAAAAACGCGGATCGCGGCCGGGCTGGGAGTATACGCCAAGGAGTTCCAAGGACTGCACTTTTAAGCCCGTCTCCTCGGCCAACCCGCGAGCGGCAGCCGTTTCAACCGACTCGCCGTAATCCACGAAGCCGCCGGGCAAGGCCCAGCCTTTCGGTTCATTCGTGCGCTCGATAAGCAGTACCTCGCCATTGCGGATGAGCACGACGTCCACGGTGGGGAACGGGTTCTTGTAGGTTTCGATGACCGTGCCGCAGGTGGGGCAGGTCTTGCTGAAGACAGGCATGGGGGAAATTGAAAGATGAAGATTGAAGACAGAGCGAACCTCTACCGCCGAGGCAGGTTCAACGGCAAGCTGAAGACGTACAAATCTGTTAGATGAGAACCTGCCCGAAATGTGTGGGTCGGCTGCTCAACGCACGTGCTCGGTGCATTTTTGATTAGCAGCCGACACCGCAGAGCGTCAGACAATTCGGGCGGGTTCTCGGGCAGGATCACGTCACGCGTTCGATCTTATGGAACCCGCCTCGGCAATCCAGTGCACGGCCGGAGGCTTAGACATACGATAGCTTGAAATCACCAGAAAAGCAACCGGCCATGTGGAAAGCCCACATGGCCGGGTTGTGCAATTGAAGTGCCGGCAGGTCTGAGGTCTTGAAACGACTCCGTAGAGTGTTCACCTCGCCTGAAACCGGCACGAACTTGTGTTAAGCGGTGCGACCCATCAGCTCGTTGCCCAGATCTACCAGCTCGTCGCGCAAACGGGCGAAATCATTTTGCAGCTGATGCAACTCCGCACTGACGATGTCGCGCACATGCTTCAGGCTTTCGCGCCAGTTGAAATGGCCGCTGTTGTTGACCGGGCTGATGGAATGGTCCTGAATATGAATGCCGGGAGCATCCGGAGCCGCGTCAAAGTGAATGTCCATCGGATCCAGACCTTGAATCTGAATGTCGAGTTCCTCCAATTGCCGCTCCAGCTCTTTCATCTGCTCATCTGTCGGACCCAGTTCCGGAGCGTCCTTGAGCGCCTCCAGCGCCTTCAATGACTCCAGATTTCTGAAATCAAAATTGAAATCGCCGAGATCCGTGCTCTCCTGCTCGCCCAAGGTCACGGCGATCGTCATCTCCTTGCCGTCGCGCATGACGACAAAGTCTACATTCTCGCCCGGCTTGCGCTCATGAATCGCCTCGCGGACATCGCCCTCGTCAGATACATCATCGCCGCCAATCTTGACGATGACGTCGCCCGCTTTCAGTCCGGCTTTGTCCGCCGGCGAGTCTTTCACGACTTCCGCGATCAGCGCGCCTTCTTTCACTTTGAAGTACTCGGCGAGACCATCGGAAAGGCTCTGCGTGATGATACCGGCAAACGCAACCTTCTCGTGATCCTTGTCGTCGTCACTCCGCCACTCGAAAACGTGGGCTCGCGGAGCACGAGGTGACTTAGGCGGCATGGGAGCGTCCGGCAACTCGCGCCCGAAGAAACCGAATTCGCGATCCTGACGCGACGCCAGCTCGACCGTCGCCGTGCGCTGCTTGCCGCCGCGCATATAGACCAGATCCGCGCTGGCGCCGGGCTTCATCTTGCCGACTGCGTTGCGAAACTCCTCGGGGCCGGTGATGTTGCTGGAGTTGAACGTTATGATAATGTCGTTCTCGCGTAAGCCAATGGATTGCGCGGGTGAATCCGGGGAAATTCCGGTCACCAGCACGCCTCCACCGGCACGGACGCCATATTGATCGGCAATTTCGGAGGTCACCTCGCCCGGGACCACGCCGAGAAAGGCTTGCGCTTCCTTGTCTTTGCCGAACGCCACTCCCAGCGCGGAAAAGACGAGAGTGAGCGTCAACATGATCAGGCTAATTAAACGGGACACCATCGTCAGCCTCCACTTTCAGAAGGATCGTTTGCGGCTACTCCGCGAGCCGTTGTCTCAGATCATATATGTTACGAAACAGGACCGAACGCGGTTCCCTGTGTACAGGCGATTCTAAATTAGACCGCGCATATCCACTATGTTGTAAGTCTGGTGAAAAAACCCTATAATCCTGATGAACACCGAACACAACATTCTGGGTTGGACATGTCAGCAACTTCTTGGAAAACAGCAATTACGGATACCTCTGATGGCCACTTAAAAATCAGAGGGTTAGAGATTACGCAGGCAATGGAGAAGCTCAGTTTTGGGGCGACCGTTTTCCTGCTGTGGGTCGGACGTTTGCCGAGCGACGGAGAGGCACGCCTCATGGATGCGATCCTGGTTTCCTCCGTGGACCATGGCGCCACACCGCCGTCTGCGTTGGCTGCCCGGGTGGTGCGCAGTGGCGGTAACCCCTTGAACGCGGCCGTCGCCGCCGGGGTACTGGCGATCGGCGACTCCCACGGCGGGGCGATTGAACAGTGTGCCCGCCTCTTTCAGGAACGGCTGAAGACCCGGGATGAGGGGCCAGAAACCAGCCGCCTCGCTGCGATCATAGTTGAGGAATTTCAGGAAAAACAGCGGCGAATTCCGGGCTATGGGCACCGGATCTACAAACGAGACCCGCGAACGGTGAAATTGTTTCAACTTGCGGAGCAGGCTGGGATTGCCAGCCGGGGCGTAGCGCTGTCGCTGGCGATTCAGGATGAACTGGAGCAGCGCGGCGAAGGCAAGCCATTGCCGGTGAACGTGGACGGTGCCATCGCCGCATTGATGACCGACATGGGGATAGACTGGCAGCTGGGCAAGGGGTTTTTCATTCTGAGCCGCACTGCCGGTCTCGTGGCGCATGCCTATGAAGAGGGGACCCGGGAGAAGCCGATGCGCCCGTTTGGGCAGACGTTGCCCGATTATGATGGTCCCCGAGATTTGACGCTGTGACCGCCCGCGAAGTTTATTGCCGTTTCCTATAGCCGTGCCTGCGCCTGACCTTACCCTGCCGCAAGCGGTTTCTTTGTACCTGCAGAACCGCGCCGGCTTTTACGCGACCTTGCTGTCTCGTCTGCCGGAGGAGGTTTTGCGGACGCGATTGACCGAAGAGCTGCGGCCATTCGTCGCCGACTCCGTCCTTACCCGCGCGGTGGAGCAGCTGCCTTCCGAGCCGGACGAAGTGCTGTTGTCAGCGCTGATGCTCAAGGATCTACTCAAGAAGAGCGGGTCTGGCGTCGCGTTGGCACGAACCTCCATTTCCGTAGAAGATGCGCTGAACAACGCACAGCAAGTGGAAAACACCGGAGTGCTGTTGTTTTCTCAGCTGACGCGCAGGGCGGATTCTCCAAACAACGTTTTCGCCGAGGAACGGGCGACACGCGAGCGTGCGCTGGCGTGTCTGATTCGGCTGGATGATGAACTGCGCTACCATCGCTTGCGTTTGACCCCCACAAAGTAATCTCTTCGCTTTCTCAACCACTCCCCATCCATGCTACGAAATGTGCTTGCGACGCTGCATCGTGTAACCTTGTCTTCAATGATCGTGTGGATGGCGGGAGTGCTCGCGGCGATGACCTCTGTGGGTTTCGCATCACTGGGAAACATTGCTCCGCAGGCGGCGAATGGAGTCTCAATTGAAATCCTGAACAGCGACGGGTTGGGAGCCTCGCTGTCGGTATCCGGTGTGCAGAGCGATCCGGCGCAGGAGGCATTAACTCCATTCAGCGGCGGGATGGTGTGGGCGGTGCCGCCGGGAACGGCGCAGGTCCAGATTAGCGTATCGAATTTACAGTGGCGGGTGGCGCTGCCGGGAGAATTGCCGGATTCGGTCATTGCGCAGGTGCTTTCTGTTCCGCAGCCGATTGCGCGGACATCAGACGTCATGCGCCTGCGCGGGATTCCGCTGGTGAGTTTGGGATTCAATGGAGTGCAGCGGAATGAAGCGGGTGACGGGGTGCGGATTTGCGAGCATTTCGAAGCGCAGCTCACGTACACTGGCGGTGGGAACATGGATACGCGAACACTCTCCTCGAGCTTCTATGATCTGGCGCGCGGAGTGGCGGCGAACCTCGATGAAGTTTTGCCGGTGCCGGTGCAACGGCCCGAGCCGTATTTGATCATCACGCCGTCCGCGTATCAGGGGGCGGCGCTGTCGTCCTTTGTGACATGGAAACGGGCGCGAGGGCATCTTGTCACGGTTGTTACGACGGACGTCACCGGGACAACGGCGGCGCAGATTCTGACGTATCTGCAAAACGTTTACGATACATGGGATGCGCCGCCGGTATTTGTGCAGATCATCGGCGATGAGGACGGCACCAATCCGGTGCCGACGTGGCATGTGCCCGGGTTCTACACCGCGACGATTGCGTCCGATCATCCGTACACGCTGCTCGACGGCGCGGATTTCTTGCCGGACGTGTTCATAGGCCGTTTGTCGGTGGACACGCAGGCGGAGTTGCAGACGGTCGTGAACAAGATCGTGAATTACGAGAGCCAGCCGTATGAACCGACGGGGGCGTGGCGCTCGCGGATGCTGATTACCGGCGTGCGCAGTTCGAACAATTTCTTTCCTACCTACAATTCGTCGTGGCCAACGCTGCAGTGGATCGGGCGGCAGTTCATCGAGGACGCCGGCTACGCGCAGATTGACTCGGTGCCATATCCTCCGGGAAATGCGAGCCAGATCAATAATCTTGTCAACGCCGGAGAGAGTTTCATTGCCTATCGCGGGTTCGGTTCACCGAGTGACTGGACGTTTCCGCCGTACAACCTGAACGACATTCAAAATCTGAGCAACGGCGCGCGGCTGCCGGTGATTATGAGCATCGTCTGCGGCGGCGGGGCGTTCAGCGATCAGACCGATCCGTGTTTCGGCGAGAAGTGGCTGCGACTGGGAACGCCGAGCACGCCGCGCGGCGCGGTCGGGTTCATCGGGCCATCGGAGCTCGATACGAAAACTCGCTGGAACAATACCAACATCGCCGGGATTTTCAATGGCATCATCCACGAAGGGGTGAATACACTCGGCGCGGCGATGCTGCGCGGCAAGATGGAGCTGTTCCGGCAGTTCCCGAACAACGTCAACAATCACGAAGCGGACAGTGATCGCTCCGTGTCGTTTTATTTCAAGTGCTACAATCTGCTCGGCGATCCGGGACTGACATTCTTCGTCGGGCCGGCGAGAGATTTGACGGCGAATGCGCCGGCCTCGGTTCCGCGCGGGACGTCGGCGATAGATTTGTCCATCACCGAGAACGGAGCGGCGTTGGATAGAGCGTGGGGTACGGTCACGGCCGCGGATACGATTTTCTCGCGGGCGGTCAGTGACACGGACGGGCACATTGTGCTGCCCTTGCCGCAGGCCGGCGAAGATACGGTGCTGGTCACCCTCACGAAGCCGCGCCACGAGCCGCAGCGCTATTTCGTGGCGCTGCCTTCACAAGGTGTGGTCATCGGCGAATCGCAATTGCAACTCGTGGACAATGGCAACAACGGCTCGATCGGCAACGGCAATAGTGAAGCGAATCCGGGCGAGCGAATCGCGTTGCGATTTACCTTGCACAACTATGGGTCAAACAATTATCCGGGCGGAACGCTCGCTTTAGCCTCGCAATCCGCGGACGTGCAGGTTTTTACACCATCTATCGCGATCCCCGCGCTTGCAGCAGGAGTTTCCTCCCCCCCACTCACCTTGTTGGCAGACGTGGCACAGACCGCTCCCGATCAGACGGCGGCGCGCCTGACGGCAACGGTGGACAACAATTCCTTTTCATGGCCGGTGTCGATAGATTTGTCCGCGCCCGTGATGAATGTGACCGGAGTTGTGACTGAGGGATCGCCGGCGAATCCGGAGCCGCAGGCAACGTCACGAATCGCCTTGCAGTTGAGCAACACCGGCCACGCGGAGATGCCGGCGGTGACGGCAATCCTGCGCTCGCATGATAGTCACGTCGTCGTGCTCGACAGCGTGGCGCAGTACCCGGCCATTGCAATCGGTGGAAATGCTCCTCCGACCGGCGACGGTTTTCAGGTGCAGATCGGCTCGCTGTATACGGGGGATTGGGCAGCCGTGGAATTAATATTGTCTGCCACAGGTTTCCAACGCGCAGTGACTTATCCGTTAGCGATTGGCAACATAGAAGTAACCGACCCCACGCATCCGGACGGCTACGGCTACCGGATGTTCCAGGACATTGACGCCGAGTATCCGGAAGCGCCGACCTATGCATGGGTGGAGGTTGACCCAACGCGCGGCGGGAGCGGAACACTACTCAACATCAACGACGCAGGTAGCGGCGACGACACGACGAAGACGATTCCGCTGCCATTCAATTTCACATTTTACGGTGTGACGTACAGTCAGGTCTCGATCTGCTCCAACGGGTTTATCTCCTTCGGCGACACGGACGAGAGCTATTTCCGGAACTATATGCTGCCGGCCATCGCGTCGCCGGATAACATGGTCTGCGTGTTCTGGGATGATCTCTTCATGCCGACGAACGGGCGGATTTACACGTATCATGACGCGTCGGGCGGCCGCTTCATCATCGAATGGAGCCACCTGAAGAACGCATACAGCACCGGTCTCGAAGAGACGTTCCAATTGCAGTTGTTCAACACCGACTGCTGGCCGACGAGAACGGGCGACGGCGATCTGCTGATGCAGTATCAGGTCATCAATAACGTGGACGGCTGGGACAACTACTGTACGATCGGCTTGCAGGATCGCGATCAGGGATACGCGCTGCCGATCACATACGCGCACGACGTGGTCGAGGGCGTGTCCACGATGCGTTCTGGACAAGCTTTTCTGTTCACGACGGGACGCCCGGCGAACGGGGCGTATGTCAGCTATGCGGAATCGGTCTTCGACGACGATACCGAAGGTGGCTCCAACGGCAACGGTGACGGCGTCCCGCAGAACGCGGAGACGATTGAATTGCAGGTTCGTTTGCTGAACACCGGGCCCGTGGCCGCGCCGGCGTCCTCCGGCATACTCCGCGAGTCCGATCTGCTCATCACGCTGCTCGACTCGACAATGTCGTTTCCGGCGATTACTCCGGGAGAGACCGTGACCGGTTCGGCGGTACGCGCGGTGTTGAACGCGCAGACTCCGAACGGGCACTCGGCGAATTTCATTCTCTCGCTTTCCGGCGGCGCGTTGCCGTGCGTAGTGCTGCCATCGTTCAGCGTTTCCGCTCCCCTGCTGAGCCTGCTGCCGATGGCGATCAACGACGATGCCGTTCCGCCGAGCAACGGCAACGGCAACGGCGAGTTCAACGCCAACGAGACAATTGAGCTGCTGCCCGGCGCGGCAAATTTCGGCGGAAATGTCGCTCATGCGGTGGAAGCGGTCTTGCGCCGCCTGAATACGGCCGTAACTATTCAGGATTCCATGGCGCAGATCGGCGAAATCTTGGTGAACGGCCAGTTAACAGCAGCGGATCCGTTCGTCGTGCACACGGGAACGAATCCGCCGGACGGGCAGCCAGTGCATCTGCGCGTGGTACTGCGGGACGGGTACGGAAGCGAATGGTCGCAGGATGTGGATTTCGCAATTGTCCGCCCGGCGCTCTCATCCGGAGGGTTGCGGGCGGCAGATCCGCAGGGCAACGGCGATAACCGTCTGGTCGGCGGCGAATCCGGCGAGCTGTATCCGCGACTTGTGAACGACGGGTTGGGAGCGGCAACGAATGTGTCGGTCTCGCTCTCCACTGACGACACGACGATCACCTTGCAGAATACGGAGATTGCCGTCGGCACGGTGTCCGCGCATTCGACGCGCGAAGCCGCGACCCCGGCGCTGATCACGGTTGCATCCGGGTTGACGGAGCCGCGCAACGTGCCTATTGACATGCATGTGACCGGCGACGGCGGCATTGACTTTACGTCGGTGGCAGTAGTGACGATCGGCGACGTGATGTCGTTCGAGGATTTTGAAAACGGCAGCGCGCTCTGGTCTGTATTTGGAACGGATGATTGGCATTTGCAGCAGCGCGAGTTTTCGACACCGGTTCATGCGTTTTATTGCGGCTCGGAGAGTGATCACGAATATCGGCCCAATGCCGATGCTTACCTGCGTTCGCCGATTTTTGAGTTCAGTGGCACCGGACAGCTGCTCTTCTCGACAAAGTATGAAACCGCATCCGCCGCTGATGTTTGCCGGGTGCAGCTTCAAATCGGAGCGGCGACGTACTATTTGCTCGACAGCTTCAGCGGCGACGGCAATACCTGGCAGCAGCGTTCATATTCGTTGGCAGGGTATCCGCCTACGGAGACAGCGCATATCCGGTTCTGGTTCGATTCGGATAATTTCGGCGAGGCGGAAGGCTGGTACGTGGACGATGTGATTCTATTGGATGAGGCCCAACCAGTGACCAACGGTGGGGCAGCCGTGATTCCGAAATCGGTGACGCTTTCGCAGAATTATCCGAACCCATTCAACCATCGCACGACACTTGAATTCGGCTTGCCGGTGACCTCGCATGTGTCCGTTGCGCTCTATGATATCACGGGACGGCATGTCACCACGCTAATGGATGAGCCGCGCGAGGCCGGCACCCATAAGGTGTCCTGGCAGCCGTTGGAGTTGTCCTCGGGGCTGTACTTCGTGCGCCTCCAAAGCGGAGCAACCCAACTCACCCGGAAGTTGCTTTACCTCAAGTAGGTTGATGTTTCGATTGATTCGCCGAAAGCAGGAGCCAGCCTCCTGCTTTCTTATTTACATGCTGCTCAGCAAGATGTTCTCATTTTCACAAGAGGGATCAGTAATCCTCAGGTAGTTTGGTGAGGCTTGGGATCACCTCTTCGAAAACGAGTGTAGTAAGTATAGCTCTATTCCGGAAATCATTGTTATTTGCCCGGCAGTAATTGCATTCGAGTCAAAAGTGCTGTACTTTGGGGTCACCCGAGTAACCGCTGGACTGCAAGGCACTTACTACTTCCCGCACTTAAGTTCGTAGTTTGGGCAGCTTGGGCCACAAGGTACGCCTCAACATGTATATGCACAGACTTATGCAGTTTAACGCGGTATCGGAAGCCGAACAGAGGACTGTCGCCCGCGTGGCCGGCGCCGTCGCTCACGAACTTAACAATCCCCTCCAGGGGATACTGTCCCTCCTCACCGTGACGCTGCGCGACTGCCGCCTGGATGAGCGATGCCAATTGCGGCTCGAGCAAATCCACCGCGGAGTCAGCCGCATGTCTCGCACCGTGGAAACCTTAGCCACGGTGTACGAAAATCTTCCCCGACCTCCCGATCACGTTCCCTCGGCGGATTTATTAGACCGATTTGCCTTCGAGTTGTCCGAGCGCGAGTTCGCGCCGCACGTGCTGCCGTCGGATTCGCTGCTCGTGCCGGTAGTGTGCTATGCTCCGGAGATCAGCAAGTTGGCCGGTGACACGCTGGCGGAACAGTTGAATGGGCATAATATCGTGCAGCTTTCGGCGCTGCCCATTCCGCCGGGAATCGCATTTTGTTGCGAGTTGACGAATCCCGCCATCGCGAATGACGAGTGGATGCCCGTGGATCAGATTCGGGGAGTGTCGGGGGTGGCTGTTTTGTTAGATGAAGTTATGAAGCTCAGCGGCGGCGCGGTCGAGTTTCGCATGGGAGACGCCCGGCTGAACGGAATCAGGATGTTCTTGCGTACGGCATGAAGAAGGATGGTATGACCTGCATGGATAGACCGACTTTATTGGTTGTGGATGACGACCCGCTGGTGCTGGCGGGCTTTCGCGAGGTGTTGCAGCGCGACAGCTTTGACGTGACCGCGGCCGGCTCGGGACACGAGGCGCTGGAGGCGCTCGAATCCCGGGCGTTTGACGTGGTGCTGACGGACATGCTGATGCCGAAGGTTAACGGCTTCGACGTGCTGCGGTTCGCGTGCGAGAAGTGGCCGGAGAGCATTGTGATCATCGTCACCGGCTATGCGTCGGTGCGCTCGGCGGTGGAGGCACTGCGGTTGGGGGCGTATGACTATCTGATCAAACCCGCCGAAGATGAGGAACTGCTGTTTCGCGTCCGCATGGGCGTAGAGCGCATCCATATGCGCCGGGAGTTGCGCAGCAAGGAAATTGACGTCGAAAAGATGAGGGCGATTGCGCACACGGCGGTGACGGTCAACGATCAGATCAACACGCCCTTAAACGTGATTCTGAACAGCGCCGAGTACATTCGGATGAAGACGCTGCCGGAGTGCACAGACTTGCAGCAGTCGCTCGATTTTATTACTCAGGAAGTCAGCAAGATCAAGTCCGTGATTCAGCGTCTCGCGCACATCGCGGATCCGCAGGTGAAAGAATATGCCGGAGGCGCCGCATTCATGGTTGACGTCGAGCGCTCCGGACAACGAGCGCATACGAACGGCCAGGAGCCTATCGGCAAGCAGCGGATTCTCGTGGTGGATGACGAACAATTTATGGTGCACACGCTCTCCAAAATTCTCGAATTGCTCGGTTATGACGTGGTGAGTGCGATGGGCGGGCAGGAGGCTTTACAGCTGTTCATGAATCAGCGCGTGGATCTGGTGGTGTCGGACCTGCATATGCCGGAGATGAACGGACTGGAGCTGTTAACCTCCATCAAGTCGCAGAATCCCGCGATCCCCGTGATCCTCGTGACCGGGTACGGCGTGGATAATGCGCGGGAAATCGCCAGCGCTTGGAAAGCCGACGGTTTCCTGGGCAAACCCTTCAAGATTACTGAACTCAAGGCGGTGATTGACAGCGCGCTGCATCATTCCGCCGGCCTGGGCAACGGTGCCATTAGTCAAACAACCCCACAGGTGGCATGAACAGTTCCATTTCGGCGGTGAATTCCGGGACAGTGTTCAGCGGCATGAAAATGCGGCCCATGAGTCCCCGCTTACTGGTGGTGGACGACGAGGCGGACATTCGGCAGATTGTGACAGAGTTCTTTGACGGGTCGGGCTGGGACGTCGAGAGCGCCGGGACAAATGTAGAAGCCATTGCGTCTCTGGAACGCAATCCGTTTCCGGTAATATTGTGCGACGTGCATATGCCGGGCGGCAGCCTGAGCGTGCTGATGCGCGCCAAAACGAACCTGCCGTCCGTGCAGGTGATCATGTTCACCGGCGATCCGACGATCGCCACAGCGCGCGAGGCGCTGCAGCACGGCGCGTATGATTACATCCCCAAGCCGTGCGGCCGCGAAGAGCTGCTGCAAGCGGCACAACGAGCGTATGACAAGTATGTGCTGACCGAAGAGCGCAACCGGCTGGAAGGGGAGAACCGCGAGTACGCGCGCGAATTGGAAGAGTTAGTAGCCCGGCGGACCGACCAACTGCGCGAAAGCGAACTCAAGTACCGCGCCGTTTTCAATCGCGCGGTGGATGCGATTCTGCTCGTGGATCCGGCGACCGGCAAGGTATGCGATCATAATATTGCCGCCACGCGGCTGCTGAACACCTCCGGTGTGCAGCTAAACAACCGTTCGGTGCACGAGTTCGCGGGCGATCGCTTCTCAGAAATGCTGACTCAGGCGCAAGAGCCGAAGCATGGCGAATGGCGGTTCGAGCGCGTGCTGTTCCGCGGGCCGGAAGGCTGGGAACGCACGGCACAGGTCGCGGCAGGGAAGGTGGATTTGGAACACGGCTCTTACCTGCAAATTGTCGCGCGCGACATTACCGATCAGATTGAGCTGCGCGAGCGGCACGAGCGGATCGAACTGGAGCTGCTGAACGAGCAGCGTCTGGCCGCGATCGGCTTGCTGGTTTCGGGCGTGGCACACAACATCAATACGCCGCTGACCGGAATCTACGGCGCGGCGCAATTGATCAAGCTGAAGCATCCCGACGTCGAGGATATTGACGGCGTAATCACGCAGGTGGAGCGGATCAACGGGATTATCCGCAACCTGATGTGGAAGAGCAGGCAGGAGCAGGATCAGACATTTCAGGAACTTGATCTGAATCAGCTGATGATGGAAGAACTGAAGTTCCTCGAGGCGGATCTGGACTACAAGCACAATGTTGAGAAGGAGCTCATCTTCATTGACAATGTGCCCGCGATCATGGGGCGCTACAGCGACTTTTCGCTGTCGGTCATGAATGTCGTTCGCAACGCCCTCGACGCGATGCACGGCAAGGCGGATCGCAGACTGTTCGTGGGAACGGAGGTCGTGGACGATGAGATCCGGATTACCGTGAAAGACAACGGCTGCGGGATTGCGCCGGAAGATCGTTCACGAATCTTTCTCCCGTTCTTTACAACAAAGCCGGTAGCGAGCGATAATAAGTCAAACGGTCCGACCGGCACCGGATTAGGGCTTTCGACGGTGCAAAAGCTGCTTGCTCCTTATGGCGCGCGCTACGATATCGAGAGCGAATTAAACGTGGGAACGACCTTCCGAATCTTTCTGCCCTTGGCGATTAATTCGGTTCACGCCCGACGTCAGGGGACGCACAAGGTTTCGTAATCGTCTCGCCGCATGATAGAAAACGCCCGCAGGCATCGGTCTGCGGGCGTTTTGTTTTGCTCATGCCAGTATGAATTCAGGCCAGGACATCTTGCGCGATTCGTTCCGCGACGGCTTCCGGCAGTTCCTCAAAGCAACGCTCGATCCAGATCGCGCGTGGGTCACGGCGGAACCAGGTGAACTGGCGCTTGACGTAATGCCGCACCGCTTTCTGGATCTCTTCAATCATTTGCTGCTCGGTGATCTCACCGCGCAGATAGGGAAACACCTCCTGATAGCCGTGCGTCCGCAAAGCGTTGCAATTGGTTTCGTCGAAACCCTGCTGCCAGAGGCGGCGCACCTCATCCACTAATCCCGCTTCCACCATGGCCACTACGCGGGCATTTACGCGATCATAGGTCTGCTCGCGGTTCGCGTGAAGAAAGTAGAGGCGAAAGGGATGGGCGAGCGGCTCGTTTTCGCGTTTCTGCAGTTCGGAGAGCGGCGCTTGCCGTTGACGGTGCACAGCAATCCCGCGGAGGATTCGATGATGGTCTTCCGGCTTGGTCAGCGCGGCCAGTGCCGGATCGCGTTCCTGCAACTCCGCGTACATGGCTTCCGCTCCGCGCTCCGCCAGCTCGGCACGCAGAAGAGCGTAGTCCGTGCTGGATTCCTCGTCATCGGTATAAAAGCCGTCCGTCAGCGCGCGCAGATAAAGCATGGAGCCGCCGACGACCACCGGAGTATGCCCTCGCTCCAGAATTTCGTCTATCCGCTGGCGCGCTTCGCGGCCGAAGTCCCCGGCGGTCCAACGGTCGCGCAGCGACTTCTCATCCACGAAATGATGCGGAACTCGTGCCCGCTGCTCCGCCGTAGGCTTCGCCGTGCCGATCTCCAACTCGCGGAAAATCTGCCGCGAATCCGCATTAACAATTTCCCCCTTGAGGGACTCCGCAAGGGGGATCGAGACGTCCGTTTTGCCCACGGCTGTCGTACCGGCGAGGATCAGCACGCGCGGCCGCGCGCTATTCGATGCGTTTGAAACGGCGGTCAAGTTCGGTCAGGCGAATGTGAATTACGGTAGGGCGGCCATGGGGGCAGGTGAGCGGAAATTCGGTAGCAAACAATTCATCCACCAGCGCGGCGCGCTCGTCAGGAGTGAGTTCATCGCCCGTACGGATCGCGGCCTTACAGGCGAAACCCGCGGCGAGGGCATCGCGAGGAGCGAAGTTGGCTTGGCGGAATTCCGTGTACTCTTGCAGCAGCGCGTGAACCATATCCGTTTCGGACGCGCGCCGCAATCCGGCGGGCACGGCTTCAATGCTATAGGTGCGCGGGCCAAAATCACGAATCTGAAATCCAAGGTGCACCATGTCCTCGCGCACTTCCTGGAAGATCGCGTCTTCCTCCGGCTCCAGTTCGAGCAGGATCGGAAAGAGCAGCTGCTGCGCATTGAAGGCGCGCTCGCGGAAGCTGCGCAGCGCTTTCTCATACAGGATGCGCTCATGGGCTGCATGCTGATCAATCACCGCGATGCCGGAACGAATTTGCGAAATCAGATACTTGTTGTGCACCTGATGGATCGCCGGACGAAAGAGAAACTCCTGCTCCTCCTTTGCGGGAAGGGCGCTGGGCGGCGGCAGCGAGCTTTCGGCTGACGACGCGGCCGGCGGAAAGAGCGAGTCGAGGCTCCTGCGCACGAAAAGATCGGCCTCGCGTGACATGGCCGCCTCGGACGGAGACTCCGGTTGCGAAGGATAATGCCCTAAGGGAATGTCCGTCGAAATCTCCTGCGGCAGCGCGTGGCGGATCGTGCGATAGAGCACCGCGTGAACGAGCTTGTCATCCGCGAACTTGACCTCGAGCTTCGACGGATGCACATTCACGTCGAACTGCCCCGGATCCATCTCAAGGAACAGCACGTAGAACGGCCACTCCCCCTCGTCAATATACTCGCGCATGGCCGCCTTCACCGCCGTGTGCAGGAAGGCGCTCTGGATCGGTCGGCGGTTCAAGAAGAAAAACTGGTCGCCGCGCGATTTCTTGTTCAGCTCGCGCTTGCCGACGACGCCGGTAACGTGGACTCCGGCCTGCTCATAATCAATACTCAGGAGCTTTTCGCTGATCCCCACGCCGAAAATGTCTTCGACGCGAGCAAACAGAGAGGTCGCGGGCAGCGAATACTCGGTTACGTTCTCATTGGTAAACGTCCAGGAGACTTCGGGATAGGCGAGCGCGTACTGCTTAAACGTGCGCACCAGATGGGCTAACTCGGTGGCGGAACTCTTGAGGAAACGCGCGCGAGCGGGAGTATTGTAGAACAGCGAATGGACGGAGATTGAGGTGCCTTGCGGCGCCGCGACCGGGGAATCATGGACAATGTTTCCCGCTTCGAGCCGCAGCAGCGCGCCGCTCGCGGAACCGCTGTCCGAAGAGCGCAATTCGACGAAACTCACCGAGGCGATCGAGGGCAGAGCCTCGCCGCGAAAGCCGAGCGTGCGGATCGAGTAGAGATCCTCGGGCCGCGAAAGTTTCGAGGTCGCGTGTCGCTCGAAGGCAAGCTGCATGTCCTCGCGAGACATGCCGCCGCCGTCATCAATCACCTGAATCAAATCGCGTCCGCTGCCTTTGATGACGACCTGAATTTTCTGCGATCCGGCATCAAGCGCATTCTCAACCAGCTCTTTCAAGACCGAGGACGCCCGCTCCACCACTTCCCCGGCGGCAATTTGATTGATCACATGCTCGGGCAGTATCCGGATCTTAGCCATTCAACTTCTCGCGCAGCACGGCGCGAGCGTCCTCCAGTAGTTTGCGGCCTTTCGCGCGCGCATCGGCCACTTTTCTGCACCACTCCCCACTCTGCTCCTCCGGCATTTCCGCCAGATTGATCAGCACGTTCAGCGCCGCACCTTCCAGCCCGGCGAGCAGCAGTTCCGCACCCGTTCCTGCATCGGACACCGTGTTCGCATTTCCATGTTTGGCGATTTCCGGTGCGATCTCCAGGCCCGTCAAACAGAGCGTCATCGTCGAGTGCGGAACGTTGATCGTATCCGCGGTTGCCACGGCCAGCTCCTTCGCCTTATTCGTGCGCTCAGCATCGTCGCGCTCCGGAAGTTTGTTCGCCAGACGGAAGCGGTTGAAGGCCTCCGTGTCCGCGTCAATATTCGCCGTCAATTGCGTGCGCAGCGATTCGGTCTGGGTGCGCAACTCGGCAAAGCGGGCGGCAACGGCGGTGTAGTCTTTCTTGTCAATCGTAAAATTGATGACCATGGTGAGCAGCGCCGAGCCGACCGCTCCAGAAAGCGCGGCCGCGCTGCCGCCGCCGGGCGCCGCGGACTTGGCGGCAATCTGCTCGATAAAGCCGATGACCGGTTGATAGACTAACTTTGCGGGAGAATCCGAAGAGGTGCTCATAGAATAACGATTAGTTGCCCAGCGTGTATTCGATAATCTTTGTGCGCGGGTCGAACGGACGGAACGAGGAAAGACCCAGCCGGTCATGCACGAGTTGCACCGCGTCGCTCTCACTCATGTTGCGCGGCAGTTTCTCTTTCCATGCAAAGTAGGCTGCCGCCAATGTAATCGCCTGTAAGGGAATGAGACCGACAACCTCGCTGCCGTTGATGCTCACCTCACGCGACTCCGCCTCCTGCTTCACCTGCTCAAAGGCGATGTGCGGCGCGGTGATCAGGTAGTTGTTCAGGTTCATCGAGACCTGCGTGAAGTTGCCTTCTTCGAGATAGACTCCCATCCCCTTCACCGCGCGCAGCGGGCCGGGATGAAAGACCTTCTTGCCCGTGGCGGAAAGCAATTCCTCGCCCTTGGCATCGGTCATCGGCCAGCCCATCTCCCGCACGTGCAGCGCGATGTCATTCGCCAGCTCGGCGTCGGGTGTGTTCAAATTCACATTGTAGGCCACAAGAAAAAAGCGCGCGCCGGTGACGACGGCTCCGAACGCGGGCACGAACTTCGTCGGCCCGGCATCGGGAATCCACTCTGGATCCATCAGCTTCTCTTCGAGGCTTTCGTATTCGCCCTTGCGCACGCGGGCAAGATTGGTGCGCTCGGGACGCGAGGCCGCATACTCATAGAAGTAAACGGGCAAGCCCAGTTCCCGGCCGACACGTTGGCCATAGCGGCGGGCAAGTTCCGCGCACTCGCCCATCGTAATGTCGCGCACAGGCACGAACGGCGCCACGTCCACCGCACCGATGCGCGGATGACCGCCGTGATGCGCGCGCATGTCAATCTCTTCGGACGCGGCCTTGGTCAAACGAAAGGTCGCCTCAACGCACGCCTCCGGCTCTCCCGCAAATGTGATCACGGCGCGGTTGTAGTCGGCGTTGGGGTCTACATCGAGGAGTTTGACGCCGGGCACGGTCTTTACCGTGTCGGCGATGCGATGAATCTTCGCAAGATCGCGGCCCTCGGAGATGTTGGGCACGCACTCAACTATGGCAGACATCAGGGACGGGTGGAATGAGCGTAGAGACGTTCGAGGATATTATCCTGCGTAGCGCGCACCTGCTGACGGCGATCCGCGGGAAAATTATTGCAGAGAATGGCAAACATGTAGGGCCGGCCGCCCGCGCCGAAAGCATACCCCGCCAGATTCGCCACGTGATTGATCGTGCCGGTTTTTGCGTGAACATTGCCGGTGAGTCCCGGCGAATTCATGCGAAAGGCAATCGTGCCGTCCACGCCGGAAATCGCCATCGTGGCAATATAAGCCGGCGACGACGGATGCACGTACATTGCTTTCAGTAGCGTCACCAGAGCGCGGGCGGTCACCAGATTCTGCCGCGCCAGTCCACAGCCGTCGCGCATTTCAATGCCGCGCTCATCAATTTCGAGTTCATTGAGGAAGCGCCTTGCAACCAGCAAGCTCGAGCGCAAATCGCCCACGTGCAACACATTTGCGCCGATGGCGCGCAGCGCATACTCGGCGACGTAATTGTCGCTCTCCTTGTTCATCACTTTCAGGACTTCGGAAAGCGGCTCCGATTGGTGGACAAAGAGCGTGACGTCGATCGGGTCGGGTTGCGAGTAGCGATCTACGACCACGCCGCCATTGACTTCGATACCGCGTGCCAGCAATGCCTCGCGAAGCGCGCGGCCGAAGTACAAGGCCGGATTCTGAATCGAGATCCAGAGGTACTCGCCGTCGTCATTGACGGGGATCTCGCCGGAGAGATAAACCACAGAGTCTTCCGGCATCACGCGGAAGCCGATGGCAGGCTCGGTGTCAGCGCTCGACGTGATGACGGACGAATGCAAGTCCACCGGCGCGTATGGAGGATCCACCGATAACAGCGCCTGCGCGCCGACAGATGTGCCGGGCAGGACCGCAATTTGACAGACATTGGAATGGAAGCCGAAGCCGTCCACCGTGGGGCCGAAGCGGTCATTGACATCGCCGACCTCCCACTCCGGCGAGCTGACCTCGCGGCGATACGGCCATGTGCGCATGATGATGTCGCCATCAATCCGCTGCAGGCCGCGTGCGCGGAGCGAATCCGCCCACGTCAACAGCATCGGCGAACGCAGTGACTCCACGTATTTAGCGTCAATCGTCGGATCACCGCCGGCTTGGACCAGCAAATCACCCTTCAGCCGTCCGTTGCCGTCAATCGCATGAGCCGCAGCAATGGTGGTCGTGAAACGATATTCCGGACCCAACGCATCAATCGCCGCGGCAGAGGTGACGACTTTTGCGACCGACGCAGGCACCAACCTTCGGTCAGGGTCACGCTGGTAAACGATGGAGTCGTCGTCGAAGGAATAGATCAAGACGCTCCACGACGCTCCTCGAAGTGAGGGATGATCGAGCAAGCCGTCCACATAGGAGGTGAAATCCGGCAGCGCGTCGGCCGGATCTGCGGCAAGCGACAAACCACAAATCAGACAAAGAGCACAGAGCAGAGCAACTGACTTCAAGACGTTAACCAGTCTCCGAGAATAAAGGACAGCAAGGGTCTGGCGATCGGTGAGACGAGACGATTGAAAATGGAAATTCCGCTGAAGCTCGCCAACAGAACCAATCCGATCAACAGCATCGGGCCGATCCGTTCAAACTGCTCATAGCCGCGATTCCATTGTTCGGGAACGATGCCGGCAAGAATCCGCGAGCCATCGAGCGGCGGGATCGGAATCAGATTGAAGGCGGCCAGAATCACGTTGATCCAAACGGCCTGCACGCAAATCCATATCATGGTGGACGTGAGCGACGACGACTGCGCGGCGGCAAATCCCTCCGGATAGGCGATTCGTAGACCCAAACCGATGAGCAGCGCAAGCACCACATTAGAGACGGGACCGGCGAGCGCGATGAATGCCATGTCGCGGCGCGGCGACCGCAACTGCGACACGTCCACCGGCACCGGTTTGGCCCAGCCGAATCCGGCAAAGACGAGCATCAGCGTGCCGAACAGATCGAGATGCGCAATCGGGTTCAGCGTCAGTCGTCCCATGGCCCGCGCGGTCGGATCGCCGAGGCGAGTGGCCACGTACGCGTGGCTGAACTCGTGAAAGGTCAGTCCGATGATGAAGCCGGGGAGCAGCGAAAGGATGTTTGAGTAGTTCGTCACTTCACCTGACTCCGCGGATGGTGCAGCCGTACGATGCTCTTCAAGTATTCGCGATCAAGATGCGTGTAAATCTCTGTGGTAGAAATCGAAGCGTGGCCGAGCAGCTCCTGCACCACGCGCAAGTCAGCGCCGCCTTCGATCAAATGCGTCGCGAACGTATGACGGAAGGTGTGGGGAGTTACCTCGGATTCGATGCCGCAGCTCGCCACATACGCTTTCAAAATTGTCCAGAATCCGAATCGTGAAAGCGGCCGTCCGCGTTGGTTCAGAAAGATCTCATCTTTGATGGCTTTCGAATCGCGCAATAGAGCCGGCGCACCCAGCTTCTTCTTTGACTTTGAGATCAGCTGATCGCGACCGTGATCAATGTACTTCTTCAACGCGGCAGCGGCACGTTCTCCCAGCGGGACGAGTCGCTGCTTGTCACCTTTGCCGCGAATTCGAAGCAGCTGTTCGTCAAAAAGGATGTCGCGACGCCGCAACCCCATCAGCTCCGAAACACGCAGTCCGCAGGAATACGCCGTTTCCAGCATGGCTTGATCGCGCAGTTGATGCGGCTCGTCACCACTTGCCGCGGCAATCAGCCGCTCGACCTCTTCCACGGTCAGCACGCCGGGCAGATGCCGCGAGAGCTTGGGGCTGTCGAGCAACTCACTGGGGTTCTCTTTCGCATATCCCTCGAGCACGCGCCAGCGAAAGAAACCCTTGGCGGAGGAGACGTGCCGGGCAAGACTGCGCGCGCCAAACCGTTTCTCATCGTCGGCGAGCTGCGGCTGTGTCGGCTGCAGTTCGCGGAAATACTGCTCCAGCACTCTTAGTGTCACATCATCCAGCGACACGCGCTTCTTGTGAAGCCACAGCAAAAGCTTCTTGAGATCGAGGCGATAGCTCTTCAATGTCCGCGGACGGAGATTGGCCTCGAACGCCGCTTGTGCCAAATAGGCGTCCACCTCTTTCATGCCGGGCGGATCAGGCTCGGACGAAAGGGTTCGTGCGTCGTTCTTCGCCGATGGTAGTGGTGGGGCCGTGTCCCGGATAGACAAGCGTCTCCTCGGGCAGCGTGTAGAGTTTGCTGCGGATATTGTCGTAAAGCGCACGCTCGCTGCCGCCGGGGAAATCGGTCCTCCCCACTCCGCCCGCGAACAGCGTGTCCCCCGCGATCAGGATTCCCGGCTGATAAAAAACGAGAGAACCCGGAGTGTGTCCGGGCACGTGCAGGACGTTTAGCGTCTCCTCGCCGATGACCACATGGTCGCCTTCCACCAGAACTTGATCGGCATCGGGAGACACGACAGAATCACCGGTATAAAGGGATAGGTTCTTGGCGGGATCGGTCAGCATCGGCCGGTCCAGCGGATGAATGAGCAGCGAAACGTCAAAGCGCTCCTTGATCACGCGGTTTTCGGCAATGTGATCGAGATGGCCATGCGTGTTGATCAGCCATTTCAACTCGAGGCCGCGCCGCTCGATCTCCTCGATCATCGTTTCGGCTTCCGCGCCGGGATCGAAGATCGCCGCCGCTTTTGTGCGTTCGCACCAAGCGAGAATCGTATTAATTTGATAATCGCCGACCGCCCGCGCGAGCAGCGTTAACAACCGGCCGCCTTACGCAAACGCTGAATATTCTTGCCGACGTCGCCGCTGAAGATGGCTGTGCCGGCGACGAGCGTATCCGCGCCGGCGCTCACTACCAGCGGAGTGGTCTCCGAATCAATGCCGCCATCTACCGCAATCGTGTAGTGCGCCCAGCCCTGCTCGCGCCACTCATTCGCCAGCTGAATCTTGGAGAGCATCGTGTGAATAAACTTTTGTCCGCCGAAACCGGGATTCACCGTCATGATGAGCAACTCATCCACGACGTCCAGAATGTCCTCAATCGTCTGCACCGGAGTGGACGGGTTCAAAGCCACTCCCGCTCGCGCGCCTAACGAACGAATATGTGACAGCGTGCGTTGCAGATGCGGACTGACTTCCTGATGCACCGTGATCGCCGCGGCCCCGGCCTCGCGGTAGGCATCCACCGAGCGCTCCGGCGTTTCGATCATCAGATGCACGTCGAGTTCGGTCTTGGTGATCCTGCTCAACTGCCGGATGAGCGGCGGCCCGAATGTGAGATTCGGCACGAAATGGCCGTCCATCACGTCGCAGTGAATCACGTCCGCCTGCGCCGCTTCGCACTTGCGGATTTCCGCCTCCAGATGCAAAAAGTCAGCCGCCAAAATGGAAGGTGCGATGCGGATCTTGGGTTTCACGCGGGAATTGCTTTCGTGAATGGCCTAATACGGCTCTTTTTTCTGCAAGCGATCGCCCGTGACGGTACTGTCGTCAGGGCGCTCCGAAACGGCGACGACCACATTGATCACGGTGCCGGACTCTACCTCTTCTCCGGCGCGTACGGACTGCTCAATGATCGTTCCAGCCGGATAGTCGCTGGTTTGGCGGCGTTCGATCGTGCCCAACTTCAGCCCTGATTCGCGCAGCACCGCCCGTGCATCGTGAAGCGACTGATCCACGAGCGTCGGCACGTAATAGTGCGCCGGCTCCGGACCCATCGAGACAACGAGTTTCACGGCGCTGCCCTGTTTCAGCGGCTTCCCCGGCGCCGGTTCCTGCTCGATCACGGCGTTCTTTGGCGAGCGATTGGAGAAGCGAAAGCGCACTTCGGTCGGGCCGCAAACAAGGCCGACATTCCTGCAGCGTAGCTGGGCATCGCGCAGATCCAGTCCGGTCAAGTCCGGAGCGACGTCGGGCGCGGCGGGCAGTGCGGGAATCGCGCGGATCTTGCGACCGGGCTTGGCCAGCGTGCTGGGCGAGGGATGCTGCTCGAGAATTGTTCCCGGCGGCACGCGATTGCTCACTTTGCCTTGCGCGATCACCAGCTCGAAGCCGGCCGAATCCGCAGCGGCCTTAGCGCGTACCGCCGACAAGCGCACGAGGTCCGGCACGAATCGCTGCGTACCCTGCCGCGTGTATGCCGGCATGATCACCTGATCGAAGAGGACAAACAACAGGATCAGGGCGAGAAACGTCGCGGAAATAATCTTCCCGCGACGGCTCTGTATAGACCTCCGTGCAACGTCCAGCCCCTGCTGCAAGCGTTCATTCATTGTACATCAGGGCGCCGGACTGTAGCGCAGGCGTGAAGCGAACGCTCCATCTGTGTCATGGACGTGAGTAAACATCTCAAGGTCGCCGTGCGCGCCGACCGTTGCTTCGGGCAGGAAGCCGCGAGCATCCTCTTTATGAAACTCCGGATGATTCTTCAGAAACACGTTGACAATATCCGCGTTTTCCGAAGGCAGGATGCTGCACGTGGAGTAAAGCAGCACACCGCCCGGCTTCGTCAGTTCAGCGGCGTGATTCAAAATCTCCTGCTGGAGCTTGTGCTGCGCGGCGAGGTGATGGCTCTTGCGTCGCCAGCGCACGTCGGGACGCTTTCTCAGCAGCCCCAACGCCGAGCACGGCACGTCAGCCAGCACCATGTCGAAGGGCTCCGCGTTGAACTCGCGCGCGTCCGCCACGACGACTTCGATCTTGTCTTCCGCGCCGATTCGCGCGATGTTCTCACGTAATCTCTGCGCGCGCTCGGGAAATTCCTCGACGGCGACGAATTCACCTTCGCTGTTCATCTTGGTGTACGCGGCGATCAGCTTGCCGCCGGGAGCGGCACATAGATCGAGGACGCGTTGCCCCGGCTCTGGCGAAAACAGTTCCCCAATCAACCCGGCGCTTTCATCCTGCACCGTGATTTGTCCCCGATCAAGGAACGGCTGCAATTGATGGATGGACGCAGTCGGCAGGCGGAAATAGCCGGAAATCAGACTGGACGGTTCAAACTGGATGCTCCGCGTGCGAAGCATATTCACGAGATCCTCTTCCGTCCAGCGCATCGAATTTACTGTGATCGTCAGCGGCGAGCGCGTATTGTTGTGAGCCAGCGCTTTCGCCGCCTCTTCGGGGCCAAAGCGACTCACGAGTTCCCAGGCAATCCAGCGGGGGTGGGAGTACTGAAAGGCCAAAGTTCCGATCTCATCGGAATCCTCTGGCAGGATGTCCCAGCGTTCGCGCTCACGGGCAAGGCGGCGCAGGATAGCATTCACTAATCCCGCGGCGGACTTTCCCAGCCGGTTGACGGCGATTTCTACGGTTTGGCTGACGGCCGCATGATCGGGAATGCGCTCCTGGCAGAAGAGCTGATAACAGCCCATGCGCAGAAGGACTCGAATAAGTGGATGCGCACGCCCATAGTCCCCATGAAAACAGGGACTGATCACGGCATCCAGGCGGCCACGCCAGCGGATTGAACCCCAGAAGAGGTCCGCGGCGAGCGCCCGATCGCTTCCCTTGAGCCCGGATTCCGTCAGGTGCCGATGGACGATCTCATTGGCAAACTCGGTATCGGTCTCAAGTTCAGTAAGTGCGTCCGCCGCCACACTTCTTGAGTTGGCGGGTGTTGGAGTTGAAACTTGCATTTGGTGAACCCAAATTAAACAAATGTAGCTCGAAAACGCAAGGTTTTCTTTTGCCTTCGCTTGACATTCGTGAAGAATTGCCTTAATTACACGTAAACGTCTAAGTATCAGTTTCCGCTTGCCTTCCTCTCCCTCCCACACCCTTCAATACCTGCTGGCCGCCGGATTCTTGACCATTTTAGGAAGATTACCGCGTAAGTGGCGAGGCATGATCGGCCTCGCCTTGGGACAACTTGTTTATTCCTGTGGTATTAGAACGCGCGTCACCCGCGAAAATCTCCAGCAGGCCTTTCCAACCCTCTCCCTGCGAGCCATCAAGACCCTTGCGGCGCGTACGTATCGCCATTTTGGGTCGGTTGCAGCGAGTCTGGGAGTTACTCCAAGGTTGCCCACATCTGCACTTGGCAAGTGGATCTATGTGGATAATTTTAATTTACTTACTCAAACTCTGCAGGAAGGTAAGGGCTGTCTGGTTGTGTCCGGGCACCTGGGAAACTGGGAGTTAATGGGGGCGATTGTTGCCAAGTATGGGTTTCCGGTCACGTTTGTGGTCACCACCCAGACCAACAAACGAATTGAGAAGATGGTGGACGACATCCGCCGAAAGGCAGGAATCGAGATTGTCAAGCGCAGCGATGCGATCCGGGGCATGCGGTCCGCGCTGAAGCGCAACCGCATAGTAGCGCTGCTAATTGATCAGGATGCGCACGAAGAGGGCGCGTTCGTGCCTTTCTTCGGCCGCCTCGCCTCTACTCCGCGCGGTCCAGCCTTCTTCCATTTTCGCACGGGAGCGCCGGTCATCTTCGCTCGCAGCGCGCGAATTCACGGCGAACGGTATAAGATTCAGCTTGAACGAGTAGAGACGAGCAATATCACCGATCCCGATGAGCTGACCGCGAAGATGACCGCGATGCTCGAAGCCGCCATACGTGAGACGCCGGAACAATGGTTTTGGATGCACCGCCGTTGGAAAACTCTCCCGCCAAAATCCTGATTCTCGACACCGCCTGGCTGGGCGATGTCGTTTTCACCACGTCTCTGATCGGCGCGGTGAAGAGGCAATGGCCCTCTTCCCAAGTAGATCTACTTGTCGCGCCGCGCGGCGAGCCGATCGTTCGACATCATCCGCTCCTCACTCAAGTCCGGACATATGACAAGCACGGACGTGAAAAATCCCTTAAAGCTCTTTTCAGGCTGGGACGAGAACTGAGCGCAGAGAAATATGATCTCGTGCTCAACGCGCATTCCTCGCTGCGCAGCCGCATTCTCACTCGCTTGACGAACGCTCCGGTACGGGTGGGTTACGAAGGCATCGGAGCGCGCGCCGCGTTCACCCACGTCATTCCGAATGATCTCGCGCTGGAACCGGATCACGTCGCGCGGCGAATAAACCTGCTGCGAGCGCTGGGGATTCAAGCCTCGGCGGAGCCGCTGTCCGTTCATGTAGATCCGGAGGAAAAACAACACGCCGAGCGTTTTGCCGAAGAGCATCACATCAACGGCCGCCCGTTGCTCGGTCTGATCTGCGGTTCGGCATGGAAGACAAAGCAGTGGAGCGCCGCTAACTTCGGCAAGCTGGGGGAGCGGTGGGTGACGGAACGGAGCGGGAGCGTGCTGGTGCTCGGCGGGGAAGCAGAGCGAACGATTGTGGAACGAATCAGTACGGCAATCGGACCTCAGGCCATTCCCTGCATTCAGTCTCCGCTGCCATTCGTTGCGGCGCTGCTCAACCGCTGTGACATTGTCGTGGGCAATGACACAGGGTTATCATTTCTCGCGATCGCGGCTGGATGCCGGCAGGTGTTGGTAATGTATGGTTCCACGCAGCTCAATTATTCGTTTCCGGCTCCGCATCACGCCATCACCGCGGGAGTGCCCTGCTGCCTCTCGCGCACCGGGCACGGCGCGCAACACTGCAAATGGGGCGATGAGCCGTGGTGCATGGCGCAGATCAGCGTTGAACGAATATGGCGCGAGGTCCATCCATAAGAATCTTGGCGCATCATGTTGTTAGGAGGATCGCCGTTGCGTAAATTTGAATTCGCTTTTGTCTGCATTGCGGTGATCGCCAGATTGTCATTTGCCGCGCCGCGCCCAACCTTGACGCTCGCCGGCGAGGAGCAGACGTACACCGTCGCCCGCGGGGATCATCTGTATGAACTCGCCCGCGGGAAGGGTCTTGCCTACCCGGCATTGGCACGCGCCAACGGCATCGCCGATCCGAACGTGGTACGGGCCGGAGCCGTGTTGACGCTGCCGACGCGATTCATCCTGCCGGATATGCTGCAGAACGGCATCATTGTCAATATCCCCGAGTACCGTCTTTACCATCTGCATGATGGAGCCGTGGACGCCGTCTTTCCGGTGGCCATTGGCTTGCCCACGTGGCAGACAGCGGTGGGAACGTTTACCGTAACAAGCAGAGTTGAGAATCCAGCGTGGTACATGCCGCCTGAGATGGCAGAGCGCGAAAATGTCAAACGGGAGATCGTGCCCGCCGGGCCGGACAATCCGCTCGGAGACTTCTGGATCGGCACCTCGCTCGCCCACACCGGAATTCACGGCACCAATCGCCCGATGTCCATAGGCCGCGCCCTCAGCCACGGCTGCATGCGGATGTATCCGGAGCATATTGATTCGCTGTTTCGCAGTGTGGCGATGGGCGAGGCAGGAGAGATCTTGTATGAACCGGTAAAGGTCTCCGTCAACGGAGACTCCGTGTGGATCGAAGTTCATCCCGATGTTTACGAGAACTTCGCCGATCTCAACGACGTGGCGAAGACGCAATTGAAGAAGTTGGGCGTGTGGGACAAAGTGGATCGGCACTTATTGCAGCAGGCGGTAGACGAGGCCAGGGGAATTCCGGAGGCCATTCAGAAGCGATAATCTGTTTACTCTTCCCCAGTAGCGGGCTTCACGCGGTGGCATGTGTCGGCACATGCCCCGCTCTGAATAACCCATTAGCGTAGTGTTCACATTCTGATCCATATACGCCCCACTGTCATTCCAGCTCACGGTCATCGGTTGCCCCCTGCTCGCTCAGCACATTACTGACAATTTCGATACGGGGCAAGTGCCGACACATGCCGCCGCGATGAAAGGCTCTACTTGGTCTCGGAGCAAACAACAAAATGCCGTCGGTGGAGCGCCGACGGCATTCGTTTTTGTAGTGAACAGACTCGCGGTTACCGGTTCGAAGCCATGATAGGTTTGGCCTCGGCGCCGCGAATCTTGCTCCAGATTCCCTGAATCGCGCCCTTGATCGTGGCCGGCTCCGACTCGCGCTCGAAGTGCTCCATCAGCACCTCCGGCGTGAACTCGCCGTGCGACAACACCATCACGCTCTCGAGGTGATTGCGCAGCTGCCGCACGTTCTCGGCCCACGGCACGTTCATCAACAGTTCCATGTAGTGATACGGCACGGTCGGCGCTTCGATCCCTTCGCGTTGGGCGAATTCCTGCAGGAAGTTTACCGCCAAATGCGGCAAGTCGTCCGTGCGCTCCGACAGCGAGGGCATCCGCAGCCGGTTCGCTGTAAACAACTGATACAACTCGGAGGAGAAGTATCCCAGCTTCACGCGCTTCTCCAGCTCCTGCGGGTTCCCGGTCGCCATCATCCGGCAACTCACCAGCCGGGCTTCGTGGAAGCCGTTCTCGTAACGCCCTTCGCGCAGCGTGCGGTAAAGGCGTTCCTGCGCGACCGGGTTCAGCTCTTCCAGCCGCGCGAAGAGCATCGTCCCCTCGCCGGCTTCGTCGAACTTCCCCGTGCGGCGCGTGACGATATCGCCGAACAGCACTTTCTCGAACACTTCCACGCTCAGCGTGTCACAGCGCACGAGCGTGAACGGTTGATCGTCCCGCGGTCCCTCATTGTGGATCGCGCGCGCCATATATCGCTTGCCGCATCCCTTCTCGCCATGGATGAACAGCGATTCACGCTTCATGCTTAGCAGCCGCGCCTGCTTGACCGTCTCTTTCATTGACGGGCTGATCGCGATCACTGAATTCAGCGTATAGCGACTTTCGATAGGGCGAATTACTGCGTTCATTGTTCTGTCTCCACCATCCGTTATCGAACCTTTACCATCCGGCTGCGCCCACTACCACTCGTCATCCGCGTTCGCTGCGCTCTTCGTCACTTTCGCCGAGGAGCGCTTGACCTTCATTTTCTGGTTCCCCGCGCCAAGGAATATCCGCTCGCCAACCTTCTTCGGATCAAAAAAACCCCATACAATAAGGCGGTCAAACCAGCCAATCCGCCGATCGATACGAGGGTCACCAGATACGCATTGGGATTCATAGTACTGCGAAATTGTTAGTGATTTGAACTTCAGCCGTAACACCATCGTCACAATCATCGCCGTCGCCACCAGTACCGCCGCCCATTGGGTCATGCTCATAAACTCGCTGCTGGTGATCTTCGCCACGTACTCGACCGAATCAATCGCGATATACACGGCAAAGAAGTAAAGCAGGGTGTCGGCATACACGCCGATGGCTCGGTCCGTTCGCAACTTGTGCACAAAGAATGCCAGAAGTAGCAGGATCGAAACGCCGTTCGTAACTACATACTGCTGTTCAATTGGCCGGTAAAACGTGGCCGGATCCGCTGCCGTCGGCAGGGTCGCCAGCAGTTGCGGCGACCACCAAAAGGGCCAATACAACCACCCGCAAAGGGGGAGAACCACCAGCGCGCAGACGGCATTGATGATCCACGGCCGCTCCTGATAGAACAGATAGCCGACCAAGACCTTTAAGGAAATCCAAACGAGCAAGCTGTGGAACCCGATCAGCATCAGGGTCGCCGTGATTATCCCGCCGCTTGTCCCCAGCCAGTACAGGCTGCTGAAGAACATCGCCGGAATCACGGCCAGGTACGCGAACAAGAACCAGAACTGAAAAAAAACGCTCCTGAAAATTGTTTCCTGCCGGTAGACAAGAAAGCTCAGGAGCGAAAGCAGTCCCAGTTGAAGGATGTTCAGCGCAAAGCTAATGTGCTGCGTGAAGTCCTGGTAGGGCAAGAAAAAGAGGGTGTACCACAGCATACCCGCAATTCCCACAGCGTAGCCCACAAAAAGAATCACCCGGACCTCCAATGGCTTCCACAGCCGGTCCGGGTGACCCATACTTCGTGACGCTGATTGCTCTACTTGCCAGGTCGCGGAGGAATGATTGGGACCACCCCACTGTCCACCGACCGCGGAGGAATAATGGGTACCACACCACTCTCAAGACCGCGCGGAGGAATTATCGGCACGACACCGGCATCCACACCCCGCGGCGGAATGATGGGAACAACCCCAGCATCCACACCACGCGGCGGAATGATCGGTACCACTCCTGCCGAAATCATTTCCGGGGCCCGGGGCGGAATAATCGGGACGACTCCCGCATTCACGCCTGCTGGCAAATAGGAAGCAAAAGCCATACCGCAGAGACCCAGTACAGCCAGCACCACCAGACCTTTTCGAAGCATAACACCTCCGTTCGTAACGTTACGGTATCAAGGCCAGCGCCACCTTGACGCCCATAATATAGCATACGTACTACCACGGAGTCAAGCAATATCTCGTACTTAGTCAAAAAAACTTAGAGTTCTATGTACGAATTCAACTTATCCACATACCCACAGACCCTCTCACGATCAATATCTTATATCCTTAATATGTAATTACTTAAAATTGCAGTAATGCGGCAGTTTGGACGAGAATCCAGCTCACAGTTCCCTCCTGCAAAGTAGCTTTCTTGAAATAGGCGCGGAATTTAGCTATATTTGACCAGGCTGAGAGGCAGGAACGAAGAGGACAAGGAAGAGCCTAACTTCTGGGGGCGGAATGGCCTTCTCTGGACAAGAAGGCCGGCACTGGCGGGTCCGCGGCACACGGACCCGGATTTATTATGCTGAGTGATCTCGACCGTATTTTGGCCCGTTATGACGCGGTGCAGGAAGAACTTGCCCGCCCGGAGGTGCTCTCCGACCAAACCGCGTCCATCGCACTGCTGAAGGAGGCTAAGGAGTTGCAGCCCTTGGTCGAGAAGATTCGCCGCTACCTCTCGATGCATCGCCAGATTGAGGATGCCAGACAGCTGCTCACGGAAGACGACCTGGAGATGCGCGAGCTCGCTTCCACGGACATTCGCGACTTAAGCGAACGGGTCAGCGCATTAGAAGACGAGATTAAGGCGTTGCTTCTGCCGCGCGATCCGGCGGATGTGAAAAATGCGATTCTCGAAATCCGCGCCGGCACCGGGGGCGAGGAAGCTGCGTTGTTTGCCGCCGATCTCTATCGCATGTACACTAAGTTCGCGGAGAGCCGCCGCTGGAAATTCGAAATTGTCTCGATGTCCGAGGCCGACGCGGGCGGCATCAAGGAAGTGATCTTGCTGCTGCGCGGCGCGGAAGTCTATGGCACGCTGAAATGGGAGAGCGGAGTCCATCGCGTGCAGCGCGTGCCGGTAACCGAATCGCAGGGGCGCGTGCACACGTCAGCGGCCACCGTTGCCGTCATGCCGGAAGCCGAAGAGCGCGACGTGCAGATTCGCCCGGACGACATAAGGATTGACATCTACCGTTCCTCCGGCCGTGGCGGACAGCACGTAAACACCACCGATTCCGCCGTGCGCATTACTCACTTGCCGACCGGGATCGTTGTCGCGATTCAGGATGAGCGCTCGCAGTTGAAGAATAAGGAGCGCGCGATGAAGATCTTGAGTTCACGCTTACTCGCGCGGACTCGGGAAGCGGAAGCCTCGAAGGTTTCCGCCGCGCGGCGCAGTCTCGTCGGCTCGGGCGACCGTTCCGAAAAGATTCGCACCTACAACTTTCCGCAGAATCGCGTCACCGATCACCGGATAGACCTGACGCTCTACAAGCTCGACCGGATCGTGGAAGGCGAACTGGACGATCTGATCGAAGCGTTGCGCATCGCCGACCGTACTGAAAAGCTGCACGCGCAGACCGAGGCCGCGGCCGGATGAGCGAACGCGCGTGGACGCTGCTGGAATTGCTGAACGCGGCTCGCGACTACCTTAGCCGCAAAGAGATCGAGAACGCCCGCGGTGACGCGGAAGCGCTATTGGGCAAAGTGCTCGGATTGCCGCGCGTTCAGCTTTACGTGCAGCACGACCGGCCGATGAAGCCGGAAGAGATCGCGGACTATCGCACGCTCTTGGCCCGCCGCGCGCAACGCGAGCCTTTGCAACTGCTGTTGGGCAGTGTCGAATTCCTCGACTGTGTGATTCACGTCTCGCCCGGCCTCCTCATCCCCCGCCCCGAGACGGAAGAACTTGCGGAACTTGCAGTAAAGACGGCGCGTGGGTTTGACAAGTCCGATGAGTTGCGAGTCCTTGACATCGGCACTGGGACCGGCTGCCTCGCCATCGCTCTCGCGAAACATATCGCAGCGGCGCACGTGGATGCGGTTGATGTGGACTTTGAGGCTGTGAAATGCGCGACCGCGAATGCGGAGCGAAACGGCATATCAGATCGAGTGCACGTGATGACCGCTGACCTCTTCTCGCCGCGCTTCGCGTCACAAGTACGGCCGCCGTACGACATAGTGGTATCCAATCCACCCTATGTGAAGGATGATGAGTTTGACTCTCTGCCGCCTGAAGTGAAGTACTACGAATCCCGGCGCGCGTTAACGGCGGGAACGGACGGCTTGAATTTCTATCGTCGTATCGCGGAGCTGATCTCAGGGTTATTGACCTCGCGTGGAATGCTGCTGCTCGAGATCGGCGCCACGCAGGGAGAGGCTGTCAATGGGCTCTTGAACTCCACGATGGCTCAGGCGACTGTTTACAAGGACATGGCAGGCCGAGACCGCTTCGTGGTGGGCCGGCTGAAAAAGGTCTGAGCGAATGCCCGAGCACTCAAGTATCCCAGGTCATAGCGGCCAGTGGCGAATGCGCGTCGCGCTCGTCACCCTGCTCGCATCCTTCGGCCTCGTGCTCATCAAGTTGGCGGCAGCGTTGATGACAAACTCGCTCGCGCTCTATTCGGAAGCCGGGCATTCTGCGATTGACACCGTCGCCATCCTGATCACGTTTCTCGCTATCCGGCAGGCGCTCAAACCGCCGGACGAAGACCACTTGTTCGGTCATGCAAAATACGAGAGCGTCGGGGCGCTCCTCCAGTTGATCTTTCTCTTCGTCCTCGGCGGTCTGATCGTCTATCGCGCACTTCAACGGCTGTTTGTGGAGCCTGCCAAGGTGGAGATCGGCGTGGCCGCGTTTGTCGTCATGGGCATCTCTATCTGTGTTGAGGCCTGGCGCACACTTGCGCTCATGCGAGCCGCGCGCAAGACTCGCAGCGAAGCTCTTGCCGCCAGTTCGACGCATTTCTTGACTGATTTCCTGGATTCGATCGTCGTGATCTTCGGCCTGATCATGACCAGCTTCGGCTATCAAAAGGCGGACACCTTCGCCGCTCTGTTTGTGGCCACTGTGATTCTGTGGCTGAGCTTCAAGCTGAGTCGCGACGTGCTGCATTCCCTAACCGATCGCGCGCCCGAAGGCGTGGCAAAGCACGTCGAAGAGGTGGTGCGCAAGGTCGAGCACGTGATCGGTGTGCATGACATCCGTGTGCGCCAGGCCGGATCGCAGTATTTCACGGAAATGCACGTGGATCTCGCCCAACATCTGCCGCTGGAGGAGGTTCACGACGTTCTGGAAGGGATTGAGCTCGCGCTGCGCGAACTCTATCCGACGATGCACATTGTCACGCATCCGGAGCCGGTGGATGCCCCGCCGACATCGCATTTCGCGCGCTGATGCGCACCGTTTGCTGTCTCGTCCTCGGGCTGTCGAGTTCCCTCTTGTCTTGTCATTCGTCATTCCGCGCGAGCCTGAGGCCCATGCACACCAACGCCCTGATTCACGAAGCCAGCCCTTATCTGCAGCAGCATGCACACAATCCCGTGAACTGGCTGCCGTGGAGCGACGCGGCGTTTGAACAGGCGGCGCGCGAAAACAGACCGGTCTTTCTCTCCATTGGCTATGCTGCGTGCCACTGGTGTCATGTGATGGAGCACGAGAGCTTCGAAAATGACAGCATCGCGGCGTTTCTGAATGAGCATTTCGTAGCGATCAAGGTAGATCGCGAAGAGCACCCCGAAGTGGATCATCACTACATGCAGGCCGTGCAGCGGATGACCGGACAGGGCGGCTGGCCGTTGTCGGTTTTCTTGACGCCGGATCGTAAGCCCTTTTTCGGCGGAACCTACTGGCCCGCGGAATCGAAGTATGGCCGGGCTGGTTTTCTCGGCGTGTTGAAGTCGGTGGATCAGGCCTGGCGCGGCAAGCATGAGGATGTGCTGTCTTCGGCGGAGGAATTTCACCGGCTCCTCGCCGATTCCGCGCAGATCGAGCAGCAGCCCGGCGAGATCAATTCCGATTTGCTGCGGCTCGCCATACGCTCGTCTGAGCAGACCTTCGATTCGGTCTTCGGCGGATTTGGAAGCGCGCCCAAGTTTCCGCACGCGATGGAACTCGGTTTGCTCCTGCGCTTGTCGCAGCGTTTGCAGTCGCCGCGCTCTCAGGAAATGGCGCTCTTTACACTGCGCAAAATGGCGCGCGGCGGAATGTACGACCAGATCGGGGGCGGCTTCCATCGCTACTCGACCGATGCGCGCTGGCTCGTCCCGCATTTCGAGAAGATGCTCTATGACAACGCGCTGCTTGTGCCAGTATATCTGGACGCCTATGTGCTGACCGATGATTCGGAGTTTCGGGAGATTGCGCGCCAGACTCTTGAATGGGCGCTGCGTGAAATGGCGGTGAAGGAAGGCGGTTTTGCGTCATCGCTCGATGCGGATTCGGACGGCGAGGAGGGCAAGTTCTACGTCTGGAGTCCCGCGGAGATCGCTGCCGTGCTGGGGCCGGAGCGCGGCTCTCGCTTCGCGCGAATTTACGACGTCTCCGACACCGGGAATTCCGAGCAAGGCCGTTCGATTCTTAATCTGCCCGAGCCGCTGGAGGTTTGGGCGGAGCGTTTGAAGCTGCCGTTCGATCAGTTACACCAGGAGTTGACGGAGGACCGCGAACGGCTGCGCACGGCTCGCGAAAAGCGTGTCAGACCCGCTCGCGATGACAAGGTGCTCAGCGATTGGAACGGCTTGATGATTAGCGCGCTTGTGCGCGGATTTGCTGCGCTGGAAGATGCACGCTATCTCGATGCCGCGCAGCAAACCGCGAATCGCCTGTTGTCGCCGTTCGAACGGGACGGAAAGCTCGTGCACTCCTTTCTTGGCGAGCGCACACTGAGCCTGCAGCTTCTAATGGATTATGCCGCGCTCGGCAACGGGTTGCTCGATCTCTTTCTCGCCAAAGGCAATCCGCGCTGGTTCAATGCCAGCGTCGCTCTCGCCAAGCAGTTAGACTTGCTCTTTGACAGCCAGAATGGGCTGTACACGATGAGCGCGGACGTCATTGCCGGCGCCAGTCAGACCGATCCATTTGACAGCGCCATGCCGTCCGGCAATTCACTGGCCGGAAACCTAATGGCGCGTTTGTATGATCTTACCGGCGACGAATGGTACGAACAGCGTGCACGCCGGCAGGTAGAGCCGATAGCCGGTGTCGTCAAGCGCGCCCCCCAAGCGTTTTCGCAAGCGCTCGTCACCGTGGATTTGCTGGAGCATCCATCCGCACAGCTCGTCCTTGTCGGCGACAAGGAGCGGGAATTGTGGCGAACGGCACAGTCGGCGTATGTGCCGGGAATCCTGATCGCTTGGCAGCCACAAGGTCTCGAGATCTCAGAGGCATCCCCGCTCGCTGTCCTCTTGGAAGGCAAGTCTCCTATTGGCGGCAAAGCCACAGCGTATCTCTGTCGCAACTTTGCCTGCGAAATGCCGACGACAGATGCGACCGCGCTGCGTGAGAAGTTGCAGCAATTGACCGTCGCTCATAGCGAGAATCGAGCACCGTGATTCCGGAACCGATGATCTCCGCACCTGTCGTGAACCGCCATCCGTTCTCGGTGGTCACGCCAGATTCCTCCGGCACTCGCGCGCGCTATGGCAAGCTGGTAACCGAGCACGGCACGGTGGAGACTCCGTGCTTCTTTCCGGTCGGCACGACGGGCACCGTGAAAACGCTGTCGCCGGATGAACTGGAGCTGGCCGGCGTGCAGGCGATTCTTGCCAACAGCTATCATCTCTATCTGCGTCCGGGTCTGGAGATCCTGAAGCAGGCGGGTGGGCTGCACCGATTCATGCATTGGCCGCATCCAATCCTCACGGACTCTGGCGGCTATCAGGTCTTTTCGCTGGCTGAACTAAAGAAAGTGCGCGCGGACGGCGTCGAGTTTCAGTCACATCTCGACGGCAGCTATCATTTCTTCACTCCTGCGAAAGTGTTGGAGATTCAGCGCGCGATCGGCAGCGACATGATGATGGTGCTTGATCTGTGCGCACCTTATCCCTGCTCGCACGGGCAGGCGGAGCAGTGGCATCAGATGACCGCGCAATGGGCAGAGATGGCGCTCGAAGCGGAAGCCGCGTCTCCCCCACTCTACGGCCATCGCCAGGATCTTTGGGCGATCGTGCAGGGTTCGGTATTTGCCGATTTACGTCAAGCGTCGGCTGAAGCTCTCGTCAAGCTCGGCTTTCCCGGCTACGCGATCGGCGGCCTTGCGGTCGGCGAGCCGAAGATAATCTTTCAGGAGATGGTCGCGCTGTCCGCGGGGCTTCTGCCCGCGCATAAGCCGCGCTATCTGATGGGCGTGGGACTGCCCGAAGATCTGCTCTTTTCGATGGCCCAAGGCGTGGACTTTTTCGACTGCGTGCTTCCCACACGCAACGGCCGCAACGGCATGGCGTTCACGTGGAACGGCAAGCTGCATGTGCGCGCCGCGCGCGAAAAACAAAACTTTTTCCCGATTGACGAGCACTGCGGCTGCTACGCCTGCCGCAACTTCACGCGAGCCTACCTTCGCCACCTCTTCGTTGCCGAAGAGCTGCTGGCCCTACGCCTGGTCTCGCTGCACAATGTTTACTTTTATCAAGAGCTGGTGCGCTCCGCGCGCGAGCACATTCACGCCGGCGATTATCGCCCGTGGATGGAGCGCGTGCTGCTGCCCCTGCAAGCGAACGATTCACCTTTATCGGAGGATGCATGACTGCCTCGTCTTTGGCCGCTGTTTTCGGATCTACCCTCGCGCAGGCTTCCGGCGGACAACCCAATTTGTTCGCCTCGCTGCTGCCGCTGCTGTTGATCGTTGTCGTGATGTACTTTCTCATGATCCGCCCGCAGCAGAAAAAGCAAAAGGCCCATCAGGCGCTGATCAACGCGCTGAAGAACGGCGATGAAGTCGTCACCGCCGGCGGCATGTACGGCACCGTCGCCGGGATTGATGATAAGAAGAATACCGTGTGGCTGAAGCTCGGTACCGGTGATTTGAAAGTGCGCGTCGAGCGCTTTGCGATCACCCGCGTGCTCAGCGACACCGAAAAAGCCTAAGCATAGAAAAGCATGGAAGAATCGTCCGGCAGCGTCCTCAAGATTATCCAATACGGTCATCCCACACTGCGTGTCCGCTGCGAACCGGTGACGGAATTCACTCCCGAACTGAAAGAGTTGGCGGATGCGATGTTTCGCACCATGAACGCCAATGACGGCGTCGGTCTTGCTGCGTCGCAAGTAGATCGCCGCATCCGATTGTTCGTTGTCAGTGTGCCGGTGAAGGACAGCGACGAGATCGTTCGCGTTGCCGCCGTGAATCCCGAAGTCCTGATGACAGAAGGCGAGTGGGAGTACGAGGAGGGCTGTCTCTCCATTCCCGACGTGCGCGACAACGTCACTCGACCCGAGTTTATCAAACTCCGCTATCAGAATCTTGACGGCGTCACCCGTGAAATCGAGGCGACCGGTCTGCTGGGCCGCGTCATCCTGCATGAAATTGATCATCTGAACGGTGTGCTGTTTGTGGACTATCTCTCGCCGGTGCGACGGATGATCCACAGCGGCAAGCTTAAGCGTTTGGCGAGAGAAACGGCGGAGCAACTGGAGCAGGAGGCGTGATCAGGTCACGCGTCTGCTTGTCATAGAGCAAATCTGAGGCTTTCCGTGCGCGTCGTGTTTTGCGGCAATCCGGACTTTGCCGTTCCTAGCTTGGAAAACCTGCTTGCGAGCTCGCACGAGGTGGTCGGCGTCGTGACCAGCCCCGACAAGCCGCGCGGCCGCGGGCGCAAAGTCGAACCGCTTCCGGTAAAGCAGCGTGCGCTGGAAGCGGGGCTGCCCGTTTTCCAGCCGGAGTCGCTCAAGGACGAAGCGTTCCTCAATGAGATTCGTGCGTTGGCGCCGGACGCCTTGGTGGTCGTCGCCTTCCGCATTCTGCCGCGCGAACTCTTTGCACTCCCGCGCCTCGGTTCGTTCAATGTCCACCCGTCGCTGCTTCCGGCCGGCCGCGGCCCTGCGCCGATTCGTTGGACGCTGATTCGCGGCGAGACCGAAACCGGCGTCTCCATCATCCAGCTTACGGAGCGCATTGACGGCGGCGGAATTCTCAGCCAGATTCGCGTGCCAATCGACACGGACGAGGATTTCGGCTCGCTGCATGATCGCCTGAGTAAACTTGGCGCTGAGTTGCTTGTCCAAGTCTTGGATCAGTTTGAGCAGCACACGCCGCCGATGCCGATGCTGCAGGATGAATCGCGCGTCACCAAGGCTCCCAAGCTTTTTGCCGACGATTTCGTGCTCGACTGGTCACAGCCAGCGCAAGACCTGCACAACCGCATCTGCGCGCTGAGTCCAACTCCCGGCGCCATTGCGAAAAGCGGTGATTTTCGTCTGAAAATCTTGAAGTCTGAGATCATACCATCTCGTTTCAGCCTTTCGCCGGGCGAAACCCTAATAGAAAACAGTAACTTGTATGTGGGAACCGGAGACGGCAATCTTCGGTTAAAAGTGGTGCAGCCGGAAGGCAAGCGACCGATGGCCGTTGAAGAATACATGCGCGGTCGCCCACGACTTCCCCGCAAGTTCGAAAAGTAATTTCAGGAGAAAGATGTTTCCGTTCTTTTGGGACAAGACCATGCTGCTGATTCTGCCCGCGTTTGCGTTTGCACTCTGGGCGCAGTGGAAGGTCAAAAGCACCTACAGCCGCTACAGCAAGATCGCCAGCCGCTCCGGCATGACCGGTGCGCGCACAGCGCGTTACATTCTCGATGCCAACGGCCTGAACGACGTCGAGGTCGAAGAGGTCGCCGGCCAACTGACCGATCACTACGATCCAAAGACAAAGAAGATTCGTCTGTCGCAGGGTATTTACGGCAGCAACAGCCTCGCCGCGCTTGCCGTCGCCGCGCATGAGAGCGGCCACGCTGTGCAGGACAAAGTCGGCTACAAGGCGATGAACCTGCGCGCGAATCTCGTGCCGGTTGCGAACTTCGGTTCCACGCTCGCGATTCCGCTCTTCTTCATCGGCATGCTGTTCACGTCGTTCAACTGGCTGATGGACGTCGGCATTGTCTTTTTCGCGGCGGCCGTGCTCTTCCATCTGGTCACGCTGCCGGTAGAGTTCGACGCGTCCCGCCGCGCGGTCCGCATTCTCAACAGCGGCGGCTATCTCGCTCCCGACGAAGTCGGCGGCGCGAAGAAAGTGCTTGATGCTGCCGCCTGGACCTACGTCGCCGCCGCCACGATGGCATTGCTGTCGCTCTTGCGCCTCGTGCTGATTCGCAACTCCCGCGATTAAGCCAAACGACACTAGTGCCGGCCTCCGGCCGTCCTGCACGAAATAGAAAACCGCGAGCCAATCGGCTCGCGGTTTTCATTTCTCACGTTCCCCGGTGTGAGAGTGAGCGTCTTCGATGTTACCTTCCCCAAAATCTTCGATTTGGGGGCGAGGGGGTTATTTCATCAGCATCAGCTTGCGCACGGCGGTGAACTCTCCGCTCTCCAGCCGGTAGAGATACACTCCGCTCGCCAGCCCATTCATATCAAGGTTCACTGCGTGCCGCCCGGCATCCATGAATTGATCCACCACCGTGGCGACTTCCTGGCCCAGCAGATTGTACACTCGCAGCGTCGTCATTCCCGCATGCTTGACGTCATACTGGAACGTCGTCGAACTGTTGAACGGATTCGGGTAGTTCTGATACAGCTCGTATGTTTCGGGGATCACCGCTTCCGGCGGATCGTCCGCCGCCAGCGCCACGTGCAGGACCACCGGTACCACCAGCGAACTGTCCACGCTGTTGTTGTGGATCGTCATGTTCACCTGATACGTCGCGTCCCGCAACGTGGTCGGATCGAACACGACGCTGACGTCGCGCCACGAATTCCCCGGCACCGACGCAATCATCGGCGTAATCGTGATCCACGTCGTGTTGAACGCCAGCTCCCAAATCCCCAGACGGTCGCCCGTCGCGTCTGAGTTCTGCTGAATCCCGGCGAACACCAGCATTGTCGAATTCCATGCCGGGGTGATGGCGCACCCGCCGGAACGGTCGCCGGGACGTCCCTGCAACTGCACCACGAACTGCTGATCGCCCGAAACGGGATGCATGCGAGACACTCGCGTCAGTTCCATCCCATCATCCCGATGGAAAATGTATAGTTTATAGCCGTCCTGATCGCTCGGATTCCACGCCAGCCCAGTGATCTTCAATGTATTGTCGAAACGCCGGATCAATGCCCCCGTGCGGGTAATTTCCCAAATATCAGTGGCGAAATCCGCGACCCAGAAATGATCGGTTTGCGGATCATAGGCGATTGCTCGGTTCGGGTTGAGCGGCGCGGGAACAGTATCCTGCACAACGCCCGCTTGATTCACACCGTAAAGCTCGGCGCCGTCGGAACCGTAAATCAGATTGCCGTCATACGCCAGGTCCCACCAGCCGCAGCAGCCGGGGCCAGAAGGCTGCGGAATCTGGTCGTGGAACGTGCCGTCAAGATTGAACCGGTAGAAGTACTTCTGCCCGTCCGCACCGGCCCCGCCGGACACCCACCAGTAGTCGCCCACGAACTCGCATCCCTGAATCTGGTAATCTGTCGTAAGCTGCGACACATTGATTCCCGTCAGATAATCCCATGTATCGTCCAGCGGCCCTTGCGGTCCCTGAGCCACGTAGCGAATCGTAATCTGGTAATCCAGCGGCCCGTTGCCGTCGTTGGTCATACGGAGCGAAGTCTCCTGCGGCTGCTGCGGCAGAAACACTTCCACCGTGTCCGTTGAAAGCGTCACCTCCGGATGCAGCATGCTGAAGTTTACCGTCCGCGTGCTGTCCTGCTCAATCACCACATTTTCCGTCAAGCCGTCGTTGAAGCCGAACTCTCGCGCGCGAATCGTGTAGGTGCCGATCAGCACGTCCTCGATCGTGTAGTGGCCGTCGGCCGCGGTGGTCGCCTGATCGTTGTGCCCATCCACCGAGACCAGCACGTTGCCCATCGGCTGATTGGTCTCAGCATTCACGACGGAGCCGGTGATCTGACCAAAGGCTGCGCGGCTCTCGGTCGTGAATGTGATGACACGGGAGTCCACCAGCGACGCCGCGCCCGGCTCCGCAAAGTTGTTGAATCGGTACTCCAAGCCGGAGCGGCAATCCGGCGCTTCAATTCCCACCGTGGAATAGCTGATGTCGCCGCCCTCTCCCGGCATCTCGGCGATGTCTTGATACTGGAAGATGATGATCCCGTCACCGCTCCGCGTGGGATAGAATGCCGGATCAAGCAGGATGATTTCGAAATCCAGATTGACGTTGCCATCGCTCCCATACCATCCCGTCGCTCTCCATTGGATAACGTACCGATGATTTGCGTTGTCGTTGTACACCCAGACGCCCTTTCCGCTGCCGTTCGTTTTGAGATCATCCCAGAACGGAGCCAGCATGGCGTTCGGCGCCTGCTCGCCGGGGATCGGGTAGTTGCGGAACAAATCCAAATCAGCCTGCACACCGAACGCCGCCCAACCATTCGCGCAGATCGTGATCGAGTCGTAGGTCTGCCCATAATACACAAAATCGAACGGCAGTTGACGGGCTGTGGATCGCGATGGATCGTTGGGCATTTGCTCGCCCGGATCGGCCAGATTCAGATTCGTGCCGCTTATGTGAATATCCTCGTACGAAAACTCGCGGTGGAATTCCACGCTGTCATCTGTGTCGTCATAGGCATAGTATCCGTAGTCATCCGGCCCCGTGGGGTCGGTCGAGGCAATAAAGCCGATCGGAATCGAGAACAAGGCGGTGTCCGCGGACCCGTTCGGCATGTTTAGCACCAGCATCATGGCCGCTTGATGCCCCGGATACACCAGCGTGTTCGCCCGCAGCGTAAACGGCTGACTCGTATTCGTCACGCTCTGCCCGATCGTGATATTTCCGTACGTTGCCGTCCCTTGGGTCACAGCGATAAAGCTGGAATTGGAAATCAGCGTCGCCACGACTCCCGTCATGTTCAGTGATCCGTCATTGCGAATGGTGACGCGCATATTGGCTGTCTCGTTCGGCTCCAGACGCGAATCGCCGTCGCCGCCCGTAACCTGATGCGAAACGTAATTCGCATCCCCGGCCTGACAACGCACCTCAAAGGCGCTGTGCGTGAGCTCACCCGACGCCGTCACCGCCAGCGTCAGTAAGGCGGTTTCGTTCTCGATCATCTGCGGCGAGACCTGAATCCGGAACGGGCTTGCGCCCAGGGCGCTGTCGCCCGGTGACAAGTTCGGATACGTTTGCGTGCCGCTGACGATGGTCACGTGCGAGTTGCTGCTCGACATCTGCGCCGAAATCGCCGTTGCATTCGACGACGTGCCAAAGTTCTTCAGGTAGAGCGGCAGGTCAATCAACTCGCCCGGATTCAACTGCCCGTTGGAGTTGCCTTGCGTGCCGCCCACATTGTCATCATCTACCGTGTAGCTCGTCAGCGCCACCATGCGCGCAGCCGGGACACAGTTAATATCCCCGAGGAACGGCTTGTGATTGCGCTTGGTCACGGTCAAGTACATGTTGCCGCCCGTGTTCACCGTCACCGGAACGTCGGCAAAGCCGCCTGCATCCGTCAGCGCACGGGAATATACTTCGTCGCCCTTCCACAGCACCACGAGCGCATCCTGAATCGGGTCGCCGGTAATGTTATTGGTCACCTGCGGCTGAACCCGCCGCGCCCCAATATTCACCGTCGCCGGGAAGGTGACATTCATGATGACGGGCGGTTGCGTCCACATCGAGAGCGACGGCTCGCCCATCAGGTTGTTCCAATTGCTGAAATTCACCGCATGCTGGCTGCCCGGAAACGCGGCATGTAGCTGCATTTTGGCCGCCGCCAGCGCCAGACCCAAATTCTCAATTCCCAGGTTTGCGATGCCATAGGCCAGACCGCCGGCAACCGTGTTGTTATAGGGCACGTGGGTATTCCAAGTTGCCGTACCGATGCCGCACACGCCGCCCTTGGGAGCGCTGGGGGATGTCCCTGCGCGAAGCCAGCATTCCGTGATCGCGGGCTCAGAGGACAAATCGAAATCGCCGCTCCCGCATGTGATCGTCAGTGCCACGGGCAGTTTGAAACTCGCCTGCCCGCACGATTCGTCGCCGCAGAACATTTCGTACACGACCGTGCCGCGCCACATGAAGAAAGCAATGCCTTCGGTAAGATGGTTGCCGATGACCTGGCAGCTCACAGCACCGCCCACTCCCACAACATCTACGTCGGTCACTCCGGTGTACTGGACAAACTGATTCCGCGCCCATCGCATGCAGAGCAAGTTGGACCGTACGTTGCTGGCGGTTCCGGCGTACAAGAACGCCCGGGAGCACCACGAAGGATCCGTCACGTACGGATTTCGCTCGTAACCGAAAATCTTGGCCATCACAATGCCGAACTGCGAAGCGCTTTCGCATGATAGCCGCCCGACACCGATATCCTCGAGGTCGTCGCCGTCTTGCATCAAAGCAAAGTAGTGATCATACTGTCCTCCTCCCGTCGGCATCGAGAAGTTGCCGGTCACGTCGCCCAGAATGCATGCATACTCCAGCGGCGGATCCCAGTCGTTATACCCGTTGCGGATTGCCTGGCGCATCAGAGTTGAAGTCCAATTGTTCCGTGCGTCAACAACGACGTAATAGCCCCTGCGCTTCTTCCACGTGCGAAGAGAATCGGCCCACTGTAACGACGTGGCATTGTCGCGGCAGAGAATCAAGTACGATCCCGGCGTCGGTGTCGCGCCGTCCAGCGCATCATCATCTAAGTTGCGGATCATGTCACGATAGATCGGCGCAAACGCGCCCGACGGCGGCCGCGGATTCAACAGTTCATTCTGCCCCGGCGTGTCATTCGCCGCCACGTCCACGCTCAACTGATCATACACTCGTGCCTGACCCGTGACCGGATTCACCTGCACCGGATAGAGTGTGACCGAGACCACGCGGAAATCACGGAAGATCATCGGCGCGCTCATCTCCGCCACAACCGGCGGATACCAATCGTTGTTCTCGTAGATCTCCTGCTTCCGCGTCAGTTTCGAGTCAAATGTCTCCTTCTCCCACTGAATTGGAAACGGATCCACTCCCTCCACCATGTGACAGGCGGCTTCGTTGACCACCAGCTCCACCGATCCCGTGTTCGGAATGCGATACAGCCGCGTGATTTGCGGCACCGCCGGATGGCCTTCCTCCAAGTCGAAAGGCTCGCCGGGGATGCCGAAGACCTGATACGTCTGGTAGCCCACCACCGTATCCGTCATCAGCACGTTTGGCGCCGATAACGTCAGGGACGTCACGTTCGCCGTCGGTGTGGACACCTGTAAGGCGGGATTGACCCGGCTGAAATCCATCTCGCCGGGGGCAAATTGGCTCTCCGTCGCCCAGGCCATACCGACCAGTCCCGCCCAGGCCAGTACGACCATGACGAGCAGTGCAAAGCTGCGATTCATTTGCGACTCCTGTTGAGCTGCCGCAGGAAAAACCCTGTGAAACATGTTATCTGGAAATTTAATCATTTTCTGATGTTCTACAACAAGAAAATGCCCCCCTCAAAAGAAGGAGGCATCCCAACTATAGCTACCTTGTGCTTGGTTTCAGGACATCAGTAAACCAAGCTGTCTCCTAATTAACCTATTAGAAGTATAGAGTTTAAGGCCGATGGATGAGAATCAAAAATCGCGAATAACGGCGGGAATCGGCGCTTTGAAAGCTTCACGACCTGCCGTAAATTACGTATGTTCATACCCAGAGGCCTCCATGCACGTTCAAAACTGTGCCCGTTACGTATTGGGCGCGGTCGGAGACAAGGTATAGTACCGCCTCGCCAATATGAGCCGGATTCCCGATTCTACCCAGCGGCACCTCCGACGGCATCCACTCCCGCATGCGCGGCGTCATGCTGTCGTTCTCGACGAACCCGGGATTGACCACGTTCACTCGAATCCCTTTACCGCCAAGGTCACGCGCCAGCGTCAGCGCGAGGATGACGATCCCGGTCTTGGCGATCGAATACGCGCACGATTCGCTCTGTGACCCGATCCGCTCCGCATTCGGCGCGCCGATGTAAACGATGGCTCCTCCCGCCTCGCTACGTTCCATCAGACTTACGCACTCGCGCGTCACCATGAATGCGCTGGTCAGATTGCCGTCCATCATCAACTTCCACTCTTCCGGCGTCATGTTAAGCGTGCGCCGAATCATGAACGGCCCCACGTTGTTTACCAGGATATTCAGCCGGCCGAACTCATTCGCCACCGCCGCGCACATGAGCTTCACCTGCTCTTCGACGCAAACGTCAGCCTTGATCGCGATGGCGCGCCGCCCCATGCCGCGAATCCACTCGACAACCTCGTGCGCCGAGTCTTCGCGCTCCAAGTAGTTTATCGCCACGTCCGCGCCGGCCTGAGCGAGCTTGAGCGCAATCCCGCGCCCGATCCCGCGCGCTCCGCCCGTCACCAACGCAATCTTGCCGCTCAGTTCGTTCGTATCGTTCATAGACAAATTGTTCTGGATCTTTTGAACCAAAAATGAGATGCTCCGCTCGGCCCAGCCGCCAAGATAATACAGGCCTGCAAGTTTCGAGCCTCCTGCTCGTACTGCTGGCGCTCATGCCTGTTTGCAGCCTCGCCCAGACGGAAATTGACACATTTGCCTTGACTTCCGCCGGAGACACTGCCCGCTTCTGGCTGCAGCTCCCCGCGAATTACAATTCTGAAAACCCGCCCCCGATGCTCATCTGGTGGCACCAGCTCGGCGGTACGCAGTACGAGATGCGCGACTATACCGACTTCGACACCGAGGCCGATGCTCGCGGCTGGATTGCGGCATCGCATTTCGGCTACAGCGACCGCCACTGGAACACCAAGCGCGCGCAGCAGCACTGCCAGGCCATGCTCGACTGGATCCGCGAGCGCTACCCGTTCTGCATGGACTCGATCTACATGATCGGCGGTTCCATGGGTGGCGCCGCCGGGCAGGTCTGGCATAACAACAACTGCGGCGAACACGATTATCTGATCGCCGCGACCGCGGGCGGGTCGCAAATCCTCGACACGCAATTGCGCCAGGAGCAGTATCTCGCGGAGGGTGACACAAATCGCTCGATGCGCGCCAACTTCGGCGGGCTGCCGTCAGAGCGCGATTCGGTCGCCTTTGAATATCACCGTGCCAGCGCAATTCACTTCGCCGATACGACGCAGTCCATGCACTACAACAGCTTGAATCTTCCGGTCTGGAGCACGTGGGGAAATTCGGCTTTCGAATGGAATGCGTATGGATTTCCCGCGCAAGAGTGGAATGCGCTGCGCGTCTATGACGGAGCCAATCTCACGCTCTTTTTTCCCGCGGAAGCTGACTGTCACGGTCTCCAATGTATGTGGCCGCCGGGCGTTTGCGACTGGCTCGCGCAATTCTCGGTTGACCGATTCCCCGACACGCTCTCGATCAATGCCGACGAGAATGATGAGTACTATTGGACTCGCGTCGAACTTGCGCAGAATGATACTGTTTTCGGCCGCTACGGTGTTGTGAAACGCCCCGCCGAACATGGCCTTGATATAACCTTGGTGCGCAACATCCGCCGCCTGTTCATTGACGCCGCCCTACTCAACGTGCAGCCTCTCGACACAATCAGCGGCCTTTGGCAAAACCTGATGCCGACCTCAGAGCACAATGCGGAGATCGTCCTTTCGCCGATTCCCCCGATTCTTGCCGTCACGGGCCACAACGACTCGCCAACGCTTTGGCGGTATGATTCTCTTGACCAAGCGCTGACTATTCCGCTGACCGAAAGCGGACACTATCGGATCTTTGTCGGAGATACCGCGAACGTGAATGACAATCCGCCGATTCCGATCTCACATTTGCTCGTCGGCGCATATCCGAACCCCTTCAATGCGCTCACCACGCTGGTCATTGAGAGTCCCGGCGGCCCTGCTGATCTGAAAATCTACAACCTGCTCGGACAGCTCGTGCAAACCCTTCCGCTCACACTGAGTCCCGGCGTGAATCACATTCCGTTCTCGGCTGATCAACTCGGCAGCGGCGTTTTCTTCGTTACGCTCACCACTTCGAATCAGAAACCGCTGAAGCTCCTGCTGCTGCGCTGACGGCCTACGATCCCCCTTCGGTCTGCCCTTCCTTTTCCGCCGCTCCCTCGCGCCGCTGCTTTCCTTCCTGACGCGCTCGCGTAAACTTCTCCCACAACTCCGGCAAGCTCTCGACTACCCAGTCCCAGCGCGTGGAATTCGGCGTGATCATCATCGCCCGCCCCTCTTCCACCACAAGAAATCCCACCGGCGTTATCGCCAGTCCGCCGCCCCCGCCGCCGCCCGACGAACCGCTATCCGTGTTTTTTCCCGGCAAGCCCGAGCCGCCGCCCGCGCCAAATCCGACAAACACCTTCATCACCGGAATGATCGTTGTCTTTCCCACGTGAATCGGCTCGCCAATGATGGATTCCGTCGAAAGAATCTCCTTCAAGTTCTTCATCAACGCATCCAAGATCTCGGTCGCTGCGTTATCCGCCATATATCCTCCTTAGAATTAACTCGTCTCTCTACGCCACTGTCGGAAGCGCGCCACCCGCCGCTTTGCCATGAATCGCAAGAACCGCAGCATCGCCGGAAGCACCTTGATCGGCGTCGCGCTCACCTCCACCCGAAAACTCAGCGATGGCTTTTCCAGCAGGAACTCCGGTTCCGAGTGCCACGGAATACTGCCCGCAAATGCATAACCAAAGGCCTGCGTCATGCCGTAAGCAAATCCAGTCAATGCCGGATTCGGCGTCGCCACTACCACGTCCAGCCGGTGCACTGTGATGCGAATGTGACGGCTAATCGAGCGAATCGTATCCAACCCGCGCTTAAACATCCGCACATTCGACGTCATCGCCTGCACCATCTCTTTCACCTTCGGAAAACCGTGCCGCTCGCCTGCCTCTTCGCCTCCTCTCTTCTCCTTGCCGTCATCCTTCAGCCGATTGAATACGTTCTTCACCATTCCCGAGACCGGAATACGCAGCCCCAACCAGACGACGAACCATCTCCTTCCCCGCTCGGAGTAATCCAGCACCACTCCGACGGGCAGCAGCAGGAGCATCGCCAACAACGCAAGCAGAGCGAGCAGAACGTAGATCATTCGACAAGACCGTGGATGTGACGGACGACTTCACTGAGCAGCGTCATCGAGTATTCAAAGTCCGGCCAATAGAGCGTCGAATTCGGCGAGTGGATGTAGCGGCACGGCACGGCGATGACTCCCGACAACACTCCCGCGCGCGTCTGGTGAATCGCCCCCGCGTCGGTCCCGCCGAAGATCGGCATCTTGATCTGATACGGCACTCCGAGCCGCTCCGCCGCCGCCACCATGAAATCACTCATCTTGCGAGGCACGATGATGCTCCTGTCCACCACGGAAATGACCGGCCCCTTGCGCGTCGAACACACTCGGCGGTCCGCCGGAACTCCCGGGAAATCAGAACCGATGGTCCCTTCCAGCGCAATCGCTACGTCCGGATTGATCCGGTAGGCCGCGACGTGTGCGCCGCGCATTCCCACCTCCTCCGACGTCGCAAAGTTGGCGTGCACCTCCATCGGCGTTTCCACGTGTCCGCTCGCCAGCTCCTGCAAAAGGCAGACTAAGAGCAGGCATCCCACGCGGTCGTCAAACGCCTTGCCCATGAAATGCCCGGCTGCAAACTCGAAGAATGGGTACTCCAGCACGCCCGGATCCCCCACTGCCACGCCGCGTGCTGCCGCTTCCTTGTCAGAGGCCGCACCGATGTCAATAAAATAATCCTCGGCCTTAACGACCTTGGAGCGCGCCTCGTCCGTCAGTACGTGCGGCGGCACCATCCCGATGACCCCATAATAGTAGCTCCCGCCCCGAGACCGGAGCTTCACGCGATGGCCGGGGAACATCCGGTCATCCCAGCCGCCCAGAGTTGCAAACTTCAGAAACCCGTTATCGTCAATATGCCGCACCATCAATCCGATCTCGTCGAGATGTGCGTCCAGCATCAGCCGCTTGCCGTTCGTGCCGCGGCGGATCGCCGTCAGATTGCCCAGCGCGTCCTCCGTGATCTCATCCACAAAGGGGCGGATCAAGTCGCTAATGTACGCGCGCACCTCGTCCTCATGCCCGGATGGGCCAAACGCCTCGCTCAAGTTGCGCAGAATCTCTGCCGGATGGGGTAAAGAGTGTGACGCCATGTTTGCGCTTATCGGGTTGCTGTTTGTTGGTTTGCCTCGCGCCACCGCGCTCGCAGCAGTGGGCTTGATGGGTTGGCGAACTTCGCGCTTGCCTTCTGATACGCCGCCTTGTCCATCGTTGCCGACGCCGCCAGCAGCGCCGCGCCCTGCACCCGCTCGTCCGGATGCTCCAAGTACTTGCGCGCAATCGAGGACAGGTCTTTCATATTACTCTTGAGTGAATCCACCGCTTGCCAACGCTGCCCCGTCGCCTGCACGGCCAGCAGCAGCGATTCAAGATACGCGGGATCACGCGATTGCAGCTCCTTGTTCAGCGCCAAAACTACTTCCGGCCCCTGCGCCGCAATCGCCAAAATGGCGGCGCTTCTCACCGTGTAAGCCGAATCGGTCAACGCCACAAAGATGGCCTCGTATGTACGCGGGTCGTTCAGCTTGCCGAGACTCGAGACCGAAGAAATGCGCTCGCGCTCATTTGTGCTGCGTGCATACTCGCGGAGTATCGGCATCGTTACCGGATCCTGCAAATCGCCCAGCACGCCCAAAATGGAAGCGCGCATATGAGCGTACGCGGGATCCTTGACCTTCTTCACCAGCGCTTCCGCCGCGGCCTTGTATTTCAACTCACCAAAGATGGAGACTGCATTCCGCCGCATCGCGCGCTGCGTTGTGTCCAGCGCGGCAAACAAGTACGGCGCGGCCGCGTCCGGATGCTCCTTGAACAGCTCCACCATTGCCCGCCGTTCCAGACTTTCGATGGACACCAGCTTGTTCTCCCCCACCCATTGGATCGCCGGATCACCCTTTGCTGCCAAAGCCAACCGCGCGCGCCGAACTTTCTCCCGGTTGTCCGTCACTTCCCACAACGCCGCATCATGAAACAAATCTTCGATCGTCCGCAGAGTGTCTTCAGCATGCAGCGCCACGTCGGGCACCACTTCCCGCGGTCGCACCGAATCCAGCGGCGCGTCGTAGCCAATAGCATACAGGCTCCGGATCCAATACGTTGAATCCGCCTCCTGCTGTCCGCGATACGTGTCTTTTCCTTCCGCATCCGCAAACACGGCAAGACTGCCGAACCCGCGCGAGACGTTCACACCGCCTTCACCCAATTCGGTTTCGGTCACGTTGTAGTGATCGTTTCCTGCCTGATCGTAGAACACCGCCGCGCTGTTGTTGATGGCCATTCCGTGACCGCCGGAGATGATGTACTGATCGTCTCCCGCGTGGTCGTAGAACATGGCCACGGCTAAATCGTGCGCTCCTCCCTGCCCCGGTCCGAAACGCGAACCATAGCGGTCATCCCCCGCATTGTCCTCTAACACTCCCGCCGCGAGGTGAATTCCGGCTCCTTGCACGTACTGCGTCGCATTGTAGGCGTCATTTCCCGCTTCGTCGAGGATCATTCCCAAGCTGTACCAGTAGCCAACGCCTTGTGCATAGATTTCGGCATCATAGAAATCGTTTCCTTCCCGATCTCTCAACAACGCAAACCCTCCGCCGCCGCGCGGACGCGAGCCGATCGCAAACCCTTGCGCAAAGGAGCGATAGTCCTCCGGTCTCAACGGCGCGTGCGTGATAAATCCCCCCGCCCGATAAACGTCATTTCCCTTATTATCCACTAATCCGGCCGCCGCAAACGTGGACGCAAACGCCTGACAAGAATGATACGCATCGTAGATATCCCGCCCGCTCTCGTCCACCAGCGTTGCCACTCCGCACACCGCTCCGCTCTGTGCAAATAGCCCCGCCTGATAGAAGTCATCTCCTGCGCGGTCAAATAAGAATCCTGCCCCGCAAAATCCTACCGCCTGACTGAAGCTCCCCGCACGATAAACATCATCTCCGGAGAGATCCACCAGTCCGCCAATCCCCAGAATCCCGCACCCTTGATTGGCCATCGCGTTTGAAAGATACAGATCGTTGCCGCTGATGTCCACCACGGCTGACAGCGGGTGACCTAACCACGCCACGCCCGCGCCCACTCTGGTCAGGTAGCGGTCGTCGCCGCCCGCGTCGAGAATGAACGCAAAATCTCCGCGATACACATTCGGTTCGAAGCCGCCGATCACAAACTTTCCGTACGGCGTGTCGCGCACCTCAATCGCCGGACCATCCACGCCTTCCACAGAGATCGCTTCCCACTTGCGCGGGGCAAGCGCCTCCCAACGTTCTACTTCTATGGTCAATCCGCGCGCAAATGCATACACCGCCGCGGCCAGCGCGTTCTTGTTCACCCGCGACAGCAGCGTGAGCACGCTATCGTCATCCACCTTACGCGTCGTGTCCACCGCGTTGCCGAACGCGCGATCCAGCGAACCCTTCAGTGTGTCGTCTTCCACGATGTCTTCATCCGCGAACCACAGCGGAATCGCCATCAGTATCGCTTTCTGCTCATCAGGACTGAGCTGCGTGAACGCCTGCACACGATACCCTTCCGCCAGCGCGAAGGCGCTCAGCATCGGCTCGAATAGATCCTGCTCAGTAGGTTTCGCCGCGGCGAGCTGAGCGTCAATGTCGTCGAGCACATACGGCGGGCATTGCGCTCCCGTGAAGTTCAGCATCTGTGCGAGTTTCTTCGTCTCGCTGAGCGCCGTCGGCACCGCATCCACAAACTCGTGCCCGATCCGGTACGCTTCCAGAGGACTCGTCAACGCGGTTCGGATCTGCGGCAGCAGAAACGAATCATCCTCCGCCCACGCGCGATCCGAGACCAGATCTTGCGTCGTCATTCCCATCAGCGCCAGCGCCGAATCCACCGCCGCGGCGTGGAATGACGTCTCCGCAAAGGCCATCGAGCCGACGAGCAGCAGCAGAACAAACAACAGGTGTTTCACGATCACACTCACAATGAAACGATTTTGAATATTATACCAATTCACCGACTGAAAAGCAAGCGTTTCGCCGGCGTCGGCCTCAGACTCACCATCAGCAGCGACGCGCCGGATGCCTGCGACGCTGTCACCGTTTCCGCCACCGGCTGATTCGACAAGCTGCACATCCCGCCGAGCTTCAGCGTCCTTCGCTTCAGCGGCCACTCCACTCCCTCCAGCGTGCACCCCCGCGCCTCCGGAAACCCGAACCATGAAATTGTGTGCCGTTTGGGGACATCCATCGAATGCTCCGCCCTCCCCTTCAGCACAAACACCAGCGCTTGTTGAGTAATCAGAGTGATATACAAACCCTTCGCCGAATTGGTAGCCGACAACGAATTCAGCATATGGTCCAAGCGGTCACCATCCGCCCCGAGCAGAATGACTCTCTTCCACTGCTTCAACCGGCAGTACCACAACCCTTTCTCGATGTCGGTACGTTCCTGCGACGGCATCGGATGCACGCGCGCGCCGTGCGAACTTGCCCAATAGAAGTCGGTTCGCCGCATCGAATCCAAATCGCCGATCACGTGTTCCGGCGCTTCCTTCCACTCGCGGAAGGCTCTCAATCCTCCATCGAGTGTGACAATATGATCGCACCGCCCACGCAACAGATCGTACACCGCCTTTTTCGGCGGCGTCCCGTTCGCCACGATCAGCGCATCATACCGTGCAGGCAACGCCTTCAACCACCATGCAGCCATGCTTTCCTCTCGATGTGCTTGTCTTCAAAGTGAAAACGCCGCGCAGGCTCTCTTCCCCGCGCGGCGCACAAACGCTATTCCGTCAAGGCTCACTCCGAACTTTGATTTACTTTCCCCCGTTTACGGGGGAAATACAAAGGGGGCGGCGAACCTGCAACGCCTCTATGCGTACAACCCGCGCAACTCCGACGCCCTCGACACGCGCTGAATCCCCACCACAAACGCCGCCACGCGCATTCCGCACTTAAACTCCTGCCCCGTGCTGTACACGGAATCAAACGCGCGGTTCATGAGCTGCTCGAGATCGTGATTCACGCGCTCCTCGGTCCAGTAGTAGCCCATCCGGTTCTGCACCCACTCCAGATAACTCACCACCACACCGCCGCCGTTGCACAGAATATCCGGAATGATGAACACCTTCTTCTTTTCGAGAATCTTGTCGGCGGCATGGTTAAGCGGGCCGTTTGCACCTTCGGCAACATAGCGCGCCTTGATCCGGTCGGCATTCTTCTCGGTGATCTGCAGCTCGAGCGCGCACGGGGCGAGAATGTCCGCTTCCACTTCGAGCAAATCTTCCGCGCGCTTCAACTTCTTGGCCGCGCCCGTCGCGTCGAAGCCGTTCAGTCCGCGATGTTTCTGCGAATACTCCAGCGCTTTCGGAATGTCAATCCCCTTCGGATTGTAGTAGGCGCCGAACACGTCCGAGATCGCCAGGATCTTGCAGCCATCCTGTTGGAGCAACAGCGCCGCGTTGCCGCCCACGTTGCCGAACCCCTGCACAGCCACGGTCAAGCCTTTGAGGTTTTCGCTCTTCGCCGCGACCGCGCGCCGCAGGCAAAACAGCAGCCCGCGCGCCGTTGCCATCACCCGCCCTTGGCTGCCGCCGATCTCGAGCGGCTTTCCCGTGACGACTGCCGGCAGATTGTCGCCGTGATGCATCGAGTACGTATCCATGAACCACGCCATGATCTGCGGCGTTGTGTTCACGTCCGGCGCAGGCACGTCACGATCCGGTCCGAACACGTCCATCAGGTCAGCGAAGTAGCGCCGTGACAGGCGTTCCAACTCGTTGGGGCTGAGCTTGTTCGGATCTACGATTACGCCGCCCTTGCCGCCACCCATGGGAATATCCGCCACTGCGCACTTGTAGGTCATCCAGAACGCCAGCGCCTTCACTTCGTCGAGACTTACGTCCTGATGAAATCTCACGCCGCCCTTCGCCGGACCGCGCGCGATGTTGTGCTGCACACGATAGCCGGTAAAGTTCTGAATCGTGCCGTCGTCCATTCGAATCGGCAGCGTGACTTCGATAATCTTCCGTGGCTGGCGAATCATGGCGATCTGATTCTTACTTAACTTGAGCAGGTGCGCGGCTTCATCAAACTGCGCCATCGCATTTTCGAAGGCGGAGCTGGGCTGCGTACCTTCACTGCGGAATTGCGACTGCGATTGGCCGTTGGAGCGGCTCGTAGGTACGGGCTTCGAACGTGACGGAGCGGATTTCGCGGATGTAGAGGTTTTCTTCATACAACTCAATTAGGTGAACAACTGGGCGGCCGCCTAAGCCGGCCGCATGTCAAGACCCCGAAAAATACACATTTCAGACGCCTAAATCAAGAGATTCCCCCGGAACCACCGCTTTCAGGGTTCAGTGCTTCAGTTTTGACCTGCATCCACGCCAGCATGGACCGCGCGGGCGGCCCGTCTCGGCGGTACGAAGCAAAATTCGGATTCTCGAATGTGCACGAAGGCCGGGGCGGAATGCAGGCTGGATTCAGCCCGTTTTCCAGCAGATTGACCACGATAGCTGCATAAAGATCCAAATCCGGCTTCCCGCCCTCCATCAAGACCACCTGCGGCCCAAACCGCGCCTGAAACCGCTCCGCCAATTCTGTTGTAACCTCGTAGTGGGTCGGGCAGATCATCGGCCCCACGGTCACATTGATCTCATGTGGCTTCGAGCCAAACTCCCGTTCCATCTCCGTCAGCATCTTCCCCGGCAACCCGGCGATAATTCCGCGCCACCCGGCATGTGCCAAGCCGATAGCCTTGTGTTCCGAGTCGGCATAGAAGATCGGCGCGCAGTCCGCATGCAGCGTCGTCAGGACCATCCCCTGAATATCCGTTAACAGCCCGTCCGTCGCCGGGATACGCCCGTTTAGTTCGAACACCCCGCGCCCGGCATCCTCCTCCCTCACGTGTCTGATTTCAGCCCCGTGCACCTGTTCCGCCGTCACCACCCGCGACGGTTCCAAGCTCAATTTCTTAAAATAATTACGCCGGTTGTTCGCCACGCTTTCCGCGTCCGATCCGCCCCACGACATCGGCCCGTCTTGCCGCAAGCTGATGCCTCCCGAGACCCAAGTAGCCTCCGGAAATGGCCGCCATGTGAAATCTTTCGATTGAATTTTAGGCGCGGTTTGGGTATCTTGCAGACTCATAACTCTTTTGGGAGACAAAGGTGCCCTATCAGGCTTTAGACTACTACCTCTCGCGCGACCTCCTCTCGGACGAGGAGTGCATGGTGCAGGACACGGTGCGAGGCTTTGTGGATGACAACGTCATGCCGATCATTCAGGATTGCGTCATGCAAGCCCGCTTCCCCGGCGAGCTGATTCCCAAGCTCGCGGAGCTGAACCTGCTCGGCGCGCCCTATCCCGAAAAATACGGCTGCGCGAACCTCGGCTCGGTCGCCTACGGGCTGATCAATCAGGAGCTGGAACGCGGCGACTCGGGCATGCGCTCCTTTGTCTCGGTGCAGACCGGCCTCGTCATGTACCCGATCTTCGCTTTCGGTTCGGAGGCGCAAAAGGACTACTGGCTGCCCAAGCTGGCGACGGCCGAGAAAATCGGCTGCTTTGGCCTGACCGAGCCCGATTTCGGCTCCAATCCCGGCGGCATGATTACCCGTGCCGTGGACAAAGGCTCACATTATGTGCTCAATGGCGCGAAAGCGTGGATCACGAACGGCACGGTCAGCGACGTGGCGATTGTCTGGGCGAAACTCGACGGTGTGGTGCGCGGGTTCATCGTCGAAACGAACCGCGCGGGCTTCGAAGCGCCGGAGATCAAGAACAAGTTTTCCCTTCGCGCGAGCGTGACGTCCGATCTCATCATGCAGGACGTGGAGATTCCCAAAGAAAACATTCTGCCCGGAGTGAAAGGGATGAAAGGCCCGCTCTCCTGTCTCACGCAGGCGCGCTACGGGATTGCGTGGGGCGTGGTTGGCGCGGCGCAAGCGGTGTTCGACGAGGTGCTGCAATACAGCCTGTCGCGGATTCAGTTCGACAAGCCGATTGCCAGTTTTCAGCTCGTGCAGGAAAAGCTCGCGTGGATGGCGACCGGGATCACCACGGCTCAACTGCTGGTACATCGCCTGGCACAGTTGAAAGATGAAAAGAAGATGCGCCCGCAGCAGGTCTCGATGGCGAAGCGCAACAATTGCCAGATGGCATTGGACGTGGCGCGCGCTGGCCGCGATCTGCTCGGCGCCAACGGGATCTCGAACGAGTACCACACCTTCCGCCACATGAACAATCTCGAATCCGTCATCACCTACGAGGGCACGCACAACATGCACACGCTCATCGTCGGCGAAGACTTGACGGGGATTGCCGCGTACGCGTGACCTATTCTTCCCCCACTGGTTTTGTGGGGGAAGTTAGATGGGGGAAATTAAGAACTCTATGGTGCGACGTTGCCTTTCCCCCGCACACCCGTTCTGCACTTCCCCAATATCAATGATCACACGACGCAGCGGGCTCCGTCCCGCTGCTTTTGTCTCATCCAATAAGCCGTATGCTATGAAAAGGTTCAAAGTTTCACAAGCAGGATCAACGAAGTCTCGGAATGACACATAACGAGCGCTCATTCAACCGTCAAACTTATCTCTCTCCATCTTCTCTGCGGCCACCTTCTGAATCTTCTCCAAGATTCTCTCTTTGAATCTCTTGCCAACATCCTCAAAAAGCACTAACAGTTCCTCAAAAGTGTTCTCACCCCCAAGAAAATCCCAGTACTCTGCACCAATCAAAAACTCTTTCCTTCTTTCAACGACTTGCGCAAATCGCGGTTTCGCTGGGTAGTCATTTGGATAATAAGGATTATAAGGAAAGGCAAGATACACCTTCACCGAGCGTCGCCGACGAGCAATCCACTCTAACAACTTGACCTTTGAAGCCGTGAATACATCTTTGTTGGGCTTTACTGTCTTGATCTCAAAGAAGTGCTCGATGCCACCGCGCACCATGTAAAAATCCGCGATTTTTCTTTCCTTTTGAGCTTTTCCTCCGGCCGGCGATGCATCAAGTACCAATTGGACTTCATCATCGTGGTTAACTGCCTTCTCGCCATTACGAATTCTTGTTATCACATCATCAATAACACTCTTTTGATCACGCGAAAGCGCTCCGCCGACATCAAAATTACGCAGGCACAATTCCGCGCTTTCACTTGCAACGATTTTGGACACCTCTTCGTATATTGACATCCCTAAGGTCGTAGCAATCGAGTGTATAAATGAATAAGCGGCAATCTTTTCACTATCTTGTACCAGACGAAGCAAGAACGGCATGGAAGATGTTTCGCGCGCATACTTGCGCAACTTTTCCTGCAACTTTTTTTCCAAGAGTGTCGTTACAGACGCCTTTTGTGCTTCGCTCAGTGCCATTCTACTTGCCTCTCAGGTGGAAGATGATTTCAGAGTAGGGTGCCTTGTCTCGTTCAGTGCGATTCAAAACTGGACGCTTAAACTGATTGACTATTCTAAGCCCCGCCTGTTCCGCGATTGAAGGGTACAGGTTAAACTTGTCATTGGCTACCAGCAACACATTAAAGTCTTTCGTTAGATACTGCTTGCAGTTGGTAAGAACAGCGGAAATCCCCTCCACATAAGATTTCCGCGCATCAGGACCTTGTCCTTTACAAAGCGGTCCAATTTCCAGTTCATCCTTCCGCTTGAATCCGAACAAGTCGTAAGCATATGCGTGTTGCTCATGGTAGTCTATTTGGCCAACGTACGGAGGGGATGAGAAGATCCCCTTGATCTTCTTCCGCTTGAGGATGTTCCGCAGCTTTTCGTCCTTCTTTTCAACTCCCGCAAAGATATCAACCGTTCGCGAGTCGCCCATGATCACTGCGTAGTGCGAGCTGGTTCGCAAATCCGCAAATACACTCAGACGCTCGATTGTGTCTTCCGCATAGCGGTCAAACCATGTCTTAATTGAAAAAAGCGGCTTACAGATCTTCTTGTGCTTCCAGCAATAGTATGTTGTCAGTTGCGGTTCTTTGAGCGTCGCCAGATCCGAATGGGTCGTCGCACGACACGAACGTATCGTGCGACTTAGAATAATCATCAGCGCGGTCTTGAATTCCTTGTCTTGAACCTTCTTAATCTGCTCAAAAGCGAACTCAATCTCCTTTCGAACGCTCTTGACATACCATTTGTCTAGAAAAGTTTTGCCGCTTTTATTTTCTAATTCTATTTTGTATTTCTTCACAAGGCCGTTATAGATTTTTAGAAACTCCTTTTCTCTCTCATCCGCACACTTTCCTTCATCAATACGGCCGTTCTCGATTTCATACTTGAATTGCGGACTGGGAAAATGTTGCGTATTGAACTGAGCAAGACGTGACAATAGCTCATTGTCGAACTCAGCCACACTGCTTTCGGCTTCGTAACCAACGATAGCATTCGTTATCTCTATGATCTCTTTCTCAAGTGAGACCAAGTCGTATTCATAGAGCTTCGCTTCGGAGATGGAACAATTAAAGAGCGAGATGTCAATGCCAATCGCATGCAATCCCATTTCATTCGCTTGAACAAGAGTTGTCCCTGAACCCGCGAATGGATCTAGTACGACGTCTCCTCGCTTAAAGTAGACTTCTTTCTTGAATTCATCTCTGTGGTCGTCCAAAAAGTACTCAACCAATTGAGGGATGAACTTGCCCTTATATGGATGCAGCCGATGAACATGTTTGGTTGTGTCCTTCTCGCGCAAGTGGTCAAAAGACAGCGCCCAATTCAGATCATTTCCGAGACGCTCTTTCCATTTGTTCTCTCTTTGGCCGTGGTACGATTCATAATACTCTTGAAGATCGTCCAAGCTTATTAGGGTCGACCCGCCCCCGTTGTGCTTCTTGATCTTGCCATATTGAACCAAATATGCAATGTTCGACTCGCTCACTTCGCGCTTCAAGTGCTCGCTGGCCCATTTACTCGCCTCTCTAATAGAGACCAAGTTCTGTGGCTCGAAAAGAGTTATTTTCATCTGATCTAAAAATTCAGTATCTGGCTTCATATCAGTAAGGTACTAACTCCGGCACAAATGGGCAAGCTCATATGAAATTTGACCAAATTACCATTTGGTTGAGGCACCATGCCTCTCTTTTTCTGCCTTACCACAAACGTAACTCCAATACATATACCACCCATCCTCAATGCTGATCTGTAATTGAACAAAATATCAAAACATATTGACATTCGCCTGTCCATGCCGTATATTATGGTCGTACGTTCGACTGACTTTGTCCTTGCCGATCAACAATCAAATTTGGAACGAAAAACGACGCTAATGTGCAGAAAAATGCGAAAAACAACGACTCTGACCCGCGAAACCGCCCAAATTCCCGCGTTTCAGAATGTCAGTATTCCCGTGTTTTCCTAAGCTTAGCCCCGGTTCGTTCCGCAAATTAAATTTTTTGCCGCAAGGGCAGTCAGTTAGCGCAGTCTCAGAAAACATGAGATCCTTCAGCCCGAAGCGGGCTTCAGGATGACAAATCAAGAAATGTCGGCCTGTCAGCTTGTCGGATTGTCGGTTTGTATCGCCTTGATCACGTCCACCGCCATTTGGAATTTGTTGAACGGCGGCATCAGATACGCGCCCTGCACGAGCGGCTTGGTCGCCAACAAGAATTCCTGCGCGATCTCTACGCCCACGCGCGCGCCCTCGGCGCCGGAACTCTTCATCGCGTCGCGAATGCGCTCGGGCACGGACATGTCGGGCAGTTCGTTGTGAATGTACTCGGCATGCTTCGACGAGCGCAGCGGCATGATCCCCACGAACACCGGAATCCGGCAGAACGCCGAGACGTCATCCAAGAATTTCTCCAGCGTGGCCGGATCGAACAGCGGCTGCGTGAACGCGAACTGCGCGCCCGCGTCAATCTTGCGCCGAAAGCGCTCGTATTCCGTTTTCAAATCGGTCGCCGTCGGATTCACGCCCACGCCCAATAAGAAGCGCGTCGGCTCTTCCATCTTTCCCCCGGTCAAATCCCGCCCCAAATTGAGCTGCGTCACAAGCTTCGCCAAGCCGATCGAGTCCAGCTCGAACACGCCCTTCGCAAACGGATAATCGCCGACGCTCGGCGGATCGCCGGTCACCGCGAGCACGTTCAACACGCCCAGCACATGCGCGCCCAATAGTTCCGATTGCAGCGCGAGCGCGTTCCGGTCGCGACAGGAGACATGCAGCAGCACGTCCACGCCGGCGTCGCGCCGCAGCAAATAAGCCATCGCGAGGGCGCTCATCCGCGAGCGGGCGAGCGGCGAATCGGCGACGTTGATCAAGTCCACGCCATGCGACTTGAGCATCTGCGCGCTGCGAATAAACGGCTCCGGATTGATGCTGCGCGGCGGATCAATCTCCACCGAAATCTGAAATCTCTTCCCCAAGTTTGCGCGGAAATCGCTGTGCGGCACCCCCAGCGTGACCGGCTCCACGCGCGGTTCTTCTTCCACGTCGCGCGCCGAAACGTACTGCGGATGATGCGACGGCTTCAGGCCCTTCACCGCTTGCGCCATCGCGCGGATGTGATCAAAGGTCGTTCCGCAGCAGCCGCCGACAAGCGAAACACCGGCTTCCACGAACCGTTTTGCATATTCTGCGAAATACTGCGGCGACGCGAGATACAAATACCGTCCGCCGACAATGCGCGGCAGTCCCGCGTTCGGCTGCGCGGCGAGCGGAATCGTATTCCCCGCGGCCATGCGCTCGATCACGTCGAGCATCGCCTGCGGGCCCACGGAGCAGTTTGCGCCGATCACGTCTGCGCCGTAGCTGATCAATTCCCGTCGCACCTCCGCCGGCTTATCCCCCACCAGCGTTTTCCCCTCTTCGGTGAAGGTCATCGTCGCCACGATCGGCAGGTCAGATAATTCGCGAATGGCTAAGATCGCTTCGCGAATTTCCGCCAGACTGGAAATCGTCTCGACGATGAACAGATCCACCCCGCCTTCGATCAAGCCCTGCACCTGCTCGCGAAAGGCCGCGCGCGCGTCGCCGAGCGTGAGCGTGCCGATCGGCTCGAGCACGCGATTCAACGGCCCGATCGAGCCGGCGACATAGGCGCGATCTCCCGCGGCGCGCCGGGCGATCTCCGCTCCGGCACGGTTGATTTCGCGCACGCGCCGCTCGAAGCCGTGCTCCGCGAGTCGCAGCGTACTCGCGCCGAAGGTGTTGGTTTCGATCACCTGCGCCCCGGCCGCGATGTACTCGCGGTGCATCTCTTCGATGACGGCGGCTTGCGATTCGTTCAGTTCTTCGAAGCAGGATTGATAGGAAAAGCCGCGCGCATAAAGCGCGGTGCCCATCGCGCCATCGCAGACGAGCACCTCATTGTGCAGCCGATCTAAAAAGTCTTGTGGTTTTCGTGTCATCGCGTTTTACAGTTCGAGCGGTTGTCCCTTCACGAATTGTCCGGCGGCTTTCTGTTCGATGCGGCAGGCTTTGACGTGCGGATCGTGCTCATAGACCACGATCCACTTTTCGTCCGCCGCGTGCGGGAGGTACTTTTTCTTATCTTCCAGCGTCGTTACCGGAAACAGATCGTAGCCCATGATGTAGGGCAGCGGCACGTGCGCGCTCATCGGAATCAGATCGGTCGGATACCAAATCGTCGTCTCGCCGTCGGTGATTTTGATCATCTGCAATGCCGGCGTGTGGCCGTTCGTCAGCAACAGCTCGAAGCCGGGGAGAAATTCAGTTTCGCCGTCGAGGAATTCGAGCAGGCCGGCTTGGCGCACCGGCTCATAATTTGCGTCCATGTAGCTCGCGCGATCCCGCTCGCTGCGAGTCATCGCGTGCTCATGTTGGCGGCGCTGGACGTAGTGGCGAGCATTCGGAAACACCGGCACCGCTTCCTGGCCTTCGAGCCGCGTCGAGCCGCCGGCGTGATCGAAGTGCAGATGCGTGTAGATCAAATCGGTAATCTCGCCGGGCTGAATGCCGCGCGCAGCGAGCGATTGCTCCAGCATATTGCGCGCGAAATCCACAGCGAAGATGTCGCGAAATTTCTGATCGTCCTTGTGCCCGATGCCCGCATCCACGAGGATCTTGCGTTTGTCGGTTTCAATCAGCAGGCAGCGCGCGGTCATTTCGATGCGGTTGAGGTCATCCGCCGGGGCGACGCGATTCCAGAGCGTTTTCGGCACGACGCCGAACATCGCCCCGCCGTCGAGCTTGAAATCGCCGGTTTCAAGCAGTGAGATCTTGTACGGTCCGATTTGCATCAGGCTGCGCTATCCCAAGGTTCGTTGTTCCACACGCGGCGCGGGTTATCCATCACGAGTTCGCGTGCGCGCGACTCACCCACGATGGACGCGGCAATCGGCAGTGCTTTCCCGAGACAAAAGCCGTGCTGCTCGTCGTCGTGTGCGTCGCTGGTCAGGATGTCAATCGCGTCAATCTGCATCAGCGCCCGCGCCCGCTTCTGCATCAGGGGGCCGAACTGCCCAAACAGCGAACCCGCATCCATCGAGAGAATGGCTCCTTCCTTCCGCAATTCCTCCGGTCTTTCCGGCGAGGCGACAACGCGCGAATAGCGCTCGACATGGGCGATGACCGGGCGTTTGCCCCAGCGGCTCGCGGCCTTGATCACGTTCAGGACAATTTCGTGCGCGGTCTCGCGGGGAAACTCGAGCAGGAAATACTCGCCCTTGCCGTGATAGGTGCCGCAGGTGAGACTCAACACGCGCTGCAAGTCTGTGCCGAGCATGATCTCGCTCGCGAGTCCCAACTCAAGTTTCAACCCGTGTTTCGTGGCCGCTTCCTTGACCTCAGCAAGTCGCTGCTGAAAGTGCGCGTCGGCCTCGGAAGTTACACGGTCGGTGACGTGCGGCGTGCAGCCGACGTGGGTGACACCCTGCGCCGCGGCCTGCTCGAGCATGCGCAGCGCGACGGTCATGGACGAGGCGCCGTCGTCAACACGCGGCAAGACATGATTGTGTATGTCGAACACGCCGCTTAGAGATCGTTGTACGCCGGACCGCCGCCGCCTTCGGGCGGCACCCAGGTAATGATGCCGTAGGGATCCATGATGTCGCAGGTCTTGCAATGCACGCAGTTCGATGCGTTGATCTGCAATTTCACGCCGCCGCGCTCCGGATCGGGCACCATTTCATAGACAAACGCCGGACAGAAGAACTGGCAGGGATTGCCGAACTCCTCGACGCAGCGCGTGCGGCAGACCTCGGTGTCCAGTACATGAAGATGCGCAGGCTGATCTTCCTCGTGCAGCGTCTTGCTCTGGTAAACGTCAGTGAGCTTGTCGAAGGTCAGTTCACGATCGAACTCCGCCAACCGTTCTTCCCATACGACGTCGCGCTGCGGCAGTGCCTGCTCGCGCCAGCGGCGCATGTGCTGGTGACTGGGCAAATTGCTCAGCTTGTTCTTGAAACCACGGCCATTTGTCACGAACTGCGCACCGGCGTGGAACAACCCAAGCAACACGCCATGGTCAAAGGCCTGATGGAAATTGCGCACCGGCCACAACTCCTGCTTGATCCAGCTCTGATCCACGCGCGTCTTGAAAGACTTCAGTTGCCCCTTGGAGAAATCCTGCTTGACAAGCGATTCGTAGATCGTTTCGGCGGCCAACATGCCGGACTTGATGGCGAGGTGAATGCCCTTCAGCCGCTGCGAATTGAGGAACGAGGCAGAGTCGCCGATCAAGAGCAGGCCATCGTGATAGAGCTGCGGCATCGCATACCAGCCGCCTTCGGGAATCGTCTTGGCCCCATAGCCGACCAGCTTGCCGCCGCGCAGCATGTTCGCGATCCACGGATGCTTCTTGAACTTCTGGAAATTGTAATGCGGATCGGTGTAGGGATTTGAGTAGCCGAGATCGGTGACGAGGCCGAGCGAGAGCAGATTGTCGCGCATCGTGTAGATCCAGCTTCCGCCGAAGAGATTGCCGAGCGGATAGCCGAGCGTGTGATACGCCGTTCCGTTCTCAGCCATCGGCTGCTCCAGTTCCCACACCTCTTTCACGCCGAGCACGTAGGTCTGCGGCAGCTCGCCGTGCAGCTTGAGCTGGTCCACAACGGATTTAGTGAGCGAGCCGCGCGTGCCTTCGGAGAGCACGGTGACTTTAGCTTCGATGTCCGCGCCGGGTTCGAAATTCGACTTCGGTTCGCCGCGCCTGTTGATGCCTTTGTCACCGGTGCGCACGCCGCGCACGCCGCCGCTTTCAGCATAGAGCATCTCCTGGCCGGGAGTCTCGGTGGCAATGATCACGCCCTGTGCCTCAACTTGCTCCGCGAGCCACTTGGTGAGGCGATTGATCGAGACAATGGGGAAGCCGTGATTGTGAAACGGCGGCGGCGTCCAGGGCAATTTCGTCTTGCCGGACTTGGTGAGGAAGTACATTGCATCTTCGGCAATGTAGCGCTCAACGGGCAGCCCGCGCGAGTTCCAATCGGGAATCAGCTCGCTGATGCCTTTCGGATCCATGACCGCGCCGGAGAGATTGTGCGCGCCAACTTCGCGCGCCTTTTCGAGCACCATGATCTCGGTCTCGCCGAGTTTGGCGTCGGGATTGCGCGCGATAAGCTGCTTCAAATGATAGGCGCACGCCAGTCCGGCCGGGCCGGCGCCGACAATCAGAACATCAACGGGGAAGGTTTCACGTGGGGGCATGGAAGAAAAACAAAAAGCCAGAATTGAAAAAGAAAATCGTTTTCGAAACAGTCATATCCTTCACAGCGCGCGCTGGCGCGCTTCGTTCAAGGATGGCAGAAAAGGTGCTGGGTAGGGGTCGGCTGCTCGGCTGTCGTGCTCGGTGTGCGATGGATCAATAGCCGACACCTCAACTTTTACTCCCACCACTCGGTGAGTGGTGGGTAGTGGGAAGACGAAAGCACGATTGAACTTCTGCTTGTCCGGCAAGGGTGACCAACAAGATAATGTTTTGCCGCGAGGGATGCGAACACCCCCCGCGGCAAATGAAAGAAACAATCTGTGGAAGGCGCGAGTCGCACATTCACACACGTACTTCCCCGGTCACACATACCACCGCGGCCTGCACGATGTCCGTGGAAGTAAAGCCGACTCAACCCGGGAACGCAACGGTATCCGTAAGCGCTTTGTAGAGGTTCTTCATCTCTCCGTCCTGGATGTCAAACGAACCGACCATTCGCGGGTCAGACCCGAGTTGACCGAACTTCACCTTGTGCTGCACTTCGTTGGGCTTGTGTCGCAGGAACGCCCCAACGGTGTGAAAGTCTTCCACGTCAATGAATGCGCCGCTCGATCCGTGACAACTCGCGCAATGCGCTGCGAAGTAGGCGGCCCCGGCAGTGGCGTCACCGTCCTTGCCGATGTTCGAATAGGAAGCGGAACCCGTCGGATATGTGCCCGTATATACGGCGTCGTACAGAAGCGTCACATCAATGGCCTCTTCCTTCAAATAGCGGACAATGTCCCAGATTTCCTGATCGGAAAGAATTTCGCTCAAGTTCGGCATTTGATCACCAACGGTCGGGTTTGTCGCTGGATCATACGTCGAAAGGTCCGCGGACACCGCTCGCCGGGTCGCGCCCGAGCCGGTTTTCAATCCGTCGAACAGTTCTTGCGGAGACTTGCTCGCAGCAAGGGTTCGAAGGTTCAAGGCGGACACATTGGGCCGGTTAGTTCTGGGTCCGCGGCTGATATAAGATCCTCCCTGGCCCAGCAGATCCCATCCGTGACACTGCTTGCAGCGAAAGAAATCTGCATAGGCAGTGTAGGTGGCGAGGTTGGGATCAGTGGAGTCATGATTGGCCTCCGCACTCCAGAATTTGTCGTAGAGAATTCCACCCCGACCACCATTGGCAGTGGCATAAGGATCCGGCGGAGTACTGTCATCTGACTCACTGCATCCCATCAACAAAGCGAATACGAGCATCAACCCAATGAAAGTGTAACTGCGGCGCATCGGCGTCTTCTCCCTCAGTTGTGTTCTGTCCATCTCCAAACGACACTGACATGTTACATGCGTGGGCATTGTTCGAGAATGCTGCCCATCATTAAGATACAAATAAGTCGGCAATTGTCAAAGGTAGCGTAAATGAAATAGAATCCTACCTCATGAGTCGAATTATGGACTTTAGCGCAAGAACTCGACAGGGCTCAGGGTAGGCTCAGCGTAGGGAAGGAAAACTTTTTGCAGGCCGACGCCACAAGCTGATCGGATCCGGCTCGCGTTCAAGATCTACCGCGTTACCGGGTTGTGACCAGTTCGATTAAGGTGCGGACGGCGGAGCCGCTCGCGGTCAGCTTGGGTTGGATGGACGACGGATTGCCGGGAAACGCGGTGGGGGCGATGTCAACGTGCACCCACGGGGTCTTGCCGACAAACTCTTTCAGAAACGCGGCCGCGGTGCACGCGCCGCCCCAGCGATGGCCGGTGATATTTTTCAGTTCCGAAATATCACCTCGCGTATCCTCGGTGTACTCATCATAATTCGGCATCGGCCACATGCGCTCGCCCGCGCGTTCGGCGGCACTGAGCACGTCGCGCTGCCACGTTTCGTTGTTGGTGAAGACGGCGTCGGCAAAGGAGCCGAGGGCAACTTTCGCCGCGCCGGTCAAGGTGGCAATGTCCACGATGCCCGCGGGCTTGTACTTGTCCACCGTATAGGCGAGCGCATCGGCCAGCACGAGCCGCCCCTCGGCATCGGTGTTGCCGATCTCCACCGTCTTGCCATTGTAAGCGGTGTAAATGTCTGAGGGACGGTAGGCTTCCGGGCCAATCGCATTTTCCACGGCGCCGATGACACCGATCACGCGCACCGTCGGCTTCAAAAGCGCAACGCCGTTCATCGCGGCCAGCACCGCCGCGCCGCCGCACATGTCCGACTTCATCTCTTCCATCATTGCCGTCTTGATGTTGAGGCCGCCGGAATCGAAGACGAGACCCTTGCCCACCATGGCGTAGGTTTTCTTCGCGCCGCGTGGGTGCCAATCCATGATAATGAGCTTGGGCGGCATGGCCGAACCTGACGAAACCGCGAGCAGCAGATTCATGCCCAGCCGCTGCATGTCATCGCGTTCGAGCACGGTCACGCGCATCCCGAGCTTCTTCAGCTTCTTGGCTTCGTTTGCCAGAAACGTGGTCGTCACATAGTTCGTAGGACGAGTCCCCAGTTCGCGGGCGATATTCTGGCAATCCGCGATCGTTTGAAAGCGCCGGATCTGACGCATGGCAGAGTTGCGGCGATCTTCACTGGAATAGTGAATCGTGACGGCCTTTACTTCTTTTTGCTCGTCCGCTTTCAGCTTGCGATAGTGATCGAAGCGCCACGCCCCCAGCACGATGCCTTCGACGAGCGCGCGCGTGATGCCGGCCACGTCGAGATCGGAAGCGATGCGGTCTTCGCTGACGATCACGGCGTTTTTGGCGCCGCTGTCGCGCGCAATGCGGGTGACGGAGCCGGCGGCCAGGCGCAGCGTTTGCCATTCAAAATCCTTGCGCGACCCGAGGCCGTAAAGAACAAGCACGGGCGCGGCGGCGCGCTCGGTGAGATGAACCACCGTTTGCTTCTTCTTGCCGGTGAACTTGGAGGCGGTGATCAGCTTTGAGATTTCGCGCACGGTGCCGCGATCGAGGGCGGCAAGCTTCGGGTTGCGCACTTCATCATCGAACAGGCAGACGCCGATGGCGCCGAACTCGGCTTTAACCGCGCCAGATGTGGCAGAGACTTTCATGGTTTCCTCCGGATCGAATGCCGCTTGTTTTTCATGGGGTGATTTTTTTCATCCACCACGACGACGGTCGGCTTGTGCGTGCGGAGGTCGTCGTCAGCGACCTGCACGAAGCTGACGATAATCACGCGGTCGCCGCGTTGCCCAAGCCGCGCGGCCGCGCCGTTCAGTCCGATCATGCCGGAGCCGCGCTTAGCCGGAATCGCATAGGTGTCGAAGCGCGCGCCGCTGTGCATGTTGTAGACGTGAATCCGCTCGTAGGGCGAGATATTCGCCGCGTCGAGGAGATCTTCATCAATCGCGCACGAGCCCTCATACTCAAGATTGACCTGCGTGACATGCGCGTTGTGGATTTTGCCGCCTAAGATTTCCCGTGTCATGTTATGTTTTTTCGTTAATCAAATCCCGCGAGCACAATTCGCGAACAGTTTCGCGATACTCGCGCACTAAATGTCGAACGACATCGGCGACGGGCAGAATCTCGTGAATCATGCCCGCGCCCATGCCCGCCTCAAGCTGTCCTTCTTCCCAATTGCCTTCAAAGATGCCGAGCCGCTCGCGCTTTTCGCCGAGCAGTTCGCGCAACGCTTCCGGTGACGCGCCGCGCCGCTCCAGTTCCACGCACTTCAACGCAAACGGATTCTTGATCATGCGCGTGGGGCCGATGGCCTTGAGCGACAGCACGGTATCCGTTTCCCCCGCATCGAGCACGGCCTGCTTGTAATTTTCGGCGGAGGATGACTCCACCGTCGCAGCAAAACGAGTGCCGATCTGCACGCCGTCCGCTCCCAGGGCGAACGCGGCGGCGATGCCGCGGCCGTTGACGATGCCACCCGCGGCGAGGACGGGGAGTTTCACCGCCTCGCGCACCTGCGGCACGAGTACGAACGTCGGAATCTCATCGGCGCCGTCGTGGCCACCGGCTTCGAAGCCTTCGCAGACGATGGCGTCCACGCCGCGCTCTTCGGCTTTCTTCGCGAGCTTGGATGACGGCACGACGTGCGTGACCGTGATCCCGGCGGCTTTCAACTTCGACGTGAAGAGCGCCGGGTTGCCTGCGGAGGTGAAGACGATCTTGACGCCTTCGGAAATGCAGACCTCGACGAGATCGGCCACATCACCGCGCTGCAAGGGGATATTCACGCCAAAGGGAAACTCGTTTTTCAGAGCCGCGCGAGTTTTTTGAATGTGCTCGCGGAGCAGATCGGGCTTCATCGAGCCGGCGCCGATCTGACCGAGACAGCCGCTGCGGGAAACCGCTGCGCAAAGTTTCCAGCCCGACGCCCAAATCATGCCGCCTTGCACGATCGGGTAGCGGATGCCATAGAGCGAGGTGACGCGATTTGCGCTTCGCGGGGGGTGTGTCATTTTTCACGCGCCGATAGATGATAGCCGCACAGGATCTCCCGCGCGGCCACAAAAGCAAGCTCTCACCGACAAGAATTGGCGAAGCGGCAGGATCAATGCCCCTTGGCAAGCTTCACGAGATCTATGCGATGAACCGGACGTCCCTCCAACTCACCGGGGAACTGCGGATGAGTCGTCAGCGCCGGTTTGGTATTGAGCAGGAACTCGCGATCGAGATAAAATTCCCCACGAGCGTAGCCGCCGAGATCAATGATGCCGGTGTCCATGCGGATCGCGTCTTCGGGGCAGGCCTCGACGCACAAACCGCAGAAGCAGCAGCGAAGGAGGTCAATCTCGAACGCGACGGGATATTTTTCGATGCGCCCGTCGGGCGATTCGCCGGCGGTGATGTAGATGCAATCGGTCGGGCAGGCGGTCTCGCACATCATGCAAGCGACGCAGCGCGGCGCGCCGTCCGGACGGAGCATGAGACGATGCAAGCCGCGCCAGCGTGAGCTGAGCGGACGATGCTCTTCCGGGTATTGAATCGTCACCATTGGCGCCTTGGTCTTCAAACCGACGGCGCGTCCGGTGTGACGAGCGAGATTGACGAAGAAGTGCCGGCACGTGACGACGAAGCCCTTCCACAATTCAGGGTAGTAGGTCTTTTGCCACGCAGAGAGGCGAACGTCGCGAACCTGTTGGACAGTGATCATATGTTAAGAAATCGGTGTATCAGAGAAGACCCCCTTTTTATTTCCCCCACCGCGTGGGGGAAAGTGGAGGCAAAAAAACTGCTAACGGTTTAAGAGCATAATGACAATGCCGGTGATGGCAATGTTGAGCAGGGCGATGGGCATCATTTCGCGCCAGGAGGTGCGCATGAGCTGGTCGTAACGGAAACGGGGATATGTCCAGCGGATCTGCATCTGTAGCCACATGAAGAAGGCGACCTTTGCGCCAAAGGAGATGACGCGCAAAATCACGATGGTCCACGCTCCCAGCGGCACGTATGCGCCCCACGGGAAATGGAAGCCGGGTTGGCCGAGCGTCTCCGTACCGTCGAAGAGATACGGAATTTGATAGCCGCCCAAAAAGACGGTTGTGAGCACTCCGGCAAGCACGACGATTTCGGCAAACTCGCCGAGAAAGAACATGCCCCAGCGCATGCCGGAATATTCCGTGGCGAAGCCGATGATTTCCGATTCACCCTCGGGCAAGTCGAACGGTGCGCGCTTGGTCTCCGCCATGGCGGCGGGCAAGAAGAGCAGGAACGCAAGCGGCTGGACGAACAAGCCCCACTTGGGGAGCCAGCCCCACAGATACGTATTCTGCGCGGCGACCATGTCGGCGGGATTCAGCGACCCGTACACGAGTACAGGGCCGATCATGGCGAGACCCAAAATAACTTCGTAAGAAATCATTTGCGCAGTTGCCCGCATGCCGCCCATGAGCGAAAACTTGCTGTTCGACGCCCAGCCCGCGAGCATGGTGCCGTAAACCGCCATCGAACCGAACGCGAAGAGGTAAAGAATCCCGATGTCGAGATCGAGGATTTGCAGATTGATCACACGACCGAAGAGTTCGATCGGCGGACCGAAGGGAATAATCGCGAACGTGACGAAGACCGGGAACATGGCAAAGACCGGCGCAATCGCGTGCAGGAAACGCAGGCTCTTCGGCGGGAGAAAATCTTCTTTGAAGATCAGCTTGATCGCATCGGCCAGCGAGTTGATCAGCCCCCACAGCTTGATGCCGAGGATCGAAGCACGATTAGCCCCGATGCGGTCGGACATGATCGCGCTCTGCTTGCGTTCAACCCATGTAAGGACGCCCGCGCCACTCAGAATGCCGACGAAGACGACAGCGATTTTGCCGATGATGATGCCGATATCTGTAAGCATGATCTGGTGTTAGTAAGCAGCCAGCGGATGCGCGGACTGGATTTTCTTGTGAGCAGGCTCGGGGACGCCGGTGAGCATCTTGCCCGCGTCGCCGAGACCTTCCCACGTGAGGCCTTTGAAATGCGCGACGGTGTCGCCAATGGCATCGAAGACCTCGCGCGAGTCTTTGAAGGAGGCCGCAAGGCCCAAGCGCGCGCTGAGCTGCTGCCAAATCGTCCATTCCGGAACGGCCAGACCGCGCGGATCGAAGCTCTTTGCCGTGCGCTGTACGCGCCCCTGAAAATTCGTGTAGGTGGCTTCCTGCTCAGCCCACATTGCGAGCGGCAGGATGTCATCGGCGAGAGCGCGAGTGCCTGAGTCGTGCGTGGTCAAGTAGAGAATGTAGCCGCAGTGCTCGTCGAGGCGCTTCTGCTCACGGGCGGAAAGCTGCCGGGTGAGATCATGATTCACCACGATCAACACTTCGAATTCGCCTTCCTTGGCGGATTCGAGAATTTCGTCGCCGTTGGAACTGCCTTCCTGCGGCCAGACGCCGATTTCGCGCGCGCCGCGACGATTGGGAGTGAGATCAGCCTTCATCAGAATCTCATCTTCCTTACCCTTTGGCTCGGAAGCGAGCGTGGCGTCGAAATTCGTCAACTTGAGATGATCCGCAAAACGCTTAAGCAGGAAAAGATCTTCATTTGACGAACGCGCGGAGCCGAGGATACCAATGCTCGAAGGGCCGTGCTGTTTGACGGCGGCTTCAATCTTCGAGGCGGCGCGCTGGATTACTTCGTCTATTGTGACGCTGTGGCCGTTGCTCTCGGCTTTCGTGGCCGGAGCGAGGATGCGATCTGCAGAATCCACGTGGTGATAGCTGTAGCGACCGCGGTCGCAGAGCCACCACTCATTGACGGACCGGTTGTAGCGCGGCTTGAGGCGCTGGATGCGGCGCTGCGGATCCTTGTAGGCGCGCTCCGTCTCATGATCCACGTAAATATTGCAGCCGCGCGAGCAGCCGTTGCAGATCGAAGTCGTGCGCTTCAAATACCAGACGCGACGCTTGAAACGAAAATCTTTATCCGTCAGCGCACCAACAGGGCAGAGATCCACTACGTTTCCGGCGTAATCGTTTTCGAGCTGCTTGCCGGGGACGTTCATCAATTCGGTCTTGTCGCTGTGACTGAAGATCCCCAGTTCATCCACACCGGCAACCTCGCGACAGAAGCGAACGCAGCGCGAGCAGAGCACGCAACGCTCGCTGTCGAGCACAACGGTCGGGCCGACATCGTGTACCTTGTGTTTGTGCAGCTTTTCGACCAAGTCCACTCGGCTGTCGTGCAGACCGTACTTCATATAGTAGTTCTGCAGATCGCACTCGCCCGCATCGTCGCAGATGGGGCAGTCGAGCGGGTGATTCTGGAGATAAAACTCAAGCACGGAACTTCGGAGCTTATGCACGGTCTCGCCGAGCGTGGTGACTTTCATGCCGTCCGCGGCGGGCGTGTTGCAGCCGATGGCGACGCTCTTGCGGCCATTCTGCTCGATTTCGACCTGGCACATGCGGCAGGAGCCGACCACCGTGAGACCCGCGTGATAGCAATAGTGCGGGATCTCGATGTTCAGCTTCTTCGCGGCTTCGATCAGATTCGTACCGGCAGAGACTTCGACAGGTCTGCCGTCTATTTCGATGTGGGGCATATCCGGACGATGAACAGGCCGCAGGGCCTCAGTAGATTACCAATAGAATTGCCTGACGTAAAAGAAGAGCAGCAACAAGTTCAGGGCGAATAGCGGAAGCAGGACAGTGGTTGCGATGCGCGCAGGTTGACCCGCGCGCAGGCGCGACCACCATGAGGTTCCCCAGCGATTCCAAACCACGAGGATCAGCAGCGTAACACCCGCGGCGACGAGCCAGCGATCGAGGAGCGCGGTGTACTCGCTGACGGGGCGATCTACCTTGGCCCACGAGACGAGCGGAGCAAGGAAGCGAGTCCACACGGTATCCGGCACCAGTAAAACGATGATCGCGGCAATTCCGGCAATCGTCGCCAACCGTTGCCTGCTTGGCGACATGATCGCACGATCATCCGCCGATTTCATGGCGGACGCGCACAGCAGGAAGATGCCGGGCAGATAGGGAAAGAACAGGCGGCTATGCATGCATTCGCCGGACTCGCGAAACCAGTGGAGCGACAACAAGAAAAGCAGAACCACACCGATCAACGATGGTACGGACCAGACCGTGGATTCGTTCCACTGCCTGAATTTCAGGAGGCGCCACGCGTAGATAAGGATGAGCGCCGCAATCCCAAAGAACAAACCGTAGTACCAGCCGGGCATATAGACGTCGGCAAGGCCGACGACGCCGACACCGGTGGTCAAGGTCAACTGAATTGTCTTGACGAAGACGATGAACCAGCTCTTCGCGTACGGGATGAGGCCGCCACTCAGCGAAACAACGCGGTCATCGAGCGCCCAACGCTCGTGCAACGTCAAGGAACGAAAAATGCTCCAGCCGGACAAAACGAGCGGCACGAGTGTCACAATGAGCAGCGGCTTCCAGTCACGAGTGCGATAAGCACGCCACGCCAGCCAAGCCCAATAGCCGACCCAGAGCATCAGGGCTGTCATCTTCGTGAGGACTGCCAAGGATAGCACGACCGAAGCCCAGACATATCCTCGCAGAGATGAGTCGCGTCGCGCCTTTACAAAGAGCAACAGAGCAAGTGCCGAGAGAGTGGCCGCGAGCATGTCATTGCCGACGACACCGGCCATGAAGGTTGCACCGGTGGTGCTGGCCCACAAGCCCACAATCATGAGTGATAGCTGCGGCACGCCGGTCAGCATCGCGACCGCACGATAGCACCACCAGACCATCAGCGCGCCAAACAGAGCGTTTGGCAGACGCAGGACCCAGTACGCCAACCACGTCTGCGTGGGCGTCAACCGCCGTGTCGCTTCGGGATCGGTTTTGCTCACCAGCCCCGGTGTTGAGCTTCCCGCAAAGTTCGGATTATCTACCCAAACGATGTCCTGATCGTGGAAGCCGGTCGGGGCGATTAACAAAGCGATGAGCGAATGATACAGCGGCGCCTGAAAACCTTCCGCCAAATTGGACTGAACAAGATCCTGCTCGTCCGGGAGGCGCTGCTGAGTCCAGATAAACTCGGCGTAGCGCACGTGCGCGGCTTCGTCGGGGGCTTCGCCGATGGGAATCACGAGACTCCAAGCGATGGCGACTATTCCAAAGAACAGAGCGGTAAGCGCCGCCCAACGATCTGTTTGATTCGTAAGCGCTGTTACTCCCGGATCAGCGATTCGAACTCGGGGCGGAACTTTTGCAGATAGCTCTTTGTGGGCCATGCGACGGCCTGACCTAAGGCGCAAATGGTTTTGCCGTCAATGTTGTCGGCGAGTTCGTACATATCATCGAGGTCGCGCTTTTTACCTTTGCCTTCGACGATGCGCGTGGCAAGCCGCAGCAGCCAGCCGGTGCCTTCGCGGCAGGGTGTGCACTGGCCGCAGCTTTCGTGGGCGTAGAAGCGCGCCATCCAGATCATGAGTTTGGGAATCGAAATCGTCTCGTCAATCACCATGACGGCGGCGCTGCCGAACATGGACCCCGCGGCGGCCACAGATTCGAAATCGAGTTTGAGACCGGCGCACTCTTCGGCTTTCAAGATGTGCGATGAGGAGCCGCCCGGAATCACCGCTTTCAGTTTGCGGTCATTGGTGATGCCGCCGCCGTGCTTGTAGATCAAATCCGAGAGCAGCACACCCATCGGCAGTTCATAGACGCCCGGCTTCTTGACATTCCCGGAGAGCGAAAACAAGCAAGTGCCGCCGTTCTTGGGCGGCAGACCGAGATTCAAGAAGCGCTCGGCGCCCATTTCGAGAATGCGCGGGACAAACGAGAGCGTCTCGACGTTGTTGACGATGGTCGGCGCGCCCCAGAGACCGACGGCGGCAGGATAGAACGGCGGCTTCAAGCGCGGCCAGCCCTTCTTGCCTTCGAGCGACTCGATCAGCGCGGTCTCTTCACCGCAAATATATTGCCCGGCGCCGTTGTGCAAGTGCACAGAGCAGGACCAATCGGTACCAAGAATGTTTTTCCCAATGTAGCCTTTCGCCTGCGCCTGCTCGATGGCCTTCTTCATCACGTTCCACGGGTAGTAGTACTCGCCGCGGATATAGATGTAGATGCGCTCGGCCTGCACAGTGTAGGCGCAGATCAGCGCGCCTTCGAGCATCAGGTGCGGATCGCGCTCGATAATCAAGCGATCCTTGCAGGTCCCCGGCTCGGATTCGTCGGCATTGACGCAGACGTAGCGCGGGAATTTATCCTTGGGCACGAACGACCATTTCATGCCGGCGCTAAACCCCGCGCCGCCATGGCCGCGCAGCCACGAGTTCTTGACCTCGGTGATGATGTCTTCGCGCTTCATCTTCACCGCTTTCTTGAGCTGCGAGTAGGCCCCGCGTTTCAAAGCAGTGTCAATGTCGGTCATGTTCGGCGTGCCGAAGTTGCGCGAAACGACGCGGACCATTCCGTCGGTGCTCATGCCGTCACCTCCCCGGCGACATTGCCGAGCAACGGCGTCGGCTGATCGGCGGGAACCGGATTGCCGGTGCGGAAGCCGGCCACGATGCGATCGAATTTCTCGGGAGTGATCTGAAAATACTGTCCTTCATTGACCAACATCATGGGCGCCCACGAACAGCCGCCGAGACATTCGACGTAGCGCAGCGTGAACAAGCCGTCCTTGCTCGTCTCACCGTTCCGGATGCTGAGGGACTGCTCGATATGGCGCTGCAAGTCCTCTGCGCCGACGAGACAGCAAGCGATATTGTGACAAAACATGATCAGATATTTTCCGACCGGTTCCGTGCGCATCATGGAATAGAACGTGAGCACTTCGCGCACCTTGACGAGACTGACGCCGATCGCTTCGGCGAGCCAGCGCTCGGTCTCGGGCGAAATGTATCCCAGGTCCTTCTGGGCTTCGAACATGAGCGGGATCAACGTCGCCTCGCGATGATTCGCGGGATAGCGGGCGAAGATCTCATCCATCTTCCTGGTCAAAGTTTCGGGTATGTTCATGCAAGCATTTAGTGGCTGACGATATAGGGATTCTGGACGCCCCGCCTGATCCAATTCTGGACTGACGACTTCAATTGCGGCAGGCGGGTGTCCAGAATGACAAAGCGGTTTCCCTCGCCGAGCGATTAATGGTCGAGTTCGCCGGCGATCATGTTGATCGAGCCGAAGGTGGGGATGATGTCGGCGACCATGTAGCCGTTGATCATTTCGGGAATCGAGGCCGTGAAATTGTAGCACGGCGGGCGGACACGGACGCGCCACGCGCGATCGTTCGCGCCATCGGAAGCATTCTCGTCGGGGTAGCTGACGATATAGAAGCCCAACTCGCCGTTGCCGCCTTCCACCGCAAAGTAAGTCTCCCCCTGCGGAACGCGAATGCCATGGCCGGTCATGATGAGCTTGAAGTGATTCATCAAGCCCTCGATGTTGCCGTAGGTGTCCTTCTTCGGCGGGAGGGTGACGCGCTTATCGCTCGATGAAACCGGGCCGCCGGGCATTTTCGCGACGCACTGTTCGAGCATGCGGCAAGATTGCTCCATTTCCTCCATGCGGACGAGATAGCGATCCATGTTGTCACCGTTGCGGCCGACGGGGACGCTCCAATCGAGTTCGTTGTACACCAGATAAGGATAGTCTTTACGCACGTCGTAGGGCACGCCGGTGGAGCGCAGGCAGGGACCGGTCCAACCCCAGGCGAGGGCGCGTTCGGGAGACATGACGCCGATCCCCTGCACGCGCTCGGTGAAGATGCGATTGTAAGTCAGCATGATGTCGCATTCTTTCAGGATGCCGCGAACTTCCTTCACCGTCCAGAGCGTCTTGTCGAGCCAACCTTCGGGCAGATCGAACGGCATGCCGCCGATACGGGTGGAGTTAGGCGTGACGCGGCCGCCGCAATAGTCTTCGATCAACTCGTAGCAGTACTCGCGGCCCTTAATCATGTACAGGAAGACGGTGAAGGCGCCCAGTTCCATAGCCGCGGCGCCGACGCTGGTGAGATGATCGGCGATGCGCGAAATTTCGCAGAGCATGGTGCGGATATACTGCCCGCGCGGCGGGAGCTGAATGCCGAGCAGCTTCTCGACCGCCATGCAGTAGCCGACGTTATTGATGCACGACGAGACGTAGTTCAGGCGGTCGGTGTAGATGATCGCCTGATTCCACGTTGTGTTTTCGCAGTGCTTTTCAAACGCGCGATGGAGATAGCCGATCTCCACTTCCGACTCGAGGACGTGCTCACCGGAGAGCCGGGCGAGGATGCGAATCACGCCGTGCATCGCGGGATGCGACGGGCCGATGTTCAGCATCATCTCCTGCTCGTGAAACTCCGGCACCGTCTCGAGGACGGCGTTGGGGATGGTTCGTTCGTCTATTCGTTCGTCTATTATTGCCATGAGAGCAATGTCTTACTGATCTTTCGGCCCGATGCGGGGTTGACGGTGGTGCAACGGGTAGTCCTTGCGCAGCGGGTGACCTTCAAACCCTTCGTAAAGCAGAATGCGCTTGAGATCGGGGTGATTGACGAACTTGACGCCCATCATGTCCCACACCTCACGCTCGAGCCAGTTGGCGATGGGCCACAGCGGCGTGACGCTGGCGACTTGCGGAGGCAGATCGTCGGACTGAATTTTCAACCGCAGACGCGCCTTGGTCTCGATGTTCATCAGGTGATACACAATCTCGAAACGCGGCTTGCGCGGAAGATAGTCCACGGCGGTCAAATCCACGAGCACATTGTAGCCGTGGCTATCGCGCAGGAATTGGGCGATCTCGAAAATCTTGCCGCCGTCAACAATCAGCGTGCGGTCGCCGTGCTGGGCGTGCCAGTCGAACACGGCGCCGGGGAACTTCTTCTCGATGGCGAGATGTTCGGGGAATTTCTGCTCGCTCATCCGGTCCCCTGCTTGGTGTTTTGAATCATATGCTGCAGTTTGAGCAGGCCATCGAGCACGGCTTCGGGGCGCGGCGGGCAGCCGGCGATGTAAATGTCCACGGGAATGATCAGGTCAACTCCCTGCACGGTGGAATAGTCATCGTAAGGTCCGCCGCAGCTGGCGCACGCGCCGAACGCCACCACCCACTTGGGAGCCGCCATCTGATCGTAAACGTTCTTGACCAGCGGCGCAATCTTCTGGCTGATGGTGCCGACGATCCAAAGCACGTCGGCCTGACGCGGACTGAAGCGCGGAAAAGCGGCGCCGAAGCGATCAATATCGTAATGCGAGCACGCGGTGGACATGAACTCCATGCCGCAGCACGCCGTGACAAACGGATATTGAAACAGCGAATACTTGCGCGCCCAGCCCAGAAGCTTGTCGAACTGCGTGGTCATGATTTGACCGTGCAGAGCGGCACTGGGGTCGAAGTCGTGTCCGCCGTTGGTGGTAGGTTGGTTGAATTTACGCAAAATTGAACATTGAAAATCGAAAATTGAAGTCAGAAAGCTAAATCCAAAACCCGAAATCGGAAATCCCAAATTCCAGTCAGAGCCGATTCCCGAGAGGTTCTGGACGCCCGCGCTTCGAAGACTTGCGCGGTGTCCAGAATGACAAGCACTACTTGGTTCTTGCGGCGGGGTCGGGTGCTCGGGTGCTCTTGTTTGACTTAGAGCGACCCCGCTCGGCGAACGCGAAGAATTACTTCCACTCGAGGACGCGTTTCTGGACGGCGTAATACAGGCCGACGAGCAGGATGATGAGGAAGATCATCATCGAGACGAAGCCGACGGCGCCGAGGCCGCGAAAGCCGACCGCCCAAGGATAGAGAAACGCGACTTCAATGTCGAAGACGACGAACAGAATCGCGACGAGGTAAAAGCGGATCGGGTACGGGCGCGTAGCCGTCGGCTCCAGTACCCAGCCGCACTCGAACGGCAGATCCTTGACCGCATTCGGCTCGCGCGGGCCGAGCCACTTGGACAGCCCGAGAAACAGCCCGACGATTCCGGCTGTGGCGATCATCAGCAGAATGAACGCGATGAGGTTGCTATCAGTCGTGGACATAAACTCGATTTAGTTCGATCCGGACTCGGAACGGTAGATCACATTCTGTACGCGGTAGGCGAGCGGGGGAATGAGAATCAGTTGCGCGATGATGCCGGGGATCGCGGGGATCAGCAGAAGCATTAGGTAGTCGCGCAGTGACTGCAGGCCGATCATCCACGCCGAAACCAAGATGTACACGAGACGTCCGGCGACCATCGCCACGAGCATCGCGACGATCAGCGCGACGATACGCCCCCATTTCTCGTTTGCCAAGGGCAAAGATGGAATCATACGCAACAACGACGCCGTCACCACCGCATACGTTGCCAACTCGGGAATCATGCGCAGAGCTTGATCGGGAGTCGGCATGCCGGTGAAACCCGACGACAACGCCGGGGTCAGCGCACCGACGGCGGCGGCCAAGGGTATCGGCAAGAGCATTCCGGCGAGAAAGACCGGGAAGTGCATCGGCAGCACGACGCGCGGCGAGATGCCGACGGCGTGAAACATGAACGGCAGAAGAATTCCCAAAGCAATGCAAGTCGCGCCGACTCCCAAGGCTTCCACCCCTTTTGCCGGGGCATAATGCTGTCCCGCCGATTTGCGACGTTCTTCACGTACTCGGGCGGGAACCCGATCTTTGGACACGGGAGTCAAGCGTTAGCTAATGCCTGTCAAGGGAATAAAATACAGAAGCTTGAAGCTACGGGGCAGGTGCGGTTAGATGGCCGGTTTGGGAACACGTAAACTACGGAGAAGTTTTGAGATTGTCAAGTTTTACATGACTTCCGAACCTGCCTCAATGGCCCTACTTCTCCTCTAAGATTGCCAGCCGGTTTTTAGGCAAGGCATAGGTCTCGTAGGCCTCGCGGACAGCCGGGTAGTCTATCAGAGGAACTTTGTCGGCCTTGATTTCGGTCATCGCGCGCCAGGTGATGCTCTCCTGGCCGGGCACGGCTGACAGTTCGAGGTGGAGGTACTTGTTGTCCACGATCAGCGGCGGGGCCAGATAGGAGACTTTGTAGCCGGCCGGGATGTTCATGATAATCTCAGTCTGAGCGCGACCGCGCGCGGGCAAATTGATCGGATATTTCACTTCCGGCAGACTGGGATAGAAGCCCGTCGTGCCAAAGCTGAACGGGTTTGAGGGGACTTCGACCAGCAGCAGATCATCCTGCTTGACGGCGTAGCCGGGAGATTCGAAGCCCATCGTGACCGCAAAGTTGGTGGCCATGTCGGCGGGATCGGACATGTCGAACTTCGTGGTCTTGCTGCCTTGACCAAAGCGGGAAACGACGCGCTGAAAATAGATGTCACGCTCGAGCTGCTTCTGATCTTTGAAGTTCGCACGAGCCGAGGCGGCGAAGTGGCCGCGCGGTTCGCAAACGACGGTGCCGGAAAGATCGCCATTCTGTGCCAGAGCCAACTGCATCGTGGTCTTGGCGGAGCGGCTCTCGATCGGCGAGGGTGTAATCGGCGTGAGCAGCGGCATGCCGTGGGTAAGAATGCAGGCCTTGCCGTAGCTGCGACTATACGGCAGCTCGCCCGGTGAGTAGTATTCCGTCGTCGGGTCGAGCCAAATGGTGTCGGCACTCTGAGGGACGGCGAGAATGATATGCGAGAATTGCTGCAGGACGGGCAAATCGGAGAACTGAGCCGTGCTGTTCATCACGAGCACGGGAATGCTTTCGATACCGTAGGACGAGAGCAACGCGCTCAGGAGTACCGCTTTGTCGCGGGGATCCCCGTACTTGTTCTGCCAGATGCGGTCAGCGGTGTTGGGTTCATAGCCGACGGCGCCAAAGCTCAGGTTGACATTGCGGATGTTGTGCTGGACCCAGTAAGCCGTATTCATGATCGCGGGAACGCCGGACAGATTGGGCGTGGTGATTTTCGCGTAGCCGGCAATGGCGGCGGCGGCGGTGTCCACTTTTTCCAGAAACCGCTCGAGCACATAGAGATCGAGCGCTTCCCAATCCGGGAACGTGGTCCACAATAAGCGCGGGACGAGATCGGACAAACTAACGGAATTCGGCTCGTCGAGGATTTGATCGAGATTGCGGAACTCCCAGTTGTAGATCGTACGATCGCCGTCGTTTGTGACGACCGGCTGACGGTCGGAGTTCTGCATTTCGATGCGCAACATGCGGCCTTTCGGCACGGAAATCGTAAGCGACTTGTACATCGTTGGCTCGTAATTGCCGAAGAGCGTGATGCCGCCGTCTTCCGGATCCTTGGGGGCTTTGCTGCCGGGCTTCGGCTCGATGCGATAGTGGAAGTGAATCGCCGCGCCGACATCCAGGCCGGGGAAGCTCACGTTGCGCTGCCTCAATTGCGAATAGGCCGAGGCCCATTGCACCTCGGGAGCGCTGGTGAGCGTGAAGGCATCCGGCTCCGGGTTAATCCATGTGCCATCAGGCAGGCGGGTGCGAGCGGTCTCTATGATGACGGTGTCCTCCTCGGCGTCGAAGCGCACGGATTGATCACCGTATTGATCCTTCGCGCGTTCATCGAGGATCTTCCAGATGAACTCGCGATCGGTGTGCGAGCGGCCATCGGCATCGAGCACGACGGTACGCTGATCGTAGAGCAAAATGGCCGAGGCTTGCGGATATTTGTCCAAGCCGGGGCTGTTCGTAATCAGGCTATCGGCATTGGGCGCGGCGAATGCGCTCGCGCCGAACAACAGGATGGCAACGAGAAACCAATGAAGTTTCATGGGGAACCTCGATGAATTCGTTGGTGCGGGGTTGAGGATGTGCGGAAAATTTTGTATTTTCCTGATACGATGCTGCACTATCTGATCATTCCGGCGGTGGCGCTGATCGCGTCCCTGCTGACCTTTTATTCCGGTTTCGGGCTGGGAACACTGCTGCTGCCGGCATTTGCGCTCTTCTACCCTACTCCGCTGGCGGTGGCGGCGACGGCCGTCGTACACTTGGCAAACAACATCGTCAAGTGTTCGCTGATGGCGCGGCATGCCCGGAGGGATGTGCTGTTCCGGTTCGGGTTGCCAGCCGTGTTTGCCGGTTTCGTCGGAGCGTGGCTGTTGACGCGACTTGGCGACTTGCCGCCCATCGCGGACTACTCGCTTTTCGGCAAGCCGTTTGAGATCGAACCGGTGAGCGTGGTGATCGGAGCGCTGATGATGCTGTTTGCCGTGATCGAGTTCCTGCCGCTGGAGCGATTGGAGGTTTCGCCGTCCTGGCTGCCTGTCGGCGGCGTGCTCTCTGGGTTCTTCGGCGGGCTGTCCGGGATGCAGGGCGCATTACGCGCGGCATTTTTGGCGCGCACAGGGATGGACAGCAAGGAGTTTATCGGCACGTCCGTGACCATCGCGGTGGCGGTGGACATCGTACGGTTAGGCGTCTATGCGCCGACGCAGATCGAAGGATTCAAGACGCTGCTGGAGCAAGGCGGCGGCACATTGCTGCTCCTTGGAATCGCCGCGGCGCTCGTCGGAACGATGATCGGCAAGAGTCAGCTGAAGAAGATTACCATCGGCAGCATTCGCGTGATGGTGGCGGTGATGCTGATGGTGTTGGGAGCGCTGCTGGCGGTTGGGATCATCTGATCCCGACGTGTAATGGGCGAGTTGAGACCAACACCTCGGAGGGTGTTGGCTAGTCCGTCCCTACAAAGGCAAGATCAGCTCTTTGTCAGCACGACTTGGCCGCGCCCCATGGCTTCGCTCTTTTGCAGCAGTTCCTGCAATTGATGATAGCGGTCGAGCGAAATGTCGAGCGTGGAGAAGTCCAGCACGCGGCGTACCTTGATATGGTTGCCCTTGGTCTCGAAGTCGCGCGCGAGACGGAAATCACCATAGTTCATGTCCACTTTGTCCGGCAGGCTGCGGATCTTGAGGCCGTTGGGATAGGTGACGTTTTCCTCGCTGCGTACGGCAAAGGTGGACGAGAGACGCAGATCGTAGCGGCGATTCGTCAGATCCGAACCATAAAGCAGTCCCGCCGTGAGAAAGTCGAGCGTGCCAGCCTGACCGGGGACCTGGAAGACGGTGTATTTGCCCGCAGGGATGGAATAGTTCTTGGCCGTGAAAGACATCTTGATCACGACCGGCGCGGAGAAGTCCATGAACTCGGTGAACTCGATTTTCTCGAGTGCGGCAGAGGGCGAGATGCTTTGTACAAGTCGCTTGAAGAGATTTTCGCGTTCTTCGGGCGGCATGGATTGCAGATAATTGCGCAGCGCGAGATCGGGCAAACCGCGAGTGGAAATCGTGACGTCGGAATGGAACTCGCCGTTCGCATCGAGGCGGCTTTCGGCCTGAATCTGATAGAGATTTTTCTCCGACGGTTCGAGCGGAGTCCACGCCAGATTCTCGCCTTTGTCATTGCAGACCAGCACGGCGCGATCCTGCTCGCTGGCGGCCATGTACTCTGCGGTTTTCTCCACGGTGGGATCAACAAAGAACGTGGAATCGCCCTCATGAACGGCGACGACGGCATGGTTGAACTGATCGGCGGGGATATCGCCGTCTATCTTCCATGAGGGATTCATCAACGTGATGTCTGAGTTAATGCCGGCTTCGCGCAGCATTGTTACCATGAGTGCCGCCTTGTCGCGGCAGACACCGTACTTGTTGCGGAAGGTCACGGAAGCGGACTCCGGTTTATATCCGGCCTTGCGGCCCGTGAGCGCGGTCTCGACGTAACGAATGTTGTTCGAGACGTAGTAAAAGATGGCGCGCAATTTTTCTTCCGTGCTCTTCTTGTCCTTCGTCAGTTCTTTGACCATGCCGCGGATTTCATCATCGGCCACCATCGTGGACTCGGAAAGCGCGTTGTACCAGCGCGACCAAGTCTGCCAATCGGGAACGGTGGTAAGGAGGAGTTCAGGAGTGACTTCCGGCGACGGTGGCATGCCCGGCTCGGGAACAAATTGCGGAATGGTGACGGCGCTCCAGACGTGAGTCGTCCAGCCGTCCTGCGTGCTTTGAGCATGCGGGATTGCGCCTTGGCGCGCCTTCCACTTGATCTGCATCTGCTCGGGCACTTTCAGCTCGACGTACTTGGTCTGGATCGGATCGCTGTGCTGGAAGTAGTCGGTGTAATCGAACTGGCCGTCCATCGGAGCTTCGCGAGTGACTTCACGATAGATCAGCTCGATCTCAGCGCCCTTTTGCAGTTCAGGGAAGGTGATGATCTTCTCGCGGACGTTATGCAGGAAGAACTTGCCGAAGGCGGGCATGGGCACGTCCTTGATCGCGGATGAGTCCACGTCAATCGGTTGGCCACCGGGCGGATAGACGCGCGCGGCGACGACTTCGACAGTGTCATACCCGAGATTGTACACGGTGACGTCCTGCGCATACTCTTTGATCGCGCGATCCGTGAGTACGGCAACGCGATAGTGCCGGAGTGTCGTGGACTTGCCATCGGGCTGCACCTGAACCTGAGTGCAATCGTACTTCACGATTGCGTTGGACGGCTCAAAGGGGAATTTGAGCGGAGCGGGTTGCGGCGCTTCACCTTGTGCGAAGGCGGAAGCGGCGAGACCGAGTATCAGCAGTACGATGAGTGGGCGGATCATTCTTCCTCCTGGGATCTGCAGCGGCCATTCCTTAGATAACCCTAGGCCGCGATCAGAGTTATCGGGCTAATAGTAATGAGTTTTTCGTTGAGAAGCAAGAAGCCTGCGCCGTAAGCTCATAAAAAGTAACTAATTTTGCCTGATTTTGGGGCACGAGAAAGCCGCCTCCCGAACTGGGAGGCGGCTTCTCTGTAATGAGTCAGGAAACCAGACGGTATCGCAACCTGCTTACTTCAGCAGGATCATCTTCTTCGTCTCGCTAAATGTTCCGGCATTAAGCCTGTAGAAATACACGCCAGACGGGAAGCTGCGCGCATCGAACGTGACGGCGTGCTCATCGGCACGCAAATCTCCGTTAACCAGCGTGGCGATTTCGGCACCGGTAACGTCGTAGACCTTGAGCGTGACGTGCGCATCCTCAGGCAAGCCGAAACGAATCGTCGTTTGCGGGTTAAACGGATTCGGATAGTTGTCGCCGAGATAATAGGTAAGGGGCAGAGTGTGAATCAGCGGCATACTTGCGGCACGGACGAAGTCATCATGCACCGTGCGGACGCCGGAGACATCCACCTCTACCAGACGATAGCGATAGGTCAGACCCGGCTGAGCTGACCGATCAAGATATGAATAGCTCTCGCCGACCATTGAATTCGTGGCGGCAATACTGGCGATGGTGGTAAAGCTCAGACCGGCGCCAGAGCGCTGAACTTCCCAACGATCCAGATTGGATTCGGAAGCGGTGCGCCAATCCAGCTGAATTCCTTCACTCGTCGCCACAGCGTCGAAGGAGTTCAGCTCGGCGGCCAGAAAGTCGTCCGGCGGTATGGTGGCCGTGACGCAGACGGGATCCACGTCGCCGGAAATCATTCGTTGGTGCGGCTGCATCGTATCACAGGGCGTGGCGATCACGGGCCACACGGCATGCGTGCAATAGGTCAGCGTGACTGGCAACGGGTTTTCGCGCGATTGGGAGACAACAATAGTGGCTTCGCCGGAGGCGTTCGTGAAGACGTCACTGGCAGTGATTTGGCCGTTGACGTGAGTAATCAGGAGACGAATGCCGGAAGCCGACGTGTTGCCTACCATGAGAGCTTGCGGACCGCGCTGCACAAGAGCGTGAACGGTGACTTCCGCATTGGGACCGTTGAACACCGGCGGGTCCCAGCTGAGCAGAATCTGATCGCCGATCATCAGCGCGTTTTTAGGGATGCCATCGGTCGTTCCGAGCGCAAAAAGCACGCGGGAATTCGCCGGGTTGTTGACGGTTGGCTCAGAATTGTAAACCGTGTTGACGTAGGGATAGACCGGAGCATCGCCCAGATTCGGGTAGCCGCGGCCATCGTTGATATGATAGAGCGGAATACCGTAATTCGGACTGCCGAACGCGGTTTCATTCGCCATCTTCCAGAGGGCGACTTGCATGATTCGCTCTTGCAGCGCGTTCAGGATGGGATACCATGCGTACAAGTAAGAAATGGCCGGGTATTGTTCGGGATAAGCGGCGCGGACGAGAGCGCTGTCAATATTCACGCAGTATGCGTCGCGCATCAGGCCGTTAGTCAGGTCGAAACAGAAGGCGTAGAAGGGCGTGCCGGGAGTGCAGCTATTCGAGAAGGCGAATCGAGTCAAACGGAAGCTGGCCGAACCACCGGTCCAGAAGGTTTGGCCGGCGCCAGTCCCAAACGTGTAATTGGTGAAGTCAAGGACGCACTGCGCATCCAGTGTAGGAATCGCAGCGGGACGGTTGCCCGAATCGCCTCCGGAGAAATCGGCGCTCATGGGGAGGCTTGCGAAGCACCAGCTCCCCCAGACAAGAATTGCCGTCAAACTCACAACCCTTAACATCGTTTTCATCGAGTCGGCTCCGTAAATGTCACAAAACTCGTTACTACATTTGGCATTGCGCTCAGGCGATTGCAGTCTGGTCTGCCGCGAGTGCAAGTGCAAGATGGCATCGCCGCAAGCAACACGAAAGATATGGAGATCGATTTCCGTTACAACACGGCGAGCGACAGACTGTCGAAATAACAAAAAAACTACTCACGAAATTTGCGTATAGTGAGTATAATAGCATGTCTGAGCACAATACGATCCGAGGGTGAGAGTTGACCGAAAATCTGTCGCCGACAGGGCAGAATAGCCCGAATTTCGCCAGCTTGACTTTGGCGGGTGGTTTTGTTATAATTGAGGTTCGCAACTGGGGCAGTAGCTCAGCTGGGAGAGCACCACGTTCGCAACGTGGGGGTCGGCGGTTCGATCCCGCTCTGCTCCACCGGAGTCGCCAGAGATGGTAACGTCGGGTCCCGTACAAGCGATGCAGGCCCAACCCCGCCAGGACCGGAAGGTAGCAACGGTAAGCCAATGCATTCTGTGTTACGGTCAAGCCTGGCGGTACCTTCTCTGGTGATTTTTTTGGCTTGTGTTTGAACGCATGGGTAATCCCTGGCTATCTGAGCCATGAGATAACGCAGGTAGGACGGGGATTAGATTACAAGACTGGAATAAAACGACATAATCGAGTCTATGCGAGGCAGGTGCGGTCACCTGCCTCTTTCGTATTTATTAACTAAGAATTATCAACATCTTATATCGTGTACATTTGTTCAAATTGTGGCGATATGAGGTTGACTTTCGCCTCGAAAAACCCTATCTTGGTTTGTTTGATCCCCTCTCCGATCCTCTGCGACCAGCTTTACTAAATACATGTCTTATCAAGTACTTGAAAGACGATAGTGCCATGGCCAGCGTAATACAATCCGTACCATCACAAGTGGGGCTTTTTGGAAAAGGACGGCCCTCTGGCGAGGCTCGCCTTAGATGCCATCTCTACGAGGCAGATGCATTCAGTTGGCTGGCCAATGCATCACCGAAGAGCGTTCACGCCGTCGTGACGGACCCGCCTTACGGCTTGGTTGAGTACTCAGATTCTGAATTGAGGAAGATGAAGAATGGGCGCGGAGGTATTTGGCGAATACCACCCTCATTCGATGGTTGTAAGCGCAGCCCGCTACCTCGTTTCACAGTGCTTAGTGAGAGAGACAAACAGGCAATTCATGCTTTCTTTAGCCGTTTTGCAGAACTTCTTATTCCCGTTTTGGTACCGGGGGCGCACGTATTTATCGCTACGAACCCCTTGGTTTCACATCTGGTTTATGAACCCATGGTCGGGGCGGGTTTTGAGAAGCGTGGAGAGGTGATTCGTGTCATAAGCACGCTGCGTGGAGGAGATCGTCCGAAGAACGCCCACGAAGAATTTGCAGACATAACCGTCATGCCGAAGTCTTGTTGGGAGCCTTGGGGGTTGTTTCGAAAACCCTGTGAAGGTCGGGTTCAGGATAACTTGCGGAAATGGGGCACGGGCGGATTGAGGCGAATTTCTGAAACGGAGCCATTCAAAGATTTGATCTACTCAGCTCCTGCTCGAGGTATCGAACGAGAAATCGCCCCGCATCCATCTCTCAAGCCGCAGCAGTTTGTACGCCAAATTGTCAGAGCGTCTCTTCCGGTGGGACGCGGGGTAATTCTTGATCCGTTCATGGGCTGCGGCTCTACAATTGCAGCAGCAGAAGCCTACAAATTGAGAAGCCTCGGGATCGAGATCAATCCCGAATATTTTCAAATGGCTCAGGGAGCCATACCGCTTCTTGCTGCTTTGAAACCTGCACCTGTAAGATCTCATGGTTCAAAAAGATAGTTTTGACACGTCCGTTGCCTTGCCGCCGGGACTTACGATTGTATCCATTCGTAAGACGATTGAATATCTCGAACGAGAATTGGCTGAATTTATTGAACTCTATGTCGAACAAGCAAATCTCTTTAGCGGTCTGGTCGGCTTGTATGCCGTTCGGGGCTTGAGCGCGAATAGCCTTTACGAAAGACCTCGGCACCTCGATATTGCCCAGCAGCGCTTTCCAGATTTGAAGAAAAAAGGAAGCGGGGACCGACCATCACCAAGGCAATCGCTTGAATGCAAAGCGAGTAAGCGTCCTTGGGCTGTGCAATTGCATTACAATCATCCCGGCTGGTACATTGTGTGGCGGTATCTTGTTGACCCAACATGTTCCTTGGAGTCAAAGTGCCCTTTGATAGTTTGGCGGGTTGATGTGATTTATCTCGAATCAGAGGATTGGAAATATGAAGGCAGTAAGGCAGGCAGCGGACAGGGCGGCCGAACACACACGTTTGGATTGAAGTGCCCTGCGGAACGGCTAAGAAGCAAGGCAGTCTATCTAAGACGTGACGTGGTCATCTCGGGTGGGAAAGCAATTCCTCGCAATGGCAGCTAATCAAAGAGCGACAGTTTAGGATGTCTTATCAAGTACTTGCCCGGCGCTGGCGACCTCAGCTTTTCCGTGACGTAGTGGGCCAGGAGCACGTGACGCGGACGTTGAAGAATGCGCTGCGGCAGGGTCGGCTGGCGCACGCATTTCTGTTTACCGGGCCGCGCGGCGTAGGCAAGACATCCACGGCCCGGATTTTGGCGCGCGCGGTCAACTGCGAGAACATTAATCTCAACGGTGACGCGGAGCCGTGCAATGAGTGCGAAACATGTAAAGCACTGCTGGAAGACCGCGAACTCGATGTGATCGAGATGGACGCGGCCTCGCGGCGCGGCGTAGAAGACGTGCAGCCGATACTCGAATCCGCGCGACTGGCGCCGATCAGGGCGAAGAAGAAGGTCTTTGTGATTGACGAAGTTCACATGCTTTCGGGGCATGCCTTCAATTCGTTTTTGAAAACGCTGGAAGAGCCGTATCCGCACGTGCTGTTCATTCTGGCGACGACCGACGTGCAGAAGGTCCCGGCGACAATCCTCTCGCGCGTGCAGCGATTCGATTTTCGTCCGGTACAGCCGCAAGATATTGAACCGCATTTGGAAAAAATTTGCGCCGCCGAAACATGGGAGGCGGAACCGGAAGCGCTGTGGTTGATCGCCAAGCGTGCGGAAGGTTCGCTGCGGGACGCGGAAGGGTTGCTCGATCAGGTGGTGTCGTTCGGGGGCGGAAAGATCACCTACGAGCAGACGCGGCAGATCTTAGGGGTGTTGGAGGGAGACCTGCTCGCGCAGGCGACACGCTTAGTCGCCCAGCAGAATCTTGACGAGGTGCCGGCGTTTCTTGAGGGTCTCGTGAAGCGCGGAGTGGATTACACGGAGCTGCTGAAATCGCTGCAGGCGTATTGGATGGACCTCGTGTTCCTCAAAGAAGGTCTGACGCTGACCGGGAGGCCGGACGACGAAGTGGCGCAGATGAAGGAGGCAAGCGGAAATCTGGACGTGGAAGACGCGTTTCGCCTGATTCGCCTGGCAGAGACTCTCGAAGATGCAATCAAATGGTCCACCGCGCCGCGGATTCGATTCGAAGTAGCTTTTCTACGCTGGGTGACGATGGATCGCGCGGTCTCGATCATGCAGATTTTGGACCGGCTCGATACCTCTATACCCTCAGTTCAGGGGAGTTCTCCCACTCCGGCCGCGGCACCGGCGCGGGCGAAATCGGTTGCGCCGAAGGCCCCGGACTCAGGCGAGCATCTGTCCGTGGGACCGGCGGTAGCGGTGAGCCAGCCTTCGGCGACAACGACACCGGGAAATGTGGCGACGATGGAGGATTTGCGCGCGCTGTGGCCGGACATCGTGAAGAAGCTTCAGAAACGTAGCCCGGCGGCCGGGGCGGTTGCGGAAACGGTGTGGGAGATCGAAAGTTTCGATGGACGCAAGCTGGTGATGCGCTGCAAACGGCCCGGCGTGTTTTATGAAGAGCAATTGAGGGAGAATTTTCCGCACTTGACGGCGGCCGTTCACGATGTTACCGGCTTGCAAGTGGTGCCGATCGCGGCGGCAGAGATTTCCGGGGCAATGCGACCGGCACCGGCGCCGACTGTGAAGCCGGCGGCGGCGGCACCTCGCGCACCTCAAGCGCCGGCGACGGGGAGCGATGACGATCTGTTTTCCAATTTCGTCACCCGGATCGGGGGCGTGGAGATTGATCCGAAGACGCTGCGCGGGCCGAAATCATCCTCGTAATCAACATCATTAGGTTAAATGGCTGAGTCCAGATTTTCTCCTTCTTTAGATAGACTCGTCGAACTGATTTCAAAACTGCCGGGCCTAGGCCGAAAATCGGCGGCACGGCTTGCGCTGCATATTCTGCTGCAATCGGAAGACGACGCCAAGAATCTGGCACAGGCGATACTGGACGTGAAAGCGAAGATTCGCCTCTGCAAGAGCTGCTCGAACTTCACGGAAGACGAGTACTGCGTGATTTGCATGGATCCACGGCGCGATAAAGGCATGATCTGCGTGGTGGAAACGCCGGGGGACGTGCTGCGGATCGAGAAGACGAACAGTTTCCGCGGCTTGTATCACGTGCTGGGCGGAGCGCTATCACCGCTGGAGGGCATCAGTCCTGAAGACTTGCGGATCGCGGCGCTGTTCGAGCGTTTGGAGATCGGCAGCGTGCGCGAGATCATTCTGGCCACGAACCCGACGTCGGACGGCGACGCCACGGCGCTGTATCTCGCTCGTGAGTTGCGCGACCGCGGCTTAATCGTCTCGCGCATTGCGCGGGGCGTTCCGGTCGGCGCGGAGCTGGAACATGTGGACGACGTCACGCTGGCAAGCGCCATGGAATCCCGAACACGAATCTGACAGCTTTACGACGATATCAAATGTGCCTTTCATGCCCGCCACTTTCCCGTCTCTTTGCGAACGAGAGGAAAAGTAAGTGATCCCAGGTTTCAGCTTAGCCAACCAAATTACGCTGTCGCGGCTTGCGCTGGGGCCGCTGTTTCTGGTGGCGTATCTTTCCAACTGGAAGTATCCGGTCGAGGGGGCGCTGATCACCGCGATCCTGATCGAGGCCACCGACGTGGCGGACGGCATCATGGCTCGTTCGCGCAAGCAGGTGTCGGACGTGGGGAAGCTGCTCGATCCGATGAGCGATTCAATTGCGCGACTTTCGTATTACATCGGCTTCCTCGTGATGGGCTTCGCATCGGCGTGGATGATTGCGCTGCTTGTGTATCGCGACGTGGTGATCTCCTATCTGCGCGTGTTCGTGGCGCTGACGGGAACGGCGATGGGACGGCGCACGTCAGGCAAGTGGAAGGGAATCCTGCAGGGGGCGACGGCGCTAGCTGTGCTGGCCCTGCAATTCGTTCACACACGGTTTTATCCGATCCCCTACTTCAAGCAGATCGTGTACGGGCTGCTCGTGTTCGTAACGATGTACACGGCATTCACGCTGGTCGAATATCTGCGCGCAAACAAGGAGCTCTTGCTGGAAATCCGTCGCCGGGGACAAGCGTGAGCATCGGACAGTGGATCGAGCGCGCAATCGTGACGGTGTTGTGGACGGGGTTCTCGCCGATCTCGCCGGGAACGGCGGCATCGGCGGTGACGTGCGCGATCTTGTGGTTTGTTCCCGGAGCGATGCGCTGGCCGGGAGCGCTGCTGATTATTCCGGCAACGTTTGCGGGAGCGTGGTTTTCGACGCGAGCGATTGGAGTACTATCCGCGCCGAAAGATCCGAAATTTGCGAAGTTGCGCAGACCGAATCCGACGCCGGATGATCCTGATCCGGTGACGATTGATGAATTCGTTGGGCAGTGGATTGCGCTGCTTGCGGCGCCGCCCACCCTGGCCGGGTTTGCCGTCGCGTTCGTGATGTTTCGCCTGTTTGACGTGATCAAGCCGTTTGGGATCAGCAAATTGCAGGCGATGCCGGCCGGTTGGGGGATCATGATGGATGACGTGGGTGCGGGGGTCGGCACGGCAATAGTATTATTGGCCCTCAGTTATCTCTTCCCCGCCCTGCTCGCACACAATTTCGGATTCTGAGCGTGTTCGCCAGCGAAGTCGTCACGGTGGGCGATGAGATTCTGCGCGGCGAGCGGACAAATACGAATGCAGCGTTTATCGGCAATGCGCTGGCGGAGATCGGGCTGCCGCCGAAGTGGATGACCGTCGTTGGCGATGAGATCGGCGAAATTCAGCGCGCGGTGAGCGATGCGCTGGCACGCGCGGACGCGGTGGTTGTGACCGGCGGACTGGGGCCGACGCCGGATGATCTGACAAAGGACGCATTGGCTCAGCTCTTTGACATGCCGCTGGTGGAAGACGCGGCGCTGCTGGAACACGTGGCAGAGCGATTTCGCAAGCGCGGGGCGAAGATGCCGGAGACGTCACGGAATCAGGCTTTGTTTCCACAGGGAGCGACGCAGATTTCCAATCCATTCGGCACCGCGGCGGGAATTCAGATCGAGATGAACGGGATGTTCCTGTTCTCGCTTCCCGGGGTGCCGCGGGAGATGGAGCAGATGATGACGGAATCGGTGATTCCGTTTCTGGCATCGGTATTTCCGGATGAGCGGAGCTTCACGAAGACGCTGCGGCTGGCGGATATCGGTGAGTCGCAGGTGATGTACAAGCTCGGTGACTTTGATGAGATTCACCGCGACGTGGAGATGGCTTTCCTGCCGAACTTCGGGCTGCTGGATTTGCGCTTGACGGCGAAGTCAACAGATCATTACGAAGCGCAGATGCAGATTGCGAGTGTGGAGCAGCGGATTCGCGAAGTCATCGGCGATCATGTGTATGCCAGCGGACAAACGACGCTGGCGGAAGTGATCGGCAATGTGCTGGTGAATCGCGGGCAAAGGGTCGCGGCCGCGGAAAGCTGTACCGGAGGATTGGTCGCCGACATGCTGACGGATGCGGCCGGGGCGTCGCGATGGCTCGACCGAACTTGGGTGACATACTCGAATGAGTCCAAGGCGGAAGATCTGGGGGTGGATCCAGATTTGATCGTGCAGGCGGGCGCCGTGTCGGAAGGGGTGGCGACGGCAATGGCGGAGGGCGCGCGCGTGGTGGCAAGGACGGCGTGGGGTCTGGCAACGACGGGGATCGCCGGACCAACAGGCGGGTCGGAAGCGGAGCCGATCGGGACGGTGTGGATTGCTGTTTCTTCGGAGCAACGAACAACGGCGCGGCTACTGCATCTCGACGGCGATCGGCGGCGGATCAAGATTCGCGCGGCGCATGCGCTGCTGTATCTGTTGTATCGCCGCTTGATGGACGAGGAGTAGCGTGCGGCTGTTCATCGCGATTGATCTGCCGGAAGATTGGCGAGAGTTGCTGGCGAAGCCGCAGCAGTCCATCGGCTGGCTCGGGCACGGTGTGAAGTGGGTGGATCCGAGGAACACGCATCTCACTTTGAAGTTTTTGGGTGAGACAGCACCGAATCTCCTCGAAGAGGTCAAGGCGCGCGCGGCGGAATCCGTGGCTCGATTTCCGGTGTTCACCATGCGGATGAAAGGGACCGGGGTGTTTCCCGATCCGAAGAAGCCGCGGGTGTATTGGGCAGGAATCGAAGCGCCGAAATCACTGCTCGACTTGCAAGCGGATCTGGAGCAGGCGATGGAGGAGCTTGGATTTGAACGCGAGGAACGAGCTTTCTCTCCGCACTTGACGCTCGCGCGAATCAAAGATCCGATGGGCAAACAGCGGATGACGGAAGCGCTGCTCAGTTACAAGATTGAGAGCGGGCCGGTACGCGTGACCGACGCGGTGCTGATGCGCAGTCACCTGTCGGAGGAGGGGGCACACTATGAGGCGCTGGCGCATTTTCCATTGAAAGAGATTTGAGTCGGGCGGGTTTCGACCAGCACCCCGGAGGGTGCTGGCTAGTAAGAACCTGCCCCTACACGGATAAACAGAACATCAGGACGATTACATGGCCCGACAGACCCAAATGATTGAAATCGTGGCTCCGGTGGACAAGGTATGGAACCTGGTCGCGGACCCGAAGGAATTCGCATTTTGGGCGCCCAATGTTCGCGAACTTATCTTGATTCCCAAGGGCAACTTCGGCGTGGACACGATGCGTCATTTCAAGCTTGATGTGAACGGCAAGATCGAAACGCTGGACATGAACATCACACATTGCAAGAAAGGTGAATCCTTCGCCGAAACGCCGGTCGGCGGATCGCTGCGGATTCACGAGAAGGTGGAGCATCTGAAGCTGATTTACCGGTTCGAAGCGGTGGACGCCAAGACGACGAGCTTCACGTTCACGGTGGATTACGAGATGAAGGGGTTCTTGAACAAGATGCTCGAGAAAGTGGTGATGGGAACGTTTACTTCTCAATTGCGGCTCTGGTTTGAGCGACTCAAGACGTACGCGGAAACCGGAAGGCCGGTGTAGGAGTAAAAGGCGAAGACACGAAGAAGCGAAGATCCGAAGATCGGAATACAGACTTAACTTAATTGGAGATATCCATAGATGGAAAAACCGCAGGATAAGGAAAAGCTGAAGAATCTGGAAATCACGCTGCAGCAGATTGACAAGCAGTTTGGCAAGGGTTCAATCATGCGGCTGGGCGACCACGGCCCGATTCAAAAGGTGGACGTGGTGCCAACGGGAGCGCTGTCGCTGGACTTGGCGCTGGGCGTGGGCGGCGTGCCGCGCGGACGCGTGGTTGAGATCTACGGGCCGGAAGCTTCGGGCAAGACGACACTGGCGCTGAGCATTATTGCGCAGGCGCAGCGTTTGGGCGGCAGCGCGGCGATCATTGACGCCGAGCACGCGCTGGACGCGAAGTACGCGCAGGCGCTGGGCGTGAACATTGATGATCTCCTGGTGAGCCAGCCGGATACGGGCGAGCAGGCCTTAGAGATCGCGGAAATGCTGATTCGCTCCGGCTCGCTCGACGTAGTGGTGATTGACTCGGTGGCGGCTTTGGTGCCGAAGGCGGAAATCGAAGGCGAGATGGGCGATTCGCTGCCCGGTTTGCAGGCGCGACTGATGAGCCAGGCGCTGCGCAAGCTCGCGGCAGTGGTGTCGCGCTCGCGGACGTGCCTGATTTTCATCAATCAGTTGAGAATGAAGATCGGCGTCATGTTCGGCAACCCAGAGACGACGACCGGCGGCAATGCGCTGAAGTTCTACGCCACAATCCGCATGGACATCCGCCGCATCGCGTCGCTGAAGGATGGCGACACGATCACCGGCAATCGCACCAAGGTGAAGGTGGTGAAAAACAAGCTGGCGGCACCGTTCCGTGAGGCGGAATTCGACATTATTTACGGGCACGGAATCGAACACGCGGGCGACGTGCTGGATCTGGCCGCGGCGCATGATGTGGTCAACCGCAGCGGGACGTGGTACAGCTTCAACGAAGAACGTCTCGGTCAGGGACGCGACCGCGTTGTAGATCTGTTGCATGAGAACCCGGATCTGCTGGAGCGGATCGAGAAGGCTGTGCGCCAGAAGTTAGGTTTCGATCCGGCGGTCTCGCTGCCGGAAACGCCGAACGGCGCCGAACCGGTGGAGACGAAGGGCCGCAAGAAAGCCACCGCCTGAGGCTCAGCTCATGAGGCACACGCTCGCCATCGCTGCGAGCTTCCTTATCTTGATTTTTTTCGCGGCGCGAGCGGATGCGCATCAGCTCGTGGTCACGGCAGGATATGCAAATTCCGGCACACCGGAGCATGGCCCTGGTGTGTCGGATTACGTATTCGATGCGGGCGGAGGCTATGCGGCGGGGTTGCGTGTAGATTTGGAACGACGGCACTTGTGGTTTGGGCCGGCGTTCACGTTCTGGAATAATCTCACTGGTGATCCCGATCCTAACGCTAACGCCAGCTATTTTCAGGCGGAGTTAGGCGGGCGGATCTCGGCGCGGACGCATACGATTCCGGCGATCTATGGCGGGGTCGGGGCGGGGTACACGTTTTCGCATGGGGAATTTGTCCCCAAGTTTTTCGGTTCTAAACAGACATTTGACGGCGAGTTTCCGACGGGTTCGGTACACTTCGGAGTAAAGACGCCGAGTCAGACCTATGGCTTAGGGTTGGTTGCGGAAGCGGCATATTCGTTTCCGCTGGGAAAGCCCGATGGAGAGCAGTCCGTAGGACCGGCGCGGGCGTTCTTGATTCAGATTGGTTTCGCCTTTGACATTCGGTCAACCGATGTTCGCGGCACGAAGTAAGGGCGGAGAACCGCGCAAAGAGCGTAAGGCTCCGGCGACCGCTTTGCAGTATGCCGTGAAGCTGCTCTCGGCGCGGCCCTACTCGGAGAAGAAGCTCAAGGAGAAACTCTACGCACGGAAGTATCTAACGCCCGATATTCGCACGGCGCTGGAGCGACTGAAACGCGAGCGACTGTTGGATGACCGTAAGTACGCGGAAGATTTTGTGCGCGCGCGAATGGCGGCGCGGCCGCGCGGGGCAACACGCATGGTAACGGATCTCTTAGCGCGCGGCATTCCGCTCATATTGGCGCGGGAAGTGACGACGGAGCTGATGCCGAGGACGGATGAAGTGCCGCTGGCGAGAGAGTTTGTGCGGCGGAAGCAAGCGCAATACGCGCATTTGGATGACGACACGCGCTGGCGGCGGCTGGCTGGGATGCTCGCGCGGCGGGGATTTTCGTTCGATACGATTCGAAAGGTCTTGCAGCGCGATGGGATGATCGAAGACGACGACTGATACAAGACGTGCGGCTTATTTTGCTCCTTGCCAAGTGACGTAATTCGTCCAGGGAACAATTAGCGGATAGATGCGGCGGTGATCCACCGCCGCCGTGATATTAACCCATCCCTTGGAGGAGCTATGAGTACGGTCTATCGCATTGCGTGCTTGTCGGGTGGAGCATTTCGCGGCGCGATTCAGGTCGGAATGCTCGAAAAGCTCTACCAGCAATTGCCGGACTTGCACTTTGACGGAATCGTCGGGATTTCGACAGGGGCACTGACGGCGTCCTACCTTGGACGCGCGAGAACTCCGAATCAGTGGCCGACGCGCGCAGAGACATGGGACAGCTTGCAGGTCGTCAAAAAGATCTATGAGGGGCTGCGCGACCGCTTTGACATCTTTGGGCATTTTCCCACGAAGTTTGGCAGCAAAGCATGGTTCGCGCGTAAGCTGCTGCCGGTCGGGGATTTTGAGCGCAGTGCGATTGCCTCGTTTCTCGATCACCAGCTCGGCATTTTTCATGAAGAGCCGCTACAGGAAAAACTCGCGAAGTATTTGGTGCTGGATGCGCACGAGCAGCCGGTAAACTGCCATTGGAGTGACCGTGTCGGCGTGGGGGTGGTCTCGGTTACGGACAAGTCGTTCCACTATGCGGATCGCTCGCTGGCGGGACTCACTCCGGCGCAGGCAATTCCGTGGATTGTGGCTTCGACGGCGATTCCCGCGTTTCTGACGCCGATCACGATTCCGGCGGACAGGAATGGAAAGAAAGTGGACGAGTTGTGGTTCGACGGCGGCGTGCGCAACCGCTATCCGTACGGGCGCGGGCTGGATCTGTTGAAGACGCTGGCACAAAAGGGCGTCACTCCCTCGGGTACGGCTGATCTGTCGAAGCTGCCGACAACGTGCAGTGATCCCCAGTGTCCTCTGCATGGCGCGACGGATACTTTGTATGAAGACAGAACGGTGTTGGAACTTTTTCTCTTCAATTCCGATCCGATCTTTGCCGCCGATGGTACGCTGGTGGATCCGGGCGACGACAAGCCGCTGAAGCATTGGCTGGACGTGGCCATGCGCGCGATTGACATCCTCTATCATGAGATGATCCTCGGAGATTTGCGGGATATGTATCAGCGCAATCAGCTCGCGCGCATGGGACGAAAGTACAAAGCCACGGACCGCTACGTGCGCGTGTACTCGCTTGATCCGCAAGAGCGGATTCCCAAGGACAGTAAGGAGTTCAAGCCGGAAGAGATGAAAGCGGCCATCGCGGAAGGCGCGAAGGCGGCGGAGCGCTTCCTGCAGAAGCCATGCGCGCGACTGCTCGATCACCTGGGGTCGAATATCAGCGGCAGCAAAAAGGCCGAGAGGTTGGATGTGCGGGCGATTGTCCGCGAAGTTGCAAATGTTGAAGTGCCAAACTAATTCTGTGATCGTTGGTCATGACCTCTAAAGAGATTCGTCAGCAATTTTTGGAATTCTTTCGTGAGCGCGGGCACGTGATTGTGCCGTCGGCGCCGGTGGTTCCGCAAGGCGACCCCACCCTGCTGTTCACGAACGCGGGGATGAACCAGTTCAAGCCGATTTTTCTCGGGCGGCAGAAGCCGGAGTTCACGCGCGTGGCCGATACGCAGAAGTGCATCCGCGTATCGGGCAAGCACAACGATCTTGAGGAGGTCGGACCGTCGCCGTATCATCATACATTTTTTGAGATGCTCGGCAACTGGAGTTTCGGCGACTATTTCAAGCGCGAGGCGATCACGTGGGCGTGGGAGCTGATCACGAAGGTTTACGGAATTCCGAAAGATAAGCTGTACGCGACGGTTTACGAGACAGACGACGAAGCAGAACAATTGTGGAAGACGCTGACGGACATCAAGCCGTCGCATGTGCTGCGGTTCGGAAAGAAGGATAATTTTTGGAGCATGGGCGATACCGGCCCTTGCGGGCCGTGCAGCGAGTTGCACGTGGATCGCGGGCCGGAGTATGACAGCGATCCAAAGGCGTTCGTGAACACGGGATCGCCGCGCTTTCTCGAAATTTGGAATCTGGTGTTCATCCAATACGATTGCCAGTCGGATGGGACGCTGGTACCGCTGCCGGCAAAGCACGTGGACACGGGCGCGGGGCTGGAGCGGCTGACGACAGTGATCAACGGTTATCGCTCGAATTACGATACGGATCTATTTCAGCCGATCATTCAGCGGATTGCCGAGTTTAAGGATAAGCCGTATGCGGACAATGAGAGCGGCGTGCCGCATCGGGTGATTGCCGATCACTTGCGTTGTCTGTCGTTTGCGATTGCCGACGGTGCAATGCCGGGAAATGAGGGGCGCGGATATGTGCTGCGGAGATTGCTGCGAAGAGCCTCGCGGTTTGCGCGCAAACTCGAGCTGCACGAGCCGTTCATTTACAAGTTGGTGCCGACGCTGGTGGACGTGATGGGTGAGACGTTTCCGGAACTCAAGGATCGCCACGTGCACGTCGCGCGCGTCGTTCAAGCCGAGGAAGAGCATTTCGGCAAGACGCTGGATCGCGGGCTGGAGATCTTTGATAAGGTTGTGGCCAGCGTGCGCGCGGCGAAAGCTTCGCAAATTCCAGGTGAAGAAGCGTTCCGGCTCTATGACACGTTCGGATTTCCGCTGGATTTGATGGAGCTGATGGCGCGGGAAGAGGGATTAGCGGTGGACACGGCGGGGTTTGAGAAGGAGATGCTCAGACAAAAGGATAGAGCGCGTGCGGCTAACAAGGATGTGTTTCAAATCACCCTTGGTGACAAACCGTTACCAAAGATGGAGGCCTCACAGGTCGTATGGAGTCCCCGTGAGACAAGTACATACCTCGGACAGGATGTAACTCGTGCTTCCACGACACCTGCATACATGATAAGAGACTGGACCAATCACTACCTTGTACTCAATGGGACTCCCTTCTACCCTGAAAGTGGGGGACAAATTGGTGACAAAGGTCATATCTATGGACGTGATATTACGCTTCGTGTGGTTGATACAAAGCGGATGACACACGAGCTATCCGAAGCCGCGAGACCCTTTGCTAGTCCTGGAGAAGGGGATATTTTCCATGTGATCGAATTTGAAGGGAACGCTCCTGACAACTTCAGTGACGTGTTCACACTCCTCGCTGATGTCGAGGCCGTTGTTTCTCCCCAGCATCGCATTCCGACGCAGTACAATCACACGGCCACGCACTTGTTGCAGGCGGCGCTGCGGGAGACGCTGGGGGATCACGTGCATCAAGCGGGGTCGTATGTCGGGCCGGATTATCTGCGATTCGACTACACGCATTTTGAGAAACCGACGGAAGATGAGCTGCGCCGGATCGAAACGATTGTCAATCAGCGCATCCGCGAGAATTGGGCGGTGACGCCGAAGATTACGAGTCTGAAGGAAGCGCAAGCGGCGGGAGCGATGGCGCTGTTTGGCGAAAAGTACGGCGATGAAGTACGGTTAATCGAGATCGGAACCAGCGAGCATGTCGTTTCACGCGAATTGTGCGGCGGCTGCCACGTCAAGCGCACGGGCGATATCGGCGTGTTCGTGATCAAGACGGAAACGTCGGTGGCGGCGGGTGTACGGCGGATTGAAGCGCTTACCGGTGCGAAAGCTCTCGAATATTTGCTTTCGCGGCGCGATCAAATGAATGAGCTCACCGAGGTCATGGTTAGCGAAGGCAGCGATCCGTTAGAAAAGCTGCGCAAATTCATGGACGAAAAAAAGAAGCTCGAGAAGGAACTCGAGCAACTCCGCAACAAGGCCGCGGGATCAGCGATGCAGGGCCTCGCAGAACGCGCCGTGCCGGTGGGAAACGCGAAGCTCGTCGCGGCGCAGGTGGAGGCCCACAACATGGACCAGCTCAAGGAGATGGGTGATGCGCTGCGTGATGCATTGAAATCCGGCGTGGGCGTGCTCGCGTCCGTGTTCGACGGCAAGCCGTCGTTGGTCGTGGTCGTCACTCCCGATCTCGTCAAAGCCGGCGTGGACGCGGTGCCAATCGTGAAAGAGCTGGGCAAGCGATTGCAGGGTGGCGGCGGCGGAAAACCGCATCTGGCGACCGCAGGCGGCAAGGATGTAAGCGGAATCAAGCAGGTGCTGGCTGACGCGCAACAGGTTGTGGCCGGATTTGTGAAATGAGAATGAGGTTCGAATACCATGAGCGATAGCCGATTAGTGCTGGGACAAGAGAAGCTGCAACGGGCGATCAACGATGCCGCGGCGATGCACAGCCAAATGGCGGCGTGCTTTCCGGATCTCGTGGCGATTGGAAGTGTGGCGGCGCGGGCGCTCATGCAAGGAAATAGACTTTTGTTTTGCGGCAACGGCGGCTCCGCGGCGGAAGCACAACACATTGCGGCTGAGTTTGTGGTGCGGCTTTCTTCCAAGCGGAACCGGCGCGCGCTGGCGGCGATTGCGCTCACGACCGACACCAGCTTGTTGACGGCGTGCGCAAATGATTTGGGATTTGAACACATTTTTGCACGACAAGTCGAGGCGCACATGCGGAAGCGGGACGTGCTGTTTCTGTTGTCCACCTCCGGAGCTTCGGCCAATCTGTTGGAAGCGGCTCAAGCGGCGCACGCGGCAGAGGGGAGCAGCGTGGCGTTTCTGGGCAAAGATATCACTCCGCTCGATGAATACGTAGATCAGGCGCTGCACATCCCCTCGCAGTCCTCTCAGCGCGTGCAGGAGGCACATCTGTTGTGCGGGCACTTGCTGGTGGAATTGGTGGAAGACCTCCTCGCTCAAGAATATGGCTTGCAAATGCACGATCATCGGGATGAAACGGTAATCAAATGACGTTTCTGAACAGCGCGATTCTGGCCGCTTTGACGCTGGGGCTGCTGCCGATTCTGATTCATCTCTTGAACCGGCAACGGTACAAGAATATTGATTTCCCGACACTGCGCTTTCTGCGCGAGTTGCAGCGACAGAAAATGCGGCAAGTCAAAATTCGCCAGATATTGTTGCTCGTATTGCGGACGTTGGCGGTGCTGTTTCTGGTGCTGGCGCTGGCGCGGCCTGTGCTGAAATCCTCGGCCGGACTATTGCCGGGGGCGCAAGCGCGGACGACGGCGGTGTTGATTCTCGACCGGTCCGCTTCGATGCAGACCGAAACGCCGGACGGCACGCGCTATCGCCGCTTGCAGACCCGAGCGCAGGAGATTCTCGATCTGCTGAAAGACGGCGACGACGCGCAGATCGTGTGGTCGGATACGCCGCCGGACGTGTTTCCCGAGTCGCCCTCCGGACAGATCCGCTTGCTGCGTGAGGCAGTGGCGGAATCGAAGCCGACTACGCATGGCGGAGACTTGGTCTCGGCCTTGCAGCGGGCGCGGCTGATTCTCGGTCAGTCGCAGAATCTGCATAAAGAAGTGTACGTGATTTCGGATTTCAGCACGTCCGCGTGGCCGGCAAAGCTACCGGAAAGCGCATTGCTGCCGGAGGACGTGCGAGTGTATCTGATCTCGACAGCCGATGCTGCGCGCAACGTGGGAGTCACGGACGCTTCCATCAGTTCGCGAATTATCACTCCGGGCCGGCCGGTCGAGGTCAGCTTCACCGTAAAGAACAGCGGCAGAGACGCCGTGACCGATCACATCGTGAGCGTGTACCTGGAAGGCCGGCGCGTGGCACAGTCCCGCGTCAGCTTGACCGCCGGCGAAGAGCGACAGGTGCGACTGAAGTTCACGCCGGAGCAGCCGGGCGATCAGGTAGGCTACGTGCGGTTGGAGGATGCGGATGATTTTGCGGCGGATGATCAGCGAAATTTCGTTTTGCGCGTGGCGTCGCGCTTGCATGTCGCGGTTGTGGGCGGGGACGGACCCGCGCGCGACCTGACGGCGCTGGCCATGAACCCTACACAGGATCCCAATGGATTTGTGGATGCGCAACGCTTCACACCGTCGCAGTTTGAGGCAGAGGATTGGGGGATTTACGATGCGATTATTCTGGTGGATGCATCGGCGTTCAGCAGCGGATTTCCGTCGCGGTTAAGGAGCTACGTGGCCGGCGGCAAGGGTGTGTTCATCATGATGGGACCGCAGGCCGACTTGCGCGCGTATGATTCATGGCTGCCGACCTTAGGTTTGCCGACCGCTTCCGAGGTGTGGCAAAGCCCAACCGCGGCACGGTGGACCACGGTGGACTTGGCGCATCCGTTGTTTGAAGGATTGTTTGAGGAGAAGCCGGCGAATATCTCGCCGGAGTTCACGAAACTCGTGCGCGTTCCAGCGACGGCGACGGCGGTGGAAGTGATCGGCACGTCCGCCGGAATTCCGTTTCTGCTCGAATCAAGAATTGATCGCGGGCACGCGCTACTGATGACCGGGTCGCCGGATCCGACATGGTCCTCGTTGTATCGCAGCGGAATCTTTCCGCCGCTGCTGGTCAGCGGATCGGCCTATCTCTCCGGTGTTGGAACATCCGGTGCGGATTATCAGTTCACGGCCGGCGTGGCGTCCTCGATTTCGTTCACTGGAACACCGGGCGAAGAGCGTTACGAATTGCGCAATGGAGTTCAGACGATAGCGCCGGCCGTGGAAACATCGCCTACGGGGTTCGTACTCAAGCTTCCGCCGTTGAATGAGGTCGGCGGCTACGAATTGTGGAAGGGCAACCGGCGGTTGGCGGCCGTAGCGGTCAATGTTTCCGCGCGTGAGAGCGATCTGCAAGCTGCGCCGGAGCAAAGTTATGCTGGAATCGTCGGCGGCAAGCAGTTGATTCTGGGCGGGCATGATGAGATGAAGGCGGCGGTGATGGAGAGCCGGTTCGGGCGCGAACTCTGGAAACTCTGCCTGTTCATTGCGCTCGCCGCATTACTTGCCGAGATGCTGATCGGACGGGTTGGCAAACGCGAGGCGGCTGTCGCGGCATAGGCGCTTGAGTAGGAGTTTAGAAGCTGCTGTTGCTGAAATAGCCTGAAGACAATTGAAACGGCCTCCGAAGTGGAGGCCGTTCTTGTTAGCGGAGCAGTGTCAGCCGCAGAGGAGGCGCGGGAGAACCCCGCAGACTGAGCCAGTAGTTTCCCGACGACAGCTCGGGGAAGTTTAGTCGCACATTGTGTGAACCGGGGGACATCGCGTCCAAAGATATCGTTTCAATGCGGCGGCCAAGGAGATCCGTCACGTCAAGCGCCAATCTTTGCGCCATGGGAGTGCGAATCGTCACCGTGGTTGAACCGTTGAACGGATTTGGATAGCAGGCTGTGATTCCAATCGTTGCAGGAATGACCTCCGAGCGCGGAGTCACGCCGTTCCCGCGCCACGAGGCGTCGAAGTGCACGTCAAGATCGCCGAGCGCAAAGCGAGCGGTCCACACCGCGGCGATGCCTGCCGTCGTTGGGGTCACATAGTAACCGCCTGCGCTGGCCACGCTGTTTGAATCCGAAATCGCGACGGGATCGCTCACGTCCCACGGAGCGGCCACTGGCGCGGTAATGAGCATCAAAGTGCTCTCTTCCTCAAGAACTTGACCACTAAGGTAGAAGATATGCAGGAATTGCCCGGTGGCATCCACCGCCAGTCTCGGTTCAAAGTCGTCTGAGATTGCGTCGGTCAGCGAGACCGGATCGGAGAACGTCACGCCGCCGTCAGGAGAATAAACGAAGTAGATATCTCGCTGCGCCGTAACATCGGACCGGCGAGTGTAGGCGAGACACAACGTGTTGCCGAAGCTCACGAGGGCCGGGTCGAGCTGAGCGTAGGCGGAGGAGTCCAGAGTCACTCCGCCGTTCCACTGCTGCCCCTGATTAGTGCTGCGATAGAGGCGAATCTCTTCAGGGACGGAGCCGGGGCGGTCTTGCGTCGCTGCGATATGTAGGGTCTCCGCTTCCCCACTCCATGTTTCGGCAATCGCGACTCCCGCCGCGAGATCCGCGAAGATCTGCTGGGCATGAACGAGGACAGGAGAGAGAAACGTGCCGCCCCGATCGCGGGATTGGACGAAGCAGAGACCTGTGAGACCTGTTTGTACGCCTTCGATCCAGCACACGTTCAGATAAGGTTCCGAGGGTTGCGCCGCGACATCTGTAGCCGCCGCCAGCGCATCTATATTTCCACCGAAACCGGGTGGCAATTCGGTCTCAAGCGCTTCACTCCATTCGTCCACTGAGGTTGTCAAGCGGTAGAGATGTTTCGTCGTGGACTGCGCGCTCGAACAGACATAGTATGAATAAGCATTGTCGCTTGTCGCCGTGATTTGCGGATTTGACATCGTTGAAGCGATCATGCTCGCAACGCTCCAGCTCGCGCCGGCGTCGGTAGATCTCTTCAGAGCCAGCGAATCCTCGGCGACGATGCAGAAGGCATGCAACGTATCCATACCCGCCGCGGATATGGCCGGCTGCTGTTCATCAGCGGACGTGCCGAAGATGGTCATGTCGCCGGACCAATCCAACGGCTGGGCCGTGACAGTTTTCACAAGTAACAGTAGAACGAGAGAGGCGCTTCGTTTCATCGAAAAACCTCCATGAGAATTTGCACCGCGTTGGACGCCGCGCCTTTGCGCAGGTTATCGCCCACGGCCCAGAATTGCAGCCAGTTCGGGCGCTCCGGGTGCAGGCGAAGCCGGCTGACGAAGATATCCTGTTTCCCGGCAATTTCGCGCGGCGAGGCATAGCGCTCCGGATCGTAGATCATTCCCGGCATGCTGTGGAAGGCGGTCTCGATCTCATCGTTCCTCACTTCCCGATTGCATTCGACGGTAACGGCCGCCGAATGGCCGACTCGCACGGGTACACGAACCGTCGTTGTAAAGACGGTGAGGCGCGGTCGGTCGAGGATTTTTCTGATTTCTTCTGCGACCTTGCGCTCCTCGTCGCACAAGCCGTCCGCACCAAACGGCCCCACTTGCGGAAAGACATTGTGAGCAATCATGCGAGGATAGACGCGGGCCGGCACATTCGCATTGGACAGTTGTTCGTCGAGCTCGGCAATCGCCTCCTGACCGGAACCGGAAACGGATTGATAAGTGTCTATGATTACAGTCTTGAGACCGATAGCTCGATCAATCGCCGCCAGCGGCAGAAGCACGACACTGGCCGAGCAGTTTGGGTTCGAAATCAATCGCCGCTGCCGAGTGATCGTCGCGCCGTTGATTTCGGGAATGACCAACGGCACGTCGGGATCCATGCGGAATTGTGAAGAGTGATCCACGACCAGAATTCCCGCATCGCGAAAGCGCGGCGCCCATTCGCGAGAAATCTCTCGAGACGTGGCGAAGATCGCGGCGTCAAGATCCTGAGGCGGAGCGCCGTACAAATTCTCAAGAGCGATGGTGCGGCCTTCATATGACATTTGCCGGCCGGCCGAGTCCGCTGACGCGAAGAGCCGAAGTGAAGTCAGCGGCACTTGCCACTCGCGCAAGACGTCAAGTGTGGTTCTTCCGACGAGCCCGGTCGCGCCGACAATCGCCAAACGAATCGGTTTCACCGAGCGCGCCCGCCCATGACCAAATAGAGACCGAAGCCGATCAACAGGCTTGGCCACAGCCAACCGGCGGAAATATCCAGCCACTCCATTCGATCTGCCAGCCACAGACCGCCGAGTACAACCAGAAATATTCCCCAAAAGGTGCGATCCGTGCGGCTCGCGGCGTCGCGGTGACGCAGTTTCAACTCACGGTCATCGGTGGCGGTCAAGCGCGTGCTCAGTTCATCGAGTTTGCGTTCGATTTGAGCGAGCCGCCCGTCCAGTTGTTGTGTGGTGTAATCGTCCATCACGATTCTCCCCAAGGGAAAAGTGTAAGAGCCTGTACTCTAAGGTTTGACATGCAGACGCGAACCTGCAGTGACGGTGCCGACGCGCGCAGCCGATAAGACTCCGGCTTCATGCAATTGTCGTACGACGTCTTTCGCATGCTCTTCGGGAACTGACGCGAGCAGCCCGCCCGAGGTCTGCGCATCCCACAAGAGCATCAGCAAGTCCTCGTTGACGCCGGGATCCACATTCACCCGCCGGCCGAAGTACTCCTTATTCGAATAGGTTCCGCCGGGAAAGGTGCCGCCGCCGGCAAACTGGCGAGCCGCCTCATAAAACGGGAATGCAGCAAGCGAAAACTCCAGACCCACCTCTGAGGCTTCCGCCATTTCTTTGGCATGACCCAGCAAGCCGTAGCCCGTGATGTCGGTACAGGCATGAACCTTGAAGCGAGCCAGCACGCGCGCGGCGTCCTGATTCAGCGTCTTCATACCTTCGATCGCGTCTTCCGCCTGAGACAGCACAAGCGTGTCATTGCGCAGCATCGTCGTGATCAGGCCGGTGCCGAGCGGCTTGGTCAGGATCAACGCATCGCCGATGCGCGCGCCCTGATTCACCCAGAACTTACCCGCCTCGACGAGACCAGTGACAACCAAGCCATACTTCGGTTCGGGGTCGTCCACCGTGTGCCCGCCGGCAATCGTGATGCCGGCTTCCATCGCCTTCTCGGCGCCGCCGCGCAGCACTTCGTGCCAGATTTCCGCCGGATACTTGCGGGGAAAACAGCAGACATTGAGCGCGAAGAGCGGCTTGCCATTCATCGCGTAGATATCGCTCAGCGAATTGGCCGCGGCAATCGCACCGTAGTCGTAGGGATCATCCACAACGGGCGTGAAATAGTCCACCGTCTCGACAATCAGTTCGCCGGAAGGCAAACGATAGATGGCGGCATCATCCTTGTGCGAGAAACCGACGACAAGGTTGCGGTCCTTAACGAGCGGCAAGCCGCTCAGTATGCGATCCAGCTCCGCCGGATCCATCTTGGACGCTCAACCGGCGCAGTGGACAAGATGAGTAAGGCGAGTCAGTTCTGCTTTGGTGTAGGCCATGGGAAGTTGGAGTATGATGTGCGTTCTTAGCCTTGAGAGCGGCTGAGCAGATCAGGATACAAGCGCCGGTAGGCGGCCGTGTGCTCAAGGATGCGTTTGACAAACAAGCGAGTCTCGCGATAGGGAATCAGCTCAATGAATTCGTCACGCGGGCAGTCGCCGAACTCGACTTGCCACGAATGCACGACGTCTTTGCCGGCATTATACGCCGCGAGCACGAGCACGGTATCGCCGCTGAATTCCTTCATCAGGTCGGCGATGTGCGACGTGCCAAGCTGCACGTTGTGTTCGGCGGCATAAAGCTGCGACGTCGAATGCGCAAGGCCAAGGCTCTGCGCCTGAAGCTTTGCCGTCGCCGGCATGAGCTGCATGAGGCCAATCGCTCCGGCCGCGCTGACAATATCTTGCTCGAAATGACTTTCCTGACAGATCACGCCGAAGACGAAGTAGGGATCGAGACCGTACTGCGTCGAGTGCTTCTTTATCGGATCCGGAAAGTCGAGCGGATAGACGATGCGATAGAAGTCATCCGGGCGCACGCCGGCGCGGCGAATGTACGTACCAAGACTCGCGCGGATGGTGCGCCACGCCTCCATACGGTTGTTATCCCAGTATTGGAGCTGTGCCTTCCACCAGACGAAGCCGGGCGAATCCTGCAGTTCGCGGCGCGCTGCGGACCATTCCTTGAGGGCAGGTTCGGGCAATTGCAGTGCCGCCAGCATCCCGAATTTGCGCGTGTGAGGACCTTGCGCGACACACAACTCATCCAACGTGGGGGCATTCAGCGGCAGTCCGGCCATTGAATCCGAAAGCGAAAAGCGGCGACGGATGACCGTGTAGTAGGAGTAGGTGTAGGTACTGTCCAGTACGCGGAACAGGTGATTGGTTTCTTCACGCTCGCCGATTTTCTCGGCCGCCCGTGCGCTCCAGTAGAGTGAGGCGGGAGCATATTCCGAATCGAGATTCAGCGCTGTGAGTTCGATCCACGCCTGACGCGCACCGCGATAGTCCTGGGTCTCCCAGAGCGCCCAGCCCAAACGCCATAGCGCATCCGCGTGAGAAGACAGCCCTTGACTCTGCGCCGACCATTTCGAAACCACGGCGGCCGCCTGTTGCGCGCGGCACCGATCCATATAGAGGATCCCAAGCAGTTCGAGCGCCTGATTCACCAACCCGGTGTCCGCCGCGCTCTCAACCACAGCGTTCAGCGAAGGAACGGCCACCGAATCGTTGTCCATGAGATACGCGGAGCGTCCGAGGTAATAGAGCGCACGATTCGCGAACGCACTCTTCGGATACGCCGCGCGGTGATTTTGGAGATCCTGCACCGCCGCTCGATGACGGCTCAAGCCACTTTCGAAGCGACCTTTGTAGAAAAGCAGAAGATCATTATGCTGCTGCCAACCATCCTCGCCATACAGTGCATTGACGCGGTCCAGCCCCCATTCATAGCGGCTGTTGGCCGAGAGAGCTTCCAACTCCCGCGCGAGATCCGCGTCGCTCTCCGGCAGTGGGCGATAGCCATATGTCTCCAAGTAGTCGTCAAGAATGCCGCGCGCAACGTGACCTTCCACCGTTTGGGGCGACTCAAGAGCAAACCGGGCGAGACGCGCAGTGGCTTCTGCGTGGCGACCGGCAATCGAATACGCCTGCGCGAGCATCAGATCGAAGGCAAGCGTCTTTTGCGAGTACGACAAGTTGTGCTGACGCTCTGTGTAACCCTGTACTGCCGCCATGTCCTTCCGCCGCGTGGCATCCTGCGCCAGTTCGAGCAGCGCCTCTTCAGCGTAGATCGAACTTGTATCCGCAGCTAACGCCTCCCAGCAGGGACGGGAAGACCCCAGCTCATCCGCGCCGAGACTTGCTTGAGCGCGCAGCCACAACGCATGATCGGACAGCTCCTCCGGAACTCCGGCGCGCAAGAAACTGCTGACGGCGGCGGAATCGTGACGCTCGTAGGCTCGCCATGCCAGAGCGAAATTCGCCAACTGCGCGTCAAGGGTAGAATCCTCGCGGGAAAGATCGGTCAGAATCCCCAGCGCACCGGACGAATCGCCGGACCGGAGATGCGTGCGATAAGACGAGAAGATAGAACCCTGCGATTGGTCAGCTCGCGCGCGGCATGAGACTGCCGCGGACAAGATCAAGGTCAGCCAAACGAGAATCCGGATTCTGGGAAGTATCCACAGGCGAATCATAGGAAAAAGGTACGGAATCCCCAAGAGAATTGCAATGTCGAGGGCAGGATGTGGCATGATGCGGTGCTGTCTATGAGGAACTTGAAACTCCTTGAGGAAATCGCTATCTTGAGGTTCCTTCTTTACATTCTTTCCCGTTCCCATACCTTTTCCTACAAACGCGGATGCCCCGTTCCTTTCTCTCGTTCTTAATTCTTTTAGTTACAATTACTTGCGTATCTGCGCAGGATGTAACGATCTACCAGATTCAGTTCACCACCCAGCCCAGCGGCGACTCGCCTCTTCGCGACAGTACGGTCTTCACCGGGGGCATCGTGACGGCGGTGAACTTTCAGAATCAGCCGATCCGCTATTTCGTCGCGGACCGGACCGGTGGCCTATGGAGCAGCATTCTGGTGAATGACAACCAGGACCGCCAGCTTGCCGCGGGGGACTCTGTACGGTTCCAGGCTCAAGTGCAGGAATCCAGCGGCCAAACCCGTCTGCGCAATATCGTCTCCGGGACGTTTACCACCGTTCCTCAGGCAGGTTCCGTGGCGCCCGTTTTGGTGGCAACCGGAGATGTTAGCGAATCCGCGGAAGGCGTGTTGACCGAATTCAGTGACGCCGTGGTGACGGACATTGGAACGGATGGCTTCACAGTCAATGATGGCTCCGGTGCGGCGACAATCGGCGAAGGGTGGGCATATTCGTATTCCCCGCTGGTGGGCGATACGCTGCGCTATTTGCGCGGCATCGTCTCCTCGGTGAACACTGTCTATACGGTGAATCCCCGCAGCGACGCGGATTTCGGTTTCTTCGGCAACCGTCCGCCGCTGATTTCGAATGTGCAACACTCCCCGAACAGTCCCACCGAATTTGAAACGGCCACCGTCACCGCGGACATTGTGGATGAAGATGGCGTCGCCTCGGCACAACTGCACTATCGTTTCGGCGAAAACGGAGACTTCAACCTTCAGACGATGTATGACGACGGTTCGCATGGCGATGCCGTCGCCGGAGACGGGACGTGGACAGGCATTATTCCTGCCGGACCGGCACGCACAACGGCGTATTACTATCTCTGCGGGACGGATAATGAAGGAGCATCGGGCTGCAGCCCGGCTGACGCGCCGGAGACGACGTATGACTATTTAATCCGTTCGTCGGTGCTGTCCATTTTTGATTTGCAGTACACGGGCAATCCGGTCGGCGGCGATTCGCCCTACAACGGGCAAGCGGTCACCGTTACGGGAATCGTGACGGGGACGGGCTACGGGACTCAAGGTGACTCCTTCTTCATGAGCGATCCCGGCGGCGGACCGTGGTCGGGGATCTACGTGTTCGGCCCGTCGCTGACTCCCGCCGTGGGCGACTGTGTTGTGGTAACGGCACAGATTACAGAGTATAATGGCGTGACGGAGTTCACGTCGGGCGGAGTGGTCACGGTGCTGGGCCAGGGCGTCGTTCCGGCGCCACTGGACGTGCGCATCGGCGTGATGGAGGATTCTGCGGAAGCGTACGAAGGCTGCTTGATTCGGATCGGCACGTGTGCTGTGACCTCCACCGCCGAATGGGACCCGACATATCCCGCATTCGAAGTCGGTGATGCCACCGGGCGCGCGGTCGTGACAAAGGACGTAGCGTGGGAATATGAACCGGTGGTTGGGGACAGCTTTACAAGCATCTCCGGGTGCGTGGATTATTACGTGGGGCACGGCTGGGAGCTTTCGCCGCGCTCGGACGCGGATATTGCCTATATTGATCGCCGTGCGCCCGTACTCGCGAGCGCGGAGACGGTATCGCCGCACGAAGTCAACGTGCGTTTCAACGAGCCGCTTTCTGCTGAGGGCATCGCTGACATTTCGAATTACACAGCGACCGACCAATCGGACCCGGAGTTTCCCGAGCTGCATATTGAGTCGGCGTATCTCTTTTCGAGCGAACGCATCGTGCATGTGACGTTCCTGGAAGAGTTGGAGGCCGAACATGCCTACCGATTGACGATTCACCACGTTACCGACATTGCGGGAAATGCGGCGGATGAATCGTCTATCAGCTTCGGCGGATATGAGCCGGAAGAGATCACCCCGATTGCAACGCTCTATGACAGTTTTGAAGTTTACAACGGCCGCATCGTGACGCTACGCGGCGTGGTGAATTTCGTGCAGGACGTGACGACGACCTCGGGATCGAGACGCATCTCCGCTTACATGCAGGACGAGAGCGGGCGCGGCTACAGTCTCTCGCAGACCGGCCCGGCGGCAAGCTTTCCTAATATTCAACGCGGCAACTGGATTCGGATGACCGGCGTGGTCAATGCTTACGCCGGCACGATTCAGCTCGGCAGCTTCACCGCCGCGGACGCGGTGCTGCTCGCCGAGCACGTTTCGCTGCCGGACCCGATCGTCGTGCGCACCGGTGAGTATCGGGAGCAGCGGCGGATCGTGCGCGTTTCCATTCCGGACAATTATGGCGCGGGCACATGGGTGCAGACTTCGGGTACGATCTATCGCGTGGATGAAAACGTCGGCGGCGGCACCAATATCGCGATTGACGACGGCACAGGCAATCTCACGGTGCGCGTGTGGGACTCGATGAATCTTGACAGCGTGGAATTGAATGGCCAGTGGTATTTGATGAGTGAGCTGGTCGGCAAGTACGTCACGCTTTCCGGACCGTCGTCCACATACAACGGCGATTTTCAGATGCTGGCGGGATATGCGGAGGATTTCAGCGCGCCGTTCGTAGATGAGCCGCCGTCAGAATCCACCGTGCTCGATGTTCCCAAACATGCCTTTGCGCCGGACTTGGGGCAGACCCTGCAGATCAGTTACAACTCCCCGGCGACCGGAGAGGTTCGGCTGCGCATCTTTGATCTGCGCGGCCGGTTAGTGCGGACCTTGGTCAGCAAGCAGGCCGGCGGGCCGGGAGTGATTGTGTGGGATGGGCGAAATGAATTGCGCGATCTGGTGCCGATGGGAACGTACATTCTGCATCTCGAATCCGTCATGGGCGGTAAGAGCGACGTCAAAACCAAGCCGATTGTGGTCGGCACGAAGCTGTGAGGACGCAGTGAAATATTCTATTTTCCTTTGTCTCTTTTTGCTGCCGGTCCTTGCGTTCGGGCAGTTGATCTCGAATCCGAATCCTCCGGTTGTGGCCGCGCAAGGAGTCGCCGGAGCGTTCACCGCCGCCGCCACCGGCGCGGAAGCGGTCTATTGGAACCCGGCGGGGTTGGCGTATGGCAAGGGCGTTGAGGGCCGGTTTGCCTATCAGCAGCCCTGGGGCCTGAATTTCCTCTCGCATCTCTCCGCGGTAGGTTACACGCCGCTTTCCAAACGTGCCGGCGGATTGGCCATCAGCTTACAGACGCTGATGACGCGCGACGGCGGCAGCACACTGTCGAACGAGAGTGAAGTCGCCGTGTCTCACGGATTATTGTTGCAGGAAGATATTCACTCCTCGCTTGCGTTTGGATATTCACTTAAGCTGATCTCGTACTCGCTGGGTGAGTCTGTGACCGGCGAAGATCTCGGCAGCTCCTCGACCTTCGGCGTGGACGTCGGCGCCACCGCTCAGTTGTGGGATCGCTTTCGGCTGGGCGGCGCACTTAAGAACATCAATCATCCGCAGCTCGGGTCGGACTCCAAGCGCGATTTGCCGCGCATTTTTTCCACAGGCGTCGCCTACACTCCCTATTACGGAGTGCGCGTGACGTTCGATCTGGAACGCGAACTGGAACGCGAGGCTCAGTTCAAGGGCGGCGTGAATGCCATGATCGCCAAGCCGCTGGACTTGCGCTTCGGTGTGATCACGAATCCGAACAGTTTTTCGGCGGGCTTCGGCTTCCACTGGCGCGAGCTGGTTGTAGATTATGCTTTCATTTATCATCCGGTGCTGCAGCCGTCGCATCTGGTCGGCATCGGCTTTAATCTCAACCAATCGCTTGCCGACCTGTGGCGCGAAAAATGATCAGACGCGTTTTACTCATTGTTTTGCTGTTCACCTGCGCGCTGACAGCGGCCGCCGCTGAACAATTCGACCTCAATTCGGCCACGCTCGATCAGTTGCGCACACTGCCGTTGACGGAAGTGCAGGTGCAGGCGATCTGGCAGCGGCTACTGTTCGAAGGGCCGTTTGAATCCATTTATGAGGTCGGCGACCTGCGGGAGATTGACCCGAAGACGCTTGCGGCCTTGCGCGATGTGGTGCGCGTGAATCCACCGCGACCGTCAGATGAACGCTTGCAGCGCATCGAAGACGCCTACTATCGCATCGAAACGCTCGGCACCGAGGAGGGCACGAACGTCGGGCTCGTGGACGAGTGGATTGACCGCCTGCTTGAGCCGATGAACGTCAACGAAGCGACGCTCGATGAGCTACTGGACCTGCAGAACGTATCGCCGGCGGATGCGGTGGCCATCTATAATCAGGTAAAGCGACAGGGCGCGATTCGCGGCACGCGCGATTTGCGCTCCGTGCCGGGGTTGTCGGATTGGGGCTATCGCAACGCGCGCAACTACCTCGGTTACGACCAGCTTCAGGTCCGTGGAAAGCTGCGCGGTACGTACACGTTCCGCGCCTACAACAAACCCTTCTTCGCCAACGAAGAGTTGGCGATTGATCCGGACGTGCTGGTAGATCCGCGTCCCGATGTCAGCCATAAGCTGCGGTTCACCTACAATCGCTCCTATAAGGCCGGCGCACTGTGGCATCGCAACCTCGGCGAGCAGACGTTCTATTACAATGACGGGTCCTTTCGGATTCCGGAGATGAAGTGGTTCGCCGGCATCGAAAAGCAGCAGAAAGGTATCTTTCGACTCGATCGCGCGTATGTCGGCAACTATCAGGTCTCGCTCGGTCAGGGGTTGGTGATGGAGAGCGGCGACTACTTCAGCCCGCGGTACTCCGGATTTGGGTTTGATAAGCGGATTACCGGGATAGCGCCGGATCTGTCGCGCTCGCAGGAATTCACGCTGCGCGGCGCCGCCGCCGAAGGAGCTGTCGGCAAGTTTAAAGCTGTTGGTTTCTTCTCATCACAGAAAAAGGATGCGATTCTCAATCCGGACGGCTCCCTGAATCGCCTGATCGAGCTGGTGCCACGAACTGACATGGACATTTACCCGACCGCGCAGAAGCTCGGCAACGGCGATACAGTATATGTCCCCGCGTTTGATGGCACGCAATCCATGCTCGATGCGGTAACTGAGGTCGGGCTGGGAGGCGAGCTGGCGTTCCGGCCGATTCCCGGCACTTCGATCGCTCTGGAAGCAACGCAATTCATGTACGATCGGCTGTTGAAACCGGATTTCGGGCAGGGTTATTGGTTCGACGCCAAGACACGTGCCGGGGCGGACACGATGGTTGAGATTTATCCGGTGATTGATGCGGCGGAGCGCGACGAAATTTTGGACAATGACATAAATCCGGAGATTCTGAAAGGCTATCGCTCGTCGGAATCGTCAGGCGTCTGGAGTGGCGCGAAATCAGTGCGCCAGGTGGTCGGACTCAATTTGATGACGGTCGTCAACAACTACTCGTTCCAGATTGAGTACGCCGAGTTGCAGAAGGAAAAGGCCGCGAATCCATCCGCTCTTGTGGCGTCCGCTCATGCGCAATGGAATTCGCTGACATTGCTTGCCGTCTTTCGCGATTACGACATCGGCTACGATAATCCGTATTGCCGCGGATTTTCGAATTACTCGCGCTACAACGGCTCCACCTATGAAGACGAGTTTTATCTGGCGAATCCGCTGTTTGCACAGTTGGAACGGAATTCTCCTGCCCCGCAAGCCGAGCGCGGAATTTTCTTTGCCCCGCGCTACCAGATCTCGCGGCCATTGACGTTGGATGCGGAAATTGATAATTGGACGCGCGTCGCGGATCAGGCGGACTACTATCGCTGGGTCACCAAGATTACCTATCGCCCCGTGTGGCCGGTACTGCTGCGCATTCGTCAGAAGCTGCAAGGGCGCTGGAATTATGACGACGCTAAGGAGACCGGATTTCAGACGTATGAGAACCGCATCGCTCTGGAGTTCCGGCTTTCGCGCTTCGATAATTTGTCTTTGCTTTACAGCAGCGGCTACACGCGATTTACGCCGCGGCCGCGGCTGATCGGCGATCCCGACCCAACCGGTCAATCGCCGATTGACGCACAAGCCGCGTCGCCGACCGAGGCCTATGGGATTCAGTTCACGCACAATTTCTCGCGGAAACTGAAGACCCGCGCGGCGTGGCTGATGTACGACGGATTTTTCTGGAATTTTGAGGACACCGATTTCCAAGTACTGGACGGGCGCTCGGCGCGCTGGTGGTTCTCCGTTTCCGATCGCGTTTCCGATGCGCTGGCCGTTCACTTCAAGCTTACCGGCGACACCGGCTCACCGCGGACGTGGGTGCAATCGCGCGACAACAATGAGTATCCGGTGCGGGTTCCCGGTCACGAATACACGGCTGACAACGTGCGCAACGATCAATTGTCGTTCCGCATTCAAGTGGACTATCTTTTCTAATAGCGCCGCGTCGGCGGCAGGAATCTTCTTTCGATCATGGCGATCTTGATTGACGAAACCACACGAGTGGTCGTGCAGGGGATTACGGGCGGGGCCGGGCAGTTCCATGCCGGTGAGATGAAGAGCTACGGCACGCAAATTGTCGCCGGCACCTCTCCGGGCAAGGGCGGGCAAGCCGTTCACGGCATTCCGGTTTACGATACGGTCGCGGAATGCGTGCAGAGGCATCAGGCTGATACGTCGGTGATTTTTCTTCCGGCCGCGGCGGTGAAGGATGCCGCAATTGAGGCAATTCATGCCGGCATAAAGCTCGTGGTCGTCGTACCGGAGCACATACCGATTCTTGACATGATGCTGGTGCGCCGCGAGGCGCAGAAGCACGGCGCGATTATTCTGGGCGGCAACACGGCGGGAATCATCTCCCCGGGACGCGCGAACATCGGCATCATCCCTCCCCTTGCTTTCAAACGCGGTCGAGTGGGAACCGTGTCGCGGTCCGGCTCGATTACTTACTACTTGGCAGACACGCTATCACGCACAGGTTACGGTGAGACGACGTGCGTGGGCATTGGCGGCGATCCCGTGCTCGGCTGCCCGTTCGCCGAAGTGCTCGCGCTATTTGAGAAGGACCCGGAGACTAAAGCGATTGTGATGGCGGGGGAGATCGGCGGCGTATATGAGGAAGCTGCCGCACCGCAAATCCGCAAGCTGTCCAAACCGGTCATTGCTATCATCGGCGGCGTGTTCGCGCCTCCCGGCAAGCGCATGGGACACGCGGGCGCCATCGTCGAAGGCGAGATGGGCACGGCGCAATCCAAGTTGAAGGCGCTTGAAGCCGGCGGCGCGCATGTAGCCAGGACGTTTCAGGACATTCCAGAGATTTTGTCGGAATTAGGTGTGTGACGCGGAAACTCGCTGTCTTCAGCGCGTTTACCCTTTGGGCCGGGTACGTGAGCGTGTAACGCTTGCGGCTCGGCTCTGGTTTGTTTATCTTGCCGGATGAAAGCTGTGTCCAATTCGCCCTCCCATATGCTGCCGCCGCCGAAGAAAAGTCTGGGCCAGTGCTTTCTGGTGGAGCGGCACTTTGCGCGCGAGATCGTGGATGCGTTAGGATTGCATGCCGGTGACCGTGTTCTGGAAATCGGTCCGGGGCGTGGAATTCTTACCGAAGAGTTGGTGCAGACTCCGGCCAACGTCACCGCAATCGAAATAGACCAACGACTGTTGGAAGGGCTGCAAGCCAAGCTCGGGTCGCAATCGAATTTCACCCTGCGGCACGAGGATTTTCTGGACACGAATTTCACGCAGATTCTGGGATCGGGGACGGCGAAGGTGGTCGGAAACTTGCCGTATCACCTCGCCGCGGAAGTGATCTATAAGCTCTTGACGCACGCGCGCGATGCTCGCGAGAATCCGGAGCTGGTGTGGATCGAATCGGCCGTGCTGATGATGCAAAGGGAAGTGGCTGAGCGGATCGCCGCGAAACCGGGAGTGAAAGCGTGGGGGAAGCTGTCGGTGTTCGCCCAGTTGGAAGCGCGCACCGAGCTGATTCTCACGGTTCCGGCTGCCGCTTTTCGTCCCACGCCGAAGGTGGACGGAGGTGTGGTGCGGATGCAGTTTTACCGGATTCCGCCGGCGCGTCCGCGCGACTATGCCTTAATGGAACGCGTTGTGCGCTGGACATTTCACCAACGGCGAAAAATGTTGAAAACGTCGCTCTCGTCGCTCTCGGGTATTCATCCGTTCTGGCAGCAGAGCGATCTGGAATTCACCCGCCGTCCCGAAACGTTAACGCCGGAAGAATGGGTGACCTTGGCCAACGTGATTTCTGAGGCGCAAAGAGCATAGCATGAGTACGCTGGTCACCACCAACGGCATTGTCATTCGCCATCTGCGGCACGGTGAATCGTCGCTGATTCTCACGCTTTTCTCCCGCGCTTTCGGCAAGATCGGTTTGATGGCGAAGGGCGTGCGCGGAACGAGGAAGCTGGGCACGGCAAGCTCGCTGGAGCTGCTCTCGGAAGCGCAATTCGTTTACTATCGCAAGCAGGGGCGCGACTTGCAGATGTTCAAGGAGGCCGCGCCGTTACATCCGCATCTTGGATTGCGCAGCGATCTCGACTTGATGAGCATCGGCAGCGCAGTCGTGGAGTTGCTTGCGCGCTGCTTGCGGGAAGAGGATCCGCACAAGGATCTGTATGAGAGTGCCAGCGCCACGCTGTCCGCGCTCGATGCGAAACCAATGTCTCCGCTGCCGCTGTTGTGGCAATTCGAACTCGATCTCTTTTACTCGCTGGGTTTCGGTCTGCAAACGCAGGTCTGTGCGGAGTCCGGTCTGCCGCTCACTCCTCCCTTTCGGACCGGCGTGCGGTACCGGTTGAACGAGGGCAGTTTTCTGCATCCTGACGCGCGGCCAAGCGCGGCGCGGGATGGCGATCTGACTCCGGAAGCATTCAGCGTATTGTCAAGTGTCGCAAGTGCCACGCGCGAGTTCGCCGGGCGAATCGCGATTTCCCCGCGAGTCAATCTGGAGATTTCATCGTTCCTGCCACGCTATTTGGAGACGCATTTGCCCGTGAGCGGGGAGCTGCGCTCGTTGAACGCGCTACGCTGGAGTCACCCGGCCCAATAGCTGTCTGCGAGTCACCACTTCATCTCTCCCTGCACATCCACCTTACTCCTTAACTCTTATGGCAACTCAGAATCTGATGGACAAGATCGTGAGCCTCAGCAAGCGGCGCGGCTTCGTCTATCCTTCGTCGGAAATTTACGGCGGTCTCGGCTCGACGTGGGACTACGGCCCGTTAGGCGTGGCGCTCAAAAATAACATCGCGGCCTTCTGGTGGCGCGAGATGACACAAATGCACGAGAACATTGTCGGCCTTGACGCCGCGATCCTGATGCATCCGCGCGTGTGGGAAGCGTCCGGGCACGTGGCCGGATTCGTGGATCCGCTCGTGGACTGCAAGCAGTGCAAGGCGCGCTTCAAAGGGCAGGATCTGATCAAGCAGTGGAAGGCGAAGAAGAAACTTGCCGATTTCACGGATATTGAGATTCCCGAAGGCGGCGAAGGCGACCTGAAGTATCTGAAGCAGGTGCGTTGGAGCGAAGCCTCTTGCCCGACGTGCGGGACCAAGGGGACGCTCACCGAGCCGCGCCTGTTCAACCTGATGCTCAAGACGTTTCTGGGGCCGGTGGAAGAAGCGGCGGCCGTCGTTTATCTGCGTCCGGAGACCGCGCAGGGAATTTACGTCAACTATTTGAATGTCATCAACACCTCACGGGTGAAGCTGCCGTTCGGCATTGCGCAAATCGGTAAGGCCTTCCGCAACGAGATTACGCCGGGCAACTTCATCTTTCGCACGCGTGAGTTTGAGCAGATGGAGATGCAGTTCTTCGTGAAGCCGGGGCAGGATGCCGAGTGGCTCGAACGATGGCGCGACGTGCGGTTCCAGTATTATCTGAAGCTTGGAATTCGCAAGGAGAAGCTGCGCCTGCACCGTCACACCCCGCAGGAGTTGGCGCACTATGCCGCGGATGCCTTCGACATCGAATACGAATTCCCGTTCGGCTGGCAGGAATTGGAGGGCATTCACAACCGCACAGACTTCGACTTGAAGCGGCACACGGAGTACTCCGGCAAGGATCTCTCCTATTTTGAGGAGGAGTCGAAAGAGCGATATGTGCCGTACATTATCGAAACGTCCGCCGGGCTGAATCGTTCACTGCTCGTCTGCTTGCTTGACGCGTTTGCCGAGGATGTACAGGAGGGCGAAGCCCGGACTGTGCTGCGTCTGGCACCGCACATCGCCCCGATTAAGGTTGGCGTGTTTTCCTTGCTCAAGCGAGACGGCATGCCCGAGTACGCGGACAAGATCGCAAGCGACTTGCGGCGCATCGCTCCGGTGTTTACCGATCATCAAGGCTCGATCGGCCGCCGCTATCGCCGCATGGATGAGATCGGCACCCCGTGGGGAATCACCGTGGACCATCAGACGCTGCAGGACCACACGGTCACGCTGCGCGATCGCGATTCGCTCGAACAGGTGCGTCTCCCCGCCGATCAGCTCGTCCATGAGATCCGCTCACGCCTTGAATATTAAGCTCCACGGCAATGTTCATCCATGAACTCGAACGCAGCGGGCAGTGGCTCTTTCGCTGGCGCAGTTATGTGCCGTTGATTCTGCTGCCGTTCGCGCTGCTCGTCGTCTCCGCGCATCACGACTATTTGGGCGGCTCTCCGACGTGGGATTTCATCTACAAGCTGGGCTGCCTGCTGATTTCGCTGACCGGGTTGATGATCCGTGCCGTTACACTGGGCTACGCGCAGGAGGGTTCCTCCGGCCGCAACACGCGAGAACAGATTGCGGACGCATTGAACACAACCGGTCTCTATTCCGTGTGCCGGCATCCGCTTTACCTCGGCAATATCCTGATGGCGCTCGGCGTGCTGCTGTTTACGAGATCGCTGCTGCTCGCCGTAGCCGGCACGTTGGCTTACATTCTGTTCTATGAGCGAATCATGGCGACCGAAGAGCGTTTTCTCGCCAACAAGTTCGGCGACAGCTTTCACGCCTGGTCCGAACACGTACCGCTGCTGATCCCACGCTGGTCTCAGTGGGTGAAGCCGATTTACACATTCAAGACAAAAGCCGCGATCAAGGGAGAGTTTTACGGACTCGCGGCAACGGCGGCCTCGATGTTCGTGCTGGATACGGCTGATCGCTGGTTTGTCGAACGCCGTTTATCGTTTCATCCGTTCTGGCTTTGCTTCTTCCTCTCAGCCGTAGTGCTCTTCGTCATTCTGCGCTACATTCGAAAACACACGAGCCTTTTGGAAGTCTCCCCGCGTACGGAAAGGGTTGACGTCGGCTGATCGAGCGTTGACATGACTTGTTCAGGGCAACAAAAAATCCCCGGCCAAAGCCGGGGATTTCGGTATCCGTTTCGCGCAGAAATTATGCGCCTTTGACCACGTCCAGGTGGATGATTTGCGTGACTTCCCGGTGCAGTTTGATCGGGATCTCGAATTCTCCCAATCGCTTGATCGGCTCTGCGAGTCCAATTTTGCGACGATCCACCTCAATGCCGCGCTCTTTCAGCGCCTCGGCGATATCCGCGGAGGTGACCGAACCAAACATGCGGTCCTCTTCGCCTACCTGCGCGGAAATAACCAGCCGCACGCCTTGCAGCTTGGCATGCATGTCGCCTGCCGAACGGCGCTCTTTCAGGTCACGCGCCTGCAAGACCTTCTTTTCATTTTCCAAGCGGGCCAGATTGGATTTTGTGACCGAATACGCGATACCCTGCGGAATCAAGAAGTTCCGCGCGTAGCCGGGCTTTACGTTTACCACTTCTCCCGCCTTGCCCAACGACTCAAATTCTCTGCGAAGAATAATCTGCATGATACCGTTTATCTGCTGTGGCTAAATCTTGTCCATTCCGTTGTAATCCAGGCTGTAATCCGCCTCCGTCTTCACGGCATGCTCCGCGACTCCCTCGCGAAGATTAGGCTCCTCAATGACCAGCGGTTCGTAAAGCAGACCGTCGTCGTGCTCGTGATGCAAGTCATGATCGGCGTGCATGTCGCGGCGGCTGAGGAACTGAATGCGGCGCGCTTTGATCTCGATCGTATTACGATTAAAGCCGTCTTCCGTCTTCCAGTTGCGGCTTTGCAACTCTCCTTCCACCAGAACCGCGTTGCCCTTCTGCAAGTTGTCGCGGCAGCTCTCGGCGAGCTTATACCAGGCGACGATCCCGATAAAGCAAACGTCTTCCTTGACGAGGCCGCTATTGTCCTTGAACTTGCGATTCGATGCGATCATGAAATTCGCCACCGGCACGCCGCTCGTCGTCGTTCGGAATGTGGGATCCTTAATCAGGTTTCCGACGATGATCACACTGTTAATGTCCGGCATCCGCAAATCAGCCATGGTTAACTCCTTTTGGCTTTTCGGTCCAGAGCATGGCAGGCATTTCTATGTAGAACGATGTGCACGCGGAATCCATCAGTGCCGAAATCACACGCTCGGTTCGATGAGGTCCTCAATAACGGGTAGCAAAGCGTCCGTCTCCATGTCGGCCGCTTCGTCCACCGTTTCCATCACTTCACCTTCCGGCTTCACGGCTTCAACAACCTCCGGCGCGGCCACTCCGGCGCCCAGCGTGCGTACCGCCTCTTCGTCCACTTCCGGAACCCGCGCGGGATCCACCAGCGTCACGAGATGCCGGATGACAGCGCTATTGAGCCGGACCCAGCGTTCCAACTCGCCGACTTGTTCGTTGTTCATGTCAAAGACGGCCAGCGCATAGTAGCCGTACTGTCGGCCCTTGAGTTCATAGGCCAGGCGGCGCTTGCCCCAGCGCTCCCAACGGCGCGGCAGGCCGTTGGCGGTCATCATGTCGTTCAATTTCTGAAGATCACTTTCGATCTGCTCCATTTCCAGCGCCGGATCGAAAATGACGACTAACTCATACGTTCGCATCTACGATTGTTCTCCCTTTGGACGTTGATTGTCCGACGCGTTCTTCGCGCCGGAAGGGGACATATTGTCTAACGATTCTTTGCGGGTATTGAAGCGATTCATGGCCGTGGCCAGTCCTTCGCTTAAGAAGCACTCTACCGCGTTTGCGGCGAGATCCACGGCATCGTCCATGAGTTTGCGCTCGCTGCCCGACAACTTGGAAAGAACGTGCTTCGCGACATCCGCTCCGGCATGCCCGCCGCCAACTCCGATTCGCAGGCGTGGAAATTTTTCCGTGCCGAGCTGCTGAATGATCGAAACCAACCCTTTCTGCCCGCCCGGGCCGCCTTCCTGCCGCATGCGCAAGAAACCCACGGGCAAATTCACATCATCGCAGATCACCAGCAAATCCGCCGGCGAAAACTCATAGTAGCGCAGTGCGGCGCTCACCGGCTGACCGGATCGGTTCATGAAGGCCAGCGGACGGAAGATGATCACGCGCCCTGCGCGCGGCAGTTTGGCTTCCTCGGCATTGCCGACCGGCGAACGGCGGAAGGTCGTTCTCGCGCGCGCGGCCAGTCTCGTCGCCACTTCAAAGCCGACGTTGTGCGGCGTGCCGTCGTATTCCTTGCCCGGATTGCCGAGGCCGACGATCAGCGGCATGGCAGCGCTCTCAGCGCGGAGAAGACTACTTCTTCTCCTTCTTATCCTTCTTATCCTTTTCCTTCTCCTCCTCCTCGGCCTTCTTCTCGCGAATGACTTCCGGCTCCGCCGTCGTCTCGGCCGCCACAGCCGCCTTCGGCTCTTCCACCGTTCGCGGCGGAATCACGTGCACCAGCGTCATGCTGGAATCGCCGAGGATGGTGACGCCCTCGACATGCACTTCCGACAAGCGAACGCCATCGCTGATCCCCAGCGCACTGACGTCAACATCAATGTGCGTCGGCAGGTTGACCGGCAAACACTCGACCTCGACTTCGCGCAGCACCAGCTCAAGCGTGCCGCCAAGGTCCTTCACTCCGACCGGTATTCCAACTGGGTGGATCGGCACGCGCGCGTGAATCTTCTGATCGGCCGCAATGCCCATCAAGTCTATGTGGATAATTTTGCGGCCCACCGGATGGCGCTGGACTTCTCGGATAATGCAGGACAGCGATTCGCCGTCTACGTCCACACGCAGCAATCCGATTTCGTGCTTGAGCAGATTGTTCAGCGTGTTCTCATTGAACTGCAGCCAGCGCGTTTCGCCGGCCCGGTTGTAGTATACTCCGGGCACGAGACCGATGCGGCGCAGAGACGCGCCCGACAGCTTCTTCGGGTCGCGCACTTGTGCGGATAATCTTGTTTCAGCCATGATACTTTATGCTTGTGATTGTCAATTCGAGGTAACGGTCAGCACGCCGGAACGTCTTTCGCCGGCGCGTCGATCAGATCGAGCATCGTTTCCCGCGATCCGGTGCTGGGGAAATCGAGGAACAGGTGGCTGATGGACTCTTCAAAGTGGATTCGTTTGATCGCTTCGGCAAACAGGCGCGCCGTGCTGATCTTTTGAATCTTGCGGAAGAGATGCTCCTTCGGCGTGGGCAGCGTGTCGCACACCCACACGCACTTCACTTCACTCTCTTCGATCCGTTCCACCGAGCGCCCGGAGAGCACCGCGTGCGTCACGGCGGCGTAGATATCGAGACCGCCGCGTTCGCGCAACATCTTCACCGTGGCCGAAAACGTGCCGCCGGTGTCAATGATATCGTCCACGATCAGGCAGTTTTTTCCGCGTACGTCGCCGATCAAATTCAGCGCCACCGCACTGTTCGGACCGGTGCGGTGCTTGTCCACGATCGCGAAATCGGTTTTCAGGTAATTCGCATAAAAGCGCGCGAGCCGCGTGGACCCGACGTCCGGCGCCACCACCATCAGATTCTCGATCGGACGTTTGATCAGCAGCTCGATAAACAGCCGCGAAGCAAACAAGTGGTCGAACGGAATGTTAAAGAAGCCTTGAATCTGCGGGGCATGCAAATCCATCGTCACGATGCGCTGCGCGCCGGCCGCTTCCAGGAGATCCGCCACTAACCGCGAGGTGATCGCCACGCGCGGGGCGTCCTTGCGATCCTGCCGCGCATACCCGTAATAGGGAATTACCGTGGTAATCCGCCGCGCCGAGGCGCGCTTGGCCGCGTCAACCATGATGAGCAATTCCATCAGATTGTCCGCGGGCGGATTCGTCGGCTGCACGAGAAACACGTCGCGGCCGCGAATATTCTCTTCGAACTGCACGCCGATCTCGCCATCCGAGAAGCGGCTGACACTCACCTCTCCCAGCGGGATCCCCAGATGCTGAGCAATCCGCTGCCCCAGCGTACGGTGGGCGGTTCCCGTGAATATCTTAAGCGGTAATGAGTCCGTCACGTATTAGCTGCTGCGTTTGACTCCGGCCGACAGATGCAACTCGGTATGAGGCAACGACTTTGTCATTCGTCGTCGCCGGGATGGCTGGGGCGGAAGGACTCGAACCTCCGAATGCCAGGACCAAAACCTGGTGCCTTACCAACTTGGCGACGCCCCAAGAAACCGTAGCGGGCTGTGAAATTCGTGACGCTCAGTCGTCGTGGCCGTGCCCCGGAGCCGCCATCACTGGTGCGCCGCCGGCCATCAACCGCTGATATTCCTCGATGATCTGCGTCTCCAACTGCTGACGAAAGTCGTTGCTGATGGGGTGCGCAATATCCTTGTACGTCCCGTCTTCCAGTTTGCGGCTAGGCATGCACACAAACAATCCATTCTTGCCCTCGATCACTTTCAAGCCGCGAACCACAAATACATCGTCGAACGTGATGTTGACAAACGCCTTGAGTTTGTCTTCATCCCGCAAGTTGATGTTGACCTCGGTGATGTTCATCCTCGCTCCTCCTCTCCTTCCGGTACGGTCTTCGGGACGGTAAGGCAGCCCCCGTCACAGGGCTGGGCGGGGGCGACTGACCGTATGACACACGTGTACTTGAAACGGCTCCCGGAACTGCTGCGCGGCTCGCATGGCCCGGACCCGATCCGAATATAAAGCAAATATACATGACCCGCTCCCAGAGAGCATAGCAACCTCTGCTTCTGCATCGAGGAGTAATCGCTTAATCCGACCCAGCTCTTGGTAACGATCTAAAACTATATTTTCTAAATCGTTACAAAACACGTCTAAATCGGATAAAGAAGGAATGAACTTCTTCTTGCGAAAATTAAAAATAACACTTTTCTCGTCATCTGTCAAGGAGAATTCTCTCCAACTGAAGGCTTCTGAGGTGCTTACACCGAACGGCGGTACCACCAGCAGGACTTCACTTTCCATACGGCCCACCAGCAGATCGAGGGTCTCTCCCCTACCCTGGCCGTGCGCCAAGCCTCCATAGAGAAAAAAGGCACAATCCGACCCCAATCGTACTGCCAGCGGGTGAAGCCGCTCCACCGGCCAGTCTAAGCCCCATAGCCTGGACAGGCCGATCAGGGCGATGGATGCGTTCGACGAGCCGCCTCCCACCCCTCCTTGCATCGGAATGCGTTTCTGGACCATGATTCGGGCCTTGCGGGCTACTCCCGCCTCAGCCGCCAACAGTGTCGCCGCCCGAGTGATCAGATTGTTCTCCCCCGTATCCAAATCGGCCCCTTCGATGTCCAGTCGCCATTCATGGGAGGGATGAAACTCGATTCGATCTACCAGACTGATCTCCTGAAACAGCGTGTCCAGCTCATGATAGCCGTCGGGACGCTTGTCCAGCACTTTGAGGCGCAAATTGATCTTTGCCGGAGAAAACAGGGCAAACGAGCCGCGGCCGAGATCAAGAGTGTCGGGATAGGGAGTCAGGTCGGCCATGTGTAAGGTTTGACAGACGGCAGGAAAACGTCAGCGGAGCGGCCCAAGGCCGCTCCGCTCAACACAGCACGTGGAGACTACGTCATCTCCTGATAATCCGTTTCGATCGGGCGCTTCGTTTTGCGCTCTCCCTTCTTCTTCGGATCGGAGCCGTAGTAGTAATAGTACTGGTAGTAATGGAAGTAGTAATAGTACGAACCGAACATCTTCTTGATGTCGAGCGCGTTCAGCACCACTCCCAGAATATTCCCTTTGACATTGCGCAACAGCGAGACCGCGCGCATCACTTCCTTCCGGTTCACGTAGCCAGAGCTGACGACGAGAATCGTGCCGTCAACCCGCGTCGCGAGCACCGCCGCATCGGTCACGGCAATGACCGGCGGACTGTCGAGCAGCACGTGATCATAGCGCTCGCGCGCCGCGGCGATAAACTTGCGCATCGCATCCGACGACACCAGTTCCGACGGATTCGGCGGAATGTCTCCCGCCGTGATCACATCCAGATTCTCGACCTCTGTGCGCTTGATCACGTCGTCAAACGAAAGCGAACCGATGAGCAGATTGGTGAGCCCATAGGTCTTCTCCATGCCGAAGAAGTTGTGCACGGACGGCCGGCGTAGATCGCTGTCCACAAGCAGAACGCGAGATCCCATTTGCGCCAGCGTAATCGCGAGATTTACCGCAGTCGTGGACTTGCCTTCCTTCGAAGCCGACGACGTCATCAACAGAACGCGCTTCGGCTTGTCAATGTCCGCAAACTGTATATTCGTGCGCAAGCTGCGGTAGGCTTCGCTCACCGGCGACTTGGGCGAGAAGCGAGTGATTAGCTTGGCTTCTACGCGGTGGAGATCTGCCTCGCTGAAGCTTCTCCCTTCCTTTTTCAGCCGCCTGACAATTTGGTCCGTATGCACGACCGGAATGGTGCCGAGCACGGTCAAGCCGATCCGCTCAAGATCCTCGCCGGTCTTCACGCTGTCATCGAGGAATTCAAGGAAGAAGGCAATGCCTACGCCCAGTGCAAAGCCGAACAGGATGCCTAAAAGAATGTTCAGTTTCTTCTTCGGCCGCACCGGAAATTCCGGCGGCTTGGCGCTGTCCACAATCTGCACGCCCGCGGACTTGCCGGCTTCCGTAATGCGCGCTTCCTCATATTTCTCGTTCAGCAGTACGTAGAGTCTCTCGTTCAGCTGCCGATCGCGCGAAAGCCGCGCCAGCACAAGCGTCTGCTCGGGCAGCGCTTCGAGATCGTAGTCAATATTCGTCATCACGTCGCGCAGCGCCTCAGCCTTGGCGGTGAGCGTCTTGATCTCCACCTCACAGGACAGCAACTGGTCGAAGATATCCTGCGATGTCTTCAGCGGGTCCACCGGCGACATGCCCGTACCGGCGATCTTCCGAACTTCCTCAACGAGCTGCGCCTTAATGGCTTCCACTTCTTTGTCCAGCGCCGCCACGGCCTGTTCCGTCCCCGGTCCGGGATTCGCCAAGAGCGAGGCGATCGTGGACTGCTTCTCGCCGATTTGCCGCTGCAGCGTTTCCATGACCGGGCTTGTCACGCCGCCGATGTCTTCGATCAGATTACCCTTGGTGGTCGCGAGCTGCTTCTTGAGAAAGTCCTCGCGACGAAGCTGGGCATTCAGTTCCGTCTCCGTCTCATTGTACATGGCGTGAAAATCGGCCGATTGCTTCACCATGTGGGCCGTCTCCACGTCCAGATCCGATACCTTCTGACTCTCTTTGTAGTTCCGCTCGAGGTCCTCCGACTGCGAGAGCTGATCACGCACCGTCGTCAACTGTTGCTCGAGGAACTGGCGCACTTCGGAAATCTCACCGCGCGCCGCCTGCAAACAATAGCGATAATACTGTTCGGCGAGTGCATTCGCCAGAAACGCGGATTCAAATGCGGAATGCGCTTCCACGGTCACACGCAGCACGTCGGTATCTTTTGCCAGATCTACCTTGGTATTCTCACGCAGCGTGGACACGCGGCCGTCGAGTGAGACCGGATGCCCTTCCGCATCCAACTCTTTCATGATCTCGAGTTCGCTCCTGTATGGCGAATTCGCCAGCGAACGAATGACGTCTTCGGCAATCCGGCGGCTGCGCAGGACCTCAATCGCGTTCAAATTGCGCGACTTCATGACCGGCGCCGGCTCGGCGTTCAGCAGCGTCATCTCCATCGGATCCCGATTCTCGATCAACAGGCTCGCACTGGCTTGATAGGCCGGCTGCATGCGGTAGGTAAGAAATGTCGTCGCGCCAACGACGGCGAGGAACGAGAGGACAATAATCCACCGCCCCCGGAAAAGAATCCGGAAGTATTCGGAAAGCCGCTGCGACGAATCACGCGTGTCGTACGCGCTCTGCCGGGCCTGGTCATTGCCGCTGTACATGAATGCTCCGCCTCATTTAGTTCGAGCCGCCTTTGCCATCGCCTGCTCCGCTTCCCCGGCGCTGCCGACCTTCTCCGGCAGCTGCTGAGCGCCGCGAAACGTCAAACCGTACTTCCAAAAATAAAACAAACCTAACATCGTTAAAGGAACATAGTTCAGCGCATGCAGCAGAAAGGCAAAGCCCGCCGCGCGATCGCCGGGAACACCGAACAGGCTCAATCCCATCACCGCCACGCCGTGATACGTACCAACCGATCCCGGCGCGCCGGGAATCACAAATCCGAGCGTCGTTATGATCAACGTCACCAGCACCGCTCCCAGCGGATTCGCGTCAATCAGCGGCAGATCCGTGCCGATGAATCCAAGCGAGAGCATCACAAAATAGACCATCAACGCGTACATCGCCCAAAGCGATAGCGAGCTGATTGAGATCGGCAGCATCAGCTCCTTGCGCCCGAGGACGGCAATGCCTGCGGTGAAGCGCTCAACCATTTCGTTGGCTGCCGCTTCCGCCTTCTTCGGCAAAACAGACAGCACGCGCGCGATTAATGCGAGCACGCGCGGCCGGTCGAACGCCGTCCAGAGAAACAGCGCAGTGATCGCGAACGATCCGACGCCGACGATGTACGCCGCATTACGCATCGCGCCCGGCAGCGGATAAAGCAGCACCGCGAATCCGATGAAGGGCACCATGAAGATCAGATCCACCACGCGCTCGAGCACGATGCTGCCGAAGGCCGCCGTGCGGGCCAGTCCGGAAAGCTGATACACGACTTGCGCGCGATACACCTCGCCCATCCGGAACGGCAGCACATTGTTCGCCATGTAGCCGATATTCATCGTGCCGAACACCCGCCCAAACCTCATCTGGACCAGAGGGCGAAGCAGAAGCTGCCAGCGCCACGCGCGCACCGCCAAGGAAACAAAGAACACAATTCCCGTGAAAAAGATCGGCCACCATTGAATTGCCGCCAGCACGCCCCGAAAATGCGACAGTTCGAAGCGCGCGTGATCGAAAAAGCCATCGGCCAACCCAACTTCCCCATGCAAGAGCTTGCCGAATTGGGGAATAAAAAACGTCAGATAGAGAAAGAACAAGCTAAGCGCAAGACTGATCACCAGTTTCGAAGAGCGCATAGCTTAGCGGCTGCCTGATTCCGATTGGCGAAAGTCAATCACGTTCTCCGCCGGCACGTCAGGTGCGGTAAAGAGGGCGTCGTCGTACTTTCCGTTCTCCGTCCAGTCGGTGATGCGATACGTGATCGTTGTGCCGTCCGCGAGATGAAATTCGATCTGCACCGGGAGCCGCGATTCCGGCGGAAACTCGAGCACCGCATCGCCCGGCAGATTCGGATCGGTCGAGACCAATTTCAATTCGCGCGTGCCGTCGCCCTGCTCATCTACGTTCTCGGGACGAAAACTCTTCCCAAGATCAAACAGCACGCCTTCCGGCGTCCAGCGCTCGTTCGGCTTGCTGTTCTCTAGGATCAGAGTATTCTGCGCTTTCAGATACCGCCACTGCTGTTTGCCGGTTTCGGCGAGTGTCCATTCGGGAGTTTCGTGCAGAAAACGATTCGGCTTCACCCAGACCAGCCGTCCCGAAACGCCGCCATCGCTCATCGCCGAACCCTGCGCCTCATAGGTAAGTTCCAGCGCTTTCAGCGATTGCAAATGCCGTTCCAAGTCCGAATAGAGTTTGGCGGGTGACGGCGCTGCGTAACCCGCCAAAACACATGCCGCAAGAGCGATTAGTATAGCTTTACTGTTCATTCAGAGAGTCAAAATAGTGTTCATCCACGAGTACTGCTCGCGCTTTGGAACCATCGAACGGGCCGACAATTCCGGCGCGCTCCAGCTGATCGATCAGTCGTGCCGCGCGCGCGTAGCCTACCTTCAACCGGCGTTGCAAAATCGAAACACTCCCCTGCCCCGTGCGCACGACAATCTTTGCCGCCTCATGGAACAGCGGATCGCGCTCGCTCGGATCGAGGTACAAACCTCCACCCCCCTCCATCGCCTCTTCAGCTTCGACCGGCAGGACGAGCTTCATCAGCGGCGGCGGTTGCTTGCAGATATGCGCAATCGTCCGTTGAATCTCACTCGACGTCAGCAGCGCACCTTGCACACGAATCGGCGCCGGTTCCTCGGGATGCTGGAAGAGCATGTCGCCCTGTCCAAGCAGCATTTCCGCGCCATTTGTGTCGAGGATCGTGCGCGAGTCCACTTTCATCGCCACGCGAAACGCAATCCGCGCCGGGAAGTTGGCTTTGATCACGCCGGTAATGACATCCACCGACGGCCGCTGCGTCGCCACGACGAGGTGAATTCCCACGGCTCGAGCGAGTTGAGCCAGCCGGGCAATCGGCTCTTCGACTTCGCGTTGAGCTGTGACCATCAAATCCGCCAACTCATCAATGACCACGACGATATAAGGCAGTGGCCGTTCGCCTTCCCCCGGGTCATTGCGCACCGCCTCGTTATATTCCGCCAGAAGCCGCGACCCGCGTTCAGCCAGCAGATCGTAGCGCCGTTCCATCTCCGTCAGGCAACTGCGCAGCACCTTGACAGCTTCATCGGGCCGCGTCACTACGTATTCCGAAAGATCAGGCCGGTGCGTTACGTGATGATTGCGCAGCTCGTTATAGGCGGCGAGTTCCAGCTTCTTCGGATCAATCAGCACGAACTGCACGTCGTCCGGCGTTGCGCGCAACAGAATCGAAGCGATGATCGAGTTCACGCACACCGACTTGCCGGAGCCGGTCGTCCCCGCAATGAGCAGATGCGGCAGGGTCGCCAGGTCCGCACAGAAAATATCGCCCTCCACCGTGCGACCCAGCGCGATGGTCAGCTTCGATTTCGACTGCTGATACATCGGTGACTCCGCCACTTCGCGGAACGTCACAATCGCAGGCTTCGGATTCGCCATCTCCACACCGACCGCGGCCACCCCCGGAATCGGCGCAAGAATTCGCAAGCCGCGGGCACGCAGAGCCAACGCAATATCATCCGCCAGCGCCTCGATCCGCGCAACCTTGACACCCGGCGCAGGTTCCAAATCAAACCGCGTAATCACCGGTCCCGGATTCACGCGCACGACCTTCGCCTGCACGCCAAACGTCGCCAGCGTCTTTTCCAGCAATTCAGAATGCCGCTGCAAGTCTTCCGGCGTCATTCCGCCGTCCTGCCCTTCCTGCGGAGGATTGAACAGGTCCAGCGGCGGATAGACGTAGCCAGAGCGGTCTTCGATCTGAATCGCAAGCTGTGACGGCGCGGACATCTTCGCGCGGTGCGACGCAGACTGTGCCGCATGCTGCGCCGTCTTGGCACCATGTCCATTGCTGGACACCGGTGCGCCAACGGCCGGTTCCTCGGCTTCCTCCCGCGACTCAAGTTCTCGCTTAGGTTCCTTCCGTTTGAACCACGAGAAGCGCGGAGGTTTAGCCTGTGACACGCGATCAATCGCTGTGTTTACCCGCTTCTCAAACCACCCGGCAAACCCGGCCACTGACAGTCCCAGCCCCACCACCAACGTCAACAAGAGCAGAATCACTGCTCCCGTGTAGCCGACGAGAACTGCTAATTGTTCCGCTGCCCAGGCCCCGAACTGCCCGGAATGCGGAAAGGAATCTGTCTGCGCAATCCCGGGCCACAATTGACCGCCAACGCCCATGAACGTCGAGAGCCATACGCACAACCCGAGTAGCCAGGCCGAAACGATGAATGAGCGCTTCCAGTCGAGCCTGCGCAGCAGCGTCCAACCCCAAATGCCAACGATGATCACGATCCCGAGCGCCGCCCAGCGACCGAGCAGAAACGGCCCCAACGTCCCGGCGATAAACGTACCAACCACTCCCACCCAGTTGTGATTGGGCCGAAGCTCGTTAATCGCGGGCCAATCTTCAACCGAGTAACTGACAAGTGCCAGCGCGAGCAGCAGCGCGCACGCCAGCAGCACCAGTCCCCAGAAAAATGTCACGGACGACGAAGTCTCAGGCGGCCGCGGTCGCGGGTTCACCGAGCGGGGTGCCATCGGGTCGAAGCCCTCTGATTTTACCTTCCAATAACGTGGGTACAACCGGCAGCGAGTCCACCTGCGCGCAGAAATCGAGATCCTGTTCAAATCCGATGGATGCAAGGTACTTGCCGTGCGTCGAATCGCGGAGCACGTTCGCAATATTCCCGTTCAGATGATGATAGAGCGCGGAGGCCGCTCGCGCGCCGTCGTTCAACTCGATCTCACCCTTCAATTGTGCTTGCAAAGCGGAGACGAACTTTCCGCCGCAGATGAAATCTTCAATCGCAAATTGCTCCATGCGTCCGGCGCAGAGGATCGCCACCGGCTTTCCGGCGGCCACGACGTTCGACACAACCGCGCTGAAATTATTGAAGCCGCCGATCAGCACTCGCTCGGATATTCGGGAGCGTACCATGACGGGCGAACCGTTCGTTGAGGCGAAGACCAGAGTACGTCCGGCCACGCGATCGGCCGTATATTCGAAGGGCGAATTGCCAAGATCGAAGCCTTCGATCCGCCGCCCATCCCGCTCCCCGCAGAGTAGCGTCGCGTCACGCCCGGCGCGCTGTGCCAGTTCGCCCGCCTCCGCCGGTGAAGATACGGGAATAATCTCCCGCGCGCCGCTAGTCAGCGCCGAAGCGATCGTCGAAGAAGACCGCAGCACATCAATCACCACCGCCACGGTGCCGCGCAAGCTGTCGTCCGTGAATTCACGCGGAGTGGCGTACAGGCAGATTGCCGGATGAACCAGCGGCTCGAGTTTTCCCTTGCGAGATTTCAATAGGGTCTTTGATAAAAAGGTGTCTTCACCACACGGGCTGGCAGCCGCCGCCCGCGTATATCCATTCGCACGTCGCTTCCAATCGCACTCGAATCCACCGGCACGTACCCCATGGCGATGCCCTTGTTGAGCATCGGCGAGACTGTGCCGGACGTTACCGTTCCGATCACTTCGCTCGTCCCATCGTGGCTGAGAATCGGATAGCCGTGCCGCGGAAAGCCCTCGCCCTCCACTTCGAGGCCGACTAATTTGCGCTTCACACCCTGCGCTTTCACGTCGAGCAGCGCCTGCCGACCGATGAAATCGCCTTTGTTGAGCTTCGTGATCCAGCCCAGTCCCGCCTCGAGCGGATGGGTCGTTTCGTCAATGTCGTTGCCGTAGAGGCACATCTTCATCTCCAGCCGCAGGCTGTCGCGCGCGCCGAGACCGATCGGCTCGATTTCGAACTCTTTGCCCGCGTCCATCACCGCGTCCCACACCTTGAGCGCATCCGCATTGCCGAAGTACAACTCGAAGCCGTCTTCGCCCGTATATCCGGTGCGCGAAATGGCCGCCTTCGCTCCCGCCACTTCCCCTTCGGCAAACCAATAGTATTTGATCTGCGAAAGATCGGTCTTCGTCAGCTTCTGCACCAGCGGCGCGGCATAACGTCCCTGGATTGCGAGCAGCGTCGTGTCGTCTGAGACATTCTTCAACTGCACGTCGCCGCGCTGGTTCTGCACGAGCCAGTTCCAATCCTTCTCGGCATTCGATGCATTCACGACCAGCATGATCTTGTCGGGAAAGCGGTACACCAGCAGATCGTCCACGATCCCGGCGTCCGGCTTGCACATGCACGAGTACTGAACTTGCCCGTGACTCAAACTCTTCACGTCGTTGACCGTCACGTGATCCACGAACGCTTCGCGATCCGCTCCCGTCACAAAAAACTCGCCCATGTGCGACACATCAAACACTCCAACCGTCGTGCGGACTCGCAGATGTTCGGAGCGGATAGACTTGTATTGAATCGGCATCAGATAGCCGGCGAACGCCACGATCTTCGCGCCCAGCGCGCGGTGGACTTCAGTCAAAGCGGTAGGTTTGGCAGCCACGGAAATCTCTTCGGTAAATGGCCTGAGGGTGAACCTCAAGTATAGTGAATTCCTGGCAAATCGGCAAGGCTCGAACTGTGGGTAACCGGGGGAAGCAGAGGGTAAGTGAATGTGCTTCAGATCGCAACATCCTCCACAGCTATCGCTCGATCTAACCCTTCATCTGCACCACTCTTACAGGCACCGAGGCGGGCCGGTAACCTTGGTTCATGATGCCTCGCTGCCCGACGTTGCTGGTGGCAAAGGTCAAATAACCCGCCGCGACATCCGCCTTGTTCCGCGTGGTGAGATAGGTGATATCCAGGCGGAACGGATAGCACGGCTCGTCCACGATGGTTTTGGGGTTCGCGGGAATGTCCATGCCTACGCGGCGAAACGTCAGTCGCTTGAATGGCAGATCCTGATAGGGTTTTGAGTAGACCATCAACGCGCCGGAATCCGGCGTCGCCAGCGCCAACATTTTGGCCGCCGTCGTGCACACAACGGCCGATACCGAATCGAGATGGCCGTAATAGCTCATCATACTCACCCACCCGCCTTCGCCCGGCAACGGCAAGTAGAGCGTCAAGCGTTGATCGGAACCGCCAAGCTGCTTCCAATTGGTAATCCTGCCGAGCAGCACATCCCGAAAATTCGCGCTGTCAATGATCGCTGCATCATTCGTTCTCGGCACGAGCAGGTACACTGGATAGAGCGCAAAGTCGTACGTGAGCAGCTTCAGCTTCGCATTATTGAAGGCGAGGGTTTCCGCCGGCAGCGGCCGGCGATCGAGCATGATCTCTTCCACCCGCTCGTTCAACAGCGAATCCACGAGCGTCGTGTTCGGCGCGCGCACGATGTCCACAAACGCACCCCGGCTGCCGGCCTGAAAATCCTTGGAAACCTGCCACGCCAGTTCATAGACGGCATCGGAGACGCCAATCACGGCGTGACCTGCGGTCATGCTCTCTTTCGGCTTCTGCTGTCCGCAGCCTACCGCCAGGAACACAACCACAACAAATAGGATGAGTGCTTTCGTTTTCATCGCTCCCACGGGCGATAACGCTTGCCGCCGAAGCGTCGCTTTGACAGCGCTTGGGGAATGCGCGCCGCGGCAAAGCGGTAAATTGCAAACAAAATCATGACGAGGCCGAGCAGCGTGCGCAACCCAGTGCCGCGAGGAATCGGCGGCAGCAAGGCTCCCGTAAAAATGGCGATGCCGACCGCGAGAATCGCGATCGGCAGAACCCAGCGAAGCAATACACTCATAGGATTAGGCTGGTGCGCCGCCTCCGACCTCACTTGCGGATCGAAAAGACAAAGGGAATTGAAACCCAAACCCCGACCGGAGTATTCTGCTGAATGGCCGGAGTAAACTTCCACTTGGGAACGACCTTTGCGACCTCCTCCTCGAATCCCATTTTCTTGGGAGTCACTGTCACGATGCGCCAGCGCGCCACATTCCCCTGCTTGTCAACGAAAACGTTGACCACGACCTTTCCGGAAGTGCCGGCGATGCGGGGGATTTCAGGGTATGCCGGACGCGGATTAATATCTAGCGGCGCGGGTTCCACCTCACGCGGAACGTAAATTCCTTCCGGTGGAATGCCTTCGTCAATGCCGGCAAAGCTACCCGGTGGAATCTCTACCGGCGGATTGTCCGCATACCCCGTACCCGGCCGCTGCGCCTCTCCCGGCAGACCGAATTTCCCGACGATCGGATCTGACGTCACGGGTGCATCCGGATCATACGGCACCGGAACGGGATCCTTGATTACTCTCGGCGGAGTCGGTCGCGTCAATTCCGGAACAATCGGCGGTAGCGGCCTCACCGGACGCCACGGTGGAATGAGAGTGACCGGACCACTCGGCTCAGAAACTTTTCCGCCTGGTTCTACCCCGTTCCAAATCACGGTAGCAAAGAGCGCCGCCAGTGCCAGCAAATGCAGCAACACGCTGCCCGCCAATCCGCGCAACAGGTTGGGACCAACCTGCCGCGAAAGTTCAAGCGAACCGTAACGGTTCTTCAGCAGCCATACCATCGGGTCCATGATCGCCTCCTATGTTGAAAGCAATGCGCGCGTCCGCGTGCCAGACAATCACGAAATAACCACTGCCGATGTCAGAGAGCAACGATGCTCGGAGTCTCGCCGCCGAGACTGCGAGGGCTTACTTCTTATACTTGAAATTGAAAGGAATCGCGATCCATACGCCGACCGGGTTTCCCTGCTGAATGGCCGGCGTGAATTTCCACTTCGGAATGATCTTCTCCACCTCTTCGCCGAAACCCAAATCCTTCGGCTCCTCTTTGACGATCTTCCACTTCCTGACTTCGCCCTTCTTGTCCACGTACACCTGGACGATCACTTTGCCCTGAACGCCGGCCATTTTCGCCATCTCCGGCATGTCCGGCTTGGGGCTGAAGTCGGGCAACGGCTGCGGCGCCACTTCGAACGGAATGAAAATATCGGAGCCCGGAATCTCATCGGTCTCCTGAATGACGACGTCCGTTCCGGCGCCGAAATCGAGCGAATCTTGCGATCCCGCCGACATGATATCCGACAGCTCTTCCTGCGACGGCATCAACTGCTGCTGCTCTTCTACCTCCTCTTCGGGCACAGCGATCGGGATCGCGGCTTTCGGCGGGGCGATATTCGGACGCGCGATCTGCACCTGCTCCGGCGTGTCGCGTTGCGATTTCAGCTTTGTCAACTGCGACGGGTCAAGGATGATCACGCGCGTCGGCTCCGGAATGTCGCTCTCAAACAGCTTGGCGATGTAAGGGGAAGCCACGACGGCCGTGTGGACCAGAATACTGATGACTAAGCCGCGCATCAAGTTCCGCCCCACGAGCTTCTTCAGCTCGAACGAGCCGTAGCGTCCCGCTTCTAATTGTTCTATGTATTCCACGGCGACCTCGCCTGCGGTTTTGCTTCTCTGCTCATGAAAATGTGCTTACCCTCCCTCTTCCGGAGCCTTCGCATACTCCGGCTCGGGCAGATCCGCCGGCCCCGACGTCAGGAAGCCCGACACTCGAAGCAGCGAATCCTCGAAGGTCGTAAAATGGTCTATAGAAAAGCGCGTGGTCTTCGCCACGTTAAATTCATCCACTAAGTTCACCATCGCCGAGTATCTGGCCTTCTTGTGGATTTTCGCCAGGACCACGAGGCTGTCCGGATAAATCTCGCGCCGCTCCAGTAACTTCGCCCGTAGGCTGTCCCACGGCAGCGGCTTCGGGTTATCGGTGCCGATTTGGTAGGCCAGCGAGTCATTTTCCAACACCAGGAACGTGATCAGCTTTTTCTCATAGACTTTGCTGGTCTTTACTGGCTCGTCCGGATTGTTCGCCGGCAGCACCATTTCCATCGCCTGCGGCAGCCGGAAAACAGTCGTCACCATAAAAAAGATCAACAGTAGGAAGGCGATGTCCACCATCGGCGTCATGTCGATGCGGATCGAGATGCGCGGACGCTTCCAACTGGGGCCGGTGCCCGACGGCTTCTTGCTGCCGCCTAAATCAACTGCACCCATGCGCTATTATCCTTGAGCTCCCGAGGGTGACTCGCCTTCGGCCGGCTTCGCCACTTCCTCTTCGAGCTCCGTTACGAGATTCAAAATATTGAGATCGTTCTTCTGCAGCGTCGTCATGACGCTCTCAATCACGCCGTACTCCGCGTCCTTGTCCGCCTTGATCACGACGCGGTTCACCAGCCGGTCCAATTGCAGCTTGTTGATGATGTCCGGCAGGTCCTCGGCCTTGAACCGTTTCGCGACCAACTTCCGGCCCTCCTGCTCGGAGAGACCGTACTTGAAATCCAGCGCCGCGTTGTCCATCGTCATCAGGATCTCGTTGTTCTTCGGCACGGTGATAACGATCACGCCCGTCTCCGGCAGTGTGAACGCCGAGTGTGAGGACGGTGTCTGCACGGCGACTTCCTCCGGCTTCTTGAACACCGTCGTCGTCATAAAGAAGATCAGCAGAAGGAAGGCAATATCCACCATCGGCGTCATGTCAATCGCCACGGGGATTCGCCGTTTCTTTGGAGCTGCCATGATATCCTCGGAACCGCGTTACGCGGCTTCTTTTTCTTTCAAGATTTCCACCATCAGGTAGGCCGCTTCGTCAATCGAATAATTGAACTGGTCCACCTTGTTGACGAAGAAGTTGTAGGCCACGATACCGCAAATCGCGGCGAACAGGCCGAGCGCCGTGTTCACGAGCGCCTCGGAAATCCCGCGGGCCAGCTCTGCCGCATTCGGCGCGCCCTGCGTGGACATGGCGGCGAACGCGCGGATCATGCCGATCGTCGTTCCCAGAAGTCCGGCCATCGTGGCAATCGAAGCAATCGTCGAAAGGGCAATCAAGTTTCGCTCGAGGAACGGTACCTCCAGGAGCCTTGCTTCATTGATGGCGCGCTGGGTTTCCGTCAGGCGTTTGTCCGTACCCATATTCTTGTCGATCAGGTCACGCCGGTACTGTTCCGCCCCTGCTTTCAGCACGGCCGCCGCCGAACCGCGCTGTTTGTCGCACAGCTTGGCCGCCTCGTCGTACTTGCCTTCGCGGACGTTCTTAATGAAGTTCGAGAAGAACGTCGAGAGCGGCGCAGTTCCTTTGGCTTTCGCCAGAGTGATGATACGCTCGACGATAAACGTGAGCAGCATCAGCGTAATCGTGATCAGGAACGGTACGACAATACCGCCCGAACGTACCTGGTGAACCAACGGGGTGTTCTCAATCCCCTTGTCCATGCCAGGGAGAATCACGTAGAAGAAAATGTTTGCAATGACCAGCGCTGTAACCAGCGTGATGATGGTAAAAGTGCCTTGCTTCATGCCCTATTCCCTGTACCTGTATTGAAAAACGAGTTGTGTTGCGGAGTTATTTCAGGCCGGGGCGCGCCAAAATCGCCTCAACCTGCTCTTTCTTCTGACAGCCGTCAGTGCAGCCCAATTGGCACGCCCTGGCGTACGCGTCGCGGGCACTTGTTACGGCGGATTTGCTCTTTTGATCCGAGAAGTACCAGCTGTCCCCCAGCTGCACCCACATGTCGCAGTCCTTCGGGCACGCGGCGACCCCGGCGCGCAATACTGAGATCGCTTCCGCATACCGCTCGCGCTTGAGCACGATGTAGGCATACGTTTGGTGCGCATTGCAGTTGGTCGAGTCCTGGGTGATGATCTGCTTCACCAAACTCCTGGCCTTGTCGTAGTCGTTGGTTTCACTGTAAGCGTTCACGAGGATCAGTCCAAACCGGCTCACAATTGTGCTACCGATCGTGCTATCCTGAGTCAACGGTTCCAGTAATTGCACCAGTGAGGCCTGTTTCTTCTGGCGCTGGTAGATGTTCACCAACCGCGTCAATTCATTGCGATCCGCAGGGTTCAGCCGGACTTCGATCTCTTCGTGATACGCGGCGGAATCCAGCATCCCGGTCTTGTCAAAAACCTTGGCGATCTGCGCATGAGCTCCCAAAATCGCGGAATCAAGTCTCACGGCTTCCCGTGCCAAAACCAACGAGGAATCAAAATACTGGGCCGCGGAGTGGGCTGTGCTGTCAATTTGCCTGCGATCTTCCGCTTTTACTCGCTTCAGCACGTCCGCCAATTCCTGAGCGTTCGCATTCTCCGCGTTTCGGATTATTCGATCGAACAACAATCGAGTCAGATCGGACAGTGCTTCCTGATCTTGGGAGTTCGTTGCATTCGCCATCGCGTGCATTGCTTTGCTCTGATTCAGCAGTGCATCAGCGAGAAACTGACGGGCGTCCTGACGCTCGGGGCGCAACTCGTATGCCTTGCGCAGCGACGGCACCGCCCGCGCATAGAAATTCTTCTTCTCGGCCTTCGATAGCTCGATGTAGCTGCGCCCTAACAGCAGATTCGACAAAAAGTGATCGGGACGCTTCTCGACGGCTTTTTCAAATTGCGTCGCCGCTTCGGCATAACGCTTTGCCGCGAAGTACAACCGGCCGACCAGATAGTCCACCGTCTTATTGCCCGGATCCTTTTCCTGCACGACTTTAAACAGGTCCAGAGCTTCGTTGTACTTCTTCTGCTCTTGCAGGACGACGCCATATTCGTATGCCAGCGTCGCATTGCCCGGATCCAGCGCCCAGGCCTTGGCGTAGTTCTCTTCCGCCAAGTCGTGCACGTTCTGGTCTTCGTAGATTCGCGCCAAAACCAACGGGTAAAGCGCGTTCTTCTTGTTCTTCTCGGCGGCGCTGGTAATGATCGTGCGCGCTTCGGCGAACTGGCCTTGCTGAGCGAGGATCATGCCGCGCGCGACCTTGATCTCGTCGCTCTTGCCCTTCTTGTCCTTCTCCTCCGCCGTCGCCACGACGCTGTCGGCTGCAGAGATGTTTTTCTTCAGCAGATAGTAGCGAGTAAGACCGAGCACCGCGGCCGGCTGCTTCGGATCCTCGCCTAAAGCACTCTGGAAGCTTGAAACGGCTGCGGTAGTGTCACCCAAGTTCAACTGAGCCTCGGCCAGCAACGACCAGGCTCCGGCATTGTCCGGCTCCTGACTTACGGCTTGCTGCGCCATCGCTGCCGCCTCATCCCAATCAGCGCGGCGGGCTGCCTCTCGGGCTTTGATGAGACTCTCGTTCTCCGCTGCCCCCAGCAGGTGAACCATGCCAATGAGCAGGATGGCCGCCAAGCTGAACAGCCAGCGAGAGGCACGCAGTCTCAGGTCATTTATGTCAAAAATGCAAAACATTTAAATTCAATAAGATATGAACAATGAGGAGGGCGGAGATAAATCCCCATTCAGAATAAGGCAATATAGCCAACTCCTCAAAAAAGAGCAAGTTATATCTTTTTCGACCGCTCTATCGACTCTGGCCGGGGAGACCGACTCCCTCGGCCAGCTGTTCAGCGCGGTAAAACAGGGTAAGCGCCTGCTGGACCTGATTGTCCGCCTGTACCCGCACCAGATAATACAGGTTGCGATCATTGAACAGCACCGTGGCCAATTCGCCCTTCAGCGTCGCCTTGTTGAAAGCCACATCCTTCTGCCACTGTTCCTCGTTCATCTCGATCTTGTGTTCTTTGGCTACATTCTTGAGGCCCGTCAGCATTTCATCGGTCACTTCAAACTGATTCAGAAAGCGCGGGAAATCCTTGCTCAGTTCCGGATGCTTCGCCGCGTAATCCGTCGCATATTCGAAATAGATCCGTTGGCTGAACATCTTCGCCGTTAACACGGTGGTTCGCTCGGAGCGAATCGTGCTGTCCGGCGTGATGCCGCCGCCGCCGTAGACAATGCGGCCGTGATCGGTGCGAAACTCTTCGCGCTTTGTTGTATCCTGCGCTGACGAATCCGCTGCTGCCTCATCTTCGTCGCCCAAGCCGCCCATGACGTATTCTGCAAACCCCTTGTCGTAAGGCCGTTGAATCAGCCGCCCGGCCGGTGTGTAATAACGCGCCGTTGTAATGCGGACTGCTGAGCCATCAGGCAGCGGGTAGGGAGTCTGCACGAGTCCCTTGCCGAAGCTCACCTCGCCCAGCACCAGACCGCGATCATGATCCTGAATCGCGCCCGACACGATTTCCGACGCTGACGCGCTGCCGTGATTGATCAAGACAATCAACGGCATGTCATACTTCGCCCCGCGCCCGGTCGAACGGTATTCGCTGTTCGAACGCGGCGTGCGCCCCTTGGTATACACGATCATCATGTTCGGTTTCGGCAGGAACAGGTCGGCGACCTTCCACGCCTGATCCAGAAAACCGCCCGGATTCGAACGCAGGTCAAGCAGCAGCCGCTTCATGCCGGCCGCTTCGAGACTGTCCAGCGTGGTCGCCACTTCCGCGTCCGTCGTCGCCGTGAACTGATTGACTCGAATATACCCCGTCTCGCGATCCAGCATCAGGAATGCCGCGCCTACCGAGTGAATCGGAATCGAGTCGCGCGTGATCGTGAAATCCAGCGGCGCCTCAAGGCCGGGCCGCGCGATGCGCACGTTGACCGTCGTACCCTTCTTCCCGCGCAGTTTTTCAAAGACCTGATCGTTCGTTATGTCGAAAGCCGAAATCCCGTCAATATGGGTAATGCGGTCGCCGGCGCGAATCCCCAGACGGTCCGACGGCGTCCCCGGAATCGGCGATACGACCGTCAGCCATTTGTTCTGGATCGAAAAGCTGATGCCGATTCCCTCGAACTCACCCTTGAAGGTTTCGCTGATCTTCTTCTGTTCGTCGGCCGGAATATATACGGAGTGCGGATCCAACTCCTGCAGCATGCCGCGGATGGCGCCTTCAAGCATCTTCGACGCATCGGGATCCTCCACATAGTTATCGCGCACCGTGCGCAGAATGTAATTCAGCTTCGTCAACTGCATGTTGACGTTTTCCCCTTCCGCCCACAGCTCCGGCCCCCATAGTAGCAGCCCGCCGGTGAGCGCAACGGTCAGAATCATTCCCGCGAACATCCGTTTACTCTTCACGCCTTCGTCTCCTCGTTAAGTATCTCCGCGTAGTGCTTCCGCAGCAGATCCTCTTCTATGCTTGTCAGTCCCTGCCCGCGCCGGCGCATCACCACGCGCGCCGTTTCCAGCGTCCGTTCGAGAGAACCAAGTTTCATGCCTTCCGGCCCGCCCATCATAAAACTCTTGATAAAATGCGTCGGATAACCGGCCCCGTAAACGTTCGCTCCCACACCCACCACGGTTGCCGTGTTAAACATTGTATTGATTCCGGTCTTGACGTGATCTCCCGCCATCAAGCCAATGTACTTCTCGCCGGTCTGCACCAGCCGGTCGCTGACTTTGACCTTCACGTCCCGATAGTCATTTCGCAGATTCGACGTGCGCGTATCAGCGCCCAGATTCACCCATTGCCCCAGGATGCTGTTCCCAAGGAACCCGTCATGCTGCTTGTTCACAAAGCTCTGGAACACTGATTGTGAAATCTCTCCCGCCACCCGGCAGTGCTCGCCAATCGCCGAGCCGTGGTACAACCGCGCCCCGGCTTTGACCCGGCAGTGGGGTCCCACGTATATTGGACCCTCAATGTAGGTCTGAGGTTCAATCTCCGTGTTTGCCCCAATCCAGATTGGCCCTTTGTGATTGCCAAAAACCGCCCCCGGCCAAGCCTTGGTTCCCGGCCCGAAATACACGGGAAACCCAGCCGAACGATCCGTAACCTGCACCCCAGCCGGAGCTTCCCGGACAATGTGCGCGCCCATCAACTCAGGCACCCCTCGCCGCTCCGAGAACAACTGTCTTTCCAGGACCGCCGGCGTGTGCTTCATGTACTCCCAGACATGCCGGGAATACAGCACACTCCAACCGATTTCATCCGTACAGAGGACCTCTGTATCTTGTACGAGTGCACGCGCAATTTCGTTTCCGCCCAAGTCCAGCAATTTCTCAGCTTGCAAGCCGGAACGCTGAGCAATTAGTACCCGTCCGCTTGCGTCCACCAGCGTCTGCGGCAAGCCGGGAGCGTCATCACTGTTCTTCCACAAACCGACGATCCGTCCATTGACAAACACCGTGTCAATGTCGGGATCAAACATCTCCTCCGGGTGTCCGGCAAGTTGCGCGGTAATCGCACCCATTCCCGGTCGCGGCCGCAAGATCACCGGATGTACCTGATTCGGCAAATTCGATAGCCAAAAACGAGTGCATCCCGCTCCGGCGCGAATCTCCCAACTTGGCCGCATCACCGAGAGCGGAAACAGCTCCACCGCGGTCCGTTCGTCCTCGAAGAGAACGACGTTACAGTTGTCAAACAGCGCCTCGTCGAAAACGCGGCGCGCCACGTCACGCACGGACAAAATACTTCCCCGGCAGTTGCTTTACGATTCCCTTCAACTCCAATAACAGTAGCTGCCCCAGCACCTCCCCCACCGGCATGCCGATCTTCAATGCTATGTCGTCAATGTGCAGCGCCTCCGTGCCGTCCAGAGCCTTTGTGATTGCGGCTTCCGGCTCCGAAAGCGGAATATCGAGCTGTTCAACGGGTGTCGTCTTCCTCCCCTTGAAGCGAACATCCATCTCCTGCAAAATGTCTTCGGCACGTTCGATGAGAGCCGCGCCGTTGCGAATCAGTGAATGACATCCGCGCGACTTCGGATTATTCACCGCTCCCGGCACCGCCATGACATCGCGATTGTTGTCGAGCGCCAGCATCGCCGTAATCAACGCCCCGGACTTGTCACCCGCTTCCGTCACCAGCGTGGCATGGGACAATCCGGCGATGATCCGGTTGCGCTGCGGAAATCGAAAGCCTTCCGGTTCCGTCCCCAGCGGATACTCGGAAATCAACGCTCCACCCGCTTCAAGAATCCGGTTCGCGAGCGTCGTGTTCAGCGGGGGGTAAATTCGATCCACGCCGCAGCCGAATACCGCTTCTGTGATCAATCCCGCATCCAGCGCCGCTTCGTGTGCGTTGCCGTCAATTCCAGATGCCAATCCAGAAACGATGTGGATGCCGCTCCCGCGCAATCCGGCGATCAATTCGTGGGTCATCCGTTTGCCATAGACCGTCGCGCTGCGCGTCCCCACCACCGCCAATCGTCTCGCTTCCGGTGCCAGTGTGCCGCGAATGAACAGCACTACCGGTGCATCTTGTTCGAGTTGCTTCAAGAGCGGCGGATACGTTTCATCCCAGTAGGTGCGGATCTCGACGTTGGCTTTCATCGCCGCGTCGTACTGCTTTGCGCCGACGTCGACATCAGCTTTGATCGCCCGCAGGCGAGCAATTGCGGTGGATGAAATCCTCGGCACCATCGCCAATTCCGCCTCGGATGCATCGAACACCGCTTCCGGCGAATGAAAGCGCTCGATCAGGCGCAGCACCGTCGCGGTGCCGACACCGTCAATCGCCAGCAGATTCAGAAGCGCAATTTTCTCGCGCTCATCTGTGACAACGTCACTCATCGAGTTCCAAATCTTTTTCGACCGGAGGAGGTTCTGTCGGCGCGCGAAATACTTCCGGTGGCGGCGCCGTTTGCAAGAGCCGCCACATCTCCTGCACCAGTTCGTCAATCCCTTCTCCCGTGGCAGAGGAGATCACCATCTTCCACGGCCCCTTTGGCGGCTTCTTTCCTTCCAGCAAATCTCCGCGCGAGAGCACCACGAGCGAGGGCCGGTTGACCAGGTCCGGATTCCACTGTTTGAGTTCGTTCTTGAGCACCTTCAGGTCTTCCTTCGGGTGCTCGCTCATCGCGTCTATGAGATACACGAGCACTCGCGTTCGCTCGATGTGTCGCAGGAAATCGTAGCCCAGACCCTTCCCTTCCGACGCGCCTTCGATCAGGCCCGGAATGTCCGCGAGCACAAATGTCGAGTACTCATCCGGTCGCACGATCCCCAGATTCGGATGCAGCGTTGTGAACGGATATGCCGCGATCTTCGGCCGCGCTGCGGAAAGCACGGAAAGCAGTGTGGATTTTCCTGCATTCGGCAACCCCACCAGCCCGACGTCCGCCATCAGTTTCAACTCTAAGAGCAGCGTCCGCTCTTCGCCCGCCGTGCCCGGTGTGGCCTTACGCGGGGCCTGATTCGTCGGCGTGGCAAAATTATGATTCCCCCGTCCGCCGCGACCGCCTTTCGCCGCGCAAAATTGCTGGCCGTGTTCCTTCAGGTCTTCCAACAGCTGATCGTCTTCGTACACGCGCGTACCCACCGGAACCTTGATCATCAGGTCTTCGCCGGACTTCCCAGTCGAGCGCGAACCCGAGCCGTGTCTGCCGCGGTCCGCCTTGAACTTCGTGCGATAATGAAAATCGAGCAACGTTTGCAGTTGCAGATCCGCCTCGAGATACACGGATCCACCCTGCCCGCCGTCTCCCCCATCCGGTCCGCCATTCGGCTCATACGCTTCCCGCCGGAAGGAAATGATCCCGTTTCCCCCATCTCCCGCCTTCACCTTGATCTTCGCACGATCTACAAACAATATGTCTCTCCGCCGAGGCGGGTTATGGGTCCCGGATATCGCCGGCAGCCCGACAATCCAACCCGCCCGGAATTTCGCTCAGCCTGACCTACGTTATCTATCTCTCGCTGATCTTCTTATGCCCAAAGGGCCGAGTGCCACTTGAACACCCGGCCCTTTGGGCTTGAGCTATGCGTTAAGAAGCTCTCGCTTACCCCCACTTCCCCCCAAATCTTGATTTGGGGGTCAGGGGGTTACGACTTACTTCATCAGCACCATCTTCTTCGCCGCCGTCACTCCGTCCACCGTGAGCCGATAGACATACACGCCGCTGGCCAGCGAGTTGGCGTCGAATGCGACGTTTTGGGCGCCCATGCTCAGCGTCTTATTGTCCATCAGCGTGGCCACTTCCTGGCCCACCACGTTAAACACCTTCAACGTCACGCGCGCATCACGCACGAGGTCGAACGCGATTTTCGTGGTCGGGTTGAACGGGTTCGGATAGTTCTGATACAGAGCGAACGACTCCGGGCGCAGCGACGGGCGATCATCCGCCTTGTTGCCGAGACAGCCGCCGACGAACGCCGTGTCTAACTCAATCTCGCGTCCCGGGAATCCGGTCGAGTCCACGCGCATGGCCGGCCAGAAGGGATTCAGCAGCGGCGAAAGCGGAATCGAGTCCACCGGAATCCGCTGATAGTACACTTCGTTCAGAGTCGCCGTGCCTTCTTGCTGCGGAATGCCGCCGGCATCATGATCCATTACATATTCCATGTGCAGATACTTGTTACCATCGGAGCCGGTCGTCACGTACTTCGCCAGCGTGATGTCGCGCTCGGAAAGGCTGCCGGGAGGCGGCGTATTCTGCCCGCCATCCGTCCGCGTCACGTTGACAGCTTGGCTCCATGCGCGGCCGCAAGTCCCTGACACTGCCACATAGGCGTCACCCATCGGGTACCCCCCATCCGAGTACTGCGTCGAGTCATACATTTGATACGAGCAGTACAGCAGGCCGTTCGTCGTGTCCTCCGCGAGGTTCGGGCGATGTTTGTTCAACTGCCAGGCGCCGTTGTCAATCAGCTGGCCGCCTTCGATCGTTTGGAAATAGTAGGCATTCGCGACCGGGCTGAACTCGTTGAACTCTTCGCCCCAATGGAAAATACCGGATTGGTCAATCCAGCCGTTCGGACCTTCGAACTGACCTGGATAGCCCACTTCGTACCACGTGCGCACGGTAAAAGCGACGTGAATGTAGTCGTTGTTGTCAATGATCACGCTGCAGTCCGTGTACAGACGGAGCGTATCGTTGTTGCAGGTCAGCGTATCGCCGGAGGGGCAGTTCGGGTCGCCGGGCACGAAATCCGTCACGTTCTGCGGTGCTCCCCAGTTCTCGCCGCCGTCTTCTGACACCTGAATATACAGGTCGTTGTTAATCTGCGTCCGGTTTCCAATCGGATCACGATTGTGCGCCCAGGCAATCACCACGCGATTCGAGTGTATTGAAGCGGCTATGTCGCCGGCAATCGTCATGCACGAATCAACAAAGAGAAAATCGCAATCGCCGCCGACCGCGTCCCACGCAATGTCCAAACCGAAACCGTCGGCATCGAACTCCGGTGTCCCGCGCGAATACATCATGGCCTGAGCGCCCGTCGCCGTCAACGTGGACACAACGTGCAGCTTGCCATCCGAAGTGTACGCGACTTTGGGCCAAATGTACTGTTGCTCAACACCGCCCACGTAGCACCATGCCGGCTGGGACGTCGTAAACGCGCCGGAACGCGGCAGGAAGTCAATCGCTGACGCGGTGTGCGCGTTCGAGCCCGAAATGATCTCGTGAAACGTCGGGAAGCAGAAGCCGTTGTAGGGACCGCTGCCGTACGTCGCTTGGCTGGCATAACCCGCACGAGTGGACGCATTGACCTGTGATCCGTTGGCAATCGAAAACGCTTCGGCCGTCGGATCCCACACGTTATAATACACGTGACGCGGCTGCTGCGTGTTGCTCAAGCCGTTCATCCAAACGACATGGATGTAGCCGTCGCCGTCCACGCCGATCATCTTGCCGGAGGTGCCGTTGTGCTGGTAGTCATACCACGTTGTTCCGGCTTGGTACGTCTCGCCAAGGGTCTCGTCCAAATGACGAGGCGCCGGGCGGGCAGTTACCGGCAGATTGCTCAAATCCTCTTCTCCCGTCATCACCGGAAGATTGGCCCGTGGGGCGATCGGACTGCTAACCCGGGCGGCCATTGCCACGGTCGCCGCGGCTAACAACGCCACGACCCCAAAAATGTAAAATCTCCGCAACATTCTGTCTCCTTTGATCAAACTATCTGAGTCAAGACGCAGGCGTCTTGCTCAAGCTCTTGGAACTGGATATTTTGCGTCTAACGACATAACATAAAGTATGTTCACCTAAAAGTCAAGTCGTTTACAGTCCAATCAGGTGAAGATACCACCCAAGAATGGCTTCCCCGGCGAAAAGCGTGATCACCAGGCCGACCGCCAGAAATGGACCGAAGGGAATAGCCCGGCCGGACACCTTCTTACCCATCAGAAGCAGCGGTATTGACATGAGGCTGCCGAAGAGTGAGGCAAGGAAGATCATGAGAATAGTGAGCTTCCAGCCGAGGAACACGCCTGCCATCATCCCAAAAACGACGTCGCCCCCGCCCACGGCGTCCCGTTTGAACACCGCCTTGCCGCCCACCAAAAGCAGAAAGAACACGACGAATCCTACCATCATCCCAAGCAAAGAGTCCGCCAACGGCCTCAAATCGAAGAAGATTGCCCCTGTAAGTCCAATAATTGCAATAGGTATCGTGATCGCGAAGGGTAGGAGCCACGTTTCCAAATCAATAATCACGAGCGCAAGAAGTGCAATAAAAAGCAAACCATACGCAAAACTTGCATATGAGATGCCGAAAATTCCTACAGCCAGCACCGCGAGTGCACCTCCTGCAAGCTCGACGAGAGGATACCGTGCAGAAATCTTCACTTCGCACCCTCTGCAGTGCCCACGCAAAAAGATCCAGCTCACCACCGGAAGATTCTCGATGGGCCGGATCCTGCGCCCACACGCCGGACAGCGGGAGGGCGGATGCACGATTGACTCCTCCCGGGGGAGGCGGTAAATCAAGACATTTGCAAAGCTGCCCAGCGCGAGACCGAGAGTCACCACCAGCGGATAGACCAGCCACGCCGGCAACGGCCCCCAGGGGGAGGGCACCATCAACACTTACGCTCCTGTTTGAACCGCGCGACCCAGCATAAACACCGGCAGATAGATCGAAATCAGAATGATGCCGATCACGCCGCCGATCATGATAATCAGCAGCGGCTCGATCAACGCCGTCAAGCGGCCGATCGTCGCATCCACCTGTTTCGAGTAGAACTCCGCCACCTTTTCCAGCAATCGGTTGATCTCACCGGTCTCTTCGCCCGTTTGAATCAACTGCACGACGATCGGCGGAATCACGCTTGTCTTCTTGAGGGCGACCGAAATCGTATAGCCGTCCTTAATCAGACCGCTGGCTTGCCGCAAGCCGTTGGCGATCACGCGGTTGTCCACCACGCGAATCGCGTGATTCAGCGATTCGAGAACCGGCACGCCCGATCCGATCAGAATGCCAAACGTGCGCGCGAACTTGTCCATCAACGCGCTCATCAGCAAGCCGCCAAACACCGGCACTTGCAGCTTGAACGTGTCCCACACCAGGCCGCCGCGCCGCGTTTTCGTCAGCACCCACAGCGCAAAAACGGCCGACGCCGCAAAGATGAACGTGACAATCGCGTTGTGGACGATCAGCTGCGAAATATTCATCAGCACGCGCGTCGCAAACGGCAGCTGCGCGCCGAACTTGTCGTAGACGTCCTTGAACATCGGCACGACGACAACCATCAGGAAGGTCACCACGCCCGTCAGGAAGACGACCGAGAACACCGGGTAGCTCATCGCCGAAATGACCTTGCGCCGCGTGTCCGACACCGATTCCAAATAATCGGAGAGCTGCCCGAGAATCACGTGCAGGTTGCCGGACACTTCGCCGGCGTGCACCAGCGCCACATAAAGGTTCGAGAACACGCCGGGATGCTTCGCCAGCGCTTCCGACAGCGCAAATCCTTTCTTCAGATCCGTCGAGACCTGCACCAGCACTTTCTTGAACCGGTAGTTCCGCTCTTCCGTGAGCAGGTTCGTAATCGCCTTCTCGATCGTCAGACCCGCCGAGAACATCGTGGAAAGCTGACGCGTAAAGAACACCAGCGTGCGCAGCGGAACCCGCGTGCGGAAGCGGTGAATCGCCAGACCGACCTGCTCCCCCACGTTCATCTCATCTATGGCCAGTCCGCCGCGAATCTCGCGCACGGACACGATCTGCGCCGCCCCCTTACGCCGCAGCGCCTCCATGGCCTGCTCGTAACTCGTCGCGCGGATGTTGTCCTCTATCCGGTTGCCGTTGGCGTCCTTTATCACATAGCTGAAATTCGGCATGGTCGTGTTCGAGAGTGGTTAGTCGGCCTGAAGTCTGTTCTGACTCGGATTTCGAATTTCGGATTTCGGATTATCTGTCAGTATTCCTGCACCGTCACGCGCAGCAGCTCATGCGCCGTCGTCACGCCGCGGAAAATCTTGCGGAACGCGGCGTCGCGCAGCGGCCGCATGCTGTTGTTGAGCGCGACCGCGCGAATGTCTTCCTGATTCGAGTTGTCGTACACCAGCCGGCGGACGTTTTGTTTCATCTCCAGCATCTCAAAAATCCCCGTCCGGCCGTGGTACCCTGTGTTGCGGCAGTGCACGCACCCCTTGCCGCGATAAAACTTCTTGCCCTGCACGAAATCCCGCGACACCGCCAGCATGGCCAGCTCCGCATCGTTCGGCTCATATTCTATCTTGCAGTGATCGCAAATCTTGCGCACGAGACGCTGCGCCATCACCAGATTCAGGCACGAGCCGGCCAGAAACGGCGGTACGCCGATGTCCAGCAGACGGGTAATCGTCGAAGGCGCGTCGTTCGCGTGCACCGTCGTAAATACCAAGTGGCCGGTCAGTGAGAACTTCACCGCGATATCCGCGGTTTCTTCGTCTCGAATTTCACCGATCAGCAGCTTGTCCGGGTCCTGACGCAGAATCGAACGCAGCGCGTTCGCGAACGTCAACCCGATCATGGACTTCGTTTGCACCTGATTGACGCCCGGAATGTGATACTCGACCGGGTCTTCCACCGTCGTGATATTGTCTTCCTCGCTTCGGATCTCCTGCAAGGCGGCGAACAGCGTCGTGCTCTTGCCGGATCCCGTCGGCCCGGAAATGATGATCATCCCGTACGGCTGGCGGATCCAGCGGCGGAAAACCAACAGCTCTTCCTCGTCCATCCCGAGCGTGGTCAGACTGTGCGCGAAGCCCGACTTGTCGAGCAGACGCATCACGATCTTTTCCCCGTTCACCGTCGGCAGGATCGAAACACGAACGTCTATTTCCTTCTCTTTCGTCCTGATCGTGCAGCGGCCGTCCTGCGGCAAACGCTTCTCGGCGATGTTCAGCTTGGAGAGAATCTTGAGGCGCGAAATAATGCCGGGGTGCGACTGCTTCGGCGGCCGCATCATGTCCTGCAGCACGCCGTCAATCCGGAACCGCACCACCATGTAATCTTCAAACGGCTCGATGTGAATATCCGTCGCGCGCTCTTTGATCGCGTCCGAGATCATCAGGTTGACCAGCTTAACCACCGGCGCATCCTCGATGCCGATGGTCTTGGTCATGTCAATCATCCCTTCTTCGTCCTCGTCCGATGGCGCGAAGAATTGCAGATCGCCCAGCGCTTCGCCGACCTCCTCGCTCTTGCGAATCTTGGCGTAGAGATTCTCGATCGCCGCGAGGATCGCGCCCGGCGCGGCCAGCTGCGTAACGACGCTGCGATTTGACAAGCGATGAAGGCTGTCCGTAACTTCGAGATCGTCCGGGTCCGCCATCGCCACGATGATCGAAGAATCGCTGTAGCCGATCGGCACCGCCAGATGCTCGCGCGCAAACGGCTCCGGCACGTATTGCAATACGTCCTTGTCCGCCTGCATGATCTGATCGGCCCCCACGAACTCCATCTGCCACTGCTCGGCCAGCGCCGCATAGATGCGCTCTTCCGTCGCATAGCCCAGCGAAATCAGCGTCTCGCCAATCTTCTTCCTGGTATCCTTCTGCCGGGAAAGGGCCTCGCTTAGCTGCTGTTGCGTTATCCGACCCTGCCGGATCAGAATTTCCCCAAGTCTCTCACGCATGAAAACTTCGTCTCGAGTTAAAATCCACCCTGCCAATATTTGCCGCGGTGAGTTTCGCGCACACAGTGCTGCTCACCTGAAACCAGCCCGGACTCGAATTTCGAGTGTCGAGCTGCAAACTGTGAGGAGGCCGGAACCGGACAGTCCGGCTCCGGCCTCCCGTCAAATAATCAGTCCATCTGAGCCGGGATCAGTTCGGGCCTGGCCCGCAGCCGCGGCGCATCAACACCAGTTGCGCGTCTGTCGCCGCCGGGTAACCGTGAACCTCGACCGTTACTTGGTTGCTCGCCTCCGGAACCTGCGGATCGGGGAACATCTCAATGTCGGAGCCGCGCAGCCACAGCGCTGTCTCGCCCATCTCGCCCGGCGGGTTGCCGTTGGGTCCGGTGATCGCCTGATTCGTGTTCGTGCCGCCGTTCGACTGCGTATAGAACTGCCCGCGCTGCGTGCCATAGTCAATCAACGCACCGTTGATCCGGACTTGGTGGCCGTCAGTCACCACCACATTGCATTTGATCCGGCAAGGTGTTCCGCGAATATCGAAGCACCAGTTATCCGGCAGGCAGTTCAGCGACATCGCCGGCTCCTGCAGCGGCAGGACGTAATCAATCTGCTCCGAAATCGGATTCGCCTCGCCCGTGCGCGCGGTGATAAACACCGTTTCGAAGGTCGCGTTCGAGTTGTAGCGCAGCCGCGCATAGCACACGCCTTCATGGATGTCGCCATTGGCGTTCGGGTTGCACACGAACACGCTGTCCGACACAATCTGCGCCGTATCGGGAACAACTTCAAAGAACACCGCCGTTCCACAGCGCACCGGGTTGTTGAAAATGTCCACCACGTACGCGCTGATCTCCACTTCCCAGCCCGAACCGCCGATATCCACGCCGACGTTCGTCGGGTAAATCGTGATATTCGCCGGCGGACCCGCCACGATGTTTATGCTGGTGTTCAGCGCGCAGATATTGTTGCCGTTCACCACGGTGCACGCCCGCACCTGCACCGGACCTGGATTGGTGCCCGCGTTCAGCGTTGCTACGGCCAAGCCGCCGGCCGTCAGAGCGGTATCACACAACCCGTGATTGTTGATGTTGACTCCGCCGCCCGGATGGCCCGGCATGATGCAGAACGTCACCACTGTGCCATCCGGCACCGGGTTGCCGTTCGCGTCATTCACATTGGCGCGCAGTTGGCTCGTCGAGTTTCCGCCTGTCCCCTGGACCTGCGGACTGTTGTTGGTCACATTGAGCTCAATCGTGTTCGCCTGACCCGAAATCACCGTCACGGCAATCGAGTCCACCACGCCGCCGAGTTGTGCGCGGATGTTCGCTTGACCGGCCTCAGTGCCGGGAGTGAAGAGCGTCCACGCCTTGCCAGTGCTATCGGTCTGCGGAGTTTCCGGATTCACGGTCCCCAAATTCGATGAGAAGATGACTTGAACGCCGGATGCCACAGGGTTACGCAGGGAGTCGGTGATCAGCGCATAGATGCTGGCCGTCTGCCCAAGGTAAATGGCGGGAGAACTGGCTTGCATCCGTTGAATATAGCGTGCGGCGCCCGGAATGATGCTCATCATGAGCGAATCGGAACTGACATCGTTGACCGTCGCCCAAATCAGAGGCGTTCCTGTTGTATTACAGGCCCGGTAGAAGATATTGGGAACGGTTCCATTCACCAGAATGGCGGTATCAGCAGTGAAAGTGCCGCACGTCGTTCCGAAAATGATTTGGACTCCGCTGACACGCGAGCCGTCTTCATAATAGACTTGGGGATTGACACTTGTTGAATCCACTCCGGCAAAAAGTCCCGACTGATTGCCTGCCGTCAGACCAACCTCGGTTACCCGCAGCGCTTCTGTGATCCAGATGTAGGCAGTGTCATACAGCGCCAACCGCGGATAGATCGCCACAACATAATTCGGCACGCCCACACTCGGCAGAATGCCGCAGAAGTCCATCCTCGCGAACCCCTGGCTGTCGGTAACTGCCGACGCGTTCGTCGAGCCGCCGTTGGAGTACGCGAACCAGACGGTGTCGTTGGTAACCGGAATGCCCAACTGATTCTGCAGAATGGCCGTCAAGTGGGCGCGCGTAACGCATTCGTCGGCAGGAATCGTATCCCGATCTGCCGTCAGATGAAGAGTCCCGGGAAGGTTCGGCAGCTCGTCCACCTGCACCGACTGCGAGTCCGCCAAACCACCGGCCCGGGCCTTGATCCAGAATAGCCCGAACTGGCCGTTCGAATACCACGTTGTCCGCGCCGTTCCGGCGGAGTCCGTAGGGAGCAGCGGAGACAGGCGCCCGCCGGTGGCGGATAGCTGGACGCTCACGCCTACGATTGCATTGTGCTCGCAATCCGAAATGCGCACTTCCACCATCGTCGTATCTTCCACGTTGAGCGAGGTCTGCAAATGGTTCCGGGCCACAACCAGCCGCAACTCACACACGATTTCACTCGCCGGCACAGCCACAATCGGTACTGATTGCGAAACGCCGCCGGTCGTGGCCATAACCGTGTTGAGGCCGGGCTGGCCGATGGACGTGTACAGCAAGTTCACCCGCCCCTGGGCGTCCGTCGTATCCACCAGAGCCGTGTTCTGGTACTGGATGAAACCGAGCGCCGGATTCGCCAGCGACATGTTGACCTTCTGTCCCAACATGACGGTGCCCATACGGCTCGTGACAATCACGGTCACAGCCGTGGAGGCCGAATCGCCCGGCAAGTAGCGCAGAGTGTCAGTCCCCAGCAGAATCGTGATCTGTCCGACGTCGTTGTTGCCTTGATCGTTCGACGTGGACTTCTTCTGACAGCCGAAGGCAAACACCATCAGGAACGCCAGCAGAAGCAAAGGTGCCGCCCAAAAGATCTTTCTCATTGTCGTCTCCATGAGCCCTCCTAAACTGTTTGACCTTGTAAACCGATCGGGAGCCTCCACATCTCTGAAGTCCTCCGATTGGTTGCGGGTCCGCCGGAGAGCAAACTCATTTGCCGATACTTTGTACCACAAGGATCACAGTGGCTACTTGCGCGGCGACTGCGATCATATCTTTGAAGAGATCCCAATTCGTCTGGCCGTATGGCTTCAGCGGGACGAAAATCACGTCGCCCGGATCAATCGGCAGGCTCGACTGATATCGCAACTGCGACCCGTTGCGCGCCTTGACCACCACCGTGCGGTTCTTCCACCCCGCCTTGTTCAATCCGCCGGCTTCCGCCAGATAGTAATCCAGTTTCTGGCCCGGCTTCCATTCTATTTCGCCGGCCGCATTCACCGCGCCCAAGACTCTGATGCCAATCGGCCCCTTCGGCACATCGAGGCTGTCGCCGTCACGCAGTTTCAGTTCACCTTCTTCACTGCCCGGCTTTACCGCCGCCTGCAAATCAACCACGGACGTTCCGTACATCCAGCGCGAAAACTCCGCCGCCAGCCCCGGATCAGCCGGATAGGCCGTTCCCGCGTTCGGATTGAGGAGCGGCTGCATCACTCGCGCCCGCTCCGGCGCGATGGGATCTTCATCCATTTGTCGGATCAATCGCGCCGAGTTGGCCGCCGCCGTCGGCAGCAATCCCCCCGCGCGCTCCAAGATCTCGCGCAGCGTAGTCTCTCCGTTGCGAATCGCATATCCGCCCGGTCTCGCCACTTCGCCGGTCACGGTCACCGATCCGTTTTCGCTCGTGTCCGGGAAGGCGGCGATGTACACCCGGTCGCCGGGGTTGATCGGCCGCGTCGCGGCAATGGTTGGGTTCACACGCAAATCAATCCGCGATTCGACGCCGTTCATGCCCACAATTAAGAGTGAACTGGAATCGGCCTGCGGCGTCAGTCCGCCGGAAACTGCCAGCGCATCGCCTAAGACATCGCCGTCCGCATACTCGAACGTGCCGCTTTGAGACACGGCGCCGAAGACTCCGATGCGGTCGCTCGTCTGCAAACGATTCGGCACGAAAATCGTCTCGCCGTCGCGCAAAACAGGATTCCGCTCCGTGCGTCCGCCGCGATAAAACGACAGCAAATCGGCATGCCGCTCGTTTCCGCCCGGCGCGCGGAGGATAATCCGCCGCAACGATCCGCTGAACGTGATCACGGTGTCGCCGGCAATTAATTGCGCACTGCCTTTGATTCCGCCGGCCATCATAATCGCGTCCGCCGCGCGCGCCGTCGCCGGGATCACGTACGTGCCCGGCACCCTCACCTGGCCGGTCACATGCACGCGAAATCGGCGCGGTTCCGACAGCTCCACGGTCACCCGGCCGATGCGCAGCGCTTTGCTCACGGCGTCCTCGATCCGTTGCCGCGCTTCAGCCAGCGTCGCGTTGCCGAGCGAAACACTGCCAACCATCGGAATCGCGATGTTGCCTTCTGCGGTCACGGTCAGCGCATGCTCGGCGTAGCGCGGCTGCCAGAAGTACAACTTCAAGCGGTCGCCCGGCCCGACGATATATTCGTTCGGATCTACCGGCCCTTCAAAGAACATGCCCTGCGGAGCTTCCGGTGTGGAAAATCCGCCAAATAAATTCTGCAGATCCATTTCCGACGACGGCGAACTCCCCGTCAGCGAAGGAATGGATTGCGCCCAACCTCTCAGGTGTACCGTCGCCAGTGCCAGCAGCCCAATCAGCCAAACCCCGCGGTGGAGGATCGTGCGAACGGTCAAGCTCAAATTAGGCTCTTACTCCCCCTGCGGTTGTGCGCCTTCGGGCGGCTGCGCTTGCGGCATAAACTTATCCTGCGTCTCCTGGACGCGCGGCGGTATCTGCATGCTGTAGCCTGTGCCCAGAATATGCGGCGTGACCTGAATAATCAAGTCGGTCTTGCGCGTTGACTCGCTCTCGTGACGGAACAAAGCGCCCACGAACGGAAGATCACCGAGGAACGGAACGCGCGCCACCTTGCGCGTAGATTCTACACCCAACAAACCACCAATAATCACGGTTTCGCCGTCACGAATCCGGATCGTCGTCGTGGAAGTGCGGCGCTTCACCCACGGCAGCTGTGTACCTTGCGATTCAATAAATTGGAAAATCGAGGAGAGTTCCGGTGAAATGTCCGTCGTAATGTAGCCGTCACTGTTGATCTTCGGCCGCACGCGCAGCATCACGCCCACGATGACCGTGGAAATCTGCACCTGACCGCCGACACCGCCGCTGCGCGCCACGTACGGAATCTCGTCCACCACGCGGATTTCGGCTTCCTTGTTGTTCAGGGTCGCTATCGACGAATTCGCCAGCACTTCCGCGCGCCCGCGCTGCATCAGCCAGTCCAGCGTCACTTCGAACGCGCTTACCTGCTTCGTCCAGTAGCCCATGCGGCGCGTCTCCAGCGGATAGTACGGCAGGAAGTTCGGCACCCGGCCGCGCTGCGACGGCTCGATACCCGTCAGCTGCGGATTGCCGTCCTTGTCCACCTGATTGCCGTACGGGTCCACCATGCCTTCGGAAAACACCGTCTGAATGGATGCCAAACGGCTCCAGTCTATGCCGAGGTCTTCCTGGTCGTCCACGGCAACTTCAATGATCCGGCATTCCAGCACGATCTGCAAGGCCGGCTTGTCAACTTCCTCGATCACCTTCTGGATGTCGGAGATAATCTTCGGACTGGTCAGCAGCAGGATCTTGTTGCCCGTCGTGTCAATCGTGATGTTTGCGTTGAATCCCTGAAGCATCTTAGACACGGTCGGCGCGTCCGTGTACTTCAGTTCAATCACGTACGACGTCAATCCGACTTGCTCTTTCAACGCCTTGCTCGGCGCCACGAGGAACGAGCGGCCCACGACCTCATAAGACAGCCCCGCCGCGCGAACCACGAGGTTCATGGCTTGCTCGATGGGAACATCCTTGAGATGCACCGAAATTCGCTCTTCCTTGTTCACGCCGGGGCCGGTTACGATATTGTAACCGCTCTTCTCGGCCAGAATCGAAAGCACGGACGGCAAAAACGCATCGTCCGCATCAATCGTTACCGTCCGGTTCAAACCATCGTCGTTCATGCCCTGCGCCAGCGCACGGGCGCTCCCTCCGAATGGCGCCGCTGTCAACAACGCCAGCAGCACGAGGGATAAAATCGAAAAACGTGTACGAATGGTGGAACTTCCTATGTGGTGCTGCGGGGAAAATTGCATGTCAAGTCTCAACGCGGGGTTACCTCTTCAGCAAAAAATGGTGAGGGTATCAAAAGTATGGTGATAATGCGGAGCTTGCTCGTCCGCTCAGTAGTTGCGGCCGGTCACTGACGAAGACTGATCCGTAAACTCGCCTTCCGGCGCAACCTCATTCACGAGCGTCAGCCGCGAACCGCTCTTCGTGAGCACGCACTGCTTCGCCGTGATGGACTGCACCGCAAAACCGTTGATCATGTCGCCTTCATGCACGATGTAGCTGCGGCCCATGAACTTGATGATCGCCGACGGCGTAGCGCCGGTCACGGTGGCTGCAAGCCGCATCCGGCCCTGCTGCTCGAGCGTCTCGCGCAGCCCCAGACTCGCCAGAAACTTCCGCGACTGAATCACCTTCGTCAGGTCGAACGGATCGCTCTCCACGCGCGTCTGATAGGCCAGCCGCTCGTTCAAGTTCTTCTCAAGCGTGTTCACGGTCTCTTTCAACTGTTCGTCCGTGCCCAGGGTGATCTTTTGCTGCTTCAGCGTTTCTACCTTCTTCGACATCCGGTAGTTGCCGTAGCCGATCCAGATCATCGTGACCACCAGCAGTGAGACCAGAATCCCCCACAATACATTGACGCGCTGTCCCATGAACGGTCGTATCCTTTCCAGGTCCGCCGCGCCCGAAGCCCCTCGCTCCGCCCGGCGGATGTCGGTTACTTGTGTTTAATCAGCGTGAGCGTCGAAAGCGTAATCGTCATCGGGCGCTTCTCGTACTTCCCTTGCTTCGCCAGAGCCTGCACCCGTTTCACCGTGCTGTTCAGATCCACGCGGTCCACGGTCACCAGGCGGTTGCTTTTCTCCACGTCGTTCAGGAAGCTCACCAGCGATTTGTAGCTCGTCTCCACTTCCAGCGTATACGGCGTGGTGATATAGTCCGCAAAATTCTTCCGCTTGCCCGGCTCGATGCTGACCACATCCACCTCGTGCGCCCGCAGGATGTCCGTCACCTGATTCATGAACGGCAGCGACGCGTCCTCCGCCAGCGAGTCGCGGGCGGACTGCGCAAGGTTGCCTTCAATCAGTTTCGTCACCTGCTTCAGTTCGTTGGCGATAATCTGCGCTGCGATCAGCTTCTCATTCTCCTGCTGAATCTGCCGGTCAAATTCTCGCACCTTCACCGGCTTCACACGATAAACATACCGCTGAAAGTAATAGAACCCACCCGCCGTGACGGCCAGCAGGATCAGCGCAAACAGTGCTTTCTTCATTGTTCCTGTGGTCCCCCCTTAAAAGTTCACGCCGGTTTTCTTGTCGCGATTCTGGGCTTTCGAGGCTTTCCGGTCCGGGTCCTGCGTCAGACACTCCACCGAAAACACGAGCACGTCCTGATCTTCGATCTCCTTCCGCAGCGATTGATCGAAGCGAACTTCGAACAACCCTTCACGGAACTCCGGCGTCGTCTTGAGCAACTCGATAAACTTCGAGATCACTTCGAACTCTTTCACCATTGTGTCCACTTGCGCCAGACAGTTGAGCTTCAGGATCTTGTTCTGATACTCGATTCCTGTCACGGCCATGCCTGCCGGCAGGATCTCCGCCAGCTTCTCCAGCCGTCGCGACCACAAAAACCGCTCCGACTCCAGCTTGGCCAGCGCCAGCACGTCATCCTTCGACACTTTCGTCGCTTCGCGCTTCAGGCTGTCCAGCTCGAACTTGATCCGGTCCAACTTTGCCTGCCGGGACTTGATCACGTCATTCATCTGCCCGTTCTGCGCCCAGGTCAGGCCGCCCAGCACGATGAACACCAAGGCAAATAACACCAGGAGGAAGTAAGATCGCCGCTCCTGCTTGCGCAGCCGCAGGATGACCTGGCCTTCCCCCTTATTCAGATTAATGGTAAACTGTTTGATCATTGGGGCATTTCCGCGTTAGATGGCCTGTGCGCGCTGCGCCAGCCCCACCGCCGCCGCGTACTGCGGACGATGACGCACCTCCGCCGATCCTTCCACATGTGAGAACGGATCGTACGGCCGGACCTCGATGCTGAATTTCTTCTCCAGATAGCGAACCATGTCGGCGCTCTCGGCGCAGCCGCCCACGAGTTCGATCCGGTTGAAAAAGCTCTGTCCGGTTTCCTTTACGTAGTACCGCAACGAACGATTGATCTCGTCGCCCAGCTTGTCAATCGTGGCCTTGTCCGCCACGGCCAGCGAAGAAATCGAATGCGTGGCGTCAACCATCGGCTTCACGCCCATGGCGCTCAGGCCCTGCGTCTTCTTGATCTCTTCCGCTTCCATGAACTTCACGCCCAGGCTCTTCATGATCTCTTCCGTGAAGGTCCATCCGCCCACCGGCAGATCGCGGCTAAAGAACATGTCCTTACGGCCGATGATCAACAGATTCGTCCGCCGCGCGCCCACGTTCAGGAAAACGACCACGCCGTCATCCGGCAGCTCCACGAACGGAAGATACGAGTTCATCGCCGCCAGCGGTTCGAGATCCACCACGCCCGGCTTCAACTCCAACTCGCGCAAAATGTCGAGATGCGCGTCGAACAACCGCTTCGTGGTGGCCGCGATCAGCACTCGCACCTTGTCCGCTTCCTTCGGGTCTTCGCCCATCACCTGATAGTCTACGATCGACTCGGTGCCGTCCAGCGGCAAGTGCTTCCGCGCTTCCTGCAGGATCGCAGACGCCATCTCCTCGTCCGACAACTGCATCGTGCGGATCTCCTTCGCCGCCACGTGTACGCCGCCGATCGAGCTGCCCAGATGCGATATCCGCCTGGGGCGAATCCCGACTTCCTGGAACATCTCGAGAATCAGCGGCACCACTGCGGTCTTCTTCGGCCCGTCCGGGTCGTACTTCTCCTGACCGGAGTAAACGTCCCGCGATACGGCCTTCACCAGCCGCATCTTCCCGTGGCTGCCCTTGTCGGCAACAACCAGCTTCACTGCGTGTGACCCGATATCCAGGCCCACACGCAAGTTCGATTTCAGTCCTAACACGCGAACTCCTTCACAAAGGAGAGATCAGATTATGAAAAACGGCTGCCCGGCCGGGGACCGCGGCGGTCCCCGGCCCGGACAAATTGGTGGGAACTCATCTTGCCCGGCAGTGATGCAAGCGCTTCACCGCTCGAGGGAACATCCACTCCCGGGGCTGGTATCAGGCAGGTGATCCGCAGCAATACAGGAAGGAAAAAACGTCAACTCAAAATTCGAAGTCACTTCGGATAACCGCACGCCGGCCCATCTCAGCCGGAACACGGGACAGAATGTCGCGGAATGAGGTCAAGCGCTAATTGAACTTGACGTAATTCCCAGATGCACGGTCCTGCGCCGACTCTGAATTGTCGCCGCCCCACTGTATGATATCGAAGAGCGCATGACCCGTGCTGTCCACCGCCTCGAAGAAGCACGGCGGCCGCCTCTTCAGGAAGCGCGAGTCGTAACGGTACTGTTTGGCGTACCCGGTGGACTGGTTGTTCGTGCGGTGCACATAGCCGCGGCGGAGTTGAGTCAATGATCCATACAAATAGATCGTGCCGCGGTCGTCCGGAATAGTAGAGGAAACATATCCGCTGTCCAGATCGTTCTGCTGCTCGAACGTAAAGCTCTCGCCAAGGGCGACGATAGCGGCATTGATGACAATGTCGGTCAAAGCTGGATTGCCCTGAGAGAAACCTGCGCCGTTCGAATTCTCACGCCCGTTCGCCGGGGTGTTGGCGATCTTGACCTGGCCTTCGCTGACGATGCCGACGTAGTTCGTGTTGCTCGACAAAACCCGGTATTCCGGTGTCCCGGAAGTCCCGCCGCCTACCCGCACATCGTCCATCAAGCGAACGAGCTGCGCCGAACCAACGGTCACGGAGCCCGTTATGTCAAAACCCCAGAATTCCAACGGCGTTTCCGTAAAAATGCACTTGTCGCTGCCGCCCAGCGGAATCTGATCGTGTTGTGCTTCCGTAGAGTCGAACGCTACACCCAGATCCCACGTCCACACGTCGGCCAGCGCGCCAATGATCCGGATCCGCATCTGCTTGTTATTGCCCGGAGCATAGTAGTTCGTGGCAAACGTCCGCAAATTTTCGGCGAATTCGGGAATCTGCACAATCGGCGCCCGGAAAATCGGCGGAATGTGGAACTCGGGGTTGTAACCGACACCCTCCCAGAACTCCGGCGCGTGCGTCGTCACGACGTCATAGAACACCGGACGCCCCATGATCGCGATCGTGTCGTTCGAGTGTACGCGACCGTTCAGCGTGTCCTCGCTCCAAAACTTGATCTGGTCGCCGAAGTTCGTCCGCTCATAGTTCGAGAGGTACATGTAGTCGGCGAAATTCCGCACGGACACGTAAAGTACCGCTTTTCGCTTGATCGCCTTCGTTTCCGAGAAACCGCCGTTGTAGAACGGCACGTTCGCGACTCCGACTGCTGAAATCCGGTAGGTTCGGTTCTGCGTCCAGAAATCGCCGCCCGTCTGACCGGCGATCGGAATAATCGTCACATCCTTGTATAGCCCAATGCCCGGAACGGTGCGGCCCGGCAACACGATTTCGCCGATCGGCAGGTCGCTTGCCTGCCGCAATTTCAGCCACGCGAATCCGTTCTCCACCACGCCCATCTGGCCTAAATAATAGGCCTGCATCGCGCCCGATACCTGACGGGACTGGACCGCTTCGTCCGTGGACCAGCGCATAAACGCCAGGCCGACGCCTAACAACACGGCCACCAAAGCCATTGCCGTGATTAGGATGTAACCACCTTCAGTGTGTCTGGGTCTCTGAGCAAGCTGGCTGATCATAGTGCCTCTCCCTTGCCGGTGATTCAACTGCGCTTCACACGCTCGAATGATTGTTCGGATTGTTACTCGTGAAGGCTGCCCGTTGGACAAAGCCCTCGCCGCCATGCTTCTGGCAACCATGGCGGCGTGCTCTCTGTCGAGCCGCCTTTGAGTCTCATCCGATGTCACCGAACCTGCAACCGCGGTCACAACCGGACCGGTGTCTTCAGGGTGTGGATTGCTCCAGATAAAAACCCGATTATGCGTGCGTCGCGCCGGTGCATCATAGTTGTCGCACCGGCGCGACGGGACATTTCTCTGGTCTACAGACCGCCGCCCTTGCGGAAGTCGTTGATATCGCTGTCCCAGTTCCGCATGTACATCTGGGTGGCATAGGTCCGCTCATGCACGTAATCGCGCGGATAAAGCCCGAACCCCGCGTTCGAACGGTAGCGGTATTGCAGCGTCATGCTCACCATAACCGCCCCTTTGCGCAACGTCGAGTCCTGCTGCGAGTGCGGAATCCAGATCGAGTTCGCATAATCCATGGACATACCCTCGATGGTCATCCGGTCGCGCCGGTCCATCACCCGAATCTCGCCGGTTCGCGGATTTTGCCCGCTCCACACATACATGTTGCGATAGCGGTCTACGGCCCATGTCGGGGGCTGATTATTGATCAGAATCCCCTCGTTCGCGCCGTAGCTCAGGGTGATGAACCCTTCCTGGTCCGGCGTGTACTTCAGCCGCGTCCCGTATTCCTGTACAAAATCCTTTGCCAGAAATTTCCATCGTGGATGCGCCGTGCCGCCCTGAACCTGAACCCCGGCCCAACTCCAGCTGCAAACGTTCGTCATTTCCTGGAATGCCGAGTGCGCGTATTGGTCCATCTGGCGATCCGCGTTCAACACATGCATTTCGCTCTGCATGTTCGCGTACGCCAGCCACGCGCCCGTCATCACCACTCCCCCGATGATCGTGCCGATCACCAGGGATACCAGCGTAAATCCACCCTGACCTCGAAGGCCGCGTCCGGGCCTCCGGATGAGTGCTGTTGTCTTGCTCATCGCCGGCTCCTCATTCCTTCTTGATTGAATGGTTGGTTGCATGGGATGGTCCCTGCCTTACGTGCGCACGGCGACGGCCGTCGTGAAGGTCAGCATGCGTTGCTGCAAATTCAGGTCGTTGCCGCCTGCCAAGTCGGGTTCGGTCCATCGGGCGTCAATGGTGAGGTAGTAAAAGTCCGGATCATCATTGGCATCCAAATGCAACTCAATCGGCCGTTGAATGAGGGTGACCGTGGTCACCTGATTGCCTCGACCGCGTTCGGTCGGTAAGTTGAGATTCACAGTGCTCACGGTGCCCGCTCGAGCCGCGACATTCGTAGTCTCGAGAATGCTCACCAATTCCCACTGCTTCTTCTCCATCTCTCCCCGGAGCAAATAGGCTACCGCCTTATAATGCTCCTGCCGCGTCAAAATGTCGCGGCCATAAATCATCGCGGCTGCTGTGCCGGTAACGGCGATGGACAGAATCACCATGCCGACGGCCACGGATACCAGATCCGCGTTTCCGCTCTGCCACTTTCTGCGTCGTGTCATGAGCCGCCTCCTGAGTGGTTCACCTACTGCGCGTTCACACGTGCGCTTCCTTATTGCCTAAGCGGCCATCTCGACCACTAAGGCGATCAGTAAGCACTGATCGTGCATTCCGGTGATCTTCTGTCGTTACCCTGGCACCTGCGGCTCGGCTGCCTCTCCCTGCCTGTCAAGCTTGGTCGTGCGCAGCCGCTCCGCCAAAACTCTACCATACTAGCCAACACCCTCCGGGGTGTTGGTCGCAACCCGGCCGGAAATAGCCTACTCCGCCAAATTGACTTCGAACAGCTTCGGATTCTCGGCCACGTGCGCCGCCGTCTCGCGCGAAATCTGCCCCTTGTGCAGCAACCGCATCAGATCCTGATCCAGGCTCTGCATACCGGCCTTGCCGCCCGCCTGAATCATCGAAGGGATCTGGTAGATCTTGTCCTCGCGAATCAGGTTGCGAATCGCCGTCGTCGCCACCATGACCTCCGAAGCCACGACGCGACCCAGGCCATCCTTCTTCGGCAGCAGCTTCTGCGCCACCACAGCTTCCAAAGACTCCGCCAGCATCGAACGAACCTGCGTCTTCTGCGCCGCCGGGAAGATGTCAATAATACGGTCAATCGTCTTCGCCGCGCTCGACGTGTGCAGCGTCGCTAATACCAAGTGACCGGTCTCCGCCGCGGTGAGGGCGAGTGAAATCGTCTCCAAATCGCGCATTTCACCGACCAGAATCACGTCCGGGTCCTCACGCAAGGCCGCGCGCAACGCATTGGCGAACGAGTGCGTGTTGGCGCCCAGCTCGCGCTGGTTGATCATGCAATTCTTGGAGTCGTGAAAGAACTCGACCGGATCTTCAATCGTGATGATGTGAAGCTCCTTGTACTCGTTGATCCAGTCAATCATCGTCGCCAGCGTGGTCGTCTTGCCCGAACCGGTCGGACCGGTCAACAGCACCAGCCCGCGATCCCGATTCGCCAGGTCCCGCATCACCTCCGGCAAACCCAGTTCCTCAAAGGAACGGATCTCTGCCGGAATCGTCCGGAACACGGCACCCAACCCGTTGATCTGCTGGAACACGTTGACACGGAACCGCGCGATGTCTTCGAGCTTCGCCGAGAAGTCAATTTCCTTCATCTCCTCGAATCGCTCGAGCTGGTCCCGGTTCAAAACCGACCGCACGACGTGAGTCATGGTATCTAAATCCATATGCGGTAAGTTCAATTTACGCATCCGGCCGTGAACCCGGATCATCGGAATCGAGCCTGTCGAAAGGTGTAGATCCGACGCTCCCTGATCTACGGCGAACCTTAGCAGGTCAAAGATATCCAATCGTTTCGCTGTCGCAACCTCGGACACGATCGAATCCTTCTCTGATGTTAATGTACCGTTTCCTGATATGACGCTACTCACCTGTCCGCCCCAAAGTTATCAACCGCCTTCGCCTTCATCCTGCGGCAGACCATAGCCTGTCCACGAACCGTCCTGGATGTTGTAGTTCACGGTATGACCGGCACCACCGCGCATCTGCTCGGTCGAGGTCGCCGAAATCGTGATCGGGGGCGCGCCCACAATCTGAAACGTCCACTGCAAACGCGTCGCGGTCTGCAATTCCAGATACTTCTCCTGTTCCAGCTCTTCAACCGTCGCTGGCCACTCGCCCTTGTCCTGATAGAACACCTGTGCGCCCTGCCAAATCGCGCTGATGGAGGTCTTCGCGTCCGAGGCGCGTGCGCTCTTCACGTATTCCACGTAAATCGGCACCGAAATCGCCGCCAGAATCGCTACGATCACCACCACGATGAGGATTTCAATTAACGTGAAACCCTTCCGATTTGCCCGGCGTTGACATCTGCTGAGCATATTCTCTCCTTTGCTGGGACTTGCGCACCTTTTCGGCGGGCGCTTCAACCGGTTCAAACTTTCAGAAACTTGACAGGCAAAAAGTTACGATGAGTTGAGCACAATTTCAAGTGCTAAATCTCTCCAATGCAGACAGTTCCGAGACTTAACTATGATCGTTATGGCAACATCTGTTCCGAGATTTTTTGCCTCTTTATGAACCGTAAATCCATAAAAATCAACAAGCACTTTGATTTCATCCTGTGCAAACTCTGCAAAGCATGCACAATCTGCAGTTGATTTTGATTAATTCTGGCAAGTCCATAAAATCCGAATTCTTCCGGAGAGGCATTGACCTCGATAATAGTGCAGAATGGGTCCAGATTCCCAAACTGACCTAAGTATGACAAAAAGGAGCCGCCCGTTCCGGCAGCCCCTTGGTGGCAATTACCTATGAAAATGGCTATGCAGAGGTCAGCCGGCAGCGGCCAGAGAGGGCGCAGGACGCCACCGCTCCCGCCATTAACGGAGCCACCAGTCCAAGGATTACCATTGGGTTCGTGGCAAAGACCGACCATCCCGTCGTAGCATTCAGCCACAGGCCGGCGTCTTTGAGATACTCCAATGCCAGCGTTCCCAAGGTGCGACTGTGATATCCCAGCACCCCGACCACTGCTGCAATCGGAGTCGCGGTGAGCAGGCGATCCGTCCATGCCGCGCGGCGGGTCTCGACTCTTGGCGATGTTTGGCGCGCGCGCTCCATCGCTACGTGATGCATCACATTCGCCGTAAAGTCAGGACTCGGCTCAATCCAACGTTGTGTCGTCAGCAGCGATTCGAGTTTTTCGTCGGTCAAATTCATAGTTGATCCTCTTTCGCCAAACGCTGTCCTAACAGCCGTTCGCGCAGCCACGCCTTGCCCCGGAACAAATAGCTCTTCACCGTTCCGATCGGCACCTGCATCACGTCCGCGATTTCCAGATAGGACAGCTCTTTCAAATAATACATCGAGACCGCCGCCCGGTACTTCGCCGGCATTTGCGTGATCAGCGCGGTCATCCGCTCCTTCAGGATCACCTCTTCGGCGTACGGATTGTCGCTGTCGCTGAGGTGCGCCATACGTTCAACTCCCGGCTCATCTACGGACAGATGCTGCGCTCGTCCGCGCGCCGTCTTGCTTTCCGCGATGCAAAGATTGAGCGCGATCCGGTAGATCCACGTGCTCAGCTTGCATTCACCGCGAAAGGCGGGCAGCCCTTTCCACACTCTCAGGAACACTTCCTGCGCGATGTCTTCCGCCGAATCCGTGTTGCCGGTCATGCGTGCGGCAAGGTTGACCACCATGGCTTTGTACTGGTCAACCAGTTCGGCGAACGCCTGCGCGTCGCCGCGCCAAAGCCGCCACAGCATTTCCGCATCCGTGGGGTGCATGACTCCCTGAGTCTCTCCGCAATTCAGGTTCTAACCCCCTTGGTCCCCCAAATCAAGATTTGGGGGAGAAGGGCAGTGGCTCACAAGGATAGACGATTGGATGAGCTGAAATGTTGCCGCTCGTCGAACCGCCTCGTGCTCGCCGAGGCGGGTGCCTCACCCGCCCGGAATCCTCGTCCCCCCATCTAATTTCCCCCACTGCGTAGGGGAAGAATTAAAATGTGTTTTGTGCGGAACGAAATCGGCCTTACTCTATGAAAATGCTGAAATACTGAAGAACTGAAACGCTGAAAAAGAGCGAAAAAACGGGGGGTTATTGGGGGTTTTGGGGTGGTTGGCGGCGCTTTTCGGCTGGAATTGATGACTATTTCGGTATTTGTGCGGCCAGACGATATGTGGCTGTTTTCTTTGCTGATCTAATATACAAACAAATGTTCAAAAAGTCAAGTGGGGGCAGGAACGTTAAAGTAAGAAAAATCAAAATCCGAAATCCGAGTCAGAAAGAAAAGAGAAGAGGGGTGGCCTCGACCAGGGGGCGAGAATGGCCGGTGTCCTATGATAAGAGTGCGGTTTCGATAGCCCGGAGAAGTCGCTTTCGTGTGTCTTCTCGACTACGATACCAGTCGGTAGACCAGATTCGGTGTAATTTCCAGCCAAGATTCTCGAGGATCTGCTGTCGAAGCCGGTCGCGCTCGCGAGCTACCCGTGAGGAGTGGTACATAGCGCCATCACATTCTATTCCGATTACGTACCTTCCGGGTTCCTTGGGGTGAACTACGGCAAGGTCTATCCTGTACTTGGCGCACCCGATTTGCTTGTTCACCTTATAGCCGCTGTACGATAGAAAATCATGAACTGCCTCTTCAAATTGTGAATCAGATTCCTCCAAGCCGGCAGTGATGACGGGCAAAGTTCGATTCTTTGCGAAGTACAAAAACGCCCGCAACTTCTCAACTCCTTTTGATTCCTGCTTCGAGATTTCCAGATCTTCTGCAAGAAAGTTGGTGAAAACAACGCAATGCTCCTTCGCGCGTGTTATCAGAACATTGAGTCTACGTTCTCCACCCGAGATGATGAGCGGGCCAAATTGTTTCTTGATTTCTCCATTGGCATCGCGTCCGAATCCGACACTTATGAAAATAACGTCGCGTTCATCACCTTGGATGGTCTCAAGGTTTTTTACGAAGAATTTCTCAGGTCTGTCGTCGCGGAAATACTCTTCAAGATCTGGATGTTGTTTGCGCTGTAATTCCAGGGCGTCGGTGATTGCTCGCTCTTGTGCAGCGCTAAATGCTCCAACGCCCAAACTTTTGTCGGGGCGCTGCCGAAAATGATCCATGACAGCTTCAGCTATGTGCGTAGCTTCAATTCTATTGGTCCGCGAATTTCCGCGATCGTAAACAGATTCGGGAATATGAATCAACTTGAGTCCCAGTGACTTGTCGTCTGAACGAGGGGAAGGGAAGACCTGCAACTGATTCTTATAGAATTCGCTATTGGAAAATTGAATTAAAGACTCATGGCGGCTACGATAATGCCATGTCAGCATGCGCCCGGGCCAAGGCGTTTCGGCGCGTTCGAGTATGCTTTCGTTCTTTTCGGAAGTTTCCACACGTTCCTCAACATCCTCGTCCAAATTTTCATCGCTGGCAAACTTGTCAAAGAAGCTGGTCGGCGGCAGTTGCATTTTATCCCCCATGATGACGACTTGTCGCCCTCGCAAGATGGCACCAAGAGCGTCTTCTGTGCGAACTTGACTTGCTTCATCGAAGATCACCGTATCGAACGTCAAATTTCCGGGCTCCAAGAACTGAGCAACGGAAAGAGGGCTCATCATGAAGCATGGCTTCAATTGCTGAACCAACTCCCCAGTCTCATGCAGCAACTTCCGAATAGGCATGTGGCGCCGCTGGAGACTCATTTGGTGTCGCAGACGCCAAAGGGGTGATTCCTTGGGCAAGCGATTGGCCATTTCCGGAACTCGATTCGACAATTGAGATGCCAACCGCGTTCCATTGAGCCTTAGTATGTCCTTTTCAAGCTTGACGAAATCCCGAATGCTCTGCTCGTGAAGAACACCGGCGAACTTGTGCAGGGTATCATTCTTCCCAATTGCATATCGTAGCATGGCGTCAGCAAAGCCTCCATGAAGGGAGGGAAGGACATCCTGTGTAGACCGGATGCGACCGTCTTCCACGGCTTGGATTACATTCTGCGAAATCAAATCAGGCTGTGAGTCACGCAATGTCACGTACTGGGCCCAATTTCGCAGGTGGTCGGCGTGACGGAGCCAATTCCTGAACTGTGATCGCAATTTGCTCAGATCTGCTTCTTGGATTTCCGTTCCAAGCTGTCCTACCCAGTCCACATGAATTTGCGCGTCTAACCGAGCAATCTCTTCGGCATATTGGGTGGTGAGTTGCTCGACGCGTAATTTAGCTGCGCGGATCTCCTCAGTCGGAGCACCCTTCTCAACGATGATGGTTGCATCATAAGTAAGTACGGAATTTATAGCCTCGTTCCAAAATAGCACAACCCAGTCGGCAAACCGTTGTAATTGAGTTGGATTGCTCTGTTCCCCATGCCAATGTCTTCCAAACAGTGTCTTCCCGAGTGAGTCGTTTGCTTGAAGTTGTTGCTGAACTTCTACGGCTTCAACTAGGATTTCCAAGTGCTCGATTAGAGCATTTGTCATTCGCGGCGCTTTCATCAAGTACAAACCCCGCAAAAAAGATCGTTTGCGCCAAAAACCGGCGACAAGATAGCGGTACCATTTGTGATACAGTAGGCGCATCTCGTAAAGATCTTGTCTGGAAACTGCAGATAAGGACTCATCTTTATAAAGAGCATCAACCTGTCTTCTCAAAACCTGATAACTGTGAAGATCCTGAATTAGATGATAAGCTTGCTCATTAGGCTGTATCCATTCTGCGTTCATAAGCACTTCTGGGTCGTTAGGTTCCGACTGGGCAACAATTTCGGCAGCGGCCAAGGCGCTCTGTATTTCATTGAGAGTACGGGGAATTGTTAAACCACTAATCCCGGCGAGCGATTGCATCTCCTTAACCACCTTAACGTGAAGATTCAAACAGCGCGTAAGGCTGTCCACAACATGCTTTTCATCACCTGGAAGAATGAGAGGGGGACATGTCAGCCGCCAAGGATGTTTTGCGACAGGCCAAATCAACCCCATCAATTGTACCAGCTGGACCAAGTGGCGGCGCGCTGCATCCCAAGCATCAAAGTCCACTTCCGAAGGCGATGTGATCAACATTTCAGGGACTGAGGAACCTGCCTTTTCAAAATGACGCCATGTAGTTTCCACGATTCCAACAAGCTTATAAGGTGTCCACTGAATTTTCCCGAACGGCGTGCGCAGTATTTCAGCCAACCGATTCAGTTCCAACTTTAGGTTCTCGTGTTCCTGATAGTGGTAGAGATCTGCTCCTGTCGGACCCACATTGTACTCAAATGCGCGCCGAAGTTCCTTCATGAGTTCCAACTTATTGGTGTTTCGGCTGTGGAGAGCAAGACAATAGCGGTCGATGCCAGATTCTCGAAGGCGATCTAGCACTACATTAAGGGCTGCCATTTTTTCGCTGACAAACAATACCCTCTTTCCAGCCCCAAGGAGTTCGGCTATTGCGTTGACTATCGTCTGTGACTTGCCAGTTCCTGGTGGACCCTGGACAACGAGATTCTGGCCAGCCTTAATGGCTTCGAGGACGCAAATCTGAGACGGATCCGCATCGCGCACATGGTGGAGGTCGCGTGCCTTAAGCTTTTCATCTATCTGGGCCTCTGTTATGGGATTGATTGAGGACTTTGGATAGCTTTGTCCATAGAGTTCGTGCAGCAGTGTTTGATCATACGGCTTCTGCTTCTCAGGCCAGTTGGAATGTTCAAGATCTTTCCACATCACAAACTTTGTAAAGCTGAAAAAATCCAAATAGATTTCAGCGGTGACAGACCACTCTTTTTTCGGCTTAACTGTCTGAGAGACCGTGTTGTAATAGTCATCAATCCCGTCCTTTTCCTCGGGCGTTTCAAAGTGCGGGAAACTGACGTACTGTTTCTTGAGTTCCTCCTGTAACGAGATGTTTGTAGCAATCTCATCACCTGTCCATGCGAGCCTATAGGCGGATGCAACTCCCGCGCGACTTAATTTTACTGGTATGAGGATTAAAGGAGCTCGGTGAACCTCGTTGCTGGATTCTGCTTCTGTCCAGTTAAGAAAACCAAGCGCTAAATAAAGAATGGAGTAACCTTGTTCTTCAAAGAACGAGCGAGCTTCTGATTCAACTCTATGTAGCCGTTTTTGAAGCTGTTCGGGCTGAAGCGTTGTTTGGAGGTGTCGATCCGTGTGATGTTGCGCGACAGCTTCATTGTCCGGCAGTTGCCACGCGATCTTTTCGGATTCTTCAATTATTTCGTCATCCTCAAAGGACAAGTTATCTTGATTCCGTGTCATTTGGCTCGCTCTAAAGCCCATCGCCCTGCCCTGAAGAACAAGTGTGTCGAATACCTCTCGCGCGAGCTCGTCGGTAATTAGAAGTGAACGTTGTTTAGCAGGACGATACGCCAGAAGCCGATTGCGGAGGCTCAGGTCTAACAGCTTCTTCCTGGAAAGCTCAATCTGCTGCGAAACAGCTCGCTGAATTGCCGTAAGGTCAGACACTGTGGTTTCCATGATTTGTGAGATGATCAGAGCGCATAGTCCTTCACTTCGTTCGAGGACGCGGCACTACGGAAGATGTTGCAAGATAAGGAAGGACAAGGATTTTATCAAACTGCGGCCTGTATCTTCGCATGCCTCGTTATTCCCCCTTCAACTTCTTCACCGCCTTCGGCAGCTTCTTGTCTTCCGATTTCATCTTGCGCTCAATTTACTCGAGGCTTTCCTCCGGCGGCACCAGCGGCTCGATCAGGCGAATCAACTTGGGAATGTCCTCCTGCACCGTCTTCCACACTTCGCGAAAGTCAATACGTTTGTAATCGTGGATCAAGCGATTGCGCATTCCCCGCATTTCGTGCCACGGCACGGCGTCATGCGTTTCTTTGAACGATTCCGACAAGCGTTTTGCGGCTTCTGCGATAATCGTAATTTGCCGGATGACCGAATCCGGCACCGTCTCGTCTGCGATGAATGAGCCTTGAGTAAGACCCTTGGTAATCCGTACGATCTTTCGCGCCGCCGTTATGATGTCGTAAACGAAGACGTCATCCAGAGACATAAACGCTCCGCGCGTTGGACAGAATCATTCTCCGCCGAAAAGGGTTTTCACTCTGCTCGATGGTCCGACGCAGAACGAGGTCCACGTCCCGACCGAAGATGACTCGGAGTTCGTCTTCCATGTGCACCAGATCAAACATGCTCCAGTCCGCGTCGTCAGAGAACTTTACGAGCACATCCACGTCACTATCCGGCCGAAACTCATCTGTGAGCACGGACCCGAAAAGCGAGAATTCTATGATTTTCCATTTTGCGCTGAATGCTTTGATCTTGCCGCGATCCAGCGGTATACGCGGTTCTGAGTTCGTCATGAGACTCCTTAATCGTTCCTATTCCCCCTTCAACCCCTTCACCACCTTCGGCAATTTCTTGTCTTCCGATTTCATCTTGCGCTCGATTCACTCGAGGCTTTCCTCCGGCGGCACCAGCGGCTCGATCCGCCGAATCAGAGTCGGCACCGCTTCCGTCGCCGTCGTCCAGACATTGTTCGAGTCCATATCTTACGACGGCTCGGTCTTTCCGCTCCGGATCAGTCGCTTTGCTTCTTCACAGTTTCAGCGCGCGCCGGAGTTGATTTCCACTTAGCAATTGCCCCTTCTCCGCCTGCTTCCTTCCGCGCCGGATGGATGCCATCATGCGTTCGTCACTCAAAATCTCCAGCGTTTCCACAATGGCCTCATAATCATCCCAGGGCATCACGGCCAACACGCGCTTCCCGCCGCGAGTCACCGCCAAAGCCCGCTTCCGCTTCGAGAGCTTCTCCGGCAAGGTGGATAAGGCCTGCTTGGCCTCCGTTATCGTCATCGTTCTGTTCATCTTTTCTCTCCGTATTGTCGGTTTTTTGTCTACAATTCCTTCTCCCGGCGGCATGTGTCTTCACAACTTGTCCTGAACGAAGTGAATGGATGCCCCTTATTGATTCAGTCCTCCCGACGAGGATCCCCGTCCATCTCCTGCTCTCCCTTCCACAGCCGCCGCGACCAGAAGACGCCAATAATAAACAAGACCACGAAGAGGACAAGCGACACACGGTGGTAGAGGGCGTGCTGAGTTGATATGTCCACGAACAACCGCGTCAGGTTCATCCCCACCAAGCCCAATACCCCAGGGAAGATCTGCTGCTGATAGCCCATCATCTTCATTAGCGCCTTCTTGTCGAAGAACTATTCAATTTAATTCTCAAGGCGGCATGTGTCCTCACATGCCCCGTCATTCCCCCTTCAACTTCTTCACCGCCTTCGGCAGCTTCTTGTCTTCCGATTTCAGCTTGCGCTCTATTTTCTTGAGGTCTTCTTCGGGTGGCAGATGCTCGGGGCGTATTCCGCTCTTGGCCAGCATGTCGCGCATGTTCTTGTTCGTCCGCACGTGTTCATGCGTGATCGGCTCCTCTCCGCGCAGGGACTTGTCTTTCTTCAGATTGTGACTCGTAATTTCGTTGGCGAGGTCTTTGGCCTTGATCGTCACTCCCGGCAGGAAATCCGCCAGCGGCCTGCTCTCCGGAACGCCGAGCCGTTCCTTCATTTCCAACGTGCTGTAACCTCCGAACAACGCGCTGTCACCCTTGCTCTTGATTCGCCCGAAGCCTTGATTGTCCACCCCGCGCTCGAACATGATTCCCGAAAGCGTTTTGTCGGACACTACCAGCTTCTCTCTCGCCTGCAAACGTTCCCATTGCCCCAGCCGCTCCTCAACCAATTCCTGTTTCCGCGTCTGCAGCGCAAAGTACGTCATGGCAAACGCGATTTCGTCCTTGCGTGGATCACCGTTCTGGGCGATCAGGTAGCAAGCATACCTTGTGAGCACAATATCCGAAATATCGCGCTGGACGCTTGAACCTATGTCCACCATTTTGCTGACGTCAACAAAATGGTTTAGCATGTCTTGTTTAGCATTCTTACATGCTGTTTTTGCCTTGATTACAATCTTTTCAAAGTTCCGCCATTCATCGTAACCTAACAAGACTTGCAGTTCCCGTGCATACCAAAACTCGACTCCCGCTTCGACGTGAGCATGTTCCTCGAAGTTCTTGAGGAGTCTCTTTATAATTTGTTTTTCCATAGCTTAACTCTATTTTGTAGCGCTCCATCAGCAGGGACAATTCAAATTAATGAAACCTATGTTCAAACACAAGAGGTTAGAGCGCTTCTGACCGTCCGGCTACGTTGGATGAGGACCCCGCCCAGCAACTGTCTCCTCCCTTTCTCTCTTTTTCCCCTACTCTGTGGGGGAAACACAAAGGGGGTGGGGAAAGGGCTGGGGATAGGGGTCGAATCTTCTGCAACAAGTTCTTTGATCCTCATCTCCTACACTACAGAAGGGAAGCAGAACCGCCCCCGTCGAAAGGATGAAGGCGGAAGGATGAAGGATGAAGGATGAAGCCGAAAGCCCAAATCCGACTGTTGGGAACGGTTCTGACGAGTAGTATGTAGCTGGTTCGGGTGTGGCTGCCGTCGCTCTCCCCGCCGTGACGGAGAGGCTCGCCCGATTACCCCCCAACCCCGACCCCCTTGATCCCCCTACTGAAGTAGGGGGAAAAACAGAAGGAGATGATTATGGATGAAGGGATTTTGGCGCTCGTTATCGGATTTACGGCCGTGTCTGGCTCGCTGGTGGTGGTCTTGGTGATCGTGCTGGCACAGATCCGCGCGCGCAATCAGCGCAATCAGATGCTGCATCAGGAACGCATGCTGGCGATCGAGAAGGGCTTGCCGATTCCGGTGGATTATCTCGAACGCATTCCGCGCCGCCGGCCCTACGTGAGAGGATTGGTGTTCGCCGCGATCGGCTTGGGACTCGTCGTCTACGGCTGGATTGACGCCGCGGAGTCCGGCGGCGATCATGACATGTTAGGAATCGGAGTGGTGTTTCTGTTTGTCGGCGCGGCTCTGTTAGTGGGCGACAAACTCACCATGAGGAAGTCGAATGGGTGGGATGCGCCGTCGTCATTACCGTATCCCGCGGCGGCTGTTGAGCGTCCGGTTGAGGGAAATCGCTCATAAAATGCAGGCCGCGGCTCTCCCGCCGCGAGGACGCGGATTTGATAATCAGATCCGCGAGGATCACGAGATTGCGCAGCTCGACCAACGGAGCATTGATCCGCGAGCGGCGATAGAATTCCTGCACCTCGCCGAGTAACAAATCCATCCGCCGCTGCGCGCGCGCCAACCGAAACAGCGAGCGCACGATCCCGACATAATCCCACATCGTCTTGCGCAGCTCATCGCGGTTGTGCTCGACCAAGACCCACTCTTCCTGATTTACGGTCCCCTCTGCCGACCACTCTTCCGCGAGTGGCGGCGGAGGGGCTTCTTTTAGCCACTCTGCACAACTGATCGCGGCCTGATGCGCAAAAACGACGGCCTCAAGCAATGAGTTTGAAGCGAGCCGGTTCGCGCCGTGCACGCCGGTCATCGCGACTTCGCCGACCGCGAAAAGTCCCGGCAGCGTGGTGCGCGCGAAGAGATCCGTCACCACTCCGCCGCATTGGTAGTGCGCCGCGGGCACGACGGGAATCGGCTCCTTCGTGAAATCGAGCCCGTGTTTGCGGCAGATCTCGTCAATGTTCGGAAACTGCTTCTTGAGCGTAGCCGCCGCGATGTGCGTGCAATCGAGCAGCACCGACGGATCGCCGCGCTTCTTCATCTCCGCGTCAATCGCGCGGGCCACGATGTCACGCGGCGCGAGTTCGTCACGCACATCGTAACGATGCATGAACGGCTGGCCGTCGAGCGTGCGCAGTTTCGCGCCCGCTCCGCGCAAAGCCTCGGTAATCAGATCGCGCGAGTCGCCGCGCCCGTCCGGTTCGTAAAACGTGGTGGGATGAAATTGGAAGAACTCGAGATTGCCCACGGCCGCTCCCGCGCGATACGCCGCCACCACGCCGTCGCCGGTGGCGATCGAAGGATTCGTGGTGTGCAGATAGACCATGCCGGAGCCGCCGGTAGCGAGAATCACGGCTTTGGCGGTGATCGCTTTGATCACGTCCTGCCGCGCGTCGAGCACGTACGCGCCGAAACAACGCGAGGGGCGATCGGATGCTCGCTTGAGCCGCGGATGCGGAACAATCAGCAGGTCAATCATCAAATGATGTTCGAGCACCTGCAAGCGGCCGGTCTCGCGCGCTTCACGCAGCAGCACCGATTCGATCTCCATTCCGGTGCGGTCACGATGATGCAGAATACGGCTGCGGCTGTGGCCGCCCTCTCGCCCCAACGCGAGTTCGCCTTCATTTTTCGTAAAGCGCACGCCGAGGTCCATCAGCTCCTGAATGCGATCGGGCGCGGATTCGACGATGAGCTTGACCGCGTCCTGTTTGCAGAGGTCCGCGCCGGTGCGCATCGTATCCTCGATGTGCAGGCGAAAATCGTCATCGCGCGCGGTCACGGCCGCGATCCCGCCCTGCGCCCAGTTGGTCGCGGACTCGGCGGAGCTTTTCTTCGTGACGAGAATCACATCGGCATAACGCGAGGCTTTGAGCGCCAGGCTCAGGCCGGCGATGCCGGAACCGATAATCAGGACGTCGGTGCGAATAGGTGCCACTCAAAGTTGGTAGTGTAGAGGCGAATCAGTTCAATTTACGTAAGCGTTAAGGCAATGTCAAGCCCACTTGACCGCTTGACAAGCGGCTTGAAAAGGGGGTTTTGTCTCCTTATCTTTGATTCATGATGAATGCTACACTTCTCGAGTTTTGGATGGAACACGGTCAGCCCGGACGGGTGGGGCTGTTCCACTTGGACTTCGCGCCGGCGAAGCTGATCAATTGGGGGCAGAGGCGGCTCACGCGGGACGGCAAGCCATCGCCGTGGGTGCACGCGTTTCTCTTTATTGAATCGCGTGACGGCGCGCCGTGGATTGCCGAGAGCGACGCAAGTGTACCGTGGCTGGGGATCCGTAAGCCGGTGGATGGACCGCAACTCAATTCCGTCGTGAAGTGGTCGGGTGCTCACGTGGATCAGGCGGTCGTGCTCGATCCGCATTTGACAGAAGAGCAATACCAACTCGCGCGAGCGCGAGCCAAAGAGCTGCTGCAAGAGCGATACTTCTTCAGTTTGACGGCGTTAGCAGGAACGTGGATCGCGATTCTCAAGCATGACATGCGGCATCATTCGATTCTGCATCGAGCAAAGGGAATGCATTGCGCGCAATTTGTGCGAGATGTTTTGCGCGCGGCCGGAGCGGATTTCTTGGGAGACGAGGTGAGTCTGGAAAACACGGCACCAGAGTATTTGTATCAACGACTCGATGTTGTGGGAGAATGGAAGCGAGAATGAGAAACGGCGACTCAATTGAGTCGCCGCTTTGATGATTTAGTATGGGGCATGTGTCCGACGAAGTCGAGATCTCGACCGAATGTCGGAACGGGCAGCAGGTGCCGGTGGACAAGCCGTTCAGGCTCTACGATGGAAGAATCAAACTGATGTACCCACGCGACCCCTCCGGCCCGCCGGGTGAGACGATCAATTGCGGGTGCTTGTGGATCATCGTGCCGGAGTCGCTGGCTCAAACTACCGCGTGAGCAAAAAACAGTCACTCAAAAACGGGCTTGATTCCTTTCCCACAGTTGCATTGGTGACGCAAGCACGATGGTGGGTCGCCTTCTAAGCGCAGACATGTTGTTGTCACATCCTGAGCGGTGCGAGTGACAGACGCAATGCCTACACTTATGAACGTGACCTTAAGAGTTTAGACTGTGAAGGACCTAAGCTGTGTTTATGTCCAACCCACGCTTACAACTAACAGTGAGACAATAGCGATGAAGACACATGGCCCGAGCAAGATCACTTTCCATTTCCGCAGACAAGCCAAAAATCCGTCTTCTTTGCGCCGAATGAACCCGTCGTTCCGGCGAAAAAATAGGCCCCATCTTTGCTTTGGAAGCCCTCTATGAACCAGTCGTCTTTGTCGCCGCCGTAGTTTTGACTCCAGATCTGGGCTCCGCTTCTATCAATTTCTACGGCGTAGCCGTCATAGTCGCCTTTGCCAAAGGACTTTGTCCAGCCCAACAATACGAAATGTCCTGCCCTTGCCTCGAAAACTTTGTAGAAACCGTCATCTCGGACGCCTCCGTAGGTACGGGTCCACAGAGTGTCGCCAGCTCCGCTCATCGCGATGACGTAGCCATCTTGTCCTCCCGACCCATAACTTGAGGTGACGCCTGCCACTAAAAACGTGTCAAACCCAATCTCACAAATAGACCAGGCAGCGTCGCGCTGCGGGCCGCCGATGCACTTGCTCCACACAGTGTCTCCTGATTCACCTACTCGTAACACATAAACATCATCGTTTACGTCCTGCCGTTGGGATAAACCAACCACTACAGCCCCGTCATCCTGTGTCTGACATGCTGCACGGAGAAGCTCTAGAGAATCACTGCCAACGCTTTTCCCCCACTTCCCTTGACCATTCGCGTCTGCGCGAAAGACATACGCATTCTTATTGTAACCTGTAGGCATATCGAATCCGACAAGGAGTATGTCTGAGTTCCTCATAACAGTTAGGCCAAAAGCTTGTATTGGGAACTGACGGAGAAAGCCTCTGTACCATAAGGAATCCCCGAGTTCGGAGACTTGTAATAGAAAAGCCTGATAATTGGCCGTTTTCATTGAGGCATAGCCACAAAATAATGTTCCTTGGCCTGTAATTGCAGCGTCCGTTATTCGTGAGTCTGAACCACTGCGGAGAGACTTAGTAAATACCTGCATGCCTGTGCGACTTACTCTTAGCCAATACAATGAACACGAATCCGTTTCGGGTGCGGAAACTCCGGCTAACCATATATCTTCGTTGCCGTCAAGCACGGCAGCCCCAAGTTTATCATCGCTTGAGGTACCATAGGTCTTTTGCCACTCAATGTGAGGAGGTGTGTCTCCTTGGCAGACATGCGCCAACAGAAAACTGATCACAATCCCGATTATGAGCATGTCGAAATCTCCTTATTGTGAGGCTGTGAGCGGAGGCTGGTCATCAATGCCAAGCCATGCCGCCGCGGAGTGCGATTATCGAATCAACAGCAGCTTCTTGGTTTGGTCGAAGGTGCCGCCGGCGCGGAAGCGGTAGAAGTAAAGACCGGAGGAAACCGGAATGCCTTGATCGCTGCGGCTGTCCCAATGCGCTTTGTATTCGGAGGGTGGCAGGAGCGCGCGGACGAGCGTGCGAACCGGACGGCCGGTGACATCGAAAATCTGCAGATTGACCTCGGCACTGAACGGCACGACATATTGAATCGTCACGTCCTGATTAAACGGATTCGGATAGGCGTCGCTCAAGATAAAATCATTCGGCGGCATGCGCGGCACACCGGAGGCTTCCATGACGAGCAGATGCGCTTCGAATCCCACGGAGGATACGGATTCAAGCTGATAGTAATAGGTACGACCGGGAGCGAGTCCGCGGTCGGTGTAGCTGTAGCTCCCACTCGTTGGAGCCGTCCCGCGTCCGGCGAGCGACGGCGTGTTGGTGAAACTCGCGACCGTGTGAAACTCTTCTTCATTCTCCGCGCGGCGACGCACATTGAAGCCTTCGTTATTCAGCTCCGACGCCACGCGCCAGATGACGCGCAAGGCGCCAAACGCCGTGTCCTGCTGCGTCTGGAAGGAGAGAAGTTCCACCGGCAGCGGAACGTCACGCTGTCCAATCGGCCAGGAGAGCGCATAGACAGGATCGCCGCCGCAATCCACAGACTCCGGGCCCAAGAGCGTGAGGTTCACCGTGTGATTCGGATCGGCGCCGGTCGAGAAAGCGAGCGTGACGAAGACGTAGATCTCGTTCTCCGTAAGCGGCAGCGCAAACGAGGTGAACACGAGATCGCCGCCCAGCCAATTGCCCAGAGTAGCAATGGACGTGTCGAGGTTGGTGTCCCACAAGGTGTCAGCGCTGACCCACAACCGCGAATTGGAGCCGAGCAGATCCGCTGGGATCAGATCGCCGTCGTTCAGGAACTGCAACCCGCGCAGAACGCTGATGCCGGCAAAGGTGCGCGCGCCGAGCAGGAAGACAAGATTTTCGCCGCCGGGATTCGCCGATTGATTGCCGTAGTTGTGCCCTTCGACAAACACCGCTGCGCCACTGGGGAAATGCAAGCCTTCAATCGCATCGGACGCCGCAGGATTGCCGAGCGTGTCCTGATACTCGACGGTGAGACGATAGATGCCGAGCGGAGTTAAGGATCCGTCGTTGTGGACCGAATCAATGCCCGTCGAGGCGCCGAGCGCGACGGGCTGCAAGGAGATAAGGTGTTCAAAGGCGGTGCCGAATGTGGCGAACAGCGTATGCGGGGAACCAAGATCCTCCTCTGGCCCGCCGGTCTGCGTGAGGATCGCCTTGATGGTGCCGGGAAGTCCGATCTCCGGCAGAATGAAACTAATATCCGTGCCCAAACGACTCAAGGAATCGCCCGGAGCGGGAGCGACAATCGTCGGCGTCTCCGTGGCGATGTCAAAGGTGACGGTGTTTACCGTATCGCCGCTAACGGAATTATTGCGGTAATCGCGATAGGAAAGCTCCAGACGGTAGCGCGAGTTGTGCACGAGGGTGTTGTTCTCGTCGGGAGTGCCCGGGCCGGAAACATCGGTCACCAGATCGGAGTATCTGAACTGCTGTGCGTTGAGCATGATTCCGCGCACGCCGGGAGCGACAAGTGTTCCGAACGTCAACGTGTGTGGTGATCCGGGATCGAACGACCCCTGCACGCGGAATATCAAACGCACGCTGCCGGGATAGGCCTGTTCCGGGATATAGAACTGCACCCAAAAGGTCTCATCTTCATGCGTGCCGGTGACCGGGGCAAGGATATCCGGCCGGATCGTGGCCAGATCGCGGGGGAACATGTAGCGCGTGTTCGTATCGAAAGCGGGAGCGTTGCCTACCGTGTCCGCGTAGAACAAGGTTACGCTGTAGAGAGCCTGACTGACGAGGGCGTCAATCGCGCCGTGGTTGTTGTTGATGACGATCGGATTATTCGTGCCGATGTTCAGCCCGTCGAGGTATATCAGATGCAGCCCCGCACTGTCGAACTGTGAGGCGAGCGTAAGAATGTGCGGGCTCTCAAGATCGGGCACCGGAGACAAGGAGTCAATCGCGAACGTGAACTGAACCACGCTGGCCTGCTCTGGAAGCGAAAACAGCAGCCGAATGTCGTTGTTGGGGGACTCAGATTGCTGGTTCGGCTCAATCAGGTCCGGCGTTTCGGTCCGTGTGTCCACCAGAAGCTGAAAAACCGTGTCCGACGCCGCGGGATTCCCAGCCACATCCTGATATGAGAGCACCATGCGATAGCTCTTCAGGTGTGTGAGCTGATTCGGTCCCTCCACACTGTCCACGTCCCGCGACGCGTCCAGCGCTGCCGCATTCAGCTGTATTAGACGTGCGGGACCGGGAGAGGGATCACTTAGATAAACGAAACGAGGCAACTCGGGGATTGGCGAGTCCACATCGGAAAACAACAGAAACAGCGAGCCGGAATCGGCCTCTTCCGGCAGATTGAAAACCACTTCGAAATTGCTTCCGAGAACGGCGCCGTCTGCCGGCACGAAAATTTGCGGAGGCAACGTGGCCGCATCATGGAGATGCAGATAAGTCGTATGCAGCGTATCCACCGGATTATTGGCCGGGGGCACGCCGCCGACCTCCGCCTCGCTGGCGCGGTGTTCGGTCAGGAAGAGAATCTGGTTCTCGTCGAATCCGTAGAGGCCCAGTTCCACTTGCAAGGAGCGGCTCTGCACCGGCGGCGGGTTGGTCAGCACGAACGGAAAGCGGATGGTGTTGGGTTGATTGACTGTGTCAATGACCATCGCATCGAAGATTACGAATTCGGATACGCTGCCAACCGGGTCCTGTTGAGGAATATTCTGCGAATAGTAGTGGATGGTGAGCACATTGAAGTGATCGGGATCGAGCGCCAAACCGCCGACGATCACGCCGACATTGCGGTTAAAGCTCACGACCGCGAATACGGTATCACCGAATGCGGCCGACGTGTCCAGCGAGGTCGAGTTGCCGGACAGGCCGATGCCCTGGATGTTCATCGGCTGCGCTCCGGCCGCGGCCACCATCAGCCACAGCGCGAAAACACAACCGATCCACCGCCGATATGACCAGAAAATACTCATGCGTGTAGTTTGTACGAGTCGAAATTTGATGAGAGGCAACCTCTGTGCCGCCGTCATTTCACCAGCAGTAGTTTGCCGGAAAACTGCGTTCCGGCGGATTCCACACGGTAAATGAGCAAGCCGCTGGCGCCGTTCAGAGCTGAGCGGTCAATGATGAAAGGTCCGTCCGGAGTAAGCGGCGTCGAGACTTCCGCTACGAGCTGCCCGAGCAGGTTGTAAAAGCGCAACGTCGCGGGAGCCGCCTGCGGCAAGACGAGCCGCAAATTGCTGCCGGCGGGCAGAGGATTCGGATAGAGTCCCGGCGCCAGCTTGACGGCCGGGGGCAGCGATGGCGGCAGTTTGCGCAGAGCAAAATGCGCACGGGCCGCCTCGGCGGCGGCGCGCAGCTCAATCAAATCATTTCCGGCCACAATCGCAAATGCCGCGGTCAAGCTGTCGTGGGCCGGGACGGTGAACGGGCCGATGTCCACGACGTGACTCAGATCCATCGGTTCGGTGGGACTTGCGTTGATGCCGCCGGTGAGGATTTGCCATTTGCGAAAGTCGCTCCAGTCCGCAGGCGGGTCAATCTCGGCGCGATTGTTCACCACGTAGTACGTGTGCCACACGCCACTCAACGGAGTGATGCCGACAAGCGGATGCCCGGTCGCGACCTGACTCACATAAGCGATCTGTGACAGCGTGTCGAAGTGCGAGAGGTTGCGGGAGGATGCGCCGAGATCCCAATCCATGATGAAGCCGAGATATGCCTCCGTCCACGGATTAATCGAGCGATTGACGACCTCGTACTCGAGCGTGATGAAACTATTCGCTTCAGGCGCGGTCCAGGCGAGAGCGGCCGCGCTGACGCGGGCGAAAAGCATCTGTTCGGCCTGCGTGTCTTCAAACGTGGTGTGAGCCTCGATCTCCGCGCGCGTACTCGCCACGAAATGCGCGACGCTGTCCGGCATGGCCAGCCAGTCGAAGCGCGTCAGATCGGCGTTACCATACAGATTGTCGGAGACTATGCCGTCGGCGGCCACGACAAAGGAGCCGTGATACAGAGCATTTGTCGGACGCCCTTCGATGCGCAGGCCGGGACCAATGTAAAGATTGCGCTCGTAATCGCTGTAGCCAAGAGAGCCATTCTCCGCGAAGCCGAGATTCATGCGGCCGTTGTTAACGGCAACAAAGGTCGAGTCGAGGTAAACGCGAGTAGTAGCGCGGCCCACCACGCGATGGATGCCATCCAGCCACTCAATGGTCAATGGCAGGATGCGCGCATTCGTGACCGTTATCGGGATCTCAATCGTGAACGGAGGATCCTGATTCCAGAAGGGGCCGCCGACCGGCAGATCTCCGTACAGCGACGTGGATGAAGTTACGCTGATGGTGTCGCCGGGAGTGGAGATGCGGCCGTAGACATTGTCCACAGGAGCCAGATCGTTGTACACCGAGACATGAATGTTCGCACTTTCACCGGCGCGTACTCGGCCATCGCCGCTGCCCGATGCCTCCGTGTACGTCACTTGACCGAGCCGAAGACCGACGACGGAATCGGCGACAGCACGCCACGCATTGACGCGGCCAAGGCCCAGCTCCTCGGCGTGATTCGGATTCACCGCGTCAATCGGATCGCTGCTGCCGATGACGCGCTCGATGATCGCGTAATTGTCCAGTTGCGGAAAACGGCTGGCGACGAGTGCAATGACACCAGTGACGAACGGCGCAGCCATGCTTGTGCCTTGCCAGGAGCCGTACGCCGGCACGCCCGTTCCCATAATCATCGTGGAAAGAATTGCCACTCCGGGAGCGGAAACCTTCACCCAGGGGCCATAATTCGTAAAGCCCGCAGCGAGATCGCTAAGCCGTGTCGCGGCGACGCTCACCACGCCTTCAATGGCGGCGGGGAAATTGGGAGTCGAGGTGGCGCTGTTTCCGGCGGAGGCGACAACGATACAATTTTGCGCGGCGACGTAATCGAGAATGTCGTGCTCATAAGCCGACTCGCCATCCCCCCCCCACGAGCAGTTGACGACGCGGGCGCCGCTGCGGCTGGCGTAATAGATGCCTTCGTAACCGTACGGAATGGAGTTGTTGCTGCCGGCGCGAACAGCCATGACGCGGCACTCGGGTGCGACGCCGCACCCGCCACGCGCGTTATTGCGGATGGCGGCAGCAATGCCGGCGACGTGAGTGCCGTGCGATTCTCCCGCTTCGAGCGGATCCGGAGTCGGGTCGCCGTCATTGTCCACGAAATCATAGCCGAAGACGTCATCGGTGTACCCGTTATGATCGTCATCCACTCCGGGCACGCCGTTGAGTTCGGCGTCATTCTGCCAGCCCTGACCGTTCAAGTCCGGATGGCCGAACCAGATGCCAACATCCACCACGGCGATGACCGTATTCGGATCTCCGCGAGTGACGTTCCACGCGCTGGCCGCTTCGATCTGCTGCAGCCCCCACTGCATGTCGTAGTAAGGATCGTCGGGCACGCCGTCGAGCGGGTCGCGGCGCCACGGATCGTTTGCTTGACGCCCGTGCGTGTGGCGAATCGGGCGCGGTTCGGCGTACTCAACGCGCGGATCGCGGCGCAGCGTCTCCACGACATCGCCCACCACGTCGCCGGTGGTGAGTGAAATAACGGCGATGCGATCCAAGCCGAATTCGGAACGCGGCACGCCTCGCAATGCAGGCTTCACCTCGGAAATCTCCGACGCATAGGCGGGCAGCACATCCGCCGCATCAAGGGACGACGGCAGAGTGCGCCACTTCACAATAACATCGCGTGAGGCCCGCTCCAGCATCGTGCCGGCGAAACACCCTGCGCATGCTATCAGAAGGAGCGTCAACGCGAGGACCGCTCTCATGGCAATTCCTCAATGGCCGCGGCAAGGCGCTGAAGGCCTTCCTCTACCATCACCGCATCGCCGCCAAAGCTCACGCGGACAAAGCCGGGCATCTCGTGAAAGCTGCACGGAAAGACCACGGTGCTTTTCGTTTCCATGAGGCGCTGGGTGAATGCGAAGTCATCGGCGCCGCCGGGCAAATGGACGCAGGCTGAAAAGCCGCCGTCGGGATGAATCTGCTGTAATCCGGGCAAACGCTGGAGGAAACCGTCAAACAGCTTCTTTCCTTCGGCAGCGCGGCGGGCGCGATCGTCGAGCCACATGACCGCTTCCGGTTGATTCAGAATCTGACAGGCGAGGTCTTCGGTCAGATAAGGTTGATTCACGCCGAGCAGATTATTCAGGCGATAAGCGCGATGAATCAACTCGGCCGGACCGACGGACCAGCCAACACGCAAGGAATCGAGGCCCCATGTCTTGCCGAGGCTGTTGGTCGAGACTGCGCCGAAGGCGTGACCATGCCGGCAGTGATCGGGCTGATACATGCGCAGATAGACTTCATCGCAAACGACTTCGGCTCCCACCTGCTTCGCGGCTTGAACGATAGCCTCGAGACGATCCGAGTCCAATGACGTGTGAGTGGGGTTGTGCAGATTCGTGAGCATGACCAGCTTCGTATCCGGAGTCAGCAGAGCGCGCACTTCATCCGGATCGGGTTGATAGCGATGCTCGGCACGGCGCGGAAGACGAAGGATGCGGTCGGCGAAGACGTCGATCGAGCGCAGGATGGGCTGATAGCATGGGGTCTCGACAATGGCCGTGCCGCCATTGGCGAGTGCGGCTCCGGCAATCAAGAAGTTGCATTCGCTGGCGCCCTGCGCGAGCAGAATGTTCTCCGGCTGAACCGCATACAGTTTCGCAAGCGTCGCCTTGAGTCCTTCGTGGCCGGCGTAATTAGTGCCGTGCAGCACAGGGGCATAGGGGCCGCCGGGAATCTCCGCGAGGCTTGGAACCGGCGGGATGCCGCTCGTGGCGAGATTGAAGCGCACCCCGGCGTACCCAAACTTGGCCCACTCCATGAGTTCGGTCGGATGCCACTTGGAAAAGCGAGAAAGCGAAGCGGGGGAAGCGAAGTGGTGAGCGGTCGGCAGGTGCATGCGCTTATTTCTCAAGAATGATTTTCAGCAGGTCTTGCCGTGAGGCCGATTGAAGACGGAGAAGATAGATGCCGGACGGCCAGTTCTCGGCGGACAGCGAGAATTGATGAACTCCGGCACTCTGAAAACCGGACAGCGGTGACGCGACGCATCGGCCCAGAACATCAAAGACATCCAGCTGCACGTCTCCTGTTGTCGGCACCCTGAATGCAATCGTCGTCTGCGCGTTAAAGGGATTCGGGTAAGCCGAGAGTAGTTGAAAATCTTGTGGTGCGGCTCCCGGTTCCAAGACTTGGACGCCGGAGGGCAACTCGATGATCGCGCGGATGAAGAAGTTCACGCCGCGCCAGTCGCTGCGCATCAGCGCAAAGGAGCCGTTGTAGTACTCACTGGCCCACGACGTTTCGGGGTTGCCGTCGTCCGAGAGCACGGCGAGCGAATCATCCGGGCTGTTGAAGATAGCCGAGTAACCGAGATGAAACCACTGGCCGGAATCGAGAGCAACGCCATGCTCTGTCAAATCCACGAAGACAAACTGCTGCGGCTGCCCGTGCCATACGGAGTCGAGTTCGAAAACATGCGACGAGAACTCGGCATATTCCAGCGTATCCTGCAACCAAACCTGATCGGCTGCCGGCAGCGAATCGGAACCGGAAGGCCATGCCAGCGTGATCAGACTGGGATCGCCGCTGCTCCACTGCGTTCCATGGCGGGTGGGAAAAACAAAGAGCGCGCCGATGAGCTGCGCGGACGCGGGGGACTGGAAGCGCTGATTGCGAAAGTCGTCGCCGAAGGCATCGGGAAAACGGAAGACAAAGTGCGGCACGTTGTCATCGCGCTGTAGAGTATCAGCGGTTTGATCCAGGCCGCGCGTGCCACGGGGAAAGTCAGCGACCACATTCACTGCGCACGGAAGCGTACCGTGTTCGCGAACGCCTGAGACGGGGATCTCTGCAAATGCCGTCGCGGCAAACAGGAACACAACAGGGATGATGGCAGAAACGCGGAACATCAAGACTTCATCCTAAGGCGTGAGTTATGGGAATAGAGGCAGGTCGCAAGAGGAAACGCCGTTAACCGCAAAATACGCGACCCGGTGCTGAAAGTCAAGTTAAATCCAAAAAACCGAATGAGTAGAAGATGGTGCCGCATTGACCAGAAGCCATGCTATTTCAATTCACATGAAAACGCTCTCTACAATGAGAGAGTTCGCAGGAGACAGATTCCGTGAATCGGGGGCAGGGGTTCACCTAAATGTAGTAGCCAAAGGATGTTATAACAAGTATCAGCTCGCCTTAGAGGGCTTTAGAACACTTGACAATCGGCAGGGAAAGCGGTATCTTTAAGATTAACAAGCAAAAACTGTACCCCTGCCTTTTCCGAAGTGCAGGGAAATACAAATTGTGAATTCTTTTGAATTTCATGGAAAATGTACCGTCAGATCTGCTCGTGAAAATCGCCCGGGTCCGGCTGCTGCTGATGGATGTGGACGGGGTGCTAACGGACGGCAGCCTCTATCTTAACGATATTGGGATGGAGACAAAGCAGTTCTCAACCAAGGACGGTCTTGCACTCGTGTGGGTAAGGCGCTATGGCCTGCTGACGGGTGTGATTTCGGGGCGGCGCTCGCCGGCCACTGAGCAGCGGTGCCGCGATCTGAAGTTCGATGAGATTCATTTGGGATCGGTGCATAAGCATCCCGTGTTTCAAGAGATCGCGAGCCGGCGAGGACTTGCCGAAAGTGAGATCGCTTATATCGGCGATGACGTGCTTGATCTGCCTGTGATGCAACATGCGGGGATCTCAGCGGCGCCGGCGGATTCTCATGCGGAGGTGCTGAAGCGGGTGGACTTGGTGTTGGAACATCCCGGAGGGCGCGGAGCCGTGCGCGATTTTATTGATCTTTGGCTGTCTGCCACCGGACATGGAGCAAGCTTTCTGGAAGACGTTTATAATGGCAATTTCTAACGAGGTTGTGCCTACCGTTCGAGCGGAGAGCTTAACGGTAGCGAAACGGCTGCTGCGGATCGAAGCGGACGCCGTGAAGACGCTGGTAGACCGAATCAACGGCGACTTTGCGCGCGCGGTGCGGCTGCTTGCAGATGTGTCTGGGCACGTTGTTGTGACGGGAATGGGGAAATCCGGCCTGGTGGGGCGAAAGATCTCTGCCACCTTTGCCAGCACCGGAACGCCATCCACCTTTCTGCATCCGACGGACGCGGTGCACGGTGACTTAGGGATGGTGACACGCAACGATGCCGCGCTGATCATCTCCAAGAGCGGAAACACCGAAGAGTTGCAAGCCTTGATGCCGTACTTCAAACTCCTGGCGATTCCGGTCATCGGATTGCTGGGAAATTTGACAGGCCCTTTGGCGGAGAAATGCGACGTAGTGCTGGACGTTTCAGTGGTGGAAGAAGGCTGTCCGCTGGATTTGGCGCCGACGGCTTCGACGACCGCCCTCTTGGCGATGGGAGATGCGCTGGCGGTGGCCCTCCTCACTGAAAAGCGGTTCCGGCCGGAGGACTTCGCCTTTCTGCATCCGGGCGGGGCGTTGGGACGGCGGCTCACGATGCGGGTGGAAGACATCATGCACGTGGGGGATGAGATCCCGGTCGTGAAACATGATGCGCCGATGGCGGATGTGATCATGGAGATGACGCGTAAGCGGCTGGGGGCGACGTGCGTGCTCGACGGAAAAGGTGATTTGCTCGGCATCTTCACGGATGGAGACTTACGGCGAGCGCTTGAGCGTGGAATGGACTTCTCCATGACCACCGCCAAAGACGTGGCGACGCGCGCAGCGAAAACCATTGAGCCGACGACGCTGGCCGCGCGAGCCATCAATCTCATGGAGATGTTCAATATTCTCGTGCTGCCGGTGACCGACGACGAGGGAAATCTGCTGGGTATTGTGCATCTGCACGACCTGCTCAAATCCGGCATCGGACGATGAGGTGGCTGCCGTACGCGTTGCTGGGGTTCCTACTACTTGCGGCAATGAGCTGCACGAAACTCGAGAATGCTCCGCCGGCGGAACCGGGAGCCGATGAACAGCCGGAACAGGAGCTGTTCGACGCGACGATTCATTTTTACCAAAACGACCTGCTCTCGGGTACGCTGAAATCCGGGCGGATTCGCAAGTACGCCAGGAAGTCCACCGTGCTGCTGGACAGCGGAGTGGTGATGAATTTCTTCAATCCGCAGGGGCAGCATACCACGAAGCTGACGTCGGACTCCGGGCGGGCGGACGAATCCAAGAACGACATGGTGGCGATGGGGCACGTTGTGGCGCGGTCGGACAGCGGGCAGATGCTGGAGACGAAGAAACTGCGGTGGGAGAATCGCAACCGCAAGATTATCTCGGATGACTCCGTGCGGTTGACGACGGAGACCGACACCATTCATGGTATCGGCTTCATCTCGGATGAGAATCTAAGGAATTGGGAGATCCTGCGGCCGTATGGCCGGACGTTCCGCGAGTTCGAGCGGAGAGAACCCCGGCCTTCCCTGACGATGCCGGATTCCACGGCCCCGCGAGACTCAGTGCCATGAGACGCCTTCAGATCATTGTATTCCTGATCGCGGCGGCGGCGCTGGCGCAGCAGAAGTCCCCGATTGTGCTCGAGCGGGCGAACTTGCTGCAATCCGTCGAGGAGAACGGCGTACGCAAGCAAGTGCTGACCGGGAATGTGAAGATCACCCGTGACAGCCTGAGCGTAACGTGCGATTACGCCGAGTACTACCCCGATTCGGGGATTGTGATCTTTCGCAACAACGTCGAGTTCAAGGATCCCCGGCGGACGATGCTGGCGGATGAAGTGGTTTACAACGAGTTCACGGAAGAGGTGTTCGCGCGCGATCGCGTACACGTCTATCAGACGGACTCGCTCTCGGCTTTCTCGCGCACCGCTCGCTATCATGAGCGATTAAGGGACGGGTTCCTGTACGATGATGTGAAGATCCGCGAGGAGACGCGGCGCTTGCAGCTGACCGGAAAACTCGGCTATATCAATCACGACGAGAACTATGGCTGGGTGACGGGGAATCCGGTGCTCACCGAGCGCGACTCTTTGGAGCGGATCGCGACGAAGATTCGCGGGGATACGATATTCTACGATCATCGGCGGAAGCTGGCGCTGGCCGTGGGCGAGGTGACCGTGGAACGCGACAGTCTCGTTTCACATGGAAAGAAGCTGGAGTTTTTTCGCGAGCAGGATTTCGCCGAGCTGACCGGAGCGCCGAGCGCCGAGCATAGTCTCGATGAGATGACAGGAGACACGATCCGGCTCTACTTCAAAGGAGAGCAGCTGGATCGAGTCGAGGTGCTTGGAGATGCCGTGGTGACCAGTCCGGCGGACAGCGGGTTCGCGGAGCCGAAGAACAAGATGGAAGGCAAACACATGACGCTGTGGCTGGACAGCACGAGCGTCAAGGAAATATTGATTGAGGGCAGCGCGATCGCAACCTATTACATTCGCGAGCAAGGGCAGCCGAAGGGCATGAACGTTACGTCGGGCGACCGCTTGCAGGTTCTCTTCGAGGACCGCAAGATCGCCCGCATCCATGTAGAGGGCGGCACGGAAGGCGATTATACTCCTCAGCGGCTCGTGAGCCGACTTCCCTGAGGAGCGAAATTCATTTGGAGTATCCTTGACCACAAAACCTCGTAAACCACCTGTGAAGTCCGCGTCGTTGTCACGACCGACAAGCGGCGGGTTGAAGACCTGGCAAGCGGATCTGATCGCCTGCATCATTATTTATCTGGCGGTGCTCACGCTGTTTCATGAGATCGCGCTGCAGGGGAAGACGTTTGCCGCGGGCGACGACACGGAGGCCGCCGCGTCGTGGAACACGTTTGCTGTCAAGGAAGCGCAGGTGCGCGAGTATCCGTTCTGGTGTCCGGATGTGTTCGGCGGGTTTCCTTCATTTGCGGCGGGAGCGTACTCCAACTACGAGCACATGGGGATGCCGTACGCGTTGGCGAATCGCTTTCTTTCGCCGCGTTACTGGATGGACGTAGTCACTATTGACGGATTGTTCTTCGGGGGAACGAAGACGGAGGCGCATAGTGCGCGGTGGATTCTGGCGCTCTTGCTTTACGGGGGATTGTTCACGTATCTCTTGATGCGGAAGATTGGTTTCAGGCCGCTGATCGGGCTGCTGAGCGGACTATTGATGGCGTGGAATCCCTACATGATCTCACTCGCCACGGCGGCACACGGCGGCAAGCTGATGACGTTTATCTATATGCCGCTGATCTTGCTGTTAGCGTACAATGTCATGCGACACAGGAGGGTGCTCGACCTTGCGCTACTGGCCGTGGGGTTTGGTTGGCAGATTGCGGTGGGCGGGCATACGCAGGTGCTGTTCTACAGCTTTCTCGCGGTCGGATTATTCTATCTCACGTGGGCTGTTCTGGAGTGGCGCGAGTCCAAGTCGCTGATCGCGCTGAAGCCTGCGCCGATGCTGGCGGCCGCGCTCTTCCTTGGGTTAGCGGTTGGGTCGCTGTGGTATATCCCGCTCTTCAAGTATATGGGATTCTCGATTCGCGGCATGGCGCCGGCGTTTGCGACGGCGGGGACAGCGGCCGGCTACTCGATCACCGATGCGACGCAGTGGTCCTTCCCGCCGAAGGAAATTCTCACATTTATTGCGCCGTCATGGTTCGGTCTGAAGTCGCCTTATTACTGGGGCGAGATGCCGTTTACTTCCTCGAGTTTCTATTTCGGCATCGTGCCGCTGCTGTTCGCGGTGTTGGCCTTCTTCGGAAAGAAGGACCGGCTCTTCTGGGGGCTGGTCGTGATCTCGGTCTTTTCGCTGTTCCTCTCGTTCGGACAGCACTTTCAGTCGTTTTATGCGCTGTTCTTTAATTATCTGCCGTTCTTCAGCAAGTTTCGCACACCCTCACTGATCGTGCTGCTGATCGTGCTTTCGAGTGTCATCTGGGCGGGGTACGGGCTTAGGTTTGTGCTGGGACTGGACAACAACGAGAAATGGAAGAAGGTCTTCCTGTACGGCGCGATTGGCTGCGCGGCGCTGCTGGTATTGTTTCTGATTACCGGGGATTCGCTGCGGGGGATGTTCGGTTCGTTCTCCAAGGCGGGGGAGGAAGCGCGCTACAACCAGCAGCAGATCCAGCAGTTGATGAAGATGCGCTTCGAAATGCTGCACAAGGATCTGATTCTGGCGTTCCTCTGGCTGGCGCTGGCGGCAGGGGCCTGCTACCTGTATGTGACGCGCAAGATCACCGCTCAAGTATTGTTGGTGGGCATGCTTCTGTTCACGGCGATTGACCTGTGGGTATTTACGCACAAGTTCTTCGATCCGCAACCCGCGGGTTCGAATGTAGAGACCTTGCGCCCGAACAAGATTGTAGAGACGCTGCAGAAAGATCACAGCATCTTCCGCGTGATGCCGATCGGGCGGCTGTTGCAGGATAACCGCTGGGCGGCATGGGAAATCGCCTCGTTGGGCGGATACCACGGCGCGAAGATGCGGGCGTATCAAGATCTCTTGGACAACGTGTTCTACAACGGCCCGAACCGCCAGATGCCGCTGAACATGCCGTTCTACTCGGCCATGAACTGCAAGTATCTTGTTGCTGAGGGCATGTTGCCGCCGGAAGTCGGATTGGAGATGGTGGCGCAAGATCCGCAAGCCAAGCAGGTGCTCTACCGCAATCCGGCGGCGATGGATCGAGCGTATTTCGTGAACAGTGTGGAAGTGATTCCAGAGCGCGAACCGGCTTTGCAGCGGATCAAGCAGCCCGATTTCCCTTGGGATACCGTGGCGGTGATTGACCAGCCGCTCCCCGGACCCATCCGTGCAAGTGCAGATCGCCGCGCGACCATTACCGAGTACATTCCGCACCGGGTAAAGATCACCGCTACTACGTCCGTGCCGTCGTTCCTTGTGTTGTCAGACGCGCTTTATTCACCGGGATGGGAGGCGTATGACAACAATCAGAAGACTACGATTTACAAAGTCAATACGTACGTGCGCGGCGTGTACTTGACTTCGGGTGAACACACCATCGAATACCGCTACACGGGCAAATATGAGAAGGAAGGCATCGCAGTCGCCACCGTGTCGCATTTTCTCGTGTGGGGCTTGGTGATCGGAGCGTTTCTGTATCATCGCAGGCGTCGCCGGTCGGCGGCAGCGGAATGACGATCACACCCGAACAGCGAATCGAGCAGCGCCGTCCTGCGCAAGCGCGGGGCGCCACCACTCTGCGCGGCGACCATTTGGTAAAGTATTACGGCCGCCGCAAAGTCGTGGATGACATCAGCGTGAGCGTGGCGACCGGGGAGATCGTCGGGCTATTGGGACCGAACGGCGCGGGCAAGACCACGACCTTCTATATGATGACGGGAATGGTGAAGCCCAACGCCGGCGAGATCTTGATGGGCGATGCTGTCGTCACGAGAATGCCGATGTATCGCCGCGCGCGAATGGGGATCGGATATCTGTCGCAGGAGCCGTCGGTCTTTCGCAAGCTGACGGTGGAGCAGAATCTGATGGCGATTCTGGAACTGATGCCGATCCGCCGCCACGATCGCAAGGAACGGATGGAGGAGCTGCTCGAAGAGTTCTCACTCACGCTCGTTCGCAAGAACAAGGGATATCAGCTTTCGGGCGGTGAGCGGCGACGAGTGGAGATTGCGCGGGCGCTGGTGACACGACCCAAGTTCATGCTCCTGGATGAGCCGTTCGCGGGAATAGACCCGATCGCGGTCACCGATATTCAACGGATCGTGCAGGGCTTGAAAGGGCGCGGCATCGGCGTGCTGATTACAGATCACAATGTACATGAGACGCTGGCGATTACCGACCATTCATATCTCCTCTACAGCGGGAAGATGCTCAAAGAGGGTTCGGCGGAATTTCTGGCCAACGATCCGGAGGCCCGCCGGATCTACCTGGGTGAGTCTTTCCGGCTCGACCGATAGGAGCGTTAGGCAAAAGGTTATAGCATCCTGAGGCATTTCGGGGCCATCTTCTGACTGAATTTGAGGCACAAAGTCGGATTCAATACATATCCATCAACTTAATTAATTATAGCAAAATCAATGTCTTTACAAGGAGGATATCCCACAGGCTACTGAGAGTTTTTCCGCGATTGGCGCGAGTGGCGTGGTTCTTGCAGAAAAGTCCCCTTGCTGACCTGCCGAACTCCTTCGCACCCCACTCATCTTGATGTCCCAATCACGGAATTTCCGCCCCCCCGGGCCAAGGATCTGACTATGCACCAGCTTCGGCAAGAATTTCGTCAAAAACTTGAGCAGTATCTCCAACCACAGCAGATTCTCCGCAGCGAGCTGATTCAGCTGCCGCTGCTGGAGCTGGAGCTTCGCGTGCGCGCGGAGCTGCAGGAGAATCCGTTCCTCGAGGAATTGGCCGAGGATGAAGCGATTGTCGAGAAGGAGCCGGTCGAACTGGAGATGGATCAGTCCGCCGCGTCTTTCGAGCAGAGCGAAGGCGACGAGCAGCGCGAGGAGAAGCAAGACCTGGCCACCGCCGTTAAAGACAAAGACGACGCGATGGACTGGGAAAGTTTCCTCAATGACGATGAAGATCAATTCGTGTTCAAGGCTCATTATAACGCGTCCGAGGAGTTCGTGGAAACTCCGCGCGCGTTCGTGCCGACGCTTTCCGAGCATCTCGAAGAACAATTGCATATGCAGCGCCTCACGGAAGAGGAGTATCGCATCGGGCAATACATCATCGGTTCGATCAACAAGGACGGCTATCTTAATTACCCGATTGAAGAACTCGCGCGTGAGCTGAACGTGGACGTGCCCATGGCCGAGCGCGTGCTGCGCGCGGTCCAGCAGCTGGATCCGCCGGGGATCGGCTCGCGCAACTTGCAGGAATGCCTGCTGATTCAATTGCAGCAGAGTGAGACGCCGGGAAAAGTGCGGTTCACGATCCGCATGCTGAAGGAGACCTATGAAGACTTCCTCAACAAGCGCTTTGAGGTGATCGCGCGGAAGCTCAATGTGCCGCTCGAAGAGGTGAAGCAGGCCTTTAATGAGGTCCGCAAGCTGAACCCGAAGCCGGGCGAAGGCTATTTCGACGAGAAGCAGAATTATATCGTGCCGGATATGGTCGTGCAGCGCGCAGGGACGGAAGAGCGTCCGGAATTTCTCGTCTATCTGAATGACGGGAATATTCCGAGCTTTCACGTCAACACGGCGTACAAAGAGATGTTCCTGTCGGGAAACACCGACAAGAAGGTGAAAGAGTTCGTGACGCGCAAGCTGGAGAGCGCGCGCTGGTTTATCAATGCGATTCACCAGCGACAGACGACGATTCTGCGGACGATGCGGGCGATCGTGAAAAAGCAGGAAGCTTTCTTCCGCCACGGCAAGGAATTCCTGAAGCCGATGATTCTGCAGGATATTGCGGAGGACATCGGTATGGATATCTCGACCATTTCGCGCGTGACCTCCGGCAAGTACGTGCAGACCGAGTGGGGAGTCTTCGAATTGAAGTATTTCTTCTCGGAACGCATGGAAATGTCCGATGGTGAAGAGGTCTCCACAAAGGTCATCAAGCAGCGCTTGCTCGAGATTATCGAGGCCGAGGACAAATCTGACCCGTTTTCCGACCAGTATATTGCGGAGTTGCTGGCGAAGGAGGGGTATCCGATAGCGCGGCGCACCGTGCAGAAGTACCGCGAGCAGCTCAGCATCCCGGTGAAGAGGCTGCGGCGCGAAATATAGCGACCCATTCGGCGACCCGGCGGGCGCGTAAAACAGACCCAATTATCGCTCGCTTCAAATCCGGCTGGATTTCCAAGCCGGATTTTTGTATATTGGGCGGTGTGAGGCCGAACGTATTCACCAACCTGACGTAAACTTCATGAGCACACCTAATCCCGCCCGCGAGACGGAGACGTATCCGGTCGTTCCGCTGCGTGACGTGGTCATTTTCCCCTCCATGATTTTTCCGCTCTTAATCGGCCGGGCCGGCACGCTGGCCGCGGTGGAGCGCGCCATGATCCGCGAGCGCAAGCTGATTCTGCTCGCGCAAAAGGACGCCAATCAGGAGGATCTTGAGCCCTCCGATCTGTTCACCATCGGTGTGGTGGCCAATGTGCTGCAGACTCTGAAGCTGCCGAACGGATTGGTGAAAGTGCTGATCGAGGGCGTGCAGCGCGCGGAAGCGTTGAGCTTCACGAAAGAAGATGGCTCGCTCATTGCCACGGTCAGGCCGCTCGAGATGACGAGCGCGGATCATGTGGATACGCGCGCGCACATGAAAGTGGCCATACGCCGCTTTCGTGATTATGTGAACCTGAACCGCCAGCTCCCGGATGAGATTCTGATCACGCTGACGAATCTCACGGAGCCGGATCGCGTAGCCGATTTTATGATGGCGCATCTGCCGCTTTCGATTCAGAAGAAACAGGAAGTGCTCGATCAAAGCGATCTTGTCGAGCAATTCAAGGTTATCGTGCGCGCTCTCGAGGAGGAGATTGAGATTCTGAAAGTCGAGCGCTCGATCGAAGGACAGGTGCGCGACAAGATCAGCCGGTCGCAGCGGATCTACTATCTGCAGGAGCAGATGCGGATCATTAGGAAAGAGTTGGGCGACGAAGGAGATGACGACTTTGCGGATGTAACCGCGTATCGCAAGAAGGCGCGCAAGGCGAAGATGCCCAAGGCGGTGCGCGATCGCGTGGATGAGGAGATCGAGAAGCTGAAGGGGATGCCGATGATGTCCCCGGAAGCGTCGGTGATCAAGAATTACCTCGACTGGCTCTGCGCGATGCCGTGGGGCCTTTACACTAAAGATAACCTGGATCTCACGGACGCGGAGCGAATTCTCGAGGAAGATCACTTCGGGCTAAAGAAGCCGAAGGAGCGGATCATCGAGCATCTGGCCGTGCTCGCGCGGGTCGAGAAAATTAAGGGGCCGATCTTGTGTCTGGTCGGACCTCCGGGCGTGGGCAAGACGTCTTTGGCACGTTCCATGGCGCGGGCGATGGGGCGCAAATTCGTCCGGCTGTCGTTGGGCGGCGTGCGCGATGAGGCGGAGATTCGCGGGCACCGGCGGACCTATATCGGTTCCATGCCGGGACGGATCATTCAATCCATGAAGCGAGCCGGTTCCATGAATCCGGTGTTCCTGCTCGACGAAGTTGACAAGATGGCGTCCGATTTCCGCGGTGATCCGGCGGCCGCGCTGTTAGAGGTGCTCGACCCTGAGCAGAACACGACCTTCTCTGATCACTATCTGGAAGTGGACTTCGATCTCAGCCAGGTGCTCTTTGTGACGACGGCGAACATCCGGCACGAGATTCCGCTGCCGCTGCAGGACCGCATGGAGATTATCGAGATTCACGGCTACTTGCGGCATGAAAAATTGCAGATCGCCAAGAACTTCCTCGTCCCGAAGCAGGTGAAGGAGCACGGACTCAAGACGGCGGAGCTGGACATGCCCGACGCGACGATCCGGCACATGATTGACGTTTACACGCGCGAAGCGGGCGTTCGCGAATTGGAACGGATTACCGCGCGGATCTGCCGTAAGGTGGCGCGCAAGCACACGGACAGCAAGTCCACCGTTGCGCGTCCGACGGCGGAGAATCTCGAGGAGTATCTGGGGATTCCGCTGTTCAAAGAAAATGCGATCGAGCGGGGAGACCGGATCGGCAGCGCGGTGGGGCTGGCATGGACGTCGCTGGGCGGCGAGATTCTGAATATTCAGGCGACGGTCATGCCCGGCAAGGGACAGATCCTCCTGACCGGACGGCTGGGCGACGTGATGAAGGAATCCGCACAGGCGGCAATGTCGTTCCTCCGGTCGCATGCGCGCGAATGGGGTGTGCCGGACGACCTGCTGCAGCAGTGCGACATTCACGTGCATATTCCCGAAGGCGCGACGCCGAAGGATGGCCCCTCGGCGGGTATTACGCTGGCGACGTCCCTGTTGTCCGCGATTATCGGACAGCCGGTGCCGGCGGATATTGCGATGACGGGAGAGATCACGTTGCGCGGGCACGTGCTCGCGATCGGCGGACTGGCGGAGAAGGTTATGGCGGCACGCCGCGCACAAATCCGCAAGGTGTATATTCCCGCCACCAATCGCGTGGACTGGTTCGACCTGGATTCCGACGTGCGTGAAGGGATGGAAGTGGAATTCATCGAGACTGTCGAGCAGGTGTGGGATGAGATTTTCCCGCAGGAGATCCGGGCGGAACGCCGTTCGGCGGCCGGCCGCTCGCCGCGCGAAAGCGCGACTCCCGCGCTGTGATCGTCGCGTGATTGACCGAGAACATTGCGGGCGGGTCTTTCGATCCGCCCTCTGCATTTGCCAAGCACATGCCATTCAAAATTCCTGAAGCTGAATTTGTTCTGTCCGCCCCGCACGCGGGGCTGGCGCCGAAGCGTCCGCTGCCGGAGATCGCCTTCGCCGGACGAAGCAACGTGGGCAAGTCGTCGCTGATCAATTCGCTGCTCAACCGCAGACAGCTCGCGTTGTCGTCCAAGACGCCGGGCAAAACGCGCTTGCTGAATTACTTCCTGATCGGCGGCGGACAATGCTACTTTGTGGATCTGCCGGGATACGGCTATGCGCGGGTCGGTCAGCAGCAGAAAGAGGAATGGGGCGAAGCGCTGGAAGGCTACATGCGCGACGCGCGGCGGCTGCAGCTCGTCGTGCTGATTCTGGATATCCGTCATGGCCTCGCGGCGCTCGATAATCAAATGATCGAGGCATTTCACATCTATCAACGACCGTGGATGGCGGTGCTCACCAAGTCGGACAAGCTCACGTCGCAGGCGAAAAATACGGCCATCAAAACGCTGACTGGAACATTGCTCTCCCTCGGCGCACAGGCCGTTCTCCCCTACTCCGCGCTGAATCATTCAGGCCGCGATGAGATCTGGGCAGAGCTGATGAAGATAGCAAGGCCCGGCAAGTAAGCCATAGAAAAAAGCGCAGTCTGAATAGCCTGCGCTTTTCCCCGGTGTGCCTCCTCTCAAGGGAGGCATATTTTTTGACTAGCGTGTGTAGATCACGAGACCCTGCACGGCATCGGTAGCGAACAATTTGCCGTTCTGCGCGTCCAGCGACGTCGGCTCCTGAAGGCTGAGAGTTTGAATGTGCCTCGGCGCGAGCGGATTGCTGATGTCCACCACATATATGCCGTCCAACTCGTCGAGGAAGAACGCGTAGTTGCCGTCAATCACGACCTTCGCCAACCGGTCCGCGCCGGTGATAGCGATCGAGGTGGCGACAAAGGGATGGCTAACGTCTGACGCATCCACCACGGTGATGCGGTAGCGGTCGGCCACAATGATATAGTTCCCGGACCATGCACAATCGTAGGCCACACCGGTGGTGACGAGGTCGGACAACCCTTGGTACGGATTCGCCTGATGGAGATGAATGCCTTGATCCTCTACAGCCACCGCCAGCACGTTGTTATCGGACGGCCGCAAGCCAAAACCGCGAACGCGGGGACGCAACGGAACCCATTGCGCATCCCACCACGCACAGGCAGTAAGTGACCAGGTTGTGTCGCTGGTCTTACACCCCAATTTGGACTGCAGTCCGTCGCCGTCAGAGCCGTCGGTGCGGTACACAATCACACTGTCACCCGTTGCCACCATTGCCACTTCGTCCACATTGCCGCTGAACGAGAAGTTGCCTGTAAATGGCCGCGTGCCGTCCAGAAAGTTGTTTGCGTAAAAGTCATCGGACTGTGTGTCATCGGTGTCAACGTAAATGAAATTGTGCACGGTCTCGATGGCCACGCGCCGGCACGAGCCGGCCAAACTCAAAGAATCATGGTAAACCTGCACCGGGTGCGCAGGATTGCTTACGTCATACACGATGGGGCCATACGCGCTGGCGGCGACGCCGGCATAATTCCCTTCTGCGTCCACGTCCAGAGCCGTGGCGGGAGTCGTAGTCACAGAAATTAGACGATACGGCTGCGGGGGAATGTCGGCGGTGTTGGGATCGTCACAACCGGACAGGACGAACAGTGCCATCACGGATGCGGAGACGAGGAGCGCACGCCAAAGTTGCAAACTCATTGCGGGGATTCCTGAATTATCGGATAAAGGAGAGTGTCAAGCCGCTGCCTGACATCGTGAAATGTCTTGAACGGATAAAACGGCAAACCGGATTGCTCGCAGGCTTCGGCGAGCCGGCCGGTGGCAAACAAAGCGTCCGCAAAGCGGGAGGGACAAAGATCGGTGTAGCCATCGCCAATGTAAACCACGCGTCGGCCATCTGAGCGGTAAGCCGCCAGATGCGCACATTTGCAGTGGCTGCAATGCTCTTCGAGCCGCGCACCGCTATGCAGCACCACTTCCCAGTGATCGTCGGTAATCCGCAGATCGTGCGACTCCACGCGGACATCGTGAACTCCCGCCTGATGGAGCAATTCCTCAATGAGTGGCCGCAGGCCCGAAGATAGAATGACGAACGGAATCTTCTGCACCTGTGTCCACGCCACAAACTCCTGAAAGCCGGGTCGAATCCGTACGCCTTTTAGCAGAGCGTCGCGGGCTTGAGACCACGGAATATTCAGCAGGGCGATTTGCCGCGGGTACGATTCCCGCTCCGTCATCTTCCCCGCCCACGTCAAGTCTTCCAACGCTTTCCATTCAGCAGACGCAAAGCGGGACAACAGAAAATCAGACGAGTCGGGAATGCAAATCGTGCCGTCGAAGTCCGAGCAGATCACCCAATCGCTCATGAGATCATCGAGAGAAAATAGCGATGCAGCCGGGCGTCTTCGGTTAATTCCGGATGAAACGATGACGCGAGGCAGTTCGCCTGACGCACGCAGACCGGCTCATCGTTCAGCCAAACCAGCGGCCTCACGTCCGGCGAAAACCCGCGCAGCCGCGGCGCGCGAATGAACACTCCATGCAGCGGCGCGTCCGGCTGCCCGATGTCGGGACTCACGCGCAAATCCGCTTCGAAAGAGTGCACCTGCCGCCCGAAACCGTTGCGATCCACATCTATATCCATCACGCCCAACGGCTGCACGCGTGGATCGCTGACGTCTTTGGAAAGCATGATCATTCCGGCGCACGTTCCCCACACCGGCTTAGCCTGCACGAAATCAAGCAGAGCGGCGCGCAGTGCCGGCGACATGAGTTTGGTCATCGCCGTGCTCTCGCCGCCGGGAATGACCAAACCGCTGAGTCCGTTCAGGTCCGAAGGCACACGCACTTCACGCGCGTCGGCGCCTAATACGGCGAACATCTTGCGGTGCTTTTCGAAGTCGCCTTGCAGCGAGAGAATGCCGACTACCGGCTTGGCGTTCGAGCGAGCGTCCTGCTTTACCATCCGCGCGTCGAGAGCAGCTCCTCCTCGGGAATCGTGCGCACGTCGAGGCCGCGCATGGCATTCATCAGACCGGTCGAGACCTCCGCGAGTTTTTTCGGATCACGATAATGCGTGGTCGCCATCACGATCGCCTGACCGCGCGCGACCGGATCGTCGCTCTTGAAAATTCCCGAACCCACGAAGACTGCTTCCGCCCCGAGTTGCATCATCAGCGCCGCGTCGGCCGGAGTGGCAATGCCCCCCGCCGCGAAGTTCGGCACCGGCAGCTTGCCCAGCGCGCGCACATGCTGCAAGAGTTCAAACGGTGCGCCGATCTCCTTGCCGTAATGCACCAGCTCTTCGTCGCCCATCGTCTGCACGCGGCGGATCGAGGACACCACCGAGCGCATGTGGCGCACGGCTTCCACGATGTTGCCGCTTCCGGCTTCGCCCTTGGTGCGGATCAGCGCCGCGCCTTCGGCAATGCGGCGAAGCGCTTCGCCCAGGTCGCGGCAGCCGCAGACAAACGGCGCCTTGAACTTGTGCTTATCAATATGAAAATTCTCGTCCGCCGGAGTGAGCACTTCGCTTTCATCAATGAAGTCCACTTCGATCGCTTCGAGAATCTGCGCTTCCACAAAATGACCGATGCGGCACTTGGCCATCACCGGAATCGAAACGGTGGCTTGAATCTCGCGAATTTTCGACACATCGGACATGCGGGCGACACCGCCTTCGCGTCGAATGTCCGCCGGGACGCGTTCGAGCGCCATCACCGCCACCGCGCCGGCGTCTTCGGCGATGCGCGCCTGCGCAGCGTTCGTGACGTCCATGATGACGCCCCCTTTGAGCATCTCCGCCAGTCCGACTTTGGTGGCGAACGTTCCTGTCTGTGCCATGGTTATCTGACCTCCCTCCTCTATTTCACCAGCAACGCTTTGCGCGTCACACGGGTCTCCCCCGCTCTCAATTCCACAAAGTACAGGCCGCTCGGCAGGCGATCACCCTTCAATGAGATTTGATGCTCGCCTGCGCTCTGCCGGCCATGAACGAGCGTGTTGATGCGCCGCCCGCTGATGTCATACAGCTCGATCAGGACGTCCTGCGCCGCAGGCAAGGCATATCGCACCACGGCGTTCGCATTGAACGGATTCGGGTAGATCTCATCGAGCGCAATCTCGGTCGGCAATCCGTCCTGTGGATGCAAGGCGTCCAACACATACACAACGATCGCGACGGATACCTGACTGTCCGGACAGGCGTTCGTTTGCAACTCGATCTGCCCGATGTAATCCCAGTTCTGACTGTTTGACGTATCGGGTGACACGTGTACCGTGAACGAAAACGAGGCTCCGGGAGCGACTGTGGTGGATTCTGGATCCACCGACAACCACTCATCTGCATGACTGCCGCTCACCTGAGCTGCTACGGTTAACGGACCGTCCCCGTTGTTGGTCAGCAAGAGCGGCGTGCTCGTCTCCGTCTGATTATGAACAATCAGGTTCAACGAACTGGTGGCGAGATCGAGCAGCGGCCGCGTGACGCTGATATCCACGGTCGTGGTGTCGCCGCTCATCGCCTGCACCGACGTAACGAGCGCGCTGTTCCAGCAGGGGTGGCGAGTCTCGATTGAATAATTTCCCGCCGCCGCGTGCAGCACGTAATGTCCGAATCCGTCTGTCGTCGCCATCGTTCCGGTCTCGACGAGGCGCACGCCCATACCGGCGACCGGCTGATCTCCGCTGGCGGAACGCACCGTTCCGTTTACGACCGACGGAATACCCATCGTGTTCTGATAGAACAGGATGCGCTGACCGCCTTGATCGGCTGTGAGCACATCCGGATCGCCGTCCTGATCGTAGTCAACGATCATCAGGCTGTATTGGCTGAAGCCGTCCGGCGTCTGACGCAGCGTGAAACCGCTTGCCTGATGCTCCCACCAGCGCAGCAGCCCGTTCTGCGACGTGGCGACGATATCCGGATCGCCGTCGTTGTCAAAGTCGGCGACGCCGATGTCGCGCGGGTAACTCAGATCGCCGGTCAGCGCGTGCGGCGTGAAACCGCCGCCTGACGTGCGCTCCCACCACGTCACCTGTGAGTTGATCGTAAACGCGGTCCCGAGCAGGTCCACGTCGCCGTCGTTGTCCAGATCGGCGGCGGCAATACTGGAGATGCCGTAACCTATATTGAGTTCGTGCCGCGTCCAGCCCGTCGCGCTTTGTTCAATCCAAACGATATTGCTGTTGTAGGCTCCCACGACCACGTCGAGATCGCCGTCATTGTCATAATCCGCGACGACGGCATCCAGCGGGTGCGTGATAGAGAAAGCGGCAGTCTCCGTCAACACGCCGTTCGCCTGGATGAAGATTCGCACGACATTGCTGAGGTATTCCAGCGTCACCAGATCGGCGCCGCCATCCTCATCCACATCGGCCACGAGCGTGGACCAAGGCCCTGAGACGGAATCGCGCAGCGTGTGCACCCAAAACGTGTCCACACCTTGTCCACGGCCGTTTTCCAACCATACGAACCGGCCTTCGTCATAGCACGCGATCGCAAGATCCATGTCGCCGTCGCTGTCCAGGTCGCCGGCTCCAATTCCCCGCAGACGGCCATACGCAACGTCAATCGCGTGCGAAGTTCCCGGCCCGTTCGCGAGCGTCTCCAGCCACAGTGCAGTACCGGCGGAATAGTTTGTGGTGGCGGCGTCGAGATCGCCGTCGCCGTCCAAGTCGCCGGCGGCAATTCCAAAGGCCGCCGATGCATCTCCGGTGAGCACGATTTGCTGAAAGCCCTGAGCCGCGGCCATGCCGGTCAGACACAAGCCGCAGATGAGGTAGATCAGGCCCCGCGCACTCCGCTTGCGATGGGTTAGTGATTTCACGTGGTCGTTATTTTAGCAGCATCAGTTTGAGAGTTCGTACCTGGTCATCCGCCGTCAGCCGAGCGAAATAAATTCCGCTGGCCGCCGCGCTTGCGTTCCAATTCATCCGGTATCCGCCGGCCGGAAAACGTCCATTCACGAGCGTGGTGAGCAAACGCCCTTCAATGTCGAAAATGTCAAGGCTGACGCTGGAGGAATGATCCACAGCGAACTCCAATGTCGTCGTAGCATTGAACGGATTAGGATAGGCCGTACGCAGCCCAAACTCCAACGGAATGCCGGAGATGTCGTCTGCGCCGCTCGACCATGTGACGAAGGTCCAGCGCTCGCGAGAATCACGCTGCATCTCCGGATTGCGGCTGTGCACCGTGACCCACCACTCGACCTCCTCGACCGGATCCACGAAGGGGTGGTTGACGAAGGTCACCGTGATGAACGTGTCCTGCAGGCCGCTAATTTCGAACGCACTGTCCGACGTGGCGAAGTGAATCGCATAACGCACGGTGTCATTCAAATCAGGATCAGCAGCACGTTCCCAGCGGAAGACCGTGTACGGCTCCGTCAATGCCAGACCGCTGTCCGGATAAGCCAGACTGAAGGGCCCGGTGGAGTCCGGACGAATAAGCACGAAACTGCGGGAACGGTCGTCGCAGATGCGAATCTGATTATGCGGATCCTGCGCCACTACCCGCCAGAAGATCTGCACATCATCAGAGTCCGTCACCCATGTGTACTGCGAATTCATGAGCGGCCCAATCGCGTGCGGACTCTGAAAGAGCGTATCGGAATCGAGCAGTAGAGCATAACGAATCTGTTCGCCGGAATCCGGATCCACCGCTGTTTCCCAATCGAATAGAATTGTGTCCTGCGACAGCGTGTCCCGGTCATCGGGAACCAGCAAAGCAAAGTGGCCCGGCGGCTGATTGCCGCCCGCTCGCGGATCCGCTTCCGTCTGCAAATAGAGCGGATGATCGAATTGTGTGTGCCGCTTGCCGACAGCGCGATAGGCGAAGCCCGAATCCTGCACGACGTCGGCCAGCTCCGTCGTAAAGCCCGTGTCGCCGGCAACGATGGCCCACAAGCTGTCGCCGTCCTGATCGAACTTCATCAGCAAGCCGCTGCGAGTGTTCGGGATGACGCCGTCGCTCCACCCTGCCACGACGAAGCCGCTGTCGGCATCACGGGCTTGAGTGATTCCCAGCGCCGCATCATCGGCCGCCGTTCCCCACGACCGCGACCACAAACTGTCGCCATTATCGTTCGTGCCGACGATCCAGAAATCCTTGTCACCCGCCGGCGTGACCGTCGTTCCCACGAGAATCGTGCGCGCTGCAGAGATGCGGAGCGCGCCGTTGATGGTTTCCTCGCGCGGGCCGCCAATCCGGCGCAAGTTAATCTGCTGGCCAACAGAGTCGGCTCGAATGATGGCCGCATCCCGCTTGCGCAGCGTATCTACGCTATCCGCGGTGGCATAAGTCAGAAAACGGCCTGAATCCCCCAACGCGACCGCACAGGCTCGTTCAGCGCCGGCGTACACGCGAGACCATTGCACGGTGCCATTCTGCGAAATGTGAATCAGCGTCGCGTCCGAGCTGCCCTGACTGCCGGGCGTGGCTTTGCCTGCAACCAGATACCACGTCGGCGGAAACTCGAGCACGTCATAAGCGACATCCGCCGTCGTCGTGCTGCCGAAGGGCCAGTTGGTGGACAGCTCCCCCGCAGACGACGCGCGCATGAGCTTGTAGTCCGGCGTATTGTTTTCGGTGGTCCAGCCGACCATGGCGGTTGTACCGTCCAGGGATCGAGTGAGCGCCGTGAGATGATCGGTGCCGCCGAAACGAAAGGCCGCGATCGAATCGCCTGCACTGTCCACCCGCGCAAGATAGAATCGGAATAGCCCTTCCACGCTTGTTCCGCCGAGCATCCAGCGATGCGCGCCGTCTGTCGAGTCATCCTCGACAAGCGACGCGAAGGAGCCGCGTTCCTGGAACACGCGTGTGACGGTAACCTCCGGCGCCACTGCCCATACCGGGCCGGCAAACCAGAGCGCCAAAACTATCGCAACCCGCCGAATGACGACCTCCCGTTCTCATCACTGCCGGCCCCAGCCGGCGGATCTCTCATGCCATGCAAGCCACAACATGTCGCAGAATAACAGCCTACGCTGCCTAATTCCGGGCAGTTCTGGCTACTCTCCGAAAGCTCTAAGGTACATATTTTTTCATATCTTGTCAAGCAAAACAGGCCTTTTCACAGTCGGCACCGGATTTGCAGATTTTTCCTTCAAATTCACGTAATTTCGGAAGGCCGGGGATCATGAAGCGTTCGTGGAAATGGGTCGGAATCGCTACCGGAATGACGACTGTGCTGGCCGGCAGCCTGCTCCTGATGGGCAACCTGCAAAGCGCTGTGCGGAGTTCTCAGGATGCCGAACTGGCTCGCGTGGAAGCCCTAGCCAGATGCTGGGAATCGCGGCTCGAAGCGGCGCAAGCGGTTTTCCGCGACCAGATTCTGTTGCAAGAGCTGCTGCCCGTGCTCGAACATCCTGCGGAGTGGTCTCCGTGGCGCGTCGAGCCAAAACTGGCCGCGTTTCAGGCGCACTGGCCCGCGGACGCGGGAACTCTGAAAAGTCTGTTGGTTTTCTCTCCGGACGGATCGCTGCACTCGTGGTACGGGGACACCGCCGGCGCAACGTCGGCGGTAGAAAGCGTGACGCGGTCGCATGGAGCCTTGATCTCGTTCCTCGGCGCGGCAGACGAGCGTTCTGAGCGACTCGAGTTCTTCTACCAGCCGCCGCAAGCTGAAGACGGTCCTGTGATGGGATTCGTCATTGCGCTGGTGGATCCTGCGGGTCTGCTCTACCTCGTCGGCAACGCGCCGCAGCAATGGGCTTTGTTTTCCGATCCGCAACATGCGCTGTTTTCTTCGCAGCAGGCCGCAGCGACGACATTGGTGAACAGCTCCACATGGCCGCTGCTGCTCTCGAAAGAGAGCGGATCACTTAAGCAGCCGGGAAACTCGTTTCTGACCTTTTGCAAAGTACATGTGCCGGGAATGGCGCCGCTGCTGCTCGTCACGAATATGCGGGTGGGAAGCGCTTCGGGAGCGCTGGTCGCGATGCTGTTTCTGGGGCTGGGCTGCCTGTTGATTTTAACCGTCTATCACTATAGTCACCTGCGACCTTCGGAGGACGCAAAGAACCCGATCCATGAACACGTGACACCGGCAATGGCAATAGAAAGCAAAGTCGTCGAAGCGGATGATCATGAAATGCTTCCCGATCCGTATAGCCCGTATCCGATTCTACGCGTAACACCGGAAGGTTTGCTTCAGTATTTCAACAAATCGGCGCTGAGGATTTGCCCGCGAGTGAAGGACACTCCGCTGCTCGCGGATGTTCTGCCGACGATCGAACCGCGCAGCATCGCGAAGTTTATCGCCGATTCTTCGAGGAACGGCTTCGAATCGTTGTTCGGCTCGGCGCCGCATCACTTTGAAGTGGTACAGGTTGAGGATGGTGCGCTACTCTATGGACACCCGCTCTCGACGTCACAGAGCTTGGAGGTTGCGCTGCAGCAGGCGCAGGAGAATTTCAATGCCTTGTGCGCGGTATCGCCATATCCGATTTTACTCGTTGATCCGCGAAACCATGTCATCACAGAGGCGAACGCGGCGGCAGCCAGCTTGTTCTCGAGCACTCCAAACCAGCTTCGCGGGCGGATCCTGGACTCCCTGGCCTCGAGTCCGATAGACCTCACGGCCAGCCGTGGCCGATTTGAGACCGACACCGCGAACGGGCATCTAATGTGCATGCTTCATTGCGAGATGATCAAAGTGGAAGGCGTGCCAACAGTCTTGGCAAGTCTTGACATCCCCAAGGAGTTGGCGCAGCCTGTGTCTCACGAAGAGCCCTTTGAGTTGGATCAAACCTCACAAGATGCAGACCAAGTCGCCGAAACACGGTCACTTGCGACAGGACCAGCCATTCTGGTGTCCTTTAGCCCGGTCGTACGGGAGGTGGCTCGGCGACTACTGGAGAAGACCGGGCATTTCCCGGAAGTTTTCAGCACGTTGGGGGATGCGACGACGTGGTTGATCGGGCAGAGTTGTCGGCCGGAGTTCGTAGCAGTGGATATTTCGGAGTTTCCGGACGCGCCGGACTGGCTAACGGAGCTGCGCGACCGTTGCGGAGCCGTGCCGTGTTTGGCCATCACCGACGGAGTGACAGACGGTCTCCCTGCCGGCCCTAACGCGCTGCTGGAGAAGCCCTTTGATCTCGACAGCGTGACGGCGGCCCTTAATGAGCTTGGGCTGACGGCAGACCTCGTGATGACGCTATAGCATTTTGCACAAGGCTTGTGACCCGTCCTCTCCCCGATCAGGATTGGCTCTTGGTCGGGGATTTTCGTATTTCCACATAGCGTCGCGATTTGCCTAATGTACATTGCCTTGCCACATTGCTGCTTCACCACAAACTAACATGAACTTCATAGATCCGAGGCGTGAGTTGGCTTGCACAACCGGAGTTTTTCTCGTATCTTAGACTGTGAGTTTCTCAAGTGTTTGCCTCGTTTGCTTTGATCCTGCGCAAGGTCTGTCAATTGACTATTACGATAAGGAGCTTCCATGAAAAGTCACTCGTTACTATTGTCCGCTGTGGGTCTATTCCTTTGCTTTGCAACGCTGGCCTTTGCCGACGTCAACGAGAATTTCAATGCCGCACCAAATAGGCCGAGTTACACAAATTGGACCTATAATGGCTTCCGTGCTGACAGCTGCATCTGCGATTCTCTCGGGAGTTCCGCATGCGGCGCCCTGCCCAGCAAGGCGGTGAGGATGAGGAACATCTCCAGTGGCACACGATACGCTGGACTGGAATATGTTGGTGCGGACAGTATGGGCAAGGATGGCGGCGTAGGGACGATCTCGTTTCATTACAAGTCGTGGGCAAATTCGAATGCAATTTTCGTCGTGAGCTATCAGGTCGATGGCGGCGCGTATGTTTCTTTGGACACGGTTACAGTCGCATCCTGCGCGGCTTACGCTACGTACACTCGAGTTCTGGACAACGCTTCGGACAACATCCGAATCATGGTTCGGCGCACTCCCAATGTCTCCACTAATGATCGAGTTCACATTGACGACTTTTCGATCACGGACTACGGCGCAGACATCACGCCTCCAAACATCTCTTCAGTCACCGCCACGAGTCCCACTAATGTGGACGTGCTCTTTAGCGAGAGCGTCGGTCAGTCATCCGCCGAGACCGAAACCAATTACTCCGTGGATAACGGGGTTGGAAATCCGACGCTTGCAGAGCGAGATGGAGCAAACTTTGCGCTGGTGCATCTGACGTTCAGCGCGCTGGCCAATAACACCTACACGATTACCATCAATGGGGTGCAGGATCTGGCCGGCAACGCGATTGTCAACGGCCAGTCGAATTTCGTGGTGAATTTCAGCGCGCTTGAGGGTAATGTCGTGATCAACGAGATCATGTACGACGATACCGGCAGTATTGATATTGAGTGGGTCGAGCTGTATAACGTCACAACTTCGCCGATCAACATCTCCGATTGGATTATCACCGACGCCGGCCAATATCCGGTCTCCTCGGAAGGCGCGATGCGGATACCGACGAGCACCGTCATTGGCGGCAATCAGTATCTCGTCGTTGGCAAAGAGGATCTTCCGGGAATTACCGGTGAGGTCATCGCGACGCCGTATTTCGGCGGCGGCCCGGGATTGTCGAACAGCGGCGACAATGTGGCGCTGTACTCCGACGACAGCACCGGCGCACTGATTGATGGCTCGCAGACGAGTCCGTATCCTGATCTGGCCGCGGCCGGCAATTCGATCGAAAAGTGTGTTGAAGCCGATCCGTGGGATCCGATTCCTTCCGCCTGGCACGTGTCCACGAATGTTTTTACCACGACCGATCGCTATCGGAATTGCACCCCCGGCGCGACTAACAGCATATGCATCCCGGACACAGATCCGCCGACGCTGGTGTCCGCGACTGTGACGAGTGAGACGACCGTCAGCGTGGTGTTCTCCGAGAATCTCGATCCCGTAACCTCAAGCGTCGCGTCCAACTATTCCGTGGACAACGGCGTGGGGAGTCCTTCGACGGCAGCGCTGCAAGGGGACAATGTAACGGTGGTGTTGACGTTTGCGACGGCACTTGTTCCCAATACGTACACCTTAACGGTGAACAATGTGGCCGACGTGGCCGGTAACCCAATTCTGCCGAACAGCCAAGTTCAGTTTGTCTTCACGGCTCCGCCTGAAGATCTGCGCTTTACCGAGATCATGCCCAACCCGAATTTTGTGGGAACCGCGGACAGCCTTGGAGAGTGGTTTGAGATCTACAATGCCGGAGCCTCGGCGGTGGATCTGGCAGGATGGCGTCTGCAGGATAATGCCGGCCGCGACACGATTGAATCCGGAATCATCGGCGTCGGGCAGTATTTCGTGTTCTGCTCGAAGGGCGATTCGGCCATCAATGGCGGCGTCCCCGAGAACTATGCCTATCGTTTTGGCACGTCCGGCTGGGGAATCAGCTTGAACAACACAGGCGAAACGCTCATTCTGCGGAATCCGCAGAATTTCCCGGTAACCAGCTTCACGTATACCGGCCTGCCGTTCGCGGCGGGAGCGAGCGCTCAGCTGCGAAATGTGAACGATGATCCGACGGTACCGGCGAACTGGTGTCTGGCGGAAACGACGTGGGTGGGTGCAAATAATGGTGATCGTGGCACGCCGGGCGCGGCAACGATTTGCCCGCCGGTGTTTGTGCCAGACACGTTGACGGTTTGCCAGATTCGCCAGCAAGATGCGTGCGGTGTTCCGCTTCGTCTGGGCGATCGCCTGGTGAGTCGCGGCGTGGTGACGCGCGTTGACACATGCCGGCCGATCGCTTACATCGAGTCTAATCTGTGCGCGGTTGCGCTGTACGGCACGGCCGTGATGGCAATCATGCAGGGTCATACGCGGCGGATGGACGTCGGCGATTCGGTGCAGATTGAGGGTTACATCACTCAGTTCCGCGGGCTGACGGAGTTCAGCACGTTTGCGAATTTCATTCCGATTGTGACTTATTTGGCGACGCGGCCTGTGCCTCCCATCGTCGTGATTCCGTGCCCGGATATTTCCAATTACGGAACCGCGTGCGCGGGCGAGCAATGGGAGTCGCGTCACGTGCAGGTGCAGAACATCGTGTTCGCTAATCAGGGCGGCACGTTCAGTGTCGGCGATTCGAACTATGTGGCGCTGTGCGGCGGGCAAGATACGATCTACTTCCGCGTGGATAGCTGTGATGTGACCCTGGGCACGACGATTCCGACCGGCCCGGTGACGATCAACGCGATCGCGACCCAATACGACACCACGGCCGGCTGCTATTGCCGCAATTACCAATTGGTGTACGGCGGCGGACAGACGTTTGTATCATCGCCATGCGTGGAGCCGACTTCATTGACCGTGTATCGCACGGTGGGAGCGGGCACCGAATCAGTAGAGTTGCGTTGGAGCGCGGGCGTCGGTCAACCGTGCAATTGCTACAAGGTCTATTACTCGACCAATCCGGCAGGTGTGTTTCCCGATGATTTCACGCTATTGAACTGCGTCTGCGGTCAGACCACGTACACGGATGTGGCCCCGATTTCGACCGTACCCAAGCGGTTCTATCGCGTGACGGCCGACACGAGCTGCCCGTAGCTCGCGATTTTCGACAGAACAAGAAACCCCCGGTCAATTGACCGGGGGTTTTCATTTCTCTACCGGAAATCCTGTTTGCCGCGACTACTCCTTCAGCCGGGCGCTGAAGCCGTGATTGATCAGCAGCTCGAGTGCCCGCCGGGCGTCGCCGCGAGTTTCCAAACCGACACGCAACGAACCGCCTTTGCGCTCGCGCACATAGAGCACGCAGATATCGCGGATGTTGATCTCGGCGGTCGCGAGCAGGCCGGCAATCTTGGCGATCGAACCGGGGCGATCCGAAGCCGTCACCACGACGTCGCAGTTGGCATCCCAGTCACCGGGGCGTTCGCGCGTGAGCTTCTTTTGAAAGAGATGGGCTTCCTGCCAGACTTCCGGCAGTTCGCCCTCGGACAGCTTGCGCACCGATTCTTCCAGCACCTTGAGAAAATCGCGCATGGCCGCGGCAATCTGTTCGCGATTGGTCTCGACAACCGAGTGCCACATCTCATAGGGCAGAGCGGCGAGCGAGGTCAGCGTCTGAAAGTTTCCGGTAGCGATTTTCTGCAGCAGCGGTTCGTCGATGCTGCGCTGGGAGGCCCAGCGGCTCAGGGCCAGCGCGATCACAAACGGCACGTGGGTCGTCATCGCGACCAAGCGGTCGTGCAGCGCGGGATCGAGAAGCAACGGATAGCTGCCCATCATTCGCACCCACCAGGCAAGCGATTCGCGCTCGGCGGCCGGCGTCTGCGCGGTAGGAGTGAGCATCCAGTAGGCGCTGTCGAACAGATTGGGATCGGCGTTCGCAATGCCCTGCCGGTTGCTGCCCGAGAGCGGATGGCCGCCGATATAGATGCCCCTCGCGTCCATCACGGCGCGCGCAAGCTCGACAATCTCCGTCTTGGTCGGCGCGGTGTCCGTGACGATAGCCCCCGGCTTGGTGTTGCGCAGGACGGTCGGCAGCAGCCGCATCGTTTCATCGGCCGGGGTAGCGAGAACAATGAGATCGGACATCAGCACCGCTTGCGCGAGGTCGCCCGCTCCTTCGTCAATCGCGCCGCGGGCGATCGCCTCGTCGAGTACGTCCAAGCGGTCGTGCCCGACGATGTGACCGCCGTACTCCATTTGCTTCATGCGCAGACCTATGGAGCCCCCGATCAGTCCCACGCCGATGATCGCGGTCCGCCTGAATTGCGCTTCCATCTGCACCAGCGGGCTGGGCAGCGTCAGCGTGGCCAGCTCTTCCGCCAGTTGTTCGGATCCTTTTTCAACCAAGGGTGAGGCGTCCCTCCCTTTGTCCCCCCCGCCAGAAGACGAAGTTCGTCGCGACTTCGGCCGTCTAAACTGAATCGTTGCAATATAATAAATTTCCCGCCCGTCCGCAACACCCGGTGCGGATACAAATTGGGCGGCCAGAGGCCGCCCGAACCGTTCATCTCACGAATTTCGCCGCGGGGCTTTTCTCGCGATAGCGAAGCAACCCTTCCTCCAGCGTGGTCCACGGGAGAGTCGCGCACTTCACGCGCACGGGAAGCTGGAAAACACCGCCCAGAGCAGTGACATCCCCCAGGTCCAATCCCTCCGGTTCCTTGCCTTCACGGATGAACTGGCGAAAGCCTGCGATCCAGCGCTCGATTTCAGCAATTGTCTTTCCCTCCAGCACTTCGGTCAGCATCGAGGCGGAGGCCATGGAAATTGCGCAGCCTTTGCCTTGAAACGTGACGCGCCGGAGCACGTCGCCTTCAAATTCAAGATCAAGCGTCAGCTCATCCCCACACGAGGTATTAACCCCTTCCACCGTGACCGTGGGATGATCCAAGCGGCCTCTATTGCGAGGAAGACGATAGTGATCCAAGAGGATCTCACTGTAGAGATCAAACAAGCTGCAGCACCTTCCTCGCCGTGCGCACGCCCTCGATCAGGCGATCAATTTCGTCGAGCGTGTTGTAGAGATAGAAGCTCGCACGCGCGGTGGCCACGGTGTCGAGCCAGCGCATAAGCGGCTGCGCGCAATGATTTCCCGCACGAATGGCGACGCCTTCAAGATCAAGCAATGCCGCGAGATCGTGCGGGTGCACGCCCTTGACATTAAACGTGACCATGGTCGCGCGCTCGACGGGACCATAGATCGTGACGTCCGGCTCGTTGATGAGTTTGTTGTAAGCAGCCATGGTGATCTGCTTGTCATGGGCATAGATCCAGTCCATGCCGACGCTTTGCAGATAGCGGATGGCCGCGCCAAGGCCGATGGCTTCGCTGATCGGGGGGGTTCCGGCTTCGAATTTATAGGGCAGTTCGTTCCACGTGGCGCGATCCAACCAGACCTCGCGGATCATCTCTCCGCCGGTCATAAACGGCTCCATATCATCGAGGATTTCCGGTCGGCCCCAGAGCACACCGATGCCGGTCGGGCCGCACAATTTGTGCCCCGAAAAGGCGTAGAAGTCGGCGTCAATTTCCGTCAAGTCCACGGTCATATGCGGTACGGCCTGCGCACCGTCAATGAGCACCTTGGCGCCGGCGCGGTGGGCCAATTCCACAATCTCGCGCACCGGATTAATCGTTCCAAGCACATTGGAGATGTGCGTCAACGCGACCATCGCCACCGAACGATCCAGCAGCTTGCGTCCGGCGTCAATGTCCAACGTGCCATCCGTTTTCATCGGCCAGAAGCGCAGCTCGGCGCCGACCGAACGCGCGACGAGCTGCCACGGAACGAGGTTCGCGTGGTGCTCCATCGGCGTGAGCAGAATGGCCTGGCCGTGCTTGATGAACTTGCGGCCATAGGAATGCGCGACCAGATTGATGGATTCCGTGGTGCCACGCGTGAAGATCAGTCCCTTGGAGGACGGAGCGTTGACGAAGTCGGCGACGGTGGTGCGCGCGGCTTCGTAATCGGTCGTGGCATTTTCGCCGAGCGTATGCACGCCGCGATGGACGTTAGAGTAGCGCGACTCGCAGAACTTGCAGTAGGCCTCGAGTACCTGCATCGGCTTCTGCGAGCTCGCCGCGCTGTCCAGATACACCAGCGGCCGCCCGTTTATTTTGACGTTGAGAATCGGAAAGTCCTTCCGAATCTCTTCTACGGTTTTCATCTCATACTCTGTTTCCAGATTCCACAACTGGAGGTTGCGGGTAGTGTTTCAACTCGTCAGGTGTTTTTCCGGAATCGCGACCCAGATCTCGCCGTCCCGAATTTCCAGCGGGTAAATCTCGACCGGCTCGGTGGCCGGAAGCGAGAGCGCCGCACCGGTGCGCAAATCAAACATCGCTCCATGGCGCGGACACTCGACGTGTGCACCTTCTAACCATCCTTCCGATAAGAACTCGTGCTCGTGACTGCAGATGTCGCAGGTCGCGTAGAACTCGCCCTCAGAATGAAAGATCGCCAAATCCAAAGAACCCACCCGAAAGGATTTGCCATGTCCCTCGGCGACGTCACTCGTCTTACAAATCCTTGCAAAACGTGCGCCGTTGCTAGTCAAAGTTAAACTGCTGCATGGAATTGCGGCTTGGTAATCTCATGCCAAGGGAATTTGAAACGTCAATGAGGAACGTGAAACCCGAGGAGATGATCTTCGGGCTTTCTTTCTTACCTGTTAAGCTGCGTGCTAAGCGCTATGAAGCGCAGACCCGACCGTCTCGCTGACCAACTCCCGCCAACGCTCCTGCACGGACTCCGCGGGCACAAAGCGAATTATCTCTTCCGCAAAACCGGTAGCGATGGCTGTAACCGCCTGCGCGCGGGTGAGGCCGCGACTGGCCAGATAAAAGACCTGCTCGCGATTGACCGAACCCATCGAAACGCCGTGGGTGCAACGCACGTCATCGGCGATGATCTCCAGCTTCGGAATCGCATCCGCATGCGCGCCGGGATTCAGGAACAGATTCCGGCACTGCTGGTAAGCGTCGGTCTTCTGCGATTGCCGGGGCACGGTAATCAATCCCTGGTAGACCGAATGCGAGTGCCCGGCCAAGAGCGTCTTAAACGTCAAATCGGACTTTGCCTGCGGCGCGCCGTGATATTGATGCGTGCGATGGTCGGCGCGAGCATCACCGCGGCCAACGAACAGGCCTTTCACCTCGCCATACGTGCCGGGGCCGTTCAGATCGAGTTCCAAGCGCGCGACATGCCACGCGGCACCGGGAGTGATCGCATACCAGCGCACTTCGGCGTCTCGATCCATGACCACACGCGCGCGACGATAGAACGATGTGCGCGGCCCAGCAGCGTCTTCCTGCAAGAGGGTAAGCATGGCTCCCGCCTCAACATGAATCTCCATCCGCCCAATGGCCGGAACGCCGTCATCGCCCACTTCCCAGCGGTCAGAGATCACCACGTTGGCGCCGCGCTCGACGATTACCTGAGTGGAAAACGTCGCGAGCCCCGGCCCCTGCGAGCGCTGCGTTATTTCGAGCGAATCGCCTTGATAGCCTTGCGGTACACGTAAGCTGACAGGATTCTGCGCCAGAGCTTTGTGGAAATAGAGGAATTTCGCATCATAGTCGTCTCCTGCAATCATGAACATCTTGCGGCAGCGCTCGGCATCGGCGCTGTCGCGTGATAAAGTTACGATGCCCTCGATCGAACCTTCGTTCAACCCGCGCACGGAGATATCCGTTCGCGTCCGGGCAGGGTCCACGTCTTCGACGCGCGCCCACGGGAATATATCCGGGTCGGTCTTTCGCCAGTCCTCTTCAAACCGGGATGGCGCATGGACGTTCTGCGCCAGCTCCAAGGCATGAGCGCGTTCCTCTTTAGTCCAAAGTGATGTTGCGTTCATGGCCTTGATATAGGCGGATACCTGCGGGCGGTACTGTGTCTCAGCCAACAGATCCCTCCATTTGCAGCTGAATGAGCCGGTTCATTTCCAAAGCATACTCCATCGGCAGCTCTTTGATGACCGGCTCGATGAAACCGCGAACGATCAGCGTCATCGCTTCCGCTTCGGAGATGCCGCGGCTCATAAGATAGAACAGCTGCTCATCACCGATCTTGGAAACGGTTGCCTCGTGCCCCAGCTCCACCTTGTCTTCCTTGATGTTCATATACGGGTAGGTATCGCTGCGGCTGTGATCGTCGAGCAGCAGCGCATCGCAGCTCACGGTGGACTTGGAGTTGGTTGCGCCTGCGGCTACTTCCACCAATCCACGATAGGATGTTCGCCCGCCGCCGCGGGAAATGGACTTGGAGACAATCACCGAGGTCGTGTCCGGCGCGCGGTGAACGACCTTCGCGCCGGCTTCGGTGTGCATGCCGGATCCAGCGTAGGCTACGCTCAGAATATCTGCGCGCGCCCCGCGACCGACCATGTACACCGACGGATACTTCATCGTGATCTTGGAGCCGAGATTGCAGTCCACCCACTCCATCGTGGCATTCTCTTCCGCAATCGCGCGTTTAGTCACCAGATTGTAGACGTTCTTTGACCAGTTCTGAATCGTGGTGTAGCGGCAGCGCGCGCCTTTCTTCACATAGATCTCGACGACGGCCGAATGCAGAGAGTCAGAGGAATAAACCGGCGCGGTGCAGCCTTCCACGTAGTGTACGTAGGAGCCTTCGTCGGCAATGATCAGCGTGCGCTCGAACTGGCCCATGTTTTTGGCGTTGATCCGAAAATAAGCCTGCAGGGGAATCGTTACCTTTACGCCCTTTGGGATGTAGATGAAGCTCCCGCCGGACCACACCGCGGTATTCAGCGCGGCAAGCTTGTTGTCTCCCGCGGGAATCAGCTTGTTAAAGTATTCCCTGAATAGTTCCGGATGTTCTCTGAGGCCGGTATCCGTATCCAGGAAGACGACGCCCTGCTTGCTCCATTGTTCCTGCAGGCTATGATAGACGACTTCCGATTCATATTGAGCACCCACGCCCGCGAGAAATTTCTTCTCGGCTTCGGGAATCCCCAACTTGTCGTACGTCTCACGAATTTCTGCCGGAACGGCATCCCAATCGTTTTCCACTTTTCCGGTGGGACTGATATAATAGTGGATGTCGTCAAAATTGATTGTGGAGAGATCCGGCCCGAACGTCGGCAGCGGCTTGCGCAGGAAATAATCCAGTCCTTTCAGGCGCAGTTTGCGCATCCATTCCGGCTCGTTCTTATGCTCCGAAATCTGCTCGACAACCTTGCGGCTCAGTCCCTTGGGGAACGTGATCAGGTTTCGCTCGGCAACATGAAAGCCATAACGGTCGTAGTTGTCAAGATCGAGTTCGAACTTCTTTTCTGACATCTTGCTCTCGATGATGTGGTTACTTAACTACCCGCCGTCGGCCGCAGCGCTTCGGCAAACTCCGCCGCTCGCGCTGCCGCCGAGCAATACTGTCCGACAAAGTTCAGGCCCTTTCGCGCCATGGCGTCACGCAGGGCAGGATCCGCCACCAATTGCTTCAATTGCTCGTACCAATCGTCCAAGGTTACAGCGCCGGATACCGCGCCCGCGGTCAGCGCTTCGCCGGGAAATCCAATCGGGCTGATTACGGCCGGAACGCCGTGACTCAAATAAACAGCCGCTTTGAAATTCATCTTCGCCCGGCACCAGGCATTATCTGCGAGCGGCGCGATGCCCACGGTGAACTGCGGCACCACGTCTCGTTCATCCGTCAACCGCCACGGTATGAAACGGTGGCGAAAGCGCGGCGGCGGTTCCATCAGGCTGCGCGTCATCAGCCACACTTCCAACTCAGGCCACTCTTCCTGCAGCCGCAGCAGCGCCGTTTCAACGGCACGCACGTAGCGCTGGTTCTCCGGCGCACCCACCCAGCCGATGACCGGCGGGTCATGCGGACACGACGGTCTTGACGCCACTTCCGGTACGACCGACGGCAACAAACGCACCTCGCGGGCGCGCTCGGCAACGTACTTGAAAAGCTCTGCTCCGCTGACTAGCACGCAATCCGCTTGCGCGAGCATCCAATTCACCCGCTCTGCCAGCTCCGGGTTCAGCGAGGGAGTGTACTCGTCCACGCCGTGGCTGTCCGGCGGCACGACATAAATCGCATCGTCCAGATCGTACACCACGCGCTTGCCGAGCCGCTTGGCCCACGTCACCGCGCGCGTCGTAAAATTGTTGCGTTGAAAGAACACGGTGTCTGCGCGCAAGAAGGCGAAAGACGAGCGCAGCGGCAACAACTCCAGCCAAAGTTTGGAACGCAGCGTATGCGGCCGATCCGGATGAAACCGGTGGAACGGATAGCTCGCCACATGCGCGTGAATCGCGTGTGCCAGCAGATAAGGCAGGTAAGCAAAGACCCGCGTGCGCGCGCTGGCGTTGCTCCACCCCCCATTCCGCGCAAAGAAGACTCTGACCACCCGCCGCGACATCAGGCCGTCACTTCCTGCAGCAGGCGGCGCAGTGAAGGAAGCTCCGTACGCCTGAGCAACTGCTCCAGCTCGTGTGTTTCCCACTGCTGTGCGTAAATGTGCGGGTCGCTGAACTGGATCGGCCGGTTCCTTCCGTAGCCGAACGGCAGCGGCGTGAAGTTGTCCCGCGCCAGCCCCAGGTTCGAGAGCCGGCGGTCGCGCTGCTGAATCTGCTGGAACTTGACTTCCGTGAACAGTTCGCAATCGCGTTTCGGCATAGACAGTAGACGATGCAGAAAGGGCAGAATGTAATCGCGCCGCATCACGACAAAGCTCTGCTCGATGCGCACCGGACTCGTCGCGCCATAACTGATGCCGCGGTTGCCCATGTTCCGAATGGCGCACTCGATGATGCCATCGCCCGCAATCAGACAATCCTGTTCCAGAAATACAGAGTAATCGGCGTCGTTCAAGTAGGCGTAGTAAGCTCCCAGCGCAAACGCGCGCGTCCAGCCGCCGTACTGCCCCTCGCAGACCATGCCATGTTTGAAATTGCGTTCCATGCTCACAAATTCCACCATTTTGTCTGCGACGTGCGGTTGCACCGGGCTGGCGGAATCAACGACGATGATCTTCGCCGGTTTAGAACACATGGTAACGCATTCATGCCAGACGTCAAAGAACAAAGGAGTGCGGATGCGATCATCCGACGCGTTATATTTCGTGCCGATGTGCCGGCGCGTTTCGTCGCACCACCAGCCGGAATGAACAATGTAAGACGCCAAGTTCGCCTGTTATCTTGCGGGTCTGACCGGACGCTGAACGTAGATCACGTTCAACCGGTCAAGATGCGTGGTGAAAAGGTGAAGATTCACGGAATGCGGGTACACGTACACTGCCGTCGGTGTCACGCCCGCAAAATCCAGGATGTGAAGCAGACCGGATTGGCTGACATAGCTTTCGCGCGCACCGGCCAGTCGTCGTGCGTTGTCCAAAATCGAGTCCCGCAAGTCGAGCGCCGTGGCGTGCGGCACTTCTGTCAACATGTACTGATCAGAACACAGCACGTTGTCGGTGCGCGGGTAATCTCCCAGCGTCAAGCGAAAGTCCGGATCAAAGCCCAGCCCATGCTCTTCGGCGACATATTCCGGGACGTAGCGCTTGGGGTGTCGCCGAAAACCGAGATTGTAATACTCCCCCACCGGCACGCCATAGCGGCGCGGATCGAAAATGTAAGGAGTGCCGCCGCATTCCCAATCGCGCACCGGAAACTCGGCCAGTGTCACTTTCGCCGTCATTTCCTGCAAAAGAAGCAGGCTTGGAATCTTGGTGAACGGCTCGAAGCTGCGCGCGAGTACGAAATGGATTTTCTTTCCGCGCGTTTTGTAGAGCCAGGATGCGACCGGCAGAGAGGCAATGAAATCGCCCAGCTTTCCGCAGTGCGTCATGGCAATCACGCCGTCCCGCTCGCGCACGTCCCACCACGCCGCACGCAGCGGATAGAAGAGACGTTGCGGCAGCTTTCCGTAGCGCCGCTTGAGTGCAGGGGAGATATTCTGTTGCAACAGCCGAATCAAATACTGTGCTGTGGAAGGCTACCGGCCGACTTGAAAGACAGCCTTCCGCGCGGGATTAACGCTTTCACATCATTGGCGACGTGCCGATTGTCGGATGTCCGACAATGTAGGAGGCGCAGGCTCTTGCTTCGCGCAGGAGTTGACGGAAGTACATCGGAGATCAGATAAACAACTGCACGTCCGCTTCGGCCGCGAAATCGAGAAAGGCGGGTGATCCGGCGAACTCCACGCCGTCCATGATGTCTTCACGATTGATTCCCATCACACGCATGGTAGTGTTGCAGGCATACATCTTCACTCCGAGTTCCTGCGCCATCTGGAACAACTCTTCGAACGGGGCAAGATTGGCCTTATCCATCCAACCCTTCATCATGGTCGTCGCGGCCGCCGTCATGCCGGGCAACATGCCGATCACATTCGGCACTTTCAGCGGTATGGCGGGAATGGGAGCGGGCATGGCCGGGTTGCCGATGGGGCTCACGGAGAGCTTGTGGTGCCGCTCTTTATGCACGATATCCAAGCCGTAGAACGTGAAGAAGATCGCCACCTCCCAGTCCATGCTGGCCGCCGTCGTGGCCAGAATCAACGGAGGATAGGCCATGTCGAGCGTGCCCTTCGACGCGATCAGCGCCAGGCGACGCGGCTTTGTTTCGTTCGTTTCACTCATCATTTGCTCCGCCGAAACCGATACTTGTTGAAACCGTTTTCGCTCTCGCTCCAGATGAGTTCGTGGCCGGTGTTCTTCGACCATGCTCTCATGTTTTCCTGCGAGCCGGGGTCATCGGTCCACATTTCAATAATGTGGCCGATTTCCACGCGGCGAATGGCTTGACCCAAGCGGATCGTCGGCATCGGGCAGACTTGCCCACGCACATCCACAGTCTCTTTCACGTCCATTGGTCGTTCCTTTGTCCACACTCAAACATCACAGCACATATAGAAGTTTGATGCCTGACGTTTGTTTCTTATGCCACCTTTGCCGAGGCGCCGTACAGCTTCGCCGTAAGGAACCCCAGCAATGCGCCGACGACAATTTCCCAGATCAAGCCGACGAGCATGGCGGCAATAGTCCAGCTCCCCATCCCCATCATAAACAAGCCCGACGGCAAATTCACGATCAGGGCGAACAGAACACCAAAGCTCACACCTTCCTTGCCTGCGGATCCACCCTTGTAGCCAAAGGGGTACGTGTAGGCCATCAGCAGTCCATAGGCCAGTGTCGCGACAAAGATCCACGCCATGTTCATGTTCTCGGACATGCTGCCGCCTTGCGCTGCAAACCAGTCCTTCATCAGCCACGCGTAGAAAAAGCCACCGAGCAAAAAATACACTACCGTTACCACGATGGCCACGATCCAGAATTTGCCGCTCATGATGAGTCTCCTTGCGGGTTAAAGACTACTTCCTTACTGGTAACAAAAAGGCGGCGTTACCACCGCCTTCGACTGATTTTCGGAATACCTGCCCCCAGGTTCGCACAGTCACATTTTGCAAGTCTAACTCATCCGACGCCGCGCGGGATGTTAATCGTGAACCACCTCTACTTCGGCAAGTTCAGCACTGCGGCTACTGCTTGTCTCCTTCACGTCTGCAAGAGTCCTATCGGGCGTATAGTAACAAGTGTCCGTCTTCCAAATTCCGCTATAATAGATTGGCCGCGCCACGGCCTTCAGCGCCTCTTTTGCCGACCCCCACTTGAACATCATGAACTGCTCGCGGACAGGAAAGCTAAACGGCTTCAACCCACAGCAGGCGGCCATTTTGTCCAGCGATTTTCCTTCGAAGCAATTGAGGTGCTCCAGCGGATGTACCGGGTTCAGCGAGTTGCGCGAATTCTTCAGCGCATTCCAGTCGTGAACTTTCAACCGCCGCCGGATCTGCACGCCGATCGGCACGCTGATCTTGATGATTCCGCGCTCGCCCAGTCCTTTGCGCAAATGCTCCAGAGTTTCCATCGGTTGCGGCAAGTGCTCAAAGATCCAGTCGGCGTTGATAAAATCGAACCGGTAATTCGGGATCTCCTCCCACTCGATCACATGTATTCCATGCGAACGCGCGTGCTGTTTTTTTGATTCTACCAGTTCGGCTCCATAGGTCTCAAAGCCCGATGCGACCGCCATGGTAGCCAGCTCGGCCCAGCCTAATCCGAAATCGAAAACCTTGATTTCGTAGGGACGCTTCCGGAAGTGAGCGGCCAATGTCATCATCAATTCCGCGTGCCGCGCATAGTACTGAACGCTGGTGTGCAGCCGGCTTCGGTCTTTCAGCGGATCAAAATGATCGCGTTCGCGGTAGAGCCGCTCCATCAGCACGTCGCCCGGAAACGCCTGCTGATACACGAGACCGCAGTCGGAACATTCGAGGAGTGTATAGTCCGCGTCCTTCAGATCATTCACGTTGATCCGGCCGCTCTCGCGGTAATATTCCTCGAGCAACGCGCGGATCGGATTGTCACAGAACGCGCAAGAGTAGACCGATGAATGACGCAGTGAACGGCAGGCCGGACAGGCCGTCCGTTCGATGAGATACGGGTTGGACATCGTCCTTCCTCACAGTTACATGTGCCCGACGGCACGGTAATGAGTTTGAAAACTGAGCGCGAGAATTTTCCGCTCTCCGTCAGTCGTCTAATTGCTACTTATGCCGCCGCTTCCTCCCGCACCCAATCGTAGCCCTGCTCTTCGAGCTGTAAGGCCAGCGTCTTGTCGCCGGTCTTAACGATCCGGCCGTCCACGAGAATGTGGACGTAATCCGGAACGATGTAATCCAGAAGGCGCTGATAGTGCGTAATCACGAGCGCGCCGAAGTTCGGGCCGCGCATCTTGTTCACGCCGTTGGCCACAATTTTCAACGCGTCAATGTCGAGACCTGAATCGGTTTCGTCCAGGATCGCCATTTCGGGTTTCAACATGCCAAGCTGAAGGATTTCATTGCGCTTCTTTTCGCCGCCGGAAAAACCTTCGTTCAAATAGCGCTTCGCGAACTCCGGAGTGATCTCGAGCAGCTTCAGCCACTCGGTGAGTTCCTTGTTGAACTCCGCAAACGACGGCGTCTTGCCGAAACGCTCGGTCATCGCCAAGCGCAGGAAGTTGCTCGTCGAAACGCCGTAGATTTCCTGCGGATATTGAAAGGCCAAAAAAAGCCCGCTCTTGGCCCGTTCGTCGGTCTCCGTCTTGAGCAGGCTTTGTCCTTTCCACACGATATCGCCGCCGGTGACTTCATACTTTGGGTGGCCGAGGATCGCCGAGGCAAGCGTGGATTTCCCGCTGCCGTTCGGCCCCATCACCGCATGGATTTCTCCCACCGGCACCGCCAGCTCTAAACCCTTAAGGATCTCCTTGCCGTCAACCGCAACGTGCAGATCCTTGATTTCGAGTTGATTCAACCGTCACTCTCCCTTGGTCTTTGCAGGCTTGATCATGTCCGGCGTGATGCAACGCGATCCCTTCGGCCGGTTGACACCATTGCCCGACGTCGTAGGGAAGCTGCCCACATTCTCCAGGGAGAAATACGGATCATCGGCCACGATCGTCAGCAGATCGGAGACCGTTCGGTTGCGGAAAAACTCTCGCAAGTGTACTTCCGCCGCTTTCCAGAACCCGCGAATCGTGCACCCGTCGGAGCGCATGCAATAGCTCGGGTCAGCCGTGCACTGATTGAACATCAGACTGCCTTCAAAGGCCTCGATGACATCAAGTAGGTTTATTTTCTCGGGGGACATGCCGAGCGTCACGCCTCCGCCCTTGCCGCGCTGCGTGTGCAACATGCCACGGTTCGCCAGTTGGGCCACGATTTTGGTCAAGAACACTCGTGGAACATGTTGTCTTTCCGCAATTTCGCGAGTAACGACGGCTCCGCCACGCGCCTGATTCACCGCCACATCGAGCAGTACGCGCAGAGCATAGTCGGCTTGCAGGGACACTAACATGATGTTTTCCTAATAAATAAGACTCAATCTGTCAGGTTAATATAGTAAATTTGTGCCTCGGAGTCAACTCAGCCATATAATTAGGTAATTATTAAATATAAAATAGTTAGCTCAGCGCTTTTCGTACTGCCCGGTAGATTTGTCGGCGAAATTCCTCTGTTTTTCTGCATAGAATTGGTTTAGTTGCGGTCTGCGATCATCACCTTTGTCAAGCTGTACGTTATAGACATGTGTATCTTTAAGGAAAATACGAATAAATGCTTGCATTTTGTAAAATGGACGCTATCTTCTCCAGAGTACACAGGATCACTTTTGCGAGGCTTGCCCTGCACCTCTTGAGCATAATCATCAGTTTTGTCCTCCTCTCGGTTCCGAGGCTCAACGCCCAGCCGCCGGACACGCTGTGGACGCGGACATTCGATTTCAGCAATGAATATGAGTGGCCCAGTGCGGCGACAGCGACATCTGATGGAGGTTGGATATTGACAGGCTCGTGGGGCAGCTTTGCCATGTTGATTCGGTTGGATGGTACTGGCAATGTACTCTGGACACGTCTTGGTTGTGACGGCTCGGATATCCTCCGAACCGGGGACGGGGGGTACTTGATAGCAGGAAGATACTACTTCGGACCACAAGATTATGCTACGCTCGTCCGAACCAATTCATTCGGAGATACGCTGTGGTCGCGCAGGTTGGGAGCCGATTGGGGCATTGATGTTGACACGTCAGCGAACGCCATCTTTGAACTATGCGGTTCGCCGTATTGGGGAGAGATATTTACAATTGCAAAGGCTGACGGCAACGGTGACTCACTTTGGACTCGGACCATTAATGTGCTGTGCAGTGAGGATGCAATCGGCGGTGTAGCAGCCACATCCGACGGCGGATGTGGCGTTCTTGTCCAGGCAGAAAATCTCCACTTCGCTTACTATGGGTACCCAAAGCTGTATCGCTTTGACTCTAATGGCGAGCTCATGTGGACCTATGCGCATGCCGACAGCAATTTCGGAAGTCTCACCAATCTCGTGGCGCTTCCTGACGGATGATTCGCATTCGCCGACTCACAGTTCGGCTATGATTCACTGTTTTGGATTTCGTCGGAAGGAACACTTCAATCCACCCACGACTTGCCGAGTTTGGGCCACACTTTCAGTGTCGTGAGAGAAGGATTATCAGGGTTCGCCATTCTGTGTTTCAATGGTCTTGCTCGGGTTGGGATCGACGGCACTTTAGTTTGGTCTAAGACGCTGTTTGAGAGCCCCTGGGATCATGATCAACGTATTCTTGCTTCAAGCCCCGACGCAGGATTTCTCATTGCCACTCGATTCTCAAACGACCCCGCGGATCTTGATACTTCCAGCACTTATCTTATTCGGCTGGCGAGCGATCTGTCGGCTGCCGATCGCCACCGCGAGGGCGCCTTTCCCGAATCTACTTCACTTACCGCGTACCCAAATCCCTTCAATGCAACCACAACCATATCGTTTTCGCTTCCGGCGCCCTCGCCACTCGCCATCTCTGTGGTTGACATCATTGGTCGACTTGTGGGCACTCTTGCCGACAAAGATTTCGCCGCAGGTGAACACCGCATTACATTTAATGGAAGAGATCTGCCCTCGGGCGTCTTCTTCGTTCAGCTTGAAACGCCGCATTTTGCCGCCACACACAAACTGCTCTTGCTGAAATAACAAGAGCATAACTTAGCCGCTTGACAATGTGTGAAAGCGGTTGTATATTACGTCATCACGCAGCCGTAGGGGTGGTCGCACAACAACGCGGCCTGAGAAAAACCCTTGAACCTGATCCGGATAATGCCGGCGGAGGAAACGGTGCGAGTCCATTGCGCGTAACAGGCTTCCGTTCCTAAGCCTCTGGCAATGACCGCAGCCCATCATCCCGGCTGCGGTCTCTTTATTTCACATCCTGAGGCGCTCATGTTACGCTCATTTGCCATCCTCCTCTTCTTTACTCTCTCCTCTTTTGCCGCGGAACTCCGGGGGACGGTTACCAACTATGCGAACGGCCAACCTGTGGCCGGCGTGATCATTCGCATCGCGGCGATCAATGCGGAGGCGTCGTCCGATCAAGACGGCGAATACGTGCTGCGCAGCATTCCGGTCGGGCGTTTCGTGGTGACGTATTCCCGCGACGACTTTATTCCGTTCACCTACGAGCAGATGTTCGATGACGCGGCGCGGGTCTATGGCCGAACCGTGGAACTCAAGCCACTCACCGGGCGCGAGACCACGGCCGAGTACATGAGCGAGGAGCCGAGGTATCGCCTGGATGAGGTTACCGTGCTCGGCACACGAGCGGGAAGCGAATCTCCGGTGACCTATACCAACGTTACACAGCGGGAGATTCAGTCCCGAAACTACGGCCAGGACACGCCGCTGCTGCTCTCCGAATTGCCAAATGTGAGCACGTACAGCGAAGGCGGCGCGGGCGTCGGATATTCCTATTTAAGGATGCGCGGGTTTCCGCAGGATCACGTCGCCGTACAGATCAACGGCGTGCCGCTCAATGATGCCGAGACCGGGGAGGTGTTCTGGGTGGATTTGCCTGACCTCGCTGAAGATCTCGCGGACATACAGGTGCAGCGCGGAATCGGCTCGTCGCTATACGGAGCTGGCGCGTTCGGCGGCTCGATCAATATGATTACCCGCGCGCCGGGAACGGGCGACCGCGCGCTGATTCGCGCGGAAGGAACGTACGGCTCGTGGAATACGCAACGCGCAATGGTGCAGTTTCAATCCGGTCGCATTCAGAATCGTTATGGCGTCGCCGGACGGTTCACGCGAATGGCAACGAATGGATACCGCTACAACTCCTGGGCGGAGCTGTGGAGCTACTACCTGAGCGGTGCGCGCTACACGCCGGCGCATACCACGCGCATCATTTTCTACGGCGGCCCGGAGCAGACGCATCTCGCCTACGAAGGCGTGAACAAAGACTACTTGGAAGGAAAGGTCACGGGGGACAAGGAACGCGACCGACGCTTTAATGAGTTTCAATATCCCGGCGAGATTGACAACTTTTTTCAGCCGCACTACGAATTGCATGACGAATGGGCGGTCGCTGAGCACGTGCGCTTCGACAACTCGCTTTACCTCTTCAAAGGCGACGGCTACTACGACCAGTGGCGGCCGGGTGAAAGCGCCGATCAGTATTTCTATGATGGCCCCGCGGACATGGTTGACATCCTGCGCCGCCGCAACGTCAGCGAGACGGACGGCGGCTGGATTCCCCGCGCAACCATCGAGCATGCGTACGGCACGACGGCTGTCGGCGGGGAATTGCGCTTGCATGAAGCGCATCACGAAGGCCTTGTCCTCTGGTCCAGCGCCGTGCCTTCGTTCGCCGGGCCGGATTATCGCTATTACGATTACCGAATTGACAAGCAAAGCATCTCGGGCTATGTGCACAACCTGTTTGACGTCACGCGGCGCTTTCATGTGTTAGCCGATCTTCAGTTAGTGTCGCATCACCTCGAGATGAAGGATGACCGGGTTTGGGGCGTGCGCTTCGACAAGGCTTACACGTCACTGAATCCGCGCGCGGGCGTGAATTACCTGTTGCATGAGTCGAATCCGGCAGGGACGGTGTACACAAGCCTCAGTTTTGCACAGCATGAGCCGAAACCGCGCGACACCTACGATCCGCAGGATTTCTGGTCGCTGCCTCCCAATGCGCAGGGGCATTTTGCGCCACAGACAATTGGCTACGATTACACCGGCCCGTCGCTGAAGCCAGAGAAGCTAATGAATGTCGAGTTGGGGAGTGAGTGGCGGTGGCTGCACGCGAATGTCGGCGTGAATCTCTATTACATGCAGCTACGGGACGCGCTTGTGCCTTATGGCGCGTTAGACAATCTTGGCCTTCCCGTAACGATCAATGCCAAGGAAGCGGTGCATCAAGGCCTTGAGCTGGTGGCTGGAGGCGAGCCGGTGAGTGGACTAAAGCTGAGCGGAAACCTTGCGCTTACGGACCATCATTTTGTGAAACATGAGGAGTATGACTGGGCACTCGGCGTGATGGTGAAACGCGACGGCAATCGCATCGGCTTTGACCCCGTCTATGTGGCGAACGCGCGCATGGAATACGATTTTCTCGGAGTGCAAGCCGGTTTGGGGATGCGCGCGGTGGGAAAACAGTATGTAGATAACACGCAGAACGAGGAGACCGCGGTGCCGGCATACACGATCTTCTCGCTCGATCTCGGTTATCGGCTGCTGAAAGTTCCCGGATTGAGCGCCGCCGACCTGAAATTGCGCGTCAATAACCTGTTCAACACGGAATACGAAGCCTTCGGGTACAATTACGGCGAGCCGCGCTACATCGTCGGCGCGCCGCGGGCGGTGTTCGCCACGCTCGGCGTGGAACTGTAAGCGTTCATGTCCTGGCTGGATCTCGCAATTCCGCTGCTGTTTCTCGCGCTGCTGGCCGGCGTGGGACTCCTAACGCGCGCGAAACGGAAGAACACGGAAGATTATTTGCTCATGGCCCGGCGGCTCAGTCTGCCGGGCTTTGTGATGGGCCTTGTGGCGTCCTGGTATGGCGGAATCCTCGGCGTCAGCGAGTACTCGTACACCTATGGGCTGTCGAACTGGTTCGTCTTCGGCGTCCCTTACTATCTCCATGCCGCGCTGTTCGCGATATTCTTTGCGCAGCGGGCGCGACGTACGCGGTATGTTTCCATGGCGGATCAGCTCGAGGCAGCGTACGGAGTCCGCGCGGCGCAAATCGGCGCGCTGGTCATCTTTCTCACGACGATGCCCGCCGCGTATGTGCTGATGATCGGCAAACTTGCCGAGTGGATGTTTGGTTTTCCTTATTGGCTCGCGCTGTTGATCGGCTTGCTCGTCTCAACAATGTACATCTACAGCGGCGGCTTGAAGGGGTTGGTGCGCGCCGACATGATCTATTTCGCGGTGATGTACGGCGGCTTCATGATCATGGTGGTCGCGTTGGTTTCGCAATTCGGCGGAATGGGTTTTCTGAAAGCCAACGTGCCGCGCGAACTGTTTACTCCGACTGGCGGACAGGCTTTCGGCGCCGTCTTTGTCTGGTACATTATCGCCTCCACAGCACTGGTCGAACCGCTCTTCTTCGAACTTACTTATGCCGCCAAGAGTGCGCGCATAGTGCCGTGGGGCATCCTGATTTCGATCGCTTTCTGGGCGCTGTTCGACTTCATGACGACCACGACCGGGTTGTATGCGAGAGCACTGCTGAAAAATCTTGCCGATCCCGCCTTTGCCTTTCCCGAACTTGCGCGTCAGGTGCTTCCTGCCGGACTGTTCGGTTTATTCCTGGCGGCGCTGCTGGCGACCGTGATGAGCACGATTGATTCCTATACATTCATCGCGGCGCAAGCGCTGGGTCGTGACTTTTTCTGGCGCGGATTGAAAAATCGCGAGGCGACGGACACGACGCGATTCGTGCGAATCTCATTGATTGCGACATTTGTCGGGGCGTATTTACTCGCGCTATTCTCGAATTCGATTATTGCCCTCTGGCACGGCTTAGGCTCCGTTGCGGCCCCAGCATTGCTCTTGCCGATGCTCACCTCCTGGTCCCGGCGCTGGAGATTTCCGCGTGTGCTCATTCTGCCGGGCATGGTCGTCCCCGCCGCGATTTCCTTGGTGTGGCGAGTCTGGCCGGATGTCAGTGGCAGCGAAGGTTATTGGCTTGGCGTGGAGCCGGTATACATTGGTCTTTGTGTCTCGACTCTCTTTTACCTCATCGGACAGACAAAGAAAGACGACGCAGTGTTGAACATAAGTACAATCAGCTAATACGCTGTTTCTAAGGCAAACTTCCCGTCTCAGACGAGAGTTAAAGAATTGATTCTTCGAATCATCGCCGCCAACTGAAGATGCCGGTTGCACGGCGCGATGAGAATGATTACTTTGCAACTATGGACAGCATGCGTCCGCAAACGGATGTCAGTGCTGCAACGCGCTAATTTTGTTTTCAATACTCTCACTCATGCACTTCTCTCCGCTGGAATTTCATCTCACCCGAGCGGCGCGCGAGGCGTTTCGCTTCGATCAGGATCTCGTACGGCACCAACGTCCTGACCTTGAGGCAGTTCAGGAGCTGGCGCTGCAGATGAATGAGCGCGGCAAGAGCGTGCGGCCAAGCGACCTGTTTGCGCTGGTGCTCTTGCAGCAGATGTTTCATCGAGTGATTGAACTTTATGCACAGGAACAACAGCCGCGGCTTTTCGATCTGGCGCTGGCACAGATGACGGAGCGTTTGGGCGACAGAGAAGCCGAGCAAACATTGATCGCGTTTGCCGAGACCTTTCCACCCCTGCCCGTTTTCCTCGACAACGTCGAGGTGCGGCAGTTCTTACGTACCTACTCCCACGGCCGATCGAACCGCGACATGCTGATCGAGCAGATGATGCTCGTCCACGTCGGAAATCGCAATCCGGCCACTGGCGTCTTCAAAGAGCTGTTCGATGATACCGCGATTCCGTCGCGCGTACGCCATGAACAAGCGATTCAATCGCTGCGCGCATTGCTGAAAGGCCAGCCGACCTTCGGCAAACTGGGGATGACGCTCTTCGATCTGCTCGAATCACCGTTCAGGGTTTCGCCCGGATCGCTCGCCGGGCAATTGCGCTATATTGCGGAGCAGTGGGGGCTGCCGCTCGATGATGATCTGCGGCGACTCCTGCTCTTCGTCGAAGACCTCATGCGCGAGGACGATGCGCGCCGCGGACCGCCGGGTCCAGGGTTCACGCCCAAGATCGAAGCGTGGACTCACAAACGTGGCGACGCGGATCTGCCGGAACGCTACACCGCCGACACCGAGTGGATGCCGCGCGCGGTGCTCATCGCCAAGTCGGTCTACGTTTGGCTGGATCAATTGAGCAAGGAGTATCAGCGCGAGGTCAAGCGACTCGATCAGATTCCCGACGAGGAGTTGGCGAAGCTCGCGGCGTGGGGGTTCACCGCACTCTGGCTGATCGGATTATGGGAACGCAGCAAAGCCTCCGAGCGCATCAAGCATCTGCACGGCAACATCGAGGCCGCCGCGAGCGCCTACTCGCTCTATGACTACGTGATTTCCGCCGAGCTGGGCGGCGAAGCGGCCCTCGAGAATCTGCGCCGGCGCGCAATGCAGTATGGCATTCGTCTGGCGTGCGATGTGGTACCGAATCACATGGGGATTGATTCGCGCTGGGTCATCGAGCACCCGGATTGGTTCATCCAACTCGATCATCCGCCCTATCCGTCCTATCGTTTCACCGGACCCGACCTGTCGAGCGACTCACGCGTTTCGATTCGCCTCGAGGACGGTTATTGGAATCGCACCGACGCCGCGGTCGTGTTCGAGCGGCGCGACAACTGGACCGGCGATGTGCGCTACATTTATCATGGCAACGATGGCACGCAGATGCCGTGGAATGACACCGCGCAATTGAATTTCCTACTGCCCGAGGTCCGGCACGCCGTGACGGAGCAAATTCTGAATGTGGCGCGCCGGTTCTCGCTGATCCGCTTCGACGCAGCGATGACGCTGACGCAAATGCACTATCAGCGGCTGTGGTTTCCCGAGCCCGGAACGGCCGGGGCGATTCCTTCCCGCTCGTGGTTCGGCATGACCAAAGAGGAGTTCGACCGCGCAATGCCCACCGAGTTCTGGCGCGAGGTCGTGGACCGTGTGAACTCAGAGGCGCCGGACACGCTGCTGCTTGCGGAAGCCTTCTGGCTCACGGAAGGGTTGTTTGTGCGCACGCTGGGCATGCATCGCGTGTACAATAGCGCGTTCATGAATATGCTCAAGCAGGAGAAGAATGGCGATTTCCGTCGGCTCCTCAAGAATGTGTTGACCTATGATGCGCGCATCCTCGAGCGCTATGTGAACTTCATGAACAACCCCGACGAGGATACGGCGATCGAGCAGTTCGGAACCGACGATAAATATTTCGGCGTCGCCATGATGATGAGCACGCTCCCGGGCCTGCCGATGTTCGGTCATGGGCAAGTCGAAGGGCTACGCGAGAAATACGGCCATGAGTATCGCCGCGCCTATCACGACGAAGCGCCGAATGAGAGATTGATCGAACGGCATGAGCGCGAGATCTTTCCGCTCTTGCGGTTCCGCGCGCGCTTCAGTTCGGCAGCCACGTTTGCGCTGCACGATTTCGTGACGCCGGAAGGACACGTCGCTGAAGATGTCTTTGCCTATACGAATCGCGCCGGCCATTCCCACACGCTGGCGGTGTACCACAACCGCTACGCCGAGACGCGCGGTTGGGTGCGGCTGGCGCACGACGGGCGCACATTGGCGAGCGAACTCAACTTGCATCCGCGCGCCGGCATGTTCTGCATCTTTCGCGATCTGATCAGCGGATTGGAATACATTGAGTCGAGCGACAAGCTGGTGCATGTCGGCTTCTACCTCGAGTTGCGCGCGTTCGCCTATCATGTCTTCAGCGAATTCCGCGAGGTCGAGGATCGCGAAGGCCGCTATCGCCAGGTCGCCGAGCGCCTGAGCGGACAAGGTACGTCGTCGGTGGATCGGGAAGTGCAGCGCATTGTGCTGCAGCCGCTCATCACTGCGTTTACTGACTTTGCGTCGGCGGAGACATTCCGCGAACTAATTCAAGGCGCGACCGGAAGAGATCATCTGCACAAAGTCTTTGCAGAGCGCGCAGTGCCGTTTCTTGACCAGGCGAAGTTTTTTGCCGGTGGAGATCGATCCGCAGAAGAGGTCGCGGAGCAATTCGGGATTGCGGTGGCGTGCGTCCTGGACCATGAACGACAATCTCATGCAAAGGCTGCCGTGGATCCGCATCAGCCCGAGCCACGCTTGCTGGCGACATGGGCGGCAATATCGCAGCTTGGACTCATCCGCAGCGACGCCGGCGCTCCCAAACAAGCCGCGCGATGGGTGGGAGAATGGTTCCTGGACGAGACGCTTGTGGATACGATGGTCCTCCTCGGCGCCGAACACAGCGCGGCTGAGCGCGAGGTGCTGCTGGCGCGAATTCTCACGGCCTATCAGGACCTTGCCAGTTCATTCCACGGCCCGCGCCGCTTTGCGCACGTGATCGAGATGCTACACGATCCGCTGGTGAGAGAATGTCTCCACGTTCATCGCTATCGCGGGGTTGATTGGTTCAATGCCGAGGCGATGGGCGAGCTGCTGCGGCATTTGACAATCGTGACCGAAATTCGTCTCGAGATGAATTCGGCGTTTTCGGCAGAGCGGCGAACGGATGAGCGGCGCGAGGCCTTACACGAGTTTGAGGTTATTCAGGACTTAGCGGCGATTTCAGAGTACGAAGTGGGACGGTTGGAAAAGCTGTTGGGATACGCCGCCCGAAAGGACTCCCAATTGCTCGTGTGATGGCGAGCCGGTTTGAATTTCCGGAAGTACGTAATGGACGAAGGCGGCCAATGGCCGCCTTCTTTCTTATTATCAGTTCCCAAGTCCGTTCGCCCAAACAATGGGTAGCGTTACGGCAACTATTCGGATGAATCGTCTAACCGCCCGGCTGTCGCTGGAGGGTTTCAGCCGGAGACGTAATCCCCCGGCCACCGTTCTCCGGGCGCACCGGCGGGTCTTCCGTCAGATATTTGAAGCGCTTCTCAAATTCCCCGCGGCTCATTTTGCCGATGAGGGCCAGACGGGAGACACTTTTGATTTCGGTAAAATCCGAAAGCTCGAGGCGTACCATGTACTTCCGCGCGACCTTGTAGCTATCCGAGTCAATATCCACCTCGCGCACGCGAAGCTTGCCCGTCACCGGGTCTGATAGGTCTTTGAACAAAAGCGGGATGATTTTGCCGCGGTTAATCGAGACGATGGCGCCGCTCCCGCCTTCGAGCAGGTAGCGGACGGCGGCATACCCCAGATCCTGAGTATACTCGCGATCGAAGGGGATCGGCGGCGCGCATCGCAACTCATAGCCGATGTCCTTCGCCACGATCGTCACCGGAATTTCACGTTCTTTTAGCCGCAGGCTCACTTCGTTCTTGAGCATTCGTCCCAAATCGAATTCCGAGTACCTGATATTGCCATGCGCGTCATAGTCAATGTCAGCCACGCGCATGAGCTCCGTCTTGTCCACGCGCGAGAGGATGCCTTCGGAGATCACCGCCACGCCATGCGTCCTCCCCATCGCTATGCGCTTAATGATCGAGGCCTCGAGGATATCGCACACGGCCGAGAGACTCACTTTGCAATCGCGGAACTCTTCCCCAATCACCGTCAGTGTCGCGCCGGCGGCTTTGCCCATGCCCAGCGCAAGGAACCCTGCGCGGCGGCCCATGCTTATCACGAAGTACCAGCGATTCGTAGTCTGCGCGTCTTCCATCAGCGAGCGCACAATCTCCGAGCCGACGTGCCGGGCAGATTCAAAGCCAAACGTCGGCAGGTCGCCGGACAGCGGCAGATCATTGTCAATCGTCTTGGGAACGTGCGCGACCTGAATTTGATCCTTGACGATTTCGGCGATCTTAGAGGCTGTATACGCGGTATCGTCGCCGCCGATGGTGATCAGGTAATCCACCTCGAGCTGCGTCAACGCGCGCAAGCAGGCTTCGAGCTTGGCCGGATTGCCGGTCGGGTTCTCACGGCTGGTGCGCAGGATCGAACCGCCAAGGCCGTGGATGCGGCTAACCGTGTCAATGCTCAATTCCACGACGCGCGTGGCATCCCCTTGCATCAGCCATTTGAAGCCATCGTAGATGCCGATGACGTCCAAGCCGGAATTATTTGCTTCGATCGTGATGGCGCGAATCACACCGTTTATTCCCGGGGCGGGGCCGCCGCCAACGAGGATAGCTACCTTTTTTCTTCGCACACTATCTTCTGATTTCTTCATATGTTGCCTGTGGGTGTTCCCCGTGGAACGGGGCAAGAAGTGTACCTCTCATACGCGGCAGCCAATGTACGGTACCCGACGGTCAGATGCAAGCAGCAACGAATCCAAGTCTTCAGGGGTTTAGCATTCCAGACGTCCTCAACCGCGCTGCTATTCATGACACAGGCTCCCCACGACGGAGGAGCCTGTGCTGGTCACCCTTTGTTCGCTGATCTTATTTCATAACGCTCCATTGTAAGACAACGGCGCAATAGACCACACCACGATTGCCATTAATCCTACGAGCATCCAGCCGGTTAGGACGGTTCCCGGAGGACCGTACAATTCTGTGATCATCGAATTCGCGGCATCCATACCAGGACCATTGTTGATGATCTCGTTCAGCATCACTTGTGCGGATGTGTTGACCATTAGTCCCGGCGCGAAGACAATACAAAAAATTTCACGACAGTTTCATGGCGCCTCCGACATGTCTAGTGTTTGCAGCGAAAAGCAAGAAGCCACTATCAACAGGTGATAATGACAATCAATCCGAGAGATATTGCCAGCCCGGCACAGCCCAACCGCGGCCGGAATCTGAGGAGCAGAATGAGGAAGGCGCGTTGCGTATTTGGAGGTACATAAGCGGGGGATGCGTCGGACTCAGTTGGCCTGGTAGATGTTCTGGCCGCTCACTGGCCACTCCCTGCTAAGTGCTTGCATTGCCCGGCGCGAGCAAGAGTCTGCGCAGTGATCCCTCCTTATTTTGAGCATCTCTGACCCGCCGCGGCTCTTGATTTTCTTGACAAATTGTGAAAATGTTCTTATATTATGAAGGAGTAATTGATCTGTTATTATATTATTAACATACTATGTGCTTATAATATTGTTACTTTAGAGTTTAGTTAACAGGTTGTCGGAGGTTCGAATGAACGATCTTGTCAATGATTCCCGGCAGAGAATGGATCTGCTCAAGCACCTCATTCTGGAGATTCACCACGGTTGCGCCCCGGAACAGATTCAGATGCAATTGGCGCGGATGCTGGTTACCGTTCCCTACGGCGAGGTGATGCAGGTCGAACAGGAGCTGATTCGTGAGGGGCTTCCCCCTGAAGAGGTCCTCGCCTTTTGCGACCAGCACACGGCGGCTCTGAAAGGGCAGATTGACGTCACCCAAGCCAAATCGGCTCCGGAGGGGCATCCGGTTGACGTGTGGCTTGCGGAAAATGTTGCTTTGAAGCAGGTGCTTGCGCAACTCGATGAACTGTTTGCCGAGCTGAATGCGGCTCAGGATGCCGCTGGCCTTTCACCGCTGTTGCTCGCCATTCGGCAGCACTTCAATGAGCTAATGGACGTGGACAAGCATTATCGCCGCAAGGAGTATCTGCTCTTCCCGTTCATGGAGAAGCACGGTATTACCGGTCCGCCGAAAGTGATGTGGGGGAAGCACGATCAGACGCGGGCGTTGTTGAAGACCGCTCACGAGACGCTCACCGCGGCGTTCGACGGCATTGACTTCGATGAAGCGCGAGGTGTGGCCGAATTCATTCTCAAACCTGCCGCGCTCTCAATCAGCGAAATGATGTTCAAGGAGGAGCAGATTCTCTTCCCGATGTGCATGGATACGCTGACCGATCAGGAGTGGTTTGAGATCTCCGAACAAAGTCCTGAGATCGGCTTCTGTCTCTATGATCCTCCGCGTACATGGATGCCGGAAGGCGTCACCCGAGCCGATCGCGAATCGTTTTCGGACGGACGCATCGAGCTGGACACGGGGAGTTTTTCGTTCGCGGAATTGGAGGGGCTGTTCGGCGCATTGCCGGTAGACTTGACGTTTGTGGACGCCAACGACCGGGTGAAGTACTTCTCCCATGGCGGCGACCGCATCTTCGATCGCAATCGGGCAATTCTCGAGCGCGAGGTGCAGTTCTGCCATCCGCCCCAAAGCGTTCACATCGTCAACAAGATCCTAAGTGACTTTCGCTCGGGCGCGCAGAGCAAAGCTGAGTTCTGGATCACCCTGCGCGGGAAGTTCGTTCATATCTGCTACTATGCCATGCGCGGCAGGCAGGGCGAATACCTTGGAACGCTTGAAGTGACCATGGACCTCACGCGGCAGCGCGCCCTGGAAGGGGAACGCCGACTGTTAACGTACGACTCAGAGGAGAATCTTGCTCATGCCTGACGCTGTCAACACCATCACAATTGCGCCGCAAACCAAGATCGGTGAACTGCTCACGGCCTTCCCGGACATTGAAGGGGCTTTTTCCGATTTGGTCCCGACCTTCGGAAAGCTCAAGCCTGGAATCTTCCGGGAAACGATTGCACGAACGACGACACTGGAACAGGCAGCCTCGGCGAGTCGTGTACGGCTGCCGGATCTGATTATCAAACTAAGAAAACTTGCAGGAGTTAGTGTGGACGACATGACCGTATCGAATCTGCCTGGCAAGCCGTTATGGGTCAGCGAAGGAACTATCGCCAAGGAACTCGATGCGCGCCCGCTGCTCGCTCAAGGCGTTCACCCGAAGCAGATGGTCATGGCTGAGGTGAACGCGCTGCACGCCGGACAAGTGTTTGTGCTGGTGACTCCCTTCGTCCCCGGACCGCTCATCGAAATCGCTCGGTCAGAAGGCTTTCAAACGTGGACTCGACAGAGCGAGACGGGAAAGGTTGAGACATATTTCGGGAAAGCGTGAAATGTTCAACCGTGCATAGTGTGTCTTGCATTTCAGCGAGGTTGTCTGCGGCACCAAGGACAAATGATTGTATGAAGATAAGTTTGCTGAACTTACGTTTGTTTTCCCGCAACTTGGGGTGCCAGAATTGCGTCGAAACCCCTTGACTTTCGGCCATGGGCGGGTTAAATTGTGTTTGCGATCCTGCGCCCCCTTTGTTCTCTTGGCAAGAGGGAATCCTAACTTGCATTGAGTGGAGTCAATATGCGCGCACATTTTCTCATTTGGACGGGGCTTGCAGCCCTGTTTTTTGTTATGAAAGCAAACGGGCAGCCTAATCTCCAGCAAGCTGTGGATCGTTGGAATGACATGTGGTTGCCGTTAACCAATTACGGAACATTCGGGGGCGCGCCTGATCCCTGCCAGCCGGATACAGCGCCTCCTGGTCTGCAGTTGCCGGGCGGCTCCGGGCAGGAATACCTGTATAAGGGAGGATTATGGATCGGGGCGTTAATTGACGAAGTGGGTTTTCAGACAGCCCGAGTGAGCGTTGCGCTGGATGGATGGTTTGACGTCAATGAGCTGCTTCCGGGGACTGACGAGAGTATTTTAGAGCGCTCTCGACTGGATACGGTAAACTGCTTTGGCCAGCCGATCTACGACGTTGATGCTGTTGCGGACCACGAGTATGTTGCGGTGTTCGAGGATACTCTCCATGATGTGTTTTGGGTGAACGACGATCCCGTGGACGGCATGCATCGCCCACTGGGAGTGAAGATTACGCGGACAACTTATTCGATGATAAATGCGCCGTGTAATCACATCTACTGGATCAAGTACCGCGTCGAGAACATCGGCTCCAATTTCCTGAAGAACTTGTATCTCGGTCACTATGTTGACGGAGCCGTCAGGCACAGTGGTGAAACTGAGTATTCCAGCGACGACTTGTGCGGATTCGATCCCGTCTCGCAAACGGCGTACTGGTGTGACAATGACGGCCGCGCGTTCGGCGATACGAGTGGAAATGACTTTGTTGTACCCAACGTCGTCGGCCTTTATCATATGCCGCGTTCTGAATATGATCCGTATGATCCTGTCGATGCTCCGGTTTCGTTCAACTGGTGGATTTCCGATGGGGATCAGGAACTGGATTACGGACCGTCATGGGAAGTCTATTGCAGTCGCGATAGCCTCGGGATGGGCTGGACGGGGCTTTACGGCACGCCGGTCGGCGATCAACACAAATATGATCTGATGCGCAATCGGGAAATTGATTATCCCTACGTATACCATGTCAATCAGTGGCAGCCGCCCAGTGGACCGAACGAACCGCATGAGTGGTGCACGGATGAACCTTTTCCGGAGCCGACGGATGCGTTTGTCAGGATGTTGTACAGCGCAGGACCGCTGGGGATCTACGAATACACTGACAATGCCGGAAATCGCGTGTACCGCCTGAATCCCGGCGAGCATTTCGATTGGTGGGTAGCGCTTGTGGGCGGGATGAATCTGCACAATCCCGACCAGCCGCAGCATGATCCATGGATCGAACCGGCTTACTTTGATTTCTCAGATTTGCGTGACCATGTCGAGACCGCTAACTCCGGCGTGTGTTTGGATTGGGCGCAGACGTCGGATTATCCGCAGCCAATCGTTCGCGAGATCGCCTTGGAACCCGTTTATCCAAATCCCTTCAATTCCTCAGCCCGCGTGCGATTCTCTTTGCGCGCTCCATCCAACGTGGAACTCTTGGTGTATGATGTGTTAGGGAGGCAAGCGCAGACGCTGACCTCGCATCTATATGACGCCGGGATCCATGACGTGACGTGGAACGCGGCGGGAATTGCGTCGGGAATCTATTTCGTACAGGCAAGAATGAATGAACAAGTGCTGGCGACGCAGAAAGCGGTACTGTTGAAGTGACGAACAAGCTTTTCCCTGTTTCCTCCCGCAAGCGCGGAGGGGAGACGCTCTATCTATTTGTTATCTTGTTGTTGCTCTGGTCCACGACCGCTCCGGAGATCGGAGTTTACGGTATTGATGACTGGTTCGATCCGGGCGGATGCACCACGGCCGTGATTGCCGGCAGCGCGACGGCCAACGGCCGGCCGTTATTATGGAAGAACCGCGATGTGTCGTTCGCGAATCAGGAGATCATGTACCTTGATGACGGCATTTATCCCTACGTGACGATCATCACTGCGAGCGACACTTCGAATGCGTGGGGCGGCGTAAACAGCACCGGCTTTGCGATCGAAGATGCGAACAACTGGAACACGACCGATCCGCTGGGCGCACCGGAAGATGACGGCACGATTATCAAACTCGCGCTTCAAACCTGCCGCACGGTGGATGACTTTCAGGCAATTCTCGATTCTACGCAGATTGTGGGACACCGCACCCCCGCAATTTTCGGCGTGATTGACAGCGCGGGCGGGGGAGCGATGTTCGAAACCTTTACGAACAGCTACGTGCGCTATGACGTCACGGATCCGCAGGACGCCCCGCTGGGCATTCTGGTGCGCTCGAACTGGTCTTATGCGGGAAGCACGCAAGGCCGGATCGGCGTCTACCGTCATAACCGCGCTAAGACGCTGATCGAAAACGCATCGAACGGCGATTCGCTCACCGCGGCGTTTATGTTTCGTCACGTGATGCGCGACTTGCGCAATGAAACCGGGTTCAATCCCTATCCCCTACCTTACGAAGGCACGGTCGGCGGGTTGCCGCGCGGATGGATCAGCACGTATGGAGCGGTCTGCCGCCGGTTGACTGTTTCCGCATGCGTAATCGAGGGTGTGTTGCCAAACGAAGATCCGTTGCTTTCGACGCTGTGGGCTTTTCCGATGTCGGTGCAATACGGCGTTCCGCTGCCGTTCTGGGTCGCATCGCGCACTACACCCGTGGAAACAAACGGGCCGGTGACGAGCGCGCTCTGCGATCAAGGCTGGCGGATTCGCACGATGGCCCAGCACTACGATGGATTTCGCGACACGTTGGACACCTACATTCTGGATGACAGCTACGGCGGCGGCGTGCTGGCCATGACGTATCCTTTGGAGGATGAAATTGTAGCGCGCACGGATTCCGCGCTGGCGGTCTGGCGCGCGGCAAACGCTCCGGATTCCGCCGGCATGACAACGCTCACGCAGCAGCTCGCGACGCATGCACTCGATGTAATTTCCATTTGGCCGCAGCCGGGAGATTTGACGCTGCAGCCAATGCCGGTGAACAATCTCACCTTGTACAAGGTGCCGGTAATAGGCCTTCGCCTGCGGTGGAGTGCGGTGACGCAGAATATCTGGGGCTGGCCACAAAGCCCGGCCACCGGTTACTCTATCTGGCGAATGGACAATATCGGCGACACTGCGGACAGCATCGGCTACACGACCGCAACGCAGTTTGTGGTCCCCGGCGGCAACAGCCAACCAAGTGGTTTCTTCCAAGTCAAGGCTGTTCTAAACGTGCCGTAACATTAATTTTTCTTTACCTTTAAGCGGGTTGCGTCGGCAACCCGCTTTTTGTAGAAAGATTGGAGTTCTGCCGGCGTAGACCTCACTGGTTAGCAGCTTCTTTGCGGAGAGAAGAAAAGGAAAACCCTCCGGACGGAGGGTTTTCGATGTTCGGACGCGGAGGGGGAGGCGTAACAGAGTAGAAATCAGATCATCTTGGCCTTGCGAGCCTGACTGCGCAGTTCGTCGCGGAACTTGGGATGCGCAATGCTGATCAGGTTCAGCGCTCGCTCGCGAATCGTCTTGCCGTGCAGATACGCTATGCCGAATTCCGTGGCCACATAGTGCACATCGGCGCGGCTGGTCACGACGCCGGCTCCGCGATCGAGCTCAAAACAAATTTTTGATAAGGCATCATCTTTCGCCGTGGCGGGCAGCGCGATGACCGCCTTGCCGCCTTTAGACCGGGCTGCGCCGCGAATGAAGTCCACCTGTCCGCCAAAGCCGCTGTAGATGCGATGCCCGATCGAATCGGAGTTCACCTGCCCGGTCAGGTCCACCGAGATGGCGGAATTGACCGAGATCATCTTGTCGTTCTGTGCGATGATGAAGGGATCGTTGGTGTAGTCCACCGGATGAAACTCCACCATCGGATTGGAATGCACAAAATCGAACAGGTCCTTCGTTCCCAGCACGAACGCGGCAATCATCTTGTCAGGGTGGAAGTTTTTCGCCCGGCAGTTGATGATCCCTTCCTGCACAAGTTCCACGGCGCCGTCGGAAAACATTTCCGTGTGCATACCGAGGTCCTTCTTCTGACGCAGAAAGTTCAGCACGGCGTCAGGGATGCCACCGATGCCCAGCTGCAGACAGGCGCCATTGGGAATCATCTCCGCAACGTGCTGGCCGATGCGCGCGTGCAGGTCATTCATGCGCACGCGCGGCAACTCACGCAACGGGCATTCGAATTCAATTGTCCGATGAAAGCGTGAAATGTGAATGAAGTTCTCGCCGTGTACCCGCGGCATCTGCGAATTGATTTGCGCCACCACATATTTTGCCGCACGAGCGGCCGGAAGCGTGGCCGCGCAGTCCACGCCCAGGCTGCAGTAGCCGTGGCGATCCGGCGGCGATACCATCATCAACACCGCGTCGAGCGGCTTTTGGCCGTTCGTGAAGAGCCGCGGAATTTCGTGCAAGAAAATCGGCGTGTAGTCCGCCCGGCCGTCATTCACTGCCTCACGTGCGTTGGCGCCGGTAAACAGCGAGTTGTGGCGAAAGTGCCCAGCCATCTCCGGCGCAGCGTAAGGAGCCTTGCCGAACGTCATCAAGTGAATGACCTCGACATCCCACAATTCATTAGCGCGGGCTACTAATGCTTCCTCGAGCAGCACGGGCGCGGCACAGCCGGAGCCAATCAGCACAGTATCGCCGGAGCGTATGCATTTCAAGGCGTCCACAGCCTTGTCAAAGACTTCGGCCGGGTATCCATGACCCGCTGGGTGCCCGTTGCTGGAAGGCACGCCGTCAGTCTGGAGAACGGTTTCGGAGAGGACAGGCGGTGAAGTCGGTGGCTTCAACGCGGTTTTATCAGCCATTTTCTATGCCTCAAGTATTTGTAAAAACGAAAGAAAGGCGAAATCACTTACCCACGTGAAAAAATACACAATTAAAACCTAAAAATCCAGTCAAAGATAGCTATTCTTGACAAGCAAGTAAAGTAAGCCGTTGGCGATAAGTGCACAGCTCACACATGACTTCTCCATGAGAAGGCAGGGCAGGTCTGTGACCTGCCCTGCAAAAGAAGAGTTACTCCACGGAACGACCAAGATCACGGCCCTTGTAACCCGGCAAGCATCTGATCTACGATTCCGCCCTGAACGCGCATCAGATCGTACACCTGCTCTTGATAACAGAAGTAGAACGGCAGGCCGAACACGGCGACACGGAAGCTCAAATCGTAAACGTACCCGACTGGGCGGCCTTCATACGGGTTTGCTCCGGGATTGATTACGGCGAGTACGCCGACGACTCGGTTTTCACCACGCGGATCGAAGGTCCATACCTTGTCCAAAGCGCCATGCCAACTCGGGGGCAGCTTCGTTGAATCAACAAAGCAGGACGGATTGCCGTCAACGCCCTGCAATCCGATGGAGGTGCGGGGTGCTGCGCTTGTATTGCGGGCGGCACCAAAAAGATGCAGCTTGTTGTAGGCGAAGGAGCTGGTAAGATACTCCACCGAATCACCGGCCCCGATCGCAAACGCTCCCAGCACATCCCAGCCGGAGAGAATCAGGCGGCCGCCCTTGTCGAGGAATTCCCCAAGGATCCGCGCGTTATCGGCCAGTTTGATGTCGGTCTTATCATCGGCATGCCACATGATCACGCCGGCATCCTTGATCTTGTTCGGCGTTACCGGCCCCTGGTCGTAGTCTACCTGCGTCCAATTCAGTCCGTCAAAGATGGACGCATAAAAATCATCCACCTGCGCATCAGTGGGGCTGCCAGGACCGCCGGTACCGTTACGCGTCTCATCCACAATGATGATGTTTGTCGTGAGTCGCTGGCTCACAATTCGGAGGACATATGTGATCGTGTCGGACAATGCTCCCGCGATGTCGCGGGCCACCATGCGGATCTCATATTCGCCGACCGGCAGACCTTGGGAAGTCACCTCCGGAGATGAGCTCCAGAAATCAAAGTTCGACATGACGGAGTCTCCCCGGACTGAATCGAGCCGGGCGGCATAATATGCGTAGCCGTTGATTTCGCCGCGGTACTGCGCCGCCGTCGCGCGGAACACCAGCTTCGCCTCTACGTTATGCACGAAGTACACCGAACCATCGGCGTAAATGTCGCGGCCATTATAGGTCCCGCTAACGGTCTGGTCCATGGTCGGCGCACGATCCGCGAGCACCGTGACGGTTCGCGAAATGATCGGACTCAGCGCACCGCCGGCATCCATAACTCGCGCATAGATCGTATGGGCACCCGGCGTGAGTTCGTCATTCGGCACGACCCGGACATGTTCCGGAAACAGACCGCGCGTATCTTCATCGAGGCGGCCATCGTGATCATCGTCAATCCGGTTGCCATGCGCGTCGCGGTTCTCCAGCTCCTCGTCCACGCGGCCATCACCGTCGTCATCCACTCCGACAACAGTCTGATCGTCCGGGTACTTGTGCAGACGTGGATCGGCAAACAAGAAGGCGGAATCCGGCGACCAGATGAAGTCAAGCGTGTCGTCCACACTGATAGCGAAAAGCATCGTGGACGGATTCGAGTCTGCGGCGGCCACCGTCATCCGGAAGCCTGGGCCGACATTGGCCGTGTTCGGCACCGAACCGTCCGGATCAAACGAGGCTCCCGGAGAAAAATTGACCGTATAGAACATGCGGGACGCAGCGGAGCCTTCCATGCCGTTGTCATCTATGGCGCTCACAGCAAACGTGTGCTGCACTATTTCGCCGTTATTCGGAGCCGGGAAGCCGATCGTCGTGTCACGCGCCGTCGTTGTGATACGCGGCAAACTATCCACTTGCAACTTGAAGGCGACAACGTCACCGTCCGGATCCGAGGCGCTCCAGCGCAATTCGATGTAATGATTCACTGTATCGCCTTCGAGCGGAGCAACCGTCAGGGTGGTGACTGGAGGCTGATCGGGCAAGAGGCTGCCTTTCTCGCTGACGGTACAGCCGGCGAACCAGACCACCAGGCCTGCCGCCAGGCAAAGAACGGGTATTAAGCGCTTCATCGTCGAGCACCTCTTGATGTGAGTGGGGTTCGTTACCATTCAAACCCCACTGCGAAGCGGTGCGGTTGACCCATAAACGAGTCTACCGCTTCCGTGAGTTTTCCCCAGTGGGAATAGGCATAATCAAATCGGAACCGCAGCCGGTCAGCGAGCGGAAGGTTGAGCCCGAAGCCTGCCGAGAAACTCTCCTCATCGTAGCCGAACTTGCCTCCGGCACGCAGGAAGAGTCGGTTCTTCCACCCATACTCGCCGCCCAGATTCAGACGCTCGCGATTGTCGTTCGGATGATTCATCTCCACGGCAATCCGCGCAGCCTGGTCCTGACCATGCTTGAGGTTAAACATCTCAAAGAAGTCGAAGGCGATTCCCAGCCGGAAGATGGTCGGCAGGTGGGCACTTTCGTAGTTCTTCTCGAGCAACAAGCTGTCATTCTGTACCTGATTGCGGTAATCGAGGTACGTCCCCGAATACTTGACATCAGGACCAAGGTTTTGAATTGCCATTCCGAGTTGCAGCGAGCGCAGACTGGTCTTGTAGAGCGTACCCAAATCCACGGACGTGCCGCTATACGTAGCATCTTCAAGACCGCTATGCAGATAGCGAACATTGCCGCCGAGACTGAAACGATCCGTCAGCTTGCGAGCATAGCTTACGCCAATCGCGAGATCGGAGGCGTTGAAATTTTCGCCGGTGCCTTCCGGATGGTTCCACGTGCGGACGGGCATGTCGCTCGTGTACAGGTTGATCACCTGCAGCGCAAACGTCTGATAGTCCCCGTGCCGATGAGCCCACACCAAAGAATTCAAATGCACGTCGGCCGGCATGTTGATCTGACTCAATTGCACATCATTCTTTTCGACCTCGGTAAGCGCGCCGGGGTTCCACCAGACCGCCTCGGCATCGTTCACCGCACCGCTCATGGCATTGCCCATGCCGATGCCGCGGACTCCCATCGGAATCTTCAGCACCTGCAAGGAAGTCGTGCCAACTTTTTCGAGCGCCAAGGCAGGCAGACTGAGAGCAAACAAAACCAGCAATACGCCAAGCCAGACACGGCGCAAGGAATAGGGAGTCATCATGGATTTGCCTCCGCATAAACGAGGACCAAGGTTGCCGTAATCCGAGATTCACCGCCGGTTACGCGGGCGCGCAGCGTGTGCGCGCCGGGACCGATGCAGGCGTGAGTCGTCCCCGGGTAACAGAGCCAGTTAACTTGCAGAGTGCGTCCGATCCGGTCCGGATCCGCGACCTGGAAATTGTTCAACTCAATCGAAAAGCCTCGCGACTTGTATCCCGTCGTCGTGTCCGTCACGGCGAGGAAAATCTCCTGTCCGCCCAGTGTAGGATCAAGTGTCGCCGTAAACACCGCTTCCGGATATGCGGCGGTGGTGTCATCGTCCAGCCAAAGCGTCAGCGTGTAACGATTGTCCAGCACCGCGGCAAGGGAGTCTCGTGTCACGCCCAGAGCCGTCGTGTCCGCCACCAGCGTGGCCACGGAGTCATTGTACGCTGCGGTGTCAGCCCGCAACTGACTAATCTGTGCATCATAGGTCGTCGAATCAATGTGCAAGGTGGTGTCACACCAAACCGGATCCGCCGCGCACAGGCTGTCTATGCGAGCCAGACTGTCGAGCAGCTTTTGGCGCTGATCCAACTGCACGAGGTACACGATGATCTGATCGTTCAGCGGCGGAATCTCCGCATCGATAATGTGCTCACGGTGCAGCACGTCCGCATCCGGCACAATGGACGCGACCACCGTCAGCCGCGCCGGAACGTCGTTCAGCGGGTCAGTGATCGCAGCCAGCTCGTGATCCACGGAAAAGCCGGCTTCGACAACGCCGCCATTCGTCGGCACGTTGTCCCACAGCACTTTGGTTTCCGTGTAGCCGTTGTTGGCGGATTGGAGCGGTTCCGAACGTGGATCCGCGCAGCCGCCGGTCAACGAACTCAGAGCGGCGATCAGAAGGATCACCAGGATTCCTCCGGCGAGCACGAAGCCCGCGCGAGATTTGGGGTATCGGGTGTGGGTCATTTGATCACCACGAACTTGTCAATGAATTGCTCGGTGCCGCCACCGGGCTTCTTGTACTCCACCACATAGTAGTAGATGCCGCTCGCGACTTCCTGCTTGCTCTTGGTGGTCAGATCCCATTGGTCGTACTCGAGACCATTGACGTGATTGACCTTGGCGAGTTCATCTCCGGCAAGCGAGTAGATGCTAATGATGCAATCCCCCGTGTTCGTAGTCGCCGGCAGCCCCATGAAGTAGAGCTTCCGCGGATACTCGATGAGACCCTTGCTCGGGTTCACTTGTCCGCCAGCCTCGCCGGGATGACTGCCCTTGTACGGATTGGGGAAGACGTAAATGCCTTCAAGGGACGTTGGCGCTCCAGTCGCTGCATTACGCGCCATGATCGCCGCTACTACGTTTCCGGTGCGGCCGGAATACAGAATGCCGGCGCCCAGAACGCCCTGATCAAAGGCCCGCACCGCATAGTAGTACGTGTGACCTGGAATCAGGCCGCGATCCACGAAAGAATACACGAGGGTAGAATCGTTCGGATTCTCCGGATCACGCACCCAGTGGCGCGTCCCCGCCGCAATTACAGTGTCGCCGTTGGCTCTTATGACTGTGTCGCCCGGCATGCCCAGATTGAAGTTCTGCCATTCGAAGGGGTATTGCAAGGTGTCACCCGGCCGGTCCCACGCACCAATCGTCTCCCAATTGATCTGGTCCGTAGACCGCTCGATAATGTAGCCTTCGAAATCCGAAAGACCGGTAATTGCGTCCACCGACATTTCGGCGTTGTTTGTCCATTCGATCAGCACCGAGTCGCCAAAGACATCCACTGCGAATTCCGGAACATCCGGCGCCGACGGACCTTGAAAGTCATTGAGGTACATCGCCAATGCCCATTCCGCGTTGGTGCTGACCTGTTCCAGATCTTCACCGGCGATCAACGCCACTGTGATCGGCAGTATTCCGCCGGGCGGAATTTCGAAACCGTCATCGGCCGCAGCGCCGAAACCCAGCAACATTCGCCAGTCACCAAGCTGGTCTGACCCGGGAGCAATAGATCCGGAGGAGATCAAATTATACTTGTCAGTATCCGTCGGGGGGTCACCTGCTCCTCCTGTTCGGCTGAAGTTGCCATATGTCACTTTGAGCTGATCGAGCGCAACCGGCGTCTTCACAACACGGATGGCAAACACGCCGGGTCCGGGTCCATCCGCATCTGTGTTGCTGTCATTCGTCACCATCATCACGCGCGGCGAGTCGTAGTAGGTTGAGTCGTCGGTCGAACCGGCGTCACCGCTTTCACCTGCAGCGACGAGATCTGCGTCAGCAAACATCGCGATGAACACATGTTTGAGCGGCAACAGACCGACGTTCTTGATGCGGTAGTCCACCAGAATGAAATCACCCGCATAGGCTTCGGGAAAGGCGTAGCTGCGCTGCGTCATCACGACGTTCAGCCAGGTGTTCTGCGTGTGCGGGTCCTCAGGATCCGGACTACCTACAAAGTCCGGCGGAATCATATCATGGTACACCGCGAAGTACTCCTGCACACCGCGCGCGTTGCCGTCTTCGTCGGTTTGACCGTCGCCGTCATCATCATAGGGTCCGATATGATAACCCGGGTCCAAGTAGAAGTGGGTATTATCGCCCGGGGGATCCTCGTCAATATGCGGCTCCGGATCATACTTGGGATTGCCGTCCCCGTTCGCGTCCAAGGTGTCGCCGTCCCAGTCCGCCGATGCGCGGTGGTCGCCATCAAGGTCGTCGGTAGCCGGGTTCCAGTCGCCGTCATCGTCCGCGCCTTTTACCCCGAACCCGTAGTCTTGCCCATTGAAGTTCGAGAAATTCTTGGACGAAATGAACCAATCTCCAAAATCCTGGTTTCCCCGCGAGGTAGGTACCGTTCCGATATGAACGGGATAGAATTCGTTCGTGCCGTTGTCGCCATCGGTTGTTGTGGAGACGTGGCGCACGCCGTTCAACTCAGCGCCGACCCAAACACCGCCGGAAAACAGGAAGTCGTTTCCGGTGTTGATCGGAAATTCAAAACCCTTGAAACCGGTCGTTCCATCGGGATTCCCCAACTCTCCCCAGTTGGCCAGCGACGTGCGAACATTGCCGATGTCGTGCGCAACTTTTGACTTCGTGGCATCCGGATCCGCTTCATCGAATGGCCTCGAGTGCACGGTCCGACGGGGGTCTGAATGGCGCGCAAGTGCGCCTGAAGCCAGCACGAACATGGCGCAAGCTGCCAACAGTGAAACCCAGAACAAGGTGCGAAATTTATTCATGGAATGTCCTTCTTGTTATCAGAATTCCACGGCTAATCCGGCGCGCACCAGACGACCGGCATCCCACGCATCAGGATTTGGTCCGGCTTTCGGATTCCGACCATAGTTGGGGGAGGTGTTGTCGTTGATGTACCCATAACGCCGGTTTTCAGGACTGTCAATGTAGGTGTTGATCGTGTAGGTATTGGCGTCCCAGCCCACGACGTTGCGGCGATTGAAGAGATTTCGCACTTCCGCCAGCACGCGCCAGTTCAGAGCGCCGGTTTTGAAGGCCCGCGAAATATCCAAATCGGTCGTGTAGACCCACGGTGTACGCTTCGAGAATTCCGCCCCGTAGACGTCGGTGCCGTTGGCATTCGTCGGAGTATAGGGTAAGCCAGACAAAGCTTGGCTCAGCGCGTTAACCGACCATCCGCTCCTCCACCACTTGGGAGTAAAGCTCTGTCCTTCGAGCGGATAGTTCAGACCCAGATTAAACACGAGTTGGTGGCGGCGATCCCAGGCCAGCGACGTTTCACGACGCGGCTCAATGTAATTCCCCCTCGTAACATTGGAGCCGATGTCGTAGGAATTCTTCCCGGTTGCCCAAGCCAGGGTATACGTGAAACGGCCGGACACGTGGGAGCCGTAGTCCTTCGTGAGATTGAACTCAAAACCGCGCACGGATGCATAATCGGCGTTGTAATAGATGGCGGCATTTGTCCCTTGGATCCGACGGCCATAGAGATCGAAGTAGAGCTGGTTTTGCGACGCGGTCTGAATCCAGTTCTTGATGTCCTTGTAATACGTGGCGACATCCAGGAGGAAGTCAGTAGCAAACTGGTGCCGCACTCCCAGCTCATAAGCGATCGTCTTCATCGGCTTCAAATCCGGATTGCCGATGACCGGCGTCCCACCGGTCTGCAGCTGATTCACTCCGGTGAAGTAGTAGTCCTGCTGTCCGCGCTGGTAGAAGTAGCCGTAGTTGAAATGGAAGACATCGCGATCCGTCACGCTGTACGCCACACCAAGGCGCGGCGACAGATACAATTCACCGTCCTTCGCCGGCGGCTTGTAATCAACGTAGTTCTCGAGACCATGACTCGCCAGCGGATCGCGAATGGCTTGGCCGTTGATCTTCCAGTAGTCCAAGCGCAGTCCCGCGTTGATGATGATGTCGCGGTACTCCATCTTGTCCTGCAGATAGGCCGCCGCTGCCGATGGATAATAGTGGTACACGTCGGTATAGATCCCCAGACCGCCGTTATTGATCGACGGATAGGGACGATCCTCTGAGGCGACGTCGTAGTAGTTGTATTCGAGACCACCCTTCAGCAGGTGCCGCAGGTTGATCTGGCTCGAGACGTCCGTACGCAGGCCATACGTCTTAGAACGGAATGACGCCCAGTCCGGCACGAGCTGCTGGTAATTTCCGGCAAGGCCATTTCCGGTAATAAAGAAGCCGTTGACATTCGCGTAGGCATTATTGGGATTGTTGTAGTCCCACATGCCGTCGCCGTCCTGGTCCACGAACGGCTCGCCGATATCATAGCGATCGTTCTTCGTGCCCTCCGCGCCGGGGAGATCGGTAAACGGTTCGGACGCCTGGCCGTACTCCGAGGCGAGCTTGTTACCGCCCGACAGCCGGCGACTGGCGTCGAACATGTTCAGGCGCACCGTGTAGAAGGTCTTCTGCGAAACGTTGTGATTGAACGCTAAGTAGATCTGCTGATCGCGCGTCACGTCGGTCCGCAGGGTGTTGTTGGCGTTGAAGCTGTAGGTTTGCAAATCCTCGTCAATCAGGCCGTCGCCGTCGTCATCCTGCCAGTTCAGAGCCTCTTCATCCATGCGGCCATCTCCGTCATCATCGCTGCCGAATCGCTGGTCGAAGCTGCCAGCATTCGATGGCAAACCCTGAAATGAAGCGAGTGCTTGCATACCCAGCGTCTGTTCGGCGAACGTGAAGTCATCGGGGAATCGCCGCGACATCCGGTACCAGTACGGATTGACCCACGATTGAGCCTGATTCCACCCTGCGCTCAGTTTGAATTTGGGCTGCGGTGTATACGTCAGCTTAATCGTGCTGTTCGCATACGCCTGATTCTTGCGCACGTCGAGGCCGAAAACATCCGTTACCTGATGCCGGAACCACGGATCGGTGTCAATCATGACTCCGCGACTATTCGTGTTCCGTCCCCACACCGTACCGGAACCGAAAAAGGTCATTGCGCCGGGGATTTTCATCCCCAGCTTGGGAAGAATCTTCTGGGTAATCGGTTCCGGGCCGGAAATGGTCGCGTCGGTGTAATCGTAGTTCTGGTAGTTTTTCGACTGCTCGAAGTCCATCGAGTGCTCAACGCGGCCATGATAGACCGGATCACCCTCTTTGATGACCAAATTGATGACGGCCGATTGTGCTTCGCCGTATTCAGCATTGAATCCAGCCGTCAAAACCTGCATTTCACCGATGGCATTCTTGGGCACGTCGAGCGAACGGCGCTGGAATTGCGGGTCTTTGACTTCCATCCCGTCCACGAGATAAAGGATCTCGTCGCGACGCCCACCACGAATGTGCAGATTATCGCCACTGCCCACCGCCCCTGGCGTCCGCGCCAGCGCTTCCTGATAAGTGGTGACGGGCAGTTCGGTGATTTCGGCGGACGTGACGGAACGCACCGTAGCTGACACGTCACGGCGGACCACGTCCCGCTCCGCGACGATGGTCACTTCCTGGCCTTCCAGCACTTTTTCGCCAAGCCTTGCCGTCAGCTCGTAGGTTTCGTCGGCGCGCACGTTAACGCCTGTCAGCGTCTGCGTCTCGTATCCGAGGGACGTGACCTTCAAATCATGGCGGCCGACCGGCACGTTCAAAATAAAGAATTCGCCATCAATGCTCGTTGAGGCGCCGAGCGTGGTGCCCACGACTTGGACATTAGCGCTGGGAATCGCTTCTCCGGTGGCGGCGTCGAACACCGTGCCGGAGATTTTTCCCGTCGTTTGTGCCCAGCCGACATGCACGCTCAAGCAAACCGTCAAGACGACCACGAGTGGCCACAAGAGCCGTTTCATGGTGGACCTCCGGATCCCGCTGCGGGATCGCGTTGCAAATCGTATCACGGAAACATGAAGTTGAAACGAAGAAAGCCCCGGGGTGACAACCTCACCCCGGGGCTTAGTCGGAGAGTAAGCCTATTTCACCAGCATCATCTTGCGGGTCTCACTGAACGAGCCCGCCGTCAGACGATAGAGATACACGCCCGAGGGCATGTCAGCGGCACTGAACGTAATCTGGTGCGTGCCGGCGCCCATCATGTCGTTGGAGACCAACGTTTGCACCTCTTGCCCCAGAGTGTTGTAGAGTCGCAGGGACACCAGCTCATCCTTCGGCAGATTGAAGCTGATGGCCGTGGTCGGGTTAAACGGATTCGGGTAGTTCTGGCTCAGAGCGTACTCGGTCACGCGGCCGTTCGAGGGACGGAAGGCATCCAGCCACTCGACACCGGCAACGATGATCTGCTCAAGGCTGGCGGCATAAATTCCGGAAAGGTCATAACCGTCGCAGTAGAAAAAGATACTGTCGCCCTGGCTGATGCCGCCAAGCGCCGTGTCCGGGATGGTAAAGTAGTACCAGCCGACGTTATTCGCATCCACTTGCTGGCTGTCCTGATTCACATAGGCAACGGTAACACCCGAGGCATCACCCCAGTTCACCCACGGGCCAGAGGTTGCGGGACTGCTAACGTCTATTCCGACATTGTCGGAATAGTAGGCGCGGACAACGTAGGGTCCGTCTGGGTCAGTGGGGCTTGTCAACAGTTCCATCGGTCCAACTGACGGCGCTTGCTCGTCCGTGATTCCCGGCGACGCGCTGAAAATCACGTAAGCCACACCGGCTTCGCCGCCAACCAACTCGCAGATTTGCATCGTGCCTGCATTGAACTGGTCGGCCACGTAGTGCATGCGGGTGCCCATGTCAATCCAGCTCACCCCGCCATCGGTGGTACGACTGGTCTCGATGATCTCGCCGCTCAAGAAGTTCGTATAGCCGTTATACGAGCTGACGCCGTGTGTGGCGTCCCACCACCACACTTCCGGAACGTAGAGGCTGTTGTAACCCCCGGTGTTTTCGTCGAACAGCGTCACACACTGGTAATCCGTTGGCGGATCAATCCAGCTCCCACCGCCGTAAAAAAGTTCATCGTATGACATGAACATGCACTGCTCATCACCGGGATTGAGTCCGCCCACAGTCTGGCCATAGACTAAGTACGGAGTCTGAGCTGCAACATTAACCGACACACTCGGATAGCGGTGCCGCGAATCAGTGATTTCGACGGCTTGCTGCCAAGTCAACCCCGCATCGCTTGAATAACGAATCAAGATGCCGGACGCGTCGTGGTTGCGGAATGTTGCGAACAGGTAGTTGGCTGCCGGATCGTATGCGATTGGCTTGCAACCGCTGAACATGAAACTGAACGGATGCCCAGCGTAGTCACCGAGCGGAACGATCGTGCCCGCATTTGTTGTAGTATGGTCGAAGCGAATCGTCTTCATTTCAAAGCCAACGTCCGTTGGGTCCTGGTAGAGCGCCCAAGCCCACTGGCTGCCAACACGGTCCGGCAACCTGTACAATCCATCGTACGAAGCCGGATCGTATGTGGGGATGTTCGGTTCCGCAGCAATCAGCCACGACGACCACGTGGCACCGTTGTCATTTGACTTGCACGCCCACACGGTGGAAGCTCCTAATGCGTCGCCTCCCCAGATAATACCCACGAGGCTTCCATCCGGCGCGCGGCTGATATCCGTGTGACCACCGGCAAAGTAACCGAACGAAAGGTCATTGCTGCCCTGTGCCATGACACTGACCGGCGTAAAACTTGGACCGGCTAAGGCATACACGCCAGGGGTTGCGGCGTTAAGCAAAGTCACCAGATAGCACAACTCCCCGTTGGACATCGTCACTGCAGAAAAATCGCCGAACGCCTCATTGTCATAAGGGGCAAATGTGCTAAGATCGCCGGCCTGAGCCATCGTCCACGACGCTCCGAAGTCCGTGGTCTTGACGTAGCGCAGTTGATTGTAATCCTGATCCAGATGACCTCCAACTGGACGAGAAGACACACGCGCCGCCATCTGCTCGTCACTGACCGGGGCTGGCGGTGACGAATAAGCGACCACTGCTAAAAAGAGAAGCCCCAGCGCAGCCACTACTAGTTGAACACCGTTCTTCCGAAACATTGTTGACCTCCCAATTTGGATCTGTTCACAGAGCTGATGCTGTGGAAAGATTGTCGTGGTATACGTTCGAAACACTTTGCGTTTGAGATGGAGCTGTCTGCTGTTGTCCCCGCGGAGCCACGCCACTCAGAGATCCCGATCAAACCGCGATGTCAAGCAGTTACATACATATACTGACGTACGTGCCGACAAACAGAGTTACTTCAGATGGCCTTCGCTTGTCGGGTCAGGTGCTTGAGGCATTGACTGCCTCCCGACACCCGGCCGCGCAACGCAACGCGCAAACTTTGCCTTCCGCAATTCTTTATCCACAGCTAAAGTTATAACATGAGCATCTCATTGTCAAGTAAAAAATTACCCATCCATTCAATTTTTGCGCTTTTTGGCACTTAACTTGGATATATTTACGTGCAGGCAATCTGTGCACAGACAGCGAGCCGATGTCTCAGAAAGGCAGATTAAGAAACAATATGGTGTCTTGTCATATTAAATGCTGTTCACAACGAATTCGTAAAATTAATAAAATCTGTGACTTACATACTTGTTACGTAGTATCAAATACGCATAATTCGTACCAATCAAATCTCATACTAATAAGCGATTTGAACTAAAGTTCAAAAAACAACACCCTGCCAGAGGAATGGCAGGGTGTTCTTCTAATCCGATCTTTTACTCCCGTAGAGAAGGTGGCGCAGGATGCCTCTCGCTTCTATGCCAGAAACAGCATCTCGCGATATTTCGGCATTGGCCACAGCTGATCCTCCACCAGCAGCTCAAGGGCGTCGCCTGCCGCCCGGACTTCCACCATCGCGGTCAATACCTCATCGCGGTAGAATTTCGCGTGCTCGAGCAGTTCACCATTATGATGCTCCGCCTGGCGGCGAGCCTCGTCCAATTGAGTCAATGCGCCAACGAAACGGTTAATCGCTTCGACAATCTGACGAACCAAATCCTCCTGCACCCAAAAATCCATATCAAGCACGTCGCGCGCTTCTTCAACGGACGAGGCCACATTCGCCTGATGTTCGAGTGCCGCGGGCAGAATCATGGTCCGGCCAATGTTTGAGGTCAGCGCGGCTTCGATGGCCAGCATCTTGACGTAGTTTTCCACCAGGATCCGGTAGCGGCTTTGCAGCTCTGCTTCGCTTAACACGTTTTGCGAGGAGAAGAGGCGAATCGCTTTGTCCGTCACAAACATCGGCAGAGCTTCCACGCACGTGCGCAGATTCGGTAAACCACGCTGCTCGGCCTCGACGTGCCACGCCGCGGAGTAGTTGTCTCCGTTGAACAGCGCCGCTTCGTGCGCCGCCAGCTCGCTTTGGATGACGGTGCGCACGGCATCGTTCAGATTCTTGCCGGATTTCAACTCATGCTCGATCAGATCCGCCATCGTTCCCAACGACTCTGCCACAATCGTGTTCAACACCATGTTCGGCCGCGCCACGGACTGTCCGGATCCCACCGCGCGGAATTCGAACTTCTGTCCGGTGAACGCAAACGGCGAGGTGCGATTGCGATCCGAATCGTGTTTGGGCAGCGGCGGCAGCGAGGACACACCGATGTTCAAATACTCCTGCTGGTGATTGCTCTGCGGCGTACCTTTAATGAGCGCCTGAACGATCTTAGTAAGCGTATCGCCCAAATAGATGCTGATAATCGCGGGTGGAGCCTCATTCGCGCCCAGCCGATGATCGTTCGACGGCGTGGCTACGGCCGCGCGCAGCAGATCCGCATGCGTGTGCACCGCGCGAATCACCGCCGTCAGGAAAACGAGAAATTGGGCGTTCTCCTGCGGTGTGCTGCCGGGGTCCAGCAGGTTGTCACCCAGATCATCCGCCATGGACCAGTTGTTGTGCTTGCCGCTGCCGTTCACCCCCGCGAACGGCTTTTCGTGCAGGAGACACTCGAACCCGTGCCGCCGCGCCACCTGCTTCATCACCGACATCATGAGCATGTTGTGATCGGTGGCAATGTTCGATGGCTCAAAAATCGGTGCGAACTCATACTGCGACGGCGCAACCTCATTGTGCCGCGTCGTCACCGGAATCCCCAGCTTGTAGAGCTCGCGCTCGAGGTCTTCCATATAAGCCAGCGCCCGCTCTTTGATCGCGCCGAAGTAATGATCCTCCATCTCCTGTCCCTTGGCGGGACGCGCGCCGAACAGCGTGCGGCCGGAGGTAATCAAATCCGGGCGCAGAAGGAAGTAGCGGCGATCAACCAGAAAATACTCCTGCTCGCAGCCGACCGTCGTGTACACTCGCGTCGCCTGCTTCTTGCCAAAGATCTTCAAAATACGCAGCGCCTGCCGGTTCAAGGCATCACTCGAGCGCAGGAGTGGCGTTTTCTTGTCCAGCGCATGACCGCCGAAACCGAGAAATACCGACGGAATACACAGCGTTTTGCTGTACTTCCCTTCCATTAAGAAGGCGCTGCTCGTGGGATCCCAGCCGCTGTAGCCGCGCGCCTCGAACGTCGAACGTATCCCGCCGGACGGAAAGCTCGACGCATCCGGTTCCCCTTGGAGCAGATTCGCGCCGGTGAACTCGGTGATGACTCCGCCCTCTTCCGTTGGAATCATGAACGACTGATGCTTCTCGGCCGTTAGACCGGTGAGCGGATGGAACCAGTGGCAGTAGTGCGTCGCCCCGCGCTGCGTCGCCCAGTCCTTCATCGCCGCGGCGATCACGTCGGCGGTCGCAGGATCGAGCGCGATTCCCTTCTCGTGGATTTCCACCATGTGCTGATACACTTGTTTGGGCAGCACCTGGCGCATCACGGCCAGCGAAAACACATTCAGACCGTAGATTTCGGTCGGCATCGCGGCCGATGGCGTCCCGTTCACATGATTTTCATTCGCGGCCATCTCATTCAGTATTTGACGTCGGGTGGTCGTGGGCATGGGCTCCTGATAAGACTTGAAACTTGAAACTCGCTGCTTGACTGCTGTTGGAAATGCTAATCCTTCGGCAATTCATAATAGAACTGCCGTTCGGCCAGACCGGGGCGGGTCGGCAGCCACGTCCCGCTGCCGCCGATATTGTCGTACGGGTGCTCGCAGATGTGTACGACCGGAAGCCACGCCGGATGCCTCATCACCTCGGGAAAGACGCGCATGAAGCTCTCGACAAGCTTCTGCTTTATCGAGCGTTTCAACCGCGGGCAATACAGCACCAGATGCAAATATGGGACGCCGTTTTCGCCGTCCCATAGTATTCCCGCGGTGGCCGCTTCACCGGGTTCATACTCGCTGAAGCGGATGCGAAAAATCTCGCGCTCGAACCCCGCCACCTCCTCTACCAGATCGGTGAGCCGGGAGCTGAGTTCGCGTTTCATTGCCAAATCGGTCTTCGGCAAAGTTACTTCAAGACATGGCATGGAAAAAACACTTGAAACTTGAAACCATAGAAACGTTCATCGTTGAGCGAACTTTGCAATCTGCTTCGGCTGGTAGTTCTCATCCACCGACACGAAGACCACGCTGGTCTTGACGACGAGGATCCCGTTCGTCCAGCCTTCGATGTCGAAGCTGATGCTCGTGCGCCCTTCCTTCACGTTGTCCACGAAGAAGTCCACGATCTGCCCTTCCCACACCGGCTGATGAAACTGCAGCTCGCCGAACTTCAGCGTCACCATCAGCTCCTCGCCGGTATGCTGATGCGCAAAGATTGAGGCGGCCTCGTCCAGCCACGCCATCATGTTGCCGCCGAACAGCGCGCGGCGCAGGCCGACGTCAAGCGTCTTGCAGAGCTTGGACGTTACTTTGACTCGTGCGATGAGCGCGCTCCTTACTTCAGCAGCAGCATTTTGCCGAGATCGCTGAACTCGGGTGTCGTCAGGCGATACAAATACATCCCCGACGGGAAGCCCGCGCCATCAAAGTGCGCCGCGTGATGCCCTGCCGCCAACTCACCGTTCACCAGCTCATGCACGAGTCGTCCATTGATGTCATATACATTGAGCTTCACGCTCGTCGCTCGCGGCAGATCAAAAACTATCGTGGTTGTCGGATTGAATGGATTCGGATAATTCTGCTCGAGGCGATACGCCGTCGGCAGATCCGAAGGCGTCGTCGGCACGCTCAAATTCGGCGTGCCGGTCGCGTGCAGAAACACCGTATCCGGCGAGGATGGCGCCGTATGGGTAATGATCATCATGCCATCCACCACGCCCAGTTGTGTCGGCGTGACTCGCGGCCGCAAGATTAAAGTCTGCGTCGGATTCAGCAGCACCGGCAATCCGATACCGATCGAGAACGGATCGCTCATCGCAATATTGAGAATGCCCGTTGGGATGTTCCCTTGCGCGCGAATCACCACGGCCGCGCTGTCGGTGGTATTCACGGGGACTTCGCCGAAATCAATATCCGTCCCGTTCACCCACTGCAAATACGACGTCACCGTCATCCCGACGAGCGGGCATTGCAGCGCGCCGCCGGGACCGTTGTGCGCGACCGTCAGCGTTCCGGTCTGCTCGCCCAGCGTTTGCGCATCGTACACCACCGCCAATTCCAGGCTGCCTTGCGGCGGAATCGTCTGCGGAGTGTTCGGCGTTACCGTAAACGGTCCGGTCGCCGCAATCGAGTTTACCACGAGCGGCTGAGCGCCGCCGTTCATCACCGCTGTGGTGCGCGTCACCGGCACATTGATTTGCGTCGTATCGAAATCCAGCGGCGACACCGTCAGATACGGATCAGCCAGATTGAAAATCTCAAATGCCAGTTGATAGAGCTGCATGGCATTCGCATTGGCGCCCGAGATCTCCACGATAAAGCTGTCGCCCCCCGCCGGCGCCTGATAACGGTAGATGCGCTCGCCTTCGCCGTTCGGATGCGTCGCTGATTGCGCAAGAATCGTGGATCCGGAAGAATTGCGCAAATAGAGATCAAGATTCTGATCATCAATCGAATTGATCTGCGAGCCCGCCGAACAGGAGCCATTCCCGTTCTGCGGCCCATCCAGATATCCATAGCCCACCGGACTCAGCTCCAGCGTAAAGCCTTTGCCTGCCGGCACCGCGAACTTGTAGTAGTCGCTGTCGGAATTGTCATCGAGGCTCACGCTCTCCTGCGTGTAATCGCTGCTTAAAGTCCCCAGCGGTGTCGCGGAGCCGGCGTTGTCGTTCGGCTCCCAATGATCGCCGTAGTTCCGCTGCACGGCGCGAATATCGTCATGCTGCGGACCGTTGAACGCCGAGGTGTAATACGGTTCCAGGAGTTTCGTCCCGTTGGCCGGACACACGTGCGACAATCCCCAGCCATGCCCGTGCTCGTGCGCCACGATGTTCCGCAGGAAGATGTAATTCTGCGTCGGGCTGCCCCACGCTTCGGAAGCATCCAGCACCATGTCGCCGATATCGGGGAAATAGTCGTACGCCAAGACGCCTGAGGCCCCGTCAATCGGTATCGAACCGATGCGCACGTCGCCGCGCACGCCGAGCTGGCCGGGACTGCTCTGCCCGAACGGCGCGCCGTCATCTGAGACTTGCAGATACTGCAAACCGGAAAGCTCCGCCCAGCGCGCAAACACCTCGGCGAACTTCGATTGCCACAACTGCTCGTTGTTATTGAAGAGCTGATTCATGCGGGCATAGAGCTGACTCGGCTCGCCATCAATGATCACGCCGTCCGGAACAAAGCTGTACGTCAGCGTGCAGCCATCGCCCTGGCCGCCCGTGTTCGGATTGGTTGCGGTATGGTTCCAGCGGTCCCCGATCTGGTAATCGAGCGCATGCATTTGCCACAGGCGCTGCTGCCAAGAGGCGACGTAATCATCGGGTGTGCCCGGCGCAAAGCAAACTGCGATCGCAGGCCGCGCGGATTCTGGGGTCGCAACGGAGGCCGCCGACAAGCGAGTAGGTGCGAAAGGCCGGTGGCCGCCGACAAGGACGGCGAGGCAAAGCACGAGGGCCAGTCCGGCCAGGTGGATACTGCGCATGGAGAGTCTTCTGTAGCTGTTAGATCTTAATGAAGTTGGAGCGCTGCTCACGGACCGCAGCCTTAACCTAATAAGCTAAGACAGAATTCCCACAAGAGCAAGTGCTGTGGTATCGGCTTTGCCCTTTTCAGACTCAGGATAGTATTCTCCTCTTTTGTCCCTGACCGGCTCGAGTTTTTGCCGCGTGGACTGTGCCTCTATCGGCGTCGGTTCCCGCTCGACACTCGAGGGAAGCTCGATCTCAAAGTCATGCACGAGCCTTGTTGGCATCTCCAGCGACACAATGCACCTCTACGTCCTGATCGCATAACGCAGTTAAGTAAAGATAAAACAGATACAAAGCTACGATAATTGGCCGTCAGCCTTGTACGGATGGGCACGAAACCGCATCCGCCTTCCGGTTGCATTGACCTCTGACTTTTAGTCAGTTAGGCGGATTGCCTGGCCGGGAAGCACGCCACTAAGTTGAGAAAAGTGTGTAATGTGAGTTGATTTTTAACATTGCATAACTCATATTATGTCGTTTCAGGGTCTATCAGCAGAAATGCCGGGTCGCCCTGCAAATCCTTCGAACCACGATCTATCAACATAGTGTAAACTGCCGAGGTCGCCCTGCCCTGCGCCCGGTACAACCACAGGACTGGCCATGAACAAAATTCTGCGGACATTGGTTCTTTCCCTCCTTATGCTGTTCAGCATGACCTCGCTGAGCCTCGCGCAACCCGCGGCGATCGCGTGGGTGTATGACAACGTTGATGGACATCCACCGTTAGCCGACCAGTGCACGAACGGAACTCCTCTTGGAGATGGTTCGGCGATTGTAGTTGTGAAATGGGATTGGAATATTCCGCCCAACGGTCCGGATCCCAATGATCCACCCCCGACGAACGCCAACTGGACCACATTTGCAATCAATGGGGAAGCTCAGGGCATGGGCCCAGGGTATTTTTACTCAGACCCTTACCAGGTCATCCCCATCCTGCCGGCGACCGATTCTTCAAACTACTACTTGCAACTTAGTTTCATCGGGAATCCCGGTGCCTGCTGGTACACACAATCGTTCCACATTGACCCGGGCGTTGCAGAAATAAACATCACAAGCTGGACCTGTACGCCCAGCCCCTGCACGACAACCGGACCTGTTCCTGATCCCGCGACGAACGTGCAGGCGACCGACAATACTCTCTGCATGAGGATTGGTGTAAGCTGGGAGCATGACGGCGAGAATGTCGGCGGCTTCAGTATTAAGGATGAGACCGGGCAGATCGCCTCCGCTGTCGGCGACCAACGCAGTGTCACGGTTTTGATGAATGACGAAGCGGTCCATCACATCTACGTTGAAGCATATAATGAGAACGGTTCGTCAGACACGACGGCGGGGGAATCATCCGACGAAGGCAGCACCTACCTGCTGCACTTTGCGGATGGCCCGGGCGGACGAATCGAAGGCTCCAACATGTCCGGCGACAGCTTTCACGTTGACGTCACCCGCCCGGAAGGGCAGTGCTACATGCGCTATTCGCTGAGCCTTTGGGACTCAGTGAATCACGTGGTCCTGTACGACTCGTTCAAAGTAGATTCCATAATTGAGACTCCGATCCAGGAGATTTCCGGCGTACTGCCTACAGGCACGCAGCCTTGGCTAAAACTACTCGTGCGTGCTCAGAGCATCGAACGAGCGGATATTTCCCTTGCCGACACTACGGAAGGCTATTTCTGCCTTGGCATCTGTCTCTCTGCGAACGATCGGCCCCAAGTTATTCCGGACCACTTCGAACTCGCCCAGAACTACCCGAACCCGTTCAACCCGGAAACACAGATTGAATTCATGGTTCCGTATCAGTCAGACGTCACGGTCGAGGTTTACAACATCGCCGGTCAGTTGGTGAAGACACTGGTGGACGGCAGCATCACCGCCGGTGTGCATCACCTCTCGTGGAACGGTCTGTCGAACAACGGCACGAATGTCAGCTCCGGCGTGTATCTCTATCGTATGACCGGCCCCGGCTTCGTCCAGACCAAGAAGATGCTGATGCTCAAGTGACATCGTCTTCGATGTCATCCTGAGTTCCGTCTTCGGGACTCAGGATCTCTCTGAATAGCAAAGCGGCCTGATCCATTGGATCAGGCCGCTTCTTTCGTACTCGTTTTTCCGGAACTACTTGCTGCGATACACCTTCTTGATCAGCGGCGATACGCCCAGCGCCGTGTCCGCCGTCTCCATCAGGATCGCCTTCTCTTCGGCAATCTTCGAAAAGAAGCCGTCTTCATTCCCGCCTTTCACGACGATCAATCTCTGTGCATGTTCCGCGCCGAGGCGATTGAACGGATCCGATAACGCTCCGCGCCGGGCGGCGCCGCCCATGTGCACCGCGATTACCGGCAGCTTTGCCGTCTTCGCGGCTTCGAGCAATGCCGTAACGCGCGCCGTCTCTTCTGCTTCGCTGATCTTTGCCGCTCCCAGCCCTTTGCTGCTGCCGCCAATCACCAGAATCAACGAGCCTTTGCCTGCCAGATCTGCCGGTGTGGCCAGCGGCAGGTAAATGAAGGTGAGCGAATCGCGCGTCAACAGCGTCTTCATCATCAGCGCATCCGCACTCTGCCCGCAAGATGTCAGCAGAATCGGCTCCGCCGCCGGCTTGGTTTCCGCATGCGCAAGCAACAGTCCGCCGCAGACCACTGCCGCCAGCAATGTTGTGAATCTCATGGTGTCCGTCTTCATTCTATAAAAAGTGTCAGTTCAATTTCGGTTTCAAGAATTCGCCCAACCCTTTTGCCTGCAAATCCGCATACGAGGGGATTCCGCTGGTGATAATGGCTTTCTCGGCATACAGCATGTTGTATCCGTCCAGCAGCATTCGCGCCCCTTCCAGATGCCGCCCCACGCGCACGCTTAGCGGTACGCCCGCCGAGTCATACGGCACGTGCAGCAATCCCGCCTTCGACGCCGCGAGATAACAGTTATCCATTCCGCTCACAACCTTCTCCGGCTCCATCCGCCCGCGCAAGCGTCCCTGCATCGGATTTGCTGTTTCCATCAACACGCACATCGCTTCGGTTGCGTCCCCCAATTCGCGATGGGTCAGTCCACGAAAATTCTTCGGCGACGGCTCAAGGGAGTAATTCAAACCCTCGCTCTGCAGCGTGAGATTCGCCATCGCCGCCACGTCCATCGCCCGCTCATGCGCGACAATCGCATCAATCACCGGGTACTCCGGCGACGCTTCATGCAGATCAATCACCAGATCCACATGCTCTTGCTTCACCAGCTCCGTGATCGCATGCGTTACCCGCTCGGTGAAGGTGCCGTCCGCGCGCCCCGGATAATTGCGATTCAAATTCCGCGTCTCGGCGCCGGACAGCTCCTGCTTGGATGGATAGTGCAGGTACACTTCCGGATCCGGCCACTGATCAAGCGGATTCGTGAACCGGCTGCCGTAACGGAAACGCCGCGCCCCCGCCGGCGTCGGCACCTCATAGAACTGGGGAAAGGCCTCCCCCGCTTCCGTGTGTGTGAAGCCGGAGTTGTTGGCCCGCGGAATCACGATCACTCGTCCCTGCGCAACGCTCACATTCTCCAAGAGCAGCGTGGCCGCCACATACCCCGCCGCTTCATTCGGATGCGTCCCGCCAAACACGAGCACTGTGCCGCCCCGCTGTGCCCCTTCAAAGATGAACACATCCGCATCCCCGCGCGTCCCCTTCACTCCCGCAAAATAATCCGAAAGATGCCGCCTTTGGGTCAACCCAGCGGCCGGATACAACGGTTCCGCCACCTGCGACTTGTGGAACTCTATTCCCGCCCACGCGATAAACGCACCAAGCAGGATCAGCAGCACTATCGGCTGGTATGTTCCGCGCCGCTCGCTCATTTGAGAAAGAAGACTCTGAGCAACAGCGGAATCAAAGCGAGAATAGCCGTAACTTGCGTCTGCCAACGCAACGTGCGAAACAGTTCTCGCGCCACGAGGACTGCCGCGATTGTGGCAATCATCCAATACAGCCAGAACAGAATCTGCGTGATGACGTAATACATGGCCTCTTACGGTGTCACGACAACCCTAACAGCTTGCCAATCGGATTGGCAAAGAGGATCATCGCAATTCCCCACGCCACCGCGAGCACCGCCGGAATCATGCAATACTTGAGCACGCGATTCGGCGACTCCTTCACCACGGGCGCCGTCAATACTACCGCCAGTCTCGTCGGCGGCAAGAAGTCTCCCACCGATGCTAACAGTGAGAGCGCCGCGGCAACAACCACCGCGTTCTTCTCGAGCAGCCCAATCAACAATGGAATGCCCAGCACGCTCGCCGAGCCATACGCTGACACTCCGCCGAAGAGCGGCACGAACACCCCCATTCCCGCATATCTAAGCCACGACGGCAGCTCCAGGATGTTCACGACAATGAAGCCGCGTGCTCCGGTCAGCGTCAAGATCTCAATGAACATGCCGATTCCCGCCAGCAGCCCCACGATCGGCAGCGACTCGCGCACCGCCCACGTAAGCACGTTGTCCGGCTTCACCCGGTCGCCGGTGAAGAGGCCGATCACGCCGGCGATCACAAACATCAGCGGCACGCCCACGTAGGGAATCAGCTCCGGCAGCGCTTTTCCGCCGAAGAGCAAAACCACGAGCACGATCAGCGGTACAAACAACTTGAAACCATGTTCGGCATAGCGCGATGCGGGCAGATCGTCAGACAAATTCTCCGCTCCAAGATTCGCCGTATGCTTGCCGACAATGAGAAAGGAACAGACAATCGCCAGCGGAATGGACGCGAGCAGCAGCGGCGCATCGAACCCCACGTACGGCATGTCCACACCGCTGCCAATGATCATCGCGGCGATATTCACCGGTGGCGCGACCATCCCGAAGAACGCCGCTGTGGCGATGAACGCTCCCGCTCGTCCGCGCGGAACGCCGGCATGAATCAATAGCGGCGCGACCATCGCTCCCGTCGTCAGCACGCATGGCGCCGTCAACCCGGTCAGCATGCCCGGAAACATAACAAAAAACGTGAGCAATACCAACAGCAATCGCGGCCAGAGTCCGAACGTCTTCACCAGCGTCACATTCAACGCCGCAAGCGCTCCGGATTGCTCAAACACGCCCATGAAAAAGAGCGACGTCAGCACGATCAGAATCGGATCAAGATACAGCATCGTGCCTTCCGCCAGCTCGCGTACCGGAAATCCGTTCCCGGCCACAAGCGCTCCCGCCACCGCCGAAATCGCGAGGGAGATGCCCGTGGGCAGTCGCAGCCAGAACACACCGGCCGCGAGCGCAGCCACCATCACGAGGAGGGTCCAGCCTTCCATCAGCTCAAGAGCCGGAGTAAGTTGCGGGCGAGGATAATCACAGAGTAAGGATCGAAGGCCGGATGATCACGGTGAGGTCCGTTCATAATAGACCGGCGATTCGCCGATCTTCGGCAGCGGCTGGGGATCAATCGGAATCCCGGCGGCAACGGCAATGTCCTCAATGTGCAGCAAATTGAGCACCGGAACACTTGTCTCTAAGAACTCGAACACGATTCCTTCAAATGTCTCGCTGTCGCTGTCACCCTCCCCAAATCCGATGGGATCAATCCACCCTCCCGGCAGCTCGCGACCTTCCTTGCCTTTGCCGAGCATCGCCTGATTGCCGCCCACATTAATCAGCAGCTTATATCTCTCCGGGGAGCCGAGCAGCTTTCGCCGCAGCGCCGATTGACGTCGCAGAGACCGCGCTTCCGTGACTTTGTATCCCAAGTGCTCCGCTGTATGGCGCAAGCGATATTTGCCCTCTTCCGGAAGCCCGCCGCCCACGTCGCCCGTGCCTCCCAGCGTCACGAAATCGCTGCGCTTGTCCAGCTTGCGCTCCACGTACAGCGCGTCTTCCATGTCGAGCCACGTGAAGCTCTCCTGATTCGCGCCGAAGCTCGACGCCCCCAACGAGGAGATGCGCACCGACGGAATGCCCAGCGTTTCGAGCGCGGTCAAGACGGCCAGATTCACTCCCGGAAACGAGCCGGTCATGGTCACCAGTACCGTGTCGTTACTCGTAATGCCGTGCTCAATCAACTCGCGCACCACGTAGGCCGCAAAATCCGGATTGGCTCCGGTGCGCTTGGCTTTCAATGAGCCGGTGGTCGAAGTGATCGAAGAGAACTCCACGCCGATTACACCGGTCTGATTTGGATCGAGCGTATCATCGTCCAGAGCGTGGGCTACCTTATGATAGTAGAGGCTGCGCAAGGCAATCAAATCGCGGCGCGCGGCCTCGGTCATCTCGCGATACGCGGCATGCCGGCGAGGGGAATCCCCTGCGGCCAGAGCCAGCAGCGGAAGAAGCAGAACTACAAATCTTAAGATTTTACGCATCGTGTCGCTCAGTACCCTGCCGGCGCGCCGTCACGGCGAGGGTCCGCCGCGCCAATCAGTTGTCCGGTCACCGGTTCAATCTGGATCGCATGCACGCCCCCGAAATAGGAATTGATGCTGCCGAACGGCTGCACCTTCCACCCTTTCGTTTGCAACGCCTTCAACGTCGCATTCGGAATGCGCGTCTCCACAACGAGCATCTGCCGCACCGGGCAAAAGCGCGGCGCATTCAACGCGTCTGCCAGCGGCATGTTGAAATCGAGAATATCAATCAACACCTGCGCCAGTACGGCGGCGATCCGCTGCCCTCCCGGCGTCCCGATCACCAGCACCGGATGTCCGTCTTTGCGCACAATCGTCGGCGCCATGTTCGAGCGCGGCCGGTGCAGCGGCGCGAGCTTGTCCGCTCCCGTGCTGTCGAACGTGAAATCCGCCATGTGATTATTGAGCAGCAGCCCCAGCTCCGGCACCATCACCCCCGAGCCGAAAAAGTAGTTGATGGACTGTGTCAAGCTCACCATGTTTCCCGCACTGTCCACCACCACCAAATGGGTTGTGTTGCCGTTCTTGAAGGCCAGAGTCGAATCCAGCGCTGTCATGCGCGGCGGTACGCTGTCCGGCAACAGATGCGCGCGAGCCATGTTGATCCACTCATCAGAGAGCATGACGTCCGTCGGTACCTTGTCGAAATCCGGATCGCTCACCCAACGATCCACGTCCGTGAATGCTTGCCGCGTTGCCAGAGCCAGTGTCTGAACATACTCGGGACTCATGTACCCCATGCTCTTCAGATCGTAGGGTTCCATGAGCTTGAGGATCTCTAAGAGCGCCGTCCCTCCGCTCGACGGCGACGGCAATGTAATGATCTCATAGCCGTGATAGAACCCGCGCAGCGGTGTGCGTTCCTTCACGCGATAGTTCATCAGATCGCTCTGCTGCATCAAGCTGCCGCGAGCGCTCGCTGCATTCAAGATTTCCTTCGCCAGCGGCGGGTAGTACACATTCTCGATCCGCGTCCGCGAGAGGAATTTCAACAGCGCGCCCAACCGTGGCTGCTTGAGGACATATCCTGTCGGCGGCGGCAAACTGTTCACCAAAAATGTCCGGGCGAGCAAAGAGTCGGACTGCAACTGCTCTATGTCGTCCAAGATAAGCGCTGATTGTTTTTCCGAAACCGGATATCCCGAATCCGCCAGCAGGATCGCCTGTGAAAACAGGTCGGATAGTAACTTTGTCCCAAACCGGTCGTGCAGCGCTTGCCAACCCGCCGGTGCTCCCGGCGTGCAGATCGCCTTTCCACCGATGCGCTGTGTTAAGTGCAGCGTATCGTCCTTGTGGAAGTAATCGCTCAACTGCAATCGGGCCGGAGCGCGCTCGCGATAGTCAATTACAAAAAAACTGTCGCGCGAGGCATCGTAATAGAGCAGAAATCCGCCGCCGCCCAATCCCGATGCGTGCGGCTCCACCACATTCAGCGCCGCTATCGTGGCCAGCGCGGCATCCGCCGCGTTGCCGCCCGCTTCAAGCACGTTCAACCCCACGCGGGACGCTAACGGATGCGCCGATACCACCATCCCTTTGGCCGCGGTCGTTGCTGTTGCTCGAGTGAAGGTCGTGTCCACTGGCGTCGGAGGAGGCCCACTGACCTGAGTGAGCGGCCTATGCGCACAACCGGCGATCCACGCCGCAATCAGCCCAACTCCCAGAAGGGCAAGGGCACGGTGGAAGCTATTCGATAGGATCCTGAAAAACAATGAAATGTGTGGCGGTTTGACGGAGGCTTGCGAGGAGAGGTATGATCGTCCGATTTGTCTTGTAATTAAAGGAAAATTCAGCACTAAATCAAGTTTTCCCTGATCTCGGAATTTCGCGCCCGTATTGCCGATTGCAGATTTGAGAATATTGCCTAACTTGAAGCCATCGCTTTCCCCACCCCACAGGTAAGACATGCGCCCCCGGCATTTCGTTTACTGGCTACTGCTCGTTTCTGGATTGGAGGCTTACGCCGCCGACCTGCGTTTCCTTGGCCCCGATTCCGTGGTAACGATTTCCTCCGCTCAGAGAAAGAGGGCGACCTTTCTCAAACTAAGTGAGTTGCCCTTGAAGCTTCCGCTCTCAGTTCGCCGCGATCCCGAGACCGGCCTAACTATTCTCTGTACCGAGTTAACGTGCATCGCTGTCTTTCCCATGGATGCAGAGAACTACCTCCGACAGGATACTGCTGAATACGTCCGCATTGATCGTGTCGCTGAGGTGTTGGGTTACAGCGTCAGGAAGAGGAAAAGAGAATTCCAACTGACGTGTGACCACATCTGTGCTCATACTCGCGTCGGCTCCGCGGTCGGCGATCATGCTCCCGGTTTTCAGCTTGTCGCTCGCAACGACTCTATCCAATCGTTGTCAGAGTTGCGATCTGCAGGTCCGGTCGTCGTCGTTTTTGTTCGCTCTGGCGATTGGGATCCGCTGACCCGCCTGCTGCTCATGCGCCTGAACGCGGCGCTGCCCGGTTTCGATTCGCTCGAAACTCATGTCGTCGCCATTCACGGCTATGGCAAAAAAATGTCCGGCCGCTGGCAGGACAGTCTCAAGGTTCGCGTGCCCTTACTCTCGGATGACGACTCCGCCGTCATGCGCGCCTACGACGTCTTCGATCGCGGCACGCTTCCCCACCCGACAGCGTTCGTGATTGATCAGGACGGCATCATTCGCTTCCGTCAAAACTACGAGCAAATCGAAGGTTCGCTTGATCTCGCCCCGCTCTTCGAAGCCATCAAAAAAATGCGGAAGTGATTCCGCGTTCTTCATAGGTCCGATGCCGTCTGGAGCTACGTTAACAGCGCCACGATGCCGTAGCACACCACGCCGATGATCGCGGAAGCCGGAATCGTCAGGATCCACGCGATCACGATATTCCCCGCCACACCCCACCGCACTGCCGATGCTCTCCGCGTTGCGCCGACACCCATGATCGCCCCGCTGATCACATGCGTCGTGCTCACCGCGATCCCGCTGAACGCGGTGATCAGCAATGTTACGGCGCCAGCCGTTTCCGCGGAGAACCCCATGGACGGCTTCAGTTTCGTGATCTTCTGCCCCACTGTTTTCACAATCCTCCACCCGCCGAACAATGTACCCATCGCGATCGCGAAATGTGACGAGAGAATTACCCAATATGGGACTTCGAACGTCGTCAGCACTCCCGCCGTCACCAGCAGACCTGTGATAATTCCCATCGTCTTCTGCGCGTCGTTCGTGCCGTGACCGAGGCTGTACGCGGCCGCGGAAACCAATTGCAATCGCCGAAATGTACGATTTACATTCGACTCGGTGCGCTTGTGGAAAACCCACATCGTGGCTGCCATGAGAACGAAACCCAGTACCATCCCCATCACCGGCGCAATCACGATGAACAGCAGCGTCTTGACCCACCCCGAGTAAATGATCGCGCCGAATCCGCCGTGTGCAATCGCGGCACCCGCATAACCGCCGATCAGCGCGTGCGACGAGCTGGACGGAATCCCGAAGTACCACGTAATGATGTTCCATGCAATGGCGCCCAGCAAGCCGGCGAGAATAACATATTCATTGACTGCGCTGAGTTCTACCAGCCCCTTACCGATCGTCTTCGCCACGTGCACGTCAAACAAAAAGGCGGCAATCAGATTGAAGAATGCCGCCCACATTACCGCCTTGCGCGGCGTCAGCACGCGCGTCGAAACTATGGTCGCAATCGAATTCGCCGAGTCGTGAAACCCATTCAGGAAGTCAAACGCCAGCGCGACTAAGATTATCGTGATGACCAGAAGCGTCATGGGCGGGAACTACGAGTGCTTGATCATGATCGTTTCGAGCACGTTGGCGGCATCCTCGCAATTGTCGGTCGCCGTCTCCAGCGCTACGTAAATCTCCTTCAGCTTGATAATCTCGATCGGGTCCGTTTTTGAATCAAAAAGATTCGCAATCGCGCTCTCGAAGATGGCGTCCGCTTCGTTCTCGTATTCGTTCACGCGCTCGATCACCGAACGCAGTTCATTGGTCTTGTGAACCCTGCGCAACAGGTGCACGCCGCGCTGCAATTCGAGCACCGAGCCGTGCAGCGAACGCATCAGCCTCACCATCTCCGGCGGTACCTCCTTCACCTTGTACAACAAAAACCGCCCCGCGCTGCCGTCAATATTATCGAGGATATCATCCAATGCCGAAGCCAGCACGTGAATGTCTTCCGGATCGAACGGCGTCACAAATGTCCCGCTCAATTGCGAAAAGATCCGGTGCGTAACGGCATCCCCTAGATGCTCGTAATTCTTAATTTCGTTGATGATCTGAACGCGCTCGTCGTGGGAGGCTACCGGCAGATTCAAGAGCGCGCTCGCCGCCATGACGATATTCTGCGCGGACTCCTCAAAGAGGCTGTAGAAGTGTTCATCCCGCGGCAACAAGGCCTGCAATATTCGGTCTAAACGCATATTCTTCACCGTTCTTGATGGTCTTGACGTACTCGTAACAAAATAGTGAAAAAAGTGACAAAAACAACTCCCCGGACCGGAAGACTGCCGCCGGCTGCGCTGCCAGTTCAACTCACGGTCCCTACTGGCCTTTTCGTGGAGATGAAAAACAAAGAAGCACGGCCTTCGCCGTGCTTCTCTTTCGATCCAGTGCAAGGAAACGAAATCGGTTTGGACACTTGCCTCTTCGCAAGGTGTCAGAAATCAACTACACCCGCTCGTCGCGCCGCAGGACTGGCACTTCAAGCACGTGCCATTGCGCACCATCATCATCTGGCCGCACTCAGGACACGGATCGCCTTCATACCCCTTCAGCCTCGCCTCGCGAATCAGCTGAGTCTTGGCGGCAGCGTGCCCGCCGTTGCCATTGGCGATGCTCGTCGCAACTTTGACATGCGTGCTGCGCGGCGTTACCGCCAGATGCGGCCCTTCTGCCGTGGGCGCGGCCGCCTTTGTTTCCGCGGTCGGCGGAACGGACGGAGGCGTCAGACCTACCGGCTTCTCTTCGATCTTGTCGTGCACGTGCGGCGGCACCGCAATATCTTCATCATCATGATCCGCGCCGGTCACCATATCGCCGCGCAGCGATTCCGCCTGCAAGTCCAGATGCGCAAGATCCGTGCGGCTAAGATATGTAATCGCCAGTTCGCGGAAGATATAGTCAATCACCGACGTTGCGCTCTTGATCTGCTCGTTGCCGTTCACCAAGCCGTTTGGCTCAAAGCGCGTGAACACGAACGCATCCACGTATTCATCCAGCGGCACGCCGTGCTGCAAGCCCAGCGAAATCGCAATCGCAAAGCAGTTCATCAGGCTGCGGAAGGCCGCGCCCTCTTTGTGCATATCGAGGAAGATCTCGCCCAGCGTGCCGTCTTCATACTCGCCCGTGCGCAGATACACTTTGTGTCCGCCGATCCGTGCCTTCTGCGTGTAGCCGGAACGCCGATCCGGCAGCCGGTGCCGGCGCGCCTGCCACACCGCCGCGCCTTCCGCCGCGTGGCGCACTGCCGCTGTTCGGTCTCCGATGGCAATATCTTCCGCCGCCGCGGCAATCTCGTCAATCACCGAATTCAGCGGCTGCGACAATTTCGATCCGTCGCGATACAGCGCCAACGCCTTCAGCATCAGCTTCCAGCCGCGATAGTAGCAGTCCTTGATGTCTTCCACCGCGGCATGGGCCGGGAGATTAATCGTCTTCGAAATCGCGCCGCTGATGAACGGCTGGGCCGCCGCCATCATGTGCAGATGCGCAAACGCCGGAATATACCGCTTGCCGTAGGCTCCGCAGAGATTTGCGCAATCGAATACCGGCAGATGCTCCGGCTTCAAATACGGCGCGCCCTCGATCGTCATCCGCCCGCAGATATGATCGTTGGCCGCTCGGATCTGAGTGCGGCTGAACCCTAATGCCGTGAGCAGATCTCCATCCGCCGCCTTCAGCTGCTCTTCGGTGATCTTCAGCTCATTCTTCATCGCGTCCGCGCCGATCACCCACGCCTGAACCGCAAACGTCACGTCAAACGCGCCCTTCAGCGCCTCGTCAATCTTGTTGAGCGATTCTTCGGACAGCCCCTTCTGCCGTAAGGAGTCCCGGTTGATATGCGGCGCGCCTTCCAGCATGCCGGTGCCGCGCACGTACTGCGTGATCTGCCGGATCTGATCTTCCGCATAGCCTAATCCTTCCAACGCCAGCGGCACCGCGCTGTTGATGATCCGGAAATACCCGCCGCCGGCAAGCTTCTTATACTTCACCAACGCGAAGTCCGGCTCGATCCCCGTCGTGTCGCAATCCATCAGCAAGCCGATTGTACCCGTCGGCGCGATTACCGTCCCTTGAGCGTTGCGGAAGCCGCTCTGCTCGCCGTAGGACAGCGCTTCGTCCCACACCACGCGCGCCTCTTCCACCAGATCCATCGGGCACGTCTCGTAGTGCAGGCGCATCGGCAGCGTAGACAGTCCTTCGTATGAATCCAAAGATCCGTTGTACGCCGCGCGGCGGTGATTGCGAATCACTCGCAGCATCGCCTCGCGATTGCGCGCGAAGGCCGGGAAGGCTCCAATTTGCCGCGCCATCTCCGCCGACGTGCGATACACTTCGCCGGTCATCAACGCCGTGATCGCTCCGCACCATGCGCGCGCCGCATCGCTGTCGTAAGGCATCCCCATCACCATGCACAGTGTGCCGAGATTCGCGTACCCTAAGCCGAGCGTGCGGTATTCCCACGATCGCAGCGCAATTTCCTTCGAGGGGAATTGAGCCATCTGCACGGATATGTCCAACACCGTCGTCCACACGTGCACCGCATGCCGGAAGCTCACGATGTCGAACCGCCGCGCCTGCGTGTCAAGGAAGCGTATCAGGTTCAGGCTCGCCAGATTACACGCGGTGTCATCAAGGAACATGTACTCCGAGCACGGATTGGACGCATTGATCCGTCCGTCATTGGGGCACGTGTTCCATTCGTTGATCGTCGTATCGTACTGTACGCCCGGATCCGCGCATTGCCACGCGGATTCCGCAATCTGCTCCCACAACGTCCGCGCGCGCACCGTCTTCAGCGTCTCGCCCGTCGTCCGCGCCGTCAGGTTCCACGAGCCGTCCTTCTCTACCGCGTGCATAAAGTTGTTCGGCACGCGAATCGAGTTGTTCGAGTTTTGACCCGAAACCGTCTGATACGCCTTGTTATTCCAATCGGTATCGTACGTCTCGAAGCGCAGCTGCGTGTAGCCCTGCCCCGCTAATTGCAGCGCGCGCTGAATGTACGCCGCCGGCACAAAGTCCCGCCGCGCGCGCGCTATCTCAAGACGCAATGGCTCATTCACGCGCGGATTCAGCCGCGACTCTTCATGCACATCCGGTGATTGCGCCGCTTTCAGAATTGCATTCAGATGCTGTTCGCAGAGCTTCGATCCCGCCACCAGACTTGCGACTTTCTGCTCTTCGATCACCTTCCAATTGATGAAGTCTTCCACGTCCGGGTGATCAATGTTGAGGCAGACCATCTTCGCCGCGCGGCGTGTCGTGCCGCCTGACTTGATCGCCCCCGCCGCCCGGTCGCCGATCTTCAAAAAGCTCATCAACCCTGAGCTGACACCTCCGCCGGAAAGTGTTTCATCTTCACCGCGCAGAACACTGAAATTGGAGCCCGTACCGGAACCGTACTTGAACAGCCGCGCTTCCCGCACCCACAGATCCATGATGCCGCCTTCATTCACCAGGTCATCACGGACCGACTGAATGAAGCAGGCATGAGGCTGCGGCCGCTCGTAGGCGCTCTCGGATTTCTCCAGCTCGCCCGACTGCGGATTGACAAAATAGTGCCCCTGCGCGTGCCCGGAAATCGAGTACGCCCAATGGAGTCCGGTATTGAACCACTGCGGGCTATTGGGCGCAGCCATCTGTGCCGCCAGCATATAGCGCAGTTCGTCATAGAACGCACGCGCATCCGGCTCGGCATCGAAGTACCCGTGCTTCCAGCCCCAATAGGTCCAGCATCCCGCCAGACGGCGGAAGACCTGCCGCGAATCGCGTTCCGCGCCGAAGCGGGAGTCTTCCGGCAGCTTCTCGAGTACCTCCCAATCCGGCTCATGGCGCTGCAGCCACGTTGGCACGCTCTCCTCGTAAACGGGCCGGGTGGCGGCAGGAACGCCGGCCTTGCGGAGGTACTTCTGCGCGAGCACGTCCACCGCCACCTGCGACCAGGAGTCGGGGGCTAGAATGTCGCGCGCCTCGAAAATCACCTTACCGTCCGGTTCTGTCAGCCGCGATGTCCACGGAGTGAAATTGAATTCATCAAATGCATCTATATGATCGCGGGTGTAGCGGCGGTCAAGCTTCAACGGTGTCTCCTCTATACATTCGGTTGTGCGGCAACCGAGTCACAAGTTAAGAAGTGCCAAAAAGATAAGGTTGCTTCTGCGTAAGCCTGTATCTTTTTAACAACTTGAGAGATCTCAAGGTTTCAATGGCGTCACAACTTCCCCGAAGTTCATAGAGAGTACACCACGTCTCCGCATGAAACCCAAAGGCCGCGGCACTTAGAGAGGCGAGGCATTTTTTCCACAGGATATGAACGGCGGGACACCAGGCACCACAACATGTTGTAGTGCGTTGGTGGCGCGTAATATAGCTTTCTTGGTTCGGCCTTGTCAAGTCCTCTCTTGATGTTTCGAAAAATGTGGATAAGTGTGACTAATTCATTAATAACAATCCATAAACAGGTATGACAAATGTTATTGTATAATCCATAGCATGTTAGGACTTTTTCCGGGTAAACCGAGGATGTAGCTCGATTTGCGCCGAGTATTATCATCTGTTTTCACAAAGAGGGTCATTTGGCACCTCTATTGCGCTTATTCTTCAGCCTCTTCAAAGCCCTCGTTCCTTTCGCCTCTCTTTCAGTCGGGAACCACTTGACACTTTCAACCGAAACCCTTATATTTTGAGGCTTTTGAAGAAACGATAACTCGAGGACTTTTTTCGTGCCACCCAGACCATCCCCCGGCGGCAGATCGGGACCCGGCGGACGCCGCGGCGACCGCAACAAGCGGAAGCCCACCACGGCGTCCCGCATGCGCACCGGCAATCAGCGCAAGTCGTCCTATCTCGAAGAGCACCGGATTGCCTTCATTGATTATAAGGACGTCAAGGTGCTGCAGAAGATGATGTCCCCGCAGGGACGCATTCTCCCCCGCCGCTTGACGCGTTTGACCAATACTCAGCAGCGGGCCTTGACCAAGGCCGTGAAGCGCGCGCGCATCCTCGCCATGCTCCCCTTTGTAATGGATTCGGAGGCCTACTGAGATGTCACGTATTTGTCCCGTTACCGGCCGCGGCCGCCACAAGGCGCACAACGTCAGCCACGCGAATAACAAGACCCGCAAATGGCAGCTCCCCAATTTGCGCATCAAGCGGTTTTGGAATGAGCAGACCGGCCAGTGGGTGCGCCTCCGCTTAAGCGCACGTGGCATAAAGACGATTACCAAGAACGGCCTCGCGAGCATCCTTCGAGATTTCGAGTAGGGCCACAATTTATTGTGGCCGCTCACGCGGCCGCATAGAGGAACATAGATCATGGCAAAGAAAGGCAAAGAAGGGCGCGTCATCATTCATATCGAATGCACCGAAGCGAAAGCGGCCGGCGCTACTCCCTCACGCTATACCACGGTGAAGAATCGGCACAACGATCCCGAGCGCTTGGAGCTGAAGAAGTACAACCCCTTCATGAAAAAATATACGCTGCACAAAGAAGTGCGATAGAATCAAACACTAAAGTCGGTCTCTGACCGTCTGCTTAGAGATGAAGCGAGGCAGGTAGAAATACCTGCCTCGTTGTCATTCCCGCGGCGGCGGAGCCGGCCGGAATCGGGTTTCATCCTTCATCCTTCCGCCTTCATCCTTTATTTCAGCAGCATCAGCTTCTTCGTCTGCGAAAACGCTCCAGCATCGAGGCGCGTAAAGTAGATCCCTGATGCCAAGCCGCTGCCGTCAAACATCACGCGATGAGTTCCCACTTCCATCATGCCATCCTTAAGCACCGCGACCTCGCGTCCCAGCAGATCAAACACGCGCAGAGAAATGTGTCCGGCTTTGGGAACATCGTAGGCAATCGTTGTGGTAGGATTGAAGGGATTGGGATACGCCTCCAGCGCCAGTTCCTGCGGCACCAACGCGCGTGGAGGCTCAATGGAGTTGGTTCCCGACCAGTGCAAAATCGCGCCATTGCCTCCGACCGCCCACACACTGTGCGGCCCGTTCTCGGTCAACGCCCAAAGCCTCTGCGTCGCCGGAGTGTCCTGAGAGTACCAGTTCTCTCCGCCATTGTTCGTGACGTAGAGACCGTCTTCCGTCAATGCCCAGCCGAACAATAGGTCGGCAAATACCACGTCTACCACCGCGTCGTCCACTGCCCCCTCATTAACGGTCTGAGGAACCCAGGATTCGCCGCCGTCTGTGGTGTGAAGAAGGACATTATAGTACAGTCCTTCCGGGTCAGGGCTCCACATACCTCCGACCCAGCCGTTCGCCGCATCAAGAAAGTGGCACGAATAGAAGAAAGTGTCATTCGCGGAGACCTGGATTTCCCAAGTCACGCCTCCGTCCGTCGTGCGCCGTATCTCACCCATATTACCCCAGTCGTGGCACACGATCCAGCCTGTATTCTCATCTACGAAGACCATGTCCTTCAGAATCAGACCCGGCTCATTCTCCAGGATCTCCCAATGGATCCCGCGGTCCTGTGTCCGTAGTATTTCGCCGGGTCCGGCCCCCGCCCACCCAACGCGGCTATTGACAAAGCTCGCACGGAATAGACGCGAACTTGTGCCGGAGTACTGAGGCAGCCAATTCTCTCCGCCATTTGTGGTCAGGAAGATTCCGCCGCCGTCCCCCACGAGAAACGCTGAATCCGGGCTCACTGCCGTCACATCGTGGAACGGCAATGACCACGCCGTCGTTTGATTCGTCCAGTGATTCCCCCCGTCTGTCGTGCGCAGAATGATGTCGTTCCCGCCGATCGCCCAGCCGCTGCCCGCCTGGGAAATCGAAACGCGCTGTAAGGCTGTCCGTTCCGCCCGGTTCGTCGTCTGAATACTCCAGTGCTCCCCGCCGTCCCCCGTCCACATCATCAAGCCATTGTTGCCCACCGCTTGACCCCAGGGATAGGGGTGAAAGTCAATGGAGTTGATTTCTTCATGGGTGTTGGTCGCCACTGAGTCCCAAGTCTCCCCGCCGTCCGTCGTCCGCAGCATGAGCCCGTCGTTCCCCGAGACTAAGCCAAGCTGAGTCCCTGCAAACTCCACATGGTTGATCCACGTGCGAGCGTATTCAGTCTGTTGCCATGTTTGACCGCCGTCATGTGTCATGTAAATCCGCAGGATGTCCAAGAGACAGCCGTTCAGACTGTCCATGAAGAACAGATCGCGTACGCCGTAGGTCGGGTTGTCGAGCGTCTCCCACGTCTCACCGCCGTCAGTGGTGCGGGCAAGAAAGCCGTCCCCGGCGACCCACCCTAAGTTCTCGTTAACAAAGGAAAGATTATACAGGCTGGTTGTCGAGTCCAGCATCTGGGTCGTCCACGTCGTGCCGCCGTCTGTCGTGCGCAACACCGCCGCGTTAAACCACCAACCGCCCCACGCCGTCGCCCAGCCGATTTCATTCGTGAGCATGAAAATCTCTGTCGGGCCAAGAGTACTGTCACACCACTGCTCCACCCAACTCAGCCCGCGATCCGACGTATGGAAAATCGTGCCCCCGCACGACGAGGAACCCACGATCCACGCATGATCCCTGTCTGTCGTGTACACCGCCCTTAATCCGTCACCCAGGTCGCTGCGCTGATTGTAGCTCACTCCATCCGTGATGAGAAGCGTTCCGCCGGCGCCAACCATCCAGCCGGTGCCACCGTACGCGTCCCAAACCGTCGAGACATCATATAGGTCATTCCCCTGTGGCAGTGGATTCTGCCATTCCCAGCCTTGCGCGAATGCTGTTGAGTTGATCAGCACTGCGATCAAGAAAATGATGAAGCGTTTCATGCCTAGTTCCTGTGGACCGTGTTTAGGACCTTGTCTATGCGTTTGTCGAAAAATGAACCGAGCGAACCCTGCCACTGGATCAGCGGAAGATTCGCTCGTCAAAAGATGCCGGAGAGGGTGAACCCTCAGCCTAAGTCATGTGATGGCAAGATAGTAAAATATACCAAGGAGTCAATAGAGTTCAATCAGAATGTGATACCCAGATGGAAGGAATTGGAGTGTACCCTGCCCTGAACAAATCGTCTGATCTGCTCCCGCGGTCGAGGCATCTCCGAACCGCACCCACTTTTTTTCGACCTCATCCTCTCTACTTCATCATTTACAACATTTTTCACTTTTCCTGACCCTATTGACTTTTTGAACAAATGTTTGTATATTGGATCAACAAAGGACACATAAACGACTTACGAAAAACAAGACGTTGCAAATAGGCAGTAATTATCGCCAAAATGGTCACTTTTCTGTTCCTTTTCCCTTCGTTTCTTCGCTTTTTCGCTTCTTTTCTCATCTCCTATTTCCAATTCCCCATTTGAGTTAGAGCCATTTCGTTCCGCAAATAAATGATATTCCGCTGACCCACCACTCAGGTCTCGTGTCTCCAAGCCTTCTGTTTCATCCTTCATCCCTCATCCTTCATCCCTTAGTCTGCGCAACCTTGACCCGCTACTTCGATCCTATTATATTGATAGGCCTGCTGCTGTCCCGCCCCGGAACCCGGACGATCTCGATCTGTTCCTCGGCTCGCCTTTCCTGAAGTCATTCTTCCAAATAAACGGCACTCAAAGAGGGTTGAAACATGCGCACGTGGAGACAGCTCCGGTTGTGGAGTATTTTTTTCATTTTCATCATCACGGCGGCTGCGTGGGCGGACTCGCCGCTGTATGGCTACTATCGTTATCCCACGGCTTACGGCGATCAGGTCGTCTTCAACGCCGAAGGTGATCTCTGGTCCGCGCCGCTCGCGGGTGGCGTGGCTCGTCGGTTGACGACTGTTTCCGGCTCCGAAGTTTTTCCGCTGTTTTCTCCCCACGGCAAGTGGATTGCCTTTTCCGGCAACTACGACGGCAACATGGATGTGTACGTGATTCCCGCTTCCGGCGGTGAGCCGCGTCGCCTGACCTTTCGCCCCGGCGGCGACTATGTAACGACGTGGACCAAAGACGGCAAGATCGTCTTCCGCTCGAACAGCCAGACCGGCCAAGGAACATGGCTCGCGTTCACGATTTCTCCGGAAGGCGGTTATCCCGAAGCGCTGCCGGTGGATGAAGCGGCGATGGTCACATTCGAGCCGAACGGCGATCGCATCGCATACAACCGCAGCACGCACAACTACAATGGCTACGGCTGGTGGAAACGCTATCGCGGCGGCATGGCCGAGCCGATTTGGGTCGGCAGCTTGAAGACGCACGACTACAAAGTTGTCACGAATTGGGACGGCAACAACATGTCGCCGATGTGGTACAAAGACCGCATCTACTACATGCGTGACGACGGCGTGCGGATGAACGTCTTCTCAATGAAGCCGGACGGCTCCGATATCAAGCAGCACACCAAACACCACAATTGGGACGCTCGCTGGCCGTCGCTCTCACAGGGCAAGATTTCGTACAGCCTCGGCGCAGACGTCTGGGTGTACGACATTGACAAGGGCGCCGATCAGAAGATTGACATATTGCTCCCCAGCGATCGCGTGCAGTCTCGTGACAAGTTTGTCTCACCCGACGACTACACCGGCGACTTTGCGCTCTCGCCCGATGGCAAGCGCTTGCTGGTCGGCGCGCGCGGCGAATTGTTCACCGCTCCCACAGAGCGCCGTGGCGTGATTCGTCAGATCACCCGCTCGCCGAATGCGCGTGAAAAAGGCGCGACCTTCACCCCCAAGGGCGATCAGATTCTCACCTGGTCCGATCTCAGCGGCGAAGAAGCGCTCTATCTCTATTCCGCCAAAGGCAACGGCGAACCGAAAAAACTCGCTGACGGCACGGGCGGCTGGAACTTCGCTCCCGAAATTTCTCCGGATGGCAAGTACGCGGTCTATGGCGACAACAATCGCAAGCTGCAACTCTTGAACATGGAAACCGGCAGCGCGACTGAGATTGATACCTCCGGCTGGGAGATTTCGCAGTACGCATGGTCGCCGGACTCGCGCTACGTCGCCTACTCGATCACCAATGAGAACGACATCGGCGGCGTTCACGTCTATGATGTGAAGGAGAGTCAGTTCCATAACGTCACCGACCCGATGTTCAGCAGCCACTCGGCGGCGTGGGATCCCAAAGGCAAGTGGCTCTACTTCATCTCCGGCCGTTTCATGAACCCGCACGGCTCCATGATTGACTGGAGCTTTGTGGTTGAAGACATCGAGCGGATCTACGCCCTCGCGCTGGATACGGTGACCACCAGCCCGTACCAGTACACCGACGAGAGCGCTGATTCCACCAAGGACGGTGACAAAGACAAAGACAAGGACGACGAGAAGTCGGAAAAGAAGGGTGACAAGAAGGACGACAAGGACAAGAAGGATAAGGACAAGGAAGAGAAGGTCACCGTCACAATCGTGTGGGATGGCCTCGCGGATCGCATCGTCGAGATCCCCGTGGACCCGGGCAATTTCTACGGTCTGTCGGCGATCGAAGGCAAACTCTACTATCTCGCCTATCCGAGCGAAGGCTGGCGTGGTGGTGAAGTGAGCGACGGCGACGGTCCCCGTTCCGCACTCCACATGTTCGACATAAAAAAGAAGAAGGATTACACGGTTGTCAAGGGCGCGACGAGCTACGCGCTTTCGGCGGATCTGAAGAAGCTCGCCGTCCGCAAGAAGAGCGATTTCGTCATCATGGACGCCGGCGAGAAGAAAGAGCCGGAGGCCGATGAAGACGACAAGGACGCCGGGCTGCACCTCGAAGACTGGATCTACGACGTGGATCCGCGCCTCGAGTGGCGGCAGATCTTCAGCGAAGCGTGGCGACTGCAGCGCGACTTCTTCTACGATCCCAACATGCACGGCATCAATTGGAAAGAGCAGAAGGAGCATTACGGCTCGCTGCTCGACCGGATCAGCAGCCGCGATGAGCTCAATGATTTGATCGGACAGTTGATCGGCGAGTTGTCCGCGGGACACACCTATGTCGCGGGCGGCGACGTGCAGTCAAGCAAGAGCCTCGGCGGCGGCATGCTGGGCATTGACGTGATGAAGATCCCGGAAGGCTTCTATCGCATTGAGAAGATCTACAAGGGCGACTCGTGGGATACCAAGAACACCAGCCCGCTCGGCGCAGTAGGCCTGAATGTGAAGGAAGGCGACTATCTCGTGGCGATTGACGGCCGCCCGGTGACGTCGGTGCAAAACTACGAGCAATTGCTCGTGAACCGCGCCGGCAAACTCACTCTCGTGTCCGTGAACAGCAAACCGTCGCTCGATGGCGCGCGTGAAATTATCGTCAAGCCGTTGGGCAGCGAATACGACCTGCGGTATTGGGACTGGGTCAATGGCCGCATCGCGTATGTGAAAGAGAAAGCGGGCGACAAAATTGCCTATGTGCATCTCTCGGATATGGGCGTGGACGGCCTCGTGCAGTGGATGCGCGAGTACTATCCGCAGGAGCGGAAGAAGGCGATCATCCTCGACGTGCGCTACAACGGCGGCGGCAATATCGCGGAGTGGATTCTGTCCCAGCTACAGCACACCACGTGGTCGTGGGGTACGGCGCGCAACGGCCAGCGATACAAGCGGCCGGGGAATTCCTTCTACGGTTACAAGATCGCACTCTGCAACGGCCACACCGGTTCCGACGGCGAGACTTTCTCTGAGGGCTTCAAGCGCTTGGAACTCGGCCCACTCGTCGGCAAGCGCACGTGGGGCGGCTGGGTCGGCATCCGCAGCGACAAGCCGTTCATAGACAAAGGCTATAACTCACAGCCCGAGTTCACCGGCTGGGGAATTGACGGCAAAGACACGCGCTGGCTCATTGAAGGCCCCGGCGTCTCCCCCGACGTGGACGTGGAGAACCACCCGAAGCCGATGATGGAGGGCAAGGATGAGCAGCTCGATTACGCGATTGATTATCTGCTCGGCAAGCTGAAAGCCGATCCAAAGGACTGGCCCAAGATGCCGCCCTTCCCGATCAAACGCCCGCAAGAGGTTGAGATCAAATAGCACTCTGAAGCAGTACTACATGAACGAGGGGCGAACCATTTCTGGTTCGCCCCTCGTTGTCTATTCCAAGAGATCCTTCCGGGGCATTCGCCCCGTCAGGATGACTGTTCACATCACTTCAACAACATCATCTTCTTGATTGCGGTGAAGGCGTTGGCTTCGATGCGGTAGAAGTACAACCCGGCCGGGAGATTGGCGGCGTCGAAATTGACGCTGTGCCAACCGGCTTCGAACGAACCCGCCGCGAGCACGGCCACCTGCTGGCCGAGCATGTTGAACACGCCCAGCTTCACATCACTCGCCTGCGGCAGCGCAAACGAGATTTCGGTGGTCGGGTTGAACGGATTCGGGAAGTTCTGGCTCAGTTCATACTGCACCGGCATCGCGCCACGCGGATTGTCCGCCGACGTACCGGCGACACCCTGACCGCGCACGAGCACGTTCTTAATCGGCGCGTTCTGCGAGGTATTGGTGATCACGAGTAGGCCGTTGTGCGCAGCGACGGCGCTTGGGTTAAACGTCACGTCCACCGAAGCGGAATCGCCCGCCGGAATGCTGGCGATTGAGGTCCGCGAGAGATGATAGGCATTGCGCACCTGACCGGCGGGGTTAATCTGCATGTTCGACACGGCGAGCGCTTCCGAGCCGCCTTCATTGTAGATCCACAGCGTCAAGGTCACGCTCGTGGCGCCGGTGGTGTCCACCTGACCGAACTGCAGCGTGTCCACATTGGTGGCGATCACCGGGAACGGCGCGACGACGGTGTTGGTGTCAATGTAAACCTGAAGCGCCCAGTTGCCGATGTTCTCTTCGAGCCACGAGCTGCCATCGGTGTCCCAGGCAATCGTACCCATGTTGGAGATGCCGGCGCAGTTCGGCGCATTAGCATCCTTGCCCAAGCCTTCCGACGTGGTGAAAATGTAAGCGACGGTGAAGCTCTGACCGGCGTAGACCGGGAACGGCGGATCCACGGCAACCGTGTTCCAGCCGCTGGCGAGCAGCGGAGTCTCATTCCACACCGGATCGCCGGCGGGCATGCCCTGCGCGTTGTTCATATAGATTCGCACATCGCCGGTGACGTTCTGGCTCACCGCCACACGCACGCTTTCGATATCGGCCGGGTAGTTGATCGCTTTGAATGACACACCCTTGCCATTGCCGGCGCCGTACGAGACCGTGCCTTCCGGTTCGCCGTTGTCATCATAGCGGAACCAGCGCGGCGCGGGGCCGACGAAGAAGCGCAGCCACGTGGTATCGTTCAGAGCGTTGGCATCATCGGCTGCATCCACGAGGCAGCGGACAATGTATTCGCCTGCGGTGTTCACGGTCAACGTCTGCGTCGCGACAACAGTGCGGTCCTGATCAGGATTGACGGATTGCCCCACGGCTTCGTCGGTGAAGATCGGGGCACCTCCGCCGGCTGGCGTCACTTGCCAGCTCACCGTATAAGTGTCAACCGGATCGCTCGACGGATTATGCACAATGGCTTTCAAGGTCATCGCCGTACCGGCGAGCAGATTGAAGGCCGGAGTGTTGGCGCCGATGTCATTGAAGCACTCTCTCGCTTCGAGATCCACAAACGTAGCAATCGTGCCGCCGGCGCGGATGCGGAAGTCATAGCCGAGCACGGTGTAGTTCCCGGTCATCCGTGATCCGGTCGTGTAGTAGCTGCGATTGACGGTCGTGACCGGATCGAGGAAGGGATACCAGCCCAACGGTCCAGGCGAGCGACCCAGCACGATCATAAAATCCTGGCCGGCCGTGAAGTCCACCGAATCCGGCAGCGTGACGTCAAACCACGACGTGGAAGTCACCGTCGCGAGCGCTTGCGCGAGCAGCTGACCGGGGCGGTTGTTGGTACCGGGCAGGTGCACGAACAGCGAGCACGTGCTGGAGCCGGAGCCGCCATAACCCGCCGCGAAGTAGATGCTGCGCAGTTGGAAATCGGCCGGCGGCGTGAAACGGGTGTACACGTAGTAGTTCGTCAGCGTGCTGAAGTAGAGGTTCTGATTGCCGTCATCGTCGTAGTACAACGTGTCCGGCTCTTCATTGTCCAACGGCGAATTTGCCAGCTGGCCGGTGGGAAGCAGCGTTACTTCCTCGCGATTCTGCTGGTCGGCCCAGGCGATGCTCGCCAGTGCGACGACGCAGAACAGAATCAGTAAACGAAATCTCATCGTAAGGTCTCCTTGATTCTCCCTCAATGAGGGGTCGGATGGTGACAGAAAGGGTTAGGTATCCATGTAGAGCAGAGTCGAAACGAAATGTTACAGAGGAAATGGCAATGAATGTGCCGGGTTAATCTGAAGTTTCAAAATATTATAAATATTAACTTAAGTAATCGTGGCTGGGGTGAGTTGCCCGCCCAATGTGCAAATTGTGCGCCGATACATGCAATTAATGCGACTTACTATGCAACATCATACAACCCATGTGCAAGAATGTAGGCCTGAACAGAGGGAGGCAAGAGGCCGTCTACAGATTCTCCGTGTCGAAGCCGGCGGCGGATCTCGGTGGCAGAAATGTCTTCCAGCGGCGTCTTCAGCACTTTCACGCGACTGAGATAGCGGGGATCCACCCGGTCAAGAGGAAAGCCGGGGCGCGGCAGCACGGCAACATTCGTATGGCGAAAAAGCTCTTCGGGATCGCGCCACTGGGGAAGTTCGAGCATCGAATCGGCGCCGATGATCAGCCACAATTCGCGCGGCTCGTCGGGCAGAGAGGCGATTACGCGCTTCACGGTGTCGGTGGTGTACGCGCGACCGACCGCTTGTTCTTCGAAATCCGCGATCTCCAGATGGGGAAATTCTGTGAGCGCGAGACGCAGCATGGTCTTGCGATGAACATACGGAGTCAGCGCTTCTTTGAATTTGTGCGGCGGATGGGGATTCGGAAGGAGCAGGACACTCGGCAGGTCTAATTCCTTGCGCGCACGCGAAACGGTGCGCAGGTGTCCGTAATGCACCGGATCAAACGTGCCGCCGAACAGTCCCAGCCGAATCATGGCGCCGTGGCCGGCGAACTCTGCGCCTGTGCCGCGTGCGGCACCCGACTCAACGCGCGGCGCGCCGCCGCGGAGTTCTTGCTGTCCGGATACTTGTCGAGGTACGTTTGATACTCTTGTCGCGCGCGATTGTAATCTTTGAGCTTCTCGAAACTGCGCGCCTTGAGAAACTGCGCGGGGGCCGCCCATTGCGTGTCATAGTAGTTTGAGAGTACGTAGTCGGCATAGAGCACAACCGAGGCATACTCTTCTACGTCGAAATAGAGCTTGGTGGCGGCGAACTCCTTGTGCCCGAGCTTATCGCGGCAGCGCGAAATATACTTGTACCCGCTGTCCTGCAAGGCATGACCAGCGTGCTCTTCGAGAAAGCGCTGGAAGGCGTCAAGCGCCTGCGTCGTGTACGCTTGATCGAGTTGGTAATGGGGCGCCAGGCTGTAGTAGCAAAACGCCTCGTAATACGCCGCGTCACCGACCAGTTTGCTGAAGGGATAGTTGGTCTCGACGCGTTTGAACTCCTCCGCGGCGGCGAGATAGTCTTCCAACTCGAACGTGGTCAGCCCGAGATAAAACTGCGCCGAGTCAATCATGGCCGAACCGGAATAGTTCAGCACGAAGTCTTTGAGAAGCTGCTGCGCCTGATAGTAGCGCTCGCGATGGAAGTATTTCAGCGCTTTTTGCCAGGCCTCTTCCGGCCCGGGAAGCTGCTCCATGCGACCACGCTTGGCGCAGCCAATGGCGAGTAGAACGAAGCCCGCGATCACCAGCAGGCGCAGGGCGTAGGAAGCGCGAGTACGAGAAGGCAAGTTAGCTATGATACGTCAAACCCATCCAAGTGAGGTTAGTGCGAACGAGTGGTGAAGAGCAGCATGAACCCCATCATGACTACCATGATGACTCCCATCGGATAGAGCCAGCCGTGGCGAAATGTTGCGTGGGCGGTGGAATCGGGGAACACCGCTGCGGTATCCGGCCAGAAGGTGAGGGAATCGCTACGAACGGTGTCTACCGGGACCGGTTGTTCGCTCGGCAGCTGAGCGAGCAGTAGACCAACGAGCACGAGTAGTGCGACAAAGACTACGCAGCCAAGCTTCATGTCACAACCTCCACGACAAGGTCAGCGAGCCGATACCCCGTTCCGGCGTGCGCCCACTATAGATTACGGCAACAGCGGCCTGCAGGACATCGTCGGGGACGGGCAAGCGGTTTTCGCGCCGGTGCAGCCAATTCGCGTCCAGCAATCCAACCCCGGCGGTCCACGCCCAATGGTCGCCGTCGGAATAGGAGGCTCCGCCGGCGCGCAAAGCGAGCGCGCGCCACGGCCTCCACTCCACTCCCACGCGCGGCTCGATCTCGAGCGAATCGCTAGCCTGCTCGAGGTTCATGACCTGCGCGGAAAGGCTCCAGCCGTTTTCGTGCACCGCGACGCCCGCAGTGATGGACTGATCGCTGCGGCGGTCCAGCGGATGCCAGACACGCGCGCCGGAAGCGGGATAGCGTTGGTATTGAAAGCCCAGCTCGACATTGCGCGGACGGAGGATAACGCCGTAGCTATAGCCTTCTCCCTGCGCATCCGAGTAGCGATAGTAACGATCAACGCGCCCGGCGACGGCGATGCGGCGATGGAGATTCAACGCGAGCACCAGACTGTTCTGATGCTGCTCGAGCGAGGATTCCTCGTCGAAGTTGTCATAGCGTGCCGTGTCGCCGCGAAACATGATCGGTTGGCCGAACATGCCGGCCAGCGTGGCGATCTTCCAGCGCACGGCGACCGTGTTGACGAGCAGGCGCGCCGACTCATTCACGCGATCCCATGATCGGCGACTATTCGCTTCATGCCGAAAATAGTTCGCGACCTGCCATGCGCCGCCCGGATTCAGAAAAACGGCGACGGGTCTTTGGGCATCGCGAGGAAAAGAGACAAGACCGGCGGGATTGATGCTCTGACTCTGCGGCGGATAGGACTCTGCGAGCGTGCTTCCACCCAATGCGAGATCGCGGCTGAAGGCCGGATTCGGCGCCGGATAGATCCACTTCAGGGCGAAGGCCGAGTGAGTCGCCGCGACGAGCAGCAACGCGAGCATGATGAACAGCCGCATCAGCGCGTCTGCGCCTTCGGCCGCGACCTGAGATAGAAGACAAGCAGCACGGCGACCAGAATTCCAAGGTAAAAAGGAAGCCAGAAGCGGCTCAGCTTTACCGCGAGCGTGACCTGCGTTTGCGCCGGAAGAGCGCCGGTAATATAACCGATGCGATTGTAGCCGAGGCGCCGGATCACGTGACCGGTCGGATCAATCAAGGCGCTGATGCCGGTATTGGCCGCGCGGACGATCGAGCGGCGAGCGGCAATCGCCCGCAGCCGCGCCAACTCGAGATGCTGGTAGGGACCGGAGGTGTTGCCGTACCAGCCGTCATTGGTCATGTGCGTCAAGATTTGCGCACCGCCATTCACCAGATCCGCCGAGATTTCGGGAAACACAACTTCAAAACAGATCAGGCAGCCCATCGGCGGGACCACATCTGTGGCCGGATAGACGACCGGGACTTTGCCCGGCTGAAATTCCGCTTGCCCGAGACGAATCTTGCCTAAGAACGGAAATACAGATTGCCACGGAATGCGCTCGCCAAAGGGAACAAGGTGAATCTTGGCGGAACTTACCACGTCGCGCGTGTCGGGGTGAAAGAGAAACGCTGAGTTGTACGGCAGCATTCCTTTCCCTTTGTCCGCTTCGTAATCGGTAGCGCCAGTGATGAGCGCGATGCCTGAAGAATCCACGAAGTCGTGCAGCTTGCGGGTGGCTGGCCCGTGAAAGCGCAGAGCCATCGGGGTTGCGGTCTCAGGCCAGACGATCAGCTTCGTGTCCGTGCCGGCGAGTGGCCGCGTGATGCGCAGATGATCATCGAGGATGTCCTCGGGGCTCGTCTGCCATTTCGTTTCGGAAGGCGTGCTGGCTTGCACGGCGGCGACGGGAATAAGCGGGCCGGGTTTAAACGTCGCGAGGCGAAACACTCCGTAGAGCAGCGGCGCGAGGAAGATGATCGCCAACGAAACAGACAGCCGTTTGCGGAGCGGCGGATAGCGCCAGATGAGAAAGATCAAGCCGTTGATCGTCAATACCCATGCGCTAAGGCCGTAAACGTCAACGAGATCAGCCATCTGCGCAGCGGGCAAAAATCCGATTTGCGTAAGTCCCCAAATGGCCCACGGAAAGCCCAGCTCGCCCGTGCCCCAAAAGACTTCAAAGAACATGTAGAGCGCGACGAAGAGCAACACGGCACGCGGAAGGCCGACACGCTCCTTAGCTTTCGCAAGCACCCACGCGGTAAGACCCCAAATGGAGGCGAGGATCGCGACCATGGCCAGCATCGAGGTCATCGAGAGCGGGAGCGGTGCGCCGCTGTTCAGTCCCAGCCAATAAATCAAACCGAGAAAGAACAGGAAGCCGGAAAGATAACCCCACTTCCACGCTTGACGCGGTGTCATCTGCGAGACCGCGTCGAGGAACGGCACCAGCGCGATGCAGGCCAGCGGCCAAATGCCAATCGGCGGAAAGGCCAAGATGCCGAGGATCGCGGAGATGAAGAACGGTACGGCTGGATGATTGAGCAGAATTGGGTTTCGCAACTGCTTTGTGCCCAGATGCTAATGCCGCTTCACGAAGTCATGAGCGCTCAGCCGCGTCCGGTTCAGATCTAGCCTGTAGCTCCTTCAGGTTACTGTGTATGACTTGTAACATCTCGTCTTCCTCTTCACGACTTGCTTGTATTCCTCGCGCTTCCAATGCTCTGTCACAAGCCAGCAGTGCCCGAAGCATGTGGTTTACTACACCTAAGAATATTGCAGGAGATGCATGACTGTCAAATACACAGTTGCCCTCTACGTCAATGAAGCGCATCCGGACTAACGATGCACCTCGACTAACATCATACAGACTTACTGCCTGCACCTCATGCACAACCCGTGATTCACCCTTAGCACGAAATGCCCGATACAGAGCTTCTGGCTTATCCGAGGCAGCGTGAGAGAAAATGCCAGCTGCATTGAGAATCTTCGATATGAGATCTGGATCAACCCCTTCCGACTGAAGTAACTGAACAGCTAGATTTGGTCCTGAAATATGCACTTGTGACAACAGCGATCTAATGCCGACAGGCACAGTTGACGTAAAGCCCCAATATCCAAGCGATAAGAGATACTCCAAACGGCCAAGTTGTTCCTCTTTGTTTGCTCCAAGTTGTCCAAGGAATTCCTCAAACTGGCGAACCTGCTCGCGTAGTTGAGAGTATTCGGTAACGGGTTGCTCTGAACCTGAATCAGTTGACACGAAGTCGCCTTCCTTTCATGGGTGGTTTCACAGTCAGGTAGCGAATTGTCTGACCTATGTCCTGTTGACCCTCTAACTCCGGCTTTAGTTCAACCGTACCAGACCATGTAGCGCCGGTCATGCCAACCATTTCATTGCTAAACAAGTAAACCAAAGCTTGAGCAGACGCTCGGCTAACCTCTTCAAATTTCATCGGCCAGTTCTTTGTTGGCATCTCTCCTGTGGAGAAAACATCAAAGTCCGCTATACTTAGTATTATTAGTTGACTCAAAGGAGGAACGCTTCCGGCATAGCTCCTGGCGTCAAAGATCTCTCGGAAGGTAGCATCCATCATCTTTGCCACCGCCACATTTTGACCTATTGTCTCATAACCGATGCGACTGTCCCTCTGTAGGACCCGGATATGGTCTGAAAGCATGCGCTGCTGGTAACGAGTACCATGCAACTTAACAAAATACGAATGTCGCATCCAGTATGATTGCAAGGGGACAAGGCTTGACGTGACAGTTTTCATTCGCGCAAAGGCCGCTATCTCAACAACTGTTCCAAGAGACTTATGGAATAATTCACTTCCCTGAGTGTACGAGCCTGCGGAAGCAATGAATCCTCGGAGAATTTCTTCAGATTGCACTCGAAGATCAATGGAAAGTGAATCCCATATTTCCGCAAGAGCACTTGCGAAGCCTGTTCCACCAGACTTATCAGCAATTAGCGGTGCATTCGTAGGATCAAATGCGTACTCGAGTAGGCCTTTCAGGTAGTCTTGTTCAAATGCGATGCGTATTCTCTCAACGAGATTATGCCGGTCTTGTTCAGTCACGATAAGTGTCCATACGAGTGAATCTTGCTATTGCTATGTTCAGTCGCTTGAAGCGGGAGATGGACGGCTTCGGATATTCCGACTCGAGCATTGGATGGTGCCGTCAATCCCCATCCTCTTGAACTCTGACCTGGCCTAAATGGTCTTGCTGGGTAAGAATCTAACCATGTGGGTTTACGCAGTTGAGGTGTGTTACCTATTGTATAAATTATTGTTATCATGCCATGACATGGCGTTTTGTCCAATGCCAGGACATCGTTTAACCAAGATGCAAGTTCTACACCCAACGGCACTGCCATCGCCTCGACGTCAACCGTCACCCAAATTCGCCCACACTTGCTTTCGTAAAATCCACATTCTTTGCTAAGGAAGTCGTTTCGTGCAATAATTGACTGACTGATCATTCCGCCCAAGAGGTCAACGAGTTCTGGATCTGTATTCGGATTTGCAGGTGCCATCGCACCAGTCTTATTACCAATGGCAAGATTGAGATCCTGTGCTCCAATTCCGTCGAGTTCCGTTTCTACTTCATCATCAAATATCGTTGATAACAGATCATACATCAACTTGCCATCCAGGGCTATAACCCACAAGAGGTTCTCATCAGCGCCGATTGTAGCTGGATCGATGTTCTCTCCGCATGGTTCAAATTCCAAAAGCGCTTCCGTGAGCACAACAAGCGGATCTGCGACAAATCGGCCCGGAGTAAGTCGGGATTCGATTCTTCGAATAAACTCATCGACTTCGCGGTTCTTTCCATCACCACGCAAGTCTGCAAGCGCTCTTTCGAGCCAGATTGCAGATTCTCTTCCTTCTGCGGGAAAGTTGCGCAGTCGTTCGAGCCAGTCATTTACCGAAGAAGGTGCGCCGGGAATCACAAGACGTGCATTGGATTTACCCTTCCCCCACGATGACTTCGCGCTTTTCAGCGGCGGATTGATACGTGGCCTCGATCACATCCATGAGCGTTGCCGCCTCTTCCCCCGAAGAGACCGGCGTGGTATTGGAGCGTATGCTTTGATAAAAGTGATCCATTTCCAATTCGAATGATTTCTTGTATAGATCCTGCGGCCGCAGGGGCTTGCCAGCGGGAGTCACATTGACCAGGCTGCCCTGCACTTCCTTGGTGATCTTGAGCGGATTGACGCTGCCCGCGCCTTTGCTCCCGCTGAACATGGTGAAGGCTTCGCTGTCTTCGCTCATAAAGGCCCACGTGACGTTGAGATACAGCGTGGTGTCGCCCTTGAGAGAATAGAAAGACACCATGGTGTCTTCCACCCGAAAGCCGAGCCGGTCGCGAATCGCCTGCGCAGTCACGCGCTCGAACTTGGGACTTCCCAATATCCACCAGCAGACGTCGAGCATCTGAATGCCGAGGTCCATCAGCACACCGCCGCCCGAGATGCGGCTGTTGGAAAGCCAAGGACTGCGCGACCAGCGGTCTTTTTTCTTCAGCCAGCGCGCGCGAACCGTATCCACACGGCCGATCTCGCCTGCCTCAATAAATTTTTTCAATATCATCGCGTCGGGGCGGAAGCGGAGATTCATCGCCACCATCAGTTGGCGATCCGCTTCCTTGGCCGCGGCGACCATGCGATAGGCTTCCGCCGCTTTGCGCGCAATCGGCTTTTCCACCAGCACATGCTTGCCCGCGGAGAGCGCGGCAAGCGTGAGCGCCATGTGCGAATTGGTGGGAGTGTTGACGTGGACCGCGTCAATATCGTCACGAGCCAGCAGACGCTCAGGATCGCGATAGAAGCTGGGAATCTTGAATTTGTCGGCGACGGAAGCCGCCTTGGCAAGTTCAAGGTCCGCGATGGCCACAAGTTCCGCATCCGGATGCTTGCGAATCACGGGGATGTGCATGAGTTGCGAGATCCCGCCCGCGCCGAGGATCCCGATGCGTAGCCGGTCGGTCATGGATTACGGTGAATGTTGACGACGCGCGTCAAGGTACGATTGCAGAATAGTGGTGGCCGCGGCCATGTCGAGTTTGCCGCGCTGCTTGCGCTGCGTGATGCCATGTTCGGAGAGCATGCGGCTGACGTCCGCGCTGGAGTAGCGTTCGTCCCAGCGGTCAACGGTGTAGCCGCGGCGCTCGAGTTGTGCAATGAAGCGGTCCACCTGACGGGCCTTGGGTCCCACCTCTCCACGCAAGGTGATCGGATACCCGACAACGATTACGCCGATGTCCTCCTCCTTCACGGTGCGTTCGAGTAAGGGGAAGAAATCAGCATCCCGCGCCGGCCACACGCCGTAACCGACCGCGAGCACACCGCGATCATCGGACGTCGCGACACCGATGCGTTTCTCGCCCCAGTCGAGGCCCAGAAACCGGGGCATAAGAGTATTAAAGTTGGTCGAGCGGCCTTTTGAGCGCTTCTTTCAGCAGCTTGCCGGGCTTGAAATGCGTCTTGCGACGCGCCGCGACGTAGATGATCTCGTTCGTCTTGGGGTTGCGGGCTTTGGGCTTCGGCTTGGTTTTCTTGACTTCGAAAACGCCGAAGTCGCGAATTTCGATTCGCAGCTCCGCCTCGTTCGACGCCATGATTTCCCGCAGCACCGTAAACGTGTCGTTGACGACCTTGGCCACGGTGTCCGGGCGTTCCTGGCAATGCTGACAGACGCGCTCAACCACATCCTTCTTAATAAACGTACGCATTAGGTCCTCTCCTGAAAGATCCTCTGGACGGGAGTTGTTGGTGGAAACTGATGGGGCGTGTGACATTACCTCTCCTGCGTTGTGTCTTCGTCGAGGCGTTCGACGTAGAATACATCTTTGATGGTCTTCATCCGCTTCATGACCCGGGTGAGATGGGGCAGGGATTTGACCTCCAGCACCAAGGTGCCAACGGCAAAGGCATCTTCCCGTTTCATCTCGAGGTACAGTATGTTGACGTCCTCTTTGGCCATCGCTTGCGTCAGCTCGTGCAGGAGCTTGTTGCGATCGGTGGCCATCACTTTAACACGGACGTTGAATGTTGCTTCCCGATCCACATCCCACTCGACGGGGATGTTGCGCTCAGGACGGCGCATCAGCTCATTAATGTTCTTGCAGTCCAGGCGGTGCACGGAGACGCCGCGGCCGGTGGTGATGAAGCCGGTGATGCGGTCGCCGGGCAGCGGCTGGCAGCAGCGGCCAAAGGAGATGGCGACGTTCTGCATGCCGTGGATGCGCACCGCGGACTCGGAACCTTTGACGCGGCGAATCACCTTGGAGAGGATGCCGCCCCAGCCCTGACCTTGCGCATCCGCCTCGGCGGGAAGCAGTTTGCGCAAGACGGCCTGAATTGTCAAATCACCCGCACCGAGCGCGGCTAAGAAACTTTCGAGTGTCGAATGACCAAAGAGCAGTGCGACTTCGGACAGCTCTTTATCGGACTTCTTGATATGATACTTTTGAAGCTCACGCTCGAGCAGCTCTTCGCCCAGGCTTTTTGACTCATCGAAGTGCTGTTCTTTGAGCCACTTCTTGATCTTGCTTTGCGCGCGGCTGGTCTTGACAAACTGCAGCCAGTCGGGGTTCGGCTTTTGATTCGGCGATGTGATGATTTCCACCACGTCACCGGAGTGCAGTTCGCCTTTGAGCGGAGTGATCTGGCCGTTCACTTTCGCGGCCATGGCGTGCAGGCCGACATCGGTATGCACAGCGAAAGCGAAATCCACCGGCGTAGCGGAGCGGGGCAGCGTGAGTAAGCGGCCTTTCGGCGTAAAGACGAAGATCTCATCCTGGAAGAGGTTGATCTTCAGATGCTCGAGAAACTCCTGCGAGGTGGCGCCTTCTTCGCGCGATTCAAGAATGCCGCGCAGCCATTCCATCTGCTGATCGAGTTCCTCGCGGCTCGCTCCGCCTTCCTTATAGCGCCAGTGTGCCGCGATGCCGATCTCAGATGTCCGGTGCATGGCTTCGGTGCGGATCTGCACTTCGATCTTGCGGCCTTCGGGGCCGAAGACCTTGGTGTGCAGCGACTGATACATGTTCGACTTAGGCGTGGCCACGTAATCGGTAAACTTGCCTTCGATCGGCGTGTACATGGAGTGGATAACGCCTAACGCATGGTAGCAGTCTTCGAGCTTGGGGACGATCACGCGGACGGCAATCAAGTCCAGAATCTCGTCGAAGTTGTAGCCACGCTGTTTGATCTTGTTGTAGATCGAGTAGAGATGCTTAGCGCGGCCCGCAACTTTGGCTTTGATGCCCGCGCTGGCCAGCTCGCTTTCAAGGCGCGCGATTACCAGTTGGACGAGCCGCTCGCGCTCGCCGCGCTTCATTTGAACTTTTTCAGCCAGCTCTTTGTAGCCGCGCGGATCAAGAACCTTGAAGCCGAGGTCTTCGAGTTCCCATTTGATCTGATGGACGCCGAGACGATGCGCCAACGGCGCGAAGACGTCGAGGGTTTCGTGAGCGATGCGCTCCTGTGTCTTGCGCGGGAGGTAGCCGAGCGTGCGCATGTTGTGCAAGCGGTCGCCGAACTTAATCAGGATCACGCGCAGATCCTGCGACATCGAGAGCAGCATCTTGTGAAAATTCTCGGCCTGCTGCTTTTCCTGCGACTCGTATTTCAGCTCGGGAATCTTGGTGACGCCGTCCACGAGATTGGCGACATCATCGCCAAACTGGCGGCGCAAGATGTCAACGGTCACGTCTTCACAATCCTCGATCACATCATGTAGGAAACCCGCCGCGACCGTGATATCGCCCATGTGCAGATCGGCGAGAATGCGAGCGACCGCGATCGAATGGATGACATACGGTTCACCGGAAATGCGCCGCTGCCCGCGGTGGCTTTGGTAAGCGAATAGGAACGCCTTTTCAAGCAGCGCGAGATCGGCACCCGGAGAATGCTGCGCGACGGAGGCGCGTATGTCCGCGAATTCCTGCACATGCACTGGATCCATCTCATGATAGAGCGGATCCGTGAGCGGCGGCAAGATGACCGAAATTGCCGGTGTTACCGGCTTGGTCGCCACCGCAGGCTCAGGCGCAGGTAGGGGAATCGCGTCGGACATCGTTCGTAAATAGGAAATTGGAACTCAGAAATAAGGTATCCATGGCCGGCTACTCGATTCGTACCCGGGTGCTCTTAGGTTGCAGCCGACTTCACAGCACGATTGATCTTCACATTTCCTATTTCCGATTTCGCACTTAGAATGGCACTCCGCCTTCTTCGTCGTCGCCTTCGTCGTCTTCGCCGGCAGTGACGGCAGCGCCTTGCATATGCAGGCCTTCGTCACCTTCGAAGTTTGCGAACATGGTGTAATCACCGATGAAGCTCAACGGCAAGCTGCCCGTCGGGCCGTTACGATTCTTGGCAACTATCAGTTCCGACAGGGTCTCCGTAATGTCGTATTCACGCCCGTGGATTTCATACTTTTTACTCTTCGTCTGGTCTTTATACACCCACGGGCGATAGACGAACATCACGACGTCCGCGTCCTGCTCGATGGCTCCTGAGTCACGCAGATCGGAGAGCATGGGCTTGCGATCGCCGCCGCGAGTCTCGGGCGCGCGCGACAACTGCGACAGACAGATGATCGGAATGCCCAGTTCTTTGGCCAAGGCTTTGAGCGATGCCGACACGAACGCAATCCATTGCTGTTGATTGTCCGCCATCTTGGGCGGCGTGATCAACTGCAGGTAGTCAATCACGATCATACCGATCTTGTGCTCCATCCAGAGCTGGCGGCAGCGCGCGCGAATCATGTCAATGCCGATCCCCGCGCTGTCGTCGAAAAAGATGGGCAATTCCGCCAGCCGTCCCGCCGCTTCACTCAAACGGAGGTACTGCTCGTTGTTCATATGAGCGGTGCCGCGCAGACGCATCAGCGGGATATGCGCTTCTCCCGCGAGCATGCGCAGCATCAACTGGCGGACTTCCATTTCGAGCGAGAAGACAGCCACCGGAACGCCATGCTTGCCGGCGGCGGCGCGCACCATATTCATGGCGAGCGAAGTCTTGCCCATCGAGGGGCGCGCGGCGATGATCACGAGTTCGCCGGGGCTGAAGCCGGTAGTGTACGAATCAAGCAGATCGAAACCGGAACCCACGCCGGTCAAGTGACCCTTCGTGGACTTGAGCTTCGAGATGTACTCCATCGTGTCGTGGAGCACACGCTTCGCCTCGACTGCATGCCGGCCGCGACGTTCGCCGACCAGGGCGACCAACCGGCTCTGGAGTTTTTCAAAGACCTCATCCGCACGAGCGGAAGGATCATACGCAGAGGTGGATGCTTCCGTACTGACGGAGATCAGCTTGCGCAGGATCGCCTTTTCGTGGACGACGCGCGCATAGTATTCGATGTTCGCCGCGGACGGAACAGCGTCGGCAATCTCCGCCAGGCCCAGTCCGCCGCCGATCTCCTCCAGCTTGTTCATCGCGCGGAGCTGCTCCGTCACGGTGATCAAGTCAATCGGTTCGTGGCGATTATCGAGCGCACGCATGGCGCCGAAGATCACGCCATGAGCGGGGCGATAAAACGAGGTGTCATCCAGCAGATCGCTGACCTGCCCAAAAGCGGAGCCGTCCAGCAGCAGCGCGCCAAGCAATGCGCGCTCCATGTCGGGCGATTGCGGCGGCGTCCGCAGAGCAGCGCCGTCGGTGACCGTTCGGGCAGGGCTTGTGTATGTCATCGTTTCGGTAGATCGTCGTACAGCTTCTTTAACAACTTGAAATCTTCCATGCCCGTGGCTAACTGGCTCGCGTTGCGCAGATAGTAGGCCGGGTGGTAGGTCACCATCACCTGCATCTCGCGCCACGGAACCACACGGCCACGCAAGTCCCGCATCGGAGAATCAACTCCCAACAGCGCACTCACCGCATGGCGACCGAGACAGACCAGAATATCCGGCGCGATCAGCGACAGCTGCGTGAGCAGATACGGCAAACACGCCGCGACCTCAGCCGGCAAAGGATCGCGATTTTCCGGCGGGCGGCATTTGAGCACGTTGCAGATGTAAACATCTCCGCGCCGCAGGCCGACATCCATCAGCATTTTGTTCAGAAGCTGTCCGGCCTGACCGACGAACGGTTTGCCTTGCAGGTCCTCATTACGGCCCGGCGCTTCGCCCACGAACACGATCCGCGCATGGGGATTGCCGTCACCGAACACGATGTGATTGCGCTGATGCCCCATAGTGCAGGCGGCGCAATTCTTGATCGTACGCTGGAAATCTTCCAGGGACGGCGGCAGCGCTTCGAGCACTTCGAGCAGCGGCTCCGGCTTGGGCTTCCCGGCTTGCTTTGTCTTTGGCACGTACACCGAATCTTCAAAGAGCGCGAGGTTCTCGAGATAATCGCGAGTTAATTCTTTTGTGCTGCGAGCCACGCTTCATTCCCCCATTCAGATACTACTACAGCCTATTTGTCTTCAGCGGTCACCGTCTCCTTCGCTGCGGATTTCTTGGCTGACTTTTTGGCGGGGGATTTCTTGCCGGCGACCGGCGTTGGGGCGTGCCGCGGCTTCCTGGGCGCGGCCTTCGTCTTCTTCGGCTTCTCGCCGTTGACGCTGGCGGCTGCGGACGGCATCGGCATGGCTGGCGGCAACGGTTCCAGTTTCAATTGCGGAACAGGTTCCGAGGCGGGCTGCGACAATGCACTTCTCATCGCCGGACGTCCGGGTGACCTCGCTGCCGCAGTCGCTGGAGCCTCTTGCACGGGCGGTGTTGCGGACGGATTCTGCTGCTCGACCATGCGCGCGGCGATCCGTGCGGCGCGAGCCTTGGCGCGACGTCCACCGCGCCGCGTGCGTCCGGATTTTTTGGGATTCGGAACGTCGGCGGACTTTGCAGCTAATGTATCCACCGGAGCCTGAGCTTCAACAACGGCCGTGACTAACCCCGGTGCCGGTTGCGGCGGCGTGGGTGCACTCACTGCAACGGGTTCAGCCGGCGCCGCGACTTTTTCAACCGGGGTCGCGACCTTGGCGCTTTCGTGCTTCTCCGGCCGGTGACGTTTGTCCGGTCGCGGGTGCTTCCTCTTGTGCGGCGGCGGAGCGCCGTTCGTCGCCACGTGAGTTACGGACCTGGAGATGTCGGTCTCCGCATCCTCGTCCGCATTATATTCGGGGAAGCGCTCCGCCTGCTCATCCTGGAACTGCTTCTCGATCTCCTCCTGTTCCGGCTCGGGATGACGATAGGTGCCGATCACCGCGTTCAAAATCTCACGCGCAATTTCACGTTTCGATTGTAACGGCAAATCCACTACTCTACCGTTGCGGTGAATGAGCAGCACCTGATTCGTTTCGCCCGCGAAACCCGCGCCTTCGACCAGCGGATTATTCGCCACCACTAAATCGAGATGTTTTTCCCGCAACTTCTTCAGCGCGTTTTCGAGCAGGTTCTCGGTCTCAAGGGCGAAGCCGACGATGATCCGGTTGCCCTTGTTCAGCGAGAGCGATTTGAGAATATCCTCCGTCGGCACCAGATGCACCTCGGGCTGCGGATCGCCCTTCTTGATCTTGTGACGCACGGAATCCGGGAACGTGTAATCCGCGACCGCCGCCGACATCAGCACGATATTCGACTGCGGAAACTCCTGCTTGACGGCCTGCGCCATTTCCTGCGCCGTAGTGATCCGGTGAATGCGCACCCCTGTGGGCGGAATTACGTCAGTGGGGCCGTGCACGAGCACGACATCTGCGCCGCGTTCGCGCGCTTCTTCAGCCAGGGCAAACCCCATGCGGCCGGTGGAGCGATTCGTCAGCATGCGCACCGGGTCCCAAAATTCCTCCGTGCGTCCCGCCGTCACCAGCACGCGCACACCGCGCAGATCCTGCGGCGCAGAGAGGACATGCGACAACTCACGGAAAATCGTTTCCGGCTCGGACAAGCGGCCGATGCCATCATCCTCGCCGGGGCGCGCCATCTGCCCTTCTTCGGGCATGATGATCCGATACCCGCGCTTCTTCAACACCATGAGATTGTCCTGCGTGGCCGGATTGGCCCACATGCGCGGATTCATGGCTGGGCAGAGTATGCGCGGACGCTCGAGCGTGAGCATCAGCGTGGAGAGCAGATCGTCCGCCAATCCCGCGGCTAAACGCGCCAAATGATTTGCCGTTGCCGGAGCGACGACGGCGATGTCCGCCCACGTCGCAATCTCGGTGTGCCACGGCGAAAACTCCCCCTGCGCCGGAAACATCTCCACGAACACATGGCGACCGGTGATCGTCTCAAAAGTCAGCGGCGCCATGAATTTGGTCGCGGCATCCGTCATGACGACCTGCACGCGCGCTCCGGCTTTCACCAGCAGGCGTGTCAACTCGACGGCTTTGTATGCGGCAATCCCCCCGCAAACCCCCAGCAAGACCTTCCGCCCGTAAACTTCCATCCCCGGCTTGGTGCCCTGAGGATGGACACGATCATTCTTCATAATAACTTTCGGTCTTCCCCGATCTCATTTCCCGCATCGAAAGGATGACGGGTTTCTCGAAGACAAGCTTGGGGCGCTCAATCGGCTCCGGTTCGGGCAGTTCATCCGATTCGTCGGCTCGCGCGCGCGCCGCGGCTTGTTCCATCATTTCCGTTTGACCAAGATAGCGGTCAACATGCCGCTTGTGAATTTCGCCGATTTGCCGCGCCCGCTTGGCAATAATCAGGACCGCGGTGTAAATGTTCTCTGCATGAGGAAGAAATTCCTCAGGCTGAAAGTTGTCTTCCGGTTTCATGAAATCCTAATATTTGATGATTCAAAATTCAAATCGCTACGGGCAGGTTGCGACCAACACCCCGGAGGGCGTTGGCTATTCCGCCCCTACAAATCTCTGCGTAATCGCCTCGTCCACCTGATTCACCGCGCGCTCAAGGTTGTCGTTCACGACTTGCACATCAAACTGAGGTGCAAGGGCCAGCTCCATGTCGGCGCGGGAGAGACGCTTCTCAACCAGTTCGGGAGGTTCGGTGTGGCGTTTCATGAGGCGCTCGCGCAAAGCCTCACGCGACGGCGGCAGCACAAAGACCGTCAGCGCGTCCGGGAAGTGGCGCTTAACATTCAGCGCGCCTTTCACGTCCAGATCGAAGATCACGGTTTCGCTTTTGTCAAGCCGCTCGCGAGTGGGAGCGGTCAGCGTGCCGTACAACTCGCCGTGAACATTTTCGTGCTCGAGAAACTCGCCGACATTGACACGCTGCAGAAACTCCTCGCGCGTAAAGAAGTAGTACTCGCGTCCATGCACTTCGCCCGGCCGCGGTTTGCGCGTGGTGGCGCTGACGGAAAAGGTCCAATCCGGATGCCGTTCGCGAAGTTTCTGAATAATCGTGCTCTTCCCGCCGCCGGCGGGGGAAGCGAACACAATCAGCCGCCCTCTATTCAATGTTCTGCACCTGCTCGCGGATACGCTCGATCTCTTCGCGCATGCCCACACCATGATGCGAGATTTCGATGTTCGGAGTCTTTGAGCCGATAGTGTTGGCTTCGCGGTTCATTTCCTGCAGTAGGAATTCGAGCCGCTTGCCGACGGCGCCGGAAGGGGATTCCAGCGTTTTGCGAAAGGCGTTGATGTGCCCGCGCAGGCGCACGATCTCTTCCGTGATGTCCAGCCGGTCGGCGAGGAAGGCGAGTTCCATCTCCATGCGGTACTCGTCAAAGGCCTCCGGCACCGTCAGCCGTTTCACACGCTCCTTCAGCTTGTCCAACGCGCGCTGGGGCAAGCCGTCCTGCAACAGTTCGATCTCGCCCAGGCGACGCTCGATCTCCTTCAGCCGATCCTGCATGTCGAGCGAAAGGTTGTGCCCCTCGTTTTTGCGCATTTGACGGAGAGACAGCATCGCCGCTTCGGTAGCTTTGCGCGACAGATCGAGCAGCAACTCGTGCAGGCCGGCATTTTCGACCGGAATCAGCATTTCCGAGAATTGCAGCAGATGCTCCAAACCAACGCCGCTGCGCAAACCTAACTCATCAGAGAGTGCCTGTAACTCCGTGGACAGTTTTTTCGCCGCGCCCTTGTCAAAGCGGATGGCGGAGGATTCGACGCCGCGCGACTCCGTAAGAGATAGCGTGAGTTTGCCGCGATGGATGTGAGTGCGGCAGAGTTCACGCAGCTCGTTCTCGAAGTTTTGCAGCGTGCGCGACGAGCGATAGTTGAAGTCAAAGAACCGGTTATTGACGGATCGCGCTTCGGCCAGAATAGTAATCCCTTCCGCAGAGGCGTCGCCTCGGCCGAAGCCGGTCATCGAATAGATCATGAATTGCGTGTGAGTGTCAGTTCTGAATTGAATCCCGATTTGTGATTCGGCCAACCGTGGCGACTAATCCGGCATTGTTCACAAGAATGTCAGGAACTCCTCAACGGTCATCCCCGAGTGACGAATCAATGCCCGCAACGTTCCTACCGAAAGTTCCTTGTGCTGCGGAACAGAAAGGTTCGCCTGTTGACCGAGTTTAGTCATCACGACATGGCTTCCAACTTGTCCAACCGTCCGCCATCCTGCCTTCTTAAAAGCCCTGACCGCGTCCCGACCGGAGATGTTCGCCAGAGATGTCATGACTTTTCACACAGTGACCAAGATCGGCTCTGTTCTCATGTCACTTGGCAAGCCTACGAGAGCCTTCTGGTCCTCCGCCCACAACCATGCCGTAATGGCCTCTTTGATGTTCTCAAGCGCTTCTTTTTCATCTTTGCCCTGAGAGACACAGCCGGGCAACGCGGGGCACTCGACAACGACCCATCCATCGTCCGCTTGATCAAGAGTCACATGGAAAATCACCTTGGAGGTCTCCTTACCAGTTCACTGCCACCGAGACGCGGTTGGTCAAGCCGAGATCCTGATGGGTTTGAAACGCGGCGTTCACCCGAACCATGGCGAGCTTGATCCCGGCGCCGGCCGTCCAATTGCTGCCGCTGACGCCGCCGCGAAGCGCCACCGTGTTGGAAATCTCATATTCCAGACCGGCGCGCGGCTCGACGCTCAGCGGACCGGCACTGACTTGTTCGGCGTCGCCACGGGTCTCAAAATGGCCATCCAAATCCGCCACCACGGTCACGCGAGCATTCAATGCCGAGATATCCGTGCCCCATGCGCCGCCGACAATGATTGAAGGCAAAATCGCTTCCGTGCGCCCCGTGCTCCAGGCCAATACGCTCGTGGTAATATCCCGTGCCGCCGCGCCGACATTCAGCTTGCGGCCAATCTGCCGCCCGACGCCGATATCGAAGCCCAGACCGTATGCAGACTCATCGGCAACCGACTTGTACAGCAGCTTGGCAGTCCCGCCCATCTTCCAGCCGTTCTGCGCCAGCTTTCCCACCGAAGCCATCAGGGCCAGCTCGTTGTCGGACGTAGTCTTGGAGACCACAACGCGGTTGTCGGTGTCGTTCAGCGGAGCGTTCGGGTTCTCCAGCCGCGTCAGCGGAATGTCGCCCACTCGAGTGTAGAGTGCCGTGATGCCGCCCGCGAGTCCATTCGGAAGTTTTTGCACGTACGAGAGATAATCGTACGTGTACAGGTTCTCGAACTGAGACGCATGCATGAACTCGACTTCGCTGCCCGTGAGGCCCGCGAGTCCGGCGGGATTGTAATAACCCGCCGACGCCGGAGTGGGATTCGCAACCGATGCCCCGCCCATGCCCAGGGCACGAGCACCCGCACCCAGCGAAAGAAACTCACCCGAGAAACGACCAATCACGAACTCCGCGGCATGTGCGGAACTTGCTAATAAACAGATTACAACTGCCAGGGTCGCCAGCCAAAACCGGTTCACGTGTCCCTCCTGTGTCTTGGACTTGAAATCGAGGGCCACAAGATAATGTGGCCGCTCATCGGCATCACAAGAATTGTTGAGCAAGCAGTCAAGTAGAGTGACTCAAAACAACATTGCGGCAACTTTCGCGCCGCCTCAAGGGACATCGGCAGACCTCGTAAAACCTTAGTTCTTGTAAAAATAAGAAAAAGCTCTCGGAGAGTCAAGCACTTTTTTGTAATTTCCCACGCCCTGAATTCGAAAGCAAGTCTTTGATTTCATATAACTTATTAATCGCATCGCGGGGACTTAAGTGTTCCAAGTCCAGAGATAGGAGGGCATCGGCCACCTTCTGAGTATTGGTTTCAAATAGAGTTAGCTGGATTTCCGGGGCCTTCTCCGGGGTCGTCGGAACCGCAGAGTTCGTGTGTTTTGATCCATTTCCCCACGTTGGGAGCAGCATGCGCGCGCGATCCACTACCATCGGCGGCAAGCCGGCAAGACGAGCCACTTCAACACCATAAGAACGATCGGTTTCGCCCGCCGAGATGCGATGCAGAAACACAATGCGGTCGCCCCATTCTTCGACTTCCACACGATAGTTGCAAATGCGCGGGAACTGCGCCGCCATATGATTCAACTCGTGATAATGTGTGGCAAAGAGCGTTTTGGCGGCGATCTGCGGATGCTCATGCAGATACTCGGTAATCGCCCAAGCGAGCGAGAGACCATCATAGGTTGAGGTCCCGCGACCGACTTCATCAAGAATGATCAACGAGCGCGGCGTGGCGTTGCGGAGGATGTTAGCCACTTCGGTCATCTCGACCAGGAAGGTGGACTCGCCGCCGGCCAAATTGTCGCCTGCGCCGATGCGGGTGAAGATTCGATCCACAACTCCGATCCTGGCCAGAGCGGCGGGAACAAAGGACCCCATTTGCGCGAGGATGACAATCAAAGCGGCTTGACGGAGGAAGGTTGACTTGCCCGCCATGTTGGGGCCGGTCAGGATCATGATTTGAAAGTCCGACCCGCCGATGGTCAGATCGTTGGCGATGAATCCCTGTCCCGGCGGGATCAGCGACTCCACGACCGGATGGCGCCCGCCGTGGATCTCGATTTCGGCGCTGTTGGACAATTCGGGGCGGACGAAATTCTGCTCGCGAGCGACGCGCGCCAAGCTCAGCAACGCATCCAGCTCGGCTAACGCTCGGGCAATCCGGTTCAGCGTCTCGGCACGGGAGAGAATTTCGTCGCGAACTTTCAGCCAGATCTCGGTTTCAACTTGCGAAATTTTCTCTTCGGCGGTGAGAATCTTCTCTTCCCACATCTTGAGCTCAGGCGTAACGTAGCGTTCGGCGCCGGTCAAAGTTTGCTTGCGGATGTAATCGGCGGGAATGCGCTCTTTGTGCGCGTTGGTGATCTCGATGTAATAGCCGAAGACCTTGTTGTAGCCGATCTTGAGTGAGCCGATGCCGCTGCGCACGCGCTCCTGCGCCTGATGATCGAGAATCCACTTGCTCGCGTTCTTGCGGACGTTGCGCAGATCATCCAGTTCCGCGGAGAAGCCTGCTTTGACCGTGCGCCCATCACCCGCGGTCAGCGGCGGGTCGTCGGTGAGCACGGACGACAGAAAGTCCACCAGCTCCTGCTGCGGTCGAAGCTGGACAAGCTGTGTGGCGAGGGGCGAATCGAGATGCTCGCGGAAGATCTCCTGCAGACGCGGGAGCTTCTCAAGGATTACTCGGATGTTCATCGCGTCTTTCGGCGAGCCGCGATTTGTAGCAAGCCGGGACACCAGCCGCTGCAGGTCGCCACTGCCCGTGAACCACTCACCGAGCGCGGACATCAGCAGCGGCTGCCCATGCAGGAACGCGACTGCATTCTGGCGGACGAGGATCTGCTCGACGTTGGTCATCGGCGAGACCAGCCAGCGCCTGAGGAGCCGCGCGCCGGGAGCGGTGCACGTGCGATTAATGACCGAAAAGAGCGAGCCCTTCGGATGACCGGAAAGCGATTCGGTCAGCTCCAGATTGCGCCGGGCCACGGCATCGAGCACGAGTTCATTCGAGAGACTGAACACCTGCAAGTCGGGCAGCATGTCCTTGCGATCGAGCAGGCTCGCGCGTAGATAATGAACGAGCGCACCCGCAGCGCAGATCGCCAGATCCAACTCGCCTAATCCAAATCCCTTCAGAGTTGAAACGCCGAAGTGTTCGGTCAGGGTGCGAGTGGCGGCTTCGGAAGTGAATTGCCACTTGGGCAAAACCGTCATTATGCTTTGGGCGCGGGGAAGAGCACGTTCGATCTGCGATTTCTGCTCGGCGAAGCACAGAATTTCTGAGGGTTCCAGAGCCGCCAGACGCGCGGACAACTCCTCGAGCGGCAGCACGCCGGTGAAGAACTCGCCCGTCGTCACATCCGCATAGGAGAGACCGGCGCGTTCTTCATCCAGAATGACGGAAGCGAGATAGTTGTTCTTCGTCTCGTCGAGCGAGGATTCGCAAAAGGTCGTTCCCGCCGACACAACTTCGGTAATGCCGCGTTTGACGAGACCCTTGGCCTGCTTGGGATCTTCGGTCTGCTCGCACACCGCGACTCGATGCCCGGCGCGGGTCATTTTGGCGAGGTATGGCTCCAATTGATGATGAGGAAAACCGGCGAGCGGGACATCACCCTCGCGGCCGTGATTGCGTTTCGTGAGCGTCAACCCCAGGACTTCCGCTGCGAGCTTTGCGTCATCGTAAAACATCTCGAAGAAATCACCCATGCGAAAAAACAAGACAGCGTCAGGGTAACGCGCCTTGATCTCGTGATACTGCTTCAGCATGGGTGTGGACATGGGGATTTCTCTGGTCTCAAGCCGTAAAACGCCGTCTCACATCACGGACGGCGTTGCAGAAGATTGACGTTGATCGGCGCCGCTATTGGATGACTAAAGACGCGGGAAGATTATATTTGGCCTTGATCTCATCGGCAGCGGACTTGCAGGATTCACGGTCGGGATATCCACCGACGCGCACCTGCAGCAGCTCTTTGCCATTCGTTGTTTTCGGAACCAGCGCAATGCCGTAGCCCGCTTGCTCCAATTTGGCAGCGAGCTTGCGCGCATTGTCCTGATTTCCAAAAGCTCCGACTTGCACGAACCACACGCCCGGATTTGGCCTCAGCTTGTCGTGCGGAACCAACTCTTCGCCTTTGGGTTCGCCTTTAGCGACGGGCAGCGGTTCGATTCTTTCCACAGGAATTGGTGCCGGCGGTGTTTGTTCCACGGCAATCGCGGTGCTCGGGATGGCCGGGACAGGGTTCGTCACAACGGCAGGCTCAGTTTTCACTTTGACTGTTGCCGGCGTTGGCTCAACAGCAGGCGTTTCCGGCTCGCTCTTCACCGCTTCCAACGGCGCGATCGGCACGCCCATGGCGGCGGCCATTTGCAGACGGCTTTGCGCAAGCGAATCGCAATCGGTGTGCGGATAACGCTGCGAAATTACGGCATAGAGCGAGCAGGCGCGCACGGCGTCCGATTCCGTCATCGCATCGAGCAGCACGCGATAGCGCGGCTCGGCACTCGTGGAGTCGAGAATCGCTCGCGCTTCGACGTAGCGCCCTTCGAGCATTAAGTCAACCGGCGTCTTAGCAAAAACCGGGAGTGCGATTGTAATGAAGAACATGACACGAATCATGATGAGCCCCATGGTCGTGGTGGAAAGGTCCTACACTAAGCGATTCCCAAGAGGAGTTCAGTACGCAAATGATTAAAGTTCACCGCATCAAACCCTGAGCCGACAATCTGTGTGAACAAATCAAAATCAGTCGTGACAATTAGATGACCATCTTTCGCACAGTGTAACAATACCGCATCAGTCAGCCCGAGTTTCCCAAAGCAATCCTCGCAAGTGGCTGTTTTCGAGTCTACGTAGCTCTCTGCATACGTTCGAACTTCCTTCCTGATAATTCCGTAAATAGCTTCCTTAATATGACCTTTCTCGTAACCTGCAAGATTGCAGACCTCCGTCAGGATGTTCGGAGTCGTGATAATGCCGCTGAACACTTTCAGCAGTTTCAGAAGCAAGGTGAAATCATCTGATGTAAAGGAACTCGTCCGCCTGCCGGATTGAATGCTCTTCTTATCCCATGAACCAACCAAAAGAAGGAGGAGAAGGTTTGAGTCAATTACAACCTGCCTTCCCTTGTGCTTCGCGAGGACTTCAATCGGATTTCTCGGTCGCATCTTCCCGTATTTTCATCGAAGTTACTTCACCGGTCTCACGGCTAATTGTCACGATGCGGTACACTCTTCTCTCAACACCAGATAACTGGACAAGCGTTGTCGAAGGAGGTGTATAGCCAACAGTAATCAGCCACTCGTTTCCGTAACTGTCCACCTCTTCTATTGCGACATTCGTAACTTGGATGTTCGCAATTTCCTTCAGAAAAGACACTGCGATTCTCGCAGCTTCTTTGACGTCCACCATTTGATGAGCCTCCTTGCAATGTGAGTGGTCCAACCGTGTGAATGTGGTTGGTCAGACGTTAAACGTGTCCAGTTTGCGGCACTGGGGGCAAGACCAGAGCGGCTCGCGCGAGACATGGCCGCAATTGGAGCAGCGGTAATCGTAGCCTTCCTTCATCACGCGGGACAAAATCTCTCGCGAGAGACCGAGCACACGCTCTACGTCTCGCATTTCGCCGTATTGCTGAATCAGTCGCCGGCGCAGCCAGATGCTCTCCGGGTTGTGCTGCAAGCCCTCGTGGAGCACCGCGATGGCGTCTCCCCGGTCGCCGCGCTTGTCGAGGAAGCGGGAGAGCGCCACAAACGCATGGACGTTCTGCGGATGTTCGCGGATCACCGTGCGATAGATGGTCTCGACCTCTTCGAAGCGGCCCAGATCGAACAGATAGGTTTCCAAGCGGTCAAAGGCGAGATAGGCGCGGGCCGGATTCACTTCCAGCAGCCGTCTCCAGATCTTGATCGCGTCTTCGATGCGATCCTCGCGAATGTAAGAATCTCCCCAATAGAGATACGGCGCGACGTAGGCGCTGTCGAAGTGGATCGCTTCGCGAAACTGAATACGGCCGTCGCGCTCTTTTTTCTCGGCGCAGTGCCGCAGCCCTTCCTGCACCTTGAGCACGGCCATGGTGCGTGGGGCCACGCTGCCGCCGGTCTGATTCAATTTCTCCGCCGCCTCGAACGCGGCCGCCCAGTTCTGCTGGGCGATCAGCAACTCCATCTTCTTCTCGAGCGCCCACTTGTCTTTCTTGGAGAGCATCAGGATGTGCTCGACGGCTTCGAGCGCGCGCGCTGCGTCGGCGGCCTTCAGATAGTCCTCGGCCAGCGCACGATAGACTTCGACTTTCTGCGCGCTCGACAGATCCGCGCGAAACGTAAGTAGGCGATGAATCTTGATCGCTTTTGTCAAATCATTAGTCTCGGCAAAAAGCGTCCCCAGCCGCAGATAAGCGTCCACATTCGACGAATCCGCGGATACGGCCTCGCGCAGCTTGTGCAGCGCACGGATGGGGTCTTTCTCCAGCAGCGCGCGCAAGCCTTCGGTGTAGGGCGAGATCGGCGTCACGTTCACGCGCTCGCGCTTCTGCACGTAGTAATACGCGGCGCCCGCGGCAATCACGAGCAAGAAGAGCAGCGCCAAAGATTCGGAAAAGCTCACGGCAGGTTCTCCTCGAGTCGCGGCGATTCGACGAGCGGAGGAAAGGCTTCCTCCTCCAGCGCGAAATTACGCAGACGGTTGAGCTCGGTCTGCAACTCGCGATTGAGCTTGCGCAAATGCGAAATCTGCGTGCGCAGGCGAATCTGATTGACCAGTGCAACGAGCAGGCAAATCGCGTAACCCGCCAGCCCGGCGAGAAATAGCATGTAGGCCAGCGGCAGCTCGGGCGACTCCCAGCCCATCAGCCGCACGTACACCACCTGATTGGAGTTCTGTGAGAGAAATCCGACCAGAAAAAACAGCAGTACGATCAGCAGAAACCAACGGAAGATCCACATGGGAAATTCCTCAAAATGGAAGGATGTTCAAATTCGTTCCGCCACAAACGTGAATCCGTTTAGGGTGCGCAGTCGAACACGGACCAGATCGCCCGGGGCTTCGCCATTGCGCGAGATGACAACAGGACGGAAATCCGGCGTGCGGCCGGTCCACATCGCATCGTTTTTCGGGGCGGGGCCTTCGATCAGGATTTCGGTTTGCTTACCCAGCTGCGCGAGATTGCGCTCGCGAGAAATCTCCTGCTGCCGCCCGATCAGGCGCTCGAGACGTGCGACCTTCACGCCATCGGGAACGTCGTCTTCGAGGCGGTCGGCTTTGGTCAGCGGGCGCGCAGAATACTTGAAGAGAAACGCGGTATCATAGCGGACCTCGTTCAGCAGATCAAAGGTATCCTGAAATTCCTGCTCGGTCTCCGTCGGGAAGCCAACAATGATGTCGGTCGAGAGCGCAATGTTCGGCACTTTTGCGCGCGCTTCCGCAATAATTTCTAAATAACGCTCGCGCGTGTAAGGGCGGTTCATCATCTCCAGCATGTGGTTGTTCCCCGCCTGCACCGGCAGATGAAGAAACGGCATGATCTTCGAATGCGCGCCCATCGTGTCCAGCAAACGCGGCGAGATGTCCGACGGGTGCGAGGTCATGTAGCGGACGCGGCGCAGCCCCCCGACGTTCGCAACGGCACTGAGGCAATCGGCGAACTCAAACTCTTCCCAGCGATAGGAATCCACGTTTTGCCCGAGCAGCATGATATCTTTCACGCCCTGGGCGACGAGCAACTCCACCTCACGCAAAATGGAAGACAGTGGACGCGAACGCTCTCTTCCCCGCGTTCTTGGCACCACGCAAAACGAGCAGAACTTATCGCAGCCGCGGATGATCGTCACAAACGCCGTGACGCCGCCCGTGTGCTTGGGAAGGATATCATCGTAGAGTTCGTCGCGCAGCAGCGTCGTCTCAAGCAGTCCCGGTGTTCCCGGCGGCGAGATGAAGCGTTCTTCAAGCAGTACCGGCAGCCGGCGATAGGCATCGGGACCCACCACCAAATCAACAAACGGCTGGGCGTCGAGAATCTCCTTGCGCTTCGCCTGCGCAACACAGCCCATGATGCCGATCACGACATGCGGATTCTTTTTCTTGAGTTGCGCCAGATTCGAAAGCTGTCCCAGCGCGCGAATTTCCGCCGTCTCGCGGATCATGCACGTGTTCACCAGCACGACGTCGGCGGCCTCGGGTTCCTCCACGAAGCGATACCCCGCTTCGCCGAGCAAGGACTCAATCGTCTGCGAATCAGAGACGTTCATCTGACAGCCGTACGTGCGGATGTAGATCGCCGGACCGCTGCCGTCAGAGGACGCGCGTGTGTTCGCAAACGGGTCTTGCTTGAAATCGGGGTTGAGGGTGATCAGTTCGTGCATGTCAGATCATGAATTCAAAGCCGTACCTTTATCTTCTCGCTCATTCTAATTTCCTCCGTTGTCACGCGGGCCTTCCACGCTTCGATGTGCATGCCCTTCTGCACGGCTTTGCGCAGCGTCTTGCCGTAGACCGGATCGAGATCGTCTGCGGGACCGAAGGCGGTGGCGGCGTGATGCTGGATCACGAAGAGCAGCGAGGACGTGCCTCCATCGGCAATGTGCTCCATCAAGCGATGCAGGTGCTTGGTGGCGCGCTCGCTCACGCAATCAGGGAATTTTGCGAGGCCATTCTCCACCAGCGTCACGTTCTTGACTTCGACCAGACACTGATTATGCTGACCGAGGGCAAAGTCAATGCGGGAATCGCTCGATACCTTGACTTCGCTCTGATAACACGAGTATTTGCGAAAGCGTGGAATCAATCCCGCTTCGAACGCTTCGGCGGCGATCTTGTTCGGCACCATCGTGTTGATGCCCACCCAGTCGCCTTCGAGATGGATCATCTGCCACGTGTAGGGCACGCGGCGCTCCGGGTTCGAGTGATGGCTGACCGCGACGCGCGCGCCGGGAACGTTCACGCCCTTCATGCTGCCCGTGTTGGGGCAATGCGCAACAATTGTCGCACCGTCCTCAAGCAGAACTTCCGCAAAGAAACGGTTGTAGCGGCGAATCAGCGTGCCCAAGAGCAGCGGACGATCAAAGCGCATGAAGCAGTTGCTTCACCGTGTCCACCAGCTGCTCGCGTGCGATTTCCTTCTGCTCGGCCTTGCGCAGGTTCTTCACTGCGACGGTGCCACGCACGCGTTCATCGGGACCACAAATGACGACGAGCGGAATCTGCTGTTTATCGGCATAGGCAAACTGTTTCTTCATCCGGTCGTCGTCGTACCAGACTTCGACGTTGATTCCGGCGCGGCGCAACTGCGAAGCGATTTGCAGATTCGTGTCAATTCCCTGCGGATCAAAGCGCGTGACGAGTACCTGCGTGAGCGACGGCACCGTTTGAAATTTGCCGAGCTGCTCGAGCGCGGTTTGAATGCGATCCAGACCAAGCGTGGTGCCGGTGGCGGGAACACTCTCTTTGGAGAACGTGCCGATCAAACCATCATAGCGTCCCCCGCCGGACAAAGAACCCAAGTGGGGAAGCTCTGTAGATACACTTTCGAAGATCGGGCCGGTGTAGTAGTCCAGTCCACGAGCGAGCTGAGGATCAAAGAATAGGGTTTCGGAAGTCAAACCTAAACTTAACGCCGCATTATAGACAGTCTCAATTTCAGCAATTCCTGCAAGAGCTTCCTCTTCCCCAGAAAAATTGGCCCTCAGTTTCTCAAAATCAGGCTCCTTACCAAGATCTCCTCGCGACGCGCGTGCACGATGGTAAACTGCTTCTGCTTTGTAGGCGTCGACACCTATTTTCTGAAACTCTTCGCGAACACCCTGCCATTCGATCTTATCAAGCTTGTCCAAAACTCGGCAAAATGGAAGAAATCTCGCCGGATCACGTGTCACGATCTGAGAATAACCATACAGGAATTTCCGCGAGGAAAGCCGGATGCGGAACTTCTCGAATCCCAAATCTCTTAGCACTTCGTACGTCAGCGCGATAATCTCGGCATCGGCGAGCAGTGAATCGGTGCCGACGATATCCGCGTCGCACTGCACAAACTCGCGAAAGCGTCCCTGTCGCGGCTGCGGACGATCGGCGCGCCACACCGGCTGAATCTGATACCGCTTGAAGGGTCGCGGCAGCTCCGCGTACTGCGCGACCACGCGAGCGAGCGGCACGGTAAGATCGTAGCGCAGCGCAATCGCCGATTCCGCCGTTTCCTCTTCCTCGCCCCGCGCGCGCTTGATCTCGTAAATCAGCTTATCATTCTCTTCCGATTTGCCGGTGAGAATGTCGAGGTATTCAATCGCGGGCGTTTCTAACGGCTGAAAACCGTAGCGGCGATAGGCATCTTCAATAACCTGCAAAATGCGCCGCCGGGCCAACAGCTCGGAGGGCAGGAAGTCGCGGGTGCCGCGAAACGTGCGAGGAGGAATCAGAGGCAAACTTGAAACTTGAAATTAGAAACTTGAAAGAAGAAGTCCGTAGGGTCGCGTTGATTCTTAGAAACCCGCCCGCGCCTGAGAGGCATGCCTCCAAATCGGCCGATTTTAGACGGCTATTTGCAAGCAGCCGGTTTCCACCTAAAGTGTTTAAGATGCAAAATTTGAGGGGCAAAAGCAAGATGACGAATCTTACCTATCTTCTGTCCCGTGCATAACTTGAACAAATATACAAAAACATCTTGACTTTGTAAAGTCCATGTCGTATATTTCAGAAAAAAGTTTCTTAGTTTTTTAGTTCTGATTCTTAAATGCATAATTTGTCGTTGAATGGCTTGCCTCTCTTCGCTAAGCTCTTGTTTTCCCGTCCCGTCGCCCTCGCGCGCGGAATGATATTCTTCTTTCTTCTCTTTCTTCTTGAGAAGACTATAAGAGAATTCTTCTGAGCTTCTTCTGTCCTTTCTTCTTTCAGAAGACGTAAAGAAGACATTTTTTTCTTCTTCTCTTCAGAAGAAGGAGAACAGAAGACAGAACCAATACGCGCGAGGCACAAAAAAGAGGCGGCCGGAGGCCGCCGCAAGTTTCCGGTGTGTGTAAGGCCCTAATCCACAAGCTCAATCAGCGCAAATTTGTCCACGTCAATCAGCCCCTTGTCCGTGAGCTTGAGATGCGGAATTACCGGCAGCGCCAGGAACGACAGCGCCATGAACGGCGCGGAAAGTTTACATCCCAACTGGCGCGCGGCCACGTGCAAATCAGAGACATGCTTGACCACCTCACCCACCGGTTCATCGGACATCAAGCCGGCGATCGGCAGCGGCAATTGCGCCAGTACTTTGCCGCCCGCGACCACCACTAACCCTCCTCCAGTCTTTGCCAGTGCCTGGATGGCAACGAGCATGTCGGCGTCCGACATCCCGGCACAGATGACATTGTGCGAATCGTGCGCCACCGTGGAGGCCAGTGCGCCGTACTGAAGCCCGAAGCCGCGGACGAATGCTCTGCCGATGCCGCCGCCTTTGCCGTGCCGCTCCATCACTACGAGCTTGGCGATGTCTTTCGCCGGATCCGCCGTCCACATCCCGTTGACCGTAGGCAATTCGAGTCGCGCGCGTCCGGTGACGATCTGATCGGGGATGATCTCTATGACGTTCACATTTCCGTCTCGCGCGGGAATTGCCAGATCGCTCGCAATCAACTCCGGAAGGCGCACGGTATTCATCACGTTATGCGCGGGAATCGGCGAGATCTTTTTGAGCATCTGCCCATCTTCAGCGACGAGTTTTCCGTTACGCCAAACTTTCTTCGCCGCGAACGATTTCAAATCCTCGAACTGCACGAGATTGGCACGGCAGCCGGGGGCGATGGCGCCGATATCACGCAAGCCGAAGATCGCGGCGGTGTGCGCCGTTGCCATCGCCACAGCGAGCACGGGGTCAAGGCCGCGGGCGACGGCCTTCTTCAGCGTCGCGTTCATGTGGCCGGTGTGAATCAGATCGTCCGCATGACGGTCATCGGAGACAAAGGCGAAACGATGCGCATTCTGCGGGGTGACGATCGTCAGCAGCTCGTCCAGATTGCGGGCCGTGGAGCCTTCCCGGATGAGCACGTACATGCCGCGGCGCAATTTCTCTAAGGCCTCTTCGGCAGTCGTGGATTCGTGATCGGTGCAGATTCCGGCCGAGGCATAAGCATTCAGCCATTTGCCGCGCACGCCGGGCGCGTGGCCATCCACAGGTTTGTTCTCGCCCAGTTCGACTTTTTTCAGCAGGTCTTCATTGCCGAAGATTACGCCGGGGAAATTCATCACCTCGGCGATTCCGAGCACGCGCGGATGCTTGAGGAACGGGCGCAGCGCCTCCGCGTCGAGATTGGCTCCCGCCGTTTCCATGTGTGTCGCAGGAACACACGACGGCAGCATCACAAAAACATCGAGCGGCACATCGTCGGTCGCGTCGAGCATGTACTGAATGCCCTCGGCGCCGCAGACGTTGGCGATCTCGTGCGGATCGCAGACGACCGCGCCGGTCCCCCGCGGCACAACCGTCTTGGCGAACTCCGCCGGCGCAAGGAGGCTTGACTCGATATGAATGTGACCGTCAATCAGCGCCGGCGCCAAGTAGCCGCCGCGCAGATCCACAACTTCCTTCGCTTCATAGTCGCCAAGTCCGGCAATCAACCCGTCAAAAATGGCAACACCCTGCTCTTCGATTTCGTAAGAGAGGGTGTTGATGACCTTGGCGTTCTTGATCAGCAGATCCGCAGGCTGGTCACCGCGCGCGACCGCGAGCAGATTCTGGAGACGAGGAATCTTCATATTAGAAAATCTTCAGCGTGTGCCGCATCTTCAGGCCGCGGGTCCGAACATCCCCGGCAAGGCCCTCCAATTCCGCCAGCACAGTGTTCAAGCGCACGTAGAGTTCGTCGTCATGCAGCAGCTTGCCGGCGGTGGTCTGATCGCTGTTCAGCCCGTCCAGCACCTGCCGCAGCGAGGCCGCGACACCGTTGATCTGCACGAGCGTGGAATCAAAGCTGTTCATAGACGTGCTGAGCTGAGTCTGTGTGGAGGCCATCAACTCCTGAGCCTTGACGAAGGTCTCTTCAACCCGGTTCAGAGTCTCGGTCAGCGTCTGGCGGTTGTCACGCAGCCATTCGGCTGACAGCTTGGCCATGTCCGCGGAATTTGCGATTGTGCCGCGGATATTGGCCTGACTCACCGAGTCGCCGATAACCTCGTCAAGGCTTACGAGCACCGCATTCAGATTGTTGAACGCCAATTTTAGATCGCTGGAAATGTCCTTGAACATCTCGACCGCCTGCGCCATACCCAGCGTCGTCGAGCCGATCAGCACGGTGTCGGTGTTGGTATAAGGCATCTCCTGACCCGGGTACACCGACAACACCTTGCCGGCAAGCAGGCTCGGCGAGTCCACGGTGATCCGGTAATCCTGAAAGAGCTTAACATCCTTGTCGATCGAGGCACTGACGTAGACGCGCCCCTCCTTCAAGAAGATATTGTGCACGCGCCCTTTCTCGACGCCGTTCGCGAGCACATTGCTGCCGGGCTCCAATCCCTGAACATCGCCAAACACCACCGTAATATCGTACTGCCTTACCTTGAGGCTAAACCCCTTCGCCCACATGATGCCGCCGACGAGCACGATGACTGCAGCCAGCAGCACCATGCCCACTCTGAGTTCATTACTGCTTCTCTCCACGATTACTCCTCGTAGATGACAGGTTTGGCTGTCGGCAGGTCCTGACAGACGATCTTGACGCCGCGCTTGCGGAGTTCATCGAGATTCGTGCGGTCCCATTCCGACAGGTAAAGATAAGGGAGGATCTCTTCGCGATCCTCGCGATAGTGCAGCCCGCCGAGCATGAGTTGCTTGAGCGGCGCGCCGAGCTGGAGGAGCTTGAGCGCATCCACGGGGGTTTCGACTACGATCAGAGCGCGCTTATTCTTGAAGTCCCCACGAATCCAGCGCTCCGCTGCGTCGTTCAGGGTAATCACGTCGCCGTTCAGTTCTTCGGGGATCAAGTCACGGAAGGTGCGGGCCAGAGATTCTTCCTTCACGACTCGGTCGGAGGCCAGCAGCACGGGACTCAGCCCCAGCATTTGTCCCCACCCGATAATCACCTGCCCATGCAGCAGGCGATCATCCACACGCACCATCGGAAAGACGAGCCGGTCCTTTGTCCAGGGGAGTTTAATCTTCATTCGCCAGTAGTTGAATTCCGCGCAACCCGTCAGCCTTCACGATCTCCGCCAATTCCGCAAACGGGTATTTCTGCCGCTTCGTGAAGAAGGAGAAGAGCATCGGCAGATTGACTCCTGAGATGACCGCGTAATTGGGATGCGCTTCGCGGAGCGTTTTGCAGGCGACATACGGCGAGCCGCCGCAAAAATCTACAAACAAGACACAGGATTGGCTGCCTATCCGCGACTCCACGTTGAAGCGCAGCTGTTCGAGTGAGCAATCATCATTCGACAACACCATCACATCGGTCTGCGGGCCGAGTACCTTTTCGACCGCCTCCATCAGCATTTCGCCGAGATGGCCGTGCGTGAGAATCAGTGCGGGAATCACCGGTGATACTCGTTTCTCAACCCCCTTGCCCCCAAATCTAAAATTTGGGGGAAGGGCCGGGGAAGGGGGTTTGATTCGGCACTACTCGAAGTCTTTTTCAAGATAACTCTCCAGGCGATTCCGCACACTCATGGCGCCAGACAACTGCTCGCCGAACTCCTTAGCCGGGTGAAAGCCGTAGACCTTGAGATGCAGATTGAGGGCAATCGTTTCGGAAATCACGGTGACATTCTTTCCGGGGAAGATCGGCAGGCGGACGTACGGGATCTTTACGCCGAGATACTCCTTGAATTGCTCGTCCAGCCCGACGCGCTCGTACTCCTGATCGTTGCTCCAGTCCACAAGCTCAACTTCCGTTTCGACGCGCTTCTGCAGGCGGACAGCGCGCACGCCGAACATGCGTGCGATGTCAATAATTCCAATCCCCCGGATCTCCATGAAATGTTTCAGCAGCTCGGAGCCGGCGCCCATCAGCACGTTGTCGGCCGTTCGCGTCAGCATCACCATGTCATCGGAGACCAGGCGATGGCCGCGCTCCACTAAATCCAGCGCGATTTCCGATTTGCCGATGCCGCTGCGTCCGGTGAAGAGCAAGCCCGTGCCGTAAACGTCCACGAGCGAGCCATGCACGCTGAGCGACGGCGCAAATTTGTGATCCAGATAATCGGAAAGGAGATGTATCAGCTCGGTCGTGGAGAGCGGGGAGAGGAAGATGCAGATTCCCGCCTGATCCGCCAGCGCGGGAAGTTCCGCGGGCAGCGGATTGGAGTTCGTGACAATCAGGCAGGGGATGTCAAACTTAAACACCCGCTGCAGCGATTGCCGCCGCTCCTCAGCGGAGCGCGACGTCAGGTATTTAATCTCGGTGTTGCCGAGGATCTGAACGCGGTCGAAAGTGAACAGATCGATAAAGCCGGCGAGCGCAAGGCCGGGCCGGTGCAGGTCCTTCTGCATGATCTCGCGGGCAAAGCCGCGATCCGACCCGACGAGCGTGAGCGAGAGCCGCTCTTGAGTTTCCTCGAAAAATTTGTTGACCTGAAGTTTCTGCATAGACGCCTTCCGGGGCTGGCTGTGCGGGGCGGGAAACTTATTCCGCCAGCCGCTTCGACTGGATCTTGCCTTTTAGCTTCTTCAGCTGCTGCTCCAGCTTGTCCACCGCCAGCACGATGGCTTTTTGGAAATCGTCCGTCACTTCCGATGCGTTCAGCACGCTGCCGTTGGCGCTGATGTGCACGTGCGCCCGCTTTTCAGCCCTTTGGTACGACAGCTCTACTTCACAATTGAGGATATCATCCGAAAGTTTCGTGAGGCGCTGGACTTCGCTCTCAATAAAGTCCTTCAGGGAATCTGTGGCTTTGAAATGAATCGAAGAGATCTTCGTTCTCATCAGTCACCTTTCTGGCGGGAAGGCCCTCTGCAGGAGGGGTTAGAGGTGGTTGGAGAAAGTTAATTGAAAAAACTCAAAACGGCATCTCATTCCGGGCAGGTTCTCAATAAAAAGACCGGTACGTTTTCAGTCTGCCGTGGAACCTGCCTCGGCGAATCAAAGGCTACTTCTTCTCCGCATGCGGGTGAGCCTTATGGTAGGCTTCCTTCAACCGCTCGGCGGAGACGTGAGTGTATTTCTCGGTGGTGGCCAGGGAACTATGACCGAGCAATTCCTGTACCGCTCTCAGGTCCGCGCCGTTGTCCAGCAAATGCGTGGCAAAACAGTGGCGAAGGACATGCGGCGAAGCCTTTTCGCCGTGCAGCGCTTCCAGATGGCGGTGGACAATTTGATACGCCCGGTAGCGAGAAAGTGGCAAGCCGCGGTCGCTGATCCACAACGTGCCCAGGTCTTTTACGCCGAGGCTGCTCAGGTGCTCGCGGCGCGCAACCAAATATTCACGAAACCGAATGACGGCACCCTTTGAGATCGGTACTATTCTTTCTTTGTCACCCTTTCCGGTCACGCGCACGGTCTCCTTGCCGAGGTCAACGCGTGGGAGTCTCAGTCCAAGCAACTCCGAAATGCGAAGCCCGGAACCGTAGAGAAACTCTATCAATGTTCGATTTCGAATACCAACGAAGTCATCATTCGCGAGATCCATCGAAAGCGACTCTCTCAGCTCTTTCTCGGAGTACACAACTGGCAGAGATCTTCGCATCTTCACGGGCCTGAGACCTGCCGCCGGATTTCTGTCAAGTATGCCCTGACGCATAAGAAATTTTCCGAATTCGGACACCGCGGTTCTCTTCCGGTCAACTGACGCCCGAGCGAGATGGGACTCGATTAGACTTTGAATATGATTTCTTATGCATTCCAGGCTTATGTCTGAGATTCTCGCGGTTGATTGGCTTTGCTTCTCGATACTCTCCGCAAACTGCTCCAAATCTCGTTTGTATGCCAGCACAGTGGCTTTCGAGCGACCCTTTCGTCGCTCTATGTCCATAAGAAAATCTGCTAAGACTTCTCTAACCTCCGATTCCAGCATTTGATCTCGTCGTGGATGGGGTTCAATCAGCGGCAAAGTAACATACGCAGGGCGGATGTCTTCGACAAAATTCTTTGCTACCATCCCACGAAAAGCCAAGTACCTCCCAAAACCAACCATTGACGTCCATTTTCTCTTGATCGTCGCAGTGGAGAGATCTGCCGATTTCCGCAGATGATCGAAGTACTTGTGTACATTCTCACGCGTGAAATCTGCGCAACGATCAACTCTTGGATGGGCGTGTTCTGTAAATTCGCAGTATTGTTCTAAATCGACACGGTACGCGTCGAGGGAATACTCAGCAAATCCCCAGACACCGCGCATATGCTCCACAAAACCGGGGAGAAGACTGCGAAACGTCGTCATTTCACCGCCGCTTCGACTTCGATCTTGTGCTTGCACTTGGGGCACTGCTTGATGTGACCGCTCTTGAGCGGCTTATCCTCCATGAACGGATTGCCGCAGGACGGACACTGCTCCGGCAGCGGCTTGTACCAAGAGATGAAATCGCACGTCGGATAGTTCGAACAGCCCCAGAAGGTACGGCCCTTGCGCGACCGGCGCATACTCACACGGCCGTCGGCACACTTCGGACACGGCACGGCGTCCGCCGGGTTCAGCGGTAGCGTGGTCGTGCAGTTCGGATAGCCGGTGCAGCCGAGGAACCAGCCGAAGCGCGACTTCTTTGGCGCCATCAGCTTTCCGCAATTGGGACAAATGGTCTCCGGCACTTCCGGCGGCTTCTCGGCTTCGAGCGGCTCGGTGTGGCGGCACTCGGGATAGTTTTCGCAACCGAGGAATTGCCCTGAGCGCCCCCATTTGATGACGAGCTTGCCGCCGCAATCGGAGCACTTCTTGTCGGTGACTTCCGTGTTCTGCTTCTTGAGTTTCTGACGATTCTTCTCGACCTTCGTCAGGTTCTTCGAGAAGGGGCCGTAGAAATCTTCGACCACCTGCCGCCATTCCACGTGGTCGTTCTCGATGCTGTCCAGCTCTTCCTCCATCTTCGCCGTGAAATCCACGTTGAAGACGTCAGGAAATTGAGCCACGAGCAGCTTGCTGACCGTTTCGCCGAGCGTCGTCGGATAGAAGCGGCGCTCCTTGTTCTCGATGTACTTTCGCTTCACCAGCGTCGAGATAATCTGCGCGTACGTTGAGGGTCGGCCAATACCCAGCTCGTCCAATATTTTCACGAGCGACGCGGCGTTGTAGCGCGGCGGCGGCTCCGTGAAGTGCTGCGTGGGCGTGATCTTTTCCAGCTTATAGGTTTTCCCCACTTCGAGCTTGGGCAGCTCGTGCGAGAGTTCGGCCTCGAGCTCTTCGGTCGCGTTTTTCGGGCGCTCGTCGTGAAGTTCGGACAGCACGTGGAGGTGGCCGAGGAATACGGTGCGCCGGCCGCTGGCCTGAAATTCGTAAGGTCCCGCCGTGAGCACCGCCGTTGTCACATCGAACTTGGCATCGGCCATCTGAGAGGCGAGGAAGCGGCTCCAGACCATCTCATAGAGCTTGAACTGATCGGCCGTAAGATAGCGCTTCACCGACTTCGGATCACGATTCACATCGGTGGGACGAATCGCTTCGTGCGCGTCCTGCGCGGCTTTCTTGCTCGCGTAGATGCGCGGCTTCCCCGGCAGATACTCCTTGCCGAATTTGGCGGCAACATACTCTTTGGCCGCCGCCGCCGCTTCGGGAGCGATGCGTGTGGAGTCCGAACGCATGTAGGTAATCAGACCGACGCGATCTCCCTTGCCGATCTCGACGCCTTCATATAACGCCTGCGCAATGCCCATCGTGCGGTCGTTGGAGAACCCCAAGCGGCGCGCGGCGTCCTGCTGCAATGTGGATGTGGTAAAGGGAGCGGACGGCGCAGAACTCTTCGGCCGGGTCTTCAGATCGGTGAGCAAAAATTTGCGCTTCTGCGCATCGGCCACGATTTTCTTCGCGTCCTTTTCCGTGCCGACTTCGGCTTTCTTGCCGTCAATGCGCACCAGCTTGGCCTGGAACTTCTCATTCTTTTGCGTGAGCAGATCGGCGGCAATCGTCCAGTATTCGACAGCCTTGAACACGCGAATCTCATCTTCCCGCTCGCAGATCAAGCGCAGGGCGACAGACTGCACGCGACCCGCGGACAGACCGCGGGTGATGATCTTCTGCAAAAGCGGCGACACCATGTAGCCGACGAGGCGATCCATCACGCGGCGCGCCTGCTGCGCGTCCACTTTCGCCTGGTCAATCACGCCGGGCTTGGTCATCGCGCGCAGCACGGCGTCGCGTGTGATCTCGTTGAAGAGCACGCGATGCACGTTTTTCTTGCCGTTGCCGAGTTCGCGCGCGATGTGAAAGCCGATGGCTTCGCCTTCGCGGTCCGGGTCGGTGGCGATGAAGATTTCGCGGGCATTGCGCGCGTTTTTCTTCAGCGACTCTACGACGTCATTCTTGCCTTCGATGATCTCGTATTCCGGCTCAAAGCCGTGCTCGATATCTACTCCGAGGCGTTTCTGCGGCAGATCAAAGATGTGGCCCACCGTCGCCTGCACGAGATATTTGCCGCCAAGATAACCGTTGAGCGTGCGCGCTTTTGCGGGCGACTCGACAATCACCAAACTCTTGCCATCCGGCGAGAGAATAACCGGCGGTTCGCCGCGCGAAGTTCCACGTGTTGTCTTCTTGCCGACAGCGGATTTCGTGATTGCGCGTTTTGCCGCCGACGTCTTTTTGACCACGGCGGAGCGCGACGAGGCTGTCTTTGCGGACGGCTTGCGTTTCGCGGAAGAAGACGTTTTCGCCTTGTCTGTGGGTGTCTTAGAAGTGGATTTAGGCATCAAATCTTAATAATGCAAAAGCTTTAAGCGAGGGCTCAAAGCTTTTAGCGTGCGAAATCTGTGACAGGTTCAGCAAGATTGCTAAGCCGTTTAAAATCGGTTGAATGATACGTCTGCCAAGCGGATGCAGAAGAGCGATTTGGCCGGGTGGCGCGGCGCTCATTCAAGCCGGCATCAGTGAATGTGCTCCGGCCACGGACGAGCGGGACTGGTCGAATAACCAGGCTCCCCTTGATAAACGTCCTTCTCGAGTAAGTGCGTTGCCACGAGCATCTTCATTTCATCGCCACCGATATTGAGGTTGCCCATGATCATGCAGCGTTCCACCAATTCCTCAATATCCGTGAGATCCAACAGGCCAAGGTGCGTAAGTTGGATGAGGTAACCGTGAGCTTCGGGGCCGATATACTGTCGTTCGACATCGTGCAACACGCGGTAAGAAAGCTCACGTTCAGGCTTGCTGACCTCCACGCGATTCACGTCGCGATTGATGCGATCCATGAAGAAGGAGAACGCGGTAGCCACTTCCCGCTGACTGAAGCCCCGCTGCATCAATTCATCTGAAATCCCCTCAATCTCATCCATTCTAATCTTACGAGACTGAATCTCGCCGATAACATACATTAAAATCTCTACAATTCTTTGATCCATAAGCTGCCTTTCCATTTACCGCTGATTCTTCGGGCTGGTGAAGAAATGCGACACTCACAGGCGAGGCTTACCGCAGGTCTCGCGTCAAGCAAGCGGGAAGAAATTACTCAAAAAAAACACGAAAGGCAAGTGGTATTTCACTGACCGCTCGGAACTGCTGCGCCGTGGCATTTCTTATATTTTTTGCCACTTCCGCAGGGGCAGGGGTCATTTCTGCCCACCGTATGCTCGACCCGGACAGGTTGAGGCTTGCCCGCCGGAGACGCGCCCTGTGCGGTCCCAGAGGCTTGTCCGCCATCCCCCATGCCTCCTCCCTGCGCGGCATGCGCGTACGCGACACCGGAGCTCTCAGCATGCGAGTAACTTAAGGCCGGGGTACGAGTTTGCCGCGTGGGGAGAGGCGCGGCAGCAGGCTCCTGCACCGGTTGGGCGCGGAATATGTAACGCAAAGCCTCTCCGTTGACCTCATCCAGCATGGCCTGAAATAGATCAAAACCCTCCTTTTTGTATTCGATGAGAGGGTCCTTTTGTCCGTAAGCACGGAGGCCGACGCCCTCTTTCAACCCGTCCATTTCGTACAAATGGTCGCGCCATTTGCCGTCAATGACGCGCAAAATCGCATACCGTTCGAGGCTTTCCAAGAGTTCCTCGCCGAGCAAGGAGAGGCGCAGTTGGCGTGCCTCTTCGATTTTGCGGCTGAGCAAGGAGCGCAACTGATCCCCGGAGGCTGTGCGAAACTCCTCATCATTTGACAGATCAGCGAGAAAGGTCCGCATCATTTCTTCGGCGAGCGCATCGTAATTCACTTCCTCGCCGCGACCCTCACCGGAACTGTTCTTTTCAATCAAGAAATCTACGTAATCCTCGATCATCTCGGCAACGAGCGCGGACGGATCTTCACCGCGTAATGCTACGTTGCGACGCGTGTACACCACTGTGCGCTGCTGGTTCATCACGTCGTCGTATTCGAGCAGATGCTTACGGATGCCAAAGTTGTAAGCTTCCACGCGCTGCTGCGCGCGGCCAATGGCCCGCGTGATCAGCGGGTGCGTGATCACTTCGCCTTCCTGCACGCCGAGCCGGTCCATGATCCGCGCGATGCGCTCGGAACCGAACAAACGCATCAGATCATCTTCGAGCGACAAATAGAACTGGCTGACACCCGGATCACCCTGACGTCCGGCGCGTCCTCGCAGCTGGCGGTCAATGCGCCGCGACTCGTGACGCTCCGTACCGAGAATGAAGAGACCGCCGCTCGCCTTCAATTTGTCGCCGGGCTGCCCATTCCATTGTATGACACCCGCGCCGAGTTTGATATCCGTGCCGCGGCCGGCCATGTTCGTGGCGATGGTGACGGCGCCCGGCTGGCCCGCATTCGAAACAATTTCCGCTTCGCGCTGGTGCTGCTTGGCGTTCAGCACGTTATGCGGAATGTTCTTCCGCCGCAGCATGCGGGAGATGATTTCGGATGTGTCCACCGACGTCGTACCCACGAGCACCGGCTGGCGGCTGGTGTGCAATTCCACGATTTTGTCTATGACCGCGTTCAGTTTCTCGCGCTTGGTGCGATAGACAAGGTCATTCAAATCGTCGCGGCGGACCGTCTCGTGCGTCGGAATCACCATCACTTCGAGCTTATAGATCGAGTAGAACTCGCCCTCCTCGGTCTCGGCGGTTCCCGTCATGCCGGCGAGCTTGTGGAAAAGGCGGAAGAAGTTCTGTAACGTGATCGTCGCAATTGTCTGCGTCTCGCGTTCGATCTTAACGCCTTCCTTGGCCTCAATCGCCTGATGCAAACCATCCGAATAACGGCGTCCCGACAGAATACGACCGGTGAATTCGTCTACGATCATTACCTTATCGTCCTGCACCACGTACTCGACGTCCTTCTCATAAAGCGCGTAAGCGCGGAAGAGCTGAGTCACGTTTTGCACGCGCTCGCTGCGCAGCGCATACGCATCCTGAACTTTCGCCTTGGCCGCAGCCTTTTGCGCGAGATCGAGCGCGGGCTCGGCGTCAATCTTAGCAAACTCATCCGCCAGATCGGGCAATATGAACAGATCGGGATCGCCGCCGTAGTAGCGAGTCAGCAGCGCGCGCCCCCGGTCGGACATGTCCGTCGAGTGCCCGCGTTCGTCTATGGAAAACAGCAGCTCCTCATCAATTTGCGGCATTTTCTTGTCGCGCATCAGGTCATTTTCGACACGCTGCCGCATCCGCACCAACGACGGATCCTGAAAGAGCTTCATGAACCGCTTGTGCTTGGGTAAACCGCGGAAGCCCTTCAGCAGTTTGTATCCGACCTGCCACTCGTCGTAGCCGCCCTTTTCAATTTCTGATTCGAGTTCGTCGGCCAGCTTAGTCAGTTCCTGATTCTGCATCCGCACGAGCTGCTCGACGGGCGGCTTCATCTCGTCAAACTTCTGCGTGGAGTGCGTGACCGCACCGGAAATGATGAGCGGCGTTCGGGCCTCGTCAACCAGCACGCTGTCCACCTCGTCCACGATCGCGTAATGATGCTCGCGCTGCACGACTTCTTCGATCGAGAGCGCCATGTTATCGCGCAGATAGTCGAAGCCGAACTCGTTGTTCGTGCCGTAGGTGATGTCCTTGGCATACATCTCGCGGCGGACGGGCGGCGGCTGATCGGTGATGACCACGCCGACGCTGAGGCCCAGCATCTCATAAACGGGCTTCATCCATTCCGAGTCGCGCTGGGCGAGATAATCGTTGACCGTAACCAGCCACGCGCCGCGCCCTTCGAGCGCGTTCAGATAGAGCGGCAGTACGGCGACGAGTGTTTTACCTTCGCCGGTGGCCATCTCCGCGATCTTGCCCTGATGCAGCACGATCCCGCCGATGAGTTGCTCGTCATAGGGAATCATATCCCACTTGGCGCGATGGCCGCGCACTTCGTACTCGTGGCCCATCAGCCGGCGGCAGGCGTTTTTCACCGCCGCAAACGCCTCGAACGCGATGTCATCCAGCGTTTCGCCGTCCGCCAACCGCTGGCGGAACTCGTCGGTTTTCGCGCGGAGTCCGGCGTCGGAGAGCTTCTGATACTCTTCTTCAAACGCATTAATTTCGCGCACGAGCGGCCACAGCTTTTTGGCTGCGCGCGCATGCTTGGTACCGAAGATTTTAGCTAAGGTTTTATCGAGCATTTAGTCTGAATTCTTAGTGTTGTTGACGTTCAAGCAGACCCCCCTTTCGTCCCCCCATCGTATGGGGGGAAATGTGAATGCTACAGAGGCGTCGCAGGATGGAGGTCTTGTATCATCCGGCACATTACATTTTGATTTTCCTTTCCCCCACACGGTGGGGGAAATACAAAGGGGGTCAGCTTCCCAATTACATCCCTATAAACAGCCTCACCGCCAAGAATTCCGGCAGACCGGCGTGGCGGATCTTGCGGGCGGCCTCCTGAACCGGGTAAACTTCGCGAATCCATTCAAAAGTTCCTGCGGCGGTGTCATAAAGGCCGCAACACGCGCGCGGATCGCGGTCGCGGGGTTGACCGACGGAACCGACATTAATGATGCGTTTCTTCGCGGCCGCATCCTCGAACCGCGCGGGCACATGCGAATGACCGATGAAGGCTGTGGCACCGTGACTTAGCAGGTCGAGATGCGGCTGGGCCTCCGCCGGCGAAGTAATGTAGTTCCAGGCCTGCGGTTCCTTGGGCGTCGCATGCACGAGGAACAGATCGTCATCGTTGTGCGTGAGCGGAAGGCTCTTCAAATACGCCAGATTTTCTTCGCTGAGCACGCGGCCCGTCCACTCGATGGCGGAGCGGGCGTAGCTGTTGAAGTACTCGGTCGAAGTGTGGCCGGTGCAGGCGGCGTCGTGGTTGCCGAGAATCGAAACGGGACAGGCCTCGCGCACGCGCTCGACGCACTCGTTAGGGTTGGCGCCGTAGCCGACGATGTCGCCGAGGCAGCAAATACGTTCTACTTGCTCAGCGGCGAGGCGCTTCAGCATAACTTCAAGCGCCTCGAGATTGGAGTGAATATCGGAGATGATACCGATTTTCATGAAGGAGAGCGTCCCTCAGATAATTCTTTGGATTTAGGCATTTTCTTGCGCAGCTCGGTGCTCACCGCATCCAGAATTCCGTTCACAAAGCGGCCGCTCTGCGCGGTGGAATAGCGTTTTGCCAGCTCAATCGCCTCGTTAATCGTGACCTTGAACGGAATGTCGTCAAAGTAAAGGAATTCGGCAATCGCTATGCGCAGAATGATATGATCGAGCACGGCGATGCGGTTCAGATCCCACTTCTCCACCGCGCTCTTAATCAGCGAGTCAATCAGCACGTCCTTATCCGCGACGCGCCGGGCGAGCGCGCGACAGAAATGAGCATTCTGCTCGTCATGGCTCTCGCCGAGCACATCATTTAGGACCTCATCAATCGGATTCCCCGACAGCTCGTGAGCATAAAGCAGCCGCAGCGCCCATTCGCGGGCGGCGCGGCGGGTCTTCATCTCCGCCGGGAAATCAGAGGTAATAAAGGTATCCTCGGGGATCGGGTCGTTTGCCATTGATGAGGTCAAAATACGCTTCCTGCAGACGGCGCGTTACCGGGCCGGGTTTTCCCTTGCCGACTTCCACTTTGTCAATCGAGCGAATCGGAGTGATCTCCGCGGCCGTGCCGGTAAAGAACACTTCGTCCGAAATGTAGAGCATTTCGCGGGGAATTTCTTCCTCACGCGTGGGGATGTTCAGTTCCTGAGCGATCGTGAGGATCGCCTCGCGGGTGATGCCGGGCAGAATCGAAGAGCAGAGCGGCGGCGTGTGCAGAACTCCATCGCGCACGAGGAAAATGTTCTCCCCGGAGCCTTCCGAGACGTAACCGTGCATGTCGAGCGCGATGCCCTCTTCAAAGCCGAGGCGCAAGGCGTCAATCTTGATCAACTGTGAGTTCATATAATTCGCGCCGGACTTGGCCAATGCGGGCAGCGTATTGGGCGCCATGCGGCCCCAAGAGGATACGCAGACTTCGATGCCGCGTTCCAGCGCCTCGTCGCCGAGGTACTTGCCCCAGCGCAGCGGCATCACGACCGCATCAATCGGACATTGATCGGGGAAAACACCGAGCGCGTAATAGCCGCGATAGAGCAGCGGACGCAGGTACGCCTCTTCCATGTTATTCACGTGCACGACATCGGCGCAGGCCCGTTCCAAGTTTTCCTGCGTGTACGGGCAGTCCATACGGTAAATCTTAGCCGAATCCAGCAGCCGGCGGATGTGCTGCCGGAGGCCGAGAATCATGGAACCCTTCGGCGTCTTGTAGCAGCGAATGCCCTCGAACACCGAGGAGCCGTAGTGTAGGGCATGTATGCCCACATGCACCGTGGCGTCCTTCCAGTCCACGATGCTGCCGTTCATCCAAATTTTCAAAGACTCATCAAATTTCGATTTTGCCAAGGCGTGGTTCCTTTTCGGTAATGTCCGGAGGAGACGGGGGACTTAAGCGCTGAGGAGAGTGCGCGAGATGATAGATCTTTGGATTTCCGACGTCCCCTCGTAGATTTCGGTCACTTTGGCATCGCGGAGCATCCGTTCGACCGGGTAGTCTTTCAGATAGCCGTTGCCGCCGTGAATCTGCACGGCCTCCTGCGTCACTTTCATGACCATATCGGAGGCGAAGAGTTTGGCCATTGCAGCTTCGTGCGTGTAGCGCTGATTCAGGTCTTTCTTGCGCGCGGCGCTGTAGAGTAACATCCGCGCAGCCTGCGTGTACACTTCCATGTCCGCGAGCTTAAACTGAATGGCTTGAAACTCGGCAATCGCGCGGCCGAACTGATGGCGGAACTTGGCGTACTTCACGGCTTCTTCGAGCGCACCTTGCGCGAGACCAACGGCCTGCGAAGCGATGCCGATACGGCCCGAATCCAGCGCGAACATGGCGATCTTGAAGCCGTCGCCTTCCTTGCCGATGCGGAGCGAATCCGGCACGCGCACGTCTTCAAAAATGACCGCGCAACAATCGGAGGAGCGAATGCCCATCTTCTTCTCGTTAGGGCCACGACGCACACCCTTGGCATCACGCGGCACGATGAACGCGGTTATGCCCTTGGCTTTGTCCGCGCCTTCTTTGGCGGTGCGCGCAAAGACAATATACATATCGGCCATCTGGCCGTTCGTGATGAACTGCTTGGTGCCGTTCAACACCCAGTCGTTGCCGTCACGCACTGCCGTGGTGGTGAGGGCGGCGGCATCGGAACCGGCACCGGGTTCGGTCAGACAGAACGCACCCAGCTTCTTACCCTGGGCGAGGGGCTTTAGCCACTCCTCCTGCTGCTGCGGGCTGCCAAACTTCTCGAGCGGATAGCAGATCAGCGAATTGTTCACGGACACGATCACCGAAACCGCCGGATCGACGCGTGACAACTCTTCGACCGCAATCGCGTAGGTGACGGCGTCCATCCCAGCGCCGCCAAGGTGTTCCGGCGTGTTCACGCCCATGAAGCCAAGTTCGCCCAGTTTCTTGATAATATCACCGGGAAACTCGCCCGACTCGTCGCGCGCGGCGACCGTGGGACGGATCTCCACCTCAGAGAAATCGCGAATCGCCTGCTTTACTTCCAGTTGCTGCTCGGTCAACAAGTGATCCATTCAGGTAGTGCTCCGAATGCTAATAATTCCGGGCGGGTTCTGGGAAATGTATTCATCTTGCTCAAGATCTCGCCGAACCCGCCTCGGCGATCTAAGCAGCGTAATTGTAGAATCCGCGGCCGGACTTGCGGCCGAGGAAACCGGCCGCCACATACTTGCGCAGCAGCGGGCAGGGGCGATACTTTGAGTCGCCGAGATCGTGGTGCAACACCTCCATGATCGCCAGACAGACGTCCAGACCGATCAAATCAGCCAGCGCCAACGGTCCCATCGGATGATTCATGCCAAGCTTCATCACGCTGTCAATCGCATCCGCTGTGGCGACGCCCTCCATCAGGCAGTACACGGCTTCGTTAATCATCGGCATGAGAATGCGGTTCGAGACGAAACCGGGAAAATCGTTGACAGTGATCGGCGTCTTGCCGAGAGCCTTGGCGAACTCAACAACTGCGTTATGCGTCTCGTCGGACGTTGCCAAGCCACGCACAATCTCCACGAGCTGCATCATCGGCACCGGATTCATGAAGTGCATGCCGATAACTTTGTCCGCGCGCTTGGTGTTCGCGGCAATGCCGGTGATCGAAATCGTGGATGTGTTCGACGCCAGAATCGCGTCGGAGCGGCAGGACGCGTCCAGTTCGCGGAAGAGCTTGGCCTTGACATCCAAGTTTTCCACAATGGCCTCGATGACGACATCGGCTTCCTTTGCGCCGTTCAGAGACACGCTTCCGTGAATGCGGCTCAGCGTGGCGTTCTTGTCGTCTTCGGAAAGTTTGCCTTTCTCAACCTGACGAGAAAGATTCTTCTCGATGGTGCCGAGCGCCTTCTTCAGCGGAGCTTCGGCGACTTCAATCAGTTCGACCTTCTTGCCGAACTGCGCACAGGTGTGGGCAATGCCGTTGCCCATAGTGCCGCCACCAATGACGGCGATGGTATTGATGTTCATTTTGGGAGGTAGTTAGAGAGTTTCGAAGGCCATGGCCGTCGCTTCGCCGCCGCCGTTGCAGATACCGACCACACCGCGCTTGCCGCCGTGCTCTTTCAGCGCATTCAGCAGCGTAACGACGATGCGGCAGCCGGAGGAGCCGATCGGATGACCCAGCGCGACGGCGCCGCCGTGGACGTTTACTTTCTTCGAATCGAGACCGAGGAGCTGCGTGTTGATCAGGCCGACAACCGCAAAAGCCTCGTTCAGTTCCCAAAGATCCACATCGGAGGCTTTCCAGCTCAGGCGATTCAACAGCTTCTTGACCGCCGCGGCCGGAGCCGTGGTAAACCACTCCGGTTCCTGCGAATGGGTCGTGTAACCAACAATCCGCGCCAGCGGTTTTAGATTGCGGCGCTGCGCTTCCTCGTAGGCCATCACTGTTACTGCCGAGGCGCCATCGTTGATCTTTGAGGCGTTGGCAGCGGTGACGGTTCCCTCCTTATCGAACGCGGGCTTCAGCGTGGGGATCTTGGCAAAATCCACCTTCGTCGGCTCCTCATCCGTATCCACCGTGACCTCGCCCTTGCGGCTCTTGATGATCACGGGCACGATTTCATTCTTGAATTTGCCGGTCTTCTGCGCGTCCTGCGCGCGACGGTAGGATTCGATGGCAAACTCATCCTGCGCTTCACGGGAGATCTTGTTCTCGCGCGCGCAGAGTTCGGCGCAATTCCCCATGTGCTGATTCTTGTACGGATCCCAAAGGCCGTCCTTGATCATCCCATCCACGACCGTGGAGTTGCCAAGGCGATAGCCCTCGCGCGCGCCTTCGAGATAGTACGGAGCCTGCGACATGTTCTCCATGCCGCCGGCGATCATGATCTTATACTCGCCCAGTTGAATCGCCTGCGCCGCGCTCATCACAGCGCGGAGACCCGAGGAACAGACTTTGTTGACGGTCCAAGCCGAGACGCTGCTGGGGATGCCCGCGAAAATGGCGGCCTGCCGCGCGGGCGCTTGTCCGGCCCCGCCTTGCAGAACCATTCCCATGATGACTTCGTCCACGTCGCCCGGCTCGAGTTTCGAGCGCGTGAGGTTTTCTTTAAGCACGTGGGCGCCAAGGAGCGGAGCGGAAACGCCCGCCAATGCGCCGCTGAACGATCCGACGGGCGTGCGTGCCCCGGATGTGATAACAGGTGTGTTGGGGTTCATTGTCCAGTTGTGTTATGTTACAGAGAACATTCGCTGTTCTTCAGAGGGTTACGTTTTCAAGGGCAAAACCACCGTCGGGCTGCCGGCGCAAATACGCCGCGCGCTGGCGCGGAGCATGCACGAAGAGCAGAAGATCTTCGCGTTCCGCCGCCATCATTAACACTCGCTCTTTTGCCGACAGAAGTTCGTTGACGTTGGCGTCATACGACATAATCGAATCAAACGGGATCTGCGCAATCGTCGGGACCAGATCGCTCAGATAGATTGCCCGCTGTCCGCCGCCGTCGAGTGTCACGATTTGATGGCCCGCGCTGTGCCCGCCGGTCCACTCCACTGATATGCCAGGCAGGATGTCGGCGTCGCCTTCTACTAATTGAAGGCGGTGCGAAACGGCAAGCGGCTCGAAATCATCAGCCAGAAAGCTGTCGTCGCCTGCTGCAACGGCGGAACGGGCGGCTTCCAGCTCGCGTCGCTGAACGTAGTACTTTGCATTCAGAAAGACCGGAACCGGCTTGCCGGCGGCGTCCAGACCGGTCGAACCGCCGCAATGGTCCCAATGCAGGTGCGTCAGAATCACCGTGTCCACGTCCTCGGGACGTACACCTAATTCTCTCAACGCAGGAAAGAATTTGCGCGGCCATTCCATGTGGTAGTCGCGCACCTGCTGCGTGTGCGGTTTGTCGCCCGTGCCGGGATCCACGATAATGATGTGCCCGCATCCCCGAATCAGCAGCGAGTTGAAGGCTACGCGCACACGGCGTTTGACATGCGGCGCTTTCGTCGCGCCGACACGCGCGAAGTTGTCCGCCTTGAGTTCAAAGAGCCCGTCGTTGATCAGGTCAAGACGGAAGTCACCGAGCTGAAACAATCACGGCCTCACTATCGTCCCGGCTGAATTTCTGTCTCCCGAGGGGGCTTTTCCTAATCCAGCTTTGATGCTTTGCACAAATTTGAGCAAACGCACCCATGCTTCCAACTTTTCTTCGGGCGAAGCGTTGACGGCCCGTCTTCTGGCTTCCTTTTTTGCGGCGAACAGTGCGTTCAAGTAATCGTCTTGAGAAAGGCCTGCCATTGCTTTTCCAATCCATATTTCTGAACGATTGAGTGCAACAACCCCCGGTCCAGTTTGCCATATTCCCAGAGATATTCCATCTTGCCTGCATCTCCAGGTCGGTGGATATTCAAGTAAATCGCGAACAGATACTCCGGTCGAAACACTGGGACGGCCATTCCATAGACCGTGTGAATCTCCGGATTTCGTAGAGCTTCTTCCTCTATGCTTCCCGGGCGAGGGTCAATAAACTCCATCGGTATCCCATCCACTACAATAAACTGACCGTCGAGGATCGCTCCCACGCTCTCTTGAAGGAACTTCCAAATCGGACCCAGATCAACCAGTCCGGATTTTTTCGGGAGGGTGGTGAATACGTCCAAGTCCTTCGTTGAGAACTCACGCGAGTTGAGAATCGTGGCCACTCCACCGCCGATGGCGTAGGCACCGATCAACCCCTTACTCCTGAGTCGGTCTAAGATCTGAAGTATCTGTTCCAACCACTATCCTAATCTTATGCGCGGGCGTGCGCCGCCAGCAGCGAACGGGCAATCACCAGACGCTGGATCTCCGACGTGCCTTCACCGATCTCGGTGAGTTTGGCATCGCGGAACATGCGTTCGACCGGATACTCGCGGATGTAGCCGTAGCCGCCGTGCAATTGAATTGCCTGCAGCGTCACGTTGCGCGCGACTTCGGAGGCAAAGAGCTTGGCCATCGCGCCCTCACGCAGATAATCTTCTCCCGCATCCTTCAAGCGCGCAGCATCGTACACAAGATGCCTGGCGGCCTGAATCTGCGTCTCCATGTCCGCGAGCTTGAATTGCGTCGCCTGAAAATCCGAGATGTTTTGATTGAAGGCTTTGCGGCTGGTGACGAAGTTCAGCGTCTCCTCGTAGGCCCCTTCCGCCAGGCCGAGCGCCATGGCGCCGATCGCAATGCGTCCGCCGTCGAGAATCGTCAGCATCTGCTTAAAGCCTTCGCACTCTTTACCGAGTAGGCTCTCTTTCGGTACAACCACATCACTGAAGTGAAGCATAACGGTATCGGAGCCGCGCACGCCAAGTTTGCGTTCCTTCTTGCCGACTTCGAAGCCCTTCCATTCCTTCTCGACGAGGAAGCAGCTGATGCCTTTGGTGCCGCGCTGCTTATCCGAGACTGCGCTCACCGTGAAAATTGTCGAATAGGAACCGTTCGTGCAAAAGCTCTTCGTGCCGTTGAGCAGGTAATGATCGCCCTTGTCTACGCATTGCGTTTGTGTCGCGCCGGCGTCGCTGCCGGCCTGTGGTTCGGTGAGACCGAAGGCGCCCATTGTCTTGCCGCTGCAGAGATCGGGAAGATACTTGCGCTTCTGCTCTTCGTTGCCGAAGGTGTAAATCGGTCCCGCGCCAAGCGAGATGTGCGCTGCCAGTGTCAGCGCCGTACTGCCGCAGACCTTCGCGATCTCTTCGACGGCAATGGCATAGGACATGTTGTCCATGCCCGCGCCGCCGTAGGTCTCGGGATACGGTATGCCCATGAGACCCAGCTCGCCCATTTCGCCGATGATCTCTTCGGGGAAGCGCTCGTTTTCGTCCAGTTCCGCGGCGATCGGTTTGATCCGGTTCTGCGCGAAATCGCGAACCATCTCGCGGAGCATTTTCTGTTCTTCGGTCAGGTGCATGGTAGAAAAATCCAAAATCCGATCCTGGACTCCCGCCATTGATGTCCAGGCGAATGGTATAATATGGTAATGGCGGCGGTGTCCAGGACGAAATCCGAGTCAGAGCCAGTGCAGCTCTGTTGGGCAATTGTAATTATTCGTCGGAAATGTCGTCCAAAATGCTGTCGCCGGAGCCTTCGATGCGGCGGCGGCGGCGCTTCATGTCCTCCATCAGCGAACCATATTCCTGCTGCGAAAGATCGTAATCGCGCAGCACACGATCGAGATCATTGCGCACCTTCTGGAGTTTTTTCGACAGCTCGGGAGGCAGCTTGTCAGGTTTCTCAGGCATCGGTTATCTCCGGGCTTATAATGTCTTCAGCACATCCTCAAAACAGCGGTTTGAATCCTGCGCATCCTCGGGCGCCACTTCAAACGTTACTGTGGAAAGTGAGCCGAGCGAGACCAGAGGCTGCAGCAGGCGGCGAAAGTCCACGACCCCCTTGCCCAGACTCCAGTGCAAATCGTCTTTGCCATCGTTATCGGAGCAATGGAGATGGGAGATGCGCTCGCCAAAACGCCGCGACCATTGCGCCGGTTCGACCTTGCCGAAACAGGTCGCATGACCCGGATCGAGGCACATTCCCAGCGCCGGGTTCTCGATCCGCTCAAAGATCTCTTCAAAAAGGGAGGTGTCGGGCTCGTACGTGTTTTCAAGCGCGACTCGCACTTCCAGCTCACACGCCCGGGCCAGCACCGGTTCGACATTCACGAGAAACTGCTCCAGCCATTTCACGCGGCCCTTGGGCGCGTATTGCGGCAGGTAGCCCGAGTGTATGACCATGTGCGGCGAGCGAATCGCGCGGGCGAATTCGAGTGCGGCTTCCAACATCCGCCGGGAAATTCCGCGCTGATTCGGATCGCGGGAGCCAAGATTGATCCCATGAAACGGCCCATGCACCGCCGCGGGAAGACCCGCGTCCTGAATATCGTCGGCGATCTCGAGCAGGTTCTCCCAGCGCATCTGCGGCCAGAGGTTCGTCGTGTCGTCAAAAACCACTTCGATGCCCAATCCGGCGGCGGCAATCTGCGGCATTGTCCGGCGCACCGATTCAACGCCGCAATAAAGGTAGCGCGTGCCGAACATCTTACTCCACGATCGCGAGGGCCACTATCACCGCGTCGGCATCTATGATCGAGCCGACCGTGCCGCTGACCTTCTGCACCCTGCCGGTAAGCGGCGCGCGCAGTTGGTGCTCCATTTTCATCGCTTCAAGCACGGCCACAACCTGCCCCTCTTCGACCGCGTCACCCTCCATCACGAGTAATTTGATCAGTGTGCCGGGCATCGGGGCACGGACCTCGGGAGATTTTTCGGCGCCATGTGATCCGGCCTCATCCGCCGAGGAAATCTGAAATTCAAATGTTCTGCCGGAGAGCCAGACGCAGATGCGGTCCTTTTGCCGCACCACTCGCGCGCGGAATTTCTTGGGTCCGCTGCGAAGGACAAACGCGCCGGGGCCAAGCTCCTCGCACGCAATCTCGCGCTCGGCAGACTCAAACTTGACAATGTCTCCCTGTCCGTTCTTTTGAACGTCCACGCGAAGGCGCTGACCGTTGTGGAGGAATTCGCGGATCATCGGCCGGTCTCCGCACTTGCGATCTGCCACGCCCCCAGCGATTGCCACGGAGAGGAAATGCCGACTTTCACGCCGTTGCTCGACGCGCCCATTCCGTTCACCGGCGCGTGTATCGCGGCACAGAGCGCAGCGGCCAGTTCATCCGGTGACGGCGGCTGCGGCTTCCAATTCGGCAAATGATCGTCGAGAAAATGCGTGCTTAAATTGCCTTTGCGAAACTCTTGATGATTGAGCACGTCGCGCAGCAGCTCGATCGGAGTGGCAACGCCGAGCAGTACATAATTGTCGAGCGCGCTCTGCATCTTCTCGATCGCATGCTCCCGGGTGTCCGCCCGCGCAATCACTTTCGACAATATCGGATCATAGAAAACGGAAACCTCGGAGCCGGAACGGATGCCGGAATCAATCCTCACGCCGGGAATGTGCGGCTCTTCTAAGACGAGGATCTTCCCCGATGAAGGCAGGAAGTTGTTGGCCGGATCCTCCGCGTAGATGCGGCACTCGAGTGCATGCCCGCGCGATATGATTTCATCTTGTCGTCGGGGCAGTTTCTCTCCCGACGCAACCAGCAGCTGCCACTCGACGAGGTCCTCGCCCGTCACGAATTCGGTCACCGGATGTTCAACCTGCAGGCGCGCGTTCACTTCGAGGAAGTAGAACTTCGCTCCATCAAGCAGCATCTCCACGGTTCCGGCGTTCACGTATCCCGCGGCTTTCACCAGCTTGACAGCCGCTGCGCCCATCTCTGCGCGTAACTCGGGCGTTAGGGCAACCGACGGACTCTCTTCAATGATCTTCTGGTGCCGGCGCTGAATCGAACACTCGCGTTCACCTAAGTGCACGGCGTTGCCGTGTGTGTCACAGAAAATCTGAAACTCAATATGCCGCGGGCGAGAGAGATATTTCTCGATGTAAACGGTAGCATCACCGAAGGCGGACTTCGCTTCGCGCGCGGCGCCTTCGAGCGCCATTGCCAAATCCTCCGGCTTGTGCACGATGCGCATGCCCTTCCCGCCGCCACCTGCCGCCGCCTTGATCAGCACCGGATAGCCGATCTTCTCCGCTTCCGGAGCTACGAGTTTGGGATCCGGCGAGGAAAACGTGGTGCCGGGCGTAATCGGTACGCCGATCTTCTGCGCCAGCACGCGCGACTCAATCTTGTTGCCGAGCAATCGCATGGCATTAGCCGGCGGTCCGACGAAGATCAGTCCGGCCTCGGTGACCGCTTGTGAAAAGTCCGGATTCTCCGACAGGAAACCGTATCCCGGATGAATCGCCTGGGCGCCGCTGGACTTTGCGGCTTCGATAATTCGTTCCGCCCGCAAATAGCTCTCGCTCGCCGGGGGCGGCCCGATCAGCACCGCTTCATCCGCCAACTCAACGTGCAGCGCGTGCTTGTCCGCCTCGCTATATACCGCGACGGTGCGTATGCCCATTTCGCGAGCCGTGCGCATCACACGGACGGCAATCTCGCCACGATTTGCCACCAACAGTTTCTCGATGCGCAGGCGCTTCGTCATTGCACCCATTTCGGTTTGCGCTTCTCCAAGAATGCCGCCATGCCCTCCTGCCCCTCATCCGAAATCCGCTGCCTCGCGATGCGCTCGGCGGTGAACGCGCGCGCTTCGCTCAGCGACAATCGCGGCACTTCCCGCAACAATTCCTTCGTGACTCGCAACGCCTGCGGTCCGCAGACGGACAGCCGCTGCACATATTCATCCACCGCCGCATCCAGTCGTTCTTCGGGGACCACGAGACTGGCTAGCCCCGTCGTGAGTGCCTGAGCGGATGGAATAACTGCCCCGGTCAGGAACAACTCGCGCGCGCGCCCTTCACCAATCTTATGAATCACGAATGGGGAAATTGTCGCCGGGACAAGACCGATGCGAACTTCACTGAACGCAAGCGTCGCGTCCTCGGCCATCACCACAAAATCACAACAGGCGACAAGCCCGACTCCGCCGCCGAACGCTCCGCCCTGCACGCGTGCAATTGTTGGATGCGGGAAGTTGTACAGCTCGAGGAACATGTCATAGAGCGTCTCGGCATCGGCGATATTTTCGTCAAGAGACGCAGCCTTTTGCCCGCTCATCCAGTTGAAATCCGCCCCCGCGCAGAACATTGAACCTTCGGCAGCGATCACCAGCGCACGCACGGTCTCGTCTTCCGAGTAGGTTCGCAAAGCGCTTGTGACTTCCGCGATCAGCTCGGCGTTGAAGGCGTTCTTGACCTCGGGCCGCGCCAGCGTAATTCGCGCAACCCCGTCGGACAGCCCGACCTTCAGCAGTTTGCTCACGTGCGGTCCGTCCGGCGCGGAGCCGCATCCATTAGCGCATGCTGCAACTCCAACGGATGTCGTGAACCGAGCAGATACCGCCGTTTGCCGCGCACGATGTTCACGCCGTCGCCATAGCGCGAATTGTACACCCACTTGCCGTGCCAGTAGTGAATGCCGATTCCCGCGAGCAGCGTGATATGTTCCGTGTCGCCGACTTGAACTTCGCTCAACGGAAAGTGTTTGCGAAACAGCGGAAAACCAAAGCGCAGCTCCGTGGGCGTGACGACAACGGTGAATTCCGTGAATCCCCAGAGGATCACGGCAAACAGGGCGGAAAAAACTACCATAATCAGCGCGCTCTCCGGGTTTTCATGCCGCGTTTGCCACGCACCGAAAAGCATAATCGCCATTCCCGCTCCGGCAATCACATACCGGAACGGCATGGGCTGTTTCTCTCTGTAGATTGTGGTTTCCATAGAAAATCGCAGTTTCAACTACATTCTGTAGACGCCGGGGCGGTAATCCGGGACGGCGGCGTTAGAGGCCATCGCAATACCCAAGGCGATAACCTGCCGCGTATCCACGGGATCCAGGATTCCGTCGTCCCACATCCGCGCCGTGGAAAAATAGGGATTGCCCTCGCGCTCGTATTTTTCGAGCACCGGCTGCCGGATAGCGTCGGCCTCTGCAGGCGTCAATTCCTTGCCGGTAGCGCGCAACTGCTCCTCTTTAACTTGAACCAGCACGCCTGCCGCTTGCTCTCCGCCCATCACGCTGATGCGCGCATTGGGCCACATCCACAAGAGTCGCGGATTATAGCCGCGGCCGCACATGGCATAATTGCCCGCGCCGTTTGATGCGCCGACGATCACCGTGAATCTGGGCACGTTGGCACAGGCTACTGCATGCACCATCTTCGCGCCGTCCGACGCAATCGCGCCGTGCTCGTAATGCTTGCCGACGATGAAGCCGGTGATGTTCTGCAAGAACAGCAACGGGATTTTGCGCATGCAGCATAGCTCGACGAAGTGTGCGCCCTTCTTGCCGCTTTCGCCAAAGAGCACGCCGTTATTGCCGACAATGCCGACGAGATAACCGTGAATCCGCGCAAAGCCGCAGATCAGCGTGGTCCCATAGCGCGTCTTGAACTCCTGAAAGCGGGAGCCGTCCACCATGCGCGCCAGCACTTCGCGGATGTCATAGGACTTGCGCACGTCGCTGGGAACCACACCATACAGTTCCGCCGGATCATAGGCCGGGTCTTCGGGCGCTTCGCGGTCAAATTCCCAGCGGGCCGGTTTGCCGAGTGACTCGACGATGTTGCGCGTGATTGAAAGTGCCTGCTCGTCATCGTTTGCAAAGTGATCGGCGACACCGGAGATGCGCGTGTGCACGTCGGCACCGCCGAGCTCTTCCGCCGTCACATCCGCTCCGGTAGCCGCTTTAACCAACGGAGGGCCGCCGATGAAGATCGTGCCATTGCCCTTAACGATCACGGTTTCATCGGACATCGCCGGCACGTACGCACCACCCGCGGTGCAAGAGCCCATCACCACGGCGATCTGCGGAATGCCTTCAGCGCTCAAACGCGCCTGATTGTAGAAGATGTTGCCAAAATGCTCTTTGTCGGCGAACGTGCCGGCCTGCTCGGGCAGAAAGATGCCGCCGGAATCGACGAGATACACGCAAGGCAGCCGGTTCTCGAGCGCAATCCGTTGTGCGCGGATGTGCTTCTTGATGGTCATCGGGTAGTACGTGCCGCCCTTGACGGTGGCATCGTTGGCAACGACCAGCACTTCGCGCCCGTGCACGACCCCGACGCCGGTCACCATGCCTGCGGACTGAGCCTCATTATCGTACATCCCGTTCGCCGCCAGCGCGGAAAATTCGAGGAACGGCGTGTCCGGATCGAAGAGCCTGCCGAGCCGCTCGCGTACCGGCAGCTTGCCGCGCTCGCGGTGCCGCTCAATGTGTTTCTCGGGACCGGCGGCGGGATGCAGCGCGGCGAGTTTCTGCCGCAACTCCGCGAGCAGATTTCTCATCGCCGCGGCGTTGGCTTGGAAGTCCGTATCCGATGGACGAAGATTCGACTTAAGTTTCTGCAAGGGCGCGGGGAGTTTTCAGCTTACCAGATTAATGCTTCGACGGCGGAGGAGGCGAGTAGAAACGCGGAGCGGCATCGCTACCAGCGGATGTGAACGTTAATCCTTCGTTGCCGTAGCCCAGGACCACGACGCCCAGCGGCGGCATCTTCTCCGCTCGATAAATATACACGTCGGCGCCGTTCGTGCCGGAGCCGTGGAACACTTTGGTTTCATAGATTCCGGAGTAGAACTCAAGATCCTCCAGGCCTTCTTCGCTGGGGATATCGAGGCGATCATAGTCTACGATGTTTTCCGGCAGGTTCAGACTGCCCGTTTTCACTTCGTCTCGATCTACGCGGTACAAAACGCGGTAGACTTCATCCACTTTGGTCTTGGACGGCACAATCAAATCATATTCGATCAAGATCGGTTCGTCTTCCATTGTCTGCACCGCGACCTGCAGCCATTCGGCGTCTTTACCCATCCACTCCGTCGAACCGAGATAGTACACGGTAATGCGCGCTTCAATCGGACCGTAGGAGCCGATGCCTTGACTCCACGAGGTCAATTGATAGCGGGCAAACGCGCCGATATGCGACGTGTCCAGCCAGCCGCGATACAGCAAGCGCCGCACCCACATGTCGGCCAACCGAATCTGAGACGCGTGCGGATCGGCAGGTTCCGCTCCCCGCTTTCGCGGCGGCTCTGCGGGCGAAGCCGACTCGTCAATGTCTTCAACGTCTATCGTATCGGTCTTTGCCACCGTGTCCGTTAGCGTGGTCTCTTTGTTCAGCGTGTCATAGGGCAGGATGTACTGCGCCGGACTCGGCCGAACAAGACCTGCGAGTAGAGTGGCGATCAGGAGACAGTATTTCGCGGAGAAAAGGTTCATCATCTATCCAGCATTTCTACCAAAGCGATTGAACGCGGCCGCCGTCCACGCAATAGGTCTGGGCGGTAATGTATGAGGCCTTCGGCGACAGCAGGAATGCGCAGAGCGGAGCAAATTCGTCCACCGCTCCCAGCCGTCCCATCGGGATCTCAGCCGTGTAATGCGCGCGTACGTCATCCAACGACATGCCGGTGCGCGCGGCATAGGCGGCATCCAATTCCATTGTGCGTTCGGTCAAAATGCGACCCGGCGCCACGACATTCACACGCACGTTTTGCGGAGCAACTTCACTCGCCAGATAGCGAAGAAAGCCGACCAACCCGGGACGAATTGAATTGGACGTCGTCAGATTAACAATCGGCTGCTTGACGGTCGTTGACGTGATGGCGAGAATGGCGCCTTCGCCGCGCTTCGCCATCTCCGGAACGATTCTTCGACACAACCTCACTACCGACATGAAGAGCGAATCGAACGCCTTCTGCCATTGCGCCTCGGTGATGGCCAGCGGCGGACCGGCCGGAGGGCCACCGGCGTTCGTCACCAGACCGTCGAGATGATCAAACTTGGCAAACGTCTCGTCCACTAAATGATCTATGCTTGCCGCATCGGTCAAATCGCAGACATGGGTTTCGAACGCCGTCAACTTCTCGCTGCGAAGTTTTTCCGCAGCGGCATTCAGATTCTCCGCGTTGGAGCTGGAAATCATCACCCGTGCGCCTTCGCGCAACAACTCCCGCGCCACGCTATAGCCCAATCCCTTGGACGCCGCCGTCACGAGATAGGTGCGGCCCGAGATGCCGAGGTTCAAAACGTCGCCTTATTCGTGATCTTGATCAACACTTCGCTGACGCTGTCGGGCTTTACTGTCACGGCTCCCTGGATGCCCTGATCGTTCCAGCCGTTGTTGTACCAGCCGCCGCTATCCTCAACGAAGATGCTGTACGATCCGGGAGCGGCGGCCATCGCGAACCGCCCGGCGGAATCGGCCATCACTTCAGCCACGATGGGAGTTGGAATCGTCTCGTGCTTGGATGAAGCAATGCCCCCGCCGACCTTGAGCGGCTCATGCAGGCGCACTCGTCTCCCGGCGCCGGGAGTGATTTTGTTGTTGGATGAACTCTTGTCCACCATCGGCATGAAGTTGCCTTCCCAGATCTCCACGCGGCCTCTGATCCCTTGCTTCAGCTGGTCCTTTTGGTCCGCGGAAGCCAAACTGGTTCCTGCCGTTTCGGTGGTGCTCTTCGACTGCTTGCAGCACATCGTGAACGTGAGCGCCGCCAGACATAACCCAAGAGCGAACGCGATGCGTGATTTACTCATGCTCTCCTCTTAACGCAGGTCTTTGATGCGTAATTGCACGGTCCGGCGATTATTGAAATCGTTCTCTTCGATCGCATACACGAGTTCGAGCGGGCGGCCGCCGTTGTAGAAACGCGAGATGCGGTCGCCCAGATTAAAGCCGATGGCCTCGAAACTCACTCCTCCCTGTCCCGCGCGGAATTTCAGATGATTCGTGCCGACAATCCGCGGGACATCCAGCACTTCCATTCCGCGAGAGAAGAAATTGGGCCGGTTGTTCTTGGGGCCGAACGGCGCAAAGCGCTTCAGCGTCGCGACGACTTCCGGCGTGATCTCATCCAGCGAAATCTCGCTCTCGATCTTGATCTTGGGAATCAGGTCGTCCTCGGGAATCATCTGCTGGCAGACCTCTTCGAAGCGCCGTTTGAACTCGGGAATGTTGGCCTCGGCGATGGTCAGACCCGCGGCATACTTGTGCCCACCGAACTGCAACAGCAGATCCGAGCATGCCTTCAGCGCGAGATAGATGTCAAACTTGGCGATCGCGCGGGCGGAGCCTTTGCCGACGCCGTTTTCAATCGTGATCATGACCGTCGGGCGATAGAAGCGTTCGATCAGGCGCGACGCCACGATCCCGATCACCCCGGGGTGCCAGCCTTGACGCGACAGAACGATGGAACGCGAATTTGGAGGGTCCAATGTCTCCCGGATCTCCGCCATCGCCTCTTCGAGTGTCGCATTGTCAATGTCTTTGCGGCGGCGATTCTCCTCTTCGAGCACGGCAGCAATCTCGCGGGAGATCGTCTTGTCACGCGTCGTCAGCAGCTTCACCGCGCGCAAGGCACTGCCGAGGCGGCCGACGGCATTGATCCGCGGCGCAATGCCGAACACGATGTCGCCGACTTCGATCTTGCCGTTTTTCAGCGAGGCGATTTCAATGAGCGACGCAATGCCGACTTCGGGCAGGTTATTGATCTTCTCCAAGCCGAGCTTGACAAACACGCGGTTCTCGCCGATCAGCGGCACGATGTCTGCCGCGCTGCCCAGAGCGACCAGGTCCAGGTACTTCTCGGCGTACTCGGGATCGAGATTGAGCTTGGCGATCAGCCCCTGCGCGATTTTGTACGCGACGCCGACGCCGGAGAGTTCTTTGAACGGATACCCGCAGCCTACGCGCTTGGGATCGCAGACCGCGTGCGCTTCGGGGATCGAAAGCCCCGGCTCGTGGTGATCGGTGATGATCAACTCGAGGCCGCGCGATTTGGCGAACTGCGCTTCCTTGACCGACGTGATGCCGCAGTCCACGGAGACGATCAGCGAGGCGCCGGATTTCTCCAACTCGAGGATGCCCAGCTCGGAAATCCCGTAACCCTCATTCTGGCGATCCGGGATGTATGCCAGCACGTCGCCGCCGAGATCCTTGAGAAAGAGGTAGAGCATGGACGCGGACGTGATCCCGTCCACATCGTAATCGCCGTAGATGGCGATGCGCTCCCGCCGTTCGAGCGCTTTGATGATCCGGTCCACCGCTTTATCCATGTCGAGCATGAGGAACGGATCGTGCAGATGCGCGGAGAGCGGATTGAAAAACCGATCCACCAACTCCGCCGTGTCAATCCCGCGATTCATCAGAATGCGGGCAATCGTATAGGGAATGTTCGTGCTGCGGCTTAGGCCTTCAATCTCCTCATGGGCCCGGCTCTCCACCAACTCCCATTTTGTTTGCATTGTCTGACCTGCATATGTTTATGTAACAAAAAAATCATGGGGTGGCTCCCGCCGGATCGCCGAGCGTGATGCGCGCGTCCACCGCAACGCATTTCGAAGCCTCGGGAAACATCAGGAACGGGTTCATGTCCATTTCGCGAAGCTGGGGGAATTCCGCGGCCAGCGCCGCCAGGCGCGCCAACTGCTCGTAAAGCGTGGCGAGGTGGACCGGCGCTTCGCCCCGCACGCCTTCGAGGATCGGATACCCGCGCAGGCTCTTCACCATCGCCTCTGCGTCCACGTCCGTGAGCGGCACGAGACGAAAGGCAACATCCTTCAGCACTTCCACGTAGATTCCGCCCATGCCCACCATGACGAGCGGGCCGAAGAGCGGATCCGAGGTTATGCCCATCACAACTTCGCGGCCGCCGGAAATCATCGGCTCCAGCGTGACGGCCCAGTTGGCCATTGGCTGCGGCAGTTTTGCCACGGACGCGGCGATTTCGTCATAGGCACGAAGCACGTCGCGGTCGTCGCGCAGATTCAACTTCACACCGCCGACGTCGGACTTGTGCGTAATGCCCTCGGCTATGATCTTCATCACCAGGGGATAACCGAGTTCTTGCGCCGCGACACATAACTTGTCACGCTGCTCCACTCTCCGCGAGGAGAGCGTGGGAAAGCCCCACGCCGCAAGCAGATCCGACACCTCTTCCGGCGTCAACTGCGTGCGCCCCACCAGTTGGACATGGTCAATGATCGCCTTCACGCGTTCGCGATCCACATCATGGAATTCGCGTACGTTCCCCGCCGCGCGCTCGCGGATGCGGCGGTAGCGGTCCATAGCGGCCAGTGATTGAGCCGCGGATTCCGGGAAAGTATAAACCGGCAATCCGGCATTGCGCAAAATAGGAGTGCCGGACGTGTCGCCTTCGCGCGTCATGAAGCAGACCATGATCGGCTTCTGCAAGTCGCGGTGTTTCTCGTACGAGCGCACAATCGCCTTGGCCACGTCGCTCGAGTCGGTCGTCACCGGCAGCACGAACAGGACAATCAAGGCGTCGGTGTTCGGGTCTTGAAAGAGAATATCCGCCACCTGCTCGAAATGCTCGTGGCTCGCGCTCGAGACCATGTCCACCGGATTGGCCGCGCTGGCGAGTTCGCCCAGCGCTTCGCGCAGCTTCTGCAGCGTTTCGTCAGTGAACGTCGTGACCTGCAAGCCGCAGCCTTCGACCGCATCGGTCGCCAGAATGGCCGGACCGCCGCCGTTGGACATGACCGCGACACGATTGCCGCGCGGCACCGGCTGCTTGGCGAAAGCCTGCGCGTAGTCAAACAGCTTCTCTACGGTGTCCACTCGCAGCACGCCGGCGGATTCGAAGAGCGCATCCACGGCGATGTCCGTTGCTGCAAGACTGGCCGTATGCGATGATGCCGCGCGGGCGCCGGCTCCGGTGCGGCCGGATTTCACCGCAATGATCGGTTTCTTTTGCACCATCTCGCGCGCGATCTGCGTAAAGCGCTGCGCGTTGCCGAAGCTCTCGATATACAGAAGCACGAGTTCCGTCCGCGCGTCATCCTTCCAATACCAGAGTATATCGTCCGTGGAAATATCGGTGCGATTGCCAAGACTCACGAACGAGGAGAGACCGAGCTGCATCCCGGCGGTGCGTTCGAGAATGGCTACACCCAATGCGCCCGACTGTGAGAGAAAACCGATATTGCCTTCGACCGGCGGCGGGCCGGCGAAGACGGCGTCCATCCGCACCTCAGGATCGGTATTGATTACGCCCATGCAATTCGGGCCGATCATTCGCATGCCATAGTGCCGCACGCGTTCGAAGACTTGCCGTTCCAGTTCCGCGCCTTTCGGTCCCGTTTCGGAGAAGCCGGCCGTGATCATGATGATCGAGCGCACATCCTTGCGGCCGCAGTCTTCCACGGCTTGCAGTGCGAGCTGCTTGGGCACGCAGATCACGGCCATGTCCACCGGATCGGGAATCTCCAGCACGCTGCGATAACAGCGCATGGAGTGAATAAAGCGGGCAGCGGGGTTGACCGGATAGACAATGCCGTTGAAGCCGTACTCGACCAATTTGCGCAGCATGTCGCGGCCAATCGTGCCGCGCGTGCGGCTCGCGCCGATCACGGCAATGGACGACGGCGCAAAGATGCTCTCCAGCTCGCGCGCGAGGCGGGCGTCTGCCGAGGGCGGTTCAATAATATGGGGAGGAGGTGCGATAGCCAAAATAGAAAATTGAAAATTGAAAAATGAAAAGCATTAACTCAGCGCTTTGCCCAATACATAGATCACCCACGGGGCAACGGTCGTTTCGCTCACCCACGCATAAGGCTCGCTGGCGTTGGCCAGCGGCTTGCGCATCTCGATCACCCGTAGTCCGGCGCGTTGATAAACCTCGCGGTACGCCTCGTCCGGCCAAAGAATGTCTTGCACGGGGCGGCGATCCTCCACGTCGAGCATCATCGTGTAAACGTAATCGCCGGTGCGTGCCGTGAAATTGCCGGCGAACTCCTTCGTGCTGAACGACGCCCATTCGTGGGTGTAGATGTCGGGCGATGAAACGAGGTTGATGATTCTGCCATCGGGCCGCAGTCGTTCCGCAAGTCCTCGAAACAGCGTCACCTTCTGCTCCATCGTCGGACTGTTATCGAAGGTAAACGCCGAGAGCACCACGTCGAATGCGAAGCGTTCTAACGTGCTGGGGCCGTGCTCGTCAACGAGCCGATAGTCGCCCTCGAGATCGCGCGCCCGCGCCAGTTCCAGCATCTCGGCAGCGATGTCCACGCCGACGGTATTAAAACCGAGGCTTTTCAGAAAGCGTGTCGAGCGCCCGGTGCCACAGCCAAAGTCGAGCGCCTGCTTTCCGTTGACATGCTCGCGGATGATCTCGGGGATGTCGCGGAACGCCAGATAGTACGTACCGGGAAACTCCAGCGAATCGTAAGCGGCGGCGCGCAGAGAATCTTGATAGGCGTTGGCGAATTCCATCACGGGATAAGATTGAAAATCGAAAAATGAAAATTGAAGGCAGATATCACGTGCCTATGATGCTCGTTAGCTTCGATTTTCAATTTTCAATTTGGAATTTTTGTTCGAGTCCGCCGATAAGCCGAATTCTGTCGTGAGCGATCATCTGTCTGGGATGACGATTGCTCGTCACCTCGTGCGGCCTACCCGCTGCGTGTTTTGCCCCGCGGGCCGCGAGGACTCGCAACTTATTTGGCCTTGCTCCGGGCGGGGTTTTCCCTGCCGCGCCTGTTGCCAGACGCGCGGTGCGCTCTTACCGCACCTTTTCACCCTTACCGAGGAAGAACAAGCGGACATTCCGACAACTGACATACCGACATTCAGACCCGATGCTTTCAGTTTGTCGGCCTGTCGGCTTCTCGGGATGTTGGACTGTTGGACTGTCGGACTGTCGGACTGTCGGCTTGTCAGCTTGTTCTTCCCCGGCGGTATATTTTCTGTGGCACTTTCCGTTGCCTCACGGTACCCGGCCGTTAGCCGGCGCCCTGCCCTATGGAGTTCGGACTTTCCTCGATCACGATTGCTCGTGACCGCGATCGCTTGGCGGACTCGAAAAAATCTATGGTTGGTCTTCGATTTCGTGCTTCCCCACTCTGCGCAGCACGTAATACTCTCTTTCAATTCTAAACGTGAAGCGATACCCTTCCGTGACTCGCGCTTCCCAAATTCCGGAATAACCCTTCATTTTCTTCACCTGAAGACTCGGATACCGGAAATCCTGCACCAATTGCCGCAGCGCTTTCTGAACTCTAAGTTGGATGTGCGGTGGAAGGTTTGACAATTCATCCAGAAACCCTTCCGTAAAGTGCAGCTTCACGGTTTCCGTCGCCTTCGCGTCGTTTCCTTCTTGAGAAACTTGATCGCGTCTTCGATTTCGAAAGGTCCGTATGTGCGCCCGGCCGAAATATCGGCATCCGCTTCGGCCTCTCTTCGTCGCCAATCCGCTTCGCTTCCGGGAGCGGTCTGGACTGGAGTCAACACAATCGCCCCATCCGGGACTCGCTGTCCCTTGCGATGAACCTTGGCGTTAACAGTATCTCCTTCCTGCATACCGGCTTCTTTGCACACTTCCGGCGGCAGGGTAATTTGATTGCGGCTGCGCAACTTTGCCTTGCGTGAGCCTAATCTGTCAAAAGGGGTTGTCATACTTGCTATGCTCCCTGCTGCCGTTAGCCGGCGCCCTGCCCTATGGAGTTCGGACTTTCCTCGATCACGATTGCTCGCGACCGCGATCGCTTGGCGGACTCGAAAAAACAATGAACGTGTATTACTACTAAACGTGCGTTGACTTCACTTAATCGAGCGAAATCAATTCCTGCGGTTTCATTTCCTTTATCCACGCAATAAAGTAATTGCTAAACGCAATTGTCACATTCACGTATACCATGGGATCCTGCGAGCCGCTTATCGTTTCAGTTAGTTGCGATTCGAAGGCTCTCAATAGGCAATTATGATTATGTGCGTCGTTAGGATCAATGACATGGACATACTTGCTGAACTTGTTTTGATAGTGTTCCCACGCTTTCAAAAAACCATCTCGATTAATACGCTGGCCAGTATTTCTCTCCTGCATTTCAACTAGTGCGACTAAGCATGCTGACATGAGTTCGGCTCGCTCCTCATCGTCGTACAAATCCGCAGCGACGCGATCCATGTAGTTATAGTAGAATGCCAAGATTTCAAAATACGCTGTCTTCTTGGTCTGATCATCACCTTTCTTAAGCTTAAAATAGGCCTTCGCACGGTCAAGCAGCCTTTTGCTCCCAACCTCATCAAATAGTACTCGCGTGGCCGCGGAAGAAGTTGTGAGCAACACAGTCGATAATTCAAATCCTTTGTTCCGCAGTGCAGTTTTGCGGCCGTCGCTCGTTTCCACTATTCACCTCCTAATTGAAGGCATAATGATTGGCGTAATAGCGCCTCCTCTAAACCATGTCTAGAACGACGAATACTCCGACGCCGGCGGTGCCGCTGTCGCTTTATCCAGCGCCTGATTCACCAACTGATCCGCGCGCTTGTTGTCTTCGCGGGGGACATGTTTAATCCGCAGATCGAAGGGAACGGAGGCTTTGGCGATCTGCACCTGATTGTACAACTCCTGCAGGCGCGGCTCCTTGATCTTCCATTTGCCGGTGACCTGCTCCACGATCAGTTTGCTGTCGCAATGCACGCGCAAACTTTTCGCGCCGCTGTTCAGCAGCGCCGGATCGGTGGCGGCTTTCTCGAGGAGATAGATCAGAGCGCGGTACTCGGCCTCGTTATTCGTGGCGTTGCCGATGGTCTTGCCTTCCTCGAAAAGAACATTGCCGTCATCGTCGCAGATGACCACGCCGATCGCCGCAGGTCCGGGATTGCCGCGCGCGCCGCCGTCAATGTGTGCGATCAGAATCAAAGGATGAAGGCGGAAGGATGAAGGATGAACCAGAGCGAAAGGATCATGCCACTGCTCGCTGTTTCACCCGCTTTATCATCGTCACAACAATCGCAATCAACTCGTCTGCCTCATCGTGCAGCGGCTTCAACTTGTCAGGCTGCATAATCTGTGCTTCCGACAGAAGTTCAAGCCAGTAAGTCGTCTCATCCAGCTCTTGGAGAGCGCCTTCCATTTTGCTAATGAAATCGGCGTCGGACTTAGCACGACAGGCTTCCCTATAATGCGCACCCACGGAGGTGCCGGACCGAAGCACTTGCTTAGCAATCACCAGCGCGGGATTTTCTTTTGGCAGTGCAGAATAGAGATGGATGACACGAAGCGCAAACTGTTTCGTTCGATCGCGCAGATTCTGGATATCTGCTTCATCCTTCATCCTTCCGCCTTCATCCTTGCTCAGGGAACGAGCAGTCTTCCGCAGGTCTCGCACAAAACGAGATCCGCGAGCTGGCGGATGTTAGCCTGAATCTGCGGCGGAATCACAGCGAAGCAGCCGCCGCAGGCGCCGTCCAGAATCCGCGCCACGCCGCGTCCGTCTTTCACCTTGCGAATCCGCTCGTAGTGATTGTAGAGCGGCTTCTCCAGGCGGACGACGATGTTTTCGCGTCGGTGCAGAAGCTGGCGTTCCTCGCCTTCGGTCTCGGCGAGCTTTTCCTGCAGCTCCGCTGATTTCACCTGATTGTCCACCTTCACCTTTTCCAGATCGCTCTCGCGCTCGGTAATCTGCTTATTCAGTTCCTGCTTGCGCTGGCTCTGTGTGGCGATCGCGGTCTCGGCTTCGCCGATGTCATGCTTGGCGTATCCGGTCTCGGCCGTAATCGCGTCGTACTCACGCGTCGTCTTGACCGTGTAAAGCTGCTGCTGATATTTCTCCAGCTTGCTCTTGGCCTCCACCAATTGCTCATTACGGGTCTTCAGTTCTTTGTCAGCCTGCTCCAGTTCGCTTTTGCGAGCGGCGATGAACTTCTCGTACTCCTGGATCTTGGCCGTCAGTTTATTCACTTCCTCCGGCAGGTCTCCGCGTTCGTAGCCGATTTCGCGCAGCTCGTCGTCAATTTCCTGCAGTTCCGTGAGGAGTTTCACCGACTCCCGTACCTTGTTCTCGAAGCTGGTTTGTGTCGTCACCATTCTCGTCCTTTGAAATACCTTCCCGCTACATCATAATAAAAAAAGGTGTGCGGAACAGCGGGGGCACACCTTGAAAACTGCTTACGTGTCAAGACCGTGATCGCGCGCGAGGCGAAGCGATCCGTTCATCGCCGACATACTGCCGTCCCATTGGGAGACAAGGAACATGAGTGATCTTCAAGGCTTTCGTGCGCTGTCGTCCAACCGGTGGGCCCACCAGGATTCGAACCTGGGACCGACGGATTATGAGTCCGCTGCTCTAACCGCTGAGCTATGAGCCCCTGCTTCCGCCGTCCGGTACCAGAAGCACAGCTATGTAGGCAGACCGCGGTTCTCTCACCTAATCCTTAAAATATAGGAAACATAGGCGGAAAGTCAAGGGGGGACGCCAGTTTTCGCCGTGCTAAGTTATTGAAAATTGATAATAAGAGGAGCAGTTTCAGACACCTGATTCCTCTCCTACATATTCATGCCCTATTTTTCACGTTTTGTGACAATTCCGGTCAGAATTTCATAGAGGCTCTCCGGCTCCGAGAACTGCATTTCCAAGGGGATTGTCACTAAGGGTATCGCGTGCGCCCAAGAGCCGATCCGCACCCTGTCCTTTTCTGTCGTTACGATGGCCTCTCCCTCGCGTAACTTACATTCTTTCAATACATTATCAATATCTCTCGGCGTGAAAGCGTGATGATCCGCAAAAGTTGCTGTTCCGATTACTTGCAAACCATTATTTGTCAATGAATTAACAAATCTCCGGGGTCGGGCGATGGCGGACAGCGCGAACACATTTCGAGTGGAACCGTTTGCCAGCGACTCGGGTACCCTCACGTGGGGGATCGCACTCAGAAACGGTTTCTCGATGAGCGAGGCCAGCCTCCGCGCATGGTCGGTTTGGTCGCCAATGCCCAGCAGGATACTTGCACGTTGCAGGTTTTTCGCCGGTTCCCGCAGCGGCCCGGCCGGCAGCAGGTATCCGTTGCCGAGCGGATGTTCGCCGTCAATCAGGACAATGTCCAGATCACGGGCGATTTGACGATGCTGGAAGCCGTCGTCGAGGATGATAACCTGGCACTTCAATTGACGGACGGCATGCTCCGCGGCGCGGCAACGATCCGCGTGAACGACCACGGCAAGGTCCGGGACTGCGCGCTTGATTAACAGAGGCTCGTCACCCGTCTCCTGCCAATCCGAACTTATCTCCGTCACCGAAAAATTGCGTGAGGTTCGGCCATAGCCCCGGCTCAGGATGGCGATAGCGTTCGGCGCGCACAATGACGGAAAGCGCTCGCGCAAGAACTTGGCGAGCGCAATAACGGTTGGCGTTTTCCCGGTGCCGCCGACGGTGATGTTGCCGATCGAAATCACCGGGACAGGGGCATGATAGACTCGCGCGCGGTCGTAGCGGCGATGATAGGCTCCGGCGAACCAACCGTAAACATGCGAGGCGGGAATCGTGAGCCACGCGGGAGACAGCGCGCGATCTACCGGAAAGTCAGTAATCAAAGAGCCACTCGCACAAAAAGCGTGGGATGCACGTACCATTTCTCATAGGAGAAACCGTCCTCTTTTGTGTAGGCGGCGGGCAAGTTGCGGCTGATTTCCACTTCCGATCCGATGGCCCACTGGCCTGAGCGCACCAGCAGTTGCGGCTCCGTTTGCACCACTGTGAACTGATCGCGATAATAATGGTTAAACCAGTCTATGTAGCCCAGGAATTGCAGCGGAGTTTTGGGAATCGGAACACTCCAGACTCCCGTGAACTGCCACCCCAATTTCGCTCCGAACTCCTGCCGCGCGAGACCTTGCACTTCGAAGTACGCCGGTCCCCAAATGATATTCGATAAGGCCACTCCTCCGAGCGCCGTGCGCGGGATCTGCTTGCCGAACTTGCCGTCAATATCCAACACGCCGTCGTTGAATTGAACCGAGAGATTTATGATACTCGGCTTCAGCTTGATGAGGGAAAAATTGCGGGCAATTTCAAAATAGGAGCCGGTCTGGCCGGTCGAGTAGAAATCGTAGTCCGTAAAGAAGAAGGTCGTGCCGAGCTTGTCCAGTTCAAGAAACTCAAGCGTGGAGGTGAAGGCTTCGCGGTCGAAATCGCGGTGGAGCTGGAGGTTGACAAAGACGTTCTTGGATTGCGCCATAAGGGCGGCCGGCAGGAGCAGCAGGAGGAATAGTGTCTTCATGATCCCGGTTTTGTTGTTTGTGTCGAGGTGATCCGGCACTCGACTGTTAGATGATATGGTCAGAATGTGCTAAAATAGCGGTCTACGACCGAAGAGTCAAGTCACCAATCTCGCGAAAACGGCCAGCCCCTCTTGATTTTTTGCGTAAGCAGTCGTAGATTATTGTTTACACAATCGTTGACAAGCCTGATGAAACTCCTTATTTTCGATATTGACGGAACACTGACGCATCTGGACGGCGCCACCCGGCGGGCATTTAACACGGCTTTCCAAAAGGTCTTTCACACGGACGCCGTCGTTACGAATCTGAAGCTCCATGGTCGCACGGATCCAGTTATCTTTCAGGACTGTTTTCGCACGACCGGCCTCAGCGGCGACTGGCAAGAGAGCTTCAGTCAATTCCGGGTTGCTTATCTGGAGGCCTTGCCGGGCGCGATTGCCGAGAGTCAACAGATCGGCATGCACCCGGGAATCCCGGAACTGCTCGACATATTATCGAATCGTTCTGACGTGGCGCTCGCGCTCGGCACGGGCAACATGGAAGCTGGAGCGCGAACGAAGATCGGAGTGTTCAACCTCAATCGCTACTTCCCGGTGGGCGGGTTTGGCGACCTGCACAACGATCGCGCCGGCATCATGCGTGACGCTCTGCTCAATGCGCAAGCGCATTATGAGGCGATGTTTGATTTGGGAAATGTGTGGGTGATCGGTGACACGCCGCTGGACATTGCCGGCGGCAAGGCCATCGGCGCGCGCACGATGGGCGTGGCGACAGGTGGAGCATTCTCATACGAGGATCTGTTCGCCGCCGAACCGGACGTGGTGTTTCACGATCTGTCGGACACGGAACGCGTGCTTCAGGCTCTGGGTCTAAACTGACGCGAACACTTTGACTCCTCGCCAACGGCTTCTGGTCTGGGCGCTCATGCTATCGCACGTGTGCATTGCGTCGGGCGGATTCATCTTTGTTAAGGTCGCGCTGCATGAATTCACGCCGCTCGCCCTCGGATTCTGGCGACTGACCATCGGCTTGGCGGCGTTGCTCGCGCTGAGCGCTGCGCTCGGGAAGACAGCGAGAATTGATCGCCGCGACTGGGGCCGGATCGCTTTGCTCGCCTTTCTGGCGGTGCCAATCAATCAGGTCGGCTACATCGTGGGCATGAACTATACTGTGCCGACCCATGCCGCGATCATTTACGGTTCGACGGCTGTCTTTGCAATTCTCTTTTCCACCCTACTCGGACACGAGAAGCTGCGGCGCTCGCGAATTGCCGCCATCTGCTTGTGTGTCATCGGTGTGATTATCGTCGTCTCCGGCAAACGGACTATCATTGCCGGCTCTGAGAATTTTGCCGGTGACTTGCTTGTCGGCGCGGGGATGATCGCCTGGGCCGGCTATACCGCGCTGGCGAAACCCCTCGTGCTGAAATACGGCGCGCTGCGCGCGACCACCATCTGCCTGATCGCGGGAACCCTGATGGCACTGCCGTTCCTGATCGTACCCGCGCTGACGCAGGATTACAGCGCGGTTACGTGGCGCGGCTGGACGGGCGCGATCTACGCCGGTGTGATTCTGACCTGTGTGGCGTACGCGATCTGGTTCACGCTGCTCAAGCGCGTTGATCCCTCGCAGGTGGCGGTCGTGACATCCGGACAGCCAGTGGTAACGACCGCGCTTTCCACGTGGATTCTGGGTGAGATTATCAGCGCAAGACTTGTCATCGGCGGAATGCTTGTCATCAGTGGTTTGCTCGCAATGAACGCGCCGGAGTTATATCGCTCGCTGCTTACACGAAGAACTAAGAGATGAAACTCGCAAGCAAGACTGTCTGTTCGGGTAGCGCGTGACCGCTCGCGAGGCTGCCGATATCCTGCGTCATTACGCGCTGCTGCTCGATCTCTTGAACGATGACTCCTTCAAGGCTCGCGCGTTCACCAATGCCGCGCGGGCCTTAGATGAGGAACTTAGGACCATTGAGCAGCTCATCGCGCAGCATCTGTTGTCGAGCATCAAAGGCATCGGCAAAGGCGTAGAATCCGCGCTCCATGAGCTGGCTCAACGCCGCACTTTTTCCGATTTGGAGCACGCTCAGTCCAAGGTGCCGTCCGGTGTAATTGAGTTGTTGCGCGTGCAGGGGCTGGGAGCAAAGAAGGCTCGAGTGCTCTGGCAGCAAGCGAACATCACGTCGCTCGAAGAACTTGAGACGGCGATTCGCGGCGGCACGCTTCCCTCGCTTCCGGGCATCGGCGCCAAGACGCTGGACAATTTTCTGGAGAGCATCGAGTTCATCCGCGGCGTCGCGGGGCGACATCACCGCCATTTTGCCGTGCGCGAAATGCTCGCCCTGCGCAGTGATCTGGAGCGCATTTCCGGTATTCGCGCCATCTACTTTGGCGGCAGTTTGCGCCGCGGCAACGAAACGGTCGGCGACCTCGATGTGCTCGTGATTGCCAAACGAGATTCCATTGCAGATGTTCGGAAGAGTATTCAATCGGCAGCCGGAGTTGCGTGGAAGAGCACGTCCGGTGAACTTTGGAGCGGAGTCACAGCGAACAACTTTCCGGTAGAACTCTCCGTCGAACCACCGGAGGAAGCCTGCGCGCGGATTGTGCTGATGACCGGTTCGAAAGAGCACTATCGCGCGCTCAAAGAGTACGCCGCCCAACGCGGATTCCAGTTAACGAACGGCGGCCTGACCGATCCGTCGGGAAGCTCCGTCAAGCTGAGAACTGAGGGCGATGTTTATCGCGCACTGAGTCTGGAACCTGTTTCGCCCGCGCTGCGCGAAACTGCGCAGACTCTCGTTTCATTGGGAAACGTTCGTTTTCCGCAGCCCGTTGCGCGATGCGATTTTCGCGGCATCCTGCACAATCATTCCACCTACTCCGATGGGCTGAATACGATTCGCGAGCTGGCCGAGGCGATGATCGCGAAGGGCTACGAGTACCTGGGCATCGCCGACCATTCGCAAGCCGCCGCATACGCGGGTGGACTAAGTCCGCAGCGAGTCCAAGAACAATGGCAGAAGATTGACGCGCTGAACCGCGAGCTGGCTCCGTTTCGCATTCTCAAAGGAACCGAAGTGGATATCCTGCCGGATGGGCGGTTGGATTTCGATGATGACCTGCTCGCCGGATTCGATTACGTGGTCGCCTCGATTCACTCCAAGTTTCAGATGACGGAGGAAGAGGCAACCGATCGTTTGTGTCGCGCACTCGAAAACCCGCACGTGGACATCCTTGGCCATCCGACCGGCCGCCTGCTGCTGCAGCGCAAGGGATACGACATCAATCATGAGCGGGTGATCGAGTGCGCCGCGGTCAACCATAAGGCAATAGAGTTGAACTGTAATCCGTACAGACTCGACTTAGATTGGCGCTGGCTCGCGCGCTGTGAAGAGCTGGGTGTTCCGGTGCCGATCAATCCCGATGCGCACAGCATCGCGGAGCTAAATCATGTGCGCTACGGCGTGGATGTGGCGGCGAAAGGCCCGTTGACCGCGGCCAATTGTCCCTCCACCTGGAGTGCGGACGAATTTCTAACGTGGTGCGGGACTCGAAAGAGACCGACATGATGGAATTGAACGAACTGCTCTCCTGCATGGAAGGAGACACTTTTCACGAAAAATGTCAAAGCATCTGCGGCTGCCTGCGTGACTTGGATTCGCGGTATGATTGGGTCGGAATTTACTGGCTGAAAGGCAACGAACTGGTTCTTGGCCCTTGGTCCGGTCCGCAGGCGACCGAGCATGATCGCATTCCGGTGAGCGAAGGCATTTGCGGCGCGGCCGTGCGCGAGGGACAGACGATTATCGTGGATGACGTCCAAAAGGATCCTCGCTACTTGTCCTGCTTCCTGACCACGCGCTCGGAGATCGTTGTGCCGATCCGCAAGAACAAGAAGATCATCGGCGAGATTGACATTGACGGCAAGAACGTCGGCGCCTTCAAAGAGCAGGATCGCGAATTTCTTGAATCGCTGGCCGATTACATCGGCAGCCAATGGCCAGGGCGATGGTAACTAAGAGCCCGCTCATGGTTTCTGTTTCCGGCGTGCGCGGCATCGTCGGCGACTCGTTGACCGCAGAACTTGTGCTGCAATGGACAATGGCTTTCGGCGCGCGCTGCAGACCGGGTCCGGTCGTGGTCGGCGGCGACAGCCGCGTCTCGAAAACGATGATGCGCGCCGCCACGTTCGCCGGATTAGCCGCGGCCGGATCGAACATCATTGACGTCGGGATCGTACCCACACCCACTGTTGCGCTCGCCGTGAAGCATCACAATGCCCGCGGCGGGATTGCCATCACCGCCAGCCACAACCCCGCCGAATGGAACGCACTCAAGTTTTACAACTCCGAAGGTCTTTTTCTGAGCGAGGCTGAAGGCAAAGAGTTGCGCACAATGGTTGAGAGTGCGGACGTGGGCACGCTTGGCGCATTTGATATCGGCGTGTATGAGAAGGACGAAGCCGCCGTACGTCGCCATCTTGAGCGTGTGCTGGCGATCCCATTTCTGAAGCGCGACGAACTCCGCGCCCGCAAGTTCCGGGTCGGCTTGGACACCATCAACGGAGCCGGTGGAGAATTATTGAGTATGCTGCTCTCGCAGTTGGGCTGTGAGGTTGCAGGTTTTTACCTCGAACCCACCGGCAAGTTCCCGCGCAATCCGGAGCCGCTGCCTCAACATCTCCGCGATGTTGCGAATGCCATGCAAGCCGCGAAAGTGGACATCGGCTTTGTCGCTGACCCGGATGCGGACCGCCTGGCAGTAATCCTTGAGGACGGCCGCCCGGCGGGTGAAGAACAGACGCTGGTGGCGGCGGCTGATCTCGCGCTGCGTTACATGCGAGGCCCCGTCGTAGCAAACTGCTCGACCACGATGGCGCTGGATGACATCGCCGAGAAATACGACGTCCCGATGTTCCGCACGAAAGTCGGGGAAGCCTACGTCGCCCGCAAGATGCTCGAGGTAAAGGCCGTCATCGGAGGCGAAGGCAATGGGGGCGTCATCCTGCCCTTCGTCCATCCGGCGCGCGATGCCGCGACGGGAATCGCTCTCATCTTGCAGGGTCTCTTGGAATTCGGCGGCACCGCTTCAAGCTACTTCGCGATGCTGCCGCAATACTATATGGCAAAGAAGCGCAAAGAGTTCTCCGACCTGACAGCCCTGCGTGCAGCTTTGGATGAGATCGAAGCGCTTTCTCCATTCGGCGTGCCCGACCGCCTCGACGGCCTGAAGTGGGAGATGCCTGCAGCGTGGGTGCAGGTGCGCGCCTCGAACACGGAGCCGATTGTCCGTGTCTACGCCGAAGCGAGCACCGAAGCCGAGGCCGAAAAGTACGCATCGGAAATTCTGCGGCTCCTCGATCACGCCGCAAGAACCGCCTGACATGATACCTTCGAGATAGCCCGTACATGGATCGCATTATTTCCGTCATTCTGGGCGGCGGCCGCGGCACGCGCCTCTACCCGCTCACCAAGTATCGCTCCAAGCCGGCCGTGCCGTTCGGCGGGATGTATCGCCTGATTGACATCCCGGTGTCGAACTGTCTGAACTCCGGGGTCAATCGCATCTTCGTGGTCACGCAGTTCAATTCGGCGTCGCTCAACCGCCACGTCTCGCTGACCTACAATTTTGATGCGTTTCGCGAAGGCTTTGTCTCTGTGCTGGCCGCCGAGCAGACCTTGGAGACGACGGACTGGTTTCAAGGGACTGCCGATGCCGTGCGCAAGAACCTGCGCCATTTGCGGCCCACTCAGGCGAGCGACGTCGTCGTGCTGTCCGGTGATCACATCTACAGCATGGATTACCGCGCGATGATTGCCCTGCACCGTCAGCAGCGTGCCGATGTGACGATTGCCGCGATCCCCGTTCGCGCGCGGGAAATTGATCGCTTCGGCGTGCTGCGCCTGAACAGCGAAGGCCGGGTTGTGGAGTTCTGCGAAAAGCCGCAAACGCCGGATCTTGTTCGCGGCTGGGGATTCGCGGGGGAGATTTTCGGCGGAGCGATGGCGAGTTTGAGTGAGCCGGTATACATGGCTTCGATGGGAATCTATGTCATTCGCATGGAAGCGCTCGAAGACATCCTGCGTCCGGAGTTCGGCCCGGACTTCGGCAAAGATATAATCCCGCACGCGATTCCCGATTGTCGAGTGTATGCTTATCCGTTCACCGGTTATTGGGAGGACATCGGAACGATTCGCTCCTATTACGAAGCAAACCTCGCGCTTACCGATCCACAGCCGAAGTTTCAGCTGCACGATCCGAACATGCGCTTGTTCACCCGCCCTCGTTTTTTACCCGGCGCGCACTTGCTGGACATGCACGCCAAATCCAGCATGATTTGCGCTGGCTGCCGCGTGACTCAGGCCGGACTTGAGCATACGTTGCTCGGCACTCGAGCTATTATCCGCAGCGGCGTTCAGATCAGCGATTCGGTCATCGTCGGCGCGGACTACTATGAAACGCCGGAAGATCTGGAAGCGAATCGAGAACGCGGCATCCCGGATGTCGGGATCGGCGGCGATACGTTGATTCGTCGCGCCATTGTGGATAAGAACGCGCGCATCGGCTACGGCGTGGTGATTGACCCGGGCGTGAATGCGCCCGATCACGAAGGCGCGGGGTACTCCGTGCGCGACAGTATTGTCATTGTCGAAAAAGACGCCGTGATTCCTGACGGCGCAATAATTCCGGCGCGCTAACTTCCTATGCTCGTTGTCGAACTGATTGCCCGCAAACAGAAGGGCGACGTGCTTTCAGCGGAGGAAATTCGCGAGCTGGTGAATGGCTTCACGCGCGGCGATGTGCCTGATTACCAGATGTCGGCGCTGCTGATGGCGATCTATTTTCAAGGGCTGACGGACGACGAGGGGCGGCTCTTTCTCGAGGCGATGATTGATTCCGGCAAGCGTTTGGATCTCTCCTCTGTTCCCGGAATCAAGGTGGACAAGCACTCCACCGGCGGAGTCGGAGACAAGACGTCGCTGATCGTCGCGCCGGTCGTGGCCGCGGCGGGCATCCCGGTGCCGATGATCTCCGGGCGCGGGCTGGGTCACACGGGTGGCACACTTGACAAACTCGAGAGCATTCCCGGCTTTCGCGTGCGACTCAGCGAAGTGGAATTCGAGCGCACGCTCAGGCAAACCAACTGTGCATTTGGCGCGCAGACGGCGCAACTGGTTCCCGCAGATCGCAAGCTCTATGCTTTGCGCGACGTGACCTCGACCGTCGCTATTCCGCCGCTGATTGCGGCCAGCATTCTCTCCAAAAAGATCGCCGAGGGAACGAATGCCCTGGTCATGGACGTAAAAGTGGGGAGCGGCGGTTTTTTGCACAGCGAAGCTGAGGCACGAGGACTGGCGCAGACTCTGGTGAAATGGTCGAATACCGAGGGTGTGAAGACGATTGCCTTTGGCACGGATATGGAATGCCCGCTCGGCCGCGCCGCCGGCAACGCGCCCGAAGTGCTCGAATGCCTCGATATCCTGCGCACCGGCAAAGGCGATGCGCGGCTGCTCGAGCTGTTGCGCGTTCTCGGTGGAACGATGCTCATGCTCGGCGGAAAAGCGCCCGACATTGCCGAAGGACAACAGCTTTTCGATGAGATTCTGCGAAGCGGAGCAGGCTTCGAGAAGATGAAAGAGATTGCCGCCGCTCAGGGAAGCTCCGCCTCAGTCATAGAAAACTATCGCGCGAACTGGAGACCGTCCAACACAAAGGAATTTCGGGCGGCACGCAGCGGCTATGTCACTCGAGTTGACCCGCGCGAAGTCGGATTTGCCTTGGTGGATTTGGGAGCCGGACGCAGGAAGTCCGACGATCCGGTGGATCACTCTGCAGGAGTGATTTTCGAAAAACAGGAAGGCGACGCCGTCAAAGCAGGCGAATTGCTCGCCACAGCGTGTTGGACGATTGCCGCCGCCGCTGAGGGTTTGACACGGTTAAGCAAAGCCATCACGATCGGCGATATCCCTTCGCCGCGCCGGCCACTGCTGTATTTCACATGCGATGATGCCGGCTGCCGAGCATGGGATGAGAATTTGCCGCGCATACGCTAAAGGAGCCATCATGGATGACGCCGCCGAGCGCAAAGTTCGCGATCTGAAACTTCAGATCCTGAAGGTTGAAAAAGAGCTGGCCAAGACGCAGTCCTCCGCCAATCTCGGCGCGTGGCTGCACGCCGGACATGCGGGGCAGATTCAGCGTACTGCTGAGCGCGACCGCCAGCGCCTCGCCGCAAAATTGGAAGAACTGAAGGCAAAGCTGGAAGAACTCGCGCCGGGTTCCGGAACGCCGACGGAAGAACCGAAACCTGCAGCCGCAAAAAAAGCCGCAAGCCCGGCGCCTGCGGCCAAAACTCCAACGCGCAAGTCCGCGCGTTAAGCGGAGTGATTCCTAAGCTTCTCTTCGAACTTCGCTTTGGGGATGACGCCCGTGACGGTCTCCACCAAGCTGCCGTGTTTGAAAAAGAGCACCTGAGGAATATTGAGCACGCCGTATTTGCGCGGCGTCTCCGGACTGGCGGAAATGTCAATTTCGCCGATCACGACTTTGTCCTTCCACGACGGAGCCAGCTCCTCCAAAATGGCGTGGATCTTCTTGCATGGGTGACACCACTCCGCGCCAAAATCCAGCACGGCGAGCTTGTCGCTCCGCAAAATTATTTCTTCGAAGTTCTGATCCGTGACGGGCACGAGATTTGACACGATTTGCTCCTTGACGATCGTTGAATCATAAGCTATGCTGGTCCAGGAAGGCGATGAACTCGTCGGGCGGCTTGTAGCCCGTGAAGCGCGCGACTTCTTCGCCGGTGGGATCGTACAAAATCACCGTGGGCATACCGGTGATTTTGTATTTATGCTTCATCTCTTTCACCCACGCCGTCTCCTTCGTGAAGTCCAATTTCAATCGCACGAAGTTGTCCACGCGCTGCATCACCTTGCCCACGCTGTACGTCTTCTCATCCAGTTCGACGCAGGTCACGCACCAATCCGCATAGACGTCTACAAGCAGCGGCTTGCCCTCAGTCTGCGCCTGTGAGACGGCGTCCTGCTCCTTGTTCACCAGCCAACTCATCTCGGCTTTCCGGCTCGACTCCGCCACCATCCCCGCCGGACCGATGGCTTTGAAAAGCGAAATCGCGCCGATGAGAAATATCATCAGCGCAAACGCTTTGCTCAAGCGGTGGCTGGGCGTCGAATCTTTAGTTAGCGAATCAAAGGCGCCGATAAACACGGACGCAATGATCAGCAGCACGGCCCACGCTCCGGCGTACCACGGCTGTGGGATTGTCAAGCGCAGCATGTAAAGCGCGCCCGCGAGCAGAATCCAGCCGAATCCTTGCTTAACTTTGTCCATCCACGCCCCGGCTCGGGGCAGCGCCTGGATGGCGCCGGAAAACGTGCCGATCACGAGAAACAGCAAACCAAGCCCGAACGAAAAGACAAAGAGCAGCGCCCACCCGTAGAACAAGTTTCCGGTCTTGGCAACCCACGCGAGCAGCGCAACGATAATCGGTCCGACGCACGGCGCCATCACCAGACCGGAAACCATTCCTAAGAGCAGTGGCCCGAAAAAGCCGCGTTTGCTGCTGCTTCCCGTGAGCGCCGTCTGCAACGCGCTGGGCAGCGCAATATCAAATACGCCCAACATGCTGATTCCCATCAGCGCGAACACGCCGGCCACCACAATCGAGACCAGAGGCGAACCGGAAATCGAACCGAAGAGCGTGCCCGTCGCGGCGGCAAACAGTCCAAGTGAACTGTAAACCACCGCGATTCCCAGCGCGAAGATCGCCGACAGCCCAAGCCCGCGTAGAGGTTTTCCTCCGCTGGAACCGCCGATATAGCCGATGGTGATCGGAATCACCGGATAGACGCAGGGTGTAAAGCTGGCCAGGATGCCGCCGACGAATGCAATCAGAAACGCCATCCACGAGCCTTTTTCCAGCGCCGCTATCAATCGATCCTCGAGCGACTTGCTGCCGCTTTGCTTCGCCTCCGTCGCCGCTGTCGCGCCGAAAATGTCCTGATTCTCCGGCAGCACCGACACGCCCGCTTCGACAACGTTGACGGTCACGTGGACCGTTTTCTCCACCGGGAGAAAACAGATCTCATTGCCGAATTCCTGACAGATCTGATATCCGACGCCGACGGGGAAAGAATACGTTCCGGGCTTGGCGTCAGATGTGGCGGTCGCGAAGACTCTAACAACTGCCTTCCCGCGGTACGCGCGCTCATCATGATACTTGACGCCTGCTGGAAACTTCGGCTTGTCGAATTTCAGTCCGAAGGTGTCCGGCGCATGCACAAAGAACAACTCGTATTCGACGTCCGTGATGTGATGTCCCTTCGGCACCTCAAACACGACCGCCAATTCGCCGGAACCACCGACCGAAATCGCCGACTTGCTCCACGCCGCTCTTACGGGAACGTTTGGCGCTTCGCCCGGCCCCTCATCCTCTTGCGCAAAAAGCGCCGCGGGGACGCTCATCGCCACCAGTGCGATGAAAACAACGCAGACTCGGAACACGTTCAGTTGACGCAATCGAAACATAACCTCAGACCGTAAAGGTGTAACGTGGCCATTGCCAAAGCACTTGTGCGACATGTAAGCGGACATACGCTGTTAGGGAAAGGTTCGTCGAACCATTGGGTCCCGCTCGAGACGACCGACGACGACAATCCCGCCGCGGCCAACGACCCGGTCCAGCTGATCCTCATGGCCTGCGCCGGCTGCGTGATGATTGACAGCGTGGACATTCTCAAAAAGAGCAGGCAAGAGCCGGACGAATTCGAAATTGAGATTGAGGGTCTGCGACGCGACGCGCGACCGAAGATCTTTCGCCGGTTAGACTATCAGATTCGCATAAGCGGGTCAACACTGCGCGCAGAAACAGTCCGCCGTGCTGTGGAACTCTCGCTGACCAAGTATTGTTCCGTCTCGCTCTCGATTGACCGCAGCGTGAAATTCTTCGCGCAGATCACCTTGAACGGTGAACCCGGGGAGAGTTTTGAGATCGCGCGGCAACCGGAATTGTACGAGGACTAAGCGTACATCAGCGCCAGATAGGCAAGAAAGCTCTGCGCAGCCGGCCGCGGCCGCTTCGCCGGACGCCCGCGCAACGGCCAATTCTCCTGAACCCATTTCTCCGATTCTGCGTATCCCGGAAACAACTTCTCCGCCGCGCGGAATTGCGGTGTATGCACCCGCTTTCGACCGTCCGGCCCTTCCGAAATCCCGAAATGCAGATGCAGCATCTCATGATGCATCACCGCCGCGACCACCACGTCCGGCACGCGCGCATCGTCCAGCGACGTATTCAGCGTAATCACTTTCCGCTTCGTGTCGCAGATTCCGAGCGTCACCTGCCAGCGATTCCGTGACCAGCGCAGCACGCACGGGGCCAGCGCATTCTTGAACACGATCTTATTGATCGTGCAGAAATACTCTTCCAGATTGTAAATCTTTCCCTGCGGCTCGTGGCGCGAGCGGCTCTTCGCCGGTTCGATCTCCGGTTCTGGCGGCTGCGGCACGCAGAACAGGTCCATCTGCTCCAGCAGCATGAAAGCCGGGGCGCGGTTCACCGGCACGCTCCGCATTTGTGACAGTCAATTGACACTGAGGAGATAATCGAGAATCCTCTGCTGTGATTCGGGAGAAAGATGAATCCGGTCTCCATAGCGGTGCACCAGCCCGGGCCACTGCTCGTCAGACTGCGACGCCGGATCGCGCAGCGTATGACATGACCGGCAATTCGCGCGGTAAAGCCGTTCGCCTTCCGACATCGCACTCTTTGACTCGGGCAAGTGCTTGACGGCGCAACCTATCATTATAATAAACAAAAAAGCCGCCGCAAGTGCAAACCAGCCTCTCACAGCCCCACTCCCATCAAAAAGCGCACTTTGGCGTCATCGGCATCTTCAGAGACACCAAAGCCGCCCCCAATGCTGTACCACCATCTCCCCGACGCGAGTGAGATCGTCGGGCCAAGGTAGCTGGCCACGGCCGTCTCCTCATCCTCGAATTCAGCTCGTGTCGTGGATTCCAACCCAAGTGACACGGCTGGGGTGAACTCGTAGCAGAGCCCGGCATCCAGTCCGATTTCGTGCTCCGTCCCCGGCGCAAAGGCCAGTTCGTACACTGAGTTCAGGGCCAGATTTGTCCGCCCTATCGTCTTCGCCAGAATGACTTTGCCTTCCAGTTTGTTGGGCAGGTGCGAGTTTGTATTCCGCTGGTATTCCAGATAAAGGAGCGGGTCGAGGACATACTGTCCCTCCTCACCGATCCGGTAGCGGGTCCGGAACTGGACCGCATTCCAACGGAGGCTGCCTCCCTCCGGTTGCGTAAAGATCTGATAAACCGAGAAATCCCAGCGGTCGGTTAGCCCCTGTTCGACCTCGATGCGGTATTCCCAGGCATCCGCAATTTCGTTGAGGTTAGTCGTCTGGTAGAATTCCAGTTCGGTGGCTTGGGCCGGCATAGTCTGGTACTGATAGGTCCAGACGTAGTTCCGCCGGTCTGCAAACGAAACCAGCGGCAAAGAAGCGAGTGACAGAGCGAGCAGAGCTAAGCGAGAGAAAAACGAGTTCATAAGGCAAGCTCTTGTTTGTACTTAAGACCATGGTTCTTTGGATCAAGAGGATTGCTGATCCACACTATTTGTTAGAAAGGTCTAACATTAGATACAATTAACGAAATACTTCTCAAATTCTCAACCTTCTTGTCTTGTAGTCCGTTTGACTTTGCGAGAGGATTTTGCGATATTTGTAACGATCTATGAAGGGTTTAGAAGCTCATTCATGGATGTTTGGAACAATCAGTTTTTTATAAGGATAGGCCAATGTCGCTGCTGCACGAAAAACTCCGAAAGACGATCCCTGCCTATCGCGAGCAACTTAAGGAACTTGCCAAGACCAATGGCGAGCATGTTGTATCGCAGGTAACGATCGGTCAATTACTGGGTGGGCAACGAGGGATTAATTCGCTCCTATGCGATACCTCGACCGTTCCGCCGGACAAGGGGATGATCATCCGGAATCGTCCCGTTATGGACATCGCTTGGAATTCACCGGAAGAGGTGTACTGGCTGCTCCTCACGGGCGAGATGCCCAGTGCGGAAGAGACGAAGGACCTTCAGGCCGAGATCGAAAAGCGCAACAAGGTCCCCGGTTACGTGTGGAAGATCCTCGAGAGCTTTCCCAAGGACAGCCATCCGATGGCCGTGTTCAACACGCTCATCCTCGCCATGGAGCGGGAATCGGTATTCCGCAAGCGTTATGATGAAGGCATGAAACGCGACGAGCAGTGGGAGACTATGCTCGACGAGAGTCTGAATCTGGTCGCCGTGGTGCCGCAGCTCGCCGCGGCGGTTTATCGCTGGCGCTACGACCTTGGTCCGCGTCTCGAGCCGAAACCCGGTCTCGACTGGGCCAGCCAATATGCGTATCTAATGGGCTTGCCGGATCCGACTGGCGGCTTCGCCAAGCTGATGCGCCTCTATATGGTGCTGCACAGCGATCATGAAAGCGGCAACGTTTCGGCTCATACCTCGCACTGCGTCGGCTCGGCACTGTCCGATGCCTACTACGCCGTGAGCGCCGGCTTGAACGGTCTCGCCGGTCCGCTGCATGGTCTGGCGAATCAGGAGTGCCTCGAGTGGCTGCAGATGGTGCTCAAGAAGTTTAACGGCAACCCGACCGACCAGCAGTTGGACGCCTTCGCGCGCGAAACGCTCGACAGCGGCCGCGTGATTCCGGGTTATGGACACGCCGTGCTGCGGGTCGTGGATCCGCGCTTCATCGCGTTCCGTCAATTCGGCGAAACGCAGTGCCCGGATTCGCCGATTTTCAAGCTGGCCGTGCAAGTCTTCAACGTGGTGCCGCCGATCCTGCAGACGATCCACAAGATCAAGGATCCGTGGCCGAACGTGGACGCCATCTCCGGATCGTTGATCTACCACTATGGCGTGACGCAGCACAAGTACTACACCGTAATGTTCGGTGTCTCCCGTGTGCTTGGTCTCACGTCGCAGCTGGTCATGAGCCGCGCCTGGAATGAGCCGATCGAACGGCCGAAGTCCATGACGATGGAACAGATCCAGAAGATCGTCCACACGTCGTAAGACACGTCCGCAAAGAAATAAGAAGAACCCGGCATCGCTGCCGGGTTCTTCTTGTTATTGATCTGATCTGGCGCTAATCCGCCCGTAACGGCGAATACAACGCCGCCGGATCGCAGCGCTCCGTCAACATCGAACGCAGCGAGCTGACGATTCTCAGTTCGGGCAATGTCGAACGCGACCGCGCGGATCTCGCTTCGCCGGGCGCACAACTGGCTCCCAGGTTAATCGCAATTTCAACCAGCTTCTGCAGCGTCTCCCGCGCGCGGTTCAGCGTAACCTGCTCCGCGTTCGGCTGCATCACCCATAGGTGCACGTAACCGATTTCAGGGGTGCCCCACACCGCCACCGGCAGATTGGCGTCCCGGCCCAGTTCGACGGCAGCTTCCTCTAAGTCCGCAATTCCGCCGGACGAGAGTCTCACTCGCGCGACGGCCTTTCCCGGATACAGCCGCGACGCCGTACGCGGCATTCGCAGGACGTCCTGCCACAACGCGCGCACCTGCACGTCGTTGTCGTAGTATCGTGCATAGCTGTCCCACGGCGAGGGCAGCGTCATGTTTCCGATATCCCATTCCACCAGCACCAGAAATCGCGCCGGATCCGAAACCGTGCCGTCATTCCCCTTGCGAATGATGTCCGCCGCCTCGCTCCCCCAGAACACGACCGACTCCGGAGGAGGCATATACGTCGCAAGCTCCGAGAAGAACGGCGTGGCCTCCGCCGCCGAGGAAAACTCGAGCAACGCCGCCGAGCGCGATCTTAACGCCGGATGAAGGGACAACTCCGCGCCGGTGATGATGCCGAGCGATCCTTGTGAGCCGAAGACATGACCGCTCACATCAGGCGACGCATGAGTCGCGATCGAAGGTCCCGCCGCATAGGCCTTGCCATCGTACCCCATCCATTCGATGAAATTAACCTGGCTGAGCGTACCGCCGCGGCGGTAGTTCCGCACACCTTCCCAGCTCCCGGCCAACAGCGATCCGATGCTCTTCCCGTTCGGCACCGGATAGAGTGGCGACCAATCCAGATTCTCTCGCGCCAGATCAATCGCCAGGCTCTCCACTGGAAAACCACCCGCTACGCGCGCCGTCCGGCGCGCTGCGGAGATCACCGGCGACTGAGCAAGCTTCGATGTAAGCACGAGCAGATGATTGTCCAAGTCGCGCACGCCGGTCGGCGTCAATCCTGCCGCCACCGCAATCTTGTGATGCTTCTCCGCCGCAAACTCCAGCGTCGCCCGCAACTCGTCAAGGTCTCCCGGCTCCACAATGGCCGCCGGCAGATCCTCCTTACTCAGCCGTCCTTTCAGCCGCGGCAACATCTCCTTCGGCTCGTCCACAATTCGCCCGGTGCGGAATCGTCCGCGTAATTTCGAGAAACGATCAAACAGACGCACGATTAGTCCTTGCTCCCGGAAGATGGAGTGGATGACGAGGGCGGAGGGGCAGGGGCCTTAAGCGAAGAACTCTCGGACGACCTTGCCTTGTCATTCAAGACTTTGGCTTCCTTCGAGTCCCCTCCGCCCTTCCGCGCGTAATCGGTAATGTAGAATCCGGAGCCGCGGAAGATCAGGCCTGTGCCGCCGGAAATCAGTCGCTCCGCACGCGTCCCGCACGCCGGGCATACCTCGATCGGCGCCGCAACGATGCTCTGAAACTCGTCGAAGTGATGACCGCTTTCGCAGACGTATTCGTAAGTCGGCATGAGAATCGCTTGGAGTTAAAATTCGTCCTGCCACAGCACAATCCGGTAACGCCCGCCGGATGGCCGCAACAGCGTAAAGCGCGCAAAGCCAATCAGCGGCGACAGCTCATCCAGCAGAAGCTGATATTGCAGGCGGACTTCCACCGGCGTGTCCACCGTCGAAACGGTGTCAATCCCGGGAGTCAGTCCGCCCCAGATCAACGAGACGTTTTGAAAGCTGTGAAACATGCGCGATGTCGCGCGCAAATCGGTCTCGCGATACCAGCCCTCGGTGCGCTGCAGCAGCGGGTCGTAGTACTGAAATTGAAAATCCTCCGCCAGCAGCTCCGCATAGCGCAGCGAGTCCTCAAGCTCGTACGCCGTCACGAAATTCTGCAGCAGCCCGCCCACCGTCGTCGCATCCGTCCAGAGCGATCCCGTCGATCCGCGCAGCGCAGGCGCAAACGGATTCGCGCAGCTTCCCGCGAGCAGCGCGAATGCGCACATTACAATTAGCGCACGAGCGACTTGAGATCGCTCCACGTGTTCTGCTCCTGTGTGCGCGCGTCCGACCAACGGTAGATCTGCCAGTACCCCTCGCTGCCCATCCGCAAATAAAAGTGCACCGTTCCCGCCATCTGATGCGGAGCACCCGACAAGGCAACCCCGGCCGTGAGATCGTAAGGCGTCACGATTTCCGCCGAATCATGCAGCACCGTTTCCGTCGGCGACGTGAAGATCACAAACAACAGGCTGTCGCGCGGAAGCGTGCCTTCGCTGAGCAAGCTGGTGATATGACTCGATTCATCCTCATAGATCCACGGCGCGAGCGACGGATCATTGGCCAGCGCAATGTTATCCGCCTCGAACACAAAGTTCGCCGGATCGAACGACCGCAAGTAATTCACCGCGTCTCGTTCGAAAAGCGCATTGGACAGATTCGTCAGCACGTCCCGCGGCACGCGCGGTGTCTCCCACGAGCGACGCCCCGCATCCGGCTCTTCCGCCGGGCGCGTCGAGAATAGCCCGCAACCGCTAAGCATGACGATGGTACCGAGCAGAAGCGACAGGCTGATGTTGCGCACTCGTGTCACTCAACGCACCAGAAGATAGGTTACTATCAATACCGGGAGCAGGATCGGCAAGGAGTACTTATACACATATTCCACAAACGACGGCGTGCGCAGCTTGGCGTGCTCCGCAATCGCTTTGCACATGAAGTTCGGTCCATTGCCGATATACGTCGCCGCGCCGAAAAACACCGCGGCAATTGAAATCGCCCGCAGAAAGTCCGCATGCTGCGTCGCGAATTGCATCACCTCGCCGGGATTCGTCATCGAAAGATGAAACAATCCCATCGCCGTTGCCAGAAGCGTCAAATAGGTCGGCGCGTTATCTAACACCGCCGAAAGCGTCCCGGTAGCCCAGTAGAATCCGGTCGGCGTGTTCACGCCGAGGATCTGCGCGTTGGCCGTAAGCCAATCCAGCGCCGGCACCATGGTGGCGAAGATTCCGGCAAACAGAATCGCCACCTCTTCGATCGGATGAAAGTGAAACTCATTAAGCGTGTGGATTCGCCGCGGCGTGGTCCAGTACGAGCCGACCGCCGCTCCGACCATCAACGCCTCGCGCAGAAAAGACGGCTTCTGAATAAATGCCGCCATAATAATGATCCCGATGAAAATCAGGTTGTGCAGGCCTTCGAAGCGCAGCTTGTCTTCGCGCTCGGCCTCTGCTCGCTCGCGATGCGGCTGTCGCCGGTAATCCCGACGGTCCATCACGTAGAACGTAGCCAGCAGCATTACGATCGCGATAATCCACTTGTACCACAGCTGCTCAAGCACCCAGAGAAAGGGCACGCCCACCAGATATCCCAGAAACAGCGGAGGGTCGCCGATCGGCGTCAACGCGCCGCCGCAATTCGCCACAATGAAAATGAAAAAGACCAGATGATACGGCGCAAAGCGCCACGAATTGCCGCGAATGTACGGGCGAATGAGGATCATCGCGGCGCCGGTCGTGCCGACAAAGTTGGCGATGACGGATCCGACCGCGAGCAGGGTCACATTTTGTCTCGGAGTGTAGGTGCCCCGCAGTCCGATGTGAATCCCGCCTGCGACCACGTACAGCGAGCCGATGAGCGCAATGAACGAAAGATACTCATGCGCCGTATGCGCCATCCGCGCCGCGCCGCCGAAGAAAAATACGTAATAGACGACAACGAGCGCGCCCAACGAAAGCGCAAACCACCGGTACCGCTTGACCCACCATTCCGGCGCAAACAGCGGGAACACGGCAATTCCCGCCAACAGCAGCACGAACGGCAAGCACCAGATCAGCGGCGGTGCGGACATTCTAATTGTCTCTCGCGGGAGAGGAAAGCAAGCCCGTCAAATGCCCCGCAATCTGAATCAACGCGCGGCACATAACTCTGCGTTCCGCATCGCCCCGCCGAAACTCACGCGGCACTTCGAGATGCAGCGCACACGCTGCCACTTCAGGTCTCATGGAACCCGCTTGCTTCGTCGCCTCTGCTGTCATGCGCAAGTTGTGCAGCGGCTCCACCGCTAGCTCCGGCAGTTGGGACTTTGATTGCAAGCGAATATAGAGATCGTTGACTTGTTCCGCCGCTTCCCGCGAGAGACCCACGGTCGCAATCTCCAATTTCGGCGTCCGCTGATGCGAATGAAACTCCAGCAGCAAATCGAACGGCAATTCCGGCTTTCCGGACGCCTGTCTCAGCGCATTCAGATAATCTGCGTGCACCGCTTGCGCCCGCTCGCTGAAAAATTCGTCGCCGCCGGGGCGCAGCGACTCCGTCGGGCGGTTAACATGAATGTGCCGCCCGATCGACGCCGGGATCGTGGCGGCATGTTGATCCCGGAAATTCTTCGCGATGACCCATCCGATCTCCAGCCGCTTTGCCACGCGATTGCAGAAGTACTCGGACCAATTGTCAAAGCTCACGTGTGGCGCCGCCGCCACCACATGCGGCTCTCCTTTGCACACGGCCCGCGTCTGAATCTCCGCCGGGATCAACTCTTGCAACAGCTCCCGAGCTTCTTCGCGCGTCAGCGCCTTGCCGCCCAGTCCGCGCAATTCCTCTGCATCGCTGCCGAGAAAAGCAAACAGCTGAGCCTTGAAATCGTCGCCGCGCTGCAGCGCCAGGCGGAACCGATCCAACAATTTCATGCTGCGCTCACGCTGGGATGGCACGACGGGAATAACAATCGAACGCGCTCAGAATGTCGCGCGGCTGGTACCCGTACCCGCTCGCGGTCAACGTCTGGATCTCGCCGCTCGAGATTTGCTCTCGGCTCACCCAAGAAACTGCGGAGTGTTCTGCACTCAAACGGACATCGCGCTGATTCGCCTCGGCGAGATAGTTGATACAGAGCAGCGGCGCTTGTACGCCGTCCACGCTGCCGAACCAAACGTGCGCCACGCCCAGCACGCGGATCGTCAGGCCGGTCTCCTCCGCAATTTCACGGTAGAGACCGGCCAGCGGATCTTCGCTGAATTCCAGTCTGCCGCCCGGAGGCGCCAGCGTGTGCGGCGGATTCGCACGTCGCAGCAGCAGCAAACGCCCATCGTGAAAGATGTACGCCGCCACCGCCACGCTATGAGTCAGTGAGTTCGAAATGCTCAGGCTCCTGCCGGAACCGCGGCGCTCTGCTTCAAATGACCTGCGACCGACTTCGCCATCTCGATGGTGGTGGCCTTGCCGCCCATATCGTACGTGCGCACCTTGCCTTCGGCGATCACCGCCGCGCACGCTTCTTCGAGCCGGTTCGCCATGTCCACTTCTCCCAACCATTCGAGCATCATCCGCGCGGCGAGAATCGTCGCCGTCGGATTCACCTTGTACTGCCCGGCGTACTTCGGCGCGCTGCCGTGCGTCGGTTCGAACACCGCGTACTCGTCGCCGATGTTGCCCGCCGAAGCAAATCCCAACCCGCCGACGAGCTGCGCCGCCAGATCGGAGAGAATATCGCCGAACATGTTTTCCGCGACAATCACGTCATAGTCAAACGGATTCTTCACTAGCCACATGCACTGCGCGTCAATGTTCGTTTCATAGAGCGGAATGCTCGGATAATCCTTCGCCACTTCGCGCGCCGTGCGAATCATCAAGCCGCCGGTTTCGCGCAGCACATTCGGCTTGTCGCACACCGTCACCGATTTGCGGCCGTAGCGCTTGGCATACTTGAACGCCTGCTTGACGATGTTCTGGCAGCCCTGCCGCGTCATGATCCGCAGCGTGACGGCGATATTTTCCAGACCAAAACCGCCGAACTTCTTCATCTTCTTATGCGCGGCCGCCAGCGCGTCGTACACCGGCTGCGGCAGCGGATGAAATTCCACGCCGCCGTACATCCCCTCGGTGTTCTCGCGGAACACGACGAGGTCAATGCCGTCCTTGTAGTTCAGCGGATTGCCGGGATACGCCTTGCAGGGACGGATGTTCGTGTGCAGATTGAGTTCCTGGCGCAGGCGCACGATCGGCGAGAAATAGTCGAGTCCCTTGCCGCGCAGCGAAGGATCGAGTTCCGCGTTCGCTTCGTCCCGCGGCTTCGACGTGATCGCGCCAAACAGCGCGCATTCAGTCTTTTTCAAAACCTCCAGCGTGCGGTCGGGGAGCGCATTGCCTTCGCGGATCCAGAACTCCCAGCCGATGTCGCCGTGGATATAGTCTGCGTCAAATTCGAGCGCATCTAAACAAATGCGGGCGGCCTCCATGACTTCGGCGCCGACGCCGTCACCGGGAAGCCAGGCGATTGTGTGTTTGGACATGTAGTGTAGTCGAAAGGTGGTAAGAGACGACTCGTGACAAGTTATTCAGCTTAGTTCGACAGCCAACCGCCGCCGGAACGTGAGCACGGAAACTGTGACCAACAAAAAAGCCATTCCCAGCAGGACGGCGCACTCCAGCGCAATTCCCGCCAGCGATTGGTCGCGCCAGAAAATATTCAGAAATCCCTGCATCGCCCAGTGCACGGGAGTAAGCTGCGCCAGCGAGCGAATGAACTTCGGAATCATGAAGCTCGGAACCATCGCGCCGCCGATCGCCGACATCGCCAGAATGATGACGACCTGATAACCGGACGCCTGCTCTTCGGTGCGACTCAGCGCAGCAATGAAGAGTCCGACGGCGCTCATTGCCGCCGCCGTGCACAGAATCATCACAAGCAGTGCGAGCGGGTGCCCGAAAATGTCCAGTTGAAAGATCAGCCGTCCGTAAAACATCATCACCGCGAGTTGCAGGCTGCCGAGCAGCACGGCATAACCGTACTTCGAAATGAGCAGATCGCGCGGTCGCACGCCGCTCACCAGCAGACGCCCCGCGGTTCCGCTCCGCATCTCCCGCAGCAGCGACGCCGCAATCGCCCCCACCGCGAACAGCATGAACATCACCGCCGGCCCGGCCACGCTCTGCGCAATCCCCGGATTCGCGATGTTCTGCCCGACAACCTCAACATCCTTCACCTGAAACACACGCTGCATGGCAGCGTCCATGCTGAAGGCATTGGAATCCGCCGCGTGCGTCGAATCGGGATCCGATCCCAAGAGCATTTCCTCCGGAAACATGCCCATCGTTGAGAGCGTGTCCGGAAATTTGACATCAAAATTCCTCTCAATCGCCGAACGCAGGTCGCGGTTGAAGTTCAGCCCTTGCAGATTCGTCGAGAACTGGCTCGTTAATCCCGCCGGCATCAGTCCCGGAAACGTACTGAAGACCTGCCGCTGCAAAAGCCCGTTCACGATCCCGCCCGCGAGCGGGTCGCGCGGATCGCGCAGCAGCGTCAACCGCACTTCGCCCTGCTTCAAGCCGCTCGAAAAATCCTGCGGAATGATAATCGCAACGCTGCTCTTCCCCTGCTCTACCCGCCGGCGCGTCGTGGCACTGTCGAGACGAACCGAATCCTTGCCAACACTCTGGAGAATGTGAAGCTCTTTCAGAGCGTCGAGGTCCCGAATCAGTCTTCGTCCTGCCGGTCCCGTGTCCTGATTCACAGCCAGTACGTCCACTTCGCCGATGCTCCCGCCGCTACCGCCGAACACGAATCCGAAAACCAAAATCATCACCAACGGCACCACGAACCCAAGGCCGATCGCGACCGGATCGGCGAGGAAAATCGCAAAATCTTTCCCAATAAGCACGGCAATGCGGCGCATCAGTCGCGCAGCTCCTTGCCGGTCAGTTGCAAAAAGAGCGTTTCCAAATTTGGCCCGACAATTTCCATTCGCTCCGCCTGAAGCCCGCTCTGCTCAATTTGTGAAACCAGCGTTCCGATTGTTATCGTTGAGTGCGGCACGTAGTCCACGTGATCGCTGTCGCGAACCATCTCCGCCCCCGCCACCGGCTGCGCGGCCGAAGCGTCCGGCAGAAAAACGCGGACGAAGCGAGTGATACTCACTAACCCAAACAGCTCCGTGAGTGTTCCTTCCGCAAGCACCCGTCCGTGATCAATAATTCCGATGCGTTCGCAGAGCTGCTCCGCCTCTTCCATGTAATGCGTCGTGTAAACGATGGTCTTGCCCGCAGCGTGCAACTCGCGCAGCAACACAAAGATCTTTGCGCGCGATTGCGGATCCACGCCCACCGTCGGCTCATCCAGCAGGAGCACCGGCGGATCGTGCAGCAGCCCCACCGCCAGATTCAATCGCCGCTTCATCCCGCCGGAAAACGTCTTCACGCGGCGATTCTGTGCGTCCTCCAACTCCACAATCTTCAGCGCCGCCTCGACCCGCTTGACGAGATCACGTCCGGAAAGCCCCTGCACTGCGCCAAATAACTCCAGATTCTTCCGCGCAGAGAGCATGTCATAGAGCGCAATCTCCTGCGGCACGACTCCGAGCTGTCGTCCCGCATCCACGGACGGCACGCGGTGCCCAAGAATGGATGCGTTGCCCCCGTCCGCTCGCAACAACCCCGAGAGAATACGCAAGAGCGTTGTCTTGCCGGCGCCGTTCGGCCCGAGCAGGCCGTAGAATTCGCCTTGCCGGATGTGCAGGTCCACGCCGCGCAGCGCCTCGACGGCGCCGAACGCCTTGCGCAGACCGTTCACCTCAATCGCGTTCACTCGTAGTCCCAAATCGAGACCGTCGTTTCACCGAAGACGCGCGACTTGCGCAATTTCAGAAAGGGCAATTCCGGCGGCGCGTTCCGCCGCGAGTGCTCAAACACCAGCACGCCGCCATGCGCCAGCATTCCCGATTCCAGAATATGCTCAATCACCGGGCCGGGATTGTAATCGGAATACGGCGGATCGGCAAATACAATGTCGAACGGCTCTTCCCAGCGCTCGGGCGCGTGCAGGAAATGCGAGACCTCCTCCCGAAACACCAGCGCGTGAGGTTCTAGATGATACTGCTTGAGCGCGCGATCCACCCGCTTCTCCGCTTCGCGAGAATTGTCCACAAACACAGCCAGGTCCGCACCGCGGCGCAGGGCCATAATGCCATAAGATCCGATACCGGAAAAGAGATCGAGGACGCGCCGCCCTTCCACTTCACCATTCAACATGCCAAAAACGGATTCAAGCGTGCGCCCGGCGGTAGGACGAAGTTCAGCCGGATGAGATGCTCGGCGGGAGCCGGATGACAAGCGGACAGCCATGAGAGTCCCCCGGAGGTTTATGTGAAAAGCTCGAATGCCGCGCAGATCAAGATTCGCCGCGGCGGGCGTTCAACAAATCCTTCACTCCTCGACGATGCAGCGCTCGCGCATCGCGGCGAGTCGCTTCGGCCCGATACCGCTCACGTTGTCGAGTTGATCTGCACTTGAAAACGGTCCGTGCTGCTCGCGGTAATCCACAATTCGTCGGGCGAGCACCGGACCGACGCCATCAAGCTGTTCAAGTTCCAGAGCGGATGCGGTATTGATGTTGATCGGTGCGCTCGCCGCCGCCGTCCGCACCTGCATGATCGAGTCCGCCATACGCCGCAGCGACTGTGCGGCCGCGTCGTTCTCCACCACCAATCCGGGAAACTCAACCGGACGATGAAACAGGACGCGCGGCATCTCCACGGCGATGCCGATCACGAACGTCAGACCGAGCAGCCAAAGCAACGAATTGCGGCGAAGATCAAGTTGCAGCATCAGGAACGAAAGTTCTCTTTCATTCGGCTGAAGAATCCCTTCGTTTGCGGAGCCTGCTTGAAGTTCTCGCTTTGCTTCATTTCCTGCATCAGCTCCCGCTCCCGCGAAGTCAGGCGATTCGGCACATGCACCTGAATTTCGACGAGTTCATCTCCCGCCCGATGTCCGTTCAAGGACGGCAGCCCTTTGCCCCGCATCCGTAAAGTCTTTCCCGGTTCCGTGCCCGGCTCAATCTTCAACCGCGCGCGACCGCCAAGCGTCGGCACTTCGACTTCATCGCCCAATATGACCTGCGGGATTGTCAACGTTAACGAATAGAGAATATTGTCGCCGTCGCGCACGAAATACTCATGCGGCTTCTCGTCGAAAATCGCAATCAGATCTCCTACCGGACCTCCGCGCGGCCCCGCGTTGCCCTGACCGCGCAGCGTCATGTATTGTCCTGACGAAACTCCCGCGGGAATGTCCACGGTGACTTCGGCCTCTTCGCGCACGCGCCCATCCCCTTTGCAGCCGGGACAAGGATCAGCAATGATCGTCCCTTCGCCGTGGCACTGCGGACACGTTGTCACAGTCTGAAATTGGCCGAAAATTGTATTCTGCGCGGAGCGCACTTCGCCGCGACCCTTGCAGGTCGCGCAGGTCTTCGGCGCTGTTCCAGACTTCGCTCCCTTGCCGCTACATTCCGGGCAGCGCACCATCCGCTTCACGCGCAGACGCTTCTTGACTCCGGTGGCAATCTCTTCCAGAGTGAGCGGAATGCGCACCTGCAAATCGTTGCCGCGTAAGCGCGCGCTGCCGCCGCCCCTCGATTCGCGTCCGCCGAATTGCGCGCCGCCAAAGAGGCCGCCCTCCATAAACTGCCGCAGCGCGTCCGAAAGATCGAATTCAAATCCCCCAAAACCGCCTTGCCCGCCCATGCCTCCCCCGTGCGGCCTGCCAGCCATCGCATGACCGAAGCGATCATAGCGCGCGCGTTTGTCGGGATCGGAAAGCACGGCGTACGCTTCGCCCACCTCCTTGAATTTCTCCTCGGCGGCGGCATCGCCCTTGTTGCGGTCCGGGTGATGCTGCATCGCGAGCTTCCGGTAGGCCTTGCGGATATCCTCCGGCGTCGCGTCGCGGTTCACCCCCAGAAGTTCATAGTAATCGCGTGGAGTGGTCATTCGTTTGAATCGGAGACCGATGCGTCATTTTCATCGCACCGGGCAGAGGACGTGTTAGGAGACTGAATTCGGGGATGGATCGTCGGCGGTCACGGTGGACGGCGCTTCGGACACGACCACCTGGGCATGGCGGATCATGCGGTCGCCCTGACGATAGCCCGGAACGATCACTTCCAGCACGGTGCCCGCCGGGAAATCGCTCGTCGGCCGCATCAGCAGCGCGTCGTGCTCTTCGGGATTGAACGGCGCGCCGAGGCTTTCCACCGGAACCACCCCGCGCGATTTGAGCAGATAGTGCAGCTTCTCGCGTATCAACTCCGCTCCGCGACGATACGGATCCTCCGCGTCTGCGCCCGTGGCCAGCATGCGGTCCAAATCGTCAATGATCGGCAGCAGCGGCACGATCACCGACTCCGCGGCGAAGTTGCGCTGCTGCTCCGTGTCCTGCCGGATCCGTTTGCGGAAATTATCGAACTCCGCCAGTAATCGTAGATATTTCTCGCGCCACTCGTTCGCTTCCGCGCGCGTCGTATCCAGCTCAGTCGAAGAATCCTTTTGCGGTTCCGCCTTCGCACTCTCCTGACCACCGTTCGTGGAAATAACTTTGTCGGAGTTTGTGGTTGTAGTTTCGTCTGTCATCATCGGCATTACTTGAGCATTGTGCCGCCTTCCAGGCGGCGATTGATCATGCGAGCGGTAAATTCCACAAGACTTTTAAGTTTGCCGTAATCCATGCGCTTCGGCCCGATCACCCCGACTTTGCCGGCACGTGTAGCCGCTTGATAGGAGGACGTCAGCACCGACAGATCCTTGGCGCGCCAATCCGGATTCTCTCCGCCGATCGAAATGCTCACATGTTCCACCGGCTGGCTCTGCAGAAGATGGACGATAATGTCCTTGTCTTCGATTAATTCGATGATGCCGCGCATGGACTGCGGATCGGAGAATTCCGGCTGCGCGAGCACCTGCGCCCGGCCGCCAATCATCACTTCATCACGATCCGCGAAGCTGAAAAGACGGTCTGCTGAGTCCATAAAAAAACGCACCAGCCCGGCATGAGCGGTCGGCATCTGCGAAATCCGCTCGCCGATTTGCGCACGCACCTGATGCAATGTCAATCCCGACAACCGGCTGTTGAGAGCTTGCGCAGTGATCCGCAGCTGCTCTTCCCCCAGCGCGTGATCCACTTCCACCATGATCGTTTTGATCGGGCCTGATCGCAGCGAGATCACCACCAGCACGCGATGATCGGCCAGTCGCACTAATTCGATACGATCGAGAATCGCGTCGTCAAGCGCCGGGATCATGACGATCGCCAGTAGTTTCGAAGCCGACGAAAGCACGCGCGCCGTGACCGCCATCAAGTCATCCAGCTCCGGCGACGCACCGTCGAGTTCGCGTTCGATGGCGTCGCGCTCTTCGTTCGACAGCTCCTGCGACTCCATCAAGTCATCCACGTACAGCCGGTACCCCAAATCCGAAGGTACGCGCCCCGCCGAGGTATGCGGATGGCAAAGCAACCCCATTTCCTCGAGATCCGCCATCACATTGCGAATCGTCGCCGGCGAGAGATCCAGGCTCTGTTTGCGGGATAGCTGGCGCGAGCCGACCGGGGTCGCCGTCAATACAAAATGCTGCACGACAGCGCGCAGGATTTCGCGTTCACGAAGGGTCAGATTCGGCACGCCACTCATTTGGGAAAATTCATGCGATTCGCGATAATCTCATCTATCCCGACTCAAAACCAATCAATGAAAACAGCCGAAGGGGTCGGTTTTTTCATAACCTTTAATAATACGCACTTTTACCCCCATTGTCAAGCCGCGCCTGACCAATTAATTTCTTTTAATAACAGCACTTTAAGAGACCTGCCGAAGAAAGCGGAATACGTACGCTCAATTAGCCCTATGTAAATTGTAAACTATTGATTCAATATGAGCTTAGTTCTTGGCGGTGGCGTGCACTTCCGTAACTCAAGACCAAGATCGAGGGTTCCAGGTGAAGCAACGGAAGCAAACGAGAGCGTTCACTGGCGCATTGGGCGGGATGCAAGACCAGCGAGGAGGGCGAGGAGAATCGGGGAAGAGATAGCGGCGAGGAGGAACAGCGGTGGCAGAGCGAGATCACGGAGCAACAGCCATTGAAAGGCATATGTCGCCCCCCAAACCACGCTCGCCGTGAACAGCCCCGCCAGGATTCCAATTATGATTTGTTGAGTCAAAAGCGCCATCGAAATTGATGAGCGCGACAAGCCGAGTAAACTCAAAAACTCCCACGTGGTGGCGCGATTCCGTACCTGCGCTCGCAGACATAGCGCCGCAAGCACCAGCGTCAGCATGAGCAGCGGCAGCGCGGCGAGCCACAACCATCGGTCAAGTTTGCTCGCCAACTTGGCAAGGTCATCCCACACCTGTCGCGGAAACACAACCGCTGTGACCTCGGGCCACTGTCGCGCCACTGAAATTAGACTGTCCAGTTTAGTCTTATTTGTTTCCGAGCACCGGACCCGCAATAACGGTGGAAACGGATTTGAGCCAAGCATCGCGCCGACGCTGTCCCCGGCCACGACTTGGATCTCGCTGAGCACCTGCTCCGGCGACAAATAGCTCACCCCCGTGACGCTCGGCCACTCCTCAACGCGTGACATAATCTCAGCGTAAATCCGCGGATCCGAGCTGGCCAGTTCTAATTCCAGCGTCGGCGCGGCAAGTACTTCAACCTGGGCAGTATGCAACAGGTATCGTGCGGCTCCAATCACCGAGAGCACGGACACTCCAAGTGTCAGGAGCAGAACCGCCAAAAGCGTCAACGTAGGCCGCGAGCGCAACAATCCAAGACCTAACCGAAGACTGAATCCAAATCGGCTCATCCGCGCAATACTCCCTCTTCCAATCGCAGTTTCCTCGCGCGCTCGGCGAGGGAGGTCGGACGATGCGTCGTGAGGATCACGGTCGTTCCCCGCTCAAATGCAGTGCGCAGCAATTCCTCCGCCGCTTCCGCCGATTCCGGATCGAGATGCGCGAACGGCTCATCCGCTAACACGAGTTGCGGGCGATGAATCAGCGCCCGCGCAATTTGTAGTCGCGCCTGCTCTCCGCCCGACATTTGCGCCGGTTGTTTCCGCGCACTTGGCGATAATCCCGCGTCCATTAAGGCCCTCGTCCCCACCGCGCGCATCTTGGCTCCCTCCATTCCCGCGATCGCCAGCGGCACCGTCACGTTCATTAACGCCGATTCCTGATCGAGAAACCGCGGATGCTGAAAAATAATTCCCACCGAGCGACGCAGATCGGTAGTCGTCGCCGCATTAGCCCGTGCCAGATCAACTCCGAGCACTCGCGCCGTGCCCGCCTGCACCGGCTGCGCGCCTAACAAAAGACGCACGAGCGTGGTCTTGCCGGAACCGGTCGCCCCCTCGATCACGACTAATTCACCCTTACCGACAACGAGCGAAACACCGCGCAAGAGCGGCGTTCCGCCGAAACCGGTGGAAACGTTGATCAACTCGACAATCGGGGAAGTCACTTCAGCAGGAGGATTTTTTCGGTGAAGATGAAGGAAGACGCGTGCAAAGAAACAAAGTAGATTCCCGACGGAAGGCGCTTGCTTTCGAGAGTGACAACATGCTCTCCCGAGGTCAACGAACTACTCACGATGTCCTGCACCTTGCGCCCGGTCAGGTCATACAGTGACAATGTGACTCCGCCCGCATGCGGTAGCGTGAAGTGAATCGTCGCCGTCGCATTGAACGGATTCGGATAGACCTCAAGAAGTCCGAAGTCGCGCGGCTGAGCAGGATTGTTCGCCGCGGATTCCTCAATATAATGAACCACAGGATGATCGGCAAGTTCGCCGTCCCGCTCGCCGCTTAGGCAATACACATGGAGCGTGTCAGCAAGCGGAGTAGGCAGCGAAGTCAATACTGCCGTGTAGCTGCTGTCGTCATTGAACGCCGGCTCGCTGGTCGAGGCTCCCAATGACGTCCAGAGCACAAGGCTCACATCGGGGCCGATTAACAGATTCCGGTTATTGCGCGGCCAGATCCGGATCAATGTGGTGTCCGCTCCGTTCGCGAGGATTGAATCACGATTGATCGTGACATCGCTCAGAAACGGATCGGCGCTCGTTGCCAGCGTGTCCAGCCACTCCTCAAATCGTCCGGTCAGCACGTCAATCGGATCCGTGCTCCCCTGCGTATTGGGTACGTTCAAGTTGCAGTACGGATCCTGCGGGCTGTCACCCACTCGGATCACTCTCAAGAAAGCAGAGATCGCCGACTTTCCGGCGGGCAAGCATCTCGTGTCCGCACCCGGAACCTTTGCCGCTTGCAGCGCGGCCAGCAGGCGGCGCGACAACTCGCCCTCCGTGTGCGTGAAGGCGTACTCCATCGTATCCACAATCTGTTGGCTGAGCAGGATATTGCCTTGAATGGCGTAATTCGCGCCTGCGATGTGCCCGGCCCATTGCGTGCAGCCCGTTCCGGTATAGCCCGCGCTGCGGCCTCCGTCAACCAAGTCCACAAGCCCATACTGGCGAACGGCGGGATTATTGCCGGCATCATGCAGCACCAGCGAATCAATGATGTCCTCGGGTGCGACGCCGGAATCCATCAGGGCTCGCGCATAGTTTTGATTGCCTTGCAGGTAGAGCGCCTGCGTGTGAATCGCGCCAAGATCAATATGCAGATCGTTGATGATCACGCTGTTGGCGATGCACGATGCTCCCGCTCCGCCGACCTCCCGCGTGACCGTATCCACCGCCACAATCGAAAACGTGCCCTGCGCGCGCTCCGCGGCGATCAGGCTCATCAGAATCATCGCCCAACGAATCATGGCTGGCCTCCTGGCCTATTTCAAGTACATGACCTTCTGCGTACGTACCTCATGCCCCGCTGCCAGCCGAATGAAGTAGATCCCCGACGCCACTCGCTGCGGATTCCATGTTGACGTGTGCGTTCCTGCTGTCTGCGTCCCGCGATAGAGCAAGGCGACTTCTCTCCCGAGAATATCATGCGCGACCAGTTCCACAATTCCTGTCGCAGGCAATTCATACGAAAACGTCAGCGTGCCGTTAAATGGATTTGGGTATGCCGAAAGTGACAGATTGCCCGGCACTGGTGAAGGATTCAGGGTAGAAATATTGGTACACGGTTGCTCCACCACATGAAATGCCCGCGCTGGCATCGTCGGCTGCGCGGCAATGTCGTCAATCTCGATCTGGTTCAGAATCATGTCGTTGACGACGCTTCCGGAAGCACCGCCGTTCGCATTCACGTCCAGTTCGTAGAAAGTGTTCAGCATTTCCGTGCCGTCCACGAACGACGTCAGCTCGGCCATAGTCGCATCGGTCTCACTCTGGCTCTCTCCGGGCGGCGCGGGAACCTGTGTGGGCGGAGTGACGGTCACATTCGTGCCGACGCTCCATGCTGTTGCTTCGTCGTCTAGTCTGGCGATGAATAGATCCGCATTCAGAAATCCTGCCGCAGAATAGAGTGAGGTGTCATATTGGATGTAGGAACAGAAGATGGAGTTCGAACTTTGCGCGAGACACGGACGCTCGACCATGGCACGCCCGGAGGGCAACTGCTGCAGCGAGGTCAAGAGCGAGTCCTCGATCCAACTTTCTGCTACCAGTCGAAAGTCCTCCGTGCTTTCCCGCCAGTACCAGATTTGCGATTTGGTTGGCTGCACAAACGGCCCCGCGAGCGTATCCATCCACTGATAGCGCGCCACGGTGGTAAACGCGATGTGCAGCATCCCCGCGTAATCGAACAGCAAGCTCATATCACGGTAAGGCCGGATCGTATCCCGCGAACAGCAGCGCCAATCTCCATATTCGTCGTAGCATGCTTGATCCGCCGGAATGAAGTTCGTTAAGTTCTGCGACGCTGACCAGTTGACTCCGCCATCCTCCGAGAATTTCACATAGAGGTCGTTGTCATTGCGGTCGCTATCGGCATTTGCCATCACGCGCGGCCGCAGCCACGCGACTACGATGCGATTGCTCACCGGAGAAGCCGCGATTGTCGTGGCGAGCACGCACGTCGTGTCCACCAATGCGCAGTCCGTATTGGGTTCCGGCGCGACCCCTTCCCAGCTTATGTCCAGCCCGAACTCGCCCTCTTCAAATTCCGGGTTGCCGCGGGAATAGAAGATGCGCATGGGCAATTGTCCGCCGGGGACATTCTCGGTACTAATCACCTGCAGTTTTCCATCCATCGAGCGTGCAATCATCGGCCAGATGTTGCTGATCACTTGCCCGTTCTCATACATCCATGCCGGTTGCGAGGTGGTGAACGCTCCCGAACGTGGTAAAAAATCAATCGCCGCCGCCGTATGCGCTTCTTCCATGCTCTCATGAAAGCAGGGAAAACCGAATCCATCAGGTGCTACAGCAAGTGTTACATATCCCGCCCGCGGCGAAGCATTGATCTGAACCCCATTCGCAAGCGAGAACTCGTCTAAAGTCGGATCCCAGACGTTGTAGAACGCATGCCGCGGCTGGAGCGATGAGGTCAGGCCGTTCATCCAGACGACATGCACGTAACCCTCATCGTCCAGCCCGATCATCCGCCCGCATGATCCATTATGCTGGTATCCGGTGTAAGTTGTACCAGCTTGAAAATAGCGTTCCCACGGCTGGGCGACAACCGTCATCGGCAGCAGCAGTAACAAGTACCTTAGCCACTTCATGATGTTCTCCCTTCAGAGGTTATTCAGTTCAAAGCAACTCAGACTATCGAAGGAACATGAGTTTTTCGCACCGGATGTGTGTTCCGGCTTTCAACCGCAAGAAGTAAACCCCCGATCCGACATTCGGCGACCATGTCAGTTGATGCTGCCCGGCGCTCATCATTCCGCGGTGCAGCGTTGTCACTTCCCGCCCCAGCAGATCAAAGATGGTCAACTCTACAGTCATCCGACGCGGCAGGTCAAACTTGATTGTCGTTGAACTGTTGAATGGATTTGGATACGCCGCCTCGAGCTTAATTGCCTGCGGAACGGATGCCGCGTGCTCGCCAGCCTTCACAAAGCCCGTGGAGTCGTAATGCAGCGGATAATTCGGCACGAGCGGAGTCGTCGGAATGGAATCCACCGGAATGCGCTGATAAAGCATCTCGTTCATCGTGGGCTGTCCTTCCTGATAAACGTAACTTCCGGCATCGTGATCCTGCTCGTAGAACAGGTGCAGACAGCCGTCCGACACAACCTCATCCAGAGTCGGCTCGCGTTCGTGCATGCTTCCCGGCGCCGGAATGTTCTCGCCCGGACACGTGTGCGTCACATTTGTGCCCACGCTCCATCGCGCGCCGTTGTCGGTCGAAACCGAAATGAACACATCCGCCATCGGATAGCCGACGTCGGAATAGCAGTTTGAGTCGTACTGCATGTAGGCACAATACAGATAACCGGTTGTTGTGTCCATGGCCAGACAGGGCCGCTGCACATTTGTCTGCCATACACCATCGTCAATCATAGTGCCGTTATCAATGGTCTGAAAGTAAAACGCCGAGGCAATCAGCGAGTATCCCCCCGTCGCTTCGCTCCAGTGCCAGATGCCGGCCTGGTCAATCCATGAATATGATTCGCCACCGCAAATCGCCCAATCATAATATGTCCGCGCCGTGAAAGCCGCATGAAGCACATCATTCTCATCGAATAGCAGACTTGCGTCGGTGTAAACGCGAAGTGTATCACCGATGCAGGAAAGCGGGTTGACTGCGGTATCGCAGCACGCCGAGTCTCCGGCCAGGAATTGCGTTACATTCAGCGCGGGTTGCCAGTTATCGCCGCCGTCCTCGGAGATTCTAATAAATAGGTCGTTGTCAAGTTGGTTCTCAAGACCTCGCGGGTGTGACCACCCCGCCGCGATCCGCACACTATGACGCGAGGTGGCGATCACCTGAGATAGCGTGGTCACTGAATCAAAGAATACCGGCTCATCCCAGACAATGCCATTCTGATTGGCGCAATCGGCTTGGCCGCGAATGTACGACAAGGGATAAGTGTATGGGGGATCAAGGTCAATGACGGTGGCCATGATGTGCAGACCGTTCGCGATGTCCAGCGCTCCATGAGCCCACAGACCTTGACTCCCGACATTTGTACAGTAGAATGAGCCGCTCCTCGGCAAGAAGTCACAGCAAGCAGTAACATTGTACTCGCTCGATCCGACATGAAAAAAGGGCACCGCGTACCCATCTGGCGTACAGTCTAATGTCACATATCCCGAACGTGAGCCCGCGTCCACCTGCACTCCGTTTGACAAGATAAATTCATGCGTCGCCGGATCCCACACATTATAAAAGACATGCCGCTGCCAGTTGCTCATCCCATTCATCCACGCCACATGCACATATCCCTCGTCATCCACCGCCACCATCCTCCCGCACGACCCGTTGTGCTGAAGGTCATACCACGTCGTCCCCGCCGTGTCCACCTCTCCGATCGGCTGAGCGATGACCGTCATCGGCAGAAGCAGCAGCAAGTACCGTAGCCACTTCATAATGTTCTCCCATCAGAGGTTGTTCAGTTCAAAGCATCTCGGACTATCGAAGGAACATGAGTTTCTGCGTTTGCCAATGTGCTCCGTTCTGCAAACGGATAAAGTACAATCCGGACGACATTCTCGGCGTCCACATCACTTTCCGCTCACCAGCCATGACTCGTCCCGCAAAAAGGGTCTCAACCTCCCTACCCATCAGATCATACACTTTCACCGAGATGTCCATCTCGGAAGGAAGTTCCATCCGAATCGTTGTCGAGGCATTGAAGGGATTCGGATAAGCACTCAGGCGCACATCTCGTGGCAATAGTCCTGCGCCGTCATCAGCGGACTCCCCGCACGGCACAACCTCGACATGCAGCTCCGCGTCGGGCATCAGAGGTGTGACCGGAATGGCAGACGTCGGAACGTGCTGCAACAGCATCTTTTTCAACGTGGGGCTGTCGCCCGCCCCGGCATCATAATCAAACTCGTAGAACAAGGCCAGAGTATCGCTCGAGAGCAACGGCAGCGTGGCATCCATTTCACTTCGATTCTGCCCCGGACCGGCCGGAACCGTCTCGGGTGAGCTGTTGGTCACGTTGGCACCGACCGACCAGTCGGCTCCGTTGTTCGTCGAAACGCTCACAAACGCGTCCGCATTCATCCGGTCGGATTGAGAATACTCCGCACTGTCGAACTGCAGATACGAGCAGTAGAGGTCGCCATTCGTCGTATTCCGCGAAAGGCTTGGCCGGCACACCATCGCGTTGGTATTCGGCAAGGTACGAACAACTTCCGGCTGCCAGCGTTCCGCAACGAGACTGAACTCGCCGCTGCTCTCCGACCAATGCCAGATTCTGGCCGCTTGCGGCGTCTGTTCATCTGCCACCTCGCCGTTTACCCAATGACGGTAGAACACCGACGTGAAAGCAACGTGAATCACATTCAGATCATCAATTAGAATGCTTAGATCGAAGTAAGGTCTCAGGGTATCGCGGTTGCAGCATTCCCAGTCCCCGCCGCCGTCGAAACATCCGTTATCCGGTGGAATGAACTGCGTGATATTGATCGCAGGATCCCAGGTCAACCCACCGTCCTCGGACACGCGCATAAACACATCCTGATCCGGCCCCGGAACACTGTCATTGTAAGCCGTGACTGTCCGGATGTATGCTGCAGCCACCCGGTTCCCCGTTGGGGAACAAGCCACGTCGTGTGCGATGACTGCAGACGTATCGAGCGGCAGAAATTCCTGATCCACTCCCGCAACAACTTGCCATTCAATATGATCGCCAAAACCATCGAAAAACACAGGACGGCCCCTTGAGTAGTAGATCCGGCCCCAAGATGGATCGCCCATAAAAAGTTCCATGCTCACCATGTGTAATGCACTATCCGTCGCCAGAGCGATTTTCGGAAAGTCAATGGGCAGCGCCTCGTTACCCTCATATAACCAGGCGGGGCAGTTGTTAGTGAAGGCTCCCGCACGAGAAATGAAATCGATGGCCGCACACGCGTGAGAAAAGGGATCGTTTGGTGCGATGGCGTGAAACGCAGGAAAACACCATCCACTCGAACTGGTTGCTTGTGTCACGTACCCGGCTCTGGTGCTTGCATCAATTTGAACCCCGGCGCCTTGCGCAAAGTCCCCTACTCCCGGATCCCACACGTTGTAATAGACATGTCTGGCGGACAAATTACTTGTCAGCGCATTCATCCACACGACATGTACCCATCCCTCTGCATCTTCGCTCGCCATGCGCCCACACGTACCACTGTGCTGGGATCCGGAATACGTCGTTCCGGCCGTGTCAACCTCTCCGATCGGCTGTGCCGGGCAATTTGCTGATAACAAGACCACGAAGAGCATCCAGCCAACTGTGTGCGATTTCATAGTGTCCTCCTGAAAAAGTTGCCGAAACCCCAAACCAAGTTAACTTTGTGAGCTTTTTCGCTTGATCTTTAGAGTAGGATGTTGTATATTAGTGTTTTCATAATATTTTAAGTGCTTGAATATCAAGAAAATTGAGAGTTTTTTGAAGTAACCGATTTCGTTAGTGAAAGTCAAGAAAAAAGACACGATATTTTGTCCGCGAGCGTCTTACCCAATGTTGCCCAATTCTCTCCCCGCCCCCCGATTCATCTAAACTGAAGATACCACCCGTAACCAGGACCAACCCCACACTATGGCGTCTCAACACCGGAACCGCTCATTGACCTTCCGGCACGGTCGCAAGCTGAAGACCTGGGTGCTCGCCCTGATCGTCATCGGCTTTGCCGCTCTGATCATCGCCGGACCGAAACTGTTCGCGCAAACCGGACAGTACGGCAGCACCTCTATCGCCAACCCCTCCTCTCCGCATATGGAAGCCATCCCCAATGGGCATCACGGCGGTGAGGCCATCCAATTGCCCTTCGGCCCCGATGCCTGGCTCCCGCTGTACATCGTGCTGGCCGGCGCCTTCGTGGCGTTGGGCTTCGGCGCGTACTGGTGGAGAAAAACCGTCAATACCGATCCCGGCAGCGAACGGATGCAGAGCGTGGCGGCCGCGGTACAAGAAGGCGCGATGGCCTACCTCGCGCGTCAGGTCAAGACCATGACCCCGCTGGTCATACTCATCGGAGCCGGCCTCTTCTTCCTCTATCGCGCGCAGTACGCAGAGATCCTTCCCGGTGAAGAAACCACGCTCGGTTTCGGTGTCGCGATCGCCTTCCTCCTCGGTGTGACCGCCTCCTATCTTGCGGGTTATGTCGGCATGGGTGTCGCTGTCCGCGGCAACGTGCGCGTGGCCAATGCCGCTCTTTCGAGTTTCAAGCGCGCCCTCGAAATCGCCTTTCAGGCCGGCGCGGTCTCGGGCATGTTCACGGTTGGTCTCGGTCTCCTCGGCGCGACCATCACGTTTATGATCTTCCAGGAGAATGCGATGTTCGTGCTGGTCGGCTTCGGCTTCGGTGGCTCGCTCGCCGCGCTCTTTATGCGTGTCGGCGGCGGTATCTTCACCAAAGCTGCTGACGTCGGCGCGGACCTCGTTGGTAAGGTTGAAGCCGGCATTCCGGAAGACGATCCTCGCAATGCTGCCACCATCGCCGACAACGTCGGTGACAACGTCGGCGACTGTGCCGGTATGGCCGCGGACGTCTTCGAATCCTATGAAGTCACGCTGGTGGCCGCGATCATTCTCGCCGCCGCCGTCGGGGCCACGCTGCAAAATTCCGGCTTCGGCGCAATGATGACCGCAGGCTCTTACACGGCTGTCTTTACGTTGAAGCTCGTCATCTACGCCTTGCTTGTCCGCGCCGTCGGTGTGGTTGCTTCGATCATCGGCGTGCTTTCGGTGAAGGGCAAGGATGATCCCAAAATGAACCCGATGACGCCGATCAACACCGGCTTCTTCATCTCTGCGATCATCGCCTCGATCGGCTTCCTCGTTGTTTCCTATTGGGTCTTCAACCCCGACGTCTTGCCCTCGATTCCTCCCGGTGCGGACTCCACACTCGCGGACGTGCTGGGCAAGTTCTGGTGGCTCTCTTTCCTCGCCACCTTCTTTGGGATTATTCTCACGCAGGTCATTGGCAAGATCACGGAATACTTCACGGCGGTCGAGCACAAGCCCGTAAAGGAGATTGCCGCCGCTGCCAAGACCGGCCCGGCCACGCTGCTGCTCACCGGTCTCGCGGAAGGTCTGGAATCATCGGTCTGGGGCATTGTCTCTATTGCAGCGACGATCTTCGGCGCGTTCCTGCTCTTTCACAATCCCGCCATGGCCGCCTATGCGATCGCGCTCACCGGTCTCGGTTTACTCGCCACCACGGGCTACGTCCTCGCGATGGACACCTACGGGCCGATTTCTGACAACGCCAACGGCATTTTCGAAATGTCCGGCGCGCTGAAAAACGAAGACGGCACCGAAAACAAAGCCGCGCATAACATCGTCTCCCGTTTGGATATGGTCGGCAACACCACGAAAGCGCTCACCAAAGGCTTCGCCATTGCCACCGCCGTGATCGCCGCGGTGTCTCTCTATCGCTCGTATATTGACACGGTCGCCGTAAGGGATCCTGAGATTCTTGTGAAGAATATTCAGGTGAATCTTCCCGACGTCTTTGTCGGGCTGCTGATCGGCGGCGCAATCCCCTTCCTCTTCTCTTCGATGGCGATTCGCGCCGTGTCTCGCGCAGCCGTGCTGCTCGTGGAAGAAGTTCGCCGTCAGTTCCGCACGATTCCCGGCATCTGGGAGTACAAGGGCATCGGCGAAAAGGGCAAGCCGGATTACGCCCGTTGTGTGGCCATCTCCACCGCCGCCGCGCAGAAAGAGCTGCTCGGCCCCGGTCTGCTCGCAGTATTCGCTCCAATCTTCGTTGGCTTTGCCATGGGCGCCTATGCCTTGGGTGGCTTCCTTGCCGGTGCGATTCTCGCCGGACAGCTCATGGCGGTGTTCATGTCCAACACCGGTGGCGCATGGGACAACGCCAAGAAAATGATTGAAGATGGTTACCTCGGCGGCAAGGGTTCCGAAGCGCACAAGGCCGGCGTCATCGGCGACACCGTCGGCGATCCGTTGAAAGACACTGCCGGTCCCGCGCTTAATCCGATGATTAAGGTGATGAACCTCGTCGCGATTCTTATCGCTCCGAGTACCGTGGCCCTCGCCGATGACCCCGCGCGCTACTTCGTTGTCTTCGCGGCCCTCGCCATACTGGTCGGTGCCATTCTCTTCTCCAAGCGCGGCAGCGTGGCCGATTCGGTGGACGACGCCGACAGCAGTCAAGCGGTGCAGCGCAGATAGCCCGCCATCACGGAGTAGTATCAGAATTCGCAGAATGCAAAAGCGCAGTCAGCAATGACTGCGCTTTTTCGATCTCTATTTCTGCCGCTTGAGACAAGCACTAAGTCTCAAGACGCGTCAATTGAATGTCGAATCGGTACGGTTGAAGACCGTTAGCCGGAACAGCCAATTATTTAGAATCGGATCCTGACTCGCAAATCGCTTGACCTCGCGATAGTGGTTCCGAAAAAACTCTCGCTCCTGCTCATTGTCGAATAGCGCACCACCGAAAAAGTGCTTGTTCTCATCCGCCTCATACGACCTCAGCACAATCGCATTGGGTTGCTCATTTTGCAAAATCTTGTAGAACGTCTCTGCGTTCGAGCTGCTCTCCCGGTGCCACTTGACCACCTGCGGACTGACCAACCCCGCCAGATCCACAATGCGCCGCTCCGAGAAATACCCCTGATAACCGATCGCCTCCATCAGTACCGTCGCATCCGGAGACGTGCTGTTTTTCAACCACAGCCCCAGCTCGATCCGCACATTGCTTTCCGCCTTCTGCCAGTGATAATGGAAGGATGTCGTAGTCACACCCCGATTGAAGAGCGCCATCCCATACACCATGAAAAACAAGGCGACCGCCCACTTTACTCGTGCTGGTGTGGCAAGATCTTGCGGAGCTATTTCTCGCAGAATCCGCCCTGCTTCCCAAATCCCAATTGTCCCCACAATCATCCCCGCCCAACTTAGCGGGAGCAAATACCACGGAAACTTCGGCGCGTGACCCAGATAATACGCCAATCCAAAGGCAAACGGAAACAGGAACAGCCATATTAAGAGTGGTGATTTGTACCGCCGGAAGATTGCCCATCCGCCTAATAAATAGAACCCGAATCCGGCAATCCGTCCGAATGGCGAAATCCGTGACAAATAGAGCAGCACCCAGCCGAAGTACGACACCATCGTGATGCTGCTCGAGTAGTCGTCCATCTGCCCGATGAGGCTCTTCGCGATCACCGTATTCGGAATCGGGCTGCCGAAATACCAAGTCGCGAACACCACCCACGGCCCCACTATGACGACTCCCACCAGCAGTACTTTCCACAACTCACGCCGATGATAGAGCATGATGAGCCCGAAGATTCCCGCGCTCCAGATCGCCCCGTCAATCCGCGTGAGCACGAGCAGCGCCGCCCACACTGCCGCCCACGCTGCCTTCTGTTTTGCCAGTGCATAGAGCGACGCCGCCATCAGCAGAATCACCAGTGGCGTTTCGAGTCCCCCCGTCATGCTCCACATCGTGTTGAAGTGGAGAAAGAACACGGCAAGCCAGAAGATCGGCAACCACTTTGGAAGATTCAGCCGCTTCAGAAACAGATAAGTGAGCAGTCCGGCCCCCACCCCCGCCGGAATCATCAGCACATTAGACAAAATCGGGAGATTCTGAACGCCAAACACCTTTGCCAACATCGCCAAGAGCAGCGTAAACAGCGGCGACGTTGTGCCCAGCACGCGCTCGCCAAGGTTGTAAACAAATCCGTTCCCCAGCGCGAGGTTCTGTGCATACCGATATGTGATCCACGCATCCTCGATCACGATCTGCGTATGCAATCGAAATGCAATCCATACTCCCACCGCCAGCACGCAAAGACCGCCGACCCAGAACATCTCTGATCGGCGGCTCTTCCTCATTTCTCCCCTCCGTTCACGGGGGGGACTAAGGGGGGGTTGGAGGGCAAAATCCTGTGCGCCATTTCGGTCTACGTCCTATACGGTCCCACCGCTCGACTCACGGCGAACAACGCCACCAGCGCCAGCACAATCGCCGCCCCGGCGGGAGTATTGAACGTCAGCGAAAATGCCAACCCCACGAGCGCTCCAATCGCCGCAATCAGCGCCGCGCAGATAATCACCACTCCCGCCCGCGCCGACCAGTACGCCGCCGCCGCTGCCGGAATCACGAGAAAAGCCCCGACGAGCAGAATCCCGACAATCTTCATGGATACGGCCACCATCACCGCCAGCGCCAGCAGCAAGCCATAGCGCAGCGCATGCACCGGATACCCCGCCACCTGCGCCCCTTCCGGGTCGAAGGAGAACATCAGCAGCATCCGCCACTTCCACGCCAAGAGCCCGGCAATCGCGATGCACAGGAGTCCTAATAACCACACCTCTTCCGGCAGCACCGTCAACAAGCTGCCGAAGAGATAGGCTTCGAGATTCGAAATATACCCTCGCTTGAGCGAGACCAGCACCAGTCCTATCGCGAGCGCCGCAGACAGCGTAATTCCAATCGCGCTGTCTTCGGCCACTTGTCCGCGCCGGCTGATCCATCCTACTCCCACCCCCACCAGCACGGCCACCATCAGCGAAGGCCAGAACACCGGCCAATCGAGCAGCACCGCAATTCCCACTCCCGCGACCATCGAGTGAGCGACGCCGTGCCCCATAAACGCGAGCCTTCTCTGCACCACGAAAAACGAGAGCAGTCCGCAACTGATCGCCAGTAGCAGCGCCCCGAGGATTGCTCTCTGTACAAATCCAATCGTCAACAGTTCGGCAAAGCTCATGAATGCTTATGCTCCTCAAGTACCCGGTGCGGAAACGCGTGACTGTGAAACAGCACTTCCGCTGGACACCCATAGGCCTGCTCGACTGCTTCTCCCGTCAGCCGGTCCGGCTGACCGTGATAGTGCACGCGCACATTCAAACAGGCAAGCGTATCCGCTAACGGCGCGATCACTCCGATATCATGGCTTACCAGCACGACCGTCATCTGGTTCTGCTTCCGCCAATTCACAATCCATTGTAAGAGCAAGTCCTGTCCGCGCGCATCCACCCCCACTGTCGGTTCATCCAATAGCAACAGTTCCGGTTTGAGCGCCAACGCCCGTGCGACAAAAATTCTCTGCTTCTGACCTCCCGAGAGCTGCCACAACGGTTTGTCTGCATATTCCGTCGCTTCTACAAACGCTAATGCCTCGTCCACTCGATGCTGACGTTCCGCTTTGGACATCGGCGCCGCCCCTCTGACTTGCGTTCCCATTTCGACCACGTCCCGCGCCAGCACCGGAAAATGCGGCGGCAACACTCGGTTTTGCGGCACCACCCCCGTCAACTGCCGCCACCGATGCGACTCATGCGGTGTTTCCCCGAACACCTTCACCGTCCCTGTGTGCCCCGCCTCCAGCCCAAGCAGGATCCGCAGAAGCGTGGTCTTTCCACCCCCGTTTGGTCCGATCACGCCGAGAAACTCTCCTCTGTACACATCAAGATTGACGCCCTCGAGCACCTTCTGCTCTCCATACGAGAACGAGAGATTCTGGACCGATATGACCATTGGGTTACTCAATGGTCTTTCTTCGCATCTTCGTTTCTTCGAATCTTCGCATCTGTTTCATCCTTCATCCTTCATCCTTTCTTCACGCCGCTTCCGGCTCTCCCGCCGGCTTCCTATCAAAAATAATTACCAGCACGCACGCCACAATAACCGCTCCCCCCACCAGCGTCTGTACGCTCGGAAACTCGTTCAGGAACAGCGCCGCGAGCAGCGTCGCTCCCACCGGCTCGCCCAGGATCGCCGCATTCACCACAAACGCCGGCATATGTCCGATCGCATACGTCAGCAACGAATGCCCGATCAATGTCGGAATCAGCCCAAGCATGATCAATCCTACCCACGTAGGATCAGTGAATCCGGTCAGGGGAATCCCGAAAATCCACGCCAGAATTCCCAAGAACACCGCCCCGGACCAATTCACCACGAAAATAAACGGCAAGACATGCGTGTGCTGGCGGATTCGCCTCGCTGCCAGAGAAAACAGTGATGCCAGAAGCGCCGCCAGAAGCGCCAACAGATTCCCTATCAACGCGCTCTCCGCCGGGCGCGACAACGTCACTAAGGCCATCCCGGCTAACGCCCCCCCGATCGCGGCCAGATTCCGCCAGCTCACATGCTCGCGGATCAGCCAGCCGCCCAGGAACGCCGTCCATATCGGCTGAGTCGAAGTGAGCAGCGTCGCTGCCGCCACCGATGTATAATTCAGACTCGTGATGAAACAGATCTGATGCAGCGCGATGATCACCGTCGCGCCCGCGATCATCCGGATCTTCTGCCACGTCAAGGTGCGCAATTCTCTTCGCACCATCGGCAGCAAGAGCAAAGGCAACAACACGATGCCCGCCACTGCCGCGCGCCAGAAGGCCGCCGCCAGCGGCTGCGCGTTTCCCAGCGGCGCCACGGACAGCCGCGCGAAAATCGCCGCCGATGACACAGCCATCAGTGCCGGCAGTAACGACCAGCGCGCGCGGGATAAACTGCTGACCAAGACGAGAATCTCTACTTTGAGATCTGAAAATTGAACAGAGCCTTAACGGGTGCCCGAACCGAACCAACCTTCCCAGCGGCTTTCCTGAACTTAAAGCTAAACCTCATCATCGTTTCCACTGTCATATTGTTTGCGGGACATGCTTCAGGTTCGTCCGGACGTTCAAAAATGTTGTGAACCCTTGTTCAGGATGTCAAATATACGAAAGGCTACTCCAGCAATCAAGCTGGAGCGGTCCTGTAGCCGGACGGTTTTTGGCTTGCAACTCATTAAAAAAATCGGTACTTTCACAAGAAAACAGGCCCTCGACGCATCCTGTCCGGCCTGTTCATACCGTGGGACAGACAGGACACCATGAGACCATCGGCTGTCGCCGCATTCCTCCTGATCGCTATCACCGCCTTCGCCCAGCAGGTTAACCTGCGCGGAACGCTGACCCTTCCGTCTCGCACAGCCGTGGACGCGATCGGGACTGTTGCCTATACGGTGGGCAATAACAATCTGACGATCGTGGACGTTTCGAACCCCGATTCGCCCACTTTAGTCGGGCAGGTCACGCCCGGCGTCGCCCAGATGACCGGCATCGAGGTCTCAAACGGCTACGCTTATTGCGCTGGCCAAGCCAACGGGTTAGTGGTGATTGATGTCCTTCCCGCCGGCTCTCCGCAGTGGGTGACGAATTTAGCCATGAGTGCCGCCGCTCGCGATGTCGCCGTTTACGATACTCTAATTGCGGTCGCCACGGCAAACAACGTTTCGCTCGTCGGCGTGCGCGATCCGGCGCATCCGCATCTTTTGACCTCATATCCGCGGGCCGCGAGCTGGATCGAGTTCAGCGGCCCGTCTCTGGTCCTGCATGTCGGAAGCACGTCGGGTGCGTTCTCGCTTCAAGTGCACACGGATTTCCCCGGCGATACCACCTTCACGCTCAGCCTCGAGCATCAGTACGGTTCGGAATCGTTAACACCCGTCGCTTATGCCGGCTCTCACGTTGATGCCGTGCACGATGCGGCCATTCGAGTGCTTAACCCCAACACGTATTCGTTGCTCGGCCAATACACCAGCACGGCCAACATCAATGCGATCACTGCCGCTCCGACGTACGCTTTTATCGGCTTGGCGACGGGCGTCGTGCAGTATCTCGACCAGCGCGGAAACAACCCGCTCTTTCTGGATGGAGCCAGTGTCCCCGCCGCGGTGTCGGGACTCGCGCTTGCGCAGTCCGGCGCGCAACCGCTGGTCGTCGTTGCCCACGGCAACGGCGCTTCCGTTCTTGACTACGACGCTTTGTCCGCCGATCCCATCAAACCCCCGGCGATTCCGCGCGACGTCTCGCTCGCGGCGTATCCCAACCCCTTTAACGCCGCCACCGAGTTGACCATGTCTGTTCCCGTTTCCGGGAACTACGAATTGACCCTCTTCGATGCACTGGGCCGCGAAATCTCGTCGCGCACGCTCTTTCTTTCCGGCGAATGGCGCGAACCGCTCGATCTGTCTCACCATGCCGCCGGCAGCTACGTCGCCCGGTTGAGCGGTCGTAATGGCCTTCAACGCAGCATTCGCTTGCTCTATCTGCCGTAAACATTTTCCGCAAGTCACAACTTTGCAGGATTCAGTCTATGGTCATTCTCAGACTTTTAGCCGAAGCTCTGCTCTATTATGTCGCGTGCAGTCTCGTCGCGCGCGGCCGAGATGATGCTCCCGGCTTCCTCCGCGTCCTCATCGTCGTTGTGCTCCTTGCTTTCGTCTCCTCGGGTATCCGCGGAGTCATCGGCGACTTCTGGCTGAGCAACGCGCTGGTCTTCGTGATTAACTTCTTCATTCTCTGGATCGGCCTGGGCATCGGCCTCATCCGCACGATCGTCGCCGCGCTCATCGTCATGCTCCTCCGCTCGCTGATGGAAGCCGTCTTCGGCGGCGGTCCCGGCCGGGAATACTTCAGCTAAGTCGGCGCGGTGGCGCACAAACTCCGCAACATTCTCTACGCGGCGGTGCTCCTCCGCTCGACGGCCACCGGGCTGATCGGTGTGCTCTTTGGAATCTACCTCGCGCAACTCGAATTCTCGCCCGCTCGCATCGGTCTGATCATCTCCACGGGCTTGGTCGGCGCAGCCATCGCCGCGCTTTTCGTCACCGTTTTCGGCGATCACGTTGGCCGCCGGACCTCCCTGCTCACGATCTCGTTCTTAACCGCGCTGGGCGGAATTGGCGTCGCTTTCGCCGGCAATGAATGGCTGGTGCTGCTCACCGCCTTCATCGGCATGATCAACGGCATGGGTCGCGATCGCGGCGCGGCGCAAGTGATCGAAACCGCTCTGCTCCCCGCGACGACCGCCGATCGGAAACGCACCCGCACCTTTGCGTGGTACAATGTGTTGCAGGATGCGGGACATGCCGCCGGGTCACTGATGGCAGTGCTGCCGACCCTCCTCTCGAACCAGGGCCTCGATGATCTGCTGGCGCTGCGAATTGCCTTGATCCTGTACGCAGCGATGCATTTGACGACGACGCTGATCTACCTCCGCTTGCCGAAGGATGTGCGCGGAGCGTCGGTCGAGAAGCTCGTCCATGTATCGCCGGAATCTCGCCGCGTGTTGTGGAAAATCTCTTCGCTCTTTGCGCTTGACAGTCTTGGCAGCGGCTTTCTGACCACGTCGCTACTCTCTTTCTTCTTCTTCCAGCGCTTTGATGTCAGCCCCGGCACGATTGGCTTGCTCTTTGCCGTGGCTCGCGTGGCTAATGCGGTCTCGCACCTCGGCGCCGCGTGGCTCGCGTCACGCATCGGCCTCGTCAACACGATGGTCTTTACGCACATTCCGTCCAGTCTCTTGCTTGTCACTGTTGCCTTCGTGCCGAGCTTTCCCATTGCTGCCGCGTTCTTTTTGCTCCGCGAGTCGCTCGTCGAAATGGACGTGCCCACGCGCCAATCCTATGTCATGGCCGTTGTCCAGCCAGAAGAGCGCACCGTCGCCGCGGGCGTGACGCATCTTGTGCGGCTGGGCGGCTGGGCCGCCGGCCCGGCTTTCGCCGGAGCGATGATGCAGGGCATCGCTCATTCGATTCCGCTCATCATCGGAGCGGGAGTAAAAATCAGTTACGACATTCTCCTTTATGCCGCATTCCGTGCCCACAAACCACCCGAAGAAATCGCCTCGTAGTCTCATCGTTTGGTTAGCCCTTCTGCTGACAGTCGGCTGTCTGACCGCGCACGCGCAAGTCTCCGACGCGCCCTGGCTGCTCTCGTTTACCGAAATTCGCGCCGACTCGCATCGCGCCTATTTTCTGAGTCCCCATTGGATCGGATACTATGTGCCCGGACAGGAGCTGATGTATACGGTTCCGCGCGACTCTATTGACATCCCGGAGTTGTCGCCGCCGGTGACGTCGGTCAAAATCGGCAAGTATTCTTATGCTCCTGACGGTTCCGGCATCGCTCGCATCTCCGCTAAAGGCGACTCTACACTCTACTCCTTGCCCGATCCCTCCGCTGACGCTCTGAGTTTTCTCGCCGAAGATGCAAAGCAGAACAAGGTACCGGCAGACTCCTCGCGCGAGACGATTTACTCGATCGCCGCGACCGGTGAGCGCGTTTGGTTCGGAATCGAGCTAACGAATGCAGGCAACACCGCCCGCGCGGCGGGTCTCGGCTGGTTTGACACAAAGACCCGCCGCTTTGGCCGCATCTACACGCCCGAACTCGCTGGGTACGCTCCGCAGTGGATCGGCGTCGCCGCCGACACGCTCAACGCGCTCTTTGCCTCCGCTCGCGCCGGCTCGCGCGGCACGAGATTCCTCCGCCTTGCACTCGCCGATAACGCCTTGAGCGAGGTCGATCTGCGCGGCATAGGTATTGCCGACGCGCCCATCGTGCAAATGCAGTTGTGGGGCGACACGCTGCTTTTCTCCACCGGCACGACCATCGCCGTTTGGAAACCCGGACGGCGCGCGGATTCCTGGAGCACGCGCATGTACGCTGCTCGCAATGCGATTTCGCTCTACCTGATTACCTTCGCCGGCGACTCCGCAGTCTGGCAGGACTCGGTGCGCTTCCAAATGCTCCGATCGAGCAAACCCTCTACCGTCAAAATCGAGATCGGCGATTGGATGGAGATTGTCGCTCCCGAAGGCGTTGAAGGCTATGTGGATGACGAAGCCTGGCGCGCCAATCAGAATCTCTGGGCCGAACGCTTTTGGAACTGCGGCGATTCGCTCTGCTTTGCTCGCATTCGCGTCCCCACTCACGGTGGTTTCGTGCAAGGCGATTTCATTCACGCCCCGTTGACCTATCTCGGCAAAGATACCAACGGCATCAAAATCGGATTCCGCGCCGCGTGGGCACGCAAGGAAGACTTGCTGCCCGTACTCATGCCCCGCTAACCGTATTTTGCCATGCTCGCTAATCTGAATCTCTCTATGCGCTTTATAGTTTCTACCCTGTTCGTAATTGTGCTTGTTGCGGCTCCGGCTGCGCTCTTTGCTCAGATCAGCGCGCCTGCTCCCGATCTCGCCGAGTTGCAGACTCAAGCCTCCAATGCGCTCGATGACGGACGCCATGCCGGTCTTGACGCGCTCGCCCCAAAGAATTTCGAACGCGCGCGCAAAGCCTATGATGAAGCGCAAATTCTCTTGAAGAGTCACGGCGACGCCAACCTCGTCTCGATCAAATTCAAAGTTGCGCTCGAAGAGATTGAAGCCGGTCGCAAGGCCGCCCAGCATTTGCGCGAGCAGGTGCCGACCGTCCTCGCCGCTCGCAATGCGGCGCGTGAGGCCGGTGCCGATACGCTCGTCCCCGCTGCGTGGCAGCGTGCCGAGCAGCAGCTCGGTCGAGTCGTCCGCGAGGTCGAAGCCGGTCATGCCGTCGCGCCCACCGACGCGGATGACGTTGCCGGGTCCTACCGTGCCGCGCGCCGCGATGCTCTGCGCAAAAGTGTGTTGGATCAGGCGTGGGAACTGCGCGATCAGATTGATCGGCGCAAAGGAGAGAAATTGACGCCCGTCATGTCGCTCCGCGTGCATCAGGCCATCAGCCGCGCGGAAGCTGCGCTCGCGCAGGAGAACCTCGATCTCGCGCGCACTGAAGGCGCCAACGCAGCGCGCAGCGCGCAGCGCACGCTCGACATCATCACTCACATCGAGCGCGCGCAAAAGTCGGAAGCTCCGTGGGAAGCGGCCGTCTTGCCCTATGATGACGCTCTGGACACCGTTGCCGTCCGCTTCGACACCGAACTAGACTACACGAACGGCGTCACCGGCGCGAGCCAACCGCTGCTCTCTCGCATCAATCGCAATCAGGACTCGCTCGCCACCCGGATCTCGGAACTGGAGATCTCTCACCAGTCTCTTGAGCAGTCTCTCGCCGAGGCTCAAACCAGTTTGGCCGATGCGCAAAACCGCATCGTCGAGCTGGAGCGCCGCATGAGCGCCGCCGAAGGCGAGCGCAGTACCACCCGCGCCAAGCTCCAGTTTTCGGATCAAATTGCACGCGCGCAAAACCATTTCGGACCCGGCGAGGCTTCTGTACGGCAAACCGAAAGCGGTCAGGTCGTGATGCGCTTGCTCGCAATTCGTTTTGCCGCCGGTGCAACCAAACTTGACAAAGCCGCGTCTAAGCTATTAGACAAGGCGGCGGCGGCAATCGGCGAGTTTCCCGGCGCAAAGATCGCTGTTGAGGGCCATACCGATTCCGACGGCGGAGAGCAGGCCAATAGCGATCTCTCTATGGCACGCGCCACGGCCGTCCGCAACCACCTGTCCGGCGCGCTCAAAATGGCCAAAGACCAGATTACGGCGACCGGGTTCGGCGAATCCCGCCCCATTGCCGACAATGGCACCCGCGAAGGCAAGGCCATGAACCGCCGCATCGAAATCGTCCTCACCCCGCAATAGTCACCTGCGTCGCCGAGCGGGGTCAATCATCCGAGCACGGCGGCATCACGAACACTCGACCCCGCCGAAAGTACCACAAACAACTGTGGTGTCGGCTGCCCGCTACCCACCCCTCGCCGATGGGTAGGATTGAAAGTGCGGTGTCGGCTGCTAATCCTGAACCTGACGAGAGCAGAAGCGGAGCAGCCGACCCTTTGCTTAGAAGTTTGACGTTTGAAGTTTGTCCGCTCTGGCTGCTCGCCGCGCGGCGTCTATCCCGCGCGAACCCATTTCAATTTTCATTTTTCACTTTTCGCTTTTCCTTCGTGGAGCACCTCATGCATCTCCGTTTTTGGTTTGTCCTCCCCGCGATGTTTCTCCTGACTCTGCCGGCATCCGCCCAGGGGTTGCCTTCTGATTTTCCGAATTACGGCTACGGTAGTCAGGCCCTCGCCGCGACGCCCGGCACCTATGGCGGTGCGCCCGGCGCATATTGGAACCCCGCCGGCTGGGCCGCCATGAATGGCTGGGAAGCGGCCTTCGCCTGGAACGATCATAACGTCCGTGACAAGAGCATGGACGACTGGGGTCTCTTCCTCGGCGGCCATGGGCTTGGCTTTGCGATGCAGCGTAACACGCTCATCGGCAACGGTCCGAACAACGGCGTTCCGCAAACGTCCTTCGTCGAGGATTATCAGCTCGCGCTCGGCGGTGGCGATCCCGAAATGTACTGGGGATTGTCCTACGGCTGGTCGCGTGGCCGCGCCGATTGGCTGCACCGTGACAAGAGTCTCACACTCGGCACGCTCTATCGCCCCTGGCGTTATCTGTCCGTTGGCACCGCCGGTACGCTGGGCTTCACGCGCCATGACCGTCGTGCAATTGCCGACGTCGGCGTGCGTCCGCTCGGTACGTACAAACTTACGCTGTTCGGTGACGGCGCGATCGGACGCGATGACAACCCCAACACCATGCAATGGGGTGCCGGTCTCGAACTGCGCCCGGTGGACGGCGTGCGCGTCGCCTTCAAACTGGCCAAGCCCGATGCGCTCTCGCAAGACAGAGTCATTTCTGTGAGTCTCGGGCTGGCGATGGACGATCTCGGTTTCCACGTTGTCCCGCATTACGACAAGGATTCGAATCGCCTCTCCACAAGCTATGTGATTCGTGCGACCGAACTTGAACCTGATATCTCCGCGCACAACCTCTTTGGCCGCGGGAAAAACGTCGTCTCCAAATCCATGCGCGGCCCGCTCACCTATCGCAAAGCCCGCTGGCTCGAGCCGAACAAGCAAACGCTCTATGAAGTCGTGACGATGATTCAGCACGCCAAAGACGATAAATCCGTCGGCGGTATCGCGTTGAATCTTTCCGGCATGGAAGCGTCGCGCGAGACCTTGTGGGAAGTGCGTCAAAAGCTCGCGGATTTCAAGACGTCCGGCAAAAAGGTGTATATCTACATGGATCGCGCCGGCATGGCGACGTATTACTTCGCCACCGTCGCGGATTATCTCTGGATCGACCCCCAAGGCTCGATCACGCTGCCGGGCTACGTCGCCGGCCGCACGTTCTGGAAAGGTTTCTTTGAGAAGGTCGGCTTAGGCGTCGAAGAATGGCGCTTCTTCAAGTTCAAGTCCGCCTTCGAGTCGTTCGCGCGCAAAGACATGTCCGCGGCCGACAAAGAGCAGCGGCTCGCGCTGATCGAGGATTTCTACACGGCGTGGGCGAACGACATCGCCGCCGCGCGCAACATGACGACCGAGCATCTGCGCACGGGCATTGATACGATGGGCTACTTCACTCCCGAAGAGGCGAAGTCGTTCGGACTCGTGGACAGCATCGGCGCATGGGACGACGCGCGCGATTTTATCGAGTTCAAGTCCGGCGAGGATCGGGACCTCATCACGTCGAGCGAGATCGAGGCAGAGGGTTATGCCGACCCCGAATGGGGCGTTGCTCCCGAGATCGCGCTGGTGTATTTGATCGGCGACTGCGACATGGACACGGGCATCAAAGGCCGCCAATCGTCGCGCATTCTGCGGCGTTTGGGGCGGGATGACAACGTGAAAGCCGTCGTGATTCGCGCCGATTCTCCCGGCGGCGATCCGCTCCCCTCCGATCTCGTCGCGCGGCAGATGAAGGACACCCGCGAGAAAAAGCCCGTGTTGGTCTCGCAGGGCGACGTTGCCGCCTCCGGCGGCTATTGGATCAGCATGCGCAGCGATCGCATTTTCGCGTCGCCGTTCACCATTACCGGTTCGATCGGTGTGATCGGCGGCTGGCTCTGGAATGACGGTTTCTCGAATAAGACCGGCTTCACCTCCGATCATGTGATGGTCGGCAAGCATGCGGATCTCGGCTTCGGCGTGACTCTGCCCTTCATTGGCTTGCAGGTTCCCGATCGCAATCTGGACGCTGAAGAGCACGCGCGGGTGGAGCGCATCATTCGCGGAACGTACGACGACTTCACGCGGCAGGTGGCGGATTCGCGCGGCTTGGATCAGGCGTATGTGGATTCCGTCGGGCAGGGGCGCGTGTGGTCGGGAACGCGCGGGCTGGATGTCAAGCTCGTGGATGAGATCGGCACGATGGACGATGCGCTAAACTATGCGAAAAAGCAGGTGCATCTTGACGGCAAGCGCGTAAAGGTCGTTGAGTATCCGCCTCGTCAGTGGGTCGGCTTCGCGGACATGTCGGACACGTCGCCGATTCGAATGATCGCCAAACTGCTCGGCAAGGACATTCCTGAACTGTCGGACAAGCCCGATTATGAGCTGCGTGTTCTGCAAAAGATGAGCGCGAACCCGGGCAAGCCGTTGCTGCTCGTTCCGCCCGAAGATCTTCCCGCACAGGAATAACCCCGCTCTATACTTGTCATTCTGGACTCCGCTCTTTCTCCTTTCCCTACGTAGTGGGGAAAGGCTGGGATAGGGGGCGGGCGTCCAGAACCTCTCGGGCGTTCATGTTTCGAGGTCTGCTCGCGGCGGCGAGTGCTCCCGCACTCGCCCCAGTTCCACTATTTCTGTCGGTTTCCCCCAAATCTTCACGTGTCATGTGGTATCACACAATCTAATCATAGGTTGGGCGTCACATGGAAGCCGCCCGGTCAAGAAAGGAACTGCCATGATCAATCCACTTCTTCCTCAACGTATCGATAATACGTATCGCGGTCATAAACTCGCGCTATGGATCTTCGCATTCGTTGTGTCCGTGAAGGCCCTTCAGGGTCTAAGTGCTATTTTCAAGGGCGACTATGTAGCGAGGTCTGCTGACGGAATTCCCCTTGAAACATTCCCGCCCGCCGTCGCACAGACAGTCCTGGCACTGTTTGCGTTCTCGGGGCTTTCTATCCTGATTATCTCTCTGCTATGCATACTCGTCTTGGTGCGATATCGCAGCATGATCTCATTCATGTTTGCACTGCTGATACTCAATTATCTGGCCAGATTACTGATTCTCCACTTTATTCCGCTTGTTCGCACCGCAACAGCACCCGGACCCGCCGTAAACCTCATCCTCTTCTCTTTGATGATTGTTGGTCTAACACTATCGCTATGGAGTAGGCGTAGTCTTCAGGCGTAGAGTGACGTGACCGGCGGTGCGATCTCCGCCGACGGAAAGCTAAGTCCAAAAGGTGAATCAAAAATATATCTAAAGATGGCGCCATAGCGGTGGTGGTTTAGTTGGCAGTGTACGAGGCCATGCCAGAATATGGGAGTTCTCGATTGCGAACCAAGCTTTGGATTCTTACTATCGCTGATTTGGGGATCAGGGGGTTGAGGTCTCTTCAGCCCTCATCTTTTAAAGAGGCCCCACACCCCATCGAGAGAAATGCTGTAACTTAAATAATAACAACGTCTATCGCTCTTCTCTGCCGTTGCCTCCCCTTTGCCTCCGCCTTGACAACCAGAGAAATTTTTGTTAATTTTGAAGTTCTGTAGGGTTGGGCTGCAATCTGTCCCGAGGACGGGAGGATGCTCGCCCCTTGATCTGACTTCGATTTTCAATTTGGGATTTTTTAGGAGCTAATTACGCCTCCTCAGGGAAAGCAACGGTCGAAACCGAAGGTCGCGTTAAGCGAGGGGGCTAAGGCTCGCGAGGCGGCGTCCAAGTTTCCCCGTTTTCAGAATCCGTTCACGCGGAAGAACTATCTCGCCTTTGCCGTCGCGCTGCTGCTGCTGATCGGCGGCTATATTTGTCTTTCGATCCCGCCGGCCAAGGGCTTCTTGAGTCTGACGCTCGCGCCGATTCTGCTCGTGCTCAGCTATGGCGTGGTCTTCCCCTACGCCATCATGGCCCGCGAAAAGCCCAAGACAGTCACTCCCAAGCCCGAAGTATAATCGGGTCGGGGCGTTCATCGTTCCGCGTTCATCGTTCATCGTTTCTTCTGCGGTAACCGGGCGATTAGCTCAGCTGGTCCAGAGCGCCTGCTTTACACGCAGGATGTCGGCGGTTCGAATCCGTCATCGCCCACGAGACGGAAGAAATTATGAAGTATGAACTATGAAGTAGGAGCCCGTCCGTTTCTGCTTCATCCTTCATCCTTCATCCTTCATCCTTTGTTTGCCGGGGTCGTAGTTCAGTTGGTTAGAACGCCAGCCTGTCACGTTGGAGGTCGCGGGTTCGAGCCCCGTCGGCCCCGCCAAATGTAATCCGAGAACAGCCTGGTTTCAGGCTGTTCTTGTCGTTTTCATTCAAAACTTGTAACTTTGTTCCGGCACACGTCACGAAATCCTGTGCCAATGGCTTGCATCTCAACTTAGCATCTCTCTGTCGCTGGAAGACATGATGCTGCCTCATTATTTATGAAAAGACCCCGCAAGCGTTATGGCAAGCTTCGAAGCCGAAATGCACATCGTCAGAGAAAGCGTGACCTGCATCGTGCACAATTGCGTCGCGCCACTCGACGGCACACGGAACAATTCAGGCGCAAACATAGTGTTTACTTTCATGACCAAGATGCTCGCCAAGAACTTGTCCATGCTCTTTATCGCAAACTGAACTATTCGGACCCGCCGGTAGAGATCCAAGTCACTGGAGAGCTGGGATTAGAGGATGAAGCTGAAGCAAAACTGTTTCTTGAGACTGCCTCTAAATTCATTGATTTCGAAGCGACTGAATTGGTTCTCAATTTAAGATCCTGCTCAAGGATTTGGCCCAGTGCAATTGCATTACTGTGCTCATTGGCGCAATGGGTCCGCTTAACAAGCAAACCGACTCACCACCCGACAATAAAATCCACGTCATCCCAATCCGACGCCGTCAATTCGTACTTAGCGCAGTCGGGTTTTTACGCATATGTGGGTCGAACGGACGATTCCAAAAGCAAGCCATACAGCGAGGAAGAGGTTGTCAAGATTCAGCGTGAGACGTCCGGATCGCAGTTCAACGCGAGGGACAGACAAATCCAGACTTTGCTCACGAGATTCAGCACTCTTGATCCAGAACAGATCGAACTATTTATGAATAAGGTCGCAACTGAGACGTTACTAAATATCACTGAGCATGGCATTAATTACCGGTATAAGGGGTGGTGGATGATCGGGCAATTCCACGAGAAACACAGCATAATCTCACTTTGCCTAGCAGATAATGGAATCGGGATCAGGAATTCCTTGGCCTGGGGTCCGCAGAAAGGCGATATTAGCATCTCTGATAAGAAAGAGAATGATGGCAAGTTCATAGAATTGGCACTGACTGAGACTATTAGCGGAGCTTCGTCTGCCGTGCCAAAGAAAGGTCCTCCGTGGAAACGCACCTACACCTCCGGCGCCCGCAGAGGAAATGGACTCAAGAGAATTAGAGAGACATGCGCAGATCTGCGAATACCGTTCAAAATTCTTTCGCATAATGGTTATCTTTTTGTTGATGGCCATGGGGACATAGTGCACGTAGGCGCGATGCCAAATCGTGTTTTTGCAGGAACAATGTATCACTATATAATCCCCGCACAACGACATAGGAAACAACAGTGATTCAGACGATTGACGTCGGCACCGTATTCAGCCCGCGACTCACCAACCGAGATCCGAATCAAGGAGACGGCAAGAATACGGCAATTGAGTTCCGCACTCGGTATCTGAGTGAGTTGGACGATCCACAAGTTTGGCTTAGTCCAACACTCAGAATTAGACTCGATTTTGCGAATGTCGTTCGCTTGGGCTCATCATTTGCAAACGAAGCGTTTGGTTACTTTGTTCGACATGCAAGACCAGAGGCTATCTTGAAAGTAATCCAATTTGTCAACACGACAAACGTTCAAATGACGATGATCGAACAAGAACTACGCTCTGCAGCCTCCAAGAAATGAGCGGTTTCTGCAGTAAAAAATGTGTGATCGGGGTCTCTGTAAGCGGTGCAGCCCTGTTGATAACGTACTATACGGTGCTGCCGCTTTTCCCATGGATCGAGCTTGATCAACTCGTTTCATATCGCTTGCGCAATCTCGACGATGCCAGGAACTACTACACTGTTGTCTCTGCTGTAGTTACTACACTCATTGGCACGTCGGGGCTATTCCTCGGTTACTTCTATTTCGAGAACCGGAAACTTCATGACACACGTGCCCGCGCAACCACAGAACGAGTGAAACGACTTGAGCTCCTGCTATCTGAGCTAGACAATTATGACGCAAGCGTTATGAAGATAATGCGTCGTCTGTCGAGAGATGGAAATGAACTTGGTCGAGAGAGACTGGCACTTGAACGCTCATTCGATAAGACCGCTACTATGCTCGAGGTTGGCGAGGCTCTTTTCGGCATGACAAGTGTGGAGCTTATTGAGGTTTTATCGGTGGAGTCGTATGTTGACAAGTGCGATCTTATCGTGAAAGCTCCCTTTGAGGATTTGAAGAAAGCCGACATGGCTGAGACCGAAAGACTTTATGCTCCTCTGATAAGATCCGCAAGAAGGGTCTGTTACAATTGTATTGCAAAGCATGACAAACTTTAGTGTCCTGCCTCCGCCTTGAACCGTCCTTCTTTGCCAGCATGCGTCTGTCAGCTTATAGCGAGATCTTGCTTTGCGGACTTACTTCCCGCCAAAGGCGGCACCAGCGACCTCGACAATCTCCTGCTCGTGTGCAAGCCTTGCCACGCCAAAACGCCCGACCACACCCACCTTCTCCGCCAGCGCCAATACCGAAAATAGCTCCCGTTTCAAGTCTCAAGTCTCACGTCTCAAGTCTATCCCTCTTCTTTCATCCTTCATCCTTCATCCTTCATCCCTTATGCACCCTCTTCCTTCGCTCCTATGGTCGCAACTCGGTGCGGCCACAGATATGCTTAAAAACGCGATCACCGCCTGCCCCGATGACGTTTGGGCGTCTCCCCCAAATCCATGTCCTGACGAAGGAAGGATTGATTTGGGGGCTGGGGGGTTGAAGGTCACCGAGAAATCATGGCACGAGTTCTGGTACCTCGCGTCGCATACTCTGTTCTGGTACGATTACTACCTGTCCGAAGTGCCGGAACTTTTTTCGCCTCCCGCCCCGTTTGGCCGCGAAGAGTTGGATCCCGCCGGTGTGCTGCCGCCGCGCGTGTACAGCAAACCGGAATTGCTCACCTACCTGACCTATTGCCGCGACCGCTGCCGCCGCTGGCTCGATGCGATGTCGGATGAGGCCGTCGTGCAGCCGCGCCATCTCCCCAACGGGCTCGACTTCAGCATTGCCGAACTGCTCGTCTATGTCACGCGCCACGTCCAGCACCATGCCGCGCAATTGAATCTGATCCTCCGCCAACGCACGAACTCCGCCCCCCGCTGGGTCCCCCGCTCCTCCTGAACATTTCATCCCCTGTTTTGCGGGCGATCATCGGGGGTTATTTTCCCCCGGCGGAATGTGTCAGCACAACTTGCCCTTGAACGCAGTGAAGGATGCCCCGCTCGAGTCTTTCTTCTTCCCCTTTCACGCCTCAAGCCTGTCCCGGCCACCGTCTCTGCTTCCCCCAAATATATGATTTGGGGGTCAGAGGGTTGTGATCTTTCAAGTCTCCCGTCTCCCGTCTCACGTCTCACGTTTCAAGCCTGTCCCGGCCACCGTCTCTGCTTCCCCCAAATCTCTGATTTGGGGGTCAGGGGGTTGTGGGCATGATCTCACGTCTCAGGTCTTCTTTTCTCCCTCTTCTTCTTCCCCTCCCCAGTCAATTCTCATAAATAACAACCCTCAGCACTCCTGACCCCCTATTGACATTTTGTTCAAGTTTGCGTATATTATGACTAACTTATTGTTTCCCTGTTCCTTCTCCCGTCCACCCATCCAATCAGACCAATCCTGACCCTCTGCGATCCTATATTAACCGCCCTTTCGCCCGATTCCCGGTCTTTTTGGGTGCGTTTCTTCGCTTTTTCGCCGCTTTTTTCAGCGTTTCAGAGTGTCAGTATTTCAGCGTTTTCTAAGAGTTAGCCCCATTTCGTTTTGTCACTTTTAATTTTTCTTTCCACCTCCGGTCAGTTTCCCGCGGCAGTAGGGCTTTTCCTTAGGCTCAGAGGTTGACAGCAGGGGTTTCTACCTTGGCGAGGCTGATGGCCTCGTCTCTCGTTGGTCAGGCTTGCAAATTCAGTTGCAAGCAAAGTTGCACATGGAATCTGGACTCAAGCATCCTAAATAGTTGCCTTTCAAGCCGGATCTTTTATATATTGACAAACGTTGTACGATTACCTTTGACAACTATTCACTATCACCAATTGAGGAGTTCATGACCGAGAAGAAGATTATCGCCGTCGTCGGCGCGACCGGCGCTCAGGGCGGCGGAGTCGCGCGGGCCATTCTGAACGATCCGAACAGCGAATTCCGCGTGCGGGCCATCACGCGTAAGCCGGATTCCGACAAGGCCAAAGCGCTCGCCGCCGCGGGTGCGGAAATCGTCGTGGCTGACCTGGACGACGTCGCGAGCATTACGAAAGCGTTCACCGGCGCGTACGGCGCGTTCTGCGTCACGAATTATTGGGAGCTGTTCGACGCGGAAAAAGAACAGGCGCAGGCCAAGAACCTCGCCACCGCAGCCAAGAACGCGGGCGTCAAGCACGCGATCTGGTCCACGCTCGAAGACACGCGCAAGTGGGTGCCGCTGAGCGACAGCCGCATGCCCACGCTGCACGGCAAATACAAAGTGCCGCATTTCGACAGCAAGGGCGAAGCGGATGCATACTTTACGCAGGCGGGCGTACCTACGACGTTTCTGCTCACGTCGTTCTATTGGGAAAATCTGATCTATTTCGGACTCGGCGTGAAGCGCGGAGCGGACGGCAAGCTCTATCTCACGATTCCGATGAGCGACAAGAAATTGCCCGGCATCGCGGCCGAAGACATCGGCAAGTGCGCGTACGCAATTTTCAAGAGCGGCAGCGAGTATATCGGCAAGACGGTGGGCATCGCCGGCGATCATCCGACGATTCCGCAGATGGCGGCGGGGTTGAGCAAAGCGCTGAAGGAAGACGTGGTCTATAACAACGTCACACCGGAAACGTTTCGCGGTTTCGGTTTTCCCGGCGCGGATGACGTCGGCAATATGTTTCAGTTCAAGGCAGACTTTGAAGATTATTTCACCGGCGCGCGCAGTCTGGCCTTCACGCGCAAGCTGAACCCGGGATTGCTGACCTTCGACCAGTGGGTGATGCAGAACGCCGATCGCCTGCCCACGCAGTAATACGTGTGATTGAAATGTGCCCCGATACGATTCCCGCTGCACCGATGCCGGGAAACAAGGCACGACATAACCAACGGAGAAGAAGAGATGAAGGGAAGATTTTCGGGTCTCGTGATGACGCTGATGGCGCTGGCGTTTGCCATGCTCACGCTGACGGCGTTCGCGCAGGAAAAGATGCCTGCAACGCCGGCGAAGCCTGCGGCACCTGTGGCGCCGGCCAAGCTGCACATGCCATCCATTGAAGGCACATACAAGCTTGTCTCTCATGCGCTGCCGGGCGGAAAGACGATGGCGCCGCCGGAGATTCAGGGTCTGCAGACGTTCACGAAGAACTACCGCAATTTCAACGTCGCTTGGCCCGACAGCAGCGGCAAGCACTTTTCCTACTCTATCATCTCTATGTACAAGCTCACGAACGATGAATACAGTGAGACTCGCATGTACAGCATGATGAATGACGAGATCGGAATCGTGCCGGGCAAAAACCCGGGAAGCGGTCCGGTGTATATGATGGTTCCGGAGACCAAGTCGTCGCCGGTCAAGGTGGAAGGCAACAAGGTGGCGTTTCATCCGCCGTTCGATCCGCCGAACGTTGTCTTCGAAGGCAACAGGATGACCGCGACACTGGAAGGCGGATTCGTGGATACGTGGGAGAAAGTGCGGTAGTCGGCCGCAACATGCCTATACTGTGAAAAACCCCACCGTTCGGCGGGGTTTACTTCTTTACCTACATCACATTCTGTCAGTCCACCTTGCAACTCCCCGGATTAGCGCTCTTTGGAGTGCTCGCCGGTTTCGACGTATCCGCCGGACTCCACTCCCCCACCGCTTCGGTGTGAACTTTCACCGGACCTTTGCCGGTCCATGTCTGTTCATAGTTGTAATTCCATCCCAAATACTCGGACGCTCCGCCGCCGGCCGTGGTGATCAGAAAGCGATTGTCCACGCTGCCGATAGACGCGGCGATCTCGGCCGGTTTGTCGCGGTCGCCGCCCTGCGGATCCACATGCACCCATCCGTAGTGGGGCAGATAGACCTGACTCCAGCGATGGAAGACGTCGTCGGTGGAAGCGTCGTCGCCGCGCACGACGACCGAACCGACATAGCGCGCGGGCAGCCCGGCGGCGCGGCACATCGAAATAAAGAGAAACGTGTATTCGCTGCACGAGCCGTTGCCGCGCGAGAGCACCTGCGGCGCGACATTCCAGCCGCCGGACAATTCATACGTCAAGTGCTCACGGATGTAGCGATGAACGGCCCGCATGATCCAGTACGGATTGCTCTCCTTGCCGACGGCCTGCTGCACGGCGCTGCAAATGCCGGGATCGGTGATGCGATATTTGTCCTCGTCCACCAGATAACTTTTGCGGATGTCGGCGGGGATGTCCGACAGCGCGCCGACTTTGTGTGGGTAGATGAACTCGCGCGCCTGCGACAGCTCAGCCGTGGCGCGCATGACGATGCGCTCGCGTTTGGCCAGCGGGAGATCGCTCATGTGAAAGTGCGCCACCGATTGCTGCCAACGATCCTGAATGATCTCGCTTGGCTCCGGAGTGAACTGGACTGCGCTGATTAGCTTCTGATTGGGGAGGTCCGATGGCACAGCGATAAAGACGTCAAGCGAGGGCACTTGACCGGGGCCGTAGTTGCGGAATTCGTGGGTAAGCTGCAGAGCGAGCGTGTGCGAATTCGAGAGCTTCACCGGCTGGTCGTCGTCCAACACGAGCGCGTAGATGCGGTCGTCCTGATAATCCACGTTCCACAATGTGGCGCCATCCGTGGCAAGTCCGCGCGGGTACTTGCCGGGCGAATCCAGTCCGAAAACCACTTCGCCGTGAGCCGTATCGAAGAGATAGAGTTTATCGTCCTTGCGATCTGAGCACCACAAGTAGCCGTTCCACCAAGTCAATCCGCTCGCCGCATCCGAGGGCGCGCGATAGCTGACGATGGTGGTTCCGTCTTCGGTGGAAATTTGGCAGAGCAAATCTTCGGTGCCGTCGCAGAGCCACAAGTACTTGCCGTCCCAAGCCAAGCCTTCCGGGGACTTGGTGGGAGACTCGAGACTGCGCAGCGTAACGCCAGTGCTCACATCGAGCTGGCAGATGCGAGCTTCCTCGCCGTCCACGCACCAGAGATATTTCCCATCCCACGCGAGGCCGAGCGGCACGAAGCCGGGCGCGGGCAGTGTGCGCTCGATGTTGCCCGACGCTGGTTCGATCGCGTAGAGGGTATCGGTCAAGCGATCGGCAACCCATAAGTTCTTACCGTCGAAGGCCAAGCCAGTCGTCGCGGACGCTGGAGTGGGAATCGAGGAGAGGATGTCTCCGGGAGTTGCGGAAGCGGAGCCTGCCGCAAGGAAAATCCAAACGGCAGCTAAAACAAGTGCGGGGAAACTCATGGGCGTGTGCGGTTAGAGGGAGAATGATAGTTCGCAATATAGTCAGCTTATAGAAGATCAGCAATAGTTGTCGGAAACGACAAAGAAGCAGGGATATCTGCGCATAATCTTACTCGATTGGTCTATTTTCCGCAAGAGGCGGTGACCCTTTGACTTTCCCTCCGGCGCGGCGTATCTTGTAGGATCGTCAGGGCTGTCTTTGAATTGATTGAGGATGAATGACTCATGAAGCATTTTATTTGGGTTTTCGTCACTTTTCTCGCTGTGAGCGCATGGGCCAGGCCGGCGCTCGTGGTCATAGACTCGGAAGACTGGAAGGCGGTGGAGGCGCATGCGGTCGTAGTGCGCGATCTGGGGCCGCGCCTCTTCCTTGCGGCGGAAGTTTCCGATTTGGCTGGCGTTCCATTTCAGATGGTGGACTCCGAATATCTGCCGGGTCACTATCTGCTGATGCGCGGCCCACGTCACGCTACGGAGCGAGGGCTGCCGATTCTCTGGCAGGATGAGGCGGGTGCATTGCTGAGGCTGCCTGATACCTTGGACGAGATGCCACTCGAATTGTCCGGTGGTGAAGAGAGGCTGGAAATGCCTTCGCCAGCTCAAGGCGATCCTCACCGACCGGTGCCGCTCGACGATCCGGCGCTGGACGCATGGCTCACGACGCTTGGCGCGAGCGTGAACGCGGACTCGCTGTTCGCCATGGTCTCCACGCTGGCCTCCTACAATCGCTACACGCGCTGGACGTCGAATGACAACGCGGCGACGTGGATTCGGGACAAGCTGATGAGCTATGGATTGGATTCTGTTTACTATCATGCCTTCACCGCAAGCGGTAGCGGCTGGTCGCGTACGGCAAACAATGTAATCGGTGTGCTGAACGGCACAACGCATCCGGACTCGATTGTGATCATCGGCGGGCACATGGATGCGACATCGGAGAACGTGTCTCAAGGCGCGCCGGGAGCGGATGACAACGCCACCGGAACGGCGGGGATGATCGAAGCGGCGCGGCTCTTATCGCAGCATCCGTTTGCGTACACGATCATGTTCATCGCCTTCAACGGTGAAGAGCAGGGTTTGCAAGGGAGCGCAGCTCTGGCACAAGCGATGGCGGCGGCTAACCGGCACGTGCTCGGATTGCTCAACATGGACATGATCGGATACTATGATCCGGCGGGCGCGGATTTATGGATTGAAGGCTTCTACAGCGGCAACAATTCGATTTGGCTGACCGACGTGCTATGGGACAATTGCCTGCAGTTCACGGATATGACACCGTACCTGTATCCGAGCAACGGTTACGGCAGCGATCACCAGAGTTTCCACAATGCGGGGTTTTCCGCGGTGCTCTCAATTGAAAATGAGTACGACTCGTATGCGTGCTATCATCGCCTTTGCGATCTGCCCAATCAGATAACGGCGACGTTCCTGCGCAAGATGGTGCTGGTGAATATTGTCTCCGGCGCGGAACTGGCGCAACCGCAAGGAACGGGCGGGATTGCGGGAACTGTGACATTGGAAGGGACGCAAGACTATACCAACGTGCTCGTGCGCGTTGTGAACGGAAGTACGTCAACCACGAGCGCGGCGAACGGTGCGTATGCGTTGTCTAACCTATTGGCGGGAACCTACGACCTTGCATTTTCCCGCACCGGTTGGATTAGCGATACCCTCACTTCCATCGTGGTGGTGGACGGGCAGCAGACCACCGGACAGAACATCTTCCTGAACGCCTCGTTGCCCGGTTCGATCTCGGGCACCGTTGCTCTGTCGGGCGGAGGCGGAGTGATCACGGATGCCATTGTGTATGTGGATGACGTGCTGGAGTTCCCCGCGGCCAACGGCGTGTACTCCCTTTCCCCTGTTTTCTCCGGATCACACGTGGTGACGGCGGCACTAAATAACTATGCGCTGGCTTCAACAGTTGTCACGCTGACGGAAGGGCAAAACCTGACGGGAGTGAATCTAACGCTCTATCCGTTGTGGGATTTCGAAGCGTCGAATTTCGGATTGGACAATAACAATTCCGGCTGGGCGTGGGGAACGGATGCAGTGGCGGGATCACACTCCGCGACGCGAGTCTGGGGAACGGTGTTGGGTGCGAACTACATCAATTGCGGCAACTACCGATTAGACATGCCGCCGGTGTCGCTGGCGCATCTGGATTCGGCGCGGCTTATCGTTTGGCATTGGTATGACATTGAGCCGTCCGGACCGACGGTGGATTACGACGGAGCGAATGTGAAAATTGCGCCCTTCGGCACAGAGAACTGGCAGGTGCTTCAGCCGGTGGGCGGGTACCCGCAAGGCGCGGGGTACACGTGCAATCCGATCCAGGACGAGCCGGCGTACAATGGAACGAGCGGCGGGTGGCTGCAAGCCACGTTCGACCTCAGCGCGTACCTCGGGCAAACAGTGGAGATTCGTTTCCACTTGGGATCGGATCAGGGCGTGACACGGCGCGGGTGGTATCTGGATGATCTGGCATTGCTGGGATGGCACAGCGTGCAGCAGATGGCTCCGGATGACGTGGCCGACTTGACCGCTTATCCATCCGGCAACGATATTCAGCTCCGCTGGTCGCCGTCGGCAGGCGCGACGAGCTACCGGATCTATCGTTCGCCGGACAGCGACCTGACAATTGAGAACTGGAGCCTGCTGGCCACGCAGCCGGGGACAAGCTATCTGGATACGGACGCTGCCGGGCTGGCGCGGGCATTTTATGTGGTCATTGCGGTGAACTGAGGCTCCCGTTGTCCTGTTCTGCCCTTGACTTTCTGTGAAATCCTGACCTTATTAGGCGCATGGCCGTCCCCGCCCGCACCTCTGTTCGCGCCACGGCGTCACTGATTGCCGGACCGCTTCTGGCCGGGATCACGCTTCTGCTGATGCCCTCGGACCAGCAGTTTGCACCGGCTGCACGGACGGCCGCGGTGGCGGTATGGATGGCGGCGTGGTGGCTCACGGAAGCGGTGCCGCTGGCGGTAACATCCCTCCTGCCGCTGGCTCTGTTCCCACTCGTCGGCATTCTGAAGGCCAACGACGTTGCCGGTCTCTATATGAACGACGTCGTTTTTCTCTTTGTCGGCGGGTTTTTAGTCGCGCTGGCGATGGAGAAATGGGATTTGCATCGCCGGATCGCCCTGCGTACGATCTTATTCATCGGCGGCGGCACACGCCGAACACTGCTGGGGTTCATGGCCGCGACGGCTTTCATCTCCATGTGGACGTCGAACACCGCCACGGCAATGATGATGGTCCCGATTGCCTCGGCCGTGCTCCTGCATTATGATCGCGTGCTGGAGGAGCGGAGCGCAAAGCGGCTGGCCGTCGCGATGTTGCTCGGTGTCGCCTATGCGGCCTCCATCGGCGGAATGGCGACGCTGGTGGGCACGCCGCCGAACCTGATATTCGCCCGCATGTTCGCCATTCAATTTCCGAATGGGCCTGAAATCACGTTCGCGACATGGATGTTCTTTGCCGCGCCGCTCTCCGTCGTGCTGCTTCTTGCGGCGTGGCTCATGCTCGTGCTCATGTATGTTCCGCATCACCCACATACCAGCGGCACTCATTCGATGTTTCGCGATGCTCTGCGCGATCTCGGCCCGCTCCGGCGCGAAGAACTGATTGTCTCGGTGACCTTTCTGGTGATGGTTCTTCTTTGGATCACGAGGGCATCACTGAACTTTGGAGCCTTTAGCATTCCCGGCTGGTCAACGCTGCTTCCCGAGCCGGCATTTGTCGGGGACGGGACTGTGGCGATAATGCTGGCAACGCTGCTCTTTGTGGTTCCTGCACGCGACGCGACCCGGCGCATTCTGGACTGGGAAACGGCGCGCGGGCTGCCGTGGAGTATTGTCCTGCTATTTGGCGGGGGTTTTGCTTTAGCCGGAGCGATTGCGGCGAGCGGACTGGATGATTGGATTGGACTCCAGCTTCAAGGCTTCGCCAATTTGCCGCCTTTCCTGACCATCGTTGTGATATGTGCCGTCGTGATCGCGCTCAGCGAGTTTGCATCGAATACGGCGACGGCTCAAATGGCCTTACCGATTCTGGCGGCGGCGGCGGTGGGTCTGGGACGAAATCCGCTCTATTTCATGGTCCCGGCCACGCTCGCGGCGTCATGTGGTTTCATGATGCCGGTCGCGACTCCACCTAACTCGATTGTCTTTGCCAGCGGCAGAATCCGCATCGCCCAAATGGCACGATCCGGTTTCCTGCTGAATCTCATTTCACTCGTCATTATTTCAGTCTGGCTGTTTCTTGCCGGCCCCGCGATTCTCGGCGGCTCTCCCACCGAGTTGCCTTCGTGGGCCGTGTCTTCACCCACCGCTCAGCCATGAACGTCATCCATGTTCCCGAAGGGCAAACGTACGAGCCGCAACCCGGCTGGAAGCGCGTCAGTCTGGCCGGCAGTTCGGAGATTTCGGTGGAGTACTTCGAGAAGCCGGCGCATCACAGCTCGCCATTGCATCAGCACCCGCAGGAGCAGGTTTCGATTGTCATCAAAGGCCGCCTCAAAGCCGTGAACGGCAACGGCGATGAAGCCGTGTTGGAAGCCGGAGATTCCGTCTGGTTCGGCCCCGACGAGCCGCATCGTCTAGAAAATCCGGACGGCGAACCCGCCGTGGCTGTGGATATCTTCGTCCCCGCGCGCGATTTTAATTTCTGGCTGAAGCGGTAATGGCCAATGCATGACGAGCCGGAGCCGATTGAATTTCCGATTGACGGCACGCTTGACCTGCACACGTTTCACCCGCGCGACGTCAAGGACCTCGTGCCGGATTATCTGGAGGAGTGCCGCGCCCGCGGCATTCTGACGGTGCGCATCATTCACGGCAAGGGCACCGGCACGTTACGACAGATCGTGCACAGCCTGCTCGAACGGCTGCCGTATGTCGTGACCTTCTACACGGCTCCCGACGCGGCACACTGGGGCGCCACCGTGGTGGAACTCCAGCCTCCTCACAGCGACTAATCTCAACCTTCTCATTTAAGCTGTTTCCCCTATGATCACAGCTCCCGCCACCACCGGCAAGCCCGCCCGCTCCAAGTTCCCACAGAGTTTTTGGGTCGCGAACACAATGGAGATTTTCGAGCGTCTCGCATGGTACGGTTTCTTCGCCGTCTCGACGCTCTATATCACGGGTTCACGCTCCGAAGGCGCACTCGGCTTCACGTCCGAGCAGCGCGGCATGCTGCAAGGCATCGTGCCGTTCATTCTTTATCTCCTGCCGGTGCTCTTCGGCGCGCTGGGAGATCGTTTCGGTTACAAAAAGACGTTTATCGTCGCCTATTCGGTGCTCGTGCCGGCATATTATCTGCTCGGCCAGTTTACCACGTTCGGGACGTTTTTCATGGCGTTTCTGTTCGTAGCGGTCGGCGCGGCAATCTTCAAGCCGGTCGTCGTGGGGACGGTGGCGCGCACGACGGACGCGACGAACTCCTCGATGGGGTTTGGCATCTTCTACATGATGGTGAATGTCGGCGGGTTCATCGGGCCGGTCGTCGCCGGAATTGTGCGCGTCAAGTATGGGTGGGACTGGGTGTTTGCCGCGTCCGCCTTCTGGATTGCGTGCAACTTCATCTGGATATTCCTGTTCTACAAGGAGCCGACGACCGAAGCGGCGAGCGGGCAAAAGCGCTCGATCAAGCAGGTGCTTTCGGGAATCGTGGAAGTGCTGGGCAATGGGCGTTTCTTCATCATGGTCTTCGGGATTCTGGCGATGCTGGCCATCTCCGGTCGGAAGATTTCGTGGGAATTGATGGGAGAGATTACGGTTGGCTGGGTGCTGCTGAATTTCCTGATAGATATTCCCTTGCGGAAACGGGAGCGGCGGGGCGTGAAATCCACCGGCCTGCTCGCGCCGATGAAGGTGGGCAATTGGAAGTTTGCACTCTACCTGTTGATTCTCTCCGGCTTCTGGACGTCATTCAATCAGATCTTCCTCACGATGCCGGAGTACATCCGCGATTACGTGGAGACGCAGGATATGGTGCGCACGGCGCGCTCATGGGTGGGAGAAGATTTTGCGCGCGGACTGGCGGCGGTGAATGAGGATTTGCTGGCCAAGGAAATCGGCAAGTTCATGGGCGAACATAAGGTCGTCGCAAGCACGTCCGATACGCTCTACACGCCATTTCAGCCCGACGATGTGAAAGGGTTTCGCCGGACACTCTTTGACTTCAAGGTGCGAGTGCCTGAGGTGGAGTTAGCGGCTTCACTTAGCCACGTGCCCAAGATTCGAACATCGACCGGACTGGTCGTGGATTCCAGTGCCGCGAAGGCGGCCGCGCACGAGCTTGCCGAGAAGTATCGCCAAGTCAACCCTGAGTACATCATCAATATTGACGCGGGGGCGATTGTCGTCTTTCAGGTGCTGGTCTCGTACCTCATCGGGTTCTATCCGCCGCTCTCGGTTATGGTCCTCGGCATCGTTATCGCCGCAGTGGGAATCGGGATGAATGCCTGGCTCTTCACGGGTTGGATGATGATGCTTTCGATTACCATCTTTGCCTTTGGAGAGATGATTGCTTCACCCAAGAGCCAGGAATACGTGGGCCGGATTGCGCCGCAGCAGAAGGTCGCGATGTACATGGGCTTTTACTTCTGGACGATTGCGCTCGGCAACATTTTCGGCGGAAGGCTGTCCGGCGAGCTGTATGGATCGCTTGCGCGAGATGCGGGCAGACCGGACATTATGTGGTACATCTTCGGCGGACTTGGATTGATCACGGCGGTGATCCTGGTGGTCTATGATCGGATGATCATCGGCAAAGGCGAGATGCGGTAACAGAAAACATCCCAAATCCCAAACTCCAAACCCCAAATCGGAGTCAGACAGAAAAGACGGCCAATTGGCCGTCTTTTCATGTTTCGATTTTCAATTTTCAGTTGTGTGTCACTTCCACTCCGCGAATTCGGCGCGCAGATGCTCTTCCGTGTACTGAGAATGATCCCAACCGAAGAAGACTACTTTGGTCGGTTTCGGAGAGCCTCGGTATTGATCGTAGACACGCCTCCAGGTCTGGCTCTGCTTGTTGCCTTCCATGTAAACTCCAACCGCCCAGGTGCGGCCGTGAAATTGAGCGACCTGAGACAAGAGAATGCGTGGATTGGTGATGTCGTCCCACGCAATCAACTCGATTGGAGCACTCTTCGGCAAGTAGGATAACGCATTGGTGAAGCCACCGCCGCGGGCGCTGCAAGCGCGGGAATACTTGCCTTCGCGATAGAACATGTCGCCAAAAGCCAAGCCGGGTTGCTTGAAGTACTGCTGCTGGATTTCGGCCCAACGATTCAATTCGGCGGCAAAGCCGGCACCGGCATTGGGGAAAACTCTCTGAAACGACCAGTCGTGACCGCCGCTGGGCCATTCGTCACTCCAATTAAAACTGCCGACAACGGAGGGATGACGGCCAAACTCACGCGAGAGAAAGGCACAGTTGCGTTCGATGACCTTGCGGCGCGCGGCATCGTTCTCAAACCGCGCGCTGCGGCCCCAGGTGAAGCCTTGCTTAGGGACACCCAGATAGTTGTACCAGCCCTCGCGATTGCTCGTGCTGTCCGGGGCGCGCACGGATTCGCTCTTCGGGGAAGTTTCCGCAATGCTCTCGATGCGAATCGTGACCGGCCCGCTGGCCCTGCGAAAAACGAGCATCCAGCGATCCGTGTCATCCAGCGCCGGGCACTCGATGTGATGTTCGCCTTCATCCAGCGTGACGCGCACGACGTTCGCATGCTGGTCGGGGATGTACTCCGTATCGCGCATCCAGATCATCTGGATGGAATTCCCGATGACGTTCACGTTGATCGAGTATAGGTGCGAAGGGGGAGCCTGAACCTGAACGTACTGACTCTTGGCCGCTGAGTCCATGTGGAGCTCTGCCGGTGCGAACGTCGCCTGCACCGGCGTACCGCTCATCTGCTTCAAGGGAATCGCGCACGGATCGCCGTAGTCGTACTTACTGGAGACCTGGGACGCGAGCCAGACCTTGACGTGAGCCGAATCACAAATGTCCAGCAGGTGATGCATGTCGCTGATCAGCCGCGTTTCCCTCGCCTCGTCAGTGAAAGGCACCTCCTTGCTCCACTGATTCAGCACCACACCGTCCGCGCCAGCGGCAATCGCCGCGCGCAGCTTGGTTTCGATCTGCGGATCGGCGTTGATACGATCCGGAAAGCAAACAATCTTCTCGATCGCCCATGCGTTGGCTGCGCAAACCAAGAGCACAACATGGAGTAGCCGACGCATCTCAATCCTTCTCAAGAATCCGCGCGACGGCATCGCGACCAACGGAGTGGTAGCGGTCTTTGAACTGAACGAAGAGTTCGCGCGCCAGGGCTTTGGTCTCCGGGTTCTGATGCAGCGCGCGATACAATGGGCGCAGATACTTGCCGCGCCCGACCACGCCGAGAAATTCCCGAATTGCCGGAAATACCTTGCGATAGCTGCTGCCCGCGGCGATGCAGAAACATGGCAGCAGGATTTCGCTGTTCTTCGTATTCGCGATGTCAAAGAGCTGCTCCAGAATCGCGCAATCCTCCTGGGATTGCTTCAAGGGCAACTCGTCCAGGAAGAGCACTTTCTGGTCCACGTTCCACGTCGAGATCGCGCCGCTCAGATCGCGGTCGCCGCTCTGCCAGCGCTGTTGCGCGTTTCGGACGTCGTCAAGCATGCGAGATGAGAACACAGGAGCGGAGGCGGGCAAGCCGGGCTGGTGAATCCACTCGTCGAAGTTCACCTTGGCGCGCGCCTGCGGGAGCTTGGCGTCGAGATACTTGACGAAGTCCTCGGTGACAATGGACTTGAAAGCGAAGTCGTGAATATAGGATTGAATAAACTTGTCAAAAACATCGCGTCCCACGGCGCGCTCAATCGCCGTCAGGAAGAGAAAGCCCTTCTCATAGGGCACGGACGAGAACACCTCGTCCGGATCCACGCCTTTCTGATCGGTTTTCAGCTTGGTGAACGGAGAATCGGCGCCGCCGAAGGTCTCGAAGGCCTTCATGAGTTCCGTGCGGCCGCTCGCGGCTTGCAGATTCGCCATTTCGGAGCCGTAAAGGCGTTCGACAATCCTCCGCTCGGCGTAAACAGTCCAGCCCTCGTTCAGCCAGAAGTCCTCCCACGTCGCGTTGGTGACAAGATTCCCGGTCCATGAATGCGCCAACTCATGCGCGACCACCGCGACTAAAGAGCGGTCTCCGGCCATCAGCGTCGGCGTAAGAAAGGTCAACGTTGGATTCTCCATCCCGCCATAGGGAAACGAGGGCGGCATGACCAGCAGGTTGAACTCATCCCAGATGTAGTCGCCGAAGAGACTCTCCGCACCTTCGATCATGCGGTCCACATCGGCAAATTCCCACGCCGCACGTCCTAAGGTCTCCGGTTCGGCGAAAACTCGCGAGCGGGAGCCGATGATCTCCGCCGTGATGTTGCCGGCCGCGAGCGCAAACAGGTAGGAAGGGATCGGATGCGGCATGTCAAATTCAAATACCGTCTCATCTCCTTCGTCGTGCGAACCATGCTCCAACGCGGCCATGACCGCCGTCAATCCGCGCGGCACATGGAGTTTCGCATTGTACGTGAAGCGGACGCCGGGCGAATCCTGACAAGCAAATACCGAGCGCGCGAGGATGGCTTGACATTGGCTAAACATGTAAGGCTTTGCCTTGCCCGCGGTCTGCTCGGGATCGAGCCATTGGAGCGCGGAGGCTTGCGGTGACGTGGCGTAACGAATAGTCAGGCTGTCTAAGCCGCTCGTGTCCTGAATCGTCAGCACCTGTCCGAGGAAGTTCGACTCGCCCACGCTCCATTTCAACTCGCGGCCGTCCGGCGCGGCAATTTGCTCGATCTGCAAATCGCGAGAGTCGAGTGACAACGACTTGCCCAACGCGCGATCAAAATGATAGTCCGCCGTGCCGCGCAAGACCTTTCGTGTAAAATCCACACGCAGATCAAAATCAATGTGCTTGATCTTCGCTCCGTCGGCATCCCAGCTGGAATGCGGATCACGCTGCGCCATGTTGTCCTCATTGAATGGTTATGCTGCTCGCTAAAATAAGCAAATTTCGTAAGGAAATCAACCCGAGAAGGTCGCCGTGCGCGCGCCCGGAGCACAAGAACGGGGCAGCTGCCAAGCAACTGCCCCGTCCATGATCACGTTGACCGAGTGACTGATTCGCCGACTTTTAGCGTTTCAGCGTTCAGCCTTTCTGCATTCCTTTACACCCACCCGCGATCCTTGCAAGCCTGCGCCACGCGGCTGACAGAGATCACGTAAGCCGCATCACGCATGTAGAGATTCCGCTGACGAGCGAGATCGCTGACCGCGTGGAAGGCCGCCGTCATCTTTGTGTCGAGCTTGGCAAGTACTTCGTCCTTTTCCCAGAAGTAGTTCATGTTGCTCTGCACCTGCTCGAAATAGGAACAGGTCACGCCGCCGGCGTTCGCGAGGAAATCCGGAATCACAAAAATTCCGCGCCGGTAAATAACTTCGTCGGCTTCCGGCGTCGTCGGCCCGTTGGCGCCTTCGGCGATGATCTTCACGCGCTTGGAAATCTTGTTCACGTTGGCCGACGTGATCTGATTCTCGATCGCATTCGGCATCAAGATGTCCACATCCTGCTCGATCCACGCATCGCCCGGCAGCATTTCATAGCCCGCAGCCTTGGCCTTCGTCTTGTCAATTCCGCCGAAGCGATCGGTAATCGCCCACAGCTCGTTCAGATCCACACCGCTCAGCTTGCGATACGTGTACGACATCTGATCGACCTGATCCCAGCACGACACGCAGATAACCTTGCCGCCGATCTTGTTATACAGCTCAATCGCATACTGCGCCACATTGCCAAAACCCTGTACGCTGGCGACCGTATTCTTCGGATCGATGTCCATCTCTTTCAGCGCCTCGCGCACGGTGTAAATCAAACCGTAACCGGTCGCTTCCGTCCGGCCCAGCGAACCGCCCGCGCCCACCGGCTTGCCGGTGATCAGTCCGGGGAAGTGGCCACGATGAATCTTTTCGTATTCATCGAGCATCCACAACATATGCTGCGGATTCGTCATCACGTCCGGCGCGGGAATGTCCTGCAACGGGCCGACGTCGTTCGACAGCTGACGAATCCAGCCGCGGCAGATCTGCTCCTGCTCACGCGCGCTCAAATTATGCGGATCGCAGATTACGCCGCCTTTGCCGCCCCCCAAAGGAATATCCACCACCGCGCACTTCCAGGTCATCCACATCGACAGCGCGCGCACGGTATCAATCGTCTCCTGCGGATGAAAGCGAATGCCGCCCTTGCTGGGGCCGCGCGCATCATTGTGCTGGCAGCGGAAGCCGCGGAAGACTTTGAACGAACCATCATCCATGCGAATAGGAATGCTGAAGTGAAACTCGCGCTGCGGAAACCGCAAAAGATCCCGCGTCGCTTGATCCAGTTCCAGCCTATTTGCCACCTTGTCAAACTGAGCCTGGGCCATCTCGAATGGGTTAAATGACCCTACCGGCTGCACTTTCACCTTCTCGTCGTGCGCGCTTCCGCGAGCACGAGTCGCCGTCTCTGGCTGCATCGTCAGGTTTCCTTGTAATACTTTCGTAAAATCGGACCGATCCTGTCAATTACTACCGATCCGTGTGATAAAAATAACAAATTCTTACCACGAAATCAAGCGGGGTGTTTTCCGCTATGAAACGCCGCAGGTGCAAGCGTCACAAAGTGACCCATCAGGGCTGAATCTGCCGAGTCTCAATTCAGGGATAAGTCCGGGCAGGTTGGTCGTCACTTCGATTCGGCCAAGCCTTATTAGATCTTCACGCCGATGATGCTTGAGGCCTTTTCATGATTCATGTGCCGAAACGTGAGATTCCCGCGGGAGTGCCATGGCCATGAACAGGGACAACACGTTTCAGGCGAACATTGCGCGCATTTTCCAAGTAGCCAGACTGGCCACGATTCAGGAGGCGTTCTTGACCGAAAGCCTCTCTTTATGAGCTTAACAACAAAACGAGCTTGGGTCGTTCAGCGGAAGGATTGCCAATCACGGCCTGAAATTGACCATAACGACCATGTAGACAAAAATTGGTGTATGCTTAGCTTTTCAATACTCTTGTGGCTTCTAAAGTGCGCTGTTTATTACGCACTTTCCTGTTCGGAATAACAGGCCAAAATCCACCCCAACGACTCCTTAATTCACTGCGAACAATCCTTTTAAAATGACTTACTTTTGCCGCAAATCTTGCTTATTCAGGATACCTATGCTACATTAATCTCTGGTTTTCGAAATCGAGATATTATCCACCATCTTAGCTTTTTGGACATGACGGTAAGCCTATTCTGTTTCACACCACGCACCTCTTCTTTCCGCTCTCCCGGGATGGGCGTCGCCCGGTCGTGGAGACGGATTCTTGTTTGCGGAATACGCCGACCACATTAAGCACTTTCACTTATGGTGGATTCAGGATTCGGAGACCACGGCTCGATCCGTGATGCAGTGGTCATCGAACGCGTTGGCCCGGCCACAGCCGTGGTTCAGGGCCGTTGCGTAGATGCCTTTGTCTTCCACGACTATTTGGGACTGTCGCAGCGCAAAGAGATTCTCGAGGCCGCCAGCCAGAGTCTGGAACACTTCGGCTTAAATCTTTGCGCGGTGCGACCGCAAGGCGGCTGTACTTCGCTCCACCGGCAACTGGAGCATGAGATCGCCGCCGTCGTCGGCAAGGACGATGCCGTCGCGTTCTCGTCCGGCTCACAGGCAACCGTCGCCGGACTGGAAATGCTGGTGCAGAGCGCTGCCGAGCGCTGTTTGTCGCCGCAGGCTCTGTTCGTCTGCGCCGACGAGGCCGTGCTGCCGCATATGCTTGCGCCCGCGTTCCAGCTCAAGGCCACGGTGCGCGACTTCGCCCACAATTCGCCTTGGTCGCTGCGCAAAGTCATGAACTCGCGCAAGGTCGAGCAATATATTCTGTTCTCCTACGGCGTTTACAGCATGCACGCCGACGCGGCGCCGCTGGACAAGTATCTGAGCATCGCCGAGGAACACAATGCGTATGTGCTGATGGACGATGCGCACGGCATCGGCACCATCGGGGATCATCTCGGCGGGTTGGCGGACCACTATGCTCTGGCTCGGCATCCGCGGCTAATCATCAGCGGATCGTTCAGCAAAGCGTTTGGCGGCAGCGGCGGTTTTGTTGCCGGCTCCGAAGAGTTCTGCCGCCGGGTCCGCTGTCACGCATCCGCCTGCTTGCATTCTCAATCGATTGCTCCTTGTCTGGCCGCCGGGCTGCTGGCGGCGTTGCGAATTGTGCGCGAGGAAGGGCTGGATCTGCGGGAGCTGATGCGCCGCAATATCGCCCACGCGCGCACCGCACTCAAGAATGAAGGTCTCGCGGTACAAGGCGCCGGCGCGATTCCTTGTATGACGATTGCCATCGGCGATGACGAGACCGCGCTGCGCGTCCGCGACGATCTTCTGCGCGAAGACCTGCTGATTTCCGCGGTGACTCGTCCTTCAGTGGACGCGGGAAACGCGCGCCTGCGCATCGTGATTACGGCCAGCCATCAGCGCGAGCAGTTCACCCGGCTGGCAGTGGCTCTGGCCCGGATCGCCGCCCGCCATCGTCTGCGGCTGGACGCTTAGTTTGACTCCCCCGGAATTCCAGTTTCATTCATGAACCAATTACTTGTGAACTTATGCAGCGTGATTCCCTTGGCAAAGCTATGGCCGTTTTCGGCTGGCTGGCGATCATTCTCGCCGCACTGTTAATTTACGCGCTGACGAGTGATCTCAAATAACCCGTTGTTTGCTTGGCGGAATCGGCAAACACGGCCGCCGCCCGTTGTCCTCCATACAGCGGGCGGTACCCTCTGTATGTCTTCGACATAAGAAGAGAGCGGTCATTGACCGCTCTCTTCGCTTTTTTGCTGCTTCGTATCTTCGCTATCTATCCACGACCACCCGGTACGGCACCGCCCATCCGCCGGCATCATACGGAGCCTCGGAATCGTGGAGAGTCTCCCAATCCAGCAGGTCGAATCCGCTCACGAAGACCCCGGGAATCACACCGGTCACATACGATCCGGAGTAGATGCCATCCCCGGCCGCCACGTCCGGATCCACGCCGTCGTCCAGCAGCATCAGGCGCGGATGACGTCCGTGCCGATAGACATGCGGATGTAGCACGCCGACCGCCGGTTCGGTTGTGTTCGCGTGCACGAAAACCTGTACTTCCTGCTCCGCCTCTACCCACGGCAGTGTGTCGCGATTGAAATACGTGTTCAACGGATCCGTGATATCCGCCACCAGCTCCCACCCTACTCCCGCATTGCGATACACTTCGACTCGCGTCGGCTCGATCGTGTGCGGATTCGGTGTGGCAGATGTCAACACAACCGGCGTGACTTCGGTAATTCGCCAATTCTGCCGCGGGCGCGGCGTGCGCGCAATGCGAACCGCATGCGCTTTGCGCACAACCGTGTTGTACATCGGCTTGTTATAGTGATTCCACGTCGAGTCGTTTACCGGCGCGCCGATGCGAAATTCACCGTTGAAGCTGATCGTGCGCGTAATGGTCGCCAGCGTGTCACCCTGAAATTCCACTGTCACATTTTCCAGTTGCCGGTGTCCCACGCGGCCCCACCGCACCGGATTGATCTCTTCATCCAGCCCGCCTCCGCCACCCAGATTGTCGTCGCCCGACCACGCATCCACGCTCTCGATGTCCTGGTCGTCCGCCATCAGTTGCTGCAGCGCTTCCTGATCCGTGCCATTGTCTTCGTCGTCCTTCGCACAACCGACGATGATCAGCGCTCCCGCGGCGAAAGCAATCAGCAGCAGGTTCCGAAGTGACCCCATAGTGTATTCCTCCATCGAATATTGAGTTGTTCTCTCGTGCGTTGTGATAGTTGGACGCCGGATGAATCGCCGAGGTTTAAGTAAGATAACATTGTAATTGACGACAATCAAGCTCAAACTGGCAAACCTCAGGCCGAATCGCTAACCTCAACTCTTGCATTCAGATGATGATAGCTCGCCGGAATGATAATGTGCTCATGATTCGCATGTGAGCGCATCGCATGCGCCGCCTGTTCTTGCCCCATACTATCCGTCCAACAGTGTTCTTGCCTCTCCTCTTACGGCCACACGAGAATCGCTTGACTTTGACGCGAAATCTGTTAAATTAATCGTTTGATTAAATCAAGTGTTTGATTAACTGTTTACAGTAAGTCTTTTGTTATCAAATAGATGAACCATTCAGTACCGCCGGAAAAGCGAACGGGACGCCGCCGAGAAGCCTCAAACGTTTTCTCTGAAAGAACGCCTCTCTTGGCGGTGCCGGACATTCCGGAGGAGTGGCGGGCACCCGAGCCTCGTTCACCCCGCGGCCGGATCCTGGCGGCCGCGCGCGAACTCTTTGCGGAGAAAGGTCTGGAGGGGACCAGCATTCGTGATATCACCGCTGCCGCCGATGTGAACTCCGCGATGGTGCACTATTACTTTCGCAACAAGGAAGAACTGTACCGTCGCGTGCTGGGTCATGAAATCCTCACGGTCTTCCGCACGATCCATGCGCAGGTGGATCCGCATGCGTCTCCCGCCGAGCTGCTCGTCAGTCTGCCGACGCATGTGATGCGCGTTGTGCGGGCCAATCCCGTCTGGGCCAAACTCTTGAGTCGCGAGATTTCGGGCGGCGCGGCCCACTTGCAACACGTCGTCGCCGATCTCAAAGACGCCGGGCCGCTTGGCATTCGTACGCGCGCCGAAGCGCTCTACAAGCAGGCGCTGAAACAGAAACAGGTGCGCGAGTTGCCCATCGTGAACGTGATCCAGTTCCTGATCGCAATCGGCTACAGCGGAGTATTCTTCAATCCGTTCTTTCAGGTGATCGGCGGACATGATCCGAATGAGGAGCTTGCCTTCAATGAGCGCGTCAAGACCTTCGACGCCCTGATCCGTCACGCTCTGCTTCCGGAAAATAAGGAATAGCTCTTCCTATGAAAACCTCTAACTGTACCACCCTTCTCGTCGCGTTCCTCGTGTGCGCGTCAGAACTTCATGCTCAATCCGTCACCACAATGACGCTGGAGCAATGCCTGACGGAGGCGGCGCAGACTTCGTCCCGCTTGCGTGCGACGGCGGAACAGGCGGCCGCGCAGCGTGCCGTTGTGCGCGATGCGTCGGCCTCACGGCTGCCGACCCTCGGCGCGAGCGCATCCTATGCCTACAATACGGAGGTCTCCGAATTCGAGTTGAACTTGCCACTGCCGATTCCTGGATGGCAGTCCTATAAAAGGACCATCGGCGCTCACGACAACTATGATTTCGCGCTGACCGCTCGCGCGCCGCTGTTCATGGGCGGAGCACTGCAGGAGCGCGTCCGCGCGGAGCGAGCGTCACTGCGGGCGTCCGAGAGTGATTTCGGCGCGGACAGCCTGCGGCTGATGAATGACGTCCGCCGCGCCTATTTCACCGCGCTCGGCGCGGAGCAGCGCGCGGAGACGGCGCGTCAATCGGCGAGTCGTTTGGACCGTCATCTGAAGGAGCTGCAGGGTGCGTTAAAGATCGGAAGCGCAAGTGAGGAGATGACGATCCAAACCGAAGCGCGGGTGTGCCAAGCCGAGGCCGCCGTCGCCGGAGCAGAGGCCGATGTGTACGTCGCTCGCACGCAACTCGCCTACTTTGTAGGCAGGCCGGGCGAGGAAACGGCGCCGAACGACGAGCTGGACCGGCCAATTGCTAATCCGGATGAGGGCGCAGACCTCGAGGCGCGTCGCGACGTGTCGGCGCTAAACGCGCGGATCGAGCAGTCGCGTCACCTGACCAACGCTGCACGCGGCAGTTTTCTTCCGGCCCTGTCGGCACAGGCCGCCTATCACTACGCCAAGCCCGGCATTGATCAGTTCAAGAACGACTGGATGGATTACGGCGTGTTCGGCGTCAACCTGTCGTGGATGCTGTGGGACTGGAATTCACGATCGGCCAAAGGGGCACAAGCCCGAGCGGGGCAACACGCGCTTGAAGCGCGCAAGCAGGATCTGATAGATATGCTGCACGCAAAACTGCTCTCGACGGCCGGCAGCGTGCGCTCGGCTCGCGAAACTCTGTCCAAGACTGACGAGCGCCTCGTTCTTGAGCGGCGGCGCTTTGAAATGGTGCAAGGGCGCTATCAAATCGGCATGACCAGCGAGAGTGAGTTTCTCGATGCGCAGGACGATCTCACAGCGGCGGAACTGGATCGCGCGAACGCCGCCGTGAGGCTGCGTTTGGCGGAGGCGGAATGGCTGAACGCCGCAGGCAGATAAGAGCGGAGAACTCGAAACTTGAAACTTGACATGAAAAATCTTCGAAGGCCTACTGTTCCATTCGCGGTTGTTCTGCTGTTGTTCGGATGCTCGAACAAGGAACACGCAAATCCCTCCGGATCGCTCGAAGCCACCGAGATTGACATCGTCTCGACGATTCCGGCTCGCATTGCCGCCGTGCGCGTCAAACTCGGGGACCGGGTGCAGACGGGCGACACGCTGATCGCGCTGGATACCGAGCTGATTGACCTTCAGCGCGCTCAAGCGGCAGCAAATCGTGATGCCTTGCGAGCGCAGCGCGGAGTCCTGAGCGATCAATTGCGGCAGGCCCAAACTAATCTTCAGCTCGCGGAGACGTCGCTGCGCCGCACACAGGCGCTCCTCCAGCAAGGCAGCACGTCGGCTCAGCAGTTCGACGAGATGCAAGCCAAACGCGATCTCGCGGAGCTGCAAGTCTCCACCGTGAAGAACCAACTCCTCGCGCTGAATGCCGAAGAGGAGAAGTTGAATGCGTCGCTCGCCGTCTTTGACCGACAATTGAAGGAGGGCGCGCTCTATTCGCCAATCAACGGCACCGTCATTCTGAAATCAGCGGAGCCGGCCGAAATGGCTTCGCCCGGCGCGGTGTTAATGCGCGTGGCGGATCTGAGTGCGCTCGAATTGCGCGTTTTCCTGAGCGAAACCGATCTGGGAAAGGTCAAGCTCGGCCAGCAACTGCCTGTCCTCGTGGATGCGCTGCCCAACGAGCCACTCACCGGCACCGTAACCTGGATCAGCTCGGAAGCGGAGTTCACTCCCAAGAACGCGCAGACACATGAAGCGCGCACACAGCTCGTTTACGCGGTGAAGCTCTCCGTTGCCAATCCCGAGGCGCGGCTGCACATCGGCATGCCCGCAGAGGTCAAACTCCCGTCGTGAGCCGCTCGCTTCCCCCGATTCACTTTGAGAATCTGCAGAAGAGTTACGGCCAAACCGTAGCCATTGCCAATCTTTCGCTCGACGTACAGGCGGGCGAAATCTTTGGCCTGATCGGTCCTGACGGCGCCGGGAAGACAACCGCCATGAGAATTGCCTGCGGCCTGCTCTTGCCGGATGCGGGCGATGTCAAAATCATGGGCTACAGCAGCGTCACTGAGCCGATACGCATCAAGGAGCACCTCGGCTACATGCCCCAGCGCTTCAGCCTTTATCCCGATCTTACCGTCGCCGAAAACCTGCGTTTCTTTGCGGATCTCTACGACGTGCCGGAAGACGTTCGCGCGGAGCACGAAGAGCGTCTGATGCAGTTCAGCCGTCTCGCGCCGTTTCGCCATCGCCGCGCGGGTAAACTCTCCGGCGGCATGAAGCAGAAACTCGCGCTCTCCTGCAACCTGATTCACACGCCTGACGTGCTTATTCTCGATGAGCCGACGACCGGTGTGGATCCGGTCAGCCGTCAGGAGTTCTGGCAGATCCTCAAGGAGTTGACGAATGAGGGCAAGGCGCTGCTCATCAGCACACCCTACATGGATGAGGCGCTGCTTTGTCACCGCGTGGCGCTGATGCATCAGGCGCACATCATCGCCGAAGGCACTCCCGACGAGGTCACGCAGAAGTTTCATCGCCGTCTGCTTGAAATCAAGGGCCCTGATCTGAACGCCGCTCGCAAAGCCTTGGCCGAACTCGAATCCGAAGAACTTGACGTCAACCGCTTCGGCGATCGCCTGCACGTCGTTTACGATACTCCGGAGCAGGAACAGAGCATCCGCGCGAAGATCGTCACTCTCGATGTGACTATTCAACCGGTTGAACCGACGATTGAAGATACGTTCGTGGCGCTGATGAGCAAGTCCACTGCAAAATGAGCGGGACACGGCGAACCGTGTCCCGATTTCCTGCATTCGACAAAGGTCGCTGAAACGTCGCACAGAAGGTGCGTGGTTCTGCGAAGACACAAAAAAACCGTTCACTCCACCGAGTGGCAATCCGAAGCCGCTTGCAGGCAAGCGGGAACGGAGCCGAATGGCGGCAGAGTAACGGGTACGTGAATGACCGTCAGAGGCGCTGACTAATCAGCGCGTGGGCACAAGCGTCGTCGAAAGAGCCTTCTTAAATGCCCAAAAAATTCGCTTGAGAGTTCTTGCCATGTCATCCTCTTGGGAAGACGCCCAAATAACAAAAAGTTCGATAGGCTGTGTTTGGGGATGGTGATCAGTCAGACCGCGCCATTTTGGCGCAAAATGGTATAGTAAATATATTAGCAACTTCGCATGATGTCAAGGTCTTTACGGAACTCTCTAAAAATTGTTGAAACCTATCAGAAAATTTAATTATATGTGTATTATGTTGTTAGCTATTGCAAACGTTCATCGGCCACACAAATAGAGGCTGAACGATTGAACGATCCGGTCAAGATAGAGGATAGAGCCGTCACGGCCCGAGGCTTGGTCCGCAAGTTCGGCGACTTCGTTGCTGTGGACGGGATTGACCTCGATGTGGCCAGAGGAGAGATCTTTGGCTTCCTTGGCGCGAATGGGGCGGGCAAGACCACAGCGATCAGAATGCTCTGCGGTCTGCTCGCTCCAACATCCGGCGAGGCGTCAGTGGACGGCATTTCGATTCACCATGCCGAAGCCGTGAAACGTCGCATCGGCTACATGAGCCAGAAGTTCAGCTTGTACGGCGATCTCACCGTGAGCGAGAACATTACCTTCTACGCCGGTGTCTATGGCATGTCTTCGAACGAAATCAACGAGCGAAGCCGTGACCTGACGGCACGCCTTGGCCTGGGACCCTTTCGCAATCAATTGGCCGCAGCCCTGCCCGTCGGCTTCAAGCAGCGGCTCGCGCTCGGCTGTGCGGTGCTGCATCAGCCGCACATTCTTTTTCTCGATGAACCCACCGGCGGCGTGGACCCGGTCGCGCGGCGCGAGTTCTGGGATCTGATCTACGAACTCGCCGATCGCGGCGCCACCGTCTTCGTCACCACGCATTATATGGACGAAGCCGAATACTGCGGACGTGTCTCGATTATGGACAAAGGCAAGATCGTTGCCATCGGCACTCCCGAGGAACTCAAACGCCAGACCGGATCCGCCACGATGCAGGAGGTTTTTTTGAGAGTGGTGCGCGCATGAAGCGCACGCTCGCCATTGCCCGCAAAGAGCTGCTGCACATCCTCCGCGATCCGCGCACGCTCGTCGTCGCGATCCTCATGCCGCTGATGATGGTTATCCTCTACGGCTATGCGATTGACATGGAGATGGACAACATTCGCGTGGCCATTCTCGATGAAGATCAAAGCCCTGCCAGCCGCGATTTCGTGCGCCGCATGACCGCCAGCCACTTCATCGTGGACGCCGCCCGATTGTCTTCGCGAACTGAAATCGAATCCGGTTTTCGCCGCGGCGCGTTTCACGCCGCCCTCGTCTTTGCGCGCGGCTTCGATGAATCGCTCGTCCGCGACCCGGTCACACCCGTGCAGGTACTGATTGACGGTGCCGACGGTACCACAGCCGCCACGGTAAACAACTACTTGGGAGCCGTCATTGCGCGGATCAATGCCGATCTTCTGCGTGAACGGGTTGGCAGTGACCGGCGGCCAATCATGGCCCAACCGCGGATCTATTTCAATCCCGAACTTGTCAGCGCGAATTTTGTCGTGCCCGGTCTGGTCGCGATTATCATGGTGATGATCGGCGCGCTGCTCACGAGCATCGCCGTCACGCGCGAAAAGGAGACCGGCACGCTCGAGCAGATCCTTACGACGCCCATTGCTCCGCATCAGCTCATCGTCGGCAAAGTGATTCCTTACATGGGGATCGCCGCTCTCGACGCCGCGCTGGTGTTGGCCGTCGGTCGCATCGTGTTCGGTGTCCCCATGGCCGGCTCGTGGTTCGTGCTGGCTGCCTACAGCCTGATCTATCTGGTCATTTCTCTGAGTCTCGGTCTGCTCATCTCCACCATCAGCAAGACTCAGCAGGTCGCGATGGCCTTCGCGCTGATGATCACCATGCTTCCTGCGCTGATGCTCTCCGGCTTCATCTTTCCGATCGCCTCGATGCCCTTGGTGCTGCAGGGCGTCAGCCACATCATCCCCGCGACATACTATCTCAAGATCATCCGCGGCATCATGCTCAAAGGCGAGGCATGGTTCCCGGTTGAAGCCGGCATCATGCTGCTGATGGCGATTATTCTGCTCACGCTGGCCACGCGACGTTTCAGCGGGAGGCTCGAGTAGAATGCGCAAGACCTCCTGGTTTCATCCGCTGCGCTACTTGGTGCAGAAGGAGTTCCGCCAGCTTTTCCGCGATGCCGGCATGCTGCGCATCGTCTTCATCATGCCGATGATTCAGCTCTTCCTCTTCGGTTATGCTGTGACCACGGACTTAAGACACGTCCGCCTTGCCGTCCTCGACGAAGATCACACCGTCGAAAGTCGTAATCTCGCCCGCGCCTTTTTCACCTCTGATCTCTTTCAGCGTTCCAGCGATCCGCAATCGCCTAAGGAGTTGCAGGAGTTGTTGCTCTTCGGCGACGCCGACATGACGATGTGGATTCGCGAGGGCTTCGCCAGGCAGGTAGTCAGTCTCGACAACGCCACAGTGGGGATTGCCGTGGATGGACAGAATTCCAGCACGGCCGGGCGCGCGCTCGGCTACGCTGAATCCATCATTCGGCAGGAAGCGCAAAAAGTGTTGGCGGATTGGCGGCTTGCGCATCCCCATGCGCCGCGTATGCCTCGCATCGAGCCGGTCACGCGCTTCTACTTCAATCCGGAACTCGAGAGCCGCTACTATATGATTCCCGGCATTGTCGTGCTGATTCTCACGGTCGTATCGGCCATGCTGACCGGCATGGCTGTAGTCAAAGAAAAAGAGATCGGCACGCTCGAGCAGCTTATGGTCACGCCGCTAACGCCGTTTCAACTGATCGTCGGCAAGACCGTTCCCTTCGTCGCGCTTGCCTTCTTCGAACTGGCGTTTGCGACCACGATTGCCGTGCTCTGGTTCAAGCTGCCGCTCGTCGGTTCGATTGCTTTGCTTGCGGCCAGCGCAATGATATTTCTCTTGGTCACCCTCGGCGTCGGCCTGCTGGTCTCCACGGTTTCTCACACGCAGCAGCAGGCCATGTTCACCGTCTGGTTCTTCCTTGTCTTCGGCATTCTCACCAGCGGCTTTTTCTATCCCATTGACAACATGCCGCGCTGGATTCAAGTCCTCACTTACGTAAATCCGCTGCGCTATTTTGTCGCCGTCATTCGCGGCATTTTTCTCAAAGGCTCAGGCATCGCCGACCTCTACCCTCACCTCTTGCCGTTGGCGGCACTGGGCGTCGTCACGTTTTCTGCCGCCGTGCTCCGCTTCCGGAAGACGATCTCTTAGCGTTTCTGCGTAGTGTATGACACGAGCCTCCGGATAGTTCCGGAGGCTCGTCTCTTCGTCTTCAGCCGCTGCGGAATGGAAGCCATCTTCCGATTCGCAGACGTGAGTTCAGTTGTGGGCCGTTACTACGTAGAACAGCGCGTCCGAACCCGGATAGGCAATCGTCAACGAATTCGTGTTCGAAGCACCAGCAACCGTAGTGAACGGCCCGCCGGGGGTCGCGCTAGAATACAGCGTATAGCCGGTCGCGCCCGGTGAAGCCGTCCAGTTGAATTGCAACTGGTTCGTGGCCGGCAAAAAGGCGATGGTTAAGGCCGTGGGAGCCGGCGGTGCCGTGACAATGCCGTAAGTGATCGCGCGGCCGTTGGCCAGTCCCTGAGCATTCGGATCGTACGTATTGTCGTACACGTACTGGTTGGTGTTCGCTGCACTACCACCAGTCGTGCCGACCGTCGAACTGGTGACGCCATTCATGTTCTGATACTGAAGGCGAATCGCGCTGTTGCCGTTCGGTTGCGGATTCGTGGCCACATTGTACAGCCAGATCTGGAACGTGTAGGGACCGCCGCCGCCATAATGCGGTACGCTGCGCCATTCGAAAATGTAGGCATCAACGTTGCCCTGCTGATAGCGATATTTGCTGAGATCCCCGCCGCCCGGAAGGTATAAGTCATCCCAGAAGGGTGCTATGCCGGGCTGGCCCAGCGACGCGAGTGGAGTCTCTGTCCAACTGTTGGTTCCGCTGTTGAATGTCAGCAGACCGTTAGAAGCGACATAGACACTGGTGTAGTTCACGCCGTAATGCCGGAACGTGAACGGCAATGCGATCGAGAGGAATTGATCATCCCCGGTGATACCGGTCAGCGTACCGGGTCCACCCGCTCCGGGAGATATTTCCACCCAAGTGTAAGTCGGTCCTCCGGCATCCCCGTCTTCGCAGGCCACATACCCGGCGGCGTCGGCCAGACTACACAGGAAGTGCGGGTCCGCCGGTAGCGTGAAGTCTTGCGTTGTGTTCGCGCCGAGCACCACGCCATTCACCGTTTGCGAACCGCACCCCGCCCCCGAGGCCTGCATGTCATACGTTCCTTGCGGCACATTGGGAATGCTGTAGAACCCCGACCCATTCGTCGTGGCCGGAGAGATCGGCGTGTTCAGAATGGTCACCGTTGCGCTCACCGCCGGACCGCCGGCGCAGCTCGTCACCGTTCCTGACACGGTGCCTGTTGGCGCCGTCGCCAGATTCACGTCCTGCGTCGTGTTCTGCCCGGTCGTGATCACGAGGCCGTTGATCTGCTGCGTCACATACCCGAATTTGGAATACGAAACGCTGTACGTTCCCGCTGACAGCGGCAGATCATACTGGCCGCTTGCGTTCGTCTGAACGGATTGAAGTCCGTTCACGTTGCGCACTGTGACTCCCGCCAGCGGGTTGCTGTTGATGTCACGCACCGTGCCGACCAGGTGACCGAGGTTCGACACCGCGAGCACCGCATTGTAGCAGTCTATGAATCCCGCGCCAAACGTGTTGTCTTCGCCCGCCGGCGGATATCCGGCATCAATCGCCGTATTCATCAGCGCAGTCTTGATCGTCGTCGGATCGCAGTTCGGACACGCCTGCCGCATCAGGGCGACACAGCCTGCCACGTGGGGACCTGCCATCGAGGTCCCGCTCCAACCCGCGCTCGCATAGCCGCCGGGGACCGACGAATACACATTCACGCCGGGAGCGCTAATTTCGGGCTTAATGGCATTTGGATTGGGCGGACATTGCGTCGGACCCCTGCTGCTAAACGAAGCAATCGGATACGGAGTCGTCGGATAGGCGGACGCGTCCACCGCGCCAACGGAGAAAATCTGCGTATTGTTGAGTTCATAGGTCGCCGGACTGCGCAGCGTGTTCGCGCCCGGGCCTTCATTACCCGCGCTCCAGGTTACCACCGTGCCGCTCGCTTCGCAATTCGTGATCACCGTGTTCCAGTAATCATAGCACGACGTTCCCACGTGGCCGCTGGTCACGCCCCACGAATTCTGGACAACATCGGGATCGTCATCGGTCGTGTTCGGATTGCCATCGGGGTCGGCAAACCATTGGAACCCGTCCACCACCGCATTGCGAAAATCCGGGATAATCGGCAAGCCCTGATCCACGCAACGGTCGGCAATCCAAAGGGCGCCGGGGGCGCAGCCGACCCATTGAGTGTCCGTTCCCACGATCGCGCGGCCGGTGATCGTTCCCATCACGTGCGTACCGTGACTGCCGTTGGCTGTCGGAAACTGTGTGATGTTGAGCACGTCCTTCCAGCATTCCTGCCAAGGGTTTGCGCCCCCGGCGCCGCGCCACCGCGCGGCGAGCGCAGGGTGATTGCCGTCCACTCCGGTGTCCATGTTTGCCACGAGCGTCCCTTGACCCGTAATTCCCAATTCGGTATTCACGCGGTAGGCGCCGATCGCCCGAATGCCCGGCGGCAGCGTCATCGTATCCAGCGGATTGCGGCCGCCGTGCTCCATGCCTTCCTTAATCGGCGTGCGAATCGGCTCGATCAGTTCCGGTTTGAAGTTCTCAGTAACAAACCGGATGTCACCGCGCTCGCGCAGCGACTCGATGAACTCCCGTGTCGCCTGAATGACAAAGAGGTTCTCAATCCAGTAGGCGGTATAGCCAACCATCTCCCCGCGCTTCACCGCGTCGTCGAACTCCGCCTGAAATGCGGGCTGCGTCTGCTCCGCATTGTAATGCAGCGCCTCGAGAACTTGAACCTTCCGCTCAACCTTGCTGGCTTGGCGGATATGGAGCTGATCGTCCAGCGTCTGAATATCTATCGGACTTCGCAGAATCACAATGGCGCTAACCATATCTTTAGCGCCCGCCTGCCTCAGCTCCTCTTCGAGTGCCGGGGAAAACTCCGCCGCCCACACTGTGGAAGTGACGGCCGCAAGTCCCACGATTCCCGCAAGGAACGACCACACTGGTATCCATCGTTTCATCAGTTCATCCTCTTGACATGTGTTTTAACCCGAAAGACTTTTGGCATTCTCGCGCATGACCGCTACTAATTGCCCCGTAATCTAACGCATACTCGCCGTGAACGCAAGCGAATTTCAGCAGAAAAATGAAATATTCTTAAAGCTCTTCAACGTGTTATTCCTAAACTTAGGAGGCACTCAATGAGCGTAAATGGTCTCAGGAGGACGTCCTTTCATGCGAACACGAGTACCTAAACTCAATGATTATGAACATTAAGGTTCACGATAATTGAGTCAAGTCCTTTAAATTCAAGCACCTTTGACACAGAACTCCGGATGCTGACAATTCCTGCTGTTGAGTCAAAAGCGCCCCGGAAGCATGAAGCGCCGAGACTTTCTGCCGCATTGCAAGTGACCCCTTGCGGCATAGTGTCATCTTCAGGCAGGATGAATACTTGCTTGTCTAAGGAGAATTATGTAAATTCTCTGGTTCCTCAAAGCTATTCTTGATTTTCAGGAGAGAGACATGAAAGCTCTGTTTGCGATAATTCTGTTCTGCATCATCGGCGCCAGTGTCGCGTCCGCCGAAACCTACCCGCTGGGCGTGGAAGTCTTCTCCGGCTATGACATGCCCGTCCTGCAACAGGATGTCGGCTCGGGGACGCTCTTTGGCCTGGCCGTCCGCGGTCACGTGTGGGGTCCGTTTCACGGCGAGCTCTTCTTCCGCAGCACGTCGCAGGGCGACGTGGACGAAACCCTCGAGTTCGGTGGAGGCACGAGTGAAACCATAACCTACCCCGGCGGCTCGCTCTCCGGCTTCGGCGCCAATCTTCTGTTGGCCAAAAGCCATCCGGTCAGCGTCTGGCCCTATCTGCAGCTCGGCCTATCGTCGAACTCGCTGAAGCCCGGCAGCAGCATCAAGAAAGATGAAACCCTCATGGGCTGGTCCTTCGGCGGCGGCACCGGAATCAATCTCTACAACAAAGCATTGTATCTGGATGTGAACACAAATCTGCTGGTCATGCCCTTCCATGACAACAAGGCCTCACGCAAGAACTGGCAGAGTCGCGTCGGTATCCAGTACTTTATTCCCATCAACATGAAGTAAGGAGACAACGATCATGAAAGCTATGCTATTGGGCGCTCTGATGGCCCTGCTCGTGATGATGGTGGCAGGGTGCGGGTTGATGTCGGGAACGATTTTTGTTTCGCAAGCAGTGACCGGCAATATTGGTGGATCGGCAGGCGCAGGTCCACTGGATGATACCGTCCTGCGCGGTGCAGTCGTGGATCTCACGGACAACGGCGATCTAAACAACGTGGATGTGGACGGCATCGAAGATCTCTGCGTCGTCACCCATGCCGTGAATAACCTCGCCACGCCGGTCGAAGGCGAAGTGTGGGTGACCACGGATACAACGACGATCTTCACTTCCATCGCCGCGATTCAGGCGGCGGGCGGCTTCCGCATCTTCAACGGCATCGCCCTCGAGGGTGTGCCGTCTCCCGATGCAACTCACGACTTCACGTGTGCAGAAACCATGTCGCTGATAGAAAACCTTGATCTCTTGGCTCCGCTGATTACGAATCCCGGTTACTTCAAGGTGTGGGCGTTGGCCGAGCAAGGTCCCTACGACTTCGAGTTCAGCAACATCTACTTCGGCATGCACGTCACCGGCAGCCTCTAAGTTATTCTTCACGAATTTTTGCTTGCGCCCGGCCCATCTGCCGGGCGCTTTTCTTTGCTGTCCCCCTTCTCTTTTCCCTGCGTAGCGGGGAAAGAGTCTGCCCCCGGACTTGATCCGGGACGGGGATAGGAAAAAAGAGCATCCGCAACCTCGCGTGTATCAGTCCTGATCGGGCAGAAATTCTCTGTTCGGGTCTTGGGCTTGTTTCTCTAACTCTATTATTCACAACAAAATACGCCTCAATCACGCTCTACCCTTGCATCCTCGGCATTTCGTTTGTATATTCTATGGTTATGAAAGCCTCGTTCAGCATGTTTCTGACCCAGCTCAGTTTGGCCGCCATTCTCCTCGCCGTGGTGGCGCCGGTGCTCTGCGAGCTGGATACGTGCTGCAATGAACCCGATTCTTGCTGTACTGAGGCCTGTGTTGCCATTTGTAGCGTGGTCGCCGTCCGCGTCGAAAGCTACGATGGCCGCGAGTTTCTGGCGGAAACTCTGCATCAGCCGGCGCCATACGTCTCGTCCCTTCCCCAAGGAGAATTGCCGCTTCCTGAACGTCCACCCATAGCCTCCTGCTGAAGTTTTCAAGCCCGTACTCCGCTTGCGCGGAGACTGTCTGAACTTTTGCAGGTGAAGCACGAAGTTAAACGCGTCGCTGTTTCACAGCGGCGCGTTTTGTTTTGCCCGATGAACCCTTGACATAACCCTTACGACCAATGACAAATCCTGAAAGACTGAACGCACACTCCTGTTCGCGGAGCTGGACGCATCTGCTGGCGATGATCGCGTTGGCGATTGTCTTTGCTTTCTCGTTGATGTCCTGCAAGTCCGCCCAATCGCCCAAAACGGAAGCTGATTCTCACGGCACGGAGACCGCTGTGGTGGACTGGTGTGCCGAGCACCGCGTACCCGAATCCCAATGCACAAAATGTCATCCGAATCTGGTCGCGGCATTCAAGGCCAAAAGCGACTGGTGCAACGAGCACGGAGTGCCGGAGTCGCACTGCTATGCCTGCCATCCAGCGCTAAAGTTCCCGCAAGAGCAGCAGTACTTGGATCAGATGAAGAAGAATGAAGTCAAGCCATCCTCGGACGAAGTGGACTCCGCGCGCCCGTCTAAGCCCAAACTTGCCACGTCCCTCTATCGGCAGAACGCGCTGCAATGCGCGACCGATCAGGCCGTGATTCAACTCGCCTCGACGCAGGCCGCTGAGCGCGTAGGTCTGACGATCGAACCTGTGAGCGAATCCCGCGCCGCCGAACTCATCGCAGCCACCGGCGAAGTTGAATTCGATCCTACTGCCTCTGCGGCCGTCACGAGTCTTGTCTCCGGGACACTTCTCAAGTGGCTCGTCAATGTCGGCGAGACCGTCACGCGCGGTCAGGCGCTCGCCTATCTCGAATCACTCGACGGCGCTGCCCTGCGTGCCGAATTCACCGACACCCGCGCACAGCAGGAGCAGGCCGAAGCGGAATTCGAGCGCCAAAAGAAACTCTATGAGAGTCAGTTGATCAGCCAAAGGGACTATCAGGACGCGCAAGCCATGCTCACTCGTACGCAAGCCGCATATGATCGGGCGTCCGGCGCATTGAAGGCCATCGGCGCCGATACGGAAGGCGATGGAACGTTGATTCCGATTCGCGCAAAACAGAGCGGAGTTCTTGCCGAGCAACGCGTGGCCTTAGGTGAAGTTTTGACCGCCGGCAGCTCGATCGGGCTCGTCGCGGAGCGCGGCAAATTCTGGGTGGAAGCCCGAGTGCGTGAGAATGAACTGGGGCGCCTCGAAATCGGTCAGCACGCCACGCTCTCTGTAGACGGCGAAGCTCTGGGCCGCACGCATGGCGAGGTGATCTGGGTCTCCGAAGCGGTGGATCCCGCCACGCGCATGGGCCGGGTCCGCATTCGCCCCGAAATGAACGGCAGTTCCCTTTACGCTCATCAATTCGTGGACGTCGCCATCGAAGCTCAACCCGCCGAAACGGCCGTTCTCGTGAATCGGGATGCCGTGCAATGGGAAGGCTGCTGCAACGTCGTCTTCGTGTCGGAAACCAAGGACCGCTTTCGTCCGCGTAAAGTGCGTGTGCTCTACATCAATGGCGATCAATACGCCGTGACCGGAGTGCAGGAAGGTGAAGAAATTGTCACTCACGGCAGCTACATACTCAAGACCGAATTGATGAAAGAAGGAATCGGTGCCGGCTGCTGTGGAGAAGGAGCATAACAGCAATTCATGTTCAAGCTCATTGAATGGGTGATCGCCCGCCGCGGTTTCGTGCTCGCGGCGGCCGGACTGCTGGTCATCACCGGGCTGGTTTCACTCTGGCATCTGCCGTTCGACGCGTTTCCGGACACCACGCCCGTCATGGTGCATGTCAATGTAGCGGTCACCGGCTACGCACCCGGCGATGTCGAAGCGATGATCACCGCGCCGATCGAGCGCGAACTCTCCGGTCTCGCCGGATTGAGTGAGTTGCGCTCGATCTCGAAGTTTGGCCTCTCACAAGTCACCTGCATCTTTGCCGACGGCACTGACATCTATCGCGCACGGCAGCAGGTTACCGAACGTTTGATTGCCCTGAATCTGCCCGACGACGTCGAACAACCCAAACTCGGTCCCATTTCCACCGGCTTGGGCGAGATATTTCACTACATTGTCGTCTCGGATTCGAGCGATCCCGCCGCCGCGCGTACGGCGCAGGATTGGATCATCAAACCGCAGTTGCAGGCCGTGCCCGGCGTTGTCGAGGTGAATAGCTGGGGCGGCTATGAGCGCCAGTTCCACGTTTACCTCGATTTGCAGCGCCTCGCCGCGTTGGGAATTCCGCTTTCGGAGGCTCTTGAAGCTTTGCGTCGCGGCAACAGCAACGTCGGCGGCGGCTATGCGGAACGGGCCGGCGAACGCTTCGTCATTCAGGGCGTCGGCGCGCTCAAGAACACGACCGACGTCGAGCACATGGTTATTGCCTCCCGCGATGGCACGCCGATTCGCGTCGCCGACATCGGCCACGTCGCCATCGGCCATGAGTTGCGAAATGCCGCGGCAACGTACGGCGGCAAAGGCGAAGCGGTGCTTGGGCTTGGCTTCATGCTCACGGGCGAAAATCCGCACCGTATCGCGCAGGATCTGAGCCGGCAGCTCGAACTTGCGCAAGCCTCGCTTCCCAAAGGCGTGACGGCGCACACGGTTTACGACCGCACGCATCTCGTCGAGCAGGTCCTCGACACCGTTGAACACAACCTTGTTTTCGGCGCGGTGCTTGTCATGGCCGTGCTCTTCATCTTTCTCGGCAATCTGCGCGCGGGATTGATCGTCGCGTCGGCGATTCCGCTCTCGATGCTTTTCGCCTTCAATCTCATGCAGCAAGTCGGCATCGCCGGCAGTCTGATGAGCCTCGGCGCCATTGACTTCGGCCTTGCCGTGGACAACGCCGTGATTCAAATCGAGAACATCATGCGCCGGCTCGGCGAAGGCACTCGCTCGCGTCTGGAGATCATTCGTGACGCGATCTGGGAAGTGCGCAAGCCCACGCTCTTCGGCGAGCTGATTATCATGCTCGTCTATCTGCCGATTCTCACCCTGCAGGGCGTGGAAGGCAAGATGTTCCGCCCGATGGCGCTCACCGTCATCTTCGTGCTCGGCGGATCGCTGCTGCTCTCCTTTACCGTCCTCCCTGCCCTGGCCGCGATGTTTCTGCACAAAGCCAAACATCGTGAAGAGCCGCGCTTCGTCGAGCGTCTCCGCCGCTTCTACCGTCCGACGCTTACATGGAGCCTGCGCCACGCCAAACTCATGCTCACGTCCTCCGCTCTGCTGGTGGTGCTCGCGCTCGTCATCTTCCTTCGCCTCGGTTCCGAGTTCATTCCAAAATTGAGCGAAGGCTCGATTGTTATCAATGTCATCCGCCTCGCCGGAATTTCGCTCGACCAGTCGCTCGACAACGGCACGCGCATCGAGAAAATCCTGCTCGAGAAATTCCCGGACGAAGTGGCCGAAGTCTGGAGCCGCACCGGCACGCCCGAACTCGCCACCGATCCGATGGGCATCGAACTCACGGATGTCTTCATGACGCTGCACCCGCGCGCCAAGTGGAAGCAAGCCAAGTCGCAAGCGGAGCTCGTCGCGCTGATGGACCAGGAGCTGTCCGATCTGCCCGGCATGAATCTCGTCTTCACCCAGCCGATTGAAATGCGTCTGGCCGAAATGACCGCCGGCATCCGCGCCGATCTCGGCGTCAAAATCTTCGGCGACGATATCGAAGTGCTGAAACAGAAAGCGCACGAAGTCGAGACCATCGTCAATTCCACCGTCGGCGCGGCGGACGTCACGACCGAACAGATTACCGGTCAGCCGATGATACAGCTCGAAGTGGACCGCGCGCGTCTTGGCCGTTATTCGCTCACCTCGGGCGACGTGCTGGAAGCGATTCAGTCCATCGGCGGAGTCACCGTCGGCGAAGTGCGCGAAGGCGAACGTCGTTTCGATCTCGTCACGAAACTTTCCCCGCGCTACACCGCCACTCCCGAAGATCTCGATCGCATTCTCCTCCCCAGTGCCGCCGGTGAGTTGATTCCGCTTACGCAGGTCGCACGCCTGACGCAGACCGAAGGCCCGTCCACGATTTCGCGCGAATGGGGCAAGCGCCGCATCACCGTGCAATGCAATGTCCGCGGCCGCGACGTCGGCTCATTCGTCAACGATATTCGCGAGCAAATCTCCAAACAAATTTCGCTCGAGCCGGGCTACTACATCCGCTACGGCGGCCAATTCGAGCATCTCGAACGTGCGCGAATGCGTCTGCTGCTCGTCGTGCCGTTGGCCATGATCCTGATTCTCGCGCTGCTCTACTGGACCTTCAAGAGCTGGCGTGACGCGGTGCTGATTTTCACCGGCGTTCCGCTCGCGGCCGTCGGCGGAGTCTTTGCGCTCGCGCTGCGCGGCATGCCGTTCACGATCTCCGCTGCCGTGGGATTCATCGCTCTCTCGGGAATCGCTGTGTTGAACGGCCTCGTCCTTGTCTCGTCCATCCGCCAATTGCGCGCGCAAGGCATGTCGCTGTCCGTGGCTGTCAATGAGGCCGGAGCGCAGCGTTTGCGCCCTGTGTTAATGACCGCGCTCGTTGCCGCGTTTGGCTTTGTCCCGATGGCGCTTTCCCGCGGTGTCGGCGCGGAAGTCCAGCAGCCGCTCGCTACCGTGGTCATCGGCGGCATCCTGACCTCCACGCTGCTCACCCTGATCGTGCTGCCCGTCCTCTACCTGCGGCAGAATCGTCAACTTGACAATGGGGACGCGGCTTTGTAAATTGTCGCTATGAACCTCTTCGGTCGCATCGGATCCCGCCTCCTCCGGTGGTTCTTGCTGGTGGCCCTGATACCCCTGATCTTCATGGGCTATCAGGGCTACTATTTTGCCAAGCGCGCCGTCGAGCGCGAGGTCTTCCTCCACATGCAGGCGATTGCCGAGTCCAAACGCCGCGCCATCGAGCAGTGGTTCCGCGAGCGGCAGAACGATCTCAAGGAACTCGCCACGAACCCGCAGCTTGTCTGGAGCGTGCGCGCCTATCTGCAAACGAATAAGGTCGAGCGCTATTCCGAGGTGACCGAGGTGCTGGATGCGTATCAGGCGCAGTCGCCGGCGTATGTCTTCATGTGCATTTACGATCTGGCGGGCCATGCGCTCGCGCAAACGCACAGCGGGACGCCCTACCGGCTCGACGAGAACGACCGTGCGCCGCTTTTTCAAAGTGCCTTGCGTTCCGATGTTCCCGTGATGAGTTCGATTTATTTGCAGCGCGGTCTCGGTCCCGGCATGCACATCGCGGCGGCCATCCGCGACTCCAAAGGCCAGCCGCTGGCAGTGCTCGTGGCCACGCTCGCGCTCGCGCATACGTTGAATCCGGTGATTCTCGACACGACCGGATTAGGCACGACCGGGCAAGCCTATTTGGTGGATACCGCCAAGGTGATGCTCACGCCGTCGCGATTCATGCATCATCCCGATCCACTCACGCACACAATGGACTCCGAGGGCATCCGCGCTGCGCTCGCGGGGAAAGAAGGGCCGAGTGTGTACGAGGGCTTTGAAGGACAGAAGGTGATGGGCGCGTGGGAATACATGCCGGAGCAAAAGTGGGCGCTGATCGCGGAGATGGACGCGGATGAAGCGTTTGCGCCGCTCGCTATGTTACGGCGAAATGCGATTATCGTTGCGCTGCTCACGCTCGGCGCGATTCTGATTGTGGTGGCGTGGGTCTCGCGCTCGATCAGCCTGCCGATTCGCCGCCTTGCCGACGCCAGTTTAGCCGTGTCGCAGGGCGATTTGGATCGCCGCGTCGCGGTGAAATTGCATGATGAGGTCGGCGAACTGGCCGAGCGGTTCAATCGCATGGTCACGTCACTTCGCGATTCGCAACGACAGCTCGTGCAGTCGGAGCGGCTCGCGGCGATCGGCGAACTGGTGGCGAGCGTCGTGCACGAGATTCGCAATCCGCTTTCCGCAATCAAGATGAACATGCGGATTCTGGAACACAAGTGCGACACAAGCCCGGTGATCGCCGAGCATTTCGAACTGGCCAACGCGCAGATGGAGCGGCTGGAAGCAATGCTGAAAGAGCTGCTGGATTATTCTAAGCCGGTCCCGCTGCACAAGAAATCCGTCACCGTGAGCGAGCTAATTTCCGGTGCGCTCCGGCAGCTTGATCTCGGCGGCGCAAGCATTGAAAAGCTAATTGAGAATCCTGCACGCACGATCAATGTGGACCCGGAGAAAATGGAGCGCGTGCTGATCAATTTGCTCCTGAACGCGCGCCAAGCCATGCCCGAGGGCGGCACGATTACGATTGTTTCGCGTGATGAAAATAGTGACGTTCTGCTTTCCGTTTCCGATACCGGTCAAGGCATTTCAGCAGACAACCTGAAGCACATTTTCGAACCCTTCTTTACCACGCGCAAGCATGGCACCGGCCTCGGCCTCCCGAATGCCAAGAAAATCGTGGAAGCGCACGGCGGGCAGATCGTCGTGAAGAGTGAGGGAAATACGGGGACGGAAGTACAGGTGACGTTGCCGAAAGGATGATTCCGACCCCTATCCCCGGCCCTTTCCTCACAATATGGAGAAAGGGAGAATCGGGTTGTAGGGGCTGATTGCATCGCCCGGTTGATTTGCAAATAAAGGAATTGCGTGGTAGATTGAAAGAAATATTAAATTTGGCGGAACGAAATGGGCTTAAGTCAAATAGAAAATTGAAAATAGAAAATTGAAAATGGGCCGAAAACGCGGGAAAAAAGTGAGGGAAACTTGAAAATCGGTACTCAAAACTTGAAATGGGCTGAGTTTTGATGTGGCTGACAACCATTGAATGTAAAAGAACACGGCGTCTGTATTGTTGGACTACAATATAAGGCTTTGAGTTCCGTTTGTCAAGAGTTATTTGATATTTTGTTCAAATTATGAATGGGATTGAAGTTGGGCGAGATTGCGATTGGAGTTACGGGAAGATGATGGGTCAGGGATAATGAAAAGAGAGGCTGGGGTGCCTCGAACGGGGGTTGAGAGTAGTCAGTCAGTTTGTCATCCTGACCGTCTGCGGGAAGGATCTTGTGTTTTCTTGTATTAGCCAAAACATAAGATTCTTCATCTGCGAAGACGAAGACGCAGGCTTCAAAATGACAAGTGTGAAAGTGCGGGGCACATGAAGGCACGTGCCGATGCCGGAACCGTAATGAGTAGAATGGCTACCAGCACTTAGGGAAGGTAATCATGCAAGCCAAAGTGAACGACCGTTACAAGTCATTTCGCGCAATGCCGCTATTTGTCGCCGTAATCTGCGTGCTGTCGTGCGCTCCACCAAAGAAAGTGGTCGAATTCAAGCCTCAGCCTATCCCGCCGCTGAACGCGAAGATCTACGAGTCGCCTGGCATAGACTGGCGGGCAAACAAAGCACTCAATCTCGAGCTGCGGGAGACTGGAAAGTCTGATACAGCAAGCAACCAAATCCTTGAAAGATACTTGCTGAGGCAAATCCGTGACTGTTTCAACCGAAAGGGCTATGAATTCGACAGTTCAAATTACAGTGCCACCGTGCGGGTGTATTTTGGCGTGAAAGAAGAGAAGATCGTTAGCACAAACACGCTGGCTTATGGCATTTCCGGTGGATTGAGCAGCGGTGTATACTTTGAGAACTACCGACTTGGCTCTTCCACATGGCAGACTGCGGGGTTAGCTGTTACCGCTTGGAGCACGCGTTCGATTCAGGAAACGATACCGATTTATGATGGCGAGATAACCGTTGAGATTTTCGACCGCGCAGGAACGACACAGCTTTGGCGAGGCGATATTCGGGCACCTCTGTCAAGTGACGACATCCGAATCGCCAGCAATCAGATGATTCGTGAGGTTTTATGGTATCTGCCAGCGCTTGACTATCCTGCCGTCAGCGTTCCATCAGTTCGGATGAAGATTTCGACAGATTTTGGTCGAATTTCGTGGAGAATCACGAGTTTTATTCGCCCGGTCAGAGGTATCCGGTCAGTTTGAATTATTCCTACTATCCGACAGGAAAGAACCTTCGCGAAAATGTTGCAAGGAACCAGCGAAGAGAGAGTGTCCTACGGGAAGCGGAAGCAGAATTTGAAACAACTGAAAAGTATACGGAAGTACGCGAAAAGTGGAAGAAACCACCATGGGGAGATCCCTTTGAGAGCAGTTCTCTGTATGACCAAGCTTTTCGAGACTTTGCGCTTAACGTTTGGAATCCAAGATGGGCAAAGGCAGAAATCAAGCAGTTCGCACGGTGCGGAGTGGCCATAGCAGATTTACTCATGACTGCTCCATGGTCCATCAAGGATGAGAGCGGCACTATCATGATTGCAGGAAGGTACTTTGTGGGTGAGGATTCGGAGCCGGTATTTGTCACAATAGAGGCCAAGCCTATGACATTCGGCATCCTCGAAACCTCGACGGTTAATTATGAGTACACGAAGTACTTTATCTCGAAGATAGACGTGATCTCTGGAGATGACTTTAGATTGTTGTGGCAGAAGAGTCGAGATTACCGAGAGACTGTTTTTGGGAGAGCGATTGATTTTGTGCCAGAGGAACCAACATCTGTACGAAGTTCGCCACAAGGATAGACAAGCGGGCGATGCTATCGGCCCCTACAAGGCGGAGAAATTGTGAGCGCGGAGTGAGGTGGTGGAAATAGTTAAGCGTTTAGTGCTGAGTTCTTAATTCCCCCCCTTGATCCCCCCACTTCGTAGGGGGAGAAGTTGAAAGGAAAGTGGAGGGAGAGGTTAAGGGGAAGTAGGGGGAGAAAATTAGATGAGTATGGAATCTGAATCCGTTTTTGTCGCCAATCAATTGCAACGCATCTGCGACGGGAAACCGTGGTATGGCGATTCCGTGGCCAAGATTCTCGATGGAGTAACGGCGAATCAGGCGGCGCGGCGCGTGGGGAAGGCGCACACGATGTGGGAGATCGTGAAGCATGTCACCGGCTGGGCGGTGGTGGACCGGCGGCGATTGCAGGGCGAAAATGTGCGCGAACCGGCCGAGGGCGATTGGCCGCGGACCGGGAGCAATGAGAATGAATGGCAGAGCGACGTCGGGTTCCTGCTGAAGTCCATTCGCGATTTGAGCGCGGCGTGCGGCAAGCTGACAGATAGAGATTTGGAGCAAACGCTCGCGCGCGGCAGCAACACCTATCGCGAGCAAATGCACGGCGCGTTGCAGCATGTCGTGTATCACGCGGCGCAGTTGGGGATGCTGAAGAGGTCAATTTAGCTCAGGCAAGGAAGCACACACTTTGGAATCTCGTTCTTGCGGCAGGGTCGTGTGTTCGGAATGCTCTTGTTCTCGTTAGCTCGACCCTGCTCGGCGAGGTTTGATTTCGGGCGGGTTCTCGGATGCGATTTCGTCTTGCCGCGATTATCGTGGAACCCGCCTCGGCGAACGTTACGCAAGGTGGAATTGCGGACAGTCTCAAAAGTAGCGGCTGACTGTCGAGTTCTTGATTTCCCCCCTTATTCCCCCCACGAAGTGGGGGGAGAAATACAGGACATGGAACGTATACTAATCGTAGATGATGACGACGCGATTCGGCGGACGCTGGAATTGCACCTGACGGAACAGCGGTTCGAGGTGCTGAGCGCGGACACGCTGGCCAAAGCGCGCGAGCTGTGGCGCGAGCGTGATCCGGATATCGTGGTGCTCGATCTCAAGCTGCCGGACGGCGAGGGCACGACGCTGCTCGAAGAGTTCGCGCGCGCGGGAACCGAAGCAATTGTGGTCATGGTCACCGGGCATCAGGATATGGACTATGCGATCCGCGCGATGAAAGCCGGCGCTTTCAACTATATCCACAAGCCGCTGAACATTGACGAACTCGACGTGGTTTTGCAGCGGGCGCGGCAGCAGATCCGCGCGCGCAGCAAGGTGCGGACGCTGGAGACCGAACACGAAGAGTTCCGGCCCGGCAAGATCGCCGGACAGAGCCGCGTGATTCTCGAAGTGCACAAGCAGATTGGCCTCGCGGCGAAATCGCGGGTGAACGTGCTGATCTTTGGCGAGAGCGGCACCGGCAAGGAACTCGTGGCGCGCGCGATTCATCAAAACTCGACGCCCGATGAGCCGTTCGTGGCGGTGAACTGCTCAGCGATTGTGCCGACGCTGCTCGAATCTGAATTATTCGGCCACGAGCGCGGGGCGTTCACGGGCGCGCATCAGCGCAAAATCGGCAAGTTGGAACTCGCCGGCACCGGCACGCTCTTTCTGGATGAGATTGGGGACCTGTCACCCGAATTGCAGTCGAAGCTCTTGCGCGTGGTGCAGGAGCGGACGTTCGAACGCGTGGGCGGGAATCAAACGCTGAAATTCGAAGCGCGGATCACGGCCGCCACGAACCGGCGGCTCGAAGAGATGGTGCAGCGTGCAAAATTTCGTGAGGACCTTTATTTTCGTTTGAAGGTGCTGGAAATTGTCTTGCCGCCGTTGCGCGAACGCAAAGAAGATATTCCGAATCTCGTGCAGCATCTGCTGGAAAAAATCAACCGCGACCTTCATCGCCATGTCACGCGCGTGCCGGACAACGTGATGGTGCGCCTCATGCAGCATGATTGGCCGGGGAATGTGCGCGAATTGGAAAACGTACTCACGCAGGCTGTGCTGCGCTCGCCGGGCCAAATGCTTGCGCTCGATTTCTGGAGCACGCGGCCGATTGCGACGGGAGAAAAACGAGAATTGAAATCACTCGCCGACATCGAAAAGGAGCACATCGAATGGGTGCTGGCGGAGGTCGGCGGTCACCTCGGCAAAGCCTGCGAAGTGCTCGGCATCACTCGCCCCACGCTGCGGAAGAAGATGGAAGATTATGGGATTTCGGTGACGGTGCACTAAACAGAAATCCCAAATTGAAAATCGAAAATCCCAGTCAGAGGAGAATGAAACATTCTTTTCAACAGGCGTAAAGGGACTTTCAGATTGTCGCTTCGAGACGCAACGCACGTTAGCCCAACGACTTGTTTTTAAAGCTGTTTAAGATTACGTTAAATTTGGCATTAGGTTTGTTATCTATAGAGAAGTAATTCGCCGCGACCGACGATTCGAGGCGGCGGGAAGTAGTGTGGAATTCAAAGCAGGTTCAGATAGATGAAAAGGAATCCAAAGATGAAGAATGTCTTTCGTGGGTTGATCATGTTGACGATCAGCGTGGCGGCGTTTGCGGTGCTCGCGATGGCCGGCGACAATGATGAAGCCAAGACTGAAGCAGCTCCAGCTGCCATTTCGTCAGCGGCCTACCCGCTTGACGTGTGTATTGTGAGCGGTGAGAAGCTGGGCGGGATGGGTGACCCGGTCGTGAAGACGATTGACGGGCGCGAAGTGAAGTTCTGCTGCGGTATGTGCATCGGCAAGTACGAGAAGGATAAGGCAAAGTACTCGAAGAAGCTCGACGAAGCAATTATTGCCGCCGCGAAGCCGAATTATCCGATGGAAACGTGTGTCGTGAGCGGCGAACCGCTCGTGCACAGCGACATGGGCGATCCGGTGGACTATGTGTATCAGAACCGTCTCGTGCGCTTCTGCTGCAATAACTGCGTGAAGGCGTTCAACAAGAACCCCCAGCGTTTCCTCGACAAGCTGGATGCCGCGCAGGCCGCGAAAGCCGCACCAGCCGAGCCGACCGAACAGAAGCAATAAGCCTCCTCCCGATTCGCCAACTCTGATTCGAGAGGGCCGGTCCGCAGCCGGCCCTCTGACTGTTTTCAGGGGCGGGCTTGACAATGTGCGAGAAAATCCCTAAACTCAAGATTCCCAAGCATGCGCACCCATGGCTCAATTGGTAGAGCAGCTGACTCTTAATCAGCGGGTTCCTGGTTCGAGTCCAGGTGGGTGCACAACTAAAAGCCTGTAAGTGAATAGCTTACGGGCTTTTTTGTTGTTGCTCTGTATTGAACGGTAATCCGACGTAAGTTTATGTCTTAACAGCGCGATTGAGGATTTTGTCAATGATTTGTCTATATTGACATTTGAGGATGTTCGTTGATCTTTGCCTCTACCCTTGTCACCATCATAGCGAAGATAGCGGCGATAGCCGTAGGCCGAGCGTCGGCACTGCTCATCCTGTCTTTGGCCCGTCACCTTCATCACCATCATAGCGAAGATGACAGCGATAGCCGGAGGCGAAGCGTCGGCACTGCCGATCCTGTCTTCGGCTGCTCGCGTTCATCACCATCATAGCGAAACCGAAAGCCAGGAATCACCAATGACTGAAACAGAAAGCAACACCCCCAAGCGGCTGGTGAGAATCCAGAAGGACAAAAAGATCGCCGGCGTCTGCACGGGATTTGGTGCTTACTTCAATGCAGATCCGACTCTCATCCGCCTGCTGTGGATTCTCCTGATCTTCGCAGGAGGAGCAGGAATCCTGCTGTATTTGATTGCGTGGCTCATCATGCCGCTCGAAGATGCCGTGTGATTCGCTATCGCTATCACCATCATGGCGACGTTGACACCCTGCATCACTCATCAGAAAGGGAAGCATTCCCGTGGGTTTGAATGATCGGCATTCGCTTAACGGAGATCCTGCGATTCCACGTTACCGAGCGTTGTGCGTTGATTGTGACAGCGTTCTCCGCGACCTGATGGTCAACTTTCTGAACGCACACGGATTCAAAACAACGACTGCAAGCACGGTGGCCGATGCCCTCGATTACTATGCTAAAGATGGACCGCCAGTTTTGCTGACAACATGCATGTTTGGAATACAGAAGCGCGGCGTCGAAATAGGAACATCAATCCGTAACCGTGATTCTCGCATCGCGATGATCGCGTACTCCGGTTTCGTGGCGAAAGATCTCCCAGAAACAGTTCGGCTTGCTGGGTTCGACAGCTTCTTGGAGATGCCCTTTCCACTGCATGTGATGCATGACACGATTTGCGACGTTCTTGGCAAGCGGGGGCATGCCGATGTGGCCGCCTACGCTACCCATTGTTTCAGCGTTTTCGAACTTACGCACCCGTCTGCTGCGGACAAGTAACCGACATTCAGAAGCAGGCAGGGCGCAGCATGCGAAGCCTCCGTTAACTATTCGCATGCAGTCTACTCTCATCACTATCGTAGCGAAGATGACCGTAGGCGCGGCGACGATGCGGCAACGCATTATTATGGTGTCAGAGATTGCATGTCGCTATCGGACGCCCACCGTCATCTGTCCACCAAACCACTGTGGAATGTGTGCCAATAGGTCTGACGATCTACAGCCCGGACGAGATCATATCCTTCGCAGTCGAGAAAGCACGGCCATCGAGTAATCATGTGTGACATCTTCATTAGTTACAGTGAGCCTGACCTCAAATTGGCGCAAGTTGTTGCCTCGGGACTTGAGGGGACCGGCTACACGACGTGGTATTACCAGCGCGACAACGTGCCGGGGGAAGTCTACCTTGTACAGATTGGAAAATCGATAGACGAATCTCGAGCAGTTGTGCTCATCGTCTCAGAGCATTCTCTGGTTTCGCAGCAGGTGACGGCGGAAGTCGTTCGCGCTTACGAAGAAGGAAAGCCCTTCATTCCATTGCTTCATGGTGTGACGTATAAGGAGCTAAAGCAAAGGAGACCTGAATGGAGACAAGCTCTCGTGCTGTCAACGTCACTGCCGATTCCACCGGCAGGCATGGATGTAGTCCTGCCGCGCATTGTACAAGGCTTAGAACAGCTGGGCATTTCCCCCGCAGCGCAATCCAGTAGTTCAATCGATGAGCGGATTGACAAGAAACGCCATGTCAGAAAATGGCTTATCAACGCAGTTTCGATGTTGTTCGTTGTTGTCATTCTCGGTATCGGGGGCTTGATCTACTATCGGGAGTTTCTCATGGATCGGGGGACAATTGCGGTTCTGTCTAATGACCCGACAGGAACGGTGGAATTGGGTTGGAGTGTAGCGTTGCGAAGCCAGCGCTACCGAGTCTTCATCCCGACCACGATTGAAGCGGAGCGACGCGAAGTCGGGGATGTGATATCTGCCAAAGCGGATACTCAATCTTTACTTCAGCTTGCGAGACGTCTAAAAGTAAGGAGAATTCTGTTCGGTGCAGCGCAAACGAAGACGGAGCGGACGTCCACATTGGTCTTGGCGAAAGCTGAACTTGGTTTCTGCCTGTACGATTCCGTGGATAACAGGATAGTTGCAGGCTCACGACAACACGCGGTTGACGACGTGAAGCCGGAACGGGATGTTCTCGAACGTCTCAGTGGTACAGTTATCGAAGATGTTCTCGACTCTCTGCATTGGCTAGACAGACTTGCGTGGCCGTAGCGTGTTTAGTCGGCACGCTCGGCACAGTGTGCTTTGGATCGCTAAGAGCGACTCTGGTGGTGCATTTGCGTACCCACATTCATCACCAGCATAGAGAAGATGACGGCGACACCCGCAAATGCCGGACTGTGACTTGCGGTAACGTGCGAATGTCGACATTCACCAGACTAAGATCATCGCCATAATAAAGGCCATAATCCATCCCCGTCGTCTGTTTGTTAGCGGTGACAGTCGCCTGTCAGTGAATGCCGCCCTTCTCTGGAAGGAACTCGGAAAACTCTTGGCCGCTGAAGACGGTCTCATTGTTGTTACTGGTGGCTTGAAAGCGAGGCTTGACTCGCCCAATCACCCAACGGCGGACTGGACGATCATTGACGGAGTTCTGGAAGGTCTGCGTTCGAGCGGAATACCCGCCGAGGAACGCGTTGAGACTGTTCTGCCTGACCGGGAAAAGGACTTCAGCAAGCTCGTTCGCTTTCACGAAGGTCGTATCCAAGTGCTTTCACACCGTACCCCCCAGGCACGCCGCTTCAGCATGGTTCATTCCGCGGATGTTGTGATCTCGGTTGAAGGCGAGCATGGCACACGGTCCGTGCTGGATGTCGCACTTGCGATAGAGCGCCCTATCCTACCCTTGCCATTTGGCGGTGGTTCATCGGCTGAAGCGTGGAGGGATGTTCGATCCGAAATCTGCAGTTGGTTTGAAATCACCGATACTGAAGCCACCGACTTCGAACAGCTTCGGCTCGCGGATCTGTGCGACACAGAAATTCGTGCGCTGGCAAAACGCGTCTGTAGCTGCTTGTTGCGAGGTTTCACGAGAAGTTGCTTCATAATTATGCCGTTTCAAGAAGCCAGTGATCCGGTATATGACAACGCGATCGTCCCAGCTCTTGCCGCCCACGGACTGCACCCGGTGCGAACCGACCGAGTTGTACCAACAGGCAATGTCGTGGGAGCAATCCGCGATGGATTACGGCACTGTTTTTTCAGCAATTGCCGACACCACAGGCGATCGCCCTAACGTCATGTATGAACTGGGAATGGCTCATGCTGAAAACAAACCTGTGATTCTTCTCCGACGGACTGCCGATGATGGAACAATGCCGCCTGTGCCGTTCGACTTCCGGACAGAAAGCATATTCAGGTACACAGATGATTTGGAGGAACTGCGTCGACACCTCGAGACAATCATTGCCATTATTCGCGACAAAATTCACAGCGATGATGACGTGTGAGTAGGTTTCTCTAAATGCTGCAGTTCCCCAAAGCACCGATACAAGAACAGTCACTGCTATTGGGGACTTAAACCACGACCTAATCCCTCTCGCAACGCGCGTGAAGATAACGATGGCACCTGCGCCACAGGCGCTTCTTTGCTCTTGCCTAATTCGCTTTCAGCGGTGAATATGATCCAGAGTATCTATCGCCAACAAGTTCATGGTCGACCCAAGCTCTCCCTGGAGTGGGACATGACGCGGATGTACTCATTAGGCGGTGTGAGCGAGCCGACCTGTTGAGCGTCGCAACGAACAGATAGTATTGACGAAGCAGGTCTTAAGGGCGTTAGAGATAGCGCGGCAAAGTCACCCGTGCATCTGTTTTCCCGAGAGCTGTGCTCTCGATCCCGTTTTTCAGAGCGGGCCTGTGAAACGCGTAGTAGATATTGTGGCATGATTCCTTCCAACCCAATGTGAATATTCTGAAGTAGGAGAAGATAGATGGGGACTTTATGGAAACTCTTATCGCTGCTTTTCCGTTTGATCGGCTTCTTGTTTCCCGCTAACGGACTCGGAATGGTCAAGTCTAAAGAGAATGGCGATAAGGACCGTGAATCTCGACCATCGGCGGAGAAACCCGCTAAACGCTCACGTTCCACTCCAAAACCGACAACGGAAGCAACTTCGACAGCCGGCGGCCTGAAAACCGAGTCTCAGCCATACGACCAACTCGATGTTGGAGATAATGCTTCACATCCGGAAACGAGTATGGGACGGCTTACTGACGACGTTCATCTCGCTGTAATTACACCTTCCGTGCTGATGCCGGGTGGTGTGCACGTGCTGAGTATCTGGGCCTACCTTCGGAAATATCGTGCGCAGGTGATGGAGATGGTACACAATGAAGTGCGTGGGCAGCCGCTAATCATAACACAGGGCCCTGCCCGTGTTCTGCGCGGCGCTGTGCTCTATGTTAGTGTGCGCATAGAGGGCGTGAGCGTCGAGCCACCTGCCAAGCCTTTGGTCTGGGACGGGAAGAGCGGCAAGACGACATTTGCGCTCACCGTACCTAAATACTGTAAGCGTGGAAGCCGACACGGAGTTGCGCAATTCTATGTGAACGGACTTGAAATTGCGCGCGTTGATTTCGCACTTAAGATCAGATCCCGACCGACTATTTATACGCGACAGTTGCGAGTGAGGGACAAAAGGTATCACTCGGCATTTGCTTCCTATGCACATGAAGACCAAGAAGCAGTGTTGGCAAGGGTCCACGGATTGGAGAAGGCGGGCGTCAATGTGTTCTTGGACGTCCTCAGTCTGCGATCGGGGGACCACTACGAAGAAGTCCTCTTCAAAATGATACCTCGGCAGGACGTTTTCTATCTGTTCTGGTCAGAAGCAGCTAGTCGATCGAAGTGGGTTGACAGAGAGTGGCGCCTCGCACTCAAGTTACGGGGGATTGATTACATTGATCCCTTTCCCCTTCCTTCATCCGAAAGAGTGGCACCTCCGCCGGAGCTCAAGGCCAAGCTCCATTTCAATGATAGCATTCTGCCGCATTTTGGGAAGTAAGTATCCGCGTCGAGAGATTACACGTCTTTGCGTACACTTTCGAAGCGAGGACGACAGGTGCGCCTCACTACTGCCTGTCAGGTAGAGCTACTGGTTAGTCACCAGATTGATCCGTTTTACGGGATGGCCAGTAAATCACAAGTGGGACGAACGGATCTTGCGTCAGGTAGGTCCGAAGGTACCGGAGTCGTAAGATGTCGAACAAGCGCATTTCCCCAGAATTGACAATGAAGCACTGACACCATCAAGATTCACAAGTTACGAACAGGTGACTGTTCTCGAGAGAGACGCATCAATTACAGGAGCGATCCAAATGTCTGATGCACAAGAGAATGACAGTCCCGATTGCCGTTTTCACTTTCGAGTTCGCGTCGGCGTCACAGGGCATCGAGATTTGGTCGCGAACAAAGAGCTCGTCGATCAGGTGCGAGCGGTACTCAAGGACATTCAAAAGCTCATTGATCCTGAACAGACAGTTCACTTGCAATGGGAGGTGGTTTCGTGTCTTGCCGATGGTGCCGATCGGATTGTTGCGCATGAAGTACTGAGGAACACTGATGCAAGCTTAATGGCTGTTATTCCCTTGACGAGAGCGGATTACGAAAACACCTTTGGGCTGGATGCACGCGGGGCACCACTACGTCTAAATGCTGTCGAGGAGTCGCGCCGAGAGTTCGATGCTTTTCTGCCCAAAGACCCCACATCTACGATCTACTTGCGGGGTCGTCTCATTGCTGCAGATGCCAAGACTCCTCAGGAGCAACGAGACTTACGGCATGCCGCGTATCGGGAAGCAGGGGAGTACGTGCTTCGGCATTGCGATTTCCTGATCGCCCTGTACGATCCCCATCGGGCAGGTCAACTCGGCGGCACACGAGATATCCTGGATCTTGCACATGACCTTGGCGTACCTACATACCTCATTGACGTAAGTAGAGGTGACTACCCGATCCGCCGTTACCGGCTTCGCCGCTACGACCGCACGGGCCATGTTGCCATGAAAACGTTTGTGACGTCGTACAATCAGGGCAGTCCAGAACATGCTGGGTCACTTGAGTGGACAAACCCGTTTAATCCGGCCAAAGCGGGTGGCCTGAACGCGGCATCGATTCAAGAGGTGGAACAAAAGCTCGTACCTGCCTACGCTATCGCCTCAGCCATCGCCAAACGAAACCAACGTTCATATCGACTGACCGGCATCTTAGTTTATGTGCTCGCGATGGCTGCCATCGTGTTTGTTGCCCTCGGTGCTATGGTTGCGAGTTGGGACATTGCGTTCTTCACGCTCGAGGCAATGGCCCTGGTTGGAATCTTACTGTTGGTAGCACGATCTCACAGGAAAGGCCATCATAGCCAATGGATATTGCTGCGCTTTCTCGCCGAGCGGCTTCGTGCTGCATCCTTTCTTCTGGCCGTAGGGGTTTCACCGTCGCCGCTGAAACAGGACACAGCATTAACAGGTTTTGAAGCGAGGTGCGATTGGACGGCCTGCGTATTCAATTGTATCATCCGCAAATTGAACACCCCGCCACCAGCTTTGGGCACTGAACTCGACGCCAAGCGCGCGTTCATTGCCAATGTCTGGGTGCGCGACCAACGACGATGGCATCTCAAGCGTGCCGACGAGCGCACAATTCTCGATCGTCGGTTTGAGGTTATCGGCAGCACCCTCTTCTATGCGACGATGCTCGCTGCTTTGGCGCATATCTTCAGCTTCATCTTGTGGCCTAGTGTTGATTACTTGGGGAGGTTCGCCGTTCTCTCCGCCCTAATCCTGCCTTCGCTGGGTGCAGCCATTATTTGGTTCCGCAGCCATCGGGAGTATGAACGGTTGGCTGCCCGAAGTGAAGACATGTCGGACCAATTGCAGGCGATCGCTTCTACCGTCGAAACGGCATCGGTTGAGGAGTTCGAAAGCATCGTGCGCCGGGTAGACAATATCGTGCTGACCGAATCCCAGGACTGGCGCGGGCTGGTAAGGTTCTTAAACGTGAAACAGCCGGCGTGAGCTTTCGCAACTCATGACAGCCATACAACATCCAAGATCCCAGACAGGTAGTACCGAACGCGTCGTCCGCGTCTTTGTGTCGTCCACGTTTGCGGATATGTACGCGGAGCGCGATGAATTAGTCAAATTTGTATTCCCTGAACTGCGAAAGCTTTGCGAGCAACGGCAGGTAACCTGGGGTGAAGTAGATCTGCGCTGGGGTGTGACCGACGAGCAGAAGGCCGAAGGCAAGGTGTTGCCCATTTGCCTGGAAGAGATCAAGCGTTGCCGGCCGTATTTCATCGGTGTCCTGGGGGAACGATACGGGTGGATACCCGAGAAGATTTCGGCAGAATTGATTGAGCAGGAAAAATGGTTGGCGGAACACCACAATCACTCGGTCACCGAACTTGAGATTCTGCATGGAGTGCTACTCAACCCGGAAATGGCGGAACACGCCTTTTTCTATTTTCGTGATGCGAGGTACATAGATATGCTGCCGGCGGACAGGCAAGCGATGTTTCGGGACGCGCCGACCGAAGAGGAGATCACGCGATGGGGACGCGATGAAGCAGAACAGCGCTCCGCAGAGCGGCACGAAAAGCTGGCCGCACTGAAGCAACGCATTCGCAAAAAGTGCTTTTCGGTCGCAGAGAACTACCCGGATCCGAAGGCCTTTGGTCAGTTGGTGCTGCGGGACATGCAGGCGCTCATTGATAACCTGTATCCGGACGCCCCGATCACGGATCCGCTGGATCGTGAAGCGGCCGAGCATGAAGCCTTTGCGGATAGCCGCCGCCGCGTATACATTGGCGGAGACAAGTATTTTCAGCGCCTCGATGAACATGCTGACGGAGATGGTCAGTCGCTCATTGTGCTGGGCGAATCCGGATCAGGCAAATCAGCGTTGCTGGCGAACTGGGCTGAACATCATCGCAAACAACATCCCGACGATCTGATAATCCTGCACTTTGTCGGCGCATCATCGAGTAGCACCGACTGGTCAGCCATGTTGCGGCGGATCATGGGCGAGTTCAAGCGGCGGTTTGGAATCACGCAGGAGATCCCCGACAAGCCTGACGAGTTACGCTCTGCGTTTGCCAACTGGCTGCACATGACGGCAGCGCGGGGAAAGGTGGTTCTGATTCTGGATGCTTTGAACCAATTGGAAGATCGCGATCAAGCACCTGACTTGGTTTGGTTGCCGCCGGTGATTCCGGCAAACATCAGGCTTGTGGTATCCACATTGCCGGGTCGGTCGTTAGATGATTTAATGAAGCGCGACTGGCCGGTAATGAAGGTCGAACCTCTTAATGCCGACGAGCGCCAGGAATTCATTCTAAAGTATCTGGCACAATACACAAAGGCCCTTAGCCCTGAACGAGCAACGCGCATTGCCGACGCGAAGCAAACCGCCAATCCGCTCTATTTGCGTGCACTGCTCGAAGAGCTGCGTGTATTTGGAATGCATGAGCGGCTCGATGAACGCATCGGGTATTACCTTGCGGCTAACACAGTTCCGGAACTTTACGGAAAAATCTTGGCCCGCTGGGAAGAGGACTACGAAGGAGATACCAATCTCGTAGGCGACGTCATGTCACTTCTCTGGGCGGCGCGGCGTGGTCTTTCGGAGTCTGAATTGCTGGACATGTTAGGATCCAACGGGCAGCCTTTGCCACGAGCGGCTTGGTCACCGCTTTATCTTGCAGCGAGTGATTCGCTGGTCTCGAGATCCGGCTTGCTCGGATTTTTCCATGATTTCCTACGCGAGGCCGTGCGCGCCGCGTACCTGCCCACTCCTGTGCATGAACGTTCCATCCACCTGAAGATTGCCGACTACTTCATGAATCGCGAACTTACCGACCACAAGGTGGAAGAATTGCCATGGCAACTTGCAGAAGCGAAGGAATGGAGTCGGCTTTACGATCTGCTGGCAAAGTTGGAGTTCTTCAGTGTGGCTTGGAAAGACAATCAGTGGGAGGTAAGGGCGTACTGGACGCGAATTGAGGAGAATTCCACTCTACGAATGGCCAATGCCTACGGTGATCTCGTGGCCGACACCCATTTTTCATATCTCCTTCCAGTGTCGAGTCTTCTCGCAGACGCAGGGTATGTTGACGAAGCGCTGAGACTTCGTGCCGATTTGGTGGAGCATTTCCGGAGCACCGATGATATAGTTAACCTTTCGGCATGCCTGGTCAATCTAGCGGCGATCTTTCAGACTCAAGACGATCTTGACAGGGCGATTGCACTATACAAGGAAAGTGAACGCCTCTGCCGGGAAGTGGGCAACAAGAACAGTCTTCAGGCAAGTCTAAACAATCAAGCGATGATCCTTCAAACTCGGGGCGATCTGGACGGAGCAATGACCCTGTACAAGGAGAGTGAGTGTCTCTGTCGGGAAGCGGGCGATAATCTCAGCCTGTCGCGAATCCTAGGCAATCAAGCGATAATCCTTCTGATCCATGGTGATCTGGAAGGTGCAATGGCGTCGCTTAGAGAGCAAGAGCGCTTCGGCAGGGAATCAGGCGACAAGGATATCCTGTTAGCGGTCCTGAAAAATCAAGCGGTGATCCTCTGGATGTGGAACGATTTGGACGCTGCTGTGGCACTATTGAAGGAGACAGAGCACCTATGCCGAGAACTGGGCAACAAGTATGAACTTTCGGCATGTCTGGAAAATCAAGCGCTGATCCTCATGCGACAGGGGAATCTGGACGATGCGATGGTGTTATGCAGGGAGAATGAAAAAATCTTTCGAGAATTGGGCAAACGCGATAGCCTGCAAGCATGCTTAGGCAATCAAGGGCTGATCCAATATGCGCGTGGCGAACTGGATAGCGCGATGGCTTTGCTCCAGGACCAGGAGCGACTCTGCCGGGAACTCGGCGACAAGCTCAGCCTGTCGCGAAGCCTTGGCAACCAGTCAGAGATCCTTCGAACCCGGGGCGATCTAAGCGGGGCGATGGCGCTGCACGAGGAAGAGGAGCAGCTCTGCCGGGATTTGGCGAACAAGGACGGTTTGCAGAGCTGCCTAGGAAATCAAGCGTTGATCCTGTATGCCCGTGGCGATCTGGATGGCGCTATGACTTTACTAAAGGAACAGGAGCGATTGTGCCAAGAACTTGGGAATCCAGAGGGTTTGACGTTTAGCTTGGGAAATCAGGCGGAGATACTAATGGAGCGGAACCAGGGCGGCGAGGCGCAGAAGCTCGCAGAGTCTGCATATGAAATGGCGATACACCATGGGTTGATCGGTTTGGCCGAAGAGACAAAGAAGATTCTCGACCATGTGAAATCGAGAAACGAGACACCTTGATACAACATTGAAAAGCAAGATCCTTATCGTTCGTATCTGTCGCGAGGGTGCGATGAGGGCTTGGATTCGCCAACGTGACCAATACTAATTCCTGACCTTGATCAATCCCACCCGTGAAAGGAGTAGTAATTGCATACGATAGATGAACCAAAGAAAGTGGTCGTGGTCTCTGGCGACCTGACGATTGACTGGAACATTGCGCGGCTTCAGAGAAACGAAAGCGTCAGCCACTCTTGGACGGCGGAAGCGGGCACGCGCGCCTGCCGGCAACGCGGTGGTGCGGCTTTGTTGGGGAATTTGATCGAAGAACTCGCCGAACAGGTCCAGGATAATCGGGCAAGTAAGTACGAGATCCGAAAATTCGCTGATGCCGATCTTCTTGTCAATCCTGCCGACCGCCGGTGTCATCATTCCTATGCGCTGTGGAAGCAGTTCCCGTACGACATCAAGGGAAGCAAAGAACAGCTCGCCTGGCGGGTATCTGAGTTTGCCGGGTTGGACCGAAGTGACGGTGGCTGGGTCGAACTGGCCAAACGCTCGCTGACCGACATAGTCAAAGCAGAGATTATCGTGTTTGATGATGCCGATCTGGGTTTCCGCGACCATCCTGAACTCTGGTCACACTTGAAGCGAGATACGGCACGCAAATCCCCCTGGATTGTCGTGAAAATGTCGCGCCCGGTTGCGCAAGGACAGTTGTGGGAGTTCTTGCAGCAGCATTGGGCAGATCGCCTAATTGTCGTCATGAACATCGACGATCTGCGAGGGACAGAAGTCCAAATCAGTCGCGGCTTGTCGTGGGAACGGACAGTGCAAGACCTCGCCTGGGAACTCGTTTACAATCCCTGCATAAATTCGCTAGCCCAGTGCGCTCATATTGTCGTCTCCATAGGAACGGCCGGCGCCGCGTTACTGACTAATAGACAGGTGCGGATCTTTTTCGACGGGCAAACCATGGAAGGCATGTGGTCGAGCACATACCCAGGCGGCATGGTGGGGTACAAAACGTGCATGACCGCAAGCATCGTGTATCAATTGATGACATCGCCAGCCAGCCCGAACCTATCAGCTGCAATTCAGAGCGGTATCGCCGCGATGCGCAGACTGCACCTGGAAGGGTATGGAGATCGAACGACGGGTAGTTCTGATGTCCAGTTAGCGTTCCCACTCGCTGCAGTCGCCGCCGAAATCGGGAAGTCCGTGGAAGAGTTTGCATCCGTGAAAGTTCCGGATCCGGCTCACTTCATGATTCGTTCGCAGGATGCCGGCAATTCCTCACCGAACCAATACTGGACTATTCTTGATGACGTCAATCGCGGCGCATTAAGTTCAATTGCACGGAATATAGTGCTGAAAGGCATAGGCGATACCCTCAAGAATGTGCCGATCGCACGTTTCGGAAATCTTACCACGATTGACCGTCGAGAAATCGAGAACTATCACAGCATCCGTGTACTGATGACGGAATATTGTGGTAAGGATCGTCAGAAGCGGCCGCTATCGATAGCGGTATTTGGTGCTCCCGGATCGGGCAAGTCCTTCGGTGTCACCGAAATGGCCAAGTCGATCTTTCCAGGTCTCATCAAAAAGCTGGAATTCAACTTGTCGCAGTTTGACGACGTAGAAGCTCTTCACAATGCCTTCCACCAGGTCCGCGATGAAGCACTTCTGGGATACATTCCCCTGGTGTTCTTTGATGAATTTGATACGACCTTTCAGGGACAGCCATTGGGTTGGCTACGCTATTTTCTAGCTCCGATGCAGGACGGGGCCTTTCAACAGGGGCCGACTACTCATCCGATCGGCCAGGCCATCTTCGTGTTTGCTGGAGGGACCAGCGAGTCCTTCGAGTCATTCGGAAAGACCTTGGCAAGTCACGATGTGTTCCGTGAAGTCAAGGGACCGGACTTTATCAGCCGCTTGAAGGGCTGTATTCAAGTCATGGGACCGAATCCAACCGGGATGGATGGGTCTTCCGATCCGTATTTCGTGACCCGCCGCGCCATTCTGCTCCGCTCTATGTTTGAACGGCTGACACCGCAGATCATCGCAAGTAAGAGCGGGCGACGTACTGTGAATATTGATCCCGGTGTGTTGAACGCTTTTCTGCACGTCCGCGAGTACAAACATGGCGCGCGCTCCATGGAAGCAATTATCGACATGAGTCAACTTGTTGGCAAGACTCAGTTCGAGCGATCGTGTCTACCCGGCGAAGCGCAATTGAATCTACACGTCAATGGAATGGAATTTTTGTCATTGGTTCAAGCAATCATGTTAACACCGGAGATCCTTGAAAAGCTGGCTGAAGCAGCCCATGAAGCTTATTGTGAAAGCAAACGCCTTGACGGTTTCATATTTGGCGAGGAAAAGAGCGAGGAAAAGAAAACGAATCCGCTGCTGATTCCATACAATCAGCTTCCTGAATGGGCCAAAGAGTCGAACCGCGTTAACGTTCAATCCATTCCACAGAAACTGGCAGCCATTGGTCTTGTCATGATGCCAGCCCGTGGAGATCAGTCGGTCTACAAGTTCTCGATGAACGAAGTTGAGACCATGGCGCGACAAGAGCACGCGCTATGGATGGAAGCCAAGCTCATAACAGGCTTTACGCGGGGAAAGCCATCGAAGGACAATTCAGAGCAGAACGAGTTTTTAGTAGAATGGGAAGAGCTTCCCGAGAACATCAAACAGATCGACCGGGATCTGGTGGCGGGCATTCCTGAGATTCTTGCTCGGGCGGGTTATTCAGTGCAGAGGCTCGGGATTTGAAGGCGCTGTCCGCCATTAGTTACTGCAGAATAATCCTTCGACTCGCGCATCGGGTATTTCCCGATGCTTAAGATCTTCACTTCGCTACGCTAGCGTTGTCTCCAAAGAGGAGTCTTGCCTTAATGGCGTACGACCTTTTTATTTCCTATTCGCGACGCGACAACACAACGGGACGTATCACAGAATTCAAGCAGCAGATCGAAGCTGACTACCGCGAATTTGCGTGTGAGAACCTCCGCTGTTTCTTCGATATTGAAGACATTGACGGCATGGACGACTGGCGGCATCGTATTCTCGAGGGTCTCCGTCAGTCGAACATCTTGCTAATCATCCTGTCTCCTAACTACCTTGTGAGCAATTACTGCGAATGGGAAGTTGTCGAGTATCTCAAGTATGAGCAATCACGAGCCGCACAGGGACAGGGCGTTGCACCGATCTATTTCGTTGAGATTCCCGGCCTTAATGCGCCGGACTTCGACCAGCACGCATCGGCTTGGATGAAGAGCGTGCGACGGCGGAATTACTTTGACCTTCGCCCGTGGTACAGTGAGGGCGTTGGTGCGCTCCGGCGCTTAGATGTTCGCAAGAGACTTGAAGACCTTGAGCACTCGCTTCACACCAAGCTATCTAGATTACGTCGGATTACGGCGGCACAAGGCAACTTGCCCGCACATAACCCCCGGTTTGTAGGACGCGAAGATGAGATGAGGCGTCTTCATGAAGCAGTTGGCTTGGGCAAGTTCGGCATTGTGACAGCTCTCCAAGGTCTGGGTGGGTTAGGGAAGACTTCCCTTGCTATCCAGTATGCATACGCCTACGCCGACTTTTATCCCGGCGGCCGCTGGCTGATCGGTTGCGCAGGTGAATCCTGCCTGCTCTCCGCACTTCGTAAGCTCGAGTCTGATTTGGGCGTAACTTTGACAGAGGATGAGAAGAAAGACGATCTGCGATCTGCCAAACGCATCTTAGCGGAACTGGAACGGCGCGCGATTCGAGGAGCTGACACGCATTCCGGTGATAAGCACCCACCTGAACCTATGGTCTTGCTGATGCTCGACAACGTAGATTCACCTGAATTGCTCAAACCGCCACAATCCGATATCCTGACCGGCAAACACTGGTTACGCGTACTGGCCACTACACGTTTGGGTGCCGACGACATTGGACTTGATCCCAATCAACACGCGCTGCTTTGCGTGGACGAACTGCCCCCTACGGACGCCTTGAGACTCATTGAGAGCTACCAACCCGGCGAGCACTTCTCGGATGAAACCGAGCGTACAGCGGCATTTGAGATCGCTGCACTTCTTGGAGGATTCACCCTCGCTATCGAGGTAGTGGCCATTCATCTCGGCGAACGCACTGGAAGTATCACGTGCTCCGCGTTGCTTGAGCGGCTGCGACGTGAAGGGCTGCCCGGATTGGAGGGAATGGCCAGGGCAACCAAGACCGGCATCAGGCATGGCGAAAGACTAATATCAGCTACTTTGGCGCCAACGCTTGCTCTACTTGGGCAAGATGAGCTGCTTACGCTGTCTTACGCCGCATTATTGCCACCCGACAGCATTCCGCTTCCATGGTTACGGACACTTGTTACTGAAGACTTTCCTAAGTTAGGTCAAGACGCTCCCCCTGGCTATGAGGATCCGTGGTTGCTGTTAGTCAACAATCTATTGAGCCTTCGACTGCTACAAATCGGGGATTTCGAAGATGATCATCGCACGCCCCGGCTGACCCGCATGCACCGTATGGTTCAAGAGACTATTCTTGATGCGACTCGGTCGCAGTCGCTATCGGTAAGTTATCGTATGAGTTCCTATTTGATAAATCGCGCACTCTTATGTGACACTTCAATTCTATTTGGATTCCCAGAATGGGAACTTGAATCGCTGGTGGCTGCATCTAAGCACTCATTAACTCACAATCGTCCGTTCGGTCAGTCCCTTGCGTTGAAGACAAGTTCCGCTCTCACACAAGTAGGACAATACAGTAGTGCTTTGCAGATGGCATCTCATACACTGCGAGCGCTGAGTGAAGATCGGAGTGGACCTAATGTCCCGGTGACGTCGTGTCACAATCTTATCGCCGTCAACAACCTGCATTTGGGAAACATGGGAGCAGCAGAACGACATCTACTCTCCATCCGGAGTATTTGTAAGAATAGTGATGCCAATGCTCGGTTGCAATGGGAAACTGCGACGAATTTGGGCTGCTTATATCGGGCAACGTGCCGTCTCGATGACGCCGCGCCTGTCTTAGAAAATGCACTGCGACGGGCGCAAGAGCTCTTTGTTGAGGATAGTGACGAGATTGCGCTTAGTCAGATCAACCTTGGTTTGGTCTATCAAGATATGTGCCGTCTTGATGACGCCATCAGTTTGTTCAGACGCGCTGTGATGTCCGGCCGCAATCGCTTAGGTGAATCACACCCGACGGTATGCCAAGACACTGCTACACTTGCCGAAGCGCTTCGTAATCGACACGAGGACGAGGAAGCAGAACTTTTAATTCGGAATGCCTGTTCATACGCCAAGGGATGGGACATAAGAAATCGCCCCATTGAGGCGACTGTCTTGATCATTCTCGCACGGATAATCGAGGATCGTGGAGAGATCGTAGCTGCACGCGAGATTCTGAAAGATGCTAGGCGGACTGCGGAGGAGTGTTACGGGCGGGACAGTTCGAGAATGGCTTTATACTTAAGTAACATTGGGGTGAACTCGCTCTCTGCCAGCGAGTATCCGCGTGCCATCAACGAGTTTCAAGAAGCTAACGGATACCAGTCACTCGAGGTTCCGTTGAATTCCCACAAAATGGCCCACCGATATCAAGCGCTTGGTGCGGCGTTACTCATGAATGGAGATTATGACTTGGCCAAAGCCGCGCTCAAGACTGGTTGGGAGTTCAATCAGGCATCGCATGATCTGCTTAGCGGCCGCATTCTCCTCTTGAGAATTCTGACGGCTTTTCTCGCCAGAGAGCCCGCCGATCTGTTTAGCGGGCAAGTGCTGTCACTACTTGCGGTCAAGCCCCTCTATGCTCCGGCCATCAATATCCGCTGGAGCCTGATGCCGATCTTGCAACGAACGAAGGGGAAATTGAGTGCGGAACAAACGGTGCTGTGGGAATCTCTTAATCGTGCGTTGGAGTCTTCATTCATAGTTGGGAAGGGGGATGGCTTAGATGTCTTTGCAACTGTCGTGCCACGAGACCTAGCAGAATTGTGGCCATAGTCGCCGCGTTGACCATCAAGACTAATCAGTGATCAAATCGCGGACCGCATTGCCTCGACGGCGAGCCGCTTGTGCTACTTGTATCGTCGTGAGTCGGTGAATTCCTCTGGACGGATTTCTCGTCTGCAAGACACCATCATAGCCTCATCCTTTCCGCCATGATCACGGAATGCCTTCACCCTTTCGCTGGAAGCGTTCGGAATGAGCGCCTGAACCAGGTCAGGCAAAATCTTCTGAATATCGTCGTCACTTAGCTCGAGAGTCTTGACTGACTCCAAGAGCCTCCGAATGCGTTCATCTTCCCTTTGCAATCCATCATTATCTTCTTTTAAGGTTTCATTTTGTCTTTTCAGCAACCCGTATACTTTTGCGTATAATTCGCTCGAATTGGCTACTTGATCTCCAGGCAGTGGAGGATCCTTGGGCGATGATGAAGTTAGCATTGAGTATCTCCTTATGAACGCCGTGCGTGAAACAGAATTGCAGTCGGTTGTGTGCCGCCGGAGCCAGCGCTAGGTCGCAACCAATCAAGCTCGCCAGTCAATGACATAAGGCAGCAGGACTCTGATGGCTATCTCATGCGAAAGAGTTTTTTCAAACCGCGACTAAGAAACGCTTTGATGCGACTTCGGCGCGGAGCACGCGGTGAAGTAGAAATCAGAATACCATGGTCCCTTAGAAATTCTATTTCATCAGGTGTTAGTTGGCTGGAGACGCGAATTGGCTCTGCCGGCTGGCGAACGGTCATGGACGCGTCAGCATACTGTCCGCCGTGATAGGCCCTTGCCTGCTCGTCAGACGACAGAGCCTTCATCGCACTCTGTTGGGCATCGGAGGGTTTCAAGTCAAGGTGAGATTTATCGGCTTTGGGTGCCGAATCTCCGGGCGGGGAAGGATTTGTGGATGATGATGAATCAATCATGAATGGGCTCATTAAAGAGGCGGCAGATTTCCTATCGCGATTTCTTGCGAAAGAGCTCTTTCAAACCGCCATTGAGAAACGCTTTGATGCGACTTCGGCGCGGAATGTGTCGTGAAGCGGAAGCGCGATACGGATCACTGAACTGATACGCTGGCGGAGGCGCACTCGTAAGCATCGCCGAATCGCGCACGCCGGTGTCATGAAAGTGTGTCGCCTTAAGGTTGAGCAGCTCGGCTTTCGCGCTCATGGCATCCCTAAAAGTCTTGCCTGTGGCTGGATCAATCAGATTGGCGAATTGACTCAGATCGAGATCGGGTGATGTCTTGTTCGCAGGCTGCTTGGGCTTCTCGCCGTCGGGATGATTAGAAGTCATCATGTGATAGGACCGAAATAAGAGAACTCGTAACGCAAAACACGTATTTTAGGTTGGCAAATAGGGAGGAGGACAGTCTTCGCCGCTGAAGAGTTCTTTACCGTCCACCGATGGGACTTGATGAGGTGCCAGAATCGCGAAATACGCGCGCCTGTTCGGCGACGGATTGCGCCGAGGAAGCCACACGATAATGAATCAGTGCTCGCCGAATTTCATCCTCACTGAAGACATGATTTTGCTCTGGTTTGTTCAGCAGCTTTGCCAGCAAGTGAACGTCTTCCTCACGAATTTCTGCAGCCGCGTTTCGATAAAGCGGCAGTACGTATTCACCAAGACCGACCTTTCCCAAGAGATCATCCATCTGCTGCATTAGAACAGGATTTCGCAAGAACTGCAGCATCTGGCGAGTCATTTCCGCGCTTGGTTCGGCGACAGGACTCCCGATAGAAGACATGATGTCATTCGACGCGAGCTCTTGCTCTGGTTTCTTCTGCCAGCGCAATTTCCATTTCTTGAGAATAGCAACCATCCGTTTGCTCCAAGACAAAATGGGCGGCCAAATCCTCGGGGGTGAAGTCGTGCCCCCAGAACCCTATTCTAAGCTACTCAAATTACTGAACATTATCAAGGTAAGCGTCAAATGTTGATAATTTAGCGAGTCGCTTGCTTGGGAGGTGGATACTTAGCGTTAATTCCTTGTTGGGCCATGGATTAAGGCGTGACTTGGCGTTAGTAAATGAGGCAAAGGCTTCTGCGGTCATGATGTCTCGGACTACGATCGATTGGGGTAGTCCTTGGCGACGGCTAGCCAGATAGAGATGTGCGCATCCTGTTCTCATCTGTAGTTGCGTCGCGTGGGAAATCATCCTCTTCCCCACCCCGATTACTGACATTTGTTGTCACCACGTGACAGGCCGCAGTTGAAGTCACACATGACCTCCGCAACTTCTGGCACAAAACCGTCACTCGCAGTTCATAAGTTAATTAAAATCAAGTATCGTTCGCTGACTCCTAATCAGCGGGTTCCTGGTTCGAGTCCAGGTGGGTGCACAACTAAAGATCCTGTAAGTCAATGACTTGCAGGATTTTTGTTTGGAGGACTCATTGCCGTTGGGTGCGGTGTAAGTCCAATGTTTGACAAGCAGCGACAACTATTTCGTCCATGATTCGTCCACGTGGACGAAGTGGTAGCACACTGATCATAGATAATTGAGCGGCATTTTCCGACGTTTTGAAGGGTAACGAGAGGCATCGCAAGGAAAAGAAAGAGACCTACATTTCGGTCTCCTTTGCTTCAGTACGGCAACTGTTCGACGATGCGGGAGAGATGCTCCGGGGTGACGTGGCTAAAGATCATCGTCGTCACTGGGCCAACTGTCCCAAATGTGCTGACGGAAGACAAGACGAGCGGATGGAGGTCCATCGGCGTGAGTGCTGAAGAAGCGCATCACTTTCGACGGGTTGCACGCAACATGAGCACATCCAGAGAAACGAAACCGGGTTAGACCACATGTCTAGCCCAGTTTCGTTTGTTGAACGTGTTTGGATTGCCTTAGTTCGGCAACGCGATTATTGTCGCGAGGCGGGCGCTTCCTTCGCGGGTGCCGGCGTCGGAAGCAGGCGAATACTGTTGGAACGGCACTTGGGACACGTGCGCTCCACAGGTTCCAAGGCAGGGTCCGAGTTTTCCATGTACTCGTGGCCGCAACGAAGACACTTGAATTTCACTTCAGGCATGGCTCAGGCTCGCTGTCTTAGCGGGAGTGCGCGTTTTTTTCGCCATCTCCTTCTCGTATTCGGCGTTCAGGACCTTTACTGTGTGCTCGATTTCCTCCGCGGTCACTGCGGCGCGCATGGGTTCCAGCACCCGCATCACCTCCGCAAACTTCTGGCCTTCGGCAGCGCTGATCCACTCCAGTTGCAGCCGCTCCGGCCGTATTCCGCGTTTCTCAAGATAGTCCCATAGTTTGCGCACGCGGCGAACCGTGGAGCGATTCGCATTGATGTAATGACAGTCCGCGAAGTGGCACCCGGAAACCAGCACCATCGGCGCCCCTTGACGAAACGCGTGGAGCACGTGATCTTCGGAGACACGGCCGGAACACATCGTGCGGACGAGTCGGCCGTGAGATGGAAACTGGAGTCGCGAGATTCCGGCATTGTCCCCGCCCGAGTAGGAACACCACTTGCAGGCGAAGGTGAGCAAGACGTCCTTCGCGTTGGACTCGAGGATCGCATCAATCTGGGCGTAGATCGCCTCGTCCGAGAAGTGCCGCATGGAAATGGCGTCGAACTTGCATTCGCTGGCGCAGGTTCCGCAACCGGCACAGGAAGCCTCGATGACGGTCACCGGCGCACCCTTCTTGGTGCCGACTATGATAGCGTTGTACGGGCAAACCTTGACACAGACGTTGCACCCGGTGCACAGAGCCTCGTCCACACGCGAGGTAATCGCCTCGACTGTAATGTGATCAGAGTTAAGAATAATGCTGGCCCGGGCGGCAGAGGCTCCGGCTTGCGTCACGGAATCTTTCACATCCTTAGGACTCTCGGCGCAACCGGCATAGAACACACCCTTGGTGGTCGCATCCACGGGCTTGAGTTTCGGGTGGGCTTCCAAATAGAAGCCGCTCCGGTCGCGGGACAGCGTGAGCAGTTTGTTCAGACCAGCATTGTCGGTCCGCGGTATCACTCCGACGGACAGTACGATCATGTCCAGGTCATGACGCTCGATCTTTCCGGCCTCTGTGTTCTCCACCACGACCGTGAGCGTGCCGTTGTTCTGCAAAACTTCCCCCGGCAGGCCTCGGATGTACTTGACGCCGGATTCACGACTCCTTTTGTAAAGATCCTCGAATCCCTTGCCGAAAGCGCGGATGTCCGAGTAGAAAACGACGCACTCGGTGTCGGGGTAGTGATCTCGCAGGAGCAGCGTATCCTTGACCGTGTTCATGCAGCAGATATTTGAGCAGTACGGATTGCCGCGGGTTTCCGAGCGCGAACCGACGCACTGGATAAATCCGATGCGCTTGGGCCGTTGGCGGTCGGACGGCCGCATGAAGTGACCTTCCGTGGGACCGCCGGCACTGATGAGGCGCTCGAATTCCATGGACGTGATGACATCGGGATGGCGGGTGTAGCCATACTCGTCATACTCGGTTGGATCGTAAACATCCATGCCCGTGGCCACAACCACGGTGCCGACCGAGATGTCTTCGAAGCGATCCATGTCGTCGTAATGGATGCACTTCTTATCACAGACCTCGGCGCATTTCCCGCAGGCGATCGGGTTGACGCCCAGGCAGTCATTCATATTGATCAGATACGAGGAGGGAACCGCCTGCGGGAACGGAATATGAATCGCCCGGCGGGAGGACAAACCCTCTTGAAATGGATCCGGCACGACGACAGGGCAGACTTTGACGCAGTCGCCGCAACTGGTGCATTCGCTCTCATTGACGTATCTCGCCTTGCGGCGCACGCGGACTTTGAAGTTGCCCACGTAGCCCTTGACGTCCTCGACTTCGCTGTTTACAAAAAGCGTGATTAGGGGATGCCGACCGGCATCCATCATTTTAGGTCCGAGGATTCAAATCGAGCAGTCCATCGTGGGGTACGTCTTGTCCAGCCTCGCCATCAGACCTCCGAGGCTGGCCTCTCGCTCCACCAGATACACGTGATGACCTGCGTCGGCGAGATCGAGTGCCGCCTGAATGCCGGCCACTCCTCCGCCGATCACCAGCGCCGCATCCGTAATCGGGACCTTCAGCTCTTCTTGCGGTTCGAGATGTCTCGCGCGTGCTACGGCGCTGCGCACCAGATCCTTGGCTTTCTCGGTAGCTTTCTCGGGCTCCAGAGTGTGCACCCAGGCGCAGTGCTCTCGCAGGTTCGCCATCTCCAGCAGGTATTGATTGAGACCCGCTTCCTCGACGCACGCGCGGAACGTAGATTCGTGCATGACGGGTGAACAGGAGGCGACCACCACGCGATTCAAGGCGTGCTCGCGAATCGCCCGCCGAATCTCGTTCTGACCGGGATCCGCGCAAGTGTACCGGTTCCGTACCACCGCCACGACATCCGGCAAGGTGGTGGCATACTGCGCCACCGCCGCCGTGTCAACCGTTCCCGCGATATTGAGACCGCAATCGCAGACGAAGACCCCGATCCTCAGGGGTTCAGAGGACATCCCTATTCCTCCATTTCCAGTTCTGGTTACTGGCATGGCTTGTCATCCATGCTGCTTCGCTAATTCTACATTCAATTCATATTCGGTCCCGGCTGCTTTCTCCGGGAGCGCCTCGGCAATCAGACTGATGAGATCTTGAATCTCAAGACCCGCATGCTCTTCATCATGAAGGGCACACTTGAGATGAATTTCGCACTTCGGGCAGGCGGTCACCAACACACTTGCGCCGGTTTTCCGCGCCTCGGCGAGGCGGTTTGCCTGTATCTCTTTGGTTCCTGCATCACACGCGATCCAGCTATTGCCGGCACAGCAGATTGCGGCTGCCCGCGAATGAGCCATCTCCACCAAATGCATGTCAGGAATTGAAGCCAGTGCTTTCCGGGGTGATTCCGTGTCGTCCAGATGACGAGCCAATCGGCAGGAGTCATGAAACGTCACGGTGGTTTCCTGCGCGGTGAGATTCAGCCGCTCCGCGTTGTCCGAGATGATCTCGCTCATCGTTACCAGCTCGGCCTGAATCCGGATGCCCGCCTCAGGATACAAATTGCGGAAAGCAGACAGGCATTCCGGGCAGTTGAAAACGACACGGCGCGCGCCGGAATCTTCAATCAGTTTCTGGTTGATTCGCGCCAGCTCGCGAAACGTGTCGAGTTCACCGGCCCAGTAGAAATCGTGACCGCAGCATCTTTCGTCGCGCAGGACTGCCGGTTCAATGCCCAGATGATTCAAGATCTTGATGGCACCGCGGGCCGCGTCGAGATTTCGCACCTTCAAGTTCTTGAAATACGCATCGTGGAAGGGCGCACAGCCGGCGTAAAACAGGGTATCACTCTGCGGCTTCAACCGTAGCCCATCGGAAACCCAGCGATCATGGTTGACAGGAAGATCGGCCCGCGTCATCAGTCGGCCGAGGGACTGAAAAACTCCGCCGTGCGGGCGCTCGGCCCAGTGCTCTTTCTCCGGTCGCAGGGCGCGCGAAGCGGCGATATAGGGCGTGATGCTGATATCCTGCGGACAGCGTTCGTCACACAGCGCGCACGTGAGGCAGTTATCCAGCGCGCTCGAACCGTTTGACGATGGACCCGAAGTTCTCACAATGCGACGCGGCGAAAATCCGCCTCTCACGCCCGCCACCGGACAGCTCCCGCTGCACTTGCCACACTCATAACACGCCAACGCTCCAAAACGGCGAACGGCCTCGGCAAAGCCAACGGTCTCGACATCACTCTCCGCATGTACCAGCGCTCGCGAAAACGGCCCCAGCTTCGATACCTTCTCAACAAAGGCGTCTACGACATGGTCGAACTGCGGACTGTCCGGCGACGACACCCATTCAAGCTCCATGCGCTCCCGGTCAATCCCGACAGTATCCGCCAGATCCTGCAGAATGCTGAAGCTCTCCGCCGCCTGGGTATTACCTGTTTGATAGTGGCAGTCACCAGGGCCGCATCCTGTAAGCAGCACACCGTCAATCCCTCGCTCAAACGCATGAAGGACGTAGCCGAGCTGAATCCGGCCCGCACACATCGTCCGGATGATCCGCACTTGGCGCGTCTTTCCGCTCTGACTAACGCTGGACGCGTCAGTATCGGTCTGCGAACTCCAGTTGCAGGCAAAGACCAGAATCCGCGGTACGTACCCAACGGTATTTTGGCTCTGCGTTGGGTTCATCCTACCAGCTCCTCCAGCGCATCATCAATAATGGCCGGAATGGGATCATGCTCCGAGTGACTGAGACGGATGGCACCGGTGGGGCACCAGGTTGCACACGTTCCGCATCCCTGGCAAAGTGGCGCGGATACGTCCGCAAACGCGCGGCCTTCAAACGTGCGTGTATGGACCGCATGATACGGGCAGACTTCCGTGCAAGTGTCACAGGCCCGACACAGTTCCCGCATGACTGTCGCGTAGTGAATGTATTCATCTATCGTCGGCTCGGTAGTCGTATGCTCGCGGCGTATGCCGATGATCACTTTGCCGGCCACCGCCGCCGCCTCGGTGATCACTTCTTCCCGACTGCTGGCCCATTCACCGGTGCCGCAGACAAACACGCCCTCAACCGAAGTTTCCATGGGGATCAAGCCGTGAACGACATGTGGAACCGATCCATCTGCTTCCAGCGGGAAATGCAAACTCCCCGCTGGTATCGGTCCACCGGCCAGAACAATGCTGCCGAACTTGATCGTCTGTGACAAGGGCGCGTCGCCGGGCGGTCTTGTTTCGATGATCACCTCGAAATCTCCAGCCGAGCCATTGACGCTCGTCACCAGACTCGATGTCAGAACGACTGCGCCCGGCCGCCGCCGAGTCTCGGTGTGGCCCGAAGCCTCAATTAATACCACCGGAACGCTGCGTTCCGCCAAATTGGCCGCGACTTCCACCCCGGCCAATCCGCCGCCGATGACCAGAACTTTCTGCTCAAGTGGTTTCCGGCTTTCGCTGATCCCGACTGCCGAGTGAGCATGGGACACCGCGGCGCGAATCTTCTGCATCGCTTTGGCATGAACACCGACGCGGCCTTCCTCATGCACAGAGATACTCAGATCGCGGATGTTCGCCATCTTGAACAGGTACGGATGAACGCCCGCCTCCGCCACCGCCGCTTGAAAAATCAGCCCGTAAAGTCGCAGGGTACACCCGGCCACGACCACCCGGTTCAGCCGATGCTCTCGTATCAGCTGCTGAATGCTCCGGAGCGACGATTCCCCACAGGAAAACGGCTCGTCTCCCGCGTACTGGACACCGGGCAACCGGCGTGCTTCCGACGCCAGTTGTTTCACATCCATCACGCCCGCAATGTCGGCCCCGCAATGGCAGACAAATACACCAATGCGCGGCTCCCCTGAATCCGCTTTCATCTCGATCGGAATTCTTGGTTGTGGCACGCGATCAACGTCTTTCAAATACCGGGTCGCTAAAAACGCCGCCCCAGACGCCTCGACCGCCGTGTGGCGAGTTGTCTGTGGTCCCACCGCCCCGCCGCACACCAGCACCCCCGGTCGAGTGGAGTCCAGTCGAGTCTGGCTGTTGATCCCTGCTGCCAGGAATCCGCGCGCGTTCCGCTCAACCCCTAACAGCTCCGCCAGTGGTTCGTTGCCCAATGCCGCGACGCCACCGCTGGAAAGCACGACCAGATCCGCGACCACCGGCTCATTTTGACCGTTCACACCGGTGTGCACCAACAATTCTCCGCTCTCCGGAACCGCCGTAATCACTTTGGGCTGCGCATGGACAAAGACCATGCGGGAATCCTTCTGCGCCTGCTTGATCAGAGTCTCAGCGTCAGTGCCCAACAGACTGCTTTCGCTGCAGAAGATGGTCGCGCGCTCGATTTCCGGCTCTGACCGAAGTGCCAGCATGGCGCTCATGATGGCGTTCATGCACGACAAGTGCGAACCGTTATCCCACCCTACGCCCTCACTCGACTCTGTACACGAAATCCAGGCAATCCGTCGCGGAACTTGATTATCCGATGGGCGAAACACGTTCCCGGCCGACGGTCCCGACGGATTCAGCAGGCGATCAAAGTGCAGCCCGGTGACGATGTTCTTCAGCTTCCCGTAGGAATAGTTTTCGAGCACCTGTGGATGGTAGTCGTCCATCCCCGTAGCCACAATGACCGCTCCCACGTCGAGCACCCGCGCCTCTCCCGCCATATGGTGGTCAATCGCCTCATGCTTGCACGTGGTGGAACACAATTCACATCCACAGCAGATGCCGCACTGCAGGCAGCGCTCCGCCTCAGCCCGCGCGAGATCAGCGGTGTACCCGGAATGCACTTCGCGGAATGTCCCGCGACGCGCTTCATGCTCGATAGCCGGAACCGGAATCTGTTTCTGCATCAGGACGCCGGAGGTGTCCACGGTGTACAGGGAACGGAACGGGCCCTCTTCCTCACGCCCCAGCCGCAGGTCCTCTTTGTCGAGGAAACGGGAGATCGAAATGGCGCCCTTTTTCCCGGCGTACATGGCATTGACCACCACGTCCGGTCCGGTCACGCAGTCTCCGCCTGCGAAAACCCCAGGCACGTTGGTCTCCCCGGTCAGGGAATCAACTTTGAGAGTCTTCCATTTCGTCGTCTCCAAGCCAAGCTTGTCGCCGAGGGACGAGAGATCCGGTTCTTGACCGATGGTAACAATGATTGCGTCACACGGCAGCACAAATTCGAAATCGGGAATGGGTTCGGGAGCCGGTCGCCCGCTGGCATCCGGCTTGCCCAATTTCATCCGAGTGCATTCCAGCCCGGTCACACCTTTCCTCGGATCACCGACGATGGCCTTGGGAGCCAGCAGGAAATTCAGCGCCACTCCCTCTTCCTCGGTTTCGTCCACTTCGCGCGGATCGGCAGGCATTTCCGCTCGGGTGCGGCGATAAACGATTTGCACGTCCCGCGCGCCGCAGCGAAGCGCCGTCCGCGCCGCATCCAGCGCCGAGTTGCCCCCGCCGATCACCAGCACGCGACGTCCGATGCTGATCGCGCCGCCAAAATTCACTTTTCGCAGGAACTCCACTCCACCCCAAACGCCGGATAAGCTCTCTCCCGGAACATTCAGCTTGCGCTCAATATGCGTTCCGATCCCAATGAAGAGCGCTGCATGATCGCGCCTCAATTCGTCAAACTTGACCGCTTTCCCAACTGGGGTATTGGTGCGGATTTCAACGCCCATCGCCTTGAGCCGTTCAATCTCCGCCGCGATGGTGTCACGCGGCAACCGGAATGCCGGAATCCCAACGCTGAGCATTCCACCCGGAATCGAATAAGCTTCAAAAACGACCGGACGGAACCCCCGGCGCCGCAGCTCGTAAGCGCATGCCAGTCCCGCCGGGCCAGATCCAATGACCGCCACCTTCTCCGCGCGTTCTCGAGACGGAGCTTGGTGCGTCCAGTCGCCGACATAATCCGTGACAAATCTCTTCAACGCCGGGACATTCACCGCCTCATCCACGTGGTTTCGGTTGCAGTGAACCGTGCAGGGATGCGTACAGATTCTTCCGCAGATCGAAGGCAATGGATTGTCCCGAAGGATCACATCCAGCGCTTCCCGGAATTTCCCCTGGGCAATCAGCGCCACATAGCCCTGCGCGTTTTGATGCAGCGGACATCCCGCGGTACAGGGCGGCGTCCCCCGCTTCAAGATCGAAACCGCACTCGGTACCGCCTGCGCGAAGGGCCGGTCAATGGCCTTTCGCGATTGCAGCCCCAAATCAAAGTCGTTCGGCACCGACACCGGACAAACCGCTTCGCACTCACCGCAACCCACGCACGCGTCCGACAGCACATATCTCGGTTGAACGTCCACGGTGGCCGCAAAACTACCCGCCTCACCTTTGAGCGATGTCAGTTCGGAACCGGTGATGATTTCTATGTTGGGATGTCGGCCGGCATCCATCATCTTGGGCCCGAGAACGCACATCGAGCAGTCCAAGGTTGGAAACGTCCGGTTGAGCTGCGCCATTCGGCCGCCCAGAGAAGCGGATTTTTCCACCAGATACGCCCGATACCCGGAATCGGCCACGTCGAGCGCCGCCTGTATGCCGGCGATCCCGCCACCCAGTACCAGCACACCCTTGCGACTGGAATCAGGCCGAGTAGGTTTTCTTGAAGTATTCATATCCGGTTTCGAATGCAAGCAGATTCATCTTCTCAGTTCCCCCCGGCACCGAGGACTTCACCGCTTCTTCGATGGCGTTTCTCGGGATGCGGTCGGTGGTCGCCGCAAAGAAGCCTAAAATCACAATGTTCGAGGTCATGGCGCGTCCCACCACTTTCACAGCCAGGGCCGACGCGGGAATACCATACTTCTTCACGTCGGCCGCCAATTCCTCACCGGGATGGACCATATCATTATCGTACACGAGCACCCCGCCGGGATTCATGTCCCGCGCGAATTTCATGTACCCTTCCTGAGACATCGCAATCAGAATGTCCTGTTTCTTGACGTACGGAAACAGCACACGATTCTTGTCAATCACCACCTGGGCCGAGCAGGCGCTGCCGCGCGCCTCTGGCCCGAAGCTCTGAGTCATCGTAGAATGGTATTCCGCAAACAACGCGGTGGCCTTGCCTAGAATGTAGGAGCATAGGATGACTCCCTGGCCGCCGTAGCCCGTGACCCGGATGTCGAAGCGATCCGATTTCATTCCTGACTCCTCCCGTTTCCCCAGGGAACATACTCGGTGCCGAGTTTGGCGGACAGACCCTTGGTGGTTTCGTCCATCCAGGTCGGACGCTCGATATCCACAAACTTGCCGCAGATGACGCTCCCCTGAAATTCGGATATTCCTGCGTCCTTCGGTTCCATGTCGTGAGCGATCACGGCGTTGTCGTGATAGTACTTCATCAAGTCTAATCCTGAACCCAGCTTGTTCAGCCGTGCATAGAGCGTCGAACACGGAGCGACCACCTCGATAAACGAGAATCCCGGCTTTTGCAGCGCTTCTTTCATGGACCCGATCAGATTGCGCATGTGCAGCGTCGTCCAGCGCGCCACATACACTGCTCCGCAGGCCGAGGCCAGATGAGCGAGATTGAATGGATTCTCGTAATTGCCGTAGGGTGTCGTGGAGGTCTTGGCGGTGGGCGGCGTGGTCGGAGCGAGTTGCCCGCCCGTCATGCCGTAGATGAAGTTGTTGACACAGATCACCGTCAAATCCATGTTGCGGCGCGCGGCATGAATGAAGTGATTGCCGCCAATGGAAGCGAGATCGCCGTCGCCCGAGAACACGATCACCTTGAGTTTCGGGTTCGACAGCTTGAGCCCGGTGGCAAAGGGTATCGCGCGCCCATGCGTCGTATGAAACGAGTCGAGTTTCACATATCCCGCAACCCGGCCGGTGCAGCCGATGCCGGACACGATCGCGACGTTGTCAAGATCCGTTGTCAGGTCTTCCAGCGCGGCGGCCAAACACTTGACGGCGATCCCAATACCGCAGGTGGGGCACCAGATGGTCGGCATCCGATCCATGCGCAGAAACGGGGTCATCGGATGTTCAGGAACTTTCACGGCGTTCATCTTGCGGCCTCCACGATGGCGTTCACGATGTCCTTCGGATCATGCACATTGCCTCCCATGTGCGGGACCAGGATGGTTTTCGCGCGACCCGCGGCGCAACGCTCGACCTCGAGCACCATCTGCCCGTAATTAATTTCCGGAACGACGAACCCCTTCACTCGGGCAGACAACTCGCGGATGATGTGCTCGGGAAACGGCCAACAGACGATCAGTCGCAGCAGGCCGGCCTTGATTCCCTGCTTTCGCGCTTCCTGGATCGCGAGCCGCGCCACTCGGGACGAAATGCCGTAGGCCATGACCACCACGTCCGCATCCTCGAGGTTTTCCTCTTCGACATGCACGATCTGTCGCGCATTCTTGCGGATCTTGTCCACCAATCTCCGTACGAGTTGGTCGTGACACTGCTCGGTCATCGCGGGATATCCGCGCTCGTCGTGCGTCAGCCCGGTGATATGGAACCGGTATCCGTCTCCGGCCTTGACCATGTCCGGCACCATATCTTCGCCCGCGCGATAGGGCAGGTACTCGCCGGGCGGCAGCGTTGTGTAGCGGCGCGACCGGACTCGGATATCCTCCGCGTGCGGAATGGTGACCTTTTCGTACATGTGCCCCACGCACTCGTCCATCATCAGCATGACCGGGACACGATATTGCTCAGAGTAATTGAAGGCTTCAATCGTGAGGTCGAAGCACTCCTGCGGCGAATCCGGTGACAGGGCGATGATCTGATAGTCACCGTGCGAGCCCCAGCGGGCCTGCATCATGTCTGCCTGACCGACCATGGTCGGCAGACCGGTGGAGGGTCCGCCGCGCTGGACATTGACAATGACGCACGGTGCCTCCATCATCGCGGCCAGGCCGATGTTCTCCATCATCAGGCTGATCCCCGGTCCGGAACTTACGGTCATGGCTTTTGCACCGCCCCAGACGGCGCCTATGACGGCGGCGATGGAAGCCAGTTCATCCTCCATTTGGATAAAAACGCCGCCGATGCGCGGAATCCGCTGTGCAAACCGCTCCGCGATCTCCGTGGACGGTGTGATCGGATATCCTGCAAAGAACCGGCAGCCCGCGGCCAATGCTCCTTCGGCACAAGAATAGTCGCCGTCAAGATAATGACTGCCGGTGAGCACACCCTTGGGGTCCGCCAGCGTCATGCGATCTAAGGTTTTGAGTTGCACGTTCCCTCCTGTTCCTCCTCACTCAAACAAAAAATGGCAAATTCAGGACAGATCGTCTCGCACAGATCGCAGTTCACGCAACGCTCCTGGATCTTCGGATAGGGGAAGTGGTATCCCTTGGCGTTGTACTCGCTGGACATCGCCAGGACATCGCGCGGGCAGTATTCTACGCAGAACTCACATCCCTTGCATCGCTCTTTGACAAGGTATATGGTGCCACGCGGAACTTTCTGCTTCTCAATGTCGAGAGGGACTCTCCAGAGCCTCATCAAAACTCCTCCTCGATGTATATCAGAGTAGTTGCGTCAGGAAATCCGATTTGCTGGAGCATTGCGCAGCGGCAATGCGGAAGGTACAAGGTGCGCACCAAGAAACTTGAGCCACGGAAAAACAACGAAAGATCTCGCATATCTTTAAGTATTACATAAAGTTAAGATGCACAGCTTTCACGTGAACTTCCGTCGCGAGACAAAAGAACCGTTGTCGCGGACAACGGCTCAAGTCAATTCGGGCGACAATTTCCCCTGAGGTCGTTCTGAGTTTCAGTCGCTTGTGTCATCATCATTGACGGAATTCCGCTCGCGTGACCTGTCAGATTGTCCGTTTAATCTACGATATTTCGATCCTAAAGTCAAGCCACGCGATACTCTACAAATCTGCGGCTGCCACCCTCTGAGTGCGCACTCTTTCCGATCCACAAACTTGTTCAATCTTTTGCGAAAAACACGATTTCAGTGCGCCCGCTTCTGAGGGGCCTCATCATCTTGCACTGCCGAACTGTCCACTCGTCGGTTGACGCGTGAGCATCGTCATCACGATCTTCTGATAACAAGGAACTCGCCGATCGCGTCTTCGTTGAGCAAACTGATACCCGGCAAATGCGATCGCCTTGGCATCGCACCTCCATCCTCGATTTCCCAGAACGTGAACTCCATTCTGCCGTGAACGGCGGAGCACCTGACTCGATGAACCTCGCCGTATCTTAGCAATCGGGCAGTGTCCGGAGCACTCCGCCGCCTTCTTACCCATCAGTCAGCTCCGTGGAAGGGCAGAATCCACTATCGTAGGCACACCTTGCCGGATTTGCTTTTTGTCCAAAAAATAGGGATCTTGGAGCGACAAACACGGTCCTGCCGGCGGCGAAAGCATTCTCGTACGGAACGAGACGATCAGCTCTGTGGAGATCCAGTAATGAAATTCAGCGAACGTGCTTTTTGGGAAGGAAACGAGATTGTGGCCGAGGCTGCAATCCATGCCGGATGCAATTTTTTCGCGGGATATCCCATCACCCCGTCCTCGGAAATTGCCTCTCATCTGTCGCTTCGTTTGCCGCAGATGGGAGGCGTGTTCATTCAGATGGAGGACGAAATCGCGGCCATGGGCGCGGTCATCGGCGCTTCTTTGGCTGGATCCAAAGCGATGACGGCCACCTCTGGACCGGGCTTGTCTCTCATCCAGGAGAACGTCGGCTTTGCGATCATGGCGGAAGTCCCCTGCGTGATCGTAGATGTACAGCGCGGCGGTCCCTCCACAGGCTTGCCGACTGCTCCCGCGCAGGGTGACATCATGCAAGCTCGTTGGGGTACGCACGGTGATCACTCCATCATTGCGCTGACTCCGCTGTATCCGGCTGAGGTTTTCCGTGAGACAGTCCGGGCTTTCCATCTGGCGGAGTTGTTCCGTTCACCAGTTTACGTGGTCCTTGACGAAGTTATCGCTCATACAACCGAGAGTTTTGAGATTCCGTCCAAAGACCAACTGGCTCCGATCAAACCACGTGCAGAATACTCCGAAGCGAAGTCTCACACGTTCCGTCCTTTCCGTGACTTCTTTCAGGGTGAGCATCTTCACATCACCGGGCTTTCGCACGCAGAGACCGGCTATCCCACGACCAACCCCGAGATCGTTCAGCGGGGCATCGAACACCTGGTGGGGAAGATTCTCGATCATCAGCCTGAAATTGAACTGAACGAGGAATACATGCTGGAGGATGCGGAGATTGCCGTCATCACATTCGGCTCCCCCGGTCGTGCGGCTCGCGAGGCAGTGAACCGCGCCCGGGCCAAGGGAATCAAAGTGGGCATGTTCCGCGTCATCACGTTCTGGCCTTTCCCAGTCGAGACCGTCCGCAAACTGGTGGATCGGGTTTCCGCGTGTATCGTGCCGGAGATGAACATGGGCATGCTGCGTTTGCAGGTGGAGAAATCTGCGATGCGTCGCGACGTGCGATTGATCGGCGTGAACGTGTTCGGGGGTGTAGCCATTAGTCCGCAGCAGGTTTTTGACGCCATCGAGCTGGCTCGATAGCCCGTCTGTTGATTGCGGTTCTCCGTCATCGCAGTTGTCATAAACAGCCAAGGTTGTCTTGGCGTGATGGGAAGTGACAGTACGAAGGGACTGTTAGAAGAAGGTCTGGCTATTAAGGCTTCTCCGAACTTGGGAGCCTGTTTTTCAATCGCCGCGCAAGACATTAACATCCTCGCAAGATCAGCCTCTTCCCCGCCGCGATCTTGGAAAACCGGGTCACATCTTAGCCGTCATTTGTTGTCACTCTGGGTAGAGCGGCTGCTATCAGCCGATATCTTCGCATGTTCTGTCCCAAAACCGTCCCCGCAATCTTGTAACTTAAGCATAATCAAGAGTCGTCCGCTGACTCTTAATCAGCGGGTTCCTGGTTCGAGTCCAGGTGGGTGCACAGGTAAAAGCCTGTAAGTGAATAGCTTACAGGCTTTATGTCTTTCTGACTGTCCTATCGGCGACGCTCGTAAGTCCAATGTCTAACAGGTTGTGGCAACTACTCTATCACAGAACTGTCGCGGGCTGCGATTTCATCTGTTCTGATATTGCAAATCTCTGTTAGGAGACGCATAGGAAAGGGACTTCAGACAAACTACCAATCGTGATGATAGGCGTCTGCCGGGCCAGCTCTCAAGACGGCAAGCCGTCGCACGGAAGAAACGATGCCCGATGGAGGTACCGCTTCGAGAGAATCGCCCGATCATGATAGGAAAAAATCTGCGAAAATTGTAAACACTTTAGTCTATTTGATTTAACCGGTCATGCAAAACGAGGATTCCCTCGTAGAGACCATTGACTAAGTCAGCAGATATAACTTTATAGTACTCAATTCGTTTCGATGATTTCCCGCCACAAACAGATGCCAGCCCTTGCCTGCGTTCACCCCGCTTGTTGACGGTTTCAGCAGAGTTCATCAGTACTTGAGGATTTCCGTTACGGATCGCTGCAACCTCCGGTGCATTTACTGTATGCCCGAGAAAGGAGCGGTGTGGAAACCGCGTGCCGAAATTCTCTCCCTTGAGGAGATCAAAAGGCTGGCGCGCCTGATGGTGAGCATGGGCATTCAGAAGATCCGGCTGACGGGCGGCGAGCCCATGGTGCGGCGAAACATCGCAGGGCTAATTGAGCGGTTAGCTTCCCTGCCCGGGTTGAAGACGCTCGCCATGACGACGAACGGCACTCTGCTGGCGGAGCACGCGCTCACACTGCGGAAATCCGGACTCACCGCGCTCAATGTGAGTCTCGACACTCTGCGCCGGGAGAGATTTCGTGAGATCACGCTGCGCGATAACTTCGACGATGTTATTGCCGGAATCGACGCCGCCCTCGATGCTGGTTTCGCTCCTCTGAAATTGAATGTTGTGGTCATCGCCGGATTGAATGACGATGAATGCGGCGACTTTGTGGAGTTTGTGCACACGCGGCCGATTGATGTGCGCTTTATCGAGTTCATGCCCTTTCCCGGCAATCGCTGGCAACAGAATCGCTTCGCGTCGTGGCGCGACATCAAAGCGAACATAGAGCAGAATCATGCACTAATTCCGGTGGAAACAACCGACAGTGTGGCTCGCAGTTTTCGGGTGGAAGGTTTCATGGGCCGGGTGAGCTTTGTTAGCCCGCTTTCCGAAGAGTTTTGCATGAGCTGCAGTCGCCTGCGGTTAACGGCGGACGGCGCACTCAAGTCCTGTCTGCTTTATCCCGCCGAGATCAGTCTGCGCGAGGCCATGCGTAAGGGGGCCTCGGAGGAGGATCTTGAAGCAATGATTCGCGCGGCCCTGGCCCAGAAGCACCTTATTCATCCGGAAGCACACGTTTTGACTACGATGGACAATCGCTGCATGACAGCGATTGGAGGCTGAGTCGTGAGAGATATCTCCCACAAAGCAACAACGCTGCGCATCGCGACCGCGGAAGTGACGCTAAAGGTCCGTCCGGAGACAATTACTCGCGTTCGAAACAAAGACGTTCCGAAAGGCGATGTGCTGGAAGTCGCGAAGATCGCCGGGGTGCAGGCCGCAAAGAATACCAGTCAGATCATTCCGTACTGCCACCCTCTGCCGATTGATTTTGTGGATATCACCTTTGCTTTGGGTGAAAGCACCGTCAGGATCACCGCTACGGTCAAAGCGATCTACAAAACCGGCGTGGAGATGGAAGCCTTGACGGCCGCATCCGTGGCCGCACTGACTTTCTATGATATGCTGAAGATGCTGGATGATACGATGGAAATCACTTTGCTCAGGCTGGTGGAGAAGCGGGGTGGCAAATCAGATTACCGCAGTCAATTTGCCGTTCCCTTGCGCGCCGCCGTGCTGGTGATGTCGGATACGGCTGCTGCCGGCACGAAACAGGATCTGTCAGGCCGACTGATCGAAGAGCGCCTAAAGGACGAAGGATTAACCATCGAAGACTACAAGGTCATTCCGGATGATGAGCCGCTCATTATCGGCGCGCTGAGTCGTTATGCCGATGAACTGCGATTGGATCTTGTCGTGACCACGGGTGGGACAGGTCTCGGGCCGCGCGATACGACGCCCGAAGCCATGGCCAAAGTTGTCGAGCACACGATCCCCGGCATTGCGGAGACACTTCGTGCTTACGGACAAGCACGCACCCCCAACAGCATGTTATCCCGGGGAATTGCCGGCGTTCGCGGCAAGACAATCATCATCAATCTTCCGGGGTCGAAACGCGCCGTTGTAGAATCGCTGGATGCACTTTTCCCGGGCCTGTTTCATGCCTTCACGATGTTGAGGGGCGGCGAACATCCTCCGGATCAAGAGCAAATTGAGGCGTGACCATGCTCTCGTTTGACCGAGCACTTCAGATGGTTCTTGAGAAGACGCGGCCGCTACCGGTACATCGCATTCCACTGCAGGAAGCGCCGGGACACTTTCTTGCCGAGCCGATCGCCGCTCCTTTCGCCGTGCCCCGCTTTGACAATACCGCCGTTGATGGTTATGCTGTCAAGCTCCGGGATGTGGAGTCGGCTTGCGAAGAATCCCCGGCACGACTTAAGCTCGCAGGCACCGTGCGCGCGGGCGAAAGCAGTTCTGTCGAGGTTGCTTCCGGTGCGGCTCTGAAGGTGCTCACCGGCGCTTCGCTACCAGCTTCAGCAGAGGCTGTGGTGATGAAAGAAGATGCCGAAGAGCAGGATGGATACGTCATCATTCGCCATCGCGCTTCCTTCAATGAAAACATCCGCCGCGCCGGAGCGGAGTTCCTAGCGAACCACGTTGTTCTTGAGGTCGGAATGCGCGTTACTCCCCCGGTTATCGGTCTCATCGCTTCCTTCGGTTTGAACTCAGTGGCGGTGCATCGGAAGCCAAACGTGGCTTTGATTGTAACGGGTGATGAATTGATGCTGCCGGGCGTACCGCTGCAAGCTGGACAGATTTATGATTCCAATTCCGCCGCGCTGTCCTCCGCTTTGCGCACTCTTCCGACGGAACTTGTTTTTCTTGCGTTGACCGCCGATGACTTGACTTCCCTGCAGCGTGACATTTCGCTTGCGCTCACTCGGGCCGATATCGTGATCACGGTCGGCGGCGCTTCCGTTGGAGATTTTGATTTTGTGCAAGAGGCTCTCGCGCGCTGCAGAGCGCACCTGCACTTCACCGGCGTGGCCATGAAGCCCGGCAAGCCGACCGTCTTTGCGTCGGTCGTGAGCGAGAATCGCGAGCAACTGATCATCGGACTCCCCGGCAATCCGGTTTCCGCGTTGGTGACGTTTCATCTTTTCGTGCGCCCAGCTTTGCTGAAGATGCTGGGAGCGCGTGAACCGCTTGCGGCTCGAACCGCCGCGACGCTGGGGTCCGCATTGCAAAAGAAGCCGGGACGAACTGAGTTTGTGCGCGCCAGACTCATCCATGAGCACGGTGTCTGGACGGCTTATCCCACGACCGGGCAGGAATCACACATGCTCGGCGGACTCGCGGCGGCGGATGCTCTCATTCATTTCCCGGCGGAGCTAACCGAGCTTCCGGTAGGCGCAACAGTCGTTGTGGAGCGGCTTGCATGGTAGAGTCCGGGCGAATTATTGCGCTTTCCACCAGCGAAGCCAAAGGCACACGCAAGAACAACGTGCCCGAGATCAGACTGCTGGAAAACTGGGGCATGGAAGGGGATGCCCATGCCGGAAACTGGCATCGTCAGATCAGCCTCTTGGCTATGGAGAGTATCGAGAAGATTCATGCACTGGGACTAACAGATGTTGCTCCCGGTGATTTTGCGGAGAATATCACCACTGCGTCTATTGATCTGCTGAGTCTCAACATCGGTGATCATCTCCAATTAGGAGAATGCGAACTGGAGATCACACAGATCGGCAAAGAGTGCCATGCCCGCTGTGCCATCTACGATCAGGTCGGTGACTGCGTCATGCCGCGGGAAGGCCTTTTTGCGCGGGTCATCCGCGGCGGCACGGTACGTGTGGGCGACCCCGTTTGCAGAACCAGCATGCCGCAATCTGCACGCAGGTGAGCCATGGAGTTCAGTCTCGCTCAAACCTGGCTGCTCGCGTCGCTGGTCTTTCTGATTGCCGCTCTCTATTCTTCGGTCGGTCATGGCGGGGCCTCCGGCTATCTGGCCATTTTGGCGCTGTTTGCTGTTCCTCCCGCGCAGATGGCGACGACAGCGTTGATGCTGAATGTGCTGGTGGCGGGAATCGCTTCGATCAGTTACATACGAGCAGGACATTTCTCGTTCCGGCTTTTCGGGCCGTTCGCCGTAATCTCGATTCCGTTGGCCTTTGTGGGTGGAATGATTGAGGTATCGGCTCCGCTCTACTATGTCCTATTGGCGATTGCATTACTGGTCGCCGCGATTCGATTGTTCTTATCTCTCTCGAGCGCGAAAGATGCAGAAGAAGTGAGGCGGATGCCCCTCGCTGTATCCCTGCCGGTCGGGGGCGGCATAGGGTTACTTTCAGGAATTGTGGGAATCGGCGGGGGAATCTTCTTAAGCCCGGTCATGCTGCTGCTGAAATGGGCCACAGCCAAACAGACGGCGGCTACAGCCGCTGTTTTTATCCTGATGAATTCGCTGGCTGGATTGGGTGGGCGAGCAGTGCGCAGTGATCTGTACTTGCTCCCGACAATCCTGCCCCTCGTTGCGGCCTTTGCCGGAGGATTGCTCGGTTCCTATTGGGGCGCCAGGCGCTTTTCAAGTTTATCTCTGCGCCGCGTGCTGGCTTTGGTTTTGGCTTTTGCGGCGGCCAAACTCATCCTCAAATCCTTCTGATGGATTATTACGAAGACTCTAAGCGCGAAGAAGCCCGGGAATTCCCGGGCTTCTTGTTGTGCACGAAAACACTATCGGCCTAATTCACACAGCCATGATCTTGGAGTATTCCTGACCGATTCGCCCATGCTTACACGGCAAAGTTACCATGAAGTTCGCTGAGTGACGCGCCTGAATCTCGAGCGCCTCATTCAGCCCCCCGCCGCACGAACTGTGAATGGTATCCAGAATGGCCTTACGCGCGGCCTCGGTCTCAGGACTCTCGGGAGCCGGCAGCCGGATTTCTCGCGGCATGCCCGTCAAGCCCTGCTCGACGACCTTCCGCGGCTTCAGCCCGTGATTGCCGTCAGTGGCAACTTTCCAAGCCACTTGCAAGGCATCTTCGGTCGTTCCCGCGTAGTCAACCAGCCAGCCCACCGTGTTGCCGGCCTTCTGCGTGTTTCCTCCGAGGAGGACGTTCAGAAGCTTGGGCCAGTGCTCCGGAGTTGTCTTGCGGAATGGCCAGTGACAGCCTTCCATTCCGGGAACCACCGGCAGCGTGACCTCGGGCATGCCCACATAAGCCGAATCCACAGAGATCAGATAATGGCAGTGTATGAGCAGCTCCAGAAATCCGCCCAGGCATCGCTTGCCGTTGATGAAACCTACCGACACGTTGAATTCATGGTACAGCCGCCTCGCCGTGCGTGACCAGCGGATCGAGAGCTGCTTTCCTTCCTCCGCGCTGTCAAGGGCGTTGAAGAATTCGTTGGTATCGGCCCCGACCATTTGTGTGGCAAGATGAAAGTCGCCGGTTACAATCACGCGCGCGATCTTTTCTGATTTCAGCCAATCAATCGCGCGATTCAGTTCTTTGTCCACATCATCGTTGTAGCTTTCCCGGCTGATTGTGATGACGCCGACATTTCCATCGTGCTCGGCATTCACATAGAGTTGCTGCCATTCCGGGCTGTTCAGCTTTTCGAACGCCGCCGGATACCAGCTCTTCGCCGCTGCCGGATGCAGCCGATGGTACGCTTCCACGCGCTTGATTGCGGCGTCCGCACCGACTTGCCGGATCTCGGCAAGAATTCCCCGGCGGAACTGTGCGCAGAGTTCGCCAATGGCGTTGATATGCGAAAGGTGCCCGCGCTCTTCGTGAAGCATCAGAGCCGCCATCTGAAAGAGCGGCCCCATAATCCAGGAACGGAACTCTTCCTCCTCGGCGGGCGGCATACTCCAATTGACAATTGGCCTCAGATGGTTCAGCGGATACCAATCCTGCCCGTTCACGCGACGCTCTTCCAGGTCAATCGTCGGCTGGAATAACTCGCCATACTGCTGCGCTAAGTGATGCAGGCAAGACCACGTGAGGAAGTTCGCGCCCTTAGCTCCGATCGCATCGTGCGCGCGGAACGGATTCGGACCCAGCAGACGGCGCACAAATTTGTCCACCTTCCAAAACGGCATGCTGCTTGCCTGATGATATCTGAGTGCCGCCAGCGTTACTCCGCAGAACAACACGTCGAGCACAAATGACCAGCGGTCCGCAACCGGCACGGGAACAAGGCCAAGCGCCCAGAGCATCTGCGTAACGGCCGACGGATTCGGCTCGATGGTCTCCCACACCTTGTTAATTTCGTGCGGGAAAGAGGGATGCGCAACCCCCACGCCAAGTTGAGAGCGCGGAAAACCGGAGGTGACGGAACGAATCTCAATTCCGGGAAACGCCGTCTGAAACAGCTCATAATGAGCTTTCTTAACGGGCAAAATTTCCGGAATCGCCTCGAGCAGAAAACGGGGCTTCAGCTCTTGCAGCGTGGCCGGAATGTGTTTGCCATCGTAAGCAAGCCGCACAATTCCACCCATGATGCGGTCGGCGCCGTCCTCGCCGAAGGCTTGCTTTAGGCCTTGATACTGGCGGCCAATGCCATCGGCGGCACCGGGGAAATCCAGACCAACGATCGTTATACCAAACGGCTCCAAACGTGATCCAAGCTGCATCGCTTTGCCCGCGCCAACAATTCCATTCATACCCGAGATGACCAGCGAGCCGCGGTTATCCGGACTGCCGAAAACTTTGTCCACCAGTTCGCCGGCTGTTGCGGGCAAGCGGCCCTGACGAAAGATGTCGTGGACGTTGCCTAATCCCAGAGTCTGGAGAGTGGGCTGCCGCATTACTTTAACCATGATCACTTCCCTCCTTCCGCTACTTTGAGAATCGCGGCGATGCCGACATCTCCGGCCGCACAGCCAAAGACCAGCACATAACCACCGCCCAGCGAAACCGCTTCTTCCAGAGCCTCCATAATCACCCGCGTCAACGTCGGTCCCTGTGGATGTCCCCAGACCAGTGAACTGCCCGTATTGTTCATTTTTCGCCAATCGTATTCGAGCATTTTCGCAAACAGTGCGTCGTTGACGGCAAACGGGTTGTGGTTCTTGACGACCGCCATATCCGACATCTTTAATCCGGTGCGATTGAGCAATTCCTGAACGGCCATCCCCGGCGATTCCGGCATCATGCTGGGTGACGTGCGAACTTCCGACTTGCCCACAAATTGAATGTCAATCTCGGGCCGCGAACTCAGTTGCCGAGCTTTGGTCTCATTCGTAACCAGCAGCGTGGCCATGCCGTCGGAAGCATGGGTTTGTGTTCCGGCGGTCACGCACGTGTCCAGTTCGCGCATCTCCCTCAAACCTGACATCGTGATTTGACGGACACCAACATCCTCCTTCACAATTCCCATGGAGCGCCCCTGCAAGTTCAGAACGTCCAAGGGAACCAGCACGCGATCCAGAATTCCGGACGCGAGCGCGTCGAAATACTGTTGGTGGCGGAGAAAGGCGATTTCATCCACTTCGTTTCGGTCTATCTTGTATTTCCGCGCCGTCATCCCCGCGGTCGTAATCATGGAATTGCCCGTGGCCGGGTCGAATCCGAAGTTGTCCCAGACATCAGCGATGACTTCCGTGCGCCGATATCCGCGGCGTTCGGGAAACACGCCGACGGGTGAATCGCTGGTGCGATCGAACGTCAGCACGCCAACCACATCGCTGGCTCCGGTTTCCACTTGAGCCGCGGCGAGTAGCACGGCTTGAAGTCCGGTTGCACATGCCTGTTCCATGTGATAACCCGGCACACGGTGTCCCACGCAACTGGCCACCAACGGCGCATTCCAGAATTTCCAGTGCCACGGAATCGTAGATCCGATGATCAGATATTGCAGCTCGCGCAGGGGGACTTTTCGCTTCCCCATAATCAGACCCATCGCTTCACCGGCGAATTGACCGATGTTTACTTCGGCCAGCGGCGATGTTTGCCACGCCGGAAAAAAGCTGCTGCCCCAGGTGCCGTAGGGAATTCTGGCACGTGGAAACATTTGACGCGCGCCGCTCATGGATGTCTCCATGTGTTGTTCATGCTATCGTCCTCAAATTGCTTTCGGAAATCTATTGTTGAAGTGCGTTCCAAACCTCTTCGAGATACACCGCCATCATTTCCTGCCGATAGGGCAGCGGCAGGAGATCATTGTTCACCATCTTCGCCTTCAGACGAGCCTGCTTGATGATTCCTTCCAACGTCAGCTCGGATCTGCGGCCTGAAATCAAGACCGGAGCCATCGCCACACCGTTCAAGCAGATGCGGATCATTCCCATGGAGTCGGTACAGCCTGCAATCGTGAGCGAGGTGAAATCCAAACTCTGCCTCAGGCGCAGTTTTCGGTACCAGCCGTTCCTTACATTCGCGGTAACTCGAATCTTCTCGAGAATGCCGTCGTCCTCCAGATGGCTGACAGATTGGATTCCATCCTGTACGTAGAGCTGCGACAACGGAATCAAGAATGTCGAATGTTGATTCCGAATCGTTACTTCCGCATCGAGGGCAATCAGTGCCGGCGCCATGTCCGACACATGGCGCGAGAAACACTTGCCGTGTTTCACTCCCGTAACCAGGCAGGTGTCCCCGACATCGCGCAAGCAGGAGCCGACCGCCGTTCGCCACATCTTCGATTGATTGTAATACGAGCAGCGATTACTTACGAGCAGATTGCCGCCGACCGTCGCTGTCTTTCTGATGACCGGAGTCGCCACCGACAAAGCCGCTTCGACCAGCAGCGGATACGCTTGTTTGACGGCGGGAGTCGAGACCAGCTCATCAAGCGTTACCAGTGAACCAATCTCTGTGCTGCCCTCGATGACTCGCACGCCCCGCAGTTCTCGAATGCCGCAAAGATCAATGATGACCGGTTTGCTGTGCAGCTCCTGCTGTCGAAGCGGTTGCAGGTCCGTTCCCCCCGCTGAATACTCGTATGCTCCGGGATGCGCGCGCGCCAACTCCAGAGCCTCATCAACCGTGGATGGCGCCGCGTAAGATGTCGCGAACGACTTGACCGGCAGGGCGACGCTCATGACGCTTTGTTCCGCAATGCTGTTCGCACTCTATCCGGCGTGATGGGAAGCTCAAACATGCGCACCCCGACGGCATCAAAAATCGCGTTGCCGATGGAAGGGAGTACCGGGTGGATGGGTCCTTCGCCTGCTTCCTTGGCGCCAAAGGGACCTTCGGGATCTGCCGATTCGACAATGGTGACATCCATTTCCGGTGTATCCAGTGCCGTCGGAATGCGGTAATCCGTAAAGTTCGCATTCATCAGCATGCCATTTTCGTAGCGCATCTCCTCCGAGAGCGCCTGACCAAGCCCCATGTGAATGCTGCCTTCGATCTGGCCCTCCACCGCGAGCGGATTCAGCGCCTTGCCGCAGTCATGCGCACCCCAGACCTTGGCCACGCGGACATTGCCGCTTCGTTCATTCACTTCGACTTCGCTGATAAATGCGCCGAAGCTGTACGAGGGGCTCAAGCCAGCTCCCGCACCTTTGAAGTTCCCACCTAACTTGGGTGAGAAGTAGAATCCGCTTTCGACAAACGAGCCGCGAAAGGCCGTGGCCATTTCCACGGCTTCATCCCAACTCAGATCAAAGCCTCCGTCTGCGGTGGTCACGCGCTCATCCGCGAAGCGAAGAGCGTCGGCGTTGATGTTTTTCTCCTGACTCACCGCAATGGCAATCTCGTGACGAAGTTTCTCAACCGCGCTTTTCGCCGCGTTGCCGGCCATGAATGTCACGCGGCTGGAGTAGCTTCCCAAATCCACAGGGGTGAGGCTTGTATCCGCTGTGACCACGCGAATCCGATCCAACGAGACGCCGAGTACTTCCGCCGCAATTTGTGCCAGCATGGTGTCGCTGCCCTGGCCGATGTCGGATGCACCGCTGAAGATCACAATGCTGCCGTCGGCGTCCAACTTGGCGTGAACAACACTCTGCGGTTGGCGATTCCAGATGATGGGGAGCGCGCTGCCGGAGATGTAAAACCCGCACGCCACGCCCAGCCCGCGCCCGAACGGCAATTTCCCGTATCGCTGATCCCACCCCGATCGCGCGCGAACGGCTTCCAGGCACTCTTTCACCCCGTTGCTCGTGACGCGCAGTTGACCGACAGTCAGCGTATTCGCCGGCAAGAAATTCTGCGTACGGAAATCGCAGGGATCCAGGCCCGCGTCATGCGCCAGCATGTCTATGAGCGTTTCCACGGCATAGCGAGAGTTCACCGCGCCGTGGCCGCGCATGGCACCGCTCTGCGGCTTATTTGTGTACACGCGCCGCGTGCGAAAGCCGAAACGGTCAATCCGATACGGCCCTTGCAGCAGCACACCGTTATAGTAGGTCGTCACCACGCCAAAGCTGGCGAAGGCTCCGCCGTCAATAACGATATCCCCGTGCAGTGCGGTCAGCTTGCCGGATTTGTCACAGCCGACTGACATCGTCATTGTCGTCGGGTGCCGGCCATGATTGGTGAGGAATACTTCCTCCCGGCTGAAAACACAATGCACGGAGCGCTGCGTTTTCATCGCGAGATGAGCGGTAATGATCTCGTGCGGAAACGGATCGCTTTTGCCGCCGAATCCGCCGCCCAGCGTCGGTTTGATGACGCGCACCCGATGCCGCGGCAGCCCGAGGACATTGGACAACGTTCGCTGCAAGTAGTGCGGGACCTGCGTGGCCGAGATAACGGTCAGCTCGCCATCCGGGGAGTAGGCGGCCCAAGTCGCGTGAGGCTCTGTGAAGGCATGAGTCACGCCCGCAAACTTGAATTCCGCCGCACGAACAAATGCGGATTCCTGGAGTCCGCCTTCCGGATCATTGAAGCTCAGCTCCGCGGTCTTATGGATGTTCGTTCGGTCGCGCGAGTGCTCGTGGATCTGTTGCTCCGGCGTGCAGCTTTGCAGCGCTTCATCCGGAAGCAGAATGGCCGGAAGCGGCTCGTACTCGACGATAATCGAATTCACTGCCGCGAGGGCATCCTGTTTTGTTTCCGCGGCCACTGCCGCTACGATCTCCCCGACAAACCGGACTTTGTCCACGGCCATCGCCGTTTCATCGGCGCTGATCGGCAAAATCCCAAAGGGAATCGGAATTTCTTTGCCGACAGCAACGGCTCGCACGTGCGGATTTGCCTGAGCGGCAGACACGTCAACGCTCTTGATCCGGGCATGGGCATGCGGGCTGCGCAGGAAACAGACATGCAGCGGATTGGAGAATCGGTAGTCATCCGTATACAGCGCCTCGCCCGTCACCTTCCTCCGAGCGTCAATGTAAGGCGTGGGACGTCCAATCACGCGACTCATGCTCTGAGTACCCCTGCGGCGTGCTTGACCGCCGCCACAATCTTGGCATATCCGGTGCACCGGCACAGATTTCCGGAAAGAGCCGCGCGAATCTGTGTCTCGGTGGGATTGTGATTGTCTCTCAAGAAGGCCAGTATCGTCATTACCATCCCCGGCGTACAAAAGCCACATTGAATGCCGCCGCTTTCGACAAGACTCTCCTGCACCGGATGCAGCTTGCCGTTCACGGCAACCCCTTCGATGGTCTGCACATTTCTGTTCTGACATCGCAGTGCCGGTGTAATGCAACTTAAGACCGGCTGATCATCCAGCAGCACCGTACAAGCGCCGCAGGTCGCCTGATCGCACCCGCGCTTGGTTCCGACCAAGGCCAACCGTTCGCGCAGGACGTCGAGCAAAGACTCGTGCGGATCCACGGTAACGGTGCGGCGCGTGCCGTTAACTGTAAAGGTCACTTCAGCCATGAGCGCCGAATTGCTGAAAGCTCAACACGAATCATACGAAAGAAGCTCCGATGCTCTTGCCGCCATCCACATACAGCGTCTGACCGGTGATGAATCCGGCCTCGTCCGATGCCAGAAAACACACGGCTGCGGCGACATCTTCCGCCGTCCCCGCGCGTTTCTCCGGCTGCGCGTTCACGAGCGCCCGATAGGTATCCGGCGGCAGCGCTTGCGTCATCGGCGTATCAATCAAACCGGGAGCAACCGCGTTCACCGTCACGTGTGACCGCGCCAATTCCAGAGCCAACACGCGCGTAAGGCCGATCAGACCGCCCTTTGAAGCGGAGTAGTTGGATTGACCGAAGTTTCCCAGCCATGCGCGAGACGCGATGTTGATGATCCGGCCATGCTGCTGTTCGCGCATCGGCTGAGCCACCGCCTTGCACATCAGCCATGCGCCTTTCAAATTGACGTCAATCACGGCGTCGAAATCCTCTTCGCTCATGCGCCAGATGACGTTGTCTCTGAGGATTCCGGCGTTGTTCACCAGAATATCCACGCGGCCAGTCTGCTCAAGCACGGAACTCACGAACTTCTCAACGTCCGGCCTTGACGAGACGTTTCCGCTGAACGTGACGAGATTACTGTTGTCCTGGGCGAAATCGCTCGGGTAATCGCGGTCAAGCACAAATACTCGCGCCCCCAGCCGCAGAAACCGATGAGCCATGGTATGGCCGATTCCACGCGCGGCCCCGGTTACAATAACGGACTTTCCCTGAAAATCACTCATTGTGCGTTAACGGTTCTGCCAGACCGGAGGCCGCTTCTCCAGAAACGCGGCAATGCCCTCATTGGCATCATGCGTGGCCATAAGATCGTTGACATAAAACTCCAGCAGGCGCTTTAGCTCGGTTTTGACATGCTGGTTGAATCTCCACCGCGACGCGCGGACAGCGCAGCGCAATGCCGCCGCGCTCTTCGGCAGAATGTGTTTGGCAATCCAGGCGTCCACTCCTGCTTCCAGCGCAGACCGGTCATCAAACAGTGCGTTCGCTAACCCAAAAGTCACAAGGTCGTCGGGCGACAACGTACGGCCGGTGAGAATTACGTCATCCGCGCGCGCTTGTCCCACTTTCAGGGGAAGCAGGAGTGCCGCCGGCGGCGGAAAGACGCCGAGAACGATCTCCGGCTGCCCGAGCCGCGCGGTGCGATCCACAAACATGAAGTTGCACATGAGCGCCAATTCCATTGCCCCGCCCAGGCACTGACCGGAAATCAGCGCCGCAGTGGGAACGGCCATCTCGGCAAGCGTATAGAACAGCGCGTGGAATTGCGTTAGCATGGCCGCGGCCTTGTCCCGCGTGTGCTCAGCGACACTCGCGCCGAAACTAAAATGATCTCCCGCCCCGGTGAACTGAATGAGCTTCAGATGAGCGTGAGTCCGCAGTTCATCCAGTTCCGACTGAAGCTGGCGCATCATCTCCGCGTCCAGCACGTTGGCTTTCGGCGCATCCAGCACCAGCCGGATTACTTGGCCGTCATGCAAAGACTCGCGGCGGATTTTCGCTGGCATCGTCTTGTTACCTCGGCAGAATTGCTTCGACCATTTCCTCGTCCCAGGGATGACCTTCCGCGAGCATAAGGCGGAGCTTAATGAAGTCCACTTCGCGATTGCCCTTGGGCCCTTCATTAAAGGCACGGAAACCGGCCTTGGCTTCGGTCATCATGTTCAAGCCCAGCCAGTCGCGATTGGTCTGATGGTTCCTGTCCCAATGCTCAAGCTTCTTTTTCCGCAAGCTGTTCAGCGTCTTGTTAATGCAGTCCGGCATCGTGTACAGCAGCTTGGTGGCAACTTCGTTGACGGCGTCGTCAAGCGGCGTCAAGTCAATCGTGCCGCTGGCCATGATCGCCTTTGCTGCTTCCAATGCGGCTTCCGTCTTCTTCTGCCCGTACACAATCGTCCCCGACTCATCCAGCCAGCGGTCGGTAATGAGCAGAGGGTTGCGCACGAATTTCCCATTCACTTTGAGCACCGGCACAGCTTGCGATATCAGTCCAATCGCCACAGCTTCATACGCATTCCACATCTCGCAGAGCGTACAGCTTTGCATCGCCCGTTCAATTCCGACGAAGAGATGCAGGAAATCCGTACTGCCGCCGTCCGGAGCGCTGCCATGCTTCGGACCGGCCTGCCCGAATATCGCCAAGTCAGTGGCAATCGTGAAATCACAGGCCATGCCGATCTCCTGGCCGCCGGCGACACGCATTCCGTTCACGCGGCAAATCACCGGCTTGTCGCAATAGAGCAGCGCCGTAATCATGTCATTGAACAGGCGCATGTATTGCTTGTACTCGAGCGGACGCCCGGCGTAGTACTCTGCGTATTCCTTAGTATTACCGCCGGTGCAGAATGCCTTGTCGCCCACAGCCGTAAAAACAACGTTGACCACCGCCCGGTCAGCCGAAGCTTTGCGCACTGCCAGGATAACTTCCTTGACGGCCGCGGTCGTGTAGGAGTTGAACTGTTTGGGATTGTTCAGGAATATCCAGGCGTTATACAAGCCCTCAACGGGCTTTCCGGTCTTGTCCGGACAGGGACGCCGTTCGTAGAGAATCTCGGAGAAACTGGTTTCCACCAGATTGTGATCGTAGAGTTCGTAGCTCACGTTTCGCACCTTGTGAGTTATGTTGATGAACCAATATGTTTTTCGATTGGGGGCAATGTCCGCTTAGAAATCCGGAACCAGCACGGCGCGCTGCATGAGCTTGTGATCGAGCGCTTGCTGAAAGACGTCGTTGATCTGCGACAGCGGATGGGTCTTCGTAAAGGGAGCCAAATTCAGACTTCCGTCACCCACCATGCGAATGGCCTCGCCGTACAACTCAGGCCGGCAGCCCCACGTCCCGATCACCTGAGCATCGAACGCCATCAGGTTGCTCAGCCGCACTTCGAGCTTGTCCAGAGTAAAACCCACCACAGACAGCACACCGGCAATGCCCAGAAGCGCGAAGCCCAATTCCTGCCCCGCGGCCGTGCCGGAGACCTCGTAGATCTTCCATCCGTAAGGCGGGGCACCCATCTCTTTACAAGCGGCCTTCACTCGATCCTTGATTTCTTTCACGTTCAAACCGCTTGTGTTCAAGGTGGAAGTGACACCGGCTTGAGCAAGCAGATCGAGACGCGACTGCGAAAGATCCAGCGCGAGCACCTTGGCCCCTGCTATCTTGGCCAGCAGAGCGGCGTAGAGACCGACACCCCCGACTCCGATAACAATCGCAAGGTCTCCCGCTTTCAGCGCGCTTTTCTTGATCACCTGTAATGGAGTCGAGACAGCATCGGCAATAACCGCCAGCTCCGCAAGTTTGTAGCGGGCCAACACAGAATCCGGAACGATGGCCAGAAATCGCGAGGGAACGACGATGTGGCTGGCAAAGCCGCCATGAAAATCATTACCGGGCATGCGCTGCTTTTGACAAATATTGCTGCGGCCGTTGCGGCATAAATCGCATTCGCCGCAGGGCAGCACGGCGGGAATCACCACGGATTTCCCGATCAAATTCGCCGGGCCATCAATCACGGTGCCACTAATCTCGTGGCCAAGCGTCAGCGGGAGTTCCTTCCGGGTGGGCACTCCATAGTGCCAAAAACTGAGATCGGTGTGGCACACACCGCAGCCAGCCACCTGCACCAAGGCCTCCCCCGGCATTAATCCCGGCACAGGATAGGAAGTCCGTTCGAACGGCTGATTCCTGACCGTCATCTGATAGGCTTGAATCATCGTCATGGGTCGTGTCCTAACGAGTTTCTGATTATGATCTGAATGTCGTGTCGTTGCGAACGGCACGGCCACCGAAATTTCTCTTTGTGTAAGAGTTCACAACGCAAGCTGGATGCCTGCGTTGATTCAGGCGCGCCCGCGCTACTCTACGATTGCCGGGCTAACATGGCAGCGCCCAACGCCACCATGAACTGCGGATCGGGCGTGATCTGCACCGGCACGTCCAGCCGCTGCGACAGCAGATCGCAAATATAAGGATGATGCGCCGCCACCCCGCCGCAGAGAAACACCGGCAGATCGGATCGAACCGGCAGCTTGCAGATGCGATCCACAATGGAAAGATAGATGCCCCGCGCCATGTCTTCGATCGGGACACCGCTGAACTTCCATGAGAGGATTTCAGTCTTTGCGAACACCGTGCAAAAACTGTTCATGGGCTGGTCGGATGTGGATCGCCGCGCCAACTCACTCATCTCTCCCAGGTCAATTTCGGCCTTCTCGGCAATTTCCGTCAAGAACGCGCCCGTTCCGGCAGAACACTTGTCGTTCATGTAGAACTGAACGACCTGGCCGCCGGGCTCGCATTCGATGATCTTAATGTCCTCGCCGCCGATATCGATGATAACTTTCCGCAGGAGAAAGAGCGCCGAAACACCCGCCGCCGCGCAGATCAACTCGGGCTTTTTCAGGTCACTTGCGTAGCTGTTGCGGCCGTAGCCCGTGGCACATTCGCGCCGGATGGAGTAACGCCGGTGAATCTCCGCGAGGCTCTCTGAAAACGCCTCGTGGTGCCGGCTCAACGTTGGGATCACTTTTGTAAAGACACGCTGGCCGGCGCCATCCGCAACCACGAACTTGGTGTAATGCGAACCCAGGTCAACGCCCAGGCTCAGATCATCAGCCTGCGGCCTGAGCTGCGCGCTATTTATGGAATCGGTCTGCATGTTATCCGGTCATTCTCGCCAAGCTGTCGCCGACCGTTACACATCTTTTAGCGGTGGTCAGAATTCTGAAGCAGATAAATCAGCGCGGTTACCGACTGATTGAGCGGCGTCGGAACACAATGCTTGCGGCCGTATTCGACGATCCTGCCGTTCAGATAATCAATTTCCGTCGGGTGGCCGAGCTCCAGATCCACCAGCATGGACGGCCGGTGGTGGCCGGCATTCTTCAAGTAACGGATGGAAAACCGGCGAAATTTCTTTCCCACGTCAATGCCTTCCATCTCTGCTACGCGCACGCACTCGTCAAGGAGAGCTTCCACCAGATCAAAAGATTTCTGCGTGTCCATTACCTCTTTCATTGTGCGTCGTGTGATCGCGCAGATGGCGCTCAGCGCGGCGTTCAGCATGCACTTCTCCCAGACGTATTCCTGAATGTCCTCTGGGATTTCCGTCGTCAAGCCGACTTGATTAAGCAGGCTCACCAAGCGCGTGGTAACATCGCCGCCGCCTTCGATCAGCAACGGCGCAATATAGTTCGGCGGATTGAAGAAACTGGCGTGCACCGTGTGCTGATTCACCATATTGCCCGCGTAGTTGATCACCATGCGCATCGTGCGCTCGTCGCCGAATACGCGTGCCACTTCCATCTCATTGTCAATGCCGTTCTGCGCGCACAGGATGTAGAACTTGTCCGAATCAATCTCGGCAAGCTGCTCGATGACGGCTTTCAGGTTCGGGGTCTTGACACAGATGACCACCAGATCCGGGTCGCACGTTTCCAGCTCCTGCGGCGAATAGCAGACTTGATCGACGGGCACCGTCTTGTCAAACGTGTGGGTGAGCCGGATGCCGTGCTTTCGAATCGCGTCCACCCGGTCCGCCAGAGTGTCGCAGGCGAGGACGTGGGCGCCCGCTTCGATCAGATGTGCCGCCAGAATGCAGCCGACCGGACCCATACCCACAATGCCGACCCGCAGGCGATTGTTGTCGCTATTCGGAATCACGGCAGGTGAGTTGTCTTTGGGGGGTCGTGGTTTTTCTATCATACCGCCCTCGCGGAAATTTGCTCAACGAAAGTCTCTATTTTGGTTCGCGCTCGTTCATCGGAGAAAAAGCGCAAGTCGTTCAGATCGCCGTCAATGACCAAAGTGCCGACACCCGTTTCGTCCTGCAGCCGTTGTGGAAGACCAAAACGACTGTTGGAATTGTTGAAGCAGGTCTTGGCATCGTGAAAGATCATGCCGCCGATGTCGTAATCCTTGATCATCCGCTTCAGGTAGTTCAGCTTGTGATTTTCCCCGCGGTTGATGAAGATCTGAGTGTAGGCATAGGCCATAGACTCCAGCGGGCGATCGGGATCAAAATCATCAAAGACCCAGCTATTGCAGTACGTTGAAGCGACGACGGCGGAGCGGCAGCCGGAAAAGAGTCCGGACAGCGAGCGCAAGCGTCCCCAGATCGGCATCCCTTCCCAATACAGCCGGGTTTGTTCGTTGGGCACGGCGGCATCGTTTCGTTCTGCCAGAACCTGCAACTCCGCGCAAGCGGCGCGGTAGAATTCTACGCAGGCTTCGGTGCCGCGCAACATCACTACCGGGGCCATCAGAATGGTACCGTCAAAAAATGTCAGCGGCGCCGGATGGTGTTGAGCCGTCTCGAGCATCTGCTTCCACAATTGTGTTCCGTCACGGCTCAAGCGCACCGTCTCAGCGAGGCGCTGCGGATCCAGCTTACGTCCGATGATCTGCTCGCCCGCGGCAATCAAGGCGCGAAACTGGCAGACCACATTATCTACATCAGCCTGCGTGACCTGTTCGACATGCCGCGGCGGGTAAATTCCGATGACTGGGCAGGAAAATTCCCGCCCGAAATAATTGAACCATTCCGCCACCTCCCGGCACTGATTGGTATTGAACACGATCAGGTCCGGTTTAGGAACCGTCGGCAAGCCGTAGGCTGACGTCAGGGGTGTTTCCCGGTTCAGCCATGCTCCGATGTCCGAAGTCAGATACGAGCAAATCTCGTTGGAATAGCCGAGATTGTTTGCGCGCGGAATGTATTTTTGAGCCGCGCGGGATGCTCCCAGCATCGCACCGTGATTCTCCGGAAAGTAAACCTGAAAACCCAGTGCCCGCAGAATCTCCGCCGGCCCCGCGCTTGTGCACCAGGCCAGCGGTGACGCAAGACGGGTGAAGTAATCCCTGAGCACATCTTTCATCATGACCTGTGATTGCAGGCGCGGCATCAGCGATCCAACCGGATGATGTACACTGACTCTTGAGCCGGCAATTCCGCCGGCTCATCCGGTTGGTAGAGACGCTCGATATTCGCCTTGAAGATGCGGCTGATTGCGCTGGGTGACATCTTCATCGAAGGAGTCAGCTCTTCGTTTTCGATGGACAACTCATGATCAATCAGCATGACTCGCGGCATGCGGCAGTATTCGGCATCGAAACGGCGGTTTACCTGTTCGAGACAATGACCCAAACAGTGGGCAAGGCCAGCAACGTCATGCGGACGGCAGCAGCCGTTCGGCAGCTTGGCTCCTTCGGGAATGCACGAGAAAATCCCGCGGTTCGGGAAAAGCAGCGCAACCGGATAATCCTGTCCGCTCCCCGTCACATAGGCCCATGCCAGGTACGCACAGCCGCCGGTGATCATGTTCTCAATTTCTGCCGCCACCACTTTCTCCGCATTGGTCAGCTTGAAGATTCGATCTTTGCGCGACACCAACCGCAGGCCAATATCAGTGAACTCGCCGACGTCACCTGTGCGGAACCATCCATCCTCTGTAAAGACCTTCTTGGTTTCTTCGGGATTCTTGTAGTAGCCGGTCATCACGTTCGGCCCCTTTACAAGAATCTCGCCGTCCGGAGCAAGTCTTAGAGAGACCCCGGGAATCGGCTTGCCGACAACTCCTGGTTGACGAGGGGTGCCGGGCTGAGTGACCGTGCAGCAGGGAGAGGTCTCCGTCAGCCCCCATCCTTCGAGCACGCTAAGCTTGCGTCGCTCGAACTCGTCTGAAATGATCTTGGGTAAGGCTGCCGCTGCCGTGAAAATGTAGCGCAACTCGTCATGAAAGAGCACCCGGTCAATGGCTGGATCCTGATGCGCGCGCGTCAGCAGCGCTTGATAGACGAGCGGCACGCTGTAGAAGACCGTCGGCCGAATGCGGCGCCAGTTCTCGATCAAGGTATCCAGGTCCTTGCCGTAACTGTGCTCCAAGGACAAAACCGCACCGTTGGTCAGCGCCGAATATTTTTCGAAGATGCCGCCGTAACTGTGATGCCACGGCAGATAGGATAGAAAACGGTCATGCTCGCTGAGCGGCCACAGGTCCTTTCCGGCAGCCTGCTGCGAGAGAATATTCCGGTGCGTCAATTGCACGCACTTGGGCTTTCCCATCGTGCCGGACGTGTACATCATCAGGCACACCGCGTCCGCCGCGATCTGTTCGCCAAGTACTTTCGCTACGGAAGACGACGCGGCCAGAAGCTCATCGAAGGAAATAAGCTTCGCCCCATCGCTGTGTTCCAGTTCGGTGAAATGAATGACTCCGCCATAAGAAGACGGATCACCGATCTTATCAAAGTGCATCTGCTCGGCAACGGCGGTGAAACGCGGCTCGCAGAACTTGACAAGCGTTTCTGTCTGCGACGGAGTGTAAGCGGCAAAGATCGGCACGGCCACAGCGCCCATCGCCATCACCGCCAGTTCAAGTTCCAGCATCTCCCGGCGATTACGGGAAACGATGGCAACCCGGTCGCCCTCCTCCAAGCCTCGATCTCGCAGAGCAGTTTGAATAGAGCAAATGTCGCGATGAAACTGCGACCATGAGAGTGGTTGATACGCCCCGTTCCGACATTCCTGATACGCCGGCCGCTCGCTGAATCTCACCGCATTTTGATTCAGCATGCACGCCAAGTTCTGCGCGTATTCCCGCAGCGGCGTCTCGGAATGCCATACCGCCGCCGGGTTCACGCCGCCGCTCCCAGCAGTTTGAAATGGCGGTAGCCGCCCCACAATGCCGCCCCGATAGCCCCCGCCGCCTCACAATTCGGGCTGGGGAAAATTTCGAGGTTCATGCCGGCTTCGCTGATTTCCTGACGCATCGCGGCGACCAAGCCCACATCCTGTGCCATGCCCCCCGTCAATGCCACCGGCGACTCGATTTTCAACTTTCTCATCAGCCGCACGTTCCGCCGCGCTATCGAGAGATGTATGCCTTTGATAATGTCCGGTGTCGGAATTCCCTGCGAGACCATGTTTATTACGTCGGTCTCCGCCAGCACCGCGCAAATGCCGCTCGTGATCGCCGGGTTGGTGGATTCAAGCGATAGCGGACCGATCTCATCCAGTGTCAGACCCAGATAGCGGGAGATATTCTCCAAAAACTGACCGGATCCGGAAGCGCACTGGCCCGTCATCATGTAATTATGAACCCGGGCGCCCTGCTCGAGCGAAATCACCCGGTTGAACAGCGCTCCCAGATCGGCAACCGAACGGATTTCGGGGTGGTAGTACCAGGCGCCGCGGGCATGCGTCGTCATACTGTAGAAATGCCCGCGCTTACGCGTAATCAGCTCGCCCTCGCCGGTGGAAGCCACGTATAATAGATCATCAAAGGACAACCGGCGGCGCTCCAGCAGCTCCGCCACCACGCGGTCAACGACGTGCGCGGGATTGCGCTTGCGGATCTTCTCGTTGATCACCTCGACAATTTCCGGCTGCTCGCCGTAATCCACCAAGGCGAACTTGATGAAGCTGCTGCCAACGTCAATCCCCAGCGTGTAGTTCATGCCTGTGCACCCTTCCTTCGAAGGCCGAAGATCGCCGCCCCGAGCGCCCCCATGAAAATCGAATCCGGATGAAGATTAATGGTCAGGTCGCCGTAATTGGTGCGCGTCATGTTACTGACGTACTTGACGACGGCCGCATTGCGCGCCACGCCGCCGGTAAACGTGAACTCATTGCGCGCGCCGCCCGATCTCGCCAGCAGCGCGAAGGCCCGCTGCACAATCGCCAGATGCAGCCCGGCCAATACATTCTCCTTGCGCTCCCCGAGGTTCAGGTGTTCCCGCAGCTCCGCACCGGCGAACACCGTGCACGTACTGCAAATATTGGTCTCGTGATCGGCAGCCATCGCCATCGGCCCCAATTCGCTGACGCTGATGCTCATCTCGTCGGCAATATATCCCAGATAGCGACCGCACCCGGCCGCGCAGCGGTCGTTCATCTGAAAACTTGTGACCAGCCCGTGCTCATCCACCTGAATTGCCTTCGTGTCCTGCCCGCCGATATCCAGCACGGTGCGCGTCCCGGGGAAATAATCATGAGCGCCGAGCGCGTGACACAGAATTTCCGACTTGATGTGCTTTTCTTCAAACGGCAGCAATTGCCGTCCATAACCCGTGCCGATATAGTCGGTCGGTTCCAAAGAAATGGCGGCCACCTCGCGCAAGTGTTTTGCGATCGGCGGCCAGGCGTCCGCCGTGTCCGGCGGCATCAGTTCCAGCGACCGCTCCGTGAGCTCGGCAAATTCGAATTTGATAACCTGATTCTCAACCGGGTTGATGGAGCGGTCGTACATGGAAACCAGCCGGTCGAACGTAATCCGGTCGTATTGATCAATGCAACGCATGAATGTGGCGCTGAACAGATCCCGAAAGAACTGCGAGCTGCTGCTTACTTTGCCTTCGAAAAACCGGGCGCGGTTCTCATCCAGCGCCTGCGGCAGGGCCGCGTTCAGTTTTTCAACCAAGCCATCGTCCAATCCCCGATTCTGCTCCGCGTTGGCAATCATCGCGGCGGCGAGCCGCTCGTGACGAGATCGGTACTGAAGGTAGTGAAACCGGCTCTCCAGCAGATCAAAAATGCGCGCCCACTCCGCGATGCGGCCGTTAGAATCTTCCACCCGGCGGCGCAGCAGCGAAAAGCGCGAGTTGAATTCCGCTTCCATGCGGGCAATTTCCGCCGCAACGTTGTAATCCGAACGTGTGTTCGTGATGCCCCGCCCGATGATCTTCCCGGCGTGGTCAAGAATGATGGCTTTAGACGTCGTGGAACCCAGGTCTATGCCCAGATAAACGATCACGCGGTGGCCCTCTGGTGGTGCTTCAACTCCTTGCGCTGCTCCAGCATTTGGAAAAACGAATCTAAGCGGTTCTTGATATTCGAGTAAGAGTAATAGCGCGGATCAACCAGATCGGTTTCAATAAACCCGACGGGGACGCCTCGCCGTTCCTCAATATCGCGCATCATCGCCAGCTGCCCGGCAGAAAACGAATTGCAGCTCTTGATCGAATTGATGACCAGCCCGTCGGCATCGCAGTCCGTGATGAACTTCTCGATCAAGGCAATGCGCTGCGTCAGATTGCGGTTGGTGTAGCAGCCCAAACAGTACTCCGCGAGGCTGGCCAGCGGATCCGTTGCCGAGTGCCGGAACCCATAATCATACACTCCGCCGACGCGCGTGTAGGTGGATCCTACGAACACGGCGCCGTGATCATAAAACAGCTTCCAAAAATCGCGGAAATTCGTCCAGTTCGGCGGCCCTTCGACCACCAAGCGGTACTTTTCTTCCGGCATCGCGCCATCGGGCGTGATCGGCCCCAATTTGTGCTCAACACGATATTGAACTTCTTTCCAAAGCTCCTCGTAATACTCGACGCACGACTCGGAACCGCGGAAGGAGGTGAAGATCGGGCCAATGTAGTAAACACCGCCGAAATAAGAGTCAATCGGCGACGGGCGGTGGCGTGCCGACTCAAAGACCTTAATGAGCAGGTCTTCCGCCACCGCAGATCTTGTCATGCACTCCCCGAGCACCGTATCGTTCAGCTTTCTCCCCGACACCTTCTCGAATTTCGGAATGACTTCCGTGAGGAGCTGATCCTTGATGTACTGCACCGCCGACGGCTCGATCCGGCCGTCGGCCTGATACGGAATGTGCAGCATCGCGATTTCGGCTTTGGGGTACAGTCGCCGCAAGTTCTCAAACCACTTCATGAACACGAAGCAGCCCGTATAGCTTAACAGCAGAATATCAGGCGAGGGAAGCAACTGATCCGTTGGGCCGACATTTCCCTGCAGCATCATCCCAATATCACATTTCACATAGGAACACACGTCTTCCGGATACCCTACGTCCTCTGCTTCACGGATGAAATCCCGCGACTTCTTGCGCATTCCCGATTGCAGGGAATTGATCTCGGGATACACCGGCAGCATGTCAAACGCAGCGATCAGTTCGCTGAGGTTGCCGGGCACGAATGTGTAGGCCACCTTCTTGCCCGTTTCCTTGACTTGCGACAGGGCCATGAAATGATCAGCCAGCATCTGCTTCTGCTTGATCATGCTGTTTTCTTTTTGGACGTCCATTGTCAGTCCCATAGCTTGATCATGTCCGCAAACGTGCCGGCTTGCTCTTTGACCACGTGAAATTGTCCGAGATTCTCGTGATACTGAAAACTGATGTGACGGATGTGGCTGCGATCCATCGCCTTTTCCAACAGCGGTCGGTCCAGCAGCGCCGGATCACAAAAGCTCGGAGCGCAGAAAATCACCCCGTCCGCCCGGCGCCGGCGAACCTGCTCTACCAACTGCTCCTCCTTCGGGTGGTCGCCGTCATAAACGGCGGAAGAATAGGTACTCTTCGTCAAATATGCATCCACCAGCGCGCCCAGCGGATCGTTCGTATCTTCAGGAATGTGATCCTTTATCCACGTTGAACCGACTTGAAAATCATCCTCCACAATATAGCAGCCGGCGTTTTCAATCGTGCGGATCAATCCCAGCGGCGGCTGCTCGCAAAAAGAGCCGCTCACAATCACGCGAATCTTGTCTTCGGGCAAAGCGTCTCGCGCGGCAAGTTGCGGCAGAATCCGCTGCAGCCAGGCGTTGTGCTCTTCCACGGTGATCGCTTGACCGGCTCGCAAGATCAGATAATACTCCACGGCAGAGAGCTTGTGCGGGTAGTCCGCACGAAAGTCGCTCAGTCCCTGAATCAGGCGTCGGTTTTCGTTGTACAACGAGATCGAATGATTCAGCATTCCCACACTGGCTGCCGTACCGTTCATTCGGGCGAGATCATCCGCCAGCTGCTCCAGCGCGTGCCGGTAGAAGACACCGCCCACATTAGGATCGAAGTTCTGCGGAAAATCCAGATAGCGGATCAGCTTGTCTTTGAATTTCAGCTGGAAGATGCCGGACAGATTCCGGATCACATCGCAAATCGCCGGAAAGATGAACCCATCGAACTCGTCCATGCTGCCGTTCAGCGCCATTTCAACGACGGTGCGCGGGAGATGGCAGATATAGGATTGAAAATAGGCGTCGCCTTTGACGACGGGAAGGCGATCCCCCGCGCCGAACAAACCCACGGGCAGCATTCCGTGCGCGTGAATAATCTCCCGGGGAACATAAATGGGCAGAAACCCGATCACCCGGCGTGATGGATCCTGCCCTTTCCATTGGCGAACGTATTTGAAGCTAAGATCGCTGAATAGTTCCTTGGCCGTTTCCAGTAACTCGGCCAAGTCTGACAGCTCGGGGCGATCGATCGTATCTGTGACAGTATGCTTCATAATCTCACAGTCAGCCGGTGCTTGATGTTGGTAGTGGGCTGGCATCCAGCTCAGCAAAATAGCGTTCCCACGCTTCCGGATCGTTCAGGTTCAGCGTCACGCGCCGGTCGTTCACGGGAAGCGAGACCACACCCCCCGTCTCGCGCTGCTTGCGGATTTGCACATCCAGTCGCGCGTCAAGCGACCGAACATCCACGGCAAGGAGACCAAGCAGAAAACCACGACTCAAGAGAACAGGATGTCCGCCGCGATCTGCAAAACGCGGCTCAACGACGTTGATGCCGCCCTGCAACGCCGCTGCAAGCTCGAACAGGACGGCCGCCGAGGGGAGCGGAGTGTCTATCGGGAGAAAGAATGCCGCCGGATAATTTGTGGCCCTTTCAATCCAACGGCAGGCCTGCTTCAATGACGAAAACGGCCCAAACTCCGGCGCTGGATTGTGCCGGAGGAAGACTGAACACCCTCCGTAGGGCAAAGCCTCCGATAACTCGCTGTGCGTGCAGCCTAATGCTGCCAGATAGCGATTGCGGTCATGGCCCAAGACCAGCGCGACCACCCGCCCGCCGGCTTCAGCGTAGGACTGGCACTGAATCTCCAACCAAGTCCGCTGGGCGTGTGTCTGAAGCCCCTTCGGGCTGCCCAGACGACTCGATTTGCCCGCGGCCGGCAGGATCAGGGGAATTCCGGCAAGTTCCATAGTGCTCGATCAGGATCTCCGCCGCCACGCTGATGGCAATCTCTCCGGGGGCCTTGCCGATGCGGCCGATGCCGACCGGACACTTTACACGGTCAATGGTCTCCGGCGTAAAGCCAAGTTCCCGCAAAGAGCGGCGGAAGTGTGCCCACTTTGCGCGGCTGCCGATCAAGCCGAGAAAATGCAAGGGCCGGTTCAGCAAGTCCGCAAGAATTTCAAAGTCCTCGGAATGCTCGGGAGTCATGATCACCGCGTAGCTCGCGTCCTTGTCCCAGGACACCGTTGAATTGAACTCGCGCCAACCAATGGCATGGCGTACGCAACTCTCCGGAACTCTCGGGTCGTGAATCCAACGCTCTCGCGAGTCAATCAGATGAGTGGTGAATGCGGTGCCGTCCAGCACGCGGCTTAGGGCCTGTCCGACATGCCCCGCGCCATAGACGTACAGTTGCGGACCGCAGTTGACCATCTCGATCAGCATCTCCATTCCACCGCCGCAGCACTGACCGTGGGCGGCCGTCAACGGATAGGTAAATATCCCGGCCTCGCGTTTTCTCAAACACTCCAGGGCATCGTGAATCGCGAGCTGCTCAACCAGACCGCCGCCGATGGTTCCGTGAATCGTCCCATCTGCGCAAAGAATCATTTTGGCGCCGATTTCGCGTGGCGTCGAACCCAGAGTCCGGCACACCGTGACAACCACGGCGGCGCGAGACTCGCGCCGCAAGTTTGCTAAGACCGAAATCCAATCCCACATGCAGTCTTGACCAAAATCGTCTGATTCTAAGCAGTGGCCGCCGGAGTGAAAAAGTGTCGTGGCCAGAGGAGGAAAGAAAATGCGGAGGTGCGCCGGACTGGATCAAACCGCTCAAACAAGAATTTATCGCAGAACAGCGGATATCACCCGAAATTGCGGACACAGAGGTAGTAATAAACGACGTAGGGGACAAAGCCGAAACACACTCTCAAACGTGCTGTGCGTTGTCTTACCTTTCGACCTTCAAAGCATTAATATACTACTCTTCGCTCGCCAAAGCAACGACCGAATTCGATTCCTTTTAATATGACAAAGATTGTCTAATTTATAAATAGGACAAACTATGTCCATTTAAAATGACTCATAAATCATCCGCCGAACTCTTCTTTTTCGAGGTCAACCCTGGGATAACCTGACCAAGTCGAGCGCAACTCGCCAGCCGAGAGCCGCAACGGCGCTGCTATCTTGTTCGCGTGCGACCCCATTATCGTGCGACGAACGCCTTTCCCAAGTCTTCGTCTCGCGTTGCGCGGCATGTTCAGACAAAACCATGATCGGCGTTTCTCCCGCCGAATTATTAATTGAAAGGGATTGTGTTTATTCCTAAAAATCAAGCACTTAGCAAGTCGCTCTAAATATGATATTTTTACGAGAGTTCAGAGGTTTCGCGACTATACTTGCTTTCCTAACGTCCGCGTGGCTATATTTAGGTTTGTCTGAACATCGGACGATGCGGACAGGAATGGTTCGCCAGTTTGCTGACACCCTTATCTATTTGTGTCTATACTCCCGTATCTTCCAACAGACCGAATCTGTGTGTCACTTCCGCGTCGCGTTAGCTATCTGTTTTTCCTCAACGCCTTCGCCGTAAGAACACCCTTGTGATCCGCATCACCCCGGTGAAGGTAGACAGCAAACACTAAGCACTGAATATCCCGCTGCGAATCCGCATTCACCGCATCAATTCCGCTCCGCTTGGGGATGACCATGTTCCCACTCAACAAGACTTCGCGAGGCACAGCCCATGCGACCGTACGCATGTGCCCAAGACCATAAGGTATTGTTCACTTTGCAGGCAAACAAGCTGAAGACTCTTTCGTTAGGCAATCTGACTGCCCGCGTTCCCATCATTCAGGGCGGCATGGGCGTGGGGATTTCACTTTCACGACTTTCGGCGGCGGTAGCCAACGAGGGCGGTATCGGCGTGATCGCCACTGCCGGGATCGGCATGGACGAGCCGGATTACTATAAAGATTTCTTGGCCGCGAATCTGCGCGCGCTGCGCAAGGAAATTCGCAAAGCTCGCGAGAAAACCCGCGGCGTATTGGGCGTCAACATCATGGTTGCGCTGTCCAACTACGAGGACATCGTGCGCGCGGCGATGGAGGAAAAGATTGATGTCATCTTCTCCGGCGCCGGGCTGCCGATGAATCTGCCGCAGTATCGCGAGGCGGACACTAACACAAAGCTGGTCCCGATTGTTTCCTCGGGCCGCGCCGCCGCGCTGATCTGCCGGCGATGGATGGATCGGTATGCCTATCCGCCGGATGCGATCGTGGTGGAAGGACCGCTCGCGGGCGGTCATCTGGGATTCAAGCTGGAGCAGATTGGCGATCCGGCGTTTGCGCTGGAGCGGCTGGTGCCGGAAGTGATCGAGGCCGTGCGGCCGTTTGCCGATAGCGCCGGCCGACCGATTCCGGTGATCGCCGCCGGAGGAATCTACACCGGCGCCGATATTCTGCGATTCATGGAGCTGGGAGCGGCCGGTGTGCAGATGGGCACGCGGTTTGTAGCCACGCATGAGTGCGACGCTTCCCAGGAGTTCAAACAGACCTATGTAGATTCCAAACAGGAAGATCTCACGATTATCAAGAGTCCGGTGGGAATGCCGGGAAGAGCGATTCGCAATCCATTCATTGAATCTGTCAATCGCGGCGAGAAAATGCCGTATCAATGCCCCTATCATTGCATCGTCACCTGCGACTATCAGAACAGCCCGTACTGCATCGCGCTGGCTTTGATGAATGCGCAAAAGGGAAATTTCAAATTCGGATTCGCCTTTGCCGGAGCCAATGCCTACCGGGTCACTAAGACGGTTTCCGTGAAGGAACTGATGGAGTCGTTGATCGAGGAGTATCATCTCGCGGCCGAGTAGAGGGCCTCGCCAAAGCTGTGCCTGCGGAGCGATCTTCAGGCATTCTCTCGCCACGGCTGCGGCAATAGGATGCTGCCATGGTGGCATAGAATCGCCTTTAATAGTCGCTGAACGGTCGGCAATTCCTCCGGTTTCTCAATCCCGATTCGTGAAATTCCGGTAAGACGGGGCCGAATTTCAGTGCTCTTTCCTGTTGTCAGTTTGGATATTACTCTCGAATATCTAAACTGACGGGTGTAACTGTCGAGTTCATAAGTCTCTACGAACCGGCCGCTTGTATTTCAATTTAACCCAGATTTCTCTTGCTTTTGGGATGAAAAGTCAGTAGAATGTGTACGCTAAACTACGGGAGAACGTCATGTGCGCCTCGATTACTTGCACACTCTATGAGTGGCTGAAGCAGAAACGGCTGATGGCGGCCGTCGCCCAGCGTATGGGCATTCCACATTCTACATTGGCGGCGGAGCTGCAAGGGGAGAAGTATAAGGCGAAATTGGGGGCAGATGAGCTGATCCCGCTGTTTCGCGCCATTCGCGAAGCAGGTTACGGCGCTGAGCTGGACGGCATCCTGAAGAAGTTCATCCGCGAATTGCAGGGTGAGGAACTCATATCGGCCTCGGCGGACGATTTCGGACAGTTGCTGTTCGGAGTGATTCAAGGCATCGGCGTGCTTTCGCAATCGGCGGCGCAGATCGAGTCGCTGAACGGCCGGCGTGAACTGGTGAAGTTGAAGACCAAGATCCGCGCGGAAATTATTCCGGCGGTTTACAAACTGGAAGATATCATTGACACGCGGCTTTCCGCCGCGCGGAAGACCGTGGCGACAAAGAGTACCGAATCCGTTCCAGTGCCGCAGCCAATCTAAAACAGGAGCATCTCCGATCATGGCGATCAAGCAATTTGCCATCCCGCTGGATGAAAACAGTGACGAAAGTGGGGACATCAATTTCAAGGCTCTGGCCGATGCCGGAACCAGCGCAGAGTTCAAGCTCACAAACGTCAGCTCCAGCACGAGCCTGAATGAACTAAATCTGATTACCAAGAAGAACGACGCAACAGCGGACCACAAGTTCTCGGCAACGGTCGTCAGCGGGTCAGCCAGTGTGGTCTTGACGACGTCCCAGATTGGGGCTGTTTACAGCGACGCCGTCGGAGGCAACTGGGACTATGTCGAAGCTAAGTGGACGGTGGGCGCAGTGGATACCCCCGACAAGTCCGAGCTGTACGAGATTCAGAATGGCCGCACCTACAACCTCAGCAAATGGCCTCCCAATTCGTGATTCTATTAGAGTGTATTGGTATAGATTAGTATGGTAACTTGGGACGCCGTATCCATCTACGCGGGCTATCTCATCGCACTTCTGCTTTGCCGGGGCCTTGGGTGGATATTTTTTGTTCCTATGCTGCTCAACCTCGTCTTCGACCTTTGTTTGAGGTTTGGATTACTGGCCGGTTGGGACATTCGATGGACGATGGTGAGCTACGGACTTCTTTTCTTTCTCTGGGTACTCACACTATCGGGATTTCCGAACAAGACAGTCTTCATCGTCGTGATGCTCGCGGACTTGGGATCCGTTTTCCACGGCTTAGCTCCAGAAATGTCTGCCGTCGGAACTGGTTCAAGCTTTTGGGACACGACGAGCACGAGTATCGTGCATGTCTGGCTCACTTCAATCTTTGTGGTCTCCGTATCCGTGATTTTTCGGGGAACTGTGCTTTCCATGATTGAACGCGGGTACGCTGATTTGCTGGTTGTGCCGAAGCAACGATTCTTGATTCCGATTGCACTGTGGTCAGGAATGATCATGATTCCGTTCTATTTGCACGGCGTCGTTCCCGAGTGGCTGTATGAACACCGCTTCGCGCTCGCTGTACAGCTTCTCGTTTGGGGATGGGTTGCCTTTGAGCTTCCCTTCTATATTATGTACAAGCGGATGCATGAACGTTCCTCATAGATATCGCAGACCTCCCCGGTCTCTTCAAGCCCCTGTCTACTGATAGGGGCTTTTTATTTTAGGAGTGGAGCTTAGATATTGGCGGCGAATATCTAAGCTTAAGTAATTCTGTAATTAACGCGACCCACGTCCGCGATACTGCGACCTTTGACCCTGCCTGAAGGATCATGAAGGCGTAATCGCCGGGGCACACCGAGTGGAGAGCGACCTATACGTTCTTGAGCCTCGGCTGAACCACGCCGAAAGCGCTTGCCGCTGTGTGGAGACTGAACCTTTCTTTCAAACGGACCTCGTGCATCAATTAACGACATTGGAGGTTTATGGAGTCAACGGAAACGGTTGTTCACGTGCTTCCCTATGGCAACTCATGGCGCGTCAAGATCACCGGTCGTGCACTGTACGAAGTTTTTCGCCAAAAGCAGGACGCCATTGAGCATGGCATTGAGACGGCCAAGGAGCATGTGCCCAGCAAACTGATTGTCCACCGTGAGGATGGCACGGCGGATCGCACGTACTCGTATTGCTGACGTCGCCTAAATCATCAGGATCATCGCCATGTTTTTCTCGAAACACCGCGCAGGAGCTTAGGGCAGCCATTCAACCGATCGAGAAGCGCACCAGCTTGGATTTCGGGCCGGACATCCGGGATGCCGATACCTATGGATCACAGCGACAGCCGCACTTTGGCGAGGAGGCGGGATAATTAGTTCGTGACTTTGACGGCATCTTGTCATAACCGGAGGACGGCTTAAGGTACAGGCCTGAGCAAATCTTTCGGGGAGGAGGCAGCGAAACCAAGCGAATAGCTTGGTTTTTCTGTGCCTCACAAGGGGGTCGTTCTCGTGGGAGATTCCGGCGTTTAATATCATAACTTTGTCGAAAACGCTCTTTATCGCCATTGCAATATTGATGATAAAATATTTCATCATGCTTTTCTGAACCCTGTGCGAGTGTACTGAGCATGGCAATGGCCTCGTGCTGATGACTATGGCTTTTTACTACGGAGATAGTCCGCGAATTCTCGAACGCATTTAGCTTCTGCTTGCGGCGCGAAATCTGCATCTGCCAGAAGAAGCCGGTCTGGAGGCAGAATTTGGACACAGCCTGGAGCAACTCTGCAATCTCCGCATGCGCGGCGTTGTTCACGAGTTCGCGATGCTGTGCATCGGACTGCAACGTTTCTCAACAATGGCAGGAGTCGTTCTACACCATGCTTAGAGCAAAGACAAATCCTAATCGGTTCCGTTCTCCATTTCCGGATGGCACGCGTTTTTCTTACTTATGGATACATGAGTAAGTAATTCAAAAATTGAACTATGTCCGGTGCGACAAAAAATTCCCAGGCAAGAATCGTAATTTTTTGTGGCCCTTATGGATAGGCTTTCATTATCGCCTTTAAGATGTTATATTGCGCGCATGTGATGATGTTAGCCATACGATGAGCAATTCGCGTTGACCATGCAACCTGCATGGACTCCCCGCAAGGACACGATGAAAGCACTTTTGACCGCCATTCTATGTTTATGGGTTAGCTCTCTCTCTTGGGCCGCGGATGACGCAAATCCCCATGGAGAAATTTCGCTGGCCTGTCAGCAGTGTCATTCCACCGAGGGGTGGACGGCGCTGCGACCCGTGCTGAACTTCGATCATGCCAAGACGAAGTTTCCGCTCATTGGGCGGCACGTTCAGGTGCAGTGCCTCGAGTGCCACACGTCGCTGAAGTTTGCCGAGACGGGAACGCAGTGCGTGGACTGCCATCTCGATATTCATCACGGGCAGTTCGGTAACGGGTGCGCAACATGCCACACACCGGCAAGCTGGCAGGCCACAGAGAAGATGGAGGAGCGCCATCAACAGACGCGCTTTCCGTTGTTAGGGGTGCATGCCAACGTGAGCTGCCAATCGTGTCATGCTGACGGGCAGTATGTGACTCTCCCGCTGAACTGCAAGGGCTGTCACCTGCCAACCTATCGGGAAACGAAGAACCCGGACCATGCTATGGCCGGGTTTTCGCTTGAGTGTATGCAATGCCATGCCATAACGGCCACGGCGTGGAAGGGGGCGACCTATCAACATCCATCCTCATTCCCGTTGACGGGGGGACATGCGATCGAATCGTGCAATCGCTGCCACGAGGCAGCGTACACCACAGTCTCCTCGGAATGCTACTCGTGTCACGCCGCAGACTTCATCGCAACCACGAATCCGGCGCATGAAGCCGGACAATTCCCGCACAACTGCGCCGAATGCCACAACACCTCTGGGTGGCGGCCGGCGAGCTTCGATCACAATCTATTCAGCTTCGCCTTGACCGGGGCGCACGTCTCCGTGAATTGCGCGAGCTGCCATGTCGGCGGTCAATATACCGGTATCTCGTCAGCGTGCTGGTCGTGCCATGAGGCGGGCTATCAAGCTTCTACAAATCCGGACCACGAAACGCTGCAACTGCCGCAAGACTGCGCGCAATGCCATACGACGCAGGAGTGGCAGCCCGCCGCGTTCGATCACAATTTGACGCCATACCCGCTCACGGGAGCGCACCTAAGCCTGGCGTGTTCACAATGCCATACCGCCGAGCAGTTCGCCGGCACGCCCGAAGATTGCTGGTCGTGCCATCAGGCCGGCTATGCGGCGGCGGACAATCCCAACCACGCGGAGAACCAGCTCTCGCACGCCTGCGAAGAGTGTCATGCGACGAACGCGTGGCAGCCCTCCACCTTCAGCCACAACGCCACACATTTCCCGTTGACAGGAGCGCATCAGACTGTGGCGTGCATTCAGTGCCATGCCAACGGTTCGTATGCACTGACGGCGATGGAATGCTTCGCCTGCCATCAGCCGGATTATGCGGCCACGCAGAATCCGAACCATGCCGTGGGAAACTACTCGCACGACTGCGCGACGTGCCACACGACGGACGCGTGGAACCCGGCGAGCTTTGACCACAACCTCTCGCAATTCCCCCTAACCGGCGCGCACGTCAATGTGAACTGCCTCGCTTGTCACGTGAATGGACAGTACACCGGCACACCGATGGAGTGCGTGACCTGCCATGCGACGGATTACAGCGAGGCGGAAGAGCCGAACCATGCGCAGAACCAATTGCCGCACGCCTGCGAGAGCTGCCACACAACCACGGCGTGGAGTCCTTCGACGTTCAATCATGACAACACGCCTTTCCCATTGACGGGAGCGCATGTTGCCGCGAACTGCGCCCAATGCCATGTCGGCGGACAGTTTCATAGCACGCCGACGGACTGCTGGTCGTGTCATGAAGCGAATTACGCCGCCACGGTGAACCCCGATCATGAGCAGTTGCAGCTCTCGCATGGTTGCGCGACTTGCCATGCGACAGCGGCTTGGGCCCCGGCGCAGTTTGATCATAATCTGAGCGGATTTCCGCTGACCGGCGCTCATGTCAGCGTCAGTTGTACTCAATGCCATGCTAATGGGCAGTACCCGGGGACGCCAACGGACTGCTGGTCGTGCCACCAAGCGGGCTATCAGGAAGCCGACAATCACGCGCAGAATCAGTTCCCGCACGAGTGCCTGCAATGTCACACGACTAACGGGTGGGAACCCTCGACATTCAATCACAACAACACCAATTTCCCGCTCACCGGTGCGCATGTCAATGTGAACTGCCTCGCGTGTCACGTGAATGGACAGTATCAGAATCTCACGACGGATTGCTGGTCGTGTCATCAGAGCAATTATCAGGGCGTGGCGGACCCCAATCACGTTACCGGAAATTATGGCCATGAGTGTGCAAGTTGCCATACAACGGCGGCTTGGCAGCCGGCAAACTTTGACCACAACCTCTCGGATTTCCCACTTACGGGTGCACATGTCAGTTTAGCGTGTGCTCAGTGTCATACGAACGGGCAGTTTAATGGCACTCCGCAGGAATGCTGGTCGTGTCATCAGATCAACTACAACGAGTCCGATAATCCGAATCATGCGGAGCTGCAACTGCCGCATGCGTGCGAGCAGTGCCACACGACGGCTGGATGGGCATCGGCTCAGTTCGATCACAGTCTCTCCACATTCCCCTTGACCGGGGCGCATGTCTATGCGGCGTGTGCGCAGTGCCACGTGAACGGGCAATTCAACAACACTCCGACCGAGTGCTTCGCCTGTCATGCAGCCGACTATGAGCAGGCGGCGGAGCCGAATCATACGGCGAACCAGTTGCCGCATGCCTGTCAAGAGTGTCACACCACGACTCAATGGACTCCTTCGATATTCAGTCACAACGCTACGGGCTTCCCGCTGACGGGAGCGCATGTCAGTGCCACCTGCGCGGCGTGCCATGTCAACGGGCAGTTCCCCGGCACGCCTTCGGACTGTTACGCCTGTCATCAGAGCAATTTCGAAGGCGTAAGTGATCCGAACCACGTTGCGGATAACTTCAGTCACACGTGCACACAGTGTCATACCACCACAGCGTGGACTCCGGCGACGTATGACCACAGCCTCTCGCAGTTCCCGCTCACCGGGGCGCACGTGTCGCTGGCGTGTGCGCAATGCCACGCGAGCGGGCAGTTTGACAATCTTGCTACTGCGTGCTGGTCCTGTCACCAGACGAATTACAACGGCACGACGAACCCGAATCATGCCGCGGGAAATTTCAACCATGATTGCGCCCAGTGCCACACGACACAGGCGTGGGCGCCGGCGCAATACGATCACAACTTGTCGGACTTCCCGTTAACCGGCGCGCACGTGAGCGTGAGCTGCACGCAGTGTCATGTGAACGGGCAGTTCAACGGCACACCGGCGGACTGTTGGTCATGCCATCAAAGTAATTACCAAACGGCAAACAACCCGAATCACGCGGCGGGGCAATTCCCGCATGAGTGCGCGGAGTGCCATTCGACCGGCGCGTGGGAACCGTCCACCTTCAACCATGCGCAGACACCCTTCCCCCTGATCGGAGCACATATCAGTGTGGCCTGTGCCGCCTGTCACATCAATGGACAGTTTGCGGGGACGCCGACCGCGTGCTGGTCGTGCCACCAGTCCGATTATCAGGGAGTGACCGATCCCAATCACGTCACCGGGCAGTACAGTCACTTGTGTCAGTCGTGCCACACAATGAACGGATGGTCACCGGCAACCTTCAACCACAACCTTTCAGATTTTCCGTTAACCGGCGCGCATGTCTCGACCTCGTGCACGCAGTGCCACATCAATGGGCAGTACAACAATACGCCCACAGATTGCTGGTCGTGCCATCAGGCAGCGTATAACAGCGCGATGGGTCCAAATCATGCCGTTAATCAGCTGCCGCACGCCTGCCAGGAATGTCATAATACGACGGCGTGGGAACCCTCCACGTTCAATCATAATAGTGTGGGTTTCCCGCTCACCGGAGCGCACATCACCGCGAGTTGTGCGCAATGCCATGTCAACGGCCAATACGGCGGCAACCCGACGCAGTGCTATGCCTGCCATACGCAGGACTATCAAGGGGCGACCAATCCCAATCACGTGGCGGGTCAGTTCAGTCATCGTTGCAATCAGTGCCACACCACGTCCGGCTGGGCGCCGGCGTCGTTTGATCACAATTTGAGCGACTTCCCGCTGCAGGGGGCGCACGTCTCCGTCAATTGTCTCGCCTGTCATATCGGCGGACAGTACACGGGCACGCCGACCGCTTGCTATGCATGCCATCAAGCCGACTATCAAGGCGTGCAGAATCCCAATCACGTGACCGGCGGATATGATCATAGCTGCACGATGTGTCACACGGTCAATGGCTGGACACCGGCAACCTTCAACCATAACCTTTCAGATTTCCCGTTGACCGGTGCTCACATTGGCGTTTCCTGCACGCAGTGCCATACGAACGGACAGTATGATGGTACGCCGACCGCGTGCTACGCATGTCATCAGCCGGACTATAACAGCGCGCAGGACCCGAACCACGTCCAGAACCAGCTTCCACACGGATGCCAGCAGTGTCACACGACGGCGCAATGGTCACCGTCAACCTTCAATCATAACGGCACGGGCTTCCCGCTGACCGGGGCGCATGTCGCGGCCAATTGCGCGCAGTGTCATACGAACGGGCAGTACCAAGGGGGAACGCCGACCGATTGCTGGTCGTGTCACCAGAGCGATTACGGCTCAGCGACGAATCCAAATCACGTGACGAATCAATTCCCGCATGCGTGCACGGAATGTCACTCGACGAGTGCCTGGCAGCCGTCCACGTTTAACCATAACAATACTCCTTTCCCGCTGGTCGGCGCTCACATATCCGTGCAGTGCGCACAATGTCACGTCAACGGCCAGTACCAGAACACGCCCGCCGATTGCTACTCGTGCCACCAGCAGGATTATCAGAATACCAACGATCCCAATCATCAGGCGGCCGGGTTCTCGCACAGCTGCCTCCAGTGCCACAACATGAACAGTTGGGACGGTGGAACGTTTAATCATAACAATACGGACTTCCCCTTAACCGGCGCGCATGTGAGCGTCAACTGCGCCTCGTGTCACGCGAGCGGACAGTATCAAAACCTGCCGTCGGACTGCTACAGCTGCCATCAGGCGAACTATCAGGCGGTAACCGATCCGAACCACGTCGCGGGGAACTACAGTCATGCATGCGCGCAGTGCCATACGACCATCGCATGGACTCCGGCGACGTTTAACCACAACCTGTCGCAGTTCCCGCTCACCGGCGCCCATATCTCGGTGGCATGCGCTCAATGCCATGCCAACGGACAGTATGATAACACGCCGACGCAATGCTACGCCTGCCACCAGAGTGATTATGAAGACGTACAGAATCCGAATCACGTGGCCGGCCAATTCTCGCATACGTGCAACACATGTCACACGACTCCTGCGTGGCAGCCGGCAACCTTTAATCACAACCTGACCGATTTCCCGCTGACCGGCGCGCACGTCAGCGCCGCCTGTAATGCTTGCCACATTAACGGTCAATTCAACGGCACACCGACGGCTTGCTGGTCGTGTCACCAAGCGGATTACAACAGCGCTAATAGTCCCGGCCATGCGGCAAATCAACTCCCCCACGGCTGCCAGCAATGCCACAATACCACTGGCTGGAGCCCTTCGACCTTCAATCACAGTGGCACGAGTTTCCCGTTGACCGGCGCGCATGTTTCGGCAAGCTGCGGCGCGTGTCACGCGAATGGACAGTATCAAGGCGGAACTCCAACCGATTGCTGGTCATGCCATCAAACCAACTACAACGCCGCCACGGACCCAAGCCATGCCGCGAACCAGCTTCCTCACGCGTGCCAGCAGTGTCACAGTACCAGCCATTGGGATCCCTCCACGTTCAACCATAGCAGCACGTCGTTCCCGTTGGCGGGCGCGCACGTCTCGGTGAACTGTGCCCAATGCCACACGAACGGCCAGTACCAAGGGGGCACGCCGACGCAGTGTTACTCCTGCCATCAGGCGGATTATCAGGGAGTGACCGATCCCAATCACGTGACGAATCAGTTCAGCCACGACTGCTTGCAGTGCCACTCGGTGAATGCGTGGAATCCGGCAACATTCAATCACAACCTGACCGACTTCCCGCTGACGGGAGCGCACGTCAATGCAACCTGTGCCCAGTGTCACGTGAACGGGCAGTATCAGGGAACGCCGATGGCCTGCTACTCGTGCCATCAGGCGGACTACCAAGGAGCGCTGAGTCCGAATCATGTGCAGGGACAGTTCAGCCACACGTGCTCGCAATGCCACACCACGACGGCATGGCAGCCCTCGACCTTCAACCACAATAACACCGACTTCCCGTTGCTGGGAGCGCACGTCTCGGTGAGTTGCGCGCAGTGCCACATCAATGGTCAGTACAACGGGACGCCGACAGATTGCTGGTCCTGCCACCAGCAGGATTACCTTGACACGAATGATCCGAATCATCAGGCCGCCGGCTTCTCGCATCTCTGTCTGCAGTGCCACACCATGAACGGCTGGGAAGGTGGGACATTTAATCACAACAATACCGATTTCCCGCTGACCGGCGCGCATGTGAGTGTGAACTGCGCTTCGTGTCATGTGAATAACCAGTATAATGGAACTCCCACCGCGTGTTTCTTCTGTCATCAGGCGGATTATAACGGCGCAACGAATCCGAATCATCCGGCGGCCGGCTTCCCGACAACGTGCCAGACGTGCCATAACACTGTGAATTGGAACCAGGCGCAATTTAACCATGCGCAGTGGTTCCCGATCTATTCCGGGAGCCACCAGGGCGAGTGGGATCAGTGCAGCGATTGTCATACGAATCCGAACAACTACACGGTCTTCAGCTGTATCATTTGCCATGAGCACAGCAACCAGCAGGAAGTCAACCAAGATCATCAGGGCGTACAGGGCTACAGTTACAACAGCCAAGCCTGTTATCAATGCCACCCGACAGGAAATCACTCGCCGGCACCCGGCCCGCCGGGGGACACACCGCGGTAACTGACTCACACGAGAAAAAAACGGCGACCTGATGGCCGCCGTTTTTCATTCGCGCAAACAAACCGCAGTGTCGGATTGTCACTTAATCAACAAGAGTTTCTGAATGCCGGTGTACTCGGGCGTTTGCATCCTTGCGAAATACATTCCCGTGGGGAGATCCGCACCGTCAAAAGTCACCTCGTACGACCCCGCCACTCGGATGACTCCCCGATACGGAGCCTCCATGCCGCATACCAAAATACCAAATCGCAAGCGAAAACGCAATCGCTTATTGAGAACTCTTTCATGCGATTACATGTTGATAAATAGTTAGTTGAGGAGGTGATCCGATTCGGCTAAGCGCCCCCATGCGGCCAATGGACAAGCTCGCTCCTATTCAATCTACGCTTGCAGTTTCGCCGTCCACCACGTAAATTGAAAGCGATTCCAAGCATCGCCACAGCACCCCGATAATCTCCTCCGGAAAATGAGCATCTTGCAGCAGGCACGCATCGGCATCGTTGGCGCGACCGGATATACCGGCAGCGAACTGGTTCGCATCCTCAAGCGCCACCCCTTTGCCTCAATCGAAATTCTGGTTTCGGACGGACACACAGGCGAGCCGTTCAGCAAGATCTTCCCCGCCTTTCGCGGCATTGAAGATCGCACCCTCGATCCCCTCGGTGAACTTTCCAAGCAGGAGTTAGACCTAGTCTTCCTCGCGGTGCCCAATGGCGTCTCCATGAACTTCATCCGTGACCATGGCACCGAGCGTTGGCGTACCATAGACTTGTCCGGCGATTTTCGCTTGCGCTCACAGGAGGTGTATGAGGCCTGGTATGGCTCCGCGCACGCGCATCCTGAGCGGCTGGGCGCGGCTGTGTACGGTTTGCCGGAGCTTTATCGCCAGCAGATTCGCGAGGCGCGTCTGGTCGCGAATCCCGGCTGCTATCCTACCTCGGCCATTCTTTCGCTCGCGCCATTGCTCAAACATCGCTTTATTCAGCCGACAGGGATCATTGTTGATTCCAAATCCGGAGTGACAGGCGCCGGAGCTACAGCAAAGCCATCCACACACTTTCCGGATATCTTTGGCAATTTCCGCGCGTATGGAATTCTCCGTCACCGCCACACGCCCGAGATGGAGCAAGTCTTGTCGGATGTTGCTCAGCGAGACGTTCAGCTCTTGTTCACGCCGCACTTGCTGCCGATCGACCGTGGGATCTTAACCACCATCTATGCCCAGGCCGCAGTTCGTATGAGCGACAGCACATTGCGGGAGATGCTCCACGATTTCTATGCCGACGAACCCTTTGTGCGCATGGCCGAAACTCCGCCGACTGTCAAGAATGTGCGCGGCTCGAACTACTGCGATCTCTTCGCCGCTTACGATGAGCGCACAAATCACATCGTGGCCGTCAGTGCGATTGACAATTTAGTGAAAGGAGCAGCGGGCCAAGCGGTGCAGAACATGAATCTCATGTTCGGCTGGCCGGAAACCGCCGGGCTTGAGCAGGCACCATTGAGCCCGTAATTCTTTGTCCATCTCCCATATAGGACAAAGGGAACCAGTACGGTTCCCTTTGTCATTTTTTGCCAGAAACATGTTACCTCGCAGCAGGACTCATCACGACAGGCTCCGCTTCAACGCTAGCTTCGTGCGCGGGCGGCGCAACGCGGGTAAAGCGAGCCAAGAGCGAATAGACGACGGGGACAAGCACCAACGTCAAGAACGTCGAGAACAGCAGGCCGCCGACCACGGCAATTCCCAACGGTCGCCGCGACTCGGCGCCGGCGCCGAAGCCGATGGCGATCGGCAGGATGCCGAAGATTGTGGCGAACGAGGTCATCAGAATCGGCCGCAAACGAATCACCGACGCCTCGATGACCGCGTGGACTACGTCCCGCCCGCGCGATCGCAGCTGGTTCGAAAATTCCACGATCAGAATGGCGTTCTTGGTCACGAGGCCGATCAGCATGATCAGGCCGATTTGCGAATAGATGTTCAGCGACTGCTTGAACACGAAGAGCGAGATCAGCGCGCCAAAGACCGCCAGCGGCACGGAGAGCAGAATCGTAAACGGGTGGACGAAGCTTTCGAACTGCGCGGCCAGCACCAAATAGATGAAGATCAGGGCGAGCAGGAAGAAGAAATAAAGTCCCGAACTCGACTCCTTGAACTCGAGCGATTGCCCGGCGAATTCCCGCTTGATGTTGGACGGCAGATTATTCTGCTTGATGTTGTCAAGGTCATCCAAGGCCTTGCCGAGCGAAACGAATGGAATCAGGTTCGACGTAATCGTCGCCGAGCGGCGGCGGTTGAAGTGATTCAGCTCCTTCGGTCCTACAGCTTCGCTGACTTTCACCACATTCGCCAGCTGCACCAGACCGGAAGAACCGCGCACGTAAATCCCCTCAATCACGTCGGGTGTCGCGCGCTCCTTTGCCGGGACTTGAATGATCACGTCGTATTGCTTCGTGCCGCGCTTGAAATTGCTCACCACGCGGCCGCCCAACAGCGCTTCGAGTGTGGAGCCGATGTCGCTCACGGACACGCCCATCTCCGCCGCGCGTTCGCGATCCACCGTAATGTCCAGCTCCGGCTTGTTCAGTTTCAAATCCGAATTCAAGTTGAAGAGATAGCCAAGCTTTCGCGCCGCGCCCATCATGATCCCGGTCGCCTGATTCAGCTCCTCATAACTCTCGGCTTCGAGCACGTATTGAATCGGACTCGAGGAAAAACTGCCCAAGCTTGGCGGATTAATGACGAACGCCAGCACGCCCGGAATCGAGAACATCTGCGGGAAGAGCGATTGGACGATTTCCTGCTGAGAACGCTTGCGGTCGTGGCGCGGCCCCAGATTCAAGAACAGAAAGCCGTCGGTCACGCGCCCCGGCCCGCCGAAGCCCAGACCCACAGCCGTAAAGAGGCCTTTCCGTTCCGGCAGCGCGAGCAGACGCTGCTCCACCTGCTTCATGTAGCGATCGGTATAGGCAAGGGTCGAGCCTTCCGGCGCGATTACGATTCCAAAGCCGACGCCACGGTCTTCCGTAGGCACCAATTCGCGCGGCATGAATTTGAAGATTCCCGCGCTGAGGATGACCAATACCGCGGCGGTCATAATCGTCGCGAGCCGGTGCCGCAGCGCAAAATGGAGGACCCGTTCGTACGTGCGGTTCAGCCACACGAAGAACTCGTCAAAGCTGCGCGCCGCCCAGCCGCGGCCCGTGCCGTGAATCGGACGCAGGATGCGCGAACTGAACATCGGCGTCAGCGTCAGGGCTACGAAACCGGAAATTGCCACGGAAATCGCCACGGAAAAACCGAATTCGCGGAACAGTCTTCCTACCGATCCGGTGAGAAACGCCACCGGCACAAAGACCGCGACCAACGCGATGGTTGTTGCCAGCACGGCGAACGCGATCTCCTTTGAACCGTCGAACGCGGCCTGCATGCGGCTTTTGCCCATTTCGAGATGCCGGAAAATATTCTCCAGCATCACGATGGCATCGTCCACCACCAAGCCGATCGCCAATACAAGTCCCAACAGGGTCAGGATATTGATGGTGAAGCCAAGGAAATAGATAGCGACGAAGGTTCCGATAATCGAGACCGGGATCGCCAGCGTGGGAATCAGCGTCGCGCGCGCGCTCTTCATGAAGGCGATGACCACGAGAATCACCAGACACATGGCGATCAAGAGTGTCTCGCCGACCTGTTTGATCGAATCCTGAATGTGCAGCGAAGAGTCGAACGCCACGCTCAACTGCATGCCGGGCGGAATCGCGCTTTCAAGATCCTTCAATGCTTCGCGCACGGCTTTGGCCACGTCAAGCGTTGAAGCTTTGGACTGCTTGACGATGCCTAAACCGACGGCGGGTTTGCCCAGCCAGCGGGCGATCGTGCGCTCATTCTCGGCGCCCACCTCGATCATTGCGATGTCGCGCAGACAGACCGTGCCGCCTTGAGTCTGCGACACGATGATGGCGCCAAATTCTTCGGGCGTGGTCAGATCTCCGTGCGTCCGCACGGCAAACTCGCGGAAATCTCCTTCCACGCGGCCGCCGGGGATCTCCACGTTTTCACGGCGGATCGCCCGCTCGACGTCCTGCGGCGTCAGCCCGTGCGCTGCCATCCGCTGCGCATCCAGCCAGACTCGCATCGCGTAGCGCCGCTCGCCGCCGATCATGACCGACCCGACGCCCGGCAGCCGCTGAATCCGCTCTTTCAGCACGCGGTCTGCGACGTCACTCAGTTCCAAACCGCTGAACTGATCGCTCGAGAGCGCCAGCCAGACAATCGGCTGCGCGTTGGCCTCGACCTTGGAGACGACAGGATCCTCGATTTCGCGCGGGAGATTGCCGCGGCTGCGCGAAACGCGGTCGCGCACGTCGTTCGCCGCTTCTTCGATATTGCGGCTGAGCTCGAATTCAATCGTAATCACCGAGCCTTCTTCGCGACTCGAGGAACTCATTGTCTTGACGCCCGAGAGCGTGGCGAACTGCTCCTCGAGCACGTCCGTAATCTCGGTTTCCACCACGCTGGCACTGGCGCCGCGATAGAGCGTAACGACCGAGACGATCGGCGGATCAATATCGGGATACTCGCGCACCGGCAAACGCAGAAAAGAGATGACGCCGAAGAGCACAATGGCAAGACTCATCACCGTGGCGAAGACCGGCCGCCGAATTGAGAGATCACTTATCTTCAAGGCGCGGCTCCCTGGGCTGTCAACGTATCCGGATGAGCGGCGGCGGAATCCGCGCTCGACACCGGAATCACCTTCGCGCCTTCAAAGATCTTCTGATGCCCCGCGCGCACGATGCGCTGGCCTTCCTCGAGTCCACTGAGCACTTCCACTTTGTCTTTCATGCGCGCGCCGAGCCGCACGACGGTCCGCGCGACCGTGCAATCGGGCTTGATCACGTACACGACCGGCTGATTCTGATCAATAACCACCGCCTCGCTCAGCACGGTCAACGCTTCCGGGCGCGCCTTCAGCACCGCCGCGACGTTGGCGGACATGCCGGGGCGAAATTTATTCTCGGGGTTCGCCACGCGGGCCACAATCCCCACGTTTCGCGTGTGCGGATCCACCATCGGTTCGATGACTTCGATTTTGCCCTTGAGTTCATACCCCGGATAGGCGGACGTAGAAACGCTGACGAGCGAACCTCGCTTGAGATTCGACCAATAGCGTTCCGGCACGGAGAAAGTCACCCGCAGTTCCTCTACGCGCGCCAGATCGGCGATCGCATCGCCCGGACGGACATAGGCTCCGGGGCTGATACGCCGCGCGCCGACGATGCCGTCAAACGGCGCCGTGATTTGAGTCTTTTCGAAGCGCGCGCGCGATGCCGCGACATTGGCTTCGGCGACTTTGAGCGCCGCCGACGCATCATCGAGATCCTGCTCTGCACCCGCGCCCTGATCCACAATCGTCTTCACGCGATTGAAACTTGCCTGCGCCTGATCGCGCAGCGCCGACGCGCGATCAAGTTCCGCCTTTGATTCGGCGCCGTCGAGTTCCGCGATCAACGCCCCGCGATCGAGGTGGCTGCCCTCTTCAAACGGAATGCGGTCGACAATGCCGCCGATTTCCGAGACGATGGTCACGGCTTTGTCAGCTTCGATCGTGCCTATCGTCTCAAAGCGGTCCTCGACCGGACCTATCGTCGCGACGGCAGTCTCCACCATCGCCGGCGGCATGGAGAAGCCTCCTCCCCGCTTGCCTCCCATACATCCGGCCAGCGACAGTACGACCATCAACAGAAATATGATTGCGGTGCGCTCACGGTTCATATCGTTCCACTCCCGATGCGGAGAATTCTTTCGTTGTACATGTCTCTTCATCCCTATTCGCTCTCGCTTGATTCCGGCGCCAACTGTCTCAGCCGCGCCATCGCTTTTGCCGTGCGGACCAGGGCCTGTGAATAGCGCCGCTGAGCATTCGCCAGATCCGCACCCAGCCGCACGAGTTCAAACGCGGTGGTGCGGCCATTCTCGTATTCAATTAAGCCGATGCGCACCTGATTCACGGACGCTTCCACTCCTACTTTCGCGGCACGCTCGCGGTCTTGCCCATGCGCCAACTCCCGGTAGCTGATCCGCACCTGCTCTTCAAGCGTGCGTTTGAGCTGAATGTAACGCCATTCGGCGCGCGACAACTCGGCTTTCACGCGGTCACGCTCGCCGCCTTTTTCGCGCAAGAGGATTGGAATGGTCAAATTGAGTCCGATCGTCCATGTCGGGTAGTCGCGATGCAGCGCCTGATCCAACGCATCCGCAAAACGGTCGTCGCGCGAATTGTGCAGCGTGTCCGAGCCGAAGATCACGTCGCGACCGGTTCCCGACAACCCATTCCCGCCCAGCGCACCGAACACATCAAGTCGAGGCAGTGCGTTCCACCACGCCGCGCGAGCGAGCGCCTGCATGCTCTTGACGTCCCACTCCGCGGCAATCAATTGGTGGTTCGAGCGCAACGCTCTTGCCACCACCGAATCTTCGGGCTCCAAGGCATATTGCAGCGGCGGCTCGTCCGTCGTGCGGTAGCGCATGAACGTGCCCTCGGCCCGTTCGCCGATCAGCACCGCGAGATCATCGCTGATGCGACTCAGATTCTCTTCCGCGTCGAGCAGTACCAATTCCTGCTCCGCTTGAAACGCCTTCGCGCTGTTGACCTGATTCGGTCCGACCAGTCCTGCGTTGGCACGCGTCTCCACTTCGTTGAGGAAGGCCGCGGCGCGTTCAGCAGTCAAGCGGGCAACGGCCAAGTCGCGCGCGCCGGCGTAGAGATTCCAATAGACAGATTCCGCAAGCGTCCTGACTCCCGCCACCGCATCTTCGTAGCGCTGCTTCGCCGCCTCGTAATTGCGTTGAGCTTGAGAGTAACTCCCCCACGTCGCCGGCCCGAAGCCCTGCAACAGCGGCTGACGCACGGTGAGGTTTCCCGTTGCATTGTATTGAGGATTGAGCGACGCGTACGCGGAATTGGTCTCCAGCTTCGTGCCGACGACGGAGGCCTGCAGCTCCGTTCCGGTCGGCAACGTTACGCGCGCGCCGGCTTCACCCGCGGTTGTCTTGGGCTTCAGCACGGCGGCACCGGTGAACGGAGAGGCCGAGGGCTGCTGCTCGCTCGACTTGCTCAGATCCGCGTACAGTTCAGGATCAAAGGTGCCTCGCTCGCGTCTCAGCGCACCGCGTGCGGCGGCAAGCGCGCCCTTTGCATCGTGAACTTGAGCCGATTGCGTGAGCGCTCGGTCAAGCACATCCGAGAGGCGCAACGGATCGCCTTCAATCCGGCTGAGTGCCGTTACCAGTGCGCTATCCGGATTCGCAGGCAAGCTGTTTGTCTGGCCGAGGGCAATTCCGGACAGCCCGATCCCGGCCAGCAAAATAGGTAGAAGTCTAAAAATCAAGAGGTTGGATAGATTTGGGAGATCATTGTCCGTGTTGGTTTTCGAATATAGCAATTTCAGTCTTCTTTTGCACGGCTTGACTAAGTCCGTCAGGCAGTAGGTACGTGAAACGAAAAGCCCGGACGAAGTGCCCGGGCTTTCGCTTTGACAACGTAGAACTGGTTATCTGACCAGCACCATTTTCTTCACATCACCGTTGGTGCCTGCCGTCAACCGATACACATAGACCCCTGATGAGCATAGTCGGGCGAACGACCCGCGTGTTTCGTACTCAGATGTCAATTTTGAACATGTTGATTATTGTGCAGACAGTCGCAGCACAAACAGAAAAATCTCGCGCATTCCGGCCAACATAGGAGAGCAGGCCGTCCGGACGTAAGTGGTTCGCCAGTGAAGCGGTTGCACGATAAGGCAAACGGTGCACTGAAACAGTCGTTCGCGGACACTTGAGTCGTCAATCATGCGCAACTCACTTGAATCGCACTCACCAGAAACGTATATTGCGGGTACATGTCAAGGATAACAGAAGGAGTCTGAATCATGCCGTTCTATCAAAAAGCTGTTTTCCTGCTGCTCGCGGCGGTTTTTTCGTTCACAGCCGCCTTTGCCCAATGGCCCGAGTCCGCCGCCGACAATCTGCTGATTTGTAATCACGCAGGGGAGCAGGTGCTGCCGAAAGTCGCCGCTACGTCCGACGGCGGCTGCTACATCTGCTGGTGGGATCACGCCTCCGGCAACTACGACGTTTACTTGCAGCGCCTCAACGGCGAGGGCGTCGCCCAATGGCAGGCCAATGGCCTCCTTGTCAGCAGTCACACGCAGGACACGTGGCTTACAGACTATGACATGACTGTGGATGCCGAAGACCACGCAATCGTGCTCGTCAATGATATTCGGGCGGGTGCCGACCGTGACATCTACGCCTATCGCATCAGTCCAGCGGGAGCCTTTGTGTGGGGAGCTGACGGACTGGCGATTTCGACGAACGACAATTTCGAACCCGACCCGCGCGTGTGCGTCACAAATTTGGGCAACATCGTCGTTGCCTGGCAGGAAGAAACCGATGCCGGCAACGTGATTAACGTGCGCAAGTTCTCGCCGGCAGGGACGGATCTCTGGACGCCGATCATGATCACCTCCTTTTACGGCGTCTCGATTCCGCGTCTTGCAGCGGCGGAGGACGATGGCGCTATTCTGCAGTACCTCGTGCATCGCGGCTCGCAGTATTACAGCCCAAAACACATCTTTGCGCAGCACTTTGATCCTTCCGGAAGTATGATGTGGAGCGATACGGGAGCTGTCGTATCTGATGCCGGAGGCCTCGGCCCACAAATGAAACCGGAGGTCATGGCCGATGGCGTCGGCGGAGCCTTCTCGTATTGGTACGACTCGCACGACGCCAACCGGCTTCATGTCTATGCCCAGCACATTCTTCCGAACGGCAGCATGGATTGGACAGCCAATGGCGTGCAGGCTTCCCTCTCGGGGACTGAAATACAGATGAATCCGTATCTGGCCATTGTTCCCGGAACGGGTGAGATCATTCTGGCCTATCAATTAGCCAATCTTGATCAATCACTGTGGGGCGTGCAGGGTCAAAAAATTAATGCAGCAGGCGAGCGGCAGTGGGGAAATAACGCGATGACGTTTCTCGCGCTGAGTCAGCAACAACGCTTCTTAACTACTGCCCAGCCGCAAGTGAACGGCGCAACTATCGTTTACTTGGAATTCTTTGCCGGCAGTGGCATCAACACGGCGGTCAAGGCGTTTCGAGTGGACGATGCCGGCGGGATGGTGTGGCCACAATCGCCGCGCATGATGTGCTCAGTGAATAGTGAAAAAGGCCGTCTCGTCACCACCGTGAATAACGCCGGACAGGTCATTGCTGCCTGGCACGATCACCGCAATGATGCCGGCGATATCTACTTGCAGAATGTCAATCCCGATGGCTCGCTTGGCCCGTTGCCCAATCACCTCCCTTCTCCTTTCAGTTTGATCGAACCGCTTGATCACGACACAGCCTACAGCTTCGATGTCGCATTTGCCTGGCAGGCCTCGCACGATCCGGATAGCGGGCAAGCGGTAACGTATGATCTGGTCCTTCAAATGTGGGAACCGGATCGTTTGGTGCGTGTCGCTGGACTCGCCGATACGACAGATAGCCTGACGTGGTATGACATCACCGGCCAGCCTGAACATGACTGGACCAATGTCGAGTGGTGGGCGGAAGCGATATCTGCCGGGGACACGGTGCATTCCACGGAAACGTGGGAATTCATGATTCCCGAACAGGGCGCTGCCGATGACAGGGCAAATTCCCTAAGATCATTTGCTCTTCATCCTGCTTATCCGAATCCCTTTAATGCAGCAACTACGATTACTTTTGACGTACCCGATCCGGGGATTGTATCACTCACTGTTTTCAATCTCGCCGGGCAACGAGTCGCAGCCCTTTGGAATGGAATGGCGTCGCCGGGATCCCAAATTGTTCACTTCGACGCCGGAAGCCTGCCCTCCGGGATTTACCTTTGCACTCTTCGCGGTCGAGGCTTCACCGCGACCCGGAAGATCCTTTTGCTCCGTTGATGGGACACTGTCCAAATGGTCCATTCGTCGGTGTTTAGGATTCTCGCCTGACTCATTGACTCTTTTGTTTTGGCGTCGTATATTGGAACGCTCTGTGATGGACTTTCTTTGCCGGCGTCCATCCCCTGCCCTGAGTCATTCATCTTACCACAAGGATTGCGGACGATGAGAGTCACCACCCATACAGACGGAGACGTTTTCGTGATCGGGCTGCACGGCAAGATTATGGGGGACCCGGAGACGGCCGAGATCATGGACACCATGAAGGAGGCCATGTACGCCAATCACCACAAGGTCGTGTTGGACCTGAGCGGCGTGGACTGGATGAACAGTACCGGTCTGGGCACGCTCATCGCCGCGCAAGGCTTGCTCCGAGAAGTCGCAAGCGAATTGAAGCTCGCGGGGCTGAACGATTCTGTCAAGTCCGTGATGACGGTGAACAAGCTGAATCTCGTCTTCGATATTCACCCCACGGTCGAAGCCGCGAGCAAGAGTTTTAAGTAAAACTGATCGCTCATATGACTGCAAGCGAAGAGGCTTCCCGATTGGGGGAGCCTCTTTTTGTACTGGCTTGGATAGAATTGAGCGTCCGCAGTTCCTTGTAATGAAGCTCGCCGAAGAGCAAGCCCTCTCCGTGAGCTTCCCAGCGCTCAACGCCTCTCCGTCAGCGCGTTGAAGTAACCGGCTCCTCAGCGTGCCCGTCGAGCCCGAGAAAGGCAAGGGCGGTCTCCTCGTGACCAGGCATTCTTCGCGACATGTCTCACCCGCTCCCAACCGACGGATTCCGTAAGACTCGACAGCACTCTTCTCAGCAGACCTCGCCTCTCCTCAGCGAGGTCTGTTTCGTTATAGCATGCAAATATAGATACTTAACATGAGAATAGTATGCTTGCCAACCGGGAACAAAAGCATTACTTTGATGTTAAATAGTTAGACATTAAATTAATTCCAAAGCGCGACCAGAGGACGCATGGGAACACACTACAAAGGCAAGAAGGCGGAAGTACGGGCATTGGATGCCTACCTCAAGCTGATGCGCGCCGCGGACACACTCGGAGTCCGCACGCTGCGTTACCTCAAGGATCGCGGCCTCACCGAATCACAGTTCGGCGTGCTCGAATCGCTCTTGCACCTTGGCCCCATGCAGCAAAGCGTGATTAGCGAGAAGCTGCTGAAAAGCGGCGGCAACATTACGATGGTGCTTGACAATCTGGAAAAGCAAGATCTGATCCGCCGGGAGACCAACCCCAACGATCGGCGCTGCATCAAGGTTCATCTCACTCCCAAAGGGCGCGAACTGATTGTCGGCATGTTTCCCTCGCACGTGGAGTTCCTCGCCTTAATGATGAAGACTCTCACCGCCGAGGAACAGGAGCAATTGGCCGTCCTTTGCCGCAAGCTCGGCACCGGCGTTGCTGCCCAGACCGTATGATTTTTGATTCTCTCTCTACACCTTATTTATTCTGCACCCTCTAATCGAGCAAGGAACTCACATGAAGAACATGTCCCGCCTGATGATCGGCCTTGCGTTATTCGCCCTGGCCGCCACCGCCCCCGCCGCGACCTGGAACGTGGATCCCGCCCATTCTGTAATCTCTTTCAGCGTCAAGCACTTGATGATCTCTACTGTACGCGGCGACTTCACCACGTTTGAGGGAACCCTATCCTTTGAAGAAGGCCAATCCGAGGCGTTAAGCGTCGAAGCAACTGCCGACGCCGCTTCCGTGAACACGCGCAATGAGAAGCGGGATGCACACTTGAAGTCGGCGGACTTCTTTGATGCGGAAAAGTATCCTAAACTGTCGTTCAAGTCGAAAAGCACGAAGAAAACCGGCGAGGGACACTACCTGCTCACCGGCGAGCTCACCATCCGCGGCGTCACCAAGGAAGTCGCTTTTGATGTGGTCGGTCTCGCGGGCACAGTCAAAGATCCGTGGGGCGGCACACGTGCCGCCGCCACGGCAACCGCGATTATCAGTCGCGCCGATTTCGGATTGACTTACAACGCGGCTCTCGAGGCCGGCGGCGTGGTCATCGGAAATGAGGTCACAATCACGCTTGATGTGGAATTTGTGAAGCAACCAGAAAACTGATCGGTGATCTGCACAGTGGCGAGGCCGGACAAACGTCCGGCCTCCCTGGCTCCCGAAAGATGATTCCAGAAGCACAATGAGAATCGAAGGTCTGCATCACATCACCTTGATCTGTTCTGACGCCCAGCGTACGATTGATTTCTACACGCAAACGCTGGGATTGCGCCTGATCAAACTCACCGTGAATTTCGACGACCCGGGAAGCTATCATCTCTACTTTGGAGATGAGCGCGGCACGCCCGGCTCGGCGATTACTTTCTTTGTCTGGCCCGGCGCTCCGCATGGCCGTGCCGGCATCGGCGGCACGCATCATTTCGCGCTCACCGTTCACGGCTACGAGAATCTGCTGCGCTGGAAACGCCGCCTGACGGATCGGAACATCCGCGTAGATGGGCCTTTCGATCGCCGCTATTTTCAGTCCATCTATTTTCAGGATCCGGACGGCACACACATCGAAATCGCCACCACGGAACCCGGTTTCACACTCGACGAACGCATGGATGAGCTGGGCACGCTTGTCATCACTCCTCCCGCACGCGAGGACTCTCGCGCCAAAAGCGAAACCTGGCCGGAGCCTGTTTCCGAAATCACTTCAGAGATGGCACTCATGTTCGGCATGCATCATATTTCCGCGTTCTGTACCGATCTTGAGCGTACACATGAGTTCTTTCATGGCCTGCTCGGCATGCGCCGCGTGAAGATGGCCGCCAACTTTGACGATTCCACCGCCGCCCATTGGTTCTGGGGCGCTGGCGACGGCCGCCCCGGCACGCTTGTCAGCTACTTTCAGTACAGCGAAGACCGGATGCGCCGTGCCCGCGTGGGCGCCGGAGTAACGCATCACTTCGCGCTGGCCGTGCCGGATGACAAAACGCAGTTGCACTTCCGTGAGAAGTTGATAAAGACGGGTCTCAATGTCTCGCCGGTGACAAACCGCATCTACTTTCACAGCATCTATACGAACGATCCGGACGGTCACATCGTGGAGCTGGCGACTCGCGGTCCCGGCTTTACGGCAGATGAATCCTTGGAGGAGTTAGGCACATCGCTCAAATTGCCGCCATGGTACGAACAATACCGTCCTCAGATCCAAGCGCGGCTGCCTAAAGTGACTCTCCCGGTGTGGAAGAGGGCCGTCGCCCTCGCATGAACCGTGCCCATCCTCACCGCCACATGGAGCATACCATCAACCCCGACGAAATTATCGAGGTTCAGCGGATGGTATCCGCTCTCACCTCATAATAGAAAGCGAGATTTGTCATGGAAGCACTCGAAGAGATTCGCGACCTGTCCTTTGTCGCATCGGAAATGTCGCCGCGCGAAGCCTATCAATTGCTCATCAGCGTGGTCGTGCCGCGCCCCATCGGCTGGGTGTCCTCGATAAGCAAAGAAGGAAACGTGAACCTCGCTCCGTTTTCTTTCTTTAATGCCGTCGGCGGCAACCCGCCCACGGTGATGCTCTCCATTGGAAAACGCCGCGGGGAAGAGAAGGACACGCTCCGCAATATCATCGCTGCGAAAGAGTTCGTTCTTAATATTGTCTCTGAAGAGCTGGCCGAAGCGATGAATCTCACCTCCGGCGATTGGCCCTACGGCGAGAATGAATTCGAGCGCGCCGGCCTGACGATGCTGCCGTCCACCGACGTCAAACCGCCCCGCGTCGCCGAGGCGAAAGCCACGATGGAAGTCAAGTTCACCCAGCTCATGCGTGTGAACGGCACCGGCTACACGATGGTACTGGGGCAAGTTGTTCGCTTTCATGTCCGACCCGAGCTGCTGCGCGCGAACGGCACCGTTGATCCGGAATCGCTGCGCCCGCTCGGACGCTTCGGCGGTGCCGAGTACACCACACTTGGACACGTCATGTGTATGGAGCGCCCGCTGGTCTCTCGCTGATTTCTCAGACTCTTTTGGAACGAAGAAGGCTCCGTCACCGGAGCCTTCTTCTTATTTCTTTGCGCTCAAGATAGGCAATAGTTCATTCCGTATCTTGTCTCTCGTTTCGCGATACTTCGTCAACGCAATCTCATCCGGCGCATTCGTATAGCGGTACGGATCTTCGAACGACACATGGATCTGCTTCACCGGTCCTGGAAACACCGGGCAGGTCTCTCGCGCATGATCGCACACCGTCACGACCAAATCCAAGTCGTTCCGCCCGAGAAACTCATCCACCGACTTTGAGCGCAATGCGGAAATATCTAATCCGATTTCCGCAAGTACGACGAGCGCGCGCGGGTTAACCTTCCCCGCTGGCTCCACTCCCGCCGAATACGCCTCCCATTTGTCCCCCAGATCATGATTGATGAGCGCTTCCGCCATGATGCTCCGGCACGAGTTTCCCGTACACAGCACCAACACCTGTTTCTTCATTCTCTTTCCTTTGCCGCAGGCTCTTTGGAGAAATACTTCTGCTGAAATTTCAACGCCACGCTCACCAGCAGCACCAGCACCGGGACCTCGACTAACGGCCCGATCACCGCCGCGAACGCTTCTCCCGAATTGATTCCGAACATCGCCACGGCCACGGCAATCGCCAATTCAAAATTATTCGACGCCGCCGTAAACGAGAGGGACGCCGTCTGGGAATATCCGGCTCCCGTTCGTTTCCCCATCCAGAACGAGATGAAGAACATCACCACAAAGTAAATCGCGAGCGGCACGGCAATGCGCAGCACGTCGAGCGGGAGCGCGAGCATCAGATCCCCTTTCAGCGAGAACATCACCACAATCGTGAACAGCAGGGCGATGAACGTGATCGGGCTGATGCGCGGTATGAAAGACCGATGATACCATTCCTTGCCGCGCCATTTGACCAGCAGCAGCCGCGTCAACATCCCGGCAAGAAACGGAATCCCCAGATAAATGAAGACACTCTTCGCAATCTGCCCAATGGTGATATCCACTTCAAAGCGCGGCAGTCCGAACAGCGGCGGCAGCACCGTGATGAAGACATACGCATAGAGGGAGTAGAAGAAGACTTGAAAGAGCGAATTCAGCGCCACCAGTCCGGCCGCGAATTCGGTGTCCCCTCGCGCCAGTTCGTTCCACACGATGACCATCGCAATGCACCGCGCCAGCCCGATCAGGATCAACCCCGTCATGTAATGCGGCTGGTCACGAAGAAGCAGCAAGGCTAAGCCGAACATCAGCACCGGCCCGATTAGCCAGTTCTGCACGAGTGATAAGAGCAGCAGGCGGCGATTGCGGAACACTTCGCCCAATTCTTCGTATTTTACCTTTGCCAGCGGCGGGTACATCATCAAGATGAGGCCGACAGCAATCGGAATCGAGGTCGTTCCCACGGACCACTGGGTGATTAATTCCGGCACCGCCTTCGCCCATGCCCCCAGCGCCACGCCGACCGCCATCGCCAGGAAAATCCACAGCGTCAAATAGCGATCGAGAAAGGAAAGCCGCGCCTTACGGGGCAGACTGATCGAGTTGTTCATAGAGCTTCTCCAGAGTTACGGGAGGAGCGCATAACGCACGCCGCCCCGACGATAACACGACATCTCGCCGCTTCAAGTCTTCTTGTGCCACAGGCATCTGCGCGAAGACCTCCAGCACGCTCTGCCTCACTTGATCCCAATTCGGCTCCAGCTCGGCCAGCCGATAGTAGATCCACCGTCCTTCCCGTCGGCTGGCTAGCCACCCAGCCCCCTCCAATTCTCGCAGATTTCGGGAAGCCGTGGATACGGTAAGTCCAAGAATCTGCTCGATTTCGCATACGCAAAGCTCGCCGGTGGCTGCAATTAGCCCCAGAACCCGCAGTCGTCCGGCATCGGCCAGCGACTTCAGCTTCTTAGTGGGTGAATCAGACATCTTCTTATATTCGCAAGAATATGCGAATATATGAGATTTTCTTGAATTAGTCAACCCGGCTGGGTACATTATGTCCAAGAGGAACAAGAGCGCACTTTCTGTGTTTGAAAGGTATTCCATGCGGAGAAAATACAGATGAAAAACTCTGGCCGCTTTTTCTGGGCCCTTAGTATCGCTCTATTGCTCTGCGCAGGACTTGTCACCTGCTACACCAACCCGGTGACGGGTCGCAGGGAATTAAGCCTCGTCCCGGTTGACCAAGAGGTGCAGCTCGGCGAGCAGGCGTTTACGAAGCTCAAGCAGCAGACGCCGGTCTCGACGGATCACAATGCGGCTGCTGAAGTCGAGCGAGTGGGACGACGAATCGCGAACTCAGTCAGCCTCCCTCAGGCGCGCTGGGAATTTGTCTTGTTTAGCGCGCCGAACACCGTCAACGCTTTCTGCTTGCCGGGCGGCAAGGTCGGCATCTATAGTGGAATCCTCCCTATTACGCAAAGCGATCCCGGCTTGGCAACGGTCATCAGCCATGAGGTCGGGCATGCGGTCGCGCGCCACGGCGGAGAGCGGATGAGCCAGCAACTGCTGCTCCAGCTTGGCGGCGCAGGATTGGCCATCGCACTGCGAAACAAGCCGCAACAGACCATGGACCTTGCCATGGCCGCCTACGGCGTCGGCACGACGATCGGATATTCCCTTCCGTTCAGCCGCAAGCAGGAGTTGGAAGCGGATTACATGGGCTTGATGTTCATGGCACGCGCCGGCTACGACCCGCAGGAAGCGGTCGCCTTCTGGCAGCGCTTTAAGACGTGGGGAGATCGTCAAGGCGGTCGTCCGCCGGAATTCTTGTCCACCCACCCGTTGGACAGCCGGCGCATCAAGGACCTCCAGAAACACATGCCCGAGGCACAAAAAGAATATCGCAACCCCGGCAAGTAGGGCTGTTGCCCGCGGCGATTATAAGAAGGGCGAGCGGACAGCTCGCCTTTTTTCGCGCCCGATCTTGACCTTGCGCCTCGACCCTCGTATATTGCACTATATGCACCCCCGACTGGAGGAGAGGAACGGCGATGTACATTCGGTATCAGGTCGCGTCGAAATGGACGGTGCTGTTCGCCGCCGCTGCACTTGGTTTGCTGCTAATGATCTCAGGATGCGCTGAGGACGATGACCAAAGCGGAACCCCGCCGCCGCAATCCCCCGGCGCCGATACGTACGGCCCGGAGACCATTCGCCAATGGTCGGATTTCTGCTATCGAATGGTGAAGGCGGACACGGTGGGTCCGGCGCCGGCGTCGCGCATCTACGGCTACATGGGTGTCGCGTATTACGAAGCCGTGGTTCAGGGCGATAGCTCACGAATGTCGCTCGCCAATCAACTCACCGATCTGACCTCGCTGCCTCAACCTGATGCAAATGCCGAGTACCATTGGCCGACAGTCCTGAACGCAACCTCAGCCGCGATGATGCAAGCCTTGTTCACGGGCGGGCCGCACCAGTCCACCCGTGATTCTATCATAGCGTATGAAGCGTACTGGAATAACATCTTGCAAGGCACCGTCGAGCAGTCCGTGTTCACGCGTTCGCAATCCTATGGCCAGGCTTTGGGCGCGGCGCTCGTGGACTGGGCAAACGCCGACGGATACTCACAGAACCACAACTGCTCGTGGACGCCTCCGGTTGGAGATCAATACTGGGTCCCCACTCCTCCCGCGTTCAAACCGGCCCATGAACCTTGCTGGGGAAGCATGCGCACGTTTACGCTGGAACGCAGTGGATCGGATTTCGAATGCGAGCCACCACTGCCTTACGAGTTTTCCACGAATCCGTCTTCCCAATTCTATCAGGAAGCGCTGGAAGTGGTAACCGTGCAGGAGAATGAAACGCCTGAAGACAGCGTCATTGCCGCGTTCTGGGCGGATGTGCCCGGTTCCACCGGCGCGCCGGCCGGCCACTGGTGGTCCATTTCTGGGCTGCTCTCCGACCAGTATGACATGAACCTCGCCGAAGCCGCCGAGTGCTATGCGCGCAGTTCCATCGCCATGCATGATGCCTTCATCGAATGCTGGAAAGTGAAGTATCAATTCGCGGTGATTCGTCCGGTGACGTACATTAACCGCTACATTGATTCCACGTGGGTTCCGTCGTGGCCCACCCCGAATTTCCCGGAATACACGTCGGGTCACTCCTCGTGCTCCGGCGCTTGCCAGATTGCGCTCGAAGGCCTGATGGGATTGAGCTGCGCATTCGTGGATCACACTCACGATTATCGCGGATTTGCCCCGCGCTCTTACTCCACGCTCAGTCAGGCCGCCGAGGAAGCGGCGCTCTCTCGCCTCTTGGGCGGCATTCATTATCGTAACGGCAATAATCAAGGTCTGGTGGCGGGCCGCTGTGTCGGTGAGCAGGTGAATCAACTGGGCTTCTATAGGGTGGATCACATGTGACACGGCGACGCTGAGAAGTGCGGCCTGACCAAAGATACATTGGAGTTGCATCCGCTGTCAGCTGAAGACAGAAAGACGGGTCTGTGCTCCTCTTTGTGATCCCGCATTCAGAATTTGCCTCTTCATCCCCAATTCAAAGGGACCAAACATGTATTGTTCTCAATGTGGGTCTCCCAACCCTGACGACGCCAAGTTCTGCGCCCGCTGCGGCGCGTCGCTGCAAACGCTCGGAAACGTTCCTCTTTTGCCCGTGACCGCCATGCCCGCGGCGAAGTCCGTGGAATATGCCGGCTTCTGGCGTCGCTTCGTGGCTTATGTCGTAGATCGTGTGATTATTGGGGTTCCCTTTTCGATCATCATTCTCGCCTTTATGGTCCCCTCAATCATTTCACTGTGCAGCAATTCACTTAGCCCGGAAGACTTTCCGCTCACCATTGTCACGTTCATCCTCGGCTGGCTGTGGCTGATTGCGCTGGTGGTTATCGTCCATGTCTTGTATTTTGCCCTGTTCGAAAGCTCCCGCCTCCAAGCCACGCCGGGCAAGCTGCTGATCGGCATTGTCGTCACGGACTTGCAGGGCCAACGCGTCTCGTTCCTCCGCGCCTTGGCGCGCAATCTGGCTAAGATTCTCTCGCACATGATATTCAACATCGGCTTCATCATGGCCGCCTTCACCGCGCGCAAGCAAGGCCTTCACGACATTCTCACCGAATGCCTGGTGGTGATGAAACGGATGTAGGCTTTCTGCGTCGCGACATCCGCGAATACCTCACAGCAAGAGAGGTCTTTAGGCCTCTCTTGCTGTCGTCTAACCTAACGCCATCTTTTTCCGTCCTCTTGCCCCCTGTCCGTCGCCTTGTTCGCGGCCCAAAGCGCGGCTTGCAGGGCCAGTCATCAGAAGTGTCCCTCCCCTGTCATGTTTTATCTCCTGTTTTTATAGCTTCTAAGAGCTTGGAATTCCCCATAATGTGAAAAAATTATCTTGATTTTCCGCCATAAAATCAGTATTTTTAAAGTACTGACTTACTTCGCAATTCTACCCTGAGGATAGTCTGATGAACCTATTTGAAGAAGCCCTCGAATATCATGCCCGCGCACGCAAAGGCAAGATCGAAGTTGTGCCTACCAAACCGTGCCGTACGCAACACGATCTCGCTCTTGCCTATTCACCCGGCGTCGCCGCGCCCTGCCTGAAGATTCAGGAGAATCCTGAACTCGTTTTTCTGTACACCGCGCGCGAAAACCTCGTCGCCGTTATCTCGAATGGAACCGCCGTGCTTGGCCTCGGCAACATCGGCGCGCTGGCCGGCAAGCCGGTGATGGAAGGCAAGGGTGTGCTCTTCAAGCGCTTTGCCGACGTGGACGTCTTCGATATCGAACTCGATTCGCATGATCCCGACGAGATCATTCGCGCCGTGCAAATGCTCGAGCCCACTTTTGGCGGCATCAATCTCGAAGACATCGCCGCGCCCGACTGCTTCTACATCGAAGAGCAGCTCAAGGCGACGATGAACATCCCCGTGTTCCATGACGATCAGCATGGCACCGCCATTATCTCCGGCGCGGCGCTCATCAATGCCTGCGAAATCGCCGGCAAGGACATTACGCAAATTCGCGTCGTCTTTAACGGCGCGGGAGCGTCGGGCATCGCCTGTGCCAAAATGTGGGAAAAGCTTGGCGTCAAGCACGAGAATATCATTCTCTGCGACACCAAAGGGGCGTTGTATCACGGCCGCGAGGACCTCGACCCCGCGCATCCCAAATACAACAAGTACAAGGCCTGCTTCGCCGCCGAAACGAATTGCCGCACGCTCGCCGAGGCCTTGCGCGATGCGGACGCCTTCTGCGGCTGCTCCGTCGCCAACACCGTGACCAAGGACATGGTACGCTCGATGACCGCCACTCCCATCGTTTTCGCGATGGCTAATCCTGACCCCGAGATTTCCTATCCCGATGCGATGGACGCCCGCCGCGACGTGATCATGGCCACAGGGCGCAGCGACTATCCGAATCAAGTCAACAACGTGCTCGGCTTCCCCTTCATCTTCCGCGGCGCGCTCGATACTCACGCCTCCCAGATCAACGAAGAGATGAAGATGGCCGCGTCTCACGCTTTGGCGGCACTGGCTAAAGAGGATGTTCCCGACTACGTCTGCGGGGCCTACGGCGTGGAGCGCATTCAATTCGGCAAGAACTACTTGATTCCGAAGCCGGTGGATCACCGCGTGCTCCTCTGGGAAGCGGTCGCCGTCGCCAAGGCCGCTTGCGAAAGCGGCGTGGCCCGCAAACCGATTCAGAACTTCGAGGCCTATCGCGACCGCCTCGAATCTTTGCTCGGTCACGGCCGCGAGATCACGCGCATGTTCATTAACCGCGCCATGATGAACCCCAAGCGGATCGTCTTCCCCGAAGCCGAACACCCGAACATTCTGCGCGCCGCCGACATGATTGTGGAAGAGGGAATCGGCACTCCGATTCTCATCGGCAAAACGGAGGTCATCGCCGACTGGAAGACACAGTTCAACCTGTCGCTCGAGGGTTGCGTCCTCGTAGACCCCAGGCACATCCCGCCGGACGACATGAACGAGTATGTCGAAGAGTTGTGGCGCCATCGCCAGCGCAAAGGCATCACGCGCAGCGAAGCGCGCAAGATGCTGAAAGATCCCACCTACCTTGCCGCCATGCTGGTGCGCACCGGTCATGCCGACGCGATGGTCGCGGGTGTGGCCCAGCATTACTCCGATACGATTCGCCCCGCCTTGCAGCTCATTCCGAAAGCGGCGGGCGTGAAGAATGTATCGGCGCTCTACGCGATGCTCTTCAAGGATCGCACCATTTTCGTTGCCGATGCCGCCGTGAACATCGATCGCAATGAGGCGGAAGATCTGGCCGAAATCGCCATTCTGTCCGCGGATACCGTCAAGCGCAACTTTGCCGTCGAACCCCGCGTTGCCATGCTCAGCTTCTCGAACTTCGGCAGCGTGAACCATCCCCTCGCCAAGAAAGTGCGCAAGGCCACGGAGATCGTGCATCACCTCCGCCCGGACATTGTCGTGGACGGCGAAATGCAGGCCGATACCGCGGTGGACGCGAACATCATTGACACGACTTTCCCGTTCAGCGCTCTTCATGGCGGTCCCGCCAATGTGCTCATTTTCCCCGATATGGCCAGCGCGAACATCTGCGGTAAGCTACTCGTCAAACTCGGCGGCGCCGAACCGATCGGCCCGATCCTGATGGGCATGAGCAAGCCCATCCACGTCCTTCAACGCGACGCCGACGTCGGTGCCATCGTCCAGGTTGCCGCCTTTGCCGTCGTGGACGCAAAGAAAACCGTCAAACCGACCGTTGAAGTTGCTGTTCGAGTTTGACATCGGTATGAAATGATCTCCTGGCGACCCGCCCATCTCGGCGGGTCGTTTGCTTTCTAAATCGCCTTCCTTGTGCATTCCCCTTGACATTCGCCTGGCGTGAGGCTACATTAGTATGCTGGTGCGTTATCGGTAACCCGTACGCTTGCCCTGTTATGCGAGATTCCATAGAACAACGTGATCACATCTGATTCTGCCATGTCCTCCACTCCGCGCGTCTTGATACTTATTTTTGCCGCATTTGCTACCGCCTCGTTCGGAGGCGCTTTCGCTCATGCTGACATTCTGCACGAGCAGGGCACGCTGCGCGGTCTGCTCGGCGGAAGCTGCCCCGATTGCGTGTATGATAATTGGATCTCGCATATCTCCGAGGGCATCGCGCGCAACAACTACAATGACTACGGCCCGGTCTCACTCGATCCGCAACTCGACGGCTTCGGCAGCTTCATCGCGCTCGCGGACACCGGTACGGGCGACTCCCCGATTGACAAGTGGTACAATATCTTCACCGCCTTCTTTGCCGCCGACACCCAGCGGGTGGATTCGCTGCTCACCGCCGCGTCGCTTGATTCCGTGTACGATCTGGTTGTCTTCGCGGATACGACGCGCGTCTATTACATCCTCCGCGAGCATCTGAACCTTGCCTACTACGATGATCAGCGGACGCCCGCCGACAGCACCGACGACGTGCGCGGCAGCTTCAGTTGCGGCTGGGGCATCTACGTCTTTGCTCCGGAAGCGGCGCGCGGCAATGTGTTGATCGAAGCCCCGCACCCGGAGGATGATTTTGTCACGCCGTGGATCGCCACTGATATCTTTCAATCGTGGAATGCGGGCGGCCTGATGATTGCCGGCGCAGGCCGCGAAGTGCTCTGGACCGAGCAAGGCACCTACGATAACACGAAGTCCTTGTCCGATCCCTCGCGTGTATCCAGTACCGTCTTTCACGCCGCCCATCGCGCCTTCGTGGATGCTCACGCCGACGATTTCACCCTGCAACTCCACAGCTACGACAGCGAGACGCATCCGAATCGCAAATCGCTGGTCGTCTCTGCCGGCGCGGACGACAGCTACCCGAATGAGCCGATCCTCGATCGCTGCGCCTATAACGACATGATCAGCTTCACGCCGTACATTGCGGTCCCCGCGAATCTGTGCGGCAACCATCCCAACGTCACCATCGGCAACTACTACAGTCTCTTCTACGAAGGCGGTTACGAGTATCAAGGCACATCGCCGACGATCTCGCAGAATAACGACCTCGGCGGCTACGGCCAAAACCGCCAGATGCAGTACTCGCACGCCGGACACGACGACTACAATGATCCGGAAAATTTCGTGCACATTGAGATGGATGAAATGCCGGATGCCATCCAAGACAGCGTTGGCGCCTTCTATCTCACCGCTCTCCCCGGCGGCGTCACCTTTGCCAACTATCAGCACGCGCTCGATTATTTTCGCCCCGCGTATGTCGCCCTGCTCCAGTCGCTCGAGCTGCCGCCGATGGAAACGCTGCTGCAGCCCAATCCCACATTGCTGAACATCGGCAGCGTCGCCGTGCATCAAACCGAGTCTCGCTGGGAGGGGTATCAGAATGTCTCCGCCTCCGACACGCTGCACATCGAGGGCGCCACATTGCCTCAGTCTGTTTTTTCGCTCAGTAATGTGCCGACGAACCTCGATCTGATTCCCGGCGCCGTCTGCTCGCTGCGCGTGAGCTTTACGCCGAATTCCGCGACGACCTATTCTTCCATTCTGTCGCTGCGCACGAACCGCGGCTGCTCGCATATCGAAGTCCGCGGCTCCGGCTCGGGTGCGGCGCTCACGCTGACCCCCGATTCCCTCGGCTTCGACACGCTCGCTGTCGGCGTTCGCGACACGCTCACCCTCAACTGCCACAACGACGGTAATTCCACGCTGCTGATCTCCGGCTTCGTCAGCAGCTCCCCTTCCGCGCACGTTTTGTTTGCTTCCGACTCAACGATCAGCGGCCACGCCAATGCAACGATTAAGGTGGAGTTTCGCCCCCTGGACGCCGGCGCCGCGATCTGCAGCGTCGGGGTGGTCAGCAATGCCTATAACGCCGACACCGCGTGGGTCTCCGTCACCGGTTTCGGCAGCGCAATTCCGCAAGCGGTGAATGGAGTCGTGATTTCATTCGTGACTCCCGGCAGCATCCAGCTTTGCTGGCCGCGCTCCGATAGCACGGCCACCGGTTTTCCGTTGTTCGCGGACGGTTATCAGATATTGGCACACTCAACCATGGGTGATCCGTCCACGCTCATCGGCACCACCTCCGACACTTGCTTCGTGCATTCCGAAGTCGTGAACGTCAGCCTGCAACATTACTACACCGTCATCGCTTACTACAGCAACATTGCATCGCTCTCCGCAGCCGTTTTCTACATCGCGCCGCCGCTTCGCCGCGACTGATTTACTCTTAACATCGCTCGCCTATGTCTCGCTATCTGCTGGTTGTAATCGTTAGCTGCGCCTTGCTCGCCGCCATCGTCGCCGGCCCGCGCTTCGACCTGAGTCTTTCTGACGTCACAGAGACGGAAGGTCACGAGGAAGCGAAGGACACAGCGCCCAGCGATTGGTTCATGGCGCAGCGCATCGGTGCGAATGGCGAGTTGAATTACGCCGCCGTTTCGCAGGCGCAAGCGCAAGCCGGTGCGCTCAAGCGCCGCGCTCATGCGCTCGACCAGCCGTGGACGTTTGCCGGGCCGACAAATGTCGGCGGCCGCGTCACCGCACTCGCCGCACACTCCTCCGCCCCACAGACGATTTTTGCTGCCGCCGCGGTCGGCGGGGTTTTTAAATCCACAGACGGCGGATTGAATTTCGCAAATGTCTTTCAGGCGGATTACGCGCTCTCGACGGGCGCGCTCGCGATGGATCCGTCCAACGCCAATCGCATCTGGCTGGGAACCGGCGAAGCTAACGCGTCCGGCGACAGCTACGAAGGCAACGGAGTGTATCTGACCGAAGACGGCGGCCAAACATGGACGCACAAAGGTCTGGACTCTTCGCGCACGATCGGCCGCATCGTCGTAGATCCCAGCGATCCCAATCGCGTGTTCGTCGCCGCCGGTGAACTCTTTGGCACGAATCCGCAGCGCGGTCTCTATCGCACGACTGACATGGGCAACACCTGGCAGCGATTGTTGTACGTCACCGATTCCACCGGCTGCATTGATGTCGCGCTGCGTCCCGGACAACCTGACACGCTGTATGCGGTCATGTGGGAGCGCATTCGCCGCAACACGCAGCGTCAAGCCGGCGGCATCACCAGTCGCATCTGGCGCAGCAACGACGGCGGCGACACGTGGAGTCTGCTTGCCGGCGGCCTTCCCACTGGCGCAACCACTGGGCGCGGCGGCATCGCGATTTCCGTTTCAAACCCGAATCGTTTGTACGCTGTCTTTGCGAATCATCCCGGCAGTTTGCTTGGAATCTGGCGCAGCAACGACGCCGGCGCCACGTGGACACAAACCGCGAATCCGTCCGGCACGTTCTACAGCTCGTTTGGCTGGTATTTCGGTCAGGTTCAGGTAAATCCCACCAATCAGGACATTGTTTATGTGCAGGGCGTAAACATGTTCCGCAGCACCAACGCCGGCAACACGTGGAGCACATCGTTCGGCAGCGCGCATGTTGATCATCACGCGCTCTGGATTGATCCCGCAACTCCCACGCACGTGCTCAGCGGCCATGACGGCGGCGTAAACATCTCCACCAATTCCGGCTCCACTTCGACGCGGTTCACCAGCTTGCCGATCACGCAGTTCTACGCCATCACCTCTGATCCCCAATTGCCGCACCGCCTGTACGGCGGCACACAGGACAACAGCACCCCGCGCACGTTGACCGGAGCCACTGATGGCTGGGATATTCTATATGGTGGCGACGGTTTTTACTGCCTCGTGGATCCGCGCAACAGCAACGTAATCTATGCCGAGTACCAGAACGGCGGCCTCGGCAAATCCACGGACCTCGGCAATACGTGGACGGACATCACCTCCGGCTTCGGCGGTGATCGCATCAACTGGTCCATGCCTTACGCCATGGATCCGCACAATCCCGACGTGCTCTATTGCGGCACCTATCGCATCTGGCGCTCGCAGAACGGCGGCAGTTCATGGACCTCGCTCTCGGGCGATCTCACCAGCGGTCCCGGCGGCGGAAATCTCACCTTCGGCACCATCACCACGCTCGACATCAGCCCCGTGGATTCCAATGTAATCTACTGCGGCACCGACGACTCGCACGTCTGGGTGAGCACCAGTCGCGGCGCTGTGTGGACAGACATTTCCGCCGCGCTGCCCAATCGCTGGTGCACTCGCGTGGCCGCTCATCCCGATTCCGCATCTGTTGTCTATGTCGCGTTCTCGGGGTATAAGGAAGTGGATTATCTGCCGCATCTGTTCCGCAGCCGCAACTACGGCGCGACGTGGACCGAGATCGGCCAGGGCTTACCCGAAGCGCCGGTCAATGACATCATCGTGGATCCGCTCTATCCGTCCTATTTGTATGTCGGCACCGACTTCGGCGTGTTCTACTCTGCCGATGATGGCCAGCATTGGTCAGTGCTCGGCGACGGCTTGCCGATGAGTTCCGTTTTCGATCTCCAGTTGACCTCCGCGCGCGATCTCGTCGCCGGCACGCACGGCTACTCGATGTGGAAATATGCTCTCGGCGTCGCTGCTCCGCCGTTGCCTCCGGTCGCTCTCGTCATCAGTTTCGGTGGCGGCGTGCTTCAGCTCCATTGGCAGCCCTCGGCCGGCGCAACGCAGTATCACGTTTACGGCGCACCCACGCCCGCCTCGCCTGCAACACGGTTAGCCACCGTCGCGACTACGGCCTGGAGCGATCCCGATTTCGCCTCTCGTCCGTGGAGCTATTTCTACTATGTGACTGCTGAGTAGCGGCGTACAGCACTACTGACCGCGTAATACTGTTCCGGAGAACGGATGCAAGTATCTCTGCGTTGTGTAAGAAGACTGAGCGTGTTGGCCTGTCTCCTTTTCTCAAACCTCGTGTTCGGCGACGGTCTGTTGCGTATTGGCCTGCAATTGCACAACGAGCCGCAGACGAACCGCCCCTGCACTCCCAACGGACAACAGGATTATCTCTCCACCTGCGTCGTGATGGACAGCCTGATGGAAATCTTCGCTCGACACGGAGCTAAGATCACCTTTGAAATGGGTCTCGGCAATGCCTTGAGCACGCCACTCTGGGGAGGACCAAGCGTGCGGGGATCAGCGCCCTACATGGTGCTGCATCCGGACGTGATCTCCATCGGCTCCCACATCCACTTTCCCGCTGATGGGCCGGGCTTCCGCGACAAGTTCTGCCCACCGTATTCCGAGGATAATGTGGCCGAAGCCAATCTGACGTACGCTCAGTATGCATTAGCCGCCGATCGTCGCCGCGATACGACGGTCGCCGTAACCGGACAACAGCTTCGCGGCGTTTGCGGTCTCTGGAGCACCAAGCCTCCGTTGCGCTGGATTCCGGCCCTGTCAACCACAGGTTATCTCTGGGTCACCGGCTGGAACAATTTCCAGCCGCCGGGCGGACCCACCGGCGGACACGCCTGGTGCACAGCCGTAAACCCGTGGCGTGCCGGCCACGACCTCACCTGCAGCTACACCGGCGGTGTCATGGATAACTTCTACAATGGGGCGATGGTCGTTCTTCCCGACGGCGCCGCTTCGGGCCGGATGAATCCGAATGAAGGCGTCAGTTTCGCGCTCGTGGATTCTCTCCTGCATGAGAACTGGCTGGCCGGAGATCCGGAACGCATCAATGTCTGCTATCTCACCGTCCACGATTATGAATTCAAGTCCGGACCCAATTTCGACTATGCGGAGCTTCACGCGTGGGATTCGCTCTTGACCCGACTCGATGAGCTTGTCACGTCGGGTCAGGCGGTCTATCAAACGATGGATGAAATGTATCAGGATTTTGTCACCTGGGAGAGTCTGGGAAATATCTCCTATCCTCCCAACGGAACCTTTGAAACGCGCGATAGCGTGATGTACTGGACCTCGCCCGCCGGAGTCACGGAGATCGTCGAATTCAAGCGTTTCTGGGCTCCGATTTCCGGTGCGCAGAATCCCGCGGACGGACAAGATTCTACATTTCGCCGCCACGGCCGCCGGGCGTATCGCTTCGTCACGGACCCGAACCTCCGCGGCATTGCTCCTTCCACCAACGGCAAACACATCTACTGCGTTGTGCCGCCCGACACCGTCGTCGAGTTCCGCGTCTGGGCGCACATGGATGGCGACGCCCAGCCCCTGCTGGGAATCCGTTGGTATGCGAATCCCGATACCACTCCGAATACCCTTCACCTTTCCGAAGTCACCGGTGCAACCGTGGATTCTATCGTGGGCGAGTGGACCCTCCTTTCCCTTCGCGCCGATGTCCCCTCGAACGCCACAGCCTTGCGCACGTGTCTCTACAAATCCGGCAGCGGGAACCTCTGGTACGACGACGCCAATCTTCGGTATGCGAGCCGAATCCCGGACGCGCCGACGGTGACTATCTGCTTCGCCGGCGCGGACGATGTCCGGCTGCGATGGACAGCGGTGCCTCAGGCATCCGAATATCGAGTCTACTATGACGTGCAATCCGATGGCGCATTCGCTGACTTCTGGACGGTGGCCGCGCCGGACACCGTGCTTAACGTACCGGTTATTCCGCTAACCCAGTTTTTCCGTGTGACGGCCGTGTCGTCCGGCGCGATCGCCCCTTGAAGACGTGTTTTGTCACAGCACAGAATCGCGCACCGGTTGCTTCACCACACCTTTGTTCTTTACGGAGAACACGAACGTGTACCCGTTTTTCTATCGCTTCAGTAAGTCAACCTTCCGTTACGCGGCGTTGATCTTGCTCGCGGTCGTCGGCACCGCCGATGCCCAGTTCACCACGGAGGTGATTCAGGGCTATCTCGTCACCGCACCCAACGGCAGCCAGCTTTGGGTGAAAATAATCCAGCCCAGCGCCGCTCTTTATCCCGGCCAGTCCTTTCCCGCGGCAATCAATGTTCCCGGCGGAACCGGCGCCGGGGAGAACGCCGTCCTGAACCTCGCCGCGACCGGATTCGTCGAGTTTCATTTCAATGCGGAAGGTCGTGGCATCCTTCATCCGAGTGAAGGACAGGAGGATTACAACGGCTTCATTCATCAGGACGACCTCAAGGCCATTATCGAATTTGCCCACTCTCGCAGCAACGTCAACGATGATAACGTCGGCGTCGTGACCAACAGCTATGGCATTACCATGGGTGCCGGCTGCCTCGGGCGTTATGCTTTTCTGCAGGTGAAATATCTCGTGGACAATGAGGGACCCTCCGAAAGTTACGTCACGTGCTTTGAGCCGTGGTCTCTCGATAGCGATACATCCAACGACCGCATTAACCAAGGTTACGGCGTCTTTCACCATTGGAGCATCTTCCGCGACTCCTCCGACGAAAACCGGCAATGGTGGAGCGAACGCGAAGCCACCCGGTACATCGGGAACATCTGTTGCCGTTACCTGCGCGTGCAGGCTCAGTGGGACCATGCCCAGCCGCCCAACGCCCAGTGGCCGGGCTTCGACTATCCGCCTCTGTGGTATCCGTGCAAGCACGCGCTCGATCTCGTGAATCTGGCCACACTCGGCCAATCGCCCTGGACGCGGGTGAACGGTCTGCCGCTCGGGAACCTTCCCAACACTACTTACAGTCGTGAGAACCCGCCGACCTATTATTCTCAGTCCATGCAGACGCACCCCGGCGAATTGCAGCTTATTGTTCATGAAATGGCCAACATGCCGCCGCTTGCTCTCCCCGCGGAATTGACGGCCTCGCCGGATGGTAACGGTCAGAACCTGCGCCTGCGCTGGCGAACGATCACCGGGGCGACGGAATACCGCGTCTATTACGATACAGCCTCCGGCGGCAGCTTCACCAACTATTGGACCGTCGCCGCGCCGGACACGTCCCTGTTGCTTGAGACCATAGAGCCAAGGATGTTTTTCAAACTGAGGGCCGTGGCTCAGTAAATTTCTTCAACCCGTGTGAAAGGCGGCCCGCGCGGGCCGCTTTTTTTCGTTGCTATTGGATTTTTTGCCCCAAATTCTGTAGATTGCGCCATCACGTCACCACCCTACCCCGTTTCCTCTATGACGACCACCACCGCTGCCGCTCCCTCTCCCCCCGCCGCTGAAACGTCCCTGACTCTGCGCGACAATTTCCGCATTCTGTTCGGGGCCTCGCGCGCCTTCTGGCTCGTCAACGTCGTGAACTTCGGCGACGGAATTGCCTATTTCGGCATTCTCAATCTGCTGACCCTGTTCGTTTCGCAGGACGTCGGCTTTTCCGATCATGCCACCGGCATCGCCGTGTCCTTCTTCACGGGGCTGGTGACGCTGTTCATGTTCGGCGGCGGTTTCATCTCAGATAAGCTCGGCGTACGCAAGGCCCTCACGCTCTCGCTGGTCGTGGTGCTTGTGGGGCGGTTGTTCCTCGTCAGCAGTCCGCTCGCCGGCGGCATGGGCTCGCTCGTGCTCTGGACTGGACTCTTGATGATGGGCATGGCCGAGGGCGTTATCCAACCGGCGCTGTATGCGGGTGTGAAGGAATTTACCGACCCGCGCACAGCCACCATCGGCTATAGTTTGCTTTACGCGATCATGAATCTCGGCATTGCCGCCGAGGCGTTCGCTTCGCCCTTCATCCGCGAGCAAACGGGAATCTCGGGCGTGTTCTGGGCAATGATCGGCATCACGGTGCTGATGATCGTCTGCAACCTGGCCTTCTTCACGCGCAAGGTCGAGCAGCGCGACCGCGTCGTAGAATACGTGAAGCCTGCAGCCCACGACACGCGCACGGCCTGGGAGAAATTCCGCGCGCTGCCCTTCCTCGACACGCGCTTCATCTTCTTTATCTTCATCCTCCTCCCCGTACGCACGCTCTTCGCCCACCAGTGGCTGACGCTGCCCGACTATGTGATGCGCTGCTTCCCGGAGAACATCGGCGCGCGCTACGAGTGGTTTCAGGGGCTGAATCCTGTCATCATCGTGATCTTCGTCCCGCTCTTCGCCGCGCTGACGCGGCACATGAAGATCGTGAACATGATGATCATCGGCACGGCCGTCTCGGCAGTGACGACGTTCATTCTCGTCCCCGGCCCTCATCTGTGGACGCTGATCACCTACGTTGTGATGTTCTCTTTCGGCGAGGCGCTGTGGTCGAGCCGCTTTCTGGAATACGTGGCCAACCTCGCCCCCGCCGGACGAGTGGGAGCGTACATGGGTCTGGCCGGCATCCCGTGGTTCCTCGCCAAAGCCACCACCGGTCTTTATTCCGGGACCATGATCCAGAAATTCCTTCCCGAAGGCGGCCCCACCGACAGCGGCACCATGTGGCTGATCTATGGCTGCATCGCGATCATCACCCCGATCGGCCTGCTACTCGGCAAGAGGTGGGTGGAAAAAGGAGGAGCGAGGAGCGGATTGGAGAAATAAGGAGAGCTTGACCTCAGCCGCAACTTCCGGGTTGAACCCTACCCGAATTTTCGCTATCCTTTAGAGCATGAAGAACACCCTCGGCTACCTCACCCTCTGCATCGTCTGGGGAACCACCTACCTCGCCATCAAGGTTGCCCTCGAAGGCTTCGATCCCTACTTCATGGCTGGGGTCCGCTTCCTCGCGGCCGGCTTGATCCTCGTCCCCGTCCTCTTCCGAAAAAACGCCCGCCTGCCGAAGAATGCCGGCGAGTTCGGCGCCATCATCCTCTCCGGAGCCTTGATGCTGCTTGGCGGCAACGGCCTCGTCACCTGGTCCGAGGTCTATCTTGATTCCGGCCTGACGGCCCTCACTGTGGCTACCGGCCCGGCGTGGACCGCGCTCATCGGCGGCTGGTTCTTCGCCCGCAAGGACGAACGCTACGGCAAGTACGCTCTCGTCGGCATGCTGCTCGCCATGGCCGGCGTCGTCGTGCTCCACCACAAGCGCCTCGACCTCCATCATGCGGAGCTGCCCGGCGTGCTCATGGCCATGGGCGCCCCGCTCTTCTGGTCGGTCGGTTCGATGATCGCCCGCACCCGCATCAAACACGCCGACGTCCTCACCTCCACCGCCATCCAGATGTTGAGCGCGTCGCTCCTGTTCTTCCTTGTCTCAAGACTGCTCGGCGAGTCGTGGCATGCGGACCTCTCCACCCGCGTCGTGGTATCCCTGCTCTATCTCATCGTCATCGGCTCGTCGTTCGTCTACGCAATTTACGTCTGGCTCTTGAAGCGCTTGCCCGCCTCCCGCGTGATAACCTACACGTATATCAACCCCATCATCGCGCTCATCGTCGGCAAGCTAATTCTGAACGAGCCGATCACCGCGGAAGTTTATCCCGCCACCGCCCTCATCCTCGGCGGCCTCGCTGTGATTTACGTCATGCAGCAGCGCGACGCCCGCCTCTCCGCCGCCACCACCCCCCGCATCCAAGACGCCTGACCTCCGGTCGCCTGTCTGTTTCCTGACTATCTTACCCGAAAACCCTCTTAGACATTACAGATGTGATGTCTTTCACAACGGAGCAAGGCCGGACTTCCGGCTTTCTTTTTTGCTCAAATGTTACTATAATAGAGCCAATTAGGAAGATTTAGGATATCCAGTTCATGCGTGGTTCAATTGTCCCGATGGTCACGCCGTTCCGCAGCGGCAAGCTCGACGAGCGGGCGTTCACCAGCTTGATCGAGTGGCAGATCCAAAGCGGCTCGCACGGCATCTCCGTCACCGGCACGACCGGCGAACCCAGCTCGCTTTCACGTGACGAGCGCATGCGCGTGATCGAACTCGCCGCGCAAACGATCAACAAGCGCGTGCCGTTCATCCCCGGCACCGGCTCCAACAATTTCGAGGAAACGCTCGCGCTCTCGAAGTACGCAGAGAAACTTGGCGTGGATGCGGTGATGCTCATCGCGCCATATTACGTCCGCCCGAGTCAGGAAGGACTCTTCCAGTTCTTCAAGAGCGTGGCGTCGCAGCTCGAGATTCCGGTGATTCTCTACAATATTCCCGCTCGCACGGCGGTCAACATCGAGCCGGACACGGTCGCGCGATTGCACGAGGCCTGTTCCAACATCATCGGCTGCAAAGAGTCGAACAAGGACTTCGAGCACATCAATCGCCTGCTCCACAAAATGGGACGCGATTTTCTCGTTTATTCCGGCATCGAGCTGCTTTGCTTTCCCGTGCTCGCCATCGGCGGCGCGGGCTACATCAGCGCCACCGGAAATTTGCTGCCGGCAAAAGTCGCCGAGGTGTACAATCTCACGCAAGCCGGAAAATGGGAGCAGGCTCGTGAGCTGCATTATGAACTGCTGCCGCTCAATGACGCGATCTTCCTCGAAATCAACCCCGTCCCCGTCAAAACCATCCTCGGCTGGATGGGCAAAATTTCTCCCGAAGTCCGCCTCCCCCTCGCGCCACTTACAGAGGCAAATTACGGCAAATTGAAATCCGTCGCGAGGCAATATAACCTAACCGAGTAGAATCGCCGAGCGGGGTCGATCATCTGAGAACAAGAGCATCTCGATCACACGACCCCGCCGCAAGAATCACTCACAATAAACTTGTCATTCTGGACATCGCTTCCTTCTCCCTTTCTCCACACGGTGGGGAAAGGGCCGGGGATAGGGGTCGGTCGTTCATCGTTCATCGTTCATCGTTTACTAAATGAAACTCGCCCGCTTCTCCGCTTCCGGCCGCATCTTCGAAGGCCGCTTCGACCATAACGAATTGATCGCCACCGACGGCGCGCATTACTCACCAGATGCGGTGACGTGGCTGCCGCCGTCGCAACCGTCCAAGATCATCGGCATCGCCCTTAACTTCGCCGATCATGCCGCCGAGCTGTCGTTGGCCAAACCCGAACTGCCCGCGATCTTCATCAAACCGACATCCTCGCTCATCGGCCATGGCGGCACGGTGCTGATGCCGCCCGGCAGCCAGTACATGCACTATGAAGTCGAGCTCGTCGCGATTATCGGCCGGCAGTGCCGCCACGTCAAAGCGAAGGATGCACTCGACGTCATGGCGGGCTACACCATCGGCAACGACGTCACTGTGCGCGATCACATCGGCAATTATTTTCGCCCGCCGCTGATCGGCAAGGGCTGGGACACGTTCGGCCCCTGCGGCCCGTGGATGGTCACGCCCGACGAGTTCGGCGATCCGACGGATGTCGAAATCCGCGCGCTGGTCAATGGCGAGCTTCGTCAGCAGGGCAACACGCACAATCTGATTTATTCGCTCGCCGAGATGATCGAATACTGCTCGATGATCATGACACTCGAACCCGGCGATCAAATCTGGACCGGCACTCCCAAAGGCTTGTCCCACGTTTACCCCGGCGACCTCATGCGTATGGAGATTGACCGAATCGGCGCGCTGGAAAACAAGATTGAACTGGGATCTGAGCCAGTGTCAAAGATGTTGGCGAGATAACTAAAGATTTGTCATCCTGAACCCCTAAGTCTTCGAGGGGGTGAAGGATCTCATGTTTTTCTTCTCTGACTTGGATTTGGGATTTATTTTCTGCCTTCAATTTTCAATTTTCAATTTTCTTCATGCCCCACACCGTCCTCCACTTCATCAATAATCGGTTCGTCCCGTCGCTCGGCGGCGAGACGTTCGAGATTCTCACGCCGTTGACCAACGAGCCGATCGGCAACGTCGCCAGCGGCCAGCCCGCGGACATTGATCGTGCCGTGCTTGCCGCCAGCGCCGCATTTGCCAGCGGGGTCTGGTCGCAGATGCCGATCAAGGAGCGCGCGCGCCGCATCCGCCGCATTGGCGATCTGATTCTCAAGCACGCCGCGGAAATTGCTGAACTGGAAATCGAGGACACCGGCATTCCGCGCCGCCAAATCACCAAAGGCGCCATTCCCCGCGCCGCGGACAACTTCTATTTCTTCGCCGATCAAATCGAATATCTGCATGGCGAAGCCTATGCCGTGGACGGCGAGTGGATCAACTATACCACCTATCGCCCGGTCGGCGTCGCGGGATTGATCACGCCGTGGAACACGCCGTTCATGCTCGAAACATGGAAGGTCGCGCCTGCGCTCGCCTCCGGCAACACCGCGATCTTGAAACCAGCCGAATGGTCGCCCTTGAGTGCGAACAAGCTTGCCGAGATCATACAGGAAGCCGATCTGCCGCCGGGCGTGTTCAATGTCGTGCACGGCTTCGGCGAGAGTGCCGGTGCGCCGCTCGTCGCGCATCCGCAGGTGAATCTCATCTCCTTCACCGGTGAGACCACGACCGGGCAGATCATCATCAAGAACGGCGCGGACACGCTGAAGCGCAACTCGATGGAGCTCGGCGGCAAGTCTCCCAATCTGATTTTCGCCGATGCCGATCAGAACCGCGCGCTGGACGGTGCGCTCTGGCAAGTGTACAGTTTGAACGGCGAGCGCTGCACCGCGGCCTCTCGTCTGCTCGTCGAGCGCTCAATCTACGATTCGTTCATTGAAAAACTTGCCGAGCGCGTGCGCAACATCACAATCGGCGATCCGAACGACATGAACACCGAGATCGGCCCGCTGATCCACCCCGAACACTGGCAGCGCGTCCGCCACTACATGGACATCGCCCGCGACGAAGGCGCGACAATTCTGGTAGGTGGTGACAGACCGTCGTCTGCTTCATCCTTCATCCTTCATCCTTCATCCTTTGAGAAGGGCAACTATTTCTCCCCCACCCTGATCACCAACGTCACCAACTCCATGCGCATCGCTCAGGAAGAAATCTTCGGCCCGGTGCTGGTGGCGATGCCTTTCGAGAATGAAGCCGAAGCGATCCGCCTCGCTAACGACATTCGCTACGGCCTCGCCGGATACATCTGGACGAAAGACGTCGCCCGCGCGCATCGCGTCGCCGCCGAACTCGATTGCGGCATGGTGTGGATCAACTCCCACAACGTCCGCGATCTGCGCACGCCCTTCGGCGGCAGCAAGTTCTCCGGCTTGGGCCGCGAAGGCGGCACCCTGAGCTTCACCGAATTCTACATGGACGTCAAAACCACCCACGTCCCCCTAACGGATCACCACATTCCCAAAATCGGTTAGTCGCTGTGTCCGCCGCGGCGGCGAGTGCTCCTGTCCGCCTTTGGCGAGATCTCGCTCTGCGGACACCCGCCCCATGACTCGAAACAGCACATTCACATATTGTCATCCTGGACACCGTTCAAGTCTTCGCAGAACGGGCGTCCAGAACCTCTCCGGAGAGCATATGTGCTACCGTTCATTTGACCCTTGTCGTTCTCAAGCCTGCGTCTTGCGGCTTCGCTAGTTGAACCAATTTAACAAACGTCCTTCTGCACTAAGGAGACGCACATGAGGCTTTTCCCAACCGCCCGTTGGGCCCACATTAGCAGCATAGTCACGTCAATTGTGGGCATACTAACCATTATTGTGTTATGCGTAAAAGCTGTAATTTGGTTGGTTTCAAGGTCAAATACATTGTATGCAGACGCTCAATTTGACGCCTTTGTAATGCCACCTTCGATAGAGGCACATGTGAAACGGGCGTACTCCGATGTGTTTTCTGATTCAAGTTGGACGTCGGAAGCTACGACACGGTCGTTTTTCGTTTATATGCCACCACACGATTATCTTCTCAAAATGCCGGCTTCCGCTCGTGAAGTTCTCTTTTCATACATGGGACGATGGATCAAAGAAAAGCTCCCCTTGGATGAACTTCTGGACCTTCCCGACTATGGAGGCTGTTGGCGGTTTGAAATCACAAATCGAACGGGATCAACAGTAGAAGACGTTTCCCTAAACGTGCCGTACGCGAGATACGCGTTAATTGCGGGAGCAGCTTCCACTATAACTGAGGGTGAAGCAAGAGGAACAATCCATATCGGCAACCTCAGTCCTCTCGAAGGCGTCACTGTCGTCGTTTGGACATTCTCAACACCAACCACATCTGATGTCAGCAGCGTCAGACTCATTCACAGGAATGGTGTTGGAACGGTAAGAATGTCGTCGCGTGTGAGTTCATTCTGGGTTCATCTCTCCAATTATTGGTTCTTTTACTTTGTGTCAATCGTGATGTCGGCCTATTTGCTATTCTCTGCGATCTATCTTGGCATCATTCGCACGACAAAGACGGCCTCCGGGGACTCCACCAGCGACATGAGCAACACGACACAAACCAAAGAATAGAGGATCATGTATGCCCGCCCGAAAAGGCACTGACGTACTGAAACGGTTGCGCGAGGAATCGCCGGAAATTTATCATCGCGGAGAGCGCGTCAAGGATGTGACCACACATGCCGGCTTCAAGAACGGCGCGCGCAGTCTGGCCCATCTGTACGACCTGCAATGGGAGGACCCGGACACCATGCTCTTCGACTCGCCCTCGGGAAAGGGCAAGGCAGGCCGCTCGTTCATGATTCCCAAAACCAAAAACGAGCTGAAAAGCATCTCCAAAATGATGAAGCGCTGGGCCGATCAATCCGGCGGCATGATGGGGCGCTCGCCGGACTATCTGAACCGCGCGATGAGCGCCTACGCCGGCGGCTGGCAATTCTTGGCCGAGCAGGATCCGCGCTTCGGCGAAAACGCGAAAACGTATCACGCGTACTTGCGCGAAAGCGATCTGTGCATGACGCACACGCTCATCAATCCGCAAGCCAACCGCGCGGTCGGTCCCGCGGCGCAGAGCGATCCGTTCCTCGCCGCGCGCGTGAAAGAGGAGCGCGACGATGGCATCATTATTCGCGGCGCGCGCATGTTGGCCACACTGCCAATGGCCGACGAAATCATGGTCTTCCCCTCCACTCTGCTCACCAGCAAGCCGGAAGACGCGCCCTATGCCTTCGGCTTCGGCCTTCCGACGAATACGAAAGGTCTCAAATTCCAGTGCCGCGAGACCGTGGACTACGACCGCAGCATTTACGATCACCCACTCGGTTCACGCTTCGAAGAGCAGGACGCGGTCGTCATTTTCGATGACGTGTTCGTGCCGTGGGAGCGCATGCTCCTCTATCGCGACGTCGAGCGCTGCAACAAAGCCTACGCCGCCACCGGCGCCGTCGTGCACATGTCGCATCAGGTGGTGTGCAAGAATATCGCCAAGTGCGAATTCATGCTCGGCCTCGCCTCGCTCATGGTTCACACGATCGGCGTCGAGCAATTCCAGCACATTCATGAGAAGCTCGCTGAGATGTGGGTGATGACCGAAGCGATGAAAGCGTTTCTGCGCGCCGCGGAAGAGGACGCCGCGCTCGACGCGTACGGCGTGATGCGTCCAGCGTGGGATCCGCTCGACGCCGCGCGCAACATGTTCCCGCGTCAGTACCCGCGGCTCGTGCAGATTATTCAGCAGATCGGCGCGTCAGGACTTGTCGCCATGCCGACCGAAGCCGATATGAACGGCCCGCTCGCTGACGACATCGCGCACTATTATCAGGCCGCGCGCGCCGATGCCTTCGAGCGCATTCCGATTTTCCGCCTCGCGTGGGATGCCTCGATGTCCGCCTTCGCTACGCGCCAGCAGCTCTACGAGCATTTCTTCTTCGGCGATCCGGTGCGCATGGCCGGTGCGCTGTGCGCCAATCACGACCGCAAGGATTTGATGGATAAGGTGCGAGCGTTCTTGAAACGCGCCGAAGATGAGGCGCGAAACGTGAAACCGTAACACGAACATGTCGGACATAAAGCACTACTTAGAGACGATCGGCTCGTTCGCCACCGGCGTGACGGTGATTACGACCGAGCACGCCGGCCACGCGCACGGCATGACCGCCACCGCGGTGACGTCGCTCTCGGTCAACCCGATGCTGATCGTCATCTGCGTCGCCAAGAAAGCAAAAATGGCCGATTATTTGACAGTCGGCCATCCGTTCACGGTGAATATCCTGCGCGAGGAGCAGGCCGCGATCTCCAATCATTTCGCCGGCGCGCTCAAGAAGCAGGAGCACGCGCCCGAGTTCAAGTTCATCCACTGGGCGTGCGGGCCGCGGCTCGACGGCTGCTTAGCCGCGATCGGCTGCGACATGCTCGAGCGCGTGGATGGCGGCGACCATTGGATTGTCGTCGGTCGCGCCGCGCAGCTCTTTCAAGGTCCGGAGCCGCGCAAGCCGCTGCTCTATTTTCGCGGCCGCTACGGGACATTAGAAACCGGCGGCCCACTCGCGCCGCAGCGCGATGACTTGGACGAAGGCACGCCGCAAATCTACTACGACTGGTGATGTTCAACATCTGGTTCATCCTTCATCCTTCATCTTTCATCCTTTCTTTATGAACATCCTCCGCACGGCCCATGCCGAATTCCGGGTAACTGATCTGGCCGCGGCGAAACATTTCTATGTGGACGCGCTCGGCTTTCTGTTAATTCGCGAGGACAGCGAGCATCTGTATCTCGGCGGTCTCGAGGAACACGATCTTTATTCGCTCGTTTTGAGAAAAGCAAAGACTCCGGGCTTATCTCACATCTCCTTTCGTGTCGAGAAAGAGAGCGATCTTGACGCGCTCGCCGCGATTGCCGAAAGCGACGGCTTGACCAGCCGCTGGCTGGAACCGGGTGATGAACTGGGGCAAGGCCGCGCTCTTCGAATCCAAGATCCGAACGGGATTCCGCTCGAGTTTTTTCACACGATCGAGCGCCGCAAGAGCGAATTGCAGTCGTATCATAAGTATCGCGGCGCGCAGGTGCAGCGGATTGATCATTTCAATTGTCAGGTGACCGACGTGCGCAAGGGTTACGAGTGGTACACGAAGCGGTTGAATTTCCATTGCTCCGAATACACCGCCGCCTATGATCTCCCCCCTACTTCAGTGGGGGGGCAAGGGGGGGGTAGTGTGGGGCAAGCGAGGATCGGTCTCGACGGCAAGCCCTTTCTCGAGCACGGCCCATCCACGACGATGGACCAGGACACGCTCTGGGCGACGTGGCTGCATCGCAAGCAGAACGTGCACGATCTCGCGCTGATGAACGGCGTCGGGCCGCGGCTGCATCACCTCGGCTTTTGGGCCTATGACCGGATCAGCATTTTGAATGCCTGCGACGTGCTCGCGGCGATGGGGATGGCGAGCGCGATCGAGCGCGGCCCGGGGCGGCACGGCTTGTCGAACGCGTTCTTTTTGTATCTGCGCGATCCGGACCTCAACCGCATCGAGATTTACACCGGCGATTATCTGATCACGGATTGGGATCTGCCGCCCGTGCGCTGGAGCATCAACGATCCGCGCCGCGCCACGTTCTGGGGGCACATCCCACCCAAGTCGTGGTTTGAGGAAGCCTCGCTCGTCGAAGACATCGCCACCGGCGAATTGCAGCCCACCACCCCGCCGCCGATTTTTGCCAAGCCGGAGTTTGTGACATAATCATCCCCCTACGAAGTGGGGGGATCATAGGGGGGGAATCCTTCAGCGGGGGGAATCATAGGGGGGAAATTGTAAGGGCGGCCCATTGAGGCCGCCCCCTTTTTGTCCCCAAAATATTTGCGCGGGTTACTTCAACAGCAGCATTTGTTTTGCAATGACACCGTGGGACGATTGCAGAGTATAGTAGTAACCTCCCGATGCGACAGGGGTGCCCAGCGCGTTTTCACCGTCCCAAACTGATGAGTATTCGCCGATAGGTCGAAAATCATCAAACAGCGTTGTCACGAGTCGTCCGGTTACGTCATACACGTGCAGAGAATACTGCCCCGGGATCTTGACCGCGTACGTTATCGTCGTGCTCGGATTGAAGGGGTTGGGATAGTTCTGATTCAAATTTAAATTTGCGGGCAGCGCACCCTCATTTCTGGCAGAACCTGGAATCGCATAAAGCGACATTATTTCATCCTGATCCAATGCCCTCATGTAAATCCGTATGTCGTCTATCTCTCCCGCAAAATAACCCCCAATGGAGCCACCATCACTGCTTGCCCCGATAATCAGAGAGAAAGCATTGTCCATGGCGCTCATGTCCGCCGCGTCTGTGTCGGCTTCCATCACGCCGTCCACCCAGATTGACCAGATCGAGCACGAACGCATTCCAACTGCGAAATGCCAATCGCCGTCGTGTAGATTGGTTTGCGCACGTCCGCTAAAGCGGTAGCCGTGTCGGTCTCTACCGTCGAAATAAACGCCCGAATCCGCAGAAATGCTAAATCCCCCCACTGGCCATGCGCCCGAAGAATATTTTGAGATGGCTCCCCACGGGTTTGTGTTGGTTGTACGCAGCCAGAGACAAACAGTGACGTTTCCTCCGGCTCCCACACCAAGTAAGTTGTGGTTCGGCACTTCAATGTAGTTGTCCACACCATTGAAGCTGTAGGCGCTGTTCTCATTGGCAAACCGATCTGAAGTCAATGTTGCCCCATTAACAGTGCCATCAATCCCGTTGCCGCTTTCATCGTTTGCATTTCCATTGAAGGGATAATAGACCATTAAGCCGACCGTCGGTGCCTGTGCATGTCCAATCGCCACTAAGGCGAAAGTGAGTGAAAAAAAGAGGATAAGATTCCGCATAACAATCTCCATGCTTTTGAAAGGTGTTTGTTCTCCTTAGCGCAATAAAAATGCCAGCGCAACTTTAAACAGTTACGCTGGCACAGTGTGGAGAATCATCGAAAACCGGTGCGTTAATGTGGACGCACGTCCACAGCGGGGTCAAGAGATTTGAGTTTGCGGTAAAGTCCACTGCGATCGAGGTCAGCAGCACGGGCGACCGCGCTCACGTTGCCTTCATAGACTTTGAGCAACTGAGCAAAGTAATCGCGTTCGAAATTCTGTCGGGCTTTGACGAATGTTCCGGCTTCTGGAGTCGGAATTTCTGCCGTAGCATTGCCGCCTAACCATGAATTAACATCGTGCACAGTAATTTCTGGATAGGTCGCGAACGTCTCCAACCAATCCGCACAGTTCTGCAATTCGCGGATGTTCCCAGGCCACGAATACTGCACTAACAAGCGAAGCGCATCCGAATGAAGACAAAGAAGCGGGCGGTTGTTCTTGTTTGCGCCCTCGGCCAGAAAATACTCGGTCAGCGGTTTGATGTCGTCTATCCGTTCGCGGAGCGGTGGCACGGGCACAATGAACTTCTTGATCCGATAATGAAGGTCTTCGCGAAAGCGACCCGCCTTAGCCATCTCATCGAGATTCTTGTTCGTGGCAGCGATGACTCGCACATCTACATTCTCCTGCCCCTTCCCACCAACTGGCTCAATCTCTCCCTCTTGCAAGGCACGCAAAACTTTCGCCTGTGCGGCCAAGTCCATGTCTGCAATTTCATCTAAGAAAAGTGTGCCTGTGTCAGCGAGCTTGAATGCCCCTGCTCGATCTTCCTTCGCGTCCGTAAAAGCCCCTTTCCGATGTCCAAATAGCTTGCTCTCAATCAAGTCCTTTGGTATTGCGGCACAGTTCATCCTTACGAACGGTCTCGCCGCTCGGCGGCTACTCCCCTGAATCGCATCCGCTACGAGTTCTTTTCCCGTGCCGGTCTCGCCCACAATGAGCACGCTGTTTTCAGTGGGCGCCACACGCTCCACGAGACGCAACAGGTCTTTAATTGCCTGACTCTCTCCTACCATCCGAGTGCGTTCGTGAACAGAGCGCAGCAGGACCAAACGCTCCGCTTCGAGTCGCGAGCGTTCGCAAGCATTGCGAACGACAAGAAGCAGGCGCTCGCGATCAGCCCGTTTTTCAAGAAAATCGAAGGCTCCCAACTTTGTCGCCTGCACCGCAGTGGGAATATTCCCAAAAGCAGTAATCATGATTACAGGAAGAAGAGGATGAGCGGCACGGATCGCCTCCAGTGCCTCGAATCCTTTCACCCCCGGAATCTGCAAATCCAATAGTATGGCATCAACGGTATGCATTTCAAGGAGTCGTAATCCTGAAGTGTGTTCTCCGCATGTCACCACACGATAGTTGGCAAGTTCGAGCGTTCTGGCCAAGGTGGAACGAAATGACTCAACGTCATCAATGATGAGAATGGTTCCTAAACGCGAATTCATTTCATGTCTCCTTGTTGCAAGGAAGGTGGATGCATATTCTTGTTCCGACGCCGACAGAGCTTTGGACTTCGATGCTCCCGTGGTGATCTTCGACCGTCCGTTTGACCAATGCCAATCCAAGACCGGTTCCGCCTTGATTGTGACTGAAATAGGGCTCAAAAATGCGTGGCAAATCTTTTGGCGGGATACCGCGACCTGTATCTGTAACTTCCAGCACAAATACATCACGCGGCGCATCCCTCTTCCGCAATTCTTGTGCCGTGTGCAAACGGATCGTCAAACAGCCGCGATCTTTCATGGCTTTGAGGCCGTTGGAGATCAGATTCTCAAGTAAACTCGTCATTTGCTGATAATCGGCGTACGCGAGTGGCAGATCCTTTTCAATTTCAAGTCTAACCTCAACATTTGAAGAGTGTGGACAGCGCTCCACAGTTTCTTTGACAAGCGCGGACAGATCGAGTTCTTCAAGCACGGGCGGGGCTTGACGGGTGAGCGTCAAGAGTCTCTGAGCGACGGTCTCGGTGCGATCAGTTTCTTTTTGGATTGTTTCAAAATAGCGGTGGAGTGATTCTGGCAATGGTCCGTAGGCATTTTTCAATTCCAACTCAAGATTCTCTCCGGATAATCGTAACACAGCAAGTGGCGTACGTACATCGTGCGCAAGACCGGAAGCCATCGTTGACCACGCTTCCATGCGCTGACGATCTTCTTTGGCTTTGATGGCGGCGAGTCTCCAGCGCAAAGCACGCACAGATCCGTATACGGCAATGCCGGGACCAAGAGAAAATAAGAGCAAACGCCAAACAATCTGCCAGGCATAATGTGGAGTTCTGCTGATGAGAAACTGTGCGATGCCATCCTTGTTAGTCAGCCACACAGATGAATTTTTGCTTTTGCGAATTCGCTGAATCCATCCATTCGCCATGATCCCGGCAGCAAATTTGTATCGTGCGAGGAGCCGAAATTCGTGGCTCAGGAGTTTTACTTGATCCGTACCTTCTGGACAGACAATTTCGCTTTTGCCGTCGCCATCAATGTCTGCAACTAATCGTACGGTCTGGTCTCGCTTTACTTCTTGGATAAGTTTGAGGTCTTCATCATAGACAAAAATTCCTTTCCCGAGTGTTGTAAGCAAGAACTGGTTCCGCCCGCTGATTCGTTCCCAAGGCCAGATCCAACCATCTTCAACAGCCGTCTCTTTGATGATTGTCCCGTCACGAGCATCCACACGAATGAGCCTTGACCGTTCAGATCCTGTGCCTGCAGCACGATAGAATGCAAGCACCTCCTTGAGACCTGCGCGACCATGTTTTAAAGGAAACACATCCTTAATTCCCGCGAAAATGCCTGTAAAGGATTTCATCCAAAGGAGTTTACCACGGAGATCAACAGCCACGAGATAAGAGTGGAGAGTATCGTCGGTAGCATTCCAGACTGCACCGTTTCCTGCAGCATAGGTTCCGAAGATAATCCGGGGACAACCGCCGTCTATCGAATCGGCGACCACAACGTGATCACCATCAACTGAACCGCCAATCCAATAGTGCCAAATTTCTTTGCCATTGAGCGGATCTATGAGTACTAATCCCTTCGGCATGCGACCAAACCCGGCAGCTGGATACAACAGGAGGGCCGGGCGGCCTTCAAGGACCCCATTTACTGTCGGACCAATGATAATATTCATTGCCCATTTCGGAGTCCCCCGCCAGCGATAGTCCTTTTCCTGCATTGTGAATTCGCAGATGATGCCATTCAAATCAGGGTCATAGATGCGGACTCCAGCAAGCGTCTCACCGGAATACGCCGTAACAAGTTCATTTCGGCCATCGCCGTTAATATCACGTCCGGCTACCCCATTTACACACCACGGGAAATTAAGTTGCGTCACGGTCTGGTTTAGGTCATTTAGGACTAGGATATTGCACCGATAACCACCCGCACTTGCGGTGGAGTAATTGTGCCCGATTAGTGCATAATCTCCCAAAACGTTGTCCGGCGAAAAAATGAACATGGTCAGACCACGAGTATTGCTTACTTCTTCGCCGGGAGACGTGAGAGTGGTCCAACCAACATCTATTCGTAGTGGAGTGGGAATGAAGTCAAACCCAAAAGCTGGGATCACCACGAGTAGCGTAGCAACAATGAGGATAATTCTTGTGTAGAAGCAGGTGCGCATAGGAAAGTAAATGAGCTTTCTACAAGATTGACAAAAAATGGGGCTTTGTCAAGGATTATGATTCTGGCTGACTTCCCTACTCGGTCGAGGCCTTCACGCCTCGACTTTCTTCATCCCCAATTTCCCGTATTCTGTATTTCCTAAACTTAATATCCCTGACCCCCCTTGACTTTTTGAACATATGTTCTTATATTGATCTCGTCCCCTCCCGGATTCGTACCCGGCTTTTCCTCACCGGAATGAATTCGGGACGTTGGGACCGCAGGTGCCATCCCGCTTCCGCTTCGCTGCACACCGCCCATAGCACGCTTTGGACATGCTCTGTTGCACCCTCTGTATGGTGGGAAGATAGAGGTGGCAGGCATTCCAAGTCCCCGAGCTTGAGGAAGGGCAAAGCAGCCCAGCGCCCGGCCTGTCCCTGCGTCTGATCCGAATTTCTCCCCAAAACTTGTTTTGGGGTTGGGGGTTAGAATTCAAACGACCCACCAAATCCCGCCCAATACCCCCCTCAAAACTCCAAAAACGCCCCACTTTTCTGCTCAAGTCTCACGTCTCAAGTCTCAAGTTTTCATGCGCTTTGCCCCATTTCGTTTGGTCAAATTTTATTTTTCTTTCCATCGTCTCGTAAGTTCGATTTCTGTGCTTCATCCTTCCGCCTTCATCCTTCATCCTTTCTTTCAGCGCAAGGTGTGCATACTCATCATCTCCCATGCAAACCATGCAGAATTGCAGAATGAGATGATGGGAGCAAATTTAGGATAATTATTGAAATAAGACGTTGGCACGGGGCTTGCCAAATCAACCATCAGAAGGCTCGACGAGTATCTCCTCCTCCCGGGTCCTTCCGGGTTAAACTCCGCAGACGGTCTCGGGCGCGGCAATCCAGTTTCCGCCTGCGGGGTAAGTTTAGACTGAAGATGGTTGGTCTCCAGGCAGCCTCATCCTGAATGGTCAGTTCCCCGGTGTTCGGTTCGCCAGTGATGACGGCACGGTTTACTTCGACAAGCCCCAGCTTCTGGAGGCCTCCCATCTTCGGTTTGACCTGAACTACCACAGGCACGGTCCCTTCGGCCGATGGGTCCGGCAGCCGAAGTATCGGTCTTGCGGCGAATTTACGGATTCCGCCGCAGGAAGCACCTTGACGTTTTCCCAGCGTCTTTCTTTCCTTCTTCTCCTCCTAAGAACACCGATTTCGATCGGTGTTTTTAGTTAAAATGCGCCGGGATGGGCGGGGCGGGTTGAGCGAAGGCATAGTAAATTATCAGAGTAGGATATCTTAAGTCAGGTTTTTGAGCGAGTTGACTTTGGGGGCAAACTTCTGTATCTTCACGAATCAAGTTAAGATGAGGCCTCGGCTTGCGCAGAAAATCGCGACCGGCCTCACCCCTCCCCAAACGTCCGGCGTGAGCGTTCCGAAGCAGCATCCTTCGCCGGACCGTATCGTCCACGTCTGGCGGACATCCCGTCCGCGCAAGACCTCTTCCCTAATCCGTAGATGCTGCGAGCCTTCACCTCACACCATCGGCAGTCCAGAGTTTTTTTCGCCGCCGGTGATGTCATCTATCCTTTATCATGTCTCCCTATCAGAAACTGATCCCGCCGCGAGCGGGACGCGCCATCACCGTGGATGGCGAACGGCTGAGCGTTCCGAACGATCCGATTATCCCCTTCATTGAAGGCGACGGCACCGGGCGCGATATCTGGCGCGCGAGCCGGCGCGTGTTCGACGCGGCAGTGGCGAAGGTGTACGGCGGCCAGCGGCGCGTCGAGTGGTTCGAAGTGTACGCGGGCGAGAAGGCGAATCAGGTGTACGGCGAAGGGGTGTGGCTGCCCGAAGACACGCTGATGGCGATCAAGAATTACGTCGTGGCGATCAAAGGCCCGCTGACCACTCCGGTGGGCGGCGGGATTCGTTCATTGAATGTGACGCTGCGGCAGGTGCTCGATCTGTACGCGTGCGTGCGGCCGGTGCACTGGTTCGAAGGCGTGCCGTCGCCGGTGAAGCATCCGGAAAAGCTGAATGTGATCATCTTCCGTGAGAACACGGAAGACGTGTACGCGGGAATCGAGTGGAAGGCGGGGACGCCGGAAGTCAAGAAGGTGCTCGATTTCCTGAAGCAGGAGATGGGCAAGGACATTCGCCCGGACAGCGGGATCGGGATCAAGCCGATGTCGAAAACGGGAACGTACCGCATCGTGCGCAAGGCGATCCGCTGGGCGATCGAACACGGCAACACGTCCGTGACGCTGGTGCACAAGGGCAACATCATGAAGTTCACCGAAGGGGCGTTCCGCGACTGGGGCTACGAATGCGCGCGGACGGAATTCGCCGACGAGACAATCAGCGAAGACGACGTGTGGGCGAATCACAACGGCAAGACGCCCGCCGGAAAGATTCTGATCAAGGACCGGATTGCGGATTCGATTTTTCAGCAGGTGCTGCTGCGCCCGGAAGAGTACGACATTCTGTGCACGCCGAATCTGAACGGGGATTATCTTTCCGATGCGTGCGCGGCGCAGATCGGCGGCCTGGGCATGGCGCCGGGCGCGAACATCTCCGATTTCTATGCGGTGTTCGAAGCGACGCACGGCACCGCGCCGAAATATGCCGATCAGGATGTGATTAATCCGGGATCGGTGATGCTGTCGGGCGCAATGATGTTCGATTACTTAGGCTGGCGAGAAGCGGCAGAAGCGATCGAGCGGGGGATCAAAGGGGCGATCCGGCACAAGCGGGTGACCTATGATCTGCACCGGCAGATGGAAGGCGCGACGAAGCTGAAGACGTCGGAGTTTGCGACGGAGATTATCGGCAATTTGTAGATTCCGGCCGGGTTACGTCCAACACCCCGGAGGGTGTTGGCTAGTGATATTTCAGCTCGGCGGGGGTTTGGCTTAGTTTGTCGCAGAGACTTTTCGTTTTTCAATATAACATCCAACAACACCCACCCAATTAGACGCAGGAATGCGGAGCTTGTTGCAGGGAGCTGCGGCAAGAATTCCTCAACCGTGTGGATGGTTCTATGAACAGATTTGGACATTTTGTTCTGGTGCTGGCGCTACTGGTGCCTTTGGCACTGTGGGCCGGGACCGGCAAGGTTGCAGGGAAAGTGGTTGACGCCAATGGCGACGGTGTCTTCGGCGCCTCGGTGCAGGTCTTGGAAACCCAGCAGGGTTCGTCCGCGAGCGTGGACGGCGATTACGTCATTTTGGGCGTACAGCCGGGCAGTTACACGATCAAGATCTCGGGGATCGGCTACGGCGCGCAGAGCTTCACGGGAGTGAAGGTCAGCGGTGACAACACGACGACGCTGAATGCCAAACTCCAGGACGAGGCGATTCAGCTCGGTCCCGTGGACATCGTGTACAAGGCCCCGTCCGTTAAGCTGGACGTTTCCGGCAAGGACGTGGTCATTGGCGGCAAGGAGCTTTCGCAACGCCCGATGAAGGACATCGGCAGCCTGCTCTCGAAACAGCCGGGGTTCAAGGTGGACCCCGAAGGGGAAATCCACGTGCGCGGCGGGCGTTCGAGCGAAGTGCTGATCAAGGTGGATGGCGTGGACTACCGCGACCCGCTGGTGAACAGCACGAAGCGCTTGCTGAATCTCTCCGCGCTGAACGTGCAGGAGATCGAAGTGCTGACGGGCGGCGACGCGCGATACGGCGGCTACCAATCGGCGTTGATCAACGTGACGACACCGGAAGGTTCGAACACGGATTATTCCGGCGCGTTGGAGTGGCGGACTGACCGGGCGGTTCCGCGGCATACGCAGACGTATCGCGGGATGACGCAGCAGGTGGACAACTTCAACACCGATCAGTACGATTACTCGCTCTCCGGCCCGGTGCCGTTAGCCGACAAGCTGTTGGGCAACCGCAAGCTGAGTTTTTTCACGTCGGGGACGGCAAAACTGACGAACACGGCGACGCCATATGCGGTCAATCGCCAGCCGAACGATTATTTGAGCGCGGGATTCGATGTGCCGGAGCGTCAGGCTAATGATTACTCGACGTTTTGGAAACTAACGTACCGCCTCGACGATGCGAAGAAGTTGAACATGACGTATTCACGCGACTTTTCGCAGTGGGACATTTATCCGGATGGCGTGGGCGGCGCGCCCGGCAACTACGGCTATCAATACAAGTACAACGTGTCGCACCGGCCCTATTCGAAGAGCACAACGCAGACCGTCAACTTCGTGTTCTCGCACAACATCTCGAAGACCACGCTGTATGAAGTGAGCATCGGCAATTATCGCACGGCGACAGCCATTCTGCCGCGGGGCAAGAATCCGGATCAGTTCACACTGCGAACAGACGCGGAAGAAACGCAGCGGTTCCTGGGTTCGGAACTGGACGCAAACAACGACGGCTTCATTGACGGCGTAGTGGACGCGAATCGGAATTACCAGTATGACGGCGCCGGTGAAGGTTATGACGACGTGAACTTCAACGGGCAGTGGGATCGCGGCGAAGACTGGGTGGACCTGAACGGCAACGGCGTGTACGACGCCGCCGAGCCGTGGCTGGACCGCGCAAACCCGCAGGGCATCAATAATTTGGGCGTGTTTGATCCGTGGGATCCGTATGTGGACCTGAACGGCAACGGCCGCTGGGACGACTCGGAGCCGCAGCTTGCGGAGCAGGATTGGAATCATAATGGTCAATGGGACGGCGAGCGGTTCATTGACGCGAACAACAACGGCCGCTACGACGGCTGGGGCGAAGGCTACGACGACAAGAACCGCAACGGTCTGATGGACCGGCTTGAATTGGTGGACCGCGAGACGGAAGATTATGCGCCGCTGGATATATACCGCCGGGGTGAAGCGTTTGTGGACGGCGATTACTGGTACGACACCGGTGAGCCGTTCCACGACATGCCGGATTCGAACGGGTTCTATAATGGCACGTGGGATCCGGGCGAAACGTTTTATGATCTGCCGAGTTCCGCGACAGCGAATCCCTTCGTGCGCTCGCCGGTGCCGACGACGAACGGCGTGTATGATCCGCCGAACGGGTTGTTCGATGAATATGAGATGTTCACGTACCCGGCGACGCTGGAGTTCGGCATGACGCCGGACTATCCGGTGCTGTACACGTGGGAAGACGTACGGACCGGCATCCGTCTGGGCGCTCAGCTCTGGCCCTCGCAGCCGGACGCTACGACAGGAATTCCGCTGTACTACTACTACGATCCGACGCATTCGACGTGGACCAATACCACGACCTACGACAATGTGCGGCCTGTATTTGACGTGCCGAACGGGATCTGGGATCAAGGCTTGGAAGCGTTCACGGACAATAACAACAACGGGACTCAGGACCAATTGTCGGATCGTTTTCTGAATTCCGGCATGTGGGACGCTTCGGCATTCTGGCAGAAGCGTGAGTCGCAGGAATGGTCGAGTAAGTTCGACATCACGAGCCAGGTGAACAAGTTCCACGAAATGAAGAGCGGTTTCGAGCTGAAGAACCGCGATCTGCGAATGAATTCGCTTTCGGCGCCGGACCGACTGTACACCAACACGGGCGTCCCGCTGCCGGCCGATGCCCCGTACCCGGACCGCGGCGGCTCGCGCGATTTCTACCACTATCAGCCGTGGGAAGGGGCGCTGTACGTGCAGGACAAGATGGAGTTCGAAGGCATGATCGTGCGCGCGGGCGTACGCGGCGACTTCGTGATCCATGACAATCGGATTGTCGAGGAATCGCAGAGGGCCGTGGATCTTTCGCAGCCGGGCGCGTTATTGGCGAAGCGCGGCCGGATGGTGATTGCGCCGCGCCTCGGCATATCGCATCCGATTTCGATGAAGTCCAAGATGTACTTCAACTACGGGCACTATTACCAGACGCCGTCGTTTGAGTACTTCTACCGCGCGGCGACGCAGAATATTTCGCCGAACACGGAAGTGGGCAACCCGAATCTGGAATACGAGAAGACGGTGTCCTACGAAGTGGGCGTGAATACCGAATTCGCCGAGGACTGGGTGGTGGACGTGGCGGGGTACTACCGCGACGTGTACAACCAGATCGGTACGGTAGCGCAGCGGATCGGGCCGATCACGCTGAACCGCTACTTCAATCTGGGTTATGCCCGGGCGCGCGGGTTCGAGTTCTCGCTGAAGAAGAATTTCTCGAGTATGTGGGCGCTAACCTTTAACTACGATTTCTCGTACGCCTACGGCAAGGAATCGGCGGCGGCGGAAGGCTTGCGTCAGCGGCTGAACAACCGCCCGGAGAATCGGGACGAATATCCGCTGGTGTGGGACGAGACACACAAAGTCTCGACCTTCGTAACGATAATGGTCGGCGAGAAGGAGAAGTGGCGTCCGTACGGCCTCTGGACTCCCTCCGATTGGTTAGGGACAGTCGAGTTCACGTACGGCTCGGGCCTGCCCTACACGCCGTCCACGTACACAACGGGGACGCCGTCGAACCTGATTCTGCCGAATTCGGCGCGGTATCCGCACACAATCTCGGTGGACATGAAGTTCGACAAGTACTGGAAGCTAATGAAGGATCTCAAGTTCTCGACCGGCTTTGAGATCTACAATCTGCTGAACCGCCGGAACGTGCGCGAGCTGTATGCGGAAACCGGCAATGCCTACGATTCAACCCACGAGCGGAATCCGAGCGCGCGGGAAGATTTCAATCAGGGCACGGACTACGCGCACAATCCGCGAAACTTCTACCCGCCGCGTCAGATTCTCCTTCACTTCAAACTCCAATTCTAAACTCGGGAATGGGGAGCGCGCGGCGGTCGGCCGCGTGCTCCGCAAGCCTGAGGCGATTGTATTCCGGAGACGAAATGGCGATTCAAAACTTTGTTTGCCGCGCACTATGGAGTTTGATGCTGGTGGGGCTGATTGCCGGGTGCAGCAACCCGCCGTCGAACCCGCTGCAAGAACCGCCGCCCGTGCGCGATGGTGTGGATTTGGACCGTTCAGCGACGGTGATCGCTCCTGATCCGAGCGGATTGCCGTATATCGTTCGACTGATCACCGATCCAATCTCGGGCGACACGATCGCGTTTGACTGGATCATTCCGGCAGGGCGGACGGTTACCGTTATGCCCGGTACGGAGATCATGTTCGACGACTTGACATGGGTGGACGTGGAAGGGCAGATCATTGCGGACGGCAACGCCAGCGCGCCGATCACATTTACCTCGGCACGGCTGGAGCCGGATCTGGGCGACTGGCGCGGGTTCAAGCTGCGCAACGAAGATCCGGGTCAGCAGTCGGAGCTTACCTACTGTAATTTCACGTGGGGCGCGTATTACGACGACGACACCTTGACGGAGCGCGGCCGGGACGCGCAGAACTACCGGGGCATGCTTTCGATTCGAAACAGCAGCCCGACGATCCAGAGCTGCGTGGTTTTCAAGAATCAGAACAACGCGGTGTTCATCGCGCATGACGAGGGGCACGCGCTGCCTGCTCCGGTCGTGCAGAATAGCATACTGAACCAGAACGACGGTGCGGCGGTGCGTACGTGGGACGGCGTGGAGCTGAACCTGCTGACCATTTCCTATAACTGTGTGGGCGACAACAGCATTCCGGCGTTCCTGCTCTATGAAGCAGACAGCACGTACGGCGTAGAAGTGATTGTGAACCGGAATCTGGACAGCACCGACATCTACCATAATCTGGACATGATGCCGGAGATGGTTGATCCGCTGAACGGTGATTTCACGCTGACCTCGTGTTCTCCGGGAGTGGACGCGGGAAGTCCCGATGCCGAGAACGACGCGGACGGCACGCCGGCGGATTTGGGTTCGTCGCCATACTTCCAGGTTCCCGGGGAATTGCGCGGTGTGTGGTCGGGGACGTTGAACGCGGGAACCGTTTACCGGATGTCGTGCCACGTGCGCGTGCCGCAGGGCCAAACACTGACGATTCCGGCGGGAACGCGGATCGAAGCGACAGGGCTTTACAATTTGGAAGTGTTCGGGCGACTGGACGTGCAGGGCACGGTGGACAACCGCGTGCATATTTGCCCGTGCCAGGCGACGCACGATCCCCGCTGGGGCGGTTTGCGGTTCTTCAATTATGACACCGTGAGCGCGCCGTCGGTCATTCGGTACGCCACGCTCGAGGACTTCAGTGAAGTTGACGTTTTCCGGTCCGGCGTGCAGTTCAACGGCGTCACGTTCGACGGCGGCTACATTTACGGCGTGGCCGTGGGGACATTTTCGACCTCCGCATCCGACACCGTGAGCTTCCAGAATTGCACGGTCGTCAATTGCGGCAGCTACGGCATCGCGTCTGTGGGCAGCGCAGTGACGATTCGTAATACGCTGATCGAGAGCATCAAGGGGCGTGGCATCAGCCTGTTCGGCGTGGGAACGAGCGTGGAGATTTCGAATACGATCGCGCGGGCGTGCAGCACGAGCGGCATTGTGCTGGAAGATCTGTCCTCGCCGCTGATTGTGAACACCGTGATGGCGGACAACGGCTATCACGGGCTGCATCTGATCAATAACTGCCTACCGGTCGTGATGAATTCGATTATCTACGGAAACCACCGATACGGCGTGAATTCAGAGTTGTCCTCCACCCCGGTGCTCAGCTACAACAACATCGCGGATAACGGGTTGGAAAATCTGCGGCCGGCGAGTACGGCGTGCACGGAGTGCATCAGTCTGAATCCGGTCTTCTCCCTCGACGACAGCATGCATCTGGGCGGCGATTCGCCGAGCATAAATGCGGGGAATCCGGATCCGGCCTACTACGACGTAGATGGCAGCCGTAACGATCAAGGGGCGTACGGCGGGCCGGCAGGCCTCACGGTGGGCGCGGCCGGCGTTCGCCGTTCTAACCGCGCGGTGGTGATGCGATGACGAAGCCGACACACGAGTGGACCCTCACAGCCGGTGCGAATGATCGCCGGGAGCATCGGCGGCCTAATTCAAGAGGTTTGACCTTCATGCGCAGGCAAATGCTACACAGCTTTACAATGGGCGCGGTGCTGCTGGGTTTGGCCGCAACCGCGACGGCTCGCATCGCCCCGTCGAATCCGAATTATGTCCGCGGGCCGGTTCGCACAGCGGTGGCGAGTCCGAACATCCAGAACCGGGTGCATGACGCCGGCAAGATGTGGATGAACCTCACCAACTACGGGTACTTCGGCAACTCGGGACCCGAGCAGAGAGAGGCGTTAGCGAATCCGTGTCCTCCGGGGAACTGGGCACCGCAGTGCGAGTATCCGGGCGGCAGCGACCAGCAGTATCTCTATCAGGCGGCACTGTGGGTGGGCGCGCTGATTGACGAAGAGGGTTTTCAGACGAAGCGCGTCAGCGTCGGTGCGGACGGATGGTTTGATGTCAATGAAATGTATCCCGGTGAAGGGGAGAACGACGGCATCATCGAGCGCTCGATTCGGCCCGGATATTCCAACTGCCTGGGGGTGCCAGTCTCGAGCCCAGATGCGGTGTCGGATCAGGACTTCATTGCAACCTATTCGGATACGCTGCGCGATCCGTTCTGGCTGAACAATGATGCTGTGGATGGGCTGCATCGGCCGTTGGGCATCAAGATCACGCAGACAAGCTACTCGTTCACGCAGGCGTTCGCGGAAGACTTCATTCTCATTGATTACGAATTCGAGAACATCGCGTCGAACTTCCTGAAGAACGTGTACGTCGGATTATACGTGGACTCGGACGTCGGTCCCGGACATCAGTTGAACCATCACATTGATGACATCTGCGGGTTCCTGAAGAACTCCTACGAATTAGATCAGAACGGCGACACGACGAACACGGTGCCGATTGACGTGGCGTGGATCGCCGATAATGACGGGCGGCCGCCGCAAAGCACGAGCGGACCGTTCGACTGCCCGAACATCACCGGCACGCGCGTGATCCGCGGCCCGAACCCGCGGTTGAAGACGTCGTTCAACTGGTGGATTTCGAACGGCGAGGTCGGGCTGGATTTCGGCCCGGCGTGGCAAGCGTATTGCGCGCGCGACAGCAACGGCTTGGGCTGGACAAGCCTGTATGGGACTCCGGTAGGCGATGAGCACAAGTATCAGGTTCTGAGCAACAGCGAGTTCGACTATGACCAGATCATGGTCAACCGGCCGACGGAGATTCCGCCGCAACGGGTCACCCTGCCAAACGGCATAGAAGTGGACAAGCCGTGGGGCACGGATTGCGACCCGGCGCAGAATCAAGACGATATCGCCGACGGCTATGACACGCGCTATCTGTTATCGTGGGGCCCGCTGGGCATCTATGAATACACGGACAACGTGGGGAACCGGATTTATCGCCTGAATCCTGGCGAGAAATTCAAGATGACGATCGGCTACGTGGGCGGGCAGAATTTCCACGATGTGAACCATCCGCAGCCTTCGAACACGAATATTGACTCGAGCCTGTTCAATTTTGCGGATTTGCGGGAGAACGCGCGCTGGGCGAAGGACGTGTACGATAACCGGATGTTCGATACGCCGCAGTATGACTGGGGCAACGATCACGATCCTGACACGTACGATGAGGATGGATCGCAAGGCGACGGCCGGCTAGATTCGGGTGACGGCTGGTACGGCGAAGACGTCGGCGAGGACGGCTTGTACATCGAGCCGCCGGTGGGTTTTGTGCCGGGGCGCGACAGCGTGGCCGTGTACTACTTCAAGAACATCAACGGCGACGGCGTCTTGGCCGGATACTACAGAGGTCCGGATGCGGGCGAACGCGACGGGCATATCACGGCAGTGACAAATGGCGCTTATCCCGAATGGGGTTCAGAGGATCTGATCGTGCCGCAGGACTTGATTTATGTGCCGCCGACGGTGCCGGAGCGTTTGGGCTATTGGGACATGGGTTGGATGCATGAGAACGGGCAATTGGATTTGGGCGACGGCATTCCGGACTTCACGGGTCCGCCGCCGCCGCCGATTCCGGCGCTACTGCACTGCATTCCGGGCACGATGAACAGCGCGGCGAACTTCGGCGGCCAGATTCGCAACGGCTGCTGGACGGGCGGCCTGGGTTATGTGCTGGAAGAAGATAAGGTCATTCTGCGCTGGTCAAAGAAGTCGTCGGAAAACCCGGATTATGTTGATCCATTCTCCCGCGTTCAGGACTTCGAAGGCTATCGCATTCATGAGGGCAACATCAATCAGGACGGGTCGTACGCGCTATTAGCGGAATACGACCGCTGTGACTATGCGTTCTTCGCGACGTACAACGATTCCATGATGACGATTCCGGTGCCGGGGATCGAAGGTCCTCCGGGAGGAGTTTACGAGTGTCGTCCGCCGGACAGCATGGCGTCGGACACAACGATTCTGGGAGTCGCCGGTTATCGGGACGCGGTGGGTCCCAATCGGGGCTTCCGCGAGATCGTTCTTGACGATTCGACGTACCAGTATGTTCGTCAGGCGCACAAGCTGGCACCGAAGTACTACTCAGTGACGGCGTTCGACTTCGGCGATCCGAAGGCGGGTCTTGGTCCGCTGACAACGAAGCCGACGGCGAATGCGGTGCTGCTGGCGCCCGCCGGGTCATCGGAGCAGCCGGTGCGCGTGGTGCCAAACCCATACCGGGCGTATCAGGATTACGCGCAGCCGAAGCGGGGCGTCAGTTGGGAAAACCAGAACGACGGCACGCGCGAGTTCTTCGCACAGCAGGACCGTCGCATTGAATTCATCAACCTGCCGCACAGCTGCTTGATCCGGATCTATACGGTGTCGGGCGACATAGTGCAGATCGTGCCGCATAACATGGACGGCGACTACAGCGCCTGGGCGAGCGAAACGTCGGAGCGCTGGGACTTGAACTCACGCAACAATCAGCAGGTCACGTCGGGCATCTATTTATTCTCGGTGGAAGACCGAACAGAAGGAAGCAAGCATGACATCCAGACTGGCAAGTTCGTTATTATTCGCTAACGCGAGCACGACCGCCGGGACGGAGCTTTCGCTGCACCGGCGCCGCTGTGAGACCCTGAAGGGAGAGGTTCGAGCCATGAACAAATGGCTGTTTGCCGCACTGGTCGCGATCGTGATGATTCTGCCGGAGTTTGCGCACGCGCAAGCGAAGGTGGGGACCGCGGGAGTGCAATTTTTGAAAATCAGTCCGAGCTGCCGCGCGGTCGGTATGGGCGAGGCCTACGTCGCGGTGGCGAACGACGCGAGCGCGATTTACCACAATCCGGGCGCGTTGGCCCGGCTGCGTCAGCCGGAAGCGATGCTCAGTTATGTTGATTACGCCGCGGGGCTGCAATACGGGTATCTGGGCTACGCGCGACCCGTACCAAAGCTCAACGGCGCGTTGGCCGGATCGGTGACCTATCTCAGCACGGACGAGATGGACGAGACGACTCCAGAAATGCCGAACGGCACGGGACGGACGTTTACGGCCGGGGATCTGGCGGTGGGCCTTTCCTACAGCCAGAAGCTGACGGATAAGTTCTCGGTCGGCGGAACGTTCAAGTATCTGAACGAGACGCTGGCCGACGAGAGCGCGCACGGTTGGGCGGCGGACGTGGGCACGTATTACTACACGGGCTGGCGGAGCGTGCGCCTGGCGATGCTGACGTCGAATTTCGGCCCGGACATGAAGTTGGTGGACACGCCGTTTCCGATGCCGATGAACTTTACGTTCGGCATCGCCGGCTATGCATGGAATTCGAGCGACCGCCGATTCTGGACGGGATCCGATTCGGTCGGCACGCATGCACTGCTGGCGAGCCTTTCGTGGTCGCATCCGAACGACAATGTCGAAGTGTATAACATCGGCCTCGAATACGGTTACCAGAATTTCGCCTTCATCCGTTTTGGGAAGAAGATCAACGGCATCAGCCGCGCGACGTGGGAAGACTACCGCAAGAAAATACGGCAGCATGAAGATGCGACGAACACGAACCCGTTTTACGAGTTCCCGCTGTTCAGCAAGGACGGCAACTTCTTCCAGAATGGGGCAACGTTAGGCGCCGGCATCAAGATTCCGCGAGCCGGGATTTCATTGGACTATGCCTTCACGGGCATCACGTTCCTCGATTACGTTCACCGGTTCTCGCTGGGCTACCGCTTCAACACGAGGCTGCCATAGCGCCGATGCGATTCTTATTTTCAGCTCATTCGCGCCGCGCGCGGCGCTTTATGTCAGGGGAGATTTCCATGCGACAGCCGTACAAGCTGTGGTCGGTTCTACTCGCGGCCATGGCGGTGGGTGGGATCTTTTGGGGCTGCGACCGGTTGAGCGGTGACTTGGCCACTAATCAAGCGCCAACGGTAGCGTTCGTGAACGTGCCGGCGGACAGCTCGCAGTTCAGTTACGCGCCGGTGGTTTACTGGACGGGATATGACCCGGACGGTCTGGTCTCGACGTTCCAATATCGCGATGACGCCTCCGAGGCGGCGGTTGACTCCTATCGCGTGGACGGCCAGCCCGGTCACGAGCATGCCTTAGAACAATATATTGCCGGTATTCCGCCGAGCGGCTGGGTGACGACCGACAGCACACAGCAGACGATTTATCTGTTGACCGACGCCGGCGACACGACCGAACACGTGTTCATGATTCGCAGTGTGGACGACCGCGGGGCGACGTCGCCGGTGAAGGTGCGCATCTTTTTCCGCACTAATCAGGCGCCCAACTCGCCGGAAGTGAAGAAGGTGCCGCTGCCGCTGGAAGCCGATTCCGGATTTGCGGTGAATTACGTCGTGACCGACACGCTGTTTATCGGCGACAAGCCGACGGCGACGTGGGGCGGGATTCAGTTCTTGTGGCGGGGGACCGATCCCGACAGCCGCGAGCTGAATATCATTCCGCTTCAGTTCAGCTATCTGCTGCGCAATACGGATACGGGACAGATTGTTCCGTTCGCGCGCGTGGTGGACAGTACGCACGTGGAGTATGTGGAGGACTGGAGCGACTGGGGCAGTGTCACACAAGTGGTGTACTCGGGCGTGTATCCCCATATGGAAACAGGCGGCTACGAGTTCACCGTGCGCGTGCGGGACGACGGTTTGACGGAGTCCGACACGAATGCGGTGGCGCACTTCTACGCGATTCGGCCGTCGTTCGACAAGCAACTCTTGATTGTGGATGAGAACAAGCCGTTGACTGGAATCGAGCCGCAGCAAGGCGGCCGGAGCGATCAGGAGATTCTGGACTTTTACTATCTGAATATTCCACAGGCGTTTGCGATTGCCGAGCAATTGCGGCCCTTCGCGCTGCCGGATCTTCAGGAGCCGCTGGTTTACGACACGACGGCTGGCGGCCCGGTGGCGTGGTTCCGCAACAAGACGCTCGAGACCCGCGTTCCGTACGCGATGATTCATCAGTACAAGTGGATTTGGGCGATTGACGACGACAACACCAGCGCGACGCTTCAAGATCCCGGCATCCGGGCGCGGCAGCGCGTGATGGCGGAGTACATGGACGTGGGGGGCCAAGTGATGTTGTCAGGCCGGCGTTTGCTGAACGATTCGTACAACATCAGCAGCAGCGGACAAGAGATCCCCACCGCCGGCCACATTTACGCTCAGTTCTTCAACGACTACTTTAACCTGAAGAGCGTGAACGCCAAGTCGCGCTTCAGTATGGCGAATGACGGCGTGCCGGATTTCGGCGGGGCGACAACGTCGAACCCCTATTATCCGCCGCTCGAAGTGGACACGAGCGTGACAAACCACCTGACCTGGGGCACACGGCATTTTGAGTGTCTGCCGGAGATTGACTATTTCGGGCGCGACAATGCCGTGACCGGGTATGATTACTCGCAGACGCTCTACAACTACAACTCCTGTTCGGCGAATCAATCGTACGACACGACGAGTGTGGACTGCGACGTGATCGAGGATCTGTCCACGGCGACGCAGGCGTTTCTGCGTCCGGCGGCGGGGCATACGCGTTTGCTGGACGTGACGAGAGTTTACAACCGCACGCGCAACGTCTATGGCGAATTCATGTACATTCGGCGGCAGTACGACAACAGCGGCGCGCCGCTGGATTGGCAGATCGTCGTATCCACTCCGGCCGCGACGGGTGAATGGACCACGGCGGATACGCTGGAAGTGGATTACAGCTATATTCCGATTTCGATCAGCCATGACAAGCCCGTGGCGACGCAGTACATCCGGATGGAAGGGACAGTGGTCGTAGACTTCCAGACGGGCGAGTTCTCCTTCATCGGTGAGACGCTCTTCCGGTCGGTGATCTACACCTTCCCGCTTTCATTCCTGAAGACGGAGCCGGTGCAGCTACCGTTTGTCGGTCTGGCAAACCCGGTGGCGGCGGCTTTGGCGTATCAGATTCTGTACTTCAACAGTCCCCGAACGATTGTTTTCAACCAAGGCGATTGACCGGCAGACGATACGCTGCCGCTTCGAGTGGATGGTAATAAGAGCCGCGGCTGAACCCGCGGCTCTTGTGTGTTGACCATGCGTGCGCCGTGTTCGCTCCGGATCGGAAGCGTATGGGCGGTCGCGCTCGTCGTAATGGCCCTGCTTCTCCCCCGCCCCGGCGGGTGGACGATTGATGACGGAGTAAAGCGGATTGCCGCAACCGTCGGCCACGGGTTCTGGGCGGAGCAGGTTCCGGACGGACCCCTACGCGCGAGCCTGGATGATCCTGCGGCGTTTCCGCCGTTGGATTCGCCGTTCGCGGAGCGTGTGCCGGGCGGATTCACGATCGGCTTCTCGCCACTGACACGCGCGTGGTTTCACGTGTTTGAAGCGCATGACCTTGCGCTGCGTTTGGCGATTGCATTGGCGGCGATACTGTTGTGGGCGGTGCTGGAGATGAACGGCTTCGCGCTCGCGTTTCTGCTCTTGCCGCTTACGTTTTATGGGTTGACACCGTGGGAACACGGATGGTCGTGGCTTCTGCTGTGGCCGCTGGTGTGGGTGACACTCGTAAGGCCATCTTCAAAGAGCACTTGGAATTTCGTCGCCGGGCTGCTGGCGGCGCCGGCGATGCTGCTGCGACCGGAAACCAGCGTGTTAGTTGTGGCGATGATCGGCTATTTGGTCTACCGGAAGCAGTATCGCTCTCTGTTACTGTTGTTTAGCGGAGGAGCACTGGCGCTACTAAGTCATGCGCTGCTCCACACGGTGACGGGAAGCGAGCCGCTGCTGGCGCAGGTGCAGCTCAATCTCGCTCGCATTCATAGCGTTACGGGTTGGCTGCACGGGCGGGTAGATACTTTCTACGCGCTGTTCTTTCGGATGGACCGGCAGCCGGGATTGTCGTGGGCGATGTTGGCGACGTTTGTGCTGGCCGTCGTGCTCATCGGATGGCATGAACGCAGGCCGCGACGAGCATTTCTTGTTACCGGAATTGTTCTGTTGACGGCATGGACTGTTGTTCTTCAGTACCGGGTGTGGTCACATCCTCTGCCGCCGTACATTATCATGATGGGGAATTCGCTCTTTACCGCGCTGCCGTGGACGGCCGTGCTTGTGCGTCCTCCTTACCGCGGACGAACGGCGTTGCTATTGGCAATTGTTTGCGCGGTGGTGGTGGCATTCGTGACGCCAGTTTGGAACGGAGTGCATTGGGGGCCGCGACTGCTGTTGTTTGTTGCCCCGCTTCTGGTGGTTGATTTGTATCAGACGAAACGGGCGCGGGGATGGATGTTCGCGGCGCTGCTCGGCGTGGCGGCGGTACAGACACTTTCATCCGCGGTACTGGTGTACGCGCGCGACAAAGAGCTGGCGGACCGGAATCAGCGACTGAGTCAGAAGCTGGGGAGGGTGGTGGTGTGCAGTCATTCGACGCAGTGCGCGGATCTGGCGCCACTCTGGCCGGGGCGGGAATTTTTCACGGCGAATGACCGACGCGCGCTACGGCAACTGCTGATTCAATTTCGCGAGCGCGACGTGGACACGTGCTGGCTGCATCTTGCGGCGCAGGATCCGCTTTACGTGGAGACCTTTCCGGAGGGAAAACCGGTATGGCCGCATCGCATGACCGTACTGAATGCCGGCACGCTGTACAAAACGCAGTGGCGGGTGTACGAGCTGGCGGTGAATGCGAAGGATAGTTCGTGGGCGGGAGTGTTGCAGGCGGAGGCGGGAGCGCTCTTGAGGGAGAACCGATTAGAAGAGGCGCTCGAATTGCAGCGGGAGGCGGTGACGATCACGCCGGACTCAGCGGATGTGCATCACAACCTGGCGCTGATCTTGTCAAGTTTGGGACAGAGAGAGGAAGCGCGCACCGAAGTGGCGCGCGCGTTGGAATTGGATGAAGAGCTTATGGCAGCGCAGCGTCTCCGGGCGGAGCTGAACCGCCGGAGAACAGAAACTGGCGCAAGCGGGGAGCACCCTGCAGATCCGGGTCCAAAGTGATGGCGCGATTCAAGTTTTGCTCGGCCTTCTCGTTGTTGCCCAGGCGAAGATAGGCCAGAGCAAGGTTATAGAATGCGGCAGGATCGTCGTGAAGCGCGACGGCAGAATCGAGATAAGCAATCGCAAGGGAATCCTGATTCTGCTTGAGCGCGCGAACGCCGAGCCGGAAGTAAACACCGGCGAGATTGACTTGCGCGTCTTCCGTCAGCGGATTCTCATGGATCGCACGTTTGTAGGCCTCAATCGCAGGCAGCGTGTCGCCGCGTAATTCGCGAACGGTGCCGAGGTTGTTCCACGCTTTCCAGAAGGTAGGATCTTCGCGCACGGTGAGTTCGTACCACTTTTCCGCTTCGACATAGTTCTTATCGCGATAGGCCATCACGCCGAGATTGAGATAGGCCGTGCGCAGATCCTGACGATTGTTGATGGCGTCGTTAAAGGCTGCGCGCGCGGAGTCGGGCTGATTGAGTTCCATGTAGGCATTCGCTTCCATGAGCCGCGCCCAGCCGTAGGGAGCATCGTTGAGCCGCCAGATGTCCATGAAGGTGAGCATGCCGGCAGGAATCAAAATGAGCAGCGGAGCGAGCCGGCGGATGGAGACACGTTCACGTATGGCTTGCACGATCCAGACAACTCCGCCGGCGGCAAGCCAATTTAGCCAAGGGACCGTGGGCATGCGAAAGCGCGCGGTGACAAAGAAGAGAATTACGCTGGCGGCATAGGCGATGATTAGCGCCAGCAGAATTTTGGTCTCGGGTTTCTGCCACATCACCCACCATCCGAGCGCACCGAGAGGCACCAAAAGGGCGAAGTTTAGCCAAATGAGCGAGGGCAGCCACGGGGAGAGGCGCGCGAAATACTGGATATGTTTATTGTTAGAAATTTCAAAACGGTTGAAAAACAGCGCGGCTTTGCGTATCATGATTCGTGTAGCATGTATGGGGTCGTGAGCCATGAAGCTCCAACCCTTTTGAAAATAATAGTTTGACAGTTCGCCCGGTTTGACTTTGTGGCCGAGGTCGCGGGCGGCCTCCATCTCGGCATCCTCTATTTCCCAAGAATTAGAACGGCCGGGAAGGATGGCCAGTGCTCCGGTGGATTCGGGATTATTGCCGATCCAGAAGTTGACGCCGCCCTGCGTGGCGATGAGCACGAATTCACCGCTTTTGATGACGTTGGCAGCGGTAATGGGTAGGATGGGGATGAAGGCGGCGATGATCCAGACGGCAAGAGAGACGATCAGGTTCTTGGCCCCTCTTGCCCCGCGGTGAGTGATGTTGGCCTCATGTTCGCCCGCCCTTGCCCCCCCGTAAACGGAGGGGGAGTCAGTTCTCCAGATTTTGCCATCGTTGAGAATTAGATAGAGAACGGCGAGCGCGACGGGGAAACAGAAGAGGAAATTGGGGCGAACGATGGCGGCGAAACCGTAAGCGAGACCGCAGACAGCGATGGCGGCGAGACTGCTGTCGCGGAGCAAACGAAGTGTCGTCCAGGCGCAGAGCACAGAGCAGAGCATCTCGACGCTGGGCGAGACGATTTCGCAGGCGAAATAGATCGCCATGCCGTTGAGCGCAAAGAGCGCAGCGGCAAGCAGGCCGATAGCGGAGGAGAAGTAGGAGCGGCCGACCCACCACAGGATCCAGACGGTCGCGCCTTGCAGGACGACGTTCAGTACGCGGGCAGCGACAAGATCGTGGCCGAAGACGCTATAGACCGCGGCGAGCAGGGCCGGATATGCGGGCGCGCGGAAGAACGGGAACGGACCCCAATCGCCCTGTGAGATACGCTGAGCCGCCTCGTCGTACCAGGCGGGATCCACAGCCGGCGCCCAGAAGGTCGGGTTGTGGCTGCTGTTCCAGATGTGCGCAAGACGGAGCAGGACAGCGACGCCGACGAGCAGGTAGGGCCAGCCGGGCCACTCAGACCAGGTGGCTTGCCCCCCCCTTCCCCTCCCGCGAGCAGAGGCGGAATTCAACTGGGCATTGATGTTGTTCATCAACGATAATATACTGATCGAGAATACAATTCGCCACAGCCGGGCGTGACCATCGGCCTAAACCATGGAGTGCAACCATGCAAAAAGTGACCATTGATATCCGCACCTGGAGCTACGCTACGGTCAGCTTGCTGCTGTTGGTATTCGCGGGTTTGTTATCGGCGGCAGAGCACTCGCCAACTTTGGACAACCGGATTGCGATTACGCCTAAAGGTGAAGTTATCTCGGTCATTCTGTTCTTGGATCAACGGCTTACGATGGATGAAGTCTATCCAGTGGCCAGCAGTTTACCGATGAAGGAACGGCGGGACTATGTCATAGAAGTTTTGAAGCGGCAGTTTGACGAGATGAGTCCGCGGGTAATAGAACGGCTCGTGTTGGCTCAAAAGGAAGGCCCCGTTACGCGGCTACGGCCGCTATGGATAATCAACGCGGTTCGAGTATCGCTGGACACCGAACTGATCGAGGAAATCGACGCGAATTACCCAGAAGTTCTGTACATTGCGAATGATGCCGTGTACGAAAACGTTCTGGATTGGGGAGTTGAGGAAATCGGAGCCCCACAAGTGTGGTCCGATTTCGGAGCTGATGGCAGCGGCGTGGTGGTCGGGCATAAGGATGCCGGGGTGGATTGGGATCATCCGGGTTTCATCGGACATATCTGGATTAACCCGGGCGAAGACCTGAATCACAACGGGAATATTGACGGCGATGAGATCAATGGGATAGATGATGACGGCAACGGTTATGTTGACGATTTTCGGGGCTGGAATTTTGACAGCGACAACAACACCGTGACAGATGATCCAACGGGAGGAGGGCATGGAACCAAAACTGCATCGGTCATCAGTGCGAATTCCACGCCTTGCGGCACGGTCAGCGTCGCACCCGGCGCGAAACTGATGATCCTGCGCGGGTTCTGGACGCATGGCGCGCTTTTCGAATCCAGTCAGTACGCGATTCTGATGGGCGCGAACGTGGTTTCGGCCAGTGTAAGCTACAAGCAGACCGATTGCAGTGACATTCGGACTTGCCCAAACTACGTAGCATTTCGCTGGGTTAGCGAGATGGAATTGGCGGCAGGAATTATCCATGCCAATTCGACAGGAAATGCCGGTCTGGGAAACCCTGTACCGCTTTCTATGTGTGCTCCCGGCAATTGTCCACCGCCGGCGATGACGCCGTCGCACGAGCAGCAAGGCGGCGTATCATCAATTGTTGCCGTCGCCGGCTATTTTCAGAATGGGTCTTACTACACTGGGTCAGGGCATGGGCCAAGTGCATGGTCACGGGATGATATTTGCGGTGATCCACGCATGCCGTTTTGCGGCCCCGAAGGATCTCCAAGTGAATACCCGGAGCCGTTTGAGGATTACCCGTACCACGGCGGTGAATTTCCCGGCTTGGCAAAGCCTGACATCGCGGCCCCGACGAGTGTTCCCAGCCTATCATATGGGGGCGGATGTGCGAGTATCGGCGGTACGAGTGGTGCGACACCGCACGTCGGTGGCACATTGGCGCTGATCTATTCGGCATTCCCCGGGATTACTCCGGAAGATGCTTATTGGGTGCTTGTCAATGGCGCCGAGGATGCAGGGGATGCCGGATTTGATTCGCTGTGGGGCTTTGGCAAGCTGCGAGCCTTCCGGTCATGCAGTTTGTACGTGAACACGCGGGCGACTGTGTCGGGCCATGTGGATGATCCGTTGGATAATCCGGTCACAGGGGCGCGGATTACGACAGATAATACGCAGTCAGTATTCACGGATCAAGCGGGGAATTATGTTCTTTCTGTCGAGCCGGGAACGCACCTGCTGCTTTTTGAAAAGTGGGGTTATGCTGATACGTCGGCGAGTGTGATTATTGCCGCCGGTGAGAGTGCTGTCGTAAACGGATTCATGATGCCGGCAAGCCCCACGTCCTTGCAGGGATATGTTGTGCATGATGGCCAACCGCTGGCCGGACAGCCGGTATCCGTACCGATCGCTGATCTCACCACATATACCGATGTGGGTGGATTCTACACGTTCGCAGATTTGTTTCTCGGTACACATCAGTTTGTTGTGGGCATACTGCCCTGGGAAACGGATACGTTGGAGATCCCTCTCGAGCCGGACGTTATGCAGATTGACTTCAATCTCGAGCGTTCGCCGCGTGCGTTGGTGACGGGACCGGACAATTATGGATACTACATCTATGACAGGTATGACGCGGAGGCCGTGACGTATGACTGGATTGAACTCAATCCGGAGGAAGGCGGAATCGGAGAAGCGCTCAACCTTGCCGGCAACAATTCGGTCGTTCGGACACTGCCGTTTACGGCGAATTTTTACGGACTGCCCTACACGTCCATCACGATTGCGGCGAACGGTTTGGTGCTTTTCGGTTCGACTTCGTCAAGCGAATGGGGACCCTATCCGATTCCTCGTTCAGAGGCGCCGAACGGATTCCTGGCTCCATACTTCCTGGACTGGGCGCCGCAGAACGGCGGTGGTGTGTATTATTATCCAGACACGGTAAACCACCGTGTCATTGTCGAGTGGTGGAACGTCCCGGACTATTTCAACTACATTCGCACGACGTTTCAGGCCGTCATTCAGGAGCCGGGTTATCCCCTGACCCCGACCGGAGACAGTCAGATTCTGTTCCAATATGGGATGAAGGATGGCAATTTTGATGGTCTGATCGGTTTCGAGAATCAGACCGGAACTGACGGCATTCAATATCAATTTGTGGCTGCGTATGATCTCCATGCTGTGCCAGTTGACTCCGCGAGCGTGCTGCTAATCACGACCGACGGCACGTTAGACGCTGCAGATCAACCGGGAGTGACGATGCCGAAGGAGTTTTCGCTGGAACCGAATTATCCGAATCCGTTTAATCCCTCGACGACGTTTGTGTGGAATGTACCGCGCACGGCAAAGGTGAGACTCGCGCTGTATGACGTGCTTGGACGCGGGAGCGCTGTCGTGTTTGATGGCATGGCAGAAGTAGGGCGGCATGAAACAGGGTTTGACGCCAGCGCGCTGGCTACGGGCGTATATTTCGCGCGATTGGAAAGCGCGGGACGCGCCTTAGACGTACGCAAGATATTACTGCTGAAATAGGTGGGACGACGACCATGAAAACACTGACGACCGACGTTCGCGCCGGACTGAGTGCGGCGCTGACATTTTTGTTTCTGCTTACTTGTTCGGCGACGGGAGCAGAGCACTCGCCGGCGATGGGTAAATTGCTTGCGGACAATGCGGCGGGCGAGCCGATCTCGGCGATTCTGTTTCTCGACAACCGGCTCGCGATGGATGACGTTTATCCAGTCGCTCGTTCGCTGCCGATGAGCCAGCGCCGGGAGTATGTGGTGAAGGCGCTGCAGGATCGCTTCCACGAAATGAGCCCACGAGTGATGGAGCAGCTCACCGCCGCGCAAAAAGAGGGCAAGGTCATTTTGCTGCGACCGTTGTGGATCATGAATGCGATTCGTGTGACAGCATTGCCGGAAGTGTTTACCCGACTGGATACATCGTTGCCGGAAGTGATCTACATGGCCGGCGACGGCATGTTTACTAATGTGCTGGACGAAGCAAGTTGGAGTGTGCGAGAAATCGGCGCCATACGAGTATGGGAACAGTTCGGGGCAACCGGGTCCGGAGTGATAGTCGGACACAAGGACTCGGGTGTGGACTGGGATCATCCGGGGATGGTGGGACATATCTGGATCAATCCGGGGGAAGATCTGAATCACAACGGGAATATTGACGGAAATGAGATCAACGGGATAGATGATGACGGCAACGGCTACGCGGATGATTTCCGCGGCTGGAACTTCGACGACAACACGAACGACGTTTACGACGGACAAGGACACGGCACGAAGACCGGTTCCGTCATCACGTCGAATTTCACGCCGTGCGATACGGTGTGCGTGGCGCCGAGCGCGAAGCTGATGATCCTGCGCGGGATTTGGACACAGGGCGCGGGATTCGAGGCGAGTCAGTATGCCGTCCTGACGGGCGCGAACGTGATTTCGCAGAGCTTCAGCTTTAAGCAGAACGATTGCGATGAATATCGCGACTGCCCGAACTACGTGGCGCATCGCTGGGTGAGCGAGATGGAGTTAGCGGCGGGAATCATCCACGCGAACTCGGTGGGCAATGAAGGATTGGGAAATCCGGTTCCGCTTTCGATTGCAGCGCCCGCCAATAGTCCGCCGCCGGCCATGACACCCGGACATGAGCAGCAAGGCGGTGTGAGTTCCATCGTCGGTGTGGCAGCCTACTATTCGGGACAGATCTATTATGCTGGTTCAGGACACGGGCCGAGCGGATGGTCGCGCGAAGACATCTGCGTGCACGGGCGGATGCCGTTCTGCGGGCCTCCCGGGAGCAGCAGCGAGTACCCGCCGGAGTTTGAGGATTACCCGTATCACAACGGGCAACTCCCCGGCCTGGCAAAACCGGATTTGGCCGCGCCCTCCAACAGCCCGTCGCTGTCGAACGGCGGCGGCTGCGCGAGCATCAACGCGACGAGCGGCGCAACGCCGCACGTGGGCGGATCGCTGGCCCTGATCTACTCGGCGTTTCCGGGGATCACACCCGAAGACGCGTATCTGGTGTTGATCAATGCCGTGGCGGACAGCGGCATTGCCGGTTACGATTCATTGTGGGGCTTCGGGCGGCTGCGGGTGTTCGCCGCATGCAGCTTGGGAGTAGCAACACGCGCAACGGTGGTGGGAACGATCGTCACACAATCAGGCGACCCCGTGGAAGGCGCGCGAATTACAACCGACAGCGTGCAGCCGGTGTACAGCGACGCGCAAGGCAATTACGAGCTGCATGTGTCCACAGGGCAGCACGCGGTGCTTTATGAAAAATACGGCTTCCAGGACTTCACCGTGGACGTCATCTCTTCTCCGGGAGAGATCGAGACACAAGACGTCACGCTGACCACGGCGCAGGAATCCACCGTGCATGGAGGAGTCGTGGGAAGTGGGGCGTTTCAACCGGGAGTAGCTGTTATTGTTCCGGAAATCTCGATCGCGATAGCGACGGATGCGAACGGGCAGTTTAATCTGGGGACGATTTTCTCCGGGACGTACGACTTTGTCGTCGGCGATTTGCCGTGGGAGACGCGAACGTTTCCGGTTGTGGTGACGCCGGGAGACGTGCAGTTGCAGTTTGACTTGGAGCGTTCGCCGCGAGCGTCAGTGACCGGACCGGATCAATACGGCTACCGGATCTACGACCACTATGACGCGTTTGTGTCTTACGATTGGGTCGAATTGAATCCGGAAGAGGGCGGGACGGGCGAAGCGCTCAACCTCACCGCTGACAATTCGGTGGTTCGGACGCTGCCGTTTACGGCGGAGTATTACGGACAGTCTTACACGTCCATCACGATTGCGGCGAACGGTTTGGTGCTGTTCGGTTCAACGTCTTCGAACGAATGGGGGCCGTGGCCGATTCCGAGGCAGGAGGCGCCGAATGCCTATGTTGCACCGTTCTTCACGGACTGGGTGCCACAGAACGGCGGGCAAGTATATTTCCTTTCGGATGCGGAGAGCCATCGCGTGATTATCGAGTGGTGGAATGTGCCGGACTATTTCGACATTATCCGTGCAACGTTTGAACTCATCGTCTATGAACCCGGATATCCGGCGACGCCAACGGACGACAGCCAACTCAAGGCGCAGTACGCGATGGTGGACGGGCGCTTCGAGGGCGCAGTCGGACTGGAGAATGACACAGGAACGGATGGATTGCAGTATGAGTTCCAGATGTTCTACGATGATCATGCGTCGCCGATCGAAGCGGAAACGGCGCTGCTGTTTACGACCGACAACTCGCTGGACGCCGCCGATCAGCCGGGGGCGATGATGCCGCGGGTGTTCTCACTGGAGCCGAACTACCCAAATCCGTTCAATCCCACGACGACGTTTATGTGGAACGCGCCGCGCTCGGCAAAGGTGAAGCTTGCGCTGTATGACGTGCTGGGACGCGAGAGCGCCGTCGTGTTCGATGGCGTCTCCGAGGCGGGGCGGCATGAGCTCGTGTTTGATGCGAGCGCACTGCCGACGGGAGTGTACTTTGCCCGGATGGAGAGCGCGGGGAAAACGGTGGATGTGAGGAAAGTGCTGCTGCTGAAGTAAGAGCTTGTTTCGGCAGGGTCGTGCGCTTGGAGTGCTTCTGTTCTCGTCTAAGCGACCCCGCTCGGCGACCTCGGACGCGGACGTGGGGATTGGGCAGATCAGCCGTTCAAATAGACAAACCCGGTTGTCAAGAGACAACCGGGTTTCTTACTCATGCCGCGCTCACGGCGCAGCTTAATGAAGGGTCTTGTGAATTAGTTCTGGCCGTCGGGTACCGCACTGGTGGTATGCCATGCGCGGTCAATCGCGGGCCTCAGCGACTCGATGGCTTGACGCAGCTTGTCCAGAGAGAATGGCTTTTCGATCAGCACGTCGGGCTGTACCGGATCCAGCGTCAAGGCGGCCTTATAATTCAGCAGCACGCCCGTGACCAGAATAACAGGGATTTCGGGGTTCATTTCTTTGATGTCGCGTAACAGCAACAGGCCGTTGCGATTAGGCATATGAATATCCGAAACCACGAGACTGGGGTGCATTTCACGGAAGGCGGCAATTCCTTCATCCCCGTCATGGGCGATAATGGGGTCGAACCCCAGCATTTCGACATACTGCGACAGCATCTGGAGCATTGGCTCTTCGTCATCCACCAGCAAGCACTTGAGGGCTAAATCCTGCATAAGCATTAGGGAAGGTTAGTGATTCAGGGCGTTGATTCACCTCCGACATTGCAAACCATGTGCCGGGGGAAAAAGTAAGAAATAGAAAATCAGACTTTGCCTTCCGCTTTCCTATTTCCCGTTTCAAATTTCCTGTTTAGCCTTTGATGCCTCCTACCGGTTTGAGTCTGGCGACGGGACGCGCGAGGCCAGCGCCGGCGGCGACCTCGACGACGTCATCCACGTCCTTGTAAACCTCGGGCTGCTCTTCGGCGAGCGTGGCCCGACTGCGGGCCTGCACGATGATGCCCTGCTTGGCGAGATCCAAGCGCACCTGTTCCCCGCGGCGCAGCTTGGCGCCCTGATGGCGCGACATCAAACGCCCCGCGCCATGCGGAGCGGAACCAAACGATTCTGTCAGCGCGCCTTCCGCGCCGACCAGAATCCATGACGCGCGGCCCATGTCCCCGGGAATGAGCACGGGCTGACCGACATGGCGATAGGCCGGCGGCACGAGCGGATGGTTAGCCGGCAGTGAACGCGTAGCGCCTTTGCGATGCACGCACACGCGCTGCGACTTGCCGTCAATCGTGTGCTGCTCATACTTGGCGATATTGTGACAGACATCATAGATCATGCCGAAACTGCTATCGGAAGAAGCGGGTATGATCTCGGTCATGACTTCGATTGCGAGATGGCGCATGGCGAGGCGGTTGACCCATGCGAAATTCGCGGCGCAGGCCATGGCGGAAAGATAGCGCTTGCCTTCATCACTGGTCAGCGGCGCGCACGCGAGTTGGCGATCGGGAAGCGAAATGCCATATTTGCTCGCGGCTTTGTCCATCACGGGCAGAAAATCGGTGCAGACCTGATAGCCAAAACCGCGGGAGCCGGAGTGCACCATGATGCAGACTTGCCCTTTGAATAAGCCGAAAGCCTGCGCGACCGCCTCGTCGTGGATGCTGTCCACGACTTGCACTTCGACGAAATGGTTGCCGGCACCGAGCGTGCCGAGTTGATCGAAGCCGCGTTCGCGAGCGCGCGGGGAGATTTGATCGGGATCGGCGCCGGAGAGATTTCCGAGCTCTTCCATGTGCTCGCGATCCGCTGCGGAAGCAATGCCGCGTTCGACGGCCCACTTTGCGCCTTGTACAAGGACGCGTTCGAATTCCGGTTTGGTGACGCGCAATCCCCCGCTACTCCCCACTCCGGTGGGAATGCGTTCGAACAAGCGATTAATGAGGCGCTCGAGGTTCGGTTTCAGTTCTTTCCACGAAAGCTGAGTGCGCGTCATGTTTACGCCGCAATTAATGTCATAGCCGACGCCGCCGGGTGAGATCACGCCTTGATCAGCGTCGAACGCGGCCACGCCGCCGATCGGAAAACCATAGCCCCAATGCATGTCCGGCATGGCCAAGCTGTGACCGACAATGCCCGGAAGCGTGGCGACGTTGGCAACCTGCTGCGGCGATTGATCCTTCTCGAGTTTCGCAAACAGCGCCGGGCTGAGGAAAAGCCGCCCATCCACGCGCATGTCGGGGCGGGACTCTTTGGGGATGCGGTAGCGGTAGGGACCGATGGGTTCGATGATCATAGACAAGAAAATGAAAATTGAAGATTGAAAAATGAAGGGTCGCCGAGGCGGGTTCTTGGAGCGCAATAGCGTACTGAGTTCGTTTCCGAGAACCCGCCCGAAATCCAGCCACGCCGAAATCCACATTGCGGGCAGGTTCTCGGCGAAGGTTTCGACAGGTTACGGATCCCGTGGAACCTGCCTCGGCAAATAAGATAAGAACCCCTATCGGCGAAATTGCTAAAGGTCGCAGACGAACTCGATGGTGGTTTTGTCAGGACGTTGCTCGAGTTTGAAGGCGTGATAGGTGACGGCTTTGATGTCGTAACGAAACTCATGGCGAGCGGGATCCACCGGTTCACCGACGAGAATCGCTTCCAGCTCCTTGCAGCCGGTGCGGGTGCAGGCGGTCAAGCGCTTGACGCGTTTGGTCAGCCAGTGGCGGCCGTAGGCCAGATAGATGAGTTCGTTCAGGAAGGCGATGGCTTGCTCGTCCGGGGTATCCCCAGTGACCGCCAGTTGGAGTTCTTGAGCCTCTGCGACCCGCTCCGGCGGGGCAATTTGACTCATTAATCCGGAAGAGGCATGGGCGAGCGCCTGCAAAAAGTCGCGGCCAGTGGCGCGGATTCGCAGGTCGCCGGAGTGCTCTATGATTTCATATGGCAGATATTGCATACTTTCGTGAAGGATGTGGATAAGTGAATAACTTTAGGATTTTCTTGAGTTTTGGATCTCCAACCTAATTGGGTTTGGCAGGATATTGAGCCTGATTTCACAAGTTTTTCGGGAACTAAGCTCTTGTCTCGTAAGGGTTATGCGAATGACAGGAAAAGCCGGTATATGCGACAAGGATTGACAAATACGCAGGAATTTGCTATAATTAGGGCCAACATTCGCCAATAAACACCGGAGAATCACTTTATGTGGCAAGGTAAGAAAATTTTCGTTTGTCTGCTCTTGGTCGCGGCTCTGGTCCCGATGGCGGCCAATGCGACGGTGTCGCGCCTGGAGGGCTTGGGCGGGTCTGGCGATCCGTACTGGTGGAATACCCCCGGCAACGTTTTTGTCATGCATGATGCGGCGACGCCGTCAATCTGGCCGCAGTTGGTCCAGCAGTACCCAAATCTGGCAGGCGGTGAGTTCCACGACGGCACGGGCGCGTGGGACTTGGAGAAGGTCTATGTGAACTACTCCTGGGGCGAGAAAAAGGCAGCGTTGCAGTTCTCACTGGACCAGTACCGCTCGATGCGGTTTTTCTCGACCGCATTCCTTCCGGTTCAGGGATTTGACGGCACCCCCAGCCGCCTCAATATTAACTACGGACGCAAGCTGGGCGATGATATGCTGTTGGGTGTAGGTCTCAGCTATTGGGGTGAGTCGGCTTCCACGAAGGACGATCCGAACACGACGCCGGCCAATGAAAAGTCGGATATGAGCGCGTCCATTATCGGCCTGAAGGTCGGTCTGTCCGGAACGGGCGATCGGGAGTGGGATGCGGTCGTGGGCATTGAGCTTCCGTCGTTCACGAACGAGGCGGGTGCCGACAAGATTTCGGAGAACGATGGCTCGATGGGTATTCACTTCGCAGGCCGGTACTGGTGGAACTACAGCGAGAAGGCATCGCTGATTCCGAACGTTCGCTTCAACACGTACAAGGACGGAGCGACCTATCCAACCACCAGCCCGTTCGCCCCGCTGACGGCGGCAAGTGTCAGTCATACGCAGATCGCGATTGGTGCCGGGCACAACTGGTGGCCAGTGGAGAATGCACTGGTGCTGTTTGACTTTGGCATTGCGCTGCAGACGGAGAGCTACGAGTTCACTCCGGCCGGCGGCAACTACGACGAGAAGGACAACTTCCTGCCGTACTGGCGCGTGGGCTTTGAAACGACGGTCTTCTCGTGGCTGGATGGCCGTCTCGGAGCGGAACGCTTCTGGGACAGCAGATCGCTGACCGGCGACGCCTTCCCGACCGAGCCTTCGGCAAGCACGAGCGTGACGAACACGTTCATCGGCGGCACAGCGCATTGGAACCGCATGGCGCTCGATATGGTGATGAATCCGGGCTGGTTTGAAGACGGCCCGAACTTCATCTCCGGCGGCGTGAACGACTTGCTGTATCGTCTGTCGCTGAAGTATGACTTCAATCAGTAAAATGTGACGACTGCTTCGTCAAGCGGGAGCGGATCGGGTAACACCCGATCCGTTTCTGCTCGGGGCAGCGGAAAGTGGATAACCCGGTACTGAAACATTCGAACATCTTTACAACGGAGGTCGGAATGAAGGCTACTCTAGCAGTTTTGTGTGTGCTGTTGTTGGTGGTCGGCGCATCGGCGCAGGACTTTGCAGTGGACAAAAAGGCGGCGATTTTGGATGCAAGTTTCTCGTTTTCTTCGGCGAGTGGCGATCTCTATGAAAATGCGGCCGGCGATGGTCAGACGGCGTTCTCACTGGCGGGTACGTACAACTATTTCCTCGCCAAGAACATCTTTCTCGGCCTCGGGCTGGGTTATCAGTCCTTCGGTTGGGGTGACTACAGCTCCTCCTCACTCGCGATCGGACCGCAAGTGGGCTACGCCATGGGCAAGGCGGAGAGCAAAGTGTTTCCCTATGGCGCTTTGGGCTTCCGTTACCTGACGTCAAGCGTTGATCCTGGAACGGACAAACTGACGATCACCGGTACGGACATTTCCTTTGAAGTTGGCGTGATTATTCCCGTGAAGGAGCACATCGGCTTCACTCCGCTGCTCTCGTACCATGCACAGAGCAAGAAGGCGGATGTCGAAGGAGCCGAGTCGGCGTCCGGCAGCGTGATCCTGCTGGGTTTCGGGATCAGCGGACTGCTGTACTGAGATTGAGTCATCTCAAATGCAAAGCGGATCGGGTTTTCCCGATCCGCTTTTGTTTATGCCAACATGAGCGGGCGATGCAATCTGCCCCTACGAAACTTGTACCTGTCGCGAAGAGCGGGCGATGCAATCTGCCCCTACAAGACTTGGAGCCAGGTCTCGGTCATGGCATTGTAACTGTGCTCGCGGGTGATGAGATCGCGTGCGGCAGCAGACAGGCGTTGGTGTGATGCCGGATCGGCGAGCAGTGTCAAGATGGCGGCTGCATAGCGATCGGCAGGGGCATCCGGTTCGATCAGAATGCCGGTCTCTCCGTTTTTCACGACTTCGGGCATGTCGCCCACGTCGGCGGCGACCGGGACGCAACCGGAGGCCATCGCCTCCATCGCGGCCAGCGATAATCCTTCAGAAACGGAATTCAGGAGGAAGATCTTGCTGCGCTGATAGTAGCGCACGACTTCGTCGGTGTGTCCGACCATCTCCACGGCATCGCGAATCGGCGAGGCTTTGACCGATGCATGAACCTGATCGCGGACGTAGCCCTCGCCGATCCAGGCGAAGCGAGATTGAGGCCGCGCAACAAGCACCTGTTCCAGAATCTGAATCGTCAGTTCAGGCCGCTTGCGCGGGTGCAGATTGGCCACGATCAGCACATCCATGTCGCGCGGCGCGGATGTAGGAGCAAAACGCTTCACCTCCACCGCGCTATGCAGAATATGAATGCGCTGTGGTGCGACTCCTTTGGTGATGAGCCACTGCCGGGCACGATGCCCCGGTACAAAGAAACGGTTTACATGTTTGAAGGCCATCCAGCGGAAGAGCTTCTCGAGCAGAGCCGGGTTCTTGAGCTTGCGGACGACGCGATTCACCATCACGCGCGGGCGATTGGCAAAATCAAGATCGAGCTGCCCAGCAATCATGTGAAGATCTATGGGCTTTCGGAAGATCTCTGACGGCAGGAATGCGAGCAGCAGATGCGGCACGGCATTGTAGACCATGACGCGCTGCACGCGGCGGCTGGCAATTTCCCGAAACAAGACCAGCTCCCGCGAGAGGAGCCGGCCAAACAGTTTTGTTGACAAACGGGACGGGACGACATAGCGCACGCGCTCCAGCTTCGGCCCCACGTGATCCGTCACCAACACCAACTCGAGATCCGGGAACGCCGCAAGCAGCGGCGGGAATTTCGCGCGCAGAAGGTTGTTGTTCAGCGTTGTGGTGACGAGCCAGAGCATCAGAATAAGGATGAAGGATGAAGCAGACCGTACCTCATCCCTCTCCGATTTGTCTCACTTCATCAGTAGGAGTTTTTGGACTGCGCTGAAACCGGGACATTCGAAGCGGGCGAGATAGACGCCGGTGCTCAGATCCGAGGCGTCAAAGGTCACACGGTGCGTGCCGGCGTCAAAGGCACCATCCGTTAGATTGCGGACGAGGCGGCCGGTGACGTCGTAAATCGCCAGTCGCACGATGCTTGCGCGCGGAAGATCAAAGCTCAGCGTGGTGGAAGGATTGAAAGGGTTGGGGTAGGCCGCATGAAGCGCAAATTTCCGCGGCAGCAGCGAGGGCTCACCGGCATCAAGTACGCTCACGATTACAGGTATCATGTCCACGCTGTCCGGACAAGAATTCGTGCGCAGGTGCAAATATCCATAGTAATCCCAGACGCCGTCGTCGGTCGTGTCCGGCTGTACGATCACCTGCACCGTCACCGTCTCTCCGGCGGGGACGGTTCCGCTGGCAGGATCGGCGGAAAGCCAAGGCGTCGGCGGCGCGACGGCCTGCATCTGAATCTGAAAGCTCATTTCACCGCTGCCGCTATTCTCGATCAGGAAGGGTTCGCTGGCGATTTGATGATTGTACGCGGTGATGTTCACCGACGATTGCAGAGGCTCATACTGCGGCGCGCCGATGGAGATCTCGGCATTGACCAGCGAGTCGGCGAAGACCTGAACAGTTTGAAAGGTGTCGGTTTCCACGCAGGGACCGTACGCATAAAGGGTATACGTTCCGGGGTCGCGCTCCAGCGCGAAATGGCCTTGCGCATCGGTGACCGTCGCATAGCCGTTGCCGAGTGTGCTGACAGAGACGCCTCCGAGCGGCAATCCGCTTTCCACTTCATACACTGTGCCGCTGATCCCGGCGGGAGCGCCGAGCCGCAGAACGTAGCCTTCCTGAGTGCAATGCCCGAAGGCGAAAGCGCCGCCGCTGGCGACCGGAATTGCTCCGTTCAATTCCGTGCTGTCAATGTCGAGAATCCACGACCACTCGCGATTCCCTTCTGTGTCCACCCCCATGAACCATGGATGTCCGTTGCCATTCGCATCCGTGCCAACGCACAACGCGCCGCCGCCGAGGCGTGGAACCAGACCAAACACCTTCGCCGTGGCCTCGTTATCGTAGAAGTGGCTCCACAGAATCGCGCCGGACGAACTGCACTTGGCAACGAACGCCGGCCCGCCTCCTGAAGAGCCGCGACCGCCGAGAAGAATTTCTCCGGCATCATTCACTGTGACCGCATTGCCATACTCCGATGCGCCGTTTCCAAAGGCATGGTTCACCGAATTCAATCCGGAAGAGTCCGTGACCACAAGCCACGCATCATCGCCGCCGCCACCATAACTGGCCGTCGTCCCGGCCAGCGCAAACCCGCCATTGGGCCGCAAGTGCAGCCGATAACCGACATCCGTTAGATCTCCGCCATAAACGCGCGTCCATAGCGTATCACCGGCGGCCGTGCATTTGAGTAACCACACGTCTGATGACGAGCCGTTATCGCCTAAGCGATACCCGGTGACGGCGTAGTAGCCCCCGGATAACTGAAAGATGTCGCGTCCTTTGGTCTGGCCTCCGCTGCCGTAGGAGCGCCACCACAAGCTGTCGCCGGTCGCATTGACACCGGCAAGCAGCAACACATTACGATTATTGGTATCCTTGCCGAATCCGGTGACAATGAACCCGCCACTCGGCGTACTGGCAATTCCCCATCCCTCTTCGTCGCGCGTAGTGCCCAGCGTATTTGTCCACAACACCTGTCCGGACAGCGAGAGCTTCGCGATTAACAGGTTGTGATTCCCGACATCCGCCAGTGATGTGCCGACAACAACGAAGCCGTCGCCGACGTCCAGGGCGCCGTTTAAGGTGACGGTTCCATCCATTGAAATCCGGCTCGACCACAGGGTATCCGGCTGGGCCCGAACCGACGTAGCCAGTCCCAGGAGAGTGACGCCCAAAATGAACCCGCACAAGATGTTGCGCACTGCCATGCCTCCGTTGCAGTAAGATGAATCTCTTGAATATACGAGGATTCTCGGGTTAGATCAAGGGAAAAAAGGGAAGACTTGAGACGGCAGACGGGAGACACGATTCCCGACACGAAGAAGCGAAGATCAGTAAGCCTCCTTGGTCCTTGTAAACAATGGTCGTCGCATAGAGAAAGGGCGGACCGTAATCGGTTCGCCCCTTGTTCATTTATGGTAGATCCTTCCGCCGTCCCCTTTTTGTTTCCCCGTAAACGGGGGAAAAAGATGGCTTCAGGATGACACGCATGCGCGTGTCACTTCATCAGGACGACTTTTCGGGTCTGGAGGGTGTGGCGATCCGCGGCTCTGACAAAGTACACGCCGCTGGCCAGATAGGCCGGAGCCTGATAGGTGAAGCGGCCGCCGGTCAACGGACCGCGCTCGATGACGTCCACCACCTGCCCTAACAGGTTATGCAGCGTTAATTCAAAGTCACTGCCCGTGAATCCCGCCAGCACAATCTGCAGACTCGAATTGAACGGATTCGGGTAGAGTTCCGCTAACTCCCACGTGCGGGAAATGGTTGGATGCTCGCGATCCGGCACGTCGTTGGGCATCGTCGTATCCGGCGGCTCGGTCAGCCACGGAATGAACAGCACACTGTCGCTCAAGAGCGTATCGCCCTGCCCGCCGGGATTCAGCGTCGGGTGATAGGGGCCGGAAGGATGGCCCCAGTAGTTGTTCTCGGCGTGAAGGAAGTTGAGCGGCGGATAGTTGATGCTGATCGTTGTGCCATTGTTGCCACGAAAAATGTTGGAGTCCAACGCGGGGCGACTGCCCATGGAGACCACTGCCGATCCCCAACCCAAGGAATCAGAATAACTATCCTCAAAGATGTTATGGTGCACGCGATTGCGTGAGCCTTGGTAACAATAGAGCGCTCCACCCTGTGGCGAGGAGTTGCGTCGAATGATGTTGTAGGCCACCTCGCCAACATAGGATGAACCATCCATGAAGATGCCTGTCCAGAGTGTCGAGTGATTGTCTTCAATAATATTCCCAATGAAGCGCTCGAGATACCCCGTACACATAATGGCAGACCCCTGGCTCACGCAATTGCGGAACACGCAACGCGTCACCAGCTCGTATTGGCCGCTGAGCATGAGATGGCCTGTGTTATGATCTGACGGCGTATTGGCATCGAAGACGCAATCCGCCACGTGGCCATAAAGGCTGCTGACATTTGCCCCGCCGGCGATGAGTGCATGGCACCGGAGAAACTGACACGAGTCGATGTAGCAGTAGGGGTTTGCCATTAAGCCGCCGCCGAATCCCGTGCAGGTATCGCTGTCAAAGACCGTATTCGACAAACGGAGCAAAACGCTGCCAGCGTCAAGACCTCCGCTGCCAGACACGAAGCTTCCGGCTTGATAGGTCGCCTTACAATCGTAGAGCAGGCAATGATCCACAGTCAAATGGAGGGCAAACGAAGAGTCCCATGTCGTCCAACCCTGTGCCCAGATCCCGCCACCATGGTCGGCAACGCAGCCTTCCAGACGGCACCATTCGATACTCACCGAAGCGCTATCGATATAGATTCCACCGCCGAGGCGTAGCGGAGCGGAGCCGTACATGTACGCCGTTCCGCGACCGTTCCAAAGCGAAAGCCCCACCAGCCGTCCACCCGGTTGTTCACCGTAACAATAGATGAAGCAACTTTGGGTATCAATCCTCGATGTATCGGCTTCGATGGCGGTTTCATACACGTGGTTTGTGTCGCCATCCAATAGAAACAAGCTGCCGATGGTTAACGTCTTCCCATACAAGACAACAGACTCCTGATAGAGACCGTCATAGATAAGAATTGTATCGCCATTCACGGTCTCGTGAACCACCGCTTGAATCGAGTTGCCGGGGTACACCTCCCAGATTGTCGCGCAAACCGTAACGGGCAATAAGCAACTGCTGAGCAATAATCTGATGTTCATGGCCAGACCTCCCTTCGTGGAAGCGTAGCTGGTGATTCGATGTGCTCCAAAGAAATTCGTTTCGCCGACAAATGCAAGCGAAAAGTGCAAAATCTCGAACTACGTGCGGAAATTGCGATTCTAACGTGACTTTGGTCGCCACATATGGAAGAGGGCGAACCGTTTCCGGTTCGCCCCTTCGTTCTCCGAGAGATCCTTCACCCGCAGACGGGTTCAGGATGACAATTCAAGTGTGACAGGCTTCAGGATGACACGCGAACGCGGGTCACTTCATCAGCACCATCTTCTGCATTGACGTGAAGCCGGGGGTCTCGAGGCGGTAGAGGTAGAGACCGGACGGCAGGTCTTTCGCATCGAAGGTCACCTGATGGCGGCCCGCGGGGCGAGTGCCGTTCACGAGCTGCGCGACCTCACGTCCCAGCACATCGAAGACGCGCAGCGTGACGTGACCGGCTTCCTTCATGTCGTACGTGATGCTCGTCGCCGGATTGAACGGATTCGGGTAGTTCTGATAGAGCGCGTACTCCTCGATCACCGTCGGATGCTCGGTGAGCACGGTGACTTCCGCCTGTTCGAGCGCCTGACGGACGTTGTTCATGTCCACCGCCACGAGACGATAGGTGTACGTCGTGCCCGCCTCCACGTTGCGATCGTTGAAGAGATAGTGACGCTGATCGGACGAGTTGCCCGCAGCGGCAATGTTGCCGGAGACATTCGTCCATGCCGAACCATTGCGGCGCTCCACAATGAAGTGAGCCGTGTTGGTTTCGCTCGCCGTGGTCCAGCGCACATCCACCGCCGCGCCATTCTGCACGGCCGTGAAGCTCGCCAGCTGCACGCTGAGCTGCAAATCGGTGATGATGTAGTCTTCAGTCTCGCCCAAGAGCGGATCCACACCCGTAAACGCCGTGGCGCAGCTTAGTTCTTCCGACACGAGCCGGAAACGCAAGCGGCCTTCATAACGACCCAGGTCGAGAACGCCGGGATCAATGAAGCAGAGATTCAGCGTGCGCGATTCATTTGCTACCATGCCGGTTACCGGCACGCCGCCGATAATGCACTCGGGCGCGGCGAAAAAGTCACCCTGCAAGCAGAATGCGTCGTCCCAGTCGCAGTCGAGATTCCCGTCTTTCCAGCCCCAGATGAACAACGGTTCGCCGTTGTAGCCCGGGCCGGTGGTCACCGTGATGTCCACGCATTCGCGTTCGCACGGCATCCACGGCGTGCTCAAGAAATCTACGCCGTCATCGCCCTGATCGCCGCCGGGTACGACCGCCAATTCCGCCGTTACCGTGGCTCCAAGCCAAGCGCGGTTGTTCTCATGGATCGGATTCGCCGGGCCGCCGGTGTCATGCGTACCGGTTGGGTAGCACTGAGGATCGTGATCGCCGTAATCCCACCCTTGCAGCGGGCCGGGGCCACATGCGGGAACGATCGGGAAGAAGGTCACCGTCCACGGATCATTGGATTGCGTACCATGGCTATCCACCGCGTACACAACGACACGCCACGTATCGCCGAGGTCGCTGTCGGACGCCGGAACGCAGGGGCCAGTGTGATCCACCGGATGCACCGGGTGGTTCTCGTCATCCACGAAGCCGAAACCGGTCGCTTCGTTCGACACAAACCAGCGATAGGTGTAGGTGACGAGATCGCCATCGGGATCGGCAGGAATCGGACCGGTGACTTCGACGCATATCGCCGAGTCATCCGTGGCACAAGCCGTGTATGTTCCGGTCGGCGGGAACGGCGGTTGATTGCACTGTGTAGCCCGGTAGGTCACCACCAATTGCGACCAATTCAACTCTGTAGCCCAGGTGCAGACGTCATTCCACACGTCAATATCAATGAACATGTCGAGTTCGCCGTTGTCGAGAATCGCCGACGGCGGCAGATCGAACATGGTCACGGACCATTGCCCATTATTGCCCGAAAGATACTCCGGATTCAGCAACTCGGCATCGCCGTAGATGTGATCGAGTTCGCACGCTTCCGGATGCCCCGGATGCGCGATGTTGCAGTCGGACTCATCCACGTCGTAGGCGCAGATGTAAACGCGCACCGACTGCACGCAGACGCCGCCTTGCGCATTGTAGTCGGGCCAGACGTGCTTCCAGCCGTAGTCCTGGTCGTACCAGCTGTAGTAGCCGAAGCCGTACAGCGAGTCGTCAAAGGCGCAAGGATTTGAGCTATGCCACGGACCGTTGTAGAGCGGCGCTTCATCGTTTTCGTCGGTCGTCTGCACATAAGTGAAGGTGCCGTTGTCATTTTGATGAATGCCGTCCTGTTGGAACGCCTGCTCGCAGGGGTTGTCGCAACGCGTGATCGAGAGCGAGTACGGTCCTGCATTCTGCGGCGACTGCGTTTCGACGATCAGGTAATATATGCCGGGAGCAAGCGGGAAGCACTCAATCAGCGACGGGCCGGGTTGGCCCGTGCAGCCATTGTTATTGCTGGCGAGCGCCGTGCCCGCGCAGCAGCTCGTGCGCAGGTAGATGTAGGTATCGAGGTTATTGGTGGAGCCGCACGTGGAAAACGTGTAGCTGCCCGCCGTGGCGACGTGGATCTCGTAGATGTGATCCTCGCTTGTGCGGATCAGGCAGTCGTTTCCCGCGCCGATCAGGTTGGCATTGTTGTAATATGGAAAGGACGCGACCAGATAGTCATAATAGCAGTCGGTCCGAATCGTGTCTCTTCCGTTGCCCTGAATGCCGTTCTCACCATACCGGTCCGTCCAGTCGGAGGCGGAAACCGATGCGGCGAGAAACAACAGCAAGCAAAGCATCAAGATCATTCGCGAAAATTTCATCATATACTCCTCATATGTCATCTTCATGCAAGTCGGCGCTATCAGGGACCCTTGGATGCTGGTCTGCTGACACGCGGCGGACCGAAGGTTGTTTGGACAAATGCTGCTGATCCTCGTGCGTAGTTTTCACCGGGAATCACAGCAGTGTCACAAGGTACATCTCCACAAGGGGCGCGGCAAGAACATTAGAAATTTCAACCCACTTTTGCAGAATTTCTTGACGCTGGTTGAAGTGTATCGAGCGTAGTAAGCCTACTTAGTTGCCTCCAGCCTTCTACCGCTCGATAGTCCACGGAATGCCAAGTTTTATGGTGGACTGCCTCCGAAGCACGGCCTTGACTTTTGCGCAAGGTCTTTTTACATTGGTTTTCCGCTCGGCGTCTTAGCTCAGTTGGTAGAGCAACGGACTGAAAATCCGTGTGTCCCCAGTTCGACTCTGGGAGACGCCACCCTGAAAAGAGCCTGCATCGCGCCCGCTGTGCAGGTTTTTTTGCGTTTGGGGCTTTTCAGCCACCCGACTTGGTCTATTTTGTTGCCATAAAATAGTGTCTCGCGACCCAGAAAGCAATGATTTTTCTGATTTTAGAAATTTTAGAAAACGCTTGGCAGGCCTTTGAGGTAAGCCTATTGATTTCAAGTTAGTAGTCAGTCGGCGACATATACTAACTGCGATAAAAACTTAAAGTTAAAGTGGCATGGCTCGCGAGGGCATTCCTCTCGCTTCTCGCCGGCATTGAAGAGAGTCCTTGATGTTGTCCGCCAGCGGACATGCTGCATTGGGTGATATGAACCAGACACTTGGAAGTGCCATGTCAGGTATTCTGCTCAAAGGAATTGAAGTTCTGGTCGAGTGCCCCGGACGGGAGCTGACGGGGGTAGATCTGCTGATCGAAGGGCGCTCGATCGTTCAGATCGGTCCGAACCTGCCTCCTCCCGCCGGTGCGCGCGTGCTGAACTGTCAGGGCAAGATTGCGCTGCCAGGGTTCGTTAACTCTCACCATCATTTTTTTCAAATCCTGACGCGCTGTTTGCGAGGAGCGCAAGATGCGCCGCTCTTCGATTGGCTCACGTACCACTACCCGGTGTGGAAGCAGCTTGACGGCGAGAGCTTTTATGCGGCCGCGCGGCTGGCGATTGCGGAATTGCTGCTCACCGGCTGCACGACAACGGCGGATCACTTGTATCTCTTTCCGCAGGATGTGACGGATGATTTGATCGGCTCCGAGGTGCAGGCGGCGCGGGAGTTGGGAATTCGCTTTGCGGCGACGCGCGGCTCGATGTCGCTCGGTCAATCGCACGGAGGATTGCCGCCGGATGACGTGATAGAATCCGACGAGAAAATTTTGCAGCACAGCGAAGCGTGCATTCGCCGCTATCACGATCCCTCCTCCCTATCCATGTGCCAATTGCATCTCGCGCCGTGCAGCCCGTTCAATGTGTCGCGGGAGTTGATGATCGAATCGGCGAAACTCGCGCGAGCACATGGCGTGCGGCTGCACACGCATCTGGCCGAGACGCGCGACGAAGTGGAGTATTGCCGCGAGCACTACCAGCGCACACCGCTCGAATTCATGGAGGAATTGGGCTGGCTGGGGAACGATGTGTGGTTTGCGCACGGCATCTATTTCTCCGTAGAGGAGATTGAGAAACTCGCGGCGACCGGAACAGGGATCGCGCACTGTCCCTCGAGCAACATGCGGCTGGCGTCGGGAGCGGCGCGCGTTCCGGACTTAATGGAGTTCGGCGTGCCGGTGGGCTTAGCGGTGGACGGGAGCGCGTCGAATGATTCCTCCGACATGCTGGGAGAATTGCGGCAGGCGCTGTTGATGAACCGCTTCACCTATGGCGCGGAGGCGATGACGGCGCGGCAGGTGATCAAACTGGCGACGGAAGGATCAGCGAGAATCTTGGGCAGGAACGAAATCGGCAGGCTGGAACCGGGGCGCGCGGCAGACATCGCGCTCTTCGATCTGGAGAAGATGCAGTATGCCGGGGCGGCAGATCCGGTAGCGGCGCTGATCTTTTGCGGCTTCGATCATCGCGCGTGGGGTGTGATTGTAAACGGTGAAGTAGTGGTCGAGGAGGGACGGCTCACCCGCGCGGATGAGCATGAGATCGCCTACGAAGCGAACGTGAAAGCGCGGGAGTTGTGGAAGAGAGCGGGGGTGGTGTAAGAAGACTTGAGACTTGAGACCTGAGACTTAGAGGCAGAGGGTCGGCTGCTCGATTTCTGTTCTCGTCATGTTTTTGATTAGCAGCCGACACCGCGGGTGTACTGCGAATTCCGGTCAGACAAATCTGTTGAATCAGTCACATAAAAAGGCTCGGACAAACGTCCGAGCCTTCTCATTAAGAAGTGTCTTGCCGCTCAGCTGCACGCGCCGGGGCAGCAGGGGCACGAGGGGGTCGGGGGGCAGCAGGATTTGGCCGAGCCTGCGGGAGCGACCGAGGCCGCCCACAGCACCGCCGCCCATAAACCTAATGCTGTCACGAGGATAAAGAGTTTGCCTTTCATGGTGGGTCCTTCTGGAGCGCGTGAATGGTATTCGCTCATATTATACGCTGTGGAGAATCAAGAGTCAAGCTCGAGGCCCGCGTCACGAAACTTTCTCGAAAGCGTCCAGAATCTTCTTGCACCGCGCTTGCCAGGTATAGTCGCGGGCGACTTTTTGCAGTGCGGCTTGGGGGAGAGTTGAATCGCTTAGCTTGGACTGGGCTTCACGCAAGGCGGCGACGAGCGCGTCCTTGTTGTCCGGCTCGAAGAGAATCGAGTCCTTGCCGTTTTCGAGAACTTCCTCGATCGTGGGAAACGCGGGGCCGACAATCAGGCGGTTGGCGGCCATGTACTCGAACATCTTCATCGGCGAACAGCCACGGATCGTCGGTACCTGCCACGTCCACATCATGAGCAGGATGTCCGCCGCCGCCAGCCATTCGGGAATGTGGCGATGCGGCACGCGGCCGGGGAAATGCGCATTCTTGAGTTTCATGTGCTCGACGGCACCGCGCCAGTTCGCGACCTCCTGCGACGTGCCGCCGACGAAATAGAACTCCATCTCGGGAAGCGTTTCGGCAGCATGCAGCATCTGATCAATGCCGCGGTCGAATTTCAAAGCTCCCGTGTACACTACAACCGGTGAAGGATGAGGGATGAAGGATGAAGGATGAAGCCCGAGAAGTTTTCGCGCTTCGTCCTTCGAAATAGCGGCCGAAAATAATTCCAGTTCGACGCCGTCGTGGGCGGCGAGCAGTCTTTCCGGCGGAATGCCGTAGCCTTGCCAGATCTTTCGCAGAGCTTCCGAAATCGTGACCACCAGCACACAGGAAGGCTGACGCGAATTGCGAACGATCATTCTTTGCAAGTAATTGCCGAGAAGTTTCGAGCGCTTGTGGAGGTGTTCCTCATGCGCTTCAAAAATGAACGGCACGCCGACACGCGGCAGAAAGCGCACGGACCACGGATTGCGGGTGTAAATCAGATCGAGCTTGTGCCGGCGGAGAGCCTGCAGCGTTCCTTTCACACTGCCCAAGACCTCCAAACGCCCGAAGAGCTTCACGCGCGGTACGAAGACCACTTCGAACGGGAGATGCTCACCAAAGAGTTCTGGAATATCGGCACGCGCAAGATCGTCCGTCTGATATTTTTCGGCGCGCGGAATGAACAGCGTGACCTCGTGCCCTAACGACGCGAACGCGCGGCACATCTGCACGACCTGCACCACGTTGGCCTCGATAGACGGAAAACCCTTGCTGTGGACGTATCCGATTTTCATGCCGCGAATGTACCGATTTTCCGCCTCTTCCGCAACCATAGTCTCATTTAATATCATTATAAACAAATTATTATTAAGTAATTATGTCATAGTGAGACCCTTGACAAAGTTGATTTTGGAGTGTATATTGTTCATAGTATAAACTAATTTACTGTTGCCGTGTGCGTTATGGAGCAAGAATTGGGCGAGCAGGCCGCCTTGTTAGCCAGCATCACACGCGAGCTGGCGCAGTGCTGCATGAGCAAGGACGCAGAGATCTTCGACCGCTTCCGACTATCGCCAAGCGAAGGGCACGTGCTGCTGACAGTTGCCGACGGCGAAACGTCGCCTTCCGCGTTAGCGGAGCAACTGGGAGTCGTTCGCAGCCGGATCACGCCGCTGATCAAGTCACTCGTGGACCGCGGATTCGTGCAACGCAGCGAATCCCGCGAAGACCGGCGCATGCACCGTCTCAAACTCACGCGAGAAGGCGAACAGGTGGCCCAGGAGGCGACGCAATTCCGGCTTAGTTTTCACGCGCGGTTATTAGGAAGTTACGCAGAGACCGAGCGAGCACGTCTGCTGGAGACGCTCGCCGAGCTGCATCACAAAATGACGGAACTCCGACAAGGACTGAGTGACGAAAGGAGAGACTAACGATGCCGATTTACGAATATCAGTGCCAGAACTGTGGAGAAGAGTTCGACATGCTCCGCAGCGTCAACGACGACGACCGGGACGTAGAGTGCCCCTATTGTCGCGAGAAACTCGCGGAGCGGCAGATGTCGCTGACCTCCGCCTCAGACGTACTCAGAAAATTCTCGGGCAATTTGGGCGGCAAGGGCTGCTCGCGGTTTGGTTGAGGATGAGCAAGGCGGAGCCGTGCGCTTCTTGGCGAAACGAAAAAAATACGTTGCCGAACTACTCCTATCTGTGCGACGCATGCGGCTTGCATTTTGCGCTGTCCCGGCCTAAGCAGGATCGAGACGAACCGGCAACTTGCCCACGCTGCCGCACGCCGTTCGGGAAGCGCGAGCTGTCAGCGTCCGAACTGAGGCGGCGACTGCGACTCGATCTGTTGCCGCGGAAATTCATGGGGTGCGGCTGATAAGGATTACTCCTGCGCGTAGCGTAGGACAGAAATTGGTAGCCCATCGAAGCGCACCGATGAAAAAACCCCGCCGGACAGTGTCCGGCGGGGCTTTCGTCATCTGGATGACAACGAATACGTTGTCACTTCATCAGAATCATCTTCGCAGATTTGACATAGTCGCCGCTTTGGAGACGGTAGAAGTACACACCGGAAGGCAACGCGGCGGCATCAAAGGTCAATTGATGCGTTCCTGCTTCCTGCACGCCGTCCACGAGTATTGCAACTTCCTGACCCACCACGTTGTAGACCGCCAATCGAGTGTGACCATCGGCTTTCAGATCGTAGCGGATGGCCGTGCTGGGATTGAACGGATTCGGGTAATTCTGGTGGAGCGCATACTCCTTGGGCAACTCGGCCGTGGCGCCATCGGGGACATCGGTGCCGGTCACGATCAGCGTCACGGGCAAGACATACGTCGTGTCCATAACGTTACTGGCGATGTTCAAGTGCACGCGATAGACATCCGCCCGGAGGTAAGTCGGATCGAACGTGAGCGTGACTTCCTGCGCGCTGTCGCCGTTCACCGAGGTCTGCGAGGGGTTCACGTCAATCCACGTGGTATTAAACGTGATCTCGTAGATGCCGAGACGATCGCCGCCGCTGTTCTGCAAGATGCCGCCAAGGACGAGCAGCGTACTGTTCCAGCCTGGCGTGATGGCCAAACCACCGGCACGGTCGCCGGGGTTGGCTTCGAGCGTTGTGACGAGTTCCAGGTTATGCGACACCGGGTGCATCCGCCACAGTTGGGTTTCCGTTCCGGCCCCGGAGCTGTTCTGGCAGAAGAGGTAGAGTTTGAAGCCATCCGCGTCCAGTGCGTGCCACGCCATGCCGGTGATGTGCAATTCGTTGGGGCCATCGTTAACGACGTGCTGAATCTCAACGCCCTGACGATTGATCTCGTAGATATCCGAGCTGAAATCCGCGACCCAGAAGTGATCCGTGGCGGGATCATAGGCGATGGCGCGCGACGGACTCAGCGGGCTGTTGATCGTATCCTGTGCCGCACCATTCTGATCCACACCGATGATGACATGCGAGTCGGAACCGTAAATGTACTCGCCGTCGTACGCGAGATCAAAGAAACCGAAGGCGCTGCTTGTGGGCTGCGGGACCGAGCCGGCCAGATTACCGTCGGTGTCATACTTGTAGAAGAAGTTGCCGCCGCCCTGACCGCTGCCGCCGCTCACCCACCAATAGTCGCCGACGAATTCGCAACCGAGGATCTGCTGATCGCCGCTGGATTGGCTGACGCTGACGTTATCGAGCATGTCCCACGGATTCGGCGAGTCGTCGCCAGCATAGGTGATGGTAATCGAATAGTCCAGCGGGCCATTGCCGTCGTTCACAATGTCGAACGTCGTCTGTGTCGGCTCGGCCGGCAGCGACACAGCGATCGAGTCGCGTGATAACTGGAATTCCGGATGCAGCATTGAGAAGTTCACGACTTCCGTGCTGTCCAACTCGACCAAAACGTTCGCGTGGGAATCGTCGTTGAAGCCGCGCTTGTGAATGTGCACGGTGTAGGTGCCAATCAGGACGTTGTCAAGCAGATAATATCCGGAATTGTCGGTCATCGTGTGGTAGCTGTAGCCTTCAATCGTGACATCCACATCGGGAACCGGAAGGTTACTCTCGGCATCCAGCACATGGCCTGCGATTTGCCCGAACAACATGCGCGCGTTGGTGGTGAAGAGAATCGCGCGGCCATCCGTGACCGTGGCGCTACCGGGAGCGTACGTGGAGAGGAAGGCATAGGACAGCCCAACCGTGCCGCCGGGAGCTTGAACCCCGATCGAGCAGCCATTCGGCTCGTCATAATCGCCGGCAACGCCCATCGCGGCGTCATTGTACTGGACAAGGACTTGGCCGTTGCCATCAAACGTGGGATAGAAGGACGTGTCGAGCAGAACGACTTCGAAATCGAGCGCCGTGCCGCCGTTGTAGACCTGCGTCTTCCACTGTACGATATATCGGTGGTTGGCAGCGTCATAATACGACCAGACGCCCAAACCGCTGCCTGTCGTCTTCAGGTCGTCCCAGTAAGGCGCAATCATCGCATCCGGCGCCTGCATAGCGGGAATCGGGTAGTTGCGGAAGAAGTCATTCCAGCCCTGGTTGCCAAACGCGATCCAGCCGTTCGCACAAATGGTCACGGTATCGTAGCTCTGGCCATAAAACGTGAACGGGAACGGCAGCGGGCGAACGGTCGAGGATATCGGGGTAATCGAAGTTTTTTCGCCGTTATCCGTAATGTTCAGGTTTTGCCCTTGACCCGCCGCAATGTTAGCATAGCTGAACGTCGGATGCATTTCATAGTTGACGTCCGTGTTGTCGTAGGCGTAATAGCCATAAGCATCCGGGCCGGTGGGATCGGTGGCCACTGCCGTGCCGATGGTGACGTTGAACTGCACCGTATCCGCAAAACCGGAGGACGTCGTCAGCACCAACCGCATCGGCGCTTGATGGCCACGGAAGGTGAGGGTATTGGACGTCAGGGTAAACTGATCGGTGGTGTTCGTCGCCTGCTGATTCGGGAGAATGTCGCCAAACGTTCCGGTGGCGTCATCCACTTGAACGAAAGGCGAGAGTGAGGTTAATTGCGCGGTTGCGCCGTTCAGCGTTTGCGTTCCGGTGTTGCGGAGAGTCACCCGGAGGTTGTTGGTCGTGCCGGGGTTTACCGTGCCGGTGAATTGATGACTGACATAGCTGGCTTCGCCGGCGATGCAAGCCACGCGGAACGTGCTGGTTGTCTGAATGGAGGAGGCTGTAATGGCCAGTGTGAGCAGCGCCTCTTCGTCATTTTGCATCGCGGACGCGACGTGAATGCGGAATGTCGGCGCGGACAGCGCGGAGTCGCCGGGAGCCAGATTGGCAAATGCCGCCGAATCCTGCGTGACCGTGACATTCGAGTTATTGCTACTCAAATGCGCCCGGACGCCGGTGGCGGTGGTGGCATTGCCGAAGTTGCGAAGGTAAAGCGGCAGGTCAATCGTTTCGCCGGGATTCAACTGGCCGTTGCTGTTGCCGTTCGTGCCGCCGCTGTTGTCATCATCAATGCCGTACGAGGAGAGCGCGACCATTTGCGGAGCAGCAACGCAAGCAACCGTGGCAAGATAGGGCTTGTGATTGTGCTTGGTGATGGTTACGAGCAGATCGCCGGCTGTCGTCACGCTAATCGGCAGCACCACGTGACCCTGCCCGTCCGTTAAGCCGCGTTCGAAGGTCTCGGTGCCTTTCCACAAGCACACCAAGGCGTCTTCCACCGGTGCGCCGCTGGCCGCATAGGTGACGTCAAGGGTCATGCTGTGTGCACCGACATTGAGTGTTGTCGGGTGCGTCGCATTCATAACCTTGGGAACGTCCGTCCAGATTGAGAGACTGGGATCGCCCAAAAGATTATTCCACTTGGAGAAGTTGGCTGCGGTACCGTTGCTCGGTCCCCATAGATAGGTTAGCCAAGCCTTGGCGCCGTTGACCGCATGGCCGATGTGCTCGACATGCAAGTCGGCGATATTGTACGCCAAGCCGCCAGCGACGGTAATGTTATAAGGAGCGTGAGTGTTGAGGGTCGCCGTTCCCATCGCGCAGACCCCGCCCTTGGGATTGGTCGGTGTTCCCGCGACGAGCCAGGACTCGGAAACGGCAAGGCCGTTCTGAAAATCACCGGTGGCGCAGGTAATGGTGAGGGTGATTGGGAGCTTCCAACCGTTATTGCAGCTGCCGGCGAGACCGGTGGACATTTCATTCACCCAGCTTCCACGCCAGAGGAAGATGCACACGCCGCCGTTGATCTGCGTCTGCACGACGCTTTCTTGCACCCCGCCCGAGTGATACTGCGCCGAGTTGTTGTATACGCCGGTCTGGTTCGCAAACTGCTGCGAGGCCCACTGCACGAGCGTCCAGTTGGAGGCAATGTTGTGGCCGATGCCAGCGTAGAAGAAGCCTTTGTGAAACCACGTGGTATCGGTCATGAACGGAGTGCGCTCGTAACCCATGATCTTGGCGTTGATCGTGGCCATTTCCGAACTGGAGGAGCCGCTAAGCCGGCCGACACCGATGTCTTCGATGTCATCGCCCGAGTTCCCGAGCGCGAAACCGTGATCGTAGTTTGTGCCGTCCGTGGGCACACCGGAAGACCACTGCGGGTCGCCGATGATCGCAACGAATTCCAACGGCGGGTCCCAGGTGTTGTATGCCGTTTGGATGGCGGAGATCATTGTCGAGACAGACCAGTTTCCGCGCGCATCCACGACGACGTCATAGCCGCGGCGCTTTTTCCACGTGCGAAGGCTGTCGGCCCACTGCTGACCACCCCCGTCGTTCTTGCAAATGATGAGCATGCTGCCGGGTTTCGCGCTCACGTCGGTCAGCGCGTCCTCGTCAAGATTGGCAATCATGTTGCGATAGATCGGCGCCCATGAGCTGAGAATGCGATGCGGCGTAACGATCTCGTTTTCGCCGGGCTGGTCGTTGGCGACGATTTCGGCCTGAATGTTATGGTACAAGCGCACCTGATGTGTGACCGGGTTGACCTGCACCGGATACAGCGTGACGCGCACGATGCGGAAATCACGCATGATCATCGGCGCAGAGATTTCTGCAACAACCGGCGGGTACCATTGGTCCTGATTGTATACGTCGGACTTTCGCACCTGATCAAAACTCTCGCTGCCTTCAAACTTGATCGGGAGCGGATTGATGTCGCTCACGAGGTCATAGTCGCCGGGAGTAATGTGCAGGTCCACGCGGCCCGTATTGGGAATGCGATAGAAGCGCGCGATTTGCGGAACCGATGGATTGCCTTCTTCCATCAAGAACGGTTCGCCGGGAATGCCGAACGCCTGATACGTCTGATAGTCAATGACGTGTTCCTCCATGACAATCCCCGGATCCGTCAGCGAAATGGACGTGAATTCGGGGGCGGTCTTGGAGACATTGAGCGGCACAGATGAGCCGGCAAAGTCGAGCGTTCCGAGGGGAAAACTCTGAGTTTCGGTCGCTCCGACGCAGAGGGACAGAGACAAGATTGTCAGAATCACTGCGAGCAGTCGTAACATGAACATTCTCCAGAATTACCAAGGTTTCGGCAGCCGCCGAGGTCAAAATATTAGCCAATAAGTTACGGATTGTCGATTGGTCATGCAAGAGTTACGTTGGTAGAAAATAAATAGATTTTCCGTCCGCTCTGGGCCTCAGAAGCACCTGGCAATGCAGACTAAAGGCACAGAACTACCATTTAAAAATATTAACTTCAATAACTTACATCATCATGTTCTACCGGGCGTTGTCCACCGCTGAAAAGCTAAACGCTTACTTTATCGTTACATAAGCTCATTTCATGTGTCGCGGAGCACCGAGGAGAACCTGCGCAGAGAAGAGAGGCATTCGACGCTAAGCGTTATTGTGAAATGACCTAAGGAGGCTTTGCCCCGGAGTGAAGCAGCGTTTGCGATTGTAGGGGCACTACAATCGCATCGGTAACCGCTACCGTTCCAACCGCATATTCATACGAACCAAGATGCGTTTCTCACTCTTAAGGTAATAACTTGAAATGTCTTATGTTAGATCATGACACTCTTGTCTATAGAACTGAATCCACCACGGAGCGAGATTCAAAACGCCAGTGAGTCGAAGCGCAGTTCCGATTACAATTTTTGGCATTGTTTTTCTTGACTCTTAACGATGAAGTGTGTTTATTCTCAGACATGACTGCGGCCGATTCGGTTAACTTGCAGGAGGTTACTATGACGTTCTTGAAAGGCGGTTTTGTTTGGGGCCTGGCAATCTTGGCCACCGCTCTCGTTGTTGCGCAGGCGAGCCCGCTGACCTACGACGAGGCCTATCGTATCAAGCAGAAGGTTGCCGACGGCGGCACCTTGAGCGCGGATGAAGCGCGGCTGTTACAGGAAATCCAGGCCTCGGGGATTACCGTACCGCCTGGAGGCGGATCGTTTCCCGTTACCGGGCGCCGGCCACACAACCCGACCGATGACTATCAAGCTTCACCGGCGGATTACAATTGGGTGGACATTTCGGCAATCGGGACGCTCCTTCCCCTCAGCCTGGATGATTACAGCGACGCGTTGGAACTGGGTTTTGCGTTTGACTTTTTCGATCAGTCCTACGCGCAAGTGTACGTTACCTCGCATGCTTTTGTGACGTTTGATCCAACCTTCCCGGGCGGCGCATGGTGGGTGGAAACGCCGTTGCCCACGAACAGCTTGCCCAACAACGCGATTTACGCGTTGTGGGACGATATCAGTTCGTCAACGCAGGGGGCGATCTATTACTATCAGGACACGGCCAACAACCGGTTCATTGCGAGCTGGGAGAATGTGAGCCACACGAGTTTTCCAGAGCAGATCTTTACCCTTGAAATCATTCTCTATGGCAATGGCGACATTGTGTTCCAATACCAACTGGTAGGGAACAACACAAGCTGTGCCGTCGGCGTGGAGAATGCTGCCGGCGATGACGGTCTGCAAGTTTGCTATGATGCCACAGGTGACTGCCCGCTGGAAAATACGGCCATTCTGATCAATCAGCCGGACGGTTTGCCAAACCCGGTCTCGAACTTGGCTGCGACCGTAGATGCACACGATGTCACGTTGACCTGGCTGGACCCGACGACGGACACGAATGGCAATCCCGTCACGCTGGACAGCGCACAGATTTGGCTGGGACGACCGGGTCAAGGTGTGCGTGTCGGCATGGTGCTCCCCGGGACGCAGACATTTACTCACTTCAATGCCCCCGACGGCAATCTCGTTTACTACGTGCGGGTCCACGCCACGCCGTATTGGTCCGCCGCCCGCAATGTTAGCGTCATCGTCGGCAATCCGACCTATTTCAACAATTTCGACACGGATGAAGGCCAATTTGTGGCGGAACCAACGGAGGGCTGGCAGTGGGGACCACCAGTAATCGGGGCGCACAGCGAGCCGAATGTTTGGGGAGTGGGCCTCAGCGGACCTTATCCCAATGAAGCAGACTATTACCTGACATTGGATCTTGGTCTTGCCGTTGTCTCTCCTACTGCCACGGTGGAATTCTGGATGTATTACAACACCGAAAGTTGGTGGGACGGCGCCAATTTCCAGATCAGTATAGACGACGGGGCGACGTGGAGCTTTGTGGAGCCGGCGGGCGGTTATCCCGTGCCACAAATGTGGAACGGCGAACCAGGGTGGTCCGGATTGGGCAATACGTGGCAATACGTCGTGCTTGATATTGGCGCATGGAATGGGGATGTACCGCGTTTTCGGCTCCATTTTGCGTCGGACTTTTCGGTGACGCTGGAAGGCTTCTTTTTTGATGACCTGTCGATTTGGGGCATGCAGTCGCCAGCGTTTGCACCGGTTTCGGGAACCGTGACTCTCGACGGAGTCGGCGGGAACATTACCGCTGTGAATCTGATCGCCAATGGTCTGGGAACTCCGCAAACGAATCCTGCCGCCAACGGATCGTACACGTTTCCGTCAGTGCTGGTGGGTCTGCGACGGATTGTGGGCTCGCTGACCGGCTACCACAGCGACACACTGTTTGTGACCGTGCCGGAAGGCGGCGTTACCGACGCGGATTTGACACTGCGTCGTCTGGATCCCCCGACCCCGACGGGTTTGGTCGGATCGGTGAACAACGGCACGGGTGCAGTGGCGTTGAACTGGGACAATTCGACCGATCCACAGGTGGATGTATATCGCGTGTATCGTAAACTCGCCAGCGAGCAGAACTGGACGCTGATCCACACGCGAACATCCTCAGGAGACTCGACCGACGTCTTGACGGTTGCCGGCATTTACCAATACACCGTCACGGCGGTGGACAACGATGTCGTCCCGCCGGCCGTGGAGTCGCCGCGCGCGATTCCTATCACGTTACTCTATGGCAACCTGCCGCCGTCGAACCTCGTCGCCAACGGCAATTTCGACGATCGCATCCGCTTGAACTGGCTGTCGCCGGGTGTTCATGTGTCGTATCAGCTCGCCTACGACGATAGTTCGTCAGAAATCTTTATGCGTGTGACCTCGCCGAACCAGGAACAGGATTACTTCGCCACGCGTTTCACTCCGCCTCCGTCCGATAGCGCGAGTTATCCGCTGCCGGTGCAGACCGTCAATGTGTACATGGAACGTAACGATCCGCTGCCCAATGTCTGGATTGCACCGGACAATGGCGGGGTGCCGGATCTGGATAACGCATGGATGAACTGGCAGGACATCGGCGCCGACGGAACGCCGGGTTGGTTGACCGCTCATGTGGACGGCGCCGTGGTGCTCAATGACGACAGCGACTTCTGGGTGATCTGGCAATTCCCTCCGGGAATCACCGGGCCGGGGACCGGTACCGATTGGAGTGCTCCCGACAGCCGTTCCTACTGGACTTACCTGGTTACGTGGCCGAATTGGAACTTGTGGACGACCGGGGACTGGATGGCTCGTGTGTGGCTGGGCGGAGAGCCCGGTTGGGGTCTGGTGATGAGCGTGGGCGAGCCGTTTGGCTACAGCGTGTGGCGCGTTC
>CAYORN010000002.1:506029-968353 GCA_964406405.1 uncultured Alphaproteobacteria bacterium | reverse complement strand
CGAACTGACCGTCAATCCCGAAAAGCTCATCCAACGCGGGCGAACTGCTCCACGTGTCCGCAGCGATATCGAGATCGTAGCTACCCAAGCGCGCCACGGACTGGGAATCACGGAGCAGCTTCTCGCTTTCGCGCAGGGTTTGTTCGGCGCGCTTGCGCTCGCTGATGTCGTGTACGATGCCCACGGCGTGCCAGGCCCCTGCGATTTGAACTGCGGAAATCGCCAGAGCCACGGAGATCTCAGTGCCGTCCTTGCGCACGGCCTCCAACTCCCGCGTTGTTCCTATCTTGTCGCCTTGACCCGATGTCTGAAACTTGCGGAATTCAGTGCGGTAGTTTTCATGATAGCGCTGCGGCGCGAGCAGTGTGTGCAAGTGCCGGCCGAGCGCTTCGTCCGCTGTGTATCCAAGAATTCGTTCGGCCGCCGGGTTCCAGAACGAAAGGCGTCCTTGCGAATCCATCATCAGGATGCCATCCTGTGCCGACTCCGTAATGCCGCGCAATGTGGCTTCGCTCTCCCGCAGCGCCTCCTCCGCCCGCCGGCGTTCCGTAATGTCTCGGAACGTGACTACTGCACCTGTGCAGCAGCCGTCGGCCTCGATCACCGGGGAACTGGTGTATTCCGTGTGAAAGCTCGAGCCGTCCCTGCGCCAAAAGACCTCATCGCTCACACGACTGACCTGGCGGTCTCTATACGCTGCATAAACATGGCATTCTTCTCTGGGATATGGCGAGCCATCCGCGTGAGTGTGGTGCCAGATCGCATGGCTCGGCTTGCCGATTAGGTCTTCGGGATCGTAGCCCAGCATGCGAGCCGCAGCCGGATTGACAAAGGTATGACAACCATTCGCATCCAGCCCCAGGATGCCTTCCCCGGCAGACCGTAGCGTCAGTTCGTGCGCACGACGCAGTTTCTCCAAAGCTTGCTCCGCCCGCTTGCGTTCCGTGATATCAGTGGCAAGCGTAATCAGCACATCTCGGCCGAAATAGGTGCCCTTATAGATACACACATCCTTTGGAAACACCTCACCATTACTGCGCAGTCCCCAGAACTCTAATCGCTGAGGCTCGCCGGTGGCATATACACGAGCTACCTTTCGGAGCGCATCCTCCATGTTGTTCATGTTGGGCGCCGATAGAGCGGCTGGAGTCTTGCCGATGAAGAACTCGCGAGGGTATCCGTACATCTTGACAGCCCCATCGTTTACGTCGAGGAAGTACCCGTCTTGATCCTGAACGTAGATGGCTTCAGCCACAGTGTTAAACAGGCTGCGATAGCTCTCTTCGCTGGCATGCCGCTCCTCATCCGCCCGCTTGCGCTCCGTAATGTCTTTCCCAAAACTGACGGTTCCGATGATCTCACCTGATTTGTATTCCGGGGCGGTGGTCACATCGAGTATGAACTGTGAGCCGTCGGCTCGATTGACGGCAACTTCATACTGTTGCGGTTCACCCTTCAGCGTCTTGATGAAAACGTCCTGAATGCGGGGCAAGTCATCCGGATTCAGCGTTGGCGCAAAACTCTGACCCAGCAATTCGGACAGTTTGTAGCCGGAAACCTCTTCACATCTTTTGTTAAGGTAGGTGAAGTTCCCCTGCCTGTCCAGCACCCAGATCATGTCATGAGCATGCTCGATCATGGAGCGGTATTTCTCCTCGTTTTCCTCAAGCAGGTGTTCCGTCATGTAAAGGCGGTTCGACAGATAGCGGGCGAGTCTTTCTCCTATTGCCGCGGCGAGGAGCGCCGCCGCAAGCGGAACGAACAAAATGATCAAGGCGCGGTGAATGTCCGCACTTAGCATAGCGTGGTGCAGGAGCTCTTGAGCAAAGCACGTCAGCACAACTAACGGGACGAAGAGCCGCAGCGTACGGCTCTTGGTGCTTGGTCCCACAAACGGCTTCAGAACAGCGTCCGGCCCGGCTGCCACGACCAGCCCAATTCCGAGGAAACAGAACGCGAAAGCGGTGGTCGCCGCCAGCGGGATAATGTCGCCCTGATAAAAAAACGGCGTGCCGAGAATGTACGCATAGGTTATCAGGAATCCCACACATAATATTACGACGCCGATCCACCCGCTGAGCATCCGTAGCCGATGCCGGTATTTTTCTGCCAGCATGCAGACGACCGCAACTCCCGACAGAAAGAACAGCGCGCCGGTCACCGGTGACATTCGGCCGACGACGTAGGGGCCTAAGAACTCTCTTGCCGGAAACAGGAAACCCGCAAAAGTCAGATCTGTGCCGAGTGCATATTCCAGCGATTTAAGGAGCCCATAGACACCGACCATTCCGGCAAGCGAGAACATGAGAAAGCGGGTAGCGCCGCGGGCAAAGCGCTGGTAGTACGTCAAGAACAGGATTCCGAAAGTGACAAACGCCAGCGCGGTGTCCAGAGCCATCGGGATGAATCTGGGGGAGATTCGAGTCAACAGGTGAACCCCGGTGATCCATCCCGCCATGGCAATCAACCCCACAGCCACAATGATCGCGCCGCAGATGCGAAGCGTTCGTTCAAAATAGTCGCTTGTCTTCTGTTCGTTCATAGCAATTTCCCTGACATTCTTAAGGGCACTCCGGATGATCTCGGTTTCTCGCATCCCTCTATGGTCTTACCAGACTGTCCTTTCGCTTCCAGAATACGATCGCAGCACGGTTCCAACCTGCGTGACGGGCAATTCCTGCGCCAATCTCTTGAAGATTTCTTGGCGGATAGCCGAAAGATGTTACCGACCGGCCTCCTACTCATTTCACGCCGGAAAACCTGTGATTCGAGCGGGCTGATCATAGGAAAACGTTGCGGGAAGCAAGCACCGTTCGGCCCAAAGGTCATGGCGTTGATATTCTGCAACATCTGAATCAGATTGCCTTGCCTATACTGAGTCTACCAAGCGGTACGAATTGGTCTCCGACATCCGCCGCCGTTTTGCACAACTTATCCACAGCTTACTCACATTCTGGGATAAGTCCTTGCTTCCACTTATTGCATAGAGAAAACCCCCGCTGCCGGAACGGCAGCGGGGGTTTCTGTCGTGAGGTAGGATTCGAACTTAGCGGGTAAGCAGCATCTTCTGCGTGGATGAGAAATGGTTGGCCGAGATGCGATAGATGTACACGCCGGTACCTACCGCCTGACCACCGTTGCTCAAGCCGTCCCACGTAATGTGATGCGCGCCGGCCGGCATCGTGCCGTTGACCAGCGTGCGCACTTCCTGGCCCATTACGTTGTAGATCACCAGCCGCACGTTCGCATCCTCCGGCAGATCGTAACCGATCAGCGTCGTCGGATTGAACGGATTCGGATAGTTCTGATACAACGCATAAGACGTCGGAATGATGCCCGTCGCGCCAAAGCCGAAGACCGAGCCTTCGCTGTGGATGACGTGACCGTACGCATCGGCCATCTGCACCGACGTGACATTCAAACTGGTGGATGGAACGTTGTCCGACTTCCAGCGGAACGTCAGCGTCGCCATCGTGAAGTCGCCGTTCAAAACGGCAATCTCGCCGACCGCCGCCGAAACCACACCGATCGTGTTGGCGGAGCCTTCCACCGCCCGCGCCACGCTAAACGGAACGCCGTCAAACACCGGCGCGCCCGCCGCAATGACTTCCACGAACTCCAGCACCATCGGATCGTATTCGATCTGCGCTTCCACGATCTTGGTCGCGTTGCTGCTGTTGCCGGTCAAAGCCACGTTCACCGTGAACTCCGTCCCGGCCACAATCGGCGCCTCCGTCGTGCGAGTCACCGCAATGATCGGCATGGCGTCCAACTGCTCAAAGTCTCCACGGGTCGGGACCGGCATATGAAAGCTGCTGGCATTCACCACGCCGAAGTTGTAACTGAACGGCATCAGGTCGAGGAAGTTAATGAAACCGTCCGGATCGGGAATGCCCTTGCCGTAAGCATTCTCGTGATTCTCCGGGCCGATGTCGAGGAACTCCCAACCGGCCGCTGATGCGAAGTAGTGTGCCGATAGCACGGCGAGGTCAATACCGTCAACGACTCCGGCAGGACCGGTGCCATTGATGAAGTTCCCCAGCCAGTAGCTCGTGGAACGATCCGCATTCGTAAGCAAGGCGTACGATCCGACCTCCGACCAGTTACCGGCAGCGTCACGAACGAATGTGACGTAGCGATAAATGGATCGGGCTGTCGAGTCGTCAATGGCGTCCTTCCAATAGGTGCCCAGCACGCCGTCCGTGTAATGGATGTTGCCGCCGCCGGTGTAAAGCGCCGCGGTATTGTTCGGACCGGCTTGAGCCGCCGCCAATGTCCAGCCTGCAAGGCTCGAATGCACCTTCTCGTAATTGACATCGCTCATCGAGAGGTTGCCGGCGTACACCGGATAGTCACCTTCGCTCTTGCGATAGATTTCCACGGCCGTCGCTTGCGAGGCGTCGTAGGTCCAGTTCCACTTCAACCATACGCCGCCGTAAGTCGGGCGGGCGTCGAACACCGTGAAGGTGTTGCTCGGCGGGGCAAAGTCCACGCAGAATGTGAACGAGCCGAGCGTCTCATTGCCGAGGCAATCCTTCAGCGACCAGTTCACCGTGACGTTGCCCGAGTAGAGCGGCGCAGTGTTGGCCACGATGAACGCCCACAGCGCGCTGGACTGTGGAGTATATGGATAGTTGGTGACCGCGGCAGCGGTAATCGGCGTGAAGTTGTTCACGCCCATCATAAACTTGAGCGTAAAGCCGCCGGTCTCGCATGCACCCGGAGCGTTCACACTCATGTCCAGCTCGGTATCCAGCCGCGTCCCACCGTTGTTCGGATCGCCGGTGATGTCATTGTAGCACGGGCTGAGCTGAGTAAAGTACGAACTGGGATTGAAGAGCGGTGCCACCGTGTCTTTGATGACGCTAACGGATGCTGGATCGCTCGTGTTGCACGTCGCATCAGTTGCCGTCAGCGCGAATGTGTAGCAGCCCTCGAGTGTCATGTCGGTCCAAACCGAAGCCGGTGGCCAGTTGCCGTCCGTCGGCGTAACCGGATACGTGACCGTCGTGAGGTCAGGCCGGGTCATGACGATCTGCGCCGTCAGCGGTGTGGAAGCCGGAGTGCCCGTGTTCACGAAGGTCATCGCGAGTGCGTTCGTAAAGGCCGTCGCGTCATTGTAGCCCGCGCACGATCCTTCACCCGCGCCGCCGGTCAGTGTGACCGTCGGTGCGACGCAATCTACGTAGATGTTCGGCAGCGAGAAGTCCAGGCCCGTGGTGTGATCGCCGCCCGCATCCCAATAGTGATAGCTCGCAATGGTCACCGCATAGGTGCCGTTACCTGCTCCGGTATTGCGCACCGGCAGCCAGGCGATGTATTGGTAGGGCGCGCCCGTGCTGTACGGCGGGCTCCACGACACATCCAGCGTAATCGTGCTGGTTCCGCCGCCCGCCGCATTGATCGTGTTCAAATTAGTCGAAGGCGATGGCGGCACAACCTGATAGTTGTCACCTGTCCAGTTGGCAACAATGCCCGACGGCAGCGTGATCACCAAATCCGTACCGATGACGTTGGCCCGGTCAAAGGCCACCTTCAGGAACGCATCCGTGCAGCTCGCGCCGCCGGAACATCCCACCCACGCATCGTCAAACGAGAGCGTGACGTCGTACGTGTTGGCGTTGTTGTACGTGCAATTGGTCAACGTGGCGTCATTCCAGTTCTCGAAATCCACGAGTCCCACAGTCTTGGCCAGGATGTTGGCATAATTCAGCGTGCCCCACCAGTTGCACTCGGCATTGAGGGTTCCGGAGCCGCCGGACCAATCCGTGCCATACGTGTTACCGGCAAGGTTGTTCACGTTCAACAGTGTACCCGTTGGACTGTGCCCGTTCCAGGCTTGACCACGGTGAGCTCTTTCGACGTTGCTGATAGTATTCCCGGTAATCACACTGCCAGTGTGCTGACCCAGCTCGCGAATTCCCTGCGTTCCCGTAAGGCTCACGCCCGTGATCGTATTGCCGGTAATCACCGCACCCACGACGTCCCCATCGGCACCCACCGGCGCGTTGTTCCACAGGCCGATGCCGCGACGATAGGATTTCAGGTTGGTGATGACGTTGTTCGTGATCTGCACATTTGTGAACCCGCCGTTGGTGCCGGTATAAGCCCCCGAGAAGGTGATGGCGAATCCGCGATGGTCGTTGTCATACGGCCCCGCATCGTTGCCCATGTTCACGTTGTTGTAGCTGACCTTCTGCAGCGTCGTAACGTCCGCCGCGTCGTGATTCATGTTGAAATAGCCATCATTCGAGGTATTTGCCACGCCGCGATCCCACGTGTTGTAGCTCATATCCGTCGCGCCGGGGTTGGTCTCGATCAGGATGGCATTCCAGTTCGTCTGGTCAATCGTGTTGTAGCTCGCGACACAACTTCCCGTGTTGCCATGGAAATAAATCCCGAAGTCCTTCTGATCCGGATCCGCGGAGTTATTCGTGCCGTGGATGATGCAGTTCGAGACCGTGTAGGTCACACCCGAAGGCGCGCCATAGGCATGCACGCCCATATAATCCGTGGACTTCTTGGGATTCTGGAGCGTGAAGCCATCCACCGTCACGTTGCCGTCCGTCGCCGTGATGAGCATCGTTCCCGCAATCGCGAGGCCCGTGCCGCCGCCCGCGTCAATGATCGTCGTCGCCGCGCCGGCGCCAAGCAGATTTACGGCGTCGGAAATCAGAATCTGACTCTCATAATAGGTTCCGGCGAGCACATTGACCGTGCTGCCGACTTCCATGTCCACACCTTCCTGAATCCGGCCGGTCGCGCCAGTTTGCTGACCGCCTGGGCCGACATTCAGCACCGAGAAATCACCCTGGAAGCCAACACTGCCGCTGACATCGGTATTCGAATTCAGCCACGGCGTGTAATCAACGAGTCCGTCATAGTCAGCATCCAGAACACGGTTGACCGGAGCGGCATCTCCATCCGCAGATGACGGACGAGTGTGCGCCGCTGCGCCTAAGAGAGGGAATCCCGACGGTGTCGTCGCCTGCCCCCACCAGTTGCCGGACGCGTTAACAACGTTGGTGGAAACACTGGAAACGTCATACGTGTTGCTCTCCATCTTGTTGCTGTACGCCGTGGCCAATGTCACGTCACTGCCATCATAGCCGATAGCCAGGCCTGATGTACTTCCCGTGAAGACGTTGCCGGTGAACGAGCCCGCTGTGCCGCCGCCGAAGTAAGTCGTCGCAAGAACAGCAGCAGACGTAGAGCCGTCGTATGCTAAACCCGTGCAATTGGTGATCGTACTGTTCTCAATGGTTGCGACTGCGCCGCCACCGAGCTCCACGCCATAGTCCAGCCAATCGCCGGCGCTCTTGCCGGTAAAAGTGTTGCGGCGGTAAATCTTCGTCGCCGTGTTCGCACCGAAGAAAAATGTACCAATACGGTAAATATTGCTGAACTGGCAATCCTGCACCGTAAAGGCATAATTCGCGTCCGACTGCACCGCCCGCCCATCATACGACGACGGTGTATAGGCGATGTTGGAGAAAACGCAGTCGCTGATCGTACCCGTACCATGGTGGCGGATCGCGGTATGGATCAGTTTGCCGCTGCCGTTGAACTCCAGATAGGTGAAATTCACCGTATAGCCCGCAGCTACAACAAACCACCCGCGGGCGTCACCACTGCTACCCGTGTCCGTCGTCGGCGTAATAATTGGGCGCGTCGCCCCGACACCAACGAGGTTAACATTCATCGAGATCGACACGATCCCCGTCGGATACGTTCCCGGCAACACATTGATGATCGAGCTGCCGACATTGTTGATGGCGGTCTGGATATCGCCGAAGGCGTCATAGCCGTACACCAGATCGTAGGGGGATGCGTCCACATCCGCTTGGCTCGTCCAACTGTCATCTACCCAGATGTCATTGGCTTTCTGCCCGAGCGCTACTGCGCACAGGTTTTCGGCACCGACTTCCGGATAATGTGAGTTGTCGCCGTACAACCAACCTCCACTCACATCCTGCGTGGCTGCCGTCCAGTAGGCGGCGTGAGCAATCGTAGTAGCATACGTCGTGGGATTGAGATGGTTCAGCGCCATGGCCGCATAGGCCGTGGATTGCCAATCTTCATCGTAGTTACCCGGGCCGTTCGCGCCATAGCTGCCGCTAATCGCTCCGTTGGAATACTGGCTAGCCTGAATCCTCGCTACCAACCCGGCGATTTCGGTTGTATGAGTGTTCGAGTAGCTGAAGGCATCAATCAGTCCCGAAATGCCCAAGTTGTACCACCAGTAATTCACGTTAGCCCATGTGGGATCCCAGCCGGCATCGTCAACCACGTCGAACAGACCCGGAGAGTCGTTGAATGAGTCCTGCCAGAGTACTTCGGCTATCGCGTCGGCATCGGCTGCGTAGCCACTGCCAAAACGATCATAGAGCATTTGTGCTGCGACCGCATAAGCGCCTAAATCCCAGCCAATGATACCATTGGGATATCCTTGGGCAATGCCACGGGTATCTCGCAGATTGGCAGCGAAAACAGAGGCAGATCCTGCGGCAGCGATCCGCGCGTCGTACTTCGTGCGGGCGTCGTTTTTGTACGCCGTCCCGACGACTCCCGGCAGATCGTTGTACAGCATGAGAAACTCCAACGCCGATGCATCCCTTCGCAACGCGTCCGCCACGATGGCATTTGCCGCATCTGTCATGGCTGTAAACCAGGCGGCAGGGGCATAGCCGTTCTTGACGTATGCCTGATAGAGACCTAGAGCCTGCACACCGAACATATTCGGTGAACTGGCTGCGGTCGTGTGAAAGAAAGGTGCCGGCGGAGAAGTCACTGACCAGTCCCATCCGCCGTCATCGGGATCATCGGGACTCTCGGAGCCACCCGACCCATTGCCGGCGTTGTCCTCCGTAATGTCAGCCTGCATTGCCTTCAAGTAGTTGCCGCCAGCCGTCAAAGCGGTGCTCCAATTCACCGGGTCGCCCGGCGAATCTAGGGCGTCGCCGCGCATCGGCTCGGCCCAAAAAGGCAACGACAAATCTCCGTCAAAATGTGTTGCAATTGGCCTTGGCACAGCCCAAGCTGAGAATGCCATGCACATCACGAGTGTTAGAACTCCAAACAAGCGAAATGCTTTCATCTTCCTTCTCTCCTTTCACCCGCAGGTGAATAAAACAAGTTTCACAAACCTATTGGAACAAAATAGTAAGTGCCAAATCCAAAGTGCGTGCCGCGCGTCCGGCGGCGCAAAAGGCCCAATCCTCAAAGCCTTCCCCCCATCCTTAAGCCGTTCCCCCACTCTTTTTCCTCCGTTTTACGGGGGAAACACAAAGGGGGTGGGGGAAGGAGAAGGGGGAAAGAAGGGGGTTAGGGGTTAGACTCCGTGATGATATGATAAAGGTATTCCGTGCCGGTACTGAAAGGATCCGCGTAAAACGTATCCGTCACGGTCGCAATGTTCACCGGCGGCAGCTCCGAAGGCAGAATCTGCTGGCGGTACACCGCATACAGCGGCGGCGAAAACAGCGGACGGCCCAGCGTGTCCTGCGTCACCGGCAGCCAGCGCAAAATCACATTGCCGGGAAGATCAGGATGGACCGTCAGACCATTGGCGGGCTGCGGCACCCGGTCGCAAATCATCACCAGCGCCGGATAGAAAACGCCGGGCGGATACGTGTCATCCGCCGCCACAAAGAACGGCGCATAGGGAGCCGTGATCGGCTCATCGCCGCAACCGCGCAAAATAAACCGCAGCGTGAACAATTCTCCCGGCCCATTCCAAAATGCGCTGCCGAAAATCGTTCCCGTCACCTCCAGCAGATCCGGCAAGAACGGCGCATGATCGAAGTAATTGAACTGCAAGCCGGAATGCCCGGCAATCACCGGCCCCGGTGTCGGCGCATCATAAAGATCAAAGCGGTTCGTGTCGTAGCTCATGTAAACCGTGAAGCCCCGCATCGGCGCTGTGGCGCTGATCTGCACCGAGAGCTGGACCACCTGGCCCGTATTGCCGGCAATCGTATCCGGCACAAAGAACACGTCAATCGCCCACGTCGTCGAGGGCTGCAAGCAGGCGATACCGAGAATCAAGAGAATCCATCCCGCACGCATGAAACCGCCTATGAATAACCCCGCCGCCGAGATCTTCCCCGAAACTCAGTCAAAATAAGAAAATGGAACTCGGGCACTAAAAAGAGCGCAAGGCCCACGCCTGCGCTCGAATCGCTTTCAGGACAGATAGCTGGAGCGATAATAGCCGCTCACGCCCAAACAGGTGCGAACAAGGGTCATAGGTTTACAAGTAACAGGGTGCCGAAGCAGGAATCTTCCGTTCTCTGCCCCGCGAATAATGGAAACGTTCTGGCGGCGTGGTAACTTAGACTGACCCAACCACCATATTATAGACAAGCTCGTAGATTTCACGCCCAGTGATGCATAACAAGATGCAACAACTACGCAGGATTGTCAACCATTTTCTCGAACTTTGAAATTATTTCGCGGAGAAACTAACTCAACGAAAACAGCCATTGAGACTCATCTTGTCCACTTTCAATGAGGCATGGCGTTGAATAACGTGCGTCACTCCTCGCGCCCTGAAAATCCGGCGGTCAATGAGTTTGCGAAAGACTACTCAAAACGGCTGATTCACCAAGCCTCCTGATATTATAGCGTTATCTATGAAAAATGCTCCGCAGCGCGGAGCATTTCTCGTTTCCAGAATTTTGTTTCACTTACCGCAGCAAAATGACCTTCGTCGTTCGCACCGCGGACGGCGTAACTAACCGCGCCAGATACAATCCGGACGTAAGTGTATTTCCACTTGCGTCGCTTCCGTCCCAGTACAACGTATGCACGCCGCCGTCATACACGGCATCTGTCAGCACGCGCACCTCCTGTCCCAGCAGATTATAGATCGCCAGCCTTACCGGCCCGGCTTGCGGCAGATCAAATCGAAGCGTCGTCGAGGAGTTGAACGGATTCGGATAATTCTGTTCCAGCCTCACCGACACCGGCAGCGAAGGAGCCGGTACATCCGGCACGTCGAACGTGTATGTGCGCAACGCAGTGATCGCCGCCGTCAACAAGGTCTGCGCATCTTCTTCATGCAGGAAATAGAGCGGGAAGCCGAGCAGAATCTCACGGTTCCCGAGCACCGCCACCGGCTGATTCGCCAGGCCGCTGCTGTCTGATGGATGCACCACCGAACGATAGAGCGAATGTGTCTCACCGCTCGGCCAGTACGTGTCAATCTCCGGCAGGAAATCCGGCACCAATGTATTGAACCGGATTTGATGCAGCCTTGAGGTATCGAGCGCTACGCTCGGGAAATTCGGATCCTCCGCGTTCGCCCCGATTAACCTCATGTCGCCGGGATGTGAGAGGCTGAACCGCGCCGCCGCATTCACCGAATCAAACGTCAAGGGCGCCAGATAGTCATTCACAACATACGCTCCGGGCTGGCGCCCGCTCACGTTCAAATTGCTCAGAAAGCGCCGTGCAATCCGCAGCAGTCGCCCGCCGGCGTGGACATACGTCCGCAGAATCTCCTCACGGGCCTCGACTATCCCATCTTGAATGAAGGTGAGGCCGTTATCCTCGCTGTGCCAAATCACCAGATCGTATTGCGCCAGCGATTCATACGAATACATCGGCATCTGGCTTCCGCGCTGCTCCAGTATGTCAAAGTCCTCGCCCGACGCATTCATCAGCCAGGAATACAGCGCCGCTACGCTGTCATCCGATATTCCGCCTTGCAGCAGTCCGATGGCTGTGACCGAGTCCGTTTCGTCAATCACCAAAATCCGGTGCTGCGGTGCCCACGGGATCATGATCACTGAATCAACAGCAAAGCTCTGCAGACCGCGCGAATTCTCCGCAACCACCCAATATGTATAGATCCGTCCCACCTGCGCCGTTACATCCAAATAACTGGTTTGCGGCGCGGCGAGCGATACCGAATCGCCCGGCACATTCGAGCGCCGCAGCACGCGATAACCGATCAACGCCGGATCGGTGTTCACATTCCAACTCAGGAATACGACGCTGCCTTCCAGCTCCGCCGTCAATCCGGTAACCGGCAGCGGCGCGCCCACGCGCACCAGCGTGTCCGCATACCCGCTCATGATTCCGCTGTCATCCACCGTCTGCGCCAAAAACAACCAGTCGTCCCCATTCGTCAAATTGTCAATTGTAACAACCGTCACGGGGATCAACTGCGAATTGAACCGCACCGGTGCGCCATCGCCCAGCACGCCATAGACATTGTAGCCCTGCACCGTGCCGATCGAAGGCACATTCCACGCCAGCGGCACTGCATTCGACTGCACGCCCGTCGGACGAAAGTCCGGCGGATACACCGGCGGTTGATACGCGTAATTCGAATTGAACAGCAGCCGCGCCCGCCGTGCGTTATGCAGCAGATCCGTAAAGTCGAACTTGGAGGGATCAATCGGCTGTCCGGGTATCTGCGGGTTGTTGACATTGTGAAAATCCCGCCCGAACACGTACGCCACCGTAAACGTAAACTCCTCGCCGGGATTCAGCCTGTAGATTCGATTGCCTTGCGGATCAATGTAATCGAAGATTCCTAACGGTCCGCAGGAGAACAAATAACGCGTGTCATACCCATCCGCAATGTCGTCAACTACTGGCGAATCTTCTATGTACCACGGTTCATCTATCTCGCTTCCGTCCGGCTGCGTCAAGTGCTGCGGCGGCACCTCGTCGAGTCGGTTCACCATCCATTGGTCATAATCCACTTCGCGATTGCACAGCAGATCGTACTTGTGTTGATCGCCAACCGGCGTTCCATATTCCGCAGTCCATCCCATTCCGAGACTGTCGCGCGCACCATAGGCTTGCCATGCCGGACCAAAGTCAAGCGCGAGGTCGCCGTTTGACGCCCACCAGTTGAAGGACCATCTCAAGTCGGGTTGCGACGACGAAAGTACATACATTCCGGCAACGTGCGGGCTGACAAGTGGACCTCCCGGATCATCGGACGCCCACCCATCATTATCGGCTGAGAACGGAATATTCACCATTTCTCCCGTCAGCGTATCCACGGTTAGAAATCCGCTGATGTCATCCGTGTGATGCTCGAACTCATGTCCGGGGCCGACGTCGGAGTCTACATAGAGACCGAGATACAGATTTCGCAGGAACTCCGATCCCATATTGAGCACGGTAAACTCAAAGATGATGAAGTCGTTGAACTCGAAGCTGTTCCACGCCATCGAGCGCTGCGTCACCTCAAGATTCAGCGAACGGTGCGGTCCATCTGCCGGATCCTCATACACCCAGAACGGATCGGTCAGCGTGTCCGAATACGTGGCAATGAACTCCTCATTCGCATCGGCCATCGGATCATACACGTTCTCGGCGAAGCAATTGATCTTCCCGGGAATGTTAGAGCGTTCAACGATTCCATTGGCCTCGCCTTCCCCCGGATATAGTTCATTTACGCCAAACCAGCCGTCCGTGCCTACGCTCACCCGTGGTATGCTATTTTCGTTCTCCATGATCAGCGCCCCAATCCACAGCGCCCCCTGATAGAGGTACTGCTGGTCGCTGCCGCCGGGGAATTCCCCCTGCGGCGCCCAACTTCCGGGAGGGCACGGATCTTCCATCCCGTTGTTTTGCTCTGGCCCGCTGTTCCCGAAATAGCCGTAATTCGTAATGTTCATCCAAACATTGCCCTCGCGGTGCACGCGATTCTCGATATTGGGATTGGCAATGTCGAGTGCGCGCGGACGCACGGGCCCCCGCCCCGGAGCCATCGCGGCAATCGCGGAAGAACAAAGCAGCACCGCCAAGCAAATCATGAAACTACGCTTCATGGCCGGTCTCCTTGAAGTTGCAGAACAAAGCGCCTTCGTAGGGCCATAACTCGTTATGGCCGCACGACAATTGCGTTCAAGAAATAAGACACCCTACTCCAAAAAGCAAAAGGCGACCTCTACCTTGGTCACGGGAAGTGACAACGCGGCAAAGTTCGCCCGGTGTTCGGTTCGACCAGAGGCCTAACTCATGAATAATATATCGCGGTTTTTGGAAAAGTCAAGCAAAATCTGAAGATTCTTCTCAACTTGGCGATTTCCCGCCCCAAGAAAAACGCCCTGCTTCCGCAGGGCGTTCTAAGGTATGTGCATGATGTCCGTCGGGTCGCGACCAGCAAGAGCGGCGTACACCGTCAGAAAGGGGAGTTGCAGGAGCCGTCGAGGCCCGATCAGGTGCGTGAGCCGTATAGGCTCGAGGTGCGTGCAGGCCTTGTAGCCCACTTGTGAAAAATTTCCCTTGTAATATAGGACATCCGCATGGAATTGTCAAGAGAAAAATCAAAAATCTGCGCCCGCGCGTGGCCTGCAATCGCCAGCGATCAGATACTATTCTTCAGATTCCGCTATAATGTAGTAGAGGTATTCGATCCCTGCCTCAAGCGGATCCAAGAAATATGTATCGCTCGTCGAGGCTACATTCTGGATCGGCAGCTCTATTGGCAGCACCTGCTGCCGAAATATGACGTAATGAGGAGAAGTAAACAACGGACGATTGAGATAGTCCGCTGTCACCTCCGGCCAGCGCAGCATCACGGCGGACGAACCAATCGGATAGATCGTCAGCCCTCCCACGGCCGCCGGTACGCGCGGGCAGATCAGCACGACCGCCGGATGAAACGTAACCGGCGGATACGTCCCGTTTGCATCCACAAAGAACGGTGCTCCCGCGGAAGTCAGCGGCGCGTCCGCACAAGTGCGCAAAACAAATCGCACCCGGAACAGCTCCCCCGGCCCCGACCAGAAATCCGTGCCGAACACCGTGCCGCCGATCTCCAGCCTGTCCGGATGAATCGGTACGTGATCAAAATAGTTGAAGTTCAGGCCGATGCGGCCCGCAATCAAGGTTCCTGCCACCGGGGGCGCGCTCAAGTCAATCCAGTTTGTGTCATACGCGATATACACTGTAAACCCGCGCATCGGGTCTGTCGGCCCGATCTGACCGGAAAGCTCAATCGTATCTCCGATTGCGCCCGAAATTGTATCGGGAACAAAAAAGAAATCAATCGCCTTCGCCCGGCTTGCGAGCGAGCCGAGTAGAGCCATCGAAATCACAATCTGAAGCAGGATCCGGTTCATAGCTTAGACACACTTTGCCCCCGCCGCCTGCTCCCCCCTCCACTATGCGGGGGGGAAGGGGGGGGGGACGGCGGGGGCATGAATGACTTAGTAGTTGATAGGCTCTTAACGCGTCAAGAGCATTTTCTTGATCTGAACAAACGACCCTGCCGAGACCCGGTACAGATACATTCCGGATCCGACCGGCTGGCCGCTGTCGTCGAGACCGTTCCACGCCACGTTGTACGCGCCGGCCGCCATGTGTCCGTCCACCAGCGTACGCACGCTTTGGCCCATGATATTGTAGATCACCAGCCGCACGTTCGTGCCTTCCGGCAGGTCAAAACGAATCTGCGTGGATGGATTGAACGAATTCGGATAATTCTGGTACAGCGCGTACGCGGTCGGAATCACGCCCGACGCGCCGATATGCAGCGCGCTGCCTTCACCATCCATCGTATTGCCGTAGGCATCCGCCAGCCGCACCGTTTCGAAACGGATGTCGGTGGACGCAATTCGCTCCGCCTTCCAGCGAAAGCGCAGCGTGGCCAACGTCATGTCGCCGTCCAGCACCGCGATCTCGCCTAACGCCGCCGCGGCCACGCCGACCGTGCAATTGCCATCCGGCAACAGCTTCGCCGAAGCAAATGGCACGCCGTCCAGAACCGCCGGGTCGCTCGCCGTGGCGTCCACGAATTCCAGCACATCGGAGCTAAACGTCAACGTCGCTTCCACCACCTTGGTTGCGTTTTCCGTATTGCCGGTCAACGCCACCGTCACGGAGAAGACGTCGCCCACCGTGAGCAGACGATCGTCGCTCCGCGTCACGCTCACCACCGGTGCCTGATCCAGCGTGTTGAGTGGCTGGCTCGAAGGCGTGCGCACGTTGAACGTGCCCGGTCCGGTCAGCCCGAAGTTGAAGCTGAACGGCACCAGATCCGAGAAGTTGATGAAGCCATCCGGCGTCGGAATACCCTTGCCAATGCCATTCTCCGCGTTTTCCGGACCGATATCGAAGAACCCAGGCGTCGGAGGAACACTCGTAAAGTACACGGACGACAATAGCGACAGATCCGCCGTGAACACGTCACCATCCGACGGATCGGGCGACGTGGTGACCTCGCGGCTGTAATCGCCTAACCAGTAGTTCGTCGAACGGTCAGCGTTGATGTTCAACGTGTAACCGCCAAGCTGCGACCAGTTCCCGGCGTTGTCTTGCACGAAGGTCACATAACGGTAGATGCCGCGATCTTCGCTTTCATCCACCCACGATGCGTCCTCGTCTTTCCAATACACGCTGCCGGGACCGTTGTGGATGTTGTTGCCTTTCCCGTTCAGTCCCGAGAATGCCGTCGCAGTGGTGCCCACTGAGCCATCTTGCCGCGCCACCATCGAGAACCCGGCCGGCGGATACGACTGCGGATAGTTCGTGCTGCTGCTCAGCACCTGCCAGCGACCCGGATTCGGCCACGGATACCCAGGATAATCCCCAATGTAATTGCTCCGCCAGACCTCCATATAGGTCGCCTGCGTAGCATTGTAGTTCCACGACCACTTCAGCCACGCGCCTTCGTCCGTCGGCCGTGCGTCGAACAGCGCAAGCGTGTTCCCCGGCGCCACAAGGTCAATGCAGAGATCAAAGCTACCTGTCGCAAAGTTGCCCGCGCAGTCTTCCACCTTCACGCCAAATGTATAGGTGCTGCCATTCGCGCCCGGCACCCAGGTCTTGATCGTGTTCCACAACGCCAACGCTTCGGCATTGGTGGCCGGATACAGCGTCACGTCCAGCGGCACCGTGTAGGTATTGGTCAGGTAACTGATCGTCAAGGTGCCCGTGTTTGCCACGCAGCCCGTCCCGAGTGAGGACGTGATGTCCAGCTTGTCATCCAGCGCTGTGCCGCCATAGGTCGGCGAGAGCGGGTTGTCGCTGAAGCACACCGCCGGCGGATTCAAGGCAATACTGAGCGACGGTGCGGCCGTGTCCTTGATCAGCACAAGTGTATCCCGACCTTCGTTGCATTCCGCGTCAAACGCGTGCAGCACGAGGTCGTTGCATCCTTCGTTCAGCCAATCATAAATCGTCGCCGCATCGGCGCTGCTCGGGAAGGCAGTGTTGGTATAGTCGCCGGCCAGCAGCCCGTTGAACAGCCAGATCCGCTGCGTCACAATGCCGTTCACTTCCACATACGCCGACTCGAGCTGGCTGTTGCACGGCACGCCGCCGCGCAGCACCGACGCCGTCATCAACCCTTCGAATTGCGCCGCCGTGGCAAACGCATTGCACGTCAGCGGACTTGTATAGCTCAGACTCGCCGCCGGATCTTCGCAGTCCACGTGCACGTTCGTGGAGCCGAGCAAAAACTCGTCAATGTGCGGCCCGCTGAGGTCATAGAACGTGGACGAGGACCCGGCCACGCCGAGTGTCTGGCAGTGCGTTCCCGTCGCGTTCTTGATCGGAATCGTTGCGATATACTGCGTGCCGTTGCCCGTGCTGTAGGGCGGTCCCCATTGCACGTTCAACTCGATCTGATTGCCCGCCGAACGCCGCGCGGCGGAGAACACAAGATTCGTCGCCGCGTTGCTGGAAGGCATCACGAGCTGCTGCTGGTTGCCCGCCGCCCAGTTCGCATCCAGCTCTGCCGCCAGCTGAATAAAGAGCTGTCCGGCCAAAAAGCCCGTGCCGTCGAACGTCACGTATAGCGTGTCCCCGACGCAGGCCGTCTCACAGCCCACGTAGTAGCTCGACACGCTGAAGCCGATTCCGCCGCAGCCGACGTTCGGATTGAGGTCAACGTTGCCGCCGGCGCCCGGCACATTGTACTGCGTCGGATAGCCGCCGTTTGATGTGAAATCCGCCCAGCAGTTGTGATCGTAATAGCTGGTGTTCACGTCGTACCCGTTGTACAGCGCGTTCGCGAACTGATTCCCAACCACGACCAGCCCACTGACCGGGTCGGCCATATACACGCCCGCCGCGTTGCCCGTCAGGAGATTCGAGTCAATCGTCACGTTGCTCGAATTCGGGCGGTTCAGGAAAGGTGTGAGCGAGATGCCTGCCGAAATGGAGTAACCCGAAATTGTGTTCCCGAAAATGCTGCTGCCGGACTGCTGACCGCTGATTCCCGCCGACACCGGGTTGCTCGCGTAGTTCGCAATCGTGTTGAAGCGGATGATCGAGCCATCATGATAACCCGTGATCCCGAACCGGACATCGTCAAGGCAATTGCTCTCAATCCGGGCTGAGGTGACGATGTCGTCAGTGAAGAGCGGCGTGCCGTTGTCGTCGCCCGCCGTAATTCCGCTCAGAGCGATCGCCGACAGGCTGTTCCCTTGAACTCGGGCCGTGTTGGCGCGCCAGAGGTTAATTCCGTCCGCGCTTGCATTCTGAATAATGTTGTCGAGCACCACGACGGAGTCCGCCCCGGTGATCGGCCCGTTCACGTGAATGGCTTTCACGTTGTTCGAGAATTTGAGACCCGAAACGGTCACGTTGGACGTTTGGATTTGAAGCGCGCCGTTTGGATCGGCACTCGTCAGCTCGGCTTCGGCCACCCGCGTTCCCGTGCACGCATCAATTCCTGCGTTCGGACCCAGCAAGAACAATCCGGAAGGATAGCTGCCGGTGATAACCGTCGAGCCTGTATAGATGCCCGCCGCAATCAACACCGTGGAACCGGCCACCATGTCCACGCCTTCCTGAATCGTGCCGTTCGTCGAGACGCCGACCGTGTGCAGATTCGGCTGCCATCCCGGAGCAGGCACATCATAGTCGCTGCCGTCCGTCGCCACCCATGGTGAATAGTGGAGGAGGCCGATGACATCATCCTGATCATCCAGTGCCCGGCGATTCTGTTCACGCATCTCGCCCCGCCGCTGCGGATGATGGCTGCCACCCGCCAGTACGGTTTGATCCGGTCCGTAAACATCGCCCCACCAGTTCGCCGTCGCTTCGGTCAAGTTGTGTGAGACGCTCCACAGCGCCTGGTCTACGTTATTCGCCAGGTTGTTGTTCGTAACCGTGGCGTTCGACCACATCGTAAACGACCACGCATCGTCCACGGCGACGCCAAGGCTGTTGCCGTACACTATGTTGCCGTGTAGAATCATCGTCGTCACGCCCGGGTCCGACCAGCAGTAGATGCCCGCCGAGGTCCAAACACCCGCCACACCCAGACAGCCCGACACGATGTTATTCTCCACCAACGCCATGCTGCCGCCGCCGATCACAAAGGCATAGTCCAGCCAATCGCCGGTCCCTTTGCCGGTGTAGGTGTTGCCGCGAATCGTCCCGGTCATCCCGTCGTTGAAATACACGCCCACGCGATAGATATCGCTGAACTGGCAGTTCTCCACCGTCAACGGGCCGCCGTACGCGTCAATCGCGTAGCCTTGATACGACGACGGCGAGTCCGCGATATGCGCGAACGTACAGCTCGTGATCGAACCGGTTCCCTGATGCTGAATACACGTCGTAATCGTGTGGCCGATGCCGTCGAAGGCCAGATAGTTGAAGCTCGCCGGAATTCCCGGATCAATGTCAAACCACGCCGCGCCGTCCGCCGTAGCGGTGATCAGCGGCCGCGGCGCATTCATGTCGTACGCTACCACATTCACCGGACCGGTGACATGCACCAAACCCGTGGGATACGTTCCCGGATACACATACACGGTCGAGCCGCCCACCGCATCAATTCCTGACAGGATATCGCTGAACGCATCGAAGCCGTACAAATGCCCGTCCACCACGTCGCCGTTAACGTTACTGCTCCAATCGTCGTTCACCCAGGCCGTCGTCGGCACGATGATGTAGTCGTAATCGAAGAGCAGGCAGACACCGTCCACGTTGCCGACGTCCCCGCCAAGATCGTCAACGATGCGCAAGGTCCAGTTGCCGTAAGCATTCTGACCATCAAAGCCGGACAGTAAAGCCTCCGGAATGAAGCTGCCGGTGAAGGGTGCTGCGCCGGAGATGATCGAAATCGACGCCTCGTCGTCAAAAACGGTGCACACGTAATTATCGCTGCCGCCGCCGTTGTCGGTACTCAGCTCGATCATCGTTCCGGACGGAGAGATCAGATAGATATCCAGATCAGCGTCCCAGGTATGGTTGAGATCGAGGCAGACGTCTACGTCGGTAATGTGATACGCCTGATTCACGTTGATCACGAAGTTACTCGTGGAAACGTCAGGAATCGGACCGCCGACGGTATTGCAGGCTGAATTGGGTTCGGTCTGGCACAGACACGGGAACGGCGGTGGGCAGGCGGTGCCCGTCACCCGCACGCAGAATGCTCCGGGCGTCAGGAATGACGCCGGCACCCAATAGGTTCCGGCCGCAAGGTTGTTATAATGAACCGCGAGCTTCGCGTCACCGCACGTCGTGTAGTCTGTCGTCGTGTAAGCGATTCCGCCCGTGCAGCAGCCCGTCCCGTACAACGAAATGGACTGGTTTCCCGTCGCCGCTGTCCCGCACCACAAGATCGTCACGTCCGTGCACGCGGTCGTCGTGAACGTGTACCACACGTCGTTATAGAGCGAGCAGTCGTTCCCCGAACCCAGCGTGTTCCCGCACACGGGATTCGGATCATTCACCGTCAGAGTTTGCGCATTCGCGCACAAGTCGTTCGCCGGGACCACGCACACCGGGCCGTCTAAGATGTCGAGCTGGTACAACCCGGTATTCGTCGTATAGCCTGAAACCAGGACGTAATAGGTCTCGCCGATGGAGGAGCACCAGCTCACCGTGGACTTCAGGCTGCCGAACGAGCACGTCGGGCTGGCGTCATCGTTGCAAGCCACCGGCGCCAGCGTCGCGCAGGATGTACCGCTGTACACAAACAGCTTCGTGTCGTAATTCGTGTAGGCGTTGCAAAGCGTGGCCGTCAACTGGTCACCGTTGCCCACCACGGTGTACCACACGCCCGGTGCCGTGTAACCGGTTGTCGAACACACCGGAGGTGGCGGAGATTCGACCGTGGCGCACGTTGTAGAACCTTGTACGGACGATGGAATAGACAACGGAATTGCATTCGCGCAGTTGTCATTCGCCGGCACGCCGATGCAGCGCGTCAGAATCTTGTACTTGCTGCGATTCGTTCCCGGATTTGTGATGTCCAGCACCGCCAGGTAAACCGTCGTGTCCGTGGCCAACCCGCAGCGCGAAATCACCCGTGCCGCCGTGCTGTTGCTGCCTTGTGCTGCGCAGGCCGAACTATAGAGCCGCGTCGTCACCGTGGTCGGCGGGGTCGTCGAACACGCGGCTCCGTCGTAAACGGTGACCGTCATCGAATTCCCTGCCGGTACCGTAATCTTGAAGAAATCCGTATCCGCTTCGGCACAATGCGTCGCAAATACCGAATCGTTGCAGGCTAATTGCTTGGCATCAAACGTCTGACACGTGTTATTGTTCTCGGTCTCTGTTGGCGTGTTGCAGGCAATGATCGCCGGGCACGCGCAAAGCCCGCCCTCAGTAACATTCAGCGTGAAGTTGCCCACAGACGAGGACGTGCCGCCGTGAACGAGAATGTAATAGGTCGTCCCCAGACTCGAGCACCACGTCACCGTCGAGCGCGTCGTCGGCGTGCAGGTCGCGTCATCGTTGTTCCCGCCCGCGCACACCAAAGAGCCGCAGATTCCGCTGTAAACTGACAGCTTTGTATCGAAGTTCGTTCCGGGATCGCACACCGATGCCGTCAGGAAATGGTCGCTGCCGGTCACCGCGTACCACACGCCGCCCGCGCTCGGCGTTCCCGCCGTTCCGCACGTCGGCACCGCATCTACTGTTGCCCCAGCCGTTGTCCCCGCCGTTGAACTCGGAACGCCCACGCCGATTGCGTTCGCGCACAAATCATTCGCCGGCGGAGCCGGGCAAGTAGCGATGACGCTGGTCAGGAAGACATACGAAGAATCGTTATTGAAATTCCAGATCTTCACGTAGTACGTCCCCGGCCCGAGGCAAAGCTTGGCATCTGCATCAACCGAACAGCCTTCATCGTCAATCTTGATGATCGAGTCCCCTGGGCACGTGCCGTTGTACTTATAAATCGTGTACCGGCCGTCTACCATCGTCGAGCCGCTCGGGTAGCCTCCGGACAGACAATGCCCCCACTCGCGCGCTCCCACGTAAATCCGCACCGTATCATAACCGGTCTTGGTAAAGGTGTACCAGTCGTACCGGTTCTGATTCGAATACGCACTGTCCCCTAATAGAGAATCACCGAGCGTAATTGACTGAGCCGTCGCACAGGTCGCATGGGATCCCCAACCGTCAATCTCCCAATTCGGGCAGGGCACGCACAACATGCTGAATTCATAGGCGCCGGTGGTAATATAAGTGCTGCCAACGGTCCCCACGTGAATGTAATACGTGGTCCCCGAAGTCAACTGGGCCCGCGTATACGTGACTTGATTAACTGTTTCGTTGCAATCTGCAGCGACGGCACTCGAACTAGTCACAACGTTTGTGCCGCCAGAGCCATTGCACGCGGTGGTTGCGCGAATCCGGATTGATGCATTTTGACCACTCGCCCCTGTTGTATTCCGCGCCCGGAAATGGTACCGCCCGGTTACTGTGGGGGTGAATTTGTAGAATACGTCATTGTATGGTGTCCCGACGCATTGGTCCGTCCCGTCATAATTTCCAGTGTCGCTGTACGGGCAACTCGGAATAATGACCGCCGTCAGTGTGTCGGATGACCCCTGATCCAGCGGATCTCCCCGCTCCTGTCCGTCATTATCCGCCTCCGGCCAGGGCTGTAGCGCGAGCGGCAATTCCCAGCCGTACGTTTGGCAAAGGGACTGCACCGCCGCCACTTCACCGGTCGAAGCGGCGCCCTCGTTCACCCGATCCGTCAGCAAATAATAATGGTCTTTGGCGTTAGCATATTCGATGTCTGCCGCATAATCATTAACTGCAGGAGTTTCGAATTCGGCAGCCGTGACCGCAGGGGTGCTCGTCACGGCATCGGGATCCGCATCCACGACGCCCTGCAGTTGATAAAGCAACTCCCGCCAGCGTGTCAGCGTCGCCCGGTCGGCCTCCCCGCCGGTCTCCCGCGCGGCTTGCACAATCTGATCCAACTGCGCAAACTCCTCTTTGCGCGGATCGGTACTCTCCTGCACATCGCCGTCGGCCGACGTGGGCATCGCCTCCGGCACCGTCTTCACCGCCTCCGGCGTCTTTTCAAATTTTGCCTCTTTGCCCTCGGCGGAAATTCCGCCCGTGACAAAGCCGATCAACAGTAATCCCAAAATTGAAAGGGAAACCCATTTTGCCATCCGGTAGGATGAACGAAAACTGTGAGACGTTCGCATCGGAACATGCTCCTGTTTTGTAATGTGCGGCCGCGGGAAAGTTCTAAAAAAAATTGATGTTCAAGAAATGCCGTGCCGGCGACCGGCCCTTACGGCTGTGTCTTCCGTGTCACCACAATCAACGTGCTTGCGTTAGAGACAATGATCGGGTCCGGATTCGTCGCAATGGACAAATCCCAGAAAAACGTGTCCGCTGTGGCTCCAATGGAATCCAGAACCCCGGGATTGGCGACCGGATGCTCCCGGTAAACGACGTAGAGCTGGTTGATCAGAGTGTCGCCATCGAGGTCCCAATACACCGGAAACCACGTCGCCAGAATCGAGTCATTGTTTGCCGGCCACGCTTGACGCGTCAACAACAGCTGGTTGGGCGGCGGCGGCAGCGTCCCCTCGATGTAGATCACGGCGCTGTCTCCCACAAAGGCAATCGGGATCGGGTTCTCCGCCGTCCCGCTGTATCCTTGCCCGTAATCGAATCGCACCACCGTCGTGTCATCGCCGATCGTCGGATTCACATAAAACGTCAGCGTGGCCACCAACGTTGTGCCGCTGAAATTCGGCTCAAAGAACCCGTCTACGGTGAGGTGATTGCCCGACAACGACACCGGCAATAGATGCATCGTCGCCTCGCTGCCCGCCGTCATCGAAAGAAACTGCAGGCGCGCCGGATCCAGCAGCAGGTGCAGATCGAACACGCGCGCGTCCGTGACCGTGAACTCGAGGGTCAGAGACACTTGCGTGCAGGCAAGAACGAGAGATGAATCAGGATCTAAATTGACGATTCCAGACGTGTCGTCTAAGGGCTGGCAGAAGGCGGCGGGCAGGACAAGCAGGAGAAGTGCGGAAACAGCCAGTATAAAGCCTCGTGAATCTAACATGTGGCCCCTTCTTCACGGTGGGATAAGACAGAGCACAACCAAAGGCATCGCCACTCTGCAAAGCCGATCATAGAGTCAACAAAAAACCAAAAAATAGCCAATACGAGAATATAACTCGGGCAGATGGAAAGTCAAGCCAAATCTGAGAAAATTGAAGAAGTCCGGCAACAACTCATTTCAACAAAATCAACAACGTGGGTGTCGCTGTGACCCATCCGAGAGGTGCATATGCCCCGCAACGTAGCAAAATGACTCCTTTGGCTGGTGCAATTCCACCAGCCAGCGAATGCTTACCACTCCTGTCCGATTTCATAGAGATCGTTATAGTTAGGTAGATTTCGCCATGGGATCAGCGATCACCCCTCAAAGCGACACACGCTGGCGCATAGTGCCATTGTGTGCTGTTCTCTCCTGAAAATCCTGTTGCTGCAACTGACCCATCAGGCATTCATGTCCGACCATCGCTTCGCCATGCGACTGAAGATGACCAGCGCAACCACCGCCACCACGCCGATCGCCGCGAACGGTAGCCACACGTACAGTTGCGGCGAATACGTATCCCACAGCATTTGCGTGGCCTGCACGGCATCCATGCCGGTCACCTCCTGCAGCTTATGCATGGCCTCCGTGCGCGGCACGCCGACCAGTGCCGTAAGCGCTTCGGGATCTCCGCTCCAAGTCTTTCCCGCTCCCAGAGGCGTGTGCTCATACAAGTACTTCTGCGCCAGCACCGCCTTCTCGCCGTAATGACCGTAGAGATAGCCCGCCATCTTGGAACCGACGAAGCCGCCTAAGCCCACCGGAATGTTCACATAACCTAAGTACAGCCCCTTCTTCCCCGGCGGCGCGATAAGACCAAGGTACTCATTCTTCTTCGGTCCCGTCAGCATTTCCCCGGCCGAAAAGAAGACCACACCCAGAAGAAATATCCAACCGCTGCTCGTCAAACCGGCGACCAGGATCCCGTCTGTCGCGATCAGCATGCCGATCACCATCGCTTCCAGCGTGCGCAACCGCCGCACCACCCACGATACCGGAATCATGAACAGCACGATCAATGCCGCGTTCAACGCAAGCATGTTCTGCTGCAAGACCTGCAACCCGCGGTCGGTCAGGGTGGTCAGGAACGACGGCAGCAAGGCCGCCGCCGCCGAGCTGTCCACCCAATCCGTGATGAAATTCGGATGCAAATCCCACAGCTGATACATCATCAGCCAGAAGCACGACATGATCAGCAGCCAGCTGATCAGCCGCCGCTCGAAAATATTCACCATCGTGCGCTTGAACACCTGTAGCGGATTCTCCGTCTTCGAGGCGCCCGAAGCGAAATCCTTGAACGTGAACAGCATCAGGTAGTTGATCGCTGTAAAGCAGGCCGCGGATATAAAGACAAACTTCCACCCCGGCCCCTTCTGCATGATCCCCGCCCAGGCATGGCCGATCAACGAACCCACGTTCACGATCCAATAGAAGATTCCCCACCCGATGGAAGAGTTGCCCTTGGATAAATTCTGCGCCAGCGAACCCTGCAAGCCCGGCTTGAAGAACGCCGTTCCCGTCGCCAGCACCAAGACCCCGCCAAAAAACCCGGTGTACGTCCGCAAATACGCCATCATCAGGTAACCGACGATGTTCATCGTTACCGAAAAGAAAATCGTCTTCTTGTAGCCGTAGCGATCGGCATATCCGCCGGTGAACATCGGCAGCACCGATTGAAACACGAACCACCACGCGAAGATCGTCCCCTTCTGCACCGCCGTGAAATGCAGGCCGCCCGGATCATCCGCCTGCAGGATGTACACTGCCGCCACGCTGCGCACCGTGAAGTACGCCAGCCGTTCGAACATTTCGATCAGACAAAGCATCCAATAACCGAGCCGGAAGCCGAACAGCGTGCGAACCGGAAGCTCAGCTTCGTGCGCGGCGCGAATAGGCGCTGGAACCGTCATAAAACTCCTCTGGGAATCGGAAACGGAAAGTGAGATGGTGGCGGGAACTTCCCCGGCAGGCAAGGCTCTTGAATTTACCATCTCACGGTTGCAAAAGCAATCAAATTGACGTAGATTTCACCATAGTACCGTCCTCTCGGGCTTCTTGCCTGCTACTCAGCTTACAGAACATAAGATACTATGAATAAATATCTTACTATTCACCTTCCTCAACTACTGTGGCGTCTCCCGTGCGAATAAGCGCCCTTATCCGCGTCTTCACGGGCCTGATCGGCCTCGCCCTTCTTGCCTATTTCCTGCTCTTCTTCACGCGCGAAACCACCAAGATGAGCGGCTGGCACCGCTCGGGAGGACTCTGGAGTGAAACTCGAATCACCGAGGACAGCCTGATTGTCTTCACCTACGCGGATCGTACCGATTTCATCTCCGATTTGGCGCCTCAGATCGGCGACACGGTCATCGCCATTGACGACACCGCGCTAACCGTCTCCCGCTGGAACAGTTACTTCGATTCGCTTCGCGCCCCTGGTGCCGAGGTTCCCATCTCTTATCGCCACGCGGGCACGGATGTTCGGGCAGTCGTCAGGACACGCACCCCGGCCACATACATCTACGTTCTCGAGATGATCCTGCAGGTCCTTCGCTTTCTGATTGCTGGGTTATCCATCGGCGTCGGACTCTGGGCCTTTTTCGCGCGTCCCGATTCCGCTGCTGTTCGCGCCTTGGCCTTCTTCAGCTTCTCGATGGGCGCCTTCATCATTGCCGGCGTGCAGGTGAACTCCGCCCGCCATGCGGCGTTTGCCATCCCCTTCATGAATCAGATTCACAACGCGCTCATGATCTTCGCTATGTTCTTCGGCGCGTTCTGGCTGAACCTGCAAATGCTCTTCCCGCGCCCCATCAAATTCATGCGGGAACATCCCGTGCTCGCCTACGCCATCGCGTACGGACCGACCTTGCTGGGCTTTGCCGCGCTCTTCGTCGCACCCGCAATCGGACTCAAAGAAGATCACAACCTGACGTGGGCTGTCATCGCGCTGGTTGTGATCGCCTTCCTCGAAATCGTCGCCGGACTGATTCTCCTTGCCGTCCGTTATCGCCGCTCGCAGGATCGCTTGGAACGCCGCCAGACCCGGCTCGTCTTCCTCGGCTCCGGCGGCGGCCTCGCCCTGCTCTTTGTCATGATCGCCTTGGCGTTGATCTACCGCGATGCTTATCCCGGAGGCCAAATCGGCATTCTGCTTATCATCAATGTGTCGTTCCTGGGGCTGCTGCTCTCGCCTTTGAGCTTCGCGTACGCTTTTGGTCGCTATCGCCTGCTTGAAGTCGAAGGCAAACTCCGCCGCGGCACCCGTTACATTCTCGTCACCGGCCTGATGCTCGGCGTGATCTTCGGCCTGGTCTATCTCATCGGCTCCAGCCTGATGAAACTCCTCGGCATCAGTTCTCCCGCGTACATGCTCCTCCTCGCGCTCGGCCTCGGCGTCTTGTTCGCCCGCGCTCGCGGCACATTGCAGGAGCGCCTCGAACGCTGGATCTACCCCGAGCGTCGGCGCCTGCGCCAGATGATTCACGACTTCCTCCAGCACGCGCTGAGCATCGCCGACAAGGAAACGTTCTGGTCGGAGTTGCAAATCCGCTTGTGCGAAGGTCTGCGTGTGGAGCGTGTCCACCCGGTTCTGTTGTTATCCGGCAATGGCCATTACTCCTGTATGCTTGCCGGCGCGACTCCCTTCACGACCGAAAGTGAGTTCCTCGTCCGTCTCGCCCGCGAACACCGTCCCGTACTCGTGGATGAAGTCATTGCCAGCTCACGTGTCAACCTCACGTCCGCCGAGGCCGAGTGGCTGGAGGTACAGCGCGTCGGCTTGGTCTTGCCCCTCGTCTCGCATTCCAACCTGATCGGCTTCCTGGGACTGGGACAGAAGACGGAGCAAGAAGATTACGCGGCGGAAGAGTTGCTGATTCTGGGCTCGCTTTCGTCTCAAATCGCCATGGCCAGCGAAAATATCCGCCTGCTCGAAGAGAACATCATCAAAAAGCAGCTTGAAGAGCAGTTGCAGATTGCCCGCCGCATTCAGCAGGGCTTTCTGCCGCAGGAGATTCCCCCCACCGCCGATCTGGAGATCGCCGCCGCCAGCCGCTTCTGTTTGGATGTCGCTGGCGACTATTATGATGTCATCCCGCTGGAGGACGGCTGCACGGTGCTGGCTGTGGGCGATGTCTCCGGTAAAGGGGCCGGAGCAGCTTTATTAATGGCCAACCTGCAAGCCTCGCTCCGCACGGCCGTTGGAATGGGTAGTTCGCTCGATGACGTGGTGGCCCGCGTAAATGACCTCATCTACCGCAACACACCGCCCGAACAGTATATCACCTTCTTTGTTGGCGTCTATGATCCGCCGACACGTGCTCTCACTTACGTGAATGCGGGACACAACCCGCCAATGTTGGTGCACGCAAGCGGCGAAATGCGCTTGCTGGATACCGGCGGTTTGATTCTTGGTTTCTTGCCGGGGATGAATTACGAGCAGGAAACAGTAGCGCTTGAGCCGGGAGATCTGATCGTAATGTACACGGACGGCGTCAGCGAAGCCATGAACGACGTCGAAGAGGAGTTCGGTGAAGCGCGCATCTGTGAGTGTGTCTGCACGCGCCGCGCGCAGCCCATGCCGCAAATCCTGTCCGCCCTTGAAAAAGAGGTAGTAGCGTTTCGCGGGGATCGCCCCTTCGAAGACGATTTCACTTTGTTACTGGTGCGAGCGGTCTGACGTGAGTGCCTCGCGCACGCTCACTCACAATTTGATTTTGGGACTCGGCGTGTTCATTGCTGCATACCTTGCCTTGGACGTCGTGCGCGAGTCTCTCGCGGTCTCGGCGTGGAGCAACGCGGGATTTAAGCAGAGTTCTCTCGTTTGGATTGATGCCGGGTATGGGACACTTGAAACTGTCGAACCCGAAGACTTCGTTCGCGCTCCTTACCCTGCGCCCGGCGACACTCTCCTTTCCGTGAATGGTCACCCTGTCACGCCCGAGACTTTCGATCGCCATTTCGGGCAGCCTTGGCCGGCCGGAAAACCGGTCTCGATCGAGTACCGCCGCCATCAGGAAACGCTGGGCTCCGCTTTTCGCATGGATCCTCCCGCTCCGGCGTTGCAATGGCATCTCGCCATCGTCGAGATCCTCCGCTTTTTGACGTGTCTTGCTTTCCTGATCGTAGGCTATTGGGTGCTTTCCAAGCGCGCGCAGTCGGCGGTCGTGCGCATCTTTGCGCTCTATTGCTTCGCCGCCGCGGCCATGATGGTCACGCACTACGAATTCTTCCCGCCCTTCTACGCCGCGCTCAATCTGCCCGGCTGGTCCATCCTCGATCATCTGTTGGCGGATCTGGGCCTGCTGCTCCCCGCGCTCTGGCTCCATCTGCAATTGCGCTTCCCCCGCCCGCTGCCGGTGGTCGAGCGCCATTCGCTGTTGGCCTACACGCTCTGTTATGTTCCATCCGCCGCGGCAATCATCGTGCATAACAGTCTTCAATATGGTTTCGCGATCCCTTTCAATGCCGGCCCGGTGATCCGGGTCTTTGTTTTTGGTCAAATCATCGCCAGTATCGCCATCCCGATCTATCGCTATTTGACTACAGAAAACCATCTCGAGCGCCGCCAATTGCGTCTGATCGTTTGGGGTTCCGGCACCGGCCTCACGATCAACTTCCTCATGGTCGCGGCCAGCAACTACTTCCCCGAATGGTATTTCGCCCGCATGTCGCGCGATCTCAATTTCAGCACCGTCTCCTTTCTTGCGCTCCTGCTTGGCCCGCTCTCCTTCAGTTATGCCTTTGGCCGCTATCGCCTCCTCGACATCGAAGCCCGCGTCCGCCGCAGCACGCGCCAAGCCTTCGTTACCGGAGCGCTGCTGCTCATTCTCGCCGGACTGGCATATCTAATTGGCGAGTTGTTGCTCGTCCGTATCGGCGTCACTTCCCGCGCGCCGACGCTCGTTATCGCCATTGCGCTCACGCTCGGAATGCTCCCCGCGCAGCGCAAGCTGCATCGCATCATGGAAGAGCGCATTTATCCCGAGCGTCAGCGGCTGCGCCGCCTGATAGATGAATTTCTGCAGCGCGCGTCCAGCCAGCCGGATCAAAACAGCTTCTGGGCTGAATTGGAGTCGCGCTTGTGCGGCGGATTGCAGGTGCAGCACGTCTTGCCTGTATTGAGACATCAGGACACAGAGGAACTTTGCTGCCGTTCCGTCCCCACCGTGTTTACGCTGTCATCGTCGCTGCTGGTTGAAATCACTCGCCGCCCGGAACCGCTGCTGGTGGACGAAGTCGCCGCCAGCCAGCGCATCTCCCTCACCGATGCCGAACTGCGCTGGCTCGAAGAGCGCCAAATTGGTTTGATTCTCCCGCTGCTGGCCCGTGGCAGTCTGATCGGTTTTCTTGCGGTCGGCATGAAGTCCACTCAGGAGGACTATGACGCCGAAGAGCTGCAACTGCTGAATTCACTCTCCTCGCAAATCGCTATGGTCAGTGAGAACCTGCGCCTGCTGGAGGAAAATGTGATCAAGCAGCATCTCGAAGAGCAGCTCCAAATGGCGCGGCGGATTCAGCTCGGATTTCTCCCGCAGAAGATCCCCCCCACCCCCGGCTTGGAAATCGTTACCGCCTGCCGCTTCTGCCTTGAAGTCGCCGGTGATTATCACGATGTCATTCCGCTGGCCGACCGGCAATCAGCATTAGCTATCGGCGACGTGGCAGGAAAAGGCGTCGGCGCCGCGTTGCTCATGGCAAACTTGCAGGCCTCGCTGCGTTCGACCATCGGCACCGGTCTTCCCTTGGAAACCGTCGTTCAGAAGATCAACGAATTGATCTTTCACAACACCTCGGCCGAGCAGTACATCACGTTCTTTGTGGGAGTTTTTGATCCCCGCGCGTCGCAACTGACATACGTGAATGCCGGGCATAATTGTCCCCTTATCATTCACCCCAACGGCCGCGTAGAAACACTGGACGTCGGAGGGTTGATTCTCGGCTGCCGCCAGACCTTTTCTTACGAAACGGCACGGATTGAATTCCAGCCCGGCGATCTGCTGGTCATGTACACCGATGGCGTCTCTGAAGCCGCAAACGACCGTGAGGAACTTTTCGGTGACGAACGCATTCTAAACCATGTCGTGCAGCAGCGCGACCGGCCCTTGACCGAAATCCTTCAGTCCCTCGAAAGCGAAGTCATCCGTCACCATGGCGGCGAGTTGTTCGAAGACGATTTTACGCTGCTGCTGGCAAAAGCAATCTGACAAGAGAGCAGAATGGAACAGACATGGCGTGAATTCCTCCGCACGGCTCACATTTCCCCCTCATCGGGTCCTTGCCCCCCTTCGCCGTCCACAGGGAAGGCAATACTCTCCAAATTACCCTCCCATAAATCTTTCTCAGGATCCCGCTATCCATTGACAAACGCTTGAATTCTCATTACCTTCAATAGCGTGTGGTTCATTGAACACCGTAACCCGCCGATTGGCGGGTTACTTGCATCCGAACTGATGAAATGAGGATCGAGGAGATTCCTATGCAAAAGTTTTCGTTGGTGTTGGCAGTCATGGCCGTTCTGTCTGTCGGCTGGGTCGGCAACGCTCTCGCCCAAATCAGTCAGGGAGGAACGCCTCCCAGCTTTAGTCTTGCCCTCACGTCTGTTGTCCCCACAGTGCAAATGGCCCCGGTGGATGCCGCCGCCGAGCTGGCAACGGATGCGCAAGCGCCGAAGGATGAAGCATTCCGCTTTGCGGCCGTCCTTGACGTTTCGTTGAATTTGAACAATTCCGGTATATGGGAAGATATCCCGGACGGACGGCTGTGGAGACTTCGCATCTCCTCGCCGGGCGCCTACTCCTTATGTCTTAGCTACGACCAGTGGTACATTCCCGAAGGCGGACAACTCTTTGTTTACTCCGATGACCGCTGGCAGGTCATCGGAGCCTTCACCGGCTTCAACAATTGGATTGACGGCACCAACATCACGCAACACGTTGCCGGCAATGCCATTGTGCTGGAGTATTTTGAGCCGTCGGCCGTGCAGGGACAAACGATGCTGTCCATCTCGCATGTGGCCCATGCCTATCGCAACGTATTCGGCAAACCGGATCCGAATCAACTCGATAACTTTGGCTCGTCCGGTTCCTGCAACAATAACGTGAACTGTCCGATCGGCTATAACTGGCAGGCCAACAAGCGCGGCGCGACGATGATCGAACTGTCGAATGGTTCGCGGCTGTGCAGCGGTTCTTTGATCACGAATGTCGCGCAGGATCAGACGCCGTATTACCTGACGGCGAATCACTGCCTCGGCGGAAACAACACTTGGATTTTCGTTTTTAATTACGAAAGCCCCGCTTGCACGAATGTGGATGGCCCCACCAGTCAAACGGTTGCGAACTCCACTCTCCGCGCCAATAACTCCGCGTCCGACTTCGCGCTGCTGCAGCTCTCCAGCACTGTGCCGCTGAGCTATGCTCCCTACTTCAACGGCTGGAATAACGTCAACCTCGCCGCCGACAGCACGATTGTAATTCACCATCCCAGCGGCGATATCAAAAAGATCAGCTTCGATCGCAATCCACCCGTCAACGGCTCGTGGTCCGGCACTCCGGCGAACTCACACTGGCGCATCCTCGCTTATGAGAGCGGTACCACAGAACCGGGCTCGTCCGGATCACCCTTATTCGATCAAAACCACCGGATCATCGGTCAGCTCCACGGAGGCACGGCGTCTTGTTCCAACAACATTGACGACTACTACGGCAAGTTCTCCATGTCGTGGAATCAGGGCAGCACGGCGGCAACCCGCGTGCGTGACTGGCTCGACCCGGCGAACACGCACACGGTCATGGACGGCTACTCGCCCGTCTCCATCACGGTCACCGCCGCGAATGGCGGCGAATCGTGGGCCATCGGCAGCGCGCAGACGATCATGTGGACCTCGACTAATCTCACGCAGAACGTCAAGATCGAGTTAAATCGCACTTACCCCACCGGGGCGTGGGAAGTGCTCTCTGCCAGCACAGCCAACAGCGGCTCTTTCCCCTGGACCGTCGCCGGCTCGGCCACGACCACCGCTCGCATTCGCATCTCCGGCACCACGACGATCTCGCTCAACGACATCTCCAACGCCAACTTTACAATCTCCTCGAATCCAAGCCCAACCATCACAGTGACCGCTCCCAATGGTGGCGAGACGTGGCTGGTGGGTGACGTCAACAACATGACCTGGACCTCCGCCAACGTGACCGGCAATGTGAACGTTGAGCTGAATCGTGCTTATCCCGGCGGCGCGTGGGAAGCGATCGCCATGAACACGGCCAACGACGGCACCGAGCCTTGGACAGTAAACTTGCCTGTTTCCACCACGGCACGCATTCGTGTCACCAGCGTTGTGAACGGCGCGGTGAGTGACGTCTCGAATGCCGACTTCACGATTGGCCAGCGCACGATCACGGTGACGGTGCCTAACGGTGGTGAATCATGGATCGAAGGCACGGCGCAGAACATCGCATGGACGTCCACCGGCCTGAGCGAGAATGTGCGGATCGAAATTAATCGCACCTTCCCGAGTGCGTCATGGAGCGATATCGTCGCCAGCACCGCGAATACCGGCAGCTATCCATGGACGGTGAGTTTGCCGACGAGTTCCACTGCGCGCATTCGGATCAGCGGCACCGTGAACACCGCGATCAAAGATACGTCGAATGCGAATTTCTCCATCCTTGCGCGCACGATTACCGTCACGACCCCCAACGGCGGCGAGACGTGGACGGTGGGTTCGGCGCAAAACATGACCTGGACCTCGGCGAACGTCACGGGGAATGTCAACCTTGAGTTGAACCGCAATTATCCCGGCGGAACGTGGGAGGCTATCGCCTCGAATTCCGCCAACGATGGCAGCGAGCCATGGACCGTCACGTCGCCGGTCTCCACCCTCGTGCGAGTCCGCGTCACGTCGGTGAGCTTCCCCACGGTCAGCGATGTCTCCAACAACAACTTCACCATCGCCGCGGGCAACGTCGCGCCAACGATTGTTCACGATCCGCTGGACGATCAACTCGTGCAGCCGTTCGTGGTGACGGCACTGGTGACGGATGACGTCGCCGGTTTTGTCACCAGGATGTTCTACCGTCCCGTGGGCGGTGTCAACTACGACTCGCTGCTATTAGCGTCTACCGGCAACCCTAACGAGTATGCCGTCACCGTGAATGGTCTTCTGGCCGATCAGTACGAGTACTTTTTGCGCGTGCTGGATGCCGGCGGTTTAACCGCTGTCACCTCGTTGTCTCCCTTTGAGATTGCGTCCTCCTGCGGTACAGAATTGCTCTATGACGATGGCAGCGCCGAAGCCAGTCACTGGTCGCAGACCGCCGACTACGAATGGGCGGTGAAGTTCACTCCGGCCACTTTCCCGTTTATCCTTTGCTCGGGGCGCTTAGGCATCTCCGCCCTGCATCCGAACACATCTCATTCTCTCTTGCAAGTGAAAGTCTATGCCGATGACGGCGTAGGCGGCCTGCCGGGGACGGTGCTCTTCACCAAGACCATCGGCAGTATCGGCAATGTCATCGGCGGGGTGAACACGGCGCTTGACAACTGGTGCGACATCGCCTTCCGCGATGCCTTCGGCAATCCCTTGAGCGTGACCGGCAACTTCTACGTTTCAGTTACTAATCCAACCGCTGGCGTGTTTGAAGCCTTCTTGGAAGATCAGAACAGCACGCCGACCGGGCACAGCTTTGTCTATGACCCCTGCGATTTGCAGTGGTTCAGCGAAGCCAGCGCGGACAACTCGGCGAGGCTTGGCAACCGGATGATCCGCGCCAGCGGTTTCAGCTTGATTCCGCCGCAGGTGGTGATCCATCGGGCCGGAAACGACATCCAACTGGACTGGGCATCCACCGGCGCGCCGTACTACAAGATCTACACAGCGACAACGCCGGCGGGTCCGTTCATCACGTTGCTCGGCACGACTTCGGGCACGTCGTTCACGGACGTGAATCCGTTGGGCACGCTGGTGAAGTTCTACATCGTTAAAGCCTCCGCCACGCCGTAAGCCTGACAGAGAATGAGCAAACGAAACAGGGCGCACATCGTGCGCCCTGTTTTTTCAAGTCTCAGGTCTCAAGTCTATCTTCTATAGTATTCCGTTCTCCGGTCGGCGAGCACGCTGTTGTAGGCGTTCACCATCTTGTTGTCCGCGTCACGCGGATCCATCTCCACGCGCAGCACGTCCGGCTCCGTCAGCGACGCCATCGCCAATTGTCCGCCATTCGGAGAAATCAGTACCGATTCGCCGGTAAAGGTCACGCGGCGTTCGTCGCGTTCTTCTGTTCCCACGCGGTTCGCCGTGATCGTGAACACCCGGTTCTCCAGCGCCCGCGTCACCATCGCCGCCTGACAGTGCTGCTTCACCAGATTCGACGGGTGCGCAATAAGTTGCGCACCGGCTAACGCCAAGGTCCGCGCCGCTTCCGGAAATCTCCAATCGAAGCAAATCATGACGCCCACCCGCGCCGTGCCGAGATCGAACACCGGCAGCGGCAGATCGCCTTTGTCGAAGCGCTCGAACTCCTTGTCGAACAGGTGCAGCTTGCGGTATTTGCCGATGTACCCCTGCGGCCCCACCATGATCGCCGTGTTGTACACGCGCTCTTTCTCCCGTTCCGCCAGTCCGAGCACGGCATGGCAATGCCGCATCGCGCAAAAATCTTCCAGCCAGCGCACGCTGCGGCCATGCGGAATCTCTTCCGCCAGATCCGCCGCTTCCGCCCGCCCGCGAAACTCATATCCCGTTAGCGCCAATTCCGGCATTACCCATAAGTCCGCGCGCCGGTTGTCAATCAGCGTCTCGATCGCTCGCCGGTTCGCTTCTTTGTCGCCGAACTCCGGCGAGGTCTGCACGCAGCCGATAATCATGGATAGGGCAAATTGAAGAATGAAAATCGGAAATTGAAGTCAGATTGCCCTAACCTACTGATTTTCGGAGGCGAAGTCAATTTTGAATGGAGTTTGAAAGAAAAAGTAAATTTTGCGGAACGAAATGGCGGTTACTCCATGTTGGTGAACGGTTTAAGCTTGTCGGAAACGTTCTGATCGAACACCGAAAGCAGGCGATTATGGAGGATTCGGAGCTGTTTTTCGATCCGAACATCATATCTCGAGAAGCGGTCAAGGTGAGGAATGACGGACCACTTGTCGCCGGGACGCGGGGCGATGTCCATGACTTCGGATTCGAGGCGGTACAAGCGCAACATGCGGAGGTGCTGGATGGCCATGCGGTCCACCAGTAAACGCTCATAAGCGGTGAGCTGCCCACTGTAGAAGTTGCGTAGAGAGCGGCGGATCTTGCGAAAGGCGATTTGTTCGCGCTCGGTGAGACAGCAGAGGAAGACGTCATCGGTGGCGTCGAGGCCGTGTTGAAGAGAGTTCATGCGGGAGACCGATTTGCCGTCGGGAGTCTTGGGGCCGGTCTGGGGAAAGGATGAAGGATGAGGGATGAAGGATGAAGCAGAGGACAGGCTGACAGGCTGAGAAACGGATGAAGGATGAGGGATGAGGGATGAAGCAGAACCCCCATCCTTGCCTTCCCCCACAGGTTGTGGGGGAAGGGAATCGGAGGGCTGAGAGTCAATGCTGTCGCTAAGATATGGGGCGAGGGAGGGAATGAGGTCTTGAAGTTTGGGTTGATTGCTCATAAGGGGGCCGTGGTGAAGGAGAAGGGATAAGGGGGAAAGGAGAAGGTGGAGGCGGCGACGGGCGGATTGGACGGGATCGCAGTCATTACACCATCAATATATGAACATTTGTTCCGTTTGTCAAGAGGTAATTGAAAATTTGTTCAAATTCAGAATGGAATTGAAGATGGGGGGGATTGGCATTGGAGTTACCCCCCTTCCGTCCCCCCGCGAAGTGGAGGGAGACCAGAAAAGAGAGGCGGGGATGCCTCAACTAAAACCCCCTAACCCCCAAAATCAAGTTTTGGGGGGAATAAGGCCGCCAAAATATTTCGTTACTTGTAGTGCCGCAATGTTATGTGATCGGCCATTGGGGGATGGCCTTGTCAATCTCCTGCATGAGGTGAATCGTTCCGGCGAGGGCGGCGATGATCTTGCGATAGTGTTCGCGGTCTTCGGCGGTGAGTACGCGGCCTTTGCGATCCTTGAGCCATTTCTCGGCGACTTGATAGCCGCCGATGTGAAATTCCCAGACATCCGGCGGCACGCCTTCAAAGTATTGTATCTTGTTAATCATCACCCGCTGCTTTACGTCCACGTAGCTCACGCGCTCGACTTTGTGATCGCCCTTCTCCGGATAAATTACCTTCCCCCCACTTTGGGGGGGGACTGAGGGGGGTAGATCAGATAACTCAAACTCTACGAGATGCAGCTTCACCAAATCGCCGCCGAGGCTGACGAGCTTGCGGAACATCTCGACATCCGACGTAATCGGCACGCGCGGAAAGTCAATCTTAAGGAACTCTGCGTAACGCTTGCGGTAAGTGGGCGAGTGGAAGATGGCATAGATATAGTTGAAGATGTCCTCCGGGCCGAAGGTATTCTTAAGGTCGCCAAATGCTTCAATTAATTGCAAACCATAATGCTTGCCAACCATCGATAAGAAGCTTGTTGACATATTACATATAGCCGATTCGAGTATCGCAGCAGTTGGCCTTTCTTCCGCCATGTAAAGCGGCATATGGCGATGACCACCTCTGTAGAATAGATTCCTATCTGTCATCAGGCGAGAGCAAAACACGAGATTCCAACTTGTGTCAATAACTTGGCCTTGCCGTCCAACGACCATAGCAAGGTTCGACGGTGGGAGATGGTTGTTCAAACGATTCAAGAGTCTGTGGTTTCTCTTGTCGATCATGCATGCCATTATGGGTCCACGTGTTCGCGCCAAAATGTCGTTGGAGTAAACCACCCAACGTTGATCAAAGGGCCGATAAAGACATTCATGAATTTTTGTAGGCCACAATTTGTCTCGCTTCAGACTTGCGTGCGCTTGCTCCACGGACCAGTCATTATCCTGCAAGGCATACCGCCGTTTAATATCATCAATATCAGAGCGGCATTCGATGAAACCGCGTACGCGCTCTTCAAGTGCCTTGCGTTCGAAGTCGTAAGCGAAATGATCTCGTTTAGATTCGATACCTGAAATTCCATTTGGGAAAATATCAACAATACTGGCTGCGAGAGTATATTCCGCACTGTCGCGACCGGTACTAGGTGCAAAAAAGCAATCGCGTTCTTCTACAAATTCGCTATGTGGAATAAATGACTGATGCCAAGCAGTACTCTTGACCGTATTTGAACTGAGCGAGCCGTATTTGTCCTCCCGCTTCCCCTTGATTTCGGAGTAGTGTAGGACAGTGTTGCTGGTGACTCTCGCGGGTCGAACAAAGAGACCAATAGCCACTCCTTGCATGATATCGAAAACGTTTTCATCGTCACCACCGCCAAGCACACGTTCCTTTCTGCGCGTATTACCATGTAAATCTAATACGTAAATTTCTGGAAAGGTCTTGCAAAGCGATTGACGCATTTTCCAGTGAGTGACACCATCAACATATATATTATTGGTAATAAACCCAAGTATCCCGTTTCCGCTTTGTTCAATCCGCCACTGTCCAAATCTGACAAACTTCACGAAATCGTCATCTAGATTCAGTTTTCGCTCTTGTACACCTTCCTTGTACGACTGAATAAGTTGGAGTATCCATTTGCCTTTGTTCATTTTTCCATAGTTCGAATATGGCGGGTTTCCTAAGACTACCATTATTGGAAGTTCACTCTTGATAGAACTCGCTGCATTGGCCTCCTCAGCGATTTGCTTCTCCAAACCAAACAGAGCTGTCTGCACTGTCTTCTCCGTCATCTCAAGGCTGTTCGTGAGATAGACATTCAGCCGCTCATTGCTATTGAAGTCATAGGCGAACTGCGAGCGTTGCGGTTCGTCAAGATCCTGCCCGGACAACTGCATGGCGAGCTTGAGATGAGCAACGGCATAGGGAGCCATAAGCAGTTCGAAACCATAGATGCGGGGGAGGAGATGGTCACGCACAAAGTCTGACCATTCACCGGCGTTGCCGGAGAGCATGAAGCGCTCGCGAATGAGCTTGATGACGTGATAGAGAAAAGTGCCGGTGCCACAGGCGGGATCAAGAATGAGCACCTTGGGCAGCTTCTTTTTGACCTTCTTGCCATCCTCCTCCACTTCCACTTCAATCATCGTGCGGTCGGCGAGACCATCCTTCAGGCCGAACTTTTCTTTCAACAGAATGTCCACGCTGCGCACGATGTAGGAAACGACCGGCTCCGGCGTGTAATACACGCCGCGCAATTCGCGGAGTTTCGGATCGTATGCGGCTAGAAAAGTCTCGTAGAAATGCACGACCGGATCTTCCTGACCGGTCTTGCGCCCGAAGTGTTGCAAAATGGTGCTGATGTCGGCGTGGTTCATAATGGCGGTTAGATCATCCACAAAGCCGATAAATGGTTCGTCTTCAATCTCTGCGCCGTTGATGGTGTCGAAGAGCTTGCGGAGGAAGGGATTGGTCTTGGGGATTTCGCGGGCGGCTTCGCTTCTTCGGAACTCCGCCCCCCCTTTTGTCCCCCCCGTAAACGGAGGGGAAATTGATTCCCGATAATGGTTGACGCGCGCGGCGAAGAGGCCATAGGCGAGCGTCTGCGCGAACATGTCGGCGAATTGCTCCGGCGAGAGATCGGGAAGCAACGTTCGCTCAAAGGCATCCTTCAGACCGTGCAAGAGTTCGCTCTCCTGCTTGGCGGTGAAGGCTTCCACAATGATCTTGTCAATGTTGCGACACAGTCCGGCCATGCGCTGAGCGAGGTCCTTGGGGGTAGCAATTTCGAGGACTTCGTGCTCAAGGAATGCACGCAACAACTCTTCCACTGAAGAGAGTGCTTGAGGGTCATGATTTCCCCCCTTAATCCCCCCACTACGTAGGGGGAGATCAGAAGAGCGGCCCCCACTACGTAGGGGGACAATAGCGGTTAGACGCCGTTTGCCGCCGACGTACCAGCGAAACTCCGTGTAGTTTGTCAGAATCAGATTGTCGAGCGTGAGATAGCGCTTGAGTTGCTCGGACTTTTCAATCTCATTCAAATCCGCGCCGACAGCCTTGGTCTCGACATAACCAACGGGCAGAAATTGCGACTTGCTGATCTGGCGGCGAATGACAAAATCCGGCGCACCGACCGAGATGCGCTTGGGTTCATTCGTCACCACAAGGTCTTTGCTCATGGCCTTGAGCAGGGCCTCGAGCGCCGGGCGATGCGTATGCTCGGTGGCGTCGCCGTGAATCAGCTTGTCGTTGAGGGCTTTGAGATAGGTGCGGAGGGGCATGGGAGTGTATTTCAGATTCCGGGCGGGTTGCAGCGGGCGATGCAATCGGCCCCTACAGGATATTGTTCAGAGAGATCCTTCAGCCGACCCCCTTTGTGTTCCCCCCGCAAAGCAGGGGGAAAAGAGGGCTTCAAGGATGACAAGGCAATTGGATGCGACGTTTCGGCGGGGTCTCAGTACCGTGTCGCGCCAGATAGCCGGAACCCATAGACCCCGCGCGTCGGTCAGGATCTCCTATGCCGCGACATAGCGAATCGGCACGGACTTTTTAGAGATACTCACCGTCTTGCGTTGCAGAGCGCGGCGATTCTTGGCGGACAACTCCGGCGGCTGGTACTTGAACGAGGGCTTCTGTTGGAGCGTCCAGCCCAGACCGAGCAAGACTTTCTCGAGCGTCCCCTTCTTCTCCGTCTCCTTGACAAAGATCTTCAGAGCCTCCGCGAACGACTGCTTGGCGTCCGTGATGGTGTGCCCATAGGAGGACAGTTCCAGAGATGGACAGTAAGCGACAAAATAATCGCCTTCTTGCAGGATCAGGAAGGGCACACTGATCTTATATTTATTGGACGTTGGCATAGGGATAATATACAGTTGGGGGGAGTGAAAAGCAATACCGTCAAGTAGGGTGAGATTGGCATTACACTTACATCTGACAAGCTGACAACGGACAGCAGAAAGAGAGGCGTGGGTGCCTCAAGCAGTGGGCGGGAGTGGTTGGTAGGGCCGCCATTCAGGCGGCTGTCGGCTGAACGCCGACCCTACCGGGAGAATGCCCCGCGGCATGTGTCGGCACATGCCCGGATCTGGGAGTATCGTTTGCACAGTTTCTCCCGATCAGAGCATCCTTCACTTCCTTCGGGGGCAAGCGAAGAAGACACGTGCCGCCGGAAGAGGGGGGGGGCGAGGGAAAGACAAAGCGAACCCTGAAAACGGAACGGGCGACCTGCCGGCCGCCCGCTAGTCATCTGATGCGAGATTAGCTCTTACTTCAGCAGCAGCATTTTCTTCTCGGCAGTGAAGCCGTTGATGTTTAGCCTGTAGAGATACACCCCGGAAGGCAGATTTCGTGCATCAAAACTGACGACGTGCCGACCGGCACTCATGTCGCCGCTCATGATCGTGGCGATTTCCCGGCCCATGAGGTTGTAAACCGTCAGGCTTACCTGACCGGCCTCAACGAGATCAACCGCAATGCTGGTTGACGGGTTGAACGGGTTCGGGTAGTTCTGATGCAGGGCATACTCGGTGATCACCGCCGTATTGAGGCTCGGCGTTGCTAAGACGTTACCCAGATTCTGACGAACACCGCTCATGCTCACCGCCATTAGATCGTAACGGTACGTTGTGCCGTTCAGCACGGAGGCATCCGTCCAGTGATAACTCGATCCCGTGGCGTTGTTCGTTGCGGCGACGTTGGCCACCGTCTGGCCGTCACGCATGATCTCGAAGTGACTGGTGTTGAGCTCTGAAGCCGTCGTCCAGCTCAGCTTCACCGCACGGTCTTGCGGCAAACCTGCGAAGGCAAGCAACTCAACCGGCAACACAAAGTCCAGATGCAAGCAAACACAACAGCCCGTCGCGCCGGTGCCGGCCGTCAAGTTGGCCACGTACTCCGGCGGGTTGGCGACGAACGTCCAGTCACCCAGCACCCAATTGCTCAGCGGCTCGCAGTTGAGATCGCCGCAGTCCGCGCAACCGGAAGCGATGGTCACCGTCGGCACATTTTGCGAACCGTTCACCGGCACAATCACCTGTGTATTGACCGTGGCCGACAGATGTGCACAGGCGCGGACGTCTTGCGGCCCCGGGAAATCGGGATTATTCGGGACTAACGTCACCTGCTGATCAGGTATGCACGCGGACGCGCAGATTGCCACGGTGATGGTATCCGTGTCCAATGTGACCGCGCCGTTTCGGGCCAGTACCCTGCCATCCACTACCGTCCCCGTGGTTACGGTGATGGAGGTCAATGCAAGGATGTTTCCAATGAAGGAAGAATATGTACCAAGCGTCGCGGAGCTGCCGACCTGCCAGAAGACGTTGCAGGCCTGGGCACCGCCAATCAGCTCCACGTGACTACTCGATGCCGTAATCAGCGTACTCTCCATCTGGAAAACGAAGACCGCACTGGGGTCATTTTGAGCATTCAGAGTGAGAACTCCGGTGATTCCAAATGTGCCTGATGCGGAGTTGTATACGTCCGGCGTCAAGGTCGTTCCGCCAAGCTCCGTGGCAACGGTCGTAACCGGACCTCGCCCAGCAGCATCATTGTACGCTGTGGTCAGGTCGTTCTGAGCCTGCCCGGCGACTGCCTCGGCTACGTATTGCGTCCCGTTTAGTGTTCCAGGGGGAAAACCGGAGACTGCTGTTCCCGGACTCAGCCCCAAATCTCCATTAATGAGTGAGGAACCCGTGTTGCTCACTGCGGAACCAGCCAGAACCGCGAAGTTAGAGGCCGTTCCAAGGTTGACTGGCGTTTGTGCCAATGAACTGCCTGACCAAAGAGCAAGTAGTCCGATCCCTAAGACTGCGAGCAATCGCCGCATGGGATTCTCCTTCTAATGAACTGATAATTTGATATGTCGTCGAGACTCAAGTTGCGTGTTGCGAGACATCTTGACGCCACTCGCGTCATAAGATTTACGTGTGATTGCGGTTCGTAAGCCACCGCGACCGCCTGACCGGGGTGTATTTGCATCCGGCGTCGTACCTATATAAACAATTAATCGAACCCTGACACTTTTTCAGCGGAGGATTCGCTCGTCCAAAGATCTTCGTCGGGGTGAATCCCCTGCCACAGAATATAGGTATTGTAAGATACCGCTTTATCGCAGTCTTGTCAATGATTCCAGAGGGTCTTCTACATTTTTGTGGTGAAGCCTATGTGCTTGATTATATGTGCTAACCCTTTGAAATAGCCAAGATGTTCGAGCATTGGCGAGTTTGCAGGAGGATACAGGCATAGTCAAATCCCCCCAGGAAAAAGCCGCCCTTGGGTCAGCCTCATGCGATGTCACCATTCGAGATAAGTATGTTGTAGCGAATGGTTAGGATTCAAATTGGATTAGGCGAACGTCTATCAGATCCGGGCATGTGTTCGCAGAGCGATATCTCGCCTTCAGCGGACAGATACGTGCCGCCGGAAGAAGAATGAATTAAGACGGGCGATGCAATCGGCCCCTACAAATGCCTATCCGAGCGCACAGCCGTGCGCGGCTACCGAGGTCTTCGATTCCAGATTATACTCATCAGGACGCCGCCGACGAGAGAGAAGCCCGCGAGGGAAATCGCCCAGCCGCTCCAGCCGAAGTGGTCAATCACGAAGCCGACCATCGGCTGGGTGATGCCGGCGCCGATGTACTGAAAGGCGTCAATCATTCCCGCCGCGCTGCCGGAGGCTTTGCGGCCGCCGAAATCCATCGCCGCCGCGCCGCCGAGCAAACTGTGCGGGCCATTGACGAAGAACGAGAGCAGAATCAGATAGATCGCCGCGCTCGCCGGGCCGCTGAAATAGTAGAAGCCCAACAGCAGCACGAACTGCGTGAAATACATGATCGCCGTCGGCGGGCCGCGCCGCGCGCCGAATAGTTTATCGGACGACACGCCGGCCGCAAATGAGCCGAGGACGGCGGCAATCGGCATCGCCAGCGCGCGCAATTGGAACGCCGCCGAATCCGGCGCGAGATGCTGCACTTCCTGCAAATAGGCGGGAAACCACTGCTCGAGTCCGTGCCGCACGACGCCGGTGCAAAAATACGCGCCCGAGATGACCCACAGCGTGGGGCTGGTGAGGACTTTCTTCAACGTATAAGAAATGCCCAGCGGCTTGTCGCTTGCATCCCGGTCGTGCTCGCCCATATCCGGCGCGTCGAAGCCGAGGTCTTCCGGATTATCGCGAATCGCAAACCACGCGAGCACGGCAAACACGAGCGTGATCAGGGCTGGGATAATGAAAATGAACTGCCAGTCGTAATTCGCGATGAGAAAACCGCCGAGCAGCGTAATCGCAAAGCGCCCGAGCTGAATCATCATCCCGAAAATGCCGGTGAACGTGCCGCGCTCTTTCAGCGCGAACCAGTTGCCATTGACGCTGACAATCGAAGGTGCGCCAAAGGCCTGGAAGTAGCCGTTCGCGCCCCACATCACGATGAAATAGCCAAGCGCGCCGACGCCCGATCCCGCCGCCATCAGTAAATTCGCGATCACCGTTCCAATCGCGCCGATGACGATGGCTTTTCTGCCGCCGAACTTGTCCGTGAGCTGGCCGTTCACGAACTGTCCCAGCGCATAGAACCAGAACATCGTCGCGGTGATCCAGCCCCACTGCTCGTTGGACCAGCCGAATTGCTGCGTCATCGTGGTCTTGGCGAAAGAGAGATTGTAGCGCGTCATGTAATAGGACGCGTACATGAATCCTAACGGCAGCCAGACGGTGGCGCGCACGCGGCGGTACACAATATTGCGATGGGTCATGGTCAGCCTTTCTCGATTCCTACGGCAACGTCCGCGATGTACTCACGCAGGCGATCCGCATTCTGCAAACGCCACGGAGCGATGCGCACGAATTCCATCGTCGTGCGCGGATGCGGGTATGGATCATTATTCAACACTTGCGCCTTGACAATCGTCATCTGCCCGGCGCGCACGTCCACGTTCGCCAGCGTGCCGCCGAAGACCGGATCTCCCCCATGCGCCCAGGCGCTGGCCGTGACCTTGTAAATGCCCGGCGCGACGTGCATCACGAGCAGCGACTGCTGATCGGCCAGCGGGACACGCGGCAGGCTTTTGGTGTCGGCGCTGCCTTCGAGCATGACCTGCGCGCGCCAGCGAGCACGGTCAATCATTACGTCGCGCGGAAAGATGACGAGCAGCGCACCGGTGCCCTGCTTGAGCAAGACATTCGTGCCCTCGGCGGATTCCGCGGCCTTGCGCTTGCAGCCGGAGAGCAGGATTAGTAAAGAGAGGAAGAGAACAGCAGACCGTTTCATGGCGTTTCCTTGGCTCCGCGGGATTTCAAGTAGTCCACCAGCCCCGTGTAATTGAATTGCTGCGCCATTTGCAGCGGCGTCGCGCCGTAGCCATCCACAGCGTTGATGTCGGCACCGCTGGCGAGCAATGCGTCAATCGCCGCGCGGGCGTTTTTGCGGGCCGCCCAGTGAATCGGCTGCTTGCCTTTGGCATCGGTGGTGTTGATCTCAGCTTTGTGACGGACCAGAATTTGAATCATCTCGGGGCGGTTGTTGAAGGCGGCACGATTCAGCGGCGTCAACCCGGCCTGATCGCGCGATTCGATCACCGCACCGCTGTTGATCAGCAGCTCGGCGATGTCAGCCTTGCCGGCATCCACCGCGATGTGGAGCGGCGTCATCTGCCCTTTCGTCGTCTGTTCGAGATTGACTTTCTTCTGGATGAAGCGCTGCACATCCTCGACATCGCCGTCCTTAATCGCGGCGAAGATGTCGGGATGCGTGGTTTTGACCGCGCAGCCGATCACAAGCAGCGCCGCAAGAAGGATGAATACTCGGGTTTGTTTCATGGGTGGATACTATGATGCAGTCAAGCGGAGATCTGGACGACTCCGGTGCCGGTGTAGGCGCCTTGTTTCAGAGCCAAGAGGTGGTCATTCAAATGTTCGAAATCGAAGCGGGTGATGTCGGGTGTCAGCTTCATCTCCGCCGCCAGTTCGAGCAGCTCGCGCACATCGGCGCGGGTGGAATTGGCGACGCTGCGGATCATGCGCTCGCCCCAGAGGATTTCATACGGGAATGGCGGGATGTCGGTCATGTGGATACCAGCACACGTGACGATACCGCCCTTTTGCAGATGGCGCAAGGCCAGCGGCACCAACTCTCCGGCGGCGGCAAAGATGATGATGCTATCCAGCTTGACCGGCGGGGTGTCGTCGGGTCCACCGGCCCAAACGGCGCCGAGTTTGCGCGCGTGCTCCTGCCCGGCTTCGCCCCGGGTGATGACGTAGCACTCCGCGCCCAGATGCCGGGCGACTTGCAGCGTGAGGTGTGCCGACGAGCCGAAACCATACAGCCCCAGTTTGCCATTGATCGGCACTTGGGCGAGCTTCAGGGCACGGTAGCCGATGACGCCAGAGCATAAGAGGGGTGCGGCATGCGCCGGGTCAAACCCCTGCGGGATGGGATAGACGAACAGCGCGCGAGCGAGCATGTACTCGGCGTAGCCTCCGTCCACATGCAGCCCGGTGAAGCGGCCATTGTGGCAGAGGTTTTCGCGATCATTCGTGCAGAAATGGCAGGTGCCGTCCACGGAGGCGAGCCACGGCACGCCGACAACCACACCTTCTCTTAGATACGTGACGCCCGGCCCGAGTTTATCCACGACGCCGACGACCTGATGTCCGGGCGTAACGGGCAGCTTGGGCAGCTCGATTTCGCCTTCCACCGCGTGGAGGTCAGTGCGACAGATCGCGCAGCAGAGCACGCGCAGTCGCACGTCGCCGTCTTCCGGCTCCGGCAGCGGCACGTCGCGCAACGTCAGCGGCTGCTGTTCAATCGGTTTTGGCTGATCGAGGACCCAGGCGCGCATGAAGAAAGGATGAAGGATGAAACATGAAGCAGATATGCTCAGTCAGACTTCAAATTGCAAACTCAGACCCCCCTTTTGTTCCCCCCACCGCGTGGGGGGAAGGTGGGTGAGCACAAGTTATCGCTCGTTCAATGACCAATCGAAGGGTGTATACTGCACGGGCGTTTTCTCCTGCACCTCGGGAAAGTAGCGCGCGGCAAAGCGGATCAGATCCGCGCGTTTGCCAAAGTCCACGGCATACCACCGGAACTTGGGCGAGAGATAGAGCGTGCCGTTCTCAAAGCGGTTGGCATCGGGGCGCGCGAGCATGAACTTGTCCATCTGCTGATCGAGCTGAAGGCGCAGGATCTCTGCGCGATAGGGAGTGTTCAAGAGTTCCGGATCGCTCTTGCACGCCGTGACGAGCGCAAAGTGAATGCGCACGTCTTTGAACTCCGCGCGCAAAATATCATGCAGCAACTGTCCGAGACTCACCGTATGGTCAAAGAGGCGAACGAATTTGAGGCTCCACACGTCGCGGAAAACGCCTTTGAATTCGTCTATGCTTTTGAGGTCGGGATGATTGCAAACAAGCAACAATGCTGCGACGTTGTAGAAGTTGATCATGAAGGCGAGCTGCTGCTCTTTCGTCAGCGACTGGTATTCTTCGAACGATACCGCCGCGCACTCGGTCAGAAAGGCGTTCAGTTGTGCGCGGTCAGTTCGCAAACTCGCGTAATCCACGCGGCCATTCGCAACATATCTGGTGAGCACGCTATCGTACGTGGCGTAGGTCTGATCCAACGCCCGCGCCGGCAGCGTGCCCAACAGCAGCAGCACAGCAAGCACGAGCGCCCGGCATCGTCCATGCACTTTGCTGTTCGCTTTTTGTCTCGTCGCTTCGTTCACCGCTTGCACAACCCAAAGATTCTTCTATATTAACAATGAGAAGCAATATACAAAACTTTCGTATCCTCTGCAATCCAAACGAGATGGCTATCGCACCTCACAACCACGCGAACGATGACGAGCTTTGGCTCAGGCATGTCCGGCCAGAAGGGTACCGGAATCCGACGCCGCGGGAACGATACAACCTGGTGGTGATCGGGGCGGGACAAGCCGGGCTGGTGGTGGCGACCGGGGCCGCCGCGCTGGGCGCGCGGGTTGCCCTTGTCGAGAAGGAGCGCTTAGGCGGCGCGCATCTGACGACGGTTGTACCCCGGCTGGCCCTGACGCGGTCAGCGCGAGCCATCGGCCGGGTACGACAAGTGCAGGAGCTTGGTGTAGCGCTGAGCGATGAAGCGAGAGTGGACTTTGGCAAGGCTGTGGCGCGCGCGCGGCACGTGCGGGCGGAGATTGCCGCCAGTGACGATTTGCAGCAGCTCACCGAGAAAGGAGTGGATGTATTCTTCGGCGCGGCGGAGTTTGTGGATGGATCGCACGTGGCGGTGGATGGCCAAGTCCTCGGCTTTGCGCGGGCACTGATTGCGACCGGCTCGTCGCCAAGTCAACCAAACATTTCCGGCATGGACACGGTACGCGCATTGCGGGAGGACGAGGTCTTTACGCTGAAGGAGTTGCCGCGACGGCTGGCGGTTTTCGGCAGCGGCACAGCGGCAATGGAGTATGTGCAGGCGTTTGCGCGATTCGGCAGTCGGGTATCCGTCTATGATACCGGCACGCGGATCCTGCCGGAGGAAGATGAACATGCCGCGGCACTGATTCAGCAAGCGCTCGAACGCGACGGTGTGACGTTTCGCTTCGGCTGCGCGGAAACGAAACTTGCGCCGGGAAGAATTTCCAGGTTCATGACGGGCGGCGAGTTCGCGGATGAGTTCGACGAGATTCTGTTTCTGACGGGACGCAGACCGAATATCGAAGGGTTGAATCTCGAAGCGGCGCACGTCGAGTGCGACGAGCAGGGCATTATCGTCAACGACCGGCTGCGCACGACGAATTCGCGAATCTATGCCGCGGGCGATGTGTGCGCGCGCTTCACATTTTTGCACGCCTCCGATGCGCTTGCGCGCTCCATCGTGGCAAATACGCTGTTCTTCGGCACATACCGCTTCTCGACGTTGAATATTCCTTCGCTAACGCTGACAGATCCGGAGATTGCGCGAATCGGGATCGGCGAGAACGACGAACGCGCAAAGCAGTGTCACGTGATGGACCTCACATTTAAGGACGTGAATCGCGCTCTACTCGACCATGAAGACGGCTGGCTGCGGCTGTACTATGACCGGTTGGGACGGATACAGGGCGCGTCGTTGGTGTCTTTCCACGCCGGGGAGATGATCGGAGAAGTGGCACTGGCGATGCGGCATAACATTCGGCTGGGATCGCTGGCCGCGGACCTGCACCCCTACCCCACTCTATCGGAGATCTTCAAACGCGCGGGAGACGGCTATCGCAGGACATTGCTTACGCCGACGATTGCGAAGTTTCTGAAGAAATTGTTGAAATGGAGGCGGTGAAGAAAGGATGAAGGCGGAAGGATGAAGGATGAAGCAGAGCAGGAAACTTGAGATTTGAAAGCAGAGGGTCGGCTGCGCAACAGATGTGCTCGACATGCTCTTGTTTAACAGCCGACACCGCAGCAGATTCCGGCCGGGTTGCGAAGACTTAACCCGGCTCGGCGGCTGGCCCGAGAGGTTCTGGACTCCCGCGCTTCGAAGACTTGCGCGGTGTCCAGAATGACAAGGTTTGGCTCGTGGTTCTTGCGGCGGGGTCGTGGAACCGAGATGCTCTTGTTTCTGATTGATCGACCCCGCTTGGCGGACCTATTAGCAACAAGCAACAGGCGGCACTTGGCCGCCTGTTGCTTTATTTCCAGTTTCGTGGTTTCACTTCAGGAGAAATCCTCCTCTTCTTCGGCTTCGGGAGTGAAACCGGAGTAGCTCTCGTCCTCACGCTTGCGCTGGGCGAGTCTTTTCTTCAGGCAATTGAAGCACAGTTGATCCACCGAGAGCCAGGTGTACATGTTGCCGCAATTGGCACAGGGCTGCTGGCGGCGATGGGCGGTAGCAACCTTTTGCTTGGCTTTCGGCGGAGCGGCGGGTCGCGGGACTTCCACGAGTTCGGGATCGAGCAGTTCGAGCGGCAGTTCGAGCGGATCGAGCGCCATCTCATCCTGGATTTCCTCTTCTTCCGACTCCTCGTCCATCACGTAATCCTGCATCAACTCGTCGTCGAAGCCGGGAATCTTGGCGGCACGCGCGCGGGAGCCTTTGGGCTTCGGCGGTGCATCGTGGTCGGGCGACTTGCGGCGTGAAGTGATTTCTTCTTCGATGGCTTTCGGCGGCAGAATCACCTTCGGAGCGGTTGCTTTGGTCGCGGCCTTGGGTGTTTTCGCCTTTGTTTCTTTGACGGCAAGCGGCGGCGCGGGGACGGGCGTTGGCACCGCCGCTACCGTCTTAACCTTGATTTCCTTCGCGGCGACCGGCTCCTTGGCCTTGGCGGTCTCTTTCCGCTTTGTGGGTTCTTGCTTGTTGCTCAGAGCAGCTTTCGGTCTATCGGGAGTCGTACGTTTCATTTCTTTCGTGCTATCGGTTTTCAGAACCTTGGCAGATGGCACTTTGCGGGCCGAGTCGGGTTGCGCCGCTCGCAGGGGTTTGGCCGTCCGTGAGGAGCGTGGGGCAATCTTCACGGCCCGGGTGGATGTGCGAATCCCATGCCGCACCGGTTTGGGGGCGGGCTTGGCGCGACTGCCGCGGGCGGGGGCGGGAGTCGGTTTTGCGGTTCCGCGCGGACGCTTGGCAGGCGATTTTCGCTCGACGCTCTTGGTGCTCGTCTTGGATTTCCGGGAGACTGTTCCCCCTGTCCGGGACATGCGGACTCCTTTTGCTAAACGTCACTTCCCCGGTTAAGTTGCCGGGTTATTTGCAGAAAACGACGATGTCGGAGTCAATCGGCCGACGGCAGGGGCGTTGTTGAACAGGTCTGCGGGCCGACAGAACAAAGTTCGCGAAAACGACACAAAATAAGCCGTTTAATATACCTGCCTATCCCTGCGCTTGTCAAGCCAAAAGTTCAAAATCTGCGGAAGTGTTGAAAGCGGCATTGTCCACATTAAGTGACATAAAATTAAATACTTGATGGCATTTTTGCTTACGAGCGCTACGGCAGGACGAGCTTTTCTTATGATGCCTCTACTTTTACAGGCGTCCGCGGGGTCGCGAATGAACCATTCAACACAGGAATGAACCTCAAGTTCCCGTGGGCAAGAGACTGACACAAGTAGCCTTGTATGTACGGTCGCCGGCCATTGAGCACTTGCAAGTTGCGAAACTATGACGTAAATTCTTCCATGTTTGTGAATCTGCGCGCCAGTGTGCTGGCGGTAGTATTTTTAGCGTTGATTTCGTGCAAAGGAGCCGGGCAAGCCCCGGGCCCCTTTCGTGAATTGGCATTCAACGTGGACTCGACAAGGCTGGGTGAGAGGCTGAGATATCAAGGGGTCGAGTTCCGCTTGCCGCAGGGCTGGGCGGCCGCCGGAGACGAGGCAATGGGCGCGATTCGCCATGCCTTGCATCAGGACACAAGCACATATGCTATGAACCCCGAGCACGTCTATCATGACTCGCTGGGAGGCGTGCTGGTCCTGTCTTCCTATCGCAACTTTCCCGAGCGAGCTTCTGATTTTCTGACTTTCGGGCGGGACTACGGCACGGATTATCGGGCGTCGCGACCGGGCACGGACGTCTCTGAGGAATGGCTCAAGCTGGGCGGCGTGCCGGCGGTACAGTTTTACTCGGCCGACTCGCTACGGGTGCAATTCGGGTTTGTGCTGGATGCGGATCGCCCGTTGCATCTTGCGGTGTCGGCGCCGCGGGCGGCGTGGGCGACGGAGGTGCATGCGATTGAATCCGTGTTAGGGACGATTCAAAAGAGTGAATAGGCAGCTTTGAGCATTTTTCGGCGGATGACAGCAGAAGATTCGCAGTGGAACATCCAACTCGGCAAGGAGAACATCAATGAAGAAGATTCTGACGGCGGTTTTGGTGGTGGTGCTTTGCTTCTCGCTGATGGGTTGCTGGACTTTCCAGCACCAGGTGGGCAGCGGAGCAAGTACCGGGGTGAAAGTGGAGAAGAAGCAGTGGTTTATTCTGTGGGGTCTGGTGCCGCTGACCGAAATTGACTCCAAGGCTTTGGCCGGCGGCGCGGAGAACTACACGGTGCAGACGCAGCAGTCGTTTGTGGACGTGGTGATCGGGCTGGTAACGGGATGGGCTACGATCTATCCGCAGACGGTAACGGTCACGAAGTAGGTCATTTCGACCACCGGATTAGAGAATCGCCGTGCATTATGTGCGCGGCGATTGCTTTTTCAGGGGGTGCGCGGGCGATGGCACTTTCCTTGCAGCAGGAGCGGACAAGCCGTCGGGCAGAATCTGTGGCCATTTGTCAACATTTGCGGCGCGTGCAGAGATGGCGGCATTCAGACAGAGATCGGCCGGAGTTCACACAACGAGACCGTTATGGAATACAAAGTTCTCATCGTAGATGACGAGCCGCAGGTGGTGAGTGTGCTGCAGTCGTACTTGCGGCTGCGCGGTTTCGATGTCACCGGCTGCACGGACCCGGAGTCGGCGCTGGAAAAAATGACCGAGGAGCGGTTCCACGTGGCGCTGTTGGACATCAATCTGCCGCGGATGAACGGCATTCAGTTGCTCAAGCGCGTCAAAGACATTTCACCGACGGTGCAGGTGATGATGATGACGGCGTATTCGACGATCGAGAATGCGATCGAGTGTCTGGAGAGTGGCGCGAGCGATTACTTCCTGAAGCCATTCCGTGACCTGAACGAAGTGGCGACGATCATCCAATCAGCGTGCGAGCGCGTCGGGCGGTGGGAGAATGTGACGCGGCATACTTTGTGATTTTGAGAGGACGTTCGTAACGAATGAAGAACGGCGGCTCGTGAGAGCCGCCGTTTGTTTTTGATTCGCGATGTTGTGTCGCTTACTTTGCGGGCGTATTGGCCACGATCTTGACGGTCTTATCGGCCGGCAGGTAGACCGCGGGGCCGGCGCCGGTGATGCTGAAGCGAGTGATTTCGATCATCTCGCCAGGAGCGAGGCTGCGATCAAAGGTCTGCGTATTGCCCTGCACAACGGTGCGCACCGAAAACGCTTGTGTAGGATGATTGTCCTCGCCGCAATCGCCGAAATAATGCACTTTCACGATATACTGGCCGACCGGCGGATTGCTGGTATAGTAGATGTTCTCCGTCGTGCCATTGGTGAAGTCGCCGCAGGTATCATCGCGGTCAAGCGTACCGCCGCTGGGCGATTGCGGGTCTCCGTAGTAGATATGGGTGCTGTCCGGCTCGTATAAGTGCAGATCCATATCCACACCTTCGAGATCATCAACGTACCAAGTCAAGGAGACCTGAATATCGCCGGTGCCCACGGGGACCGACGGCGTCGGGATGCACACGCACATTCCGGTGTCCGGAGTGACCGGACTGCCGACCGTGAAGTTCTGGCAATTGGGGTTATTGAGGTAATGCCACGCTTCGGAAATCGTGACGTTTTCCTGATAATGAGAGTAGTGGTTGGGATTCTGATCCTCGCCGTATTGCACACAGACTGTATAGATTCCCTGTGGCATATAGAAGTTGCCTTCGCTGGCCCATCCGATATGTCCGACGGGCGCCCAGAGTCCGCCCAGCCCGTAGTCCGGCATGGATGCCAAGTCCTGATCAGGATAGGTGAGCTGGTAGGTCTCCACGTAGACGCGCACCCAGTAGTTAAAATTGAGGTTGACAACGTGGATACATCCCGCCGCCGTGCTGCGGGTTGGCGCAGTCGTGCCAAAAAGCGGCGAAAAAGCCACGGTCTGAGCACGAATCGTGTGCGTGGCGGAATCATACCGCGCGCCCAAGGCTTCAAGCTGCTGCGTGTTAGGATTGACGCGGTATATCGCGTAGTTGTCCGGGGCACCTGAGGACACCGGAATGGCAACCTCTACGGGCTGTGCAAAGACAAATCCTCCGGGTCCAAAACGATAGACAGCGGTGGCCAGGGTCTCGCCAGCGGGCAGCGTTGGCGTGAAATCCAATTCCTCTTCGATCGAAAAGATAATCGTTGCCGGACTACCGTCCGCCATGGCGGGCACTGCTCCCTCCGGGACAGTGATCTGGGCGCCCTCAGGAGTGGTGATGATTCCTGGTTCCCCAGTCCCGACCGGGCCGCTCGCATGATCGCCCTGTGTCGCCGCTGCAATGGCGAAGTTGGCGTCACTGTCATCATAAACGCTGGCATCGGACGCATCGGCAACCCGAATGCGGCAGGTTGTGCCGACGGAGGCCGGGACGGTCCACGAATACGTGTGCGTGTTGTTCACGTTCGAGGCGATGGCCGTCCATTGACCGCCGCCGTCCGTGGACAGCGAAATCGTCACCGCGGTGACGTCGTTGTCCGTCCACGTGATGGCGTGCGAGCTTCCGGCAGCCCAATTTTCACCACCGTTGGGAGAGGTAACGGTGACCGATCCGGCGGGCGTTTGTTCGTCGTCTTTTTTGCAGGTTACGACCACAAGGAGCAGTGCGAGCAGCAGGAGCAGAAACAGGCGGAGTTTCATAATTCACCTCGCGGGGTTGGTAGGTGGACGTGCGAATAGGATAGGGTTTGCAACAATCTCATGCAATGTACGAAATCCTGCGGAGGAAAACAATCCTCGGATGCCGTTTCGGTCCTTTGTCACTTGCCCATTTCTATTCGGTATGCTGATTGACAGGTTCTTTCAACCCTGATCTACTTGTCCAAAACGTTTCCCGCGCAAACCTGTAGAGAGAACCGGCGGCCAATAGCCGCCGGAAGTCTATAGGAATCATGTATATGGGTCAGAGAGGCGAGATGGCAAAGCGCGCGCCGATCTAGAACGTGAAGAAGGCGATCTTCACTTTGCCGTCATAAAGCTGCGACTTGTAATCGGCGTCGAAGCTGTGATACTGAATGTCGCCGATGACGCTGAGCGGGCCGGGCGGCTTGAGCAATGCGCCGAGTTCGAGGAACCAGCCGACGCTGCTCTTGGAGGATTCGTCGGTGCTATACGACTGGCCGCCGGACGAGCCGCTGAGAGACGTTTTGGTTTTGCCGATTGTGACACCGCCGCCGACCGTGGGGACAATCGGGATCGGCGTGGAGCCGAGAATGTGCCAGCGCACGCCAATCACGGCACGATTGATATTCCAATCGCCGCTGATCTTGGTGGTTTGGCCGCCGACATCGTATTTGGCATCGGCGGAGTGCTTGCCGAAACGATAGCCGGCATAGATACTGCCGCTGCCGCCGGTGATGCCTACGTCAATTTCGCCGCCGAGACCGGTCTTCGCGCCGGCGCCGTCATTGGCGATATCGGTCTTGCTGAAATCGCCGGTCGGGCTGTTGATTTGCAGATTAGCGCCGATGTACGGCGACGGTAGCAGCGCAAAGGCCGGCAATGTCGAGATCGAGATCAAGAGTAGAATCCATACCGCACGCATGTTTGCCTCCATTTTAGAGTTATTCAAATCCTGCTCAGACTTTGATCGCCTCGCCGTACTGTTTTTTCATCCACTCCTGATAGTCGGCTTGCTTTTGCTTGATGGCGCGCCACCAGTCTTCATTCGTGACGTACCAGTCCACGGTCTTCTTGAGACCGGACAGGAAATCGTGGCGCGGTTTCCAGCCGAGCGTGCCGATTTTGGCGATGTCCACAGCGTAGCGGCGGTCATGGCCGGGGCGATCCTTGACGTAGGTGATCAGGTTTTCGCCCTTGCCGAGGAGCTTCAGGATTCCCTTCGTCACATCCATGTTGAACTCTTCGTTGCCCGCGCCGACATTATAGATCTCACCGATTTCGCCCTTCGTGAGCACGAGATCGAGCGCCTCGCACTGATCCTCGACGAACAGCCAGTCGCGCACCTGCTTGCCGTCACCATAGACGGGAACGGGTTTGTTCTCGATCAGGTTGGTGGTGAAGAGCGGAATCAGTTTTTCGGGATACTGGAACGGGCCGTAGTTGTTCGACGAGCGCGTGACGAGCACGGGCAAGCCATAGGTGACGAAATAGGAGCGCGCGAGCAGCTCGCCGCCGGCTTTGGAAGCGCTGTAAGGAGATGACGGATTCAGGCGATCGGTCTCCTTGAAATGACCTTCGGCAATCGAGCCGTACACTTCGTCCGTGGAGATGTGGAGGAAGCGCTGGACTTTTTGCCGCCGCGCCTCTTCGCAGAGCACAAACACGCCGCGCACGTCGGTCTCGACGAACACGCCGCCCTCATGAATCGAGCGATCCACATGCGTTTCGGCGGCAAAGTTGACGACGGCATCGCAGCCCTTCATCGCCCGCGCGACCGCGTCCGCGTCGCAAATGTCGCCATGAATGAAGCTGTAGCGCGGGTCGTGCTCGATGTCGCGCAGGTTTTCAAGATTGCCCGCATAGGTGAGCGCATCGAGGTTGACGAGCTCAAGGCGCGGGTACTTGCGAAGCATGTAGTGAATGAAGTTGGAGCCGATAAACCCGGCGCCACCGGTGACGAGAAGACGGTTCATGAAGACTTCGATTACTTGAAGGAGTCTCTGGGCATTGATTTGAACAGGCTGCGCCGTCCGTCCTCAAGGACGTACACGCTTACCGAATCTACTGATTGGAAAATGACATACACACTATCTATACCCCTCTTACGAATTAGATCCTGGGACAACTCAAACTGGAATGACGTTATTGAAGTGCTGTAGCTCATGCACTCTGCGGGAAACTGAAGCTCAAACGGATATTGAATCCGAGGTGAACTTCCGTTGACCAAATTGTCAATCTCGGATGCGAGGTATGCTGATTGATCTTCTATGGTAACAGATAGAACGCTAATCCGCTTCCAATCGTTAATATAGTTTGGCCGAATTTGCGACAAGTGAGCTTTATCAGCACCTGACTTAAGCTGTTCTGCTGACTTGTCTATTGAATTTCGAAAGTGATTAAACGCGTCTATCTTCGCGGAGATCGTGACTAACTTCCCAATAACCGCGCGTATGCGTGTGTCATCGCTGTGGCCTCCTAACGACTCATAGCGTGCCAGCGCATTAATATCAGGGAGGTCTCGGAATATCGTGGAGACGACGGGAGATGCGGCCTCGTCTGCAGACTGCTGCAGAGCTTTTCTCTGACGCACTTCATCACATATTTGTTGAATGAGCAGAAGACGCTCAATATCTAAGGACAACATCCATCGAATTGTCCTCTCTGATGTGTGACGCGTAACATAGACGTTCTGGTACCACTGCTGAACAAAACCACCCGTTATCGTGAGGATGCCACCTATCACCAAAAGCATGAACTCACGCCATGTACTTTTCTCAGATTTCATATCAGGACTTCCTCGCTTCCACGGCAATGGTTTTGCAGAGGTAGCAGGAGGAAAGATTGGCGAACCACGCGGGGGAGGCGTCGCAACCGGAGTGATTCATACATGATCTCCCTGAATCACTTTGCGGGGACGTTTGTAATCAGCCTTTTCGAACTGTTCTTTTCCCGTGATCTTCGATCCAAATAGCAGCTTGCGCGGATCTGTCTTCTTCTGGATCTTGACCTTATCTTCGAAGCGATAGGGCAGCAATTGCGACCTTTTCTCAAGCTCCACTGCGGAGAGCGGGTCTTCTTCACCCAACTCAATAATGACATTCCCAAGCAACGGGCATTCCTGCTCGAGTCTTTTTCTTGCCAGATCTGCGAATTCAGGATTGATTTCGTAGCCGATTGAATCTCGGCTCAACCTGACTGCCGCCACATTGGTCGTGCCGCTGCCGGTGAAGGGATCGAGGACGGTCTCGCCGGGGAAGGAAAACATGCGAATGAGACGGTGCGGCAGTTCTATGGGGAAACGCGCAATGTGACCTTCCTGACGCTCGCCGGGAAAATTCCAGTGACCGGCAAAGTAGGTATTCCACTCTTCTGTGGTCATCTTGGCCGCGTCACGATCTTTGGCAGTCGGCTTAGGTGCTTCGCCGAGTTTTTTGAAAAGGAGGATGAATTCATAATCCAGCCTGAGCACGCCATTACGCGGGTACGGGAACGAGCCCATTACGGAGGCACCGCCGGTGGTGTTCGTCGTCGTGACCTTCTGCCAGATTACTGCGCCCATGTAATCGAGGCCGATGGTCTCGCAGAATTTGATGATCTCGGTGCGGATCGGAATGACTTTGTATCGCCCGTAGTAAACCGAACGGGCAAACTGATCCCCGATATTGATGCACAACCGGCAACCCGGACTTAGCACTCGATTGCACTCGTTCCACACCAGATTCAGATTATTGATATAGGCTTCATACGTGTCATCGAAACCAATCTGATTGGCGATTCCATAGTCCTTCAGTTGCCAATACGGAGGCGATGTAATAATCAACTGCACCGATTCATCCTTAACCAAGGACATTCGGCGCGCGTCGCCGGTGATGATTCTATGGTGCGTTTTCATATCAAACTTTTGTATGATTTTTCCTTGCTTCCACGGCAATGGTTTTGCAGAGGTAGCGGGGGGAAAGGGTGGCGAACCACGCGGGGGAAGCGTCACAGCCGGCATGGAGGGTGACGGTGAAGCCGGCGCGATTCAACTGCTGCGCCAGAAAGCGGTGCGTGAAGACGCTCATGTGGCGCGTGTCCGCCGCGGGGACGGGCAGCTTGCCGCGGATCAACTGCAATAAGTACTCGATGAATTGCAGATTGGGCACCGTGATCAAGACGTGACCGCCGGGCTTCAACACGCGGTGCATCTCCGCCAGCGCCTGCTCGGGAAAGACCAGATGCTCGATCACTTCCAGACAGGTGATGATGTCCAACGAGTTATCCGCGAATGGCAAGCCTTGCGCATCGAGATCATTCAACTGCTGTGCGTCGAGCGCATCGGCGGCGGCGGCGAGGGCATTCTCGGCGAAATCGGTGCCGGTGATGTGCACGCCGTTCAGCGAGGCCCGGGCGACACGCGGCAGAAAACCGTTGCCCGTGCCGATGTCCAACCAGCGCTGGGGTTGATGCAGAACCAGACGATCATAGGCAAACTTGAAACGCCCGCGCAACTGATACGTGTGCGCGCGGGCTTCGAGGCGGTCGTCCCAGCTCTGCTGGTTGAGGGCTTTAAGAGAGTTTGACAGAAGACAATTCCAAATCCCAAATCTGAAATCCAAAATTCCAGTCAGAGAGGACCAAATCAAGAACGGAAGACCCCCCTTGCGTCCCCCCACCGCGTGGGGGGAAGGAGATGCAACGTTGGGGTGAGTGCGGAGCACTCGCCGCCGCGGGAAAGTACATTCCGCCGTCAGAGTTTTCCGCCCCCCTTTTATTCCCCCCGTAAACGTGGGGAGAAATACAATCAAGACGGGCGCGGAGTGCCGTTCAGGGTATCGAGTTCAGGAAAGAGTTTTTTCCAGCGCGAGCCGCGGCGGCGCCAGAGCAGATAAGCTTTTTCGCCGGGGCCGACGAGATAGATGGCGTCAATCGGCTGATGCACGAAATTCAAAAGATGGCTGTGCACGATCTTGGACAGGCGCGGCACGTTTGCCGGCGCGAAAAATTTCAAACTTGACGGATGCGCGAGCGTGATCAGCAACGCCAGCGGTTCGCTCAGCGGATGGCGACCATATTTTTTGATCTTGCGCGTGACGGCTTCGACGATGCGCTGTTCGAAAAGCCGCTGCTTGAGCAGGCGTGGGTTTTCCTCCGCGTCATCGTCGCCGTTGGTTTCGATGGCGCGCTTGGGCACGACATCTTCCGGCCGCAAGGGCGAGGTGATTTCGAAGCCGACGCGGTCATGCGCGCGCACCGCGGCGACGTCCGGCCAATGCACGGAGAGCGCCCCGTCGAGCAGGTGATAGTGTGCCGGGCCGAAGCGTTTCGTGACCGCCGCGGAGAACCAGTCCCACGTGCGCTGCTCGATGACATCGTTAGTGGGACCGTTGTTGTTCGTGTGATTATGACTGTCAGGGTCGGACATGGAAGCAAGGATGAAGAATGAAGGATGAAGGATGAAGGATGAAGCAGAGAATTTCTCCACTGCATCTGCATCATACTTCCTGCTTCATAATTCATCGTTTATTTATACACAATGTCCCAGTTGTACGGAATGTTCGGGTCGTTGAAGGCGGCGCGGTGCTCGTCGGGATTCTGATAATCGTAGAGCTGGTCGGGGCAGTTGACGACGACCGACTCGCCCTCGGACACACACTTCCAGCCGTGATAAACGCCGGGCGGGATGCGGATGAGCAGCGGGTTGTGCTCGCCGACGAAGAACTCGTTGATTTCGCCTTTCGTGGGCGAGTCGTCCCGCGCATCGTACAGCACGACCTTGACCATGCCTTTTACACACGTCATCTGGTCGGATTGCTTTTTGTGGAAGTGCCACGCCTTGACCACGCCGGGGTAATTGGTGGTCATGTACACTTGCGCGATCGGCAGGTAGTGCGGATCATCCTTGCGCAGAATTTCGAGCAGGCGGCCGCGTTCATCGGGAATCAGCCGCAATTTGTGAGTGATGACGCCGTGGATCATGGAGGTCAAATTGAAGATTGAAAAATGAAAATTGAAAAATCAAACGAAGAAATGGTGCTATCCACTTCGGTATACATCAGTGCTCAGGTACTTCAGGCCGGAGTCCACTATGAGCGTGATCACCTTAGCCCCTGGTCCTAACCGCTCGGCCACGTGAATGGCCGCGACAACGTTGGCTCCAGAGGACGTGCCCGCGAAGAGGGCTTCCTCGCGCGCGAGGCGGCGTGCCATGTGCTGCGCGTCATCCGTGCTCACGGATAGAAGCTCGTCCGCGAGAGCAGGATCCCAGAACGGAGGCGTGAAGCCGATGCCGATGCCTTCAATGTCGTGCGCCCCCGGCTGACCGCCGGACAAAACGGGAGATTCGGCGGGTTCGACAGCAAAGAACTTGATCTTAGGATTGTGCCGCTTGAGCACCGTCGCCACTGCACGCGACGAAGCTCCGGTACCCACGGATTGCACGAAGGCGTCAAGCTCGCCGTTCGTTTGACTCCAGATCTCTTCGCCCAGCGGATAATAACCCGCAATGCTGTCGTGGTTGTTGAGCTGGTCTGTCCAATACGTGTGCGGCGCTTGGCTCAACTTACGAGCGGCCTCGATCATTTCGAGAAATAATTTCTTGGTGGAAACGCCGCCCTCGCTGGGGATGAGCATCAACTCCGCACCGAGCGCCGCCATGTGATCGCGCTTCTCCTGACTGAACGCATCGGAGGTGACGATCTTGAGCCGATAGCCTTGGGCGGCGCAGACCAAGGCCAACGACGTTCCCGTGCTGCCGCCGGTGTACTCAACCACGGTATCCCCGGGCTTGAGTCGCCCGTCCTCTTCCGCCCGCGCAATCGCCGCCTGCGCCATCCGGTCCTTCATGCTGCCGGTGGGGTTCTCCCACTCGAGCTTGACGAAGATCTCCGCGCAGTTCGGCGGAACGATCTTGCGCAGTTGAACGATAGAGGTGTTGCCGATGGCGGAAAGGATGTGCATCGCCGGCGCAACCGCTATGATGGTTTGTTCTTAGACTTGAGAGCAACATTCGCCAACGACCAAATCTTCCGGTCAATTCCTTTGCATAACACCAACTCTCTTTCATAGATGAACGCAGCGAGATCAGAGAGCGACAAGTGTCGAATGTTGTGCTCGCTCGCCCAATTCACTATGTTCTGCGTTAGTTCTGGAATGCGTTCCTCATCATGCTTTTGTCGATCTGCTTCGTACTTAGATATCCAGCGGGACAAACGCAGCTTTATTCGATCTAATATCGCCTTAGCTTCGCCAGCGAATTCAAGCACATGTTCATCTTCATTTCCATCGACTCCATGCTCCTTGAGCCAAGGGTCGAGAGCGTAGTGCACAGATGGAGGAAACTCTCGCTTTGGCTGACGAAGGTATCTATCGAACTCCTTCTTGAATAGCTCCTCAAGTCGCGATAAGTGGACATCATCGGGCACGCTCGTTATCGACTCCGGAAGCTCTGAAATGACCGTCGTACTTCCTGATCCATATTCGTCCAAGTCGTCTGAGGATTGAAAAGGACTTAATACAACTTGCTGAAAGAACGTAACCACAACACAGTCCTCATCACGCCAAAATGTGCACTCCTCTTTCCAGCATGTGTCTTTGATAATGGGGCATTTATTCATTTGCGGATCAACTTAGTTCAAGAGCGCACAGCCGTGCGGCACTACGATGTTCGACGAGCAAGGTACTTCTGCAATCCTTCCTCCCACCCCGGCATTCGGATGCCAATCGCATTCTCATAAAGCCGCGGGGACAGGCGGGAATTCTTGGGACGCGGGGCGAGGCGCGGGAACTCGGCGGTGGTGATCGGATGAACCGGAGTCTTAAGGCCGGATAACTCGACGATTTTCTGCGCGAAGCCGAACCACGTCGTATAGCCCTGATTGGTGATGTGGTAGGTGCCGTGCGCGCCGCTCTCGGCCAAGCGGAAGATCTCCGGCGCGAGGTCCTGACAAAACGTCGGGCTGCCGTGTTGGTCGTTCACCACTTTCAACTCGTCGCGCTCTTTGGCGAGTTTCAGGATCGTTTCGACGAAGTTCGTACCGCCGTGCCCGCAGAGCCATGAGGTGCGCACAATGTAATGCCGGGGGCAGAGCGCGCGCACGAATTCCTCGCCGGCAAACTTGGACTTGCCATAAACGCTCTGCGGATTGGGCGTGTCCCACTCGTCATACGGCTCGGACTTCGTGCCGTCGAACACGTAATCGGTGGAGATATATACGACGGGCACGTTGAGCTGCTGGGCGGCGGTGCAGACGTTTTGCGTGCCGGTGGCGTTGACAAAGTAAGCCAGGTCCGGCTCGCGCTCGGCCTGATCCACCTGCGTGTAGGCGGCGGCATGGATGATCAGCCGCGGCTCCGCCTGAATGATCGCGTGCTGAATGCTCTTGCGATTGGTGATGTCGCCTTCGCCGCGATCGAAGCCGACCGCGTCGAACTTATAGTGCTCGGCGGCGGCCATCAGTTCGCGGCCCAACATGCCTTTATGACCGGTGATGAAGATCAAAATTGAAAATCGAAAAATGAAAATTGAAAGCAGAAGAAAACATGAGATCCTTCCACCGCAGACGGTGTCAGGATGACAAACTACTCCGATTCCGGCGGGCTGAGGGCAGCCCGCTCGGCAAACACAATCCAGGCGACGAAGAGGGGCATGACGACGCCGAGGTAGTTGGCGCCTTCCCAGTCTGCGAGATTGAATTGACGGGCGGCAAGGTCGCCGAACGCCGATAAGAACATCACGACGGCGAGGGCGAGCCAAAAGTTAAAGAGCCAACTCGCCAGCGTGTCATCCGCGCGGCGAAGGGCCACAACGAACATCAGCAGACTTGCGAGTGCGGCAATCAGCGGCCAGAGGATTCCCGGCAAAAAGCTCGGGTCGGAAAAACGGGTGAGCGGGAAATAAGCCGGGGGATTCCAGAGATAAAAGAACAAATGCAGGGCCGCCGTCAGCCCGCCCGCGATGACGAAAAATGTGATGCTCGTTTTCCAACTGCGCCGCCCGAGGAAACCAGCCAGCAAAGGAATTGCATAGGCGAAGACGATTCGGGAGGTGACGGAGCAAGCCAAGAGAACAACAGATAGCAGTCGCAGTCCGCCTCCCCTCGCCCCCCGCCCCCCCTTATTCCCCCCCGTAAACGTGGGGGAGATTCTGTTCCATACTCGATGAACGAATATCGTCGAAACGAGCAGGGCGCAGCCGATGGAGAGCATGTCGGAGCCGCTCACGGTCAACTCCCAGAAGGCGAGTGAACTCATCAGCAAGACGAGAAAGAGCGAGGCGTGAAACGCATTTCGCTGTATCCGCCACACGATGAATGCCGAGATCGCGATCCAGACCGGATTGAAGAAGCCAATGGCGCCGGTGAGCGTGAACGGCAGCGCGAGCAGAATCCAGCCCGGCCCCGCGGAGACATACTCGCGGCGAAAAGTCAGCGCTTCGTAAGGGTTGAGACCGTTCGCCAGATACTCGCCGCCGACGACCAGCGCATCATCCTGCGGCGTACTGGGGCCCTGAAATTTCCGCGCGTCGGCGTGGGGGTACACGACCGCTTGGATAGCAAAGAGCATGATCAGCAAAACGATCACGAACCACGCACGCGAGCCGATACGCTTTAATATCCGCACGAACAGACCGTCGTGCAGGAGATCCGCGTAGAGCAGCCACGTGACGATCAGATAGAGCGGAATCAACGGCCAGAGTGACGGTGGAACGTACTTGGCGAGCGCCCTCAGCGAAGGAATCTGCAAGCTGAGAAAGAGCAGCCAAACACGGCTATCAAAAACTACTTTCCGCCAGTTTGCAAGAGCCGTCATGGGTTACAGCACAATTAGAGTGATGCCCTTGTTGCTCCGGTTGTAGGCATCGTCGTTGCGCAACTCGGGAAATTGAGCGACCAGATTGGCGGTGGCGCGCTCAAATATGTTGAATTCCTCGCCGAAGACAACCTGCTTTATCGTGCCGGATTTCTGCAGCGCGGTGAGTTGTTCGCGTAGCTCCTCGCGGAGGATGCCGCCGCTGCCGCTCGAGCCGTAGCCGTGAATGACCTTCAGAACTTGGACGCCATTCTTCTTCGCCCGCGCAATCTCTTGAATCAGCCGTTCGCGCGCGACCTCGACGGTGGGGCGGTCACGCTTGATGTTGAGTTCAAAGATTGCCGGCGGCACGAGCCGAAGGTCACGCGCGCTTGGCGCGACCGTTGGTGCGACCCGAACCTCGTCTTGAATTTATTCGGCGAGACTCTTTGGACCGTGTAACAGAGGTTTTTCGCCGAGCGGGCGGAAGTGCGACTTTAACTGACTTCGCATACGACGTGGATCTTGGAATACGCAACCCATCTTCCCTCATTCCGGCGACATGAATCTGAATCGCCTCTTGCATGTTCCGGATCACTTCCCGCCGCGTTTTCCCTGTCGAAACGCACCCGGGCAAATCCGGGACGTATGCGGAGTAATTTCTTGTCCCCTTCTCGATGATGATCAAGAACTGTCTTGGGCTCATTTCAATTTCGCCTGTTTGAGAATACTGTTGTACGTTCCTGGGTGCAACTCGTCTCCTAAGTCGCCTGGAATCGTCACACGACCGGGTTTCACGGGATGCTTATAGTGACGATGGCTGCCGATGATGGAGACGAGATACCAACCGTCTCGTTCGATCAATCTAATCGTCTCTCGTACCTTGTGACGGGGCGGCATCTTTGCAGCTCAGTCCCAATGATCCCTCAGATGCGGATCCACCTTCTCGGCGACTAACCGAGTAGCACGATAGAGAGACGGGAAGGTGCCGGCGTCGGTCCACCAGCCGTCAATCTTCTCGGCGGTGAGGCGGCCCGCGTGCAGATAGCCCATGTTGACGTCGGTAATTTCGAGTTCACCGCGAGCGGATGGCTTCAGAGTTTGAATGATGTCATAGACCGTGTTGTCGTACATGTACACGCCGATGACGGCGAGATTCGAACGCGGGGTCTTGGGCTTTTCGACGATGTTGACGACGCGGCCATTGGGATCGAGTTCGGCGACGCCGAAGCGCTGCGGATCGGCAACTTCCTTGAGGAGAATTTTTGCGCCGTCCTGCTCCCGAAAGCGCTGGACGTGCTGCGTGATGTCCTGCTCCAGAATGTTGTCGCCGAGAATAACCACGATCTTGTCCTTGCCGGTGAAGATGCTGGCGAGCCGAAGCGCGTCGGCGATGCCGCCTTCACCCTCCTGATAGGCATAGTTGATGAACCGCAGACCGAAGTCCTTGCCGTTGCCGAGCAGATTGAGAAAATCGCCGGCAAATTGGCCGCCGGTCACGAGCACGATTTCATCAATTCCCGCGCGAACGAGCGTTTGGATCGGGTAATAGATCATCGGCTGGTTGTACACCGGCAGCAAATGCTTGTTGGTGATTTTCGTCAACGGAAGCATGCGGGTACCGAGGCCGCCCGCGAGGATCACGCCTTTCATGAAATACCGTCGTTGTTAAGGGTGGAGGGAATGATTCGGGCAGGGCCAGATTCCGGGCAGATCAGGGGATCTGCCTCGGCGATGTTCAACGTTAGAGCCGGAAGCCGTGGCCGAGAATGGAGCCGGGTTCGATCAGGGGACCGTTGAGCACGTCGCGCTTGGTTTGTTCGTCTATTTCTTCGAGAAAGAACTCCCATTCGTAGCGACCCGCCGAGGTGACGCTCTCCTCGACGATGCGGACGCGCGCCATGAGCGGCAGATCCTCGTGTGGAATCTGGCTGCGGCGGCGGACATTGCCGATGACGTGCACCGCCATCGAGCGGGCGTCGCGCAGGACCAGACACTTCTTGCCATGCGCCTGACTGAAGCCCCACGCATCACAGGAATAGGCGCGGGTGTGGCCGTCATTGTGATGGACATAGATATTCAAACGAACCGTGGCTTCCAGAACTTTACCAAGCATCGAAGCAGACCTCCGATTCCGGCCGGTTGCGAAGACTTAACCCGGCTCGGCGTTACTAAGTTGTTTGCTCAGCGCGTTGGTCGCGCAACTCGTGTAGAGGAAAATGGTTACAAGGGCGAAACCGACCTGAAAATCGTATCTGAAAAGGTAACGATTCCTCAGGGAATTGTCAAGGAAACATGAGGTAGCCTCCTCTCAAATATGAAAAATGCTTGCATTTGCGGTGGCAGAGGTTTAATTTTGGACGATGCGAAAACTTCGCTTTGCAACAGTAGGTTTGGGAGCGGTGGGGAGTGCCTTGACACCCGCGCTGGCGAAGGCCGGGTATCAGCCTGTGCTCTTGGTCGGGCGCGGGCGAGCCAAAGAGCGGGAGTTGGCTAAGAAAGTCAAAGCCAAACTGGCCCACGAGCTTCCTGATAATATTGATAATATTGATTTTATATTGGTGACCATCCCGACGGCGAAGCTGGCGATTTACGCTAAAGAGCTGGCGAAGCGGGAGCTGTCGTGGTCGAAGCTGACGTTTATTCATGCGGCAGGGCCGTATGGAGTCGCCCCACTTGAGCCGCTGGCGGAGCTGGGAGCAGGGGTCGCGGGGATGCACCCGTATCAAACCTTTCCGAAACGGCAGCGGTCGGTCACGCTCGACGGGATCACTTACGGAATCACCGGCGACCGTCGAGGGGCGGCGTTGGCCCGGCGGATCGCCCGGGATCTTGGCGGATACCCCGTCATGGTCAAGGAAGAAGATCGGATCTTATATCACCTGTCGGCGGTGATGGCATGTGGATTTACCGCGGCCAATCTGGAAATGGCCGATTCCATTCTGGAACGGATCGGAATTGCCAAAACATCACGAGAACGCGCAACGCGAGCGATCGCCGAGGAAACCATTCGAAATGTTACAGCGTTAGGGACTCGTGCGGCCATGACCGGCCCGGCGGCACGAGGGGACATCCCAGGGGTTGAACGGCACGTCCGCGAGCTGAAGAGGCGGATGCCGGAGCTGGCCGACCTCTACCGGGCCATGTCCGAGTACATTCTTGCGATGCGCGCGAAACGTGACACGAGCGAAAACAGGAGATCGTAAATAGATGGCAGAAAACAAGAAAGTGCTCTGGGCAGACGACGAAATTGATCTGCTCGAAGCGCACATATTGTACCTCGGGCAGTACGGCTACGACGTTACGGGGGTGACCAGCGGCATGGACGCGATCACGCGCGTGATGGCGGAGCCGTTCGACGTCGTGCTGCTCGACGAGCACATGCCCGGAATGGACGGCATCGAGACCGCCGCCGTGATCAAAGACAAGCGGCCCGACCTGCCGGTGATCATGATCACGAAATCGGAAGAAGAGAGTCTGATGGACACGGCGCTGGGGGCGCGGATCACGGATTACTTGACGAAGCCCGTGAACCCGACGCAGATTCTGGTGGCGCTGAAGAAAGTAATCGAGAAGTCGGCGATCGAACAGAAGATCGTGACGCGGGATTATCTGGCAGAGTTCCGCGAGATTTCGATGAAGCTCACGCAAAACATCTCGTGGGAAGAGTGGATTGACATCCATGCGCGGCTGTGCTCGTGGGAGATCGAACTCGACCGGCTGCCCGACGAGGGGTTGATCCATTCGATTGAGGGGCAACGCGAAGAGTGCAACGTGGAGTTCGGCAAGTTTGTCGAAGAGCACTATGAGAATTGGGTGACAGGCAAGCCGGGAGAGCGGCCGCCACTCTCGGTGGACGTGGTGAAGAAGTGGGTGATGCCGCGCCTCAAGGCCGGCGAAAACGTGCTGTTTCTGGTGATTGACTGCCTGCGCGCGGATCAGTGGATGGCAATCGAGCCGCTGCTCTATGACAATTTCCGAATCACGCGCGATTATCACGTCTCGATTCTGCCCTCGGCCACTCCTTACTCGCGGAATGCGCTGTTTTCCGGGTTGTTTCCGGCAGAGATTGAAACGGAGTATCCCGATCTTTGGAAGCGGAGCGAGGATGATGAACTCTCCAGCAACCGCTTTGAACGACAGCTCCTGGACAAGCAATTGCAGAAGGCCGGGATGATGATCGAACCGGAGCCGAAGTACGTCAAGATTCTTGATCCGGAGGAAGCGAACAGCACGGCGCGGAAGATCAACCAGTATTTCAACAACCGGCTGGTCTCGATGGTGTTCAACTTCGTGGACATGCTGGGACACAGCCGCAGCCAGAGCGACGTGATCCGCGAGATGCTGCCGCACGAAGCGGGTTATCGTAGCGTGGTGCGGGCGTGGTTCGAACATTCCAGCCTGCGGCAGATTTTGACAGCCTTTGGCAAGCAGAAATGGACGGTGATCGTGACCAGCGATCATGGCTCGATTCGCGGTACGAAAGGGGCCAAGGTGGTGTCCGATCGCGAAGCCTCAACAAGTCTGCGCTATAAATATGGCCGCAATTTGAAAGTTGATAAGCGGCAAGCCATCATGGTGCCGCGTCCCGAGCGCTTCAAGCTGCCGAACCGCGGGATCAACGTCGGCTATATCATCGCCAAGGAAGACTACTATTTCGTCTATCCGACGAACTTCCACAAGTATCTCTCGCTTTACAAAGACAGTTTCCAGCATGGCGGATGCTCGCTCGAGGAGATGGTTTTGCCGGTGGCGATTCTGGAAGGCAAGGGATAAACTGAGCGAGGTTCTTCCGGCGGGGTCGCGTGTTCGGGACGCTTTTCTTCTCAGATGAACGACCCCGCTCAGCGGTCAGAGAGGAAACTTGGGAATTCATCCATGCAAGCAACCTTTTCGGAGGCGGTGTTGGGGCGAAGCGGGATTCCGGTGCACCGGCTCGGTTTGTCGGCATCGTATTTCCCCGGGAAGAAGGCGATCTACTGCGCGCTGGACTCCGGCGTGAATTTCTTCTTCTGCTACGGCTGGGACGTACAGCTGACGCACGTGCTGCGGGATGTGTTTCGCACTCGACGGCAGGAGTTGGTCGTCGCAACGGGTGCGTACAACCTGATCTGGGGGCATCCGAATCTGCGGCGTTCGCTGGAGAAGCGATTGCGGCAACTGCGGACGGATTACCTTAATGTGTTCCTGTTTCTCGGCGTGTTGAAGCGCAAACAGTTTCCTGAGCGGATCACCGAAGAGTTGTGCAAGTTCCGCGAAGAAGGCAAGGTGCGCAGTGTCGGACTGTCCTGCCACGACCGGAAGTTTGCCGGCGAGCTGGCCGCGCAAGGGCAGCTCGATACATTTATGATTCGTTACAACGCCGCACACCGGGGAGCCGAGCAGGAGATCTTTCCGCATCTGCCGGAACACAACTCGGGATTGATCAGCTATACGGCCACCCGCTGGCGCTACCTGATGCGCCGTCCGAAGGCGTGGCCGAAGCAGGAGCGGATTCCCACGCCGGGCATGTGCTACCGCTTCGTGCTTACCAATGAGAACGTGGATGTGTGTTTGACGGCGCCGACAAATCTGAAGCAGTTGCGTGAAAACTTGGAAGCGATGAAGCAGGGGCCGCTGCCGGAAGACGATATGACGTTCATGCGTCGGTTTGGCGACGTGGTCCATGCGAGCAGCGGGGTGCTGAAGTATGACACCAAGCACTCGTAAACCCACAACGCGGAAGCCTGCCAAGTCGTCGCTGCCGCGCAAGGTGTCGGAAACGTACCGCAAGATTTACGCGACGGTGAAGAAGATTCCGCGCGGAAAAGTGGCCAGTTACGGACAGGTCGCGCGGGTGGCGGGAATGGGCCGGAATGCGCGGCTGGTGGGCTACGCGCTGCATGCCTTGCGGGATGATAACGCTCAGCGCGTGCCGTGGCAGCGCGTGATCAACGCGCAAGGGTACGTTTCGATCAAAGAGCCGCCGATGGCTGCGGAGATTCAGCAGCGGCTTCTGGAAATGGAAGGCGTTGAATTCTCGCCGCGCGGGAAGGTGGACTGGAAAAGATTTGGGTGGAAGAAATAAATGATCACCCTTAAGGAGTGGGCCACGCAACGTGTGCGCAAACGTACGCATCGGCGCTGACGACATGGTCACGACGCATTCTCCTGAAGAGACGCGCAAGTGGGCGGAGCGATTCGCCCATTCGCTTGCTGGGCGCACGGTGATCGCGCTGATCGGTGAGCTCGGCGCGGGCAAGACGGTCATCGCCAAGGGTCTGGGGCGCGGCCTCGGCGTGAAGGACGATGTGATCAGTCCGACGTTCAACTATGTGCTCGAATACGCGGGGCGAGTGCCGTTTGTTCACGCCGATCTGTACCGCATCGAAAACGCGGCTACGTTTCGGGCGATGGGGCTGGATGAATACTTTGACACGCCGGGGGTTTTTGTGATCGAGTGGGCTGAGCGCGTGCAAGAGATTTTGCCGCCGGAGACGATTTGGATGACGGTGACTCCGGGTGACGACGGCGCCACGCGTCGCATTCAGGTGAGGCGCGGCGCATGAACACCCTGCTTTGCTTAGAGAGTTCTGCGGAGCCAACGGTAATCGGCTTGGTGCGCGGCGAGGAATTGCTCTCCGAGATTGTTTTTGCCAACCGGGATGAGTTTGCGCAGACCGTGGCAGCGCTGTTTAAACAAGTCAACGTACGGCCGCGAGACGTGAATGCGATTGCGATTGGCATCGGCCCGGGGTCGTTTACCGGCTTGCGTGTGAGTCTGGCGTTTGCGAAGGGCCTGGCGCGCGGATTAGATATTCCCCTGCTGCCGGTTTCATCGCTCAAAGTGATTGCCGCCAATGCGCGGCACGAGACGGAGCGGATCGGCGCGATAACGCATGCGCGGCGCGGGCAGGTCCACTTCGCGGTCTGCCACGGGGCCACACTGGAGTTTCTGGATGGGCCGCGAGTGATTTCGCATGCGGACCTGTTGACGTTTAGAGATGAGATGTCGCGCTTGATCGGGCCGGGAGTGAAGCACTTGAGCGAGGAGTTGCGCGAGTCGCTGGCCTCCTGCATTCCACTGGACGAGCATCTGCATCGCCCGCACGCAGCGATCTTGGCGCAGCTGGCCCGCGAGGAATGGCGCAACAAAAAGCCACCAGATGCGAGTGCGCTGGTGCCGGAATATGGGTTGGAATTCGGCGCATGAGCCTCACTCCGCGAAAACCTAAGCCTCCCAAACCGCGGATTCCGCTGCCGCAGAAACCACCCAAGGTGGAGCCGGGAAAGGACACATACAAGCGGCGGCCCAAGCACCCTAAGAACGACCCCTCCGACAACCACGGGTAGCTCAAGCTGTTTACCGGGATCGCAAAACGACCGCGCCAAATTGGCGCGGTCGTTTCCATTTGTGATGCATTCGCTAACTACTGGCAAACGTGCACGACGACGTAACGGCGATAGTCACTCAGTGCCGCCGGATCATTCCACGAAAACGCGCCGGCAGGAATGGTGACTTGCGTGAGTTCAACGAAGGTGGCCGGATAAACCGCCGTCTTGCTGCTGCTGCCGTAGATCTTGTACAGGCCGGCTGAGGGCGCCGTGAAATGCAGGATCATGTTTGTGTGCGCCGAGTTGAGTTGGGCGGTCAGATTCGTGACGGGCGGGCAGACACAGACACAGAGCTGATCCTCCAGCGCATAGGCGGCAAACGAGGCATTGAACTTCCACCAAAGCACGGTCTGCGGAGCAAAGCTGAAGCCGTCACAGGCCAGCGCGGCGCCGGAACTGTCATGGCTCACGGCGAAGAGGTCAAGAAAATCGCCATCTGCCATCTCCACGCGCGTGATACGGCTGTCGGCATGAGCAAGATAGAGTGAGTTTTCCTGCCCGATGGCGACGCCGCGAATCACACAATCGTAGTTTCCGGCGGCGTCCTTGGGAATAATCGTTTCGAGCAGCGTGCCGGTCGTGTCGAAATGGGAGAGATAGCAGCACGCCCAATGCGCCGCCCACAAAGTCTTGTCCGCGGGGTTGAAGGCCATCCACGTGGGCGGGATCGGCGTCTGGAATTGGGTCGTAAACACGCCTGTCGCCGGGTCAATCAGCCCGACATCGGGAGGAATGTTGCCCCAGAGCAGATGGCGATCTTTGTCCCAGCCGCAAAGGGTAAACCACGCCGGATTGCCATCGCGCGTTACGGCGATTGCGCCGAGTAAAGTCCCGAGCGCGTCGGTGGTGTAGAGCGATTCCGAGCAGGTATTGTTGTAGAACAGGTGCCCGCCGCAATCCGCTGCCATGGAAATCCCGTAGTTGCAGCCGTTCACGACGGGAGCCGCCGTGACCTGCATCGGACCGGGCGGCGGCGTAGCCGGCGTGCACGGGACGCTGCAATCTGCGTTCGGCGTCCAGGCACCACGCCCATGGTAGTACGCACACTCGCGGGAGGTGATGTTCTCGGCGCAACCTCCGTCTGTTTGACAGCAGCGGCCGACAACCCGTTCGAGGATGTCGAGTTGATAGGTGCCGCGCGCGTCGTAGTCGCCGTCCACCACGATGTAGTAGGTGTTTCCGGCGAACATAGGTACCGAGATAAGATAGGCACGGCCGCTCGGCCAGCACCCGTTATCATCGCATGCGACGAGCGTGTTGCGGGAGTTTTCGTAAACGTAAAGGCGGTTATCGAAGCAGGAATTGCAAAGGTCAATCTCCACGGTCACGTCACCGGGCGGCGAAAAGGCATACACGACATCCGGCGCATTGGATCTCCCGCCGCAGTCCTCGGCGTACTGATCGAAGAAACTAAACGTCTCGCCAGTCGCGGAGAACGGAAGTGAGGGTACCGGAAACGCGGTTTCGATCACGTCCCCGGGGATCGGCGAGCAACTCTCGAGGGTGAGCGTGTAGTCACCGCATTCATTCACATTGACGGCATCCACCACGATGTAGTAAATGTGTCCCGCAAACAACTGCACGCAACTCAGATACGGCTTCCATGTCTCCGCGCAAACGCCATTGTCGCGGTCGTTGCAGGCGTAGGGATCGCCCACACACGAATCGGCGAAGACAAACAGCTTGGGATCAAACGTGGCAACGCAGATGCCGATGTTCATGAACATGTCAGCGGGCGGAGCATACGCATAGGCGACATCCTTGCCGCCGAGATCCGTCCCTTGCACGCAGTTGGCGTCCCAATCATTGCCGTGCGCACAGGTATTACCTGACAGCGATTGCGGCAAATCGGCGGGCAGGAGTGGCGCATCATCACAGCGCTCGCCGGGCAGGATCGGCGCAGCCCCGCGGTAATACACGAGCGTGAAGGTGATTTGGGAATTCCCGGAACAGTTGAGCTGATTGGTTCCTGCATCCCACGCGGCCACGGCGCGATGAGGACATAGTAGATTCCGTTTGCCGGACAGACCCACTGATAGTCATTGGGTCGCCAGTCGCACCACTCCTCGCCGTCATACGATTCCACAAAGCTGCAATTCGAATCAAAAATAACGATGTCCACGTCCGAAGGATTAGATCCTTCCTCAGAATGCCCGGCACATGGGTCAGTGGGACAGAGATCCCAATGATACGTGGCCCCCGCTAACCCCTGGAATTCGGCAGCCCATTTGCCGTCGTGACCCAGATTTCCGCTAATGCTGCCGCCACATTCGGTGGTAGTAATATCTCCGAGGTTTGCATCGGCAGGTGTACAGGAAGCACAAGGACGCACCGGCTCGGAGTAATAGACCATTGTGAATTCATTAGCGGCTGAACCGGGGCAGTTGTGCATGTTGTAAGATTGCCAGGGCGCAATGATCACATAGTAGGTTCCCGTGGTCGTGCACGTCCACACGAAGTCGTTGGGCACCATGTATTGGCCGATAAGACAATCTCCGTCGGAACCCGCAAGGATCTGACAATTCGCGTCGCAGATCTTGATATCGGGATCGAAGTTGGCGGTGCCATTGCAGGGAGCATCCGGGCAAAGGTCCCAATGATAGTTCATTCCCGCAGTTCCCTGGAATTCGGCCACCCACTTGCCCTGCCAGCCGCAGTTGCCGGAAATGCTGGCGCCACACGCGGACTCGGGAATCGAGGCGAGCGTCACATCCGGCGGCGTGCAGACATCGCAGGGACGATCGCTGTAGCAGCGGCTCATGCTAAGCACGTAGTTGCCGCATTGACCGTACGAACCGTCTACAACGATCCAGTATTCGGTATTGGCGCGCAGGGGGAGACATTGAATATACGACCGCGTGGGATTGGGGCAGTGCAGCGGATCGTCATCATTGCATCCTTCGCCTATTGAGGAGTAGATAAAAAACCTGGTGTCATAGCTCGAACCGCACATGTCAAATGTCACCGTCTGATCCGCGGGAGACATATAGCTGTAGAACACATCACCCGAGACGCTGTAAGTGAAACACGCATCGGCGTCGTTGAGGTAGCCACAAGTGCTGCCCGTGACTGTCTGTGGCAGCAATCCAAGGATGGGGATGGCATTAGTGTGGATTTCTCCCGGTAGGCAGGACGTGATGCTCAGGGTGTAATCTCCGCATTCGCTGTTCCAGCCGTCCACAACGATGAAGTACATATGCCCGGCTTGAACCGGAACGCACCGTAGGCTTAAATGTGAGATCGAGCATTCATTGCCTGCGCCGCCGCCGTAAGTCAAACAGCCCACAACATTCCCCAGACAACCGTCCCAGACCCAGAGCGCCACGTGGTAAGGTGAGTCGCAGGGATCGAGATTGATGTAGCCGTCAGCGGCGGGGATATAGGTGTACACGACGTCGGGCGCCAAACTGCCTACTCCGCAATAGCCATCGTAGTCATTCTGGTACGAGCAACTGTTACCGGTCACGGTTTGCGGGAGTTCGGATGGAATTGGAATGGCATTGGCGCAAATGTCACCCGGCGGCGGAGCGCATTCGGTCATGGTGAGAGCATAGTTTTCGCAGGCCGTGCCGCTGCCGTCAATTACGATAAAGTACTCGTGTCCGGCGATCAGCGGGACGCATCCCAAGTACGAGCGGAAGGGGTTATCTCCGCACGGCACGCCGCCGTCGTCATTGCAGGCAATCGGTGTTCCGAGACAAGAGCCATCGTAGATGAAGATCTTGGTGTCGTAATTAGATTGACAGAGATCGAACGTCACCTGCGCGCCGGCCGCCGAAGTGTATGAATACACGACGTCCGGGGCTGTGCTCACCGTGGTGCAGGCGGCGTCCAAATTGTCATCGAATCCGCACGTGCTTCCCGAGACCGTCTGCGGCAGCGAACCGGTAATTGATATGGCCTCACTGCAATCTTCGCCGGGGTCCAAGGGCAGAGCAAAAATATTCAACCCGAACGTGCTGAGACAGTTTGGCCCGGGCCAGTTGTCCACGATGACAAAGTACTGTCCGGGATTGAGGGTGATTACGGTCTCCACCCAGCTTGTGGCGCTGTAGGCGCGCGCGATGCACTGACCCGCCGGCGGGCACGCATCAAAGATCACCAAAGCCGGACGTGGAGTTGGTGTGTAAGTATTCAAGACGACACGAATGCGCGTTCGTGACGCGACAGTGAGTCGGAAGACGGCGTCTTCGCCGTTTCCGTATCCGCTTGGAACACAACCGAAGTTTCCATAATCATTGCCCAAGCCGCACGTGGTCAGCCCGCCGCTGTGATAGGTGAGATCAGCGGGAATGGCGACTTCGATCGGATTCGCGCACGTGTTACCGAGGGCAAAGGCGAACGAGACGGAGACAAGAAGCGCGCATAGAACAAAGAGTAAGTGTTTCACAGATCCTCCTGCTGGCGGAAAGTGATAATGGACAGGTTCGTCCATAATAGTGATTCTTTTCACAATATAAGGAAGATTTTGAGGGGATTCAATGCGTTTTGGGTAGAATTGCAATTGACCCACGGAAGCTAAGTAGATAGTTTAAATGTAGTTGTCAGTTGTTCCGGCACCAAAACGCCGCGCGGGAGGCGCAGCGTTTCGTTTGCGGATGTGTCACGCAGCAAACGCGCCTATTTGAGCAGCACGACCTTGCGATGTTCAGCCCAATTGCGGGAAGCTGCGCGCACGAAGTAAACTCCGGATGACAACGTTGGTGGGGCATGGTAGATCAATGTCCCGCCCGTCAACGGTCCCTGATGAATACGATCCATGTTCTGTCCGATGATATTATAGAGATTGATCTCGAAATCTTCGTCAGCGAAGCCGGCGAACGCCATCTGAATCTCACCATTGAACGGATTGGGCCAGAGGGTCATCAGCCGCCACGTGGTGGGCGGACGCATACTTGGACGCTCGCGAACGGCGTTGGGCATACTGGTGTCCGGTGGCGCGGTCAACCACGGAATGAAGTGAATGCTGTCCTGCAGCAGCGTGTCGCCTTGGCCTGCGGGATTCAGCATCGGATGATAAGGCCCGGTGTCGCTGCCCCACCAATTGTACTGGGCAAAGATAGACGGATGATCGGGTGGCAGCACAAACCAGCCGACAGCTTGCCCGTGATTATGCACAAAGACGTTCGAGTCAAGGACCGGATGGGTGTTTCCAAACGTAGCAACGGCTGAACTTGTCGAAGAATCGGTCGTGGCGTTTCCTTCAAACCAGTTGTGATGAATGCGCACCGTGCTGCCGTCTGTCACGTACACGGCTCCGCCCCGAATATTCGTGTTGTTGCGGACGAGGTTGTAGGACAGTTCCCCACCACCAGCAAAAAGCGCTATCGTCCCTGTCACAATGGTGGTAACATTGTCCTCTACAACGTTGCCAAGAAACGCGGGGAGGAGAAAGGTGCCACCGGAACTTAGAAATACCGAAATTGTGCCGGGAATATTCTGGCGAAAGATACATCGGGTGATAGTTGCGGACGGTTCATCACATTGCAGGTGCGAAGTAACCTCCTCGTCACTGAAACCGCCGTTTTGCTCAAACAGGCAGTTAGTGATGTGACCACTCGCTGACCATGTCACCGCTCCGGCCCGCGCCGCGTTGCCAATGATCTCTGACGAGTCCATATTAGCCGTTCCTTGGATCGCATTTAGAGCTCCGCCGAATGAGTGTGCAGTGTTCCCTTCAAACCGGCATCCGGTCACGTAAAGACTACTACGGTTCGCCCAAACTCCACCTCCTGAGGAATTGGCGTGACAATTTCGCACCAGACAATTGCGCATGAGACCAGATACGCCGTTTGGGGTCAGAGCAAAAAAGGCTACCGCGCCACCAAATTCAGCAGTGCAAGCCTCGACAATGCAACGCTCCATGCTCAAAGCGGATCGAACATATACCGCGCCGCCAGCTTTGAAACCCTGTAGATCGGGATCCGATGTCCCGCGTCCGCTTGTCAGCGTCAAACCAACCAATCGGCTGTCTGTTCCCTCGTCATGAGCATATACGAAGCAGCTTTGTGTGTCAGGATCAGCTAAACTCGGGAAAATCATGGTCGATGTAATATGCGTTGTGTCGTCGTCAATCAGGACCATGCTTCCGATCACTAGAGTCCGCCCGTATAGGACGGTCGTTTCATGGTATTGGCCATCCGTCACAATCACAGTATCACCGTTGGCACTCAGCGTGACGGCATCTTGAATGGAACCGCCGGAATAAACGTATCGAGTTTCTGCCAGCGTTAACCCCGGTAGTGTTGTGATTCCAAACAGAAGCCACGCGAGGACAACTCGCGTGGCTCTGGGTCTAAAGTTGATCGTCATATCCTGCACTCGTCCATCATGGCAGTTACGGATTTCCCGGGCCATTCGGATCGCCATTAGGACAATAGGGCGGGGCAGGTTCATTGGCCCAAGCCCGGCCAACTCCAGTCCCTGAAGTAATGTCAGAAATAGTGTGAAAAGTCCAATCCAAACCCACGCTCACAGTTGGACCGCACTTGGCCTCTCCGGAATTTGCGGTCACGTTTCCAGAGATGCGATCCAGAAACTGAAACATTGCCTGCGTTGTACCATTGGTCGGACCTTCCGCCTTGCAGCGCCACTTGCCCGCAAATGGAATTGCCGTGTCTCGAACAGAATGTCCAATGGCCGTATGCGTGTGCACGATGATCGTGGCACAGGCCGCCGACGTGATGAGAAAAAGCCCTGACATGATAAGTAGCTTATGCCAGAGCTTTCGACGCAAGATGTTTTTTTTCATGTGCTTATTCCTTATGTGTATTCCTTGCCACCTTGGCAAGAATTTGTTTCCGGACGTATGTCGGAATATATGTCGCCTTTTCGGAAAAGTCAAGTCAAAACTGTGGAAATTGCCTATTCTTTCTCCACATCAAACTCATACAACAAATCCACGCGAGTATCTGGTCCGTCTCAATCGTTTGGGTCCGGGTCCTGCAACGGCGGAGTGAAATAGTCCGGTGGGCCATTTGCGGCCTCCAGACACCGCGAACAGTTGGCCAAACTCACATCCCGGTTGTCACAGGCCGGTCCCGGGACTTACAGAAACAACTACCCCCCACTCGCCGAGTGGGGGGCTTCAAAGTTCACCTTCGCCGGAACGGGTTAGCACAGCAATTCCACCAGTAGTCGCACTCACCGCACGTGCGTTACCCGCCCGTCCCAATTCCGCATCTATTTCAGCAGCATCAACTTCTGCGCCGCCGTCCATTCTCCCCCTGCTTTAGCGGGGGGATAAAGGGGGGTCGCAGTCATCCGCAGCACATACATTCCCGACGCCCGCGCGCTCGCATCGTACGTCAGGGCATGTTCTCCGGCTTCAAACACCCGCGATGCTAAATTCTCCACAACCCGTCCTTGCAAATCATAGATACGAAGCTGCACGAGTGCCACGCGCGGCACATCGAAACGAATCTGTGTCGTCGCATTAAATGGATTCGGATAGATCGGATGCAACTCGTAGTGCCGCACGGCGGTGCGCTCTTCGTCTGCCGCATCTACGATTCCCGCCCCGGACAACGGCACAGGCACGGCACTATTCGGCGCATTACTCACGACAAGAAGCGTATCTTGATAGTCGCGCCCTTCGGTGGGCGCAAAGGTCACAGACACGCTCAGGCTTTCCCCCGGCGCCAAAGTCTGCGGCGCAGCAAAATCCGTGTGAAAATCTTCGGGCAAAGTGATGGCCGACACGATAAGATTCGTGTCTCCCGTGCTGTGAATCACGATCGGCAAAGCCGCGCTGTCGCCCACGAACACAGAACCGAAATTGAGTTCGCTGGGGGTGACCGAAATATCGGGCTGCGGAAGTACCAGCCCCGTCTTCAACAGCCAGAAATCGCTGCCCCCTGCGCCGAATGAAGCAGTGCCACCTGCAAGTGCGTACCCGCCGTCTGACGTTTGGTGGACAAATTTGCAATAATCTGCGGAGTCCCCGCCAAATGTTCGGCTCCACAAGCTGTCCCCATTGACATCCGTCTTCACCAGCCACATGTCACCGTACAGCTCGCCGAAAGAGCTGGTGCTCCCACCCAAGACGTACCCGCCATCCAATGTCTGCTGAACAGAAGCGCAATAATCCCAGGTGCCCCCCCCGAAAGTCCGGCTCCAGAGGCTGTCGCCATTCTCATTTGTCTTCACCAGCCACATATCAAACGAGCTGCCAACAAATTGCGCAGAACCCGCAAGTACATACCCCCCGTCCGCCGTTTGCCTGACGGAGTTACAGCTAGCACTGAGGCCGCCGAGCCTCCGAGTCCAAAGGCTGTCGCCATTCACATCTGTCTTCACCAGCCAGAAACCCATATTCCCTGAGGATACGGAGAAGCCTGCTAGAATGAATCCGCCGTCAGAAGTCTGCTGGACAGAATTGCACACATCCCACGCGATGCCTCCGAATGTGCGACTCCAGAGGCTGTCGCCATCGGCATCCGTCTTCAACAGCCAGAAATCAACATTCCCGGCGCCGAAAGAGGACGTGCTACCTGCCAGAACATACCCACCGTCGGAAGTCTGCCGGACGGAAAGGCAAAGCTCATCGAGGTTGCCGCCGAACGTCCGGCTCCAAAGGCTGTCCCCGTTAGAGTCGGTCCTCACGAGCCAGAAATTGTTATGTGGCGGTGCGCCCACGCCGAAGGAACTCGTCCCTCCCGCCAGTACATACCCACCGTCCGCAGTCTGCTGGGCAGAGTAGCAGTAATCGAACATGCTGCCGCCGTAGGTGCGGCTCCACAGGCTGTCCCCGTTTGCATCTGTCTTCACAAGCCAGAAATCAGCATTCCCGGCGCCGAAGGAGGACGTGTAACCGGCCAGCACATACCCGCCGTCTGAAGTCTGCTCGACAGAGTTACACCCGTCGGTATAGGTCGCGCCATACGTCCGGCTCCACAGGCTGTCGGGCTGGGCATGGGCGATGGATACAATCACCATCAGAGCGAAGAACAACGTTCCTTTTTTCACTTTCGTACCTCAGGATTAAAAGATACAGAAGATAGAAATCTCTAAACCGAAGGGCAAATATAGTCAAGGTCTCCTCAAATAGCAATGGAAAGTGAATATCTTGAAATAATCGTCAGAGTGTTCGTTTCACCAAATGCCTGGAGGCGGAGCCTCCGATCGTTCTTGACATTCGCCTTAAAGTATTGTATTTTCAGGCGGGAACTTTTTGTTGACACTGGCGTACAAGCACGTGAAAGGGTAGTATCAGCTTTTGAGGCAACAGGAGATGTTAAGTGACTAAGATTACTAAGAAAGCGAACATACGGGCGAACCAAAGCCTGGAGAAATATCTTCAGGAGATCGGCGAGGTGCCGCTCCTCATCCCCGATGAGGAGATCAAGCTAGCCCGCCGGATCCGCCGGGGCGACCAACAGGCACTCGAACAGCTCACCAAAGCTAACCTCCGGTTCGTGGTCAGTGTCGCGAAGCAATACCAGAATCAGGGGCTGTCGCTGGGAGACTTGATTAACGAAGGCAATTTAGGTTTGATCAAAGCCGCGAAGCGGTTTGATGAAACCCGTGGCTATAAATTCATTTCGTATGCGGTGTGGTGGATCCGGCAGTCCATCTTGCAGGCGCTGGCCGAGCAGTCGCGTGTGGTGCGTCTGCCGCTCAACCGCGTCGGCGCGCTGAACAAGATCGGCAAGATGTACTCGAACCTCGAACAGGAGTTCGAGCGTGAGCCGACTCCCGACGAGATCGCCGAACATCTGGAAATTTCGCCGCTCGAAGTGACGGACACGCTCCGTATGTCCGGACGGCACCTCTCGATGGACGCGCCGTTCTCGCAGGGCGAAGACAACCGCCTGCTGGATATCGTTCACAACGAGAATCAGCCACCGCCCGACTTCAAGCTGATGCACGAGTCGCTGCGGCAGGAGATTGATCGCGCGCTGGCCACGCTCTCCGCGAGGGAAGCGGAAGTGGTGCGGCTGTACTTCGGTCTGGGCCGCGAGCATCCGTTGACGTTGGAAGAGATCGGCGAATTGTTTAAGCTCACGCGCGAACGCGTGCGGCAGATCAAGGAGAAGGCCTTGCGTCGCCTACGACATGCGTCGCGGAGCAAGGCGCTGAGAACGTATTTAGGATAACAGGGCAGGCGGTCAGAATGACCGCCTGTTTGTATTGCGGCGAAGGCGGAGTTCACTCCGCCTTTATTATTTCCTAACGCTGTACTAATATTGACAGGCTAAATTATGCGTTGAGGCATATTCACTCATAAGAACTTTTCACAATGCTGAAGCTTGTTCATCTTTCCGATCTCCACTTCAACGCGGCCAATGCGCGGCGGGTGTCCTCTCTGCTCGAAACCGTGCGGGTCAGCAAAGCGGATCATCTGGTGATCAGCGGCGATCTCGCGTCTTCAGCCCACCCAGAGGAGTTCCAGGGAGTACGCAGCCTGTTGGATGAGCATGGGTTCAATGACAGCGAACGGCTCACCATCATTCCGGGAAATCATGACATCTTCGGGTTCATTTATCAGACATTCCAACATCCCAAAGCCGTGTTGGGACGGGCCCGCAGCGTGCACGGACTGGCGGCGACGGCAAGCACCCTCTGGCAATTTCGCCGCAAGCTGATGTCTTACGATGCCGAGAAATACCTGCGTGACGTGCGGAGTTTTCGGATGCACTTCCCGCACGCGTTTTCGAGGCACATTGTCGCCGAAGGACACCATGCCGGGTTTCCGTTCGCAAAACTGCTGCCCGATGACATTGCGCTCATCGGGGTAGATTCCAATTATTTCCTTCCAAGAGCCGTGAATCTTTTCCGGCTGGCGCGCATGGCGCCGAGCGTGATTCGCAGCGGCGACGTTGGATTGATCGGCGAGAACTTGAGTGGATCGAGCGGCTACGTCAATGTCGAGTCCCTCACGTCTCTGCTAGAACATCCCGACGTCCGGCATCGGCGCAAGATTCTGGTGATGCATCACTATTTGTACTCCGACGAAGCGATCGGCGAGGCGATGACCCCGGCGGTGATGCGCGAGATGCGGTTGGACAATCGCGCCGAGACCGTTCGCGTGATCAAGGACCATGGGATTGAGATCGTCCTTCACGGACACTGGCATGTGACCAATGCCTACCGTGCAGGAGGGGCGCGCGTCTTGAATAGCGGCGGTTCACTATGGTCCGGATTTCATCAATTGGACATCCATGCGGACCGGATCCGGGTCACTCGCCGGGAAATTACCGGGCATGTCCACATGTAAGTTGGCAATTTCTGCATAGCGCAATTCGAAACGGAACGGCGACCACGATGGTCGCCTGTTTTTCATGATTAAGGGTGCAAACCAGAGGCCACAATCACTTGTGGCCTCCGCTGTTTTGAGCAATAAGAGTCCATTCTCTACGGGCATCCCGCCAGCGTATCCAGACGCGTCAGTTGCTGGAGCTGCGAGAAAACCTCGTCCAGAGTTTTCCCGCTCGCCTGCTCGAAATCGCCGCCGCCCTGCACCGATACATGAACCAACCCCAGCGTATCCAGTCCGTCGCCAACATGTCGGCCTACTTTTGAGAATCACTATCAAGTGTCCGAAACATTCCTTTATCCATGTAATTCTTGTTAATTGATGAAATAAATTACGAAAATTCGCGAAAATATATTGCAGGATGCCTCTCCTTGTATTCACTTGATATACTGTGGTACAGTGCCAAAGGGTCAGAAACATTCCTTTATACTTGTTAATTGATGAAAGAAATTACGAAATTTTGCGGAAATATATTACAGGATGCATCTCCTCGTATCCACTTGATATACTGTGATAAAGTGCCAAAGTGTCCGAAACATTCCTTTATGCTTGTTAATTGATGAAACAATTTACGGAAATTTGCGGAAATATATTGCATGATGCTTCGTATCCACTTGATATACTGTGGCAGAGCGCCAAAGTATCCGAAACATTCCTTTATACTTGTTAATTGATGAAAGAAATTACGAAAATTTGCGGAAATATATTGCAGGATGCCTCTCATCGTATCCACTTGATATACTGTGGTAAAGTGCCAAAGTACATAAAACATTCCTTTTATGTTTGTTAATTGATGAAATAAATTACGAATTTTGCGGAAATATATTGCAGGATGCATCTCCTCGTATCCACTTGATATACTGTGATAAAGTGCCAAAGTGTCCGAAACATTCCTTTATGCTTGTTAATTGATGAAACAATTTACGGAAATTTGCGGAAATATATTGCATGATGCTTCGTATCCACTTGATATACTGTGGCAGAGCGCCAAAGTATCCGAAACATTCCTTTATACTTGTTAATTGATGAAAGAAATTACGAAAATTTGCGGAAATATATTGCAGGATGTCTCTCCTCGTATCCACTTGATATACTGTGATAGTGTCCGAAACATTCCTTTATGCTTGTTCATTGATGAAACAATTTAGGAACATTTGCGGAAATATATTGCAGGATGCATCGTATCCACTTGAAATACTGTGGTAGAGCCCCAAAGTATCCGAAACATTCATTTATACTTGTTAATTGATGAAACAAATTACGAAAATTTGTGAAAATATGTTGCAATAGCCGAAATAGTTACTTTATTGTCAGTTGACAGTATCATCTGATGATTGAAATGATGAAAAGGAGAATCCCATGAGACGGATGTACACAGTAATCGTTCTGCTTGCTCTTTGGTCAGGCAGTTCATTGGCACAACCGCCAGTCAACCTTGGAACGGCCTCTAACTTCGCGGTTCTGGCTGGTTCCACAGTGACCAACACCGGTTTTTCACTCGTTAATGGGGATCTGGGGCTGAGTCCCGGATCAGACGTGTCCGGTTTTCCCCCCGGAATCGTAAACGGGACGCAACACGTAGCCGACGGAGTCGCCTTGCAGGCTCAGAACGACTTGACTACGGCGTACAATGATGCCGCAGGGCGAACGCCTGATACGACCGTTACGGAGCTTGGCGGAACGACCGTGACGCCAGGCGTATACAACTCCGCATCAGGCACATTTGAAATAACCGGAATTCTCACTCTGGATGCTCAGGGTGACCCCAACGGTGTCTTTATTTTCCAGATGGCGACTACGCTTGTCACGGCATTGAGTAGTCAAGTGGTCCTGATTGGAGGTGCCCAAGCCTGCAACGTCTTCTGGCAAGTCGGCAGCTCCGCAACACTCGGTACAAATTCAGCCTTCCTTGGAAACATCCTTGCGTTGAGCTCCATCACCCTGACCATGGGGGTGTTAATGGATGGCAGGGCACTGGCGCGGGACGGCGCGGTCACGTTAGACACGGATACCATCACCGTGCCCATACCTTTAGCAACGGCCATCGACGAGGCAGTGCCATTAGACTATTCCCTGAATGCCTATCCTAATCCGTTCAATCCCGTAACAACGGTTCGGTTCAGTCTCAAAAAGGCGGGCGAGGTAACACTGTCTGTGTACAATGTGAGCGGTCAGTGGATGCGGGATCTGGCTCGTCGTCATTATGAGGCGGGGGATTACACGGTGCGGTTTGATGCGGGCGATCTGCCATCAGGAATCTACTTTGCACGGCTCGATGCGGGAGCGTTTACGCAAACGAGGAAGATGATGCTGATCAAGTAACTTTCAGAGGACGGACAGCGGCTTACGAACCGCAATCACACCTTAATCTCATGTCGCAAGTTGTGCCAAAGCGTGACGACATGCAACCTGAGGTTCGACGATGAATAGGATAATTGAAATGATGAAAAGGAGAATCCCATGAAACGGATGTACAATGTCATGAGACGGATGTTCACAGTTTTCGGAATCGGTCTGCTTGCTCTTTGGTCAGGCAGTTCATTGGCACAAACGCCAGTCAACCTTGGAACGGCCTCGGGCTTCGCGGTTCTGGCTGGTGAAACAGTGACCAACACCGGTTTCACACTCATTAATGGGGATCTGGGGCTGAGTCCCGGATCAGACGTGTCCGGTTTTCCCCCCGGAATCGTAAACGGGACGCAACACGTAGCCGACGGAGTCGCCTTGCAGGCTCAGAACGACTTGACTACGGCGTACAATGATGCCGCAGGGCGAACGCCTGATACGACCGTTACGGAGCTTGGCGGAACGACCGTGACGCCAGGCGTATACAACTCCGCATCAGGCACATTTGAAATAACCGGAATTCTCACTCTGGATGCTCAGGGTGACCCCAACGGTGTCTTTATTTTCCAGATGGCGACTACGCTTGTCACGGCATTGAGTAGTCAAGTGGTCCTGATTGGAGGTGCCCAAGCCTGCAACGTCTTCTGGCAAGTCGGCAGCTCCGCAACACTCGGTACAAATTCAGCCTTCCTTGGAAACATCCTTGCGTTGGCCTCCATCACTGTGACCACGGGGGTGACCGTGGAGGGTAGGGCACTGGCACGAAACGGCGCGGTCACATTGGACACGGATACCATCACCGTGGCCAACTGCGCGTCCGCGTGCATACCTGATCAGCAGGTGACGTTAGTCCCGAATAATCCCGATTTCCCGGGGCCACAGGATGTCCAAGCCTGTGCACATCTGTCGGCCGCAGTCAATACAGTCAATACACAGGTAATCGTGCCGGTAAACGGTTCGAATAATGTTCCGACGGTGACCATCACTCCCGGCTGCGCGGACTGCGGCGATATCAACTGCGAGCCGCTGAGCAATTGGGTGCTGGGCAACTGGACGTTCGTCTCTAACCCGCCGGAGTACGTGGCCGACTTGACGGCTGCCGCTGGCGCGACGGGCTGTTGTGTTTGCATCCATTTGGAGTTCATATTGCCGGTGGAGCTGAACAGCTTCACCGCGGTCTCCGGAGATCGTAGCGTGACCCTGAGTTGGGCCACCGCTTCGGAAATCAATCACGACTATTTCGAACTCCTGCGCGACCACGCAAAAATCGCGGAGATTGACGGCCAGGGTTCCACCACGTCCGGTGCGTCCTATACGTGGACCGACAACGGCCTGACCAACGGCACCGCCTACACGTATTCGCTGGTGGCCGTGGACATCAACGGTGGCCGGGCTTCGCTGCGCACGATCGAAGCCACCCCCACCGCTCAAATCGTGATCACTGAGTACGCTCTGCATCAGAACTACCCGAACCCCTTCAACCCGACAACATCTATTACGTTTGATCTGGTGGAATCCGGCTTCGTGAATCTGCAGGTGTACAACCTCATGGGTCAGGAAGTGGGCACCTTGGTGAACGGCAACCTGAGCAGCGGCCGCCACACGCTCGACTTCAGTGCGGCGGGTCTCCCCAGCGGTCTCTACCTCTACAAGCTCGAAGCCAACGGCTTCACCGCCACCCACAAAATGGTGCTGATGAAGTAGGAAATCTGAGCGATAGGAAAGACAACAGGCTCCTCCGCAATGGGGAGCCTGTTTTTTCGTGATCTTAGGCGCGGATTTGACCACCGCGCCCACCTCAAGATCTACCGCACCAGCATACAGTTGCGAAGGTAAATCTGGTACGAATTGGCCGTTTCCTGCATGTGATCGAACAGTCCTTTGACTTCGATGTAACTACCGGCTCTCGCGCCTAGGCACGAGCACCCATCCCGACTTCATGAACTTCCACTCTTCCACAATCGGGCTATGCCGCTCGCTGATGAAGCGCAGGAACTCACTCCAGACGCTCATCATTCCGCCCAGCACTGCCGCCACCTGCGATGGAGTGGGCGGGTTCGCCTTTTCCGGAAATGCGCCTTCCGGCATCGGTGCCATTTCTTGAGCCTTTACCGTCGTACGATGACGCAGCTCGTCAGCCAGAGTTCCAAGGTGTTTGACGCGTCTTCGATGTGATGGAACAGCCCTTTAACCGTGATTGGGTCATTCGGGCTGTAGCTCTGAAGGCGATTGCTGGCGGCTTGCGGGAAAAGGCAGGTTACCCGAAAGCGTTCGGACTCGCCCGTGTACCCTTTGATTCCGACGCCGCCGGATATCTCGGTGAACTCCGCAATCCTCACGTCCACCTGAAACACTTTGTCCTTGTACTTCTTTGCCGCGGCGTCGGGATCGTTGGCGTAGACGTCATACCATTCCGGGTTGACGAAGTTCGCTTCGGCCGCTTCGAGGTTTCGCGGCTGGCCATAATCGAGTGCGGCGCCGCCGCATCCGATAAAGAGTGCGCCGGATAGGAACATCAGGATTCCGGCCAAGCATGCCAAACGAACAGTGAGATTCACGCTTCCTCCTCTTTTAAGCTGATAGCCCTCAACGTCGCCCGCGCAATTCGTTCAGTCGTTCACCAAAGTAGAAATATCTTCCGTCGGCTGGCCGAACTCGCGGCAGAGCAAAGATCCATAGAGATGCCTGTGCAGCCGTCCGGTATCGTCATTCGTGACTTCAGCCTCGCGCCAGACAAAACCGCCCTGACCATCCATGGCCAGGGCTTTCAACAGCGCTTCTTGGGCGGCAAACCGGGCCGCGTAATGCTCGGCGGGGTGGCGCTGGCTCTCGCAATACACGATCTCCCGAGGAGTGAAAATGGACTCCCGGAGCTGTTTTCCGTCTCCTCGCAGCTTATCCTCCAAGCGGGAGACCTCGAAAATATCGTTGCCAATGCCGACAATCATGATCTTGAAATTTATTAAGTTGCCAAGTCATTCTGGAGAGCACGAGACAGATTTGGGCCGACCGTTTTCCCCTACAATCAAGATATCACTCACCGACACGTTTGTCAAGCTGCTCGGCGAACTTGTTCACAGGGTTTCTTTCTATATTACTTTAGGATACGAGTATCCTGATGTCCGCAAGGTGTCCCTCATGCCGAGAAGGTACTTACTCCCCCCAAAGAGGAAGAGGCATGAATGATCATACCTCTTCTCAACGACTTCTTCACGCCCGCGCCTCAGAACCGATACGATGCCGTGAACCCGGCGTTGCCGTTTCCAACGTAGGGCAGTATTCCGACTTCCTTCAGCCATGACTCTTGGCGCGGCGGATTTTCATTCGGAGCGGACGCGCGGAGAGTCGTGTGCGAACGACTGTCGCAGATCTTGGCAAATGCATAGCCAATCGAAATTCCCAGCGGATAGTCGCTGGCCCAATGCACGCCGTTATTCAGCATCGCATACATCAGCACGCCCATCAGCGAATACCCCACGGGACGTATCCACTTCTTCTCGGGGTAGTTATCAGCAATCACGGTCACCGTCGCCATCGCTGTGGCAATATGCCCGCTCGGCATTGCGTCATAGATCGGCGTGTGCAGCTGATATCGAGCCGGATCGGGGAAGGGCCGCCATTTGCCGCCGGGTTGTGTGGCGACTTGCGGGCTTTCGCGGCCGAAGCTGTGCTTTAAAATCTGGATCGCAATGCCGGTGCAGACAATCGCTTCCATGCACTGCGTTCCCGTCTGGATCGCGCGATCATCCGCGGCAACCTTCCCATAGCCCCACAGTCCTATGGCAACCGAGCTATGCACAATTCCATCGCCCAGAAAGTACATGCCGGATTCCAGATCCTGCGGGAAGTTCAGCGGAACTCCGATCGCCTTTCCGCCCACCTTCACGCTCCAGTTGACAACCGGCTTCTGCTTGTTGGTGTGCTTGAGGCCGATGTCATCGGCAAAGCGCTGCGCATTCCGCATAATTTCCTGATCCACGTCCACCAGAAAAGCGGTGGCGATCGTCATCGCGCCGATATAGGGAATCTTGTCGGAACGAAAAGTCGTGGCGAAGTAATTGCGGAAATCTCCCCCCGGAAAGGTGAAATAGCGCGAGTGCGGCGGCTGAATGTAGGCGTAATCAATGCCCGCTTTCACCGAGTAGAACTTAACCACTCCTTGAGGCAGCCGGATGCTGCTGTCGGCCGGGGCAAACAACGCCACATCCGGCAGCGCCGCGCACACCGTCGTTCCGAACCCAATGACGGTTAACATCACGGCAAGACTTCGTGCCACGAAAGAGCCTCTATGGAAACATGCTGAATTTGCCGCTCACTATTTCAAGAGCATGATTTTCGTTCGCGCAACGTCGCTGTTCTCACCAGCCAGTTCGGCGAAATAGATCCCGCTCGCCAATCCGTTCAGGCTGATGTTTTGATGATGTTCACCCGCCGCGCGAGTGCCGAGGTCGCCGGTCTGCACCAATCGCCCCGTGATGTCATAGAGCTTTAACTGAACGCGTGTCGAACGGGCCAGCGTGAAGTTCAGCGTCGTCGCGTTGTTCACCGGATTGGGAAACGCCGCCAGCGCCATCGCCGCCGGAACACTTGCCGGCTGATCGGGCGCGGAATCAATAATAAATACGCTGTCAATCACCGAAGCAAAGGCGTCCTGATTTCCCAAGCGGGTATCGGTCCAAACGCAAACTGCCTTGTCGCCGCGTGCTTGCCAGCCGATGTATTCGCCGATCAATCCGGCATCGAGCGACCCCGCCGCGGGATCACTGGAAACCGTCGTAATCCGCTCATTCGCCCGCCACGTCTGCCCGCCATCCTCCGACACCGTGAAGTAAACGTCCATCAGGAGATTGTACGGATCGTTGCGCCGGTCGTAGAACACCGCCCACACGCGGCCCGAATCGTCCACGCTGATCCACGGATGAAAATTGTCATAGTGATGATCCTGCGGCTCGTCATTCAGCCGCACTCGCGGGCTCCACGTGTCGCCTTGATCGTCGCTGTGCACCAGAAATACATCTGTCTCCGTAAAATCATCATCCGAGTCGGTGTAGATCATGTAAAGCCGGCCGCGATGCGGGCCGTTGGAGAGATCGCACGCCATCGCACCATAGGCGAAGATCGCCAGGTCAGGCTCAATATTGACGGAAGCGAAATGCGTGGGTACCGCCTGCGTTTCGGGTGCCCAGGTGTCGCCGCCATCCAGCGAGCGCGAGAACATTACCGCGCTGTAGCTAAAACTAACCCACGTTACGTACACCTGCCCGTTTTCGCCCACGCATACGTTCGGCCACTGGTTGGATGCCGTTTGGCTCAAAACATGTTCATCACTATACGGTTGGCCGGGGCGCTTGTAGGTCAGCCAAACGTGCGTGGAGTCGTACCACGGCCCTGGGCCGTAGAAGTGCGTCCACGCGCAGTAAAAGGTCCCATGGTACTCGGAACCTGAGACGTCAACCGCCAGCATCTCCTTGTCTTCGAACCCGACCGGCACCATCGCCAGCGCCGCCCACGCGCTGTCCTGCCACGTCACGCCGCCATCATAGGACGACACTTGCAGCAACCCGTCCTCTCCGCCCTGCGCCGGATCCAACGAAATCACCATCGCCGTGAAGTTGCCGTCGGCATCCACAACCAAAACCGGGTCGCTCTGCCACGGAAAATACATGGCGGGAAACAGCTCGTCATGCCACGTCGCTCCGTTGTCATGTGAGTAGCCCACGCCGACGCGTCGGTAGCCCAGCCGGAAGTCACGCCAAACCGCCACGAAGTAATCCGCCAAGATCGGCGAAATGCACACCTGCTCCTCATTCTGAATCTGGGCGGTATTGTCAGAGTTCACCCGCAGGTTGATATTCTCGTCGAACGGTCCGCGCTCAGAAACGGACCGAATCTCCACGTCCCGGAGTGCCAACGGGATCAGAATCTCGGGTTGGGGAATCACCCGGCAGAATCCCGAAGCGACAGTCCCTAAAGTTAGAGTTAACCAGAGCAGGATGCGCTGAGTTGTCATGGCTTGTTGCCTCTTGGTCTAATTTTCGCTTGCCTCTCGTCAATATATGGACTGCGGCGGGAAAAGCAACCGAATCGCTTCTCCCGGCTTGCGTAGGTGCCAGATTCTCTTATTTTAAGTAAGGTTTGTCAGACTGGTTTGCACGTTCGTTCAGATAATTTAGGGAGATTTGTTGCCGACTGTTGACAACAGCGGATGCGAGATGGCCGCCCGATGAGCAAAGCTGTGCAGACTCCGCTGCCCAAAGGCGCGTTTCGACTGACTTATGAGCAGCAGTTGGCAGCTGTTCCGCGGCCGTTTCGTTCCTATTGGAAGAAGCTGGCCGAGAAGAACGGCGACTACAATAACCGCTTCATGGCCTCGTGGGCGGATGGACTCGAACAGCAGCTTGTGCTCGATGCAGGCTGCGGCGAAGACACCACACTCGGTCACCGTGAACGCAAGCTCGAACGGCTGGTCGGCATTGATCCTTTGCATGAAGCCGTTGCGGCGAATCCGGCCATGCGCCATCGCGCGCAAGGGGTGTTGGAGCATCTGCCTTTTGCCGACAACACCTTCTCCGGAATCTACTGCGATTCCGTCTTCGAGCACATCGAGGACCCGGCCTTTGTCGTCGGCGAGTTCTATCGCGTGCTCAAGCCCGGCGGACGGGTGATCATCAACACCAACAGCGTATTCAACCCGTTCATGTTTCCGAATAAGTTTCTGACGAAGAATCAGCGCGAGTGGGTGAAGCGCACCGCGCACATTCAAAGTGAAGGCACGTTCCGCGCGCCGTACCGGATCAATACAAAACGCCGGCTCACTCGATATCTCAAGCAAGCCGGCTTCGAACAGATTCAGATCTATCGCTGGGGAGTACCCGCGGTTTACAAACCGCGCTGGTTCTTGGTCCTGCAACTGCTCATGGAGCTGGCCGCTGAGACCCCCCTCTTCGCCGGACTCAAGCATCGCCTGATGGCCACGAGCGCGAAGCCCAAATAGGGAATTAGAAGATCCAGATCGGCCGCTTAAGGTGCTGATTGATAAACGCGCGTTCTTCCGGGCGAAAGCTCTTGTGCACGACATTGAGCGCAAGGTACACTGCTGAATAGAGAATCCCGCTCGCCGCGAGGCCGAGGACGCCGTGAAAGTGATCGCGCACCAGATACAGAAACACGGCTGAAATTGCGCCGTTGCTCAGGATGCGCAGCAGCCCGAGGTGGTCCATCCCGGTCTTCAGGTTGACGCGGATATTAACATAGTTAAAGAGGTTCTGCGCGGCCAGAGAGAGACTGGTAATCCACACCATTCCCATCACGCCGTACGCCGGCACGAGCCACAACCCGACGAGAATCTTCAGCACGCCGGTGATCTTGCTGTAAATCAGCAGATCAATCCGCTCGGCGTTCTGCAGCAGCAGCCCCAGCGCAAAGCGCAACACCGCCATCGGCAGGAAGAAGGCTTGAATCGCGAGAATCGGCGCCGCGTCCGCGTAGTCTGCGTTGAAGAGTTCCACGATCACGGGCCGCGCCATGATTCCCAACCAGATTCCCATGGGCAGCGTGACCAGCAGCGAGATCTTCATCAGCAGGTCAAAGCCGAAGCGCGCATTCTCTTTCGACGCGCCGTACTCGCTGAAGAACAGCGGCTCGATGACTTCACTCAGGATCTTGTTCGGCAGCATGTGCTGCACCATCGAGATGATACGATTGGCGAGACCGTAGAGTCCGGCTTGAAATCCGCCCAGAAATGCGGAGACCAAGAAGAGGTCCGTCGCCGTGCTGAGTAGCGTCGCGCCGACCTCGTTCGCATAGCACAGTCCGGCATAGCGCGTGTAGCGCGACCACGCCACCGTCTCTCCCTGGTGCTCGTCCATCACGACCAGCGGATGGATCCGGCGGTGATAGGTGATGGCGTAGAGCACAACGGAAATCGCATACAGCGCGCCTTCCACCACCACCACGCTCATCAGGTTCTTGTATGTGGTGGTGACATAGAAAATTGCCGCCAGTCGCAGAATGTTGTACACCAGCGTAATGTTGAAAATCATCCGCTGGCGGAACAGGCCTTTCAGCAGCGCGTGAAAATTCTCGCCTAAGAGATAGGCCAGCGCGCCGATGGCGAAGACGCGGATAATCGCCTCGCGGCCAGGGAAGTGAATCAGATTGGCAATCTGCGGCGCGAGGATCCACACGACGCCCAACAGCACCACGGCGAGGGCGGTCTGCGCGATGTTCGCCATCTTGAACAGCCGGTGTATCGGCTTGTATCGCGACTGAGCATAGAATTCCGGGATGAACCGCACGAGCAGATTCGGAATCCCGAGCTGCACGATCATCGAGAGATTGATCAGCGTGCCCGTGAACAGCACGGAGTACAAGCCGTAATCCTCGACCGTCAGCGCGCGCAGCATCAGCCACGTGGACGCATACGAGAATAATGCGCCCTGCGTACGCGTCAGAATCGAGAAAAAGGTGTTCTGAACGATGCGCCGCCGGGGTTTCGGGCGGCTAACCGTGGGCGAGGAAGATTCGTTACTCACTATCCGCTTCTATCCTCGGCTTTGTTCGAGCCAGCGTTGCAACATGAGCACATGGTAGATTTCCGGCAGCCGGAGATCACGCTTGAAAAAATTGCCGTCACCGCGAGCAGCGGAGAAATCGTTCCAATTCTGAATCCAGGCCCGCCACGGAATACTGAAACCGTGCTTGGGCTTATGAAGGATGGCCTCGGGCAGAATACCGGTCATAGCCTGCTTGAAAATGTACTTCAACGTGCGGCCATCGCTCCGGACCGCGTCCGGCCAGGAAAACACTTCTTCAATCAGCTTGTGATCAAGCAAGGGAACGCGCGCTTCGAGCGAAACGGACATGCTTGCCCGGTCCACTTTCACCAGAATGTCGTCGGCCAGATAGGTCTTCAAGTCCAGGTACTGCAGGCGTGTCGCCAGCGGTAAAGACGGCCGCCAGTAGCTGCGAAACGCCCAGTAGTCGTCGTAGTCTCTGAACTGTGCCAGAGTGTCAGGAGCAATGAGCCGTTCTTTCTCCGCCTTGGTAAGGCCTCCGAGCAGCAGCGTCCAAAGGTCAAACTCGTCGAGGTGACGACGCAGGAGACGATTCCGTCCGCGCAAGGTCAGCGGTACGACTTGCTCCAAAAAACGTCGGGAAAAAGTTCGTCCCGGGAACCCGCGCTGGCCACTGTGCAGCGGATAAGCGAGGTAACGTTTGTAGCCCCAAAAGACTTCATCACCGCCGTCTCCGGAGAGCGCGACGGTGACTTTTTCGCGGGCAATCCGGCTGACGAGAGTCGTGGGGAAAATGGACGAATCGCCGTGCGGCTCGCCGTAGAGCATCATTAACGTCTTGGCTTCGGCTTGGACATCAGCGAGGCGAACGGTGCGAGTCTCATGCAGGCTGCCAACCGTCTTGGCCATCAGGTTCGCGTAGTCCAGTTCGTCGTTCGCGGCAACGTCAAAGCCGACGGAAAAAGTGTGCAGCGGGCCGCTGTGATTCTTCTGCGCGTACCATGTAACGGCACTGGAGTCAAGGCCCCCGGAGAGTAACGTGCCGACGGGAACATCGGCGATAAGTCGCAAGCGTACCGCCTCGTCCAGCAGGTCCCGCAACCGCGCGACGGCTTCGCCTTCCGTGACCTGCCTTTCGCCAAACGCCGGCACGTCCCAATAGCGCTGTGTACGGAAGGCGCCGTTTTCCCAAAGGAGCCAGTGTCCGGCCTCCAGCTTGCGGATGTAGCGGAACGCCGTCTTGGGCGCGGGGATGTATTGATAGGTCAGGCTGTCGTAAAGCGCGCTGACATCGAGTTCCTTGTCAAAGCCGCCGTCTGCGGTGAATTGCTGCAGTTCGGACGCAAACGCGAAGACGTCATCTTTGTGATAATAGAGCAGCGGCTTGATCCCCAGCCGGTCTCGTACCAGCCAAACGCGGCGCTTCCGGCTATCGTGCAGGGCAAACGCAAACATTCCCCGAAAGCGATGCACGCTGTCTAATCCCCACTCTTGGTAAGCGTGAATGATCACTTCCGTGTCCGACTCGGTGCGAAAAGTGTGACCCTTAGCCTCGAGTTCCCGGCGGATCTCACGGAAATTGTAGATCTCGCCATTATAGGTCAGGACAATTGTGCCGTCGTCGCTCTCGAACGGCTGATTGCTGCGGGGGTCGAGATCGAGAATGGCCAACCGGCGATTGCCCAACGCAACGGTTCCCGTCGAGTCGAGCCATACGCCGCCCGCATCGGGACCGCGATGCCGCATGATCTCGGTCATGGATTCGACGCGCGCCCGCGGAATGCCGCCGCGCGGATCAAGAATGCCGCAAATGCCGCACATGGGAATGACTCATTTAGGACGCTGGGCCGTCACGCAGATGGGGCTCTTACTGTGGAATTGCGGGTTGACCAATCCGGCTTCCGCCAGCCAGGACTCAACCGTGGTCACGGAACTCGGAAAATCATACCGGGGCGAAAGTGCGTCAAAGGTATCATGAATACCGTATTCAATCAACTGCTGTCGCGACAATTGCGGGAAAATCCGCTGATAATTGCGATAAGGCAGGAGATGAAAATTGATTTGGCGGGTCCAACGGTTACGGTCGAGCAACCCGACGACCGGATGCAGCGCTGGTGCATAGATCGAGATGATCCGATGCAGCAGGCGATGATTCACGCGGATGGTGAGCGGACGCAGCCAGTATTTCCATTGCAATAAGTGCCGCGGCGATCTGGCATAAGAATGCAGGAACAGCGTTCCGCCCGGTTTGAGATAGCTGACGATCTCCCGAAAGGTCGCGGCGGGATTCGGCGTGTGCTGAATCACGCGATGACAGTATACGATGTCATACGACTCCGCTCGCAAGGGCAGATTCATGATGCTCGCCTGAAGAATATTCAATCGCTCGTTGGGATAATTATTATCGCGACAGAAATCCACTCCCCCACTCAGATCCACCGACGTGACGCTCGCGCCCCAATCGAGCAAGACCTGCGTGTCAGGCCCGGCTCCGCAGCCACACTCCAGCAGCGTCTTTCCGGCTACAAACCGTTCATCCCAGCCGGTGCGCGCTCTGATCGTATCCGCCTGAATGGTTGTGCCGCTGTATTTGTCCATCTGGAGCCGCGCATGATGTTGGCGCTGAAAAAGAAACGAATCGGCATAGTTGTTCGTCGGCACAAAGCGCGGAATGAAGTCTATGATCGGATACGTCTTGCCGCAATCCCGACAGCGAAGCGAACCGGCCGCGATTTCGCCTTGCTCAAGGCTCTCGTTCACCAGATCCAGATCGCCCCGATCCAGTGGGCACCGCACGTAGTCAAGCAACACGTGTTTCATAGGACGGCAATTTGACGAAACAGAAAATCCTCTTCTTGTTGCGCTATCACTACTCCCACTTTACGGGCGGCGCGGAAACGCAAGCGTGGATGATGGCAACGGAACTCGCACGCCGCGGCTGGGATGTGCATTACGCCAGCGAGATGAACCAAGTCTCTCAACCAAATCCCCTTGACGGCGTGACCCTGCACGCCCTGCCGGAGAACCCGTCGTATTGGGAAGGTAACCGTGCCCCGTTGCGGAAGCTGCTGCACGATCTCCAGCCTGATGTGATTTACACGCGCACGTTCGATCCCTATGTCGGGTACGCTGTAATCGAGAAGCCCCGGGACAGCATCGTGGTGTGGGCCGCGGCATCCAAAATTGACGGTGATCGCTGGCCGCTCTTTGCGCATCGCCGGCGGGCACTCTCGACCGGGCTGTTCCTGAAGCGGCTGCCCGTCTATGCCTATCAGAATTACATCGCTCGCAAGGGTCGTGCCGGAGCGGATCTGGTGTTGGCACAGCACCGGGATCAAATAGAACAGCTCGCGCGGCTTGGCCTGAAATCGTCGCTATTGCGCAACAGCCACCCCCCCGTTCCGGACGGCGACGTGCAAACCCATGAAGGGCGGCCGGTCGTCCTTTGGGCTGACTCCGTGAAGGCGATCAAACGGCCGGAAGTTTTCCTGGAGCTTGCAAAACGGTGCTCAGATCTTGGCGCGGAGTTCGTCATGCTCGGGCGAATCTATGGCCCCCATTACCAATCGCTCATCGAGGCAACCGGCCGGACGGCCGCGAATTTCCGCTATGACGGCTTTATTCCGCTCGCGGAGGTGGACCGCTACTTTCGCGCCGCGCACCTGCATGTCAAAACTAGCTTGCCCATCGAAGGCTTTCCGAATACCTTCATTCAGGCGTGGCTCCACGGAGTCCCGGTAGCTTCACTGGAGGTGGATCCAGAGCGCCTGATTCGCACACACCGCTTGGGCAGCTGCGCCTCCACGCTGGATGAACTGGAGCGGTCCGTACGTGAACTTGTTTCTGATGTGCCTCTCCGGCGCCAACTCGGCCAAGATGCCCGCCGTTTTGCCATGCTGGAGTTCAATTTACAAAAAAATATGGACAAATTCGAGCTGCTTGTGGCAGAAAAGATCAGGTAATAGCTGTGGCGGCCCCTGACCTCCACTTCTTGCATTAGAAATGGGCAGCCGATTGGCCGCCCATTTCCCTTATCACATCTGCTCTGATCTTCTACTTCATATTCCCCATTTCCAACTTTCGGCTCTGCGCTTGGCGGATCTGGATCGCCGGGCAATGACCGCATGAAGCGGCATGGCCGGTCGCCCAGTCGCGGCTGATTTTCTTCAGCGCTCGCACCTTGCGGAAGACCAGATAGGCAACCGCAGCAGCGACGACCAGACCAACCGATAGTGTGTCCATCAATAGAGACACGTCAGGCGAGTCCTAATAGTTTGCCACCATGATACACCGCAAACGCCCCGAGCCACGCGAGCACGCTCATGTATGCGATCATGAACACCGGCCACTTCCACCCCAGCGTTTCCCGGCGCACAATCGCCACGGTGGACAAACACTGCATTGCGAGCACATAGTAAACCATCAAAGCAAGTCCCACCAGCGGCGTGAACAGCAATCCTCCGGTGCGCGGATTCACCTGCGCCCGCAGCGTCTCCCGCAAGGATGGCGAATGCTCATCCGCATCTCCGACGCCGTGAATCACCGCCAGACTGCTCACGAACACCTCGCGCGCCGCAAAACTGGCGATAATGCTGACGCCGATCTTCCAATCAAATCCTAACGGCGCAATCGCCGGTTCGATCAGCTTACCGAAGCCGCCGCCCAGACTGTTCTCGAGCTTCGCCGCATTTTCCAGTCCGGAAACATGTGCCAAGGCCGTTTCTCTTGCCGCCGGATCCAGCTGCGAATTCTGCCTGAGCTCCTGCCGCGCCTTGTCAAATGCGGACGTATCGGTCGCGCGCAGCGGCACGTGCATCACCGCCCACAGGATTACAGTTGCTGCCAGAATCACCGTTCCCGCGCGAATCACAAACATCTTGGCCCGGTCCAGCACGTTCAGCGCCAGCGTCTTCAGCGACGGCAACTTATAGGTGGGCAGTTCGAGCAACAGCGGCGGCCGCGGACTCTTCAAGATGGTCGCTTTGAAGATCGCCGCAATCGTGACGCCGGTGACGATTGAGAGCACATACATACTCATGAGCACCAGCCCGCCGACCGTGAACACGCCCAGCACCGGCTTCTGTGCCACGAACACCGTACCGATCACCAGCGTATAAACCGGCAAGCGCGCGCTGCACGACATCAAAGGCGCAACGAGAATGGTCACTAACCGGTCTTTCCGTCCCGCAATCGTCCGCGTTGCCATGATCCCCGGAATCGCGCAGGCGAAACTCGAAAGCAGCGGCAGAAACGCGCGCCCATCCAGTCCCACGCGCGCCATCACGCGATCCATTAGAAACGCTGCCCGCGCCATATAGCCAACGTCCTCGAGAATCCCGATGAAAAGAAACAGAATCAGAATCTGCGGCAGAAAGACGAGCACATTCCCCACACCTGCGATGGCTCCGTCAAGCAGCAGTCCCTTGAACATGCTGTCCGGTAAAACCTGGCCGATTCCGCTCGTGGTTTGCCGCACCGCAAAGTCAATCGCATCCTGCACCGGCCCTGCCCACGAGAAGATGGACTGGAACACAAACGCCATCACCCCGAGGAAGATCACCGGCCCCAACGCCTTGTGCAGCAGGACGCTGTCGAGGCGATTCGTCAGACGGTGCGGCAGATCCTGCTCCACGCAGGAGGCGAGGAACATCATGTCCTTCAAATAGCGATAGCGCGCGCTCGTTTCGATCGCTCTCACTTGCCTGCTCGAGAGCTTGAACTGCTTGCGCACGCGTTTGATCAACGCCGACCGTGCCGGCGTGATCTTCACCGCATCGTCCCCTTCAAACGACGAAACGAGCAGCCACAGCGCTTCCGAACGCGCGGTCTGCTCGTCAGCCATGCCACTCGAAATCAGCCCTTCCGCCAGCGCCTGCACCGGGGCTTCCAGTTCCGCGGGCAGGCAATCAATAAACCGCGGCATGCCGCAATCGCAGCGCACGCACGGATCTTCTTCCAGTTGTGCAATCAGTTCCGGCAGCCCCTCGCCGCGCCGTGCCACCAGCGTGACCACCGGACAGCCGATGGCAGCGGAGAGTTTCTCCGGAATAATTTCCACGCCGCGCTCGCGAGCCACATCCATCATATTGAGCGCCACGACCATTGGAATTCCCAAGTCGCGCAGCTGCGTCGCGAGGAACAGATTCCGCTGTAGATTCGAGGCATCCAACACGACAACAATCTTGTCCGGCCTGCGGTCGTCCAGTTCGCCCAGCAGCACGTCATGCGCAATCTGCTCGTCCGGCGAGCGTGCGGCCAAGCTATAGCAGCCGGGTAAATCTACAACATCCACGACCTCGCCCGAAGGCAGCCGCAGCGGTCCCGTCTTACGCTCGACGGTGACGCCCGGATAATTGCCCACTTTTTGGCGCGTGCCCGTCAGCGCGTTAAATATCGTGGTCTTGCCCGCATTCGGGTTGCCCGCAATCGCAATCAGCCGTCGTGTGGAACGGACCTCGGCAACCGGCAGCGGGACTTTCGGCAGAACAGTCAAGGTCGCTTAGCTCAGAGAAGATGTAGGTTCATCAGGCATCGGCACGACCAGCACGCGTTGAGCATCATCGCGGCGAATCGCCAAGGTGCATCCGGGCAACCGCAAGCTGTACGGACTGCGAAACGGCGCTGTGCGTTCGATCACGACCAACACACCCGGTATGAGCCCCATCTCCATCAGCCGGAGCAAATTCTCCGACGTTTCGTCCATTGCCACGACCCGGCAACGCGATCCGATCGGTAATTGATCCAAGGGGACAGCCGAGGAGAGCGCTACCCCCGCTCCATCGCCTCCAAAATCAGCGGCGTATTGCATTTTAACTGCCTGTAAAAACATTTGGATGGAAGCAAATGTTAGAGGCTTCTAACATTGTTAGCCATCTCTCCCATCTTTGCGGATGAAATATGCAAAAAAAAGTGCATGGAGTCAAGGGAAAGGTTAATTTAGACTTAGCAGGGAGAAATACACGGAAAACATCAATTATCAACTATCAACCGCAAGACTTCGAGTGACGTTTGAAGTTTAAGAGTTCAAGTTTCCTGCTGGCTTGCCTCCTTTGACTTTCCGGCAGGATTTCTCCATATTTACAGGTTCATCATTGTCTTGCGAATTGAGAATCCTCTTCATAAACTCCTCCAGCGTCTGGGGCGGAAACGAAAAATGGACGTTGCGCGCCGCTGAATCGTTGCAGGCGCGCGGGCATCAGGTGTGGATGGCCATCCGCGATCCGGAGATCTGGCGCGGCCACCTGCACACTCCGGTCGAACAGTTGGTGCTCCCTTTTCTCAATGACGCCGACGTCAAAACGGTCTTCCTTCTTCGCCGCTTCATCAAGCAACACGATCTTGACATCGTGCTGCCCACGCGCAGCCGTGACTATTGGCTGACCGGTTTTGCGCGGCTTGGCACACGCGCGAAATATGTCATGCGCATGGGCATCACCCGCGAGCTGCGCAATACGATCAAAGAGCGCTTGCGCTACGGTGTTTTCCCGGATGGGATCGTAGTGAATGCGGAAGCGGTGAAGCAATCGCTGGTCCGCTACGCGTGGGTGAAGGCCGGGTGCATTCGCGTGATCTACAACGGCGTGGACAGCGAGCCGAGCAACGAAACCATCGCGCCACTTAAACAGGATGACGAGTTCTTGATCGTCGCCGCCGGGCGCATAGACTCCGACAAGGGTTTTGATGTGCTGATCAACGCTGCGGCGATGGCCTTGAAGGACATTCCGCGGCTGCGCGTCGTCATCTTTGGCCGCGGCGATTGTCTCCATCCGCTGCGCCGGCAGGTGTCGGATTTGGGACTGTCCGGCGTGGTCGAGTTCGGCGGGTTCACCACCAACCTCACCGCTGCGCTCTCGCAGGCCGATCTCGCCGTGTCCTCCTCTTATCGCGAAGGTGTTTCCAATTTCATTCTCGAGAGTTGGTCCGCGGGCGCGCCGATCATTGCCACGTCCATCCCCGGCAGCGCCGAAATCGTCACCGACAACGTGCGCGGCAAACTGGTTCCTCCCGGCGACCCCAAGGCCATGGCCAAAGCCATCGTTGACGCCTTCCGCCATCCCGAGCTTCGTAAACAATGGGCAGCGGCAGGCCGACAAGCCATCGCCGAAACCTTCAATTGGGATGTGATGGGAAAACGACTGGAAGAATTCCTGGAATTGACACGGTCTTCGTAGGTACACCCCTTGTGGGTGTTCTGGCGCACTTGAACGAGCAAATTCCTCTTACCTTGTCTCCACGAACGAAATCCTTGAGGCTTCCGGGCCATGATTACACCAGTGATGGAGCATACTTCGTCACAATCTGTGTACATGACCATCTCTGTCTCTTTGGGAAGGTCATTGGAGACGAGATGAATCTGAACGAAGCTGGGCATATGCTCGAAAGCGTTTGGCGACAACTTCCCGAGAGATTCCAGCCGGTGCGTCTGGACAGCTTCATTGTCATGCCGAATCATCTGCACGCTATCATTATTGTCAATAACGGTGACCTCAAGCTTCCATCCCCGCGAAGCCGAATCGGCAAACAACATGTAATGCTGGGAAAAGGGTCGCTGTTTACAGTTGAGTCCCCTGCCTCCAGAACACCCACAAGGGGTGTACCTACGGAAGGTTGTACGGCTCTGAGCGATGTGGTTGGAGCATTCAAATCCATGACCACTGTAAACGACATCTCCGGCGTCAAAAAGAGTGGCTGGCCACCCTTTCATTACAAGCTGTGGCAAGCAGATTATTATGACCGCGTCATCAGGTCGGGTGATGAACTTGGCAACGTTCGGAATTACATCGTGACGAATCCACTTCGTTGGATGTTCGACCGCGAGAACCCCAACCGTCGCCCGTCTCCATGACTTCCTATCTTCGTTTCATTAATCCCTTTAAACGCTACCCCGCCTACCTCGTGGCGACCGGCGCGTGCACGCTCTTTTATGTGGCGTTCAACGCGCTTTCGCTCTGGCTCGTCGCGCCCGTGCTCAAGGTGATTTTCTTGCCGGGCCAGGGAGAAACGGTTCCCGTTCCGGTGCCGGGGGCCGAAGGGATCTACGAATCGCTGAAAGCCGGGTCATGGCAATGGCTCTCCGGCGGCAACACGAACCCGCTGGATATGCTGCCGCGGCTGTGCACCGCGCTGATCATCGTGTTTGCGCTGAAGAATGTCTTCGCCTACGGGCAGATGCACTTCGTCTCGTACGTCGAGCAGCGGATGATCAAGGACCTGCGCGACAAACTCTTCGAACATCTCGCGCATCTCCCCTACTCCTACTTCGACAAGCGCTCCACGGGCGAGCTGATGTCCAACGTGATGAACGACGTCAACGTCGTCAGCGTCATGTTCCAGCGCGTCTTCACGCAAGTGGTTCGCGACCCGCTCACCGTGATCACGCTGCTCGTCATTCTGATTTCCATTTCCTGGCAGCTTACGCTCACGGCGCTGATCATCCTGCCGCTCTTCGGCGTCATTTATCGCATGACCGGCAAGAGCTTGAAGCGCAAAAGCGGCCGCATTCAGGCCAAGCTCGCGGAAGTTTCTACGCACTTGCAGGAAGCCATCAGCGGCGCGCGCTTGGTGAAAGCCTCCGGCACCGAAGGCTTCGAAGTGAAGCGTTTCGAGAAGCGTTCCGACGAACTGCTGCACCACGGCTTGCGTCTGGTTCGCCTTGACCGCCTGGCCCAGCCGCTTTCCGAAACCATCGGCGTGGTGATCATTGCCCTCGTCCTGCTCTTCGGCGGACAGCAAGTGCTCTCCGGTGAGCTGCTCGACGCCGAGGACTTCATTCGCTTCATCGTCGTGCTGTTCGCGATTCTCGCGCCGATTCGCGGCGTGGGCGGCATCTTCAACAACATGCAGGTCGGCTCCGCCGCCGGCGCGCGCCTTGAACTGGTCTTCGCCGAGACGCCCGAGCCGGTGGACGAGCAGGGCACCGAGCTGAATTCCTTCACCCGCGAGATCGCGTTCGACCGCGTCTGGTTCAAATATCCCTCATCGCCGGACTGGGTGTTGAAGGACATTGATCTCACCATTCGTCATCACGAAAAAGTCGCGCTGGTCGGGCGCAGCGGCTCCGGCAAGAGCACGCTGGCCAGCCTGATCCCGCGCTTTTACGAAATCGAGCGCGGGCAATTGCGGATTGACGGCCAGCCGGTGAACAATGTCACGCTGCGTTCGCTGCGCCGCCTCGTGAGCACCGTGAGTCAGGACGTCTTTCTTTTCAACGACACGGTGCGCTTCAACATCACCTATGGCCTGGGCAAAGTAGATGAGAATGCGCTGCAGGACGCCATCCGTCGCGCCCACGCCGCCGATTTCATTCAGCATATGCCGCGCGGTCTGGACACCGTTGTCGGCGAGCGCGGCACCCAGCTCTCCGGCGGCCAGCGGCAGCGCATCGCCATCGCCCGTGCGCTTCTGCGGAATTCGCCGATCCTGATTTTTGACGAAGCCACGTCCGCGCTCGACAGCGAGTCCGAACGGCTGATTCAGCGCGCGCTCGATGAGCTCTTCAAAGCGCGCACCGTGATCATTATCGCGCATCGCCTGAGTTCAATTCGCTACGCCGATCGCATCGTGCTGCTGGACGAGGGACAAATGGTGGACACCGGAACGCACGTTGATCTGCTTGCGCGCAGTCCGCTTTACGGAACGCTCATGCCAATTCTGGAGCAGGAAGCCAAAGTGTGAGACTCGCCTTCGTCAACTCGGCGTGGCCTCAAAGCTGGGGTGGCGGCGAGAAGTGGTCGGTGGATGCCGCTGAGTGGTTTCAGGCGCACGGGCATGAGGTGCGGGTGGTCGGCCGTCCGGTCTCGAAACTCATCGCCGCCGCGCGCGGGCGCGGCCTCAACGTCGAAGAATTTCCCTTCGGCGGCGACCTTAACCCGTTCGTTGTGCGCAAAGCCCGCCGCCTGCTTGAGGCCCATGGGATTGAGCTGGTGGTCGCAAATTTCAACAAGGAAGCCTGGCACTTTGGCCGCGCCGCCAAATCGCTTGGCATTCCTGTAGTTGCTCGCCACGGCTTCCCACTTCTGCGCAAGAGCTTTCACCACCGCCGTCTGCTCAAGAAATTTGTCACGCGGCTGGTCGTTAACGCGCAAGCAATCCGGAACGAGTACGCGAGTCTTGGCTTCGACATGTCCCGGACGCAGGTGATTCACAACGGGGTTCGGATCTCCAAGCAGCGCTTCGGCGAATTGCGCCGACGTTTCGAAATCCCGACGGATGCTCCGCTGATTCTGGCTGCCGGCCGCGTCGAGCCGCAAAAACGCTTCGAGCGGGTAATTGATCTTGCATCGCGGTTGATGCCGCAACATCCGAATCTTCGCTTCCTCATCGCCGGGGAAGGTCCTGACCGCGATGCATTGGAACAACAGCTCTTGTCGCGGCACTTGGCGAAGCACGTTCGGTTCGCCGGTTTTATCCCCGATCTCGCCGAAGTCATGGGCGATGCGGATCTCTTTCTCTTGACGTCCGATCAGGAAGGCACACCGAATGTTTTGTTGGAGGCGATGGCCGCTGGAGTTCCCAGTCTTGCTTTCGCCGTCGGTTCCGTGCCCGAAATCATGTCTGGAGATCTTGCGTCCAGCTCTTTTTCTCCCGGCGATGTCAGTCGCATGACCCAACGCGTAGATCAATTGCTGAAAGACCCCACCGCTCGCCGAGCCATCGGAGTGGCCATGAAGAATCATGTCGAAACCGAATTCTGTCTGGATCACTCGATGAAGCAGTTCGAGCATCTGTTTCAAGCCGCCTTGGCAGCGCCTTCATGAGTTCCGCATCCTCGCCATTGCGCTTGGAGAAGCTGTTCGGCGCTGGGTTGTTCCTCGTGATCGCGGCACTTGGCTGGGGACCGTTTCTCAGGGCAGCCTTTCGCGCGCCGCACCTTGAGCACGCCTTCCTTCCCATTTCGCTCGCCGTCGGCATTCTGGCGCTCAGTCTGATCTACGACGCCGCCGAGCGTGCGCTTGCTCCCGGGCGCGGCATCTACTTCGCCGCGGTCTTCTGTTCGCTTCCCGCCACCGGCATTCTCGTGTCGGATCCCGGACTGCTACCCGTCGCGATGCTCTTGCTCCTGATCTGTGCGGCCATCTGGTTTGCCGTCCGCGGAAACGGCGAAAACCGCCGCTTCTTCCTCGCCATGCTCGCCGGGCTGCTGTTGATTTCCGGCTTAGCCTTCTATCTCTTTCCCGGCTCGCTTGCTTTCTTGCTCCCGATTTGGCTCGCGATGGAGTCATCCGCTCATCGCACTCGCACCGGCCTTCTCTTGTTGTCGTCCTACGCGGCCGGAGCGCTCCTCCACGTGCTCGGCGGTTCGCTTCTCCCTGCGCTTTCGGTTCCCACGGATGGGTTCGGCGTCATGACCACCGCGCTGTTGTCACCGTGGCGCGTGTATTTGTTGTCGGTGTTCGCATTCTTGTTATTCGGTCGCGAGCGTGTTAAGCCGTGGCATCTGATCGCGCTGATCACCCTTGCCGTCACTTCCTTCCTCGCGATTATCTCCGGTACCGGCTTTCATGCAATTGCCGCCGTTCTTGCGCCGGTACTGGCGCTCTTGGCGGGCGATCTCGTGGTCGAATCTTTCGCGCCCGATCTCCCCAAACCGCGCCGCTGGATTCTGCTGCTGCCGTTGTATGCCGCGGCGGTTGTGCTCACCGTTTACGGTGCGTTCACCCTCGACGGCCGCTACGAAGTCCCCGCACTCGGCTGGGTTGCCACGGGCTTCGCTTTACTTCTCGCCGTTGCCATTCTCCTCGCGGCGCTGAGCAAGCAGCCACGCTGGGCTTTTCCGCTGATGTTCGCCTCAGGCATCTGGTTCGGCTCGCTTTTCTGGCCGCCCGCAGAGTTTCTTCCGCCGGACATAGTTCCCCAGACGTCGTACAGCTTATGGGTGATGCTGCTGATCGTCGTTGCCGCGTCTGCAATGCTGCTCTACCGCTTGTATTATGGCCGCTCGATTCCCAAAGAACTGCTGACAGATCGAGAGTATCGCTTCGCCGGCCCGGAGTTTCGCCGCTTTGATGATCTGTCGAAATGGCAAGGCTCTCCTATCACCGTCGCCGACCAAAACGAGTATCACTTCATCGTTTTCGGCGATGTCACCGGCGCCGAATCTCCGGTAACAGCACGCCGCGGCGGCTACTTTGCCTTTCGCGCGCTCATGCAGGTGATGAGCACACGGAAGCCGCTCTTTGCACTCTCCTCCGGCGACCTCTCAATTAGCGCCTCAGCGCTGCCCTACCGCCGCGTGCGCCGGCTGCTGCGCCACGTGCCTGTTCCGCTCTCAGCCATTCCCGGAAATCATGACATTGTGCACGATGCTGCGTTGGATCTGCGCTACTTTCACTCGCTCTTCGGCGCGGACAATCACGCGTTTCGTTTTGGTCCCGTGCAATTCGTTTTGCTCAACAATGCCTGGGGATCCTTGAAGGACGAGCAATTTGCGTGGCTTGAGCAGGCATTGGCGGATGACACCGCCTCCTTCCTGCTGGTCTTCTGCCATAAACCCATCTTCGACCCTCGTCCCGGCATGTCCTATGTCATGGAGTGTCGCGAGCACGCGCTGCGCCTGCATGAGATGTTCATTCAGCGCAATGTCACCGCCGTCTTTTCCGGTCATATCCATTCTCTGCTTTCCGAAAATCGCGACGGCGTGACCTACATTGTCTCCGGCGGCGCAGGTTCCAAACTCACCAACGCTGAAGATGAGTATCACTTCCTGACCGTTCACATTTCCGACGATCACTTGCTCGTGCGAGCCCTGCCGCTCAGCGGCGACCGCACCGCCCTGCTTGAACTGCCCTTTACACCCCGGTCATGCTCCTCCGCGGCCGCCGCCAGCCGGATCTAAGTCGCGACGGTTCGCCCGCGCGCATCCTCGTCATTCAGCTGCGCCGCATCGGCGACGCGCTGCTCTGTACTCCCGCCCTTCGCGCATTAGCCGCACAATTCCCCGACACGAAAATTGATTTCCTGGCGGAATCTCCCACCGACGAAGTGCTGTGGGGGCATCCGCTCGTGGATCGCTTGCTGGTTGCCCCGCGATCCGGCACCAAAGGCACACTGTTGCCATTCCTCCGTGAACTCCGCGCGCGAAAGTACGACTGGGCTATTGACTTTTTTTCCAATCCCCGCAGCGCACAGTTTGCGTTTTTGAGCGGCGCGAAAGTTCGCGTGGGCTTGGATCGCTTTGGCCGCCGCTGGGCCTACACCCATCGCGTCGTCGAAGAAGCCAGTGATGAGAACACCTACGCTGTGGATCTACGTCTCGAAATTCTGCGTCGCCTGGGCATTCCCTCTGTTGGCCGCGAGTTGGAAATCTTCGCCGACCGCGCCGATCTCAGCGAAGCCGCTCGGGTCACAGAATTATTGAGCACGCTTCCTAAGGGCCAATCGCTTGTCGCCGTCGCCGCCGGCAGTGCCAACCCAGCCAAGCGCTATCCCGCGGAGTTAGCCGCTCGCGTCATTGATGCACTGCGACAAAAACATCACACCATCGTCTTGACCTCTGGCCCCGGCGAAACAAGTTTTGCCGAAGAGATCCAACAGAAACTCTTATCTCCCGTTTCGCATCTCGCCGACGCCCGCGTTCCCACACTCGCGGCGCTCTATCGCCGTTGCGCACTCTATATCGGCCCGGATTCAAGTCCCAAGCACATCGCCGTCGCCTGCGGCCTCTCTACCGTAACCATCTTCGGCCCCGGCAATCCTGCCAACTGGAATGATCCCAACAATCTCCGCAATGTCGTCCTTGTCGCCCCCTGCCACACCCGCCCCCACTGCATCGAATCGGACTGCGCGCTCAAAGGCTGCATCGGCAAGATTCCGATGGAAGACGTTATCCGCGCCGCCGAAGACCTCCTGTCCTCTTGACGTCTGCTTTTTATCCATAAAAAAATAGGGCGCCCGGCCCTATTCTCTTTCAAGTTTCAAATTTCTTATTTCAAGTTTTCTTCTACCGCCCCCGGATCTTGTCCAGCTCCCTCCGCGATCTCTTTGTGGGCCGCGCGCCATCACCGCTCTTTGCCGTCAGTTTCCAGACCTTGTTCGCGGTTTCCACTTCGCGAAATTTCTCCAGCACGTCGGGCGACGTAATTTCTTCGTACATTCGCTTGGCGTCCTGCTTCGAGAGATTGATGTCCGCCGATTCCAGTACGCGATACGCCCGGTACAACCCGCGCTGGCGGATCTTCACCTCATCCCCTTCCTGCACGTGATCGCCCGCATCCGCAAACTTGTCGTTCACCAGAATTTTCCCGTCGCGGCACGCGCCGGTCGCTTGCGTCCGCGATTTGAAGATCCGCGCCCGGTGCAGCCAGATGTCAATGCGTAATTTCATATCAAATCAAATTCAATCGCTAATCTGAAAACCACCTTCCTCCACTCTTGTGGGGGAAGGATTAAGGATGGGGGTGAAAGAGCCGGTGCAGCCAGATATCAATTCGCAGCTTCATCGCGTCAACAGCTGATCCGCTCTCTGTACCGCTCTGACGCGCAGATCATTGGCGGCCCGGTCATCGGCATACAGCGTGGAGAGCGCCGCCACAATCGTCACCGGCGAAAACTTCTGCTCGATAGTCTCACTCGCGTGCGTCAAGGCGATGTGGAGGAACGGGTACTCGATGGTCGCCGTCAGAATCTTCATGCGTTCCGCATCCGTCGCGCCTAGTTCCCGCAGCTCTTCATTGAGTCGCTCGCCATAGCGCTCCGTGTAGCCGTTGCTTTCGAGCAGCAGCGTCGCCAACGCGGTCAGCCCCCACCCGCTGAGTCCCCCGTCCGTGCGCTCATCCATCGCGGCATTTAAGCGCGAAAACGCTTTCTTCGAGAGCTTTTCCGCCCACCGCTCCTTGTGCACCTCTTCCACCGCGCGCAACCGGAGTGCCCGCAGCTCGGCGCCGCCAAACCAAATCGGAATGATCTCCTCCAATAAGCCCACCTTGTCAAGCCACGCAAGCGCACGCCCACGCTCCGAGTGGGACAGCAAATCCCACACTACTGCCCGCGCCTCCTCCGGCCGACGGATGCGGCGAACAGGCAGTTCGCGCAGCCATGCTTCCTGCTCCGGCATCGGCGAATTGCCTCCCGCCGCCCAATCCCGCGCCAGTTCGAGGAAGCGCAACGGGTTGTTTTTGAACGCGCTCTCTTCAGCAGACGGTTCGCGTGCAGTACCCATTGTGGCGGCACTTGCACGGCGGGCGTCAGATGTTTGACGTACCATGGTAACTGGACTCCCCTTATCCACTGCTAAACCTACGTCCTTCAACAGGTTGTCCGACGGACTTCAAATAATATAACACAATTTCCCAATTTGGCAACGTGCGCCACTTGCAATTGGGCGTAAATGTTGGCAAATTAGGCTGTTCTGAAGCACGATTCAACTTTCCTAATTCCTATGAAACGCTTTCTTTTTCCCCTGTTTGTCGCCTGCGCCGCCCTCTGGCAGACGGCAACCGCTGACGGAGTAGAGGATCAACTGCGCGCGCATGTCCAGTATTTGGCGGATGACGCCTGCGAAGGCCGCGGGATCGGCACCAAGGGCCTGGACGAGGCCGCCGGCTACATTGCCGAGCAGATGAAGGCGATCGGCCTCTCGCCCGCGTTCGGGGACAGCTACTTCCAACCCTTCACCATGGGCTGGGGCGTGCAGCTTGGACCGAATAACTTCGTATCAAAGGGCGATGTCAAAGTGGACACCGCCGCCGGCATCATGCCGGCGGGTTTCGCCAGCCCCGGCAGCGTCACCGGCCCGGTCGTGTTCGCCGGCTACGGCATCATCGCTCCCGAATACAACTACGATGACTTTGCCGATCTCACCACGCAAGGCGCCATCGTGCTCTGCATGACCGGCGAACCCGGCGAGTTTGACACGACCTCGAAATTCGAAGGTACGAATTACACCGCGCACGCCGGAATGCGCAACAAAGCCGGCAATGCAAAACTGAAAGGCGCCATCGCCATCCTGTATGTCGAAGGCCCAATCTACGCCGGCACCGAGGCTGAGCAGTTGAAAGCTCCGCGCTCTGACGAACCCTACATTGATTGCGGCATTCCTGCGCTGCGCATCACGCGCGACGCCGTGAAAAAGCTGTTTCCCGAGTTTGAGCTGGACAAACTGCAGCGCTCGATTGACAGCAACACCCAGCCGCGCAGCATGTCCATCACCGACAGCGGCGTCGTGGTCAGCGTTTCCACCGATCTCACGCGTGAATCCAAGGACGTGAAAAATGTCGGCGGCGTCATTCCCGGCGATCCCAACTCGGTCATCGTGCTCGGCGCGCATTACGACCACTTGGGCTATGGGCAAAGCGGCAGCCTTGAGGAAAAGCCCGGCCTGATCCACAACGGCGCCGATGACAACGCCAGCGGCGTGGCTTCGATTCTCGAAACCGCGCGCCTGTTGACGGCGAAGCCGGTGCATTCCGCCATCATGGTCGTCGCCTTCACCGCCGAAGAGACCGGCCTCGGCGGCTCCGGGCACCTCGTCAAGGATTTTCCCCTCGGCATGGACAACGTCCGCGCGATGCTCAACCTCGACATGGTGGGCCGTGTCAAGAACAACAGCTTCAGCGTGCAAAGCTGCAAGACTGCCGTGGAATTCGATAGCATCGTCACCGTGGCGAACAAAGGCGTGGACTTCGCCATCACCTGCAAGGGCGACGGCTACGGTCCCTCGGATCACATGAACTTCTTCCTCGCCGACAAGCCGGTGCTGTTCCTCTTCTCCGGCGCGCACGAGGACTATCACCGCGCGTCCGACGACTGGGACAAGATCAACTATCCCGACATGGCGCGCGTCGTGCATTTCACCGACAATCTCACCCGCGACATTGACAACGTCGGCAAACCGCTCACGTTCGTCAAGGCCACCGAGCCGCCGCCGGATCAAGGGGGGCGCTTCCGCGTCACCTTCGGCACCATTCCCGACTACGCGCAGCCCGACTCGTTGATCGGCGTGCGCCTGTCCGGCGTACGCGAAGGCGGCCCCGCTCAGACCGCCGGCATCAAGGGCGGCGATCTGCTGATCAAGATGGGTGACGTGAAGCTCAACAACATCTACGATTTCGTCTTTGCCCTGCGCAAATACGCCCCCGGCGATAGCGTGGAAGTTCATTATATGCGCGAAGGCCAGGAGCAAATCACCCACGCCGTGCTAAAATCTCCCGGCCACTAACCCCTTAACTCGCCACGCGGGGTCTATGGGTCCGCACTTACGCAGGTATGTTGTTGCTGAGACCCCGCCGGATCCAACTGCGGTGTCGGCTGCTAATCTCAAGCGACGAGCACAGTAGCTGAGCAGCCGACCCTCCACTTTGAAGTTTGCTGTTTGAGTTTGGAGTTTCTTCTCTCTGCCTTCGATTTTCATTTTTCAATTTTCGGTTCCGCCTAATCAGGACCTGTCCCGCATGACATCTTCCGTTCCCCGCACACTGCTCTTCTTGTCTTCGCTCTTCGCATTTTCGCTCCTGGCCTTGGCCGCCGAGCCTCTGCACTACGACGGTGAAAAGCATCTGGCCAATATCACGCAACTCACCTTCGCCGGAGAAAATGCCGAAGCCTATTTCTCCACCGACGGCAAGCTGATCACGCTTCAATGCACGCGTGACAGCTTTTTGTGCGATCAGATCTTCACCATGACTCCCGACGGCAAGAATCTGAAGTTGGTGAGCACCGGCCATGGCGCCACCACTTGTTCCTTTTTCATTCCCGGCACGGACGAGCTGATCTTTTCCTCCACGCACGAAAAAGGCGTCGAATGCCCGAAGAAACCGGATCGCTCGCTTGGCTATGTTTGGGGATTGTTTGATTTCGATGTGTATCGCGCGAAACGTGACGGCTCCAACCTGCGCCGCTTGACCGACACGCCCGGCTATGATGCCGAAGCCGCCGTGAGTCCCGACGGCAAAGAGATCGTCTTCTGTTCGGGCCGCGATGGCGATCTCGATCTCTACAAGATGAACGTGGACGGCTCCAATGTTCGCCGCCTGACGTACACCGTGGGCTACGACGGCGGTCCGTTCTTCTCTCCCGATGGCAAGTACATTGTCTATCGCGCCTTTCATCCGCGCAACCCCGCCGAACTCACGAAGTGGAACACCCTTTGGGAGAATCAGGCGGTCTCGCCCGTGCGACTCGAACTCTGGATCATGAACACCGACGGCACGCATCAACGCCAATTGACCGAACTCGGCGGCGCGAGCTTCTGCCCCTACATGAGTCCCGACGGCAACTGGATCATCTTTACCTCCAACTTCGCCGACACGTCGCACAGCCGCATGCCGAATTTCGATCTCTATCGCATTCGCCCCGACGGCTCGGACCTCGAGCGCATCACCTATTCGCCCATCTTCGAAGGTTTCCCGATGTGGTCTTACGACGGCAAGAAGCTGATCTTTGCCTCCAACCGCGGCGAACAAAAGACCCCTCGCGACACCAACATCTTCATCGCCGACTGGGTAGAATAGCGTCTCCGCATTTGTTTGTTGCCACGCTCATCTTCTCCCCCAAATCTTCGATTTGGGGGCCGGGGGGTTGGATCGAAGCGATCATCACAACCATACCAAAAAAAGCAACGGCGGCCATCTGGCCGCCGTTCTTCGTTCAGCGTTTCAGTGTTTCAAGCTCTTAGCGTTTCCTCTGCCATCACCTCGCGCACCTCGCAGGAAAACACGTGAAACTCCCACGGCTCGAGGTCCAGATACAGCCCCCGCATCATCAGCTCCGTCCCTTGCCTCACGTATTTTTTCGGTCCCATTTGATCGCGGAGCACCACTTCCCGGTCATGCAGCATCCCCAATCCCACGTCCACATAGCACTGCGAACGCTTGCTGCGCCAATTTACGAAGATCCGCAAATGCTCCTCGCCCGAATCATATCCCTGCCCCAGCACGTGCCTAAAGCTGTCGTTCCCGATCCACGCCGGACGCAAATGCAGGAGCTGCCAGTTTCCATGCCGCACCACGTCCCGCCGCATCACTGTCAGCAGCCGCTCGTAGAATTCCACAAGGGTTCGATCCGGCTGTTCAATCGGATCCCGCCGCAGTTGAATCGGCGACTTCGCCTTGTAGCCTTCCGACTGACCGTCATACGCCAGCGTGGACGATGGCAGGGTAAACACCCACGTCGCCGCGGCAAAGTGTTTGTCTTTGGACAGCCGTCCGGCAATCCGCGGCTCGTCATGATTCTCCAAAAACCGCAGCCGTTGCCCGTGCCGCTTCACCGCATCATCGAACTGCTCATTCGCCAGCGGCATGTCGCTTACGATCTGATCGAGTAGCTCTTTGTCATAGGTGAGATCAAACCCGCGCTCGTTCAGCGCCTTATCCAGCCCCCAATATGTCTCGGCGATGAAGCAGAAATCCGGATGCGCCTGCTTGATCTCCCGGATCGTCGGCTCCCAGAATTCCGCCGTCGTCCCACCCCACACCTTGGCAAACACCTCCGGCAGAATCAGCATGGCCACATCGCACCGCACGCCGTCGCAGAGTCGCGCCAAGTGCCGCAGCACCTCCCGCTGCGCCGCATGCAACTCCGGGTTTCGGTAATCCAGTTGCGCCGTATCCGTCCACGGCGGGAAGTAGGGATCCTTTCCGTGCGCAATCACCATGTCGCCCTCGGCCGTCATGGCCCGAAACCCCGCCTCCGGATTTCGCGCCAGCGCCTCGTCTGTCAAGCGCACATAACGGGCGGGATGATCATACACCCACGGATGATCGCGCGCCGTGTGATTCGGCACAAAATCCAGAATTAGACGCAGCCCGTACTGGCGCATCCGCTCGCGCAAGTCGTGCAGCGCCTCTTCTCCTCCCCACTGCGGCGGGATTTGATACCCGCTGATCGAATAAGGCGACCCGATCACGTCCTCCGGCATCCAGCCCGACAGAATGCGGTCGTAATCCCCCCGCAGCCCCGGATGTTCAAGGGCGATGTTCCTGCCAATCGAGCTGGGCAGCCAAACCCCCATCAGCCACACCGCGTCGAATCCCTTCGCCGCCCAAGCCTCCAGCGCCGCCTCCGGCACGTCCCGGAACGTAACCGGACGCCCGCGGCCCAAGAAACGCAGCCACAGTCGCGTGTTGATTTCCAGGATGAGGCGTAGAGGGGTCATACGTGGAACGGTTCCTTCGCCGCGCGCTGCCAACATCTGAGCGTCGGATAATCAGGCAGAATTGCGCGCGTGGTTTGATATCTTGGCAAACTATGATATATTAAGCTCCATTCATGCCAAAAACAAGTCTGATTTCACGGCCCGCAAAAATAATCCGGCCGTCACCCAACCTTCAAGTGATCAAGGGCTGGGATGAAGGCCTTTCCACCATGAAAGTCGGCAGCCAACACAAACTCATCATTCCGCAGCAATTGGGTTATAGTGAGCGCGGAGCCGGCAACATTATTCCTCCCGGCGCCACCCTTGTGTTCGACGTCGAATTGCTGGCCACGAAATAAGCCCGTATTCCATATCTCCGCCTAACGGAAGAGGCAGATCCAACGGTCTGCCTCTTCTGTAATTCGGCAATTCTGCGCAGGGCTTACATGGGCTCTGTTTTCGCCTTCATTTCAGCCTGCAGCCGCGCCAATTCATCATGATAATAGCGGATATGCGCAAGGAGTTCGATCACCCGTCCATCATTCAGATTTATACTGCGCAATGCTGACAAATCGTTGAATGCCGCTTCTCCCAGACTTGAATAGGCGTTCTTTAGGCGGCGCTCCGTCTGAAAGGCATCCATCCGCAGCCTCCCCTGCCGTGTCAATTCGTCCCCAATGCTTCGCGCATCGCGAACGACCGTGCGCACCCCCTGGGGCAGGTTAAGATTCTCTCGTGAAGTTGGGCTGATTGTTTCCATGGCGGGGCTCCTTATGCCGGTGTCTCATAGTATTACACCCGGAAGTCCGCCGACGGTTCCCACGTCATTTTCCTTTCTTCGCCGGCGCCGCCTTTCCTCCGCTTTTGCCTCCATCCACCGCAAACCGTCCCGGACCGATGATGATAATGGCAATTGCCGCCACTACATAGGCTGCCGCCAGCTCCTTCATACTAAACGGGTCCCCCTGGTGAACGACAAAAAATGCGGTCAACATCACCGCGCAAACCGCCGCCGCGGCGTACCGCGTCCACAATCCTAACAAAACAAGAAATCCCCCCAGAACTTCGCCGGCCACCGCCAGCAACCCGAACACCACCGGCAGGGGAAGTCCCAGCGACTGCCCCGCGCCTTCCGCCCACGCCACGACACCGTCGGCACTGGTGATCTTCGACCATCCGTGACTCATGATGCCCAGCCCTAACATCACACGCAGCCAAAGCAATCCGAGGTCAATGAGCTTGTTCTTCATTTGCGGGGTATGGATTAGCGTTACTTAGCGTAAAGTTCGTGCAGCATCCAGTCGCGGTAGCCGGCCGAAAGCCCGGCGACATCAAACACCAGAAACTCCGGCAACTCATAGGGATGCTCTTCGTCGAAGTAGCGTTCGATCGCCGGGATTTGATGGCGGTGAGTCTTGATATAGAGCAGGATCTCCGTATCACGGGTGATCCCGTCGTTTTCCCAATGATAGAACGATGTCGCCTGCGGCAAACAGCTCACGCATGCGGCCAGCTTGTGTTCCACCAGCCCGCGCGCAAACGCCTCCGCATGTTCCGGATCGGCAATTGTCGTCAGAATCAGAATCTCGCCGTTCCCTAACTCCATCCTCGCTCACTCCTTCCGCGCGCCACTCGCATCCGTCAGCGAAAACGCCACCGAGATATTCTGCTCTTCCGCCAGCCGCATGAACAAGAATTCGGGCCGGTTGATTTTATGATCCGCCAGCCTCAGACTCCAGTCGCCGGTCACCTTGATGATGTCGCCTGCGCCCGAGCCGGGAACATACGTCAGCGTTACCGGAATCTGATACGTCTTGGTCACGCCATGAATCGTAAAATCCCCTTCCGCCAGCACGTTCACGGTTTCGCCGGGCGCGAGGTCGTTCCGGCTGACGTTCACGAATCGCTTCAACACGAACGTCGCTTCCGGGTACTTGTTGGTATGCAGCTGATTATCCCGCATGTGCTGATTGCGCAGCCCGATGCCGGTGTCCATTGATCTTAGATCTACGCTGAAAAATCCTTTCGTCGTAGCCGCCAAGTCGTTCAGGTCCAGTTCCAACGACCCTTGGATGTCATGCGTCCGCCCCACAACCCGTTCAAGCGTAGCCTCGGACACGAACTGCACGACATTCTTGCTGTCATCGGAAGCAATACGAAACGTGCGAACTTCGGCGGAGACAGCGGAGGAAATCAGGAGGGAAACGATCAGGAAGAGCAAGCGAGGGGATGCCGGGCTGAGCAAAGTGGACTCCTGAGCTTTGAATTTCAGCGGAATCGCGAACCAGAGCCGCAACACTGTTCTAAGCGGCAGCAAATGCCCTCGTTCCGGTAGCCGCAGTGGCCGGCGCTACTTCGCAAGCTCGCGAAACCACTTGCCCGGCAAAAAACGAGGAGCTTTCCGCGGCGCAATCTGGATCTCCTCCCCCGTGCGGGGATTCCGTCCTTTACGCGCGGCCCGTTCCACTAACAAAAACGTCCCGAAGCCGGAGAGCGTGACTCGATCCCCGTCACGAACGGTGTCCGCTACGGTGTCAAGCACGGCGTCCAAGACCTCCTCCGCAGATTTCTTGGTGAGGCCGGTTTTCGCGGCAATCGCGGTCACCAATTCTTCCTTGTTCATCCGCCAAGTCCTTTCCCATCAAAACCCAGTCGGCTGCGTGCGCCGACCGGTAAGTCGGCAGCGCATGAAAATGTTGATAGGTGCGGTCGGAGATTTAAATTGATAGATTTTCGTAGCTTGCATTATAATTTAGATAATTATTTAGCAAAAGTCAAGCATAAAAGTGAAAGATATGCCATAGCATGAACAGCCGTGATGAATAGCTAATACATGAGTTCTATTCGTGACAATCCCCGACCTTCCCTTGCGGAAGTGCATAAAACGGAATATATTATGCTTGAAGGAGGGGCATTGTCGCGTCTTTCTTGGGGCCCAAAACTGTTCTTAGCCAAAGCAAGAGGGGCGTCGACAACCAAACAATGAGAGTCATATCAGAGTACGAAAACCCTTTCATCTGCAAGATCGAGTGGTCCGGGAATACCCAGGATTACGAGACCTTCCCCCGTACCCACACCGTTTCTTTCCCGCGTGGCCAGCAAATCAAGGGGAGTTCCGCCGGCCAAGCCTTGGATCCCGTCGTGACTAACCCGGAAGAACTTCTTGCCGCCGCTCTGGGCACCTGTCTAATGCTGACTTTTCTCGCCGTTTGTTCCAAGGCCAAAATGAATGTGCTCTCCTACGTGGATCAGCCCGCCGCCACGGTGGAACTGGTAGAGCGCCGCAGCCGCGTAACTCGAATCGCGCTCAAGCCTCACGTGCTCATCGAAGGTCCCATAGACCGCGAGCGGCTCGATGTCGCGATGCAGAAAGCGCACGCGAATTGCATCATCTCACTCTCGGTCAGATCTGAAGTCACCATTGAACCGACCTTCAAGTCAGCTTAACAAGAAGCTATCTTGGAATGCCCGTCAAGTGAGCCAAACGAGTTGTTTGCGAAATGGGTGGAAAACTCGGTGCTTTCGTCGGTTTGCCCTGCAATTGCAGCCCTGAAAATGACCCGCCCTGACACCAGACGGCATCTAGCATTCTGAGATGCGTTCATGAAAGGCTTGCCATGATAGAAATTCGAGAGATACAACTTATAGATTATAGGAGATTGTTAAGGACATGATCGCATACCTCATCTTGGTGCATCGGTATCCCGGCCAGTTCAAAAGACTCTTTAGGGCAATTTACCATCCCGCCAACTACTACTTGGTACATGTGGACAAGAGGTCAGGCGTTGGATTACAGACGGAGATACAAGATTTCTTGTCAAGCTTTGCCAACGCATCCTTGCTGAAAAGCCAAAGCACTCTTTGGGGGGGATACAGCCTGGTAGATGCTGAATTGCGAGGCATCGAGGAGTTATTGAAGATCGGCTCGGAATGGGAATTCTTCATAAACCTTAGCGGACAGGATTTCCCCCTAAAGTCGCAGACGCACATCCAAGACTTTCTTAGCCGCAATATAGGAAACGATTTCATCAAGGTGGCTAACCAGAGCAAGATACGCCCTGATACACTATCTCGAATACAGAACTACTGTATCGAGTTTAGCAACAGGATACTACACACTGCTATCCAGCGACCGTATCTTCGAGGCGTGACTCCTTATATCGGAAATCAGTGGATGATCTTGAGCAGGAAGTTCTGTGAATTTGTATGCTACAGTCCTGAGGTCGAAAGGTTCAAGAAATTCTATCGGCACACCTTCATATCTGATGAAGGATTCTTTCAGACGGTAATCATGAATACTAGCTACAAGGGAATTATCGTGAACGACGATAAAAGGACAATTGTGTGGGTGCCGATAGGAACAATAAAGTTACGTCCGAAAGACTTCACATTCAAAGACGCCGAATTCTTGCTAGCAAGTCAAGGCTTGTTTGCCCGCAAATTCGACGAAACCGTTGATACAGGAATCTTGAGTATATTGGAGTCGAATCTATCGCAGCCATTTGACTTAGCACGGAGAGCGGGCTAACACGCGCGTGCAGCCGATTCCCCTCCGCTTCGCTGCGGCGAACGGCTGACGCACACCGTTGGCAAAACAGCAGACAACAAACGAAGAGGAGGAAAACATGAAGTCATCTCAGAATGAGCTTGTTCAGAGTAGCGATCCGATTCCGGCCGGGCAAGGATGCCCGGCTCGGCGGGAATTCTGAGATAGGTTCAAGGAAACCTTCAACTCGATGCCCCTCTACGAATACCAGTGTGAAACGTGCGGCCGCGTCACCGAGGTCTTTGCCAAGTCTGCCGAAGAGGACCTCGCCCCTCAGACCTGCGGCTGTGGCAAGGATGCTCACTTCGTCAAACTCTATTCGTCCTTCGCTGCCCATGCCTCTCAGACCCCTGAGTTTGCCGGTTGCGGCCGGGAGGGATGTGGCGGAGGCGCTTGCGGCCGGCACATGCCGGACGACTGAGAGGCACATAACTCTCTCCGTTCTCTGCCCAAATCACCCGTCTGGCGCGACCTTGGCATATCAGAAGCTATATGGCTTGGAATAGATGGTCTAAAGGTAGAGAATCTGCAATTTCTCCCTTGACAAATTGGTCAGAATTATTAAATTATGATTTGAAATCTGTTGTGTCTCGTTGTTTTTTGTAAGCTCTTGATCTGAAGAGCCTTAGAGTAAATACGAGGCAGGAGGCTGCGAAAAGATTCACAGAAGGATGAGACAGATCGGTTGAGGTCCGCGAGTAGGCGAAGACGGTGCGGTAATGTAGGAAAGGGATGAATGGTCAACAAGAAATTCAAGCTGATACTCCTCTCGCACGATCTTACAAAGAAGGTCGAGCTGAGCTTGACCTCCCGTAAAGTCCGGGCGGCTTTGCTTGGTCTCGGCTTTTGTTTTCTTGCCACCAACGTCGTCGCCGGTCTCGTCGCCAGCTTTCTTCTGCACTCCAGGGAAAACGCCGCGCTACAAGTCGAGAACACCCAGCTCCGTGAGCATTTCACCCAGTTGGAAACCCGCTTGGCGGGTGTCAATCAGCAGGTATCCGTCTTGGGCGAGACCGACAAGCTGCTTCGGATGATGAGCAATCTTCCGCCCCTCGACGATGATGTCCGCAAGGCCGGTGTCGGCGGCGGAATTGATGAGACCACCGTCGAGCCGAATCCTGCGGAGTTGACCTATAGCGTCTGGTCGCTGGACAAGCTGGAACGCGAGATTGAAGTTCAGCGCGCGAGTTTCGAAGAAATTCACGATCAGTTGAATGAAAGCGCCGTCGCGCTCGACCACACACCCACTCTGCGTCCCGTAGACGGCGGATATATCTCGTCGGGTTTCGGGATCCGTCGTGATCCCTATACCAAGCGCATGGCGGCGCATCAAGGCCTCGACATCTGCCAGGCGCGGGGAACTCCCGTCATGGCGGCCGCCGCCGGCAAGGTGATCTACGCCGGGCATTACTACAGCTATGGCAAGTTTGTTGTTATAGATCATGGCAACGGCTACCAAACGGCCTACGGTCATCTCAACCGAATTGATGTCCGCGAAGGCGCTGCGGTGACCAAGGGCCAGCCGATCGGCCAGGTCGGTGCCACGGGTCGGGCTACTGCCCCCCACTTGCACTATGAGGTCCGCCAGGACGGCCAGCCGGTGGATCCGTCGGACTATTTCTTCGATGACGTAGCGTCTTCACTACCCGCCGGCATCACCCCACAATAGACCCTTTGGTCAAGATAATGCAAGACACCCGGGAGAAATCTCCCGGGTGTTTTGTTTTGGCCTTGATATTCGATTGATATTACTGTATTTTGTTCCTTGAACGATGAAAGCTCCTGCCAGCCACGGTAGTTTCCCATGGCCCTTGTCCTGAAAACGCATCCGCTCAATCCGCCCGCTCGCCACATTCGCCGCGCCATCGAGGCGCTGGAATTCGGCGAGCTGATTGCCTATGCCACCGACACCGTGTACGGCCTCGGCTGCGATGTCCATAGCAAGAAGGGCATGGAGCGCGCGCTGAATCTGAAAGGGTATTCCAAGTATCACGCGCTGTCGTTCTTGTGCGCGGATCTGTCCGACATCAGCACGTATGCGCACGTGGAAACGAAAGCGTACAAAATCATGAAGCGCTGCCTGCCGGGACCGTTCACATTTATTTTGCCCGCCACGCGCGACGTGCCCAAGCTGCTCTTGACGAAGCAAAAAACTGTCGGCATCCGCGTCCCCGATAACCCCGTCTGCCACGCGCTGCTCAAGGAGTTCGGCCGCCCGATTCTCTCCACCAGCGTCACCAGTCGCGAGGGCGAGCCGATCACCGACCCCGATGAAATCGCCGCGGAGTGGCCGCACGAAATCGCCGTCATTCTCGATTCGGGTCTGCTCACCAGCCAATCCTCGACGATCGTAGATCTCACCGATTCCGACAATCCGCTTATCCTCCGCGTGGGCAGAGGCGACCTCGCGTTGATCGGTTAGCTATTAAGCGCCGCCGAGCGGGGTAGTTCACATGAGATCGTAAGCATCTCGAGTACACGACCCCGCCGCAAGAAGCACATACAATTGCGGTGTCGGCTGCTAATCCTGAGCATGACGAGGTCAGAAGTTGAGCAGCCGACCCTCCACTTTGCAGTTTGAAGATTATCTGTTCTAACTGGAATTTAGAATTTCCGATTTGTGCTTTGGAATTTCCTTCTTCTGCCTTCAATTTTCATTTTTCAATTTTCGATTTTCCCGTCTTTTTGCGGTTTTCTCTAAACCTCGCGCAACTTTTCCGGCTCCCGTACCATCGAACCCCATTTGTCTGAGCAACCCCCGCCACAAATTCCGGCGGCGGATTCGGCCCCGCCGCTGATCTTGCGCATCGGCCGCTGGAGCATGCGCAGCGTGTGGATGCGCGGCCTGCTGTTTGCCGTGGTCCTGCTCCTCGCCGGATATTACGGCCGCCCGTGGACCCTCGGCTGGATTCGCCCGGACGAAGCCCAGGAAATTGCCAACGATTTTCTGTTGAAGCAGGGCGCGGACCTCGATCGCTATACAATGATTCGCGCGACCGAGCATCGGCGCGACGGATCGTGGACGGACATGGAACGCAATATCGGCGCAGCGGCGGATCCCGCGGTGGGGTACCTGCTGCGCTATTTTGTGAGCGGCCTTCCGGATGGCTGGACGGTCGGCGTCTCACCCGCAGGGCAAATCTACAAAGTCGAGCGCGAGCAGTACGATGATTCCCCCGGCGCCAAACTGGATCGCCGCGCGGCAACCTCGCTCACCGTATCGAAACTCGCTACCGATCTCGCGCTGCCCATGGATCGCTTAATGCTCACGCAGGACTCGCTCTTCGCCCGGCCCCAGCGGAATGACTGGGGCTTTGTCTTTTCCGTCAGCGATTCCGCCGGGCATGCGGATGCGTTTTACGTCGGACTCACCGGGGATGTGCTGACGAGTTTTCGGGTGCTCCGCGCCGAACGCGAGACCGCCGTTCACGCGCTCCCCGCTCGCACCGCTGCCAACCGTGTGCTTGGCTTTGCGATCATTCTGATCGGCGTCTTTGTCATCTGGCAGTTCCACAAGTCGCCGCTCGCCAACAGCGCCGCCGGAACGTGGGGCGGCGTGACCTTCCTACTCATTCTGCTGATCCGCGGTCTCACTTTTCCCAAGTATGTCATCCTGATGCCGTCCGACATGCCCTATGCCGGATTCCTGGCCCGCGTCGGCCTGAGCGCGGTGGTGGATGCGCTGCAAGGCGCTATTCTCGTCGGCCTGCTCGTCGCCACCGGCGACTCGGCGATGCGCGATCACATTCTCAAAAACACTACGCTCACTCGTCTCGGGCGCGGCATTCGCAGTTGGTCTCATGCCTGGGCCAATGCGGCTCGCTGGGCGCTTCCTGCCGCCGCACTCGTCATCCTCGCCGAAATCGCCGCGATGAAATTTATCGGCCCCGTTGGCATGTACAGCAAAATCCCGCCGATGCTCGCGGGCGATTTTGCCTCGCCGTTGCGTCCGCTTGCTCTCCCCGCCCAAATCGCTTACGATGTCTTCTGGGATGAAGGCCTGTATCGGTTGTGGCTTCTGCCCTTCATGCTGCTCTTCTTTCGTGTCTGGCTCGGCGTGATCGTCGCGGCCGGTTTCGCCACCTATTGGGCCGGCTTCAATCTCTCGCAGGCGCTCGAACCCGGCACGATCTTCTTCTTTGCATGGACGATGATCGCGGGTTTTCTCGTCGCGCGCTCCGGCATTCTTGCGGCCGTGCTCTTCCATCTCTTCGTCATCGCCGGGTATGCGATCATCACACTCGTCTGGATCGGCTTCGACGCCACGACCATCGGGCTTCTGATCGCCTCGCTCGCCGGCATCCTCGCCGCCATCGCCTGGAAGGAAGAACACACCACAAGCCCCGTTTCTTGAGTCGCCGAGCGGGGTGGATCAAACGGGAGCATGGGCAACCCGAACTCACGACCCCGCCGAAAGAACCACAAACAAAACTCTCGCCGTGGCGGGTCTATGGGTCCCGGCGACCGAACGCATTCCGAAAAGGAGACCCGCCCGGCTACCACGAACAGTAGCACCGCCGAGCCGGGTTAAGCATCTTCTAAGTCTTCGGAGGATTGCGCAACCCGGCTGGAATCTGATCTTCGCTTCTGCGTTCGGCGAGATTCGGGTTATCTGTCCTCGCCTCCCCGCTTGCTCTTATATCCCGAAATGCGTAAATTACCAAGACTTGCAAAGTTTTCTTCTCCCTGGTTTTTCTTAGATCTGCTGGAGACCCTGTGAACATCGTCCTGCTTCTGAAGGCCGTCGCCGACAGCGAGGCCAGCATCAGACCCGCCGCCGACAGCAAATCCGTTGCGCTGGAAGGCATCTCCTTGATTCTCAACCCCTTTGACGAATACGCCGTGGAAGAAGCGCTTAAACTGCGCGATGCCGACGGCTCCGGCGAAGTCGTGGCCGTCAGCCTCGGCGGCGACGACGTGCCCAAGGTCCTACGCACCGCTCTGGCGATGGGCGTGGATCGCGCCGTTCACATCAAGGGTCCCGTGACGCTCGATCCGCTCGCTACCGCCCGCGCGTTGGCCAACGTCGTCAAAGATCTCACCTACGATTTGATTCTCTGCGGCAAGCAGGCGATTGATCACGATCATCACGGCGTCGGCGTGATGGTCGCCGAGCTGCTTGACATTCCGTCCGTGTCTGTCGTAACCAAGCTCGAGCGCGCCGGCGACAAGTTCCGCATCGAGCGCGAGGTCGAGGGCGGCATTGAAGTCGTCGAGACGCCGCTCCCCGCGCTACTCACCTGTCAGAAGGGACTTAACGAGCCGCGCTATGCCTCACTCAAAGGCATCATGAGCGCGAAGAAGAAGCCGATTGACGAAGTTGCCGCCGATGCGGGGGATTCTCATATCGAAGTCATCTCCATCGAGTCCCGCCCTCCGCGTAAACCCGGCGAAATCCTCGGTCACGGCGTGGATGCGATTCCGATTTTGATCAAGAAATTAAGAGAAGAAGCCAAAGTCATTTAGACTGACGATCGTAGCAAGGAGGATGACGAGCCCATGAAAACTTGGTACTTAACACCTCTCATATTCACTGTCATAGGTACCTATGTAGGCATTTCATTCTTGGCGACCCCTGGTAAGTGGTATGTAGCTGCCATTGCATCGATCGCGTTTATTCTCGCGTTTTTGGATCTTTGGCGACGAGCCCGAAGGGTTGTCGGAACAAGAGATCCGCTGCTTCTGGCTCTCGAGAACATGGGCGTGATCGGTATTCACACATCGGTCCCGCATCCCGATCCTATGCCTTCAAGAATTCAGAAAGCCAAATTCATCCGGATCATGCAACCAAGTGGAAAAATACTTCTTCAGAATCAGGACAAAATGATTATTGATGCACTAAAAGAAGGCGCAAAGATACACTGGATGATTACTGAAGATAAGTCTGAAGTCTGTCGTGACTTTGTGCAGGTTGAAAGACTTGCGAACAACCTCTGTACATGGACGGACACGGAAATCCGCGACGTGGAAGAAAAGCTATACACTCTCCTGCACAGAGCTTGGGATGAGTGCGAACCTTCGAAACGGCGTGCCATTGGAAAAATATTTGTCGGATACTATAGAACCCATCTGCGGTGCCAATTGGTTCTGTGTGACCGTGACTGGGGGTGGATGTCAATAACACTCCCACCAGCTAGGCCTCGGGATAGCTGGTCATTCGAGCTGAGACCTGTGAAAGGTGGTTTACTCGAACAATGCGATAAACACTTTGACTATTCTTGGCAGGCGCTTGGTGACGGCCTAGTGAATATAGATCTATCGCGCGAAGTGCGTCAGCAACCGCGAATCAAAGAGCTTGTGCGCACTTGATCCGGGGGCCGTCCTTCCAAGTTGCGTTCGTGCACATACGCTAGTTCGCTGGTCTTATACAGCGCCTCCAAATCCGCAACGCACGATTTTGCAAGTCTAAGAGAGGACAATATGTCATCGGTTTTCCTAAGCCACAGTTGGGAAGATAAGTTTTTCACTCGTCGATTTGCCGAGAAACTCCGTGAAGCAGGAGTAAAGGTATGGCTTGATGAAGCTGAGATGCGGGTGGGAGATTCGCTAATCGACAAGATTTCGTCAGGCATTGCGGAGTCTAATTATGTGGCGGCGATTTTGTCGAAAAACTCCGTTGCGTCGAGATGGGTCAACTTTGAACTGAAACAGGCCATGAATGACGAGATCCGTGGCAAGTCTGTCAAGGTTCTACCCATTATAGTTGATGAATGCACTGTTCCCCCGTTTCTCGCGGACAAGCTCTATGTTGACTTCAGAGATCCCAAGAAGTTTGACGAATCTTTTTCGAAAGTATTGGCCGCGATCGAGGCATACGGTCACGACCGAAAGAGACCTCAAACACCGTCCCGGTCCGCGGGTTCGGGAGATCTCATCGTGGATGACACGGTGGAGAAGGTGAAGGTTCAGAACGCAGAGCTTGTAGATTCGCAATTAATGTCCCCGCTTGAACGGTTTGTGGATCTCAAGATTACCGGTGTCGCTGAGGAGAGAACTTATCAGCCGGACCCGTCGACGGCTCTGTACAACGTGTATCTGGAACTCAGTAACCATCCTCCGAGCGAGTGGGTTCAAATATTCCACGCAGAAAGGCGCTTTCCGCGACATTCCATGTGGAGACGCGCATGGGTTGATGGCAAATTCATAGTCGTGCACTGTTGCTTGGGTGAGATAAAATCTCACCATCTCGGAGATCTGAAGGAGAACGTTGCAAACACCAACAGTCGCTATCGGCGATATTTGTATGAGGAAGACCAAAAGGCAACGCGCGAAGTGGCTCTCAAGGAGCAAGAAGGTCGCGAGCTTGAGAAGGCGTTTAGCGGACTCAATTTCGATTGAACCACCGCGCTACGCTTCACTCAAAGGCATCATGAGCGCGAAGAAGAAACCGATTGACGAAGTTGCCGCCGATGCGGGTGATTCTCATATCGAGGTGCTCTCGATCGAGTCCCGCCCTCCGCGTAAACCCGGCGAAATCCTCGGTCACGGCGTGGATGCCATTCCGGCGCTGATCAAGAAACTCAGAGAAGAAGCGAAAGTTATTTGACCGAGCCTATTACGCCGCAGCGTGCGCTTGAATTGCTCCAGGCAGGCAACCAGCGCTTCGCTGCGGGACTGCCTCCCAAATGGCGCGCGGATGCCGAACGTCGTGCCCAACTGGCGAATCAGCAGAATCCGTTCGCCTGCGTGATTACCTGTTCCGATTCGCGCGTCGCGCCGGAACTGATCTTTGACTGTTCAATCGGCGATCTCTTCGTTGTGCGCAACGCGGGCACGGTTCTTACGCCGGAAGTGATTGGCTCCGTCGAGTTCGCCGTCGAGCAGCTTGGTGTAACGCTGGTGGTTATCATGGCGCATTCCAATTGCGGCGCGATTGCCGCTGCGGTTGCCGAAATCCGGCTTGAAGGAGCGGTCGCCTCGGTCATCGCGCGCTTGCATCCGTTTGTCGTGGAAGCCCGGGGGGACGGTTTCACTGGTGTCGAATTGCAGTCCGAAGTCAGCCGTCGCAACTCGCGGGCACTCGAAGCCGCTCTAATAACGGAATCCCCGGCGATTGCCCATGCTATTCAGGAAGGAAGCGTGGAAGTCCGGCACGCATTCTTTGACATTGCGACGGGGCGAGTGGCGTGGGATTATTAGGTGCAATTGGCGACCGCAGCCGCAGGTCGTGGCTAGTCTTAACATGATTGTAAAATTCGGGAGGCCCCATGCCTCGTGAGCACCGTCCGGTTGTCTTCATCGCCCTTGCCGCCCTCTGGCTGCTGATCGCCCTCTCGCGCGCGTTCACCATGATCGGCAACCCCGCGCGCTGGGTGGATGTTCTGCTTCTGTTGATGTGCGGGCTGCTCGTGGGTGTTAATCTTGTCAGAGCCAAAGTCGCCTTTCGCGCGCGAAGCGTGACTCCGACCGATGCATCCGGCGATGCGCCCAATCAACCTCAGTGAGCTTTCAACTCGCCACGCCGCGTCTCATCCTCCGTCCCTTCACCGATGACGACGCCGAAGACATCTTTCAGGTCTTCAGCGATCCCGAAACGATGAAGTACTTCCAGCACTGGCTCGCCGAATCCGTGGACGACGTGCGCGGCTTCATCAAATGGATCAAGGGCATGCAGGAAGCGCACGGCTTCAGCTATTGGGCGATGGTGGAGAAGAGCAGCGGCCGTGTGATCGGCGACTGCGGCCTGATCCCGCTTGAAGGCGATGGCCCCGAAATCGAACTCGGCTGCGACGTCCGCCGCGATAAATGGAATCACGGCTACGCGACGGAGGCCTCCCGCGCCAGTCTCGATTACGGCTTCCGCACACTCAACCTCGATCACATCGTCGCCGCCACCGACCCGCGCAACGAAGCCTCGCAGCACGTGCTCACGAAGCTCGGCTTCACGTTCGATCATACCGGCCCCTATTGGGGCGAAGAATCCAATTTCTACAAACTCATCAACCCCTATCGTCGCCTCAATTGAGAACTGAAAATCGAAAGATGAAATTGAGCATGAAATTTCCCTCCGCTCAAGAAGGGATCATGGTGGGCGTGTCTCTTCAATTTTCAGTTTTCATTTTTCTGTTTTCAGTGCCGCTCCTTATTGCCCAAACCACCCTCCCCGGCGGCGGACACAGCTACCTTATGCCCGGCGACTCCATCGGCCATGAGCTGTCGCTGCAAGCCGGCGATCAACTGACGTGGAACCTCTGGCTCGCCGCCGGAGATCAACGCGTCGGCTCCGCCACGCTCTTGCTGGTCTCCAGCGTCGAAGGCAAACTCTGGCAGAAAGATTTCGGTCCCGAAGGCGCCAGTGCGCGTGAGGATGTCAAAATCACCAAGCCCGCGCGCTACCGTCTGACGCTCACCTCGAACGGCAAGAGCGGCCGCGTCGCTGATCTCGGCGCCTGGCCCAAATACGGCCCCGGCAATCGCACTCCCTTCCCGCCGCCCAGTGTGCAAAAGGTCGCCGAGAGCTTCACGCCCGGTGACAAATTTGTTGTCGAGTTCGAATTTCTTTTTGCCGACACGATGAAGCTGCAAACGCTGCGCGAACTCGAGTTGCCGAAAAATCTCGCCAACGTTTGGGCCATCACGCCGATGCAGGATTCAATCGTCGCCGCCGCCTCGGTGTCCCGCTGGCTTGGCGATGCCGGCCTGATGCGCCTGCGCGAAGGTGCGCCCAAAGGCGGCACGATCACGCTGCGGCTTGAACTCAGCATGAACGAGGCCGGCGAGAGCACCGTGTACATCGCTTCCGGCGCGCGTCCGCCCGCGTGGCTGCCGCCCACCGCGCGCATGACCACGATCCATGTCCACAATTCGTGGAATGCTGTCATCATTCCGCCGATCTCCGTCCTCGCGGAAACGCTCGCCACGCGCGCTCCCGATCCGCCGCGCGCCCCCTATGCCGCGATCAGCTTCCGCGCCCACGGTCTCGACAGTTCCACGGTTCGCCAGCTCACCGAGATCTACACCGAGCGCGACAGCCTTATCCGCGAACGCTATCTGCGCCGAAGAACCATCGTCGGATACGACACGCTGTTCTTGACCTCTGCGCACGCGTTCCTGCCGCCGGACCTTCAGGTTGCCATCGCTGTGCCGCTCACCAAAAGCCAAGGTAAGACCGAACGCCCGCGCAAATACACAGTCTCATGGTTCGCGGACGGCCCCAAGGAGAACCTCGAACAGGCCAAGCTCTTTGAATGGCGTTACGATGAGTCCCGCGCCGCCCTGCTTTCCGCCAAAGATGAAATCTTCTGGGACAGCAGCGCCGTTGCGCTAAGACCGGAACTGCACGTGCATCGCGCAGCTTCCTCCGCGCAGCCCGGCGCGATTCAACTCTCCCCGCCCAAATCGCTGGATGAAAAGGCCGCGGGCCAGCGCCGATACATCGAGTCCTTCCAGAATGTCTGGGGACTCTTTCTCGAAAATAACTCCCGCGACACGCTCGTCCTCGCTTGGAAATCCACGCTGGAAATCGAGCGCCCGCTGCTCTCCGGTTTCAAGCGCTGGCCCAGACTTGCGCGCTACGCCGTCGGCGTCTTTGCGATCCTCGCTCTTCTGGGTGTCGTAGCACTTTATGAGTTGCGCCGCCGCGAGCAGAAACGGAAAAGCATCGCCAAAGAACTCGACAGCGAGTTGGAAAAAGCGCGGCAGGTGCAGCTCAAACTCCTTCCCGGTGCGCCGCTCAATGTTGCCGGGATCGAGATCTACGGCCTGCATCAGTCCATGCAGTCCGTCGGCGGCGATTATTACGACTTCTTCCAACTCGAGGACGGCAGCGTGCTGCTCTGCGTCGCCGATGTCGCCGGCCACGGTCTCGCCGCGGCCATGCTGATGTCGAACCTGCAGGCCACGCTTCGCGCCGTTGCCCAGTCCGGCAAGTCGGTCTCGGATATGGTCGCGCTCTTGAATCGCGAAATGTTCAACCGCACCTCGCCCGAGCGGTTTGTGACGATGCTGCTCGCCAAAATCTCCCCCGACCGCTCGCTGATCACGATCTGCAACGCCGGTCACAACCCCGGCTACATCGTGCGCACCAACGGCAATATCGTTGAACTCGATGCCGGCGGTTTGATGCTCGGCGTGATGGACATCTTCCCCTTCATCGAACTTGACGAAGGGTTGGATCCCGGTGACATGGTGGTCTTCTACACCGACGGTATTCCCGAAGCGACCATCGGCGAAGAAGATATGTTCGGGTATGACCGCCTGAAATATTTCTTGACGAATAATCGCAGTGAGCGGCTCGTGGACATTGCACAGGGACTTTTCCGCCGCGTGACGCCCGCCGGCAACGGCATGATCGAGGACGACATGGCAATCGTCCTCGTCCGCGTCAAACCCGAACGCAAATCCGTCCCGCACCCCCAGTTCACCACCGAGAAAGAGAAGAGATCGTAATCACTTGCTTTTGTAGGGGAGGGTTGAGTCTTCGAAACCCTCCCGGAATCTGCTTGATTTGTCATTCTGAAGCCGCTGAAGTCTTCGAAAGCGGCTGAAGAATCTCATGTTTTTCTTCTTCCGTTCATCGTTTCTGTAAGCGCACTTTCAATTTTCGTTTTTCAATTTTCAATTTCTCCCATGTCTCTCCTCGTCCTCTGCGAATCCAAGGCCGGCTCCCTAAAAGCCGTCTCGCGTGAAGCCGTCTCCGCCGCCAAGAAAATGGCAACCACTCTCAGCACCGATGTCACCGCTGTTGTGTTCGGTGACGTTACTGACGTGGCCTCGCTCGGCAACTTCGGCGCATCCAAAGTCATTCACGTCACCCATCCTGAACTCGCCGCGTACTCCACCGAGGGTTACGCGCAAGCCGCCGCGGAAATTGTCAAGTCCGAAAATCCCGCCGCGGTCATTCTTCCCGCCACCTTGCGCGGCAAGGATCTCGCGCCGCGCTTGGCCGCTCGCATCGGCGCGGCGCTGCTCTCCGATTGTACCGACGTCAAAGTGGACGGCGGCGAATTTCGCGCGCTGCGTCCGATCTACGCCGGCAAAGTCCTGATGTGGGCCAAGGTCAAAGGCGCGCTGCCGTTGTTGACGCTGCGTCCGAAAGCCTTCCTTGCGGAAGCGACCGGCGGCACCGCGCAAGTCGAATCGCGCACCGTGAATCTCGACCCGAACAGGATCCGCGCGCGAGTGGTCGAGGAGAAAGCCTCCGCCGGCGCAACGCTCGATGTCACCGAAGCTGACATCGTGGTGTCCGGCGGCCGGGGCCTGAAAGGCCCGGAAGGATTTGGGATCATTGAGGACTTGGCCAAAACACTTGGCGCCGCCGTCGGCGCGTCGCGTGCCGTGGTGGATGCGGGCTGGCGGCCGCACGGCGAGCAAGTTGGGCAGACCGGCAAAGTCGTCTCGCCCACGCTTTACATCGCCGTTGCGATCAGCGGCGCCGTCCAGCATCTCGCCGGCATGACCACCAGCCGCACCATTGTCGCCATCAACAAGGATGCCGACGCCCCGATCTTCAAAGTCGCCACCTACGGCATCGTCGGCGACGCCTTTGAAATCATCCCCAAGCTCACCGAAGAGCTGAAGAAAATCAAGGAATAGGGCCTGTAATATGCCCCTGTGCGTTTCACCGCGAACGTCGGCGCACGAAGTTTTTGAGTACAAACAGGAGAATCCAAGGCGTGAACAATGACATAGTACACATACTTCTGTATGGATTCTGGGTGCCTCTTTCCCTCTTTGCGTCCCTTTATTTGTTCTGGACAATATTCAAGCGACGAATTGTTCGGTCGCGATACAGTTCTCCTGACGAACGCGAAGAGTACTTTAAGCTTCGTTACCAATTAAACAACGAGCTAAGGAGTGTGCAGTCTGAACTTGAGCGCATCAATGTGATGGTGCCAAAAGTTTTTGAGTCGTTGCTGGAAGAACTTCCGCGTCGCTTATCGGGACGAATAGAACACAGACTTGATGAACGCCTCGACATGACTCATGCAAAGCTCGTTGACGCCATTCATATGCTACGCGCTGATCCACAGGCCCGCGAAATGCAGATGGTTCTTCAACAGCAGATTCAGGTATTGTCCAATAAGTTAGAAGGCGTTCGCGAGAACCTGCACCAAGGCGAAGCCGATTCCGAGACAAATAGACAGGATGAGAGCGTTCAAGTTATCCGGGAGATATCCCATTCGCTAAATACTCCGCTTTCGCAGATAGAGGCCTCAGTCCTCGCGCTTCAAGCCACTAAGAGCATCGGCCACGAGATCCCCACGGACTATGTTCTTCATCTCGATGCCATGCAAAAGAGTGTTGATTTGTGCAAATCAGTAATCGGAGCCTATAGGGGGCTAGTACTCTTTGCTCAATCATCTAATGCCTGGACTCCGAGGTCGCTCCCGGCCGCAGTTGAATCAGCGCTTGAGCTGTGTCAGAGGAAATTGAATAAGACGTTGTTGCGCAACGTGCAACTTCCGGAGCAAGTAGAAGGATATTACAATAATTTCATGATAGCTCTGCTATTGCCGCTTGTCGAAAACGCTGTCGAAGCAAGTCCTAAGGGTGGCGAAGTGCGAATTCACGGGCACAGGAGCAACGGCAATCTGTTGATCGAGGTTTCAAATCACTGTGGCTCTGCGTTCCCAGATCATGACATTTACTCTGATGGATTCTCCACCAAGGACGGTCACGAGGGTACCGGCCTTACAATCGTGAAGCATTTGTTGGGAAGTCTCCGAGACGCAACGATTACGCACGAGGTTCAGGGAGCGAGGGTCACATTCAGGATAAGTCTGCCAGTCGGAGAACAACATGTCTGACGAGGTTCTTGTAATTGACAACGAGATGTCCGCTGCCGAAACATTTGCGCGGCTCATCACGAACACAACAGGTCTGCATGCAATTGCGACTGACAATCCCAGTGAGGCAATCGAATACCTGCGCTCGCGACCAATCAGGGTTATTGTGCTGGACCAAAAAATGCCCGAGAAATCTGGCACCGCCTTGTTCCGAGAGATTAAGGCTGTCGACTGCAGAGTGAAGGTTATAATGCTGAGCGGGGAGGCAGAGACACATGAAGTAGGCGAGGCACTGAGATTAGGATTTGACGACTACCTTCACAAAAACTACGTCAAAGAACTCCCCGACCATGTTTACAAATTTTATATTCGATATCTCACAGACGCTGCTCAGGAGAGAAGTCTTTCCGATTCCGTTGTACTTCACAAAGAAAAGTACCGTTTTCTCGCCCCTTTTCGGTCTAAGGCAACGCTTTCACTTGTTAGCATACAGCTGCTAGATGACAATTATGTCTTTGATGATGGCTGGATAACCATCAAGCAGGTAAATGCAGGAGAGGAGATGGAAATTACCGATAAAATTCTGATAGAGCACCGTTTTAGACACGAGGAATCACATGGAGAAACCACCGGTTCAAAACTTGGTCTGTCAGGCCGTGGATCACTCGCGGTGAGGATTTCGCTTGAATCAGAGATTACATCACGCTTTTCGGATAGCGTCTACCAGTCCACGGCAAAGGAACATGAGGTGAGGAGAAAGTACCAGCTACCTCCCGAACCGCTCGACCCGTCGCAAAAGTACGTTGTTTCGCGGCATTATCAACGCGCGCCAGTCTATCGCCGCGTTCGCGCTATTCTGGTCAAGCAATGCGAGGAATGCCACACAGTTCTCCCCATGCCGACGATCATTTACCAGCTTACGTCGAGAATAGCCACTCGGCAGATCAATCACTTCAACGACGGCTCACGACGCGTTGACTTAACGGGAACCGAAAATCACTCCTGAATAGTACATTGATCTTCCCTAACATGCTCCACTCGCGGCATGTCTTGTTATTGTCACTAATGGTGCTTTTCGGAGTTAGTGATCTCGCACACGCGGAAAGCTCAACCCCCGCGGACTCGCTCTATCATATCGCCCAAGCCGCGTACGATGACGGCGACTTCAACACGGCGGAGCTGGCGACACTGCGCGGACTGCGCGAAGCCGAAGGCCTGGATGAACTCGACAAGCTCAAGTTCCATCTGCTGCTCGGCTTTGTCTATGTCGCGCGCGATCAGAACGACGTGGCGCGCAACGAGTTCTTCAGGGTGGTCTCCGTCAATCCGGCCTACGAACTCGATCCGGTCACGACCTCGCCCAAAATTGTCGAGGTCTTCCGTGAGGCGCGCAACGAGTATCTGGCCCGCGTCGCCAGCGAACCCGCGATCTATCGCATGCCGCAGGCCGATGTCCGTCTCGCCGCGTCGTGGCGCTCGCTGGTGCTGCCCGGCTGGGGGCAGGTGTATAAGGAGCAGGATGTGAAAGGCGCGGCCTTCGCCGCCGCGCAGGTGCTGTCCCTCGCCGCGCTGATCTTCATGCAAACCGAAGTCAATCGCCGCCACGACGACTATCTGCGCATCAAGGGTCACGACGACCCTAACGTCGAGGATCGCTATCAGGAATATCGCCGCGCCTATCAAACGCGCAACGTCGTCGGCTATATTACCCTTAGCCTCTATCTCGTTAACTACCTCGACGCGTTGTATTATCCGGTTTTCAAAGGCGCCAAGCCTCCTAAGCACTAAGCAAATATGGCCCGCGCTTTCCTGTTCATCGTTCATCGTTCATCGTTCATCGTTTCGCGACGCTTCGCTTCTTGTCGGCTTGTCAGTTTGTCGGTCTGTCAGCTGTGAAGATTGTTCTTTTTGGTCCAGCATTTCCGTTTCGCGGCGGCATCGCGCAATTCTCCGGCGTCCTGTATCAGTCGCTGCTCAAGGCCGGGCACGAGGTTCACCTTGTCAACTTCAGGAAACAGTTTCCCAAGCTGCTCTTCCCCGGCACGACGCAGTATGATGAGTCGCCGCAGGCGCTGAAGCTCCCCTCCGAGCGCACCTTCACGCTCTGGAATCCGCTCTCGTGGCTACGCACGGCAAACGCAATCAAGAGACACAAACCCGATCTCATCGGGATCATGTGGTGGATGCCGTTTTTGGGCTTCGGCTATTGGGCCGTGGCAAAACTCCTGCCGAAGACGTACCGCACGCGCATCGTCTATGTTCTGCACAATGTCATCCCGCACGAGCGGCGTTTCGGCGACGTGTTCTTCTCGCGCCTCGCTCTGAACAGCGCGCAGTTCTATCTGGCCTTGAGCAAATCGGAAGAGCAGGAAATGCGCCGCCTCTTCCCGCGCGTTGCTCCCGAGCGCATCAAGTACTCGCCGCACCCGATCTACGACTGCTACGCTCCGTTCTCCGGCGACCGCGCCGCCGCGCAAAAACAGATTGGGGTGGAGGCCGAGCATCTGCTGCTCTTCTTCGGCTTCGTCCGCGAGTACAAAGGTCTCGACATTCTTCTGCGCGCGATGCCAGAGATTCTCAAAGGCGATCCTAAGTTGAAGTTGGTGGTCGCCGGCGAGTACTATGAGCATCGCGCCAAGTATGACGAGTTAATCACCTCGCTCGGCATCGCGGGTTCCGTCGTCATCCGCGACCGCTACATCTCCGGCGATGAGGTCGGCGCGTACTTTGCCGCCGCGGACTGCGTTGTGCTCCCCTATCGCAGCGCCACGCAATCCGGCATCGTGCAAGTCGCTTACGCGCTTGATATGCCGGTGATTACTACGAATGTCGGCGGTCTGGCGGAAGTCGTGCAGGACGACGTCACCGGCTTCATTGTCCCTCCCGAGGACCCGCACGCCATTGCGGACGCCGTTCACAAATTCTATCGGCGCGGCTCCCGCCCGGCCTTCGTTGCCAACGTCCGCCGCGAATCCCAACGCTTCTCCTGGGACGCGCTTGTCGAAACCCTTGCATCTTTCAAGTCATAGTCACTTCAATTTTCACTTTTCACTTTTCAATTTTCTCCCTTGCCTCACGCCATAGACTACGATCCGCTCAAAGGTAAGCTCGGCCGTCTGGTCTCGCGCAACGTGCCGCTTCGCCGCCTCTTCTACGCAGCGCTCGGGATGCTCTTCCTCCGCCAATGGCATGTGCGCGCGGAGCTGAAGCGCATCGCCCGCGAGCGCGGCAACGCGGTTCGCGGCATCCTCGATGCCGGCTCCGGCTTCGGCCAATACACCTACTTGATGGGCAAGCTGTTTCCGTGGGCGCAGATCTTCGCCGTGGACGTCAAGGCCGAGCAGATCGAAGACTGCCGCTGGTTCACCGAGCAGGTGAAACAGAAGCACACCAAATTCGAAGTCGCCGATCTCACCCGCTTCCGCGACGCCGAGCGCTTCAACCTCGCGCTCTCCGTGGACGTGATGGAGCACATCGCCGAGGATGAAGCCGTCTTTCAAAATGTGTACGCCTCGCTGCGTCCCGGCGGCACGTTTATTATTGCCACTCCCTCCGCTAAAGAGGGGGCCGAGCATCACGAAGACGAAGACTTCAGCGTCGTCGGCGAACATGTCCGACAGGGATACACGCGCCCCGAGTTCATCGAGAAGATCACCCGCGCCGGCTTTACGGTCCAGAAGCTGAACTGCACCTACGGTCCCGTCTGGGGTCGCATAGCGTGGCTGCTGCTGCAGCGGGTTCCCATGCGCTTGCTCGCGATCACCAAACTGTTCGTCATCATCGTCGCGCCATGGATGATCGTCGTCTATCTCCCCGCCGCGCTCTGTATGTGGCTCGACGTCCATACCCGCAACTCCCGCGGCGGCGGCTGGCTCATGGTCGCCCGAAAATAGACTTGAAATCTGAGACTTGAGACTTGAAAGGACAGGCGGCCCACGGCCGCCTGTCTTCTTTTTCTCCCCTGTTTCCGGGTTGCTTTTTTCCCCCATGGTTGAAATCACGCAACCTATTCAGCCGATGACGTTGACTTTCGGAAACCTCCGGTGCAAATGGTCAACAGCGTAGAGATTGTAAATCAATGAGGTTGCGCAGTGACGACCCGGCGGGGCAAGAATGGCCTAAACGTTGCCATATCCTGACTGCGAACCAATGATGGCATGTGAACAGTTAGATGAAAGATGTAAGGAGACTTGAATGAAACGGCTCAGTGTGATCCTCGGTCTGCTGCTGATTGTCGCTGGCGCTCAGGCGACGGTTCCGCTCTATGATCAGTCGAACTTGATCCCCAATCCCGGCATCAACGCCGCCGCCGTAGCGTGGGGCGACGTCAATCGCGACGGCCGGCCCGACTTGCTCGTCGGTGACGGCGGGGAGGATGGCAGCATCCTCTATTTGAATCTTCCGCAGGGGTTCATCCCGGCGACGGCCGATTATGAGATCTCGCAGATGACCCACGTGCGCAGCGTGCAGCTCGTGGACTATGACGGCGATGGCCGCCTCGACGTGTTCTGTCTTGCGGACGACGCGCATGGCGCCCGCCTCTATCGCCAGACGTACAACCACCGCTTTCAGGAAGTGACTCTGCTGCCGTACAGCCAGACCGTGCGCGCGATTCAGAGCGCCGCGTGGACGGATATGGACGGCGACGGCGACCTCGATTTGCTGCTCAGCAACCTGCCGAATGAACCGCTCGTGACGTGGATGCAGCAGGAAGGCGCCGATTTCGTGCAGATGCGCGGCGGCAATTTCCCCACGCGTGAACCGGCCGCATCCGCGGTCTGCGTTGTGGACTTCGACAATGACAACGACCTCGATATCTTCCTTGGCTACAGCGAGGCGAATCGCCAGGCGAAGCTCTATCGCAACGAAGGCGGCCGATACATTCCATGGCAGGACAAGATTAAGTTCCCCACGCGGTGCGGGCAGGACGGCGCGGTCTGGGCGGACATCAATAACGATCAATTCCTCGATCTGATTTTGCCGGGCGACGATCAGAGTACTTACCTGTTGCAGTCTATTCCGAAGGGGCAATCGCGCGGTTTTGCCGACCTCACGTCGTCTCCCGGCTTCCTCGCGGGCGTGCATAACAGCCGCTACGCGCATTGCGCCGATCTCAACATGGACGGCTTTCAGGATCTGGTGGTGGTAGCAACCGGCAACCAGCCGCCGCGCGTGGTGACCAACGAGCTCGGGGTATCGTGGAGCACGGAGCTGCTGACGTGGAACACGGGCCATCACCGACCGACGACCGAGTCTTGCGCGCTCGCCGATTATGACGGCGACGGCGACGTGGATATCCTGCTGGCGCAGGGCATGGACGGTCTGAAGCTGATGCGCAATGAGACGAAGGAAGGAAACGAGTGGATCACTATCGCGCTCCATAACCTCAACGGCGGTCCGCTGCCGGACTGTCAGGTGACGATGAAGTTCGGAGCGTGCAAGCAGCTCAGCACGAGTTCGGCGGTGACCAGCTCCTCCGGGCAGAACGACCAGCTGCTGTATTTCGTCAGCGCGGAACGCGACAAGTCCGAGGACGGTGAATTGGTGGTCGCGTGGCCGAACGGTGCGACCGTGACGTATCCGTTCTACACGCTGCGCATGAATCAGGTGAATCACTTCCGAGAGCCGTCGTCGCAGCCGGAGGCGGCCGCGCCGCAGGCGGACGAGCCGCTGGCGTTGTCGAATTCGCCGAATCCGTTCAACCCGACGACCACGGTGAGCTTCACGCTGCCGCAGAACGGGCAGGTGCGGCTGGCGGTCTATGATCTGTTGGGTCGTGAGGCCGCGGTCCTCGCCGATGCGCCGTATCAGGCGGGTGCGCACTCGCTGACGTTCAATGCGTCCGCGCTGCCGTCGGGCGTGTATTTCGCGCGCCTGAGTACGGCCACCGAGACCAAGCTGCATCGGATGCTCTTGATCAAGTGACAACGTCCGCGTGACTCTCTACGGTTCCCCCTGCGTGCGGGGGGAATTCCAAGGGGGGTCACCTTAGAGAATGTACGGGTGGCTGCGGGACCTCCCTCCCGCTGCGCCCCTCAATCAGGCCCCCGCTCCTCCCGCGGGGGCTTGTCTGTTCTTCTCCTTCCCCTCTTATCCCCCTACGAAGTGGGGGGATCATAGGGGGGTGGGGGGACGGAAGGGGGGGACGACCGCAAGCGGGGGTGTGGGGGGACAAGAGGGGGGTGGGGGAAGGCCGGGATGGGGGAAGTCTTCGCCGTATTCATCGCGCATCCTTACCTCTTGCGGCGTCCCCCCTCCTTGACAAACTCCCTGTTCTTCCTTATCTTAACCCATCCCCCTACGCAGTGGGGGGATCATAGGGGGGGAAATTGTTGCGGCCGATTGCATCGCCCGTCTTCTGCTTCATCCTTCATCCTTCATCCTTTCTTCCATGAACACTCTCTACTACGGCGACAACCTCGACATCCTGCGGCGTTACGTCAAGGACGAGACGGTGGACCTGATCTACCTCGATCCGCCGTTCAAGTCGAATCAGGATTACAACGTGCTGTTCGCCGAGCAGGACGGCTCGCGCGCAGCGGCGCAGATCATGGCCTTCGAGGATACGTGGCGCTGGGATGAGGCGGCGGCGCGCGCCTACCACGAACTAGTGTCGGTCTCTGACCGTCTTTCTCCTACTGGCGGCAAAGTGTCCGACGTGATGCGCGCCTTTCACACCTTCTTGGGCGGCAACGACATGATGGCCTATCTGGCGATGATGGCTCCGCGGCTGGTCGAGTTGCGCCGCGTGCTCAAACCCACCGGCTCCATCTATCTGCACTGCGACCCGACCGCGAGTCACTACCTCAAGCTGCTCATGGATGCCGTGTTTGGACCTGAGAGCTTTAGAACAGAAATAATATGGAAGAGGAGCAGTGCCCACAGCGACACTAAGCAGGGCAGACGTCAACATGGCCGCTTGCATGATACGATTCTGTTCTACACAAAATCCGAATCATGGATATGGAATCCGCTTTACACTGAGTACGATGAGAACTACACCGATCAATTTTACAAATACGTCGAGCCGGATACAAATCGTCGCTATCGCTTAGACAATCTGACAGGGCCGGGCGGGGCCGCCAAGGGCAACCCGAAATACGAAGTGATGAGAGTAACTCGCTATTGGCGATACTCGAAGCAAAAAATGAAGGAATTGATCGCCGAAGGAAGGATAGTGCAGACAAAGCCCGGCGCTGTGCCAGCATACAAACGCTACCTCGATGAAATGCCCGGGGTTTCACTTCAGGATTTGTGGACTGATCTTCGCCCTATCCAATCACAAGCAATTGAGCGCCTTGGCTATCCCACCCAGAAGCCTGAAGCACTGTTGGAACGAATTATCAAGGCGAGTTCGAATGAGGGCGACGTGGTGCTCGATCCGTTCTGCGGCTGCGGCACCGCCGTTGCAGTGGCGCAGAAGCTCAACCGGCAGTGGATTGGCATTGACATCACGCACCTCGCCATTACGCTGATCAAGCAGCGGCTGTTTGATGCGTTTGCCATCTCCCCCACGTTTACGGGGGGGACTAAGGGGGGGCGGGAAGGCGGGTATCAAGTGCTGGGCGAACCCGTAGATTTATCCGGCGCGACGCAACTTGCCGAAGACGACAAATACCAATTTCAATGGTGGTCGCTGGGCCTCGTGCACGCGCGGCCTGTGGAGCAGAAGAAAGGCGCGGATCAGGGAATTGACGGGCGGCGGTATTTCCTCGATCACAAAAATCGCACGCATGAGCAGATCATCTTCTCCGTGAAGGGCGGCCACACCAACGCCGCGCACATCCGCGATTTGATCGGGGTCATAACAAGCGAGAGTAGCAAGGCGGCCATTGGTGTACTCATCACTTTGGAGAAGCCCACCAAGCCGATGTTTCAAGCCGCTGCCGAGGCCGGCTTTTACAAGAGCGATTATCAGGACACGAAACACCCGCGCATTCAGATTGTGACGATTGAAGAACTGCTCGAGGGGAAGCAACTGGACTTACCCGCCCTCGCCATGATGCCCTCGCAAGATGCGACGTTCAAGAAAGCGCCGAAAGCGAAGGGGAAGAAAGCAGGGAATGAGGAGATGGAGTTGTAGTGTTCAATTGTCATCCTGACCGTCTTCGGGAAGGATCTCATGTTCTTCTGTACCATCCGAGCACAAACATGAGATTCTTCAGCCTGTTCCGAAGATCAATGTAAGCTGGCGAATCAAGAAGTTGCGGAACAGACTTCAGAATGACAAGAGTCTGCGAGAGGGGTGAAGGATCTCATGTTTTTCTTCAGGCAACGGAAACATAAGATTCTTCAGCCTGCGAAGCCCCCAGACGCAGACTTCAGAATGACAACAGTCTTACGGCGAACATTGTAAGTCCGCGCATGAAAGAACATCACTACTTCGTTTACATCCTCGCTTCCAAGACCCGCACCCTGTACGTTGGAGTAACCGGCAACATCGAACGTCGCACGATCCAACACAAGACGAAGATGCACGAAGGCTTCACGGCTCAGTATGACGTCAATACCCTTGTGTACTTCGAGCAATTCGGCGATGTCCACGCCGCCATCGCCCGCGAAAAGCAAATCAAAGGCTGGCGGCGAGACAAGAAAATCGCGCTCATCGAGGCCCTGAATCCAACGTGGAAGGACCTGGCTCGCGAGTGGTTTCAGGAATGGCATAACTCTGAGCAACGCCTCGCTGAATTGACCAAACCCAAATAATGAGACACCTCCACTACCCTTGTCCTTCTGAAGCCCGTTACACAATAGACTTGTCATCCTGAAGCCCGTTACACAATGGACTTGTCATCCTGAAGCCCGTCTTCGGGCTGAAGGATCTCATGTTTTTCTTCAGGCAACGGAAACATAAGATTCTTCAGCCTGTTCCGAAGATCAATGTAAGCTGGCGAATCAAATCGTTGCGGAACAGTCTTCAGAATGACAAGCGCATGAATAGCAGGCCATGATTCTCGAACATTCGCGCGGCGGCATGTGTCTGCACATGCCCCGGTCTGGATAAAACGAAGCCGCCGAGAGATCCTTCACTGCGCGCGCCGATGTTGATTTGTGGCGTGCGGTGAATGATGAGGGCGGCGCGCTTAGGATTATCGGGACCCATAGACCACCACGGCGGCGGAGGCAGAGAGATCCTTCACCGCACGCCGATGCTGAAATGTGGCTTGCGATGGAGTACTGAGGCGGCGCGCTGCGTTTAAGGATGACAACCCAGAGCGCACGCCGTGCGGCACTACGACCCTGCCCTTTCCCCTTCATCCTTCATCCTTCATCCTTCATCCTTTTCCTGAGAGGCCATCTTCCCTCTCTTTTCTTCCCCCTTCGAGTTGCGGGTCTTGAATTTTCTTCACTTAACATTCCTGCCCCACTTGACTTTTTGAACATTTGTTTGTATATTAGATCAGCAAAAGAAACGACGACGCCTAAGATGAGTATGTGATTACTTAAATAAGCATCAAATCGCCGGATAATCGCCTCAAACCAGCCAATTTCTGCCAAAAACTGCCTTCAATTCTGTTGCTTTTCAATCTCCTATTTCCAATTTCCCATTTGAGTTAGAGCCATTTCGTTCCGCAAAAAAATGTTTTCGTTCCCAATTCTCGTAACTTCTGCTCTTTGACCCCCGCTTCTCGCCCCCGTTGACTGTTGCCGGAAGGATAAGTACATTTATCCCCAACGCTTGAAGGCCAAGGAACAGCGATCTGCCACTGGTCGTTTGTTCTTCATCCTTCATCCTTCATCCCTCATCCTTTCTTCGGCCCATGTCCAAGAAATTTCTCCGCATTTTTCTCGTGCTGGCCGCGCTGTTTTTCGTGGTGCGGATCATCTTTTTCCGGCAGATCGCCGACTCGGCGCTGTTCCAGTTTCTGATCCTCGACAGCGACTTCTACTACAATTGGGCGCGCGGTCTGGCCACCGGGCACGGAAGTCCGCCGGGACCGTTCTGGCTCTCGCCGCTCTATCCGTTTTTTCTCGCGGGGCTGTTCAAAGCCGCCGGCAGCGTGAGCGTGAGCCTGATCATGATCGTGCAGTTCCTGCTCTCGCTCGGCACGCTCGTCTTGCTCACGCTCTTCACGCGCAAACTGTTCGGCGATACGGTCGCGCTGGTGGCCGCCGGACTCGCCGTGTTCTACTCGCCGTGGCTCTACTACGACGGCGTGATCCTCACCGCCTCGCTGATCCTGTTCCTCAATTCCGCTATTCTGTTTCTGATTGTGACGCGGACGGATCTCATACCCCCCCCTACCCGATCCGCCTCAGAGGAAGACTCGCCCCCCCCTACCCCCCCCGTAAACGGAGGGGAGACTAAATCCAAATGGGTGTGGGCGGCGATTGGGATATTGACCGGGCTTTCGGCGCTCGCGCGGCCCTCGGTGCTGATCTTCGCTGTGTTGCTGATGATCGTCATGGTCCGCCGCGCGCGCATTTCAAGTTTCACGTTTCACGTTTCAAGTCTTGTACTCTTCCTCGGCGCCATCTTGATTACACTCGCGCCAGTACTGATTCGCAACTGGGCGGTGTCGGGCAGTCCGGTGCTCACCACGTCATCAGGCGGAATCAATTTTTTCATCGGCAATCGCGCCGGCGCAACGGGCATGTACGATGAATTCGATTTCATCCGCTCGTTCGATCCGTGGCGCGAAGCGGAGGGGTTCCGCGAAGAAGCCGTGCGCCGCGTCGGGCACGAGCTGACGCTCACGCAGGCCTCGCGCTACTGGATGGGGCAGGCGCTGCGCGACATCGCGACTTCGCCCTTCGAGTGGCTCGTGCTCATGGTGAAGAAAGCGTGGCTCACGATTCAGCGCGAGGAGCTGCCGACCAATCTCTCGTTTCGCGGCGTGGCCGGGTTTTCGCCGATTTTAGGAGCGCTGCCCTTGCGCTGGGGGCTTTTGTGGCCGCTGGCGATCAGCGGCGCGTTCCTGATCTTTCGCCGCCAGCATCCGGTGCGCCGGTTGTTCGTGCCGTACATGGCCGGTTATGCATTGACGAACGTGCTCTTCTTCAGCGCGTCCGAATATCGCTTTCCGATGATTCTGGTGCTGCTGCCGGCCGCGGCGTATCTGCTCGTCAGCTTGTGGGAGATGATCGAACTCAAGCAGGTGAAATTGCTCGCGACCGTGTGCGGGATTTACGTGCTGGCGCTGGTGATTGCAAATCTTCCCTCACAGCAGGTGGCGATCGCCGCCGAGCCGAAAGGCGATTACACGAACATGGGAACGGTGGCGGTGGATTACGGCATGATCGCCGAATCCATTCCGCTGTTCGCGCGCGCGCTGACCGTGGACGACACGTGGCGCGACGCGCGGATCGGGTTGGCGGAATCGCTGTGGAAGCTGGGAAATTTCGACGATGCGCGGCGAGAGTTTCAGCTCGCGGGCGTCGCCCCGCCGGACAGTATTTCGGGCGAGCCGCTGCAGTCGTTCCTTGATGAAATCTACCAGCACACGGAAGACGACGACTATCGGGGCGCGCTGGAGGTGCTCAATCGCTCGTTTCCGCCCGATCACGACGCGCCGACGGACGTGTGGAACGCGCGGGCGATGATCGAGAGCGAGTTGGGACATTACGACCGTGCCGCGGACGCTTTGGTGAAAGCTGGCGACAGAGAGCAGGACAATCCCGACTGGCTCTATCGCGCGGGCGTGCTGGCCGAGACGGGCAAAGACACCGCGCGGGCGGAAGATTTGTACCGCAAAGCGATTGAGCGCTACGCCGCCTACGCACCGGCCCGGCTGGCGCTGGGTTTCACCGCGCTGCGGCAGCACGATTTGGAAACGGCGAAGACACAATTAGAAGAGCTGCAGAAAATCCGCATTTCCGCCGACAGCACGCGTCGCCGCGTGGATGAGCTGCGGCGGCGGATTGACGTCGCCGAGGCCGAAGCGGCCAAGCCGTAGCCCTGACCTTCGATTCTATTCTGTAAGCCCCCGGTCTTTGGCCGGGGGCTTGACTTTTGATGAATCTGTGCTTATATTTCGATGCATCGAAATTTTGCTTTCAATCCATTAAACATCGTATGGGCCTGCGTTTATCAGCGGCGGCGGAAGACTGTTTGCTGCTCGTGCACCGGATCGGCGAGCGCCGGGAGGCGGCCTCGACCTCGGGGCTGGCGCGGGGGCTGCGCGTGACCGATTCGACGATCACGGCGATGGTGCAAAAGCTCGCCCGGCTGCATCTGGTGGCGCGGCCGCAGCCGCGGGAGATCACGCTCACCGCGAAAGGCGAGCAGTTGGCGCGGCAGCTCATCCGGCGGCACCGGCTGATTGAGGCGTATCTGCACGAGTTCCTCGGCTACTCATGGGACGAGGTGCACGAAGAAGCCGAGCGGCTCGAACACGCGGTGTCGGACCGGTTTGTGGAGGCGATCAGCGAGAAGTTAGGAAATCCGGCGACCGATCCGCACGGCGATCCGATTCCCGACCGCAAGGGGCACGTGGCGAATCGCAAGCTCGTGCGCCTGAGCGATGCGGCGGCGGGAACGAAAGGCCGGGTGGCGCGGGTGGTGGATACGCAGCCCGATCTCTTAGTCTATCTGACCGAGTTAGGCATGACGCTCGGCGCAACGGTGCAGGTGCTCGACGTACCGGCGCACGACAGCGTGGTGCATTTGCATCTGCGGCGCGGGAATGTGACGATCGGGAAATTGGTGGCGGGGGAGATTTTTCTCGAGATATGAAGACTACCGTCGCAGCTACTAAATCGTTGGCGGAGGTGCACGGGACGGTGGCGATCCCCGATCGGATGAGTCTCTGGCGGCGGTTGTTTGCGTTTGCCGGACCGGCGTATCTGATCAGCGTCGGCTACATGGATCCGGGGAATTGGGCAACGGACATCGAGGGCGGCTCGCGGTTCGGCTATCAGTTGATCTGGGTGCTGCTGATGTCGAACCTGATGGCCGTGCTCTTGCAAACACTTTGCGCGCGGCTGGGCATTGTGACCGGGCGCGATCTGGCGCAAGCGTGCCGCGAATCGTACTCGAAGCCGTTAGCACTGGTGCTCTATGCGCTCTGCGAGATCGCGATTGTGGCGTGCGATCTGGCGGAAGTGTTAGGGACGGCGATCGGCTTGAATTTGCTGTTCGGGATTCCACTGCTGGTGGGCGTGTTGGTGACGGCGGCGGACGTGCTGCTGCTGCTCTACTTTCAGCATCTCGGCATTCGCAAGGTGGAAGCGTTTATTCTGGCGCTGGTGATCACGGTGGGCCTCTGCTTTATTATGGAAATCTGGCTGGCCAAGCCGGACTGGGGCGGTGTCGCGGCAGGTTTCATCCCGCATCTTTCGAATGAAAGTCTGTATGTCGCGATCGGAATTCTGGGAGCGACGGTGATGCCGCACAACCTGTACCTGCATTCGGCCCTGGTGCAGACGCGGGCGGTGGGGCGAACGCCAAAGCAGATTGCGCAGGCGTGTAAATACAATCTGATTGACTCGGCGGTGGCGTTGAACGCGGCGTTCTTTGTCAATGCAGCGATTCTGATCATGGCGGCGGCGGTGTTTTTCCGCAATCATCGGGTGGTGACAGAGATCGGCCAGGCGCATGAGTTGTTAACGCCGCTCATGGGGACGACGCTGGCCAGCACGGCGTTCGGCATCGCGCTGTTGTGCAGCGGACAGAGTTCGACGCTGACCGGGACACTGGCCGGACAGGTGGTGATGGAGGGATTTATTCACTTCCGCATCCGACCGTGGGTGCGGCGGCTAATCACGCGGTCGCTGGCGATTATTCCGGCGGCGGTGACGATTGCGATCATGGGTGCGCACGGAACATATAAGCTGTTGATTCTCTCGCAAGTGGTGCTTTCGCTGCAACTGCCGTTTGCCGTGATTCCATTGATTCATTTTACGGCGGACAAGCAGAAGATGGGGAGCTTCGCCAACCGCACATGGGTGAAAATTCTGGCGTGGCTGACGGCGATTATCATCGTGGGACTGAATATCCGACTTGTCTATGGAACGATCATCAGTTGGATGAGCGAGTCCTCCTCCCCGCTGCTGATTGGCGTCATTGTGGTTCCGATTGCCATCGGGCTGGCGGCGCTGCTGGCGTATTTGATGATCGGCCCGTTTATCCGCGAGCTGCGACGCCGCGAGGAGAAAGAGATGCCGCAATTTACCACCGCGGACTTAAAGGTGGTTCCCTACCGACGAATCGGCGTGGCGCTGGAAGCGACGGCGCGCGACCGGAAGATTTTGGCGGAGGCCATTCCGCTGGCGACGATACACAACGCGACGCTGGTGTTGATGCACGTGGCGGAGGGCATGGGACCGCGCTATTGGAAAGACGAATCGCGTAACGATGAAGTGCGTTCCGATAGTGCGTACCTGCAGCATTTGGCCGACGAGATCAGCGCGCTGGGGCCGAAGGTGGAAACGCTTTTAGGATTCGGCGAACCCGCAAATGAAATCGTGCGGATGGCGAAGGAAGCGAAACTCGAGTTGCTGGTGATCGGCACGCATGGCCACCGTTTTCCGAAAGACATTCTCTTTGGCGCAACGGTGACGCGCGTGCGGCACAAGTTGGAGATTCCCATATTTCTGGTGCGGACGGAGTGAAGCACATGGACTTAGATTCTTGAAAACGGCGGCCATTTGCCGCCGTTTTCCTTATGGGCGATTAGAAGACGAGAGACACCAGAAAGCAAGGAGCTTATACGCCCGAAGTGATCCGATTATAATGCTATGTTAATCAGAGCGGTTAGGATGCGAATTTACTCTGTCACAAAATGAGAAATGTTCAGGAGAGGCTTGACATCTGCTGAGAGGGCATGTTAATTGAAAATGTGCGTCAACTGACAGGGTTAGAATCAGAAGTACCTTTATTGAGGAGGAAAGGGCCATGAGGAAAGGATTGATCGTAACGTTGCTCGTGATTTGTTTCACAGGCACCGTGGCAAGTGCCGTGCCGCAGCAAATCAACTATCAGGGTTATTTGACGGACACCGGCGGCAGTCCGCTGGACACCGCCGTGGCCATGACCTTCAAGCTGTACACGGATTCCACGGCGGGAAGTCTGCTGTGGACCGAAACTCGGCCTCCGGTAACCGTCACCGACGGTCTCTTCAATGTTCGCCTCGGGCAACTCACCGCACTGACGGATGCGATCCTCAACAACGCGCAGGTGTGGCTGGGCATCACCGTGGGGAACAACACCGAAATGACGCCACGCTCACGAATCGTCTCCGTTGGCTACTCTTATCGAGTGGGCACCGTGGATGGGGCGAGCGGCGGAACGATTACGGGTGATGTGAACATCGAAGGCAAAGGAAACCTCGGCACGGGCAATGCAAATCCGGGCATCTATGCCTTCGTGGCGGGCCGAAGCGATACGGCTTCCGGCAGCTATTCAACAGTTGGCGGCGGCTACGAAAACACTGCCAGCAGTAGCTATGCCACGGTGGGCGGCGGCTATGACAACGACGCAACCGGCTCTCGTGCCACAGTGGGCGGTGGCTCTAACAACGATGCCACCGAATATGCAGCCACGGTGAGCGGCGGTCGCTACAATCGTGCCCGAGGCCAATATAGCGTTGTCTCTGGCGGCGGCGGCACCTCCGCCGTTGACAGCAATTCTGCCAGCGGCGACTATTCGGCCATCGGCGGGGGGAGAAGAAACACTGCCAGCGGCCAGGAGGCCACAGTGGGCGGCGGCTACAGCAACGAGGCTGATACTTCCTATGCCACGGTTAGCGGTGGCGATGATAACACTGCCACCGGCTATAGTGCCACGGTGGGCGGCGGCAACAACAACACTGCCAGCGGCGGAGTTGCCACGGTGGGCGGCGGCTCTCAAAACACTGCTGGCCAGTCGGCCACAGTGGGCGGCGGCGTCTGGAACAATGCCAGCGGCGACGATGCCACGGTGGGCGGTGGCTACGGGAACAGTGCCAACGTCTATGCTGCCACAGTGAGCGGCGGCTTCGATAACGACGTCAGCGGCGTGGCTGCCACGATTGGCGGCGGCTATGGCAACGATGCCACTAACGACTACGCCATGGTTGGCGGCGGTCGCTACAATCGTGCCCGAGGCCTGTATAGTGTTGTCTCTGGAGGCGGAGGCAGCAGCCTCGCCGACAGCAACTCTGCCACCGGCGACTATTCGGCCATTGGCGGGGGGAGAAGAAACACTGCCAGCGGCGAGCGTGCCACGGTGGGGGGGGGCTCCTCCAATGATGCCAGCGGCTATCATGCTACAGTGGGCGGCGGCATCTACAACGACGCTACCGACTGGTACGCCACGGTAGGGGGCGGCTACAGCAACGCTGCCAGCGGCTGGGAGGCCACGGTGGGCGGCGGCAACAGCAACAACGCATCGGGTTACTGCGCTGTTATTCCAGGCGGATTCGAAAACACTGCCAGCGCGCGTTATGCATTTGCCGCCGGACGTCGCGCCATCGCGAATGATGTCGGCGCGTTCGTGTGGGCCGACTCCACCGATGCAACGTTCTACTCGCCGGCGGTCAACTCGTTTGCCGTGCGGGCTTCAGGAGGTGTGCGCTTCGCCACCACCTCCGCCGGCAATGTCGGCGTGAAGCTCGACCCGGGTGATACGGCTTGGGAAGTGCTCTCCGACAGCACGAAGAAGACCAATCGCCGAGCTGCGAACACCCAAGAGATTCTTTCCAAAGTCGCTCGGTTGCCTATCGAAGAATGGAACTACAAACATCAAGACTCTGGCAACACCCACATCGGCCCGATGGCGCAGGAATTCTACCGGCTCTTCGCCTACGGCGATGATGAGGCGAGCATCTCCACGATTGATCCCGATGGCATTGCTCTGGCGGCGATCCAGGAATTGGCCAAGCAGAACGAGGAATTGCGCACAGCCGTGCGGCACTACGATGCTGAATTGAATAATCTGCGGGCGCGTGTGCAGACGCTCGAAGCAGGTCAACAAAAGGCAACCAAGGAGGAAAAATAAGATGAAGAAGTTTTTGATTCTTCTGACAGCGGCCATAATGAATTATGGCCCTACGGCTCTGGCAGTTCCGCAATTGGTCAATTATCAGGGGTATCTGACCGCCACTGACGGGACGCCATTGGACAGCACGGTGTCGGTGGTGTTCACGATCTATGACGCGGAGTCCGGTGGAGTTGTTCAATGGACAGAAGCGCATGCCTCCGTGACCGTCACGGATGGGCTCTTTCATGTGCTCTTGGGCAGCGTGACGCCACTTGCGGATCTCTTCAATGCTAATCGGTGGCTCGGGGTGACGGTCGGCAGTGATGCGGAAATGTCGCCGCGCCAGCAGATCGTCTCGGTTGCTCACGCGTATCGCGTGGGGACGGTGGACGGTGCAAGCGGTGGCAGCATCTCGGGCAATATCGTCGTCAGCGGCAAGGCGTGCATCGGTCCCGGCAGCACCAATGCCGGCACAAATGCTCTCGCCGTCGGACAGAACAACTCCGCGAGTGGGAACAACGCCACGGTAGCGGGCGGCATGTTCAATACTGGCTCCGGCTATCTCTCCTTCATCGGTGGAGGTGACGAAAACGAAGTTAATAACCAGCGCGGCGTGATCGGCGGCGGATACAACAACACCGTCAGCGGTGACAATTCAGTCATCTCTGGTGGAGAGAGCAACACGATCACCGCCGGGGCATCCATCATCGGTGGAGGAGGAAACAACTCCGTCACGCAGCAATACGCCGTAGTGGGTGGCGGCCGACACAACAGTGCCCGAGGCCAGTATAGCGTCATCGCGGGCGGCGGAGGCGCCTCCCTCGCGGACAGCAATTCCGCCCTCGGCGATTATTCGGCTGTCGGCGGGGGGAGGAGAAACACCGCCACTAACGCCTACGCTAGCGTGGGCGGCGGCTATGGCAATGCCGCCAGCTCACAGTCATCCACGGTCGGCGGCGGAAAGTGGAACAAGGCGCGCGGCGACTACTCCGTCATCGCCGGCGGGGGGAGTGCGGACGAAGCCGATTCCAACTCTGTTTTGGGACCATACTCGGTGATCAGCGGAGGGTATCGCAACATCGCGAATGCGGGTAGCGGAGTCATTGGCGGCGGCGCCGCGAACACATTGGGTCCCGTGTTCGCTCCGGCCATTTGCGGAGGAAGCGGAAATACTGCTTCCGGTGCCTGGGCCTATATCGGCGGGGGGTATGTGAATTCGTCCACTGCTGACAAAACGACAGTCGGAGGAGGAGAGTTGAACGTCGCCAGCGAAGATTGGGCCACCGTGGCAGGCGGCTATGATAATCACGCCACGAACTTTGAAGCCACCGTTGCGGGCGGTGGCTCTAACTGGGCCACCGGAGAATACTCAGCGGTGGCTGGTGGCTTGGGCTGTCAGGCCACTGGATTCGCCGCTCACATCGGCGGCGGCCGCTACAATCGTGCGGCCGGAGACTATTCAGTTGTGGCGGGCGGCGGCGGAGCGGCCGTCGCGGACTCCAATTCAGCCCGCGGTGCTTATGCCATGATCCCCGGCGGAACACGGAATCTTGCCGCTGGCAACTACTCGTTCGCTGCCGGCCGTCGAGCGAAAGCCAATTATGCAGGTTCCTTTGTCTGGGGTGATTCGACCAACGCCGACATCGCAGACGACGCTGCCAATCAATTCCGTGTGCGTGCTTCAGGCGGCACATGGTTCTACTCGAATTCGACTCACACCAGCGGCGTGCGTTTGGCGGCAGGTGGAAATACGTGGTTAGTAATTTCCGACTCCACGCGCAAACGCAACATCCGCCTCGTGGACACGAAAGAAGTCCTGGAAAAAGTCTCGCAGTTGCCCATCAAGCAATGGAGCTACATCTCGCAGGATCCTTCCATCGAGCACATTGGCCCGATGGCGCAGGACTTCTGGAACCTGTTCCACATCGGAGATGACAGCTTGAGCATCTCGACGATTGATCCGGGCGGCATTGCGCTGGCGGCCATTCAGGGGCTGTACAAGGAGGTCATTGAACTGCGGGCGCGAGTACAGACGCTCGAAGCAGCCAATCAGAAAGCCCTGAAGGAGGATAAGTAAGATGAAAAGGTTTCTAATTCTCTTGATGGCGGCCATAATGAATTATGGCCCTACGGTGTTGGCGCAGCCGCAACAGAGCGAAAACTTCCGCATCACGAAGTCCGTTCTGGATGCGGGCGGTGGTCCCAGCACATCCACTAACTTTCAACTGGTGAGCGCCTTTGGCCAGCCGACGCCGATCGGCGTGGCGTCGAGTGCGAATTTTCTGCTTTCGGCGGGTTTCTTCTCGCCCATCTTCAGCGTGTCGCCGCTGAGTCCGATTCAAGATTTGGTGATCATGCGGCAACCGGCTTCCAACAACATGAAATTGGACTGGAGCGCGGTCTCCGGTGCTACGGTATATTATGTTTACCGCGACAGCAATCCGCTGTTCACGCCCGGGCCGGGTAATCTGCTGGGCAGCAACACGAGTAACACATACACCGACGTCGGGGCAGTCGGACTGCCGGCTGTCAAGTATTTTTACATCATCACGTCTGCGGCGGGAAGTGGGTCCAGCGTGACGAAAGCGAATGTTGACCGCGATCACCAGCGGACAGCCGACGGCGCAAAGCAGTAGAAGACCGAACACCCACAAACCCTCGAGGCGGCCCCGTGGCCGCCTCTTGCTTGACTTGCCCTCTCACGTGAAAGCTCACGCCAAGAGCTGGTCGGGCGACTGGAGTAACGTACTGTTTCAGTGTTAGTTAAAGAATGGGTTAAGACGCCGATTCGGCTGGTTCGGCTTGACAATCGCGGTGCAAAATGATACATTTCGTAAGCCGGAACGATCCTTGAGACGGTTCGGTTGGATAGGTGAAGGATGGCTGCGGGCTACATAGGGATCTGCGCGGTTCCAAATAACGAACACGGAAAGAAACAACACACATGGCGATTCGCATTGCAATTAACGGCTTCGGCCGGATCGGGCGGCTGGTGTACCGCGCGGCGTGCAACGATCCGCGGTTTGAGTTTGTGGCGATCAATGACCTCACGGACGCCAAAACCCTGGCGCATCTGCTGAAGTATGACACGACGCACGGGCGTTTTTCGGGCACGGTGGACGTGGAAGAGGGCGGCTTTCGCGTGAACGGCAAAGCGCTGAAAGTGCTGGCGGAAAAAGATCCGACGAAGCTGCCATGGAAAGAGCTGAACGTGGACATCGTGCTGGAATCCACGGGCGCGAAGGCCTTTCGCGACCGCAAGGGGATTCAGCAGCACGTGGACGCGGGAGCGAAGAAAGTGCTGCTCACGGTGCCGTCGAAAGACGAGATTGATGCGACGGTGGTGTTAGGCGTGAACGACAGCGCGCTGAAGCCGGAGCACACGCTGGTGTCGAACGCCTCGTGCACGACGAACTGCATCGCGCCGATGGCAAAGATTCTGAATGAGACCTTCGGTCTTGAGTATGGATTCATGACGACGATCCATTCTTATACGAATGATCAGCGCGTATTGGACTCGCCGCACTCGGACCTGCGGAGAGCGCGCACAGCGGCGAACAACATCATTCCGACGACGACCGGCGCGGCGCGCACCGTGGGCAAGATCATGAAAGAGCTCAAGGGCAAGCTGGACGGCTGCGCCGTGCGCGTGCCGACGCTCAATGGCTCGCTGACGGATCTGGTGGCGATCATGCAGAAGGACGTCACGATTGAAAGTATCAACGCGGCGTTCCGGAGCGCGGCGCAGGGGCCGATGAAGGGCATTCTCGAATACACGGAAGACGAGATCGTGTCGAGCGACATCATCGGCAACCCGCATTCGTGCGTGTTCGATGCGAAGAGTACAATGGTGATGGGCACGCGAATGTTGAAAGTGTTCGGCTGGTATGATAACGAATGGGCCTATTCGGTGCGCTGTGTGGATCTGCTGGCGCGGATGGGCAGTTAAAGGCGGAAACAATGAACGAAGATTCGACAAGTAAGGGCGGCGGCGCGAATTCCTCCTCGAGCGGCACATTGTCAAGTGACTACGAGGCTGCGAAGAAGGCGCTGGGCACCTTGTGGGAAAGTCTGGCGAAGGAAGCGCACACGCGGTTCTCCGGGATTGCGGAGCAGGTGGAGAAGAAGTTTCACGAGACGCGCGAGCGGGTCAAGGAAGCCGACGTCAAGGAGGCGCTGAATAAAGCGGGCAGCAAGATTGAGAAGCTGGCACAGTCAGCGCCGGCGGAAGTGCAGAAGCTGGCTAAACAGGCGAAGCTGCTCTACCTGATGCTGCGCGACACAGCCTCGGGAAAGTTCAAAGCCCCGTGGGCGACGGTGGCCGCGCTCACGGCGTGTTTGCTTTACCTTGTGAATCCGCTTGACATTATTCCGGATTTCATTCCCGTCATTGGGTTGATTGATGATGCGTTAATCATTGCGCTCTGTGTCTCGATGGTGCGGATTGATCTGCGGCGGTATGCGGAGGAGATGGGGCTGAAGCTGGAAGATTACGGGCTGTGAAGAAAATCCGAAATTCGAAATCCGCGTCAGAGCAGAAACGATGACGGAAGAGGGTCGGCTGCTTAATCGTCGTTCTCGTCATGCTCAGGATTCGCAGCCGACACCGCGTCTAATCTTGCCTTTTTCGTAACGGAACTTCTGGAGGTGAAATCATGCCTCTGCCACTTCGAATATTGATCGCAGGCCTTTGCGTGAGCGGTGTGCTGGCGGAGAACACGGTGCTCAAGCCGCCAGCGAACTGCGCAAAGGTCACGCTTGGCAAGGTCTCGTACCTGAAGGGGGACGTCTATCTTGCCAATCATCAGGACACGACGGCGCTGAAGGCGTTCGGGTTTCAGCGGCTCGAATTCGCGGGGCGGTCGCTGGGAAATGTGAAGTACTCGGCGATCTGGCCGGCGACGGTGTCGGTGGATTCACTGGCGGCGATCGTGAGCGGATTGGATTACGAGCTGGTGGACGTTGCGCCCGTCGCGGCCGAGCCGGAGCCGGTGCTGTTGATTCCCAGCCCGGAGTTGCAGGAGATGTTTGAGCGCGAAGCGGCGGCGGTGGATACGACGAATCTCAAACTGCCGTACCGGCGCGTGGTGGTGGGAGACCTGAACAAGGACGGCGTCGTGTACTACTACAAGTACAAGCCTACTCCGAAAAAGCGCGCAGATGAGAATACGCAGAAGGAGATCAACGACGAAACGCGCGGCACCTTCCACGTCACGCCGATTGAGAAGGACCCGTTCCACAAAAAGGAAAGTGTGGTCGAGGAGGACGATCCCGGCGTCGGGCTGATTCACGTCACTCCGATCGAGGGAGGACGGTATCACAAGAAGGAAGACGTCTTCGTTCCGGACGATCCAAATGTTGGGACCTATCACGTGCTGCCAGTCGAAGAGGGGCGCTATCACAAGCCGGAGAATGTGGGGACCAAGGATCATCCCGCCGTGGGGACATTTCATACCCGGCCCGATCCCAAAGCGAGTTCGCTCCGGCCCACCGATTTCGGCATCCTGAGAGATTATTCCAATTTTCAAACCGGGCAGACGTTTTTCACTACTCCGGGCGGGAGCCAGAGTTGGCGGATGATCGGCGCGGGTGGTCAACCGCGGACAATGAGTGTGCAGGAGTGGCGGAGACTTAACGGTCGCTGAACTTCAGGATGAATCATACACTCACGGCTACACCCTAACTTGCAGATGTCAAGTCGTTTTTCCATCGCGACACTCGTGCACTTGATGATCGGGAGCCTGCTGTTCGCGGCAACCGGTGCAATCAGCGCAGGCAAGCTGCCGAGTGCGCCGCCGAATTGCGCCAGTATGCGCATCGGAACGGTGTGGTATGTACAGGGCGAAGTCTATCTGGCGAGTCATCAGGATACGGTGGCGTTGAAGACCTATGGATTCCGGAAGCTGGAGTTCGTGGGGCGCTCGCTGGGAAGCGTGAAATACGCGGCGATCTGGCCGGAGACTGTGCCGCTGGATAAGCTCGCGACCATCGTGAGCGGGCTGGAGTACGCCGAACGTGAGCCGGAAACGCCGGATGTGGTGCTGGACGCAAACGAGTTGATTGAGGCGCAGCGGGCCGCGGAAGAGCGCGAGGCAGTCGGAGTGTATCCTCCGGCCGCGTATTACGTGCCGGCTCCGGAAGGCGGGACGCTGCCGGACGGGGATATTTCATTAACCACGCGCGGGCTTTCGCCGCGGTTGAAATTTTCGCGGCTGATCTCACTGGAAGAATGGATGGCGACGCAACCCGAAGCGTTTGCGCCGATGAATCTTGGCGAAGGCGCGCCACGCTATGCGACTTCGGTTGACCGAGAGGAATCGGTTTGGGCGCCGTACACCCCGCCGAGCGAGCCGCCGACGCCGGCACCGAGTCCTTTCAGCATCGGATCGAATTCCGGTCCGAGTTCGCTGCGGCCTTACGATTTCGGCATACTGAGGACGTATCACACGTTTAAGACCGGGCAGACTCAGTTTCCGATTGAGCCGCCGATCAGTGAACCGCAGAGAAGGTGACCGAAAAGTGAATTCGTACAGTCATGCTGTAATGTAACTCTTCGAGGTTTGTATCATGCCTCACTACGCACGTTTCATCGGAATCGGTTTAGGCATTGCCATGCTCGCGGTTTGGGCGGGGGCGGGAGATAATCTGCTGCCGGCGCCGCCGAACTGCTCGACCGCGCGGATCGGCAAGACTGAGTACGTCAAGGGCGAAGTGTATATCTCCGGTCATCAGGATACGGTGATGCTGAAGGAGTTCGGCTTTCGCAACTTGGAGTTTGTGGGCCGCTCGTTTCGTGCGGTGAAGTATTTTGCGCTGTGGCCCGTGGACCTCGATGTGAAGGCGCTGCCGGAGGAAGTAACCGGCTTGAATTACGACCGGCCGCCGGATGAGATGGTGCTGGCGAAAATGGAAAAGGCCGAGGCAGACCCGCAGGTGCGCGCGTTCTTGAAGGAAATTCCGGAAGCGTGGAGCTGCTGGCCGAACGTGAGTGACATCCGCGGCAGCGGCGTGAACAACGGCGGCTGGTATGGCGGCGGACGATACAGCAGCGGTTGGGGCAGCTACTCCGGCGGGCGGAGGAGTTCCGGCACGGTCGTGTATGGCCCGCGGGGGCGCTCGTACACCGGCGGCTGCTCGAAGGGGAAATGCAGCTATGGCGGCGCCACGCGCCTGCGCCCGGATGATTTCGGCATCCTGCAAGGGTACAAGCGCGCAGGTGACGGGCAGATGCGGGCGAGGTGAGACGAAGAGTTTGAGTAATCGCTGCGCGGGGTCTATCCTTGGCAATCACTTGTGGCCGCTGGTGACCCGACCCCGCGCTTCGTATTTCAGTACCGACAAAATAGGCAACTACGGCGGTGAGCGTCCGTGTTACGACGACACCAGAAATTCTCTGCCCCGGGCACGGTTCACTTCGTGACCACAGCAACACGAACCCGGTGCGCATGGTTCGTGGAAGAGCGGGTGTGTGAAGCTGTATTGGCGCTTTTTGAAGGTTATCGCCGCAAGCATGAAGTTCTGTGTGGTGGCTACGTTCTCATGCCGGACCATTTTCACGCGCTGTTGAGGCAGGGAACCGACGCGGACGCAATCTCGCGACTCATGCGGGACTTCAAGAAGATGACTTCGCGCAAATGTCGCCAGGCGTATGATTTTGAGCCACGTCTGTGGTCCGATGGCTTTGATGACGTTCCAGTGCCGGGGTCTCACGCGGCGCACACGAAATTGCGATATATCCACTCCAATCCTGTCCGCGCGGGCATCGTGACTGACCGTCGCATGTACTGGTGGTCAAGCGCTCTTGATTATTCGGACACACGGAAGGGGATTGTCGAGCTGGTATTCTTGGGTTGGGAATAACGCGCGGGATCGGATTCTGCCAAACTGCTGGTCGTGCCAAGGATAGATCCCGCGCGGCGAAGCCGGGCATAGCGAAAATTGCCACAAAAACATTAAGACAGACCATGAACAAACTCACGATTGATCAGGTGGAACTGGCGGACAAGCGCGTGCTGGTGCGCGTGGATTTCAATGTGCCGTTAGACGGCGAGCGGGTGACGGATGACATTCGCATCCGCGAGAGCCTGCCGACGATCAAGAAAATTATCGAGAGCGGCGGCAAGTGCATTCTGATGAGCCACCTCGGACGGCCCAAAGGCAAACGGGCGATGGAGTTCTCGCTCGCGCCGGCGGCGAAACGGCTGAGCGAGCTGTTAGCGCAGCCCGTCATCATGGCGCCCGATTGCGTGGGTGACGACGTGGAGGCCAAAGTGCATCAGATGCAGCCGGGGATGGTGATGCTGTTAGAGAACCTGCGCTTTCATCCGGAAGAGGAGAAGAACGACGACGACTTTGCGAAGCAGCTTGCGCACTTGGGCGAGCTCTACGTGAACGACGCGTTCGGCTCGGCGCACCGCGCGCACGCCTCAACGGAAGGCGTCACGCACCATTTGCAGCCAGCGGTCGCGGGTTATTTGATGCAGAAAGAGCTGGAGTATCTCGGGCGCGCGCTATCGCATCCGGCGCATCCGTTCGTCGCCGTGCTGGGCGGGTCAAAGATCTCGGGCAAGATTGACGTGATCGAGAACCTGATGGGCAAGGTGGACTCGATTCTGATCGGCGGCGGCATGGCCTATACCTTCTTCCGCGCGATGGGCAAGGAAGTGGGCAAGTCGTTAGTCGAAGTCGAGAAGGTGGACCTGGCGCATGACCTCCTGCGGCGGGCAAACGACAGCAAGACGAAGCTGATCCTGCCGGTTGACTCGCGAGTGGCGGATGAACTCAAGGCCGGAGTTCAAGTGCGGGTCAAGAACAATGACGTGCTTGAACCGGAGGACGCAGCCGGGGACATCGGACCGGAAACGGAACGGCAATACCGGGAGATCATCCGGATTGCCAAGACGGTAGTCTGGAACGGGCCGATGGGAGTCTTTGAAATTGATGAATTTGGACAGGGGACCAAGGCGATTGCGCTGGCTTTGGCCGAGGCTACGAAGGCGGAAGCTACGACGATTGTGGGCGGCGGCGACTCCGCGGCGGCCGTGAAGAAGTTCGGCCTTGAGGACAAGGTCTCGCACGTCTCGACGGGTGGCGGGGCCAGTCTCGAGTTTCTGGAAGGAAAAGAACTGCCGGGCGTGGCGGCGCTGACGCATGCAGAAGCGGAAGCTAAGGTAAAAGAAACGTTTACGCAATAAGTAGCGCGGGCGGGGTGCGACCAGCACCCGGAGGGTGCTGGCTAGTAAGCAATTGAATTTGGGGGTATTCTATGATCCTGGCGGCGAACTGGAAGATGAACAAGACCGCCCAAGAGGCGGCTGAATTCGTGCGGATGTTCTCGGCGGGGTTGAAAAGCGGGGATATTACGACCGTCATCCTGCCGCCGCTCACGTCCATCCCGGCGGTGGCGGACGCCTGCCACGAGAATGCTACGGCCCGGGAGTGGCTTGATTATGGCGCTCAAAATATGTATTTTGAGGATTCTGGGGCGTTTACGGGGGAAGTTTCGGCCAAAATGCTCGTAGATCTGGGCTGCACTTACGTGGTCTGCGGGCACAGCGAGCGGCGGAAGGTCTTTGGCGAATCGGACGAGCTGATCGGCAAGAAAGTGCGGAAGGCGCTGGAGCATGAGCTGATTCCGATCTTCTGCATCGGCGAAACGCTGGCGGAGCGCGAGGCCGGGAAGTTAAATGAGGTGCTCACGCGCCAAGTTACCGCCGGACTTGATCTCGTGAAGGAATGGGAAGTGGAGAGTCTTGCGGTGGCGTACGAACCGGTCTGGGCGATCGGAACGGGCGTGACGGCGACCCCGGAACAAGCCGAAGCGGCACACAAGGTGGTGCGCAACCTGTTGGTGAAGAAGTTCGGTCCGGCGGCGAACAAAGTGCCGATCTTGTATGGCGGGAGCGTGACGCCGGAGAACATCGGCGGATTGGTATCGCGGCCTAATATTGACGGCGCGCTGGTGGGCGGAGCGAGTTTGAAAGTGGAGAGTTTGCTCGCGATGCGCGAAGCGTGCACGAAGGCGAAGAAATAGCGCGAAGTTCAGACTTCAAACGCAGACCCCCCTTTAGTTCCCCCCATCGTATGGGGGGAAGGTAGTTTGAAATAATTGGTGGCGGGGCATGTGCAGACACATGCCGCCGCGGTTTAGTCGTTAAGTGGAAGAGCAATGATTTACGGAATTCTGATTGCCTTGCAGATGGTGATTTCGGTGCTGCTGGTGCTGGCGATTCTCTTGCAGAGTTCGAAGGGCGGCGGCTTGGCGGGAATCGCCGGCGGAATGATGTCGTCCACGGTGTTCGGCGGACGCGGCGCGGCAAACTTCCTGACCAAAGCCACGACCGTGCTGGCAACGCTGTTCTTTTTGAACTGTCTTGGCATGGCGGTAATCACTTCGAAGACGGAGGCTATAGCGTCGGTGACGCAGCAGTCCGCGGCACAGCAGGAAGCGCCAGCCAGTCCGGTACCGGATATTCCCGGCGGTCAGGAAATGACCCCGAGTCAGCCTGCGCCGAGTGGCGATCAGGGTGCGGGCGGCCAGCCGGCCGGGAAGTAACCCCCCACTTTGTCGGGGGACAAAATACCCTGCCCGAGTGGTGAAATTGGTAGACACACTATCTTGAGGGGGTAGCGCCGCAAGGCATCCCGGTTCGAATCCGGGCTCGGGCACAAGAAAAAGGGGATGAAGGATGAGGGATGAAGGATGAAATTCCAGAGTCCTGAATTGCGGAAGCCTGACAGTAGATTGATTGAAGCCTTGCACGGAATCTGCAGGGCTTTTCTGTTGGTATGAATCGGAGTCAAGGGGTCAGGTTGTCCATTGTCGTTTTGAGAATTGATGGGGGGCTGTATTGTTTTTCGGGGGAGAAGGGGTTAAATTGATGGATGAAGGAAAGTCAAGATCCCAGCGGCTGCCGGCGCTATGGAAGGTGCTGGCTGGCCGTGGTATCCTGAATGACAACATGCAGGTGACGCTTTGAATTAGGAGGCGATGATGAAGCAGTTTGTAGTGGTTTTCAGCCTTTGTTTGATATGGGTGAATTCCTTTGCACTGAAGCCGGTGATGCGGAGCACGTTGGCGACGGCGCCGACATACGTGGATCAGACAGGCGTGTGGCGCAACGACGGCAATCAGGTCATTGATGCGCGGGACGGCAGCGTGCAGGCGGTCTCGCTGTTGAACGAAGGACCGTTCGCCGGAACGCCGGAAACGGCGGCGCGCGCGTTTTTAGCGCGGCACACGGATTGGATAGGATTTGTTCCCACTGACGCCAACTTGAAAGCGGTACGCACCGCGGAGACGCCGATGGGGCATCACGTCACCTTCGAGCGGATGGTGAACGGCGTGCCGGTGTATCCGGGGAATTGCGTGATCACGCTGGATCAGGCGAACATCGTGCGCTTTTATTTTTCCAGCTTGATGCGCGTGCCGGACATGCTGCCGACAAGCGCGATGCTCTCGGCGGCTGATGCGGTCAAGAGTGCGCAGAATTATTTGCAGCCCTCAATCGTACCGACCGACGCCGCGCAGACGGCGCTGGTGATCTGGGCGGGAGACAATCGCAGCATCGTGCCGTGTTGGCGGGTCTGGCAGTACATGGAAGAGCCAATGGGCGATTGGGAAGTGCTGGTGGACGCGAACAACGGCGCGATCCGGCGCGTGGTGGACCGCGCGTGTTACATCAACGGTACGGGGAAGATCTTTCGTCCCGATCCGCTGACGACTGCTGAAGTTACCTACAATACTCCCGGTTACGTGGACGGCAGCGACGCCAATACCGCGCAACTCGAGAGCCAGACGTTTGTTGACACGCTCTACAATATCACCCTGAACGGCGGCACGTATTCACTGAACGGGCCGGCGGTGCACCTGCTGGATTTCGAATCGCCGACGGGCGCGCCGGTGACGGCGACGCACCCGGACAGCTTCCGCTTCACGCGCGATGCGCAAGGGTTCGAAGATGTGATGTGCTACTATCACATCTCCACCAGCCAAATGTGGATTCAGTCACTGGGCTTCAATAACATCCAGAACAATCCCAATGATATCATTGAGTGCGATCCGCACGGTTTGAACGGCGACGACAACTCCCATTACATTCCGTCGAGCAATCGCGTGGCCTTCGGCGAAGGCGGCGTGGACGATGACGAAGACGCCGACGTGATCTGGCATGAGTATGGGCATGGGATTCAATCGAGTTCGGTGCCCGGCTGGGGCGGCGGCGAGGAAGGCGCAATGGGTGAAGGGTTCGGCGATTATTGGGCCTGTTCGCACTCCCGCGCGCTGGTGAGTTACCGCAACGAATGGGTCTTCAACTGGGACGGGCACAATCCCTTCTGGGCGGGGCGAGTGGTGAATGCAAATATGCATTATCCGGAAGACCTCACCGGCTCGGTGCACACAGATGGGCAGATTTGGAGCCAGGCCTGCTACGATGCAAACGTGCAGATGGGGCGTGCACTCATGGATGAAATTGTCCTCGCGCATCACTTCTTGATCGGGACAACTGCGTCCATGCTAACAGCTGCCCAGGGCATTCTCACTGCTGATCTGAATCTGAATGGCGCCGCCAATCACGCGGCCATTTACAACAACTTTGTGCCGCGCGGCCTGCTGACGATGCCGCCGGTGTTTGCCGTAATTTCTCCCAACGGCGGCGAGTTGTGGGCGATCGACAGCACGGTGACCGTGCAATGGAGCATCGGCGGCGTGAGCGGGAATGTGAGCATTGAGCTGTCGCGCAATGGCGCGGGAGGGCCATGGGAGATGCTGTTGGCTTCCACGCCGAACGATGGCGTGCAGACGCTGACGGCGACCGGGCCGGCGACGACTCATGCGCGAGTGCGGGTGTCGTCGCTGTCGAACCCGGATACGACGGATATCTCGAATGCGGACTTCTTCGTGTCACCGCTGCAGATACTCTTCAGCGCAAACATGGAAGACGGCGCACCGGATTGGACGCATGAAAACGGCGGCGGGACATGGGTGGATCAGTGGCATATCTCTACCGAGCGCGCGAATTCACCGACGCATTCGTACAAGGATGGCGACACGGGAACGTCCACGTACGCGAACCACAGCGATGCGCGGTTGAAGTCGCCAGTGGTGGGAAATTTGCTACCGAATGCGACGTTTGCCTTTGTGCATCAGTATCAGAGCGAGACTTCGGCATTATACCAAGACTCGGCCTATGACGGCGGCGTGTTGGAGATCTCTGTGGACGGCGGCGCATTTCAGCCAATTGCACCGCGTAGCGGGTATCCGAAGACGTTCCGCTGGGTGCGCGGCAGTGGCAATCCGGTGACCGGACCGATGCCGGGGCGGCCTTGCTATGCGGGAGCACTTTCCACGTGGACGCGGCAGGAGGTGGATCTGGCACCGTATGCCGGGCACTCGATTCAAGTGCAGTTCCGCTTCGGCAGCGACGACGCCACGGGGCAGGAAGGCTGGTATGTGGATGACATTTCGTTATACGCGCCGCTGGGCATCACCCCGCCGCAGGCGTTGACGATCTATCGCATCGGAGACGACATCGTGCTGCGGTGGGCGGAGGACGGCAATCCGTTTTACAAGATTTACAGCAGCGACTCATCCGATGGGCCGTTTGATACGCTCGTCGGCACGACAGCTTTGAATGTCTTCACGGTGCCGGGTGGGCTTGCGAATCTGATGAAGTTCTATGTGGTCGTGGGATGGGATGGGAACTGAGGAGAAATCCCAAATCGAAAATCCCAAATTGAAGTCAGAGAAAAGCGGCGGCCCCAGTGGGTCGCCGCTTCTAATTAGGGGAAGCGAGTCAGAGAGGCTTGATATTGTCACAAGCTCAAACATTAGACTTGCAGTTTAAATGTAATATTTATATATATTAGTAAGCATACAAAAATTTGAAGATGGACTTGACATGGTTCGATTTCACAAGTAAATTGGGAATACACGCCGGAGTTCAAGAGGAGATAGGAATATGCGGCTGTGCGATGTACTGGATAGCAAGGGGCGGCAGGTGCACACGGCGAGTCCGAACGAGACGATCATGGACGCGGTGCGCAAACTGGTGACGCACAACATCGGCGCGCTGGCGGTGGTGGACGAGCAGGGGCGGCTGAAGGGAGTCATCTCCGAGCGCGACATCATGCGCCTGCTCGTGCGCGACGCGGGGCAGTTGGAGACGGCGGAGCTGGCCGAGATCATGACGCGTGATGTGGTGACAGCATCGCCGACGGATGACGTGGATCACTGCCTGAACACGATGACGGAAAGACACATACGTCACTTGCCGGTGTGCGAGCACGGCAAGCTGGTGGGAATGGTTTCGATCGGTGATCTGGTGAAAAGCAAACTTGCCGACGCAGAGTTCGAAACGCGGCATCTAACCGCGATGGTAACGGGGCAGTATCCGGTGTGAGTAGAACGCTAAGAAAGCTGGAGTGTTGAAAGCCTGATCCTCACGATCAGGCTTTTTTTGGAGGTAGATGTTAGTCACCTCTAACTGGAGGGAAAGAGCGTTGCGCCCCCGAGCACAACGTTAATTGCACCATTCTTGACGGATTCCCGATTGCAGACTGTTGCAGAAATTGCAAAAAGAGCTTGCATATGCTCCTTCGTTCTTGTTATACTATGTACCAGTAGTGGGCCAAGGAGTCTTAGAACATGGAGGCAAGGACAATGCGCGCATGGATCGCCCTCATCTTTGTCGCTCGAGCCTTGATGGCGGCGATATGGAATGTCCCGCAGGATGCGCCAACCATTCAAGCGGCCTTTGACAGCCTCGGTGATGGGGATACTGTGCTCGTCGCGGCGGGAGTCTATCATGAGAGTCTCCAGGCTCCTGACCACTCGTTTGTGCTTCTTGGCGTGGTCAACTCTGGCGGCGATCCCGAGCGCCCGGTCGTCGATCCATCTCCGCTGGAGGGCTCGACGCATCTTGCGTGCTTGACACTGCCATATCATCAAAACGTGGTGATTCGACAGATCATCTTTCGGAACGGACCGGAAATGTATCCGCGCGAACACCCCGGAGACGTCGGAGGAATCGGCAATAACGCCACAGAACTCATTGTCCAACATTGCACCTTCGACAGCACCTACAAGGGACTTGCATGCCCATCGACCACGCTCGGGACACTCGCTGTTTCGAATTGCAGTTTTACCAACAACGTGCTGGTCTGCCTGGAGGAGTATGGACCAGGTCGCACTACCGTTTCAAACAGCAGTTTTTCCGGAACCGGCGGAGATCGCCTGGCTTGGTTCACCGACAGTGCGACAGTCCAATACTGCACATTCACCCGGCCGGATGGCGGAAATTGGATCAAGCTTGTCGGCGCGGGAATTACAGTGCGTGGCTGCAATTTCAATACGAATGTCAATCAAGCTCATTCGGTTGTGCTGATGGAAAATGCTCGCGGCTGTACCCTCGAGAATAACACCTTTCAGGATCTCCATGTCACGGGCGCCGTGGTCTTGTTCTATGGTGCCGGCGGTGACACGACCCGGATTCTTCACAATTCGTTCAAACGATGTTACGGCGTATTTGGATCGGGCGGCGGCCCAGGCATTGATCTGCAGGGGTTTCACGTGCTCATTGCGGACAACGTTTTTGAGACTTGTGTGGCTGATCAGTATAACACATTTCGCTGCGTTAAGGCCTGGCAGTCGGATGTTGTCCTGCGAGGCAATCGCTTTTCGGAGAGCATCTCAGATGTTCCCAGCGTTCGTCTGGACCAGTGTACAGGTGCCACGCTTCAGGATGGATTCTTCATGGACACTGGGAACGGATTGTACGTGCAAAGCAGTGGAACGCTGAACGCCGAGCACAACTGGTGGGGCGATGCCACGGGTCCATTTCATGCTGAACTAAACCCCACAGGGTTAGGTGATACTATCGTTGGCTCGGTGGACTTTGACCCATGGTTGACCGATAGCGTGTTGGGTGCGCCTGCTCCATTCGCTCCGCTGCCACTGACAACCCAACTCGAGGTCTTTCCCAACCCCTTTAACGCCACCGCGACACTGAACCTCATTGTGAATGAACCCGGCATCTTCCGAGTTGATCTCTACAACCTGCTCGGGCAACATATGCAAGAAGTCTGGTCGGGAGCAGTCGCGTATGAGCAGCGAATTGCCCTTCGTGCTGATGAGCTGCCATCGGGCTTGTACTTCGTGCGCGTGTATCAGCCGATCGGGAATCGCGTCGTGGCGTTGCAGAAGGTGGTCCTGATGAAGTGACCTGATTCCGGCCGTATTGCGCTGGTTTAATCTGGCTTAGCAATGCGTTGCGTTTGTGATTGCCGGTGAGGTTGCAGATGCTGTTTGTTACCCCCCTGTCGTCCCCCCACTTCGTAGGGGGACAAAGAAAAGGGCGGCCCCCCGATGGGGCCGCCCTTATCAATTCCATGCGTGGGAAATCAGCTCGTCATGCCCTTGACCTTGGCGGTCTTGATGAAGGCGCGGATCTTGTCCTGATTGGCGGCCATCGTCTTTTGCGGGCCGGTGACTTTGATGAACCAGTTGCCGGAAGGCGTTTCGATCACGGAGGCGATCATGCGATAGTTGGGCAGGTCTTTTGCCGCGCCCATGCCCATCTGCGCGGAGGCGAGCAGCGTGCCGGAAACATCCGTTGTGACGACACCCAGCAAACCGGCCATCATCGTATCCACCTTGGAGACCTGCTCGCCGGGCTCACCCTTCGGCCCTTTGAACTGCCCCTGCCAGCGCTTGATGTTGGCATCGGCTGAGCCGCCGGTGCCGGGGAAATGGAAGAAGATGACTTCCGCCACTGCGGTGTCGCTCGCCACCGGGGTGATGTTCGCCTGCGCCACGCGCATCGAGGAGCTCGGCTCGACGCGCTTCCAGCCTTGCGGCAAGGTCGCCAGCATGGCTTCATAGTCAAGACCGCCCTGATTGGGCATCTGTGACTGCTGTCCTTGATCCATGCCGGGCATCTTCATGCCGGCGTGGGGATCGGTCATGGCGTCGCTTTTGGGCTCGGGCTTCTTCGGAACGCATCCGGCCACCAGCAGGAGCGCGACCGTGAGGAGGAAAATGGTGTTTTTCATGGAAGATCTTTGCCTATCGAATTGTGATTGATTGGTAATAATCGCGGGCAAAATACGGTTTTCGCGTGAAAAAGGCAAGGGATGCTTGGCTAAGGTTGCTTGTAAGTCTGACCAGAATTTGCTAAGTTTCGCCCAAACTCCCCTTATTTCACACGAGTCTCTCCCCGCTCACCGTGCCTGCCTGCGATCTATCTATCATCATCGTCAACTACCACAGCAACCCGGAGCTGCGGCAGTGCCTGAGCGCCCTGGAGCGCGTGCGCGGGGAGTTGCCGTTTGAAGTGCTGGTCGTGGATAACGGGTCCACCGACGGCAGTTGGGAAGCGGCACAGGCGGAATATCCGTGGTGCCGCTTTCTGGCGTTAGGGGAGAATCACGGGTTCGCCGGAGCTTGCAACCATGGGTTAGATGCAGCCGGCGGGCGACACGTGTTGCTGCTGAATCCGGATACCGAAGTGCAGCCCGGCGGGCTGAAGACGCTGGTGCGCGATCTTGACCAGCATCCGACGTGGGGGATCGTGGGGCCGCGGATGGTAACCCCTCCTATCCCCCCCGCCAGCGGAGGAGTACTGTATCCGGCGGCGCGGCGCTTCCCTACCCCGTGGTCGTTGTTTTGCGAGGTCACGGGATTGGCACGGCTCTTTCCGCACACGAAGCTTTTCAACGGGTATCTCTACGGCGACCGCAATCGCAAGGTGCTGTCGCGCGTGGAGCAGATCGAAGGCAGCGCGCTGATGATCAGCGAAGCGGCGCGCCGGAAAGTGGGAAAGCTCGATCCGCAGTTTTTCATCTTCTTTGAAGAAGTGGACTGGTGCAAGCGGGTGCATAATGCCGGATTTGAGATTCACTTGATTCAGGACGCGGTCGTGACGCATCACCGCTCGACCACCATGTCGAAGTTTTTCGTGCCCTCGCGGGTGCATCATGCCGAGAGCGCCATGAAGTATTTCCGCAAGCATCACGGCGAGACGGGCCTGCGCCAGCTGCGGCAATGGATGCGCGCCGGGCTGTGGATTCGAGCGGGGGTACTGCGGATGATGCTGCTCGTCAAGCAGAGTGACGCGCTCCGGATGCGGCTGGACGGGACGCGGGCAATGCGCGAGGTGTATCGCCGGGGACTCCCCCCTCTGTGGTCCCCCCGCAAAGCAGGGGGACAGGAAACATGACGCGGATTCTGCACGTGCTCGCGTCGCCGCACTTAGGCGGGGCGGAATGGATGTGCCTGCACTTGGCCAGAGAGCAGCTGCGCCGCGGCCACGAGGTGCAGGTGCATTTTTTTGAAGCCGGAGCGGCGAGCGCGAAGGCGCAGGAATTCGGAATTTCCGTGACGGTTCAGAATGTCACCACCTATTCCCGCAAGGCGCGCTGGAAGGGACTGGCGCACGGGTTGAAGCGCGTGCTGCAAGTGCATCCGCCCGAGGTGATTCACTCGCACGTGCCGCTCACGAATCTGATTTGCCATCGCGTGGCGCCGAAGCAGGGCATTCCCTGGGTGAGCACGGCGCACGGCTCATGGCGGCAGTTTGCCTACGCTCCTCAAACCGTGCGCAGGCCATGGCTGAAGCCGTTTCTGCTCGTGCGTCATGCGATCGGTGATCGGTTCACGTTGCGCTCGGCGGCGAGAGTAGCGGCAATTTCGGACTATGTAAAGCGTGAATTGAGGCAAATCGGAATCCCGGACGCGAAGATCACTGTGATTCACGACGGCTTGCCGCCGAATCCGCAACCGCTGTCTCGTGAAGCAGGGCGCGCGGCGTTGGGGTTGCCGGAGAATGCCGTGATCATCGGTTCGCTGGGCTACTTTTCGCCGGTGAAGGGTTTTGACTTTTTGATCCGGGCCTTTGCGAAACTGGCATCGAAGGATCCGAATCTGCTGCTGCTGATTGCCGGAGGCGATGTGTTGGGAGACGATGCCTACCGCCGCGAACTGGAGCGGCTGATCGAGCAGCACCGGCTGGGGGATTGCGTCACATTATTAGGCGCGGTTAATCCGAGAGCGGGGTTTCTGGCGGCGCTGGATATCTTTGTGGTCGCGTCCCGAAGCGAGGGATTTTCGCTCTCGCTGTTGGAAGCGATGCAACATGGCAAACCCAGCGTTGTCTCCTCGGCCGGTGGCTCCTCGGAGGCCGCGCGGCCGGAAAGAGAGGCATTCGTTTTTCGGAGTGGAGATGTTTCTGACTTGGCAGGGAAGCTGGAGTCTCTTGTCAGCAATCAGGCCTTGCGCGACCAGATGGGGCAAGCCGCACGAGAGCGCGCCGGGTCCTATCTCAGTATCGAACGGTGTGCATCGGAATATGAAGAGTTCTATCAGGGTTTGTTTGGACATTAAATATTAATTCTTAAATGTTTATAAAGACAGACAGGCCAATTTGCGACGTCAGGTCTTCCGCTTCACCGGACGGCACTGGGCTAGGGGAGGATCCGGGTACGCCGATTGCTTTATGCAATGCGATAGGTGTCGCGAGCGGATGGCAAGGTCCCGGACGGCGGGAGACAGGTTATAACAAACGCCATGTACGCTTGATGTTTTAGACAGTTGTTTGTAGATTGTATTGATTCAGTTTAGCGCCGAAAGTCGGCGACAAGAACCGTTAACTTTTTCAATTTCTGATAGATAGGGAGAGCGCCTTGAAAGTCCATCTTCGAATTTTCATCTTTGTTCTGGCGGCAGTTCTTGCCGTTTGGGTGGGCGGCTATGCCGCCGGCCTGTCGTCGGAAAAGGCCGCTGTCGAGCGGCAGCAACTGGAAGAGAAAGAGCTGTCGGCTTTTCAGGAGATCCTGAATCAAGGCGGCAGTCTCAGCGAGTGGGAGAAGGTCCGGTTCGAGGAGTTGATGGCACGCTATGATCGCCCGCATGTTCCCTCGAACCCGATTGACAATCAGGGCGGGCCGGATGGCTTCGGCTATCGCTTCGTGGACAATCAGGGCGGCGACACGGCAACATACAACTGGATTGAGTTGAGCGGCGATCCGCAGGCAACCTGGACGACCTGGACGGGGAGCCACGATGACGCAGTACAGGTGATCGCGCTGGGGATGACATTTCCGTTCTACGGCTCCACGTACACCAATGCAACGGTGAGCACGAACGGTAATTTTCAGTTCACCACCAGCAGCACATCTTACTCGAATGCATGTCTGCCGACCACGGTCTTCACCGGCCCGGTGGTTTTCCCCTTCTGGGATGACCTGCATCTGGATTACGGCGGTCAGGGCAATAGCGGCAGCAACGTCATCGCCTTTCGCAATTTCGGCGATTATGTTGTGATCGAGTACGATTCGATCGGGCATTGCTGCTCGGTGGGAACGTCGCATAAGTTTGAAGCGATTCTGTACGCTGACGGCAAGATCAAGTTCCAGTACAACAATCTGGTGTTCGGCACCAACGCGAACTCTCAAACTATTGGGATTCAAGCCGGCAGCACGGGTCCGGCGCTGCAATACGTGTGCAATGCCGTAGGCATTCAGCCCGTGAATCAGCTGGCGATCTGGTTTGCGCCGTCCGCGACCGGTTCCATTTCCGGAACGGTGACGGATGAGAATGCCGCTCCCGTGCCGAATGCGCGCGTGCGGATCACGCAGACCGGGGCCACGGCCTACACCGACGCCCAAGGCAACTACACGTTTCCGATGGTGGCGGTCGGCACCTATTCCATGACGGCGACTCGCCACGGTTACGATCCCGATTCGGAGAACAACGTGGTGGTGACGGACGGCCAGAATACGGACGTGGACTTTCAATTGACGTCACAAGGGCTGGTGATCTTCACATCGAATGACGTGCCGCAGACAATTTCTCCAACGGGTACGCCAACGGTGACATCCACTTTGACCATTGACGAGGCCGCCTCGATTGAGGACCTCGACGTGATGGTAAACATCACGCACACGTACGTCGGCGACCTGCGGATCTCGCTGACCTCGCCCGATCAGATTACGGTCGTGCTGTTCAACCGACAAGGGTTGGGAGGCGATAATTTCAACAGCACCATTTTCGATGACGAAGGAGATTCCACGATTGCACAGGGAACGCCGCCGTACGAGGGAAGCTATATTCCGGTCGGCAGCTTGGGAATGTTCGACAGCAATAACATGCTGGGCGAGTGGACGCTGACGATTGAGGATTTGGCCGCAGGAAACGGTGGAACACTGAACGCATGGGAAATCTACGTGCAACCCGGCGCTGCGACCGGCGGAAGCATCACCGGAACGGTCACGTCAGCCGACACGGGCGATCCGCTGCCGAATATGCAGGTGGAGATCGTGGAGACCCAGGCGACGCGAGTGACGAGCGCCTCCGGCCAATACACTTTTGGGTTAGTGCCCGCGGGCACCTATTCGCTACACTTCAGCGGCGGTCTCTACGAACCGCTGACGATTCCTAATGTGGTGGTCACGGAAGGGCAGACCACCACCGTGAATGCGCAGATGCAGTCCTCGTTCCTGATTTACACCTATACCGGACAGCCGGTGCCGATCACCGACAACGATAGCTCATTCGCCGTGATCAACGTTCCGGACGATTTCGAAGCGACCGGCGCGCAGGTGCTGGTGAGCAGCATTACTCACACGTGGGACAGTGATATCGACATGTATATCCGCGCGCCGAATGGCACGCAAGTCGAACTCTCCACGGACAACGGCTCGTCGAGCGACAACTACGTCAATACGCTGTTCGACGATGCCGCCGAGTGCTTGATTTCCAACACCGCGTGCGCGACGGCGCCGTTCACCGGCACGTTCCGCCCGGAAGGGCAGCTCTCCGCTTTTGCCAACACACCGGCGCTGGGCGATTGGACGCTCATCGTCTACGACGACTTGGGCGGGGACGAAGGTTTCATCAACGGCTGGCAGTTAATACTCGGCGGTTCGATCGGACCGGAAGGCACGTTAGCGGGCACGGTGCGCCAGTTCCCCAGCAACAATGCTCTTCAGGGAGCGTGGATCGTTGCGGTGGGCACCGACTCGGTGCAGTCCAACGCGCAGGGGCAGTACACACTGGATCTGCCTGTAGGAACGTACACGGTGCGGTTCTCGCATGCGAATTACTGCGACTCCGTGCGCACAAACATTGATATCACGGAAGATCAGACGACGACGCTGAACGTGGCGATGCGCAGCCCGAACGCGGTTGTCAGCGTGTCTTCGATTCAACATGAAGGCGTGGCCGGGCAGGTCACGACGTCCACGTTCACGATTCAGAATACCGGCTCGTGCGTGCTGGCGTACTCGATGACCGATAATCAGCCGTGGCTCTCGGAAGCGCCGGCGCAAGGCAATGTGCAGGCGGGTCAAACCAGCGAAATCACCGTGACCTTCGATGCCACGAATTTGAGCATCGGCGACTATAACGGCCAGATTACAATCACGCACAGCGCGACAGGCAGCCCGGTGGCCATTCCGGTGGACCTGCATATTCCGAACGCCGCGGATGACCAAGCGAGTCTGCCGACGGAGTTCGCACTGCTGGGCAACTATCCGAATCCGTTCAACGCGGTGACGGAAATCCGCTACGATCTGCCGCAAGCGGCGTTTGTGACGATCACGCTGTACAACGTGCTCGGGCAGGACGTGCGCGCGCTGAAGAACGGCATGATGGAGGCCGGGCACCACGTGGCGGTCTGGGATGGCCGCGATGACCGCGGCTTGAATCTCACCAGCGGGCTTTACCTGATGCGGCTGGATGCGGCCGGCCATTCGTTTGTCGGCAAGGTGATGCTACTCAAATAAGGGCTGAAGGATGAGGGATGAAGGATGAAGCCCGAGTGTAAGTCCAAGAGCCCAAACTCCAAATTCCAAATTCAAGACAGAGGCGGCCCGGTGGCCGCCTCTGCTTACTCTGCCGATTTGAATTTTGGAATTTTCTTTGTATATTTCCGGCATGTCATCTTCCTACTTTTCCTTCCCCTACACCGTCGGCTTCCATGACAGCGACGCAGCCGGCGTAGTGTTTTTCGCAAATTTGATGCGTGTGTTTCATCAGGCGAACGAGGCCATGATGGACGACATCGGCTACAGTTTGGGCCGCCTGCTCAAGGAGCGCCCGTTCGGCTTGCCGATCGTGCACGTCGAGGGCGATTTCAACACGCTGCTGTACGTTGGAGACAAAGTAGAGATCCGCGTATGCGTGGCCGAGTTGGGGCGCACGTCGTATCGCACATCGTATGAGCTGATCAAGGAGGGGAAGGTTGCCGCGACGGCTGCCATGGTGCAGGTCTGCGTGGACGTCAAAACCTACGCGGCCAAAGAACTACCAGTGGAATTGCGCGCAAAGTTGGAATTGTATCGCGCCAAGTGACGTCATTAACCAGACGACGTCTGCAGCGGACGAGTAATACGCTCGTCCGCTGCGTTTTGGTACATCGCAACTCAGACCTCCCGGTTTGCCCACGGCCTGCCTCTGCGGATGCTAACCCGTTGTTTTTGTGGCGCACGACCATCAGAGAAATGATATTTTAAGCCTTTATTTTATTGATATTTCGCTATTACAAGTGTAAATTGACGAATGTTATTCGGATCCCGCCTTTGGGACCATTCTGCGGCACCAACCTTCTACTCGGGAGAGATCATCATGCATGAACGTATTCTGCGTGTATCCGTTGTACTCCTGCTGATCGCGGTCATGACGTCCCTGGTCTTCACTCTTCCTTCTGCGCAGGCCAGCAAGTTTTGGGCGATGATCGGCCAGCCCGGCATGCAGACCGATTCGGTTCTTTACCATGCTTCGCTGGACACATTTCTGACCCTGGTCATTTCGCCGCCACCGCCCAACCTGAACAGCCCCAACGGCTGGGCAGCGGTGTGGTATCATCCCGACAGCACGGGTTTTGAAGCCGTAGGCGTGCATCGGGAGGCGCCGACGGTGTCGTTTGAATCCTTTGCGCCAATTCGCGCCCAAATGCTCACCGATTTATCGTACGCGGCCGTTGCCCACGCGCGGCGCGCCACGAGCGGACCGGCCAATGTGCCGGATCCGCATCCGTTTGTTTATGCGGGCTCATCGGCGCTGTTCGGTCACAACTATACCTTCGCGCACAACGGGACCATCAACAGTCTGGCCCCGATCGAGGATTCTCTGGGCACGGGTTTTATCTCGCTGGCCTTGTTTCAGGACAGCGCGCGGGTCTATACCTCATGGAATTCGGGCAGCACCAACCGCAATGATTCCGAGTATTATATGATGCTGCTGATGAAGTACCTGCTGGTGGGGCACAATTACTACCTCTCGCCGCCGGGCGGAATTGACTCGCCGGCGGAGTGGGCGATCAATCAGACGGTAAACAAGATCGTCACCTCGAGCACCTATACCTCTGTGAATGCTGTATTCTCCGACGGAGAAGCGTTGTGGATGAACTTTCGCAAGAGCGCCCCGCTCAATAGCACGCATTTTGTGTCCTATTATTCGGTGCCGGAGAATCCGAATCATCGTGCGGCCTTGACAACGCTGAGCCCATTAGGAAACGGCTGGACGGCCTTGACGAACACGTCTCATGGCACGTACGGGCAGTATGTTTGCCTTAAGCCTAACGAGGAAGCTGTCGTGGACGTCTTTCAGCCGGGTCTGATGGCAAATCCGAATGAAATTCGCGTCAACGATCTAAATTATTCGGCGATGGCACAGCAGTCCCCGGCGATTTCGTCCAACTCTGCGGATGGGAGTTTTGTCGCGGTTTGGGAGACGGCCGACGGCAACCGCATCAAGGGAAAGTGGTTCAATCAAATGGGGCTGGCCGAGCGTGGGGAGTTTTATGTGGATGAAACACCGGGCGCGGTGAAGTCGTTACCGGCGGTTGCACATGATCCCTCGACGGGAGATATCCTGATCGTATGGCTGGAAACCGGCAGCGAAACTCTCATCAAGGCACGACGGTTCATGTGGGATCTCGCCACTCGGAGTTGGTACGGACAAGCCGAGCGGATCGTCAACGACGACACGTCCTACCCCGTCGCTACACCCAAAGCCGCATTTGATCCCAGCGGCAACGGAGTGATTGCGTGGAGCAAGAACCTTGGAAGTGAGAATGAGGTGTGGTGCGAGATTACCCTCTCGGGCGGGACGCAGGTTGTTTGGAGCGCCGACTTGGAAGATGGCGCACCGGGCTGGACGCACAGCGCGAACCCGGAGAGTTCATGGGTGGATCAATGGCATATGTCAACGGAACGCGCGAATTCGCCGACACACTCCTATAAGCAGGGAGATAGCACAAGCGGAGACTATGCGAACCATTGCGATGCGCGGCTGGTCTCGCCGATGATCCCGACCGTGCCCGAGAATGCCAGGCTGACTTTTTATCACCAGATTCAAGCCGAACTTTCGAGCAGCTATCCGGATTCGGCATACGATGGCGGCGTGATTGAAATCTCGATTGATTCGAGTGCTTTTACCCCGATAACTCCGGTCGGCGGTTATCCCAAGACTTTCCGCACGCAGGCGGGAGGTGGAAATCCGTACACCGGCCCGATGCCGGGTGTCCGCTGCTTCTCGGGAAACATTGCCAATTGGGCTCGAGTGGAGGTGAATCTGGCACCGTATGTCGGTCATGCCGTTCAGTTTCGCTTCCGCTTTGGAAGCGACAACGCCATAACGAATGAAGGATGGTACGTGGATGATGTGGTCGTGTCCGCGCCGTCTGGACCCATGGATCCGCAGGCGGATGTGCGCGTGACGCCGGATAATACGTACTCATACGTCAACGCGGATGCGTGCTATGCCGGCCGCGGCCGGATTGCCGTCACTTACGCAGTATCGGCACAGCAACAGAACAGCCGCGGGGTGTTCATGTCGTTGATTGAAGCTGCATCGCAGACCATCTCGGCACCCAAGGCGGTCGAGACGATGTCGAATGCCAATGATCCGGCAGCAACGCTGCCTTCGATTGATCGACTCACGGACAGCACGTTTGTCGTCGGGTATTGGAAGCAGAGCGCATCAAATCTCCTGGCTAAGCGCTGTTTCCATGCGGCCTCGATGAGCAGCAACCTCACGATTCAACAGACGTACACGCTGACCGGAATCACCGCTCAGCCTTACGTGCAACTCGGCGCACGAAATGACCGGCGCTTCTATCTCTGCTATCAGAAACAACTCAGCGGCAGCTACGAGATCTACACGGCGCTCTCGGCCCAGAACAGGAATTTCGGCACGCCGGAGCTGATCAACACCACCACGGCGGGCAACCAGACGCGCCCGGCAATCGCGCTGGCCCTGCGATACGACGATAGCTATCTCGCGCACAGCTACACTGACGTTTTTGCGCAACGACGGCTCGTGATCTGGCAAAGCGAGAATCAAGATGGATCCGATTGGGGAATTGTGGCAAGAATGCACGGAGTGGTCGCGGATTCCAAGTATCCGTGGTACGCGGCAGACCGCTACAACGAGAGCGTGGATGGCTTGCTGGCGATGCCGGCTCCCGAACTGACACCTGTGAATGAAGTCGTCGCGCGCTGGGCGCCCGACGGCCTGCATTTGACCTGGCCGGCACTGGACGCCGGGAGCACCGGTCAACGCTCGTTCTTCTATGTCATCTATGCGTCTCTTGACTATGATGGTGAATACGTGGAAGTGGATGCGGTTTCAGAACCTCATTGGATTGACCGGCAAGCGGCCATTTCGGACCGGCCAAGGTGCTTCTACCGTGTGTTCGCTGTGGCGGCGACACCTCCGCGGATTTCGCAAGCCGAATAGCTGACGAATCAAACTCGCCGAGCGCACAGCGGGAGCGGCCGATGCCGCTCCCGTTTCGTCGTCACCCCTTGTCGCCTGTCCCGATCAGGCGAGCAGATTCCGGATCGCGATTAGATCCGGCTTGCCGTTGGCGAGCAGCGGGAGTTCGGGCGAGAAGATAATGCGGCGGGGGAGTTTGTAGCGGGCGAGCTGTTTTTCCAGAAAGGAAAGCAGCTCGTTTTCGTTGATTGAGCCGTCTTTCGGCACGACGAGTGCGGCAGGGACTTGCCCCCATTTGACATCAGGGATCGGCAATACGACGGCTGCGATAATCTGCGGATGCTGGAGGATTATGCGCTCGATTTCCGCCGGATAGATGTTCTCGCCGCCGGAGAGCACAACGTCGTTGCGCCGCGCGAGTACGTACAGATTGCCCTGTTCATCCTCGCGCCCGATGTCGCCCGTGTGCAGCCAGCCTTCGTGAAACACGCGCGCGCTGAGGACCGGGTTTTTCCAATAGCCGCGCGCCAGCCCCGGCCCGCGAACGAGAATCAGCCCCTCCGCGCCCTTCGGTACCTCCACGCCGCTTTCATTGACGATTTTGATCTCCACACCGGGCAAACACCGTCCGGCAGAGTGCCGCTCGAATTCGTCACACCCCGGACGCGCGCAGGTGAGCATCGAACCGGCTTCGGTGAGGCCATAGGTCGGCAACGCCCGCGGGCAGCGGTCCAGCAGCACGTCGGAAACGGGACCGCCGCCGACGATGACCGCGCGCAGCGACGGCGGGAACGGGCGGTCGTCGCGTTCCGCGAGTATCGCCTGCAACAGCGTCGGCACCACGGAGACGACGGTCACATCGCTGCGATCAATTCGCGCGTTAATTTCTGCCGGATCAGGCTCAGGGAGAATCAGAAAGGATGCTCCCGCAACGAGACAGCGAAACGGAATCGCCAGCCCCCCGACATGAAAGAACGGCAAACAAATCAGCCACGAATCCGCCGGGCCGATCAGCAGATGCTTGCACACCGCCGCCGCATGATTGAACATTCCGCGTATCGAAAGCTGCACCGCTTTCACGCTGCCCTCGCTGCCCGAGGAACAGATCAGCAGCGACGCGCTGTCAGGCGTGAAGAGATGGTTGACGCCCTCGCGCAGCGCGACCACGCGCATCGGCTCGGGCGTGAGCTGCCAGACAGGAAGATCCTGAATGGCGGCACGGTGGGCGGGCGTGAAATGTCGGATCGCAATCAGCGCTTCCATCCGCACCGCCCACGCGACCATCGCCAGCTCATCGGGCGTGCTGCGTGTGTTCAGCGGCACGGGAATGCAGCCCGCGCGCAGGAGTCGCGCGATCAACGTCAGGTAGTCGAGACTATTGGCGCCCCATACGCCGACGCAACCGCCGCGGCGGAATTCGCGCAAAAAGAAGGGGAGACTGCGGCGGCTCTCCATGTCGAGATCAGGCCAGAACAGTACACGCTCGCTGTCACGCAGCACGGCGCGCTTGCAGGCCTCGCGGTCGTGCGTAAAATCGGCTAAACTCATGAGGCAATTCCTAATTCATCCTGATATCTCGGCAACAGTCGTTTCGGCAGCTCGCGAACATCCGGAACCCGCAGCAGTCCGCGATGGGGCACGACGGGTTCGTTCATCGTATCTTCCCCCAGCCACATCGCCGTCGTGAGGCCGTGGGCGGTGAATCGCACGCCATAGGCCGCGGCAATGTTGGCTACATAACCGAGTCCCACGCTCGACTCGAAGGAGCCGGTCATCACCAGTTTGATTTCATCTTTCACCGCCTGTGCAGCCAATCGCTCGAGAGCCGTGAACGTCCCGTAGCGCGCGGGTTTGATGATGTGGAACTTGCACAGCGAATCGCCCGGCGGCAAGTGCATTTGATCTATGGCAATCGGCACGCCGTCGCGGTGCGGCAGATCTTCCAGCGCCCAATCCGAGGCCACGCTCAGCGGATCTTCCACATATTCCAACTGCAGGTCATGCGCCAGACGCCAAAATCGCTTTGCTTCGCGCAACGTCCAGCCGTGGTTCGCATCCACGCGCAGCTTGATTTTCGGATGCCGCGAACGCAACGTGGCCAGCAGCTTCACGTCCGCTCCGACGGGGTGCACGCCCACTTTTATTTTCAGCGTGATGTAGCCGTCGGCAACCGCCCGCTGCGCCGCCGCGAGCATCGCCTCCGGTTCGCCCACCGGAATCACGGCATTGACCGGCACACGGACTGGCGCGTCCGCCGCAAGCAGATGGCGCAGGTGACGCTGGAAGCGCACCGAATACAACCCGGCAAGCGCGCACTGCAAGGCAAAGGTCAGGTCGGGGTAGCGGTCGAGTTGAACGCCGCAAGCGATGCAGAACTCATCCAGCCCTCCCCAATCGAGGCGCAGGCGCGGCCAGAAGCGGGTTTGCGTGAGACGCTCGAGCGTGCGCAGGATTTCATCCTGCGACTTCACATCGGGAATCACGAGCGGGGCCATTTCGCCGATCCCGATTTCGCCGCGGCGACTCTGAAACGCGACGAGGCAGCCATAGCGCGCGGTGAACGTGCCGTGCGCCGTGGTCCACGGCTGCACGAGCGGCAGTTCGTACGGGCAATAGGAAAAGCGAACGATCCTCATCGCAAGAGGCCAATGACAAACAGCAGCCCAAACACGAGCTGCAACATAGCGGTGGCTGTCAGCGCGCGAATCAAACTCACCGGATCGGTCTTCGAAAACACTAACCCCAGCGGGCGAATCGTGAGCGGCAGCGCGAGCAGCGGCAGCAACACGCGATCTTCATAACCACAGAAATACAGGATCACCGGAAGCAGGAACGGCAATAAGATAAAGAACGCGAACTCGATCCGCCCGAACTTACGGCCGAAGACTGCCGCGAGCGTGCGTTTTCCCGCCGCGCGGTCGGTCTCGATGTCACGCACGTTGTTGGCGACGAGAATTGCCGAGGCATGCAGTCCCGGCGCGAGGCCGATCCAGAAACTCTCCGCGATCCATTCGCCGGCCAGCAGAAAACTTGTTCCCGCGACTGCAATCACGCCGAAGAAGATCAGCACGAAGAGTTCACCGAGGCCGTTGTAACCGAGCGGATACGGGCCGTTGGTGTAGGCCCACCCGGCAAGAATGCTGAGCGCGCCGATTATGAGAATTGGCCACCCGCCTTTCAAGATCAGCGGAAGGCCAAAAGCCACCGCGAGCGCATACGCGACCAAGTAGCCGATGAGAACGTGCGACGGTTTGATCAGTCCCGCCTGCGTCACGCGCACCGGCCCCACGCGCGCGCCGGTATCCGCGCCGCGTAGGTGGTCGCCGTAGTCGTTCGAGAGGTTTGTTCCGATCTGAATGCAAACGGCCGAGAGCAGGATGCACGCGAAGATCGTCCAACTTAGCGGCCCGAATCGCGCCGCATACGCCGCTCCGACCAGCACGGGAACGAGTGCAGCGACGAGGGTTTTGGGGCGGGCAGCGAGAAGCCAGGGAGACACTATGAAGACTTGAGATTAGAGACTTGAGACTTGAAAGGAGATGGCGTGAGTTTATGAATTACCAAACAGCGTAAGATCGCCACCATCCGCCGACGCCGCCATGAGCATGCGCAGATTCATACCGGCATCCAACTGTGCCGCCTCAAGTGCGCGGGCGCCACGACGGAGCAGGAGGGCATTGCCGCGCGGGGCGGTGGCATCTATTCGCACCCAGAGCGGAGACCATTTGTACTTCAGATTCTCGATGGCCCCGTTCCATGTGCCGCCGGTTTCCGCGTCCGCGCTGATCACGAGCGCGGCATCCGACAGCGCGTAGATCAGCTTATTGCGGGCCATCGCGTTGCCGACGGAAAACGGCGCTTCCGGCGAGACCGGCGACGCGAGACACAGATGCCGCCGATCGAGATGCGCGGAGTATTTTTCTGAGCCGGCCTCGCGCCCGAGACTATCCGCCAATAGGCCCACTGTGAACCCATTCGCATCGAGGCACGCGAGCATCGCCGCTTGATCCACTCCTCGTGCGCCTCCGGAAATCACGGTAATGTTCTGTTCCGCACACAATGTCGCAAAGTGTGCGGTAAAGGTCAACGCCTCCGCATCAGCGTTACGCGAACCAACCATCGCAATCCCGCCTCCTGTCAGCGGCGCGCGCGACCCGATCCCGAACAGTAACGGCGGCGCCGCATCCGACAATCGCTCACGCAATCGCGCCGGGTAGTCCTTGTGCTCGTAGGAGATGATCCACAGATCTGCCGCGAGCCAGCGTTCGAGCAGCGCGTCGTAGTCTGCATCTCGTGCGAGCAAGCGAGACAGCCGCTCGCGATCCCATCCCGCGCCGCTCAACAGATCGAGCAGCTCCTCGCGTTGATCCACGAGCGCCGCCAACTCCACTTCACGCTCAGCTAATGCACGGCGCAGGCGATGATAGTCACCCGCGGAGAACGCGGCAGCCGACGCATCTTTGCTGCCCGGCATCACGCCGCACAGGAGTAGCGTCGCGTACGTGGTGGGATCAATCAGGGTGGAACGCATGAGTTATTTTGATGTAGAGCGCGCGAGGGCGAAGGGATAGACCGGGCCGCTGCCGGCTTCCTGCAATTGCGCGGCGAGCACTGTGAATGTCCAGCCAGAATCCACCAGATCATCCACAAGCAGCACCGGAGCGGGCGGGACCATCGCGGTTTTGACGGTAAACACGCCGGCCAAATTGCGCGACTGCTGAAAGCTGTTTTGCATCGTTTTTTGAGCAGGGTTGCCGCGCATTTTGATGATGCACGGGACAAACGGGAGATGCAGTCGTTCGCCGAGTCGCCGCGCAAAATCGGGAACGAGTGTGGGGTGACGCAGCGACGGCACGCACGTGAGCCAGGCGGGAAGCGGATCGGGAATCCAGCGCTCGCGAATCAGGTCCGCCGCGGCTTCCACGAGTTGATCGTCGAAGTGATGCGTGCGCAGCTTGCCCTCGGCGACCAGATCGCCCCATCCGGCGTCGCCCCAGCGGCAGAGCACGCGGCCTGTCTGCGCCTGCAGCTCCGGCCGAATGTTCCCGGTCCATCCGTGTTCCGCGAGCGCCTCAGGCGGCCAGCGCTTGCGCGGCACGATCGGCTCTTCGCAACGGCGCAGAAAGCGCACCGCGGCATTCGCCGTCTCAAGCGCATAGCCTATCGGCACCACCGGATACCCCAGACAGTTCGCACACTTGCCGCAGGGTACAGCGGAATGATCATCCAATTCGCGCCGCAGAAAGACCATCAGGCATTCGGACGACGACGCGTATTGCCGCATCCGCTCCTGTTCGCGGCGGCGAGTGGCGAGCAAGCGATCCCACGGTCCGGAGTCGGCGGCATAATTACTCGCTAACAGCCGCCATTCGCGATCCTGCCGCTCGACGACCGGCGGGTCTTCCACGGCCAATAAGGTCAGCACCTTCTGGATTTGCGAGAACGAGAGATTCACGCTGCGCTCCAGCACGTGCATGGTCGCCTTGCGGTCGTGCGCAGACAACGCAGCGATGATCTGCTCCACGTGCTCGCGCGGCGGCAGTGAGGTGCGCATGAAATACTCGGCGATGTCGTCGTCTTCCGCGCCGCAGAGAAGCACGGCCGGCGCGCTGTCCACCGCCCGTCCGGCGCGGCCAATCTGCTGATAGTAATGCACCACCGACGCGGGGCGTTGGAAGTGGATCACATAATGCAAATCCGGCTTGTCGTAGCCCATGCCGAGCGCCGACGTCGCGACCAGCGTCTTGATGTCGTTGTTGAGCAGTCTCGCTTCAAGCCGCTCGCGCTCGAACGAGTCGAGTTCGCCGTAGTACGCGGCGGCATCAATCCCCCGTGATTGCAGCCACTCGGCGACGTGCTGCGCATCGCGCACCGTGAGCGTGTACACAATGCCGCTTCCGGGCAGTGTCGGCAGCGTGTCCGCCAGCCACGCCATCCGCGCGGCTTGGCCGGGCAGATGGATATTCTGCAATTGCAGTGACTCGCGGGTCAGCGGGCCGTGCGATACCATCAGCCCTTCGCCCAACTGGTGCACAACGTCGTTGACCACGCGTTCATTTGCCGTGGCCGTGGTCGCCAACACCGGAACGCCGCGCGGCAGCGCTTTCACCACCTTAACGATGCGCCGGTAATCCGGACGAAAATCATGCCCCCAGTCGGAAATGCAATGCGCCTCATCCACAACCAGCAATCCGATTCTGCCGACGGCTTCCGGCAGCACCTGCGTGCGGAACTGCTCATTGCCCAAGCGTTCCGGCGAGACCAAGAGCAGGTCCACGCTGCCCTCGCGCAGCCGCTCGACAATCTCCGCCCAGTCGTCGGTGTTGCTGGAGTTGATCGAAGTTGCCCGCAGCTGCAATCGCTCGGCCGCGGCGATTTGATTGCGGATCAGAGCAAGCAGGGGCGAAATCAACACCGTCGGCCCGGCTCCGCGAATGCGGCCATAGCGCGTCGCCACAAAATAGACCATGCTCTTGCCCCAACCGGTGCGCTGCACGACCAGCAACTTCGAGTGGCGTTCGACAATGGCCGAGATCGCTTCCCATTGTCCGTCGCGAAAGGTCGCTCGCGGATTGTTCAGCCCGCGCCGCAAATAGCCAAGGCATTCGTTGTAAGGTGCGTTCGTGGAGGACATCATTCCCTTCCACCCCGTTAAAGTGCTTTAAGGTAGTCGCTTGAACTTCTTGAAATTCGGTTTCCGCTTTTCTTTGAAGGCGTTGCGGCCTTCCTGCGCCTCCTCGGTCATGTAGTAGAGCAGCGTGGCATTGCCGGCGAGTTCCTGAATCCCCACTTCGCCGTCAGTCTCGGCATTGAAGGCGGCCTTCAGGCAGCGCAGCGCCATCGGCGATTTGTCGAGCATCTCCTTGCACCACTGCACGGTGGTTTCCTCCAATTTGTCGAGCGGGACCACCGCGTTCACCAGCCCCATGTCGAGCGCTTCCTGCGCGGTGTATTGGCGGCAGAGGAACCAGATCTCCTTCGCCTTTTTGTGCCCGACAATGCGCGCAAGATAGCCTGCGCCGAAGCCACCGTCAAACGAGCCTACTTTGGGTCCCGTCTGCCCGAATTTGGCGTTATCGGCGGCAATCGTGAGATCGCACACGACGTGCAGCACGTGGCCGCCGCCGATCGCATAGCCCGCCACCATCGCCACCACCGGCTTGGGCAGCGAACGAATCTGCTTTTGCAGATCGAGCACGTTCAGGCGCGGCACTTTGTCGTCGCCGACGTAGCCTTGATCGCCGCGTATGCGCTGATCGCCGCCGGAGCAGAACGCCTCGTTTCCGGCGCCGGTGAGAATGATCACGCCCACGTCCGGATCTTCGCGCGCATCGAGAAACGCGTGCTGCAAATCGAACAGCGTTTGCGGGCGGAAGGCGTTGCGCACGTCGGGACGGTTGATCGTGATTTTGGCGATCCCGTCCCATTTGTCGTAGAGAATGTCGGAAAAGGTTCCGGCGGATGTCCAGGGGAAGGTCATGATAAACTTGAGGCGTGAGACGTGAGACTTGAAAATGTTAGGAAAAGAAAGCAAGCAACTCGTGAGCGACGGCGTCGGGCTGCTCGATGTGCGCGGCGTGGCCGGCATCGGGAATGGCGACTTGTGAACAGATCGGAATTTCCTCCGCCATCTGTTCCGCGAGAGCGCAATACTTTTCATCCTTCGCGCCGGAAATCAGCAATGTCGGGCATTGTAAATCAGCAAGTGTCGGCACGAGCCACTCCTGCCGGCCTGTCCCCCACTGTTCCAGCGCGAGCGCCAGTCCTTCCGCGTCATTTGCGAGCCGCTCGATCCGCAGCCAGTTCTGCACGTCCGGCGTCAATTCTTTTTGCGTCGCGAACAGCGGAAGCTTGGACCAATACTGCTCAAACCATTCGATTCCCTGCGCGCGAATCTTGGCCGCCAGTTCGTTATCGGAAGCAACGCGCATTGACCGTTCCTTGTCGGCGGCGATGCCCGGCGAAGCGCCGATCAGCGCTAACTTTGTGACGACATCCGGATGGTGCAGCGCGATGTGCAGGGCAATTCGCCCACCCATGCTGTAGCCGCAGAGATAGCGCGGGCCGTGCACCGACTGCGTCATAAACGTCGCAATCGTCTCGGCGATGCGCGGCAGATCAATCTCCCGCTGCGCCGGCACACCGCCATGTCCCGGCAGATCAAGCAGCGCAAGTTGGAAATCGCGTTCCAGAATCGGCCGGATGAGGTCCCACGTGTGCGCCGAGCCGGCGAAGCCGTGAATCAGCGTCAGTACCGGCTGCCCGCCGGTGCCCGCAATCTCCAAGCCGATCTTGATGCCGGTGCCGTTGGAATTCATGGGGTGACAGATGCCCGGGCGAGCCGCTCGTACATCGCGCGGTGGACCCGGTGATTTTCGTAGCGGGAGGTTTTGACTTCCAGCACGCGCACGCCGCGAGTATGCGTGGACATCAGATCACGAAGTTCCGGAATCGAGTTCACATTCTGCCAATTCACTCCGAACATCTCTTTCGCGGCGGTGAGATGGAGTCCGTGCGGCGTGCCCTGTAGCGCTTCGAAGTGCTCCGAGACTTCATACGCAGGGAGGAAATGAAAAATGCCGCCGCCGTCATTGTTCAAAAGGAGCAGCATAAGATCCGGAGCGTAGCGTGTGGCCGCCATCAGCCCGTTTAGGTCGTGGCAAAACGCGAGGTCGCCGAGCACCAGCAGCGTGGGAGTTTTTGTCGCCGCGGCAATCCCGGAGGCAAAGGAGATCGTGCCGTCAATCCCGTTCGCCCCGCGCATGGCGTACACCGGATGCGACGCGCCTTCGAAGGCCGCCATCGCATCGGCATAGCGAATCGAGAGACTCGACGCCAGCACGAGATTCGCCTGATCCGGAAGCGCGCGGATCGCCTGCTGCACGTAGCGCGACTCACATTCGTCATCGGCGTGAACCAAGGCGCTGCCGACTGCCTGCGCCGCGCGCTGGAACGGATCCAGCAATAGCGAATCGCGGGCAACATCCACAGACTCCACCAGCTCCGCGCACAATTGCGCAACATCGGCAACGATCAGCTCCGTCGCGCGCGCCGTCGGGTCCTGCCGCATCAGATGCGGCTGAATACGGATCGTGTGCGCGCCGCGGTGCCGGTCGAGATAGGTATTCAGCGCTCTTGACGTGGGAAACGCGCCGAAGGCCAGCACGACGTCGGGCGACAGCGAGGCGAGTTCCTCTTCACGCAAAAAGATGTCATAATGCGGCAGCACCGGAAAGCCGTGAAAGCGCAGTCCCGAGGCCACGTCGGCCAACACCGGCCAGCCGAGTTGCCGCACCAGATGATGAATCGCCGTGGCGTCGTGCTCAGAGCGCGCGGTGAGCGGGCCGCAGACGATCAAGCCGCAGATAGAACGCTCGACGGCATCGTACACGCGATCCACATCATCGCGAGCAGGAGTACGCAAGGCGGATCGCACGGGAATCGCTTCGGCGGCTTCCTGCCGCAGCGTATTCCAGATCTCGTGACAGGCGGCTTCGTCTTCCGGCACCGGTGCGAGCGGCTCGTCGAACGGCACATTCAGATGCACCGGTCCCTGAGCCGCATCTATCGACAGGGCGATGGCACGCGCGGCCAGCGAACGCACGGCGCGGCAACTGTCCAACTCGGCGCTCGCTTCGGGCACATCCGCAAAGAACTTCGGATAGCGCCCGTACAGGTGCGACTGGTCAATTGTTTGCGGCGCGCCGCTGTTGCGCAGCGCGAGCGGGCGATCCGCCGACAAGACAAGGAGCGGAATCTGCGACTGCGCGGCCTCGATCACGGCCGGATAGTAATTTGCCGCCGCGGTCCCAGACGTGCAGATCAGAATAGCGGGAACGCCCTCCGCGCGCGACAAGCCTAAGGCAAAAAATCCGGCCGAGCGCTCATCCGTCAGCACATAATGCTCCAGCTCCGGCATGCTCATCGCCGTGTGCGCGAGCGGCAGCGAGCGCGAGCCGGGCGAGATCACCACGCGCCGCGCGCCGCGATCCGCCAGTTCACGCAGCAGAATTGAAGCCTGCAGATAGTTGGCGTTGCAGAGAGTCATGCGAGCGTTTTCTGCAAAGCGCGGCGGAGCGGCAGCAACTTCCATTCGCACTCGTCATATTCGGCGTCAGGGTCGGAGGTCGCCATGATGCCTGCGCCGGCGAACAGGCGCAGCTCGCTGCCATTCAGCAATCCGGAACGAATCGCCACGGCGAAGTCGGCTTGTTCGGCATCCACCCAGCCGATCACACCGGCATAAAGCCCGCGCGGTTCCGGCTCAAGTTCCGCAATCAGCTCCTGCGCCGGAGCGACCGGAACGCCGCAGGTCGCGGGCGTGGGATGCAGCGCCGTGAGGATATGATCGAGTGTGATGCGATCGCGCAGCGTGCCGGCGACAGTGGTCGAGAGATGCTGCACCGTCTCGAGCTGGCGCACGTGTGGGGCGGACTCGATGACCACGTCGTCGCACAGGGTCTGCACCTGAGCCACGACGTGTTCCGTGACCAGCCGCTGTTCAAGCACATCTTTGGCCGAGTGCCTCAACTCCTGCGCGAGCCGACGATCTTCTTCGGCATTATCACCGCGCGGCCGCGTTCCCGCCAGGCTGTCCACCAGCAGTTGCCGGCGCTGCTGGAGAAATAATCGTTCCGGAGTGGCACCGAGAAACACGCCGCCATTGCGTTGCCGGTACGCAAACAGATGCGACTCGGCAGCGTCATTGGCGAGCTGTTCGAGTAGCGCCGCGGCATTCAGCGGCTGCGGCAAACGGATATGCGTTTGCCGCGCGAGCACCAGCTTCTTCACCTGCTCATGCCGGATGTCATGCTGTGCGCGTGCCACCGCTCGCCGCCACGCGTCACGAGTAAAAAGGGATTGCTCACCAAGCGTTGCATCGTATGTTGCGCCGTCAGAGGGCGGATGCTGCAAGACGCTCGTCACACGGCGCATGTTCGTTGACAACTGCGAGTGCTCGGTCGCCAGCGCCAGCACCGTCGCTGCTCCGTTACTCCAGCGCACCAGGCAAGACGGCAGCACAAACCGCTTTTGGGGGAAATCGTTCCACAGCGTCCCGCTGTTGGGCCGCCCGTCAAACGCGACGACGCCGAAGCCGCGCGGGGTGAGATTCAGATCCAGGCACTGGACGGAGCGCAAGGCTTCGCGCAGCGCCTCCGGCGTCTCAAACTCGGCCAGACAACCCAACCCGAACCAGACCTCTTGGCTCCCGGCAGCGCGCCAGAGAAAGGCCGGATCCTCCGCCATGAGCAGATGCCACGGGCAGGGCACCCGTAAAGTTGCGATTCGAGTGTAGATAGGGACAGTTCGGACGGAAGGCAAAGCAGGAAGACCTTTGGGCTTGGGGAAGGGAGGATTCTGACCCAGCTCCAAGAGTTTAGCAAATTCTTCACTAACTTGCAATTGGGCAGGGTCTGAGAGCAAAAATCATCACTTCCCCATCCGAATGCCCCGAGATTCAGGCCGCGCAGGGTTGTCAATGGGGATAAGCGTGTCGTTAATGAGGGCAGGAGTCCCCGCCGCTCAGCTTTGCAAATAGCGGAGAATCTCCTTGACAATCCTGAAAAGTCGCTGTAGATTACCGCCGTGTGCCATATTTACGTCGAGGAGGTCGGTATGGGCAGACGGTATCTGTATCTTGCGCTGGCGATACTTGGCTGGGTTGGGATCAGCTTGGGGCAGCCATGGTGTGTTACCTTTTATTGGTCCCCGCCGGAATCACCTCTCGCCGATTCATGTACTGGCGGCAATCCGTTACCGGATGGGACCGTGGTCGAGATTCGTTGGGATGTGGATTCGGATGGCCCTGATTTTACAGATCCCAGTCTGCCAAACAGCTTCAATTACACCGCTTTTGGGCTGAACGGCTTGGATCAGGGGATAGGCGAGGGGTACTTCTATCTCGATCCTTACCTCTGCACCGACTCGCTGCTGACTCCTCCGCTGATCTATCTTCGCATCTGTCTAAATTCGTTGCGCTGGGAATCATCCGTCTATAACTATGCCGAGCCTGACACAGTAACTCCGTTCACCTGGACATGCATCAGCGCGCCGTGCGGCACGGTGAGCGCAACGCCGCGCGAGCCGATTGTTTCAGAGTTCCATCTCGATGCGGTGTATCCAAATCCTTTCAACGCTTCCACAACGATCAGCTTCGCATTGCCGCATGACGAGCGCGTGCAGGTACGCGTGTTCGACATTACCGGCAAGCTAACGGCCTCGCTGCTCGATGCGCCTCTGCCGGACGGAGTGCATCACGTGACGTGGAATGCCTCCGGAGTTTCCTCCGGCCTCTATTTTGTTTCGGTCACTGCCGGAGGCCTTCAGCAAACTCAGAAGCTGGTGTTGCTGAAATAGCTCGCTTCCCTCATCTGACTTCCCCCACCCCCCCCATGATCCCCCGCAATGCAGGGGGATCATAGGGGAAGAATAAGAAAAGAAAGGCGGCCTCGAATGAGGCCGCCTTTGTCATTCATCTGACCATGTTCGCACATTACTTGATCAGCGCCATCTTGTGCGCAGACCTGTAGTCATTCACCTCGATCACATACACATAAACACCCGACGTTAGCGGAGACGCGTCAAACGTCACGCGATAGGTGTTCGCCGCCTGTTCCTTGTCCACCAGTGTGGCCACGACCTGACCCACGGTGTTGTACACCTTGAGCGTCACACGACCGGCTTCGGGGAGCGCATAGCGGATGACGGTGTTCGCATTGAACGGGTTCGGGTAGTTCTGATGGAGCGCATACTCGGTGACGGTGGCCGCATCTGTCGGAGTCGCGTTCACCCTTCCGATCTCTTCTTGCCCCCCGCTCATGTCCACGGCGGTCAAGGTGTACGTGTAAATGACGCCGTTCTCCAACCCTTGATCAGTCCACGAGTACTCATGGCCGGAAGTGGAACTGCCTTCACTCTCTACCTGAGCGACAAGCACGGCATCCCGGCGGATCTCAAAATAATCGTTGTTGGTTTCGCTGGCAGTCACCCATCGGAGCGTGACCTGCTGATCTCCTTCGATGGCCGTAAACGACATCAGCTCCACGGGCAGCGGGCCGTCAACGGATCCTGTACTGTCGCCCGCTATCCAAGTGACGACATCACCACCGCAGTATGGGTGCGAAAGCACGAAACCGGACAGCGATCCTGACGTGAGTGGATTCGCTGCGGTGAACATGACAAACTCGTTGCCCGAAGTTGCCGTCCAGCCAGCTTGAGCAGCCTCGCCTGTCACGGATCCTGTGGTGCCGGGGCACAAGCTCGTGAAGATGAGCTGCGACACACTGCCTTCCTGCCAGTGCAAGCGGTAGCCCCAGTCTGGCGGGCCGGGCGAAACGAGAGTCACGTAACCCGAACCAGGCAGTTCGGGGCCGGTCTTGACGAGCCAACCGTCGTAGTACCCGCCGAAACTAAACGTAGTTCCCGCCAGAATAAAGCCGCCGTCGGAGGTCTGCCTGACGGCAGATCCGGAGTCCCAACTGCTGCCTCCGTAGGTCCGGCTCCAAATCATGTTGCCGTTGGCATCCGTTTTGATGAGCCACATGTCCCCTCCTCCGTGGCCGAACGAGCACGTCACGCCGACCAAGATCAGACCGCCGTCGGCGGTCTCCTCCATGCCAATGCCCTGGTCGTACTGAAGTCCGCCAAAGGTGCGGCTCCACAGACTGTCACCGTTCGCGTTCGCCTTCACTAGCCAGACATCGCCTCCGCCAGCCCCGAAAGATGCCGTGTACCCTAACATCGCATACCCGCCATCAGAGGTTTGGATAACGGTTGCGCACCCTTCATCGGACGATCCGCCGTATGTACGGCTCCAGAGGCTGTTGCCGTTCGCGTCGGTCTTGACTAACCAGAAATCCCAGCCACCGGCGCCAAAGGACTCTGTTGTCCCAGCCAGAATGTAGCCGCCATCCGAAGTCGGTGCGCCGGACTGGAACAAGTCTCTCGCAGCACCTCCGTAGGTCCGACTCCAGAGGCTGTCGCCATTGGCGTTTGTCTTGAGCATCCAACCGTCTGCGCAGCCGGGAACATCGGACGCGCTGTATCCCCAAAGCGCATAGCTACCATCGCTTTCGCGCAGGCCACCACTGAAAACGTCTTCGTGACTTCCGGCGTTGAATTCGCGACTCCACAAGATGTTGCCGTTAGCGTCCGTTCTCAGCAACAACCCATTCGAATGATCATTACACCACCCCGCACGGGCGGCTCTAACATACCCCACAACTGCAAAGCCGCCATCCGGAGTTTGACACACCCAGTTGAAATTGTCATCGTTGTAACCCGGATAGCCATAGTCAAGGCTCCAAAGGGTGTTGCCGCTGGCATCTGTTCTGACTAACCTGGCGTCGTTATAGAAACCGTAGGGGGGATTGGGGTAGAAGTACCCTGCGATAATATAACCACCGTCGGAAGTCTGGCGTATGTCATTGTACGTGTCCTCGAACGGCCAGCCGGACGTCCTGCTCCACAGGCTGTCGGGGGCTCCGGCAATTGCTTGACCTGCGATGAGCAGCATGATCAAAACAGAGATGTGCTTTTTCATGATCGCCTTCTTTTCTTGGTGTGAAATTGGACTGTAAGTAACCCGTGCTCAGGCAGATAGCTCTTGCCGGAAACGACGCGGGGTGGAATTGCAGTCCACCCCGCGCAACGTTATCCCCATCCCCGCACGTCTCCTCTGACCCCACGAAGATTAGTGGCTCTCAGAAAACTGGAGCGTTGAACCATTCTTCCGTCTTCCGGTGGGACTGAATTCTGAGGAACGCCGGGAAGTTGTTCCCGGCGTTCCTCTTCACGTGCTTACCTGATCAGAGCCATCTTGTGCGCAGACCTGAACTCATTCACCTCGATCACATACACATAAACACCTGACGTCAACTGAGCCGCGTCAAACGTCACGCGATAGCTGTTTGCCGTCTGCTCCCGATCTACCAGTGTGGCCACGAGCTGACCGATGGTGTTAAACACGTTCAGCGTCACATGACCGGCTGCCGGAATTGCATACTGGATTTCCGTCGAAGCGTTGAACGGGTTCGGGAAGTTCTGCGCCAGCGCATACTCGGTCGGCGTCAGGATGGCCGAGGGCATCGCACTCTCGGTTGCCAAGATCTCAGTAGAGCCGAAGATGTCCGTGGCGGTGAGCCGATACTCATAAAGCCGTCCATTCTCGAGACCTGTGTCGCGGAAGCTGTACTGCTGATCGGATGTGCTGTTCCCGTGGCTGGGCACGCGAGCAATTTCGCTCCAGCTTTCGGCATTCGTGCGCCGTGACAGGCTGAACAAATCGTTCTCCCGCTCGCTGCCAGTCACCCATACTAACTCAACGGCGCGATCCAGCGGAATCGCTTCGAACGATCTGAGCTCGACGGCCAACTGCGCATCGGTGCTGTCATAATCTTCTACCTCACCCAGCACCCAATCAATGTCATAGGTGCCGAGACCGTTGGACACGCCACCGAGCCAATAGCCGCCGTAACCGAATCGTCCGACGGGCTGACTGGTCAGACGGAAGCGCATGCGCAGATCATAGATGCCGATATTGGTGATGCCCGGATCGCAGAACACATGCGGTGCAAGCCCCGCCGCCACCGGCACATCCTGAATCACCCATTCGTCGCAGCACAGGAAATCGTCTTCCGGTGCTCCCAGTGGGCCGTCGTCGAAGTCGCCGTCAATGTTGCCGTCCTTCCAGGCATTCAGATACAGCGGCTCTCCGGCATAGTGAGCGCCGGTGGTCACCATGACATTCACCTGCGCCATCATACAGGGCGTCCACGGCAGACTGACAAAGGTCACGCCGTCGTCGGTGGTCTCCTGATCATAGATGCGCGGCTGAATCTCCGCGTCAATACTCTCGCCCAGCCACGCCTTGTCCGACAGCGGATGCGCCGGGCCGCAAGACTCGATGTCAATTGTCGGATAGTCCATGCCAAGGTCGCCGTAGTCGAAATTCGGACAGATCACGACGAGGTCTTCGATCTCCGTGTGCACCGGGCGATTGGGATCGTAGTTCCCACGATACTGTTCCAGACGCGATGGGAAGTTCAAGCCTTGGAAATTCCACCAGCCTTCGGAGAAGTACTCGAAGTCGTAACCGAGAGGGCCGATGCCCCCGCCCGGCGAGTACGAAGGCTGGCTCGCATAATGATCGTGCGACACGTTTCCGGCATCATTGTGCACGCCCGCAGCGTGACCGGGAATCGGCTGGTGGGGAATCAGGAAACCATTCCACACCACGCCCGGCCTGCCGTTTTCGGCATTGTCAATGACAGGATCGCTCCACGAGATGGTTTGCGTCACCTCCTGCGAATCCACTCCTGCCACAGTGACCCAGTGCCCTCCAAATCGCACCCATTCCCCGGCGTCGTTCATCTGCCAAAAGCCCAGCAGCATCACAACATCCTGGCTGATCTCCACTTGCTCGTAGATGTAGTCGAAGGTCGGGTTGGAGACGATCGTCACGTTGAAGTGTCCATACAGATTGACCGCTGCGGACGCGAGGTAATTCTCGATCATCGTCTTGAGCTGCTGCCCATTCACACCGCCGGGCGGCACTGCTCCGCCCGGAAGCGCCGCCGCCAGCGAGTTGACATACGGGATGACGTTGGCCGGAGCATGGTCATCCCAGTTAGCCCCCGGATTCGGAATAGCATGCACCAGCGCATAGTGATCGCTGATCGCCGGCGGCATGACCGGGTACTGCTGTCCATGACCCCACATCCAAATCCGCTCGAACTTCGAATCGAACCACCACAGGCAATTGGCGACAGCCACCGGGCCGCACCACGTCCACTGCCCCTGGCCGTTCATCCAGTTGTCCTGCTTCTGATCAAAGTCCGGCATGCCGTCAAGTCGAACCGTATCCGGCACACCGTTCGGCCCGATCACCAGATGACAGGCATAATCGAACTCGCCTGATTTCGTTACCCAGTCCGCGTTCGCCGGCAGCGTCAAAAAAACCGTCGCCGCACAGATCCAAAAGAACATCATTGCCTTGCGCATTGTCACTCCTTCCGGCCGGATCGCTTGGCCGGCAAGCCTTTTCGCTTCTCAATTGAGTTGCGTGAGCTCCAAAAACAAAACCACTGGTCCTCTTTGGGAGGCCAGTGGCGAGTTGCGTGGGAGGCGCTCGGTTGGCAAATCAGGCGCAAAGGGCGGCGGCTCAACCGGTCCGGAGCCTGCCCGCATTCGCCGTCATAGCATTATATCATTCCATGCGAATATACTTCAGGGTTCTTTCGTTGTCAAGCCGTATGGCCAGTTTCTAAACATACCTGAAGTTGAAGTGAGTTTTATCTTACTTTCATAAGCAGTATGTTTTCAGTTTTGTGGATCATGCGCTCCATGATGCGGAAACGTCGCGCGGGAAATGTGCACTCGGATGCCTCTGAGCGAAAGGCAAACCGAACCTCAAATTAATCGAATACGCTGCGAATGGAGACCACCGCATCGGCAAAGACGCGTTCGCCACAACGGCAATCGGGGAATTGCGGACAGCGCTGTAAGCAAACCGAAAGTGTATAGGTATGTCCCTTTTTCAACTTGGTAGATGCCACCCACGGCCCGCCGGTGGGACAGGCGGTCGCGATCTCCATGATCGTGGTGGTATCCTCATACACGACGCCGCAGGCGCGGCAACTCGCGTTGATCGTGTCGCCGTTGAAGTAGGACGTCGTGAGAAAATACAGAGTGTCTTTCTGGACGGTGAAAGTCTTGGTGATGCAATCCAAGGCTTGGGAAGCACAGTTTGTGTCAATGCTGCACGTGGTATCGCGGACGGCAGCGAGAATCGGCACCGGCCACAGGCGGTCGCGCATTTCACCGGGGAACAGACCGCTCGCGTCCATCTGATCCACGGGTGCTTCTTTCGGTGGTTCTTTGTCCTGCTCGCCGCGACACAGCAAGAGAAACAGCACCGCCACCACCACCACCGCCAGCCCCAGCCACAGGATGAATTTCATCGGGACCTCCCAAATGATCTGAAGATGCTGTTAATGAAAACAAATTGGGAGAGAAGTGCAACAGAGTAAGACTTGAAACTTGAGACGTGAGACTTGAAGCTGGAATAGGTGGGTCAGCGGAATATCATTTATTTGCGGAACGAAATCGGCTTAATTCAAATTCGAAACAGGAGATACGTAAGACAGCGGAAGACGATTTTGGGGGCAATTATGGGGGGAAATAGCCGAATGACGAGCGGGGGAAGAAGATTTCAAATACTTGGCTTTCAAGCAGGGGCGGATTCCGGATGGCGAATAGGGTGTGGCTAAATAGTTGGACGCACGACGGGGCGAAAAGTTGCATGGATGTTCAAATGCTGATGGCTAAATGGGATAGCGCGGATGAGCATTGAACTTGGAATCGGGTCGGAAATGGAAGGAAACGAAAAGAGAGGCGCGGGAGCCTCTCTTTGTGCCTGACTCGGCGGTCGGGGCATTTGCAGATACATGGTCGCCGGAATGAAGAAAACCCGACACGCGCACGCACGCAACAAGCGACACAGCATCCTGTGGGTTATTTGCTAATGCTCCATAGACACACATCGTAGTCTTGGGAATAGCTCATGCCAATGACAAAAATACCGGTAGGCCATGCAGAGCATGCTGCTGTTGCAATCGTATTGCCGGTGTTGGCTAGCCAGTACCATGCGATATTGGCGTCGTTGCCAATGGCTAACAAGCAAGCGCGAGAACTACCTGATTTGGGGAAGGCTGTGCCGGAGACCACGAGGATAGAATCTGATAGGTTGAAAATAGAAGTTGCTTGAAGTCCACCTAATCCAAATTTGTCAGAAGTCTGACTGAAAAGCATGGTACCTTGCACGTCAGTCTTGACAAAGTATAAGTCATCATCACTTGTCCCTGGCCGATCTGTCCAACTTGTTATCAGATAGCCACCGTCTACTGATTTCGCGAATCCTTTCGCATGTTCATCAAATCCTGTTCCATACTCGTGTGACCAAACCGTATCACCCGCGTCAGTAAAGAGAGTGATACAAGAGTTGCTGCTTTTTGTGACCGGTGACGTTCTATCTCCAAGGACCGCAATAGTCGCGTTGCCGTTTTGAATGACATGAGAATATCCATCATCACCCCCAATTGGGCTCTCATATGTCCAAAGCGTATCACCTAAGCGGTCTGTTTTCATGAGCAATCCGTTCATGGTCTGATTATTTCGCGTTTGGGATGCATAACCTGCACAGAGAAAGCCTCCTTCGTGGGACGGCGTAATCTCTTTTATTCGGTCATTCCCACGAAGCCCAAACCTGCGACAAGTGAGTGAGTCACCTTCCGTGCTAACCCACAAGATGATCGAATCTTCTTCATCGTTCACTTTGATTGATCCGCCGATAACAAGGGAATTTGAATCAATAATTCGTAAGTCCGTGAACCAGCAGCCCGGAAACTGGCGCAACCAAAGTGTATCTCCATTTGGGACAATTTGCGCCAGAATGCCCATGCGCATCTCTCCCGCACAGTCTTTGCAGCCAACAACATACAGGGAGCTATCCTTGGCTTGTTCCACGGACCAGACATTGTCGTTCCCCGGGAACCGAAAACAACGTGACCAAACTTCGTGAAGTTCAGGTCGCGTTTGGGCAAAGGCAAAACTGGCGGTCAGGAAGAATAGCATCACGTGCATCCGGCCCACATGTTTTGGCATATTATGCACGCACATCTTTTCTCCGGGTTACGCAGGAACAGCCGGCATCAGTTCGTGAAAAGTCAGGGCATGTTGTGATTGTCGATGTGATTCGAAACTTGCTTGTGGCACGGAAGCAAGCGTCGATTGTGTACCTGGATCGCCCGATGATCCACCGCATTCATTATAACACGTACAGTCACCTCTGCACCTCGCTTGCCCTCCCCTTCTGCAAGCCGGCGGTGCATCCAGGATAATCCCAGGGGGGGTGGGATCACTTACGGTAATGACGAGTTTTCTTATCATAGTAATTGTCCTCGGATATTTTGCTCGTTTCAGCTTCGTGGATTAACGAGTGATTCGAGCGCTGACGAATCGCGTTCACTTAGGTAGCAGTAGAACCAGAGGTTCCAGGCCCATGTTTGTTGGATCTGGCGGCATGCGGTGAGCATGGCACTCGTCAGGTCGGGAGCTCCGGAAAGCAGTCCAAGGCACTTAGCATCGCAGAATCGAAATGCCCAACACCCAGTACAGACACTGTTAATCACACCACGCCATTCCTGAATAATGCCTGAGACCTTTCCTTCGTCGACACCGGATTCAAGCGTGCCGATGCTGAATCTTCTATCAACTCGCTCGCATGGATATAGAATTCCTTCAATGGAGACATACAAACGTGCGAGCCCCGGAACGCAAGCGCCGTATGAGTAGACGTTCTTTGAGATTTTGGTTCGTTCCCTCTCGTGGACCAATCTCAATCCAGGCGCATAAAGCCACTTGACCAGCCAAGTATCTTCTCCACTTGCAATCTTGTCGATTTCCTCTCGGAGGAGAAACCAATATGCCCTGTCACCTTGATTTGTTGGGCGTGTTTTATACAGCGAATCGGCGTCTACAGGAACGGAAATAGCATTGAAGCGCTTTGGTATCTCAATCAGCCAAGGCTCGCTTCTTAGCAGTGCGATCCAATCAGCGAAATCCTGAGAAGCAGTTCTATTGTCAATGCTGGCGGTTATCTGAAGTTTTGCAGAAATCCTCCGGTCAGAATGATTTGCCAAGTTTCGAAGATTTGTGATGACGCTCGCAAAACTTCCTTTTCCGCGAGCGTCTGTTCTTGACCAATCATGTGTCTCCTGATTGCCGTCCAGACTCACTGTGATATGGACACCGTGCCGAGCCAGCTCAATGGCGTAGGCGAGAGATAGAAGCGTACCATTTGTTGTAAAGCTGAAGTGAAGGCGATCGTTTGTAGGCCAAACGGACTCTGCATATTCGATACCATACATCAACTCTTCGAAACTCAGCAGAGGTTCTCCGCCATAGAATGAAACGCTCTGGTTCTCTAGCGGGTCGTGGACTTCTACACACCAATCAATAACGCGGCGAAGAAACTCTCTTGTTGCGGTGCGGTCGCCTCTACGCCTATAGAATTGATGTTCCCCAGAATAACAGCAGTATTTGCAGCGAAGGTTGCAGTTTTCGGTTATCTCGATGATCATGACTGAAGGCATCTTCCATCGCGCCTGGCGCACAAATCGCGATGTCTTTGCCGGAGGCCACGCATGCATGCTTATTTCTTCCGCGCACAGAAGTCCCGCTTTCTGTACGTCTAGAAGCTCTTTGGATTTTGCGCAAGCGTGCCATGAGGCGCCTGGTGAACTTGAGTCGAACGCACCTAAGGCGGCAGCATAGATTTCTGAATCCACTTCAAATATTTCATTAGAAGCGGGATCATAAAGGTAATGAGACCGGCTTGTCTTGATCGGAAGTGGATGGAGGCGAAAGGCTGTTCGGGCCTTTTGGATATCCAAGACGATATTTTCTTGAACTGTTATTCGTAGATGCCTTGTTGAACGATTCCAAAGGCAACATAATTTGCGTAGTCCTCAAGTAGCGCAGTAATCTTCAACGCAAATTTGCTCGCTGTTTTGCTGCATAGCACTGCGTCACCCGTGTACAGTTTATCCCCCACACTTGCCGATTGGCGATTTTGATTCGCAAATATATCGGCCTTCGTATCCGCCATATCGATAAACTTGCCCCTCAGAAGGTAGACCGTTCCTGTCACGCTGTCAATTTCCCACGTTGAGCCCGTAGCCTGCGCAACAAAACCTTGTCCATCGGATCCGTTACTGTCCGGACTAAACTCAATCTTGGCATACTCCCCTTTCTCAAGTATCATCCATTCCTTGTTTGCGTTCGAGAATGTGTAAGGGAGAGTAGTCACTACAGAGGCAGAACCGGAGTACCATGCCGCGTCTGCTCTCATGTCTCCGGTAATTGCCGAAGCCGGGATTTTCTTAACCGTCCCCGACTTGCTTGTGAGCTTGATGGTAGGATTGGTTGCCATGTTGCCTTTCTCCTTAGCAAGAGTTTGTGGTGATAACTGTGACTTGCAACAGCCGAAAATCAAAAAAACGAACTCCTCCTTGCCCCTGAATTATCAAGGCAGTGAGGATTCGCTCATAGAAACGCCTCCGGACTGAGGAATCGAGTCAGCCGAACTGGAATTCGCTTGAACATGTGCCTGCCTCCTGAGAAAAGCCGCGGTTGAGATCCTTCTCTTCGTTCAGGACCCTCAGGTGCAGAATCTGAATGCTTGCAATACAATAATTTAAGCGACCCAAGCAAAAAGTCAAGAGAATTCTGCATCTATTTTCGAAACCGGTCAATCGCCCTGATCTTGTACCTGCATATCCAGAAATCTGAAAAAAAAAACACTTATAGCTTTCAGGTTAGATTTCGCAGATCAATATCTAACAAAGCGGAGGCATGGCCTCTCGTGATAACAAAGGCGGCCTCGTATGAGGCCGCCTTTGCATTCAGAGAGATCCTTCAGCCCTAAGAAGGGCTTCAAGGATGACAAGGTAGTGGGGGATTAGTAATCCATCCCGCCCATGCCGCCGCCGGGCATGGCCGGGCCTGCGGATTTCGGCTCCTTCTTCTCGTGGATCGAGCAATCCGTGGTCAGCAGCAGCGAGCCGACGGATGACGCGTTTTCGAGCGCGACGCGGACGACCTTGGTGGGGTCAATCACGCCGTCTTCGAGCAGATCGGCATAGGCTTCCGTGGCGGCGTTGAACCCGAACGAGTACTTGCTGTTGCTGCGCACTTCGTTCACCACCACGCTGCCTTCCCAACCGGCGTTCTGCGCAATCATGCGAATCGGCTCTTCGAGCGCGCGCCGGACGATGTTCACGCCGAGCTGCTCATCGCCTTCGAGCTTCAGGTTCTCCAGCTCTTTCTGCGCGCGCAGCAAGGCCACGCCGCCGCCGGGAACGATGCCCTCTTCCACCGCCGCGCGCGTCGCATGCAGCGCATCTTCCACGCGGGCTTTCTTCTCCTTCATCTCGACTTCGGTCGCCGCGCCGACCTTCAACACGGCCACGCCGCCGGCGAGCTTGGCGAGCCGCTCCTGCAGCTTTTCCTTGTCGTAATCACTCGTCGTGTTCTCAATCTGCTTCTTAATCTGGCCGATGCGCGCCTTGATGTCTTCACCCTTGCCGGAGCCTTCGACGAGCGTCGTGTTGTCCTTGTCAATGATGACTTTCTTGGCCTGACCGAGATCGGAGAGCAGCGCGTTTTCCAGCTTGAAGCCGGCTTCCTCGCTGATTACGCGGCCGCCCGTGAGCGTGGCGATATCATCGAGCATCGCCTTGCGACGATCGCCGAAACCGGGCGCCTTGACCGCTGCGACTTTGAGCGTGCCGCGCAGCTTGTTGACCACCAGCGTGGCCAGCGCTTCGCCTTCGATGTCCTCGGCAACCAAGAGCATTTGACGGCCCATCTGCGCGACCTTTTCGAGAATCGGCAGCAGATCCTTCATCGTGGAAATCTTCTTGTCGTAGATGAGGATGTAGGGGTTCTCGAGTTCGCACTCCATCTCATCGGCGTTGGTGACGAAGTAGGGCGAGACATAGCCGCGGTCGAACTGCATGCCTTCCACGACTTCGAGCGTGGTCTCCATGGACTTGGCTTCTTCCACGGTGATCACGCCGTCCTTGCCGACCTTCTCCATCGCATCGGCGATCAGGTTGCCGATCTCTTTGTCGTTGTTGGCAGAGATCGAACCGACGGCGGCGATGTCCTTCTTGCCGCTCTGCTGCTTGCTGTTCTTCTTGAGATGCGCGATCACCGCGGCCACGGCCTTTTCAATGCCGCGCTTGAGCGACATCGGATCGGCGCCGGCGGTAACGTTCTTCAAGCCTTCCTGAATGATCGCCTGCGCAAGCACCGTGGCGGTCGTGGTGCCGTCACCGGCCACATCGCTGGTCTTGGAAGCGACTTCGCGCACCATCTGCGCGCCCATGTTCTGAATCGGATCTTCGAGTTCGATTTCCTTGGCGACGGTCACGCCGTCCTTGGTAATGGTGGGCGCGCCCCACTTCTTTTCGATCACGACATTGCGCCCCTTGGGGCCGAGCGTGACCTTCACCGCATCCGCCAAAATATCCACGCCCTTCTTGAGATTGGAGCGGGCGTCCACATCGAAGGTAATAACTTTGCTCGCCATGGTGTATGGTTCCTTTTGTTGATTAGCGTTTGTTTCGCGGGCGGGTTGCGGAGGACCTTAACCCGCCCCTACGACCCGACCCCCTTTTTGTTTCCCCCACCGCGTGGGGGAAAGGTGAGTCGTCACGTGTGCTTATTTCTGAACTACGGCGAGGACGTCGTTGCGGCCAACGAGCAGGTACTCTTCCTCATCAATCTTGACTTCGGTGCCGCCGTAGCGGGCATAAACGACCGTGTCGCCGACTTTGAGGATGTCGGACAACTTCTTCTGCTTGCGATCGGCGATCTCGATGTCATCGCCGAGTTCGACGACGGTGCCCATCTGCGGGCGTTCTTTGGCGGTGTCGGGGATGATGATGCTGCCGACTTTGCGCTCTTCTTCTTTGAAGGGCTTGATCAGCACGCGCTCGTCAATGGGACGAATCTTCATGGTGGGTTCTCCAGTTGGTTGATGTTATTTGGAATTTGAGGGAAAGACTTCACAAGGCTGCCACGGATGATTAGCACTCGCTGACGGTGAGTGCTAACGGGTTCACAATATACGCTCTTTAAACTCTTTCGTCAAGGGGTGAACAAATCTTCACATTCATAATTACAATAACTTACGATTATTCTGGAGGCCTATTGACCCAAACGCAGTAATGGCCATTTGGGAGTGGAAAGCATTCAAATGAACCGACGGTTGAGCAGGTGGGGTTGAGGTGCGCAATGAGCGTGTGTCCATTTGCAAACGGCGAGTGGGGTGCAGGCAACTGAGTAGGTCGTGGGGACAGATATGTGTAGCAATAACAACAGGGTGCCAGGCGGGCAGCAAGTCATGACGACATGGTATGTTCCTTGCTCATAATGAAGGCAAACCGTTTACAGGAGCAGAGTTCCGACCATGATTCGACAGAATCTGAGGGCTCAGTCTCCACGTGCGAAAAAGCTCAAGCGCTACGGGCAAGGCGGCTTTCTGCTGATCGTCGTGATGCTGATGATCACAGGCTTGCTTTTCTTAAGTTTGGCCGCGTTTCAACGCACGGTCTATACGGCGGACCAGGTCAGCCGCGATTACACGGATGAACGTGTATTTCAGGTGGCGGATGGGGGCGCGGATGTGGCACAAGCGTGGCTGATCACGCTGCTGAACGTGAACCCCAATCCCAGCCAGACTGAACTGAATAACCTTAGCGCGCCATCCCTTGACGGGTTCCGGTACCGGCAGTTGACGATTACCAAACTGGCGTTGCTGCAAAACGTGCTGGTGCGCCGCGGCGCACTGGAAGACTTGCACGCCGACATTCAGCCCTTTGACGTTTATTCTCGCGCGGCCATCGTGCGCGGCGCGAACGACAAGATCGTGAGCGTGGTGCTGAATCAGGAAGCCGTGAGTTTGTACCAATTCGGCATCTACTACGAAGGTGATCTGGAGATCTACCCGGATTTCCCCTTGGACTACATGGGCCGGATTCACACGAACGGCAACATGTATATCGGCTCACGCAACACGCTGGATCTGGATGCGCGGGTGTCAGCCTCGGGACATATCTACAACACGCCGAAAGATCCGCTGCTGACGTACAACGGCAAAGCTCGACTGAAGAATCCGGCCGGTCAGTGGCATGACCTGAGCTACGATTCGCGCGACCCGAATTGGGTGTCGAAGAGTTTGAACGATTGGGGCGGCAACGTGCAGGACTCGGCGCACGGCATGACGGCACTGCCGTATCCGATGCCGGTCACCTCCGACGTCCATGATATCATCGAGCGCGGGGTGGCCGGAGATTCGCCGGAAGTGCAGGCTAAGAAGTACTACTACCGGGCCGGCCTGCGGATCCTGGATGACGTGGTGATAGACTCGCTGGGCAATACTGTCGTATTGGCGGCGGGAGTCATCACCAACAGCAATGTGTGGGATTGCCGCGAGCAGCGCACGATGGCGATGCGCAACCTGGACATGGCCGCATTGACTGCGGCAGGCCAGGTGCCGGTGAACCGCCTGATCTACATTTCTTACACGCACGCCAACGCTGCGGTGCGGATCAAGAACGCCAGCACCCTGCCGGTGCGCGGCATCGTGATCGCCACCGACAACCCGCTGTACGTGTGGGGACATTACAACACGGTGAACAAGCAGCCCAGCTCGCTCTTGTGCGATGCGTTCAACGTCTATTCCGAAAACTGGCTGGATGCGAACGCGACCTCGAACGTGAATCAACGCGTGGCGTCCGCGACGACGGTGAATACTTGCGTGGTCGCGGGCAACCAGATCACCGTAACCGGCGACTATGGCGGTGGGGCAGAGAACCTCATCAGGCTGCACGAAAAATGGGTCGGGCATGAACTCACCTATCGCGGTTCCTTGATCTGCATCTGGGTGAGCCAGCAGGCCGTCGGTGATTTCGCCGACGCCTGCTACGTGGAGGCGCAGCGCGACTGGGGGTTTGATCCGCTGCTGCTGGACCCGGAATTCTGGCCGAAAGATTACTTGTCCGCGAGGCATCTCAGCCGGGCCTCGTGGCGGTCCTATTAAGGGCACTTTTCCGTACAAACACCGAAGTCATCTGTGAGTGACGTTAAGCTTTACACAAGGTAACTGACCATGAAGCGATTCTTTTTCATTCATCCGTTGCTGCTTCGCAGGGTCTCAGCCCAGCGCGGCTTTCTGCTGATCGTCGTGATGCTGATGATCACCGGTCTGCTCTTCGTCGGCACCGTTGCCTTGCGGCGCAGTGCAGCCACGTCTCAGCAGGTGCAGCGCGACTACTCCGATGAGCGCGTGTTTCAGGTGGCGGAAGGCGGAGCCGACGTCGCGCGGTCCTGGCTCTTTACGCTGCTGGCCACCGATCCGAACCCTACGCAGAACACACTGAACACGTTTCCTGCGCCGAGCTTGGCCGGGTTTACCTATCCTGAACTCACGATTACCAAGCAAGCACTGCAAACCGGCGTAGTCGTGACGCGCGGAGCGATGGCGGGTCTGCGCGCGAACATTCAACCGTACCAGATTCTCTCGCATGCTTCCAATGCCAGCTCGACCAACGAGAAGATCGTGCGCCTGTCTGTCAATCAGGAAGCGCTGGGGCTGTATCAGTTCGGGATTTACTATGACGCTGACCTGGAGATGTTTCCGGACTTTCCCCTGGACTATGTGGGGCGGATTCACACCAACAGCAATCTCTACTTAGGCTCGCACAATACCTTGGATCTGGAAAGTCAGATTACGGCGGCGGGGCACACCTACAATACTCCCAAAGATCCTACGATGCACCCGAACGGCAAGGCCCGGGCGAAAGATGCGGCCGGGCACTGGCATGATCTCAGCTACGATTCGCGTAGCGCCAACTGGGTCACGACCAGCCTCAACGATTGGGACGGCAACTTGCAGGACTCCGCTCACGGCGTGACGAGGCTGCCGTTCCCGCTACCGACCACAGCCGTCGCCCGTGATATTATCGAGCGCGGGACGGCCGGAGATTCGCAGGAAATGCGCGCCAAGATGTACTACTACAAAGCGGGTCTGCGGATCATTGACGGCGTGGCCAAGGATTCGTTGGGCAACACCGTGACCCTGCCGGCGGGAATCCTGACAACCAGCACCGTTTACGATTACCGCGAGCAGTCAGACATGATCATGACTAACCTCGATATGGCTGCATTGATCGCTCACAGCAAGGTCCCGGCCAATCGCATCATCTATATTTCCAGCAGTGCAACCAGCGAAGGTGAGGGTGACGACGGCGATGATGATGACGACGGCGATGACGATGACGACGGCGATGGCGATGACGACGGCGATGACGATGACGACGGCGATGACGATGACCACGGTGGTGGCGGCGGTGGCGGCGATGACGATGACCACGGCGATGACGACGACCATGGCGATGACGACGGCGATGACGACCACGATGGCGATGACGATGGCGATGACGACGGCGATGACGACGACCATGGCGATGACGACGGCGATGACGACGGCTCCGCCGACGCGCACGCGGCGGTGCGCATCCTGAACGCCGGGACGCTGCCGAGCGGCGGAATCGTGATCGCGACGGACAAACCATGCTATGTGCAAGGCCATTACAACAACGTCAATAAGCAGCCGAGTTCGATTCTGTGCGACGCCTTCAACGTCTATTCACGCAATTGGAGCGACGCCGATGATACAAAGCCTCTGAATCAACGCATCGCCGGTTCCACCACCGTAAACACCTGCATCGTCGCCGGCAACCAAACTACGACTGCGGGCGACTACGGCGGAGGCGCGGAAAACCTGATTCGCCTGCATGAGAAATGGGTCGGCCACCAGCTCACTTATCGCGGCTCCCTGATTTGTTTGTGGGTAAGCGAAAGAGCAACCGGGGACTTCGCCAATGCGTCCTATGTGGAAGGTCAGCGCGATTGGGCGTTTGATGCGATGCTGCTTGATCCGAATATGTGGCCGAAGGACGCGCTGTCGGTGACGCAGGTAGTGCGCGGCGCGTGGACGCCGTACTGATTCTGCCTGGCATATACGTTTGCGTAGAACAAAGGACAGCCTTGGGCTGTCCTTTGTTTGTGCTTTGCTGACGAGCAAGGCTCACTTTGGGCAATCGGCAGTGCATCCACTACTCCGGCGATGATTGAGTGTTTCCGCCGACAGCACCAACTTACACAGCGTTTTTGACGGAGGGGTCTGTCCTCTCGCCTCCCTGTTTTTATGCGGACAGTTGCCGTCAGATTAGCTGCTCGAGTGCTGTTTGTTTTTCACTTGCACAATTCTGAGCCCTGAAATGCTTTTTACGCGGAGAGCTACGACCCATTGACTGCTCCAAAACCATTCACTATATTCTTATTCACAAATAGGCTGCGTCTGCTTCGCCTGAAGAAGTGCCGCGCCGGTGACCGCCGATGTCGATTGGAGCGATTTGGATACATGACTTCAGCGCGTGTTTGATGCGCTGTTAATTGTGAACTATTTCCCATTGTGGACTCTAAGCTCCATAATATTTATATAGATCCGATGACCAGTTGTGTGCTGTGTTTTGCAAAACATAGGAAAGGATCCGACCATGCGTATGTTCTCAATTCTCTTGATGTCGTGCTGTCTTACGGCCCAAGTTTTCGCGCACTCAAGCTATACGGGACGCTCTGGTGCGCCCGGTCGCCAAACATGTGCTTCGAGTTGCCACGGCAATGCCGGGGGTACTGTTACCATCTCCGGCTTCCCGGCGAGCTACACTCCAGCACAAAACTACCTCCTGACGATTTCCCAGATTTCCGGTGATCCCATTCAGAATTTCAATACTTCCTGTCGGGTTGGAACGGGAACAACCAATGCCGGTGTCATCGCCGCCGGGACCGGCACGTCCACTTACAACGTGAACGGTGAAACGAATGGCGTGCATCTGACCACGAATGGACAGACTTCAGCCACTTTTAACTGGACGGCACCGGTGGCGGGTACCGGCACGGTCCGGTTATACACCGGTGCGTTTCAAGGGACGGATGCGGACTTGGGTTTTAATACTACACTCGTACTTGTCTCCGACGAAGCCCCATTGCTCCCCGGCCAGGCGACCAATCCGATTCCTGCCAATAGCGCCACGGATCAACCCTTGACGACTTCGCTCACATGGACCGCAGGGAGCGGCGCCACCTCGCATGATGTCTATTTCAGCCTGACGAATCCTCCCACGTTCATCGGCAATCAAGCGAATACGATGTACGATCCGCCCGGCGATCTCGCTGCGAGCACAACGTATTACTGGCGAATTGACGAGCGCAATGCAGCAGGGGTGACCACGGGCAGCGTTTGGCAATTCTCGACGGTGGCGGTTGCACCGCCCGCGCCGCAGCATCTCGTCATCAAGCCTGTGGCGTCGAATGTGGAATTGTATTGGGATGCGAGCGCCGGGGCAACGGCGTACAACATTTATCGCGATGTTACTCCGCTCATTGTACCCACTCCGGCGAATCTGATCGCCACCGTGAACACGACCACCTATGTGGACCCGGTCGCGGCTCCCAGCCCAGTAGCGCGTTTTTACGTCGTGACAGCCCAGTAGCATTTCGGTCTCTTCCCTCACATCAAGCGGGCTGCCCATCAGGGCAGCCCGCTTGCGTTCTGGATGTTGCCGTGAACAGAATCTACTCTGCCGTCACTCGCTTTTCCGTGCGCTTGCGCTCGTCGGCGTTTAACACCATCTTCCGCAGGCGGAGCGATTGCGGCGTGATCTCCACGAGTTCGTCTTCGTTGATGAAGGCAATCGCTTCTTCGAGGGACAACAAGCGCGGCGGCGCGATCTGATAGGCATCGTCGGAACCTGACGCGCGCATGTTGGTGAGCTTTTTCTCGCGCACGATGTTCACCACCAAGTCCACGTCGCGCGAATTCTCGCCGACGACCATCCCTTCATACACCATTGTGCCCGGCCCGACAAACAGTTCGCCGCGATCCTGCAAGTTGTTCAGCGCATATCCGGTCACGCGGCCTTCGCGGTCGGCGACCAAAACACCCGTGGGACGATGGCTGATCTCGCCCTCCAGAGGCCGATAGCCCGCCGAGTGCGTGTTCATGATCACCGTGCCGCGTGTGGAGGTCATGAGAATCGGGCGCAGGCCGATCAGCCCGCGCATCGGAATCTCGAACGTCATGCGCACCCAGCCGGTAGCGTGATTGCTCATTCGCGTCATCCGGCCGCGGCGCATGCCGAGCGTACCGGTAATAACGCCGACATATTCTTCCGGGCAATCCACAAGCATGCTTTCGTAGGGTTCGAGAATCTGCCCGCCTTCGCGCTTGAAGAGCACGCGCGGCTTGCCGACGAGCATTTCAAACCCTTCGCGGCGCATCATTTCGATCAGGATCGCGAGCTGCAGTTCCCCGCGGCCATAGACGCGGTAGCTGTCGGTGTTTTCCGAATCCTCTACGCGCAGGGCCGGATTGCCGCGCAGCTCTTTGTACAAGCGGTCGCGAATCTGCCGCGTGGTCACGAACTTGCCTTCCCGGCCGGCAAACGGCGAGTTATTCACGCCAAAAACCATTTCCAGCGTCGGCTCGTCAATCTTCAGCGGGGGCAGCGGGCGTGGGTCTTCCAGCGACGTCACGGTGTCGCCGATAAAAATGTTCTCGATTCCGGCGAGCGCCACGATCTCGCCGGCGGAGGCTTCGGTGATCGGGATGCGGTTCAAGCCTTCGAAGCCGAACAACTGCGTAATCTTCGTCGTGTAGCGCTCGGCGTCCGACTTCACGTGCATCGCCTGATCTCCGACCCTGATCGTGCCGTGCGAGATGCGTCCAATGCCGATCCGCCCGACGTAATCGCTGTAATCAAGCGTCGTGATCTGAAGCTGCAAGGCATGCTCCGGATCGAACGACGGCGGCGGCACTTTCGCAAAGACCAGCTCGAAGAGCGGTTTCAGATCCTTGCCGGGAGTGTTCAGATCCATCGTCGCGGTGCCCACACGCGCATTGGTATAGATCAGCGGGAAGTGGCACTGCTCTTCGGTGGCGTCCAGATCAAGGAAGAGTTCCAGCACTTCATCCACGACCTCGCTGATCCGCGCGTCGGGGCGGTCAATCTTGTTGATCACCACGATCGGCGCAAGGCCGTTGTCGAGCGCGTTGGAGAGCACGTAGCGCGTCTGCGGCAAGGGGCCTTCGCTCGCATCCACGAGCAGCAGGCAGCCGTCCACCATCTTCAGGACGCGCTGCACTTGTCCGCCGAAATCGGCATGGCCGGGCGTGTCGAGGATGTTGATGAGATGATCTTGCCAATGGATCGCCGTGTTCTTGGAGAGAATGGTGATGCCCTTCTCGCGTTCGAGATCGAGCTTGTCCATCGCGCGCTCCTGTACCTGCTGATGCGCGCGAAACGCTCCCGCCTGCTGCAGCATGGCGTCCACGAGCGTCGTCTTGCCATGATCCACGTGCGCGATGATGGCGATATTCCGAATGTCGTTACGAAATTGCATGGAAGTCTATTAACCTAATGTGTCACTTATGTTCAAGAAATTCGTGTACTTATATTGTGATAACGAGAACGAAGTTGCATTCTCTTGACATTCCCGTTTTTTCTGGTTAACATAAGCGTACTCTGTGCCTTTGAAGAATTGGTTTACCAAACACTAAGGGAGTATCTTATGAGCGCGTTACGTCTTATGTTATTGCTGCTGGTTTCCTTTGCAGCGTTGTCGTCCACCGTGCCGTCGTTCGCGATTGAAGTCGCAATTATGACGGACACAACGTGTACTCAGATTGCGACAATCTGCGCGGGAGTCGCCATGCACGGCTGCACAAGTACGAACTTCACCGTGGAGACATCAGGGAATTATACCTTGGCGGCCTCGATTGATAATTGCGCAACCGGCGGGGTAGATTGTTCAGGATGTATCTCTGAGACTTACATCTACAAACAGGATAATCCGCCTTCGCTTGTCACCTGCATTCACACAGGGTGCTGCTCCGCACAATCACAGTCTGTTTCGTTAACCGCAGGCACTGGCTACGTCCTTTATTGTTGCAAGGTTCCATGTGAAGGCAGTTGCGACAATTGCAATACTGCTTGCGTTGCGCGGGCAGTCGTTCGATAGGCCAGGGGATGAATCTCAAGCGAATATATGCCTGGGTCATTGGCCTGGCGCTGACATCCGCCGGCTATGGCACAACACTGCGGGTCCCCGCTGACTATGCCACGATCCAAGCGGCATTCGATAACCTGAGCGATCACGATACGGTACTTGTGGAGCCCGCGATTTACAATGAATCGCTGCAAGCGCCGGACAGCATTTCATTCGTTCTGCTCGGGATTGTTAATCCGGGCGGTAATCCGGAAAAGCCGGTAGTAGATCCCTCGCCCCTCGAGGGATCTACTCATTTGGCATGTTTGAGGCTGCCATCCAATTGCAGGGCGATCATAAACGACATGATATTTCGCAACGGTCCACAGATGTTCCCTCGCGACCACAGCAGTGACGTCGGCGGAATTCTCAATAATGCGCTCGACGCGACGATGGGCGGCTGCACGTTTGACAGCACGTACAAAGGCCTGTACAGTGGAATCCAGACTTCCGGAACGCAGACCGTTTCCGATTGTGATTTCATCGACAACGTGAATGGATGTCTTTGGGATCTGAGCCCGTCCCGAACTTCCATTTTCAACAGTACGTTCTCAGCCAGCGGGGACCGCAGATTGTGGCTCAGTGACAGCGCGCTCGTCCAGAACTGTCAATTCAACAATATGCCTGATGGGGGCGAATGGATGTGGCTGGTAGGACCAGGGATCACGATTAGAGGGTGCACGTTTGGTCCGACAATCGTTCCTGCGTATGTCATCATCTGGACCGCTACGTCATACGGCTGCACGATCGAACAGAACACGTTCCATGATCTCGAACTCACGGGTGCAGCAATTTGGTTCAACGGTATCCTGACCGACACATCGATCGTTCGCGGCAACGTGTTCCGAAACAACCGCGGCGTAACGGCACAAACAGCAGGCGGCGGCCTGCTACTGGAACAGCAGGGTAGTACCAGACCGAACATCATTATAAGCGACAATGTCTTTGACAGTTGCCGGGCGTCTACGGCTAATGGTTTTGGCTCAGTCCACATCGGACAGCCCAACGTTCGGCTTGAACACAATCATTTCGTCGGCCCGGATGTCGCTATGCCCAATGTGCATGTTTTTGCGAATCGCCATGTCATCATGCACGAGTGTTTTTTCAGTCATACCGGTTGGGCTATGCGATCAGATAGCACAATTGACGCTGAATTCAACTGGTGGGGCAATGCGACAGGCCCGTATCACTCGCAACTCAATCCTCTGGGCTTAGGAGATTCCATCACCGGCCCGGTTGATTTCACTCCGTGGCTCACAGACACAATCCTCGCGGCACCGGAGCCCGCTTCTCCATTACCGTTAAGCGCCCAGCTTGGGGTTTATCCTAACCCCTTCAACGCCACGGCCACATTACTGTTCACGGTCGGCGCGCCCGGCGTGTATGACGTAGATCTCTGCAACACCCTCGGGCAGCGCGTGCTGATGCTCTGGAGCGGCCCGGTAACCGGCGCTCAACAGATTTCAATCAATGGGCAAACACTCGCTTCAGGCTTGTACTTCGTTCGCGTGAGTGCGCACGACATGGATCACTTTGCCGCGCTGGCGAAGATCGTACTGCTGAAATAGATTTCCCGCCTATGATCCCCCCACCGCGTGGGGGGATGGCTTGGAGGCCCCGGTTTGAGGTTCAAGCCGGGGTTTGTTGTTGCGGCGCAGGAACCATGTCAGCAACTTTCAATCCGCCAAATGCCACCAGTGCCCCGGCAATCAGAAACTCCGTCGCCCCGCCGAGAAGCAGGATCAGCATGTAGGCCGTATCGCTGCCGAGCGAATTCTTGAGCGACGCGATCAGCACGCCGGAGACAATCGGGCCGAGCAGAAAGCCCAACGCGCCGGCCGAATTCAGCCCGCCCATCACCGTAGCGCGTGCCCACTCGGGAGCGCTCTTCACGGCGAGCTGCAGCATGGGAATGAACATCACCGCCGAAGCCGCGCCCATCAGGATCATCCAGTAGAGCAAGAGCGTCTCGCCGACCAGCCCGATCACGGCAAACAGCGCGCTATAAACCAGCGATCCGCCGAGGATCAGCTGCCGCAGCGTGAACCATTTCGACAGCCGCGTCACCGGATAGCACAGTAAGCCCATCGTGAGCATGAACGCGGCGAAATGCATTCCGATTTGTGCCGGAGCGAAGCTGAACTTCGCGCTCGCATACAAGGGAAACGACGCGACCAGAAAGCCGACCGTGAAACGATCCAAAAATGCGAACAGAAACGGCAGGCGCAGGGCGGGAAATTTAATCAGCGTTGAAAGCATGGCGCGCGGCGGCAGCGGCGCGGCTTTTTCTGTGTGTCCCGGCAGCAGCATTTGCGCGATCAGCGCGACGAGCAGCATAATCCCCGCGCCGGTGAGCAGCGAATAGACCGGCGAAATCTCTCCGAGTGCGCCGCCCAACGGCGAACCCAGCGCCACGCCCAAGGTCAGCACCGCGCCCGCCGCTCCCAAGGCTGAGCCGCGAGTCTGCTCGGCTTTTTGCGCGGCGGTCGCGAGCAGCAGGCTGAGCACGGTGATGTGCGCGATTCCTTCGACGAATCGCACGCCCATCAGCATGCCATACGTCGGCGCGAACGGCATCAGCGCAAAGCACGCGGCGTCTCCCAGCGCGGCCAGCATGATGATCCGGCGGCGGTGCCCCCAGCGATCGGCCAAAGCTCCGGCCAGCGGCGCAAACAAAAATGCCGAGACCATGCTGAAGGATAGAAAAAGGTGCGTCTGAAACTCATTCGCACCGAAGCCGTCCATCACAAACAGCTTGAGAATCGGCACCACCCCGGTCACCGGCAGCATGGTGAGAAAGATCAGCAGGGACTCAGGCCCGAAAGTCAGCGTGCGCCGGGAGGTCAAGGGGGATGTGGAAGATTGGATAATTTGATGGAGAATTCGCCTTACTCGTGGATGGCGACCACCCGGAAAAACATTCTGGGCGCCGTCATGGGCACAAGATACGTAGTTTCCGGCGTCGTTGCAAGCAGATCTTCGGGGCCGTCGGGCGTAAACATGCGCAGGACCTGATAGCCGGTGGCCCCCGGCACGGCGCTCCAGCGCAGCCAGGCGACACCCGAGAACGGCATCACGGTCAGGTGCTGGGGCGCGGCCAAGAAGAAACTCACATTGGCCACGTTGCTTGCCGCCGAAACATTGCCGTTGATGTCCACGGCCCGCACGGCGTACCACGCGCCGCCATTATTCAGCGTGCTGTCGAGATAGGTTGTGTCCGCGGTCGTGGCGAAACTCGCGGTCACCGTGTCGGGATCGAATTCGATCTCCGCGCGATACACCGCATAGTAGGCTACGTCCGTGTCCGCCACCGCCGGCCACGTGAGCCGCGCGTCATCATTCTCCTGCGATGCAAAAAGCGCGGGCGCTCCCGGCGCGAGATTATCCACGCTGTATCCGCTGTCCAGCGGTGTGTCCCAAAAAGCGAGCGGGTTCACAGATTGCGCGCGCACAAAGTAGGTGTAATACGGCACGCCGTTCTGATTGGAATCCGCGAGCGTAGAGACGATCTGCCCGTAGCCGTCGAGTTGCGCGGCGGGGATAGTGGCCAACAACTCAAAGTTCGCTATCAGATTGACTTCGCGGTAGATGCGGTACTCCGCGATTCCCTGCCGGTTGTCATCTCCCGCCGACGGCAGCCATTGAATCATCACCTGCCGCCCGTTGTCATGCGGCACATCAAGGATGGATTGCAGTGTCGGCGCGAAATTCTGTGACGTAAACGCTCCGATGTCCGCGCGCGTGCCGTCGTCATCATCGTACAGCGCGTTCGGATCGCCGCGATTGATCGCCGGAGACCCCGCCGTCAGATGAAAGTCGCGCGCGAAATAATCCTGAAACAACGGATCGGCATAGAAACTGCCGCCCGGTCCATGAAACTCGGCGTCACTGGTCAGGCAGTAGGCCACCACCGGATTCGTGCCGGCAATTTGATCCGTGCCGTTTCCAACCACAATCGAATTGCGCAGCGTCGCGGGAGCATCGAGCCGCAATCCGCTAGAATTCAACGCAACGGTCAAGTTGCGCAACTCAATCGCCGTGTTGGCGTAGGCCGTGTCGCATACGACCGTCGCGTTCGCGCTGTTGTCGTGGAAGACGCAATGATCGAGCAGCGTCGTTTCGCCGGTCACGTGCCGCGCGCGGCGGATCAGCACCACCGATTCCGTGGCGGAGTTGTTAATGAACGTGGAACGCGCAAGATGGGCTTCCACCGGGTTGGCGGCGTTCCCGAGCAGAGCCAGCGCTGCCCCGTCCGTGCCCGTATTGGCATCAAATACGAGAGAGTCACCGGTCACACGGCAGACCCCGGCGGCGGAGGGGGTCACGCTGATCCCTCCCGCATTGCCCCGGAACGTCGTACCGGTCAGTTGTACGACGCCGCTATCTGCTTGAATCACATAGCCGGTATGCTGTTCGAAGAGCGACTGGGCCACAGAGGCAAAGCCACTGACCTGCAATGCCCCACCGTTGCCGGAGAAGCGGGAATTTACTATATTAAGTGGGCCGCGGTTGACAATCGGGCGGCCGGCAAACCCGCTTACGCGAAGATAGTTGAAGCGCGTGGTGTCGGCGCCGCGCAAGAGAATTACCGCATCCGCGGCAGGTGATCCTTGACCTAAGATATACGACGAGTCCTGAGCGGTGCCGGTGACGACGAGCTTGCCTGGCACGTCCACGAAAGAGACGCTTGAATCAACCGTCAGCGCGTGCGACGTGAGCGCGAGCGAATCCCCGGCCGGGACATACACTGTGTCGCCAACGAGTGTGACCGCGGGCATCGCCATCGTCAGGACTCCGGACACGTCGCCGCACCGGCACACTCCCGGACCGTCGAGCCGCGAGGCAAGCAACGGTTCCGCAACCGCAAAAGTGGCGCCGCTGATGAAGGTGATATTTTCGAACGGCGTGACGCGATCAAATGCCGTTGTGCCGCTGCCTTCGTCGAAGCGATAATAGCTCACGAGTCCCGGAGTATCAAGCAAAAGTGTGACCTGACGCAGGCAGCTCGCCTGCTCGCCGCGGCGCGCGACGTTCCAGAAGCGCAACTCGTCAATCTTGCCGTTGAAGAAGTTTGCCAATGCGCCGGAGCTGCGCAGGGCGCCGAGGCGCAGCGCTTCTTCCGTATCGCGCAATTGACCCGATAATGGTTGAGATGCCCCGAGTTGTGCGTCCAGATACAGCTCCGCGACTCCCGCGGTGCGGTCGTACACCAGCGCCACATGATGCCAATTGCCGTCATGTACATTGCCGGGAGCGGTCAGTGTTACCAATTGCGCGTCGGTCTGAATGCGTGATTGAATACTGCCGTCCGGTTGCGTCAAGATGTAATAGGAATCATCGGTTGTCGTGCCGGAGTTCTGGTGGAACTTCGCCAGCAGGCATCCGGTTTGCGCAACATTGCTTTCGAACTGAAGCTCAATCGTAAAGGAAGCGCTGAAGTCAAAGGTCGCGGCGTCGGAGGCAAAGGCATAGCCGTTCACTCCATTCAGCGAGAGCGACGTGCCACGCGCAGGAGCGGCGGCCATTACGGACAACAGCGCGGCGAAGACATACGATAGCAAACGGTAAATCATGATATTATCGAGCGATTTGTAGGGTTTACAAGATGCTAAAATCTGCCTCCAAAATCAAGTCTGAATCGCTGTCGAGGGTCGGTTAAGCTTAGGGCTAACAAAGATTAAATAGTCCAGAGCGGACGACGGGGAACCTCCCGCAAGTTGAACCGTTTATGGGGATATGGCCGCCGAACGGGCGGTTTCTATCCTATTGATATAACCAATCACTCTAAGGAAAAGCTGGCAAGGCTATGTCCAAGTCGAGAGAACACCTCACAAAAAACCTCTGGGTGGCGGCTATCTTGGTCGTCGCCGGTCTGGCGGCCGGCGTGCTGTTGACGGCACGCATGGATTGGACCGCGTCCAGTAACGCGCAATCCGCCGCACCCCCGGTCAACTATAACTATGCGGCGAACAGCGTGCCGCTGGTCATGCCCAACGGCGAGAGTCCGTTCGTGGCGGTGGCGGAGCGTGTGTCGCCGACAGTCGTAAATATTACGACGGATCGCAAGGTCACCCAGAATGACCAGATGGATGACTTTTTCCGCGACTCCCCGTTTTGGGAATTCTTTCATCCCGATCAGAGCACGCCGCAGCGCCCGCGCAAGCAGCGCGAGTTCCATATGCCCGCGACCGGTTCCGGAATCATCATCAGCCGCGACGGCTACATTCTGACCAATAACCACGTGGTGGATGAAGCCGACAAGGTGACCGTCAAGGTGCAGAGTGGCCGCGAATACACCGCCGAGACGATTGGCAGCGATCCGGAAACCGACGTCGCCGTCATCAAAATAGATCACACGTTTGAAGCGAGCGAAGTCGCCGCGATCGGCAATTCCGACGAGATTAAAATCGGCGATTGGGCGGTGGCGGTGGGCAATCCGCTGGGTCTCGATTGGACGCTCACGGTCGGCGTGATTTCCGCGCGCGGCCGGTCCAATCTGGCGATCCAGGGCGGCGGCCCCAGCTATCAGGACTTCATTCAGACCGACGCTTCCATTAACTTCGGCAACTCCGGCGGCCCGCTGTGCAACATTCATGGCGAAGTCATCGGCGTGAATACGGCAATCAATCCCTCCGGTCAGGGCATCGGTTTTGCCATTCCGGTGAATTTGGCGATGAAGGTCGTGGATCAACTGCGCACGAGCGGCGCGGTGTCGCGCGGCTATCTGGGCTTGCTGCCGCGCGAACTGACGAGCGATCTGCGGTCAGCAGTGGATCTGCCGGAAGACGTGAACGGCGTGTTCGTGGAGCGCGTGGATAAAGGCACTCCGGCCGAAGAGGGTGGTTTGCAGGCGGGGGACGTGATTACCCAGTTCGCCGGTAAGAAGATCAAGGATGTGACGCAGTTCCGGATGCTCGTGGCCGATCAGAAGCCGGGTCAGTCCGTGACGGCGGAAGTCTGGCGCGACGGCAAGAAGCAGGAATCCACATTCATGCTGGGCGACCGCGCCAAGCTGGCGTCGTTCCTTGGGCGCAAGGAGAAGCCATTCGAAGACACCGAACCGGCCAAAGAGAAGTGGCTGGGAATCGAAGTGCAGCCGATTACCGAAGCCGTGGCGCGCGCGCTGAATCTCGAAGACCAGAGCGGCGTGATTGTTACGGATGTAGATCCGGATGGCCCCGCAGCGGACAAGCTGCAAGAGCGTGACGTCATTATCGAGATTGACCGCAAGCCGGTCGAGAGTATGGATGACTTCCGCGAGATCTCCAAGACCTTGAAGCGCGAGCAGCGCGCGATTCTGTTCCGTCTGATCCGCAACGGTCAGCGGACGTTTGAAGCGGTTGAACCGTAACTATTCACTCCCTTTCTCCACATTGTGGGGAAAGGGATGGGGATAGGGGAAAGATACACCGTAATCTCCTCCCGAGAGACGGCAAAAGCCCCGGCTTGATCTTCAGGCCGGGGCTTCGTATGTTAGGACTTTCATCCCTCTACGAAGTGGGGGGGACGATAGGGGGGAAACTAATTGATTTGCAACAAGTTCGTATGTGCTTCCCCGACCGGGGCATGTGCGGACACATGCCGCCGGGCACGTACAGAGTGAATTCCATGTTGTTTGAGTATCGCGCACCGCTTGACTTTCCGCGCACGTTGAAATACATTGGTCGTTACGAGACCGCGCAGCGGCATGCCGTCGCGGATGGCAAGTACTATCAGGTCCTCAGCGAAGGGGCGGGCTATTTTCTCGTCGAAGTGCAGCAGGTGGCGAAGCAGACGCTCGCCGCTGCGATTGTGCGGGGAAGAGACTCCGTCAAACGAAACGTGCTTGTCAAGCGCTTCATGCAGCGCACCTTCGGTCCGGATGATGAGCTGAAACGCTTCTATGCGTTCGCTAAAACTCATTCAATATTGGGAACGCTGGTCAAGCGCTATCGCGGCTTGCGGCTCGTCGGCGTGGTGAATTTGTGGGAGTGTTTGGCGTGGTCCATCATCGGGCAGCAGGTCAGCGTGCAATCGGCGTTTGCGATGCGCTCGCGGCTCGTCCGCCACACTGGCGCGGTGATGACGTACAAGAGAATCGAGTTTGAGGGCTTTCCGCCGCCCCACATCATTTTGCAGACGTCAGAAAAAGAGCTGCGTTCCTGCGGCGCGTCGCGGCAGAAGGCGGTGTATTTGCGGTCACTCGCGGAAGCCATAGTGAGCGGCGAGATCGAGGAAGACCGCGTTTTGAGTCTGCCGCCGGAGGAAGCGCGTCATAAGTTGCTCTCGCTGCACGGCATCGGCCCGTGGTCGGTGGAGTACTGCATGATGCGCGTGCACGGCGACACCGATGCCTGTCCCGTTGCCGACATCGGCTTGCGCAACGCGATTGCCGATGTCTACGGCCTCGAGCGTCAAGCCACAATCGCGGAGGTTGAGCGCATCACCGCCGCGTGGAAGCCCTTCCGCAGCTATGGCACGTTTTACATCTGGTTCACGTTGTTGGAAAAGTGAGTTAAGACCCCCCTTTCGTCCCCCCACCGTGTGTGGAGAGTGGCTGCGGATGTCCACGCACGTTGATTACGAGTCTATGAATTTGAAAGCAGAATTCGTAACTCACCTTTCCCCCACACGGTGGGGGAAAAGCAAAGGGGGTCTTATTTTTCAATCTTCATTTTTGAGCATCCCATGAGCACCTGCTGGACATCCCTTTCCACCCCAATCGGTGAACTTTACATCGAAGCCGATGATGTCGCCGTGACGCACATCTGGTTTGAAGGCGAGAACTTCGTTCCGCCCTCCGAGCGCAAGCGATCGAACGACGTGACGAATCAGGCCAAGGCTGAACTGGCCGAGTATTTCGCCGGGACGCGGATGGCGTTCACCTTTCCGATTCAGGCGGAGGGGACAGAATTCCAGCAGGCGGTGTGGAAGGAGTTATTGAAGATCAAATACGGCGCAACGAGCACCTACGGCCAATTGGCCAAGGCGATTCATCGCCCGATTACCGCCGCGCGCGGCGTCGGACAAGCCTGTGGGCACAATCCGCTGCCGATTGTCGTGCCCTGCCACCGCGTCGTCGGCAAGACCGGCAGCCTGACCGGCTTTGGCGGCGGCACGTGGCGCAAGGACTGGCTCTTGCGATTGGAGCAGGGCGACCTTTTCGGCAAATAGAAAAGCGGGCCATGAGACCCGCTCGTGAATAGTTCAAAGCAATGCACAGCAGTCAGTGCTGCACTAACCGCGCGGGCCACGCAAACAAATGCGGCGCCGTTTGGAGAGAGAGAACATGCGTATGCCGCTCGCACAAGCGCTGAACTTCGAGCAAGGTCTCCCGCGTCGGCACATAGACGGCTTGCACGGCGGACAGCGGCAACGGCCCTTTCACCAGCACTTCGGCTTGCGGATGAGTCGGTTCGTTGGGCGGCAAATCATCGCGCGTGAACTCGCCCACCGTCCGCTCAAACATCGCCTGAAATCCCTCTCTTCCCGCGCGAATGAGCTGCCCGCGCTCCGTGGCCGCGTTCATCGGCGAGAATAGGGTATCCTCGCGATTCAACAACGAGAGATCCAGCGCCAGATGCACCCACTCCGCGCTCCATTCGGACTTGGAACGATGATAGAGCAGCTCCGCATTCGGCACGGTGAGCGCGCAATTGATGTAATCCAAACCCACGGCAAACTGCTCGTACCGCTGAAAATCATGCAGGAAATACGCCGCGCGCTCCGCTCCATACGTCTCGATCAGCTCCCGCGCGGTGTGTAAATGTCCATCCGTCAGGATCTGCGGCAGGTTCTTGTAGAGATGCGTGCTGTGCAGGAGCAACAAGATCTTCCGCTTCCTCGCCTCCTTCCGCACGCTCTTCTCAAACCACATCTTGTTGCCTCTTAGACCGCTTTGAGTCGCTGATTGTTCAGCAGCGTTGCCACCGCGACCACAAAACAGATCACACTCATCAAGGCCAATGTCAGCGCCGCGCTCGTATGCTCCGCCAGTATCCCCACGATGAAGCTGCCAATCGGGATAATTCCCAAGAACGCCGTCGTGTAAAAGCCTAACACCCGCCCGCGCAGATGATCCGGCGAGAGCGTTTGCAGCAGGGTATTGGTCGAGGCCAGCATAGCAATCCCGCTGAACCCCACGATCGGCAGCACTGCCAGCGACAGGACATAGTTGCGCGACAGCGCGAACAGCAGCAGCCCGATTGTCAATCCGAACGCGCCGAGGATCACCATGTACCCGCGCTTGGCGTCCCGCGGTTGAGCGGCCTGCCAGATGCCGCCGACAAGTGCGCCGATTCCCACCGCGCCCATCAACGCTCCCAACCCGCGCACGCCGCGCTCCAGAATCTGATCGGCAAACACCGGCATCAAGGTCGTGTACGAGAAGCCGAGTCCGGCAAACACGATCACATTCAAAATGAGCGCACTGTGAATCGGTGATGCTTTCACAAAACGATACGCCTCGCGCAGTTGCAAGAGTAACGGCTCGTCGCTGGCCGGAGCGGGTTTGGGCAAATTGCGCATCATCAATAAGCCAATGATGAGCGCAAGATAAGAGACGGCATTGATCAGAAAGCAGCCGCTCTCGCCGATCACCGGAACTAAGAATCCGGCGATGGCCGGCCCCACGAGCCGCGCCGCATTGAACATCGTCGAGTTCAGCGCGACCGCGTTCCCCAAATCTTCTTTTCCCACCACATCGGTCACGAACGCGAGCCGTGCGGGCGCATCCACCGCCGCAAACACGCCGGAGATCACCGCAATTACAATGATGTCCGAGAGCCGCGCGACGCCCATCAGCGTGATGATCCCCAACACCAGCGCGCACAAGGCCATTCCCGTTTGCGTGACAATCAGGAGCCTGCGCTTCACGGTGCGGTCCACGATCGCGCCGCCGATCGAACCCAGGAGCAGGGACGGCAATTGCGGCATCGCGCCCACGACCCCCAGCCAAAACGGCGAGCCTGTCATCCGCCACACGAGCCACCCCATCGCCAGCGTCTGCATCCAGGTGCCGATCAACGAGAGCGAGAAGCCGCCCCAATAGAGCCGGTAATTTCGATGCCGGAACGCCGCAAACAGTGTCTTGAAGCTGAACACCGGCACAAACCAGCGTTCCCGCCCTTCGCGTTCCGGCCCGGCCTGTGGCTCCTCCCCCGTCTTTGTGGGGGGATCAAGGGGGGGAATTATACGCCTCCTGCCTTGCGAATCTCGGTCACCGCCACCTTCCTTAGCGCCTCCCAGAACTTCCTATTCTCCGGAATCAGCCGCACGTAATCCGCCTCCTGCGCGGAGCCTTTGGCGCGGGCCAGCGCGAAAAGCTTGCGCTGGTCGCTGGCGCTCCACGCTTCGACCTTGGGCAGCGCGAGAATGAACAGACTCATCTGCGCGAATCGCACTTTTTCCGCTTTGGACCATCCGGCATACGAGAGACCAAACCGCTGCTTCATCGTCTGCAGGACGCGCGCCTCCAAACCCGCGCGCTTGCCGCCGAACTGCTCCGTGATCACGCGCGTCGCTGCCAATCCTGCATTCGCAACGGGAAACTCTTTGTATTCAGACGCAGGCCTGCCGTGCAGGTTGAACACCACGTCCGCCTCGGCCAGCTTGCGCAGCGCGTGCTCCGGGCAGCGGTAGCCTTTACGGGATGCAATCTTCTTGCGTTCCTGATCGGCCAGCTTGCGGAGTTTTGGATCCACAGAGCGGAAGCCCATTTTATCGTAAAACCAGAAGCTCCCCGATTCGATCCCTTCGTCGTTGCCATCGCCACCCAATTGCCACTTGCGCGTCACGAGCCACGGCGCGCGGCACCACTGGTAGCAGATCCGCGCGTATTGCGCGTAAAGCCACGCCGCCTCGCCGCCGCGAAACGTGTCGAACACATTGATCGAGATCTCCGACTGCTCCGCCACCATCCCGCCCGCGCCGTAGCCGATCGGCACGTTGTTCTTCAGAAGCAGGCATCCCCACCCCGCCTCTAACGGCAACCGCTTCTCCGGCGTCATGAAGAAAAAAATTACGCGAATCCCGCGCTCGAGCGGAATATCATAGACCTCGTCGAGATGGCAATGCGTCGCCGGATAGAGTTCACGATACCGCGTGAGCAGCGAGCCAAGGACCAGATCCAGGAACTCGTGCGCCCGCTTCCGGCTCACCGGTTTGGGGATGCGCAAGGGTCGCTGCACCTCACGCACCCAATCGAACTTCGCCCGCGCCGCCTCCGGATCCCACACGAAGAGCTTCTCCGGCGGACCGTCGTCCAGTAGTGTTCGCGACGGCCCTTCAGGAATCAGCTCCAACCTCAGCGCAAGGTTCATCGAATTGTAGATCTGCTGCCGCACGTTGCGATCCGGCAACGCCGCGCGAAAGCGCTCAAGCAGCCACGCCAGCGCCGTCCGTTCTCCGTGCGCGGCTTCGATCAGATCGCGCGTGGTCAGGTCGCCGGAGTCAAGCGCGTCGTGCTCCGCGGTCTCCATGAACAGCGGCAGATACCCCGCGAGCGGGTCATCCACCTTCTCGTCGTAGGCGTCCCAGTCGAAATCAACGTGCCTTTCCAACTGCTTCAAGAGCCACGCCGCCATCGGCTCATCGTAGGGATAGCGGATCGTGGAGCCGACGACCCCGGTCTGCATCAGCTCGTCGCGGTCGCTCTGCTTGAGCCGTTTCACGCGCTTGGCAAATTGCCCCAGCTCCCGTTCGGCAAACACGCGCAGCTCCCCAGACCGCGGATAGGCCTTGTAGAACAGCAGTTGCTCATGGTAGGCCAGCAGGCCCTTTGGCGACAGTTTGGCGCGTGACAGCTCCGTAAGCAGGCTTAAGGTGCGCCCGGCATCGGGACGGGCCGACAGGTCGCGAAACAGCGTTCGTGGAGAGGCCATAGGCAAGAAATAGGAAATTAGAAATGTGAAACTTGAAATCTGAACAGAACGTCCGCCGAGCGGGGTCGATCAAAGAGAACCAAGAGCACCCGCGAGCACGCGACCCCGCCGGAAGAAGCACGAACACCGGATAATGTATCCAAATTCCCCGATTAAATCAAAAAAAGCCGGCTCGCGAACAAGTCACGAGCCGGAAACCATCGGGCGAACAAAGTTCGCGAATTACATCGCCTTCTTCGCCGCCACCTTGCGCTTTGCCGCCTTCTTGCGCTTCGGAGCCTTCTTGCGCTTCGGAGCCGCCTTCTTCGCCGTGGCCTTCTTGGCGGTGCTCTTCTTCGCGACTCTCTTCTTGGCTTTCTTCTTCTTCTTCGGGGCCGCCTTCTTCGCAGTGGCCTTCTTCGCGGTCGCCTTCTTCGGGGCCGCCTTCTTGGCCGTTGCTTTCTTCTTCTTCGGGGCGGCCTTCTTGGCGGTGGCCTTCTTCGCGGTCGCCTTCTTCGGGGCCGCCTTCTTGGCCGTCGCCTTCTTCTTCTTCGGGGCTGCCTTCTTCTTCTTGGCTGGACTCATTCTGCCTTCTCCTTGCACTGTTTAGAGGGTAGGGACTCGTTCGGGAACGAATGTGTGAGGGGCCATGAAAGCCCGACGCTACCCTCGGTCGTGAGCTTTCCGTTGGCCATTGAATAGGTTCGTGCGGCGAACCTATGGAATGCTGGCCGCCCCTACATCTCGGGCTTAGCCAACAACTTTATCTTCACGTCGCCCCATCGGGCAACTGAGGATTTTCGTTCTCGAACGGCGCGCGGCCGTCACAGACTCTGCCGCGCTCAACGGCACATGAGGAGCAAGTTTCGGGCCGAACAGGCCATTTTCGGCACTTTTCCCGGGAGATTGGCGTACAGCGAACGCATTATTTCGTGCGTTTCGCGGCCTTCTTCGTGCGCCGCTCCGCCCGTTCGCGCTCCTGCTCGACCTGCTCTTTGGCTTCGAGCAGATCCACCAGATAACCGATGGTCTCCCGCCGTTCCAACGCCTGCTGCAGGAGGGTGTACTCGTGCGCGGCGAACAGCGCGTGCACCATCGGTGCGAAGAAGAGCATCACCTGCGAGCCAATGAAATTCAGCGGCCTAACCGACTCGAGAAAGAGTACCGCGGGCATCGTCAGCCGCATCTTCACGACCCGTTCTGACAGCCGGTCAAACAGCCGAATCTGCTCGGGAGTCAGAGCCTCCGGCGGCGGCGGCCATCCCGGCTCACTCATCCGTTACCACCCCACCGATCCGGCGCTCGAGAAAGGCCTGAAACGGCTCTCTGACGGGCGGATACGGCAGAAACACGCCGCGATAGGGGTCCAAGCGGTTCGGCTCCGCAAAGGGCGACAGAAACGCTCCGGATGGCTCCAGCACGACTCGCCGGAAGTCCGACAAGGATCGCGTCAAGCGGAAAAAAAATCGCCGGTACTCCAGCTCATTTTCGCTCATCCGGTAGCGGGTGACCAGCCAGAAGCGGTGCAGCGAACCGCCGATCAGGACGGCCGCGACCAGCACCCAGCCTGCATGATGGAAGCTCCACCAGACCGCCAACAGCGTCAAGCTCATAGTAAGCAGGAAGACGATGGCGCGCTTGGGATCGTCCCGCAGCGGATGCACTCTCCATTCAAAGATCACTTCGGCGTCACGCATCTGTATCACGTGCCGGGCACGAATTTGGGAAAATATATAACACTTGATCTCAAAATGCAAGTGGTTAGGCAAAAAAAGTCAGCGGTGAGCGGCCAACCAGTTCGCTCCCACGCCGATTTCGACCGCAATCGGCACGCGCAACTCCAGCCCCCGCTGCATCTCCTGCCGCACCATGTCGCTCAATCGCTCGATCTCCGCATCGGGGACTTCGAACACCAACTCATCGTGTACTTGCAGGAGCAACTGAGCGGAAAATTTTTCCGCTTTCAGGCGCCGAAACAGGGCGATCATGGCCAGCTTGATCATGTCCGCCGCCGACCCCTGCACCGGATGATTGATCGCTGCGCGCTCAGCAAATTCGCGGATTTGACGGTCCGGCGAGTCAATGTCCCGGATCAGTCGCTGCCGCCCCAAAATAGTCTCCACATACCCGTTCGAGCGGCAGAATTCGATCGTCCGGCGCGTGAATTCCGCGACCCCCGGATACAGCTTGAAATAGTTCTCACGGAACAGTTTTGCCTCCGCGCGCGGAATCCCCAATTCCTGCGAGAGGCCGAAATCCGTTTGCCCGTAAATAATCCCGAAATTGACAGTTTTAGCCACCCGGCGCATGTCCGATATGACCTGATCGGGGGGCACGCTGAAGATCTGCGCGGCCGTCGAGGTATGGATGTCGCCCCCGCGCTCGAACGCCTCGATCATCTTCCGATCGCCCGACAGATGCGCCATGATCCTAAGTTCGATTTGGCTGTAGTCCGCCGAGAGGATCTTCCATCCGCGCTCGCCCGGCACAAAGGCCGCGCGAATCCGCCGCCCCAGCTCCGTTTTGATCGGGATGTTCTGCAGGTTCGGGCTGACCGAGGAGAGGCGTCCCGTGGCCGCCACGGTTTGGCTGAACGTGGTGTGCACACGCCCCGTTTGCGGATGCACCAGCTCCGGCAGCGCGTCCACGTACGTTCCCTGCAGCTTCGCCAGCATCCGGTATTCGAGCAGCTTCGCCGGCAACTCGTGCCTCGTCGCCAGAATGGTCAGCGTGTCCACGTCGGTGGACGGGCCGCTCTTTAATTTTTTCTGCACCGGCAGTTTCAATTTATCAAAGAGCACCGTCGCGAGCTGCTTCGGTGAGTTGAGATTAAACACTTCGCCCGCTATGATGCAGCATTCGTCTTTGATACGGTTCAGCTCTCGATCGAGTTCCTTACTCATCTCGGCGAGCAGGTTCATATCGAGCTTCACGCCGGAGTATTCCATCTCCAAGAGTACCGGAATCAGCGGCACTTCGATTTCGCGCAGGATCCGCTCCTGATTGCCGAGCTTCGGTTGCAGGAGGTGCGTGAGACGAAGCGCATAATCGGCGTCTTCGCAGGCGTATTCGGTCACGCGCTCCGGCGGCACGTCGCGCATGGACATCTGCGATTTCCCCTGCCCGATGAGTTCGCTGGTCGCAATCTTGGGAAGCTTGAGATAGTCGCGCGCCAGATTGTCGAGGCTCAAGTTCCGCTCGCCGGGATTCAGCAGATACGCCGCCAGAATCGTGTCGAACGCCACCCCCCGCACCTCGATTCCGTACGTCTTCAGCACCAGCATGTCGTACTTGAGGTTCTGCCCGGTCTTCGGCACGTCGGGATCTTCGAGCATCAGCGCCACGATCTGCAGATAGGCTGCCGTGCGCTCCGGCACCGGCTCGCCGAAGCGCGTGAACGGACGCGTCAAATCCGGCAGCCCCCTGAAATCCTGCATCGAAATGTACACCGCCTCGCCCTTCGCCGTGCTGAAACTGGCCCCCACCAGCTCCGCGCGCATGGGGTCAATAGCGGTCGTCTCCACGTCCATCGAGACCAGCGCCCGCTTCTTTCGCCACTCGTTGACCAGCTTCTGCAGCTCCTTCGGCTCAGTGATCATCCGGTAGTCTCGCCGGTCTGCGGCCGTCACCGCCACGCGCCCGGCGGCATACTTGGACCGCAGCCGCTCAAGCAGGCTGAACAGTTCGAGTTCGATCAGAATCCGCTCCACCTCCGGCGTCAGGATCTCCTTGACCCCATAATCCGCGATATTGAAGTCCAATGGCGCCTGGCAGTCAATGGTCGCCAGTTGACGCGAGAGCAGGGCATTCTCCCGGTCCGCGATCAGGGCATCGCGCACCTTAGAGGGCTTCATCTGCGGCGCGGCATCCAGCACATGGTCCAAGTCCCCATACTCTTCGAGCAGTTTCACGGCTGTTTTCGGTCCAATCCCCGATACTCCGGGGATGTTATCGGAGGCATCGCCGGTCAAGGCCAGCATGTCAATCACCCGTCCCGGCGGCACGCCAAAGGTCTCCTTGACCTCCTCCGGCCCCAGAATACTCAGCTCATTCTGCTTCTGATTGTACATCTTCACGCGCGGCGTGACGAGCTGCATGTAGTCCTTGTCGCCGGTCACCATGAAGACCTCAAACCCTTCTTGCTCCGCCTGCTTCGCCAAAGTCCCGATCACGTCATCGGCTTCCCACCCCGGCAGCCGCAGCACCGGAATCCCGGTCGCGTCCAGCACCTGATCCAGCCGCCCCAACTGCTCGCCCAGCTCATCCGGCATCTTTTGCCGCGTGGCCTTGTAATCGGCAAATGCGGTATGCCGGAACGTCGGCTCCGCCGTGTCAAACACAATCGCCAGATGCGTCGGCGATTCCTTCTGCAGCAGCTGCACCAGAATATTCAGGAACCCGTACACCACGGACGTGACCTCGCCCTGCCGCGTGCGCAACGGATTGCGAATAAACGCAAAATGCGCCCGATACACCTGCGCCGACCCATCAATCAGAAACAGTCGTTTGTCCATATAAAAAACTGAAGATCGAAAATTGAAAAATGAAACTGGCTATGCTCTTCGTTTCCTCGCCTCTTCCTTCATCCTTCCGCCCTCATCCCTCATCCTTTCTCATCCTACAACCATCATCTTCTGCATTTTGGTGCATGCGCCCGCGCGAAACGTAACAAAATAGACCCCGACCGGGAGCAAACCTCCATTGACCACTTCAGTATGTTTGCCCGCAAGGTAATAGTCCTCCGCAATCGTCTGCACGACATTGCCGTTCCGATCCACCACGGTGATGCTCACATTCTGCGAGCTGGGGAGTGAGAACGAGATCTCAGCGCCGCTGCAGAAGCAGTATTTCTGCCACCATCGCCGTCCATATCGCGCCGGGATCGGAGTGCTGCGAGTGATCGAACACTGCACGCTGTCCGGCAGGGACGGCAATTCATAGAAATCACGGAGGCCATGCTCGAATACATCCGCCGCGTCCACTTCGCGATAACCTCCGTACCACCCTTCGACGACCTCTCCGGACCCGCTGTAGAGCCGCCGCCAACGCATTTCGCCCGCATCATCCACTCGTATCAGGCACAGATCGCGCGGCGTCGTTCCTAGCGAGAACCGGTAGGCCGCCGCCATCACGCCGCTTCCCGCCGCCCGCAGCACCGTGTGATCGTAGGAGGTAAACGTGCGGCTGTAGGTGCGCTGCCAAAGCCGCTGTCCCTCAGGATCGGTCATCGCCAGCGCAAACTTGCCCACCTCCGGCGAGGAGTACCACTGGACTCCGCCGAGCACATAGCCTTGTGTCGTTTCCAGCACGTCGTCCGCGCGTTGCGACTCGTCACCGGCGAACGCCTGCGACCATTGCAATACGCCCTGTTCGTCCGTTTTGACGACATACATCTGATCCTGGCGGCTGTGCTTCGGTCGTGCCCCGCCCGCCGCCACATACCCGCCGTCTGCCGTTACCCGCACGGCGCTCGCCCATTCGTCGCCGTCGCTGCCGTAGGTCCGCAGCCAGGACAGTTGCCCGCGCACGTCCAATTTGGCCAGCAGGAGGTCTCCGTTCCAGGCCGCCGTGGATTCCATCCACCCCGCGACAATGTAGCCGCCATCCACGGTGGGCTGCACGGCGCGCGCTCCGCACGGTTTGTCGCCAAAGGTCCCGCTCCACAGCGAATCCCCCTGCTCGCCGATGCGCAGCAGATACGCCCGGTCAAAGGTGCTGTCCGCCTCCCGCTGCGTTCCGGCGATGATGTAGCCGCTGTCACTCACCGCCTGAATATCGTGCGGCTCGATCCGCAGTCCGCCGTACGTGCGCGTCCATTGGATGTGCCCCGCGCTGTCCGTCTTGACGACGTAAATCGCATCCACAATTCCGACGCGCAGATTGCCCAGCACGACGTATCCGCCGTCCTCACATCGTCGCAACGCTTGCGCGAGACACGTGTCCGTTGCTCCAAACGACTGCGTCCACGGCGAGGCGTCCTCCGCACTCAGCGCCCACGCGCTCGTCGCCAGCATCAGCACGATGATGATGTACTTCAGCTTCATGGCTGATTCATTCCTGCTCTTGTCATTCTTCCGCGGCGGCGAGTGCTCCCACACTCGCCCCCAAAGTCCCACTACCCTCCACTCGCCGAGTGGAGGGCTTGAGAGTCGCCTCTCGTTCGCCGAGGCAGGTTCCACGAGACCTTCAATGCACCGAAATTTAACCCGAGAATCTGCCCGAGATGTACCGGTAATCAGATGCCAAACCTTGTCATTATCGCGCGTCCTCCCGGACTTTCCGGTGTCAAATGAACTGAGCGGCTTTCGGCGCCTTCGTAGAATACGAAGTTCTTATGGCCAACGAACTTGTCCAGCCCCCATGAACGGCTTTTTCGTGCCACAATTACAACCGCATCGCCATGCTCGGCTTTCGGAACAATAACCTCGTGAACGTAGCTGACTACAGCTTTTGGAGATGCAAGTTGCACGGTAAGGCGAGCGGGAAGTCTCAGGTCGGGGGAGTGGTATGGCATATGTTCTACACACGCGATTCTCTTTGCCAAAATACTCAGAGCTTGCTGATGTGAAATCTTACGATCACTCTGCACTATCTCTATTACTCGGTGCAGTTTGCCTTGCCAATATTGAAATCCGGCGACCCAGGCAAACTTAGGATTTAGATCAACAAACGGGTACATCTTGTCAAGAGCTTCTTGATAGAGGTTGGAAATGAGCGCTTGACGAAAGTCCTCACTTTGCCTTTCTGAATAGTGATCGGAATGGGCAAGCCCCGGGTTCATCATCAGAATGAAGATGTCGGCGGTCACTAAGTTTCCTATGTAGGGCGTCGGTATCAAGTTAACATGCACGGAACGATCTGGTTTCCTTCCGAACAATTCACTCTTCGTGTACGCATCGAAGCTGTTGATTCGCGTCACGTACTGCGACCATTGCCTTTCAAGAAGTACCTCGTCACCCGGAAAAATGAAGGGCGGATTTTGGGTTTGGCACTTCCGCCAGTTTCTTATCAATTCGTGCATATGAGCTGTGGTCCCTCTCGGAAACGCCTCAACCTATCGGTAACTTCTGTCTGGGCGGGTTTCGCAGACCTTAACCCGCCCTTACAAAAGCCTCCAGAACACCCACAAGGGGTGTTCCTACAAATCTGACTGGGATTTCGGATTTCCTTGGATCGCCGCGCGGGGTCTATGGGTTCCGGTGATGTCAAGCAGCCCGCGACTGAGACCCCGCCGAAACCTACTCTGACTGGAGTTTTCGATTTCCAATTTGGGATTTGGAATTTGCCCTCGGTTGACTTTCTCCCCCAAAAGCCTTTCCTTATCCCTCGCTCAACCGATCAAACCTTCAATTGAAAGATGTTAACACATGCAACCAGACTCTAAACCCCAGCAAATCAACATTCAACTCGACGAAAAGATCGCCGAAGGGATCTACTCCAATCTGGCCCTGATCGCCCACAGCCCGGCCGAATTCTTCATTGATTTCGCCCGGATGGTGCCCGGCGCGCCCAAAGCCACGGTGCAGTCGCGGATCATTATGACTCCCGCGCACATCAAATTCCTGATGAATGCGCTGAAAGAGAACATTGATAAGTACGAGGCGCAGTTCGGCGAAATCAAGCTGCACGGCGCCCCGCAACAGCAAGCCGGCGGCTTCGGCTTCCGTCCCAATCAGACGGAAGTAAAATAAAAACAGCTCGTAAGGAATTTGCCATGGCCACCCGCTGGGGCCAACTTGCACTGCTGATCCTGATCGTGGGAGCCATCGGCTCGTGCCGCAAAGACAAGCCGATCCAACCGCAATCCCCGCCCGAAGCGCCCGATCTGTTCAGTGCGGTGGCGTGGAGCGACAGCACCATCACCCTCGCCTGGCACGACCGCTCCTCGGATGAAGATGGCTTTTATCTACGCATTCAGGTCGCCGATTCGTTCGTCCGCACCGACGCCGTTGCCGTCAACACCACGCAGAAGGTGATTCACCAGTTGTCGCCGGGAACGACCTATCGTTTCCGGCTCACCGCTTTTAATGAGGCCGGCGAGTCCGATTCCGTCGTGGTCACGTCGCAAACTACCGGTAACCCGCCCCCGTTGCCGCCGACCAACGTGCAGGCAGTGGCGCTGGATTCCCGCTCCGTTCGTGTGACCTGGACGCGCGCCGGGACTCCGCAAAACTACCTGATCAGTCGCCGTCAGGACAGCAGTACGTGGAGCACCATCTCCACGCGCCCAGCCTCGGATAGCAGTTACACCGATACCACCGTCGCGCCAATCAATACGTACTACTATCGCGTCGGCGCGAAAACCGGTTCGGCCATTTCGTGGAGCGCCGATTCCGCCTTTGCCAATACTCCCGACGGCCCACCAGCAGCTCCGGACAGCTTGGGCGCAACCGTGCTCATCGGCTACGGCGTTACGCTCTCGTGGAAGGATCACAGCTCGAATGAGACCGGGTTTCACATCAGCCGCAGTTCGTTCGGCCAGCTATTCGCGATTGTTGACTCCACCACGGCCAACGACACGTCATGGGTGGACATTCTTGACAATCAAACCGGGGATTACAGCTACCGCGTGCGCGCCTTCAACGTCCAGGGCTTCTCAGCGTGGAGCGACATCGAGCAGGTTCACTACGACATTTGCTCGGCAGGGATTATCCCGCTCTGCGTGGGCAACTGGTGGGAGTACGCCGTGCTCGATACCGTTGGCGCCGATTACAGCGTGCACCGCGAAGTTATTGCCCTTGATTATCCTTTAGGCTTGGACTACTATCTAATGGCTCAGTGGGTTGTGGAGCAGACGCCTACGCCGGATACGCTCGACTATCTGCGCAATTACAGCGATGGCTGCTGGCAGTTGAGCTACCCGCTGAGCGGCAGCCCGGCCCCGCAGCGGCTCTATAAGTATCCCGCGCAAGTCGGCCAGTTCTACTTCGCCGACGGCGATTGCGTGCTGGTCGCCGGCACCGGCGTAAGCGTCACGGTGAATCAGGTCGTTTACAGCAACTGCTACGTCTATCAGCGCTACTACACGCCGTCGTACTCGATTCAGATCTATATCAAGCCGGAGACCGTGGGCATCGTACGCGAAGATGAATTCGTGAATGCCGTCCGCGTCGTCCGCCGCGACGTAACCTCGTACGGCGTGCAGAATCACTGAGTAACCTCGACCCACGAACGACGGGCGGCCTGCGAGCCGCCCGTTTTCATTTGCTTGCCCTCAGATTGTCAAGCAGCAGCAACCCGCCTTCCATCGGCCCGGCCGCGGGTTCGCTGAAGACCAGTGACAGATTGCGCAGCGCAATCTCCTCCTCCATCAGCGGCTGCAAGACCTCTCTGTGATTCCAAATTCCCCCCGTCACCACCAGCGGTATGCTGTGCGCCTCGGGGAGTTGCTTTTCCGCGATCCGTTCCGCCAGCCCCACCAGTTCCATTGCCGCATGCCGCAGAATGCCTTGCGCTCCCGAGTCTTCTCGCGCGCATTGGAACACGAGCGGCGCGAGTTTCGCCCAGTCCCGCGGGCTGAAATGCTCCAGATACACCTTCGTCAGGATCTGCATCGCTGTGTCAATCTGCAGCTCGCGCAGGACTGTCGCGTGCAGTGGCGAGAGTTCGTCCCGCTCCCACTCTTCAAGGCAATGCCGCAGCGCTTCCCGCCCGATCCACGCGCCGCCGCCCTCGTCGCCTAAGATCGGCCCCCAGCCGCCCACGCGAATGAACTCATGCCCGAGCAGCGTGCGATGGCACGCAATCGTTCCCGTGCCCGTGATGATCAGAATACCATGTCGCCCGTCCGCGAACGCCGCGCTGTACGACAATTCCGCGTCGGTCACCACATGTACGAATGCGCCCGGGAACACCGCCTGTGCCGCTTTCGTCGCGCGCAGCCGCTCCGGCTCCCGTCCCACTCCGGCCAATCCCAACAATACCGCCTCCGGTCCTGACTCGCGCGGCAGTTCCGCCTTCAGTTCCAACAAGGCGGTCTTCAACCCTTCGTCCCCCACCTGCCCGATATTCGACGGCCCGCTCTCCGCCATCTTCAAACAGCGATGCTCTTCCCGCTGCGCGAGCCAGCCTTTTGTCTTGGTGCCGCCGCCATCTATGATCAGCGCGATCATTCAGTAATTCCGTTTTCGAAAATGCTTCCGGGAATGATATATCCCAGCGTCTCCAGGTCGCCCAAGATCTGCTCCATCGCCTTGTCCACGGCGTGATTCGCGCGATCCTGCACCGGGGACGTCAGGTCCGCCGTCAATTCGAGACTCCGCCGCCAATTGTCCATCGCGCGCTCAATTTGCGTGATCAGCATGGTCGAGGATCCCGGACTGACTTCGGGCAGTAGTTCCAACAACCGGCGGATCACGACGGCCTGATAAAGCAGCGACCGCGCATTGGCTTTGTAGCCCTCCACCAATCGCGCCGCCGAAATCTGTGCGCCGCGCAGCCCCGTGTCACCGCGATTAATTTCCATCAATTGTTTGAAGTACTCTGCCGACGAGGCTTGCGCGCCGAGCGTCGTCTGAATCTTGTTCGCCTGCTTGGTCAATTCCGATGACGCCAACCGGCATGCGTCCCGCCATTCACGCCCCGGCTTCTGCTGCTCATGTTTGTAGATCGCCCCGCAGACCAGACTCGCTTCCACCAGAAACTCCATGGTGTTCGAGCCTTCGGCCCGCTCGCTCGCTCGCGTCTGCTCCACCGCGATATTCGCAAACTCCAGCCAAAGATCCATCTCCCCCGGCGAGTCCTGCAACGCGGCGATCGTTTTTTCTCGCGCCTGCGCCAGTTCCCCTTCTTGGCGCAGCGCCCGGATCTCCTTCACCACCGGATCTTTGCCACACCCCAAGAGGATCAGCGCCAGACCGCCCACAGTCATGTAGTTATGCCATCGCATCATTGGTAAATCTCAGCATTTTTGCGGACTTTCGCAAGTCAAAAAAGTAGGCCAGCCCACTCGGGCTGGCCCTCTGCCTTCTCCGCCTTTCGCGTCTTACTTGCTCGGCCCCGTCCCGCCTTCTCCCGCCGGTTTTGCCGCTTTGTTCACCGGCACCCGGATCTCCGTCACATACTCAGCGGGATTCTGCGTGTCATTCGGCCCCTTGTGATAGATTTCCATCCCTGGCCCCGCCCATTCGAAATGATGCTCGGGAATGTACTTCTGCACCGCTTGCCACGCATTCATGGAAGCCTCGTAGGGCCCTTCATAAGTCAGCGAGACCGCCATCGGCATCGCCGGTATCTCTTCAATCACGATTCCCTCCGCGCCCTTGACATCACCCGCGACCGGGAAGCCAAGTTTTGCCGTGAGTTGCGCGGCTTCTACCTTTTCCGGGTCCTCATAGAACATGCCAAAGAATGCGCCCGCCGGCTGCACTTTCGACTCCGCCATCCATTTCCCCAACTTGCCAAACCCGTTCTGCATCATGCTGCCATAAGCTTTGTCCACGCCTTCCATCCCCTTGGGATAGCCGCCTTCCGGCACATAGTCCGCCGCTTTTACCAAGATGGTCGCCGCTTTCACTGCCGGGAAATCCGCTACCGCCGGGCCGCCGCGCAGTTTGACCGTTCCCGCCGGCGTCTCCTTGGTGGCGGAATCCTCCGCTGCAGCCATCATTGCCCCCAGCGCCAGCAATGCTAACGCCATGATCACGCGCTTCATATTCAAGTCCTTTTTGTTGAACGAATGGATACGACAAAGATACATCCCTTGAACGACATTTTCAAGGCTTGAGTTTCACGGCTTCTAAAGCAGCCTTTCCTCTTCTGTCTCCAATAACTCGATAATCACCCGATCCGCTTTCGGAAACGCATACTCATGGAGTGCTTCGGGCCGCACCCATTTGTAATCCGCCACGCCGAGTTTTCGCACTCGCCCCGCGACGTGCGTGCAGTTGAAGGCGTGCAGCGTGATCCGGAAATGCGAATAGGCGTGATTCACCTTCGCCAGTTGATCCTGCACGGCGATCTCAATCCCTAACTCTTCCCTGATCTCCCGTCGCGCACACGCTTCCAGCGTCTCGCCCGGTTCCTGTTTCCCGCCCGGAAATTCCCACATCCCGCCCAGCAGTCCTTCGCTTGGTCGCTTCGTAATCAGAATCTTGCCTCGCTTGCGGATGATCGCGGCGGTCACGTGAAAATGTGGCGTTGGCTTCGTCGCGATCTTTATCGGCAGCACGGTCGGATCCGCGAGTCTTAGCGTTGCCCGGCATTCGCGATTCAACGGGCATGCCGGACAGTCCACCGCGCGCGGCTTACAGATCGTCGCTCCGACCTCCATCATCGCCTGATTCACATCCCCCGGTGCGAGTTTTTCCTCGACGGCAGTCCGCATGATCTTGCTGGCGGCTGTCTGAATTCGATTCCCCCTCCGTTTACGGGGGGGACTAAGGGGGGGCGGGTTTGACTGGGATTTGGGATTTGGGGTTTGGAATTTGGGATTCTTCAGACACAGCACCCGCGCCAACACCCGTTCCACATTCCCATCCACTACCGGCACGGCTTCACCAAAGGCAATCGAGGCAATCGCCGCCGCGGTGTACGCCCCAATCCCCGGCAACTTGATAAGTTGCTTTTGTGTTGCCGGAAGTTTCCCCCCGCTCGCTAAGACGAGTTTCGCCGCTTTGTGCAGATTCCGCGCGCGGGCATAATAGCCGCACCCTTCCCATGCCTTCAGCACGTCGTCTTCCCGCGCCGCCGCCAGCGCCTGCACCGTGGGAAACGCTTTCAGAAACCGCTCATAATACGGCTTGACCGTCTCCACTTGCGTCTGTTGCAGGAGGATCTCGCTCACCCAAATCTTGTACGGATCTTTCGTTTTCCGCCACGGCAAATCCCGCCGCCGCTTCTGATACCACAAAACAAGCCGCTTCACAGCCTTCGCTGAAAGCGGCTCATTGGATGTCCTTTTTACGGCGGTACGTGTTTGCACGTGCCCCGCATCGCCCCGGATCTGTTTCTTCAATCTATTTTAGCAATACCAGTTTGCGTTGTGTCGAGAGCGAACCTGCGGTCAGGCGGTAGATATAAACTCCGGAACTCAAGCGCGAGGCATTGAAAGCGATCTCGTGCCGTCCACCCGTCATGATCTGGTCCACCACCGTCGCCGCCTCCTGTCCCAGCAAATTGTACAACCTGAGCGCTACACGTCCTGTGCGCGGCACGTCGAAGGCAAACCGGGTTTCGGCATTGAACGGGTTCGGATAGTTCTGCTCCAAGCGAAATTCATGCACCACCGGCGCCAGCGGTTCCGCCGCGAGATTCTCATCAATGTACTGCCCATAAATTTGGTATGCCGTGCGATAATCCGACCAGAAACAGAAGAACTCACCCGGATTTGCTCCCGGGGCGATGGTCGTACCGCCCCTGGAACCGACGGTATCGCAGATAACTCCGCCGCGGTCGCCACTCCAGTATTCATCTGTCACTGCACCGGATGTATCGAGATGCTTGCCGTAAATCGCGGACGATTCGAGGGTCTCGTCAATTCCCGACCAAGCGACCAAAATGCCGCCGAGATTATCAGGCACGGCTACGGCGCGCCGAAACTCAGACACGTTACTCGTGCTTAGTTGAATTCCTTCCGCCAGCCACAGCGGTTCAAGCACCGGGCTGTATTTCAGGACGAAATCGTAGCATTCGGAGAAGGAGAGGTTTCGCTTCCAGATCAGGAACAGCTCCCCCTGCGTATTGACGAACAGATCCGGCGACTCACTATTCGGATCAGTCGTTAGAGGAATTCCACCGATGGTCGATTGGGGCACACCCAAACCATTTAGTTTCTGGCCGTAGATTCCTGCAGGTTGCTGCCACCCAAATCGCCGATCTACCCAGGCTACATACGTGTCGCCCTCTGCGTCACATGCGACTGTTGCCTGCTCCCCCCAGTAAGCGGAGTCGCATACCGCCGCAGTCCAGGCCACGATTCGTTCCCCCGTAACCTTGACCACACGCACGCTGTCATAAACATCAGATCCTGTCCACGCCACAATACACGAACCATCCGGAGTGGCAGCAATATCGTCAAGGTCGAAATTGAAATTAGATTGTGTCAGCACTAGGGGAGTCTGCCAGACTGTCGCCACGTCGTAATTGATCCGCTGTACAATAATGCTGCGGGGTCCGCTGCCGATCTGCTGATTCCAAACAACAAATGCTCCTCCCTCGCCGTCCGGCACGCAGCGCGGCTCGATGTCCCCGCTGTAACTTAATCCTTGAGCAATCAACACACCGGACGAATCTCCAACCCGCTCGCCTTCCGAGTTTACGTGCGCCGCGATCAGACACGTCCCCTGCTGCCGCGATGACGGGAACACCGTAAAGAAACCGCCCTGATCGTCTGAGCAGAGGTCATAATCTGACACCCCACCATAGTTGTAGGTCGAATCTGACGACAGAGTCAGCGGCACCCCGTGTTCCGCAAGCTGCGCTTCGCCGGCGGCATTCACGAACTGATAATACAACATATTCGCGGTGTAGTAACTCCCGCGCGTGTCGTTCCATACCACAGCCGCTCGTCCGTCAGAAAGTCCAATGGCCTGCGGGTACGAGGCGGATCCCTGGATACCGGTCGTCCACACCCGACCTTCTGTCGGCGGCAACGGATTCCCGTTCGACAAGTCGAGCCTTAGCGTTCGCACTTCCGCCCGATCATATTTCTCGTTCCATGATAAGACAACACTACTCGTCCCGGCAACGGAAAGTGCGGGCGAGTCAGGCACGTCCAATCCATCTTCGATCATCACACCACACGGGCTGCCCCAGACAGCGTCGCCGGATTGATCCAACCGCGTCGCAAACAGCGGCAGCCGCCGATTCTGACCGTTCCAGCGGTCGGGCTGGATAAAGCAAACCAAACCGCCTTCATGATCACTCGCGGCGCGCAGCGAACCATACGTATATGCAGTGACTCCGTCAAAACACATCGGCACGCCGCCCTCATCCCACAGTAGCACACCCGTTGGCGAGATCTTCTGGGCATAGGTTCGAGTACTGTCCGGATAAGCATCGCGGCTATTCCAAATGACGATAACGCCGCTGGTCTCACCATCATCCTCGTTTGGCAACAACCCAGGATTGTAATAGTAATACGGGTACCTCCAATGGTTATCAAGGATCAGCGGCCCCCCGGTCCATTCGGGGTCTCCACTTTGATCATACCGCTGCACCACGAGCGAAGGAGATTCTTGAGGCCCGTCGCCACTCCACGCCACGTAGCATCCGCCGGAATGATCTGTAATTACGGACAGCACGCCGGAAGAGCTGTCATTGGCAGCCGAGATAACTTGCGGACCCCACGCGATCGAACCATCCGGGTCATATTTGGTCAGTTCGAAGTTATGGTGGTGGTAATTATACTCATGGCTGCGAGCCACAAACATCGTTCCATCATCATCGAACGCCGCCGCCAATTGATAACCGAAATTGTTCCACGGGACAATTTCAATGGCACTCGGCCAGACCAGGCTGCCGCCCGCATCAACGCGCTGCGCGTAACTCGTGTAACTTTCGTGATAGATGTCCCAGTCTTCGTACGTGATGAACAGACTGCCATCATGAAAGACGCGAAACGAGTTCAATTCGGCCTCGTATGCTTCCGCGTGACTGACGCGCACCCCCATGCCATTGTTCTGCGGCCAAAGTGGGTTGCCGTTCAGATCCACCCGCAGGGCCCATAGTTCATAGGCTCCCCAACCGGGCGTGTAGTTCATCCAGAGGAGTACAAATCCATTGTCCGCAACTCCGACAGCAACTTCAATTTGTGACTCTGGCGTCCCGGTCAGCAGTCGCCCGCTATCCCCCCACATCGGGTTGCCGTTTGCGTCGAGCAGTTGCCCGTAAAGGTCGCCGCTCCCGGTTTCATAATCCTGCCAAACAATCAGCGAGCGACCCGATGGGTCACTCGCTGCAGTTTGCATATACACAGGCGCTTCTCCGCGAACCGGAATTCCTTGAGTTCCCCACGTCCGCGGATCGGCACACAATTCACTTGCGGAAAGAAGGATTGTAAGCAACGGCAAAGCACGCCACATAATTTATCTCTCCCTGGAAAGCTTCGGCTGCAATTCGAAAACGACCGGCTGCCTAAAGAAAATCAGCGACAATTTCTGATCGCCGCTTTCATAAGGTTGCTGTTCGTCGTGGCCGCAATGTTCCTAATTCAGCGAAATCTTCCCCTGATCAATTTCCAGCAAGAGCTTGATCATCGGCGAGACCGGCTCGAGCGGGTCGCCCTCTTTGGGTTCGTCCTTCAGGTTCCACGACTGCACCTCTTCCGATCCGTCGAGCCAGATGCGAATCATGCGGATATTCGTGATCACCAGCACCGACTTCCCTTCGCGCGACCGCTCCACGCGGAACTTGCCCAGGATCTGCGTCAACGCCACGGCTGCGAAAATCGTAAACCATACCGCCACCGAAATCAGCACCGGCAGCGGATGATTGAAAATGAACACGGAGCCGCCGATCAGCACCAGTGGCGTCACGAGCAGCATCGTCTTCAATCCGAAATACTGTCGCGCCGGAGTCTTCTTGCGCGGCGACGGCCAGTCATGAACGGAGACCACCACCTCGCGCGGATGCAGGGTCTCGTACAGGAGATCCAGCAATTCGCCCGCGTCTTTATACACCGCGAGGAATTGCTTCGGCGCCAATTCCCCCCGGCTATACTTTCTGAGTTGGTCTAAGTCCATTTTACATCTCCCTCTACTTCAGTAGGGGGATCAAGGGGTGAATTCTCTGACCGGGATTCGGGTTATTCGCTCTGGGATTTTCGATTTTCTGCTTATCCCCTGCAAATATACACATTTCTCCTCCGTCTCGCAAGGCCGTTTCATGAGAAAATCAAACACACAAATTATTGTTATTGTTGCTGTTAATAATACATGTGCGATTGCTTTTTGCGAAAAAATCCGTATATTTAACTCCTTGATTTGGTTCGTGTCACCTACTCTGGAGACGCCTGTGTCCCGCATTTGGATCCTGCTCCTCCTGCTCATAGCCGCCGCGGCGTTCGCCGAGGATTCGCTGACGGTCGCTCCGGCGCGCGTGGCAGACACGATGTTCGTCATTCCCGCGGGTCCCGTCGCCGGCACGTTTACTCCGGCGTCTCGGCTCGTCGTTGCCGACACGGTGGCCGGCTGGGCGCACATTCAGGTCGAAGGGTGGGTCCCGGTGGGAGCCGTGATGGATCGCCTGACCACACAGGAGCTTGCGCCGGCGAAGCAATCCACGCTGAGCAAACTCTTCGGCAAGAAGAAATCGTCCGCTCCCGCGGAACAATGCCAGGCCATCACGCGAAAAGGCACGCGCTGCTCCCGCAATGCTCAACCCAGCACTCCCTACTGCTGGCAGCACCAGAAACGATGAACAGCCAAAGTTATCACGCAGTCCATCAGCCTACCCTTCCCCCCATACGATGGGGGGAATCAAAGGGGGGTCTGAGATTCCGCTTTTCGCTTTTCGCCTTTTCGCTTTTCGTCCTCGCTTCTCTACTTTTCGCGCAGGCCATCAACACCGCCACCGACTACGAGTGGGAGTTACAAGTCCCCGGCCGCACGCTCTTTCGTGACCGCACGCCCATCGGCAAGATCTCGTTCGTCAAGCAGGGTGCTCGCACCGGATTGCTCGGCAAGAAGCAGAAGCTCACCGGCGAAGCACTCTCGCTCATCACGGACGTCGCGTTTGTCCCCGGCGACACCATCCGCTATTTCGGCGCGATGCTGGAACTCACTGCCGGTAATAACCAGATTGCTTCTGCCGTAATGGACGGCGAAGAGGTCCCGGCGCTCTGGTCGTCGCTCAAGTATATGCTCGAGACCGGCGAAAAGATCCGCAACACCGAGCGCACCGACACGCGCATGTCCTTCCGCGGCAAGAGCGGCTGGTTGTTGACCTATTATCAAGCCGGCACGCAGCAAAGTGTGGAGATCTCGCTGCCGGTCAAGGACAAAGAACCGGAGATCCGTTCGTTGACTCGCGACGAGTTGTCCGCGCTGAAAGATCTGGTGGACTTGGCCCTCTTCGATCTGAAACGTCAGGGCGCCCAACTCGCCCCCGTTACGGAAAAGTAATCTCCCCCTACTTCAGTAGGGGGATTAAGGGGGTCGCCGCGCGGGGTCGTTCATCCGTGTTCGAGAGCACCCCGAACTCACGACCCCGCCGGAAAAAGCACGATCAGAAAACTCGCTGCGCGAGGTCGAGCAGTGCTGGCGGTGTCGGCTGCGAATCATTCGCTCGCCTAAGACAGAAATTGAGCAGCCGACCCACGTTTTCTTAAGCATCGTTGGCTGCCAATTTACCTTACTCTGATTGCTTTAACCTGGAAGGATGCTCAGATGGAGCAGTACGGCTTCAAGGTGTTATCCGACCTTATGCTTGATGGTGTGTACCGAGTACCCGAGTATCAACGCTATTATGCATGGGATCAACAACAATTGCGAGATTTGTGGGAAGACTTAGAAGCTTTGGATCTGAACGCTGAAGCGAAACACTACACGGGTACCATTGTTGTGGAACGACAGGGTGAAAACATTAACCGATTTGGCCTGACATTCCGCCAATTCCGAATAATTGATGGACAACAACGGCTCGCAACGCTGTCTATGCTTGTTTTCTGTGCGTATGAACGCCTAAGAGCTATCGGCGGGGAGGATTCTGATAGGACAGCGAAGAATATTCTCAATGTGTACATCATAGATGAGAGCACCTCAGAGTATAAGTTGAAACTAAATGGTTCCGACGACTCATTTCTTAGAGATGTTGTTTTTCAAACCGCGGAAGCGGAATTGGTGGGTAAAGAACCTGTGTCACCGTCGGAGGTGCGCCTCAAATACGCAAAAGGCTTTTTTCGGAAAAAGTTAAGCAAGTACGGATATGTGGAGGTAACGAGTCTGCTTGAAAAGGTCTCAAGTCGTCTTCAGTTCATTCGTTACGAGGTTGGCAATGATTTAGAAGCAGGACTCGTGTTCGAGGTAATGAATGATCGCGGGAGACCGCTTACCCAGGCGGATAAGATCAAGAATTATTTAATCTACCTTGCATATAAGAAAGGCTATAATGAGCTTGGCACTGTTATCAACGAATCGTGGGGGGAGATATTTCGTAACCTCATGTACACTGAAGGGTTCGGTGAAGACAATTTGCTTCGCTATCACTGGATCGCGTACAAAGGCGAGCATCGCAGCGAAGACATACACAGATCCGTAAAGACAAAACTAAATCTCAAGACATCTGATCTACTGGAACACACCGCGTTCTATGTGTCATCGCTGAAAGAATCTTCCTATGTATTCAGAGAACTCTGCAATCCCGACGACTCTTTTTTCGATTACGACACCTATGCAATCCAAATCCGCAATTCCTTAAATTGTCTTCATCGGGTCAACTCCTTCGCAACGTTTGCGCCATTACTCATCGCGGCACGAATTGTTTTCAAGGATCAACCGGCGGCATTTGTGAAGATTGCCCGTGTGTGCGAGGTTTTTGCGTTTCGTGTTTATAAGGTGGCAAACAGACGTTCGGACACAAAAGCTTCGTTCTTCAGCTCTGTGGCACACAGGCTGTTTCAAAGCAGAGCGCTAGAGGCAACGGTTCGGATCGAGAGGAGCCAGAAAATACTGGACGAGATTAGGAGCATTATTTCGGAGTATGGCGGCGACAATGAAATCAGGTCACAGTTAGCAAGGGACATTTATGGCGAAAATGGTGACTTGCTTGACTCCGCTGAACTGAAATACCTGCTGTACGAGTACGAACGATTTCTTTCAGCGAACCACAAGGAGCCACCGCCAACCTGGGATGATATTGAATCCAAAGCCACGATTGAACACATTTGGCCGCGATCTCCTCGAAACCTGTTTTCAGTCGACGGTCTCTTCAGCGTTCATTATGCGTCCTGGCGTAGGTTAGGGAATCTGACGCTGACCTTCTCTAATTCTGAGTTGTCGAATAAGGATTTCCCTGCAAAAGTCGAACTTTACCGTGAATCTCGATTGCTCGGACAAAGAGATTTGTGTCGTGCCGCAGAATGGGGCAAAGAGCAGATAGACGAGAGAACCGCTCAATTGGTTGATTTTGCGCTTGACCGCTGGCACAACTAATTTGCTTGGGCTGCGTCCAACGACGAGTCGCGACGACTTTATGGAGAGCCAGCCCAGGTTCCTGGGCATTTGCTGCTTCAACTTCATGTGATGAGTTAGAAGTAACCGGGCGGCTCAGATTTCTGGCTCCTCAAAACCACCCCCGAACTATCGGCGGAGGATCCCTTTATCCTTCCGCCTTCATCCTTCAGCCTTTCCAACTATCCCAACCCCTTCAACGCAAGCACGACTATCTCGTTTGATCTTTCGCACGAGAGCCACGTGCTATTAGACATCTTCGACCTCACCGGCCGCTCCGTCGCCACGTTAGCGAACGAATTGATGGCGTCCGGCGCTCATCACATGAACTTCAATGCCGCGACGCTTCCCTCCGGCATCTACGTCTATCGTCTGACCAGCGGCTCCGTGTCCCAAAGCCGCAAGTTGGTATTGTTAAAATGAGCCATAAATATGACTGATTACCTTCGTGTACTTCTGAGCGAGCTTCAACGAAGATTGCTAACTCTCTACGGCCCGCGCCTCGACCGTCTGATTCTTTATGGCTCTCAGGCTCGCCATGAGGCGCATTCCGGGTCCGACATTGACGTGTTGGTAGTCCTACGCGGAGATGTGAGATTAGGTGAAGAGATTCGCCGTGTTGTTCCCATTACCGCAGATCTCTCGCTACAGAATAACGTACTGATCTCATGCGCTTTCACAACAACTGAACAGTACGAGCGCGATGAAGAGCCGCTGTTGATGAATATCCGCCGCGAAGGAATCACCCTTTGACTCCCAAACAGGAAGCCCTTCTGAGCAAAGCCCGACGCAGTGTGAATGCGGCCCGCCGTCTGCTTCGCGACGGTGATCCTGATTTTGCCGTTTCCCGCGCTTACTATTCAATGCTCTACGCGGTGCAAGCGCTTCTTCTTACCTTGGATCTCAGATTCAAGAGCCATGCCGCAGTCGTCTCGGCTTTTGGTCAACACTTCGCTGCTACCGGCAAGATTGCCAAAGTACATCATCAGAACATGATCGCCGCTCAGTATGCGCGGAGTGCGGGGGATTATCTCACCGAAGCCGAACTAACTGCCGTTGATGCAACCGAGCATATTGACAATGCCGAGCTGCTCATTCTCGCGATTGAAACCTTGCTTCAGAAGGAGTAGCCGCGAATCTTCCCTCCGGCATCTACGTCTATCGCCTGACCAGCGGCATCACATCCCAGAGCCGTAAATTGATTGTCTTGAAATAGACCATCATCATGACACAACACATTCAAAACATTCTAACTGAACTGAAGACCGGCTTGTCAGAACTCTATGCCGACCGTCTGGAGCGCCTCATGCTGTACGGTTCGCAAGCGAGAGGTGATGCCAAACCTGATTCAGATATTGATGTGCTTGTCGTATTGAAGGGCGAGGTCAATAGCTGGCAAGAGGTGCTGCACAGCGAAAACGTCACGGCGGATGTGTCTTTACAGCACGGCGTCTTCGTTTCTACCATCTTTGTCTCGGCGGAGGATTATCGCCGGGATGACGAGTCGTTGTTTGCCAATGTTCGCCGGGAGGGAATTGCGTTTTGACCGAGCGGCAAGCCAAGTGGTTGAATAAGGCCCGGCGAAGCCTCGCCGCAGCGCGTCGTCTCCTTAATGAAGGGGACAGTGACATTGCCGCCTCGCGCGCGTATTACGCCATGTTTTATGCCGCCACCGCTCTGCTCGATTCGCGCGGCCTCTCTTTTAAGCGGCATTCTGCGCTCATCGCGGCGTTCGGCAAAGAGTTCACGGCCACAGGAGTCCTGCCGAAGGAATTGCACAAACACCTGGCCAGCGCCGAAAACGCAAGACATATCGGTGATTATCTCATTGATGACGATCCCGCTGCTGCCGATGTTGCAATCCACCTCGATCGAGCGGAAAAATTCATCCAAATCGCCGAGCAATTTCTGAGTCATCAAGTTACACTGCCTTAGCAAGGTTCTTTCCCCGGTGCGTTCATCGTTCATCGTTCCTCGCTCATCGTTTCTTCGCATCTTCGCTTCTCAACTATGCGCTATACTGATTTGATCACCCACACCTCCTCCCTCTCCGTCGGCAAGCATGTCATCTACGACCTTGAAGACGGCAAGGTCATCATCCGCAACATGGGCCAGCGGAACTGGATGATGTCCGAGCTGCCCGAGCATCGGCTGTATCTCCTCGCCGGCGGCCGCGAGTATGCCCCGCGTCACAGCGATTTCATCTCCGATTATCTGCTCAAGCTCGAAACGCGGCCTGCGCTGCACTTGTCGCTCGCCGATGCCGCCGAACAGGTCTGCAACGGCGCCGATCCTGTCGAGCTGATGACATCAAAGAAACTCCCGCGCCGCTTCTCCACGCTCAACGATGAGACGTGGTCGCTGCAAACGTCGGAATACCAGACCGGCGGTCTGCCCACCGCGATCTTCCTTGCCGGCCTGCAAACGCTGATCCGCGTCTGTGAGTTGAACAAGTCGCTCGAGCGCTCGGCAGAAGCGTTCCGGCAGGCGTTCGTGAATCTCGAAAAGGGTTTGCCCGTCCTTGACGTCGTGAACAGCCTGCAACCCAAGGTCATGCCGAAGAAGGTCTATTTCAACCAGACCGAACGCACGGCGTGATCCGCGGAGCTTGCCCCCTCGCATGATTTTACATACCGCAGCGCTGATCATCTTCTGGCTGTCTTTCGGCGCCATGCTGCACACGTACTTTCTGTATCCGCTCACGCTGCGCTTCTTCCGCCGCCGGTATGTGAAGCCGCCGTCGTATCCGGAGGGCCAATGGCCCACCGCTGCCCTGCTGATTCCCGCCTACAACGAAGAGAGCGTGATTGGCCGGAAAATCGAAAATGCGCTCGCGCTTGACTATGAAGACGGCAAGTTTGAAATCCTCGTTGGCTCCGACGGCTCTACCGATCGCACGAACGAGATCGTGCGGAACTTCTCTGACCCGCGCGTCCGCCTGATCGAACTGTCCGGACGCAACGGCAAGACTGGCGTACTCAACCGGCTCGCCGCCGAAACTTCCGCGCAGCTTCTGATTTTCAGCGACGCCAACGTGATGATTGATCCCACCGCGCTGCGTCAATTATTGCGTCACTTCGCCGATCTTGCGGTCGGCGTAGCCAACGGCGGCAAATATATTTTGATTCCGCACGGCTCGGAAGCGGTGCGCGGCGAAGCGATCTACGGCGCTTATGAGAACAGCCTGCGCACGCGTGAGAGCGAGGTCGGCGGCATGTCCGGCGCGCTCGGCTCGCTGATGGCGTTGCGCCGTGAATTGTATCGTCCTTTTCCCCGCGGCTCCACCAATGACGACACGGTGCCCGCGATCTGGGCGGCGCTCGCCGGGTTGCGGCAGGTTCACGACCCTGACGCCAAGGCTTATGAAGAGTCGGGCCGCAGCATCCACGAGGAATTTCGCCGCCGCGTGCGCATCGGCGCCGGCAATTTCCAGACGCTCGCGCGCTACAAGCAGATTCTCAGTCCGCGCTACGGCATCGTCGCCTACACCTATTTTTCGCACAAGGTCCTGCGCTGGATCTTTCCCTTCTTGATGTTTGTCACACTGATCGCGAGCTTCTTCCTGCTCGATTCGCTCCTGTATCAATTCCTGTTCATGGGGCAGATCAGCTTCTACTTTGCTGCGCTCTTGGGCTGGATCGGCGACCGCCTCGGCATGCGGCTGCCGCTGGTCACGTCGGTCTATCACTTTACCGCGATGAACGTCGCCCTCCTGAGCGGCTTCTTCGTCTATCGCCAGGGTATCAAATCCGCCGCCTGGGAGCGCACGGAAAGGTAACATGTCCGCATTCATCCTTCATCCTTCATCCTTCATCCTTTCTTCATGACCAATCGCATTTCCTGGGACGAATACTTCTACGGCTTGGTCAATCTGATTTCGCAGCGCAGCGTCTGCCTGCGGCGCAAGGTCGGCTGCCTTGTCGTGCGCAACAATCAGATCTTGTGCACTGGTTACAACGGCCCGCCCGCCGGGCATCCGCACCCGGAAGACATCGGCGGCTGCGAGCGCGACATCGCCGGTATCAAGAGCGGCGAGCGCCTCGAACTCTGCGTCTGTCTGCACGCCGAGCAGAACGCGCTCCTGCAGGCCGCGCGCCACGGCACGGTGATCGAAGGCTCGACCATTTACGTCACGGTGTTTCCCTGTCCGATCTGCGCGCGCATGATCGCCAATTCCGGTATTCGCCACGTCAAAGTCTTCGGCACCTACCCCGGCGAAGACCGTTCCCGGCTGATGTTTGACCGCTGCGGCATTGATTTCACATTTATTGACGTCGCTCAATTCCGCGTACCGCTCGAAGCCCCGCCGGAATAAGTTCATCTCCCTCTTTTTCCCCCACACGGTGGGGGAAACACAAAGGGGGTGGGGGAATCATAGGGGAGAAACAACAAAGGCGACCCGATTGGGCCGCCTTTTCATTTTTCGTTTTTCGCTTTTCGATATTACCTGAGCAGCACCATCTTCTGCTGCGCGATAAACCCGTCCGCGTTCACCTGCCCGATGTAAACGCCCGACGCCAGCCCGTCCGCGTCAAAATTCACCGTATGCTCCCCGCGATTGAAACGTCCTTCCTCGATGACACTCACCTGCTGCCCTAACACATTCAGCACGTTCACGCTCACATCTGCATCTCGCGCCAGATCGAACCGGATCTGCGTGCTGCTGTTGAACGGATTCGGATAGTTCGGGTACAGCACGCACGTTGTTATCATCGGCGCGGGCGGTTCATCCACTGCTAAGAGCGGTGCGAGCATGATGAGCGCGTGTCCGAAGCGCTGCCCGACCTGATCCTGATGCCCGCCCGCAAACGACTGCCAGTCATAGGTGACGTTCATCGCATCGAGCGAGTCCTTGAACGCCAGATTCTGTGGATAGAATCCCAGTTCATCCGCGTCGCCGCATTCGAAGAAGATCGTGAGCTGCTGGATGTCCCCTTCATGCCGCGCGGTGTAGGCCGGCATGTGCGTGAGCCAGTGCTCGTAAATCGAGTCAATGACGACCCCCATCGAGTCAATCACGAAATCCACATTCCACGGCGGGTTGTTGAGGTTCGGCGAGAACGCTCCCGCCGCCGTGTACACCGCCGCGGTAAAGAAGCCGGCGTTCGGATCGTAATGATAGGGCGGCGCATCGTACTCCTGCAAGACGCGCGAGAGAAAGAAATCGAACGGCTCCAGGCTGACCAGTCCGCTCAGCGCGTACACGGTGCCGAACACGTCCGGGAATTTGATCGCAATGTTCATCGCGCCGAATCCGCCCATCGAGTGCCCCATCAGCACGCGCTTTGTCGCTTGGGGCACAGTGTGGTAGGTCTCGTCCATAAACTCGACCACATCGTGCTGCACGTAGTCTTCCCACGCGCCGTAGAGTTCGGAGTTCGACCACATGCTCCCGAGGTATGGGCCGCAGTCGCCGTTGGGCAGTACGCAGATCACCGGATCAATGACCCCGGCGCCGATCATCGCGTCGAGCACAGTGGCCGTGAACGCATAGTCGTTCGGCGTCGCCCCCATGCCGTGCAGGAAATAGATCGTGGGAAAGCGGTGCAGCCCGTCATACGCCTGCGGCAGGTAGATGCGGAGTTGCTCGTCGGCGTTCAGGCTCTGGCTGTAGAAGGTCGTGTCAATGACCGTCCCGTTCGCGAAGGCGGCCATTCCTGCCCACAGCGCCGCCACCAGTCCCCATAGCCGTCGTTTCATGATGTGCTCCCTTTCCGGGGATCAAACCAATCTCTCAAACACAGTCGGAACAAGTGCTCAACGTTATCGAAAACAGGGCGATAGAATCGTGTCAGGAAGATAGCAAATTTGCGGACAATGCACAAGCCCTCCAAACAACAGCTCCCCACTCGCCGAGTGGGGGGCTTGAGAGTAGGTCCCGTGTTTTCTTTACTACCCACAGCCTCCGGTTGTGGTCTTCTTTGCTCTTCTTGTTTGTCATTCTGGACACCCATCACTAGCCAGTACCCTCCGCGGTACTGGTCGCAGATGGGGCGTCCAGAACCCGAAAGATCGCAGCGTCTTCCGCGGCGGTGAATGCTCCTGCACTCGCCCCGTGTTTTGTCATCCTTGAACCCCTAAGTCTTCGAGGGGGTGAAGGATCTCTCTGCCTCAATCCGCCATCATCCAGTCATCCTTGAACCCGCGCAGCGGGTGAAGGATCTCTCGGGACGCTTTGCATTGGCGGTAACGGGGCATGTGCAGACACATGCCGCCGGGAGATCAGTGCGCTATGGAAGGATATATCGCTTACGCACTTTCTTGAGATTCTCCACCATTTCATCGGGGAGCGTTGCCGAACGTCCGAAAATCTGATGAAAGTAGATGGTCCCCCACCGAGCAAACAACAGTAGCCCCGCCAACATGTCAAATTCGTTCGATTCCCTTTTCCATATGCGTTCATTGATGATATTAGCCGCTGTCATAACCTCGTCATCTTCAATACAATGACCGCTGTCGCTTCTGATTATCAACAGAAGTGGAGCTTTAAGCGAGTATTGTCTGCACTTTTTCGCGACAACGTCAACGACCTGATCCCACGCGTCTCTCCCCTCCTCCACAGGGCCACCATACTGCACAAGACGTCCTTGCCTGCCTGCTTCTTCAAGGCGGGCATCGTCAATGCGATCCTTTTCCTTTTCACGAAAGCGCTTGACCTCCGCGTAAACGAGAGTTTCGCCCACTCGTAATTGCAGGTCAGGCGTATCGCGCATCGTCACCTCGAAACCATAATAGGCAAGAGTGACGGCGGCTTGCGCTTCTACTAAGAGATCATCACGAATGTCGTTGTGATCGAAGTTATTCCTTAGCTTCGCAAGAAAGGACTCACCGTCTATTATGTCTGCTGCATCAAAATCCATCTTGAGTGCAGAGATATATTCTGCTGTGTTCAAAACTCCATCTCCTCATTCCTCATCTTCTTTCTTACCTTCGCACTTTCTTGAACCCCGTAGCTTTCCCCCGCAGGGATGCTCATTGGCAATGTTCCTGATAGATAGCACGTGTATCAGTTTACAAAGATGTTAACTCGTTAGTGATTTCAGACGACTGACCCATGCGCTGTAAAAGTGTTCTGAGGATTAATGGTCACGTCCCTCAGCGACCCAATCGACTGCGTCTAACCCAGTGTTGATGTTTCGATTTGCAAAAACCAAGAAATGTCGCCAGTACTCCTTTTCCGAAAGCCTCAGTTTAGCGACGTTCTTCGACACATCCACCTTGTCAAGCCACGCCTCCCGGGAATCAAAGATCCAGAAGAAGATACATCCCTTGTCGCTATGCTTAGCACGCAATGATCTGGCAAGTGTCATGACCTCTTCTCGTGTAGCACTCCCATCAACGAGAATGTCCATCATGATTCCACCACGACCAGCACATGGGGCATCCCACTGCCGAACAACTTCATAGCGAATTCCATCCATTCGTTTCCGAGCTACTTCTTCCTCTCTTCTTGCCTGCGCGATTGCTTCCGGATGAGAGTCTTTGACTTTCGCGGCCGCAGGGGAGTTCGGGTAAATTGTCAAAACGTCGGCGTATTTCCTTGCGCGATACAAGTCTTCTGCGAGTGAGTTCCGTGCAGTATCTGCGTACGTTGATTCTGGAAAGCGGATCAGAATTCCATGATAGTCTTTATCGAGGAAGAGTACGCTCGCGAGGCTATCTTGAGCTTTGCGAACCCAACGTTCGCACAACGGATAAGCCCTGTAAGCTACAATTACTTCCCCATACTTTTTCTCTTTGAACAAAATCTCCGCGCGCTTTGCACGAGCAGAGTCTGCCGCCGCAGAAGATGGGTAAAGGCTTATTACCTCTTCATATTTGCCAGTTGCGTATAGTTTTCCTGCCTTCTCCTCTGGCGAGGCACATCCGGTTATCGTCGCCATCAACGCGATGGTTGTCAGGGCCACGGAAAAGACGATTATGAGACGATTTAAGGCCATGATAAGCTCCTGTTGAGATATTCTCTCGGCGCCATGTGTCCGCACATGCCCGTACGCATGCACTTTGTCATTCTGAAGCCTGCCTCTTGGGGCTTCGCAGGCTGAAGAATCTCATGTCTTGGGATCAGTAAAAAAACATGAGATCCTTCCACCGTAGACGGTGTCAGGATGACAATTCTACAATACGCACTCGATTTCACAAAATCAACCAAAATCCACGTTTTCTTGGGCTTTCCGACTGAACATAAGCTCCGGTCGAGGCATTCCCGCCTCTCTTTTCATCATTCCTGACCCTGCCCTCATCCTTTAACTCCAATGCCAATCCCATCCATCCTCATGTTGGCTCATAAATTGCACAAATTATCAAATAACTCTTGACATTCAGCACATCCATCATTATATTGTAGCCGTACTGATTAGCATCCCATCCAGCGGGCGGGTTGCGTCAGACCTTAACCCGCGCCTACAAACAACCCGGTCATAGCCTCGAAGCTGAGATCCTTCACCCCGCAGACGGGCTTCAGGATGACAAACCCTCTGTTTCTCTTTTCCTTCTCTTCTTTCAAGCTTCACATTTCAAGTTTCAAGTTTTCCTCCCATGGAATCACTACCCTCTTCCCTCGGCGACCTCGCCCCCTCTCTCAAAGAGTTTCTGAACTCCAACGACAACGACCACACACCGACTCTGTCTGACTCCCTTTCCCTACGTAGTGGGGAAAGGGCTGGGGATAGGGGTAATGGCGGCCCTACTTCTTCTGACGGCAAAGCCGTCTCTCGCTTGAATTCCTTCACGCACGGCCTCGATGCCACCGACGAGATCTTCCGCTCCAGTCTCAACGCGCGCGAGCGCTCCGCCTATCGCAAGATTCGCCGCTCGCTGAATAAATTCTACTCGCCGGAGACATCCTATGAGACGCTCATCGTGGATCGCATGGCCGTTCAGCATCTGCGCATGTTGCGCCTCTATCGCCTCGAATCGGATGCGATGGACCTGATTCCCAATCCGCGCGACAAGTCCTCCATTATTCCGCACCTCGACCGTTTCTCCCGATATGACGTCAGAATCGAAAAACAACTGCGAATTCTGCACAATCGCCTCATTTTTATCAAAGAAATCAGCGAAAAAAACTGCTTCAAACTCTTCCCCACCAAGGAATAACGCCGAGTTCGTTCCGCAATAATCAAAAAGTGCAGCTCTCCCCGCGCCTTCTCTGCGCCACTGCTCCATCGCCTGGATACCGTTGCCGTTTCGCAACGTGTCTGCCTTCATCCTTCATCCTTCATCCTTCATCCTTTCCGTCTGGTTCATTTGGCTCAACTTTTGCTCATTTTCGCCGATAACTGGAGAGAACGGGCGGCTACGCACAGGCGCCCCTGAAAACCGGCAACAGGTGAGGAGCAATGGCCAATACCATTTTGATCGTGGAAGATGACCGGGGCGTGCGCGATATGCTGCGGGCCTCGGCCGAAGAGCACGGCTATGAAGTGATCGAAGCGGACGACGGGCCGACCGCGCTGCTGCAGTTCCAGGCGGTGCAGCCCGATCTTTCCATTATTGACGTCGGATTGCCGGGCGAATATGACGGCGTGGAACTTCTTTGCCGCATGCGCGAACATCAGCCGCAGCATCCGGCGCTGATCATCAGCGGCCAGGCCACCCCCGAACGCGCCGTGGAAGCCATGAAGCAGGGCGCGCTCGATTATCTGGGCAAGCCGCTGAATATGGAAAAGCTGTTTCTGCTCGTGGAACGCGGGATCGCCTCGCTGCGCAAGGACATCGAACTCGAGCGCGTTACCAAAACCACGAAAGCCACGTACGGCTTCGACCGGCTGATCGGCACCTGCCCGGTGATGCACGAAGTCATGGACACCGCGCGCAAAGTCGCCTCGGTTCCGTTTGCCACCGTGATGCTGACCGGCGACTCGGGCACGGGCAAAGAACTCGTGGCGCACGCGATTCACCTCGCCAGCGCCAACTCTAAAGAGCCGTTCGTGGAAGTGAACTGCGCGGCGATGCCGGAGAACCTGCTCGAAGCGGAGTTGTTCGGCTATGAAAAAGGCGCGTTCACGGACGCCAAGCAGCGGAAACGGGGCTTGTTCGAAGTCGCCTCGGCGGGAACGTTTTTCCTTGATGAGATCGGCGAGCTGCCGCTCAACCTGCAAGTGAAATTGTTGAAGGTGATCGAAGAACGCAAGTTCCGCAGATTAGGCGGGACGAGCACGATTACGGTGCAGTTCCGGTTGATCGCCGCAACGAACGCCGATCTGCCGGAGATGATCGCCGCGAACCGCTTCCGCCGCGACCTCTACTATCGCCTCGCCGTGTTCTCGATTCACCTGCCGCCTTTGCGCGAGCGCGGGCATGACGTGATCGAAGTCGCGAACACGTTCGTGCAGCACTTCAATCGCGAGTTCGCAAAAAATATCCAGGGCTTCACGCCCGACGCGGAGCAGGTGCTCTTGACCTACGATTGGCCGGGCAATATCCGCGAGTTGCGGAATGCGGTCGAGCGCGCTGTCTTGATCGGCTCGGATCGTTTGATTCAGCCGAGCGATCTCGCCATTAAGCCTCGGCGCTCTGCATTGTCGGAAGCGCCGGCGCGAGCGGAAACGGCCGCGCCGCAACTGGACCACAACGGCTTTGAGATTCACGTGCCGCATCACGGCGTGAACTTCGAAGACGTGGAACGGCAGTTGATCCGGATCGCGATGCGCCACTGCAACAACAACGCGTCCGCCGCCGCGCGCTTCCTGCGCATGACGCGCGAGACGCTGCGCTATCGCTTGAAGAAGTTCGGCATCTATACGGAATTGGAGCGGGGGGAACTCCAGGACTAACTCCCCAAGCACATCAACATCATCCTCTCTTGACGAAAAAAGCGAACCCCTGACCAAGGGTTCGCTTTTTTGCACTCTTAAGAGGGCAGCCTCAAAAAGACACGGAATTGACCCAAGTGTAAATCTAAAGTAATTATTTACATAGTTATATAGTATTAATTAGTTATCGAGCTGCTCTTGAATCTTGCCGAGTGTTCGCGTATATTTTACAGTATTCCTCAGTATTCTTGAATTCATGGTTTAGGAGAAAGGAACAACGGATGAAACATATTGTTCTGCTGTTGTTTGTGCTACTCGTCTCGGTTCCGGTTTCCGCACAAGTTCATAGTGTTACGAATGCGGAGTACTTTTGGGACAGCGATCCCGGCCCCGGGTTCGGGACGCCGATCTCCATCGTGAGTGATGACACCGTCGCGCTTGATGGGGAATTGAGCACCAGCGGACTATCCGTTGGTGTTCATGTTTTGAATGTGCGGGTGCAACGGGAAGACGGGTTGTGGGGGGGCGTGACGCGACGGATGGTGCGCGTGGGCATCGGGACAACCTTTGACGCGGCAGAAGTATTTTGGGACAGTGATCCGGGCCAGGGATCCGCGACACCGCTCGCAATCACAGCCAACGGAGTGATGAATGAAGCGGCGTTCGATGTTCCTGATATCGGGCGTGGTTTTCACCGGTTCAACGTACGGTGCAAGAGCGGTGGCACGTGGTCACCCGCAACGGCACGGGTCGTGCGCCTGGGCAGTGCGCTGATTGACGGAGCGGAAGCGTACTTCGACACTGATCCCGGCGAAGGAAATGGAATTCCGGTGGATGTGGCGACAGGTCTCGATGTGACGGTGTATGATACCACCGTCTCGGTGCTCGCGGCGGGAGAGGGCTTCCACAATCTGTATCTGAGATTTCGCGGTGGCGGCGTGTGGTCGTTTCCCAAATACCGATCCCTGCGAATCGGGCCGTGGGTGGATGGCGGCATTGCGCGTATCGCCGGAGGAGAGTTCTTTATTGATACGGATCCCGGCGCAGGGAATGGCTGTCCGTTCATTGCGGAGGACGGAGCGTTTGACGAGCGCGAAGAGACGATGCGGCGCTACCTGATGGGGTCCGATCTTGGCTTAGGACAACATGTGGTTTACGGGCGGATCAGGGATGCCGGAGGGAGATGGCACAATGTCGTGCGGGATACGATTCAGATCATCGAGTCGCATCTGGTCAGCACGGCGCGGAGGGACACGCTCGGGCCTCACGTGCGGCTGATGTGGAGTACGTTCCCCACAGCGCTGGAATACCGCGTGCATTACGATGCCACACCGACGGGATCGTTCACAAGTTATTTCACCGTCGCACCGCCGGACACATTTGTTGAATTTCCGCCCGATTCTCTGCGGCGGTTTTATCGTGTCGTCGCCGTGCAGGTCGAGCCGGAGCCGTGCGAAGCGCGTTCATCCAGTACGAACATCAACAACAATTGAATCAGAGGAAATAGACCATGAAAGCAATGTATTTTCTTTTGGCAGTCGTGCTGCTGGCCAGCGTGTCATCGGCGGCGATCCTGAAAGTGGCGAGCGACGGCACGCAGCCGTACAGTCAGATCTCGACCGCGATTGCCGCGTCATCAAGCGGCGACACGATTTTGGTGATGGCCGGCGCTTACGCCGGGTTTACCGTGGATCGGAAACTTGTCATCATCGGCGCGGGCACCGGCATCGGAATTGGCGAAGGGGTGATGGTGAACGGCTTCGTGGAAGTCGCCGACGCGGCGGACAGCACCGAATTGCGCAGCCTGTGGCTGCGCGGTTCCTACACAAACGGTAGCGTGGATTCGCTGGCCTCAGTCCTGCGCATTCGCAGTGGAGCAACGCGCATCTTTGTCTGGCGGTGCTTTGTCGAAAACACATATAGCAGTTTTTTCACTGCCTGTTGTTGGGCCGGAATCGGTTCCAGTGTGGAATTTGTCCAATGCACAATGTGGAACTCTGGAAGCACAACCTCATACGTACGCTACGGTGTGCTGTATCGGTCAAACACTTCTGTTACGCTTACGGCCTGCGTTCTGGCAAACAGTGAACGATTTTTGCACCAGTACAGCGCAACAAGCGGCGCCTCAGCTCAGGTCAGTCATTGCATTTTCACTACCCGACTATTTGCCCAGACCGCTGTAAGTGGTTCCATTACAGGAGTGGTAGAGAACTGTGCGTTCCTCGTCGAGTCGGGCTATGGTCAGACTTACGAGGGAAGCATGAGTTACAGTTACTGCGCCTATACGAACACGGCGCCGCCGGGCGCAACACATATTTCGACAACTGCTGCCGCGTTTGTCAATCTGCAATTATCCGACGCGCGCGCCTCGAATTATTATCTTGCGGCAGGGTCAAATCTGATTGACGCGGGCAATCCGGGTTCAGCGAATGACCTCGACAATTCGCGCGCGGACATCGGGATCTACGGTGGGCAGCATCCCTATGTGGATGGCGGCGTGCCGGATTATCCGTTTGCCGTGCAGGTGGAAGTGCCCTATTCCGCGCCGTTGAACGGCACGATGCGGATCTGGGGACGCGGGCGCGTGGGACCGGGGTATTAAGAAAATCCCAAAATCCAAATCCTAGTCAGACAGAAAAGCGAACCGTAGCGGTTCGCTTTTTTGATTTAGGGCCACGGGATCGGGCGCTTGCGAGGGACTATTTGGGGGAATGGCGGGTCAGGAGGTCGGCGAGGCGCTCCCAGGACTTGCGGGCGTTGGTGTCGGTGAGGGATTCGAGTTCGCGGCGCAGTGCTTCGGCGGCGGCAGTGGCTTCGGGGTCCTGGTTATGTTCGCGGTATTGCTCGTCTACCCAATTATGGAAGTTTTTGCCACTCCAGTAGAAGTACTTCTTAGTCAAATTCAATCATGGAACAAATCTTTGACTTGTGGTATGACTATTTCAGGTGGCCCCTTAATCGTCAGTGCGAAGTTCTTCTCGAAGTTAAAGACATGTCCTTCAGCAAGCTTTCCGTTTGCTTCTATTCGAATCAAGGCGAAGATTGTTATGGGAGTCGGTCCCACACCAAGTACATTAGTTAGGGCCGCAACCTTCGCGTCATCTGCGTTATCATTCGAAGCCTTGACCAACTGCACTGAAACAGGTGTTTCTTCTGCGTCAGTTAGCAAGTTCACCGGCTCATCCTCCGCAGCCAGAACTCCTGTACTTGAACGCCTACGCTTGAGGTACTCATAACAGTCTCGCAGCGCTATTCCCAAGAGACCCGCGCAGAGCGCTTTTCCAAGCCATACGGAGACCTCCACTTCCCACGACTGCACTTTAGGAGGCAAGAGTGTGATGTTTCTTCCGCCTGCTTGATGTGCCCATAGCAGAAGCTCCTCAATAATTGCCTGCTTCTGTGTTTCGTCCGGTGCTTTATCAAAAAACAACACGAGACGGTGTTCTAAATAGTTCTGTGAGTCTTCCATTTTGTTTCCTGATTCATTGATGTTATCACGGCGGGGCAGCTCATTTGTTCATGGTCAGATCTCGATCTTCAATGTGAGCAATTAGTTCTCGAGTTTTTCCTGCCATCGTTTCTGCTCTTCCTCCATAAGCGACGAAGTTGTATAGTGCTGCTTGTGCATATGACAAAGCATCATTATAACGACCGGCAGACATGAGTGCCACAGCCACATTATATCGGGATTGACCAGCCCCGTAGGTATCTGCCATCTGTTCTCGAAATGTGATACTCTTGCTATAGTTCAATAGTGCCTGATTCCAATTACGCAAGTGACTATATACAATGCCCAGTTGGTGATGTCCAACTGCGCGATCAGCAAGAGCGTCCACGGGAAAGAGCCGCAAGGCCTCCTCAAATCGTTCGGCAGCTTTAAGCAGGTGCTCTGAAGCCTCCTTGGCCTTGCCTTGTTGGAGCAACGCGCTGAAGTTCTCGAGCGATACGGATCCAAGCGAGCCAAGGCTTCTTGCGCGGCCAAGCACATTGGCTTCGCTCTTTAGTTTCAGGCTACGTGTGAACCACAATTCTGCATTGCCAAGGTCTTTTAGAGAATCTAATGCCACGTAGACATTCCCTATTTCCTGGGCCGTCTTAGCAGCGCTGAGTTCATCACCAACTCTCTCACTAAGCGCGCAACTGTCTTCAAACGCTTTCAGACACATCGGGCTCGCCAGTTCATGTTGAATACGGCCCAACATATGATAAGAACTCGCCAAGTTGCGAATGGTATCGCGTTGTTCCTGACTCAGTTTACCCGTTGCAATGGCGAGAGCTGGCTGCGCCTCTGCACTCGCCCATTGGAGACGCATGCGTTGAAGCCGCTCCGCATCAATCAATCGCCTTTCCCTGAAGGCAATATCAACACGGTAGTCATTGACAATTCTCCAAGCTTCTTCGCGACCAGGTAGAAAGCTATCGGTTCGCAAGTCAACAAAATCCGGCACAATTTCTTCCACTAGTCGCTTCCATTCGGCACGTCGTCCGTGGTAGTCATATAGCGAATGCAGTCCCCGCATTGTACTGATCACGCAATTCCACCAACCGTTCTGTCGTGCGAGGCGATGAGCGTGGAGCAGATTGAACTCTTCTGCCGCCAAGATAGTCAGCACTCTTGTGTCGCCTTCTTGATATCGGTCATGGTAATAGTTCGCCCAGTTGCTCATTGCCTCCACATAGGCCCTTATAGCGTCGGTGCGGGAGTGATCGGGCGCATCACTTCTGTAGAACGTGTCAAATTCTGTCTTCAGAAACCAGGGTACGGCTGGATGAATCACATAGTAGCCTCCACTAAGAGCTATCAGTAATCCAATTTCTGCGACGCGGTTTAAGAGAGCGATTCCACTTGCCCGTTGGAGATTGTGCACGCTTTGTAGACTCCATTTCGATCTGGAGTCACCCATGGTTGAAAGAACATCCGCATCGACAAAGCCTTGAAAGAGATGCAACAAAGCCAGAACACTACGTTCAGGAGTGGTGAAGGCACGGTCAAAGCCATAACTTAGAGAAGCACCAAGGGAGCGGTTGCGGCCCTCGGTCTCGTCATCGACAAAGTCCTCCTTGCCTGCGCGGAGTTGCTGCTCGTAGGTCTTTAGCTTCCTGGAAGTATCAAGACCAAGACGGAAAGCCTGACTGACGACGACCTGAATAGTGAGCGGATTGCCCTGCGTAAAGCGCAAGAGGGGCAGCCAGTCGGCGATGTCAAGTCTGCGGTCCTGCTTATCGGCAAGGGCGCGAGCCATCTCGACACGGTCGTTAAGACGCATGGGAGGAATCGCTACGCGAAAAGGCAGATCGCCCAACCATGCGCGCTCATCGCGGCGAGAGGTCAGCAGGATTCTTACTTTGGTCTCCTGCGCGTCTTGCAGAAACTGCTTCAACTCTTCCTGCTCTTCCGGTTTCCAGGCGGATTCAGTACCGGCGGGGAAACCCATGACCGGCTCGACATTATCCCAGATCCAGAGCACTGGAATCTGTTTCAACAGTTGCAGGGCAAGCTGACGCTTCTGCGATTCATCGGCAGCGGTCCAGTTTGCTTGACGCAGTACCGGCTCGAGAACTTGACCGAAATCGTTCAATGCGCCGGACAACGTCTTGCGATGCTCGAACGAGGAGAATACGACAACCGGAGTGCCTCCGGTTTGCCAGTACCAGCGAGCAAACTCGGCCGCGGTGGCCGTCTTACCGCTTCCGGCATACGCATGAAGCAGAACAATGCGATAGCGGTCAAAGGTGTGATCCAGCTTGATTAGCGTCTCATCCCGGCCAATGAACCCGATGTCGGGACGTTTAGGAAGTTTCGGGTCGAGCGCCTTGCCGGGCAGGCTGCCGTCGGACGAAGCCTGCTGCAAAAGGGGAGTTGCCGCGCGCTGCGGAAAGAGCTTGACCGGGGCCGCTTCAAAGCAGACGGGCACGCACCAGTCCTGCAAGGGGATGGGATCGTAGCCGACGGCGCGATAGGGATCGGCGTGAAGCTGCTTGCGCGCGGCGGTGGCAGCTTGACCAAGCGTTTGACCGCGTACGAGAGAGGCATAGAGTTCGGCGACGTAATCGGCGGCAGTGACGACCCACAGGTTGTAGCGCATGGCAATCACCCCGGCCACGCCCTGATCCATGATTTCCTGCGCGAGGGAGCCGTAAGCACGGATCTCGGAATGCACGTCTTTGGCAGCGTCAACTTGGGCGGGGGCTTCGGGAGTTTCGGCAAAGGCGGAACGGCAAGCGTTCAAGACGAGTACCGACACTCCCGTATCGCGCAAGAGAGCACCGAGATCCGGACCGTCTACAAAGCGATAGTTGTACTCGCTGTCGGGGTTGTCGAACAGAAGGTAGCCATGTTCGCCCGAGCGTACTGTACCGGGATAGATACGTTTGAACGAAGCAGAGAAACGGCGCGGATCGGAATCGAGCTTCCGCTTCAGGGCCTCCTCATTCTCCTCTTCATTGCCATCCTTCCACTCTTCGCTGAGCGGCTGGAGATCGAGAAAGGCGCCATGGCCGTCGAAATGCAGAATATGGTATGGCTTCTGCTCGTCGTGGGCGTGCTGGAGACGACGGCGCAATTCTTCGAAGGTCGGCGGGCGGCAGAGATCCAGTTGGTAGGTTTCGCGCGCGGTTTCATCGAGGCCGCGCAGCAAGCGCGCGGCAACGGAGCGGAAGGGCACATCCTGCTCCTCCTCCGGGCGACAGATGACCAAAAGAATCCGAATCGGGCCTTCCTCCTCCTGTCGGACAATCGGCTCCGTGACGGCGCGATGCGTGGCCCGGACGAAGGATTCCGCGCTGAGGGCCAGCCATTTTTTCGATAGCGGGTCGCGCACGAGTTCCCAGGGGACAGCGGTGGCGCCCTGAACATCGGTGACGATTTCGATGCGCGTCGAATTCAGATGGTCACGGACGTCGCGCCAGCACTCGCGCGTATCGTCGTCAACCAGAAAGATGAGCTTGAACAGCTGCTCGCCCAGCTCTGCCATGCGCCGCTCGACGCGCTCGGCAATGGTGGGCGCGGGGTGAATCGGATACTTGAGGTAATCTTCAAGATACCAGCGGAGATCCTCTTCATCCTGCGGAGGAAGATCGAACTCAAACTCGCTTGAACCGGCGCGGTCGGGGAGGCCGGGGCGGAGGACGTGGAGTTCGACGCGATAGCGGTTGGCAGACAGGGAGGTTTGGGAGAGGCGGAGGGTGGGCATGGGGAGGCGTGAACAGGTTACGAGGGCACGAGCGACCCCGGCAATTTACGGAGGATTGCGGACTTGGTCAAGTGATCATTGGAAACAACTTATCTTGCGCCCGACAGTGCCTTCGGTTGGGCGAAGCGGGTGTCTTTGTAGAGTTCGTTGGCGGCTTCGCGCATGCGCTTGAACATCCAGAGCACGACCGCGAGGGCGAGGGCGACACCGATGATGGCAATGATCACCGCGCCACGCCATTGATCGGGAAAGGCGGCATAACCGACGGCGCCGAAGCCAAGCGAGATCAGCAGCGCACAGGGGAAAGCATAGAAGCCCACGACGCGGCGCATAACGCCCTGATGGTGCTGCGACTCCATCATTCCCTGACGAATGGGCGGCAGCCAGCGGTAACGTTCTTCGAATTTGATGCCTTCGGCAAAGAACGATCCCAGCAACTGGTGATACGCGAGCATGTCCAACACCCAGAGCAGCAGGATGCCGATGGTTCCTGCGAAGGCGATCCCGGCGATGATCCACTCGCGTTCCAATCTCAATCCGGTGTCCTTGGTGAGACAAAAACCGATGCCGGCGAACGTCGCCAGAAGCCACGTGGACGCCAGCTGCCGGTAGTTCACTTCGATGTTGTTGAAGTGCTGCTCGCTCGATGTAATCAGCTCGATTTGCTTGATGACCCGCGCATACGTCGGCTCGTCCACTTCGCCGATGGCGCGTGAATCCACAAGGGTGTTCATTTCGCTCACGGTATTGCTCCTGATCCTCGCAGGTGCGGAGCGCTACGCTTTGAAGCGAGCGGTGATTTCTTTTTCCATCTCGGCAAAGAAGTTCTGGCGAATCTCGGCGTTGGGTCTGGCGCTGTCAATGAGAGTCTTCGCGCGCTTGGAGGCCTCGTCCACTTCGGCTTGGAGTTCTTTGTCGTCGGCGAGGATCCTCGTGATGCCAGCGTCTTTGTGGAGCACCAGCGTGTCATTGGCGACGGCGACGTTGGCCGCGGCGGCCTCCTCGAGGCGACGAGCGGTTTGGCGTAGCGCCGTGAGCAACGCATTGACGAGCGCTTCGACGCCGTCCGGCCGCGCTTGGGGAATGCGCGGCCTCAACTTGTCGGATTTGATCTCCGGCACCTTAATGATCATCCCCTCTTTCAGCGCTCCCGGATCCTTGAGGCGCGGATTGGCGACGACGAAGGCGTCCTCGGCGTCCTTCCGTTCTTTGGGCGACGCATTCGCGTCCACGTCATAGGTTCGGTGAAGCAGATCGCGCAGCGATTCTTCGTTCTTTACGGTGATGTAGGGCATGGTTATAGGATGAGGTTAAGAGGTTTCCAGGGGTCAGACAACAAGTTGTCGTTGACCCATAAGGTGGCACGACCTGCGATGATGTTGCCGAGGACGGTGCAATGGTGTCTGTCCGGGGTTTCCTTTTTGGGGTCGGGGGCGGTGGTTTTCTCAACGAGAATGCTAACCTTCGAAGATTCCGCCTGACTTTTCACATAGTTCGAGCTGAAGATTGCCATCGGCGCCTTGATGAGGAGCAATTCGCTGCGACCGAACAATTCATAGTCCACATGGTTGTCGGTGCATTGACAAACGCTCTTCTGGGAGATCGCGTACAATGCCGCCTGACGTCCAAACCCGGTGAGGCGATTGCCGGTGATCTTGCATTGATCCGTTGCAAGGAGCACGACCATGACTTCGCTAACGCGTTCGACAACAACTTCGCCAGAAATCTTAGCAACGTCTTCGACGCCTTTGTCAACACCTTCGACGCTGCGGTTGACGGTATTGCGGTCGAAGATCAATTCCTTACGGGCGTTCAGCGCGACGGCTGAGGTCAACGAACCGCATTCGATGACATTATCGCAGATGCGGGCGTTGTGGGCACTGACCGCGATGAGGGGGACAATACTGCTTCCCTGAACGTAGTTGCCGGTCGCGGTGAGGTGATTCTCGTGACCCCGCAAAACGACTAAGCCACCGCTAGTCATGAGCACAGAGTCCGTTTCGCGGTCAAAGGGTTGTTTTGCCTTGGGAGCCGCTTTCATTCCCGACGCTTCTACGCCCGAAGGAGCATAGACGAAGCGGGCGAAGAGATAGGCCGGTGACTCCTTTTTGCGCAAAGGGTCAATTGCGGGACTCATGCGCAAGGCGTACCATTTGGAATCGGGGGTGAGAGCGGTCGCGCCGATGACGCGATTGCGATCGAACTCGACAGCCGTCACCGGGGCCGTCACATCAAATACCGCCGTCACGCCTGACTTGGATTCGGCCGGACCGATGTTTTCCGCGGAGTTTCCGCAGACCTGAACCCGCGTGCAGGCATGAACAGAAATGGCGCTGCACGTTATCGGCTTCGTTGACGTGTTCGCGATGTCGCGAAACGAGTTCCCCGCGACGACTCCCGACTCCACCCCCTGCAGAACAATGCCACAGGCATACGGAGTTTTGTCGTGGGCCGCGTTTCCGATATGGCGGAATTGGTTGTTTTCGATGGCAATCTCGCCAAGCTTCGCCTTGCTGCCGACATAAATCCCCGCGGCGCCGATGCGTTCGATGAAGTTTTGCTTGATCATCATCGAGATCACGTCAGATTCGATCCGAATACCATAACCGGAACAGCCGACAATCCGGTTCTCCAGAATGTGGCAGCGCTCGATGCCGGGAGGAACGTCATGGAAAACGGTTTGGGTGTAGATCTGAATGCCTGCTTTGTCCGGGACGATTTTCCCGAGATTCTCGCCGGCGCTGATCGTGTTTCCCGAAATGGTCAAGTCATCAAGACCGGCGACGATGCCATGCCCGGAAGCATGGAGAATATTTCCCGTGATGTCGAAACGCGAGGTGCCGCCATCCCCCGACAGCACGATGCCATGAGCCTGAATGGCCGCGGCGGAGCAACCCATGATCGTGTTATCGTGGATGGTGTGCTGCAGAAAGTAAAGCGTGGACGTGTCAAAGTCTATGCCTGCCTGCGCACAGACGAAAAGATTGCGGGAGATATTCAAGCCACAAGATAATGTTCCCAGACGCATCTCTCGGTTATCTTGCGCTTGGGTTCTCACTCCTGTACCACCGATCAGGAGCGATTTCGACAACGTTACGTCCGACACGAAATGCGACAACGCCATCAGCGGCTGCGAAGCGCGCTCGGGAGCCTTTTGCAAGAGCAGACAGCGATCCACGGTCACGGAAGTGGAGTTACTGATCGAAAGCGCAGTCGCACCGGGGGCGGTATCCGCGCCGAGCAAGGCAAACAGCGCATCATCGCCGCCGCGGTCTTTATAGATTTTCTGAATTTCGGAGGCGAGTTCCGGCGCCTTCATGTAGGAGGCGACTACGACGCGCTCGATGCGGACGGAACGCGAGTCGGTGATGTCGATTGCGGCTCCCGGGCCCCCGTCATACAGAAGAATGGTCTGCATGCCGCAACCTGTGAGGATGAGGGAGCTTGCCGCATTCAGTTTGATTTGTTCCGTGACAACATAGACGCCGGGCGCAAGACAGACACGGCCGCCAGTGGGCTTCACTTTTTCGATTGCGGTTTTAATCGTGAGCTTGCCGGAATTGTGGCCCTCGGCCGTGACGCAGACCGTGCATTCGCAGCAATCACCTGCCGTCTGGGGAGGCCAGAAGGTCCGACATTCGTTGAGCTTATTGCCATTTTCGACGATGGCGAGCGGGCAGTAGTGGTAATGGATGCCGCGCGGCGGAGCCTTGTCGAGCAAATCAATCGAGGCATCGGCCGTGCGCGCAGCGAAGATCCAGTAGTCGCCAGATTTGAGTTCGCCGGTGCCCTCGATGGAAACGGTCGCCACAATGCCCTGTTCGATTATGAATTCAAACGGGGCGCCGGCAATGGTTTTGATGACGCCGGGATCAGTGTCCGCGAAGCGAACATCCACGTCGCGCATGACAACGCCGGCAGGATTCAGAATTTTGTCCTTCTGATCCCAGCGGCGGACGCGCGTGTGACGATTCGGATCCGCTACGCCGGAGACCGAGAACTCGCCTGCGGGAAGGGCCTCCTTGAGCGTGATGGTAAGATCGGTGTCGTCAACGTCTTTCACCTTCCGCATGAGGCCGGGCAGCTTGGAGAACTCGCGGACGTCATCCGTGATCTCAATCCAGTCGCCAGCGCTGAAGCGCAAAATGCGATCCCATTTGGTTTGGGAGACTGTCAGCACATTTCGCGTGTCGTTGATGGCGGTGACGCTTGTGCCGACAGACGCATTATCGCGCGACCATTTCAGCGTTGCTGTTCCGAGCGCTCCGCCATCGTGCACTTCGAGCCGGTAGAGCCGATTCTCGTGACCGCGATAGCCGCCGGACGGATTCAGATAACATGGATCGGACGGGTCCTGCTTGCCAACGGTGGCCGTTGTCAGCCGGCCGGCGGAGGGAGCCGTTGTCTTATTCCAAGGCTCCCAATCTTGGAGTTTGGCGCAGGTGATTTCCACCGGCAGTTTCTCGATCACGTTCACCTGCCATGCGGTCTGCACTTGAGTAACCGTGTCCACGCCGACGGCGCGTTCGCGAATTTCGGGATTCTCGAGGTGTGTTACTTCGCGGTTCCACGCACGCAAATAAACGAGACATCTTCCGCTCGGAAACGAGGGGATTTGCGGGGGACGGCGTCTGCTAAAGAGGATGTCCCGGCCAACGGGGATGTCCCGGCCAATGGGCGGCAAGTCGTAGGGTCGCGGAACCGCAAGGATTTTCGGGCGAAAGGGCTGCTCGTCGTAGGGTGTCGGGCCGAGAGCTCGCTGTTCCGCCAGCACGGGATCCCATTCGAGATCTCCGGTGCCGAAGTTCTCAACCTGCAAGCCATCGAGATAGAGCCGGCCCCTGCCGATCATCCACGTTTTGTCTTTTTTGTTCTTCGGTATCTCATACGTCAGCTCAAAGGCCCCCGGGTTCCACATCGGGACGACGGCGAAGCTTGTTTTTTTCTCGACGCGGCCGATGAGATCCACGGTTTCAGAACGGAAGCGGCGGTCGAGAATTTCGACAAATTCGTTATAGTCGGAGTCCAGCAGCACGCGGCCCTGCTGGAGCAGAACGGCGTTGAAGCTATCCTTGGCGGCAAAGCGAAAGCGACTGTAATCACCGGGCATAGTTTACTCTCCGTGACGTGCTGAAGCGAAGATTCGGCGGTTTCGTTTAGGTAACAAGAATCAGTCCTGCGTCAAGCGTGAGGGGCAGGTATTCTTCAAGGCGGAGGCGCAAGTTGGCTTCACGCTGCGGCTGCAAGAGAATTGAGAAGGCACCCATTTCCGAGCCGTTCTCGGCGCCTTTGCGGATACCGCAGGGGACATCGATTCGAAGCTGTGCGTAGGCGAGTTGGCCGTAACGGGTGGTTGTGAAGGTCGGGCGATAGTCCACAACGGCGTTGTCGCGAATCATCTGTTTTTGATTCGCCGAGAGCGCGGGGTCATGCAAGAGAGCGGCGTTGACCGCGGCGTCTGCAACCAGATCAGGTTGACAGCGATAGCGGCGTGAAACGCGAGAACCGGGGAGGATGAAACAGAAGCGGACGCAGCCGCGCTGAGTGTTCTGCGTCAGCACCTGATCGGTGAAGATAGAAGCATCGGCGTCCAGCGATTGCACGCGGGTCAAGCCGAAAACCGTGGAGCGGTCAATGGTGGACGGCGGACCGGGATTATTGCCCTCAGCCTTAATCGCCGGCGTGCCGATGCCGTCCACGATGGAGTCTTCAATCCGCAACGACTCGCATTCATTGGGAACCCGCAAAGGGCCAGTGATGCACTTGATGATATCCAGTTGCAGATCGGCATTGATCAGTGCATCAGCGACACCGTTCTCGATGATGAGACTGGGAAGCGTGGAGGATGGCTTGCCATCTTCGAGCAGCGCCCTTCCGGGGACGAGAGTGGAGTGCACGAGCTGCAAGCCGCCGAGGTCGCCGGTGACATGCAGCGAACCGGCAATGAGCAGACCATTGAGACGTACAGCCGATTTCCTGCCGCCGCCGCCAGTCAGCTTGAGTACATCATCCTTTGTCACGAGACAGGGACGGTGATTATTGGCAGCTTCGATCGTGATGGTTCCATCTGCCGGCAGATTAATACTCTCGAGGAGATCATAGGTTCGGCTATCGAGGATTTGGATAAAGACATTATGGGGCGCAGGCGTGGCGGCGATGTGCGCCTGCATGGCGTTCAAGGCAGAGATGAGGTCGGCGTGCGTCGCGGGATCGGAGGAGAAGACCGCCGGGTCGCGTTTAACACGATACACGGTCGTCGCCGGCTCCAGTTTTTGCAGCTTTCCGCGGCGATCATACGGGCCGCCGCCGATTGGCGCACTGAAGCCGTAGGAGAAGTTACACGTGAACTGATCGGTATCGAGCGGCGGTTCGCCCGTTGGAAACATGATACGCCCGCTGGTCACGTCTATTGCGATTTTTTTGGCAGGCGGCTCCTTCCAGGCTTTGAGATTCTTGCAGATTAACTTAGACGCCGGGATGGCGATGCCATTCTGATACAGCTGCAGCCGTCGCACCCTGCGCTTTGCGCGCCGCAGTTGAGCCGCGGACGCGAAGACATCATTATCCGACAGATCCGGAATCTGCTCCGGGCCATAGAAATCTTCGATGTGGTTCACAAACGCCAGCGGGCGAATCGGCGCGGGGACATGAATTTCCGACGCGGTGGCGACGCTGTCGTCTTCGCGCTGCGGGTGATTGAACAGCGGCGCGTCGTTCCCGAGCGGGTGAATGTGAAAGCAATGCGCATTTGGCGCGCCGACGCGACACAACTCGGCGCGTTCCAGCGGAAACGCTTCCAGACGATAGAGGAAGAAGCCGATGTTCCGGATGTTGTACCAACCCTCGGTGTTCGCGCACTTGCGGACATCCACCGTATGGGAGGTCCCCTCGAACGGATGATTTATGCGATCGAGCGCATCGAGATTCCGGAGGTTAGGAGTTCCGACGGCGTCGCAGGCGAAGGGATCCAACTTGACATTCGGCGTAGGTCGCAAGCGAAGGTGATTGAGATGCTGCGTCCAGTTCAGGAGTTCGAAGAATTCGACAGCATGCACGCCCCATCCGGTGACATCGCGCGCCAACTCCTCGAGCATGGGCAGCGTGCTCTTGCGTCGCCGGTAGTAGATGGTCTTGGCGACATCGGCGCGGCGGGTATGGACCACCGGATGCAAGGGGCGATTGCCAACGAGATCGCCGATGTAAGGGACCACCCACTCCGCGCACGTCTCGATGAACCAATTCTCGTAGAGCGTTTCGATGTCCAGTTCCATCGCGCGGGCTTGAGACGCCAGCGCAGCAATCAGCGCTTTGAGCGCGCCGCCGTTTTTTTCGTCCTGCATCCGGTAGTACGCCGGGAGCAGATGATAGAGCCGTTCGGTATCGTAACTCATAGCTGCATCACCGTGAGGCGGATTTGACGAGGATCAACGGTCAAGAGTTCGGCGGAATGGATGCCGTTGTTATCCCATATGGCTCCATCAGCAGGGAGAATCGCGTTCAGATCAGCGGTTGCGCCGGCGATGTGCAGAGTTTCCAAATCTACGGCAACCACTCCTTCGACCGCTTGGATACAGGCAATGACTTCGCTTTTGCTGGCCTTTTGCCCGAATTGCCGATGAGCAAAGGAAAAACGGTCGGCCAGCGCGGCGGCAACCGCTTTGAACACTTTCTCCGCGAGATAGCGCGCATCCACGCGGACTTTGGCCCGCAGAGCGAACTGCCGGAGCCGATAGGGCGAGACCACAAAGGACTGCATGCCGTTGCTTGCCTGCCTGATCGCCAGTTTGAGATTGGCGAGGGTATATGAATCGTCGCCGAACTCGCTGCCGTCCTGCGAGGCGACCGTGACATGCACAAGGCGACGGCCTTGATGGGGGAGCCATTCCGCGCGGGCTTTGCCGATGCCGGAAAACGCGCGGGCGAAGTTTTCGAAATCCGACAGCGAAACCACGCGGCCCATGGCCAAAATGGACACGGGCGCATTCTGCCGCATCTGGTCGCGAGGTTCCGGATCGGCGGCGCCAGCAGCGGGCAACGGGCCGACCACGGATTTGACTCCCAGCGGCGCCTTCATCAACAAGCTGAGCTGTCCGGCGCGGACGTGACCGGCAAGCCCGATGCCGGCGCGATAGTTCGCGCTGACATTCTCAACTCCGGTCGGCAGGCGCGTACCGGATTTGCCATCGCCGAATTGAATCGTGGCTTTGCCGTCTTCGGCTTCACTGACCACAAAAACTTGGTCCTTAAGTCCGGCGTGATTCAGCGATCTGATTTGCGTCCAAAGGATGTCATTGACGCGGAGCTTCAAGGTGGACTCGGAGCCGCTTGGATTCGAGCTGGGGATGTGGGTCAAGGGCTTGTCGGGAAGCGAGAAGGATTGAAAGCTCTGCGCGCCGTTGCCGCTGCCGAGCACGGCGCGGTGGGTCTCGCCGTGAGAAGCGAGGGCAACGTTGCCATAGACTTTAACCGTGGCGCGGTCGTAGATATTGCGCAATGACTTTTGCAGATAAAGAATGGCCGGTTGTCCGCCGATCGAGGTGAGTTGCCGGAGCACGGCGACTTCGGCGACGGTCTCATCGCTCTCGAATGAGGGCGTGTAGATGAAGGGGTCCTGTTCGACCGTGACGAAGCCGGCAAGGCCGTTGTCGGTTTCGAGATGAAAAATTGTCTTCACTTCATCGACAGGTGTCGGGACTTCGAGGAGGCGAACAGACTCTTCCGCCTGAACGGTGAACACGAGGCCGGGGGCAGCCGTCACGGTGAGCGTTTCGTTCGGAGGCAGTTTGGCGCGAAGTCGCTTGCCCGTCACGATAATCTTGCGAGGCTCGCCGGACCCGGCGAGAAAGTGATCGACATCGAGCCGATCATTCATCACCGGGAGCGGAAGCTCGGACTGCACGTCTGTCCACAGCAACGGGAATTCGGCGAGAGTCAGTTCTTCAGACTGGGCGTAAACGGCGGTCGTGCGGACATCCTTTTCGAAATCACTCAACTTCGGGCCGTCCAGCTTAAGCCGCGTGACTTTTCCCGAGAGCATGAACTCATCGCGGCCGGATTCGTGGACGTCGGTGACCGCAAAGAGTTCAGTACGGCCGGGTTTGGAAAGCACAGCCCAAGTGGCTTGCGTAATTCGAGTATAGACTCTGTCAAGATCAATCGCGGTGGGATCGGCAGGAGGAGTTTGATATCTGGTCTTGATTTTCTTCCACGCCTCGCGTTCAATAGCCGCGAATTCATCTAAGATTACCTGTTTGGTGAGCTGCGACCCTTCCTTCCAGATTGTCAGCGGCACGAAATCAACACCCGTCGCGAGCGCGGCAACAGCAACGGCTCCTGCATAAGGACTGATCAACGCTGCATGGGCGACCGTCGCGGAAGCGGGCGCATCGTTTCCGTAGGTCTCCAGAACGCTGAGGACAGCGTTCTTTAGATCCACGTAGGTCAGCTCAGGCGTTCCCTTAGGGATCGGAAGCGTGAAGAGTTTTGCCGTGCCGGCCGCCGCTGCCGCACAATCTGTGGCTCCGGCGGCCGCTGTGACTTGCTTCATCGTGTCAAAAGACGAGCGCGCGGCAGTTTCAAATGTCTTGACGACCGCCGCCAGATCTTCCGCCGGGATCGAGACCTCAGGCAGTGCGCGGAGCGCCGCACTGGTACTGTCAATAGTGCTTTGCAACGCATTTCTCGCCGTATCGCGCGCCCTGTCAGCTTGCGTCACGAGGGCACTGAGCGACGCTACCGGACGTCTGTAATCGAAGCTCGATGCTGCGAGTTCCGTAAACGCGGTGACCTGTGCGTTCAGCGCGTTGATCGAGGAGTTCAGACCGGTGCGTACAAACTTGTCGAGGAGATCGACGACGGCCTGTCCAGCCTTCGTGACAAAAGTGAGACCCGCGGTCAAAGACTGAGCAGTCAGAAGGACAGACTTGGCGCCGGCCGCCGCCGTGTCCTGCCCGCTCTTCATAGCCGCCTGCAACGCCTTGAGCTGAATACGTTCCGAGGCCTGCATGACGTCCGGGGTGACGAATACTGTCTCTACGTTCAGCGGCGATTTGCTGGCATCATTGCTGCGAGCATAAACCGTGTAATTGGGCCATTCATCTCCGATGGTGCAGAACTCCTCGCTTTTGCAGCCTAAGTAATCCATTTTGACCGGCACAGAGAGCGCCTTCCAACTCGGCGCGTTGTAGCCGAAGATGGCGGCTTTCTGGCGCAGCACGTAGATCTTGGCTTCCGAGGGATAGTCGCCGAAGATGGCGGCGCCATCGAACTCACCCAGCCACTCGACTTTGGTGCGATTATGATCCCGATCCACGACCACGTTCTGAAGCGAACGAAGCTTCCAGTTATCGCTCTGGGAATTGTCCAAGCGATCGCCGCTGACGAAGAGCAGTTGATCACCGGATTGCAGATTGAGCGAGGTGCCCAGCAGATAGACCCACGTCGTGTTGGGTCCGGGCAACAGGGGAACGGACATGCGCGGCGTCATTTCATTCCACGCGCGGCGGGCTTCGAGTTCGTCGAGCGTTTCGAAGACCTGCGGCTTTTCCTCGGGGCCGGGAATGCTTTGCAGCTGCGTGCCGGGCGGAACAGAAATTATCGTCGGCACCGTCTTGGCATTTTCGAGCAGGAATGCGACATGCGTGGTGGCGGCAACGCCGGGGGACGGCACATAACCGACGGCGCGAGCAAGTTCGAGAATGGAGAGGCGCTCCACGGCGGTGCGCAAATACCCCTCATTGGCGATGCGCTCCTGATAGAAGGAGAGAATGTCGAGCACGACAGCCCACGCATCCACTAAGGCAATCGTGGGATCATCATCATCACGATTCTTGAGGGCGCGCAGCGGGTTATATTCGTCGGAGACTGCGGTGAGCGCGGCGAGCATTCCGGCTTTGAAGGCGGAATGCGTGCCGAGGCGATTGCGGATGGCGTTCAATCCTTCGACATTGAGCGTCGCATCGGAGGCGTTTGCGCCATCCGCGCGGCAGCCGCCGCAGGATTCCGGTGTGAAAAGAAGATCACTCACAAGCCACCCACAAGGTCAAATTGGATGCGGCCATTCTCGGGGAAGTTCCGATCGTTGTCAAGACGGAGGATTTCGTCGGGGGCGGGTTGAATCACTCCCTTTGGGAGTTCGTCATTGGGGAGCCGCCCCCAAACTTGGAATGTAGTGACATCGGCAGAGTCAATTCCGGCAACGTCCATGATGACCTGATAGAGCCGACTCAAGTAGAGCGCGTCACCGAAGGTGAATTGATCGGGATGGAAGAAGCCGGGGCGTCCATCCGCGCCGGTGCGATTGTGGAAAACGGCCATCAAGGAGCGGAATATCTGGGCGCGGAAATAGCCGTTCTTGACACAGATGCGAGCAAGAATATCAAGCGGGAGGTAGCGCGGCGGGCGCATCTCGAGATCTATGCCGGCCATGCGATAGCCGTTCAAGCGACGGAGGAGATCCTCCTGCAGCACGGGATCGGGGCCTTCTCCGCCGCGGCGATCCACGGACGTGAAGACCGTGTGCCAGCTGCCGGTCCAGCGGAACGTGGCGGCGGCTTTTTGCACGCGCGCGTCGCGCTGAGCGATGACTGCGTAGTCCGGTTCCGTCACGGCGCGTTCCTGCACGCGAAAGGCATCGGGGGCAAAAAGTACGGCTTGTTCGATAGACTCCGGATCGCGTCCGCCGCGTGCAGGCAATGGGTTGCGTACTCGAAGCGTGAGGCCGGAGAACAAACCGACGATGTCGCGCAAGCTGTCACGACCGACGTTGCCGCGCGCGCCGTTGCCGATGCGATAGGTGGCCGCGAACTTGACATTCGCTTCGGGCTGCCGGCCATCAACTCCATCACCAAAGCGGAGAGCGGCGGTGCCGTCGTCTTCGGTCTCGACAACGAACAGCGGATCATACTCATCCGCTTCCAGCAGATCATCGTTAGCGGTCCAGAGCGTGCCTTCCTGATCCGTGAGCGTGACTTGGGCGAACGGACGACTGTCTTTACGCTCCATGATTGCCTGCGCGCTGAGTCGAACCGGCTCTGAATCCGCATCATCGGCAAGCGTGAGCGGCCTTAAATCCACATCCTCGGCGAAGGTGAGCGGGCCGCGAGTGAGGCAAGACTTGTAGCGGGCGTTTTTCGGCACCTCGGGAGGATCAAGCTTATCCGCGGCGATGGTGCGGCCATGATCGGTCAGAACGATGTTGCCGCGGGCAACGCTGACCGAAGTGACGTCACGGTTATCCGCCAGACGCACCGAAAGGTAGAGCGGAAACGACAGCGCGTCTTCGATTCCCCACTCCACCTCTAACACATCCACATTCTTGAGCGTGTCATGCCCCTTTTTGAGACCGGTGATACGGACGACATGACGGCGCTCGGGATTAGCATTCACGGGTAAGCCGTCCGTCGGGCTTTTCACCTCTTCAAAGAGCAGGAAATCGCCCTTCTGCAAGTGAAGCGTGCCGGCCGGATCATCCACCAGCGTGGCGCGGGTGGCGCCTTGCGGGAGGCAGCATTGCAACTCGCCCCACGTGTAGATCTCGATCGGCGAATGACTCTTCCAGAGAGTGACAGCGTGCATCGTTTCGAACACGATGGCATCATCCGCCGGCTCCGCGGCATAGGCGGAAAGATCAATCACCACCGTTTCGTCCCGTTTGGAGCCGATGCGGATGACGGTGCCTCGCCGCAGTTGAAGCGACGCGGCGCCTTCGAGATCCACGTGAACCCACGCGCGGGCATTACGGCCGTCGTTCAGGGCGTAGTCGAGCAATTTGGTATGGCGGCGGATGGAGGTGCGCCGGCGCGCGGTGCCCAGATAGGCTTCCGTGGCAACCGCATCCTGATAGTAGCTCAAGTCGTCGCCGGTGTACGCGAGCAGTTCCACGAGGACGGTGGTGGCATCGGCAGGATGCGGCTGGAACGCCGGCAGCAGCAGATGCAGGCGGTCGAGCATCTGCCGGCGAAAGCTGTCGTAATCCTTCGCCAGATAGTCAATCGCCGGTTCCACACGCTGCAGCGGAGGGCACGCGGGAAGCGTGCGGCAATCCAGAGCCGAGGGGCACTCGACCTTGAACGAGAAGTCAACTTCCGAAAGCAGCTCATCGAAATTCGCCGGAAGTTTGTCGGACGCCGCACGCTCGCGGAGGGAGAGCTTATAGCGGGAAAAATCGCCGGCGCGATCCACACGGATGACCAGAATATGATCGTAGTTAGGAAGTGTGGCGTACCAGGCGGCTTCCTCTTGGGACACAACGCCGGCGGGGATCTGGCCGGCCTTGTGCGCCCAGACCGGGCGGACGGGGGCAATGCGGGTGCCGCCATCAATGCGAATATTCTGTACAGACAATCCGGGGTTCAGCGGCAGCAGGAAATAGAGCAGCAACGTGTGCTGGCGGAGAGCGTCGGTGAGAGCTTCAGAGTCAAGAACGGTCAGGTAGTCTATACCGTTGATTTTCGCCGGATTCGTTACCGCATTGAGCAAGTCGTCGCGGCGCTCGTTATTTCTACAGCAGTATTGCGGTGCCATGTTTACATTGCGCGGGTGAATTGGGCGACCTGACGCTGCTCCGAGCCAAGTGGCGAGTAAACTACTGTGACATGCAGAGCCGAGTCTTCGGCGCGGACGCTGACCTGTTCCACCTGAATGACATCGGCCAGCCATTGCTGGAGCGCGGCGTGAACGGCGACTTCCGTCGCCGCCGACAACACGTCACCGTTAGGAGCGAAGACGAGCTGCAGCAGGCCGCTGCCGAAGGTGGGGCGGTTGACGCGCTCGCCCGGAGCCGTGAAGAGCACCTGCTCGATCATTTGTCGAACGCGGTCATGTTCAGTGGGGACCGCCGTTCGTCCGTGAGGATTGAAGTGGTAGGGGAGATCTATGGTCGTGTTCATTGTGCCGACACGCGAGGTTTAGTAACCGTGATGGTCACACCAGTGCCATTGGGAACGCAAACCGCTTGGCTGTCCTGCAAGAGGATGGGCACGCCGCCGGCCAGAACACGCGTGGCGGCGGTGACGAAATTACCGGTCACGCATGGGTTTCCGGAAGAGGAGAGAGCGCAGCCCGAAATCTGATAGGTCGCCGCCTGCGTGACGACGGGGCTGCGGTCAACCTGAACACGCGATTCGACGGATGTGGGCTGGGCAGTGCCGCCGTGCTTACACATGACAACAGCCGATTGGTTAACGATGGAGGCGGACATTACTATTGAACGTCGAGGGCGCCGTCATTGAAACTGATTTGGGGGCCTTGCATCGAGATCGTGGCCCCCTTGCCGTTGGTGATTTCCAGTTTGACGGGCGTCATTTCGATCTTTTGCCCGTCGGAGGTTTCGAGGATGATGCCGCCTTTACCGGGCGTGTCATCGAGGGTGATCGAATGCCCGCCTTCGGTAACGATCATGAGCTTCTTATAAGGCGGCACCTTGAGCTCCGACGGGACATCGGCAGGATTCGTCCACATGCAACCGCACCAGATCGGCTTCGCGGGATTGCCTTGTTCAAACTCGATCCATACCAGCGCATCCTTGGTCGGCAGCGCGAAGAATCCCGTTTGGGAACCGCCGAAGGGAGCGCAGGGCAATGCCCAGCCGCTCTCCTTGTCGCCCAACACATCGGGGACTTTGGCCTTGATGCGGCCAAGCATTAGCGGGTCATTAATGTCCGTGACGACACCGCGATATTTGCCGAAGAATTGACTCATGGCCGCACCAGCGGGGTTGTAGGGAGTGTGCCCTCGCGCGAGAGGGAGAAGCTCTGAGTGTATTTGCCGCGCGAGATCGAGTGCGTGACGCGATTGACAAGGTAAAAGCGGTCGTACGAGAGGCCGGCGCCGCGCACGCCGACAAGTCGCCGCGCGCGAAGCACGCCGCCATAGCGCAGGGCATCCAGCGAGCCGTTTCCCGTCACGGCATCCGGCGCGTTCATCGTTCGGGCAAGAGCAGCCACGCCGGCGTCGGTTGGCATTCGGTTAGCAGTGTCGCGCAGGCGAACGGTGCGCAAGGGCGCAACTGGACGCAGAGCGAGGGGCGGCAGCTTGAGCGATGGCAGCGGCGGAATCGGGAGCGTGAGCCCGAAGAACGGATCGATGAAGCTTCCCTTTGTGCCGACCGGAGCAAGCGCGTCCATAGTGAAACTCAGCGAGGAGACATTGGTGGCGGGGCCGAGATTGATATTAAGTGCAGATTGCGGAAGGCCGACGCGGACTTCGGGGCCGAAGTAGGCGCGATTGACGCCGAACGTGAGCGGCTCCACAAAAAACACGTAACCGTTGGCTGTCGCCATGCGCTGGATAGCTTGCAGATCCGTTTCCGCCTGCCGGGGAACCTCGTTCACTTCGACCGGGACATTGGACGTGGGCATGACCTTCGGCACGATGCCGTATTTCGCATAATTCAGAAGCAGGCGATTGACAATCACAAAGTCAGGTTGATTGGGAAAGGCGTCATCTTTCTCTTCAAGATCCATGGCGGCGGTGACGTCGCGACCGGTGATCGTGAGGGTGGACTGGCCGGGTTCGTTGCTGGGGGTGATTTCATGATGCGTCACGATGCCGTCAATCAGCGCTTCGGGAATTATTCCCCGCGCGACGCCGAGAATGACGCGCGTCATCGGCTCGCAGATCCCGGTCGCCAGAAGATTGTATTCGAGGCCGGCTTGCTTGGTGAGGCGAAAAGTCAGTTGGAAACCGTCACCCGATTTCGCGTCATTCGTGACCTGTACGCTTTGCAGCGCGTCAAGGACGAACGGCGGCGGCGGCGTGGGAACGACTCTTCCCATCCAGAGAACAAGCTGAATGCCAAGTTGCGAGGTAAGCATTGTCTAAGCAGAGGGAAGACGATAGCCGATCCGCAACAGTTGTCCGGTCGAGATCGCGATATCCAAGAGTGCAAACGGATCGGGTTCGAGCTGCGTGTCGCAGATGCGCCAGAAGAGCGTCGGATCGCCGAAGTAGCGGGCGGCAATGTTATCGAGGCGTTCGCCGGACTGCACCTTGTGAGTTCCGACCCACGTAAAGCGGTTGTCCACCTTGTCCAGCAAACGTCTTTTGACGTAGCGGGTTTGAGTGACGCTGCCGTCTTCGTTGCGCCGCTCAAGGGTGGCGGTCTCGAGCGGGAAATAGCGACTGGTCGAATCGAACATGGTCGTTTAGCCTCCGATCGCGGTTTTGATCGAACCATCCGCGGCGCCGGAGATGTTCTTGGCGCCCTCTACGAGAGCCATGGCTTCTTTGATCACCTGATGCGCCATCGAGATCATCCCACCGACGCTGAGTAATCCCAAATCCTGATAGGTCAGAACATCCAGCCCCAGGTCCACTTCGGCTTGAATGGGATTGAGGTTAGGATCGAAGGCGGTTTCGGTGACAGCAAAGCTCTTAATGCGCACGGGAACCACGCGCTTGAGGCCCCAGACCAGCAACGTGAGCGGAGCTTCGGGCGGAAGAACTTCCATGACGCCCGCTATCGCGAGTGCCTTGTTGGCGATCACCAGCGCGGACTTGGGATAGAGCAGCAACTCCAGCGCGGCCAGCGTGGGATGCAAGCCAAGCATGCCGGCGATTTTGTTTTCCTTCTCCAGCTGGTCGGCGGCGTCAAGTTCGATTTTGAGCGTGATGGACTCGCGCGGCGGCCCTTTGAGGCGCATGGCTTCGCCGCTGTCCCCTTCGCCCTGTGCCGCCTGTGCCGTCAGCGTGCGGCTGAGCTGCGTCGGGTTGTACTGGAAGATGATAATAGTGGGCAGCGGCAGATCCAGGGCGACGATCGCGCCTTTCTGCGTGCGCGGGGAACGGGAGTAGCCGGTCATGCGAATGGAATTTCTAAGAGGATACCAAGGAATTGAACACTTGAGAATGTCTGAAATCAGAATCTTCATTTGACACCGGCTTGCGAGCATGTCTTCCCGGGCAGTTCATGAAGACGCGTGTAAGTCAGCCCAGCTAACGGATCTCCATTAGAGTGTCCGCGGTCGGAAGAATCTGCCAAATCTTAGACTCACTAAATCCGTAGCTGGGTACGACTTTCGCCATCTTTGCTTCGAGAACGCCGGTGACGTTGTTCTCGTTCACATAGGCGCCAAGTCTGGGAGTCCACTGGCCACCAAAGCCCGTTGTGAACTGATCCATCCAGTACACCTGTGGATTGTCGGGGTCTGTCTTGTCGACCACGAGAATGACGGAATGGTAGGCCCCGTGCAACGAGAGACCGAAGAAATACCACCCAGGCACGTCCGCCTGTGTCAAACTTAAGATCATCGCTTCCGGCGCCGGTTTCCATGATTTGGACTTCCCGTAGTATTTGATCTCGATCATGGGGCCGGCCTTGCCGCGTTTACGCATGGTATCCATCAATCGGTCCATATTGTTCGTGGGGTGCTTCCGAGACCGATCATTACGAGACTCGGGGTGAAGGCGGGCGTCCAGTTCTCTTGCCTCCCTCCCAACTTGAGCTCTCACAGATTTCGAAACCCCCGTGGAACACAAACCACCAATCCCAGAGTAGACGGCATCCATGCAACTCCCCGGGCTACTCGAGTATTGACTTTGGAAAGCGGCGGCGGCGGCGGCGCTGAAGACTCCAAACCTACTCAGTATGGTCTGCGCTCGAGTGAGGCTGGCCTTCTGCGCCTCGCTGAGATTTGCAGGAGCTGCGGCGAGAGCCTTGCGGACCGTATCAATCACGGCTCGACCTGAATGCTGAGAGGCCATCAAATCAAATTGGTGAATGACGATGCTATCCATGAAGGCCAAGGCAGTGTCAAAGCTATCAGCACCCGCCTGACGAAACACTGCGGAAATGAACGGCTCGGATTCGACTGCGTTGGTCAGGCCGCGCGTGGAGAGATGAATTCCCCGGCCGATAGCATCGGGGTTGGCACTGAGAAACTGTTTGGCAAGAGCCTCAACATCTGCCGAGTCGGGCGGCACATTCCGGTTCGCTTTTACCGCCAGCAGCGGTTCCCAGGACGGATCAAAGGACGCCGCCAGCAAGGAGATCAAGCTCGAATTTACGCTACGCTCGCCGGTGACCGGATTGATTTCGATTGGCAGCGGAAATCGCAGGCCCTCTTTCCACTTGTCCATTTTCGGCAAGGCCAGATAGTAGCGATTGTAGACCGCCAATCCTTTCGCCAGTTGCGTTGCGTCCAATGAGGCGCGAGCTACTGCCGGCGCTCCTGCGGGCGGAGTAAACGGTGCGGCCTCCGTCCACTGTTTCAGAACAGCCTTGGCAACTGTCAGTAGCGTATCATCCGGACTGAGAATGACAGATGCGCGCTTTCGCGATTCATCGCTTATTAGACCACCTTCACCGGACACCGCTTCTTCCTTCGTAGCCTTCTGCGATGGCTGTCGCTGCAGCAACGGTCGAGCCGCGCTCACGCGAATCACTCGGGGCTGCTCGCAACTGCGTTCAACGATACTCGCTTCACGCTCATCGGCCGAATCCCGAGGATCCATTTGCAAAGAGCCAAGCACACCGGATCCGGCGTTTTGTTGCACGACGTGCGTGAGTTCGTGAGCGAGCAATCTTCGCCCCGCCGGAGTCTGCGCCGCGTACCGCCCATGTGCAAAGGCAATGTTTGTTCCAACCGTGTAGGCATGGGCCGATACCGCTTTCGCCGATTCCGCCGCGCGCTCATCCGTATGAATGCGCACGCGGCTGAAGTCATGGCCGAAGCGCGGCTCCATAAAGGCGCGGGTCTCTAGATCGATCGGCTGGCCGGGGGACGACAGGACGTCGTGGACAATCGGCGGCGCGTACTCCGGAGCATACGCAGAGACCGCCTTGCGCTGCAGCTTGCCGGAATCCTTTTTCTTCCGGCGTTCGTCACGCTGGCCGTGGACGGCGCCGCTTTCGCCCGCGCCTTTACGCTGCAATACTTGCTCTGAATTCATCTGAGGATGTCAGAAACTTCTATATATTCGCGCTGCAGGATGAACGGCAATTAATGGTGGATTGGCACAAACCCATATTTCTTTGCCAACTTCGGGTTTCGAACGGCCGCCGAGTCTAAATGCTTGCGGGCGGCCGCCGTATCGCCGATGGCCTCTCGGGCATTCGCCTTACTGATTGAGCCGAGGGCGCTGGTGTCGGGCCTTCGTTCGTAATCTTGAACTTTTACGGTCAGTTCCTTCTGCAACTGGGGGTTGCGCGGATTCGCATTGAATTGGGCCGTCGTTCGCTCGAGATCGACGCGCGGCGTCAGAACTGTTTGCTTAAATTCCCTTGCCCCGGGAAGCCTCGGCTCAGCTCTTAGGGCCGAATCGGCATAGGTCAAGGCCGAAAGCGAGTCGCCGACAATCGCCTTTGCTTTAGCAAACCTCAGAAGAGTATTCGGGTCTGATTTTCCCCGCGGCGCCAGCATCGCTATTTTCGCGTCCATTTTTACCACCGCCGTAGAATCTCCGGCGGCGGCGGCGTGCGCGAATTTCTCCACTTCGATCACCCCGTTGTCGTATTTGATCTTTTGAAAGCTGGAGAAGCCGATCATGAGCACCACAACGCCCATGAAAGGCAGCAGCCCCTTGATGTCTTTGCCCTTGAGCGCATTGATCGTGAGCACGACCGTCAACGGAACAAAGAGAATGACTCCCAGCACCAGCAGGACAATCTCATAAAAGTATAAGCCGGCAAACAGAGACATGATGAAAGGTCCTCCGTATGTAATCAGGGGTGCCTCCACTCGCTGGCGGGAATTAGTTGCTTTTCTTCGATAGCCGCGTGTCGTCATCAATCACGGAGTGTGGCCGAACCCTAAGAGTTGTTCCATGCGGCTGGAGACATAGGAGAAGCCCTGCACCTGCGGGCTCTTGTTGCCCTCGATCGTGTACAGCATACCGTCCTTAAGTTGATGCACGAGGCCGACATGTCCCTGCCAGCCGACGGCATGCACGCGCCACCACACGACGATGTCGCCGGGAAGCGGTTCGTAACCGCTGTTCGGCTCGCGCGCCCAACTCTGCTGTTTGAACTGGCGGAGCATGTCGCGCGCGCCGACGGTGTAGGTGAACGGCGCGCCCGAAGGATTTTGGGCGAAACACCAACTCACAAATCCTGCGCACCAGCTGGAGCCTTCCGGCGCCAGGCCGTTCAGGTATTTTCGCACCCACCTGCCCTTGTTGTTTCCACCTTCCTCCCCCGCTCCGGCGTTTAATTCTCCGATAGCCGCTTTGAGCGCCGCGCGTCCGGTCGCACTTCCTCCCGCCGCAGCGGGCGGCATCTTGCGGAAGTCCACAACGCTGAAAATTTCGATGAGTGGCTTCGGATGCGTCAGACTCCACCACGTGATTGGGCCGACCTTGCCGTCCACCACGAGCGGCTGGCCGTGCTGGTCCAGATTCTGGGACTGAAACGCACGCACCGCGTTATATGTCTGGGTGCCGAAATCGCCGTCAACTTCGACAATCAGTCCGCGCTTGTTCAGCAGCTTTTGCAGCTCGCGGACGGCGGGACCGTGGGAACCTTTGGTCAAGGTTTGCAATGATAATCCTCGTAGCTAATTGTACTTGCGGCATGCAAGAGTCTTTGCCAAAGACGTGGGCCGCGGAGCGGGGGGACTCAAGGGACCTTAGCTGAGATGACCTCGCTTTTCATCGAGTCTGCATCAGCATTGTCCCAGACGTCTGTCCTAATCTCGAAATGTTTGGCCAATCCGGCGTTTTCGATACAACATAGGTCTTTATCGTCCACGCCCGGGACCCCTTTGCCGGGATCCCAGTTGTAACAGTCAAAAGCTTGGATTTTCCACTCCGCAAAAGTCACTTCGAATTGATTTCCTGGCATCGGCTTGGCAATCACTTTGACTTTTGAGCACAAGGTATAGCCGCCAACGGCGTAACCAAGGTCATCTTTCTTGAAATAGGAAAAAGCGTCGGCTGTGTCGGTCCACGGTATTTGCTCCGACAACACATTTGGCTTGACGGTACCCTTTTCAAGCCGTTTTCGGACTCCTTCCAGGAACTTGCTTCGGTGCTTCATCAGCGCCGACTTCGTCTCCGCGTGATTTGCGAAAACCTCCGTCGGCATAGTTCTTTCTGCCCCCGTGTTTCCAAGAAAATGCAGCATGTTAGCCGCCGCATTGGGCGCTGTCGCCGCCAACCGATTTGCTTCGTCCACACCGCGCTTCCTGTGAGCAGCGATATCCTCAGATTTAGGAAACTTCTTCTTGCAATAGTCATCAACGGTCATGCAGGACGCCGCGGCGCCGGCGCACTCTTTCTTGATGTGGTCGAGCGAGCATTTTGCCTGCCGCTGCAAGGGCCGGGACTTCCCGGGCAGTTGTGCCTGCTGCACGACGTGCGTCAGTTCATGTGCAAGCAACTTTTTGCCCTCATGTGTCTTAGGATCGTATTGCCCGGCGCCGAATACGACGTGATGGCCCACAGTGTAGGCTTTGGCATTAAGGTCTCGGGCTGACTGCTCGGCAACAGGGTCAAGATGGACACGCACATGTGAGAAGTCGTGGCCAAGCCCACTTTGCAGATTTTGATTCGCTGCGTGTTCTGAATTGCGTTGAATCGGCGACAAGTTATTATCGGCAAGCGGGTGGCTTATCATTCGATCTGCGATGCGATCCGCTTCTTGCTCATATCTGTCTCCGGACGTGCCAATACTCAGCTTAGTACTTATCGCTCCTGCCGAAGGTGAATGTATAGAAATTTGGTTAAAGTCATGGCCGAAGCGGGGTTCCATGAAGGCGCGGGTTTGCGGATCAAGCGGTTGGCCCGGCGAGTTGAGCACCTTATGCACGATGGGCGGCGCGTATTCCGGCGCATAGGCAGAGACCGCCTTGCGCTGCAACTGTGCGGACTTGCGCTTCTTTTTGCAGGTCTCGCACTCGCCGTGATCGGCATCCTTTCCGCAGGAACATTTGCGCTGCAGGACGGCGTGCGTGGTGGCGCTCATGATTTCGTACCCTTACTTGGAGGAGCCGACGCGAGCCGGTTCTGCACCGTCTGACCGACGCGTTGCACAATTATATCGCTCAGTGCGTCCGTTCGCGTGGGATCGGAAAAATTCTCGCGGCGGGCATTGTCGGTCTCGCGATCCCCACTTTGAGCGCCGGGCGAAAATTGGCGACGCAGCGAGCGCTCGAGCCCCAACTGAAGCGAGCGGCGGAGGCCGTCACGGTCGTTCACGGGAATACCCTCCACGGCGATCTCGTCAATATGCAGCACGACTTTCATGCAGTGGTCCATTCGATTTCGGTCAGCTGCCGCTCGAGTTTGGCGTACTCGATCTTGGCGGCGCGCAGGACGTGGTTCATACCGATCGGCCGGCCGATATCGGCGGCGATCGCGGCGGCATTGAGGGCGATGTTGCGGATGCTCCCGCCGGTCACCGAGAGCCGCGCGAGCAGGGCGAAATCCAACTCGTGGGTCGGCGCCTCGGGCGGAAAGACTTTCTGCCAGATTTGTTCGCGCTGCTTCGTCTCGGGAAAGGGAAACTGAACGATCATGCGAATGCGACGCAGAAAAGCGTTGTCCAGCGCACTTTTCATGTTCGTGGTGAGAATCGCCAATCCGCCAAAGGCTTCCATGCGCTGCAGCAAATACGCGATCTCGATGTTGGCGAAGCGGTCATGGCTGTGGTGAACTTCGCTGCGCTTGCCGAAGAGCGCCTCCGACTCGTCGAAGAGCAGCACGCCGCCGCAGCCTTCCGCCGCATCAAACAGCAGGCGCAAATTTTTCTCGGTTTCACCGATGTACTTGCTGACGACGGCACTCAGGTCAATGCGATAGAGATCCAGACGGAGCTGCTGTGCGAGGATCTCCGCGGCAAGGGTTTTTCCCGTTCCGCTCGGCCCGGTGAAGAGCACACTGATGCCCAATCCGCGGCGATGGCGCCGGGCAAATCCCCACTCGTGATACACGGCATAGCGCTGGCGCACCTGCGCGCAGATCATCTTCAGCGCATCGGTCTGCAACTCCGGGAGCACTAAATCCTCCCAACTTGCGGTCGAGGGAATGCGCTGCGCCAGACCCTCGAGGCGTGGACGGGTTTGATTGCGGCAGAAATCCCAGAGATAGTCTTCAACACTCGCGGTTGGATCACCCGAATGATCCGCTTGACTCAGCAATCCGGCGGCTTCGCGCATGGCGAGTTGAATTTGTGCATCGGACAGCGAGAACTGGGCCAGCACTGGACGAAGTTGGCCGTTGAGCGGAAGCTCCACGCGCGCCGCGGCCGCTTCCCACAAAAGTCTGTTCTCTACGGGAGAAGGCGGATCCACGTCCAGATACGCGGCCGGCGGGAGTTGGACATCGGCGCGGTCGCGAGCGGTGACAATCAGCGGACAGCCGCACGTTTCACACGTTGCCCAGAGCGACGGCAGGAAGGCGTCCAGATTGGACGAGCGCTCCGTAATTTCCACGGCCAATGCCGCATTCGACAGCACAGCCTCGCGTTCCCAGCGGCGGAGAAAGTGTGCCGGTTCGGAAGCGACGGCATACACGTTCGCGGTCGAGAGATGAAACGGCGGACAACCGGCTTTGGCACAGGCCAAAGCGGCGATGGTGCGCAGCTCCATCGGATCGCGGCCGCACAGCACGATCGGCTGCCGGCCGTCCAGGAGTTGCGCCAGCCGATCCACGACGTTCATGCGAAAGACCGGAAGCTCTTCAGCGGGAATGAGCGGCTTGACTGTCTCCGTCAACTCTTCATCGAGATACTGCAGCCCCAAGATGAAATGCAGAATCCGCTCATCGATGCGCAGCGGAGAGCTGGTCAGGCCGCGTTCGAAGCTCGAGCGAATAAGCATCCATCGCCGGAGCGGCGCAGCAGGAAGCAGCGCGCTCCAGTGCGGCGATTCGAGCGCGGCGAGCGCCAGTCCGAAGGTCGGATAGGGGCGATTCGGATCACCCTGCGCGGCGGCACAAAGAGGAGCAAAGGCCGCATCGAGTTCGACAGCCGCGCACAGCAGCAGCAGGTCTCTTTCAAATGAGCTTAGACGAAAGGTCCGGCACAGGATGGCAAGCGCAGGTGTTTCCGGCTCCGGTGTCGTTTCGCGGGAAACGTCGGGGAGGGCCATGCCGTCGCGATGAGCTTCGAGCCGCGCTCGAAGGCGCGCTAACTCCTTCATCAGCTGCCCATGCACAGAGTTATCATTGGGAAGCGATATCACGGCGTTATCTTGAGAATCTGATTGACGTCAAATGTCGGCGGCAGCGGTATGATTTGCGGATCACCGGGCAGATTGATCTTCAACGGAATACTGTCCACGCCGCCCACGCGCAGTCGAAGCCGATACGTCCCCACGGCCAAACCCGTCAACTTGGCATCTACCGAATTCACATATTGTGGAACCGCAGGGTTTGGCATGATGACCGGCCACTCCTGATCATTGAGCAGGAACTTGACGCGCTGATCGGTTCGCACCGGATGGGCGAGCGGAAGTGTGAACGTGGAATCCTTTAGTGCGGTAAACGGGCCGCCATTGATTACCGGAGCGACAGGCAAAACAACTTCATTGGAACTGATCAGCGGAATGTCCAGCAATTCGGTGCTGCCGGGTTCATGGAGAATATCGGTTGGATACAGCTTAGTTATTGCCGCGAGCGTGCAGACACCCGCTAACCAGATGTTTGCCGGCGTGGACCCGTCCGGCAAGAGAAGTGTGATTTCGCTCTCCGATCCGCCCGGCTGCGGGTAGAGCACACGGGACTTCTTGACTTGAGGGTGAGTCAAGCGGATGGCCCAGCCAGGGCGATTCAGTCCGGATCCGCGCAGGATAAACAGTCGTCCCAAAAGTGCGGCCGGAAGCGGAAGCGGCGGGACAGCTTCAGACAACGAGGGCGGCATGGTGACCACCCGGGGACCCTCATCTTCGCGTCCGCGAGTGAGGACAGGGAGCGCGGACTTTTTCGGCACGGCACTTTCGATGAGCACGACCGCAACTTCGAAGGCAATGGACAGGCGATAATTAGTTTGGAAGCTGCTCCAGAGTTTGGACATTTCCTCGATGCTCAGATCCAACGGCGAAATGCGCGCGCGTTCCGCCACGTCGAAGACGTTGTCCGGGGGGTCCTTTGTCCCCAACGCTGCAGTGAGATCCTGCGCCTCCAAAAGGGGAGCGTCGTGAAGCACACGCAGAGCGGCGCCAAGAACCGTGTGAGTAGCTTTCAGATGTTCGGGATCGGTGCTGAAATCCACGCCTTCATCATGTTCGCCGTAATAGGCGGTCAAGAGGTAGCGCAGATTCAGCGCAACCGGGGTTGCGCCGCCTTCAGAGGGATTGGTTTTCCACGGGATCCCGCGATTGCTGAACGCGGGATTCCACGCGGTCTGATAGAGAAAGAGATTGAGCTGGTGCCCTTCTTTCGCGGTGCGCGCGCGATCGGGAGGCAAAGTCGTCACGGAGGCATCCGAGATCTCGCTCTTGACCGAAATCTCGATCCTCTTGCGCAGAGCCGCCGTCACGGCAGCGATCGCGCGGACTCCGCTCATGGCTCGCGCCTACGAGTTTTATTCAGATAGTCGTCCAGGCTGACGGTGGGCTTCGGTGGAGACGGCGCCACGCGACGGGCCGGCAGGGGTATCGCCGCGCGCACTTCGATGCGGCCGATATGAATATGCACTGTCGGCTCCTCGTCAGAACGCGTGCGCGCCGGGCGTTCATGCCGCGCGGTGAGCGCAAACGGTTTTTCGCGCGTGTGATCGTCTCCCTGCCAACGTTCACGCCGCTCCGCAGCATTACCAACTTTGAGTGGCATCAGAAACGGAAGCCGAGGGCGCTCACGCTGAGTCGGCGCAACGGCGACCTCACTGCGCCTGATCGGCGACGAAACCAATGCCACGAGATCGAGCGCCGCGACAGGTTGAGGACTGGGCGGCGAGTTGACCGAATCCGCGCGCTCCCGGTTCTTTGTGCGCACGGGCGGCGCAGGAGGCAATGAAGGAGAAGCTGAATCCGTGTGTTCCGGGCTACTTGTGAGCATGCGCGTTGCCGACACGGAAGGCGCTATCGAATCAACACGCCGAGACTGAGGGACTTCTACGACAAGTTGAGGAGTATCAGCAACAGAATTAGCAAGTTGCGGAGGCGTCCGCTGAGGAGTAGGATCTGATTCCCACAACGCGAGCTTTGACGCCAGCAGCGAAGGACCCTGCTTTTGTGCCGCCGCGGGCGATGGCAGCGCCGCAGCTCTTGTCATTTCGTGCTCATGTGCCATACTCCCGTCGTCCATGACGCGTGGAGGTTCAGCCGGCGGCCCGGCATTGGGCAACCAAAACACGTCCGAGCTGACCAGCGGTTTGGCCACATGATCGGATTCATGAACCCGCTCGAATAGTCTGGAATAGAAGTCGTTCACGCGTCGAGCAGCCTCACATAGAATCGCCGTCGCGCGGGAGGCATGGCAAGAATATCCGCTTCCGCCCAGCCATAGGCGAGCGCGAGGCTGTGCACCTCATGCAATTGCTGCTGCGCGCGATGAGCAAACTGCTGGCGCAAGAAGGGAACAGGATCGAGAATCCGCTGCCAGGCATGAGCGCAGGCCGGACAGGATAGCTCAATGCTCAAGTCCAGGAAGGGATCGGCGGCGGCGAGCGCATCGGCAAGCACTTGCGACATGCCTTCGGCGTTCTCGCCTGCGCTGCCGTCGGCAAGAAGGACGCAACGCTTCATGAGCAAACGGCGGGCATCGGCGGTCGAGTCGCAAGACGCCAGTGCCGCGAGATCATGGCTGTTCGGCAAGCGGAAAGCGTCCGGCGGCAGCGAGACCGGCTTTTGCGCCGCCTGTTCGGCAAACTCGAACACTGTCTCGATATTGAACGCATACTCGACCGGCGCGCCGCACGCGGGGCAGTTTTCGAAACCGTACAATGTAGGTCCGAAGAGGAGCGCGTAGAGCTCGAAGAGCTTGCGATCGCGCGCGCCGATGCTGAGTTCGGCGAGGTCGTGATACGTTGTGTCCGGCGACGCGGCCACAAGCATCGTGAGCGCTTGATCCACCGGGTGGAGCGAAGGCAGCGATTCCCAGAGATCGAAGATCTGCGCGGGATCGGGAGCAGTCACAGCAAACCTCGTTTAGAGGGAGGGTTCCGTAGGCTCGGTCACCGCTTCGTCGCGTTCCCAGCCTTCGTTTTCGAGCTTGATGGACTGGATCGCTACGGCGTTGCCGCTGGCGTCGAGGTCTGGTATGGCGCGATACTCGGACACCCAGCAGCGAAAGACGTTATAGGCAATCACCTTTTGTCCGGCCTCGTTGTACAGCTCAATGATGATGTCCTTGCGGAAATCCCTGAGCGACGTCTCCGCTCCCAGACCCGCGCCGTAGTTCCAGACCTTGTTGGCCCAATTCTCGAATTCGAGATCGTGTGTGACCCCGCGCTCCAGCGTAATTGCGGCGAACTCGGTGCGTCCGGGCGATTTGCGGCTGCTGCTCGGATCGCCGCCTTCGCGATGCTCGACCGGAGTAGTGGTACGCGTCAATGCGCCGACTTTGCTCACGCCGGCGACATAGCGGCCATCCCACTTGACGCGAAACTTGAAGCCCTTATAGGGGTCGAAACGAAGTGTGTTAACGGTAAATGGCGGCACGACTGCATCTCCTTGTTTCAGACTTGAATTTGCCCGGCTATCTGCTGAAGCTTGATCACCACGAATTCGGCCGGCTTCAGGGGCGCAAAGCCGACGATGATGTTGACGATTCCGTTGTTGATGTCATTCTGGGTCGTGGTTTCCTTGTCGCACTTCACGAAATAGGCTTCCCGCGGCGTGGCCCCTTGAAATGCTCCCTGACGGAAGAGGCTGTGCATGAAGGCGCCGATGTTGAGGCGGATCTGTGCCCAAAGCGGTTCGTCGTTCGGTTCGAATACGACCCATTGTGTATTGCGATAAAGCGTCTCCTCAATAAACAGCGCGGTGCGCCGCACGGGAATATACTTCCATTCGGAGGCGCGGCGGTCATCCCCTTCCATCGTGCGCGCTCCCCAGACCACATTCCCGGCGGCCGGCATGTTCCGCAGGCAATTGACTCCGAGCGGATTCAGTTCGCCGTTTTCGAGATCGGTGAGGGAAACGGAAAGCTCCGGCACACCGACGAGCGTCGCATCAAGGCCGGCGGGCGCTTTCCAGACTCCGCGCTGAGTATCGGTGCGCGCAAACACCCCGGCGACGGCGCCGCAGGAGGCAAAGCGCTCCTTCTGGTTTTTCTTCAGCGGATTGGGCTGAAGAAGACGCGGGAAAAACAGAGCGGCGTTCTTGCTTGTTGTGGCGGCAGATCGGAAGGCGACGATTTTCGTCGTCGCGTCCTCCTTCTTGTTCCACCCGTCGGGCGAATCAACGATTAGCATTGCCCTCTTCTTATCGCAAAATTCCGCGGCCTTGGTCCAGACAGAATTATCCACATCGATATTAACATCGGCTGTATGGGCAACCGGAGGAATGCAGAGCAAGTTGAACAAGTCCGCTTTCTCCAATGCATTGATGCCGGTCTTGTCGCCCGCGCTGCCGATATAGTCAGCCGAAGAGGGATCAATGCCGTCACTTGCCGAGTCTGCCACCGCAACGCCTGTAGACGACGACTCAGAAGCATCGAAGACATCTTTCCCGGTAGCAGGATTGGGATGATCTGCTGGGCGTCCCGTCACGTTTAGACCATCTTGGAGTCTAATCAACGTAGATTCGTTTTCAAGCACGGTCTTAACAGACCTCGCATCAGTGGTACGCCACGAAACATTCCGAAAGATTTCAGTTTGTTTTGATGATCCTTCGGTTAGCTGAACCGTGAGATTGAAAAGGTCCTCCTTGTTGGGCTTGCTGACATCAATATCATTATCAACCCTGACACGCAATCCATTGCCCCATGCCCCGGGATTGGCCGCCTCCAACTTGAGAACACCAAGGTCCAGCTTTGCCTTTGCAATCGGAGCCACTCGAATCGCGGCTGCGGTGGGCGCGTTGGCTTCGAGCGCCATATTTTCAGCCGCCGCCGCGACCATCTTGGTATCTTCATTGATGAGTCTGACGATCTCATTGGCAACAGCTTCTCCACCAACCTTTGGGTCGCCGGCCGCCGGCACAGCGCCAACAGCAGCTCCCAGCACATTAAGCGGAGAAGCATTCGGTGCTCCGGCCGCTGTGCGTGCGGCTTGCACCACTGCGCGCGCGCCCGCAAGCTTGTTGGCATCTGCAGGTGCGGCAAACGTTGCCTCTGCAAAAACGTTCGCGGCATCCGCCAATTGCTGAGGCGTCTTCGCTGACAGCAAGGCAACGGCAGCCGCATCTACGACGCTCTTCATTGCGATGCTGATCGCTTGCTTTTCCGGTTCTGTGGCTCCAACCGGCACGCCGTATGTCGCCGCCTTATCCCGCGCGGCGGCAAGCACACCGGCCGCATCCGCCATTCCGGCCGCCGGCAATGCGGGCGGTCCCGCAGGGGCTTTGTTTCGCGCCGCTTGCGCCACCTGATTGGCAGCATCCTTCGCCTTGCCTCTTGCATCAGTGAAAGCGGAGAGGCGCGCCGCATCACTGACAAATAACGGAGTAAACAGCCTGACGATAATCGCCTGACTGCCGCCGTTGAGATAGAAATCGCGAACGGCAAAGCTCACCGTGCTGTCTCCCCATAAGCCGCCGAATTTCCGTTCGTAATCGGCGAAGCTGTTGATCACAACCGGTTCATTCTCCTTGCCTTTGCGGGTGCGACCGATAAAGGCGGTGATCGAGGTGGCCACACCGGTGATCGTGCGGACACCGCTGGGCAATTCCTCGACGTAAACACCAGGGTAGGAAAGTGTGGCTGGCATTCCAGGACTCCAAAGAGTTTTGCAGATTTGTGTTAGAGTATTTCGAGTTTCAAAAACATAATTATATACGGAGAAAAAAATACAGTTACAAGACGTATCTGATGAAATCACAAGATTTTAGTTACACCTGTCCACGAATATTGAAATGTGATGCGTTACATATTATTTGTAAAGATTTAGATAATGGCATTGAATATCTAAACTGAAATGACGGGCATCACAGAGTCTGATTTTTTTGTCATGCACGCGACGACCTGTACTCTCGGATCGGTGTTTCAAGTGGATTTCATGGAGAATCGGGAACCAAGAGAAGCAAGTGACTATCGCGCTCTGCAGCGTCACGGCTGGGCGCGGGCTGACAGGGGGTTCGACTACGCCTTGCACCGTTGGGGTAGATCGCATTCTAAGAATTTGACATAATAGATGAATAAGTCTTGACTTTAGGTCGGTTTGATATTATTGTGAAGAACGAGACAAAGAATGACCAGGTACGCTTTGCTAACGGAAACGGGAGATGATATGCATATGTTTATGCGTTGTTTACCCTTGGCTCGACAGCTGGTCTTGTTCGCCGCCATCCTCTTGATGGGAGAGGCCGCCGTTAGCTCGGCGTCGGAACTGCGGAGTCCATTGGAGACTCCGCCTGTGTACTGCGATGAGTCGGGCTGGGGCCGACATGACAGCGGCAATCAGATCAAAGACATTCGGACGGGCCGGATTGAGTGCGTCGGGATGTTGGCCGAAGGACCTTACAGTGGTTCACCGGAAGAGGCGGCGCAGGCGTTCTTGTTTGCGCACGAGGACTGGGTAGGCGTGAAACCGTCGAATGCGAATTTGCAGATCAAGTGCACCGTGGAGTCGCCGATCGGCTATCACGTGCGCTTCGTCCGCGTAATCGATGGCGTTCCCGTGTATCCCGGAGATCTGGTGATATCGATGAACAAGGAGAACCGGGTGATTTTTTATGCCTCCTCAATCTCCACGTTCAAGGATCTAATCTCAACTTCCTCCGCACTCAGCGCGGTGAGCGCCGAGCGGATCGCAGCCGAATATTTGAAAGCAACAGGCAAGCCCATTGCCTCGGAGCCGACGGAGCTGGTGATCTGGGCGGGGGACCATCGAGACTACGTACCGTGCTGGAAATACCGCGCGTTTCATGAACAACCTCGCGGTGACTGGGAGGTGTTGGTTGATGCGCAAACCGGTGCCGTTCGCCGTGTGCGTGACCGGGCATGGAATGTGAACGGTTCGGGAATGATCTTCATGCCCGATCCGCTCAGCACCGCCAACGTGGCTTATGGCGCAGCCGGCTACGTTGATAATTTGGATGCCGACACGCCGCAGTTGACCGCGCAGCGCTTCAGCGTGACGCTCCTTGACATCACGTTCTCAGGGGGATTATACCGCCTGCAAGGCCCGTGGGCAAACGCGACAGATGTTGTATCGCCCTCCGAGAGTCCGCCGGCGCAGGCCTCCAGCGGGTTCAATTTCACCCGCAATCAGCAGGGGTTTGAATGGGTGAACTGCTACTATCATCTGGACGCGATGCAGCGCTGGATTCAGAGTTTGGGATTTTTCAACATCCAAAACGTCCCGATCAATTTTGACGCGAACGGATACAACGGAGCTGACGGCGCACAATACGTCTCCACCGGAAACTACCTTCACTTCGGTCAGGGGACAACCTGCGTGGATCGCGCCGAAGATGCGGAGACGATCGGGCACGAGTATGGGCACGGCATTCAGTCCTACCAGATTCCCGGCTGGGCGCCGAACACGGATGATTCGTGGGCGATCGGCGAAGGTTTCGGCGACTACTGGGGCGCCTCCTACGGCCGGGCGATGACGCTGAACAATGGCGATGTCGTCGCGCCCTGGGGAGGCCGCCCCTGCTGGGTCCCGGTCAATATCCAAGTCAACATGCATTATCCGGAAGACATCAATGCCGATCCGCATGTGACCGGCAGAATCTGGACCCAGCCGCTGTACGAAGCCGAATTGCTCCTGGGCCGCACAACCGTGAACACAACCGTGCTGCAGAGCCAGTACCTGTACAGTTCAAGCATGAGCATGCCGGCGGCGGCGATGGCTCTGATGACGGCCGAGCAGAATCTCCATCAAGGGCAATTTTCAAATGTCTACTCCGATGCGTTTGTCGCGCGCGGGCTGATGACGCGCCCGGCGAACGACGTCTGCCCGGGGTTCGGCATCTGGTCCTTGCCCTACGGCTATTCGGGTTCCACGGCGACGGCGGACGACGACTACTCGACGGCAATCGGTCCGACGTCTCCCGAAGTCTTCTTTGTGCTCAATCTGCCGTGCGGCTACAATGTGACGGCCTCGCTGTGCGGATCGGGGTACGACACGGGTATTGAAGTGCGCACAGGCGGCGGCTGTCCCGGATCAACTTTCGTGACGAACAATGACGACTTCTGCGGTTTCCAGTCACAGGTGAGTTTCGTCTCCCAACCGAACACGAATTACTACCTCATCGTTCACGGCTATTCGACCTTTGCCGGACCGTACACACTCAACGTATCCGGCACGCTGACCGCTGGCGTTCCGACGAACGACACCTGCCCGGGAACCAATGTCACCGGCCTGCCCTTTTCCATCACGCGCAGCACCTGTGCCGCAAGCCATGATGTCAACACGTGCGTCAGCTCCGTTTCACCCGATGTGATGTTCAACCTGACGCTTACATCGTGTCAGACGGTGACCGCTTCGCTGTGCGGTTCCGATTTCGACACGGGAATCGAGATTCGCACGGGAGGCAATTGTCCCGGATCGCAAGTAGTGGCGTGCAACGACGACGCCTGCGGTTTGCAAAGCCAGACACAGTTTGTGGCGGCGGCCTATGAGACATACTACATTATTGTGGACGGCTACGCGAGTTCGCGCGGCGCGTACACGCTGAACCTCACCGGCGCGCCGTATGTGGCGGCGAACGACTCGTGTCCGGGCACGCAAATTCTGGCGCTGCCATATACAGACTCCGGAAATACATATTGCGCCACGAGCCATTATCTGAAATGCGTGGGCTTCAACTCGCGCGACGTGGTGTACCGGTACACGTCCCAGGCATGTCAAACGATCACCGCGTCACTGTGCGGCTCCGCCTATGATACCGGTCTGGAGGTGCGGCGGCGCGGGAGCTGTCCCGGACTGGATCTGGTCGGCTGCAATGATGACGGCTGCGGCCTCCAGAGCATGGTCACATTCCCCGGCACCATCAACGACACCTACTATTTCATCGTGCACGGTTTCGGTGCGGCCGCGGGAGCGTACACGATTCAGGTCTCGGCCACACCGGGAGGCGTACAGCCGAACGACGTGTGCAGCGGAGCGCGAGAGATTACCACCCTGCCTTACCTGGATGAGGGAAACACGGTATGCGCCACGAACAACCGCCTGAACTGCGTGGGAAGCAGCAGTCCGGAGGTGTTCTACCGGCTCAATCTGGAGTCCTGCTCCGACGTGATCGTCCGGCTCTGCTATTCGACCTATGACACCGGTCTCGAAGTGCGCATGGGCGGCGAGTGTCCGGGCAGCATGCAGATCGCGTGCAACGATGATAACATCGGCTGCGATCCCGAAGGTTCTCTGCAAAGCATCGTTCAGTTCAAGGCCCGGCCGGGTGAAAACTACTACCTGATCGTGCACGGCTTTTCGAATTATGCCGGATACTATGTGCTGGACATCACCGGCTCGACCTGTGCGCCGGAGTCGCTGGTCGTGCAGCGGCAGGGCAACAGCGCCTATCTGGATTGGGCGCCTGTGACATCGTCGGGATCCGTCGTTTACCGGGTCTATCGCGCGACGACGCCGGATGGGATAGCGGTTCCGGGCAACCTCGTCGCAACCACCGCAGACGCGTTTTATACCGACGTCAATATCATCACGAATCCGCAGGTGAAATTTTTCTATGCGGTCACCGCGGATGGCCCGGCACTGGTGGCCGAACATCTCAACGATGCGCCCGACCTGCAGCGACAGGAAATCCCCGCGAAAACGATTACGCCTGAACAGCGTGAAGAGATGCGACAGCGCGCGATCCCGGCTTACATCAACCCGGCGAATATCGAGAAACCAAACCCCGCCAAGACGGATTCTGCTCACAATCTTGGATGAGCAGTTTGCCACTCTGAGGGTGAATTTTGCAAAAGAGAAAGGCCGCAAGTTGTAACTTGCGGCCTTTTGTGTTTGAGCTGGGGGACAGGGACTCGAACCCCGACTCTCAGATCCAGAGTCTGATGTCCTGCCAATTAGACGATCCCCCAAGAGTAAGTATCGGATCGCCAATAGCTTGCGCGAAAAAATGTCAAGCCACAGCGAGGCAAAATATACGATAAATTCTCACTGAGTGCAACTCGGACTTACACGTCCAATGCTGGCTGACAATTTGCAAAGGAGTGAACGAACTCTATTTGAATAATAACAGGATATTATAACATTTGCCACGGAGCATGACGGTGCCCCCAAATCTCGATTTGAATCGCCCCAGAACATCACCGCTTGCCAATGTCTGTTCGCCAGCCCTGCTCGACATGCTGCATAGCTTGGCCGGAATCCTCGATGTGGAAGGCAAGTGGTTTTCGATTTCTCATTCGTGGGATGAATTTTTCGCGCGCACGAACCGTCCGGACTGGCGGCGCGACGTGCTTTTGCCGAAGACGCTGTTCGAACTGTTTCCCGACGACGAGCAGCGGCAGATGTTCCGCAAGCTGCTCGCGGCGATGGCGGAAGGCAAGCTCGAGCAACATGCGCAAGTGGTGGAATTCGGAAGCGGAATGAAGGCGCTGCATCTGCACGTGGTGATCCGGCCGCTGTGGGATGATGGCACGCACATCGGGTATCTCTTCCAAGGGAACGACGTGACGCGCGAGCACTTGAATCGCATCGCGCTGCTCGATCGCGACCGCCGGATGCGCGAATTGCAGATCGTGATTGAAGAGCAGAAGCAACGGCTGGAGACGGTGATTGTGCGCGGGCGCGAGCGCGACGAAAAGCTGCAGGAGCTGCAGGTTCAGCTCGAGCAGAAAGGCACCGATCAGACGGAGGCGCTGGCGCGGAAGACGCTCGAGCATTCGCAGGAGGTGAATGCGCTGCATGAAGAGATCGCGCGCCTTACGACCGAGTTTGCGCAGCAGCGAGCGGAGCTGAAAGCGGAGTGCGAGCGGCTGGTGCAGGAAGCGAGCACGATGCCCGCGCCGCAAGTGGTTTCCAACGGCACCGCGCTGCGGCAGTTGACGGGCGAGTTGGCGGAAGAATATGGGAATCTCTTAACCGGCGTGCTGGGACATTCGACGTTGGCTGCCGCAGAATTAGGCGACGCGCACACGGCGGTGGAAGATCTGCGCGCGATCGAACGCGCGGCGCGGACGGCGGCCAAGCTGACGCGAAAACTGGCGGCGCTCTCGGGAACGAGCCGGCAGCATAGCGCGACGGAGTTGAAGGCGTGCGTGCAGGGGTACTTCAAGCGGCATCATGTCGAAGCGGAAATCAATGTGCCCAATGAGCCGTGCGACGTGCAGGTGGACGCGGCGGCGCTCGAAGTAATGCTGGATGCGATTACCGGCGCGGCTCCCTCCGGGCTGTGGAACATCGAGCGCGAAGCCCACGCGGTGCGGCTGATCGTCTTGCCGGAAACGCCACTGCTGGAAGCGACGCGCAACGATCTGTTGTTCGCGCAGGAAGTGGCGCGAGCCTACGGTGGCGAGATTGCGTTTGAAGCGAATCAGGTGGTCGTGGAGATCCCGCTCGCGGGGGAAGACAAATCTCAAATCGAAAATTGAAAATCGAAAATCCCAGTTACTAGCCAGTACCCTCCGGGGTGCTGGTCGCCACCCACCCGCCTTGTCTACACTCGCCCCATCACCGCGTCCAAGAGCCTTGTCATCCTGACGTTCTTACGGAAGGATCTCTGCCCCCCTGCGCTGCTTAGAATGTGTTGCTTCCGGCGGCCTCTGGCCGCCCGTTGTTTTTTCACTTGCATTCGGTTGGTAAACTTGCTATTATAGGAGAGGTTTCCTTTCGCGGCTGACGGCTGGATTGCAATGAACTCAATGATCATGAATCCATTGCAAAGCAACCGTTATCAGTAATTTGCAGAAAGGACGGCCTCATGTCTCGCAGCTTCTGCTTTCTCTCCCTCCTCGTCGCGAATCTCCTCATCATCGCGACTCCTCCTCTCTATTCCAGTTGGCAGCATCTACCGGCGGATGGTCCCGGCTTCAGGCGATCGTCGCCGATTCCTCCGGGCAGCGGATTTTCGTTTGCGCCGAGCGCGGCGGCGTGTGGCGCACCGACAATGGCGGCAGTACGTGGCAGCCGATCAGCGATCATTTCGTGCCTGAAGGGGGCGTGGAGGTGTATCACTTGTCCGTTCTGGATGCGGATGCTGATACGTTGTTGGCGACGGCGGGGAGCTTTGACGGCTCGCTTGGTTCGTTCAGCATTAATGGCGGCCAAAGTTGGCAGATGATCGAAGATCCCTACGTCCGTTCAGCGCGGCTCATGGAAGCATGGCGCAACGGACATCACGTGTGGTTTGCGATCAACGACAATCCATCCTCGTGCTTCCGCATTTCATTTGACAACGGAGTGACGTGGTCACCGACGGGATTACCAATAGGTCACGTCACTCGGATGTATCAGGACCCGATAGAGGATAGCACACTGTACGTCACCGGCACGTACCAAGCATCCACGGGTGGATTGCTAAGAAGCACGGATCTGGGAACGACCTGGACATCTATTCTACCCATTAATCAACTTTTCGGCGTGTCGGATGCGTGGGTTGCGGATATCCTACGGATGAGTGATGGCGAGCTACTTGCGTTGGCGTACGGTTATTCGCGACGCGCATGGGTCTTGGTCTCTGCTGACAACGGGCAAACTTGGGACAGCGTGAGCGTCATGTCCGGGTATCCCTACCATCAGCGAGTCGTCGAAGACATCGCGTTACCGGGACGGCTGATCATGACGTTTCCGGTTACGGGCGGAGTTTTGCGTTCACAGGACTATGGACGGACATGGGAACCCGCCGGTGGAGGATTGCCGGACGTGCTCACCCAGCCCGAAGACCTGTATCAGAATCCGTTCAGCGGCACGCTCTACGCCATTTACTTCCTCTATGGGACTTACCGGAGCAACGATCATGGAGACACGTGGCAGAGTGTAAGCGGTCCGCCAATCGGCATGCCTTACGCGTCATTCTCGTTCACACCGGATGGCGTCTTTACAACTTCGTATGGATGGTTTCCGTCGCCGTTCCGGCAGTGGCAATTAGAAGCACCCTATACGACGTGGCAATCCTACACGATTGTACTTGCCGATCTAGACACACTTCGCGAAGCTGCATTGCCGTGGTACAAAGACGGCGACACGCTATTGTCGTACGCAGAGTGGGCACCGGTTAGCGACCCTTGGAATATTCCTCCGCATGCGGCTATCATGCGGAGTACAGATGATGGCGCATCGTGGACCGCTGGGCCGCCGTTGATAACTGCGTTGAATTTCTACACGGCGCTTGTTCAGCGTTCGGATACTTCCATTAGAGTCTTTGCGACCAACGTCTGGAAAGGGTCGGAGGGGCAGGATTCGTTATTCGTGTCGAGCGATCGAGGCAATACATGGGTATTTCGCTCGGGTGCACCTGAGCTCCCAGCATTCAGTAGATTGACTGGCGAGGGCGACACACTGACGACGCATGTTGGCTTCTACGGCGAACCTGAAGGATTTATCTATCGCAGCACCAACGCGGGATTAACATGGTCACGACTGGGAATGCAATACGTAATGAAAACAAACCTGATTGTGCTTGGCGACATCGTCATCGCCGTACACCAAGATCATTCTGTGCTATGGCGAAATGGGTCGTGGGAGGTAAGGGGCGTAGTCCCGGATTCTTATTTTGGCATGTGGTGGGAGATGATTGCACTGCCGAGTAATCCGCCTGTTCTTTTGGGCGTCACCGGAGATTCGAACGTGTTGTGGGTCTCGCGGGATACGGCAATGACGTGGGAAGCGTACGACACTGAATTGCCATACACGACGCAAAGCATGGGACTCAGAGCACTATCCTATGATTCCTGTCGGAATCGCGTGTGGGTTTGCGCGGGAACAGGTTCGTGCTACATGGATGTCGGTGAACTTTCCGCCGACGACCCACTTCAATTCTTGCCCGCGGATTACACATTGCTGGTGGTGTATCCGAATCCGTTTAATGCCGAAGCGAAGATGCGGTTTGATTTGCTGAAGCGGGAGAAGGTGACGGTGAAGATGTACGACGTGCTCGGGCGGGAGGTGAAAACGGTTGTGGACGGGATGCAGGAGGCGGGGCGGCATGAAGTGGCACTCAGCGTGCCGGAGCTGGCGTCGGGCGTTTACTTTCTGCGGCTGAGCGCGCCAGAGCAGACGCGCACGGCGAAGATCATGATCTTGAAGTAAGCACATTCCAGAAAGGAAAGCAGCATGAGCAGGAATCTGGTGACGACTTTCTTGGCGGTGGGGTTAGCCCTTGCGACAAGTGCGACGGCGCAATGGGTGCCAACGTCGGCGGGGATTCCGAATGCGAGTCCCTTGGCGACAAATTCGACGGGAACAAGAATCTGGGGCAGCAACCCGGGAGTTTGGCTCAGTGAGAACAGCGGCGCGTCGTGGCAACCCGCAAGCGCACGCTTTGCACCGGGCGGTGGAGTCTGGCTTTCCAGCCTGTTTGCGCTCGACGCTAATGCAGACACGTTGATTGTCGGCGGTAACTATCGTTCCGAAACACGATTCAGCAAGCGGAGCTTTGACGGCGGGTTAACGTGGAGTGATCTGCCCGCAGACCCGCAGTTCACGATGGAGTTTGCGGTTTCGCCCTTTGCTCACAATCTCTGGTTCTATACAGATGAGTATCATGTCGCAAAGTCGGAAGACTTTGGGCAGACATGGACGACGCTGCCGTTAGAGGTATCTCACATTGGGAGCGTCTATTTGGATTCGCAGCACGATAGCACCGTGTTTGTCTTGGGATCGCCATATTGGCGCTGGGGATATTTCTCCGCTGGACTTTGGCGGAGTGATGACTTGGGAGCGACATGGCAGGCAGCAATGAGCGAGGCAACTTTCCCCGGCGAAGGCAGTGGTGATATCTTCCATCTCTTGCGACTATCCAATGGCGACTTGCTGGCCTCCGGAGCTTACTACCCGGACCAAGGCAGCACTTTGCGCAGCCTGTGGCTTTCGATAGATGACGGACAAACCTGGTCCTTTGTGGAAGGCACGGGGGCATTGTGGAATTGGACGCCGCTGGCAGAAGACCCAAGTATTGCCGGGAGGCTGTACGGTGCGGGCGGATGGTATTCGGAAGATTATGGCCGGACATGGCAGGCATTTGACAATATTCCGGGCAGTGGAACGCTCTGGCCATTTTACATGAATCCGTTCAGCGGACGGATGTATGTCAATGGGGACAGCGGCACGTTTCGCTCGGAGGATCATGGCGCAACTTGGGCAATCCTTCAACCGTTACCGATTGGAGGTCCATGGGGAAAGATTATCGTAGATGATGATGCGCTCTTGTTAACGTCGTATTCCGACGGGAGCGCATGGCTGACAAACGCACCGTTTGAAGCATGGCAATCCCTGCCGCCTCCTGCAAGTTTAGGAGACAGCTTGGTGGTTGACACTTGGCTGCGGTTAAAGGTCGGCGCGACAGTGTATGCCATGTGCACGTTTTATGACCCAGATGGTGGACTACAACCATTCAGTTCCCGCGTGGCACGGACTACGGACTACGGGCAAAGCTGGACTTTCGGGCCGCCGATTGATCACAATTTTGAAGGAAGCACAGGAAATGCAATCGAAACACCCACTGGAACTCGCTGGCTGGAAAAACCGTCATGGGATTCTTTGATCGCGTCAACAGACTTAGGTGCAACATGGCAAACCATTGGCGATTTCAGCAGCGATGCGATTTTTCACATTGTGCAGACCGAAGCTGTAATTTTCGTAGGCGCGGGTGATCCCGTCACAAGTAGAATGTGGATTCGGCAAACATCAGATTTGGGGGCTACGTGGCAGTTTCTCGGCCAAGATCTGTTAGATGGGTCAACATTGGCCTTACTGCAAGATACAGTTTACGCGAGCCGCGACGGTCATTGTGTGGCTTGGGTTGGAGGCAGTTGGGAAACGCGCGGGTTGCTACCACAGTCACATTCCTGGAGTGGATTCCACTTCATTGGTCTTAACGGCGATGTCCCGATGCTGGTAGGAGCAATGTGGGATTCGACATGGTTATGGGTATCCACGGATTATGGTACGACGTGGCAGGCACGCCATTACGAATTGCCGTTTGAAGAGCAGTGCAGCCAGATTGGATATCTGACCTATGACCCATATCGTGAGCGGTTGTGGGCGAGCAGCGGGACCGGAATGTACTATTTACCCGTGACTGAACTTTCTGCCGACGGCCCGCTGCAATTCATGCCAGCGGATTACACGCTGCTCGCGGTGTATCCGAATCCGTTCAATTCCTCAACGAAGATCCGCTTCGATCTGTTGAAGCGCGAGCAGGTCAAGGTAGCGGTTTACGATGTGCTCGGGCGGGAAGTGAAGACCGTGGTGGATGACCTGCGGGAGGCGGGGCGGCATGAGGTCAGCTTGGAGATGCGAGATGCGGCGTCCGGACTCTATTTCGTGCGCGTGCAGACCGCAGAGCAAACGAAAACGGTGAAGCTGGCGCTTCTAAAGTAACAGGTAGGGTTGACGTTCAGTCGACAAGCCAGCCAAAGGCTGGCTCCCTCTGGCCTTGCGGCCATATCGGTTGAACACCGACCCTACCAACCAATTCCATGACTCGGTCGAGGCCATTCCTCTCGACTATTTTCGACTCTCTCGCATCTATTTCATAATTCATAACCTTTTCCATTATTCCTGCCCCTACTTGACTTTTTGAACAAATGTGCCTATATTAGTATTTAGATACCCGACCACCTCGAATCAGGTTTCCCCCTACCTTGTGGGGGGACAGAAGGGGGGACAACCTTTGTCGGACCATCAATATCGCCGCCCACTTAGAATTCTCCGCTTTTCTCCCCGGCCATAACAAGTTATAGCCCAACTGCCACAAGAAAACCCGCGAAATTCGCGGGTCACTTCCATCGCAATCTCTTCTCCCGCTTGAATTAAGACCCAGTTCGTTTTGTCAAAAAGAAATATTTCGGCTCACTACTGTTCGTGACCCGAAATAATCGGCTGTGCATCAAATCAGGTGGGAGGAGGCCAAAGTTACTCCACGATCACCGTTCCGGCGGGGCGCTCGCCGCCCAAGACAATGGAAAATATTCCGCGTTCCTGCGGGTTGAAGGGGATGATGGTCGTGTGCAGGGCGGGTAAGAGGGCATAGACTTTCAGGTCATCAATTTCGAAGAGTTCCTCGGCAGGCTCCGCTTCGAAACGATGCACCAGGAGCTGCGCCGGACGGTTGAACTTGACCCGGATCTCGTCCGGAGACAAGGCCGTCCCGGACAGCTTGACCTCGATCCGCTGAACCCCTTCCTGCTCCGGCTCATTGGGCTTCTTCCAGAGGAACAGATAGCCGAGGATGGCGGCCGCGATGACGATTTCCGCAAAGACAATCCACGGGTTTTCCATCATGCCTCTCGCCTTTTCGAAACAACGCGATGACGATTCCGATTTTGAGCTTTGGTCAGTTCAGGGTTTGTGAACAGGAGCCGCAAGCGAAGTCGTGCGAAAACAGCGAAATATCGGCTGAAATTGGCTGAATTGTTCGGCATGGGTATGCCATGATTTGGATATTTCAGCATCAGTTTATCGCAAGATGAACGAGCAGTAGCCAAGTCGGTTGAGATTAAGGGAACTTGGGCGCTTTTTGCGCGTTAACAAAATGTAGCGGATGAGATGTGATGTGTTTTGCCACGTATAAGGGATGAGAAACCTAAGCTTGAAAGGACGGGACACGATGGTGATCCTCAACATTCAACAAGCTGCGAAGTTCTTAGGAAAGACGCCGGCCGCTCTACGCAACGGCTACAAGCGATGGGGAGTTCCCCATTTTCGGTTGGGCGGTCAGATTAAGTTCACGCAGGAAGCACTTCAGGAATGGGTCGGGAAGAGTATGATCTCGGCCGCGGAAGGCGAAAGCGGAGAAGCCCCGGGCGCGCCGACCAACGGTCGCCGCAACCGGCGCACGAATGCCGCCAAGGCAAAGCTGGCACTCCCACCTCGGCCCTAATACGTCGGGTCTGCCGATAAATTGAACCCAAGGGGGCGAAGGCTGTGCGGGAACGCGCAGCCTTTTGCGTTGTCAGGGGATGATCTTTTCATCTTCCGCGCGCCAGGCCGGATCTACGATGCAGAGAAACGCGAGATCGTCAGGACCCAAGCTCGTGATGCGTTGTGTGGCGTTCGGCGGAATGTAGATCAGATCACCGGGCGCGACGTCGCGCGTTTCGTTGTCCACTTCCATCCGGCCACGACCGGCGAGGATGTAATAGACCTCGCTGTTCGCGAGCCGATGCAGATACGACATCTTCCCGGGAGCGAGCCGCGCGTGCGCGACACTGTAGCGCAGAGCCAACCTATCCTTTGGGCCGTGGAGCAGTTCCCGCAAGGAGGTGCCGTCTCCGGCGATGAACTTGTCAGCAGTAGCAAGCGAACGTACAAACATGTATCTTAGTTCTTGGACCAGACGCCGAGCTGATAACCTGAGGGGTCTTCGAGAATGCCGAAGAAGCCGTGGCCGCCGCCGATCTCCGTACGCGGACGAATCGTCTTGGCGCCGAGGGTTTCGGCTTTCTTCAGCATCGCGTTGATATCCTCGACTTCGACGTAGTTCTGGCATTCCTGATTGGCAAGGATCTTGACCTGAGAGATGCCGCCATACACCTTTCCGTCGCTCGGGTTTCCAAAGAGGTAGTATTCCATGCCCTCCATTTTCATCATTGGCCAGCCGAAGAGAGAGGCATAGAACTGGCTGGACTTTTGGGCATTGGTGGCGGGGATTTCGATGTGACAGAAGCTGTGCATGGCGGTTTCCCTTTGCGTTAGCTGAGTTTGCCTGATTTTGTTAAGTCGGGTGCAGACGGCGGCAAACGTGACCGTTGCACTCGAATTGAGATCATAGGATATGAAATTTTGTTCAAATTGTCAAGACGGCTTTGGGAAACTGGCGATTTGAATAGCGGTTTAAGAGAGACGACGATCCAGATATTGGAGAGTGTCATGACGAAACAGGTTTTGCAACGCACAAAGCAGTTTATCATCTTTGGATTGCTGATTTTAGCCGGAATTCTGGTAGCGACGACGTTTTCTTTGGCCCAAACCGGGGCGGCTCCGGGGGCGGCCGCGCCGGCTTTCACCTTGAAGAATGTCAACGGGCAGATGGTCTCGCTGAGCGACTACGCAAATCAGAAAGCAACAGTCGTCGTGTTCTTCAGCAATCACTGCCCATATTCGCAGGCATATCAAGGGCGGTTGATCGCTTTGCAAAAGGAGTATGGGGCGAAAGGGGTTCAGCTTGTCCTGATTAACTCCAACGACGCCGCCAAGCAGCCGCAGGACAGTTACGAGAATATGCAGAAGCGAGCGCAGGAGAAGGGGTTTCCGTTCCCGTACCTGCGTGACGAGTCGCAGCAGGTTGCTAAGGCCTATGGCGCACAGCGGACACCGGAGGTTTACGTCATAGTAAACAACAAGGTGGTTTACCGCGGGCGGATTGACGACAACACCGAGGAAGCCCAAGTCAAGCAACGCGATCTGAAGAACGCTTTGGATAAGATCGTGGCCGGAACCCCGAACCAGATTAACCCTGCGCTGACCAAGGCCTTCGGCTGCACGATCAAGTGGCGATGATCTTGCATGCGATTTCCGGCTTACGTACATTATAGCCGGGTTTTGTCCGTTTCTAGGATTGAAACTGATCGGGGCAGCCCACCGCGGCTGCCCTTTCTATTATCCGGCTTGTCCTGATAACTTTGAGGTTGATTCATGCGCGCGCTGTTGATTGTGCTCTTGTCGCTGACGGTTGCTACGTGTGTACTTGCCTTGCCGACCGATACCGGGTACTCGGGCGCACCAGGTCGCGGAACGTGCGCGGCAAGCTGTCACGGGTTGGCCGGCGGGACGGTTCAGGTATTCGGTTTCCCGAATCAGTACGTGCCGAATCAGACGTACCTGATCACGGTACAAAAGATGTCAGGCGTTTCGATCAAGAACTTCAACGCCTCGTGCCGCCTGGGGACAGGGTCGGCCAACGCGGGCACGATCACCGGCGGCGAGTTCACCGCGACGTACAATGTGTTTGGCGAGACGAACGGCGTGCACATGACGACGCTCGATCACGATTCGGCGCAGTTCAACTGGACAGCACCGGCACCGGGATTCGGCATCTTGCGTTTGTATGTGGGAGCGCTTCAGGGGAACCAGAATAGCGGACTGAATACCACGCTCGTGCTGGTGTCCACTGAAGCGCCGATTCTGCCGGGTCAGGCGAGCGGCCCGACGCCGGCTGACGGCGCGACGGGAGTTCCGCCGAGCATCGGATTGCACTGGACAGCCGGTAGCGGTTCCACAACGCACGACGTCTATTATGGGACCACGAATCCGCCGCCGCTACTGGCGCAGTATTTCGAAGGCGTGTTTTTCGATCCGGATCCCGATCCGTTCGCCGGAACCACGTATTATTGGCGAATTGACGCGCGCAACGACTTCGGCGTAACGGAAGGGAACGTGTGGTCGTTCACGGTGATGAATGCGCCGGGTCCGGCGACGAATCCTATTCCGGCGGATCAGGCGACAGATATTTTGCTCGCGCCGTTCTTGGAATGGACGCCGGGTAGTGAAGCGACGTCGCATGATGTTTATTTCGGGATACAGGCGGACCCGCCGTTTCTGGTCAACGTGACGCAGCCGGTAACGCAAGTGACCGATCTGCTGCCGGGAACGACGTATTTTTGGCGTGTGGATGAACGGAACGAGGTGGGCACCACGCCCGGCGCGGCGTGGCAGTTCACGACCATGAGTTTGCCGGCTCCGGCAACGAATCCGACTCCGGCGAATGGGTCGGTGGACGTGGCCGTGACGTCGAATCTCTCATGGACGGCGGATTCGGGCGCCGGGCAGTTCGATATTTATCTGGGCACGCAGAATCCGCCGCCGGATCTGGCGGGGACGACGCAGACAACAACGTTTAATCCGCCGGGAGTGTTCTCGCCGAATACAACGTATTACTGGCGGGTGGGTTCACATAACGAGGCAGGGTCCACACCAAGCGAGGTGTGGAGTTTTACGACCGAAGCCTCCGCCGCGGACGAGCCGGGAACAATGCCGACGCAGTATGTGTTAGCTCCGGCTTATCCGAATCCGTTTAATGCGGCGGTATCAATTTCCTTTGCGCTGCCGCAAGCGAGTGTGGTGCGGTTGGCGATCTATGATGTGCTGGGGCGCGAGGTGGCGGTGCTGGCGCAAGGAACACAGATGGCAGGATGGCATACTGTGTCGTGGAGTGCGGAAGGGGCTGGCAGCGGCGTGTATCTTGTGCGGCTGACGCAGGCACAGGGGATGCTAACGCAGAAGGTGGTGGCGCTGAAGTAAGAAGCGAAGATACGAAGACACGAAGAAGGCGAACCCGAGTGGGTTCGCCTTTTCTGTTGAGGGGGCGAGTGCGGGAGCACTCGCCGCCGCGAAAGACGGGTCTCATCTCAGTAGGAGCATCTTGCGCTGGGTGGTGAAGTGGGGGGTGGTGAAGCGGTAGATGTAAACGCCGGAAGGCCAGAGGCCGGCATCGAGCGAGAGGTGATGCGAACCGGAGGAAAGATATTCGTTCACCAGCGTGGCGACGCGGCGGCCCGTGAGATTGAAGACATCAAGGCTAACGTGCGTGGACTGCAAGAGCTCGAACGAGATGCCGGTGCTCGAGTTGAAGGGATTCGGGTAGTTCTGATGCAGAGCAAATTCGGCAGGAGATTCCGATCGCGGATTCGCGCTTTGCGGACTGCTGAGTCGGATCAACATGATGTTGGCAAGGCCTTCAGCGATACGGTTGCCGGCAAGAATAAAGCCGCCGTCAGGAGTCTTTTGAACAGACTCCGCACTTTCATAGCCGGGGCGCGGCAGCATGAATGTCCATTGCGTTTGGCCCACACTGTCGGTCTTGACCGCGTAGATGTCACCATTGGCGGCACCAAAGGAATCGGTGTGGCCGGCAAGGAGAAATCCGCCGTCGGTGGTGGACGTCAGCGCGTGGGCGTGATCTTCATTCGGGCCGCCATAAGTGTGCGACCAGAGCGTATCGCCGCCGCCAGTGAGCCCGGCGAGATAGAGATCGCCGCCTTCACCGAAGGAATCGGTCAATCCCGCGAAGACTGCGCCGCCGCTCAGCACAGGCTGGACGGCGACGACGACATCGGAACCGGGACCGCCATAGGCGCGCGTCCAGAGCGTATCACCGCTTGCGGTTGTCTTGACAAAATAGAATTCGGACGACGGATTCTCCATCGAGTACTGCGTGCCGCCGATGAGATAATTGCCGTCGTTCAGCAGACAAATGCTCAGTGCGTCTTCGATCGTGGGCTGCTGAATCGTACGCGCCCAGACGGTGTCACCCCCGGAGGTCAGGCGCAGGAGAAAGATGTCATCGAATCCCGCCTGCGTGACGTCCTGATTGCCCGCGATGATGAAATCGCCGTTAGCCAGCGGGAGAATGGCCTGCGCCGATTCGTTGGCGAGCGAGTCGCCATAGCGGCGCGTCCACAAGGTGTCACCTACCGCGTTAACGCGGACCAGATAGGCATCCGGCCGAAACGTTTCCGGCGGGATCGTGAAGCCCGCGAGCAGCCAGCCGTCACTGCCGGCGGGAGCCATCGCGGCGAGCCAATCGTCGCCGCCCGTACCGTAGAAGCGCGACCAGAGTTGAGCACCGTTATCATCCGTGCGGATGATGTTGAAATCCATGTTCGATAGATTCCATGAGGACGAGCCGATGACGAAGCCGCCGTCCGACGTAATCAGAACTTGATCGGTGTAGTCATCTCCTCCGTTGTCGAACTCGCGCGTCCAGAGGGTGTCGGGCTGGGCCAGAGCGAGGGAACCAACGGCGATGATAGCGAGCAGGCAAAGGATGAAGGATGAAGGATGAAGGATGAAACGAAGCATGGAGGAAAACTCGAAATTAGAAATTTGAAACTTAAAAGTGGAAAAGAAAATCCCAAATCCCAGTCGGATTTCGGCGGGGTCTCAATAGTTAATTGCTCAAGTAAGTGCGAACCCATAGACCCCGCACGGCGGTCATTATTACTCTTGTTTCTCGTAGCCGAGCGGGTCTATGTGAGGTCGCGAATCCACTGTTGCTCTGCATGACCCGCCCCGGCGAGGCATGAGACGCGTCGGCTAAACTTCTTTGGATTTGACAACGAGGAGTTTTTCGATCTGCATGTCGCGCAGAGTGTAGGGGATGCCGCCGGTGCCGAGACCGCTCAATTTCAGGCCGGCGAAAGGCATCCAATCCACGCGGAAGGCCGTATGCTCGTTGACCATGACGGCCGAGGCGTCCAGTCGAGCATAGCAGCGCATGGCCGTATTGATGTTCTGCGTAAAGACGGCGGCTTGAAAGGCGAAAGGCAGATCGTTGGCGCGAGCAATGGCCTCGTCAAGATCGCGATAGGAATAGACCGCCACCACGGGGCCGAAGATCTCCTCGCGACTCACGCGCACGTTTGGCGGAGGGTTGAACAGCACGGTGGTTTCATAACAGGTCGCGCCGTGCGGACGGCCACCGGAGAGCAGTTCAGCGCCGCCGTTCACCGCTTCCGCCACCCATTCATGGACGCGGACGACTTCGGGCTTGCGGATCAGCGGGCCGATCTCGGTATCGGAACGTGTGGGGTCGCCGATTTTCATTTGATTCGCGCGCGCGGCAAGCTGCCGGGCAAACTCCTTCGCCATACTTTCATGCACGAACACGCGCTGGGCGGACACGCAGACCTGCCCGGCATGATAGAACCCGCCCTTGGCGATGAGTGGAAGCGCTTCCTCTACGTTTGCATCTTCGGCGACGATTACGGGCGCCACGCCGCCATGCTCCAGCGCGCAACGAGCGCCAGGGGCAAGTTTGGAGCGGAGCATCCACCCCACTCTGGCACTGCCGATGAAGGAGAGAAACGCCACGCGCGGATCGGTGGCCAGATGCTCGGCGACGGTGAGATCCTCAGCGATAACCGGGATGCACCAGCCGTCGGGCAGACCGGCTTCGCGCATGATCTGAACAAACCGCAGACAGGAGAGCGGTGTGTCCTCGGCAGGTTTGACAATGACGGGACAACCCGCGGCAATAGCGGGGCCGGCTTGATGCGCGATGAGATTAATTGGGTGATTAAACGCACTGATGGCTACGACCACTCCGACCGGCTCGCGATGCGTGACGGCAAAGTGATGACGCGACGCGACGTTCAGATTCATGGGAATTTCGCGGCCGGCGTCCGTGCGCATGGTCTCGACGCAGATGCGAAGGCTATCCATCGCGCGCGCGACTTCTACGCGGGAATCTATGAGCGGCTTGCCGCCCTCACGCGCGGCTTCGACGGCCAACTCCTCGGCACGCGAGCGCATGATCTCCATCGCCTTTTCGAGAATCGCGAGACGCTCGGGCAGTGGGATCCAGTGATCGCGGTTTTTGTAGAGCGCGTGCGCGGTACTGAGTGCCACGTTGGCGGCGGCGAGATCGGCCGTTTCGCATGTGGCGATCTCGGAACCGTCATAAGGATTCGTGACGACGAGCGGCCGGCCGTGCGTGGTAGTGTGAGGGATGAGAGAAGAAAAGGTAAGCATGGAAATCGCTAAAGTATTGCGAAGTAAAAATCGAAAAATGAAACTCGAAAATTGAAGGCAGAGAGGAGATCCTGCGGGGTCGGAGTTGCGGGCTGCTCGCGATTTCGGATGGGATAGACCCCATGCGGCGGTACTTCTAATGGTGATTCTTGCGGCGGGGTCGTGCGCTCGGGTTGCTCGTGTTCACCTGCAAGCGACCCCGCTCGGAGATCCGGAATGACAAGGAGAGGGAATTCATCCTGGCGAGCGTGTTGGTTGAAGATCGTGCGGGAAATGAGTATCTTTGTGTTTTACCGCACGCCCCTTGGGAAGTTCCGGAAAGGGACAGGATGGATACAGAAATCCAGAATCAAATGATCACGCTGCCGGCGCCGCAGTTAACAGGAAAGCGTACGCTGGAGCGCGTGATGTTCACGCGGCGTTCGATCCGTGAATACAGCGAGCGGCCGATCACGTTAGCGGAACTGGCGCAACTGCTGTGGTCGTGCCAAGGGATCACCTCAAGAGACGGGTTGCGGACGACACCCTCGGCGGGCGCAACATATCCGCTGGAAGTGTATGCGGTGGTGGAGCGCGTCATCGGGCTTGCGCCGGGGGTGTACCATTATCTGCCGGGGCCGCGAATGCGCAAGCATCGCATTGAGTTAATGCACGAAGGACGATTTGGGAAGGAGTTGTGCGCGCACTCGTCGAAGCAGAAGTTTATCCGCACGGTGCCGGTGAATATCGTGTTCGCCGCCGTCGAGCAGCGCACGCGCAGGGAGTATGGGGATGCGGCGGCGAAATATGTGCTGTTAGAGATGGGCTGCGCCGCACAGAATCTGCATTTGCAGGCGGAAGCGCTCGGTTTGGGATCGGTCGCGATTGGATACTCCGAACAAAAGACGCTTAAGGCGCTGTTGCGGGCGGAGGAGCAGCCGCTGTATTTTGTGAGTGTGGGGAGGAAGAAGAGAACTTGAAACGTGAAACTTGAGACTTGAAAGCAGAAGCCCGAGAGGTTCTGGACGCTCTTCTTCCCCTATCCGGGCCTTTCCCCACAACGTAGGGAAAGGAGGAAGATCGAAACTCGCCGCCGCCGATAGGTGAAAGGTAAGGAAATCTTGGTAGACAAGCAACCCGCCGGGGAAATCCCGGCGGGTTGCGTTTTTTGTCACAGATTCGGAATGCAATCAGGGGGTTACGGTACGGACCTGATAGAACTCCTTGCCCGGCCCGAGATCGGTGTCCAGCAAATTGTTCGTGGCCGTGGTGCCGAGCAGCGTGCCGTTCTGAATCACGCTGTCGGGCGACGAATGCGTGTACACCTGGAAATTCACGCGTTCGTAATCCGCATTCCAGCGGACATCAACGTCATTGCCCACTCGGTAGGCGGTGACGTCGTACGGCGCGGCAAGATAGTTACTGAAGAACATGTTGCCCGCGTCGTAGGTGGGGTTGGTGTCGTCAATCTCAAGGATACGATTGGACGTGTCTTCCCACTCATCCCCGTCACCAAAAGGCGTGAATGGGGGGAAACACTGGAATTTAAACTGGTACGTGGTCGAGGATCCTTGCGTAAAGAGTCGATCAAGAGTCCACACGCCGTCCAAATCGGGATCGGAGAGCAAGGTGCCGGTTCCATTCCAACTGTTAAACTCCCCGGCAATTCGCACGGAATCCACCGGACTCGTGTCGAACTGCATGTCGGCGCGGAAAGTAACGGTAACATCCTGATTCAATTCCGGAACGTCGGGAACCGTCAATGCATACGTGACGACCGTGTCGTTGTCCGAACCGGAGAGGTGGAAGTAGAGGTTGGTGAAGGGCGGGAGGATCCAGACATCATCTTCATTGGTGACGCCCCACTGGAAGGTGTCGAGCGCGCTGGGGACCAAATACCAGGCGCGGGACCAGACGTGGTCGCCGGCGACTTGATCACCATTCGTGCCATTGTCATAGAGCGGATACGTTACGCCGCCGTTCCAGCCTGTGTCATACTCGCGATACAGGCTCCACGAGCCCTTGAACTTCAAACCGTTGTGCGTGCTGGTCTGGTCGGTTACTTCGAAACGGACATTCGTATAATTCGGCGCGACCCATGTCACGGAATCAGCATCGGGGTCCATCGGATTACCGGCAAGGTCTGTAATGGCGGGACCGGCGACAATAGTATAGCTGCCGTTGTCCGCAAATCCGGACGACCACCAGGCCGCGGACGAAGCATTGATCCAGCGATTGCCGGTCATCACCCAGCCGGTGGGCGTATAATTGCCTTGATTGCCGGAGGTGGCGATGTTCATCGCTTCGTCGTAGATGATTTCCACGGATCCACGATCAATCTGCCGGACGAGCGCGATGCCGGGAGGATCGAAGTCGCCCGAAAAGACTTGCACCGTGTAAGCGAACTGGCTGGTGAAGGCGCCATTGCAATTGTCACCCCAGTCACCGGGGAAGCTGGCGTCCGCAGGGCTGCATGAGGAAGCGCAGTTCTTGTTATTGGCCGGACGGTGATACGCCGACAGATAGATCAGCGAACCATCCGCGGGGTTGCCGATAGCACTGCGCGGAACGGCAAACTCCGTGAAGTAGCCGCCGCCGCCGCCCTTCGCGCCGCCGACGGCGGGCGAAGCGATCTCGTTGTAGCTGGTCCAACTGCCGCCGGACTCCGCAACGAAGTTTGTCCAGCCAATACTCTGGTTGCTCTCGCTCCATTCCGCCACGATGGCGTAATTGGGGAGGTACGGCTGATCGTACGAGACACCGGCTGCTCCGTACGGGTCGGAGGTCGCACCGCCGGCCGTACCGCCGACATCAATCAGCACGTAGAGGTTGATCGGATTACCGTCTCCCCACGGATCCAAGTCAGTCGGAATACCGATGTAGATGTTGGCAAGATCGTTGGTGACGTAAATGCCGCCGTCCAAAGTGAAGTTGGTCGGCTCCATCGTGGTGAAAGTTGCATGAGTGGGGGTGCCACCCCAAGGGCCATCCTGGATGCCGTCAACCACCGGCGTGAAGGCCGGCTGAGCCCACAGCGCCGTGGCTCCGAGAACAGCCATCAACACACAAAGAACGCGAAATCTAATCATGGAATCCTCCTTCGTGAACACAATCAATGCTTATTGAAAGGTCACGTGCAGGTTGTTAGTCTATGCGTATTTCATCAAGTAAAATATACCGGTATTCCAGATGACAAGAAAGACAGCAAGTGAAGTGGAAAAGATTTCTGGGTGGGTACGGCAAATTATGAAATATTGAGAATTTAGGGGTTACAAACTACTTTAATATGACATAGAGAGGAAAGTTTTAGGATGCCTCCTGGCTTAATACGCTCCCCACTCACACCGTGCGGACCCAAAACTACTAAATTCCGGCCTTGGCGGTAATGCGATAAAAATAGCGCATTCCGGAGAGGGCCTCAGAATCGTCGTAGGTTGCTGCCGTTGTTTCGGCGAGTTGGGTGAAAGGGCCGTCGCTCGACTCTGAGCGATAGACGACGTAGCTCGCGGCTTGGGGAACGGATGACCAGTTCAGCCGGCGAGCGCTGCCGACTTGCTGAATGACGAGGTCGGCGGGAGCCGACAACTCGCCGCTCAGAACATTCTTCGTGCGCGCGCCCATCAGCGGCATGGGACCGGAGATGTAGGGTTGATAGAGGCGATAGGTTTGCGTGAGCATGACATTCACGCCGACCGGATTCGAGGGCGGAAAGGCGCGCAGCGTCGTTGTGTTGGTTTCGCCGAGCACGTTCATACTGAGCGCGATGCCCGTAGGATTATTAAGCTCGGCCCACGGAATGCGCACTTCGGTATATGGGACGGAGGCCCAGCCGTTGTAGCTGGTGACGGTGTGCGTGGTGCGAATTTGCCAACTGGAACCGATCCAGCGATTTGCTTCGATGCCGCCGACTCCGCCTTCGATGAAGATCTGATATTCCGGTTTGAAGGGATCGGCAAAGCGCTCGCGGCTGTGGCTGCCGTTGGTGGCCCCCTGCCCGGCGGTTTGGTTGACGTCAATGTTGATATCAAGATCAGCCGAACTTAGATCGCGCGGATAGTAGCCGAGGTAGAGCGCGAGCGAGTCCCACGTCAAGACGAGCGTGTCGTCGCCGACGTAGAGACATTCATTGGCTACATCAAAATCGTTGGTACCGTCTATCACGACCGTATGCGGCGTCAAGCCGGAGGGAACGAAGAGCGAAGCGGTGTCGTAGGCGGAATCCACGACATTGCTGTTCACGTCGAACACATTGGCGGCGCTGATCGTGCCGCTCTCGCCGCCGGCAAAGTTAGGTGATACGTTCAAGCGGACGCGGCGCCAATCGCTTTGACGAACTGCTTGCGTGATGTTATGATTCGTGCTAAAACCGGCAAGCGACCAATTAGCGGGGTTTTGCGAACTCGCCAAGGAAACGGACTCGTCGAACCAAACTTCCATCGTGTTGGCACTGATGAAGGCAGCTTGCGCATTCAGGCGCGGGCCGAAGTGATCGAGGTTTTGGGAGGCGAGAGACTCGAGTTCGGTGACGCGGCCCTGCGAGTCGGGAGCACTTGTTGCCCCGGCAAAGAGCAAGTAGCCGAAGCGGTCGTATCCGCGCAGTTCGTCGCCGCGCAGGATCGTGCCGCCGAATTCGAGCTGATGCATCACGCCGCCGTTGCCGAGAATGAGTGCGCCGGTGGCGCCGGTGTGCGGATTGCGGAAGCCGGTATAGGCGGCGTTGGGCGCGTAGATGCGCTGCATGTCGGCATTCCAGATCATGTCCACGAGATCCGGCGTGAAGCCGTGGCGAATCCAGCAGTTTTCGGGACCGACATCGTAGCGCACGTCAAGATAGGGCTGGTTGGCGCGCACAAGAATTGTCTTGGAAACCTCGTTACGTGTCAGGCGAATTCGGGCGAGGCTGTCGGAAACTTCGAGAATCTGGAAGGTATGCAGGTCGTTGCGGTAATTGGGGCTGACCTCGGCAAAGGCGGCCTGATGATTGTTCGATCCCGGCTCATCGTAGTCGCCGTCGGTCTCATTCCAATAGGTGTTGTCGCTGCCGACGACGGAATAGTTGTAGCCGCCGTTGGCTCCGTCTTTGGCGAAGATCCACGGCGCACGGCCGCCGATGGATTCGAAGACGGCGAATACGCGCTGATTGTGAATGACAAGCTCCTGAGTGCCGTCCTGATCAATGTCGCTTAGATAGGCGTTGACCGGAATCGCATATTCGCCATTGGCCCAGTGCGCGGCTTCAGCATAGACGTTGGCGTTTTTGATGTGCGAGGAGTAGCGATGTTCCCAGCCGCTGATCGGCCCGCCCATGTAGTCATGCCACGCGGTTTCGTGAAGATTCGTCATCATCACGTACCAGCCGCTCTCGGAAAGATTGTTCGAAGGGGCATTCATCAGCGCTTGATACGCGGCATTCCACGTCTGGCCGTAGTTCCACGCGGGGTTGTGATAATCGGAATGCGAAGCGGTGGCGGCCCAGTCAGTGTACCAACTGTTGTTGCTGCCGCCATAACCTTGATCGCCGCCGATGAGACCGTAGGTGCCGTTGCCAACCTCAATTCCCCAGCCATTGAAATCCGGATTGTCCAGCGCGGCATCGAGCTTCCATGCGCCGACCGCGGGGGAATTGTCAGCGACCCATGTGACAACCTGCGAGTAATTTTCGAGACAGTTGGGGCAGTTGAAATCGGCCATCTCGGACGCGGCTTCCCAATCGGTGCCATAGACGATAATGCCATAGCGGCCGGTGCTTTGAATCTGCGAGATGGCGGCGCCGGGATTGTAGTGACAGTTGCCGGTGAACTCGCCGTCAATGGGAATGACGCGCAGGGTGATGCCGGAGCCGTTGTTCATCCAGTGGATTTTGCGATCGCTGTTGCCGGCGACGTGGGGCCAGTCGTCGAGAATAACCGCATCCACGCCGTGCTGCGTCCAGTTGTCGCCAAGCCAGGGATCGCTCAAACCGGCGTCGGGATAGTGACCTTGCGCAAGCCAGACGCGCTCCGGGATCCACGCCACGCGGGCGTTGTAGTTGTAAATTGTCTGCACCATGTCGTACTCGATGTTCACCGCCCAGTTGTTCATGTTGTTTTGCACGAAGGGCATGATGTGCTGCGCATAGGCAGAGGTGAGCATGGCGACCCACCCTTGCGTAATGCCGTCGCGGAGCCACTGATTGAACGTCGGATCGTACCATTCGGCGGCGGTGATCAGCGTGCCGGACATGTGGAAGTTGCCGGGGACGTTTTGAGTTTGATGCAGCGTGAGCACTTCGTCGAAACCGTTCGTGCTGCCGGTGCCGCGAAAGACATTGGTGTAGGTTAAGCCTTGATTGCCGTGATGGACAAAGGCGCAGTTGCCGACGTTGTTATCGAGCGAGCGACGATAACGAAGATCGGCCCGTCCCTCATCCATGATGCTTGTGAGGCCGCGGCGGGCAGTTTGGACGAGCAATTGAGTGAAGACGCGTGAACCGGTCTTTGGAAGACTGAGGATCGCAACGCCGCGAGTGATGTGCCATCGCGACGTATTCTGTGCGGTGGTGAAAGATGTCCACGCGCCTTGGTCGTCTTCGAGCAAGACGATGATTTCAGATTCCGAGGTGAGGGCAGCCCGGGTAGTGACTTTGATCAACGTACGGTCGCCGGAATCGTGAACAAAAACATTGCAGACATCCACATCGCCATCGGCGATTTCGTTGATGTCATCTTTGATGACCCAGTCGGCAAGCGTCCATCCCCCCTTAGTCCCCCCACTAAAGTAGGGGGAGACTTTTTCGGATGCGGCGAGGACAACGGCGGGAAGTAGGAGAATTGCGAGGGTCAGAAGCCGTAACAACTGCATCAAATTTCACCACATTGAAACGGAATGGAGAGAGAAGCGAGTCCATCTATAAGATAGGGGAAGACGGGGCGGGAAGCAAGAGGGGAAACGCTGAAATCGGCGGGGTCTCGGCGCAGGACTACTCAACTTCTTGGGGACCCATAGACCCCGCACGACGAGACACTTGTTTGTGGTTCTTCCGGCGGGGTCGTGTGCTCGGGATGCACTTGTTTTCGTATGAACGACCCCGCTCGGCGGCCCTTTCCTTAGCCTTTGACGCTGCCGAGAGTGAGGCCGGAGACGAGCCAGCGCGAGAGGTACATGAAAAGAGCAACGACGGGGATACTGACGATAATCGAGCCGGCGGAATAGAGACCCCACTCGGTCGTCATGCTAGATTGGAATTGCTTTAGCCCGAGCGGAACGGTGAAGAGATTTTCCGTCAGCAGCACCTGCGCGGCGATGATGTACTCACTCCATGCGGTAAGGAAGGAAAATAGCGCGGTGATGACGAGCGCGGGCGCGGCAAGCGGGAGGATGACTTTGTAGAAGACGGTGAAGCGATCGGCGCCGTCCATGATCGCGGCTTCCTCGAGTTCGCGCGGGATCGTGTCGTAATAGCCTTTCATTTGCCAGATCGTGAAGGGGAGCGCGGTGGCGGAATAAACAACGATCAGGCCGAGGTAGGAATTGATCAGATGCAGCTTGGCAAGCATCAGGAACATCGGCAGCAGGAGCATGGTGGCGGGGAACATCTGCGTGATGAGCAGTAACGCCATGCCGGCGCGATGGCCGGGAAACTTGAAGCGCGAGAAGGCGTAGCCCGCAGTGGACGCGAGCGACGTGGCGAAGATCGTGACGCAGAGCGCGACGAATGTGCTGTTCAAGAGCCAGCGCGCGAAGGGATGGTCGCGGAAGAGCGAAATGTAGCTCTCCACCGTTGCGCCCTTAGGGACGAGTGCCAGCGACGTGGAGAGCAGCCGGTCACCGGGGCGCAGCGAGACGGTCACCACCGTCAGCACCGGGTAAAGGGCGGCGAAGGTAATGAGAGCTAACACTACTATGAGAATTGATTTCTTGAGCATAGTGGACGCGATGTGATTGCGGTGCAGGAGAGTTCTTGTTTTCCCCCCTGTGATCCCCCCACAATGTGGGGAGATGAATCTAAACCGATGAACTCTGGGCTTTGTTCATGCGGCGCATGAAGGTAACGGAGAAGATGACGAGAATGAAAAAGATAATGACGGAAAAGGCTGCGGCATAGCCGTAGCGATAGAGGTTGAACGCGGCGCGATAGACATAGGAGACGAGAATGTGTGTGCGGTCGGCGGGTTCGCCGCCGTTGGAGACCAACCAGACGATATCTACTTTGTTAAAGGTCCAGACGAAACCGAGAATGATCGCCGGAGTCATCACGGGTTTGAGCATGGGAAGCGTCACGGTTTTGAAACGCTGCCAAGCATTAGCGCCGTCAATCCGCGCGGCTTCGTAGAGTTCATGCGGAATAGATTGGAGGCCGCCGAGCGCGACGATCATCATGAAGGGAAAGCCAAGCCAGATGTTGGTAACGATGCACGCGGCGAAGGTGCCGACGGGATCGTTCAACCACTGGATCGGCGTCTGGTAAAAAACCTTGTTCAAGATCAAATTCACCGCGCCATATTCGTAGTGAAACATGCCGCGCCAGGTGAGGGCCGTGACGACGGGGGGAATCGCCCACGGCAGAATCAGAAGCGTACGAAACAGCTTTTTGCCGGGGACGTTTTCATGCAGCATGAGCGCGAGCGCAACGCCGATGGTGACGTGAAAGGTGACGTTGACGACGGTCCAGACGAGCGTTTTGCCGAGGATCGAATAAAAGCGCGGTTCCGTAAGCACCTTCTGATACTGCCGCGGACCGATGAGCTGCCAATCGTGAATGTGCAGCAGGCTCATATTGGAGAACGAGAGAATCAGATTATAGATGAACGGCCAAACGACAACGAGTGCGATGACGACGGCAGCGGGTCCGACGAACCACAACGCGATGCGGTGGTCGCCGCCGGGAGAAGCGTACAGATCGCCCCCCCTTATTCCCCCACGTAAACGGAGGGGAGATAACTTCGCGCTGCGCTTTTCGATTCTTTGGTCGCTCATCCTTCGTTCATCTCGCGGATGCGTTCTTCGGCGGTTTGCTGGGCTTGTTTCGCGGCGTCTTCGGGAGAGAGATAGCCACCGAGGACGGATTGATACGCAGGACGCAGCGCATCCCAGACCGCGCGCAATTCGGGAACGATGGGCATGGCGCGGCCAACTTCGAGTTGCGCCAGACTGCCGGCCATATGCGGGCGGGACAGGTAGGCGGAATCCTGACGCAGGATCAAACTCGAAGGAATGATGCCGGTGGCGGAGATGAACTCGCGCTGCACGTCGTCGGACAGAAGATAGTTCAACAGCTTCGTGGTCTCGTCCAAGCGTTTGCCCTTGGTGTTCACGCAAATGGAGTAGCCCAGCGGCGAAACCATCGGCGCGGGCCAGAGACCGGTCGCGGAGACTTGCGGGATGCGGGCGAGTTCGTAAGGCACGCCCGCTTTCTCATACCCAGTCCACGACCACGGGCCGTTAATCAGCATCCCCGCGCGCCCTTCTTTGAAGAGCACGTCCGCGGTGTTGTAGTCGCAATCGGGCGGAATGATTTTGTATTCGTCGCGCAGGGATTTAACGAAGCGAAAGGCGTCGGCATCGGCTTTGGTGTCGAGCGAGGGCTTGCCCTTGTCATCAAACACCCAGCCGCCGAAACCGGAGAGCCACGGGACGAAAAAGAACGGCTCAGTGAAATTCCAGACGATGCCCCACTGATCAATGACGCCGTCGCCGTTCGTGTCTTTGGTTATTTCTCTGCCGATGCGGATCAGATCGTCAGTGGTTTGCGGCGGATGGGGAATCAGCTTCGTGTTGTACACCAGCGCGAGGTGATTGCCGACGCGATCCGCAACCTGATAGGTGTGACCTTTGAACCGCACGACGGCGATGGAGTCGAGATCGGCAATGCGTCCGGCGGGGACGATCTGCTCGAGCGGACGTACGAACTGCATCGTGACGAAGGGGCCGACCTGATCGGAGGGACCGTAGATCAGATCCGGGCCGAGACCGGCAAGCGCGGCGGACTGGAAACTCGAGCGAAGCTCTTCGGTCTCCTTATAGATCAGCTCGACTTCGACTTGCGGATGCTGCGCGTCGTACTGGTTCACCAAGCGTGTGAGCACGGCGCGATCCTCCGGCTGCATTTGGTGCCAGAGCTGGAGATGAACGTCGGATGAGGACGAGCGGCAGCCAAGAAGAAGAAAAAATGAAAATTGAAAAATGAAAAGCGAAAGGAAAGAGAGCTTGTTGTAGCGTCGCTTCGACGAACAGGATTCTGGACGCCCCGCCCCAAAATAAGTTGAGGCTGGCGATTCCATGAAGTTGCGGGCGGGTGTCCAGAATGACAACAAGAGGTTGCGACGCACGGGTTAGTCCCGCTTTCCGAAGATGTCGTGGCGCACGATGATGCTTTCGGGCGGGCCGTCGGCGGTGAAGGAGCGATTGGCTTGCGGGAATTCTTCGGACGGAACCCAGATGCCGGGCGCACCGGAGTTGGTGTATTTGTATTGGATCTCGGAACCAAGCGGGACCGTGATTTCCAAGGTCCAGACGCCGTCATTCAATAGACTGTCGTGATGCAAACCGTCGTTATGCAAGCGAAGCGTGTTGGGTGACCAATTGCCGAGCTGCGGAATGTTGCCGGTGATGAAGATGGCTTTTGATACGTTTTGGCCGGACGCATCACAGACAAAGCGAACGGTGACGGAATCGTGCACGTCACTGCGTGACATGGTGCCGCCGGTTTCCTGCAATGAGACCTTCGCTGCGCTGAGAATCGGAGCAAAGTCGGGAGTCTTGATATTAACTCCGGCGTCACGCATGTGCTTGTAAACCGCGCGGAGATGCGCGAAGAAGGCCTCTTCGAAGGGACGGTCCCCGGCGGGTGCGGATTGATCGGCGCCATACCACCAGAACCAGTCGGAACCTTCGGCAGCGTACATAGATTCATAAGCGGCCATTCCTGCATTGGTGCGCCGCATGTTAGCCGTATCCAATGGAGTTATGGTCCATCCACCCTGGCCCAATCCACTTTGTTCGAGGTCTCGTCGCGTTTGCAGCAGATACTCCCATGCTTCGTTTTCTTCCGGCTCCCCAATCCACGTATCGAAGGAGGCCCCAATCCAAGAGCCGGGCCAGAGGCTTTCGATTTTTGTAAGAGCCCCAATCGGATGCGCGGGGATTTTGCGCGTGGGATTGCCTGCAAAATATTCCGTGGGCGTGACGCAGGTGAATTTCTGATCCGTGCGAGCTCGTGTAAATTTCTCGTAGAGCGTGCGGAGGAAGACTTTAGCATCCATGTCATTTTCGTACCACTCCCACGCATTCTCGCCGTCAAGGATGACGGTTAACAGACGGTCCGGCTCGCCGTCTTTCGGTTTGTACCTCATCACCTCGTTGACGAAGTGCTCGGCGGCTTCAACGGGCTGCATCTTTTGATAGGTGAAGCCGATATGATCGGAGAGTGTGGTTTCGCGGAAGACGATAGCAATGCAGCTCTCATATTTCTCCGTCACCGGGTCGCTGCCTTCAGAATTCAAGCTATCGCAACTGATTCGATACGGCTGGGCGACATCCAATCCTGATGGCGAGGATCGTTGCAGTACATGCATGTCGCCGCAGATCCATCGAATGCCGTTGTTGCGGAATATTCGGGCCGCGGCGTCTGAAACTGATCCTTCTGCCGGCCACATTCCATACGGATTTGCATGGAACTGGTCCATGTAGTATTCTCTTCCCTTGAGTACCTGCGCGTGCGCGTCCTGCGGATAGGCAAAGCGTGGCGGCAGGGAATCGCGTGGCTGACAAGTCTTCGCGACATCGGTATCGATCAGGAGCGGGAGAATCGGATGATAAAAGGGTGTCGTAATAATTTCAAGCTGGTAGTAAGCAATGCCCTCGGGCGTGCGCCGGTCATTAACAAAACTCAGCGCCCTGTGAGCAGGAATGACCGCCTGCATCACACGTACGGCATCAGCGACGAGACGGTTGGCGTCGCGTTCGGTCAAGGGATGCTTCAAGTAAAACCTGCCGCTCTGCTCGTGGATGAGGTCACTCAGATTGATATCAATTTTGGCCGTGCCGCGGAGAAAATCCGGATCGAAGTGGGCAAGATAGAACCAGGCCTTCACTGCCGTCATGTTCTCGACGGTCAGCGAGTCGCGGCTCTTGTGCCGGAGCGCGTTGTATTGCGGAAAGCGGGCGATTTGAACCGTAGAAATGCCGAACGCGTTCCACGGCTCGGTGAGGAGTTTGGCACGGTCGGCAGCGGTGAACTGCGTCGTGGGTTTCAGCGCGAGATCAATCCAGGGATCGGTCTTGCCCTTCCATTGCGCAAAGAACCTGGTCGTGTCAATCGCCCAGTGGCCGTCCGCATGTTTGTAGAGAAACGGGCCGAGACGTTTGACATAATACTCGTCGAGCTGATAGAGCAGCGACGAGGTGAGATTGATGGTGGCATGCACTTCAGGGAAATCAGCGTGCATGGCCGCCATGTCGTAATAATCTTTCGTCGCATGCGTGCGCACCCACGGGCCACGCAACTGATCGGTCTGCGGATCAAGGTAGAGCGGCTGGTGCTGGTGCCAGATGAGGTTGAGATAGAGATTGCCGGCGCGGACAGGTGTGGACATAAGAACGCAGAGTATCGCAAGAACGAAACTTGAAACTTGAAACTTGAAACTTGAAAGCCGCCCCCCCGCCCCCCTTAGTCCCCCCGCAAGCGGAGGGACAGAAGACCCCCCATCCCCCGTAAACGTGGGGGAGATATCATGCGAGTGCAACATCGGTGGCTCCGTCGAAGTAGTGGGCGTGGGCGGGGTTGAAGAAGAGCGGCACGCGCTGGTCCGGTTGGATTCCGGCCGTGGGTGCGGCGCGGATAACGAGGCGGCTTTCGCCGAGCTTGGCGTAGATCAGCAGCTCATTGCCGAGCGGCTCTACGACCTCGATGATGGTTTCGAAGCCGACGTGATTGGCAGCCGCCGGGCCGATGTGCAGCTCTTCCGGACGCAGACCGAGAATAACAACGTTATCAGGCGATGTCTGCTTCACCGAGGACGGCAGCAGGAAGCGCAAGCCATTGACCGACAGCTCGCCATTCGCAACACTGCCGCTGAGAAAATTCATGGCAGGGGAACCGATGAAGCCGGCGACGAAGCGATTCGCGGGACGCTGATACGCGCCGAGCGGGGTGTCCACCTGCTGCACGACGCCGTCTTTCAATACAACGATGCGCTGGCCGAGGGTCATGGCCTCGACTTGATCGTGCGTGACGTATACCATCGTGGCATTCAACTGTTTGTGCAAGCGCGCGAGTTCGGTGCGCGTGTGCGTGCGCAATTTGGCATCGAGATTCGAGAGCGGCTCATCGAGCAGAAAGGCTTGCGGTTTACGCACGAGCGCGCGGCCCAGCGCAACACGCTGCCGCTGACCGCCGGAGAGCTGCTTGGGTTTGCGGGCGAGCAGATCGGTAAGGCCGAGGAAGTCGGCGGCTTCATGTACGCGGGCGTCAATCTCGTCTTTCGGCGCTTTGCGCATCTTCAGCCCAAAACCCATGTTCTCGGCTACGGTCAGATGGGGGTAGAGCGCGTAGCTTTGAAAGACCATGGCAATGTCGCGGTCGCGGGGCGGGACATTGGTGACATCGCGATTGCCGATGTGAATCGAGCCTTCAGTCGGCTGCTCAAGACCGGCGATGCAGCGGAGGATCGTGGACTTGCCGCAGCCCGAGGGGCCGACGAGCACGACGAACTCCCCGTCCTCGACCGTGAACGAGATGTCGCGGAGGACCTGCGTGGAGCCGAAGGACTTGTGGAGGTTGTTAATTTGGATTGTGGCCAAGGGGAAACGCTGAAATACTGAAATACTGAAGCGAATTGTTCTATCGTTCGGTCATTTTGAACGGACCGAATATTGGTCGCTTATGGCCAGGCTTTTGATGGGAATTTGCCCACAGGCATCGTGGTCACATCGTATACATTAGATCCATTGTGAGTATTCCCACCGCCTGCCCATTGTTCAGCAACGGGCTTAACGGTTCGAAACTCACCCATTCCTGCTCCTCCATGATCATCTTGCGCGCCCGTGAGGATTGTCCAACCTACCTTGCTCATCTCTTTGGGAAAATACTTCTTGGGCAATGAAAACGAGACCACTTTTGTGATCGTATCCCCAAGCGCAGGAGAGTTCGCACGCGGCGTAAACGTCGCCACGATATTACCTTCGTCATCTTCTATGCGAAGACCTCCACCCACGTAAATTAACCGTGATGCCGGATAGCCGAGCACAAAGTTGGAGTTGGCACCAACTTCCTTACGCTTACCGCTCCACTGTTTGCCGTCCCAAGTGTGCGCCGCAATTGCAACAAAGGTCAACTGAAAACCATATTCAGGATGCCAGCCCGGTTGCACAAGGTTTCGGAATGTTAGATGGAATGTGTAGTACTTCTTGTACTCGATAATCTCGCAACCTGTAAGATCGAGGATGCCCGGCTTAAAATGCTCATCAAGAGGATAATCATACATACCACCCAATGGCTCATTCCATCGCCGATTGGGCAGCGCTACTTCATCGCTGTCCGGGTCTGCTGCGATCTCGCTATGAATTGGTCGCCCTCTATTCTGTGGAAACACTTCGCGTTCCGTAAGCACATCCCACGGCTGGGGGGCGAGGGTGGCGAATTTCTGCGCTTTGATAGGTGGGGCGAGCTTGATCTTCGGATTACCCTTGTCGTAAGGCCAGCCCTTCACCTTGAACTTGGCGGCCGGCGCACCGTCGGCGTAGGCGACCCCTTCTTTCACGCGATAGACAAGGTGTACGGTGTCGGCCTTGCCGAGATAGCCCGTGATGCCATCGTGTTCGTCAAACGCCTTGATGCCAATCGGTGTGACGGGATCTGCTTCCGGCAGTAGATCCACCGTCATCGAATCGCCGTGGTTCTGCATGGTGACCAGAACTTGCGTGCTTTCGAGCGTAACGCGGGCAGTGGTCTGGCCCCACTCCTCGGGGATGCGCGGATCGAAGAGCCAGAACGGCTCGACCTTGCCCTTCACGCGCACCGGGCGGATGCCAAGGATGTCCTGATAGGTCGTGCGCAGAAATTCGGCGAGACTCCACGCCTGTGAGACGGTGCCGGAGAGCGCCGGTTCCTTCTCGCCTTTGCGCGGCATGGCATCAAGCAACTCAGGAAGCGAGCCGACACAACCGCGCGTCAAGGCAAGATTCGCCTCATACTCGGCGAGCTGCAAAGCGAGATCGGCGCGGCCTTCTTTGACCAGCGCGGTTTTGGCCGGACCGGAGAGAAACACCCACACCGTCCCGTTGTGATACGCGGCATCCTTGGGATAGTGCTCGTCCTGATGAAAGGGATGAAAGAGCGGCGACTTGGGCGAGAGCGAAAGCACGCCGTAGCGCTCGATCAACTCGTTGGACACGCGCTCGACCATGCGCGTTTGCACGGCTGGCGGAATCAGCGGGGTGAGCGGGACGGTCGCGGCGTAAAGCTGATTCGGACGGAAGAGCGTATCCGGCGAGCCGTCCGCGTTCAGATGATCGCAAAAACTGTCCTGCGCGGGTTCGAGAAACTCACGGAAAAAGTTGCGCTCGAGTTTGCGCTTGGCTTCGGTCCAGCGCTTCAGCCGCGCTTCGGGCACGGCATTCGGCACAGCAGCGGCCATGCGCAGCGCAGCATCGAGCGACGCGTGATGGAGCACCTGCATTTCGACGGCGCGATTGCCACGCGGCGTCCACGGACCCTTTTCGCCGACGGCGTCCATCCACGTGTCCGCATCGCCATGCGTGAGAAAGCCGAGCGTGTCGCATTTGGCAAGCGCGCCCTCAAGGGCTACCGTAATCGCGCCGGAGTCGCTGAGCAGCGGCCGCCAGAATTCGTAATCGCGCGCGTAGAGACCGTAATCGTAGCAGCCGAGAATCCACCACGGCGTGCCGTCGGCGGTGTTGTAGGCAATCTCTTCGCCGGGGCGCACGCGGTTGGGAATGCGGCCGTAGGTGGGCGAATTAGGATCGCGATCCACCCACCCGGCGAAGCGCATCAGCAGCTTGCGCGCAACATCGGCGTGTCCGGTGACGAGCAGACCCGGCAGTGAAATGAAGGTATCTCTGCCCCACCCTTCATTGAACCACGGGATGCCGGCGTAAAGCAGAGAATCATCTTCGGCGAGCAGGAAAAGCAATTGCAGATGCGCCCACGCGACGGCTTGCGCATAATCATTATCCGCGCAGGAGAAATGGACATCCGATTGTTCGCTGCGGATCTTGGTTTCAAGATAATCCGCCGGAAGAGTGTCACGAGAGTCGGAACTGAGGAGCCACGTGGTCATGCTGCGCGTGAACTCGCTGTCCCGCGCTGAAGGCTGAAACCACGGGCCGCCTGCAACGCGCAAACCGGACGAGCTGATGTAATAGAGGGAATCACAACGGAGTTTGGGAAAGAAGATGGTGACATCGCGGACGCGCGGTTTGTCCCATGTCCACGTCACATCGAACGGAGTGACGCGGCAACGAGCGCGATTCAATGACAGCGTGTCTCCGGCGGAATCCACAACGACAAACTTGACGAGCTCGCGTTTGCGATGTACCCATAATCCCATCCAACCGCTGTCCCAACTTTTCTCGTCAGTGCTGCCGTAGAAATATGTGCCGCTGCGGTTGGAGAGGATAAACGGACGGCCCTGGCCGGGCGGAACATCAACAGACGCGAAGGTTTGTGCTTGCGCAGACACGGAGACTGCAACAAGCAGGATTGACAGTATGGATAATTTGCGGATCAAATTGAAAAGCGCACTGCTAAGGGGAATTGTGGTTTGATGTAGCCGGGCGGGTTTCATGTCCGGGACACTTCACATCACCGGGACCCATAGACCCGCCACGGCGAAGTTTCTGATTGTGCTTGTTGCGGCGGGGTCGTATGTGAGGAATACTCTTGTACTCTGTAGATCGACCCCGCTCGGCGAACATGTTTACATTAGCGCAACAGCAGCAGCTTGCGAATTTGGCGCACGCTGTTGGCTTGCAAGACGGCGAAGTACAGGCCGCTGGGAGATTGGGCGTTCCAAATCAGGTTGTGGCGGCCGGCGTCGAGCGCGCCGTCAAAGACCGTTGCCACTTCGCGACCGAGAATGTCATAGATTCTCAGCGAGACCTGTGCGCGGACGTTCAGCTCCAAGGGCAGCGTCGTGCTCGGGTTGAACGGATTCGGATACGCATCGCCCAACTCGATTTTCGTCGGCAGCGTCTGCGGCGGCGCGGGAACATCGGTGGTGATGATGGAATCCGAAATCACCCAGACGCGGGATTGGTAGGGCGACAGGCTTGTGGTCAGCGACGTAAGATTGGCGCCGAGCATTTCGAAATGCGTCGAACCGAGCAATTCGGAAACGACATACGTGGAATCGGGATGAATGCCGAGCAGACCGGCATCCAGCGTGACGCTAATGACTTGTGATGCAGGCGTGAAATTGCCGGCGAAAATCACCGGGTCCATGCCGTCGCCGGTGCGGACGTATGAGTAAACAGAACCGCCTTGGTTGTTGCTGGCGAGCGTGAACGCGCCTTGCCGCATGGCGGGTAAGAGTCGCCGGGCGTGCAGCATGCGGTAGTAAGTCGGATACATGCCGTTGGGGTCGCTGCCCCAAGGAATGGCGCCGCGCTGAGACGTCGTGCCGATCTCCTGCCCCGCGTAGAGCATCACGTCACCGGGCATCGAGAGCATGAACGAGGCGATGAGTTTCGTCTGCGCCGCCGTGTTTTCGGAGATGTAACGCACTTCGTCATGGTTTTCCATGAAGCGCAGCGGCTGCTTGTAGGACGGCCACCAGTTGTTGTAATTGGTGACGAGCTGCGTGAGGTTCGTAAAGCCGGGAATCTGCGGGAACATGTTGGCAAAACTCGATTGCCCCTCGTGGTGCAGGTTCCAATCGAACGCGAGGTCGAAGCGGTTGTTGAAGATAGTGAAATCGTTCGCGCCGGATTCGGCGAGAAGCAGCACCTCGGGCTTGATCTTCTTCAACTGCTGCCGCCAATTGACCCAGAACTGCGGCGAGCGCTGCTGCGGACCCCAGGCGACGTCGCAGCGGTACCCATCAATGTCGAACTCAGTGATCCAGTACTTGCTCATGTCAATCCAGTACTGCACCGCTTCGGGATTGTTGAGGTTGAGGTTCGGCAGCGAGGTCCAATCGTAGTAGTGCGTGGGATTGCCCTGCGCGTCGCGGTCGTACCAGTCCCAGTAGTGGGAATAGCGGCCATGGCGCATCGCATCCTGCATGAAGGGGTGATTGATGCTCGTGTGGTTAATCACCATATCGAGAACAATCTTAATGCCGTGGTCGTGCGCGGACTGCACGAGTTCGTGTAAATCATTCTCCGTGCCGTAGTCCTGCTCGATGTGATAATAGTCCGTGATTTCGTAGCCGTGATCGGAAGGCCCTTCGAAGATCGGCATGAGCCAGATGCAGTTCACGCCGAGGTTGGCGATGTCGTCCATGCGGTTGGTGATGCCGTCGAGATTTGCCTCCGGCGAGAAGGAACGCGGGAAGATTTCGTAGATCATGGCATTCTCCACCCAATCGGCGGCTTCGTTATTGGCAAAGCCGTGCGCATCCTGGCCGTGAATGGTGAAAAACGTGCGGCCATGCGTGACATGATTATCCGGATCGGTGGCGGTCACATCGAAGTAGTACTCGCCGTCCACGGCAGGAATCACAAACGAGGCGACGGATTGGTTAGCGTTGTTCAATGTCACCGGCGAGGGGTTATCGGTGTCCGCACTCCACAGGAAGCTCACTTGCTGGCCGTCGGGATCGGTGGTCTGCGAAGCATCCATGAAGCAGCTCGCGCCGCCGACGTTGGTGGTGATGACGAGATTCGGCGAGTGGTTCACGTTGAGCGTAAACGTCATCGCCGGGGAACGGCCGGAATCGCCATTGGCATCCACCGCCCATGCGGTGAAGCTATTGACGCCTTCGACAAGGTTGACGTTGACGATAAACGAATCGGCGACCAGCGTAGCCGGGATTGTAGTTTGATTTTGCGTCAGCCAGACTTGCGTCACGGTTGGGACTGAGGTGATCCGCGCGACGATTTGCTGCGTGGGATCAGAGGTCGGCGCGCCGCGGGTGAGAATGCGGCAGAGCGGGCCGGGGTGATGCATGTTGGGACCGAGCGAATCCGGCAGAATGGCGGCCACGCCGCGACCGGGTGCATCGAGCGTCACACGGCGGGTGAGGCCGTAATTCTGGAACATCTTCTTCTGGATGTCGGCCGCGTTGAAGAAGATCGCATCGAGCGCATCCGGCTCTTCCGTCCCCGCGATCCCGCCTTCCGTCGGCTGCGCTTCGTGGCAATAGCCTTCGTTCGCGCCGGCGGCAATGAAGCTCGCGCAGGTGTAATACCACGCGCTTTGATAGGAGCCGAGATAATTTTCCAAATCCGCCGTCGTGAACGTGACCAGATAAGCGTGCGAGCCGGGATCATAGGAGACGGAAACGGTCGGGCCTTGTTGATTCAAGTCGCCGCCGGGATGCAGGCGGTTGTGAATCGCCGGGTTGAAGAACGGACTGGACGGATCGAGCAGCAGCAACGCCACGCCGCCGTTGGCGAGATCGGGAACATTGAGTTCGCCGCCAAAGCCGGGGATCGGACCCCAGCCGTCAATGGAACCGGAAATGGTGACCAAAGTCAGCGTTTCATCCGGATCGGCATCGGCATAGCGGACGCTCATCAAGACTTGCGCGCCGCCGGCATTCTCCACCATTGAGAAGCGGATGAGGTCGTAGTCCTGATTGACTCCGAACGCTTCATGGTACACGTTGTCCCAGGTTTCATCGGCGGCGGCATAGCCAACTTGCTTGATCGCATAACCGAGGAAGCGCACGCCGGTGCGTCCGGCGGAATCGGTGGCGGAGATGCGCACGGTGTCATACGCCAAACTCATCGTGGGCAACGCATTCAACGTAAGCAGTCCGGTGCCGGCATTCCAATTGGCGCCCCAGACATTGCCGTTGACCCGCGCAACCGGAGTACCCGCAAGGCCGGGTCCCAGATCACCGGGACGGATATGCACCGAGACAACAACGTTGGCGCCCTGCGTATAGGTCAGATTCTCGCCGGGCAGCACATTGTAAATCTGCGGCAGCGAATCCACCGCGAGCGTGATCAGAGAATTATTGTTGTCGTGCGAGTCGTTGTGCGGGTTGTCCGGATCAATCTGCCAGTTGTTGCCGTTGATCACGAACTTGTACGCGCTCGTGCCGGTGGGCAGGACGATCTCCACCCAACGCGCGCCGTAGGCATCTACGTTGGAAAGCGGCGTGGCGGTCGTGCTCCAGCCATTGAACGTGCCGGCGAGATTGACGGAATTGATGGGGCCTTGGATGACCGAAGCAAACGCCGAGCGCGGATCGTAGCGGAAGATCGCGTGCGTGTTGACGACGGGCGGCGGCGCGGCGAGCAGGATGTCCCAATTCGCGTTGTTGTTATTGTCCCAATTCGTGCCGTCGGTGGTGACGTAGTGAATCGAGTAGATGGTATCGAGCGTGGGAATGGTCAGCGAGAAAAGCCCGCTGCCGAGGCTGTTCATCGGCGTGCGCGCGGCGACGTCCTGCATAATCGTGCCGGGCGGACGCATCGGTTCGGGCGGAGCCTGCCAGTTGCCGTGGCTGAGTTCGTTCACGCCCCAATGCAGAATGACATTGGCGGCATTGTTCGGCAATGTGCCGGGAATGCAATCATAAAAAATGGTGACGTCATCGCCGGGCTGCGGGTCCTCCGGCGTCCACCAGGATACGGTGCCTGCTTGAAGGAAATGCACTTCCCAGTTGGCGCCGTTATTGTTGTCCCAGATGTTCGCGCCGTCGGTAAAGACGAAGGCGATGTCCTGCGTGGAATCGTCGAAATCAATACTGATATGCCACACGGAATCGGCTTGTTCGATCATCGGGCTTTGCAGCGCGATGTTATCAGTGTGCAAGTGCGAGTTCGGCGGCCAGATGCTCTGGGGCGGCGTGGACCAGCTGCCGTTATCGGGATTCAGAATCCCCCAATGCAGCCACAGCGCGGCGGTAGCCGGTTCGATCCCGCCGGCGGGACGTGTATCGTAGTAGATCGTGAGCACATCGCCCACACGCGGCGCGGCCGGCTCCCACCACACGGTTTGGGCGGAGGCGGCGGTCGTGAGGCAAAGGTATATAAGAATTGCTAAGCAACGGCGATACATGGTTGGCCTCACGAGGTTGATAGAATCATTTTGGCCCCCCCTATGATCCCCCCTTCATAAGGGGGGATGGGGCGATTCGGAGTTTGAATCGACATGAACGAAAATACAGGAATGCTGTTGTTGTCGCACTTCGCACTTTGACTCAATCTTCCCCCCTTGCGAAGGGGGGAACAAAAGGGGGGTCAGGGTGAAGGCGAACAATCTGCGTCCTAATTACCTCGTTCAATTCGTCGAATACGGCTGCAATATTCTCAAGGATCGCGCGGTTTGCATATCGCTTAATAATGAACCCATGAGCATTAAGATAGTGCTCGCGAGCGTGATCGTATTCCTGTGCCTCTGGAGCCGCATGTACGTCGCCGTCCACTTCAATGACCAATCGTATTTCGGGCGAGCAGAAATCAACAATATAGGGACCGATCGGATGCTGGCGGCGGAATTTGACGTCCAGCGCGTAATTGCGCAGTCCGTGCCAGAGTTTCTTTTCCGCGACCGTGGATGTGCGGCGCAGTTCACGAGCACGAAGCCAGTGACTTTCTGGAATCCTCGCGAGAGGGTTTCGCACCATGAAGACCCCCCTTAGTTCCCCCCACCGCGTGGGGGGAAGATCAGTTGCTAATTTTCGTAAACTCAAATTCACTTAATGAACGCCGCGACTAATCCCGGGAATGCGGACAAGAGGGGGCGCGATGGATAGCCACGCGCCCCCTCTCATCGTGAGTCAATTCCGAGAGATCCTTCACACCTCAACCCCACTAACCCCCAAAACAAGTTTTGGGGGAAAAGAAATGGGGTACAGGATGACAACGAAGCCGATGTCACTTCATCAGCAGCATCTTGCGTGTGGCGGTGAAGCTCGAGCTGGAGAGCGTGTAGAAGTAGAGGCCCGAAGCGACGTTCGAGCCGTCGAAATGGACGTTGTGCGCGCCGGCTTCGAGTTTGCCGAGCTTCATATCGCTGACCTGACGGCCCAGCAGATCGAACACCCGCAGCGTCATCTCGTCGGCCCGCGGCAGCGCGAAGCTGATCGTGGTGCTGGGGTTGAACGGGTTCGGGTAGTTCTGATTTAGCGAGTACGCGTTCACCTGGCCGGGGTTTTCGTCACCGATGCCGGAGTACAGGCATTCATACGGCGCGAAAAGCGTATCCGGCGAACCCCAGCAATCGGTATCCATGCGGAAATTGCCGCCGGTGTCTGCCAGGTCGCGATCGTGGTTGCGGGCAAATCCGGCTTCCGCATCCAGTTGATTGCAGCCGTATTTGTAAATTAGACTGCGCGGGGAGCCGGCCGCGAAAACACGCGTTGCCGACCACACCGTGTCGCCGGCCGTGAGATCTCCGTTCGTTCCTGCGTCGTTCATGTAGTACTCTTGCGCGAAGTTGCCCCACGGCCAGTTGTTGAAGAAGCCCGCGATTTGCAGCGATTCCACGGCGTAGATCGTGTCGCCGGTCTGCACGTCATACACGTAACCCACGTCACGCAGACGGTAAAAGAGCGGGCGGGCGTCCACGGAGAAGATCACATTCAGATCCTGCGTCAGAATGTCTTCCGGGCCGATGTCGCTGAAGTACACCAGTTCCGGCATGATTTCGCCGTAGCCGTTGCCGCTGGGCGGAGGCAGATTATCCGGCTCTTCACCGGTGGGTATGAAGGAGCGGTTGTTGCTGCTTTCCCAGGATGCGGCATTCGGATCGCCATTGTCCAGAATGACAAACTTGTATTCGAGTCCGGCATCCTGTTCTAGACTATCGAACTGCACCCAAAGCGAATAGATGCCGGGGTTACCGGTTTCTTCAATCAAGCGGGTGGCGCCGCCCCAACTGCCGATGTTCGGATGGTCTCCGCGGACGACGACCCAGTCGGTGGTCGGATCAAAATTGCCGCTCAGATCCTGTACCGTCATGTTGACGCGGAAGTTCACTTCGACGTCCGCGAAACCCGACGGCATCGTGTCCACATCGTCAAAGAACACGACCGGAAGGACGAGTGGATCACTTCCTACCGTGACCTCACGATTAGCGATAGAGTTCTCCCAGGTATTGGGCGAAATCACGAACTTGTAGCCGTACGCTGTGGGATTGGAAGCGATCTCAAAGGTGCTCGTGTAGATTGTATCGGCATCGGCATCGGTCAGTAGAAGAGAATCGCCCGCCCATCCGTTGAAATCACCGCGCACGACGACCGTGTCTGTACCGGGGACAAAGTTACCCATAATGACTTGGATCGCCATGTCCACCTGAAAGGTCACGGGCGTGGCATTGGCAGCCGGCCACGCGATCGCCACGATCACAGCCATCGCGGCGACGAGTTTGAACAAGGATTTCATCAGACGTCCTCCCTTAGAGTTATGGTGTTGATTCAGAAACAGAAGTCATTTGACCGCGATTCTTTTGCGCGGTCTAATACCAGATATTCAGCGAATACTTGTAAATGGCATCGAGGCGACCAAAGTCCTCGTAGGCGACATCAAACCCGACCGTCGGGCCGCCGCGAGTAGAGATGCGCAGTCCCGCGCCGCCGGTGATACCTTCTTCGGAATCGGGCAGAAAGAGCGACTTGTAACCGACGCGGAGCATGAACATCTCCCGGTACGCGGCTTCCGCGCCGACGTTCACCGACTCGCGATTGTCGTTGGGATGCACAGCATCGGCCGCCAGTGTGACGCGGTAGGGTTTGCTGTCAACCAGTTCTCCGGCCAGGCCGAAGCGCATTGTGAGCGGCAGCGGCCACTTGTCGGTTGACAAATCCGCCGTGACGCTGGTGTTGTTGCCTTCGCGCACCGGATCCACGTCGTAGAAGCGCGAGAGATCGCGGCCGCTCATGTTCATCCGGCCGCCGAAGTTCGTGATAGCCACGCCCATGCGCACATCGTGGAAGGGCGTGGTGTAGATGCTGCCGAGATCGAGCGCCATCGTGGCCGCGCTCTCGTGCCAGATCCATTCGCGGATATACTTGCCGGTCAGACCGAGTTTGAAGCGATCGGTGAAGGCGCGGCCAAAGCTCACACTCATCGCCGTGCTGCCGGCACTGTAGAACAAACCCGTGCCGTCCTGCTCTGCCTGCCGATTGGTGGTGATCTCCTGATCCGGCATGGAGAGAAAGACCACCTGAGCGCCGAGCACTCCCGCCTGCCCGACCGGTAAGACAGCGCCGACGACGTCATAGTTCAAATCCACGAGCCAATTGGTGTGGACAAGATTGGCGGTGAAGCGAGTAATGCCCGCGATGCCGGCGGGGTTCCAGTACAGCGCCGTGGCGTCATCCGCGGTGGCGGTGAATGCGCCGCCCATGCCAAGCGCGCGCGCACCGACGGCGATGTTCAGGAACGGCGCGGCGGTCGTGCCGACTTTGCTTTGGGCGAACAGAGATGTAGCGACAAGCAGGCAAATGACCAGCAACAGATTCCGCCCCCCTTTGATTCCCCCCGTGAACGGGGGGAGCAAGATCAAAGAATATTGCATGCTCATTTGATCACCGCGAACCTTCCCGTGGTCTCGCCGAACGGGGATTCCACATGATAGAGATAAATGCCGTAGGCGACGTTCAAGCCGTCCTTGGAACGGAGATCCCAGTTTTCGAGGCCTTCGAACTCGTCATGTGCACGCGGGTCATAGCCGGGCGGCGGCGAGTCCCCGGAATAATCCACGGAGCGATGCTCCAGTGTTTGTACCAGTTCACCGCGCACGCTGTAGATGCGGATCTTGCAATCCGACGGCAAATGGGTAAAGGTGATGCGCCGTTCGCCGCGTCCTTCGTTGAAGGGGTTCGACGATTCTTGCGGGTTGGCGGCGATATAAGGATTCGGGTAAACGCGAATCTTCGACAGGTCCACGTTGGCGGCGTTAATGCGTCCGGACGACGTGGAATATTCGTAGCGATCAGCGCCGGTGTAGGGCTGATAGAGCCGGAAAGTCAGCGCGTCGCCACCGGACGGACGGTGTCGCCGGTGGCGGGACGGTTGCGGAACTCGACAGCCCACGTCGCCAGCGTGTCCTGATTGAGGAACATGATGACTTCTGCGTTGTCAATGATTCCGTTCGCCGTGCTGTCAACCTCATCGAAAGCAAAATGAATGTACTGATTCGTGTTCAGGTTTTTCACGCGGAAGTTGACGGGCACCGCGGGCACTGTGAAGAGATTGTACCAGTTGAAATAGAGCGCCGTGTCCACGACCGCGTCATACCACTCGATCTGGTAGTCCGCGATTTCTTCCAGTCCGAGGAGGAAGTATTGGCTGTAGTTTGTGAGGCCGAAGCGGAATTCGTACAAACCCTGGGTGGTGTCGGCCCACCCGCTGACCGGTTGAATGAGCGCCACTTGGCGGGGAATCAGGATGTACGCGCGCTGGCCGTCGAAGATATCCGAGGCGGCGACCCGGAAGTACTGCGTCGGATCGTAGGTGCCGGGAAACAAATTGAAAAGCGAATCGTAATAGGCGGCGAAGCGATCCGCCTGATTGATCAGATTATCATCCGCGATCAGCGGGCGGTTCGACACGATGAGGCTGTCAGGCTCATTCGGCGCATGGCGGACGATGCTGTAATTGATGTCCTGCGGCGCACTGGTGTCCGAATTCTCACTGAACAGGAATTCGTACTGGCGATTGTCCTGCACGAGGCGGGGATCCACGAGTTCAATGGCGATGGCGCCGGTGGAGCTTCCCGAAACGTGCGCAAGCAGCGAAATCTGCGGCGGGGTGTACCCGGCAGCAGGAGCGCGCGGAACGATCTGCGCGGTGTTAATGTCCAGCGTCACATTGCCGGCCTCGTCCACGACAATCGTCTTGCTGTTCTCGGCCGGAAGAATTTCCTTCTCGATGTCGCCGTGATCGTAAGCCACGATCGCATAGTAATACGTCTGCCCGTTTTCCACGGTGGTGTCGGTCCAGGTGTGCTCGAGGCCGGTATCATTGCCGAGGAAGTAGATCACGTTGTTGCGGATGACCGGAAAGATGCCGGCGTTGCCGTTGTTTAGGTCAAACTGCGCGATCGGCTTGTGAAACACCCGGCGGCCCAGCGCATCCGTAATCGTAAAAACTTCGTTGAAAGCAGGATCGGTGGCGCGGTAGATCTTGTAGCCCTCGAAATCATGGCCGGTCACGGGGTCGAACGAACTCTCGGCGATATTATCCCAGTACAACGTCACGCGGCCATCGCCGGGCACGGCCCAGAGCGTCGGCTTGTCGGGTGGGCGGGCGAAGTTATAATTTTCGTTGTAGATCTGCTGCACCGTGATCTTGTTATCCTGAAGATCCGCGAAGTCCTCACCATACGCCAGTGCCATGGAGAAGCGTTCGGTCTGGCCGGGGCGCAAGGGGAAGTAACCGGAGCCGTAAATGAAGTCGCCGTCTTCCGGTTCCTGCGAAACAATATCGAAATGGCCGGGTGCCATGCGCGTCCACAGCGCTTCATCGTCCCGCATGCGCACCGCGCCGGGCGGGCTGAAATAATCAAACGCATTCAGGCCGATCTGATCGGACTCATCCACGTCGGTTTTGTCGAAGTGCGGCTCGCCGTTGGTGGGAATGCCATCGCCTTCGCCGGGATCGCCGGTGAGCGCCGCGCCATCTGCACCAACGTCATCGGTGAGCGGATCCCAATCATCGTCATTATCAATGCCGTCGTCGCGAGCTTCGTCAATCAGGATGTCGTTATCACCGAGACCGGTGGAGTAATCCACGTACGCCAGATCTTGGTGATCCCGGCGCTCGTCAATCAACCCATTGAAGTTGTCGTCAATCCCGTTGCGGCCATCTTCCGTGACCATCTGTCCGGGGAATAACGCATGCTGCTGGTCACGAAGAACGTAAACCAGCGGGCCCGTGGCCGGGAAGGTCGTGTCGTACCGCTGATAGGTGTAGTAATCAATCAGAATCAGCCGCTGGCCGGGCCCGAAGGAGCGCGGCTGGAGTAACTGCTGCAGCACCTGCGGCGTCAGGTGCGGGCTGCCGGGGCTTTCGCTGTCACCGTCATTGTCAATCCCGTCATACGGATTGCCCGGCGATTCCAGAAAGGCATAACCGACGTAGCCGACCAGAATGTTCTCGCTGACCGGCACCCAGCCGGGGGATGCGCCTTCCAAGCCGTCCCAGCTATAGGTAATGTCGTTCTCGAGATCAAAGTACGCGAGATCATCTTCCGAGTCCTGCCGGCCGCCGGAGAGCGTGCCGACCATCATCCCGAACGTCACCTTGTCATAGGTGTACGAGCTGATGTTCGTAATTTCATAGAGCCAGAAGATCACATCCTGCGCCAGGAAGTGCGACCATTGCAGACCGCGCACGGTGACCCGCAGGCCGAGGCCGCGGCGCGACGTGTCGTAACGCGCCGGATAGTAGTAATAGACATGTGATTCGCCGGTGACCGTGTCTTCCACCGTTCGCTGAAACCACTCCATGTCGGAGTTATCGTCCATCTGGAAATAGGACTCCTGATCGGCATTGGTAACGTCTTTGCCGAAATAGCCGTTCCAGTGGTTACTCCAGCCGGGATCCACCGGGTCCGTGTGCCAATTGCGGTCGAGGGAATCGGTCAGCATCTTGTCCGGCCAGTAATCGGGCCAGGTACTCCGCTGATTGGACATCGCCACCTTGGGATCCTCGCCCACATTCGGCGGCGCGGCAAAGCCTTGCAACGGCTCGAAGCCCCAGAACGTACCGCCGCCGGGAGGGCCGTCCGGATTCTGGCGTGGGCCGTCGCTGGTGGCCACCGAATGCAGCGTGTCACCGGAGGGGTGCACAAACTCGACGCCCACGAGGGGCGAAACATCCCCGACGTATTCGTTACCGGTGCCGATCGGCCACTCGCCGGAGATTTCGCCGATGTTGCCGACCAGACCGTAGTTGTAGAACGTCGTGCGGACGAGGTTGCCGCTCATGACGTTGCGCGCGCGGTAGAGAGCATTGCCTTTGTAGTCCTCGACCCGCGACTGCGCGAGGGCGGAAGCGGCGAGGGACAGGCAAGCGGCGGCAAGCAGTAGATAACGAAGTTTCATGCGGAGAAGAGTATAGATATGCACCTAAGCGCTTTCTGATCTACTAACAAACCAGAGCGACAATTCATCGGTCGCTGACGCAGTTACAGGATTCCACTACCCCCCACTCGCCGAGTGGGGGGACCGAAAATCATCTACAAATTCAAGATTTTCCTTGCGCGAATACTCCGCAGCGCTCGACCATTTGTAATCTCCGACAACATTGACCAGACCTCGACGGATGGGATTTCGATGGACATACTCGATCTTCTGAGTGAGCAGTTTTTCGTCCCAGATATATTCGCTCCAGTAGTCCGGCAACCAGATCGCTCCCAACTTGAGAGCGTGGGCAACATACGTCTTAAAACGCCTGACCCAACGCGGCAAAATCAATGGAGGAATCGGTCGGATGACGACGTGAACATGCTCGGGCATGATCACATAGGCGTACAATTTCACTTCATGTCGCTGACGGTAATACTGAAGTTCGTTGAACACAAGCTGTGTTGCCTGCCCAGAAAACAGAGGACGTTTATCCTTCAGTGTCATCGTCACAAAGTATGTGCAATCCTCGACGAAACGATTGCCGGGAATGCGTTTCATGCGACTCTCTGTCCCCCCACTCGGCGAGTGGGGGGTAGTTGGTCTCGAGCTGTGCCACTCGGCGACTGAGACAGCCTGTTAACCGAGTTAAAACTCGTACCTCACGCCGACCTTGACCATGCGGGGGCGGGAGTAGTAGGTCGGGTTGGTAAAGACTTCCTTCAGGGTGTTAATCGCCGGCACCTCAACCGCGCCCGGATCATAGTTGTAACCCGCGCGGCCCGTCGTCGCGTAGACGTTGTCTTCGTTCTTGATATCGAACAGATTCAACACCGTGAGTACCACGACAACTTTTTGCGGCACGCGAACGCCGCCGATGCCGAAGGCTCTAAACACGGTCAGATCCACATTGCGGTAGGCCGGACGGCGGCCGCTGTTTTCGAAACCGGTGCGAATGCCGTTGTCCTGCGGTGAGTAGGGCAAGCCGCTGCCGTACTTGCCAACCAGCGTTCCGCCCCAATTGGAACGGCCCGGCGTGGAATAGGTTACGCCGGCATTGATCGTGTGACGGCGATCCCAATCCAAGGGCACGAGCTGCTGCTCCGGCTGCCGCGGGTTGTTGCCGCGCAAGTCATTGAACGTGGACTGCGGATCGGAGGCGTTGCCGGACGCAATCTGATACGTATAATCGAGGAATGCGCTGAAGTTGCCGGCGTAGCGCTTGTCGAACGAGAGCGTCACACCTTTGACTTCGCCGAAGGAGCGATTGACGTATTGCGAGTATTTCGTGCCGGAGGAATAGGTCTCGACGATGCGGTCCGTGGCAACCAGATTTCGAATATCCCGCGAAAAGAGCGTGGTTTGCAGCGCCACGTTCTCGGTCAACTGCTGCTGAAATCCGAACTCATAGCTCACGGTCTCTTCCATCTTCAGATTCGGATTGCCCATCACCGTGTTCAGGCCGACGCCGGACTCGAGTTCCCATTCCGGATTGGCGTACATGCGCTCGAACGTCGGGCGCTGAATGAAGTGGCCATACGAGAAGTGAAACACGCCTTTATCGCTCATCGGATAAGCAATGCCCAAGCGAGGCGAAATCTGCGACTTGGCGGAGGCCTTCTTCCACCAGTAGCTTTCGCGCTCCGCCAGCGTCTGCGCGGCGCGTTCCGGCAGCAATGGCGAGTAGATGTTCGGGTCTTTGGGATCGGCGGGGTAGCGGCCGTCCGGTTCGAAGTAATCGTAGCGCAGGCCCGCATTGACAATCAGGCTCGATACTTCAAACTTGTCTTGCACGTAAACTGCGTACTCGGAAGGATTGTTCTTGTAGAGATCGTGGGACGGGCTGGAGATCGGCTCGATAATCGGATCGAACGTATTCGACACCGCATCCCGCGGGACAAGGTTGATGTCTTCGTAAAACAGCTCATGTACCTTGACGTCGAAGCCCGCCTTGAGTAGGTGCAGCATGGTCGCCTGCCAAGAAAGCTGGCCCAGAACTTCATTCGTATTGGTCCAGCGGCGGAAGCGGTTCAGGTTGCTGCCCGCGAAGTTCAGCGTGTACGGCGGGTTGGCTTCATCGTAGAGCGGGTGGAGATAGCGCGGGTCGAACGGATCCTTATAGACGTAGTGGTGGTATTCGCTGAACGTGTTGTTCACGCCGACTTCGTAAAACATGTTCGCGGCCAGCGCGTGATTCAGCTTGACGATGTTGGTGCGCCCTTCGCGGTAGCGGCGGAGGTCGCCGATCGGATAATATTTCCAGTCGTGCGAGTAATCGCGGTACGTGCGGTTGCTGAAGAGCGTGGTGTAGCTCAGCTTGACTTTCAAGGTGAGATCGTAGTTGAGCTTGAGATTGCCCCAGCGTTCGAAACTGTAATTCATTTCGGCCAGGCCGGGATTGGAGAGTCGTTCGATCCCGGTGGAATCGAGCAGGTTCGGGTTGATCACGCGCCAGCGCTGCTCGCCGTAGAGCCAGCCGCTGTCGTCGAGGTAGCGTCCCGTAGCAAAGAAGTGCAGCTTGGGAATCATCGGCACGGGGCCGTCGAGCGAACCGGTGTAATCCTGAATCGCTGTCGGCGAGACTTTGTTGATGCCGAGGAAGATGTCCTTATGATCCGAGATGTAATCGCCGCTTTCGCCTTGGAGCGAGCCGTGATACTCGCTGCCGCCCTCCTTGGTCACAATATTAACAACGCCGGACATGGCTTGACCATATTCGGCGTTAAATGTTCCGGAAATAACTTGCAGTTCTTCGACAGCGCGAGTGTCCACCTGCGTGCCCTGCGAGTTATCATACACGTCGGTGATGGAGACGCCGTCCACGAGATAAAGCACTTCATTCGTGCGTCCGCCGCGGAAGTGGCCGTCCACCACGCCGGCTTGCAGCTCGATCACCTGACTGAGATTGACGACCGGCAGCGCGCCGATGTCCTGCGCCGTCACGGTGCTCGTAGAAAACGTGCGGTCCGTTTCCACCAGCTTCCGCTCCGCCACGATGACGACTTCCTCGCCCTGCAGGCTCACGGGGGGGAGAACGAAATCCAGATTTGCCGTCTGATCGGAGATGACCTGCACGCCCTGGACGGTTTTCGGCGTGTAACCGATGGCGCTGACGCGGACAGTAATCTGGCCCGGCGGCACATTCAGAATGAAATAGACGCCGTTAATGTCCGCCGCCGCACCCAGAGACGTGCCTTCGATCATCACGGCGGCGCCGATGATGGCATCACCGCTTTCGGCCTCCGTGACTTTGCCGGCGACCTTTCCCACCGTCCCGGCCCAGGCGTTCGATACGACGACAAGTACAAGTACAAAGAGGAGTATCTGACGAATCATGCGGGGGAGCTTTCTGAACGCGGTTAACGGCCCCAATCAGGCGGATTCAGACGGAGCTTTCTCACCTATAGACCATGTGACCGTAAATTAGCGAAACCCACTGGCAAAGTCAATAGAAACTGGGAATTTCGGGGCTTAGCCAGCTGTAAATAGCACATTTCAAACAGATAAGGCATAGGTTTCGAACCATGTGTGTAAGCTATTATTTTTATTTGCTTAAGACTGTCAGCGACATGAAATCTGACGGAGTGTTGGAGAGAGAATATCTTGAATTGTTGATGATCACTGGCATCAAACAGCCCATTCGTGCGAAGTTTTTTGGGCAAAGTCTTGTGAGTGCCGAGAGAATTCATTACTATATGTTTTTGCACGCGGTCAGACGGATTCTTGCAGGCGACCGCCAGGTGTCCTATGCAGGCTTTACCTTGAAGGGAGTGTTTATGAAGTCTTTGACGTTCTTCTTTGTCCTTCTGGCGCTCTGTTGCCCGATCATAGCAAACGCGGCTATGATCGAACCCTACCTCGAAGACCAGCTGTGGTCAGCGAAGCCGGGCGAGAAGTTCAGTGTCATCGTAAAACTATACAATCCGCGCGATATTGCCGCTTTAGATCAGGAGCTTCACGCCACGAAGGCGAAATTGGCGGAGCGGCATTTGGCGGTGATTGAAGCCTTGCAGGCCAACGCGGCTGAAACTCAGGGCCCGGTGATCAAGGAGCTAAACGCCCTCAAGGTCGCGGGTGGAGTGGAAGGTTTTAAGGCTTACTGGATCGAGAATCTGATCGTGATCTATGGATCCGGCGGCGCGATTCTGGAAATCGCCTCGAATCCCGCCGTCGAGTCCATTGGCCCGAATTTTACAGCCGAGCTGATCGAGCCGGTCCTGCGTGGGCCGCTTCGTTCCATGCACCCGAACCATCTGGATAACGAGACGATCACCGCGGGCCAGAATGCGATTCATGCCACGCAGGTCAACCGGGAATTGCAGATCACCGGTGAAGGCACGCTGGTCGCCAACTGCGATACCGGTGTAGATGGCACTCACGCGGCGTTGGGATGGCGCTGGCGCGGAAACCATGCCCCGCACTCGGAGTGCTGGTTAGATCTGTTGGGCACGGGTACCGACACGCCGGTGGACAACAATGGCCATGGTACGCACGTGATGGGCACGATGTGCGGCCGGGCGATCAACGGCAACGACACGATTACGGTCGGCTCCGCGCCGAATGCAGAGTGGATCGCCACCAACCCGATCAATCAGGGCGTAGGCCAGGGATTTGATCAGGATATTTTGGATGCCTACGAGTGGTTCGCCGATCCCGATGGCAATCCCAACACGACCGAGGACGTGCCGGATGTGATCCAGAACTCGTGGGGCGTGTTCACCGGTTTGGGTTATGCGCAGTGCTTTTCGAACTGGAACACCGCCATCAACAACTGCGAAGCGGCGGGTGCAGTGATTACGTGGAGCGCCGGCAACGAATCCACCAGCGGTTTGCGCAGCCCGGCAATTTACTCGATCAACCATTGGCAGATCTTCTCCGTCGGCGCGGTGGATGCATCAGCATATCCTAACGCTCCATATCCGATCGCGGACTTCTCCAGCCGCGGTCCGACGCCGTGCCAGCCGGCGGTTCCGGACAACATCAAGCCGGAAGTCTGCGCGCCGGGCGTGAATGTGTACTCCTCGGTTCCCGGCGGGTACAACGGCGGCTACAGCGGCACCTCGATGGCCGGTCCGCACGTGGCGGGCGCAGTCGCGCTGATGCGTGAAGCCTGCCCCGATTGCGATCCGCAGACGATCAAGGAAGCCTTGATGGCAACAAGCATTGACTACGGCCCTGCGGGCGAAGACAACACCTACGGCCACGGTTTCATTGATGCCTATGCTGCCGTGCAAGCGGTGTTCAATCTGGGTCGCGTGGACGGCTATGTCACGACCGGCGCCGGCGCACCGATCGAAGGCGTGCGAGTGCAGGCGCTGGATGCCGACAATTTTGCCATGTCGCGCGCGGCGGACGGCTACTACAATCTTACCTCTTCGGCGGGCACGCATACGGTCCGCTACACGAAGTTCGGTTATGAGACGGTAACCATTCCCAACATCGTCACGGTCGAGGGCGACACCGTGCATCAGGACGTGGAAATGAACACCGTACCGTCGGGCATCCTGGCAGGGACGGTGGTGACGCAGGCCGGCGTGCCGATTCAGAATGCAATCGTGGTCATCGAGAATACGCCGATTGACACGATGATCAGCGATGCGAACGGCCGGTTCGTTGTAAATCTGCCGGCGACCACCTACAGTGTCTATCTGGCAATGACGGTAAATACGACTCCGCCGCAGGTCTTCTCGAACACGATCAACGTGCAGGTGCAGGTGGGCGATACGACACACGCCGATTTGGAAATCTTCATTGACCTGATCGAGCCGGCCGGACCCGATGCGTACGGCTATCGCGCTTACGACCGTTACGATCGCGATTACCCGGCGCCGGCGGAATGGGTGGAGCTGGATCCTGACTTGGGGAACCCGGGCATTCCGTTCGTGTTTGACCAGCATGATTCGGCGCTGTTCATGCCCACGCCGTTTACGATCGGCTTCTACGGTACCGATCATGATACATTGACTGTTAATCCGAACGGCTGGATGGTGCCGGGCGAAGATCATACTCCCGGTGCGACGAACGCGACGATTCCCAGCACTACCGATCCGGCAGGCGTCATCGCGGTGTATTGGGATGACTTCCGCATCGGTCTGGGTGCGCGGCAGTTCCAGTACTACGACGACGACAATGGCCGTTGGATCTTCGAGTTTCTCGATCAGCGGCTGGTGACGCCGGGCAACCGCTTCCACGACTGGGAAGTCCACTTCCTCGATCCGGCGCGTTTTGCGTCGGCCACCGGCGATTGCGACATCGTGTTCCTGTATCATCGTACCGAGTATCGCAACAGCTGCACGATCGGCATCGAAAGCCCGGCGGAAAACACGGGTCTGCGGATTCTCTACAACACCGCATTGGATTCCACCGCATGGCCGATTGAGAACGGCGCGGCGATTCGCTTCACGACGGGCCGGGCGACCGGCATGGGCAACATGCAGGGAGTAATCACGCTGCATCCGGCGAGCAATGAGATCACGACGGCGGACGTCTGGGCGGGCGGCGCGCATACGCATCCGGCCGCTAACGGAACTTATAGCATGGACTCCGTGGCGGCGGCTCCGGTGGCGGTGGCGCTGCACATGAGCGGCTATGAGTGGCCGCGGCAGAACCGCGTTGTCGTGACGAACGGCGGCACCGCCACGGCGAATCTCACCGCGTGGCGTTTGGATCCGGCGCGCGACCTGAGCGCGTGGCAGTTCAACGGCGTGGTGCATCTCTCGTGGCAGCCGCCGCTGTCGGTCGTTGACACGCCGAATCCGGACGTGCGCTATCACGTGTATGCCTACGGCGTGCTGGTCGCGCCGAACTTGACCGAGCTGAGCTATTCCGAAACGCGCAATAATCTCGAGAATGTGAGCTACTCGATTCTCACGACCTACCGTTACGGTCAGTCGGAGTTCTCAGATACGCTGAACATCCTCGTGGACCTCGGCGTGGACGGCCAGAACCTCGGCGTGCCGACGGAATATGCGCTCTATCAGAATTACCCGAATCCGTTCAATCCGAGCACGCAGATTCGTTTCGACGTGCCGGAGACGGCGGACGCGACGCTGATGATCTACGACATCACGGGCCGCTTGGTGCGCACGCTGTACAACGGCATGCTGAACGTGGGCCGCTACACGTTTGCGTGGGACAGCAAGGACGATCATGGCGCGGCAGTCAGTACGGGCGTGTATCTCTATCGCCTGAGCACGGCGAGCTACACCGCGTCACAGAAGATGCTTTTGGTGAAGTGACAACGTCTGCGTTGTCATCCTGAACCCGTCTGCGGGTGAAGGATCTTTCTTGAAACACAGAAGGCGAGCCGCAAGGCTCGCCTTCTTGATTAGTCCATTTTTGGCGAGATCTCGCTTTGCGGACACATGCCGCTGATTAGCGGAAGACAGCGCAATTTCGACCAAGGTCCGAACAAGATACGACAAAGGCCGCTCAAATGAGCGGTCTTTGTCCATTGGATGCGTTCACATGCTTAGGGCGCGACAGCAGTGACGGTGTAGAAGTGTCTTGCGGCTTGAGCACCGATCACTCCCGCGTCAGTATATGTGGTAGATGAAGTGGAAGAGAGTAAATTCGCCGGAATCGTCTGCACGGCACTCGTGGTGTCGCGATAGACCTTGTAAAGCGTTACTCCGGTCACAGCATTCCAGCGCAGCGCGACGTCGGCGCCAAACCGATGGATTGTCAAGCCTTCAGGCGCAGGAGGCGGAGTACCGGTCGTGAACTGCCATAGCGGCCCCGGTGTCATGCCGACGGCATTGTGCTCGTCAATGTGCCAGCAATACGTCGTACCCGCCGCGAGATCATTCGGCGGATCATAGTTGGTTTCGGTTTGATTGCCGATCAGCGGCGGCGGATTGCTCGCCCCGAAGTAAACATCATGCGACTCGGTATTCGCCCCCGCGGTCCACGTGAGTTCGACATCCAGCGCCACGTTCTGAGCGTTGCTCGCCGGAGACGGGTTCGACGCCGCTCCGGGCAAGGGCGAGGACTCCGTGGAAATCAGGACCAGCACCGTATTGTTGCCGCTGTAATTGCCTTGATGCGCCCCGATGTACAGGCGTACCGTTCCGGTGCCGGCGGCCGGGGCGGTCCAATTGAACGTGGCGGAATTCTGATTGTTCGACGACAGATGAATGCCGTTCGTTTCACCGGAGACATTGTAGGTGGAGGTGCCGGTTCCCGAACTGAGTACGCCGGCATTCGTGGTGCCGGTGCCGACGCGGCAGGAGCCGTTGAAGTTGCCGATTGAGTTGCCCGACGTGCGCTGGATCGTCACGGCATAACTTTGACCGGGCGCATAGGCTGGGGGAAAATTCGAAATCGTCACCGTGCCGGTGCCCGAGCCGTGACAACTTCCCGCACATGTGCTGCGCGTCGGCGCGCCGGAATAACCGGTGTAGCTATTGTGAGCCAATGCGATGCCAGACGTCAGAAACAAGATGAAAAAGTTACGAAGCAGAGCCATGATGTCATTCCCCATTCATTCGTTACAACCCAAGAAGACAAGATGGTCTTTTGTGAAGAACATCACATGTATATGAAATATATGACCAGTAAATCTTTAAGTCAAGTGTGAACCGTTTCTCTTAGCAAGTGATTTTCGGTTGATTACGCCAGGAGGACCAAGATTTCCTGATCATAAGAGCACTTACCTCTCATACAGAAGGGGCGAACCGGAATCCGGTTCGCCCCTTGCTTTGTTCAAGAGAGATCCTTTCCCCGCAGAGCGAGGTCAGGATGACACCGCAGACGATGTCACTTCATCAGCAGCATCTTGTGCTGATCGGTGAAGCCGTTGGCTTCCATCCGATACAGGTACAGACCGCTGGGCAGATTCGCGGCATCGAACGCCACCTGATGACGACCCGCCGCCAACTCGTTGTTGACCAGCGTGGCAATCTCCTGGCCCATCAGGTTGTACACCGTCAGCGTTACATTCCCGGCTTCCACCAGATCAAAGGTGATCGTGGTCGTGGGGTTGAACGGGTTCGGGTAGTTCTGATGCAGTGCGTATTCCGTGATCACGGCGGCGCCGGCGGAAGGCACGACGCTCTCGGTCGCCAGTTCACTGCGGCCGCCATTCATGTCCACCGCCACCAGCGAGTAGGTGTAGGTGGTGCCATTGGTCAGGCCGTGGTCCGTCCACGAGTAGCTGCTGCCGGCAGCGTTGTTCGTGGCATCCACTTCCGCAACCATGGTCCCGTTGCGAGTGATCTCGAAGCGGTCGTTGTTCGTTTCGGAAGCCGTGGTCCACGTCACCTCAACTTCGCCGTCACGCCCGATGACATCAAAGCTGTTCAACTGTGCGGCCAAGATGTAGTCGTAGTTGAACTCCAGGCACCAGCAGTTGACGTAACCAATGTCACCGCCGACATCGTCGATGATCACAAGTCGCCATGTCCCAACGGCGTTGAAGCCATCCGCGCCAGCCAGCAATTCTTCCGGAATGTAGCTGCCGTTGAAAGGCGCCACACCGGCAGTGACCGGGCCGTTCACGCCTTCATCGTCAAAAACAGTCACTTGGAAGTTATCGCCGCCGACGCCATTGTCCGTGGACAATTCCAGCGTGTCGCTCCACGGCGTGACCAAGTACATATCAATGTCCGCATCGTACGTGTGAGTGATGTTTACCCGCACGTTCACATCGGTGATGTGGTACTCGATTGGCACATCGAGTGGGTACGACACCGTGGTGACATCAGGAATCGGGCCAACACACGGGCCGGCGCAATGCTGATTGGCAACCACTTCGTTCGGACATGCGGGCAGGACCGCCGTGGAGCAGGACACCTCGATTTTGTACTTGTTTTCAAAACCGGCGTTGCGCACCACGCCGACGTAGCCGCCTGTGAACGGACTGCATACCGTCCCCAGGACATAGTTCGTCGTTATCGTTCCGGTCGCCGCCGCACAGGAACCGTCAGCGGCGGTTGCGCCGCGCATCCGTAAGCCTATCGGCGGATAAACATCGCAGTTCTCGCCTTCGTACAACTTGATACGGACGATTTGTCCAAGGCCCACGCCCGGGACATGGTAGTAGTCCACATCGGTCTGCGGGCAGATGGTGCCGTAATAGAACGCCGGCTGTCCATCTGCGCCGCATGCCAGACTCAGGAAGTTCGCCGAATTCGCGCAGGCGTCGTTCGGCTCCACCTCGGCCGGTGAGCCACATGGCGGATAGTTCGCGCAGTCAATATGGCAGTTTTGCCCGTTGGTTATCGTCAGCGTAAACGTGCCCGAGCCGGTCGAACTGTACGCATTCACGTAGAGGAAATACACAACGCCGGCATCCGAGCACCAGATAACCCGTGACGCGAGCCCATTCGGGGTATCACAGGCGTCGTCATCGCCGCCCACGCAGGTAAACGTACCGCAAGTGCCCGTATAAACAGCCAACCGCGAGTCATACGACGCGTTGCACATGTCGGCCGTCAACGTGTTGCCGTTTCCGATCACCGTGTACCACACGCTGGGCGAACCCGCGGTGTAGCCGCTGCCGCACGTCAGGACCACGTCCGTCGTCGCGCACACAGTAGTTCCGTTCGTGGCAGAAGGAATGGCTACGGGAACCGCATTGGCGCACAGATCGTTAGTCGGCACAAGTACCGGCGCCGGCGTGCAGGGCGGACCGCAGTCAACCTTCATCACGTATTCAGCAACGGTGGTGTTCCATACCTTGATGTAATAGGTGCCGGCCGCCAGACAGAATGCCTTCTTGGCATCGAACGAGCAGCCCGTGTCATTGTCATAACCGACGCTGTCGCTGCAAGTCAGCGCGCAACTCCGGTAAATCGTAAAACGGCCATCAATCGACGTGCTGCCGGGATAGAGACCCGAGTTGCAGTGACCTAGCTCACGTCCACCCACGAAGACTCTCAAGCTCTCCGCCTCGGCCAATTCAATCCGGTACCAATCTGGAGTCGCGGCGATCGCACTGTCGCCGAAAATCGAATCGTTACAGGCAATTACTTGCGCGGTTGCGCAGGTGTTGTGAGTTGGGCCATCCAACTCCGGGGCGGGGCAAGGAACGCAGGTCATTGAGAATTCATAGGCGCCGGAGGTGATGTAGGTCGAGCCGGCCGTACCGACATGAATCCAATACTGAGTTCCCGCCGTCAACGTCGCACGTGCGTATGTGGCTTGATTGACCACTTCTCCGCATTCTCCTGCCACGGAGCTTGAGGATGCATAAACAAGAACAGAACCTGTGCAGCATCCCCCTGATACGACGCGAATGGCCGCATTATGCCCGCTGGCAGTGCCGACTGTGTTTCGCGCTCTAAACTGGTAATAGCCTGTGGTTGTCGGGATGAAGGAGTAAAAAACTTCATTGTAAGGCGCCGCGGCGCCAACCGAACAGTCATTGTCTCCGTCGAAGTTCCCGGTGTCCGAGTACGGACAACTTGGGATAACTGCAGCGCCGGCACAGTTAGACAGAGTGTCTACGCCACCCTGATCCAGCGGATTAACGTCGCGCTGGGGCAATTCCGGCTCCTGCGGAATCAACACTTCCGGGAGCTGCAGATCCCACGAGAAACACATCTCGCGAAGCTCGGTGATCTCAAACTCCGTCGCCGTGTCGTTGTTGACACGATCCACCAAGACATAATAACGATCCTTGAGCGCCTCGTAAGCGGCAGGACCCACAGACACAGCCGTTCCTACACCCGCCGACTGAACGGTCGGCTGGTCTGCACCGTCTTTGCCCGTGTTCAACAAATCACTCTGCCCGGCAATGACCAGCACGGCCGCGAGCAGGATACAACAAACAAGTACGATTCTCTTCATCCTCATCTCCTCCGGGTTCTTATCGTCGTTGCACTTGGGAATAGCCTAAGAAACATGGTAAATATAGTGAGCATTGACGGCCAGAGCAACGGGTTTGGAAGAGAATTTGATCTTCCGGAAGAAACGATCCAGACCGAGACCAGAATCTATTACATTATAAATTATAAGTATAGCTTTCATCGTCTACATTCGAAGTCCCTTGAAAAACGAATCAAGAGGCATTGCCTCGTAGACACCCTATGAGAAACGAGCAAGAAGCTCCACGAAGAGACCTCGCTACCAGAAATAGTGACCCGCATCATCAATGAAACGAACCCGGGGGCACTCGGTATGAGCAAGTCTAAAAAAAGGCGAGCCGCTGGGCTCGCCTTCTGATCGCTCTGATTTCTGACCCGGTTACTTGAGCAGCAGCATTTTTCGCTGAGTAGCGAAGCCATTGGCTTCGAGCCGGTAAAGGTACATCCCGCTGGGGAGCTTGTTCGCGTCGAAGCTGACGATGTGCCGCCCCGCGTCGAGCGAACCGTTGAGCAGCGTGACAATGCTGCGGCCGACCATGTCATAGATCTTCAGGGTAACCGCACCGCTCTGCACCAGATCAAAGGTGATGCTCGTCTGCGCGTTGAACGGATTCGGGTAATTCTGCAGCAATGCGTATTCCGTGACCGCCGCCGCCTGTGCGCTGGGAGTCGCGGCCAAATCGCTTAGCGCCTGCCGCACGCCGTTCGCATCCACCGCCGACAGCACATAACGGTAGGTTGTGCCGTTCTCCAGATGATGGTCGGTCCACGTGTAGGCATCGCCCGTCGGCAGATTCGTCGCCGTTACCTCTGTTACCTGCTCGCCGTCGCGCGCGATCTCAAAGTGGTCGTTGTTCGACTCCGAACCGGTTGCCCAGCGCAGCTTCACCTGCCGGTCGCCCGACACGGCTGAGAAGCTCACCCCATTCACCGCCAGCTGGTAGTCGAAGGTCACGCAAAAACAGCCCGCACACGTATCGGAGAAAACTTCGAAACTCCAGACTCCGTCGTGCACCCAATGCATGTAGATGCGCAGGCAGGGGCTTTGGCCAAAGTGGTCATCCGGATAGGACGGATCGCCGCCAAAGACCAGTCCCTCTGGCGGTGCAATCGGCGTGCATTCGGTTTCGCAATGCAGCGTCAGACATCCGGCTTCCATGATCAGCACCGGCATGGCCTCGGGTCCGGGACGCGGGCCCTGCAAGGCAAGCGTCAGGAAATCTCCCGGGCACACCTGGATACACGCGCTCGTGCCTGCGAGAATCACTTCCGGCGGCGGCGGAACATCACACGGCGGCGGCGCGTATGCGAGCGCCGCCGTTGCGAGCAGTACAAAAACGAGGATCAAGCTTCTCATATTCACTTTCCTTTCCAATCCATTTTGTCATCGAATGGCGGATGCGGCATACTTTTCTTCGCGGGAGTATGTATATTTATGACCGTCTGCATCCCTGCTGCTTGTATATTAACCATTGTGCTCGACACTTTCGTTATGGGTTAAGTCCTGCTTCAAAACCATTTGACAAGAACTATAGTTGGTATAGGCGAAAATTGGCGTCCTAAGTGATTGTTTCTATACCAGAAGCCGTTTCAAGTAAGACGCTTGCAATACATCAGAGGCAATTTGCGCAGAAATCGCCTCTTGGTCGTCAAATTCTCATGGGTCAGTAACTTTCATTCGTCTTCTCAAGGAGAGCATTTTGGAAGCTCATAATAGTCCGGTGGACGTTGTCGTCCTAAAGGATCACATCCAGTACGGCGAAGGCGCCGTGGTCAGTCGCACACTGATCAAGAAGCCGACCGGCACGCTCACGTTGTTTGCGTTCGATGCGGGGCAGGAGTTGAGCGAGCACACCGCGCCGTTCGAAGCGATCGTGCAGGTGCTCGACGGCGAAGCGGAACTCATAATCGGCGGACAGCCTGTTCGCGCGAAGGTTGGAGAACTGGTCATCATGCCCGCCGACATCCCTCACGCGGTGAAAGCGGTTACCCGCTTCAAGATGCTGCTGACGATGATTCGTTCGTAGCATTTTCGCGGCTTCAACAAAACAACTACCCCCAGTCAGTGACTGGGGGTAGTTGTTTTTCAGAGAGATCCTTCCGAAGCTGGCGCTTCGTCAGGATGATTTGCCGCGATCGCGGCAAATCACTTCAGCAGCAGCATCTTTTTCTGATCCACGAAGCCGTTGGCTTCCAAGCGATATAGATAGATGCCGCTGGGCAGACTGCCAGCATTGAAACTGATGGTGTGACGGCCGGCTTCGCTCAATCCTTCTGTCAGCGTGGCCACTTTCTGACCGACCATGTTGTAAATCGTGAGGGTTGCGTGACCGGCTTCCACCAGGTCAAACGTGATACTCGTGTTCGCATTGAACGGGTTGGGATAGTTTTGGTGGAGCGCGTATTCCGTTACGACCGCCGTGCCGAACGACGGTGTTGCGCTTGCGGTCTCCAACGCTTCCCGCTGGCCGTTGGCATCAACCGCGACCAGAGAATACATGTACGTGACGTCGTTGTGTACTGAGTTGTCCGTCCACGAATAGCGCTGTTCCGTGGCGCTGTTGCCGGCCGCGGCCATCCTGTGCACAACTTCGCCATTGCGGATGATCTCGAAATGATCATTGTTTGTTTCGGATGCCGTGCTCCAGCGGAGAGTAACACGGTTGTCCCCCGGCACAACGTCAAAGCCGTTCAGAGTCACTTGCAGGTACTGGAAGTCATTAATCCAGTAGTCCTCAACCTCGCCCATCGAGTCCGCCGCGAAGTTGCCGCAGAAGGGCATGTTGGAGCAGTTGAACGGATCATAAAAGCCGAAACCCATCCGGCCAATCGGACGATCCGTCAGTCTCCAGCGGAACACCCCGGGATAGAGTGGGCCCAGATAATCAACGCCCGGATCCATGAAAGCAAAGGTAAAAACACCGGGACCCACCGGGACATCCTGAACGATCCACTCGTTAGCCGGCACGCCCGCATGAGCGCAGAGAGTATCACAGAAGTCGCCGTCCAAGTTGCCGTCCTTCCATCCATTCACGAATAGCTGCTCTCCCGCGTAGTTCGGGCCGATGGTGACGATCACTTGCACGCTCTGCTGTTGACAAAGCAGCCACGGAAAAGGCCCCAGATAAATGACGCCGTCATCGCACGGATCGCCATTGACCGGCCACGGATTGAATTCACCCGTCACGCACTCCCCCAGCCATGCTTTGTCAGTAATCGAATGAGAGGGATTACCGAATTGCGTGGGGTAATTGCAAGGGAGGAGATCTCCCAGATCAAAGTCCGCCAAGGCCGGCGCGCACGCCAGCAGCGAGGCAACGAAAACCAGTAAGAAACGTCTCATTGGGTTATTCCTTTCGTCACAAATTCAGACGATGAGGCCGCAGCCATTGTCAACAGTGACCTGTTCATGGCTTTCACCTACGAATTTACCTCAAACAAAACCAAGAGTCAATACCTTTCACGATAGATCAAGATTCGGCCGCATCGGCAGCGCTCATGGTTCATAACGGATGCTCTGGGCGACAAATCTGTTTTTGCGATACTTGCGCGACCAACATTGAAGAGCGCACAGTCATGTGCACAAGCACAGGCGGCTAATATCGAACAACGAACAAGGCTGCCTCTCGAGGCAGCCTTGTTCTCGCCAACCGTTGATGACCTCTGTCAGGTCACCGCCAAACGGGACTCTTCGGTAGAATAAGCAATCCCGAAGGCTTACTTCATCAGCAGCATCTTCTTCTCCGCGACGAAGCCGCCGGCGTTGAGCTTGTACACGTACACGCCCGACGGCAGGTTCGCAGCATTGAAGCTGATCGTGTGACGACCCGATGCCAACTGCCCGTTCACCACCGCGGCCACTTCTTGGCCCATCAGGTTGTAAACCGACAGCGTGACGTTGCCCGCTCCGACCAGGTCGAACGTGATGTTCGTTTCCGGGTTGAACGGGTTCGGGTAGTTCTGATGCAAGGCGTACTCACTGATCACTGCCGCGCCGAATGTCGGCAGGGCGCTGGTCGTCGCGAGTTCTTCACGGCTGCCATTCACATCCACCGCCACCAGCGTGTAGCTGTAGGACGTGCCGTTCTGCACCTGACGATCGGTCCATGTGTAAGCATGGCCGGTCGTGATGTTGGAGGCCGGCACCTGTCCCACGGTCGCGCCGTTGCGAAGGATGTCGAAACGCGCGTTGTTGCTCTCGGAAGCGGTGCTCCAGGACAACGCGACCGCGCCGTCCGAAGCCACGGCCGTGAAGTCATTATTGAACTCCACGCCCAAGAAGCCTTCCAGGCACACGCAGACACAGCCCGGGAGCAAGCCGATAACAACGTTGTGCCAGCAACCGTCGGTACCGTAGTACCAACCCGCGGGATCATACACGAACTCGGCCGGATCGCAGGTGACGTCACAGCGCGTGGTCACTGGGTCGCAGCCCGGAGTGATCGTCACGATCGGCGGACGAGCCGGATTCGCATCCGCGCCGCAAATCACCAGAGCCGTCGTCGTCCCCGGACACAGATCCGCGCACTGATATTGCGGCACCGGCGTCGTGGTCATCTGCACCACTTGCGTCGGGTTGCAGCCGCCGCCGCAAGGCAGACACTGGACATGCGCCACGTAATCCGAGCAGGGTACGCCATCAAACGCCTGCGTAGCGACGAACAGGTAGTACGTTCCCGCCGGCAAGCAGGCGGCAACGCACGTCACCTGGCAGGGCTCGCCAAAGTTATAGAAATAGTCGGTAAAATCGCAGCCGTTCGGGCCGGCCACAATAATCACGGGAAACACCGGGAACTCGGCGTCAACGCACCAGATCACACTGTCGGGGTGCGTCAGCACTAACTCGTACCAGTCCGTGTCACGCGTGCCGCCGGCGGCATGGGCCGTCCCACATACCGTCTCGCCGCAATGAATCGGCGAAAACACTGGCGGCACGGAGTTGCAGCCGCCATTGAAGTTGTCTGGGACGTCCGGGCAGCCTTCGCCTTCCGGCGTGGATCCTTGCGGACACTCCACTATGCAGCCGCCGCAGCTGGCATGCTCCACATACAGTGTATAATCACCCGCCGCGCTGCCGTAGCCATCTACCACGATGCAGTAACGGTGGCCGGCCAGCAGGTGGCAGCATGCGATGTAGGACTGATAGCCGTTGTCGTTCGGGTTGTCCGGGTTGTCGCAGGCGTCGTCGTTGCAGCAGAGCAACTCACCCGTCGCCGCGTCGTAAACCGCGACTTTCGTATCATACCACGAGTTGCACAGGCTGATGTTGATGTCCTCATCCACGCTCGGCGTGTAGGTGTACACCACGTCCGGCGCGGTGCTGCCGCCGTACTCGCAACTCGGATTGATGTCATCGTTATGACCGATGGTAGAGCCGGTAGCCGAATACGGAAGACCGCCGATCACGATCGCATCCGCGCAGGTTTCGCCTGACGGAGGAGCGCCGCACGGCTCAACCGTCAGCACGAAGTTGCCGGACTGGCCGCCGAAGCCGGAAATCCACACGTAGTAAATGCCAGCCGGAATCTCGACGCAACAAGATGAGTTGAAGCTGAATTCGCCATTGCACTGGCTGTCATCGTTGAAACAGATGTCAAAGTTGCAGCAATGCACGCCAACGCCAAGATACGTATCATAGCTTGAGCCGCAGAGCGTGAAATTCCACTGCCCAGCGGACGGGATTGTGACCTGAACGGTGTAGTCCGGGTAGCCACTGAGGCAGTCGGCATCTTCGCCAATCGTGGTGCCGTTTAGCGAGCCGGGAGCCGTCAACGTCGCATCCCAGCACGGGCAGCGCGCGCCGCCGCCACAGGCGACTTCATCGCTGCTGAGATCCAACTGGAAATCGCCGACACTGCCGCCGAAACCTTCCACGAAGATCCAGTAGGGTTCGCCCACAACTGAACACCATATCACGGTGGAGGCAAAAAAGTTCGGACTGCCGCCGCAATCGTCATTGCCGGTGACGCACGTCAGATGGTCGCAGCCGCAGGTGTACACGTGCAGCTTCGAATCATAGTTCGTGCCAGAGTTATTGCAGGTCGTAGCCGTCAGAGTCGTGCCGTCACCGATTACCAGGTACCACACGCCGGGGGCATCCACGCTTGTTCCGCAATCCGGAGCGGCATCGGCCGTCGCCGCCGCCGTACTGCCCGTCACGGAGCCGGGAACGCTGAGGGGAGCCGCATCCGCGCAATGGTCGTTCGCTGGAGCCTGCGGACCGCAAGGTGTCGAAGCGCATACGCCATCGGTCGTAATATTCAGAAGATAATTGCCCGCATATGATGCAAACCCATCGACAAGAATATAGTAAGTGTGACCGCCCAGCAGGGTCGCCGTGACGCAGGACTGCAAACCGCACCAGTCGTCATTGCAGGCGAGATTGGTGCCCGTGTCCGGACAGCCTTCAAAAACGCCCAAACCCGTGTCGTAACTGGAACCGCAGAGCGAGACGTTCACGGTCACGGTCGTGCCGGGTGTGACAACGTACACAACGTCGGGAGCGCCGGCGCTGTAGATACAGGTTCCCGGAGTGTAATTGTCTGCATAGCCCACCGTCGTGCCCGTATCGCAATAGGGCAAGCTGCTGATAACCGTCGCAGAGGCGCACACATCGCCGCCCTGATCAAGCCCGCGAGCCGGAGCTTGCGAACCGTAGATCTGCCGATAAAGCTCACCCGCATGCTGCTTAAGAGCAGAAAAATCGCCACCCTGTTCCTGGGCTGCGGCGATTTGCGCTAAGACAGCTTCATACTCGGCCTTCAGCGGGCTGGCCTGCTCAACCGATTTGTCGGCCGATGCCGATGGCTGCTGCACTTTGCTCACATCCACCTGCCCCTTCTTCACCTGTAAGTCAAACGGGGTGTTAACACCCTTTTGCAGGACCGGCTTTGCAGCCTTGGTCGCCCCGAGATTCACCTTCGCATCTTGCGAAGGGGTTTGGCTGGCATACGCTGTGAGACAACACAGCATGGCCAGCACGGTACAGAGTGTCATAACTCTCTTCATGACCATTCCTCCATTAATTGGTTTTCCATGGTTCTGACAAAACTTCAACGAGTCAGCGTCATTAATATAATAACTACGTTTCTCGACTGCAATCTGTAATTGAATATTCTTAAATACTTACTATCTATTTTTGACGAATTATTTCACAAGCTAAGAATTGAAGACAAATGGGTTTAAATTGGACTAAAAGTGTCCGAATTCAATTGACCCAAACTTAAATTGGATAAAGGACTCCAAATTAAGAGAGAGTCCTCTCTGGACTCAGTGGTATGGTTTGCCCGGATGCTCCTGGCTCGGCCACCGATAGAGCACTAAGCAAACACAAGGGGCGAACCGGAATTCGGTTCGCCCCTTGCAGTGTTCAGAAAGATCCTTCCGAAGCTATCGCTTCGTCAGGATGACATCACAGACGATGTCACTTCATCAACATCATCTTCTTTTCCGCCGCGAAGCCATTGGCTTCGAGCTTGTAGAGATAGATGCCCGACGGCAGGTTCGTGGCATTGAAGCTGACCGAATGACGGCCCGCGCTCGCATAGCCATTCACCGGCGTGGCCACGTTCTGGCCCATCAGGTTGTACACCTTCAGCGTCACATTCCCTGCTTCCACCATGTCAAAGACAATCGTGGTCGCCGGGTTGAACGGGTTCGGGTAATTCTGATGCAGCGCATACTCAGTGATCACGGCAGCTCCGGCAGTCGGGGTGGCACTCTGCGTAGCCAGTTCCTCACGGCCGCCATTCACGTCAACAGCCACCAGGGTGTACGTGTAGGTCGTGCCGTTGACCGCGTCGCGGTCTATCCAGACGTACGTATGCTCACTGGCGCCATTGCCCTGCGATGCGATTTGCGCCGCCGTTACACCATTGCGCAACACATCGAAGCGGGCGTTGTTGGTTTCGGATGCCGTGCTCCAGGTAAGTTCGACTTCGCCATCCCGCGCAACGGCGCTGAAGCTATTGAGCGCGACCGCTTCGAAGCCTTCCAACGTGATGCAGACGCAGCCGATCCAGCCGTCCATGTTGACGATCACAGCATACCAGCCGCCATGAATGATTACTGGTGGGCAATTGCATCCGGGATATCCGCAATCACACATGATGACACTGTCGGGGACAAAGACCCAAACGATGTCGATCAGTCCTGTGAACGGCGGACAATCGGGATCGTTGCAGTTCGTTAGGGCGGGATCGCAGCCCGGCTGCACGGTGACGATCGGAGCCTCATTGGGATTAAGGAACGGATCGCCCGGCTGACCGCCGATCACGAGGTCCGTGTGCATCGCATTGTTGAGCGTCACGCAAACGGATTGCGGGATCACAATCGGATCAAAGTCCACGCGCTGGCGGCAAGCCGTAACCGTCAGCTCCCACGGTCCCGTGTCCGAAGCGTAGCCTTCCACGGCGAGGTAATACGTCCCTGCATTCAGCGGGACGTGGGGCAACTCAGACGTGAGACCACCGCAGGCATCATCATTCGACGCGATCAAGGCGCCGCAGCACGCATCACGGAGATCAAGCCACGAGTCATACGTGGTGCCGCCATGGCATAGGGAGAACGTCCACATGCCCGTGTACGGGATGTGCACTTCGACGATCTGCTCCGGGCCTGGATTGGCCGGGCAATCATCGCCGGCGACGGTCGTATAGCCGCTCAGGCCGCCGGGGGCAAGCAATGTGAAGTCCACGATACAGGGCGGCGGAGCTTGGCAGGCGACATGGATCGTATAGGGGCCACTCGCGCCACTCTCGTCATCGCGGAGAACCGGGTAGTAGTAAATCCCGGGGGCCAGGCCGACCCAGCGGACCGTGACGTTGCCATCACCGCACGTCGTGAAGTCATAGGTGCCGCCCACAGTGTAGCCCGTGCACGGGCAACCCAGCGCCAGGTTCAGCCACGCATTGCCGGTGGCGGGCGAACCGCAATAGTCGAGGACGACGTCGCAGGCCGCAGGCACTTCAAAGGCGATCCAGACATTGCCCTGACCCAGCTGGAAAATTGGGCAATCCGGCGTCGCGCAGTCACGCGTGCCGGTAAACGTCGCTGGCAAGGGCAGTACCGGGGCATTGACGCAGTCATCATTCGGTGGCGGCGGGCAGGGCTGGCAGATCGTCGCGTCGAGCGTGTAATTACCGTTCGAACCGCCGTAACCGTCCACGACGATGTAATAGGTGATTCCGCCCGTCAACGGGACGCAATCCAGGCGGGAAACGTAGCTCGAGTAATACGGCGTGGAGCAGGCGTCATCATTGCATGCGACCGGCGGATTCACGCAGCTTCCCGCGTACACATACAGCTTGCTGTCGTAGTTCGTGATGCTTCCCGCACTGCACAGGCTCAGCGAGACCAGCTCGGTCTGAATCGGCGTGTAGCTGTACACCACATCCCGCGACGTGCTGCCGCTGTACGGGCAGGCAAAATCGTAGTCGTTGTTGAACGGGAGATTCGTGTTGCCCGTCACCGTACCCGGAACGGTCAAAGGCAAAGCTGTTGCACAGACATCGCCGGGGGGGGGCGGCGCCGGTGCACTCACGTGGAATTGGTACGATCCGGGCGTGCCCGTGGAGTAGTTGCCCAGCTCAATATACACGACATCTCCCACGGCAAAAACAACGGAAATTTGGGGAGCCATGATGCAGACGTCATCGCTGGTGTACTGGAGCGCTGCCGCACACGTGCCGGTCGGATTCTTCCACAGTCTCAGATAAGTGTCGCCGGCAGTGCCGCACATGTCGAACGTGTGCGAGCCGGCAGCCTGCACCGTGTACACGTAGAACACGTCATTGTACGGGATCAACGGACAGTCGTTCGTCGCGCCCAGCACGCCAACGTCACTGTAAGGCGTAGTCGGGATCACCGTTGCGTTCGCCCAGTCTTCGCCGCCCTGATCGAGCGATCCGCGCGCCGGGGATGAGGGCATCAATTCTTCCAACCGAGCCAGCAGAGCGGGATTGGGCGTAAGACCGGCTTCCTTGGCCGCCTTGATTTCGGCGATCAAGCTCTCCAATTCAGCCTTCATGTCCGGAGTTGAAGTTTCTCCGGATGCAGCGGTAACCACAGTTACCGGCGTGGTCGGTGCTTGCGGAGCTTTCGCCGTCGGAGCGGCGATCACGATCAGCCCGATAAGCACGACCATCATGGTACAGAGCGTCAACACTTTCTTCATAGTCCATCACTCCTTTACGTTTCGTAGCGCGTCGTATAGTTTTGGGGTCGAATCGGCACTAATAAATATATTAATCTTATTGGGCACACGGAAGCAGGAGTCAAATAAAATTCAAATAAATTCGAGGTAGTTATGTATGTATTTGTACATACTGGTATAAAATTCATCAGTAGATAAAACATGAACTTAACTTAGAATGAATTCCTATTAGTACACATGACCCAAGAGAGTGGGCATTTGGTGCCTCCTCTCCCTATGATGATGGGAAATGAGAGAAAAAGCCGTAGTGACCCCCACTACGGCTTTGCACTTGGTCATGAAATGGACGGTCAGCCGGGGGCCGAAGCAAACTCCTCAGGCTTGGCTTCAGCATCGAAAATCCGCTCGAGCTTGCCTTCCACCCGTGCTTTGGCCGCGATCAGCTTCCGCACGCGGCGATCCCCCGAGCGATCGCCCAGCAACAGCGCGGCGACCAGAACACCGTCCTTCGTCACCAGCCCGCGGAACAAATCTTCCGTCTCCATCTCATGCAGCGTAAATCCCGGTTCATGCCGGCGATCCCACGGCCCGATAATCGCAATTGGCTGATCGTAGAGCGCGTCAAGATTATAGAGAATGCCTTCGTCCCACACCGTCACTTTGCCGGTCATGTTCGCCGCGGCAGCTTTGGCTTGCGACGTGGCCACGTTCCATGTGTTGCACGGCACCAGATGCCCGTCCGGCACGCGCACGAACACCACGTCCCCCGCCGCATAGATGTCCGGATGGGTTGTTTGTAGTTTCTCATTTACGATCAGCCGCCCGTCGGTGAGCAGGTTCGTGTCGGCGAGAAAATCCACATTCGGCACCACGCCGATGCACAGCGCCACGAAATCGGCCGGCAGTTCACGCCCTTGCTTCGTGCGGATTGCTTGCACGTGCTCCGTGCCGATGAACTCGTTGACCTGATCGTGGAAGATCACGTTCATACCTTGGCGTTCCAGCGCGCGGCGCACAAACTCGCCGCCCCGCGGATCGGCGATCGGCGTTCCCACATAGTCGCCACGCACCAGAATTGTGATGGTCCAGCCGAAGTGCTGCACGACGCGCGCGAGTTCCAATCCCAGGATTCCCGCACCCACGATGACCGCGTGTTTCACCCGTTCGCGCGACTCATAGATGTTCCGCGCATCGTCGAACGTGTGATAGTGATGGATGCCCGGCGTGTACTCGTTCGACAGCCCCAGCTTGCGCGGGCTGGCGCCGGTAGCAATCAAGAGCTTGTCATACGAAAACACTTTGCCCGATTGCGCGTGAACTTCCTTCCGTGCCGGATCCACATGCACGGCCCGCTCCGGCAGCACGCGAATCTTTTTCTCGTCCCAGAATGCCGGCGGGCGCGGCTGAATGTGGTGCACCGGCTTTTCCTCGATAATTCCTTCAAGGTCGAGCCGCAAATAAAATGGAATGGCTTCCGGATTGAACACGGTGATCGCCGCGTCGGAATCCGCCCGCCGGATCGCCTCGGCCGCATTCGCCCCGGCCGCACAGAATCCCAGAATTAAGTAATGCAATGTTGCTCGTCTCTACCGCGTTTCGATGTCTTCGTACATCCGCTGATACGACCTGAACCTCGACTCCGGCAATCGTCCCTTTTCTACCGCCGTGCGCACCGCGCAATCCGGCTCTGTCATGTGCCGGCAATTGCGAAAGCGGCACGCCGGCGCCAACTCTGTCATCTCCGGAAACAACGTTGCTAAGCTTTCCCTTGTGATTCCATACGGCACAAAACTCTTCATCCCCGGCGTGTCAATCAGCGCCGCGTGATCCGCAAACGGGACAAGCAGCGCCGCCGTTGTGGTGTGCGTGCCTTTTCCCGACCATGCGCTGACCTCGCGCACTTCCAATTCCAAGCCGGGTTTCAGCCGGTTCAGCAGCGAGCTCTTTCCCACCCCCGAGTTACCCACCGCCGCCGTCACGCCCTTCGCGAGTTGCGATGCCAGCGCCTCCAGTCCGTCGCCGGTCTTGTTGCTCACCGGAAACACCGGCAAATGAAAACTCTCGTAGAGGTCGCGCAGCTCGCGCTCACGCACGCCGTCTTTATCAAGATCCGTTTTCGTCAGCGCCAGTACCGGCGAAATTTCACCCTGCAATGCGGCCACCAGAAAGCGATCAACTGCCGCCGCTTTGGTTTGCGGATTCGCCAGCGAAGCCAGAATCAGCACGCGATCCACGTTAGCAAACAGCACCTGCCGCTCCCGGCGCAGCCCCTGCCGCACGAATTGATTGCGCCGCGGCGCAACGCTTTCGACGGTCCACGTGCCGCCCTCTTCCGCCGTCGTCACACGATCACCGACCACGAGGGCGTTGCGACGATCCGCTTCAAAGAGCTTTCCCCGCGCGATGGCTTCCCCGCGCAATCCGTCCGGCCGCTCGATGCGGCAGCGCTTTCCGGCCACGGTGATGACTCGAGCATTCGGCACGGGGCAGTTTGCCTGAACGTTAGGACTCTGACTGGAATCTGTGATTTTGATTTCGGAAGTGAGATTTGTTCTTGTCAAATATATCCTCTTCCTCTCACAAAATCAACCCCTTACAGAATCCGGTTGCCGCTCTCCGCGCAAAATGCTATATTATCGGTCTGTTTCGTCAAGCCTGAAAGAAAGCCCATGCTCGTCGTGTCCCCGTCTCCCTTCGCCAGTCCGTCTGATGGGTTGAGAATCAAAGAGTTCCAGCAGGTAGTGCCCCGCCCGACCGCCGAGGAAACGGCCAAATTCCCCGAGCAGGCGCGGGAACTCCTCGACCGGATCTCGATCCAGCAGGACGTCTTCTTGCGCACAGGCGACTTCAAACTCGAGTGGATGAAGGGGCAGCATTTCCTGTTGGCGGGTGCGACCGGCCCCGGTCTCGGCGGTGCCATCGAGAGCGCCGTCCGCCGATCCACGGCCAAAGAGGGCAGCGTCACCGTACTCGCCCGCGACCTGACGAAATCCGTCGGCTTCGAAATGGGCCGGCAGATGCAGGAGCGCGCCAAAGCCGCCGGCTTCGAGCATCGTTACCATGTCTCGAATGACGGCATGAGCATCGAAGGCCCGGCCTTCGAGAAACTCGTCGCGAGCTTGCGCGAAGCCGGAGCGAAAGATATCATCTACGTGAACGGCGTGGCCGCGGCCATGTCCGGACTCCTGCCCGGCTATCCGACCATATACGTGAAGGACGTAGATGAAGAAGGTCTCTTTCAATGGAAACTGAATCCACTCACCGAAGCCGCGATCGAGAATACGCGCTACGTGATGGGACAGCTTGCCGTGCAGTTTCCGCGCGCATTGGAAGCGGCGGGCATTAGGGTGCAAGCGACGTGCTACATTGACTGGCGCGGCAGTCTCGACGTGCTCAGCCGCGATCCCGAGAGTACTGCCTATGGCCGCCAAGGGCCGTATTCCACAAGCTTGTATCTGCCGAAGGAATTCCTGCAATCCGACACGATCCAATCCTACGGGCATGGCCGCACGGTACTGGATTGCTATCTCCCGGTGATGCGCACGCGCGCGCTGGGCTTCATCCCCGGCGCCACGCCGCAATACTATCTGCTCACGCGCTTGATGGATCTTTCCGACATCCGCCGCCGCGACGTGCCCGAGCTTGCCCTCGGCGTACTCGATCAAGTCGGCAAAGCCATCTCCGGCGGTCCCTTCAATCCCTTCCCGCGCCTCGATGATCATGAAGCTCCGCTCGAAGAGTGGTATCGGCAGATTGTTCTTCGTCTGAACAACGACGAAGACAGCGAGTTCTACTGGAAACTCTGGATAAAACCGGAAGAATGAGCCGCGGCAAAGCAGGTGCTTTTGTTATGGGTCTGGGAATGGCCGTTCTGTTTACAGTTCAAGTGGCGGCCTGCCAAACTCTAAATTGGCTTCACAACTACGTGGTTGGACAATCGAGCAGCGGCTATAACGTGATTTCTGACAGCGGTGGTTATTTCCTAGTTGGTTCTGCATATTTTGCTACCGGCAACGGCGACTACCAAGGTCTAATTGTCCGCACAAATCATATTGGGGAGCAACAGTGGGCACAGACTTATGGAGACAGTAACTATACAGAGTTCTTTGACGGGGCTGCGATCTTTAACAGTGCTTTATACGTTGTGGGAACCCAGGACACTGGCGGGTTCAGCCACCGTGGGACGCTATGGAAATTCACTTTAGATGGACAGCTGCTCTGGACCCATCGTTATAACTCAATCTTTGGCGACCTGATTGATGTAAGAATAACCCCTTCAGGACACTTGCTATCTAACGCTTACGGAACCTTGGTGGAACTAGATACTCTCGGCAACTTTGTGCAATACCTGTGGGGAAACCCGAGTCCTGCGCAACCACCTCCGCAATTTACACTATTACCTGAACAGGGTTGTGTGGTCGCGTCGAACCCCGGATGGGCTGCGCCTGGAGACACCAATCGAATCCATCTTTATTGGTTAAATGCAGTGGGTCAAGTGACCGACTCTTTTCCTTATCCAATACGGAATTCATGCAATGCCCTCAGCATTACACCGATGTCGCAAGATGAAGTTGTCGTTGGCGGAAGAGCCCAGACTGGAGGGCAGTTTTACGAATTTCAGAGTCTTCTGTTTCGCATGGCGCGAGACGGCACCGTTTCATGGGAATGGCTAGGTAGCCGATTCGGATCGCATATCTCCGATGTTCATGCAATGGGAAGCGAAATCTGGTGGATTTACGGGAACACAGTTCCCGAGGTTGGTCTTGGGCCGTGGGGAGTTGGGATTTCAAGCATGGCAGGTGATTCACTGCGCGGATTAGCTCTCTTAGGATCTCCTCAGCATCCGGGATTACATGCAATCGGGAAGGGAGTGGGCGTTGCTCTTGATACTTTGATTGTAACGGGCTCCACCGACCCAGATGGCAATGGCAGCGGGGACACGCAAGGTCTCTTGGCCAAGATATCTTATGATCCCGTTCGCGCTGACGAACCTGATCGTCACCCAGTTGGGCCTTCTGCTTTCATTTTCCTGCCGGCAAATCCCAACCCCTTCAACGCTGTAACGACTCTAAATTTTAGTTTGCCCGTCACCGGTCACGCTCGCATCGAAATTTTCGACATCACCGGCCGTCATGTGCAAACCGTGAGCGATCAACAGTACAGCGCGGGCTGGCACACGATACGATTCGATGCCGGGGAACTTCCCAGCGGCCTCTACTTTGCGCGAGCCTCAAACGGTGGTTTCCATTCGGTACAGAAACTTGTCCTGCTCAAGTAGTCTGCTTTCAGCTTTTCAGCTTTTCAGCTTTTTCGTGAAACACTGGTTTGCTTTCATATTTCTGGCTGTGTTGGCGTGGGGACCGTCGTTCATGTGGATCAAGGTGGCTCTGCAGGACATCGGTCCGCTTGCGCACAAAATATGTCACATGGTGCTTGGTTTGTTGACCGCTTCGCAGGGCACTTTCTTGCGGCCCCTTCAACCCCTTCCCGCGCCTCGATGATCATGAAGCTCCGCTCGAAGAGTGGTATCGGCAGATTGTTCTTCGTCTGAACAACGACGAAGACAGCGAGTTCTACTGGAGACTCTGGATCAAGCCGGACGAGTAAGAAATGCTCCCTTCACAGAATCCAGATTCCGGATTTGGCACGTCAAATGCTCCTTGAATTGAATTGCCGTTTGCGCGTGCCGCAACTGTCGAGAAATCATAGCTCTCGCACGTTCAGTTCAAGACGTTGAGTCTGCATCCGCGCATACGTTGCACTCTTTGATGCCGCGTACCGAAACTCGCGTATTCCTCTTTCTACCAGGAGGTCTTCAATGCGTTGCTTCCTCGTCGCTCTTGTCATTCTCTTTTCGTGTTTGTCCGCCTCCGCCCAGGGCTGGGAGTGGCTAAACCCGCTGCCACAGGGCAATACTCTCATTGATCTCGATTATCTCGGACAGAATCAGCTCTACAGCACCGGCTATTACGGCACATCCATCGTCTCCGCCAACGACGGCCAAAGCTGGGCGCTGCGCAACTCCGGCCTGCAGGCGTCGCCGTCGGAGGCCGAGTTCATCAGCACAACGGAAGGCTGGGGCATTATTGGCCCTTATTCTCCTTATCGTGGCGATAGTCTGACGAACGCGATCGTTCACACCACCGATGGCGGCCAGACTTGGCACCACCAGTATCACGACTCTCACGTGGAACTACACGGCATCGCCTGGCCCACGCCGCAGAGCGGTTGGGTGGTCGGCGTATTCGATTCCACTTATCAGCTTGTGATTCTGCACACGACAAATAGCGGAGTGAATTGGACGGCACAAGTTCATGACTCGCTCACCTCGAACGCGCACGTGTTCTTCCTGAACGAGCAGCAAGGCTGGATTACTCTCGAACATCTTACGCTCCGCACGACGGACGCGGGCGCAACGTGGCAGCAGTACCCGACGCCCTACTGGATGTATTTTGATCTGCTCTTTGAAGACAGCCTGAACGGATGGGGCGCGAGCTTCAATGACGTGTTCCGTACCACCGATGGCGGCGAGCATTGGACGCCGCAGCACTTAGCCATAGTGAACAACGAATGGACCCGGTCCGTGGCTGTGGCGGATGAAAACAACATCTGGGTCGTCACCGGCTCAGGGGCGGCGTTTTCCACGACGAACAGGGGGCAGACCTGGACCCGCCGCGTGATCACGAACACGTCGCTCGATAAAGTCCTCTTCAGCGGCGTGCAGCACGGCTGGATCTGCGGCGACGACGGCGTTGTCTATCAGACTACGGATGCCGGCGCCACGTGGACGCTCCGCGCCGGGAACACGTTCGTGGACGGCGCCTATAGCTTCGCCGCCGTGACCTTCGCCGATCTCCAGAATGGCTGGATCGTCAGCATGAACTGGGATGCCGCCGCGCTGATTCTGCACACCACCAACGGCGGCACGGAATGGACCACCCAGTATGTGGACTCACTCAACAGCTTCATTGACATCGAAGCGGTCTCCGCGACCAATATCTGGGCCGTCGGCAGCCACGTAATACACACCACCGATGGCGGTCAGCAATGGAACATCGTGGATATCGGTGTTGATGGCGGCCTTCAGAAAATAATTTGCGTTGGCGATCAGGTGATCTGGATCGCTTCCGGCTGGAACTATCCGGTCAGAGTACACCGCAGCACGGATGGCGGCGTAACCTGGGCTACGCGCGAAGTCGAATACGCCTGCAAGTTCAGCGACATGGCCGCCAGCGACGCCAATAACATCTGGATCACGAGCTGGACGGACTTGGATTACTGTGCGATTAGTCACTCTTCCGACGGCGGGGAAACCTGGAAAGAACAGGCGGATACGCTCGGCATTGCGGGCCCCATCTGTTTCGTGGATGCCGATCACGGTTGGGCCAGCAGTTATCCCCAACTCATTCGCACCTCGGACGGCGGCGATACGTGGACCCCAGCAGGACTTGAAGGAATGTGGGGCGTGTCCAGAATTCAATTCTTGGATGCACAAAACGGTTGGGTCGCCGGCTACGACGCCTATCGCACAACCAACGGCGGCACGACGTGGCAGCGTTTCAGCCCAGTCGTGGAGACCCCGCTCACTGACATTGATTTTCTCGACATGGAACACGGCTGGGCGTGCAGCTGGGGCGGCACGCTGGTGCGTTTCGATGCCAGCAACGTTGCTGCTCCCGACCATCCTGCGACTCCGCCGCAAAAATTCATTCTCTATCCGGCGTACCCGAATCCGTTCAATGCGACCACAACGCTTTCGTTCGAGCTTTCCAGGACCGGCCGCGCGCGAATTGAGCTGTTCGACATCACCGGCCGGCTGGTGCAGATGGTAAGCGATAGAGTCTATTCTGCCGGTCGCCACACGCTGCATGTAGATGCCGCCGGGCTGCCCAGCGGTCTCTATTTTGCCCGCGCCTCGAGTGGCTCTTGGCGCTCCGTGCAGAAACTCGTGCTGCTGAAATAGCATGATTTCTTTCACGGCAGAATGACATATAAGGGGCGGTCTGACTCGACCGCCTCTGCTCTTTCATTCTTCAAGTTTCAAGTTTCAAGTTTCTAATTTCCCCATGCGTCACTGGTTCGCCTTCATCTTTCTGGCCGTGTTAGCGTGGGGACCGTCGTTCATGTGGATCAAGGTGGCTCTGCAGGACGTCGGCCCGCTCGCGCTCACCATGTATCGCATGGCGTTCGGCGCATTAACCGCCTGGACGCTGATAAAAGCGCTGCGGCTGCCCGTGCGCTACACGCGGCAACGACTGCTCGGTTCGATGTTCGTCGGCGCGATCGGGCTGGCGATTCCGATGTCGCTGCTCTCGTGGGGGGAAACCCGGATTGACTCCGGCCTCGCCGGAATCCTCAACGGCACCGTGCCGCTCTGGACCTTTATCTTTGCGCACTACTTCTTGCATGATGAGAAAATCACGCGGATTAAAGCGTCTGGATTAGTTCTCGGATTTATCGGTCTCGTTGTGCTCGTTTCCCGCGATCTCGATTGGGAAGGGCTCCAGACCGGCAGCATCTGGGGGCAAGCCGCCGTGATCGGCATGGCGATCTGTTATGCAATCTCGATTGTCTTCACCCGCCGCTTTTTGAAAGGGCAGCATCCGGTGCACACCGCGGCGATTTCCATTACCACATCGTTCGTCATTCTGCTTGCGCTCACGCTTATCCTGGAGCCTGCGACGTGCATTCCGCGCCGCAGCATCACGTGGCTCGCCTGCGGCTGGATGGGAGTTGTGGGTCTCGGTTTGGCTCTCTGGGCATACTATCATCTCCTGAATCATTGGGGCGCCACGCGCTCGTCGCTCGTCACTTACGTCGTTCCCGGCGTCGCGGTGACGCTGGGCGTGATCTTTCTGAATGAACGCATCACCTGGCACCTCATCGTCGGCGGCGCGCTGATTATCGCCGGTATCGGTCTCGTGAACAAGAAAAGAATGCTTGAAACGCGAGACTAGAGACAGCGTAACTTGCGGCGGCCTCTGGCCGCCGTTTCTTTTCCCTCCCTAATTAGCACCGCACTCCATTTCTATGCTTTTCAAGTCTCAAGCTTGTCCTGGACACCGCCGTCTTCGGCGGGCGTCCAGGATCTCTCCTCTTTTCATTAGAATCTTCCTCAACTTGTCCACTTAAATATGTATTACAGTTGACATTTCTGTCTCTTTTCGCTACATTGTTCACAAATCTATTCAATAACTGGACTGGCGTGGAGCAAGTGGAGTATGGATTATTTTCTGAATGAAGATCAGGAAGCCTTGCGCGAGTTAGCGCGCAAAATTGCTGATGAGAAAATCCGGCCCGTGGCGGCGAAGTATGATCGCGAGAGCACATTTCCCTGGGATATCGTAAAAGTTTTCGCCGACGCGGGACTATTCGGTCTCACGATTTCTGAAGAATACGGCGGCATGGGATTGGGGATCTTTGAACTGACCTTTGTCACTGAAGAATTGGCGAAAGCCTGCGGCGGCATCACGCTCGCGCTCGCCGCGTCGGCGCTGGGCACGTTTCCGATTATGATCGCCGGCAGCGAAGAGCAGAAGCGAAAGTATTTGCCCGAGCTTGCCGCAGGAAAATATCTCGCGGCCTTCGGTTTGACCGAACCGCATGCCGGATCCGACGCCGGTTCGATGCGCACGAAAGCGGTTCGTGACGGCGACGATTATGTTCTCAACGGCGGCAAGATTTTTATCACCAACGGCGGCGTCGCGCACGTGTACACGGTGATCGCCGTGACCGATCCGGCGAAGGGCTCGCGCGGCACGTCGGCGTTCATCGTGCACGATGATTATCCCGGCTTTAAGCTGGGCAAAGAAGAAGACAAGATGGGCATTCGCGCCTCGGCCACGCGCGAAATCATCTTTGACAATTGCCGCGTCCCGGTCGCGAATCGCCTGGGCAAAGAGGGCGAAGGCTTCATGGTGGCGATGAAGACGCTTGATAAATCGCGTCCCGGCGTGGCGGCGCAGGCGTTGGGCATCGCGCAGGGCGCGCTCGACTGCGCGCTGGAGTACGCCAAGAAGCGCATTCAATTCGGCCATCCGATTTCCAGTTTACAGGCCATTCAATTCCTGCTCGCCGACATGGCCACGCAGGTCGAAGCCGCGCGCGCGCTGCTCTACATGGCGGCCAAGAACATTGACAGCGGCACAAAAGGCATGGCGCAGGTGTCCGCCATGAGCAAGCTCATGGCCTCCGACACGGCGATGAAAGTCACCACCGATGCGGTGCAGATTTTCGGCGGCTATGGCTACATGCGCGATTACCCGGTCGAGAAGATGATGCGCGACGCCAAGATCACGCAGATCTACGAAGGCACCAATCAGATTCAGCGCGTGGTGATCGCCAACACGCTGCTCAAAGAAGTCAAAGCGTAATTCCTGCAATCCTGTCTTTTGCACCGCCGGGCCTCCTCGCCCGGCGGTTTACGTTTGTCCCTGAAGCCAGTTTCCCTTTCCATTTGTCATCCTGAAACCCGTCCTGCCTCTACCCTTATCGCCAGCCAATACCAGACGTCGGGATGGGTTGAAGGATCTCATGTTTTTCATTAGACCCGCCCGGTTACGAGGAGCAAGACGAACATTATCGCCGCGCGGGGTCTATGAGTCCTTGAAATCCCGAGCAGCCCGGCGCTAAGACCCCGCCGGAATCCGCTCTGACTCGGATTTCGAATTTCGGATTTTCTTCGTATATTCCCCCCATGCCTCCCATCCCCAATCCCTATCAAAAGTACAAGGCCCTGCCGCCACCCAGGAAATTCAGCGCGGGGCGGCGGATCTGGCGTTCCATTATCGGCTTTACGGTGCTCGGGATCGGCATTACGCTGATTGTCCTCCCCGGCCCGGCGATCCTCGTCATCCCCATCGGCCTCGCGATCCTCGCCACCGAGTACGCCTGGGCCCACCGCTATCTCTCCAAATTCAAGCAGGGCGGCGAGAAGCTCGGCCGAATCCTGTTGCCCAATCGAAAGAAAAAGTAAACTTACATGCATCGCCGTGGCGGGTCCATGCATGTCGAAAACAGCAGTAAATCGAGTACAGAGACCCGCCCGGCTGCCTCGACCTCTTCTTTGTCATCCTTGAATCCGCGCAGCGGCTGAAGGATCTCTCTTCTTTCTTTCCATTTTCATTTTTCAATTTTCTTCGTGACTCCTCCCTACGCCACTCGCTTAGATAAACTGCCGCCCTACCTCTTCGCCGATCTCGAACGCAAGATCGCCGAGAAGACCGCGCGCGGCAAAGACGTGATCAACCTCGGCATCGGCGATCCCGATTTGCCGCCGCCGGAGTCGTTCACGCGCTCGCTGCAAGCGCATGCCGCCGATCCTGACGCACACTTTTATTCGTCCTCGCGCGGAGATAAAAACGTGCGCAAGGTGATTGCCAAATATTTCCAGGGTCGTTTCGGCGTGGAGGTGGACCCCGATTCACAAATCTGCGTCGTGCTCGGCGGCAAGGAAGGCTTGTCGAGTCTGGGTCGCGTTTATGTCAATCCCGGCGACACGGTGGCGGTGCCCTCGCCCGCGTATCCGGTCTATGCGCAGGGCATCACCACGCTCTGCGACGCCAAAGTCCGCGTGCTGCGCCTGACCGCCGAAAATCACTTTCTGCCGAATCTGCGTGAAGCCGAAGGCGCGCGGATGCTGTTCGTCAACTATCCCAACAATCCCACCGGCGCAATTGCTCCCGAGTCGTTCTGGAAAGAGCTGGCGGAGTTCTGCGACACGCATCCGGAGACCGTCGTCTGTCACGATCACGCCTACAGCGAGATGACATTTGACGGCTACGTCGCGCCGTCGCTTTTGCAATACACGTCACATTGCGTCGAGATGCACTCGCTCTCCAAAGTTTTCAACGCCACCGGCTTCCGTATCGGCTTTGCGGTCGGGCGCGCGGACATCATTTCGGGCATGGTTAGAATCAAGTCGCAGATAGATTCCGGCGCGCCGCTGATGATTCAGCGCGCGATGGCGGACGGGCTGTCGCTCTACCACGGCGCGACGCCCCCGCGTGACGTGATCGAGATTCGCAACATCTATGGCGAGCGCCGCTCGTACACGGAACAGGCGTTGACCGAACTCGGCTTGATCGTGACCAAAAGCCCGGCCACCTTTTACGTCTGGGCCCGCGTCGGCGAGAATGAAATGCCATTCGTCGAGCGCGCGCTGGAGCGCGATGTCGTCGTCACCCCCGGCCGCGGCTTCGGCCCCGAAGGCGTCGGCTACATCCGCTTGGCATTGACTCAGTCACTGGATCGCATCAAAGAAGCGATGAAACGTCTTTCATGATTTCGCCGAGGCGGGTTCTGGGAGAGCATTTGTGTGTCGAGATCGAACATAAGAACCCGCCCGGAATTCGGCCATTTGTGTGATAGTCTTTCGGGCAGGTTCTCGGATACGATCTCGAATGACAACAAATCTCGTTGAACCTGCCTCGGCGAACAGTAGAACATCATGCGTAGATTCCCTTTTAACCAACTCACTCCCGGCCGCCCGCTGATCCTCGGCCACCGCGGCTCGCCCACGCACGCCGACGAAAATACGCTCGCGTCGTTTCAACGCGCGCTTGCCGAGGGCGCGGACGGCGTGGAGCTGGACGTGCGCCGCACGCTCGACAGCGTGCTCGTCGTGTTTCATGACGACGCGCTCCGCTCCGGTGAAACACTCGCCGAGCACTCCTTCGCCGAGCTACGCGAAATCACAACGGCGCACGGCTTGGCGTTTCACTCACTCGAAGAGGTGCTGCGCGAGATCGGCGGCAAAGGTTTCTTGAATATCGAGCTGAAGGAGATCGAAACGGCTACGGCGGCCGTGGACGAAGCGCTGGCGCTGCTGCCGGCGGCGAGTTATGTGTTTTCCAGCTTTTTGCCGACAGTCGTGCGCGAATGCCGGGCGCGCGCCGCGGACGTCCCCGCCATCTACATCACCGACAGCTGCCGCGATCCCGAGCGGCTGTATCATCTGCTCGATCAGATGGACGCCTCCGGCGTCGGACTCTGGCACGAAGCCGTTACCCCGGAATTGGCGAACTTCCTCCATGCGCGGGACGTGCCGCTCTTCGTATGGACCGTGAACGACGCGGACGAGGCCCGCCGCCTCGCGTCGCTGCACGCCGCCGGAATCATCACCGATCTCCCCGGCATGCTGCATGACGCGCTGAGATTGGCGTGAAGTAGAGGGAAAACGATCTCAGGGAGAATCACAGGTGTTGTTAGGTGCGCATGTGTCTGTTGCAGGAGGTCTCTACAAAGCATTCTCGTGGATTGACAAATATCACTGCGAGTGTTTTCAAATCTTCACCAAGAGCCAGCTTCGGTGGACGTCGCCGCCTTTGAAAAAAGAAGACGTTGGCCTCTGGACGGAGGCTTGGCTGGCGTCCGGAAAGCTACCCTGCGTGATCCATGACAGCTATCTGATCAATCTTTCCAGCCCCGAGGAAGAGTTGCGCCAGCGCTCCGTGAATGCGCTGGTGGACGAGCTGGAGCGCGCCCACGCCCTCGGCATCGCCTATGTCAACACGCACCCCGGTTCGCACAAAGGCGCCGGAGCAGAGCGCGGGCTGAAAGCCTGCGCTCGTTCGCTCTCGGAAGTGCTCGAGCGCACCGCCCACCTGAACTCGTCACTCTTGCTCGAAACCACCGCGGGCCAAGGGAACGATCTCGGCTCGTCCTTTGAGCATCTGGCCTACCTGATCGAGCACACCAAAGGCGGCGAGCGGCTCGGCGTCTGCTTCGACACCTGTCACGCCTTTGCCGCCGGCTACGATTTCACGACCGGCGAGAGCTATGACAAACTATGGAATGACTTCGACCGCTTGATCGGCGTCGAGTACGTGAAAGCCTTTCATCTCAACGACAGCAAATTTCCCTGCGGTTCGCATCGCGACCGCCACGCCGAAATCGGCAAGGGTCACATCGGCGAGACCGGCTTCCGGCGTCTCGTCTGTGATCCCCGCTTCCAAAATATTCCCGGCATCACCGAACTTCCCGTCAACATCACGCTGCCCAGTCTCGAGACACTGCGACGGTTGCGATCTCCCGGCTGACAGCCTCGAGCAAGAGCTCTGACAAAAAGGCGAACCCGTGGGTTCGCCTTTTTCATTTCCTCGCCCAGTGCCAAGCGTTACTTCGGCAACGCTCGCTCCATCACAACGCGCCCTACGGCCCGAGCTGCGCGCGGTTGTAAGGGAGAATTACTTGCAGCCACTCCACGTACTTCTTCTCATGCTCGCCTAAGGGTCGCTTTGTTGAGTCGGGCATCGCCGGATCCGCCGCAGCGTTCAGAAACTCAATCGCTTTGTCATAGGCGTCCTTTGTAGCCGCGCTATCGCGCAATTCCCATGAGTAATAGGCTTTCAGCCACCAGCCGGGAACCGATGTTGGATTGATCTGCAGAATCTTGTCAATCCACTTCGACATGGAAGTGAAATCGCTGTCTTCCTCGGCTCTCCAGAAGCAGCCCTCATACCCGTTGCAACTGTCGGCCAGATTGTGTGCTGGCTGGAAATCGAAGACATCGCCGCCCGCCAGCCCTGTCATGTCTGACGGAACTTTGTTTGTTGGAAGAATGCAGATTTGGAAATGACCTTCGGGAAGGTTCCACATGTCGAGCTTGAGATTGTACCAAGAAGCACGCGCCGGCAAGGCTTTCTGTGTAGGATGCCGCTTCAGACTACTGTACCAACCACGCACCCGCCAGCCTAATTCTGTGGAATCGCGGAAGGTCGGCCCGCCGGAACTTGAGACATACATCTGATATACTTGTGGAGCAAACCAATGCTCGTAGTCCTTTCCCGACAGATCGTAGTTTTTGTCCCGTAAATTGTACAGGGTAATAGCAGCATGGAGTGTGTCATTGACCCCGGCAATCAGCGAGTAGTGGTAGGGATACCCGAAGGTGGGAATATCCCCATAGACGTAGATATCGTTGTAAATGCCGGTGTCCGGGGCGGACTGCTGGCCGTAACATGCCCGTGGGTCTACAACCTCTTTCCACTCGCGCGCGTCATACATGATTGCATCGGCTTGAGGAAAACAAATGGCAACTTTCAGCAAGACGATCAGAGCAGCAAACCGCGATGCGGACGCAACGCGTGTATGGCGAAAAGGCATTGTGTGCATTATTGTGGCTCCTTTGTACTAAATTGATCTCTGCTTGAATCGGAAAATACGGAATCGGCAATTGTGAATCCTCCCGGGCCGTACACGCTGCCATTCATTATCGTTCGAAGTGTTGTGCCTTCAGGCGGATGAAGCATGCCGACGGTATGTCCGAATTCGTGCGCAATGACCTTTTTGCATTCCTTTGGAAAGTCTTGTTGCCAGTGTAGGCTGTCGCCGTGATAAATGTCATCACGAATGGCATTGAATTTGTCGATCTGAACAACTGTTCGGACAGTCCAATTTGGTATTGTGGCTCCGTTCTCGGGAGTGCCGAAGGGTCTTAGTACCCACAAAGTGACTCCCAAAATGCCATCGGGATTAAGGTGGTGCTCCCTCAGATCACTGGGTTCTCGCGTGCGATCCCAAGCCCAATGTGTCTCTGCTTTGATGACTCCATCGCCATCCATCGGGCCGGTAGTTGGCATACCAAAACCGTAATACCAAAGCCCCGAGCCAACTCGGTTGTAGTTGATATCACGTCCTGAATGCGTAAAGCGACGTAATTCGATCATGGCCTCATCGCTGATCGCAGAAGCTGCCCGTCTGAACCTAATGGAGTCCGTGAAGTAGATTTCCACGGTATCGGGATACTGAGGCAAATGCGGGACCTGCAACTTGTAGATGTATCCTGGCATCTGGGTCAACACACTATCGCCCGGGCCAAGAATGTGCATATTACTCCGAACATGTATGACAACCGACTTTCGCAGCGGGTCCAGACGCTGATGCCGCTTTGACGTGTCCTGAAGTGTGCTGTCGTTGCGAATGATCACCCCACGGTATTCCGCGAAATTGCACCAACTGTCGCCGTCAATGTCGCGGCCCACAGGTTTGTCGTCAAAGTCTGCCGGTCCGCGTCGCGGGAGCATCGTCACAAACGGACGGAACTGCTGAATGGCCGTGCAATTACAGACCTGCGCTTCCCACTTGTCGTTCATGCAATCGCCGTAGCTCACGCCGACATCCTGATACCCATCGTAGTCATACGGCACGGTGATCGTCCACACCCGCTGATCAAACGGCGCGAAGTAAGGCTGCATCCGGCGATCCTTGCCGCCGCCGACCTCGGGTGTCACCAGACAGTGCGCGCCATAATCGCGGCAGCGGAGCCAAAGCGTGTCTCGCGGCGCGCTGGAACGGTGAAAGGCAATGATATCCGTCCGGTAGAGCGGGCGGGAGGGTGGAAATTGCACATGAGGATCAGAGAAATGTCCGACGGTATCATCCGGCATCCGCCACGGGTTCGCGGGGCCGCGTCCGATGTACGAGACAGAATCATAGACAATGAAGTGATACTTCCATGGCTGGCCGACGGTAAAATCCCAATAGCGAAACGTATCCAGCAACAAGGAATCCACCACTCCTTGAAAGTTGTAGGGATGCGGATCAATGTCCATTTGTCCTACAACCGTGCTGCTGTCGTAGCGTGGTGAGTTCATGCACTCGCCCTTCCACATGCTCATGTCCCAGATATGGTAACCCATGTCGTACTGGAGTCCGGGAGGATCGGTAGTGACGTCGAACACGAGCCCAATCGAATCCTTTGGCGAGGGCAGCCAGTCTTTGCCATCTGTGCCGTCAGGCTTCACATATTTGTTAAACCTGGCGATGGTCTGTCCAGGCAACGGCGGCGGCTCTGGACACGGCGGAAGCGTCAAATCAACGTAGTTGTATGTGATGTTTGGCGTCGTCGTGATGTAGCCCACCAGATCGTTGTCTATTCCCGCACAATCACCAATGCCCATTTGCCCTCCCTCGATCATGAACGTGCGCTCGGTCACCACGGCGCAAGTGTCGGTGTTGCAGGGGGCGCAGAACTTGAGCCATGCCTTGCCGTCGGCGACATAATACAACCGCCACTGTCCGCAGCCGGGAACCGTAATCGCGCCCCAAGCTTCTCCCGTCCACCGCCATGACCACTGGGCGGAATCACAGATCGTATAGTTCGTGTCACTGTAATCACAGAAGTCCCGATGCTCCCAATAGGCGAGTATGCCGAACTGTCCATCTCCATTTCCCTGAAGTTCGGAGACGGCGTAGCGGGGGATGGCATGACCGCGATCTTTCGGATCCTCCAGATTCTGGAGCACAAGATGATCAAAAGCTGGAATGCCGAACCTCCAGTCCGGATGCGAATCCGGCTCATGCAGCATCCACGTCGTATTGGCATAGCTGAACGTCATATGCAGCCTGATGTTCCGCCACACGCCGTAGTTGTTTTCCCAAAACTGGGGTTCTGCCGTGATCCCCAGGGAGAAGACCTCGGCTCGGGCAAGAGGAGCGATTGCACTTGCGCCGCAACAAAAAACCACCGCCAGCGTCAGTCGCTTGAGCAGTGGTACTCCTCCATCCCCGAGGCGATGCCAGAATCGCCTATTTAGCCCCCCCCCGCAGACGTTCCCTCAGACCCGATAAGAGACACATAACCCCTCCGAATATAATAGAATATCTCAACCCGGACAAGAGTCTAGCATAATATGACGGCAATATAGGTCGTTTCTTCAAATTTGTCAAGCGAAATCTTCACTTTCTGCGCGGGCCGACGGTTTTGAAAAAGCAAAACGGACGGCCATTGCCGTCCGTCAAGCGTCAAAGCTGATACTCAGCTCTCAGAACAGCATGTGCACCTGCAGCTCGCCGTGCTGAATGTTGCGCACGTGCCCCTCTGAAGATGAAGGCACATACACTCGGTACATCGGAAGGATGTCAATCCACGGCAGCGGGAAGATCTGCAAGCCGACCGATTTGCGCTCCGCGGAACTGCTTTCGGAATACTGATTGTTGTCCAGCCAATCGTATTCGCCCACCACCCAGCAGCCCGGCTTGACCATCACCATGAGCTGCGTCGTGCTGTACGCGCTCGTCACCGGCACCGGCGACGTGAACGGCGTCCACGCCTTGCGATCGTATTCGAACAGCAGCGCCGCCGTCAAAAATCCAAATCCGTTTTCATAACCCTTCATCGTGATGCCCTGCCAGCCGATGCCGCCGAAGCCGCCCCACGCCCGCTGCTTGGTTCCGGGGATGTGCTGATACGGCGGAATAGCACTCGACGCCGGCGGCATGTGGTACACGCTTCCTCCCAGCGAGAATTGCAGGCCCATGCGCTCGATGCCCTGCTGGGCGAGCACGCGCGCGAACCAACGCTTCTGCGTGTCCTGCGGCCCCGGATAGGCGGCGTTCGCATCGTCGGTCAAGGACGCGGTGATATCAAACGACTTGGGCCGCAAGCCGATCTGCGCCCCGACGCCATAGCCCGGCGGCGTCGGCGGAACTCCGGTGCCGCCGTCATACCCCGACCACAAGCCGGTGCGCACGAAAGTCGTGTGATCGGCAAACGCCCAGCCGTAGTTCTCCTGAAACTTGCCGACCTTCACGTAACCATGAAAGGGCAGAACTTTTGCGAGGCCGAAGGCTTCGAACCGGCTCGTGTTGTAGAGGTTTTGCGCGTAGTACAGCTCGAACTTATCCGACGGCTCGAAATCAAGATAGATGTTCGCCGCCATCACGGCGATCGTGCCGGTATTCGTGGAGTACGGAGCCGAGAGTCCGGTGTGAATCGAATCCTGAACGCTCGACTCGTCCATGAAGATCGTGCGCAGATCCGCGCCGACCGTGACCGATTCCGAGAGTTGCGGCTTGAGCTTCTCCAGCGTCGCGGCTTCTACCGGTTTGGGCGGCAGATAGGTCGGCGCGTAGAACTGGCTGCCGTAGAGCGAGCGCATCCCCCGCCCCGTGGGGTTGGTGTGGCACAAAAAGCAGCTCTGGCCGAAGATCACGCTGAAGTGCGGTTCCGCCCACAGCGGCACGGCACAAACCAGCAAAGCAATGACCGCAAACAAACGACGCATGGCTTCTGATGTCCTTTTCTGGTTGGAATTCCGCCCAGGTCCACAGGATGCCCCGGAAATATACAGAATTTCCGGCAATTCTTCAAAATCCCCCTTGACCGTCATGTTGCCCGGTTGTATATTGGCGGTTGAAATCCCGGCCTCAGTGCTGGCAGCCGCCCAGCGACTCCGTCCTTAATTTCAAACTTCAATTTTCAATTTTCAATTTGCTCGCCTTCTCCAAATACCACGGCCTCGGCAACGACTTCATTCTGTTTGATGATGCCGATAGCTCGCTGACTCCGCGCTTCACTCCCGACGTCATTCGCGCGCTCTGCCACCGCCAAACCGGCATCGGCGCTGACGGCATTTTGATACATATCTCCCCCACGTTTACGGGGGGGAATAAGGGGGGGCAAGGAGGCGCAGATCACAAAATGCTCTTATTCAATGCGGACGGCTCGTCAGCGGAGATCTCCGGCAACGGCCTGCGCTGCTTCGTGCTCTTTCTCAACGAGCGCGGCTACGACACGTCGCGCGAGTTGACGATTGAAACCGGCGGCGGCGTGCAGCGGGCAACACTCGTGGATGAGCACACCGTCGAGTCCACCATGCCCGCGCCTGTGTTCTCCCCTCCGTTTACGGGGGATAGGGGGTCTTCCGTCCCCCTGCTTGCGGGGGGATTGAGGGGGGGGGGGCAGGTTCCGCAACCAATACAACTCACGGTAAAGGACAAAACGTTCTCCGTGCTTCCGGTGAACGTGGGCAATCCGCACGGCGTGATCTTCGGCCCTGAGCGCGACATCCCGTTTGCGGAAACGTACGGCCCGCCGCTGGAAAAACACTCCGCCTTTCCGCACGGCGCGAACATCGAGTTCGTGCACGTGCTCGATAACCGTTCGTGCAAACTGGTGGTGTGGGAGCGTGGCGCGGGGATCACGCTCGCCTGCGGCTCCGGCTCCGTCGCCACGGCCTGCGCCGGTGCGGCGGTCGGGCATTTTGTCTTCGATCAACCGATTGCCGTCCACCAGCCCGGCGGAAGGTTGGAGATCACCGTCGCGTCGAATTTCTCGCAGATCCGCCAGCGCGGCCCCGCCACCTTCGTTTTTCGTGGAGAAACAGATCTCTCAGGGTTTGACAAATAAGGGCAAACACATCAATCAAGGAGCGTACTTGAACATGAAGAAAGCACTTCTCTTCATTCTCGTCTTGGTTTTGGCCATTCCTGCATTCGCGCAAAGTGACATCGGATTCAAAGGGATCGGTGGTCGGCTCGGTTACGTGGATCCGGATGGCCCGGATGGCACGGTTCTCTTCGGAGTTGTCGCCGATCTGGGCACGTGGGTGCCGAAATTGCATTGGGACGCCTCGATCGCCTACTGGAGCAGCGGTGAGGACCTGGGGGCCGGTTGGGATGCGTCGTGGAGTGATCTCGCGTTTCGCTCCACCGTGAAATATCATTTCATCGAAGGACCGTGGGAGCCGTATGCCGGCGGCGGTATCGGTCTGCACATGCTGAGCGCTGAGGTGAACTCGCCGTATGGCAGCGCCGATGACAGCGAAAGCGATTTCGCGCTGGTGGTACTCGGCGGCGTCGAGCACCAGTTCAACGAGAAATGGAAAGGCTCAGCCGACCTTATGTTCGATTTCGGCGATGCCGAACAAATGTCCGTCCAGATCAACGTGATCTATCTGCTCGGGAAATAGAAGCAGCAACCCCCATCCCCGGCCCTTCCCCCAAATCTTGGATTTGGGGGCAAGGGGGTTACCACGCGCAAATCGCAAACGCCGCTCATCGGAGCGGCGTTTTCTATTTCCTGTTTCTGATTTTCTATTTTCGTCCGTTGCGTTGCGGGGCGCCGCGCAGCAGGTAATCTATCAGGTCGATCTTGGTGATGATGTCCGACGCGGTTTCGCCTTTGGTGACCAGCACGGCGTCGTACTCGGAGCGCGTGAAAATCGAGGAGACTTCGTCCAGCGCGGAATCCTCGGACACCGCCGGAAAATCTTTGTGCACAATCGGTTCGATGCTCGACGTGGCGGAGCCGATGCCTTGCAGCATGAAATTGAGCAGATCCACTTCTTCAATCACGCCCAGCACGCGCCCGTCCTCCACGACCGGCATCTGCGAGATGCCGTGCTTCTTCATCCGGCCGATGACATCGCCGACATGATCGGCGCGCGTGGCGGCGATCAGCTTGTGCGGTTCGCGCCTGCTCAGCAGGTCGCGCACGAGTCCCAAGCGCGATGGCTCTTCAAGCAGGCCGTTGTCGCGCATCCATTCGTCGTTGTACATCTTGGAGAGATAGCGGCTGCCGCTGTCGGGAAGAATCACCACAATCACGCTGCCCTTCGGCGCGCGCTTGGCGACTTCAATCGCGCCATACACCGCCGAACCCGACGAACCGCCAACGAGCAATCCTTCTTCCCGCGCCATGCGGCGGCCAATATCGAAGCTTTGCTTGTCGCTCACCTGCACGATGTCGTCAATCAGCGTGAAGTCCATGTTCCCCACGAGCATGTCTTCGCCGATGCCTTCGACCTTATAGACGAACGTCTCGCCGAGCTTCCCCGTCTTCCAGTAGTCGTAGAACACGGAGCCTAAGGGATCCACGCCGATGCACTGGATCTTCGGATTCTTCTGCTTGAGGTATTTCGCGATTCCCGAAAACGTTCCGCCCGTGCCCAGACCCGCGACGAAATAATCAATCTGTCCTTCGCACTGCTCCCACAGTTCCGGCCCGGTCATCAGGTAATGCGCTTCCGTGTTCGTCGGATTGTGGTACTGGTTGACGTAAAAGCTGCCCGGCGTTTCGCGGTGGATGCGCTTCGCGGTTTCGTAATAGCTCTGCGGGCTATCCGGCGGCACGTTGGTCGGCGTCACCACCACTTTCGCGCCGAACGCTTTCAGCGCGTTGACCTTTTCCTGGCTCATCTTGTCGGGCATCGTGAAGATGCACTTGTACCCCTGCACGCTCGCCACCATCGCGATGGCCGCGCCGGTATTGCCCGAGGTGTTTTCGACAATCGTTCCGCCCGGCGGCAGTTGTCCTTCCTCGGCTGCCCTCCTCAAAATATGCAGGGCGATCCGGTCCTTGATGGATCCCGCCGGGTTCAGGTATTCGGCCTTGACCCAGATTTCCCCTGGCAGTCCCGCGCCGACCTTGGCGAGCTTCACCAGCGGAATATTCCCGATCCCTTCGAGGATATTCGCCAGCCGCCGCTTTTCTAAAGATGGTTTCATGCTAACTTTATCTCAATCAGTAGTTTATTCTGCGCCTGCCATCCTTGAACGAAGTGAAGGATCTCTCTATTGCTTCCTTGCCGGTTCATCCTTCATCCTTCCGCCTTCATCCTTTAATATACGCCTCCCGATCCCGAAGAGTCAACTCGGTCAACAACAATCCCTCCGCGGCGTGGAGGGATTGAGATCGGAAGACGAACCGTTGCCGGGCAGGTCAAACTACCCAACACCTCCGGTATCATTTGATGCTTCTTGAGTGACGAGTGCTAATCTCGAACGGCAATAACCACATAGAATCGCTGAATATGACCTAACCCACCTAACTCGGTGTAATCCGTGCCCGAGATCGTAGCTAGCAGGTTTTCAGAACTCGGTTCGAACAATGAATTGTCTGATGCATGTATCCTGTAGGTTGTTGCTGTCGAAGAGGGTGACCAGTGCAAGGACAAATCTACGCCATTTGGTTCCGCCTGCACCACAAGATCGTCAACAGAATTAGGCGGCCCGGACACATCAAAGGTTCCGTGATAGGAGGACGTTCCCGGTGAATAGTCATTGTCTGTCGCGTATATCGTGAAAGCGCGTGGACCTTCTTGAAGCGGGCCCGCAATTCCAAAGTACGATCCTTGTACAGGAATGTTCTCTCCATCCACCGTAAGACTCGTCGACTGAATGCCAGAGGGATCCGTCAAAGACCACTCGATTCGGACCTGCTCATTGGTCTCTATCACTCCGTTGCCGTTACCATTGTATTCAGACACAAAAACGGCGCTTATGATCGGCCCCTGAGTATCGGTATCGCCTATGGGTAATATCGCATGCACAGTTTCAGTAAAGTTGTTGCTGTTATCCCGCGCCGTGCCCCAGTAAATTACTTGCTGTCCCTCAGAAAAAGCCCCGATTGGAACCGCTTGAGTCAAAGAACTTGTATTCAGATTATTCCACGACTGGGAGTGTGGACCGCCATCAACCCATTGTAAAGCCGCGCTGTTAAGGTACGTATTATCAGTGGCGTTCAATGTAAGTGTAATTGGCTGACCTTCGAGCGGACTGAGTGGACTCGGAGTAACTGATACCTGAGGATTCACGCCGGGACTTTCGAGAATCTGAAAGTAGTCCGTATACTCTTGATCCCAGTTGTTCCACGGATCTTGAACAAAGACACGCACCTGCCAATTCCCAGTTCTGCTGCTGGCGTTAGCGCCGGCTATGTCAATCCACCCCCATGCCTTTACCCAGTCGAAATAAGATCCTCCGGGATCGTTAGAGGTGAGGCTAAACGTGAAGTACTGGGTGCCATTTGGCTCATACCAATCCCATCGTATATGCATCGGAATCGAAACGACTTCCGCTTTCATCCATGTGTAGGCGCGGGTATTGTTCTGATAGAATATGTTTGTCGGATTGATGGGATTCCATGGATCACTCGATTGGACGTTTTGGCACATCAAGTGCTCTACAAAGTCGTATCGAATCACAAAATCTTCCGATGTCAAGTATTGAAATCCGTTGCCCACGTCGCTATAGAGGTCTACCGTCCATTGCCCTTCCAAGTCCGATACATCGTATCCTTGAATGTTTAGCCAGGACCACAGCTTCCACCAGTTCCAATACTCGTATCCTTGCTGCTGAGGATCTGTCGTCCAACCACTGGTGTATGTCCCGTAGGTCGTACCGTCCGGTCGGTGCCAGACCCATCGGAGTCGAACCGGAACGTAAAGGTAAGTCAGATGCACCCAGACGTAAACTCTCGTATCGAACTCGTTGAATGCGGGAGTCTCGCCGATTGGATCATAATTTGGCGCGCCTTGTACGTTTTCGCATGTGGTCGACCTTTGAAACGTGAATTGGCCAGCGGGTGATCCTTGTTGCACAACCAAGGAAATATTCTGTGCACCGGATAGTTGCCCGTCAGATACGGCGACGTTGACGGTGTACGTCGCTGCTTGGCCCGGTGCCTGAATGATCGTGCTGAACGAACCACTGCCTACCGGGCATGTCCATGTGCCCCAAGAGGCAATCGACACAGTCGCGGTACCATTCGTCACTGGCATACCATTATTATACGTCGCCGTGCCTGACACCGTCACCGATTCGTAAACAGTACATGGGTTCGGAGAAGCGCCAGCAGTCACGTTAATATAAGTGGCTCCGGGCGGCTGCACGGTAAAATTGAACTCCCCCGTGGCAGGATAACGAAGATTATAGCTGCCCTGAGTTCCAGTAAAATGATATTGATGAACACCTTGATTAAACGTTCTTGTGGTTGCGGAATGAAATTCTACACCCGTTGCCCAGTTCGACCCACCAGCGATCATGGGATTGGGGTCAGGAGCGCCATCAACATAAAGCCGAATTGAATTTACGTCAGGCGATTGATTGTCGTCATCTTGATACGTCACAAAAAACTGAAATGGAGTCGTTGGCGTGCCGGTGGGCGGGCTAACACGACAGGTTGTGAATTGCGGTGGTGCGTTGTCTGCCGGAAAGAACATGAAATTAGAGATTATTAACTCGTGCGTGCGATATTGATCTCGAGGTTCAGGTGCACCCGTCAACCACAGATTGAACATCACCCGTTCCTGAGCATCAGCGGGCACATCGGGGTAATAGAAGGTTCGCTCGTCCGTAATGTGATATCCGGGATCCGATAGATAATGCCCATGCCAACTCTGGAATCGGGCGCGCGGATTACCATTTTGGTCGAGATCCCAATCAAGCACATGTGTAGTGTAATCTCCGTTCAGAAAGAAGAGGAAGCGATCGGCGTCGCTGCTACAACAATTGGGTTGGCAGGATCCGCCGTTAGCCCAGGTTACGAATTGCCCATTGTTCCAAGGGATGAGAGCATCCCAGGTAGAGAACTCGAAGTCCAATTCATTCTGACAATCCGGCGCCTCATACGTGAATAGGCCTGCAACCACTCTGGGATCAAGATTGTCTATTCGCGAATCTACCCAAAACAAGTACCTGCCGTAGCCAAAGGATGAGACGGAGGAAACCCCGGAGCAATACCATCTATCCGTCTGCTCGTCGTGTCGAAGGGCCAAGTGGAGGCGGCCCGACTCATCAACCCACACGTTTTGTTCAGAGTCATCCCAAAAGTTACAGTTCACTCCCGGCGTGCAAGGGCCGTTCGGATTCCAGCCCGGTCCCTCCTCGCGGTTGGATCCTACATCCCAAGTGCAACCCGAGAATGTGATCTGACGGCCATAAAGTCCGCCGACATCTATGAGTAGAAGTGCTAGAAGCAATGAGACACATACCAGTGAAGTCGTTTTCATGACAACCTTCCTTTGTGACACGAAACGATATGACCCAAGAACACTACGCGCAGAATCACTTCGTCTTTCGTATTCCCGGTCCGCATCCCATTCCACCTCCAGTTGGGCTGACACTGCCGCCTAAGGTCGAATCGCGCAGCGCATCTATGGTCAAGTCCCGTGCGTCGCCTAAGATTGCATTCAGACGTCTTGCGGAGTCTGGGGTCACGTATGACATGCCGCTGCCCGTGAATCCTAAGATTGAAAGAGAATCAGCCGATGCCTGAAAACGTGGAATAAGATTACCGTAACCCGTGTGGATTTCTGAGCCGACGCCTGTACTCTGGGTTGATGGACTAGACAGCGAATCAGTCTTGGCTGAAAACGGAGTTACTTCTCCGATAGCCGTTTCTAGCAGCGCTAAGACTGAAACAAGAAAACTGAGACATTTCATAGACACCTCCAGAGCTTAGTAAGAACGGTGAAGCCGTCGGTTCAAAACATGAAGGACCTATCTCAAACTGAAAATGAAGAAGAGCGAACCCTGTCACTTCTTCAGCAAAAGATCCGCTCGTCACAAGGTGCTCGCCAAAGGGTGAATCTTCAGTCAGGAATGTATCGTGCAGTCAATCTAAGTGCCTTTCTCCAAAGAATCAAGATGAGACTCCAAAATATCCCAAAATCTCAGAAAGGCAATAATATGACTCATTCCGTCACTATTTCCGAACTGGCGCACTGCGCCTCTCTTTTCCCCTTCCTTCCATTCCCGATCCGCAAGTAACTCCAATGCCAATCCCATCCATCTCCATGTCCACTCAGAAATTGAACAAAATATCAAAAAACTATTGACTTTTTGAGTTTGACTTCGTATATTGTGGTCGCTTCGTGTGGCGGAGGCCGTCGCAGACTGTTTTACTCATCAGTGGCCCACGAAGCCCCCTCTGGTCGTAAATACCCCTGCCTCGGCCCCGCTTCTTCCTTCGTGGTCCTTTGCCCCCAAATTTCATATTTGGGGGTTAGGGGGTTGATTCTGCCTCGGCCCCGCTTCTACCGTATGTGACTGTGTAGCCACACCCCTCGTGGGTGTTTGGCAGGCCTGAACGCGCCCTTCGACTGCAAGTCCGTAGAAATTGCTTCTGACCGCAGACCACCCACAAGGGGTGGACCTACACTCTCCACATGGCATATGCGGGCGATGCAATCGGCCCCTACAACCCCCCAAATTGCGCCGAAATCTGCTCGCTTTCCTATATCCTATCGCTAATACCAGATTTGACTTAAACCCATTTCGTTTGGTCAAAAAAAGAGTTTCACTGACCCACCTGCACCTCGCGTAGACATCCAATCCGGAACTCACACCGGATTCCCCTTGTTTCTATGGAGGGGTTTTGCATCCGCCGCGTTGTCAGCCGGTTGCGTTTCCCCGGACGATCCATTATCTTTTCATCCAAAATGAGCGCGAGCGGAACCATAGTTGAGGACCCGCAATGAAAGTTCTTTTGACGGTGATCGGAACGTTTGTGGTCATGGGGGTGATCGGGCTGGCGGTGATGTATTCCGGCGTAGTGAATATCTCCGCGATCAACGAGGAGAAAGGGTTGACGAAGTGGGTGCTTGAAACGGCGAAAGATCACTCGGTGCAGCACCATGCCAAGGGGATCGTGCCGCCGGGGTCGTTTGCAGACTCCGCGTTCGTGGCGAGCGGGTTCGTGCGTTACCAACAGTCGTGTGCGGGCTGTCACGGCGCGCCCGGCCAGCAGCGCCGCGGCTCGTCACAGGGGATGAACCCGCCGCCCCCGCCGCTGGCGGCAGTGGTAGAAGAGTGGACGCCGGCCGAGCTGTTCTGGATCACCAAGAATGGCATCAAGATGACGGGCATGCCGGCTTTCGGCAAGAAGGAATCCGATGAAAACCTATGGTCAATCGTGGCCTTCCTGCAAGAGCTGCCGGACCTCACGCCGGAGCAGTATCAAGCCCTGCGGCAAGCCATGATGCCGGATACGACGCGCAAGCCGCCGCCGACTGCGCAAGTCGAAGAACGCCGCGAGGATCATCGTCGCTGACAGAGCATGTTCTCTTTCGGAACGCGGACATAAAGCGACAGCCGGTGAGTTTCTCACCGGCTGTCGCATTCACACCAACATCTCTGTAAGTGAACGGAGGAAGGCGCAAGACTTAACCGCGCACCGACTCCAGCTTGCCGGCCGGCGGGCGTCGGTAGACGCGCGGAGGCGGGGTGACGCGCTGGGTCACCGGAGCCGGAGTGGGCATGAGACTGGGTGACGGGTTGTATAGACGCTCGATTTCCTGCGTGTGCAGCAGCGTGTCAAGCGAAGCGGTGGCAATCCAGACGGAGAAGAGCACAGCAGCGACTCCGAGGAAGCCCCATAGCGCGCCGCCCACGGCGATCCCCACCAGCCCGGCGCCAAAGAACAGAGCGGCTTTAATGGCGACGGCGGCAAACGTTGGGTGCGAAGAAGAGGCGGGCGTGTGCATAATGAACTCTCTTGAGGATTTGACCGCGAGCATTTCATCCGTGCTTCCGGTCGTGGTAGTACAAACACCACGCCAGACGCATTTCGGCAGCAGCCTTGCCAGAAATACGGGAGTTAGGGCTTTCGACCCAGCCTCTGGGCGATAGTCTGCAACGGCTTCCGTTGATATCGCCGCAGCGCCGCGGGAAATCCACCGGTCAAATGCACCAATGTTGCACCGCAGAAACGGGGAATTTTCAAGCAAGGGTCACGGAAAATGCAAACCCCAGTCGGCGACTGGGGTTTTTCGATCAGTATAGTGAGGAAGAGAAGTTACACGGGCAGCTCGCGGAAGCGACTCTTAGGGGCGACGAGCGGGATAACGATGGCCGCGATGACCATTTTGACGACCCATTGACCGAGGATGAACGCCCACTGCATGCCGAAGGCGATGGAGATGAACAGGAAGGAGTCAATGAAGGAAGAGAAGAGATTCGAAACCAGCGCGCGCTGCGTGAAGGAACGTTTGAAGACCGTGAACACAAGCGTGTCGAGCGCTTCGGAAAAGAGGAAGGCAACGACGCTGGCGATGCTTACGCGCGCGAGCAAGGGTGAGCCGAGCATCCAGCCCGCGAGCCAACTGACGACCGCGCTGATCAGGATCAGGCCGTAAATCCATTTCACGCCACGCTCGACTTGAATCCGGTCGCGCAGGGTGAAGATCGGGGCGAAAAAGAAGACGCCGGCGGGGACCATCAGGCCGAGCGGCAGCGAGATCGGCTTGAATTGGGCCACGAAGACGTTGGCGAGGATGATCAGCAGAATATAGAGTGCGCTGAATTGCATGCGGGATCTCCTTTAGCGTTCGTAACGATACTTGGCGGAGATGGCGATGCCGCCGCGGACGTTGAAATAAACGACGACATCGGCGGAGAACGGCTTCACTGCTTTGACGAAGTCCTTGCCGATGTCCACAGCGAGATGCTCATGGAACACGCCGACGCTGCGGAAGCTCTCCAGATAGAGCTTGACCGATTTGGATTCGGCAAGCCATTGATCGGGGAGGTAGGTGATTTCAATCTGCGCGAAGTCGGGCTGCTTCGTCAGCGGGCAGAGGCAGGTGAACTCGTGGCAGTGCAGCGTGACGTCCATTTCGCCGGGCGCATGATTGGGGAAGACTTCGATCTTGCGCTGGGCTTTGGCTCGTCGCCCGAGGGCCGTGAGCTTTTTGAGATCGTTGCGAGTGGTAGGCATGGGGGAATAACCGAAAATTGAAAAATGAAAATAGAAAGGGAAAGCCCAACTCCCCCTCAGAGAGGACTCCCGAGAGGTTTTGGACGCATGCCCCCTATCCCAGCCTTTCCCCACTACGAAGGGAAAGGAGAAAGGAGGCAATTGGTAATTTACGAAAACTTCGGGACTATTGCGCCAGCCCCTTCTTTCATCCCTAAACCCGCCTCGGCGACCTGTAGATGGGAAAATAGCCGGCAGACACGCTGCCGGCTATTCTATGTGAACGGGCGGGACCGATTATTTCACGGTCACCGGCACCGGGATGAGTTGGGGTTCGGTTTCAGCAACCGGTTGGCGGCGGCTGAAACGATCGAGGTAGGTGTACATCACCGGCACCAGCACGAGCGAGAGGAGCAGGGACGAGATCAGGCCGCCGATGATGACGATGCCCATACCCGCGCGCATGTCGGATCCGGTGCCGAGCGACAGCGCCAACGGCAGCATGCCGACCACCATGGTGGCGGTAGTCATAACAATCGGGCGGAGACGCATCGGGCCGGCAGTAAGGATGGTCTCGCGGCGCTCCATGCCCCGTGCGCGGAGCTGGTTGGTGAAGTCTACGAGCAAGATGCCGTTCTTGGTGACCAAGCCCATCAGGATCAGAATGCCGATCATCGAGAACATCGAGAGCGTATAGCCCGTCATGGCCAATCCGAGCAGCGCGCCCACGAGAGCGACGGGCACGGAGAACATGACGGCAAAGGGGTGCACGTAGCTCTCGTAGAGCGTGACCAGAATCATGTAGACGAAGAGAATCGAGAGTACAATTGCGGTCATGAGTTCGCTGATCATGGTGCGCATGTTCTCGACATCGCCGAAGGCGAAGAAGGAGACACCCTGCGGCGGTGTGTACTTGGCCATTTCCTTATCGAAATCTCCCTGCACTTCGCCCAGCGATCGACCGACAACGCTGGCGAAGACGGTGACGAGGCGTTCGCGGTCCTTGCGCGTGATGGACGAGGGCCCACTCATGCGTTCGAGCCGCGCGACATCGCCGAGCTTAACCATCTGGCCGGCGTGATTGGGGATTTCGATTTGCGTGAGCAATGACGGGTCGCTGCGGTAGCGCGGAGAGAGCAGCGAGCGCATATCCACTTCGACTTCGCCGGTGCGGAAGCGCGTGACCACAGAGCCGTTGACGGCATTGCGCAGGGCCATGGCGATCTCGCCGGGAGTCAACAGGCTGTTGGCGGCTTTCTCGCGGTCAATGATGACCTGCAGTTCGGGCGCGCCGAGATCGTAACTCGATTGCACGTCGCGCGCGCCGGGAATTTGCCGCAGCACACTCATGGCGTGCTGCACGGCCACCTGTACGGAGTCAAGATCCTGTCCGCGGATTTCATATTGAATCGGCGCGTCATCGGCGGCGCCGAAGATGCCGATGTCAGCGATACGCACGTCCATGCCGGGGATGCTGCGGACGTATTTGGCGATCTGGTTCTGATTTTCGCGCGTGGAATGCTCGCGCGCCTTTTCGTCCTTTAGCTTGACCTGAATATTGCCCAAGCGCGGGTCGTCGGTGATGCCCATGCCGCTTTCCTGCTGGCCGACGACGGCATAGACCTGATCCACATCGGACAGGCTCGCGAGATAGCTCTCGATGCGAGCCATGACCGCGCTGTTCGCTTCGAGCGTGGTCCCCAAGGGCATTTTGGTGAAGACGGCGAATTCGCCGCGATCGGTGGCGGGGACGAAGTCGGTCCCGATAAAGCCCGCCGGGATGAGCGCGATGGAAGCGATCATGCACGCCGTGGCGATGAGGACGACCTTGAGCCGATGATCGAGCGCCCACGCGAGGATGTTGCGGTAGCCGATTTCGAGTTGCTCAAACCACTTCTCGAAGCGCCGGGCAAAGCCGCGCATCCACTTTTCGCCTTCGACGTTTTCGCGGCGATTCAAGCGGCTGGCGAGCAGCGGCGTGACGGTGAAGGAGACGAGCAGCGACATCAGGACCGCGGTGACGAAGACCATCGAGAATTCGCGGAAGATGTTGCCGACGAGTCCCGTGAGAAAGGCAATCGGCAGGAAGATCACGACATCCACGAGGGTGATCGAGATGGCGGCGAGGCCGATCTCGTTACGACCCTGAATGGCGGCGGTTTGGGGATCGGAACCGCGTTTGAGCCAGCGATGGATGTTCTCGAGCACCACAATGGAGTCGTCCACCAACACACCGATGACCATACCCAATGACATCATCGTCATGAGATTGACGGAGAAGCCGAAGATCGCCATTGTGATAAACGTCGAGATGAGCGAGATCGGGATCGCGATCAGGACAATAAGTGAGTTGCGGAAGGAATGCAGGAAGACGAGCAGGACGAGGGCCACGACGAAGAGCGCCTCCGCCACATTTCTCTGTACTTCGGCAATGGCATTGCGCGTGAAGGTGGTGATGTCCTGCGCAACTTCGAAATGGATGAGGCCCTTGTACTGCTTTTCGAGCTTCGTCAGCTCGGCACGCACCTTCTCCGAAGTCTTGACGCTGTTGGCCTGCGCTTGTTTGACGACTTGGATGCCGAGCGCAGGCGCGCCTTTCAGACGGGCGAGCGAGCGGTCGGCTTTGATCGTGTCGGTGACTTGAGCAACGTCTCTCAAGAAGATGGCGGAGCCCTTGGCGAGCGGAATCCGGGTACGTTCGATCTCCGCCAGGTCCGTATACTTGCCGGCGATGCGAACGGTGAAGTGCTGCGACTCGCCGTAAACTTTTCCGGCGGGAACATCGAGGTTGTCGGAGACGAGGATGCGATTCAAGTCGGCGAGCGAGAGGCCGTGAGTCTTGAGTTTTTCCGGATCCACGCTGACCTGAATTTCGCGCTCTTCAGCGCCGGAGATCACGACCTGCCCGACACCATCAACCTGCTCGAGGCGCGGGCGGATTTTCTGATCAATCAGCGTGAAGAGCTCGGGGCCGGAGAGATCGCTGCTGACGGCCAGACGGAGCACGGGGAGCGCGCCGAGATCGGACTTGAAGAGCTGCGGTTCCTTGGTGTCGTCGGGCAAGGTGGCGCGGATTGTGTTGACGACGCGCTGCGTTTCCTGCAAGACCACATCGGCGCTGGCGCTCATATCGAATTCGAGAATGACGACGGAGACATTCTCACGGTTGAAGGTTCGAATGTGCTTGAGCTTATTGAGCGAGACGACGGCGTCCTCGATGGGTTTGGAGACCATCGTTTCGATTTCCTTGGGACCGGCGCCGGGCCAGGCGGTCACAATCGTCACCCAAGGCCAGTTCATCGAGGGCAGGAGGTCCACCGGCAGACGGGTATAGGAGATGAGGCCGATGATAGCGATCGCGAGGAAGAACATCGTGACCGCCGAGGAGCGCTTGATGGCGAGTTCCGTGAGCGTCATCGGGCCGACACCTCGCGTTCCCGGAGCGTGAGGGCAATCTGCGATCCATGCGAGAGCGCCTGATTGCCGGTGGTGAGCACGGTGTCGCCCGCGCTGATGCCTTCGACCGCGACGAAGTCCCCGGAGTTGCCGACGATATGCACTGGAGTTTTTTGGGCGGTGCTGCCACGGGCAAGGAAGACGATCATGTTGCCGACATCAGGCAATACCGCCGCGCGCGGAAGCAACAGAGCGTCTTCGATGGTGGAGGTGGCGATGATGGCGCGGGCGAACATGCCGGAGCGGAGGTTGGGCTTGCCGTTTAGTTTGATTTCGACGGGGAAGGTGCGCGCGCCGGAGGTGGCGCGGCTGCTGACCGCGGCGACTTTGCCACGGACGGTATCAGAGGTGGACTCGACGATGACGGTGGCATCCGCGCCGGGCGTGACGTATTTGACATCTGTTTCCGAAACGGAAACGACGAGCTTGAGCGTGGCGATGTCCACGAGCTGCACGATGGGCATCGAGCGCTCGATCATCTGACCGACTTCGGTGAGCTTGGCAGCGATGTTGCCGCTGAAGGGCGCGCGGATGGTGGCGTCATTGTAAGTCTTGAGCGCCATGCGGTACTGCACCTCCGCGCCTTTGGCGGCGAGGCGAGCGCCCTCGATGTCGCTTTCGGAGACGCTTTTGTCCGCGTAGAGCTGTTCGAAGCGGTCGAGATCCATCTTGGCTTTGTCATAGGCGACTTTGGCACGCTCGGACTCGAGGCGATAGAGTTCATCATCGAGCTGCACGAGCGGGTCGCCGGTTTTAACAACGTCGCCGACGTCCACAAAGACTTTGAGGACACGGCCTCCGGTCTCCGCGGCAATCGTGGATTCTTTCGTGCCGGCGAGAGTGCCGGACTCTTCAATATGGCGCGAGAAGGGTTCCGCTTCGGCGACAAAGCCGGAGACGGAGACGATGCCGGAATAGGCATCCTGGAGCGTATCGCTTTGGGCTTGCCGGAGGATGCGGCCGCCGATGAGAATCACCAGCAATACGACCACAAAGCCCCAGAGAACGGTTTTGCTCTTTTTCATTTTTGATTCCTAAGTAGCCTGACAGGTCGTGGATTATCCGTCCGCGATCCAACCATTGAGGAAACGGACCTGTTTGGGCGATTCAGTTCATAAAGGGGGAGAGACCGAGGGCCATCCGCGTTTCGGCGGCGGCCACCAGCCGGTTATAGGCAGCTTGCGCGAGCGTCACTCGCGCGACGAGTTCATCTAATTGCGCGGCATCCATTTCGAGCAAGGTGATTTGGCCCTGCGCGAGTTTGGTTTGCGCGATACGCCGCGCTTCTTCGGCCTGCTGCACGGTCAGATGCGCAGAGGTCTCGCTGGCTTGGGCACTGGCGTAGCTGCGGACGGCGGATTCAAGCTGCAGTTTCGCGCCGCGTTCGGCCTGTTCCAGATCAAGCTGGGCGCGGCGCCAATCGGCTTTGGCCTGTTGAGCTTTGCCGATGGTTTTGCCGCTGGTCCAGAGCGGAATGGACAACGAGACGCCACCGTAGAGCGAAGAAAAGCTGTTGGTCTTGTTGGCGCTCCATTCATCGCTGGTCCATTGCCAGCTGTATTTCATTTGTCCCGCGAGGACGGGCAGATCAGCATTGCGGTTCAGGACGTAAACGTTTTTGTAGAGCTGGGTGAGATCGCGCAGCGCTTCGAGATCGTCGCGTTTGCCGTAGTTCGCGGCGGTAGTATCCACTGTCAAGGAAGCGGCGTAGCCTTGCAGGTCGCCTTCGATCGTGACGGTCGTATCCAGCGGGACGCCGAGCAGCTCGAAGAGGGAGAGTTCAGCCAGATGCAAATCGTTTTCGGCCTGCTGAGTTTGCGGGATCTGATTACTGGCCTGGACTTGCGCGCGCAAGACGTCGTAGTCGCTCATCAAGCCGACGTTTTTCATGCGTTCGACGCGTTTCAGGGAGCTGTCGCTGACGGCGAGGCTGCCGCGGCGGGCAGCGACGACATCACGCAACAGTAGGACCGTGCAGTAGCGGCGCGTGATCTCGAGTTCGAGCGCGCGTTCGGTATTGCTTTTCAAATGTTCCTGCGAGCGGTGCGCGGCATAGGCGGCACGGAGGCCGGCGGCGATGCGGCCGAAGGTATAGAGCGGCTGCGAGAGCGTGGCTTCAGCCAGGGCGTTGTTGTCCCGCTGCAGCTCGATGGGCGTGCCGTTGAAGAAGACCTTGGCCGGCTTGAAGTAGCGTTGGTAGGCGGCCAAGCCTTCCACTTGCGGGAGCGCATTAGACCACGCCTCGCGCACGCGGCCATTCACGCGCATTTCTTCGATGCGCGGCTCTTCCATCTTGAGCGAGCGCTGCTTGCCGAGCGCGATCGCCTCTTGCAGGGTGAGAGCGAAACCGCTATGAACGATCAGGACGAGAAGTGCCAGCGGCACGACGGCCCGCTTCCAAGTCATCGCCGGACCTCAGTAGTCTTGACGCGGACGGCCCCGTCGCGGACCGGCGCGACGCCATGAGTAAGGGCATCATGAGCGAGCTTCATGATGGTTTCGATGACGTTGACGATGTCCACGGCGGGGTCGAGCTGGCGGCGCATACAGAGACCGTCGTAGAGCGCAGTGATCGCCTGGGCGAGCGCCTTGGCATCTACCGGCGCGAACTTGCCGTTCTGGATGGCGTTTTGAATCAAGTTGGTGCTGACGTCATCCCAGCCGCGATAGTAGTCGCGCATGCGTTCACGAATCTCGGGATAACGCGCGGCGAGGCCCAGCAATTGGCTGAGCAGTTTGTCTTTCTCGGGGCTGGCTTGCTTTTGTGCATCGAGGTCGCGGTGCACTTTGTAGAGCGCTTCGGTGCCATACTTGTCTTCGGCGGCCAAGCGCACGACTTCAGCCTGACTCTCTTCAACGTAACGGTCGGTGAGCGAGAAGAGGATGTCGAGCTTGCTCTTGAAATACCAGTAGATCGAGCCTTTAGAGAGGCCGGCGACGCGGGCGATTTCGTCCACGCTACTGTTCTCGTAGCCGCGCTCAACGAAGAGTTCAACGGCGGCATTCAGAATTTGCTGGCGACGCGTGTCGCGGGGAAGATGTTCGGTCATCGTTTCATCTCCAAACCGATTGTTCGGTATATAAAGGGTTAAGCCATCTCATCAAACCCAATCGAAACTGAGAAGTATTGTGAATCCGGTCAGCTTCAACTCATCACAGGAATATACTGACTGGTTGGTATAATATAATACGATCTTTTCAAAAAGTCAAGTGGCGAGTGACGATCGTTCATATTGTCCTGTTTTTCATAATAATAGAACGATTCATTTATGTCATCGAGTGATCTCACCAGTGAGTTCTGGCTGAGAAGGCACTCGTACTGTGCGTTGATGGAACGATGAGAAATGCGTAAATTGCGGCTATCCGACGATGGCGCGCGAACCTTGGACAGGAGCACGCATGAAGGACGTGGTGGCAGGGGTTGATATTGGGGGGACGAATACCAAGATCGGGCTGGTGACAAGCGACGGGCGTTGCATGATCAGCAGTTCACTGCGCACGGACCGGTATGAGCGCGTGGAGGATTTTGTGCGCGAGTTGGCGCGGGAGATTGAGCGCCTGACGCGGGAGACGCCGGAGCCGGTGCGATTCAAGGGAATTGGAATCGGTGCGCCAAACGGAAATTACTATCAAGGCACGATTGAGAACGCGCCGAATCTGAAATGGAAGGGAACGATTCCGCTCGCGGAGATGATGCGATCCTATTTCGCTGTGCCGGTGGCGCTGACGAATGACGCGAATGCGGCGGCGATCGGAGAGGGGTTGTTTGGCGCGGCGCGTGCTTTTCGGCACTATCTCGTGATTACACTCGGTACGGGCGTGGGCAGCGGCATTGTGGTGGATGGAGAGTTGCTATACGGACATGACGGATTTGCCGGAGAGATCGGGCACACGATTTATGATCCGGAGGGTCGCGAGTGCGGGTGCGGGCGGCGCGGATGTCTGGAAACGTATGCGTCGGCGGGCGGCATCAAGCGCACAGTATTCGAACTATTGGCCGATTCGCGCGCGGAAAGCAAGCTGCGCGAGATAAGCTTCGACAAGATGGAGGCGACGCAGATTGCGGAAGCGGCCAAGCAGGGAGACGCGATTGCACTCAAAGCGTTTGACCTAACCGGAAAGATTCTCGGGATCAAACTCGCGGATGCCGTAGCGCATTTGAGTCCGGAGGCAATTATTTTGTTTGGGGGGTTAGCGCAGGCGGGAGAATTGATCTTTGCTCCAACGCGGCGCTACATGGAAGAGTACATGCTCAACATCTTCAAGCATAAGGTAAAGCTACTGCCGTCAGGACTCGCGCACGAGAATGTGGCGATCCTCGGGGCGGCGGCGTTGATTTGGAAAGAACTGGAAAAGAACATTCCCACTGGAGTTCCCGCGTGAAATTATTGCTGCTATGTTTGGTGCTGCCGGCGCTGCTCATCGCCGCCGATCCTCCCAAGACCTATACCTGTTTTCGTTCCGTTTCTGACATCACGATTGACGGCAAGTTAGACGACGCCGCGTGGGCAAAGACGGAGTGGACGGATGCGTTCGTGGATATCCAAGGAAGCCTGAAACCGCTGCCGCGCTACGCGACTCGCGTCAAAATGCTGTGGGACGAGCGGAATCTGTACATTGCAGCGGAACTCGAAGAGCCGGCGGTGTGGGCGACGATTGCGAAACGGGATGACGTCATTTTTTATGACAACGATTTCGAAGTGTTTCTCGATCCGGACGGGGACACGCATGAATATGGAGAACTGGAGATCAATGCGTTGAACACGCAATGGGACCTGTTCCTGCCGAAGCCGTACAAGGACGGTGGGCAGGCGCTGGACGCGTGGAACATCGAGGGGCTGCAATCGGCCGTACGCGTGGACGGGACACTGAATAATTCGAGTGATCTTGACCGCGGATGGAGCGTGGAGATTGCGCTGCCGTGGCGCGGGTTGGAGATGTGCACGTCGTATCACCGCCCGCCGCAGGACGGGGAGTATTGGCGGATCAACTTTTCGCGCGTGGAATGGGAGACGCAATTGCGCGACGGGCAATATGTGAAGGTGCCGGACAAGCCGGAGGACAATTGGGTGTGGTCGCCGCAGGGCGTGGTGGACATGCATCGTCCGGAGATGTGGGGGATTGTGATTTTCGAGAAGGACTCGGCGCAGGTGCAGGGGGTTCCGGCGGATTTCAACTGGAAGTTAAGAGAGACGGCGCAGGCGATTTACTATGGGCAGAAAGAGTTCTTCCAGAAGAAGGAGCGCTGGGCGAAGACGCTCAAGGATCTCAAGTTAGATTCACCCAAGGATCAAGACGTGACGATGAAGCTGACGCCGATGGGATGGAATGCGGCGGTGGCGCCGAAAGATGCGCCGAAAGACGTGAAGACGATTCCGGTCGTGCATATTCGCGATGATTCCTACCTGTGGTTTACCAATCGCCGGGTTGAAGCGGTGAGTGATTCACTTTAGATTCCGGCCGGGTTGCGCGCGTTTTGCTATCGCATCGCATCACGTCTCCAGCGCTTAACCCGGCTCGGCGAGCATTCCGAATAGGCCTTCCCCTCCGCAACCCGGCGAGGATTTTCGATGGACAACCGTTCGTACAAGTCTGCTTTTTCGATTGTAACGACTCTCTTCTTCATGTGGGGATTTCTCACATGCCTGAATGATATTCTGGTGCCGCATCTAAAAGGGGTGTTCGATCTCAACTACACGAAAGTGATGTTGATTCAGTTCTCCTTCTTTGCGGCGTATTTCATCATGTCCATACCGGCGGGAAAGCTGATTGGACGATTCGGGTATCAGCGGGGAATTGTGATCGGGTTGGCGACGGGAGCTTTGGGCGCGCTCATGTTCTATCCGGCGGCGGGGTTGCTCTCGTACCCATTATTTCTATCTGCACTGTTCGTACTGGCGACGGGGATCACGGTCTTGCAGGTGGCGGCGAATCCGTATGCAGCGGTGCTGGGAAAACCGGATACCGCCTCGAGTCGGTTGAACCTGGCGCAAGCCGTGAACTCGCTGGGGCATACCACGGCGCCGTTCTTAGGAGGAGTGTTCATCCTGGCGGGAGCGGTGCTGACGCAAGAGCAGATTACGGCGCTGCCGTCGGCGGAGCAGCTCACGTACAAGTTAACCAAGGCGAGTTCGGTACAAACGCCGTATCTGATTTTGGCGGCGGCGCTGCTCGCGCTGGCGATTGTGATGGCGCTGATCAAGCTGCCGGTGATCGCGTCGGTGGAAGATCATGAGACGCGGCATACGAAGTTACGCGATGCGCTCAAGCACCGGCACTTAAAGCTTGCGGCCCTGGGAATCTTCTTGTATGTGGGGGCAGAGGTCTCAATCGGCAGCTTCTTAGTGAATTTTTTCGGGCAACAGGAGATTGCGGGTCTCGGAGCGAGCGTGGCGGCGGGGTTTGTGTCGTACTATTGGGGGAGCGCGATGGTGGGGCGGTTCATCGGCTCAGCTTTGTTGCAGAAGTTGAAGCCGCGCGGAGTGTTGGCGTTCGCGGCTGCCGCGGCGAGCGTGTTGGTGATTACGACGATGCTCGCGACGGGCCACATTGCGATGTGGACGATCATTGCGGTGGGTTTTTTCAACTCGGTGATGTTCCCAATTATTTTCACGCTGGGAATTGAAGACTTGGGGAATCTGACCAGTCGCGGGTCGAGCGTGTTGGTGATGGCGATTGTGGGCGGGGCGATAATTCCGGTACTGCAGGGGGCGTTGGCGGATACGATCGGGATTCATCATGCGTTCATTTTGCCGGCGTTGTGTTACCTGTACCTGATCTATTATGCCGTGAAGGGATCAAGGCATGCGGTGAATCCGGAGGTGGCGCCAGTGGGAGCTTTGGAAGGAATGAGGGCGGAGGGATGAAGAAAACGATGAATGATGAGCGCCCGAGAGATTCTGGACTCCCGCCGAAGACGGCGGTGTCCAGAATGACAATCGAGTAGAATGCGGAGATGAAGATGAGGATACAGCAAATTCTTTTTGCGCTCCTGCTCTCGGCGGCGGCGATGGCCGCGGGGAGGAAGGAGGTGGACTATGTAAATCCGATGATCGGGACGGATGGGCATGGGCATACGTATCCGGGGGCGTCGGTGCCGTTCGGGATGGTGCAACTCAGTCCGGACGCGGGGATTCGTGGGTGGGATTGGTGCTCCGGGTATCATTACTCGGACACAGTCATCGTTGGGTTCAGCCACACGCATTTGAGCGGAACCGGGTGCGCGGACTTGGGAGATATTCTGTTTCTGCCGACCGTGGGATCGGACGCGCTGGACTCTCTTCCCCACTCCGCGTTTTCCCATGAGCATGAAAGCGCGTCGCCGGGATATTACTCCGTGGAACTGCTTACGCACCAAATCAAGGTGGAATTGACGGCGACGGAGCGCGTGGGGTTTCATCGCTACACTTTTCCAAAGGCGGATTCAGCGGTGGTGGTGGTAGATCTGGGTTATGGGAACGACGACACGCCGATGGAAACAATGGTGACGGTTGAGAATCCGACCACGATTTCGGGGTATCGCATCTCCTCGGGGTGGGCAAAGAAGCAATATATCTATTTCGTGGCAGAGTTTTCGGAGCCGTTTGCGAGCCGGGAGTTGGTGAAGGACGGACAACGACAGGATAACCAAGACGAAGTGTCCGGCAAGACGACGAAGGCGCTGCTCCGGTTTAATACTGTGACGTTCGAAAGTCCGCTGCTCATCAAGGTGGCGATTTCGCCGGTGTCGGTAGAGGGAGCGCGGCGAAACCTGAATCAGGAAATTCCGGGATGGGACTTTGACGGCGTGCGGCAGACTGCGGCGGCAGCGTGGCAGCAGGAATTGCAGAAGGTCAAGATTGAGTCGCCGGATACGGCGAACTTGGAAGCGTTTTATACCGCGCTATATCACACGCTGCTCGCGCCGACGCTGTTTTGTGACGTGAATGGCGACTATCGCGGCGGAGACGGAGACGTGCATGCTGACGCAGATTTCTACAACTATTGCACATTTTCGCTGTGGGACACGTATCGCGCGGCGCATCCGCTGTACACGATCATTGCCCCGCAGCGGCTGCGCGATTGGACCGGTTCGATACTGAGCTTTTACCAAGACAGCGGGCTCTTGCCGGTGTGGCCGCTGGCGGGAAATGAAACGTGGTGCATGATCGGGTATCATTCCGTGCCGGTGCTGGTGGACGCGTACTTCAAAGGGCTGCTGCCTTGGAATGCCGAACAGATTCTGGAAGCCATGAAGAAGAGCGCTTTCCAGAACCGAAGAGGTTTGCAGTTTTACAATCTGGTGACGCCGCAACCGCTGGAGAAGAAACTCGCGGAGCTGCATGGGGAGGATGTTGTTTCGACCATTTATCCCCCCGTTACCGAAGATACTCCCGTGTTGAAGGGATGGGTGAAGAGCGTAGCGGGAGAGCCGATCTCTTATCATTCGTCGTATCCGTATGTGAGAAATGCGCTGATTTCGCGGGCGACGGATGGCACGATGGCGGTGGAATGGCAGACGGAAGCCTCACCGCTTTATTATGTGGCAACACGGGTCACGTTCATGTGGGCCGCCGGGCTGGCAACCGGCAAAGGTGGCCATCGCTTCGATCTGTTTGTGAACGGCGAGAAGTGGCTGTCATTTAACACCGCGCGTGACACTTCTCAATTGCAATGGACAGTGCGAGCTGACAACGGGGCGGCGTTGACGTTTGTTCCCCAAAGACGAGACCGCTTTGACGATCTCTTTGGAAACATGTTCTTGACCGTTCCACCTGCATTGCAGAAACCGTGGTCGCCGCTCACCCTGCGCGTGGTGGGCGAGAAAGGCGGCAGCCCGGATTGGTACATGACGTTTGAACATGCGATGGAGGATACGGTGCGACTGGAATCAGAATATGCACTCGCCGAAGAACAGGGAACGTCGTATCAGTTCGTGAAGCTGCTGATCGAGCGGCCGAAAGCGCCGACCTCCGCGACGATTCTATTGAACGGGAAGAAGGTCCTTGAAACCAGTCTGGCAACAGGGTTGACGGTGATTGACGTGCCAATTGAAGCGGTGGAGAAAGAAACAGCCATTCAGATCACGATTCAAGCAGATAAAGAGAAGATTGAGCGACGGTTTGTACTGAGATCGGTGATGCCGTATGATTACATTCCGGCGGATCAGGAGCGGGAATCCGTGTCGAAGGGGCTGGAATATGCCTACGACGACTGGTGCATTGCGCAAATGGCGAAGGCCTTAGGAAAGACGGAGGATGCGGCGGAGTTTGATAGACGCGCCGGGTATTACCGGAACCTCTACGATTCAACCACCGGATTCATGCGCGGGCGGAATTCGGATGGGAGCTGGGTGACGCCGTTCGATCCGCGTTTCGGGACAGAAAAGCAGCCGCAATATACCGAAGGCAATGCCTGGCAATACAGCTGGTACGTGCCGCAAGACGTGCTGGGGTTGATTTCATTGATGGGCGGCAAGGAGACGTTTGCCGCGAAACTCGACTCACTCTTTGGCCACTCCTCCGATTTGGAAGGCTTGGGAGCAACCGCGGACGTGAGCGGGTTGGTGGGAATGTACGCGCACGGCAACGAGCCCAGCCATCACATCGCGTATCTCTATGCGTATGCCGATCAGCCGTGGAAAACGCAGGCGACCGTGCGGAAAATCATGCACGATTTCTACACGAACCAGCCGGACGGGCTGTGCGGCAATGAGGATTGCGGGCAGATGTCGGCGTGGTATGTTTTCAGCGCGCTGGGGTTTTATCCGGTGAATCCGGCGGACGGGAAATATGTGTTCGGCAGTCCGCTATTTGAAAGGGCCAGCGTGGATGTGGGGGATGGGAAGACGTTTACAGTCCTTGCCCATCACACATCTCCTGAGAATATGTATGTGCAGTCGGTGAAACTGAACGGGACGGAGTACCATCGGCGATATATTGCGCATCAGGAAATTATGAAGGGCGGGATGTTGGAGTTCGAGATGGGGCCGGAGCCGAATACGCAGTGGGTGATGCAGGATTAGTGTTGTTCCGGCGGGGTCGTGTGCTCGGGATGTTATTGTTCCCGGATAAACGACCCCGCTCGGCGGACTCAAACGGAAACGGCCTCTGCGGAAAGCAGAGGCCGTTTCGGTTTGAGGAGGGGATTCGTGCTTAGCGGAAGACGGGGCCGCGGTCACTGATGATCGCCGGCTCGGCAGGGGCGAGGTCAGCGGGCAGCTTTGTGCCGGTAAGGTCGCTGCCATCGGGGAGGGGCGAATGCGCGAGGATGAGCCCGTCGCTATCACGCGCGACCACAACCATGCGCAGATTTACGACAGTATTCATGACAAGGAAGTTGACCGTGGCTTGATTCGTGGTGATGTACGGTACCCAACCCGTGGGGAACGGAGCTGGATTCGTGTCGAGCACGTAATAGAGCTGGTAGCTGTCCACGTTGAGCGGCGCGCCGTTGATATCCGTCAGTACCGAGTCCCAATGCGCGAGCATCTGAATCGGGTTCACGGCGGAATTGATGACTTGCAACACGAGACGCTGCGGCGCGGCGGGAATGCGATCGCCAATGATCAGGCGGTAGTCTGTGCCGGCCATGTCCGTGAGGTCATTCTTGAATACCACGATTCCGTAATAGCCGCTGACGGTCGGAACATAGACAATGGTCTCATCTCCGCCGTCCCCGGCAGAGTTCATCACCGTTCCATTGTGTGTGCGGCTGCCGTACGCTATGCCCGCCGCATACACTGCCAACCCTAAGTCCGTCGCTCCGAGGTTGTCCAGAATGATCCGTGACGTGTCCCCGGCGAGCAGGTAGAGGTCATACACATGGATGAGGTGATTCAAACCCAACGTGAATGGGCCGTTCAGCGCATTGTTAGTCAGATCCAGAATCCGGTTGCACTGGTAGGTGCGGTAGGCGCCTACGCTGGGCGTGCCGGGCCATGGCCAGTTGTTCGTGACGCCGACGTCGAAGTTGGCGTTGAGACCATTGACATTGCCGTTCTCCACCACGAAATTTAATCCGCCTCCGGCGGTATTGAACGACGGCACCAACTGCGTGTCAAACCCGTTGGTTGATCCGGTCGTCGGGTTGTACAGCATGCACAGGTAGTTATCGGCCGCGTTCGTCGGCACCATCGCCACGCCCGACCAGTGGCCGCCGTTAAAACGCCAGCCGTCCTGATTCCAGGCCGAGAAAAACACGCTGCTTTCCGTGTTCCGCCAATTGGGGGCCGGATTTGCCGTGAGAACCGGGGTTTGATTCGTCAAGGAATACGGCGTCCAGACGAACTGCTCATCCCAGCGGTTGTTGTCTTCGCGCCACTCGGCGCCTTCCTGGAACACGTCAATGCTGTCGCCGACGCTGTGCCGCCCGCCGAACACGAAGATCGGGCCTTGGTTGAACACCCAGGCGTCCGAACCCGCGGGCCAGCTCACCATGCTGCCCGAGGTAAAAATGGAAGGCCCGTCACGATAGAATCCGGTGTTCAGCCCGAAAGGACTGGCGACACAACCCAGATTCACCATGCCCTGGTGCAGGTAGTTCGTGCTGACGTTGCCGGTGAGCGTGGCAGGCAGAACGAACGGTTGTGAACCCGTACTCTGGGTGACCACAAGCTCGTGGGACCACCCCGTGAGCAGCTTATGCGTCAAGTCGAACTCGGACTTGCCAATGTAGGCGTGGAACGTCGAGGTCTGGCTGTAATCGTTGCTGTCATACTTGTGGAACAGCGCCAGATGGTATCCGGTCTGCGTCGGCGTGAAGCACAAGCGCTCGCTTCCGCCGGCGCCGTTCGCGTTCACGGACGCATTACGGTCGGTCAGGGCAAAGTAATTGTCCTCGGGTCCGAACACCGAAATTACCAGATTGGCACTGCCCGCGCTGACGTCGGCTTCGATCTCGTAACTGACCAGCTCGTTGACGTTAAACTCTACCGCTTCCATAATCTCGTCGGCGTCAATCACGAACGCCCCGGCGTCGTTGCGGCCATAGCCGGGTGTGCCCAGGTACGTGGATGTTTCGCCTTCGACGCGATAGCTGTCATTCTCTCCGTCCCAATTGATTACGGCTGCTCCGCTGACGGCCCCGGTAAGGTTGCCGTTCTTGCCGACGATGTCAATCGGCCCAACCGCCGGCGACCACGCCTCGTAATCATCGAAGCCGTTCGTCGAGGTGATGGCTTCGCTGTAAATCCGCGTGTCGTAATCCGCCGCGGTGGTGGACGCGCAGACACCAAGCAGATCCCAGTAACCACTGAAACCGGTGGTGAGTGAATACCCGTCGCAGTTGTAGTAAGCGCCGGGTTGGCCGGTCACTAATCTGAGCGGCGGCTGGGTGAAGGTCAGCGGGGATTCTGCGGTCAACGGGCGCGGATCCCAGACGTGCTGCTGCACCCAGTTCTGCTGTACGCCGGAATTAGCGGCCTCCCAGAACTCCACGACTTCGTCAAGCGGATCTACTCCGCACCGAATCGTGTGCCGCCCGCCGCGAACATCGCCAGAACCACCCTGGGTGTTGGCATGGTAGATGCGGCCCATCGGCCCAAGACTTCCTCCACCTGCCCAGATGAAGTATACATCATCGCGGTACAACCGCCAGTAAGCGGGATCTGCCGTGGAAAATTGACTCGTATTCTCAATGGACGAGTTCCAGTACGTCGGATCGGGAATACTGTTCAGGTTTGTGGGCAACACGGCGCTCGCACCGGTCGCATCACCCGTGTTGCGCGGGACAATGACATTCGTCCATCCGGTACGTTGGTCGGCGTTAAGATCGGGAGCCGTGATGGCGAAGAGATTCGGCATGACGCCGATATTGCCCGGTGTCGTCCCCGGCGCCGTCCCACCACTGGCCAGCCATGAGCGCAGCGTCGTTGGCGAGATGTTCGCGCCCGCGTTGATGCCGCGGTAAATGTTGTTCAGGACGCCGCCGCAGCCGGCGACGATCGGTCCAGCGCCGGATGTTCCTCCGAAACTATTGGAGTAATACTCGCGGCGACCGCTGCCGGTGCGGAGCGTTCCGTAGCCCAAAGTCACGATGTTTTCCGACCACGCATTCAGCGTAACGCGCTCGCCATAGCCGGTGTAACAGATGGCGTCGTGCGGCGCAGTGGACTCAATCCCGCCGATAATCATTGCGCCCGTATCCGTTGACCAACGGAACGTATTGCCAAACGTCGGACTGTCCAGGTTCGTGCAGCCATTCCCGGCCGACTCCAGGTAGTGAATGCCAAGAGCAATACCATTGGCAATCGCCGTCTTGGTGGCCGGCACATACTCCGCGGGAACATGTCCGTTTTGGCCAGGGTTGCAGGGACACGTTTGACCGGGCGGCAGCGGGTTCGCGAAATAGGCCCATGACCCGGTCGTGTATTCGCCCTCAATCAGCTGAGAGTTAACGCGGGTGTAAACATCGGCAATGGATGCGAGAGCAGTCACACTGTAATAGTGAATCGCCTGATCAGCGGTGAAACCCACGATTCCGACGTTGTTTTCTTCACATGCCCCGACAATGCCCGCCACGGCCGTACCGTGATAGTTAAATGTGTCAGCCGATTCCTCCGGCGTTCCCATGACGACGGTCGTAAAGTCCTCGTGGGTGGCCATGAACGTTGTTCCCCATTCGATCACGGCCGTCCAAGCGGAAGTGGCTCCATCCGTTACATCCTCACCAAAGGTGGCCCATGCATAGTCCGCATCCACACCCACCGGCGCCGGATCGTGGTACGTCTGATTCGGGCGATAGTTGGGAGTCACGCCGCCAGCGTCCGTGCACGTCGTCGGATAGGGAATACCGTCGTAATAGGCCACTTCCACTTCCGGCGCCTTCAGAATATCGGCGAGTAACGCCTTTGGATCCGCGGCAGGGGCAGGGAGCCGGAAGCAATAGAAGCTAAAGAGGTCCACCTGATCAATGCCGCTCTTTTGTTCTGCCCGGGCAATCATCTCCGCATATTGTTCCTCGGTCAGGGAGGTGATGATGACCTCCAGTTTGATTTCAGGATGACGCGCAAGGAACTCCTGAGTGTAGGTCAAAGGCGTGCTACCGACCGTGCTGAGCAGTTTGCCGTCGCGCAGGCGCACCATGTCCTCATCAAAGAACTTGACAATTAGCCGATCGAGATAGCGTGCATGTGGATCAACGCCCTCCGCGAACAGGTACTTTTCGAACACCATCCGCGGGGTGAGCGCCAGCGCGTTCGCCGAAAGCGTCATGAGAAGGCAGGGCAAAAGCCATTTGAGGTTCTTCATTTTGCACCTCCCTCGATCACGATGCCCGCATTCGGATCGCGCGGCACCTGTTGCCGCAACGCCGTCGGCGGATTCAGCATCGCCTGCTTGGCATGCAGCGCTTCGGTCTCCGCTTCGGCATTCCCTTGTTGCCGAGCCAGTTCCAACTGCCGATCCGCGAGTGCCAACGTCCATTGCATTTTCAGTTCCGCCGCGCGCTGCTGGATGGCTTCACGCTGGTCATCGGTTGTGGCCGATGCCAGTTCGTTCTTCAGCGACTCCATTTGCCGGCGGTAGTTCTCTTCGATCTTCGCGAGCCCGGGTTCCAACTGCGGTTGGACTTGCTCCCCCGTGCCGGGTTGTGCTGTTGCCATGTACTCCGTCCGCTGAACATCGGCCTCGGTCCGTGTGCTCTCCGGTTGCCTCTGATCGCCGGCAAATCCGATGATGCCGATCACGGCGATGGCGGCAATCGTAACGAAAAGTTTTTTCTTAGCGTTCATCGCGCACCACTCCTTCCTGCGATTGACCTGAAGCGGGCGGAGTCTGCGTCGCTTGCAAATCCCGCGACAGCGGCAACGGTGTGCCGGTCACAACCCCCGCATTCAAGTTTTCCAGCATCCGCTCGGCGCGTGCGAGTTCTTCGGTGTTCCCGCTCAGCCGGTGGTAGTCCACCACCAGTTCCAAATAGCGCCGCTCGTAGTCGGTTTGGATTTGTACCGCTTCGGCCTCCAAGCGGACACGGTCGCTCAGGGGCGCGCTTCGATACTGTTCCTGCCATTGCGTGAGAGCGGCTTCGCGCTGTTCGATCACCTGTTGAGCGGCCGCTTTCAGTTCCTCCAGGGAAGAGCCGCCCGACGCCGGGGGTGCACTCCATACCACCGAAGCCATTGCCAGCAGAGCAATTCTCCATCCACACATTTTCAACGCATCTCTCATGACACACTCCTTTACGTAGTTACTTGGCGCCAAGCACAAAGTGTGCTGCGCAGGATCGAAAGTTCCGCGCGGCTAATATGCCTTTCGGGATAGACTTAGTAATAACATTAATTTATATGAAAGTCAAGGCTTGCGGTCATTTTTGTAATTTTCTTGATCTGTAATAAAGTTATGTATAGTATAGAATTAAGCCTCGCGGGAGCAAATAGGAGAGTTCGTAGGAGTCAAGGGTTGTGCGGACAGAGCGTCCAATGGACAAAAAAGCGGCTCCTATTCAGGAGCCGCGGCCTGTTTGAAAACAGGAAGGAGGAATGGCAGCACTTTGGTCCACACACCCCCCTTCCCGTTCCCCCCATTAGAATGAGGGGAATGGTAAATTCGCAAGCGGATATTAGCTGCCGGTCGTTTTGGGAAGCGGCTTGCGCAGCACACAGCGGAAGCCGATGGTCGGCGAGCTGAAATCCGGTTTGTAGCAGAACTCTGGGAGTATGACGGCGAGCGGGCGCGGCGTGCAATATGCTCCGCCGAGAATGAGTCGCGCACTGTCGGCAATGATCTCTTCGTTCCACTCCCAGACGTTGCCAATCAAATTGCGAATGAGGGCGGGATGAAGATCCTGAGTCTTGCACGCGGCGGGCTGACCTTGAAGCTGGTCGGCATTCATCAGGTTGGCCGTCGTGTCGGCAAGCGAAACCAAAGCACGGATGAATTCGTGACGGTTGGCCAAAGAATAGCCGTTGGTACTCGGCAGCGGATCCCCCGTCGAATCATACACAGGCTGCAACCCGAGACACATGCTGCGCCAATTGCAGAACTCGGTGGCCTCGCGCCACGAAAGATTGACCGCGGGCAGATTCGCGTGAGTCAGCCAGTAATCGGGATAATCGGGGAAACCGGGATCCGCGGGCAGCGGGCGATTGGTCTCGCGGCAGAATTCTGCATAGTCTCTGACCGTGATCTCCGACGCATCCATCAGAAACGCGGCGCGGCCGGAGTCCGCGGGGATTTCCACCATGCCGGCGTCTATGATCGGAACCAGCTCGGCGACAATGGCCGAACGCTTCATCATGCCGTTGCCGGCGAAGCTCGTGACACGGTAGAAATAGGTTTGACTGCGAGCAGAGAGCGTATCTACGTAAGCAAAGGTTCGACCGTCCAACTCGGCCAGGGTTTGAAAGTGAATGCTCTCGGTGGAACGTTCCAATTCAAAACGTTGCGTGAGGGAATCGGGGCAGCGCCAAGTCAGATGCACAAAGAGATCATGCACCGGATCCAGATGCAGCGAGTCCGCGGCATAGAGCGTGTAATACGCCAGCACGGGCGGAGTGAATTCGCTGGAGTCCACACCGTTTCGAGCGCGGACGCGGTAGTAGGTGCGCTGCTCGTAGCCCAGTTCAGAATCGGTCCAGACGGTGTCGCCGAGGGTCGTGCGGAACAGATGAATCCCCGAAGACGTGCGCTTTTCAACTTCGCAGAGCGACGGATAGGGCAGCGATGAATGCCACGTCAGCCGGGCAGTGTGATCGTTGCGGAGTGTGACGGCCAGTTCGTGAGGCGGCGGCAAGTCCATCAGGACGCTGTCGTGCGAAGAAGGCGGCCCCTCGCGCCCGCCCCGCTGACAGCGCAAGCGATAGTATTGGAAGAAAGCGGAGTGGAGACCGCCGTCGCGGAAAGCAGGCTGTGTCGGAGATAGGTCCCCGACGGGAGTATAAAGACCTTCGATGCGACGTTCGACGATGACGGAATCGGTCAAGCCATTCCAATCGGTAATCTGTACCTCTACGGTATCCACGGCGACGCGCGTAAGTATCGGGCGTGGGGAAAACGGCAATTCAGTATTTACGGTGGCGACGGGACCGTACTCGGACAGGTAGCGGGCATTGACCGGGCGCAAGCGATACATGACAAAGGCTTCTGACGCGACAGCGGAATCGGCGTAGCTGTGCTCCTCCGGGGTGAACAAGCGCACAGGCACGAATAGCTCTTCAGTGCCGAGCTTGCGTTCGAGATAAACACCCTGCTTGCACTTTGCCCATGTCAATTCGGCCCTGTTATCCGCGCGCATCGTGATTTCAATCGCCGGCGGCCGGGGCATAACTTTCTTGCGGCGCACGGAGCGCTCACCGGCGTGCAGCGTGCCCGTCACCAACACGAGCAGCAGAATGACGCGGAGGGGTTTCACTTGGCGGGTTGATCGCGAATGATGCAGCGGAAGCCGATGGAACCGAGGCATTCAGTGCGATCGCGCAGGGCACGACTACTGATCGTGACGTTGGGCGCGGTATCGAGGAAGCTGCCACCCTTGACGACCATCCAGGAATGCGTTCCGCCGGCGGGCAGATTGGCGGTGGTTTCGGTAACGGTCCACTCGGCGACGTTGCCGGCCAGATCCACGATGCTACTCGGCGTTGCACCGGCGGGGAATGTTCCGACGGCGGTACGGCCGGGGAAGCCGTTGGCAATGAGGAAATTCCCGCGCGTGCTGTCGAGCGGCAGGTTGCCCCACGGATAAAGCGTGTCCTGTTCGGTCGCCATGCGCGCGTCGAGCGCCGCCACGATCCACTCTTCCTCAGTGGGCAAGCTCTTGCCGGCCCATGCGGCGAAGGCATAAGCGCCCATCCAATCCACGTAGGCGACGGGATAGTTCTCGCGATCGCTCTTGACGACAAACTGATGCGGAGCGGCAATGATGTCCATACGCGGATCGTAGAAGCGGACGTTGGAATCCGCGGCAGAAAGGAAGAGCGCGAAATCACGATTGGTGACTTCAGTACGATCAATGACGAAACTGCCGCAGGTGCGCGGGTTGGATTTTTCACCGCGTTTGCCCAAGCGCCAATTCAGCTCGCGTCCGTCCACATGAATCATGTTGGCGCGGGGATCGAAGCGCTCCGGAGATGCGGACGAGACGAGCGCAGGCAAAGACGCAGGCTCCGCTTTCAAGGAATCATTCAGCGGAGGCTGCACGGTGTTTTCCTGCGCATGGAGTCGGACGCCGAGCATCAGAGCTATGACTATTACGGTGACGCTATTTCGAAACTGCATCGTCGCTCCCCGTCAAACTAAGGTTGATGACTTTGACCGGTGGAATCGGCATGGCGCGGGCTACGCGAAAGCCCACAGTGGACAGACCGACGTCGGGCGACAATTTCCCCCGGCTGGTTGATTTCAGCGCGTCGGCCGGATCACTCCACGACCCACCGCGCACGACTTTAAACATTCCCCCCGCAGAGCCGAGCGGATCCACGGAGACCGCAGCGTGATACGGCCCATACCAATCCAGACACCACTCCCAGACGTTGCCCGCCAAATCATAAAGCCCATTGGGAGTCGCGGTGTAGCTGCGGACAGCAACAGGAGTTTTGCGATCTCCATCGGCATAACAGGCGACGTTTTTCGACGGCTCTAAGGTGCCCCACGGATATTTGCCCTTCAGGAGGCGCGCGGCATGCTCCCACTCCGCTTCCGTGGGCAAGCGGACGGACGAGGGAGAGAGCTTCATCGCGCGCGCCAGCCAGTTGCAATAGGCTGTCGCCTCATGCCAACTCACGTTGACCACCGGGTAGTTGGGATGGCGATAGATGTAATCCTTCATGCCGGGGAAGTGCGGATCTTCGGGATAGGGAGCCGAATCGGCCGTGCAGTAGGTCAGATAGTCACGATTGGTAATCTCGGAGCAGGAGAGCAGATAAGGCGAGAGCTGCACAGTATGCGGGGGAGCTTCGTCGTCGGATTTGCCGCCCATCTCGAACGTGGCGGCGGGAACGAAGGCCCAGTCCAGCAGCGGCTGTTGATGCGTGTAGAGATACTCAGGGCAGGGCGCAGATGTGTTGTGCGGTGTCACGGCCAGAAGCGAGACGCGGTAGGGGCGCAGCGGCTGCAAGTCTTTGATGATGATCCACCCCTGTCGCGCAGCGACTCTCTCCTTGTGTTCGGGACGGCTCCACGACAGATCGGTGATCAGCAACTGCACCTCGTCAGCGGCGGCGTCAATCGAGTCCCACCACAAGAGCGCGGACTCGTCGGTCAGCGGTTCGATGCCGGAGATCAGCGGCGCAGAAAGATGCGTGATCACGGAATCATAAAGCACGACGGGCAAGCTGTCGGATTCTGCCGGCAACAGACGATAGACATACAACACATCCGTTCGCAGAGTGGTGTCCATCCACATATGCGCGGCAGAGTCCAGCGTGACCAGCGCGTGGAAGCGGTCGCTCTCTTTGCGCGCGATTTCCCACGACGCCGAGGTTCCGCTCCATGTCAGCCCGGCGCTGTGGTCGTCAAGCGGCTGCACGACAAAGCGGATCTCCTCCGCCGACAGCGAATACGAGATCAAGAGCAAGAAGAGAATGGCCCAACCACTACTTCGCATGGTTCTCGTTGGTGGGCGGAGCTTCGGCCGCGACGTAAACGGTGTCGTGAATCGTTTTATAGACGAAAATCACGTCGTACATCGTAGAGTCGGACAGCTCAAGCGTGTCGCGGCTGACGATTTGCAGGAGGTCGTAATTTTGAATCGTATCGGAGGAGGAGGCAGACACGCTCTCGCGATACTTGAATGCCTGCGGTTCATAGTTCCAGAGTTCCAAAAAGGAGCTGTTCTGATCGCGGCGAAAGGAGCCTTCGATGACGTTGCCGCCGTAGTACAGTTCCAGTCCGCGAAGAACGAAGCCCAAGAGGCCCTGAAACGCCCCTTTGCCGGTGGTATCCGAGCGCGCAGCAGCAAAGAGCCGGGCGGATGTGGTGTCGGGTGACGTGAGCTGCGACGTATTGTAATGCCAGTCGGTCATCATGGTCTTGAGCGGCTCTTCGATGCTCATCAGCGAATAGGTGTGCTTCGAAGGGTAAACAATGATGAGATCGTTTTCACCGAAGCCGTTGCCCGAGGCGTCAATGATCTCCAGCGAGTCGGTACGGCCCTGCTCGGGGATGGACTGCTGCTCGAGAAAATGGCGGATGACCAATGTGTCAGTCACGGAAGCGCAGTAGGCACGGTAAGGACGAACCCGCACGTCGCCGCCGAGCGCGGCGCCGATGCATAGCACAGAGAGCACAGTGAACCCGAAGACGAGGAGCTTGCGGTATGTCATTTCGTCGCTCCGTTGGCGCCTTTCAAGAGCGCCTGATGATAGTACTCGGTGTGCGCGCGGTCGTTTTTGCGGCGATAGGCTTCGCGCAAGGCAGAGTAGAGCGTGCCGCGCGAGATCGCATCAAGGGATTCGGCGAGACCGGGCTGCAGAGCGGTTTCGCCATAGAGGATGGTGCGGTCAGGCTGATTGCGGCTCAGATCCGCGAGTACACTCAACGCTTCGCCCTGTCGCTTCCACGGGACGAGCGCGGCCTGATAGTAGTAGATGAAGGCTTTCTCTTTGCTCACCGGCTCGAGCTGAATGCCGTAGGTCAAGCAGCAGTTGCCGTAATCATCGAGCAGCTTGACGACACGCTCCGAGGCGTTCTTGCGCTGATCGGCCATACGCTCGACAAACTGTTCGCGACCGTATTGCGCCAGCAGGCTGTCGAGATTGGCGTTGACTTCATTGTAGCCGCTCTGGTCAAGCAGCTTGCGCATGCGCCGGAGTCCGGCGTCGTACTCATTCAAGCGATAGAAGTCAATCTGGGCGGCGGAATACTCGATTTCGAAAATGGCTTGCGGCGCGCTCAGGATCGGAAGCAACTCGTTGATCGTGCGGCGGGCTTCCTCCCATCGCTCGGCATCAATCTGTTCGCGGAGCGTGCGGCGGAGCTGAGCGGTGGAGATATTGCCGTCATCCCACGAGAGCCAGGCGATCAGATCATCGGCCACGCGCAGGGTGGTGGAATCCTGATCCGGGCGGCAGACACCCTTCAGCCGGTAGAGATCGGTCAACGCCGGCTCCGCCAATTGCAGCGCGTAATCCATCTTGTATTGCTGCGTGATCAGGGCGATCCAGCTCTTGTACTGCTCGGACGTCAGCGTGGTGCGGGCCGTATCCGTGGCAGGGTCCCATGAAGTCGGCGCCCACGTGAGCAAGGCATCCTCGGCGCGGCGATAACAGATCAGCGCCTGCACGGTGTCGCTTTTCTCGGTCCAGCACTTGGCGAGCTGCGTCAGGTAGCCGAAATGATCGCCATAGAGATCGAGATATTTCTGCAGCGCGGCCATTTGCGCATCGAGCGCGTTCAGGGAACGATGAATCACCACGAGGTCGCGATAGGTCACCAGCAGCGCGGCATGAATGTCCTTGCTCCATGGATTGAGCTGCAAGGCGCGCTCGTAATAATCGCGCGCGGCTTCGTAATACTCCGCCGCTTTCATGCGGGTGGAGTCGGCGAAACGTTCAATGCTCTCGCGGCTCAGGCGTCCCGGCGTCTTGTTGCGAATCAGGCGGTCGCCTTTGGCGCCGGACTTGTTGCCTTCGTTGAACCACTCCATGCTCTTCAGCGAGTCGTCTGACGAGATAGACTCCGGCGTGGACCGGCCTTTTTGAATGGCCTCCAGCAGCGGCTTGCCTTCTTCACGCTGACGGCTGCCGTCTTCGTAAAGTTGGCGTGCGATCGAGTCTTCCTTCCACCCTACCAGTACTTCGCGAGCGGCCAGCATGGCCGAGCGCGCAACGGAGGAGTCCACGCCGGGCGGAACGGTAACGGTGTCCGAAACAGACCCTGACCGATGCACGGTGTTGACCTGACTGGCCCAGCGTTCGTCGGACGCTCGCCGATTGGACGCGCAGCCGACCGCGAGAACCGTCGCGAGCGCGAAGCAGACGATCCAACAGGAAATGGTGCCGGCGCGGATGTGATGTTTCATAGAGGTTCGATGTTCTTGATATGATTCCACCACGCGACGAAAACGCGCATCATGCGCTTGGCTTCAGACTTTCCGGGAGGAAGCAGTTCGAGCTGCACGGTGGGGTTGCTCGGATTGCCGGAGGCACCGCCGAACTTATACACTTCACTTTCGCCTTTGGCGCCTTCGTCCTGCAGGAGCGTGCCGTGGCCGTTGGTGACGAGAAAAATATTGAGTTGCGGAGGGTGCCCCTGGCGACCGAGGAGGAAGAGCGTGTAATGCGCATCCGCTTCATCGTCGAATTCCACCCACGTGGTGACGTCACCGGGACGCTGGTTGAGAATTTCCGGCTTCTGCAGCGTGACGGGAATGCCTTTTTGATGTTTGGAAATCCAGGCGATGATCGGACTCCAGTTCTCCGGCGGGGCGACGGCGCCGCGATACTTGCTGATATTCACGACGGAGACGTTGGGTTTTTGACTGCTCAAGTCGGCGGGCTTGGCGAGTTGGCGGGCTTCGGCGACCAACGAACTCTCGTCGCCGAGATCCGTGCCCGCACCGTCAGCGCGGCCGCTGCCATAGCCGTCCGTACCTTCGCCACTTGTTCCTCCTCCGCCGCGCCGATTGCCGATCCCGCTGCCAACATGGCCGCCGATGCCACTGCCGATGCCACCGCCTGCGCTCATGCCGGAACCGAGACCGCGGCCTAATTCATCGTCACCCGCAAATCCTTCGAAATCGCTTGCCCCGCCACCAGCTGTGAGGCGTGTAAGGCGGTCGCCGGTGCGCACGCGACCACCAACGTCAATCAAGGGATCTTCAGCTTCGCCGCGCTGCGTCACCTCGAAACGCGAATCCAGCATCGTTAAGCTGTAATCCGCGGCATAGGGGGAATCCTCGACGATGGAGCGTAATTGGTAGCGGGTGTGCGTCGTTTCCTTGAGCTTGTCCTCCGAAGCCCCTCCCCCGCCACGTTCACCGCCTAATTCGCCGTTGCGCGGTTGTTCCTTGGCGGGCGGCGGCTGCACATGAATCGGGCTATAGACAACAAGGCGCGACGCGCTTTGGCGGTGCGAAAACTCGATGCGACTCAACAGAGCCCAAGCGGCGAGCACCAGACAGTGGATGAGAATGCTGATCCCTAATCCCTTGAAGGTGTTCCGGCCGACAATCCCCTTAAGTTCGATTGCGCCGTAACGATTCTGCGGCAACGGATTGTCGAAATTCACGAGTTCATGGTCTCCGCATCAAGCTGACAGAAAGGTCACATGCCGACATTGTAGGAACGTGCGTTAATTTTACCGGCCGAGGGTGGTGTCCGCCGGAAGTGATTCGAGGAGCGGACGGCCGCCGCCCACGATCAGGATGTACTTATCCGCCGGGACTTGCCCGACTTTCGATTTGCGGGTAACGTCAATCGAGAGCGACTGGTGATGGTGCACGACGTCCAGCGTGCCGCGATCGCTGTAATCCACCTTGCCCTTACTATCAGTTACGCGGAGCTGATAGTGGTAGTTTCCGGGCGGCACGATATTGCCTTGGGAGTCCTGCCAGTTCCAAACGAGCGAATCGGGCGGCTGGTTCATGCCTGAAAATTCAAAGACCGGCATTTCCCTGGCGTTGCGAACGTCGAGCGTCCAGTGGCAGCCGATGAACGAGCGAAAGATGGGGACGGCACGGAACGTAACACCTTCGGGCGTGATCAGATGCTGCATCTCGTCGGCGACCTTGGCGATCTCTTCGCTTTGCGCAGATGTTCCCGGTACCGTATTCGTGGTGAAGATCGGAACTTTGGAGGGCAGTGCCAATTGGTCGCCGGTGAGCAGATTGGCCAACGCGTTCGCGCGGCGCTCAGCACCGGGGTAGCTGATGATCTCTGCCTTGACCTGCGATTCAGGCCGTCGCGCTTGCAGTCCGATTCCTTCCAAGGCGCCACGATACTTGGTCGAATAGAATTCCTTGGGCCTCACCACCGGGTCTCGCACTTTCAAGAGATCGGACTCGCGAGACCCGCGCGTGCCCGGAGCCTTCTTGTAGCGTCCCAAGTCTTCGGGCGACAGGATGGACAAGCTCTGTTGCGGAACACCCGGCTCGACGCTGCGGTGCACGCGCAATTGCACGACGTCCACCGAATCGGCATTCGCATACAAGAAGAACTGGCCGCGCGGCACCGCCTTGAATTCCGGCAGTTCGATTTGATTACGCGGTAAGGTCGGCAGCGCAGGCACCGGTGACAACGGCGGCAGGCGGTTGAAGTCATAGACGAAGCCGAAACGCTGCGTGCCGATGGAAGCGAGGTTTATGTCGGTCAGCGGATAGCCGTAGCGATAATTGACATAGAGATAGCGGTAGAGCGGCACTTCGGCTTCGAGCTGAACATTGGACGGATCAGCGGCGAAACGAAACCACGAACGGCCGAAGGGAACCTCGGCGCTGTATTGCGCCGCCTGGCCCATGTCGCTCATCGCTGTGTTGGCCGCTGATTTCGAGTAGTCATCCATCTGCAGCCGATTGATCGAAGAGCTGACGTTAAACGTCGGGAAGCGCCAACGCACGCCGAGGGCAAAGAGCAACGGCTGTACAAAGGGATCATTGCCGAGCGCAAGGTCCGGCTGATTGGCGTGCTCGAAGGAGAAGCCGATGGAGAGTGTGCGGTATGGCTCGACCAGCAGCCCGAAGCCAAGTGATGCGTTGATCTTGCCGTAGCCGTTGGCAAAGACGGGGTCGCGGTCGTCGAACTTGAAGAAGCGGTTCTTGTCGAAGGCGCGGCTGAAGATATCGAGATTCGCGCCGGCGCTGAGCTGCGGGATAATCTGTTTGCCGTAAGAGACGCGGAAATCGCTCTGCGAATACAATCCGGCGACGAAGAATTGTCCGCCGACGGCGAAGCCGCGCATCTGCCAAGGGAGATGGTATGAGATGACGCCGCTGCGAATCGAGAGAAGACTGCCTCCGACGCCGACCTGATGGGCGGTCATCGCGAGCACGGCCCGGTTCGTGATGAAGGCATTCAGCGCCGGATTGGAGAAGGCGGACTCCAGCAGGTAGGGGTTAGCGGGGTTGCCTTCGTAGAGATTCTGCGCGCGGCTGAGGCCGGCGGTAAAGAGCGCGCACGCGCAGATGACGATTGTGAGGATGCGTTTCATCAGCGGGCCACGTAGATGATACCGGAACTGATCTTCCGTCCGCCATCGTCGAAGGTATAAAGATACGGGCCGGGCGCGCAATCGTTGCCGTCGCGATCGCGGCCATCCCAATCAATACCGCGATGCACAGCCTGATCCAGAGTCTTCACCAGCTTGCCGTCCACGGTGAAGATCTTGATCACCGGATTGCCGTAGATCTCGTCGCCGAAATAGAAATGCAGCGTGTCGTTGTAGCTGTCGCCGTTCGGTGTGAAGGGCAGCGGGTACGCGTTAAACGGATCCGCGAGAATGTCCATGCTGACGGAGAGCGTGTCGTTCACCGGATTTGCATCCCAGCCGGATGGGGGGTTCACGCGGAGCAGGATCGGCAGGTTGCCCATCGTGTTGGCATTCCAGGTCAACGAGCTGCTGACGGTATCAAGAGCTGACATGCTGAGGAAGCGGAAATCCTGCCGCTGACCGCCGACATAGAGCGACACGATAAAGGCGGTGTCTACAGCGATGCCGTTGAGTTCGCCGATCGTGAAGCGAATCGGGAAGCTGACATTCTTGTGGATCTGCGACGGCACCTCAATCGCCAGCGCCGCCAAGTCGGGGCAGATTACCTGCACCGTGCTCTGCGTGGAATTGTTGGTCGGGTCGTCTTCGTAGCCGGGCGGCGGATAGACGGTTAGTGAGAAGTCATGCTGCCCGCAGTCCCGGGTGACGTAATGCGTAGTGCCGGTTAAGACACCGAGGGCGCCGATACCGTTCGAATACACGCGCACCGCGAGCGTATCGTCGGTGGACTCGTCCACCAGCACGGAACTGAAAGCCTGATGTACGGCGACGCCGTGCAGCTCGCGGACGCGATAATTGATCGCGATCTCCTCGCCACGCGAAACAGACGGCGGAAGCGGGTCAATGTAGGCTGCGATATCCGGGCAGATCACCCAGGCGCTGGCGGAGGCGACGTTATCCGACGTGGTGCTGTCGGGAAGTTCCGGCGAGACGGTAAGCGTGTAAAGATAGGTGCCGCAGGTGTCCAGCGGTCCGACGGTGCGGGCTCCTCCCACGATCCCGCCGCCGGGAAGCGACGGATAGGTTTCCCACATGAGAATGACCGCGCCGCCGTGAGGACCGGCTTGCACGAGCTGCACGACGAATGGCCGGTCTTCAGGAACATTGCTGGTCTCGCGCACTTCCCAATTAGCGATCACGGAGGACCCGAGCGTCGTCGTGTCCGGAGTGATCTGCACCGAGGCTTGCAGGTTGGACGGGCGATCCAGAATCGTGACGGTGACAACCGTGACAGCGGATCGCGTGGTGTCCCCGCTCTCGTAGACTTTCAGTTGGAGCGGATAGGCGCCGGAGTCGGTGTAGGTCGTCTGCCAGTTCAGTGAGAACGTATTCCACGGTCCCGGCGGCCGGATCTGCGCGCCCTGCGGCACGCGGTCGAGCCACTGCCAGACTCCGGTTAATGGCTCATTTTCTTCATCGGCAACCGTGGCCAGAACGACATTGGTGATATTTGTGCCTTCCCAAAACGTGATAAAGTCGTATTGACTGACGAAGCGCGGCAGATCGTCGCGCGCATGGACGGTGAGGTTCCAGACAGTATCCATCTGTTCGAGGAAGGGCGTGTCAATCGCCGCGAAGGTGAGCATGAAATGTTCCGCCGGCCAGTGCACGGAATCGGCGATTTGGAAAGGGATTTGGATCGTGTCCTGCCATTGCCACGTCATCGTCAGCGAATCGGGAAAGAGCGACAGCGCTCCGCCGGGCGGCGCCATGGAATCAAAGCGGCTGATGACGCCAAAATCCGGCGGCCGGGCATTGGAATCGTGCACGGTGATCGTGAACACGCCGATGTCCCCTTCGCGAATGATGGCATCGGGGAAAGTGAACACCGGACGCAGATTCGTCACGATGCGCGCATAAAAGAAGATCCACCGGGTGTCGTGCGCGGGCTGCGTTGGGCAATCGTCGCAGGCGCTGGTGTCAATCACCGGCATCAGTTCGACGATGAAGGTGTCGGGGCTGTTGGCGGGGGCCGTAAAGACCACGGTGTGCGGCGGGGACGTACCGCCGGGCGGCACGATTTCGTTGTCAGGACCGAGGTAGCTGAAGTAGTGGAGAGCGGACGGATCGTAATATGCCGACAGACTCCAGTTGCCAGTGTTCACCAACTGGAAAGATCGAATCAGTGTACCCCCGCGCGCGGTGGAGCCGAAGTACAGGGAACTATCGGGCGACACCTCCATGTTGGCATGGCCGCTGATTCCCATCAAGTAGATGTTGATTTGATGACAACCGCCGATGCCGCCATAGAAGGCAATGCGGGCCATTCCGGTATCGGCCTCGTTGTAGCAGGGCGTGTAGCGGAAGACGAAGGCCAGCGAATCGAGCGGATCCAGCGTGATCGGGAACTGCGTGGGCGACACCACCTCGAATGCGCCGCCGGCGGGGTCGGGCATTGTGACGTTGCACACGACCGCGGGGTAGAAGCCGTAATTATGAAAGTAAGTGACAGCATCGTCCGAACAGCGGTTCTGCACGACCCCGAAATCCAATGCCCCAGAGGCCACGCTGGAGCTGTCCGGATTGCGGTCGTAGACAATCCGGCCATAGTTGTCAGCGGTTACATCCACGAAGAACAGATCCATGTCGCCGTCAAGGTCGGCATCAAACGTTTGACAAGAGAGCGGGTGCAGCGGCGTGGACTCGAGATGCACGTAAATCGGTTCGCCCAGCGCATTATAGAACCAGAGATTGGTTTCACCAGCCGAGTCGCCGACGACAATCCACTCATGACTCGCACTGTTGCCCGTGGCGGGATCCAAGTCGGCCAGCGTGACGGAGAGCGGCGTGTAGGTCAGGTCGTTCAAGGAATCCGCAACGGCGAAGCCGGCGCCGATATTCCGGTAACGCGCGATGTACGGGGACTCGTCCAGCGAGTGCGCTCCGCGGCTCCAGATCATGAGGTCGGGCCGTTGGGAAAGACCAACGTCCCAATAGAGGTTGTCCGCCAAGACTCCATCCGGCCCGGACGGCAAACCACTGAACAGCGTGTCCACGAGGAAACTGAGAGGATTGAAGGTCGCGAGTTGGAAGCGGTTCAAGGCACGCTGATCCACGCAACTTGTAACCAGATCGAGCCGGCCGTTAAAGGTGAAATCGGCAATGTCCAGCATGTCTGGGCCGCTGCCGGTCTCGACGTTCAGGAGGGTAAACGTCAAATCTCCCAGGCCGTTATTGAGATAAATGGCGAGGCGGTCGTGGACCGGATCGGGAGTCTGCCCGAGACAGAGAATATCCACAAAGCCGTCGGCGTTGATATCCAGAAGGCGGAAGTCGCGCGGGGACGTCGCATCGAGGATGATCTGCGTCGTGTCCCCGAACGTGATGACTCCCGGTTCTGACGCATTGCGATAAATTACCAGCGTGTTTGCACCGAAATTGCTGGCCACCAATTCCGGCCGGCCGTCGCTGTCCAGATCCGCCGCGCGCAGGACGCGCGGGCCGTTGCTGACGCCCGGATGCGGGGTCAGAAACGTGATCAACCCGTCATAGGGGAAGCAATTGGTACCGCAGGGATTGTCGTACAGGATGTTGCGGGCGATACCCAGACGATCGGAATAGAGAATCCCGACATCCACCGGGCCGTCGCCGTCCATGTCAATCCCGGTCATCGCCAGGGGCACGTGTCCGGGCGAAATCAGTTCTCCTCCCGACCAGTTGTTGAGGGTTGTGCCTTGCGATACTTTTACCCGGAAGTGGAAGGAATAGGGCGGATTCACCGCCGGTGAGCGTACGGTGACCATAATTCTGTCGCCGGTCAGCCAAATGTGCGTCGGAATCACAAAGAGCGTATTGCCGCGGACGATGCGCGTGACCAGCGGATAGGCAGCATTCGTTCCCTGCACCAGAATGTCGCTGATCTCCACATTTAGGGGCGACGCATCGAAGGTAATTTGCAGCGTATCAATCGCCGCAAAGTTCTCTGAATTAGTTCGCGGATAGGTTCCGACGACTTGAAGGCCGAAACTCGCGGCAGATCCGACGACGAGCATGAGCAGGCAGCCGAGCAGCTTCACTTGCGTTGTCCTCCGCGATTTTGTGAAGGCATTCCGGCGCTGGATTTCAGCAGATTCTCCACCCCGGGGCCGGGATTGGGCTCCACCGGAAGAACAATCCCGTCGAAGGCCGCCTTGGCTTCTACCTTTTCGCCCAAATTCCAATGACAGGCGCCGATGGCGCGCAGGATGTCCATGTTGCCGGGTTGAATACGCAGCGCATGCCGGTAGTAATCCAGAGCGCGCCGATAATCGCCTTGGTTATAGGCGCATTCGCCGATCATCACCAAGACATTCAAGGAATCGGCATCGCGGGATTTGTAGGCGGTTTCGAGATGCGTAGCGGCCTGTTTCCAGTCGCCCAGTTCGAAAAGAATGACGCCCATGTCGCGATGCAGGATCGGATGCTGTTGAAATACCTGCCGCATGTCGCGAAGCGCGTTCAATGTGGCCACGGGAATGTTGGAGCCGCGCATGGCTTCCGTCCGCAGCGTAAGAATGGTGGTGTTGCGCGGCTGTTTTTGCAGAATCTGCTCGCACAACTCCACGCAGGCGGGATCCTGGCCAATCTGATGATAGATGAGTGCCAGCCGCTCGAGCAACTCGAGGTGATCCTTCCATTCGCTGCGCAGGTTGAGCAGATAGCTCTCCGTTTGCGGGATATGCTTGAGCCGGATCGCCGTGGCCGTGGCGATTGTGGCCAGTTTCTTATTGGTTTCGAAGATGCGCGGGCTGATGTCCCTGGCAATGCCTTGCCCGAAAGCGACGACTTCGTTGATGGCTTTGGCAGTCTCGAGGTCTTCGCCCGACCAGAAGATTTTCAGCGCCGCTTCCAGTTGCGTCACGTATGCTTCGTGCAAGTCGCGCGCGATACGCTCATGATAGAGACCGGAAAGCTCCAGCGAGCGCTGCCCGGCCTCGAGCTGGCCCCAGTAATCGTGAAGCTCGAAGCGGCACTCAGCAATGAGCGCCCACCCTTGCGCATCGAGCTCAGGGCTTTTCAGCAGCGCGCCCTGTGCCGGCCCATACTCCTCACGGCTCATGTAGCGCTGTTCCGCGGCGTACTTGGCAGCGGTACAGCTCATAGTCACGAGCGCAGCAAATAGGAGGAGAAGAGTGATCGGTCCAGCTGATTTCATGGAACTACTCAAGGTGTGGATCGCCCGATGCTCAATGGACAACTGATGCATCCACCCATCAACAACCGGCCGGCGAAGTAAGTGTAAGCAAGTGAATGAAGCAGATCAGCCCATAGCGGTGCGAGCGCATAACATGCACGGACTGCACAAGAATGCAGAGAATTCTTGCGCCGACGGTTCGCCCCAACTGATATGATAACAGTAGTTTATGTTCATATCACCGAGGTTAACTATAGGATGTGACGCTAATAGTGTGACAGAGGGAAATTGGATTAAGAAGTTCTTCTCGGAACTCAGGCAATCAAGTCTCGCCGATTACTACCGTCTTAGGCAGCGACAAAATCAGCATGTGTCCCCTCATCAGGATCCAGACAGCACTCCTGTCCGCACAGACATAACACTCAGTCAACAACAGAATGCGCATTGCGACTCCTCTTTCTAAGCCCTGACCGCTTTCGTTCCGAATACTCGAAACAGGACGAGCGAGTCCCGTAGGCCGAGGACGGCTTGAGGACTCGCTCGTCGAAAAGTGGGCGCTAAGGGAGTCCTTAGCCGAAAGTAGAGTATGGTAATAATTTAGGAAGAAGTTGTGATGACGCAAGAGAAATCTGAAGTCTTTTACAGATTCAGCAATTTGGCGTCCGCGCTGATCACAATATTTTATAGACTGTTAAGGCTTAATCTTCCCCATCCGGTCGGTTTCTGGTGTTTGCTTACCTCTTAATTTCAAGCGAGTAACCGAGTGCAACTGCTCCCGGCTTGTGAACACCCTGATCCTTAATTGATCATTGCAGCCTTCGGTGCGTACTGCCGTCTCGCGCATGCCTCGCCGACGAGCACAGAAAAACCCTCCGTGACGAGTCATGGACGGGTTTTGCATGATGACAATGCATCGGTTACTCCGGCGGAGCCTGGGGCTTGGCGCTGCCTCGCCGATCAAGGTCTCGGTGCACAAGTGCGGCGGTGGAATCGCTGGGATTCAGTTGCACAGCAACTTAGTGTTCCTGTGCGCGCAGCCAGCGCTCGTAGGTATCGGCCATCTCTTCGAAGGAGGCGTTTTCGTTGGAGGAAATCAGCTCATCGCCATGAACCATCCGAATCGTCGCATCGAGGTCCACGGCGCCGTTGCCTTGCGGAAGAGTTTCTCCCTTGGCGATCATGGCATCGGCGTCGCGATGGACGTGATCGAGCGGCTTATTGACGAGGTTCACCGTTGCCTTAGCGGAGAACGGTTTGCCGGTCAGAGCCTGCACAAATTCGAAAAACGTCCGGGAGTTGCCGGGCATCCAATAGATCTCGGCGAGGTCCTTTCCCACACGCGGGTTGTCCATGATTTGCCCGTCGCGCTCGTGGAAATAGGCGCGCGTCTGGAAAACGGCCATTTGCGCGAGCACATAGGCATGGTAGTAGGCGGAGGAATCGCTCGACAGGAGATGCGGCACGCTCAGCACCGGGCGCGAATCCGACGGCTGGAAGACCATCTGCGTCTCAATCCGGCGGCCGGTTTCGAGAATATTTCTCGGCGTGAGGTCAGCATCCGACATCTCGTACAATGCGCGCTCGAAATAGGGGACGATCATCAGCTTGCGCAGGCGATGCGCGCGGAACTCGTGCTGTTCTTTCAACGTGCGCTTGATCAACTCGGGTGGCATGGGTTGCCCGGCTTTATTTTTCGCGTAGCGCGTCAGCCAGTCCGGATCGCCGACGATGCTGTCGAGGAACATGGATTGCGTTTCGGCGAACGCAATTGAGGTGGGCGCGAACTCCTGCGAGTAACAGGGCGCGGGCATCTTGATATTGGCGAAGTGCGCGGCGTGGCCGCCTTCATGGAAGAGTGTTTCCAACTCGCGCCGTCCGCCGCCGACCTGACCGGGAACGGCATTGGCCGTGAAGTTGATGCGCGCGGCAATGAATTTATCCCGGTCGAAGAAGGCGGGGACCGGGCCGTGCATGAAGCCGTTTTCGAACTTGCCCTTGCGGTCAATCAGATCCACAGCCAGGCTCGCGCCTTCATAACGGATGCCCATGCGCGCAAACGAGCGACCCCAGTTGATCAAGGCCGACTCCATGCGCAGATAGGGATCGCGCTCAACGGTCAGATCGCCCGCGGTCGTGAACTCGAAGTTCCACGGCTCGATAGACGCGGGGCCTTTGGCGCGAGCAATAGCCTCGACGGACGCGCGACATGCGTCGCTGGTGTTCTCCGCGAGGTCATTCAGCACACCAAACAGGTCCTGCTGGCTGAATCCCTCGTACATTTTCACTTTCCAGTCGTAGTAATCCTTGTAGCCCATCAACCGGCCGAGCTTATTGCGCTCTTTGACGATTTCAATAAAGCCGTTTTCGAGCACGAACGCTTCAATCGAGCGCAGCCCTTCCCATGCCGCTTTGCGCGTGGCTTCATCAGGATGCGTCATGACCATGAGGCGCAGCTTGTTCGAACTGGCGGGAATCAGTTCTTTACTTTTGGGATCCTTGTAGCCGAGCTTCATTTGAATGCGCGCGCGGGCCAGATCAGCCTCCATTTTCACGATGCCGTTGAACACCGTGCGCGCTTCCGGGTGTTCCATGGCGTTGACTTCAAAGAAGCGGAGCCAGCCTTGAAAACCGACGCGCTCGCGTCCCGTCAAATCGGGCTCTTGCAGCGCGGTACGCAACTTCGGAATCCAACTGCCGTCAGTCGTGAATTCTTTCAGGCGGATTTCGTTCTGCTCGAAGAGCTCGCCATCGCCGCCTCGCAACCCCATCTTGGTGGCCCAGAAGGCATCTTCTTTGGCAGTATGCAGAGTGAGATAGCGGTGGTTAAGGTCGTCCAGAAGTGACATGGGGGGGCTCAAAAATGAAGACGTGGGAAAGGTCAATGTTGTCGTTGTATAAGCTACTGAATTTGCAGAAACCGATCAACAGAATGCAAAGGCGATTGATCCCATTTGTCACCTTAACTGTAGAATTATCATCGGGAACTGCTTTCAGTGCGGGTGGCAGAGCGCTTCTTGCCTCTCTTGGATGAGGTGCGATGCATGGAACCACGGCAGTCGGGCGAACCACAACGACAGGCATGGTGCGCACGTTCGGCTTTCGTGCGGGGTTCCGAGCCGGTGAGCCCATAGTCGTAGGCCAGCTCAATGCCGGGTTGAATATTGCGGATCGCTTCAATGTAGATCCGCCCATCCTCATGAACGGATTCGGTATTGGGATCGCAGGAATGATTGATAAAGCGGGCATCGTTGCCGTGGCGGCCGGCATCAATGACGGTGTGCTTATCCACGGCGAAGTGGAAGGTGTGATGATGCTCTTCCGCTTTCTTCGCGTAGCGGCGGTCGGCCTCTTCGTGCGAGATGCGTTCGCCGGTGTATTCGATGATGCGCGTCCCTTTGCGAATGCGGCGAGTGGCAAAGGCGCCTTTGCCATGGATGCCGGACGAGCGGACTTTGAAGCATGGGGCAGACGGATGTTTCATGCGGTTCTTGATTTCTTCTCTTTGTTGTTTTTCGAGGCGGTTTCGTTCACATGTTTCTCTTGAACCCAAACAGAAGCCCCGACTCGATCGGACATCAGGGCTTTGCGCACCATTAGAACAAATTGGTTTTGGTTATGACAGCACGCGATAGAGAATCACGGTTCCGCAGGAGTCTTCCGGAGCGGAGAGCTGCGCAATGTGCTCAAGTAGCGAGCTGTCCCAGCGCTTCTGCCAGAACCTATCAATCAGAATGTGTGATGCATGATAGCGGGCGAGCAGTTCGCGCCGCTCGGTGAGGGAGTGGTTGGCCCGGAAGAAGCCGTTGCCGTCGGTTTTGCGCTGCAGGATTTCCGACTGGATGAGCGGATCGCCCTTCTGCTGGCAAACCACCTTCGCTCCGGTGAGCGCGGGCACGGGCCACGCCGTGTCTTCTTCCGCCATCACAATGTTGGAAGATGTCAGCCGGCGGTTTAGAAAAGAAAAGCGCTCTTCCGTGGTTACCGTATGCGGAGTGCCAAAAGCGGAATGGGCGATGTCTGTAGCCACGAACTTGATGTCACCGATGCGATACGAAATTGTGGGGACAAAAATAATCAGCACGACGGCGAGTTTTGCGAGGCTGCGCGGCTCGCGAAACGAAATTTGTTTCCACCAGTGGGGCCAGTTCTCAAGGAGTAAGAGCGCAATGGCGATGTGAAGGAAGATCGCGCCGTAGAGGAGCATACGCATGCCCATGAGGAATCGGGCTGCTCCGGACAGCGTATAGATCACGAGACAAAAGGCCGTGGCGAGCACGACAAAGCGATGCTGCTTGCGATAGGCGAAATAGCCGACGATGAAGACGCCGAGAATCAGGGTGCCCATGCGTTTGACCTGTTGCGCAAACAGTGCCGCGGGATACCACGGATCGGTGGAGCCTTTGAATAGGACGGTCCAATAGTCGAAGTAGGGCCAGAGCAGGGCGATCCCGAATGAGGTGACCGGGACGAACTGCAGGAGTATGGCGCGGCGCAGATTTCCTGCGGTCAAGAGCATCGCCAAAGCGGTCACAAATTCAAACGAAGACGTTAAAGGGTGCGTAACGAATATCAGAATGCTCAGGAGCGTGTATCCGGCCAATGCGCTCCGCGAGCCGTCGTCAAGATATTTTTTCAGCAGGCCCAGCGCAAAAAAGGTCAGGCCATACGTAAACGTTCCGACATACGAGAGCGAGACCAGAAAGAAGCCGAGATGATAGGCCTGCGCGTATTGATAGCCGATGCGCCACACGACGAGCATCGTGATCAGGACAAACAGCGGGAGCCGCGGCTCTTTGAACTGGCGCGTGAGCCAGAACGCCAGCCCGATCACGAACAGCACGTAATTGACGACACCGGCCCATCCCATGATCGTAAACAGATCGAGTTTGCTGACGCGCATGACGGCAGCCCACAGAATAGTATAGGGCGTGAAGCGGGGCGAGGTGTCGCCGGGCAAGGCCAGCATCGGGTTCGCCGGATTCACCAAGTCCTGCGCGGCCGCGCGCACGGCGGCGGTGGTTTCCCAAATGTCCGCCGTCTGCGTCCACGAGACGTTAAACGCCGAATAGATAGCTAACGGCAGGAAGACGAGACAGAAGACCCAGTAGCTCCGGGCGGTGCGATGTACGTTCATAAGAGGTATGACGTTCGTGAGGGAATCGAAAGCCAATGGCTTTGGGGGTGGCAACCACCCAATCTAACAAAAATCATCAGACATGGCAAACCGGCAGGAATAGGTGACATGCATGAGACTTAAGTCCTTGTAATAGCTTACGGGAACCAAGGCCCGTTCAGGATGCCAGCCACCGGACGCCCCAAAATAGACGGCGCGGAAGCCAAAGCCTCCGCGCCGTTACAGGCTATTCCCACAAAGAACTCAGACCAGTCCCTGATCCATCATGGAGTGGGCGACCTTAACGAATCCGGCGATGTTCGCGCCGTTGACGTAGTTGCCCGGCGTGCCGTATTTCGCCGACGCATCCACACAGGACTTGTGAATGCTCTTCATGATCTGGTGGAGGCGTTGATCCACCTCTTCGCGCGGCCAGCTCATGCGCATCGAGTTCTGCGACATTTCCAAGCCGCTGGTCGAAACACCGCCGGCATTGGCGGCTTTGCCCGGACCGTACAGGATCTTGTGTTCGAGGAAGACTTCCACGCCTTCGGGCGACGTCGGCATGTTGGCGCCTTCGGAGACGACATAGACACCGTTCTTCACGAGATGCTCGGCGTCCTTGCCGTTGATCTCGTTTTGCGTGGCGCTCGGGAAGGCGCAGTCGGCTTTGTGATTCCACAGCGGGCTGTAATCCAGGGAGAGATCCAGCGGCGTGTAGGTCGCGCTGCGATACTTGGCAACATATTCCTGGATCCGGCCGCGACGGACATTCTTCAGATCCATCACGAACGCGAGTTTCTGCATGTCAATGCCTTCCGGATCGTAGATGTAGCCGTTGGAATCGGAGAGGGTGACGGCAATGCCGCCAAGCTGATTGATCTTCTCCACTGTGTATTGGGCGACGTTGCCGGAGCCGGAGACCAGGCACGTCTTGCCAGTGAGCGTTTGCCCTTTGGTGCCGAGCATTTCCGCGGCAAAATACACCGCGCCGTAGCCCGTGGCTTCGGGGCGAATCAGCGAGCCGCCCCAGTTCAGCCCCTTGCCGGTCAGCACGCCGGTGAACTCGTTGCGGAGCTTGCGATACATGCCAAACAAATACCCGATCTCGCGACCGCCCACGCCGATATCACCGGCGGGAACGTCCGTATCGGGTCCAATATGACGGAAGAGTTCGCACATGAAGGCATGGCAGAAGCGCATCACTTCATTGTCGCTCTTTCCTTTGGGATCGAAATCCGACCCGCCCTTGCCGCCGCCCATCGGCAGCGTGGTCAGGCTATTCTTAAAGACCTGTTCGAACGCGAGGAATTTCAGGATCCCCAGATTCACCGACGGATGGAAACGCAGGCCGCCCTTGTAAGGGCCGATGGCGCTGTTCATCTCGATCCGGAAGCCGCGATTGACATGCACTTCTCCCTGATCATCCATCCACGGCACGCGAAACATTATCACGCGCTCCGGTTCCACGATGCGCTCGACGATCTTCGCCTTGCGAAATTCGGGATGCTTCTCAATCACCGGCGCGAGCGACTCGATGACTTCCTGCACAGCCTGATGAAACTCAGGTTCCGCCGGATTCTTGGCCTTGACTTGGGCCATGACGTCGGCGACAAACGTGGACGCCTTCTTGGTTTTCGAAGCGGCGTCCGAAACAACTGCTGGCATAAACTACTCCTTGATAAGTTAGTTCATCGTGACGATGAAGTTGGGTGGACAGAGTTTTGGATGAACCTGTCCTGTGATCGTGGAGTCAAGGTCATTTCCGTCGCTTGACGACACAATCCGAGAGTAGCCGCTGCGGGGTCATGTTCCGTCGCCCGTGTTGGCAGGGGATTCCGTCTATCTGTTCGAAGCTCTTACGGTGGTGAAAAAATGGGGTACTGTCGTCTCCTCGGGGTCATATTCCGTCGCCCGGGACGCCCAGCGCGGGATAGCCGCGGCCTGGAGTCTTTTCCGTCGTCCATTACGGCGTGAGAGGGGAAATGAGAGGAATCCTGAGCGCTGGCCTCCTTCTGCTTATGGGTGAAATCGAATCCGGACCGAATCGTACATAGCTTGTGAAAAAATACACAAATGATGCAATAACAACACTCTGCGCGCTTGTCGTTTCCGATGTGCAGACTGAAATTGCAACTCACTGGTCAATATGCAAAACTTCCGATCGCTTGTCAAGTTTTTCTGGTGGGCAGTTTATTCACGATTTGGAAGCGGTTGTCGCGTTGCGGCTTGCGCTTCTCTTCGGTATTGTGCTTATTTATGTACCCTCGATATTCTTCAAGAGAGAGCCTGTGACCCGCTGTCTGTTTGTGTCGGATCTGCATGGGCGAGAGCATCGCTACGGGCGTCTGCTTGACGTGATTGAGCAGGAAAGCCCGGAAGCCGTGTTCCTCGGCGGCGATTTGTTACCTTCGCCTTTTCGTGCGGTTTCCGGAGAGCGAGTCGCCGCGAATTTTGTTGCCGATCTGTTTGCGCCCCGGCTGCGCCATTTACGAGACGTGCTCGGCCGCCGCTATCCGCAAATCTTTCTGATCATGGGCAACGACGACCCCCGTTCTGAAGAACCGGCGTTCTTGGCGGGAGATGACGAGGAACTGTGGCACTATCTGCACGAGCGCAGCTTCGTCTTCCATGAGCACCTGATTTACGGCTACGCATGTATTCCGCCGACGCCATTTAGCTTGAAGGATTGGGAGCGCTACGACGTCTCGCGTTTTGTGGACCCCGGCTGCCTTTCTCCCGAAGAGGGATTCCGTACGGTCCCGGCGCCGGAATCGAGCATTCGCTACGGCACCATTCAGGATGATCTGCAACGCCTTGCGGGACACAGTGATTTGCAGCGCGCCGTGTTCCTTTTTCATTCGCCGCCATATCAAACATCTCTGGATCGCGCGGCTTTGGATCATCGGTACGTAGATCATGTACCGCTGGATGTCCACGTGGGCAGCGTGGCGATTCGCCGGTTTATCGAGCAGCATCAGCCGTGGCTTACGCTGCACGGGCACATTCACGAGTCGGCGCGAATCACCGGGTCATGGCAGCAGCGGATCGGAAATACGTTCTGTTTCGGCGCAGCGCATGACGGTCCCGAGCTGGCGCTCGTGCGCTTTGACTTGGAACATCCGGAGCATGCCACGCGTGAGTTGATCTAAGAGTTTCTTGCTATTTTCTTCTCTGAGACGCCTCGCGGCGTCTTTTTTGTTTCAAACTCCCTTTTGCTTCTTCATAGGCAGGGGGCGGGCGGCATCGGTAATTGCGCCGATCTTTGAGGCAAACGAGCTGCGCGCGGCCACGTCCTGATCACTGATGATGTGCACGTCAAGCAGGTGATCGGAACGATAACCGGTGCGCAGATAGTTCATCTCGCCGAGGCACAAACTCCAGCCTTCAAGCCAGCCTTCAAGCATTTCACGCTGCTGTTCATTGCCGGAAAAATGCACGAGCAGATCGAGATCGCTGCCCGGCCCGGCGGTTGCATTCTTGGCGCTGCCGAAGACGAATAATCCCTTCACGCCGAAACGCTCCGGATCGAGATGCTCGGCAATCCGCTCCGCCATTTGCAGTCGCCAGCGCCAGTGTTCTTCCACCGGCTGTTCGAGCACCGGCTGTTCGAGTCCGCTGCGCTGTCCCGGTACTGCGGCCACCGGCCGCGTGAGAATGCCAAGGGCTTGTTCGAGTTCCGCATTCATATAGACGCGCAGCACGCGGCCGGACGTTTCCCGGGGAATGTCTATCACGTGCACCACGTCGCTCAGGGAGGCGTAGTCGGGCAAAATGTCGGGCAGGAGGTTATTCGATTCGAGGAAGAAGCGCTCATTGAAGATGATGCCGGGTTCATCCGGATAGAGCGGCAGATAGCGAATCGAAGACTCGACCAGATCTTGAAAGAAGTGCGTGCCGAACGAGAGATCCGGAACGTAATTGCCGCGTTTGCGCGCCACTTCGATCAGCATCGCCGTATTGCTGATGTCGGCATAGCTCACGCTGACGCCGAGCTTCACATCGCCGCGGCTGCCCCAGCGCCCCGGTCCGATCAACACGAACTGCCGCTTGGGGAGCAGCTTATTCAGCTGGCCGACGGCGCGCCCGACCGCGAGCAGCGTCTGCAAGTCCGGAATTTGACTGTAGTGATAGGGATCGACATAGACCAGGTGTGTGATGTCCGGCATCCGCCCGTTCGAGACGTGACGGTCCGCGGAAAAGACGATGCTGTCCGGCGCGACATTAGTGGGAATCGGCATCGGCGCCGTATCTTCCGCATAACTCTGCGGACGGCACTGCAGGAGATAGAAGTCCTTACCGTCGGACGCGAACTCGATGTCCACAGCACTACCCAGCTTTTCCTCGAGCGTGCGGAGTATCGCCTGTAGCTGCTTCACGAACCGCGTGCGCGAAATCAGCCCCTCGAAGGTCACTACACAATCATCCTTCGCCGGGTCGAAGGTCAATCGCGACAGCGGACGGATCGAATACTCCGTGCGCACGGAGACCACATCGCTCAGCCACGGAATCTGCGCACCGAATTCCCGGATGAACGCGTCCACCTCAATCGTCTCAAAGGAGTTGGCTTCGAGATTGATGACGTCCATCCGACGCGGAGAATAGCGGCAGATCTCTTCGTCGGTGACGTTGACGCGCAATCCCGGCTGTCCCGGCGCGACCAGAATCGGATAGTCATCCGCCAACCTATCCACGGCGCGTGTTCCCAGTCCCGGCACCAGACGAATCAGGCCGTCGTTGCGCTGCACGCGCGGCGACCAGCGGAACTCGTTCTTGGAAAACGCAACCCCGGCAAACGCCGGCAGGAAGTAGCGGCCGATGCGAGTGCCGACAACTTCCTGAATCATGATGCCCATCTCTTCGCGGTAATCCAACAGCCCGCGCGCGGCGCGGTACTGGATCGGATCGGGCCCAAACGTGGACGAATAGACTTCCGCAATGGCATCCATCAGCGCATCAAGCCGCCTTTGCTTGGAGCCTTGATTGGCGAGAAAGAGGCTCTTGTATTTGCCGGAAAAGGCGCTGCCGAAACGGTCTTCGAGCAAGCTCGAGCTGCGTACGATCAGCGGGCGATCTTCGAAGTCGTCCAGCGCCATCGAAAGCCCCTGCACGATTTCCGGCGTGAAGCTGGAATGCTTAAACACCTGCACGATCTGTGCGTACTCCCGCCGAATCTCGTCAAGCTCCTTGTACTTGTGCTCGACCAGCTCCTCGAGGTTGTTATGCGTGATGAAGCTCATGATCCCGTCGGAGCTGATGTACCACGTCTTCGGCGTCTTCACGTCGCGCAGCAGCTCGTTCTCATCGGACGCATGCTGAACAATTTGCGCCGCGACGAACACGCCGGCGCTCTTTCCTCCCAGCTTGCCGTGGCTTCCCACCGGGAAGATCAACCGGTGAAGCAGATTGTAGAAATCGGCAATGTCAACGTATTCCTTGGCGACATTGATGAACTCAAGCTGATCGGTGAAGAAGCGGCGGATCAGCGAGACGCGGACTTCCTTCTCGCTGGTCGGCGCCAGCTCCACCCCCTCCGCCGATAAGGCCTGAAAGCGGCGAATGGCGTCCGAAACCTCGCTCAGCGATGTGCCCAGGCTCTCCAATGCCGTAATCAGGAAGCTCGATTTGTCCTCCTGAATCCACTTCTGGAGCCAACTCAGAATTTCCGAATCGCTGTAGTACACTGCGGCCAGCTCGAACACGTCGTTACAGAGTTTGTCCGACATGCTGACGGCCGTCTTGCGCATCGGTTGGTTATCGTCCAGCAGGGCGTGGCTGTCGCCGCCGGTGTCATCCTGAAGCATGCGCTCCTGCAGGACTTCGGCTTCGCGCACACCGGAGGAGATCAGGCGGACGAACATTTTTCGCGCAATCCGCCGGTAGAGGCTCTGGTCCGTGCGGCGCAGCAGATCCACCACCACGCGCCACTCTTCCTTGTGCGCGCCGGAGAGCGTCTCGCGAGCCGCCTGCCACTCCTCGTGCATCACCTTCATGCTCTGAAACTGGAGGAAGTGCCCGAGGCGGTCCGCGATCGTCGCAATCAGTTTCCGCTCTTCCTTCAGAAACGGCCCGAAATCCGCGGTGGGCATTTCGCGCGTGTAAAAAATTTCAACCTTCCCCACAACACGGTCTTCGATGGTGATATCTGCGGATTGCATCCACGGGGTCGGCGCAAAGTCCGCGGAGATGTACGTATGGCTGTCGAATTGCAGCCGCGCTACGCATACGTCCGGATACTGCCAACCCGGCGGAATGGCGCGCACCACCTCTTCGAAGATTTTGTCCGGCGTGGTCACGAGATCGCGCAGCAACTCTTCAATCTTGTACAGACAGTTGAGTTCCTTCGTGCGCTCCTGCAGCGCCCACATCAGTTTGTCAATCGGCCGGGTTTGATCCATCATGATAAATGACTCCTCGTCCCGAATGTCCGTCCACCAGGACCGACAACGGATTCGTAAGCCGCACGTGCCTGACGTGAGCCGTCTGCGTCACTGCGCGCTGCCGGTTCAGCCAGTCCCATTGAATTTCAAACGGCCCGTCATGCCGCACGGAAAAGTAGCTGACGCGAAAACTCGAAAGATTGTGGAAGAAGTGGGAGCCTTGGCTCAGGTCCACGTTCATCGTGGGCAGCGTTGCCTCCACGAGCACCTTGGCTCCGGCAACCTGACTCCAATTCGCCGGAATACCCAACCATGGATCGCTGCTTCCCCAGCGGCCGAAGCCGATCAGCACATAGGGCGTCATCTCGCGCACGAGCCGCTGATTCAGGAGGCCGATTTCGCCGGCAATTTCCTTCGTACGCGCCGCGTCGAACGATTCCGGCTTTACGTAGACGACGTCATAGATGCCGAGATTACGGCCGTTGCCCATGACGGTGTCACTCGCCAGAAGAATGTGCGGCGCGCGCGGCGTGCTTAGATCCACATGCACCCGTTCGTGCGGCACCTCAATCGGCCTGACCTGCAAAAAACCGAAGCGCGGCAGCATGTTTTCCTCCGTCGGCAGGTTCATGGCGAACTCGATTTCCACCGCCGTTCCAAGGGACTCCTCGCACTGTTGCAGAAGCGTCTTGATCAGCGCATTCAGCGGCACTACGTCGAAATCGAGAATCGGCGCGAAGTTGATCACGCGCGGCCCCGGCAGGGAGATTCCGGCATACAACCGATCGGATTCCGGCGAGTATGTCGAGGCTACCTCATTGAGTACGTTGTCATTCTCAGCGTCCGGCAGCGAGCACCGCTTCAAGTACTCTGTCTCATGGATCGGGTCGTATGCCGGCGGCTTGCCCATGTTTACCGCCCAGAACTCGATCTGCGAGTGCTTAGTCATATCGAGGGGCGAAGCATAGGGCGGGGTAGCATGCGGGAAGGCGGGCGAGTAGCTCCAGCACAGCCCGCCGTCCACAATCGTTTTCCCCAGCCCCAACGCTAGGTCAACCACGCCGTGTTCGTGCTGGGCATGGCCAAAGGGGTAGTAGTTGTGTGAACGCGCCACGCCGGATACCGTCGGATAGAAGCGGTCAGCCCGCCGTCCGCCGATTACTTCCTGAATGATGACCGCCATCTTCTCGTCCTCGTCGCGGCAATTGATGGCGCGACGATAGGCCTTCGCCTGACGGAAAAACGTGGAGGCATACACATACTTGATCGCTTCCATCAGTTTGTGGAACCGGGTCTCGACGTCGGCTTGATTATTCGGAATCATCTTCGTCGCATAGACGCCGGCAAAGGGATGCTCGAGCGCGTCTTCGAGCAGGCTGGACGAGCGAATGGCCAACGGCTGATGTACCTTGGAGATCAGTCCCATCAGATCTCCCAAGAACATCGCGGGGAAATCCGTCTGTTGAAACGCCAGCGCCATCCGGTCATCAGAAATATCCGAATAAGCGACGTGCTCGAGCTTGTTCAAGGTCAGAAACGTGTCGAAAAGCTCCGTCGTCAGCACCGTCAACCGCGGGATGTTAATGATGATCCCGGGAAATGCTTCGCCGATACGATTCTGCTGCAGCAGGTCATCCGCCGCGGCAAGACCACTGGCTTTGCCGCCGAATTCCCCTGCGCCGATGCAGGTAAAATCCTCCGTCGAGTTGAAGAACTCGCGGTTGAAGCGCGCAATCGGACGGTGGGCGGTGGAGCCGCTGCTATTCATGGGCATTTGGAGAGGAGAAACAGAAACCGCCATCAACGAACTTGACGGCGGTTCAGATTCCAAACAGTAATTCGACCTTAATATCCTGAATGTGCTGCATTCGTCGCAAAGTGGCAAGTTTGCTGAAAGATGGGCCGGGAATCGGTGCTTGTGAAAGGTACGTAAACGTCATGGGCTGGACGTCCGCGAAACGTATCCATAATATAGCTCCGCTCCCGGCACGTTTGCAAGTGACGCCACGCAAATTCTTGCTCTTTCGCTGGACTAATTCGACCTCAAATGTCCGAATTCATCCCGTCTGGACGGTCAAGCTCTTTCACATCATCGCTCAACAATAGCTGATCTGCCATGAAGAAACGGGCCTCTCATTGCTCAGAAGCTTGGCTAATCAGCCGTGAGTCTATTTCGTATGGCGCCAGCGGCGGGCCACCAAGCATTAGTGATGTGACAGCATAATCGATGCCGGACATGTGCGACGGTGGCCAGATGAGGTAGCCAACACCGGCGGCCAAACCGACAATGGTAAGCGCGATTCCGCCCGCCCGCGCCCACGCAACAGGTCCAGCGGCAGGCTGAAATATAAAAATCCCCCGTCACTTTCGCAACGGGGGAAGTTCATTTTCTGCAAATAGTTGACTACTTAAGCAGAAGCATCTTTCGGCACTGCTCATAACTGCCAGCAGAAAGGTGATAAAGGTAAAATCCTGTGGAACCCTGCGGGTACTGCCAAAGATAGGAATGCCGCCCGGTGGACTGCGTCTCATTCACCAACCTCTTTACCAAGCGACCGGAAATGTCATAGACTTCGAGTCTTACATGCAGCGCTTCTGGCAATGTATAGTCTATTCGAGTTTCTGCATTGAACGGATTGGGATAATTCTGATACAAGCCAAACTCAAGAGGCACCGGAGCTGGAGGTGCATCAACAACGAGAACCGTCAGCGCAACGGATGAAGACTCCGAGCGAGCGATCCGCGACGTATAGCGCTTCAATGACTTCATCGCCGGAGCGGCCGCTTCAGCAATTCCAACCATCAGCATCAGCTGCGCAGCGGCAATGATCACGATCCGTAGTCTGATGTTCCGTGGGGTCATTCGTTAAATCGGTTTGCTACTGGGTGGTGACGTAGAGTCTGGAATAGACTCCACTCCGAACCAACTCGTTGCCCGCGCTGGCATGAATGATGAACATGTAGCTCTTCCCGCGATAGTCGTCGTTCAGAGGAAAATTCACGTATAACTCAACCGTAGAAGTTCCACCCGCTGGAACAGAGACTTTCTCATTGCTGAAAATCAGGAATGACGCGTCCGGCGTATCTTCATAGCCTTCTGTTAACTCGGAAGCGGCGGAATGAACGGACATACTCTTAAGCGTAAACTCGCACGCTTCCTGTGACGGGTTACTCAAGGATAGCAGCTGTCCCGCTCGTCCTTGAACATCAAAGACCTCACCCACCGCCACGTCTGTCAAGTAAATCTCTTCCGGCTTGAGCACAACTCTTCCCGCCGCCGAGCCAACATTGCTCGGCCGCGCAACCGTGTCCTGCTCAGCAGCGATCGTGAAAATAATCCGGCTCTTCAAACCATACGCCAGAAATGTGCCGCCGTCCTGGCCCGGTATCGTGTGCGACCAGATCATCACCTGATACTTCTTGCCAAGGTGTTCCGGACTGTTTGGAATCGAAAGTATGATCTCAGATTCTGCCGTTGCTTCAGGTTCTAAATTGAAAAAACTCTTGCTCAGCGACACCCAAGCCGTGTCGGGAATGGCCTGAGACTCCTGCTTCAATTCAACCGAATCCGGTCGCAATACATCCATCTGCAGATCCACCGCAAAGTCGCTGGTGTTGGTCACCCGCAGTGTCAAATTGGACAATTCCTGCAAGTTGTAGCGTTGTCCGATCTGAAGATTTTCTATGACCACTTCGCCAATCTGCGTCCGAAGACCTCCCGCAAATGCCGAAACTGCGCCGCAAAACAGGAGGAGCAGGATAACGCCCGCAGGCGTTATCCTGTTCCCATCTGATGAGAATGGAACCCGTAACATGAAATTTTGCTCGCCTTCTCTATGAAACCGGCCCCGAACTTTTTTATCCCGCTGCCGCAGTAAGGGTCACAACCATCGTTTGCTGGGTTGTTACTGTGGTGCTCGTCGGAGCCTCAAACTTGAACCACAAAAGCCTGACTCCCGCAGCGGGCACAGAAAGTCCCGTTTGGTCTCCGGCAAACTTCGTGGCCGATGACGCCACTGGAGTCGTGGTCAACGCTTCGTTGGCGTACGTGAAGTCGGTTGATATCGTCTGAACCGAATTGAAAACCACGCTCAGAGCATATGTCTCTGCCCCGGGCGCGGCCTGTACCGCTGTCCAGCCACCCGGATTCGTAACGTTTAGCGAATACGTCTCAGTTGTGTTGCCGTCATTAACAACACGGGAAGAGTCTCCTGAAACGGTCGTGCTGGAGGCTGTCACCAGGCCAAAGGCAATGGGGCCTGAGGCGGTGACACTGAGGTTCTGGATGGTCACGGTAACGTTGATCGTGGCCGGATTCGCTGCCTGCGCTGTGATTGGCAAGACCAAGGCCGCAAGCATAGCAACAGCGATTGCGACAAGAAATGGGTGCCGGTTCATATGAGTTCCTTTGGGTTAAGTGCTTCATATAAGTTATCGGCAAGATACTACAATTCTTGAATTCTTGATTAGAATGCTTGCGCTGTGACCGTAAGTGTCGAAGAATACTGACTATACGAAGCAGTAGCGGTTGGCGTCTGCAATTGCATCCAAAATGTCACGCTACTGCAGACCCCAACATTGGTAGCAATCGTGAAGTTCGTGGCGTAGGCCGAAATATCCGTCCACGGGCCGGTCGAACTGGTCGTGGACCATTGGGCGCGGCAGATGTCGCTGCCGTTCGCGGCCGCGCTTAGGACCCAAGTATTCGCGCCTTGAGTAAATGTACTAATTTGACCTATAAAAGTCTCGGCAACCGTTCCATCATTAGTTATGACGCTTGTTTGCGGAGATAGCCAGGTGTTGAGCGGCTGTGCGCCAAATGTGAACGTCGGATTATCCACGGCCACACTGACCACCGTTCCCGCGACATTGATATTGGAGCCGATCTGCACCCACTTCGTGCTATCCTGTGTCATCGTCCACGACATGACTACTGATGCAGCACCGGGCTCAGTGCTTCCGTGCCCATAATGGGTGGTTGTTGCCATCTGACGAACCCAGCGCGACGTTTGACCGGCACCGACCGTGCTCGCTCCGGGGCTTAGAGAGACGAACACATCCTGAACCAGATCATTAGTTGCGCTGGTAATGGTGACGCCTGAGGTCTGAGTGGTGTCGTGTGCGCTGGTCACGCCGTCAATTGGTGTCGTCTGGTCCACCCCTGTATAGGAAATTGCGCCAATCGCCGCGCTATCGGCCCCAGCCAGAGTTACAATGATACTCGCCGTGCCCGTCGGCGGCGCAATCAGGCGCCAAACTTCTGTTGCGGGCGTGAAAGTGACGTTATAAACTTTCCGATGAACCTGTGTCAAGCTCTGCCCGGCGTAGGTGATGCTGCTTACAGTCTGTGCTGCTTCAAGCCCAACAGATACGACCAACAGACGACTGCAACCGGAAACGGTGTGACTGTGCGTAAAGCTGGACGCTTGCCCGCCATTGGTCGTCACGGCATCTACCGCAATCCCCGAGAAGCAAGCCGTTGCGGCCAGCAGAATCACTGCAATCGCCGAGCTGAAAGTTATCCCGAATGTATTCAAAATGTTACGATTCATTGCAGGCCTCCTCCCTTAAACCGGGTTGCAAAACCAAATTCCACCAATGTAGTTCCCAAATATAAAATATCCTCATCATTTTTGCAACGGGGGAAGTTCATTTTTTGCAATTCGTTGAACGTCGCGCCGCGCTGCTTGCTCCCGTCTTCACATTTCCCTATGTTGTCTGCCTGAAACTACTTCCAACCGCCCCCGACCCCCCACGGCACACGACACGCCAGCGCGCTTTGATCCACCATCAGGCCAATTTGCAGCGGCTTGACCACTTCGATGACGAAGGCCGTAAGCGCCATCGTACCGCCCATGAATTCCCATCGCCAAGCCAGGGCTAAACCGAGAAGCCAAATACCATTGATCGACAGTTGCAAGATGGTATTGCCGCTCATGGGCTGGTGATGCTCTTCGAATAGCGTCTCTCCGATAAAGAAGAAAAGGCAGAGACCGATTGGACATCCGTCACGACTATTACTTCAGCAACACCATTTTCTTCACCTGCGACTGCGTACCCCACTTTAGCCGATAAAAGTACGTTCCCGATGGCAGTCCGGTTGCGTCAAACAGAATCTGATAATGACCGCGCTCCACAACTCCCCGTGTGATTACCCGCAACGCCCGACCGGATAGATCATGCAGGACGAGCGATGCCTCGCCGCGGGCCGGTATGCTGAAGGACAGTATGGTTTGTGAGTTAAACGGATTGGGATAGGGAGCGTCGAGCGCAAAGGTTGCAGGAAGTTCACCTGTGCGGTGATCGGCGGAGGCAGCCGTTATCGCGAAATCGCCCGCACTTTCCACCCGGCTCTGTGGATCGAACACGGTCGAAATGCGAACGCGGCAGTGATCGCTGGCCGGAGCGACAGGCGTCCACGAGTGTTGCCCGCTGTTCGCCACGTTGGAGGCGATGACTTCCCAGGTGCCGTTGGGGTAGTCACGATTGAGCGTGATCCGCACGTTGCCTTGATGTTCCGGAGCCGACCATGTGATTGCATAAGCTATGCCAATGGGGAGTTGCTCTCCTCCGTTGGGCGCAGTCAAGGTCATCTGAGGAGCGCGCAGCAAGAAATCGGCGTCTGAGGTATCACTGAGCGTTGAATCAGACATGGACACGAGCCGCAACCGGCAGTGCGTTCCGCCGGGCAACTGAACGATCCAGAAGCCCGTGCTGTCGCCGGTAATGTTACTAACGACCGGATCCCATATTCCATCTGGATAATCGCGATTGAGCTGGAGCCGCAAATTGTCGGTCACGAGCACGCGCTCAAATCGCACGGTATCCCGAACGCCACTCAGTACCGTCTCGCCACCGTTCGGCCACAGCAAATGGATTCGCGGGATGCGGAAACTCACATCCGAATCCGAGGTGTCACTCAATGCGGGATCGGTAAGGTGCTGTATCCGGAAGCGCACGTTGTCACTTTCATTTCCGCTGACGATCCACGTATACCGACCGCTGTTCGATGCGGAAGCGACCACCGATTCCCACGCTGCGGACGGGTAACTGCGGTTGACTTGGAGGGACACGTTTCCGCCGTACACCGATCCGTTCCAGCGAATTTCGAGGGGCTGGTCAATCGCCAGGGTCTCACCGCCATCGGGATAGACCAACACCATTCCTTCTGGTCCCGTTCCGACGACGTACATATCATATCCGCCGCCGCTTGTCTGGGCGTAACCGGCGGCAACATAACCGTGATCCACAGTCTCGACGACCGACGCGGCAACTGCTCCGGTCCCTGAGCCATAAGTACGCGACCACAGCACGCTGCCGAGCGAATCCATTCGAATGATCTCCATGCCGAAAACCGCTGAGTCAAGGTTGCCGATCCAACCTGCAAGCACATAGCCTCCGTCGGAGGTTCGTTGCGCCGCGTTCATCCACTCATCCAGCGGGTTTACAGAATGCAGGTGCGTCCAGAGCGGATTACCGGCACTATCCGTTTTCATCAGGTAAGAGCCAAGATGAAGGGTTCCTGACGGAACGCCGGTTCCGGCGACCATGTAGCCACCGTCACTGGTCTGCTCGGCAAACACCGCCAGGTTGAACAGACCTCCATACTCGCGTCGCCATTGCAGATCGCCCGTGGGGCCGGTTTTCAGGGCGAAGGCCGGGGTTATCTGCGGAGGTAGTGTCGAGTATCCCGCCAGCACATAGCCTCCGTCGGCCGTGCATTTCACCGACAGCGCGATGTTGTCTTGGGCGACGGCATAGGTGCGCGTCCACAGCGTATCGCCTGCCGGGTTGGTCTTGACCATATATACGTCGTCATCCCCTCCGTCGCTGCGCGTGCTGCCAACCATGATAAAGCCGCCGTCGGGAGTCTGCTGAACGGCGGACCCTCGGTCTGCTCCGCTCCCTCCGTAAACGCGCGTCCATATCGTGTCGCCGCCGCTGTTCGTCTTCACCAGAAGCATTGCCGTATTGCCCCCATCCATGTACTGAATGGAGCCGGCCAGCACGTAACCGCCGTCAGCGGTCGGCCAGACGGAGTTGGCTTGCTCGATGTTCCCCAAGTCAATGACCCGGGTCCACAGGGTGTCACCGGAACCGTTGATCTTGACAAGGTAGATGTCATCTGCGCCAAGCGACTGTGTGTACCCAGCCACCACGTAGTTCCCATCCGTTGTGAGACGAACACACATGCCCGCGTCGGTTCCCACTCCGCCGTAGGTTCGAGTCCAGAGTGTATCCGGCTCAGGTTGTGCCGCGCACACGGCAACCAGAAGTAACGTCCAGAATGCCGTCATTACCATTTTCATGGAGGTGATCCTTTGCGGTTAGCAGGCAAGTGCTTATCCACTTAGCTCGCTGGAAAGTAGAAGCAACATGTTGAGGCGGTCATTGGTCGGAAAATAGTCGGGCAAGCTCTTTGATCATGCGGCCTTTCGACAGAGCGCCGCTATTCTGCGGTCACGGGCTTCGTTGATGTTTCGGTTTCTGTCTCCGTGTCGAGCCGATCACGCACGAACAGGCAGACTCCAGCGAGTGATAAAGGCACGGAGATCACAACAGCAGTTGTGATTTGGCCAATATTAATGCCTTGCTGCAGAATGAAGAATGTAAGAACCGCCGTCGCCGCAAAGACGACCGTACCGACAGTGCGAGGAAATTTCCGGGACAGCCATCCGATGCCCACAATCGCCAGCCCCGGAGCAGCCTCCATCAGAGTACCGATGGAGAATCCATGCGACATGGACGCAAAGAGAGCAATCATCAGTCCTACGGCCATGATGATTCTGGACGCCGCCTCGCGAAAGTTTTTCACGAGTAAGACATTGGAAAGAGCCTTTGCCGCCAGCCCGACAATGATAATTTCGTTGAACATGTCCCAGTTGGGATCTCCTTTGGCACTTTGCACTGCGGCGAGAACAACGGCAGTGATCATCATTGCCGCAAAGGCTATATTACCCGAGCGATACTGAATGCTCATTTGACGCTCATCAACGGAACGCTTTGCGACTCCGAGTGATGCCAGCGTCGGCCGCAGAAGGTATGAGGCAATCATCAGGGCAAGCCAGAGTTGTTCTCCGGTAATGGCATAGATGATGATCGCCAGTACGAATATACTGGCCGCCCACCAGAAGATCCGATCCTTCTTAAACATAGTCGTTATCCTCGAGGATGAAGAGGTTTTCAACTTTCGTATCCAGTTTTGCCGCCAAGAGTAGAGCAAGTTTCACGGACGGAGCATAATCTCCGCGCTCAATGGAGACAATGGTCTGGCGCGAGACTCCTACCATGTCAGCTAATTGCTGCTGGCTTAGTTCACCGCGCTCAAACCGGTATCGTCGCAGATTCGTTTTCATTTTCCTGATAGCCTCTCGGGTCTTGAGTCAATATACAGACTCTTTTTGAATATGTCAAGTAAACTTTACATATAGACAAGAAAACTATTCATATGGAATCGTGTTTTCATCCGACGGTCGATGGGTATTAATAACTAAAACAAAAACAGCGTCATACGTTGACGCTGTTGATGGTCTGAAATTCTACCTAAGTTTATATTTTATTTTAGCATGGGAGAACTGAATACTTTCGAGAGTCGCGCGCAGATACGTGCGGATCAGGGAGCCTTTCCTGTTCCGGCAGCCTCAGATATCCTGTCGGAGGAGGAAACGATATGCAATACCAACCGGCGCTACGACCCATGCCGCCAGCGCTCCGATCAGGATCAGCAGGCTCAAGGTCGGTCCTCCCAGAAAACGGAGCAATACGGCTCCTGCCGCGCCGAAGATGGTCTCGTTTTCGAGCGTAATCAGACACGCGACACGCACCATGTCCACCGGATTGCCAAAAAGCGAGAAGAACACCAGCAGTTTCGAAGCGCGGCCTGAGAGTAGCAGCGTTCCGCCGAGCACCAGCAAATCGTAGAACAATACAAAGAAGAACCAGAGAAAAAGAGCGTACCCGAACGCTCGGGCTTTGCGCTGAGTCATCGTGGCAACAAGGCCAGCGAGGCTCAGAAAAACGAGCGCGAGCATCAGTGACAGCGCAACGAGAGCGAGGTAGCGGCCGAGTCCCTCGGCCCCGTTTTTCCACAAGATGACCAGCCCGGCAACGGTGAACCCCGCAAGGGTCGAGACACACGAAGAACTGAACAATCCGGCCAGTTTGCCGACGAGAATCTCCCCGCGCGAAACCGGCTGCGCATAGAGCAGTTCCGCCGCGCCGCGATCTCCCGTAAAGCTAAGCGTGCCCATCGTGAGGGCAAGCAAAGGAATTATGTAGAGCACGAGATTCAAAATGCTGGCCGAGGTACGCGTGAAGCTCTCCATCCCGGTGAAGCCTTCCGTAATCGTCCCGGCATAAGACACGGCGACCACCAGCAGGCAGAAGACAGCCGCGAAAATGGCCGTCCATTTGTTCCGGATGCTGACGGTCAATTCCTGGCGAGCGATTTCCCAGATGACGTGACGGTTCATGATTCCATGGGAGCGGCGCGCTCCGGAGCTAATTGGCCGGCCGTAGTGGAAACTGCTTGACGAGATCCCGCGCGCGCAGGGAATCGCGGACAGCGGCTTTCCCCGAACCCATGGGGGTATCGAGACCGGTTTCGACAATCACACTCTGTTCTTCGCGGAGCCACACCTTTGTGTCATAGTCCTTAACATAGGTGGCGGCGATGCGCAGGTCCGGATGGGCCGACCGGTATTCTTCCAAACAACTGAGATCGTCAAATTTCAGGGCCTCGCCTTCGACGGTGACAATCTCCGAAGCAAAAGCGAGATTCGATACCGCCATGCGGCAGAGAGCACAGTTGTCCTCGGGGAAGATTTCCACCGGCTTCACGCCGGAAGAGCGGCAGGCCAGGAAGAGAACCGCCCACGCGGCCAGCCCGAGGATGATGAGACATGGCTTACGAAAACTACGAATGGTCTTCCACATAATGCAGATACAGATCTTCCATGGTTCGGTACTCCAGATAGCGTTCGTGCAGCGCCGAAACAGACTCCACTGCCGGCAGCCGGCCATTGACGAAAATGCCGACCCGGTCGGCGAGGAGTTCTACTTCGGCAAGAAGGTGCGTTGAAAACACGATGGTCTTCCCTTCCGCCTTTTGTTCGAGCACGAAATCGCGGAAGCGCTTGACCCCTTGGGGATCGAGGTTCGCGGTCGGCTCATCCAGAATGAGCACGGGAGCGTCCGGCATCGCTACCACGGCGAGACCCAGCCGCTGAATCATGCCGCCGGATAATTCCCCGACGTACTTGTCACCGAAACCGTCAAAGTGCGCTCGCTCCAGAGCGGCCTTCCATTTCACCTCCGGGATCTCTCGCAGCCGCGCGTAAAAACGCAGGATTTCGCGCGTGCGCAGATTCTCGGGAAACATCACGCGCTGCGGCAGGTAGGATACCATCCGCCGCGCTTCTTTCGTTCGAGCGCGAACGTCGGTCCCTGCTACTTCCACGCGGCCATGTGTGGCCAGATTCAGACCGACAATGGTCTTCATCGTAGTCGTCTTTCCGCTGCCGTTCGGTCCCAGAAACGCAAATACCTCGCCCGGTCGGATGTGAAGCGAGACGTCTTCTACGGCTGTGAACCGGCCAAAGCGTTTGGTGAGATGCTCGACGCGGATCATGAGCGGCCTCGCTTGTAGGTGTGGCGCGACCACCATCCAAAGCCCAACAAGGCGACCGCAGCGGTTGCCAGGAGCATTCCCAAGTGACGCGGAAACGAGTGCTTCCTCGAAGCCGCTTCGTCCGCGGAGATCATCCGCAGAATCGGAAGCGCCCGCAGGTCAGCGGGCCGCATCAGCGGATACGAATCTATTTCCTGCGACACTTCGAGGATGGGAAAAGCGGCGGCGGACATCGCCAGCGCCTGCGACGCCGGGCTGTACAAGTACAGCCGTGCATAGGGATGCTTGCCTTCCAGATATTCAAAAACATTTTGAATTCTCAAGGGGACATCCCCGATGCCGTCGTCATCCAGATCATATCCGTCGTATCCGCTCCAGTAGTTCCCGCGGCCGCCCGCGCTCCAGGCTGACCCGGTCTGTTTGCCCACCAGCACCAGCGGGCTCAAATTGTCGATGAAGTTGTTTTCGGTAAAGACATTACTCACCGAATTCTGGAACATTTGCATCGCGACGTCGTTCAAGGCGATAACATTGTGGCGAAATATGCAGTCGGTCGTGGATTCAAAAAACATGCCGACCACGTTATCCACCATCAGGTTGGAATCCGCGGTGAGATCGTGACAGTCCTGAAACAGGATGCCGTAAGAAGCAAAGCCCCGGTTGCGCAAGAAGGCGTTGTGCCGCATGACAATGCCGGTCGAGTACATGATGGCCGCGCCCGCAACATTGTCGTAAAACTGGTTGAATAGAAAAGTGTTGGAATCGGCGTACATGTAGTGCAGGCCATAGCGCAGATTGAACACTTTGTTGTATTCGATCCGGGTATGATTGGCATTCTGAATGTAGAACCCGTCGCGCATGTCCGTAATCACATTGCGGGTCAGCACATTGCCGTTGGAATCCCAAAGATGGATCCCGCTTCCTCGATCACCCAATGACAGCTCTTTGCGGCCCGTGATGCTGTTGCCGGAAACGAAATTGGAGTCCGCGCCGCGCAGATAAATCCCGAACAGCACGTCCCGCAGCACATTTCTCTCAATACGATTGTGAGACGAGCGAACCAGAATACCGGCATTGTCATCCGCGAGCGTCCGTCCGCACCGTTCGATGATAAAACCGCTCACGATGCAGGAATCGGCGGCAATCGCGATCACGCTCCCAGTTCCGTCGCCACGGAGCACGGCGTTCTCCGCTCCGACCAACGCCACGCGCTGCCGCACGACCAGATTACCCTCGTGCACTCCGGCGGGGACTCTGAGAGTATCTCCGGGCCTTGCCGCGTCAATGCTTTGCTGGAGATCCAGAGCGGGAAGCTCGACCGCGAGCAACAAGAGCAGCGGCAGCGCCGCACACGCAAAGTTTGCAGGCATGAGTCTAACCCGCAAGCGTACCCTTCTTGCGACCGCTCCGCCAGGACAAATAGATGGCGATCAGCAGAATAAGCGGAGCCGCCGCCATAAACCATGAACCCACATCGGGATAGTTGTAGATGTCGAAATTGGCCATGCGCTTGTAGCCCAACAGCGGGGGTGTGAACGGATCCACCGTTACGGCGGCCGTCGGATCCAGATCATGGCCGTAGAGGTAGAGTTTGCGATAAAAGCTCCAAAGCGAGAAACAACCAAAGTAAGAGAGCAGTACCAGCAAATCCACCAGCTTTGACATCTTTCCCAGAACAACCACTCTTAGACTCAGCAAAACAATGGCTCCCACGACGAATGGAATCCAGCGGAACTCGGTAAAATCTTCCTCCCGCAGCGGTCGCATCCCGATATAGTGGTTCAGCGAATTGATTTCCTTGAGGTCGTCGCGCAGCGGCGTCACGCGTCCTTCCAGTTTGTACGAGTAAATGCGGAGTGACAAGCCATCCGGAAACTGATTGGAGTATAGCGACATCTTCCACAGCGGGAGGAAAAATGTCGGCACCAAGAGCAGCGCCGCAACCAGAATCAGGATACGGCTGCGCAAGTCTATGGAGATGTCGAAGAATCGATGAGCGCGGCCTAATAAACTCTGCATAGTGAGCCCCGTGTTTGGCAGACAGCCCCCCTTCTCGCTGTCAACAGATAGGGGGGCTGTCCGAGTTGCGAAATCGGCTTTGAGCCGACGGGTTTGTCAGCCTTTGACGAGCAAGTACCCCTGCATTTCCTGATGTAGCGCGGAACAGAAATTGGTGCAGTAGTACGGATACACTCCGGCGTGATCGGCTACAAATTCAATGGTCTTGGTCTCGCCCGGATCAACAACAATGTTCAGGTTGTATTCGTTCAGCCCGAAGCCGTGCAGTTCGTCCGTCGTCTGTTCGATATTGGTGAGGTAGATCGTGACTTTGTCTCCCTTCTGCACCTCAATGCTCTGCGGGGTGAACGTCGAACGCACCGCGACCATGTACACCTCGACGTTTTTTCCATTGCGGACGACCTTCGCGTCATTCACGTCCCAGATGGCTTTGGGATTCTTGTTCTCGTCCTTCGGGTACACCTCGATCGGGTGGAGTTTGTCGGCCTTGATCATCTGCGCATAGTGCGGTTCCGGCTCCGTGAAAGCGTCGTAGAGCAGAACCTGCTTTTCCCCGCTGATGTCAATCAGTTGCATTGCCTCGGGCTGCGACGGCCCCACGCTGAGATGGCGCCCATGCGAGAGCTTGTTGAGGGCCACCAGGTAATTCCCGTCCGGGCTTTTCGTGTCGCCTTCCGCCGCGCACAGGTGGCCGATATTGTACGACACCGGGATCTTGTCCACGACTTCCCATGTTCCCAGCTTCCATTTGGCGATGGCGCTCTCTACGAACATGGACGTGTAAGCAAAACCCTTGTCATCAAACTGCGTATGCAGCGGGCCGAGGCCGACGTTCACTTCGGCATCTTTCACCGCATCATAGTTGAGTACGGGTATGCCATCCTCGTTGCCGGTGAAATCTTTCTTCTGGATTGTTGTGAGCATCTTCTCGATGTTGAAGACGGTCGTAATGCTTTGCAGCTTGCCGCTGACGATGATGTACTTGCCGTCCGGGCTAATGTCCACGCCGTGCGGAGATTTTGCCGCCGGGATCAAGTACACAATGCCTTCGACCTCTTTCGGGTCGAGCACCTTGACGCCGTCCATCACCTTACCCTTGCCGTCTTTGATCGCCTTGTCGGCCGCCACCCAGTTGACGGCCACGACGTAATCACGGTCCTTCTGCGTCGAGGTCACCTCGAGCTTGCCGGTCGCTCGTTCGGAGTTGTAGCACGTCCAGAAACCCCAATCCTTGCTGGGGCCTTTGCCTGCGTCGCCCAAATCGTAGTTGAAGGGCGGCATGAGAATTTCCCAACCGAGCGCCATCTTGCCGGTCTTAGGATCCACCGTAATCCCTGCGACCACACCCTTATACTTCGTGGCATAATCTTCGATCTTCTCGAAGGTGCCCTTGGGCAGCGGGATCGAAAAACGTGATCCGGCGAGAATGTATTCGGTGTTCTCGGTCACGAACGACGAGCAGTGATTCCCCGAGACGTTTGGCAGCGGGCCGAGGATCTCTTTGGTCTTGAAGTCCCGCAGGTCAATGCGCGCCACGCGGTTGTTGGCGTTGTCCTGTATGAACAGCCAGCGCCCGTCATATTCGCCGTTGGTTTCGCTGATGGCGGGATGATGACAATCGCCCCACGTGAACCTGCCGAGCATCTCCTTGGTTTCCTTGTCGAACCCGTATCCTGTGGCCGGATAAGGCGTGAACACAGGGATCGTCGAGAGGTGCCGCATGGACGGCACTCCATAGATGTACACCTGTCCGGAATGCCCGCCCGACGCAAACAGGTAATACTGGTCCAGATCGCCGGGCGCCACGTACGATTTGATGGCGGCCGCCTGCACGTCCGAGCGGGCACCTTCCGTGCCTCCCGTCCGACCTCGTTTGCCGGACTTTTCGCCTCCGCCGCAGCTTACGGCAAGGAGGACGGCCAGAAGAAGGCCGATCAAAACAAAGTACTTTTTCATGAGTGGTTCTCCGTTTGATGATAACGGACTAAGGATGATCCGTGTGGTTATCGTTGTTGGTGATCTGCTATTTCTTTGCCTGCGCCGTGGCTGCGCGTTCTTTCTGCTTCAGTTCATAAGCAATGCGCAGTTTTTCGATGGCTTCGGCTTTCTCCTCGGGCGTGAGCGTGATAAAGGTGGAGAGCACGACCTGCATAGTCCCGGTGGGCCGCGCCAGGAAGTCATCCAGCGTCCGCCCGAAGCGCGCCTGAACATCCTCCACGGCAATGGACAGATCGGGGCCGATCTGCGCCGCGGCTTCAATGCCCAAGGTGGAAACGGAATGACAGAGGAAACAGTTATGCTTCACAAAGAACGCGCCCGGCCCTTTGGACATCCGCTCTTCTTTGGCGACTTCCTCGGGAGTCGGAACGTCCTTGACGTTGTTCCCCGGAATGTATGCCACGGGCAGGCTGTGCCGCTTCCAACTCATCACCAGCATGGACAGAGATTGCGCGTCCATTCCTGAGAATCCGAAGCTGGGCATAACCGTTTCCGGCACGAGTTCCTTGGGATTCTTGAAGTGCGCCAGATGCCATGAGAACTGAGTGGGAAATCCCTGGATGCGTTCGTAATTGAACTGTTCCGGAGACTTGTCTCCTTCAAAGGTCAGATCCGGCCCCACGGTGCCCCCGCGGCTGTTGATCACATGACAGGCGCGGCAGCCTTTCTCGTTGACAAGTTGCTTGGCGCGGTTGATGTACTCCGCCCCCGCTGTTTCCTTGTCAAAGCGATGGCAGAGATTGCAGCGGACCTGCATCATGGCCTCGCGGTTGCTCAGCACGTAGAATTCCCCCATCTCTTCTCCCAGCAGGGGTTCTTCCCAGTGCTCCACCATGCCGTGAGCGGCACCCGTAGTGGTTGCATAGCCTTGTCCGCCATGACAAATTGTGCAGCCGTATTGGGAGACCGGGTGTTTGTCCATGATCTCCTTCGGATGCGAGCGGAATGGCTGCGGCGCAGCATCAAGTCCTTTCCATCCCATACCCATGTGACAGGTCGTGCAGCGGTCCACGCGATTCAGTTCTTTCACATAGACTTGCTGCAAGCCGGTGGTGATGCCTTCCGCTTTCTCTTCGCCCAGGATTTCCCGGACCGTTGCCTTGAATTCCCGCTGATAATAGCGCCACTTCGGCACATAATAGTCATAGAAGGCATAGGCCGTCAGAGCGAGTAATCCGATGCTGAACAGGCTCACGAGCAGCCGGTCGGTACGCACAAGCTTTGAGTTCGGGTCTTTGCGCACACGATTCATGGGCATTCCTGCTTTGTTCGATTCCATGAGGTAGATCCGGTCTTCTCAGAAGTGAAGCGGCGCTTCCGGCCACCCCTGCCAAGGCCAGTAGAAGCCCCAATAAGGTCCCCGGAGGAACGTACCGATAATGGTCAGAATGGCAATCGCGATACAGACGGTCAGAAAAATCGAGTTTTGGATGCGGCGCTCCCGCGCCATCCACACGCCCACCGACCCAAGCCCCGACTTGTCCACGTATGGCCAAACCACGCCCAACAGCACAAGCAGGCCGGGCAGGACCACGCCGCCGATCAACGCACCGTTGATCGTAAAAAATCCCAGCTTGATCGTCGTGATCGTGACAATCTCCTGAAGCCAGAGGAAATACCACGGAGCCTTAGCCGGATTCGGCGTCACCGATGGATTGGCCGGCGCTTCCAGCGGCGCACCGAAGACCAGCGCCAGCACGACGGTCAGAACGATTGTCGCCAGCGTTACGAGCCAAATGCGGCGCGTCAGGTTCGGTGACGCGGGAACGGTGTTCGCTTCCTCGTCCATGACCTTCGTCTGCACATGTACGCTACTCCCGTTTCGAATGCCCAGCAAAGAATAGGTTTTCGAGAGTACGGGCGACGTGGGCGCGGGCTTGGCGTTCAGCAGCTCCTTGTCGCGAATCGCCAGGCCGCCATCCTTGCGAATCCGCCACATGTGATACAAGAAAAGCAGGAACACCACGGTGGGCAGAGCGAACACGTGCAGAACGTAGAAGCGGAGCAGCGCCGGCTGATCAATCGTGTTGCCGCCAAGAAGGACAAATCGCAGCCAATCTCCCACCACCGGAGCCGCGCGGCCGATATTAGTTCCCACCGTGATGGCCCAGAAAGCCAATTGATCCCACGGGAGCAGATACCCGGTAAAGGACAACAGAAATGTGCACAGGAGGAGAACAATTCCGATGATCCAATTCACCGGACGCTTCGCGTCTCTGGCCGCACCGTTCTTGTAGGCGCCGGTCAGGAACACGCGCATCATGTGCAGAAATACGGAAGCCACCATCAGATGCGCGGCCACGCGGTGCACGGCCCGCAGCAGCCAGCCGAACGAGATGACATACTGGATATCCTTGATGGAGCCGTAGGCGCGTTCCACCGACGGAACATAAAAGAACATCAGGACGACGCCGGTCACCGTCAGAATGACAAAAAGCACGAAGGAAATCGTGCCCAGCCACATCGAGTAAGACCAGGACAAGCTGCCGAGGCTCACTTTATTCGGGAACCAGTGCAGAAGAATATTCCGGACGATTGAATCGCCGGACTCCCGCTCGCTGCGCGGGTTCCACGTCCAGGTCAGCTTGCGATGAAGGCGCTTAAGAGTCGTATTCTCTGGCATAATTCGGATATTTCCGGGCGCAGCATGTGCCCGTTATACGGTGAGCCGGAAATTGCGCTCAACTTCCGTGTTCATGTCCACGATCAATTGCCCGTCATCCGGAGCAATTTCGAGCTTATACCAGTACAGCGGCCGGGGAGCCGGGCCGGAGTAATTGGTCCCGTCGGCATAATACTTCGAGCCGTGGCAGGGGCAATGAAATTCAAACGGAATTTCCTTTTCCTCTCCGCCAATCTTTACGCGCTTCGGCTGATTCAGCTTGGTGTACTTCACGGTGCATCCCAGATGCGTGCACGAGGCCGATATCGCATAGAAAGACTTGCCTTCGCGAAAGATGAAGAGCCGCCGGTCCTCCAGAAAAGTCACGCCCTCCGGCAGCTGCCCCGGAAAGCCGATTTTGGCCCTCAGATCCGGTTCATAAAGCACGTTGGGCACCAGGGAGCGCAGGGACTGATAGGTTATCCCTCCAAAACTCGCGAGCGCTCCGATGGATCCCAGCTTCTGCAGGAAGGAACGTCGCGACGAATCGGCGACCTCGGGAGTCTCCGAGGTTCTTGCCGGGTCAGCGGCGGATTTGCGGAACAGTTTCATCGTCACTTACTCTTGGGCCGGATAATGTTTGACGTCATGTCGCGCTGCCGGAACGTGTCACAGCAGTCTCGCGCTCCTCGTAGTAGAACAGCTCCATCGTCATCGCGTCCGTCGGGCAGCGAATGGCGCACAACCCGCAACGGATGCACTTGTCCTCGTCCTTGATCATGACCGACGCCGTTTCCTGCGGATTCAACCGATAATGGTCGGCGAGCTGCGTTCGCGTTGCGTCGTCCAAGTCGAGATCGTCGAACGGAACAATCTTCAGGCAGAACTCGGGACAAACGTCCACGCAGCGGTTGCAGAGCACGCATTTTTCGGCGTCATAAATGGTCTGAATATGACAGGCCAAGCAGCGCTCGCTTTGAATGCGTGCCTGTTCGTCGTCGAAACCGGTCTCGACCTCGGAAATCCCGGTGCGGCGGTTGAGGTCAATCGTCGGCGGCGTCGTGCGCGGATGCGTCTCATATTCCTCTGGCCGGCTGTATTGCCGCGTCGGGATCTTCTCAATATCGAGAACATAATACGTCTTGGGCGCACGGCCGCGAAGGTACTCGTCTATGGAAAGCGCGGCGCGCTTCCCGTTGGCCACGGCATCAATAATATTGCGCGGACCGAACGCGACATCGCCGCCCGAGAAGACGTCCGGAGCGCTGGTGGCCAGCGTGTCCGGTTGGACCTTGATGAAACCGGCTGGTGTCAATTCAATGCCGTCGGGCGGTTTAATGAAGGAGAGATCGGCCTGCTGCCCGACCGCCAGAATCACCGTGTCCACGTCCAGACTTTCGGCAAGACTGTCGTCATAGATGGGATTGAACCGTCCGTCATCATCATAGGTGCGCCGCACGCCTCGAAACTCGACCTTACGCACCCGGCCGTTTTCACCCACGAATCGTCTCGGCCCGCGTTGCGGATGAAAACGAACGCCCTCATGCACCGCTTCTTCAAACTCTTCATGTCCCTGTGCCGTGCGCAGGACCGGCATCTCCGCAAAGGACTCCAGACTCGCAATATGCACTTCTTCGGCGCCACCGCGCCGGGCGAGACGAGCGGCATCAACCGCCGTATGAAGATCCGACGTGTCCAGCTCTTCCGCCCCGCGCAATGCCGTTCGCGCCGCGTCAAAGGCAACAAAGCCGCCGCCGATGACCAAGACCTTTGACCCCACATTCACACGGTAGCCATTATTGATATTGAGCAGGTAGTCAATCGCCTTGATGACCCCGTCCAGATCTGAGCCTTCGATGTTCAGACCGCGGCCGCGCTGCGTTCCAACGGAAATAAAAACGGACTCGAATCCCTCCTTGCGGATTTCTTCCAGTCCGTACTTCTCTCCCAGCGGGGCATTGAAGCGGATCTCGACCCCCAGGGACTTGATGCGATTAACTTCCTGCTCGATGATCGAGCGTGACAGACGATACTCCGGAATTCCGTGACGCAGCATTCCGCCGGAAATCCCCGTCGCTTCAAATACGGTTACACGATAGCCCATAAAGGCCAGATCGTGCGCGCAGGAAAGCCCGGCAGGACCCGAGCCAATCACCGCCACTCGCTTGGAAGCGATATTCTTACGCGTTTGGGTCTGAACCGGCAGATGCCAAGTCCACTTGTTGCCCGGTTCATTCGCTCCGTTGAACAGCGAGTCGAGTGTGTTGGGCGACAGCGATTCGACGCCGAACTTCTCCGTGGCGTAACGTTTGAGCGCCCGGATGGTTACTGGCGCGTCAATTTTGCCGCGACGGCAAACATCCTCGCACGGAGCAGCACATACCCGGCCGCATACACTGGCGAAAGGATTCGGTGAGCGCGCTGTCTTGTACGCGTCCTCGATCCTGCCCTCCGAAATGAGCTGCACATAGCGGCCGGCATCCGTATGGATCGGACAGCCAATCTGGCAGGGCACGAGTCCTTTCCAGAATTCCATGTCAGGGATCTGAATCAGATATTTTTCTGACATAGGTCGTGGACGGATGCAGGGAGTGGTTTCAGCAATTGTTCCGGGGAGACAATTATGGATAGCGACAGCTCTCTACGCCTGAGAAAAGCCCGCGGGTTGGATGGAAGAGCGAAAACCTTAGAGGTTTCGACGATTTACCACCGGAGAGGTAGATGGCGTGATTTTTCACGAATCACTTCCTAAGATACAAAGTTGCTAAAGCACTGTCAAGGGGTAGTTGATAACATATTCATCTAATCCTGAATTTTGTTTTCTCTTTGATTAGCTTAACTTGAATCTTTAGAAACAGCATTTTTTGAGCTTGTAGGTGAAATGCGTCACGATCTAATTGTTTATGATCTATTAATTAATAGGAGAAAAGGATGAGGATTTGATAATATTTGAATTTGACACAACGGACATGATCATCCCGGATCATGTCAATAATAGGTCATTAGTCATCGGTTTGCTCCACTTCGTTGTGAGGGCCGATGCCTCTTTAGCTGTACTTGCTACACTGAGTCCTGGCGAAGCTCCGCACTTGGATTCAGGTAACTTCTGAGTGCATCTGCCCTGCAATTCCCTGGGCCAGCAGATGTTAAAAACGTCGGTTTCAGACATTCGAAGAGTACTCATAGAAGAGAGAAAGCTCCTGATAACATTGATGCTACCAGGAGCTTCGGTGGTGGAGACGGCAGGGACTGAAGAAACGGTCTCTTATCCCAGCCAAACAGAAGCAGCGCGATCAGCACACGCGACGAAGCGTCTGTATTGCTATCTAAGTCTATATTCTTGCGACTTGAGTTATGGGGTTACAGGCATTTCTAACACAGCGCGAAATCGCGTGTGGGTGCACGCCGTCGGGCGATAGCCGCCGTGAGATAGTTTCTCCGGGGTCAGTTGGCTCTGTGACCCGCAGGTTTTGATGGAATACGTGCCGCCGGAGCCGTCGCCCGAACCATAACCCAGCCCCGACGGATTGTCAAAAGAGGATTCCGATCCTGTGGCAAAGTGCCCTTGACCGTCGAAGCTCACCCGCAGCGAATGCGAGTAGCTACTCCCCGAGTACGAGGATGACGACCCGCTCCAGTGACAGAACATGCCGCGCAGCAGGTGCTCGTTCCCGGATCCTTCCATCTGGCGCGACGGCGGCACAGCACTCTGTTCGTATGTTCCCCGCTGATCCTCCGCAACAGGACGCTTGCCCCCCTCGCACTTGATCCTCGTGCAGGGAATGCGATAATCGCCGGGGAAGATCAGGACGAGCGAGTTTCCTTCCAGTTTGTAGGGATAGTCAATGACTCCGAATTCCGTTTCGACCTGAATTGCATCATCTGTCAAGGCATACCGTGACGGCTCACCGTCGAACAATGCGACATCGTCCTCCCGGAACTCCATCTCTGATCTCTCTCCTTCGCTCTCGCACAACCAGCAGCCAATTACTGATGGCTGTCCGCCGCCCGCAGCCGCTCCCGACGATCTGCTTTCATTTGCCGGCGGCGACGCTTTTGCAGAGGCAATCTTGAAGGGTACGCTGGTGATAAAGGTGTCACTCACGTAAAGCAGGACTTGATAGTCGCCCGCCGGCCAGCCGTTCGTCGGACGCGAGAGCGCGAAATGAATGCGCGACTCGCCCTCTTTCGTGACGACCGTGCTGGAGTCAATGGCATAATTCGGCGTGCTGATCGCATTCATCGAAACCCAAATCGCCTCCACCGCCGTGCCGGGTGCGACGTCGGCCATCGCCATAACCATGTGAATCGCTTCCGCGTCGGGCACAAACTCATCCTGAATGCCAACGGGAACATTCCCCGGCTGGGTAACGCTGCGGCATGTCACCCCCGAGACAATCCGTGCGGCAAAACCCAACGCCGACAGCGCCAGAAGCAAAAGCGCCGCAACACTCCGTACCACATACTTGGATGAAATCATAACCGATTTCCCTCTCTTGAAGAACAATCTTGTTATGTGCGGTAATCCTTCGCTCCTACTTCAACAGCATCAGCTTCTTCGTCTGCGAGAACTTTCCTGCATCCAGCCGTGCGAAATAGATCCCTGATGCTAACGCGTTGCCGTCGAACGTCACGCGATATGTACCTGCTTCGACAAGGCCGTCCTTCAACACAGCAACCTCTCGCCCCAGCAGGTCATAACACGCGCAAAAAAACGCGTCCAGCCTTCGGAAGATCATAGCCTAACGTCGTTGAAGTATTGAACGGATTGGGATAGCTGGAAAGGCTGAAGAATGTTGGTTGAAGGGTAATTTGTGGATCGGCGGCCGCACCACTGGAATCATACCTGAGAATCGTGCCAAACCCGCCCACCGCCCAGCCGTTGTTCCCGTCCACAAACGCCAGACTCTTAAGCCAAATAATCGTTCCGCTGCTTTGCGTTGCCCACGTCTCACCCCCGTTCGTTGTCCCTACGACCACACCATAGTCGCCCACCGCCCAGCCGTTGTCCCCATCTACAAAGGCAACGTCAAACAAATACAAGTTCGTTCCACTGGTTTGGGCCGCCCACGTTTCACCCCCGCTTGTCGTCCGCAGAATCGTGCCGGCACCACCCACCGCCCAGCCGTTGTTCCCGTTCACAAAAACCACGCCGTAGAGAGTATTAACCGTTCCGCTGGTTTGCGCCGTCCAGGCCTGGCCTCCGTTTGTCGTCCGTAGGATCGTGCCATAAGAGCCCACCGCCCAGCCGTTGTTCCCATCCACAAAGGACACTCTCGATAGTATTTCGGTCGTTCCGCTGCTTTGCATTGTCCAGGTCTGGCCCCCGTTCGTCGTCCGCATGATCGTGCCGAACCAACCCACCGTCCACCCCGTGTTCTGATCCAGAAAGACCACGTCGTACAGCCACTCGGTCATTCCGGTAACGGATTGGTTCGTCCACTCCTGGCCCCCGTTTGTTGTTTTCCGAATCGTGCCATTTCCACCCACCGCCCAGGCGGTATTCACATCCAAAGCGGCCGCACCGTACAGATCATTGCTCGACAAGCTGAATTGCTCCGTCCACGTATCACCTCCGTTCGTTGTTCTCAGGATCTTGCCGCCTCCACCTACCGCCCAACCGTTGTTCGCGTCTACAAAGGCAACTCCCAATAGATACACGGTCGTCCCGCTGGTTTGTGCCGTCCACGTTTGCCCCATGCTTGGCGTGGCCGCGCATAGACTTGCCAGCCATAAACAGGAAAGGAGCTTTGTCTTCATGGTTTTCTCGTTCCTTGAGTTGTGGGTTGCTATGTTCGATGCACATTACAGATAACTGTTCTCAAAGCGATCCAACAGAAAATGTCGGCTGGGTTGCGCGAGACTCTTGCTCGGCTCGCAACAAATGTCACAGCTTACTCTCGAATATGACTCGAATCTGCTCTGACTTGGAATTCGTATTCTATTTCAGCAGCATCAGCTTTTTTGTCTGCGAAAACGAACCAGCATCCAGCCGCGCAAAGTAGATTCCTGATGCCAAGCCGCTGCCGTCAAACATCACACGATATCTTCCGGCTTCCACAAAGCCGTCCTTCAGCACCGCAACTTCACGCCCCAGCAGATCAAACACGCGCAGCGAAACGTGTCTCGCTCTGGAAAGATCGAAAGCAAGTGTCGTCGAAGGATTGAACGGATTCGGGTACGGGTCTGACAGCAGGATCGTCGTGGGCAAGACAGAGTGATCTCTGGCCCCTTGCGACGTTTGGGCCGTAATCTGCACATCATCCAGATACCACTCCGTGGCAAAGTCTCCCTGGTAATCGAAACCGATCCGCAACTGTTGTCCGGCCGCTCCGGGAATGAGGAGACTTATTTCACCCCATTCGGTCTGTTGCTGATCGAGTTCCGCGAGCAATGTCCAAGCTCCTCCATTCATGGAACTCAGCACCCAATGATGTGTGCTGTCGGTATAGTAGCTTGGGACCCAGCAGTTGCGCTGAAAGAAAGTCAGCCGGACCTCGGTGGCGGCGCTCGGCACAGTGAGGGAAGGCGAGATCAGAATGTCCCGCACATCTACTCCCGCTTCGCCCATGTCGTCATTATGAAAGACCGCGTTCGAGCCCGTATGCACATTATCCCCACAACCGACACCGGATGCTCCGGCCAGAGGTCGCCAATTCTCCGAGGCTGGTCCAAGTTGCTGCACCTGCCAGCCCGCCGGAGGAAAGCTGCCTTCAAAACCCTCCGTCAGCAGCGTGGTCGGGCCGCCGCCATCGGGTCCCGTTTTCACCAGCCACATATTCGCGGCCGTTTCGCCCGCGAGGACATAGCCGCCATCGGTTGTACGAGCCACAGAAAAGCAGCGGTCCGTTCCGCTGCCGCCAAAAGTGCGATTCCACAGCATGTTCCCGTCCGCATCAACTCGGACCAGCCACATGTCGAAATTTCCCCTTGGGGTAATTCCCGCCAGAATGAATCCGCCATCAGGAAGAAGCCCAAGCGATTCACAGGCATCCGTCCCGTCTCCACCGTAGGCCCTTGTCCACAGGGTGTCGCCGTTCGCATCAATCCTTACGAGCCAGAAGTTTAGAGAGCCCGGGTTCGGGCCAAAGGAGCTTGTGGTCCCCGCGAGAACGTAGCCTCCGTCCAGTGTCTGCCGCACACTGGTGCACTCTTCGCCACCCTCGCCGCCGTAGGCGTGACTCCAAACACTGTCACCTGCGGCATTCGTCTTGATCGCCCAGAAGTCGGAGTTGCCGTGACCGAACGACAGGGTATAACCTGCCAGAATGTAACCGCCGTCAGTCGTCTGCTGTACGGAATAGCATCTTTCTGCATTGAGACCACCGTAGCGACGAGCCCACAGGCTGTCACCAGTAGAGGAGACTCTCATCAGAGCCATATCAAAGGTATTCGGCCCGCCGAAGGTCATTCCCCCCATGATGTAGCCGCCGTCTGTCGTCTGCTGGAGAGAATAGGCATATTCCGGCGCATCGCCGCCAACGGTGCGACTCCAGATGCTGTCGCCGTTGGCGTCGGTTCGGATCAGCCAGAAGTCGTCGGTGTAGTTTCCGTTATGCAAGACCCCCTTCCAGCCCACCAAGACGTACCCACCGTCACCCGTCTGAAGGACGGACTGGCATTTATTGTCCCCTTGGTCTCCAAAGGTGTGGCTCCACAGGCTGTCACCATTGGCATCGGTTTTTACCAGCCAGAAATCATCCGCTCCCGCACCAAAGCTCCCCGTGTATCCTCCCAGAACATAGCCGCCGTCTGATGTCTGCTGCACGGAATAGCAGACTTCGCTGGACGGCCCGCCAAACATATTGCTCCACAGGCTGTCCGGCTGAGCAAACGCGTCGGTAACAAGGAGAAGCAATGCCAAACCTACGATATGGTACGACTTCATGATGATCTCCTGATGGTTGGAAACCCTGACTATTGGAGTCTTGATTCGAAATGGTATGCACAAAACAATCGTCCAAAATGGAACTGTAAATGTGATCGCCCCCATTGTTCTGAAGCTGTACGGATGCTACGCCTCCGGCTACACCGTCATCTTTGCTACGATGATGATGAAGGTAGGACCGTATGCGGATGCTTTGTATGCCGCTGCGCGACATCTCGATGCCCTATCGGCCATCGTTATCTTTGCTATGATGGTGATAAGGGTAGGCGGCCGAAGACAGAATGAGCAGTGCGAACGCTACGATGCCGGCGATTGCCGTCATGTTCGCTATGACGATAATGAAGTCAGCCCTCGACCCAAAACAGCACGAGCGAACCCTGCCACTGCTTCAGCGGAAGATTCGCTCATCTAAAGTTTCCGGAAAGGATGAATTCTCCGCCGAAGATATTGAATTTCAAGTTAATGAAATACGCATCGAGAGTCAACAAACTGCCCAAAGTTCTGCACTACTTTTCTCAGACGATGGCGCTTCACGTGCCATATGCTGTGACTCAAACCGTTTGGGCTATGCCGGATCTTGCTCCAGCGGATCGAAACCCGGCCAGCGAGGCCGCACCTCACTGCCGGTCAAGCACCCAGACTGGTTCGAGGATGCCTCTCCTCTTGTATCATCGAAAAACTGTGATAGAGCATTAAAGACCCCAAAACAATCCGAAATACATGCAAATTAATCAAAAAATTTGTGATAATTTGCTGAAATATGATGAAAATGTCGGATAAATGGTTATATTGTCATTTGACAGTGTCAGATGACAATGTCAAATGATAGTTTCAGATGACAGTGTCAGATGACATACAAACTGGAGGCTGTGATCCTCCCGACGATCACGACGAAATTATGGACTGTTGACCGTTCATGTCCAGTACGCTCTGTAATTGACAATTTTTCATAGAAAGAGACAACAATGTATAACCGCAAGCGCTTCTTAGTAGAGGTATGGCTGCTGGCCTTATTTCTGGCTGTGCTTATGGTTGGATGTGCAAGCGACGACGGCGGAACAACGCAGAACTGTGACAACACTCCGCCAACCGTGATTTCTACCGTCCCGTTGAACGGCGCCACGGATGTTTCGTTGAACGGGAACATCACCGCCACGTTTAGTGAAGCGATGGATCCGTTGACGATCACTACGACAACCTTTGCTTTGCGCCATGGTACGACGTCGGTTTCCGGAACGGTGACTTACACCGGGGTGACCGCAACCTTTAATCCGGCGAGCGATCTGACACCGAGCACAGACTACACCGCCACGATTACGACCGGTGTCAGGGACGTGGCCGGCAACGCAATGGTCAATGACTACGTGTGGACCTTCACCACCGGCACAACCGCGGACGTTACGCCGCCCGTGGTGATTTCCACTGTTCCGGCGAGCGGTGCTACGGGCGTGTCGGTGAATGGAAATATCACTGCCACGTTTAGTGAAGCGATGAATCCGTTAACGATCACCACCTTCACAATGACCTTGCAGCACGGGACAACGTTCATTTCCGGCACGGTGACTTATATTGGTGTGACGGCGAGCTTCGATCCGGAAAACAATCTGACGCCGAGCACGGACTACACCGCCACGATCACGACCGGAGTTCGGGACCTCGCTGGCAATGCAATGGTCAATAACTACGTGTGGACCTTCACCACCGGAACAACCGCGGACGTTACACCGCCCGTGGTGATTTCCACTGTACCGGCGAATGGCGCCACAGGTGTATCGCTGAATGGCAACATTGCCGCCATCTTTAGTGAGGCGATGGATCCTTCAACGATCACTACGACAACCTTTACTTTGCGCCATGGTACGACGTCGGTTTCCGGAACGGTGACTTACACCGGGGTGACCGCAACCTTTAATCCGGCGAGCGATCTGACACCGAGCACAGACTACACCGCCACGATTACGACCGGTGTCAGGGACGTGGCCGGCAACGCAATGGTCAATGACTACGTGTGGACCTTCACCACCGGCACAACCGCGGACGTTACGCCGCCCGTGGTGATTTCCACTGTTCCGGCGAGCGGTGCTACGGGCGTGTCGGTGAATGGAAATATCACTGCCACGTTTAGTGAAGCGATGAATCCGTTAACGATCACCACCTTCACAATGACCTTGCAGCAAGGGGCAACATTCATTTCCGGAACGGTGACCTACACTGGGGTGACCGCGACCTTTAATCCGGCGAGCGATCTGACGCCGAGCACGGACTACACCGCCACGATTACGACCGGAGTTCGGGACCTCGCTGGCAATGCAATGGTCAACGACTACGTGTGGCCCTTCACCACCGGCACAACCGCGGACGTTACACCGCCCGTGGTGATTTCCACTGTACCGGCGAATGGCGCCACAGGTGTATCGCTGAATGGCAACATTGCCGCCATCTTTAGTGAGGCGATGGATCCTTCAACGATCACCACCTTCACAATGACCTTGCAGCAAGGGGCAACATTCATTTCCGGA
>CAYORN010000002.1:178005-505929 GCA_964406405.1 uncultured Alphaproteobacteria bacterium | reverse complement strand
AACGATCACCACCTTCACAATGACCTTGCAGCAAGGGGCAACATTCATTTCCGGAACGGTGACCTACACCGGAGTGACCGCAACCTTCAATCCGGCGAGCGATCTGACGCCGAGCACGGATTATACGGCCACGATTACGACCGGAGTCAGGGACGTGGCTGGCAATGCAATGGTCAATGACTACGTGTGGACCTTCACCACCGGCGCAACAGCAGACGTGACCCCGCCTACTGTGATTTCCACTGTACCGGCGAATGGCGCCACGGATGTTTCGTTGAACGGGAACATCACCGCCACGTTTAGTGAAGCGATGGATCCTTCAACGATCACTACGACAACCTTCACTGTGCAACATGGAGTAACGTTCATTTCCGGAACGGTGACTTACATTGGTGTGACGGCAACCTTTAATCCGGCAAGCGATTTGACGCCGAGCACGGATTATACGGCCACGATTACGACCGGTGTCAGGGACGTGACCGGCAATGCAATGGTCAATGACTACGTGTGGACCTTCACGACCGGCGCAACGGCAGACGTGACCCCGCCTACCGTGGTGTTTACCGTTCCGGCTTGTAATGACACCGATGTTACGGTCACTTCGATTGTCACGGCAACCTTCAGTGAAGCTATGGATCCTTCAACCATCAGCACGGTAACGTTCACGTTGACAGGACCCGGCCAAACTCCGGTAACAGGAATCGTCTCGTATTCTGTGATCGACACCGAAGCTACCTTCACGCCGGCAAGCGATCTTGAACCCAATACCGAATATACATTCAGGATTACAACGGGTGCCGAGGATGTGGCAGGCAATCCATTGGCCAACGACTTTGTGTGCAGCTTCACCACCGGAACCACCGGGACAAATCTTGAGTCTGTAGACCTTAGATCGGCCGGTGATTTTGCCATACTGGCCGGCTCCGCAGTGACTAATACGGGTCAAACGATCATCAACGGAGATCTGGGAGTGAGCCCAGGCACCGCAGTGACCGGATTTCCGCCGGGGGTGGTTAATGGGGAGATGCATGTGGCCGATCCCGTCGCCGCGCAAGCTAAACTCGACTTGACCACCGCCTACAATGATGCCGCCGGACGGACAACTGCGCCGATCAATGTGGCCGGAAATATTGGTGGGCAAACCCTTGCTCCCGGCCTCTACAATTCCACCTCCTCGCTTGAGATTTCATCGGGCGATCTCACGCTCGATGCCCAAGGCGACGAGAATGCGGTATGGATCTTCCAGATCGCGTCAACTCTGACCACGACTGTAGGTCGTCAAGTTATTTTGAGTGGCGGCGCACAGGCCCGGAATATCTTTTGGCAGGTTGGTTCTTCAGCTACGCTGGGAACGAACTCGGTCTTCAAGGGAAACATCCTGGCTGATCAATCCATTACGATTACGACCGGGGCAGTGTTGGACGGCCGAGCGTTGACACGGATTGCCGCGGTTACGTTAGATTTCAATATCGTAACCATGCCCGCTCCCGGGGTATTTGTTCAGGGCGGAACTCGATATCGGTAAACTCCCGGCATGAGCAGGCCAGCGAGAGTATATCCTCCCGCTGGCCTTTGCCGGGCACGACAATTTACACCGCTTTTCAATGAGGTCACTATGTTTCAGTTTCATACGTTGATCCGCCGATTCATTCTCGTTTCGATCCTCGTGCTCTCGGTCCCGGCATTGCTTCATGCCCAAGGGATTCGGCCGCGGCCACGGTGGTGGTTCGGCGGAGCCGGCGCTGCGAATCTAAATTGGTACAATGGAACGGCTCAAATCCTGAGCGACAGCCTGACCACCCCGGTCCCATTTCATCAGGGTTCTGGAGTGGGACCCTATTTGGCATTAGGTTTAGAATACCGCCCGAATCCCGTATGGGGCGGAATGCTGTACGTGGGATACGATGACCGGCGCGGAAAGTGGGATGACGTTGTTAATCCCTGCGATACTTGTACCGCGTCTCTATCCACGACACTGAGCTATATTTCAATCGAGCCGAGCTTGAGAATCGCTCCGTTCTCCTCCCGTTTCTATGTCTTTCTCGGTCCTCGCGTCGGGATCAATATGGCCAAGACGTTTACCTATAAAAAGACGGACAGTGCGGGGCAGCAGAGACAATCCGCGAAAGACGAATGGAGCGCCGTGCGCTCAACAGTGGTCTCGGGACAAGTTGGCATGGGTTATGATATTTCGCTCTCGTCCCCACATGACCGAACTCAAGTTGATCTTTCACCCTTTGTCTCGTTCCATCCGTATTTCGGCCAAAATCCACGCTCCGAGGAAAATTGGGCAGTAACCACTGTACGAGCGGGAGTCATACTTAAGCTGGGCCGCTCGCACAAAGAGCCGACACCAGCCGCACCGACAACGCCAGTAGTAACACCGCCTCCAGTAGTAACACCTTCTCCCCCGGACACGACCGGCCAAGCGGAGCGCGAGCGTCAAGCACGGATGGACGCAGACCGGGCGCGCGTCCAAATAGTATACTTCGATCTTGACAAGAGCGACATTCGGGGTGAGCAGCGCGCCAAGGTCAAGACCGACGCGGAAATCTTCCGCACTTGGACCGAATGGCAGGTCACCGTTGAGGGTTACTGCGATAAGCGGGGAACCAACGAGTACAACTTGGCATTGGGCGAGCGGCGAGCGACGTCCGCTAAACAGGCATTGGTGGCAGAAGGAATTGCCGCGACGCGGATCACCACGATCAGTTATGGCGAGGAACGTCCCGCAGACCCGGGCCATGACGAGTCCGCGTGGTCCCACAATCGTCGCACAGAATTCAAGGTAAAGTGAATTCCAAACTTGACCGGTTCGTAGCCGTGAATTCCCTACGACAAGTTCCGAAACGACCGATCCTGAGTTTTTCAGCACCACGTAATCTTCAACAGTAGAGGAAGTGTCATGAAGTTAGTGTATGTCGGATTAGTCTTGCTGTGCACGCTGACGTTGGCTTATGCGGCAACTGGGAACCTTTCTGCGGATCCCAATTCGAAGCCAGCAACACATCAAAGCGGACAAGCCTTGGATAAGCAGGTCTCGAGTCCTGCGCCATCACCGAGCGATCAGAGCGCAGCGATCCTGAGTCGTGCAGAAGCTGATTCGCTGCGGATTCAAGGAGACCGCCTGTCGGCCCAGTCCGATGTCGCCGAAATCAAAGTCGGCTCGATCAGCAACGACGAACTCATTTACATTCTCGTGGTCGTGCTGCTGGTGGTGCTGATTGTTTCAGTGGCGCGCTAGTATTTCTTGAGCACTCTTGAACATCTTCGGTCCATAGTGCGAGTCGCAGCAACTGCCACCCTGCTTCTTCTGCTGTCTCTTTGTCTGTCGTGCGCCGCTCTGATGCCGGGCTTCAAGAGACCGACGAGTGAACACAAGACGGTTCTGGAGATTCAACACGCCTATTCCAAGAAGCGGTCCGACTGTCTTGCGGTGTGCGTGAACATGGTGCTGAAGTACTACGGCGTCGAGACGACTGTGCCCGATACCGTGTTGCCGCTGGATCTGATCTCGCTGTCGCAGCGTCTGAACACCGATACACCGGTGGATGAAGCGGGGCACGTGCTATTCGCGGCGGTGCTGGAACTCGCGCCGGTAGAACTGGCGGCGCAACTCGCCAAGAAACGGCCCCTGATCGTCGCCTTCAAGCCGTCCGCCCGCAAAGAATATCACAGTGTCGTGATCTCGGGTTACTGGACGGAGCGCGAGCGGTTCTACGTCAATGATCCGGCCCGGCGCAAGCCGTCGTGGAAAAAGCTCTCCAGAATTCCTACTTTTGAGGATAGCGAAAAATACCTGGTGCTGTTCATCGGATTACGCGAAAAGTGAGACGAAAAAGTGGACCAATGAGGCACCACCGGAATTCGTGCGTTGCCGGCCTGAATCGGATTGAAAAAGCAGCGGGAATCTGTATCAACACGGGGTGCAGTCCAACCCATTCACCTCAATCATCATAGCGAAGACTAACCATGATAACCCTATCAACCCCGATTTCAACCGAGCCGGCCAATACTGTCACCGGTGTGCCGATCAATGAGAAAATCACGATCACGTTCAATGAGGTAATGGACCCATTGACGATTACCACCGCAACATTCACCCTGCACCATGGAACCAAGGTGATTAGCGGCACGGTGACTTACTCGGGCGTGACGGCGATCTTCAGCCCAGCCAGCGATCTGCAACCGGACACTCTCTATACCGCCACAATCACGACCGCGGCGAAGGACCTCGCGGGCAACGCACTGGCAGACAACTACCGATGGAACTTCATAACCGAGGCCGACTCCGAAACCGATTATTCCATTCTCTATTCTACTGCGCCGAAGTCCACCCGACAGCCCGTGGCCGTCCGGGGTTCCAAGGTGTCAATTTACGCCGCAGATAGCCCATCAAATCCACTTTTACAGAGGCCCGATCCCGGCACTCCCCGGGGGCGGATTTTTGAGGTCGCCAGCCTGATGTTTGCGGAGTATGGCTTCAAGAACACGAGCACGCGGGCCATTGCCGAAGCCGCCGGGGTGAAACAGGTCATGATTCACTACTATTGGGGTACCAAGGTCCAATTGTACGAAAGCGTGCTGAAATTTGAAAGCATGACCATGCTGGCGGTCATCTTCGGTGCGAACCCGAACCATGAATCACCCGAGGAAATGCTGATTGACACACCGATCCGCCTGATGCAGATACTGCATGACAATCCGCAATGGGCGTCCCTGCTGCGACGGGAAATTGCCGATGGCGCCAAACATCTGAGAAACGCGCTTCGTGATGTGTCGGAACACGGTCCGCTGGGTGCCAACCTGCATTTTCACAATGCGTACCAAGACGCCGTGCGCGAAGGCAAAGCGGTGGAACTTCCGATTGAAGCGGTGCGCGAATGCCTGCTGGCCATCGGGTACAGCGCCATCTATCTGGCGCCGCTGATTTCCATGATCAACGAGCGGGACTTCCATGACGAAACCGTGTGGGAAGAATGGAAACTGACGCTGAGCACGATTCTGAAGCGGGGATTGCTGATTGAAAACCCAGATGCATCGGGAACTGAAGGAAATTAGGGATTGCCGGTTGACGACCGGCCATCTATATCAAACCGCATATTCGAATAGGAATCGCATGATTGTCCGCACATTTGCGCTTCTAAGACCAATGGATCGCTTGAGTTCCCCGATTGCCTCGGTCCGGGGAAACCGGTCAGCGGCAGTTTCGAGGATGCCAAGTAACGCGGAGGGCTATGTTACATGGGATTAGGCATCGTAGGCTACATCATTATCGTGGCACTGATCGTGAGTGCGTTCATCTTTCTATTCAAGGTCTCTTCCTCCAAGCGTCCGTGCCCCCAATGCCGGAGGATGATGCCGAAGAATGTTACGAAGTGCCCCGGTTGCGGAACGCAGATTCCGCTGAATTACTGATCGCGATGGTCGTCTCCTCAGGGCCGTGCAATACTCCACCTGCTGCGCTCGAGAGATGAAAAAGTTACTATGAAGATTCTTTTCAATTAACCGCCTGTCCTGACCCCCTCTGGATCAGGCCCCAATAGAACAGACAACTGAACACAAAAGCATTGCCATGGGGGCGAACATGATGGGGAACTGGGGGTGGGGGCAGATGTGGTATGGCTGGCTGATACCGTTAGCCGTGCTGGTGCTGGCGGCATGGCTAGTCATTCGTATCACCAATCGCTACCGCGGCCGACGACGATAAGACTTCACCGCTGTTCACAACATGCGGTGCTGCTAATACCATAGAGGACTCAAATGGACAAGCTCAGCATCAAGGGAAACTGGAATGAGGTCGCAGGAAAGCTCAAACAGAAATTCGCTAACCTGACGGACGATGATCTCCTCTTTAAGGAAGGCAAGGAGGAGGAGTTGCTGGGAAGGCTGCAAAAGAAGCTCGGGACAACCAAGGAAGCCATACGCGCTATGATTGCAAAGCTCTGACAGCGAAAAATAGCGAGTTGAAGAAGAGGCTCGACGGCTATCGGGATGAAGGGAAGCTCAACTGAGATGCCTACAAGCGCGACTTTTCGCACGACCTCGATGGACTCGGTAGGGCACTGAAAGACCTGACAATGGATAACAAGTAATTCGAGAATAGGATAGTTCTCTTCGCGTCTAAGTCTCCATACGGGCGTGCGACGCATTTGGAGATGCGGCCCGCGAAAGAGCTGTGAAGGTTATTCTCTCGAACCAATAAGACAAGCAGACGCCCACCACGAAGCACGACTTGACGAATTCAACTTCAACGATCAATCGCATAGCCTTCATCGGCAACTACTTGCCGCGCCAATGCGGCATCGCGACCTTTACCACCGATTTGTGTGAAGCGGTCGCTGCTGAATACAGTGAGACGAAGTGCATTGCTCTGCCCGTCAACGACATTGAGGCCGGATATGCGTATCCACCCCGCGTTCGATTTGAACTGACGGAGAAGGATATTGACTCCTATCGCCGTGCCGCCGACTTTCTGAATATCAACAATGTGGACCTCGTGTGCCTTCAGCACGAGTATGAAATTTTCGGCGGGCAGGCGGGAAGTCACATCCTGGCCCTCCTGCGGGAATTGCGCATGCCCATCGTCACGACTTTTCACACTATTTTGCAGGACCCCGATCCGCACCAGCGACGAGTGCTAAAGGAAATCGCCGTCCTATCCAACCGTGTCGTTGTCATGAGTGAATGCGGCGCAAAATTTCTGCGAGAGGTCTTTGATATCGCACCGGAAAAGATTGATATGATTCCACACGGCGTCCCTGATCTGCCTTTTGTAGATCCGAGTTTTCACAAGGATTTGTTTGGAGTCGAGGGCAAAATTGTCTTGCTCAGCTTTGGATTGCTTTCCGCGAACAAGGGAATCGAGAATGTCATCGCTGCCTTGCCCGCCATCCTGGCTCGATATCCGAACGTGGTGTATATGATCCTCGGCGCGACCCACCCGCATGTCAAGCGGCTGGAAGGCGAAACATACCGCTTGTCTTTGCAGTTGATGGCCCAGGAAAATGGCGTGGAAGCCAACGTAATGTTCTACAACCGATTTGTCAGCTTGGAGGAACTCATTGAGTTCATCGGTGCGGCGGACATCTATATTACTCCTTATCTCAATGCAGCCCAGAGCACTTCCGGCGTACTGGCCTACACGCTGGGAGCGGGCAAAGCGGTGATTTCGACGCCGTATTGGTATGCGGAGGAAATGCTGGCGGATGAACGGGGAGTGCTGGTGCCGTTCCGTGACCCGGCGGCCTTGGCCGAACAGGTCATTGATCTCTTGGGCAATGAATCCAGACGCCACGCCATGCGTAAGCGAGCGTACTTGTTCGGGCGAGAAATGATTTGGCCACTGGTGGCGCGGCGGTATATGGAAAGTTTTGGGCGCGCTCAGTCCGAACGCCGGCATTTCAAATCTCCTGGCTTCATGGCGAGAGCACTGGACAAACGGCCAGGCGAACTGCCTTCCCTCAAACTCGATCACTTACGCCACATGACTGACGAGACCGGCATGTTACAGCACGCCATTTTCACCGTACCCAATTATCATGAAGGTTATACGACCGACGACAATGCCCGCGCGCTGATGGTAAGCACCCTGCTGGATGAAGTGGGCCGGGGTGAGGCCTTTGATCTGGCTTCCCGCTATCTCGCTTTCGTTTGGTATGCCTTTAATCCTGCCACTGGGCGCTTTCGCAACTTCATGGATTACCAGCGTCATTGGCTGGAGGACAACGGTGGTTCGGACGACAGCCATGGTCGCACGGTATTGGCACTGGGAACCGTGTTGGGACGCTTTACCACTCCAGCCCTGCATAGCATGGCCGGCTGGATGTTCGAGCAGGCTCTGCCGGCCATTCGCGAGACCACCAGTCCACGAGCATGGGCTTTCACGCTGATCGGCATCCACGAGTATCTGCGGCGGTTTTCGGGTGATCGCGTGGCGAGCCAGTTCAGGGAAGAACTGGCCGGCCGCCTGCTAGGGTTGTATCAAAGACAACGCTCGGACGACTGGCGCTGGTACGAGGAAGGATTAACCTACTGCAATGCCGCGTTGCCGCATGCCATGCTCGTCTGCGGCCACATGATGTCGAATAGCGAGATGACCGAAGCCGGGCTAGAGTCGCTCGGCTGGCTGGCCGATCTGCAGCGTTCCGACGCCAGCAAGGGTCACTTCGTCCCGATCGGGTCCAACGGATTCTACCAGCGTGGCGGCGCGCGCGCGCGCTTCGATCAGCAACCGGTGGAGGCGCAATCCATGGTATCCGCTTGTCTCGAAGCTTACCGGATTACCGGAGATAAGCGCTGGCGCAATGAAGCCCGACGCGCCTTCGAATGGTTCCTGGGGCGCAACGACTTGAACCTTCCGATCTACGATCCGCTGACCGGCGGATGCCGGGACGGCCTACATGCTGACCGCCCGAACGAGAATCAAGGCGCAGAGTCCACGCTGGCCTTTCTCCAAGCTTTGCTCGAACTGCGCCTGGCGGAAAACACCCTTCTATCCGGAGAGATCTGATCCCGATGCGAGATCGCTATTCCGACCTGTTTCGCCGCCATAAACTGAATCCCATCTTGACCGCCGCGCATTGGCCGTATCCGGTCAGCAGCGTGTTCAACCCGGGAGCCATCTTGCTCCCGGACGGTACCACCCTGCTCTTGTGCCGGGTTGAGGATCGGAGCGGACTTTCGCACTTTTGTGCGGCGCGCTCCGTAAACGGCGTGGATCAATGGCAGATTGACGATCGTCCTACCTTGTTGGCCGATCCCGAGCATTATCCCGAGGAACTTTGGGGAATTGAAGACCCTCGCCTCACCTACGTGCCCGAATTGAACAAGTACGCTGTCGTTTACACCGCCTACAGCCGCGACGGCCCGGGCGTGGCCCTGGCGTTTACGGAGGATTTTCACCACTTCGAGCGTTTGGGAGTGATCATGCCGCCGGAAGACAAAGATGCGGCTCTGCTTCCGCATCGGATTGACGGACAATGGGCTGTAATTCATCGCCCGATCAGCAGTCCCCGAGCGCACATGTGGATCTCCTACTCTCCCGACCTTCGCCACTGGGGCAGCCACAAGCTAATGCTGGAGGCCCGCCGCGGTGCGTGGTGGGATGCCACCAAAATCGGCCTCTCGCCACCGCCCATTGAAACCCCGCAGGGCTGGCTGATGATTTACCACGGGGTCCGGATGACGGGAGCCGGCTGCCTTTACCGTTTGGGACTGGCGCTCTTCGACTTGCAGAGTCCGGAACGCTGCTTGAAACGCGGGGACGAATGGATCTTCGGCCCCGAAGAACCCTACGAGCAGCATGGCGATGTGGGTAACGTTGTGTTTCCTTGCGGCTGCACCATTGCCCCCGATGGTGACACCGTTCATCTATATTATGGCGCAGCCGATACGAGCATTGGTCTGGCCACCGGGAGTGTGCGCTCCATGCTTGAGTGGCTCGAACAACAGTCAGAAACACCGGTTATCAAAGTATAGCCTCTCATCACAAAGGAAAAGGAATAGACAATGAACACCCGTTCTCTCAAGGTAATGGTCTTCGTCGGAGCGTGTATCCTGCTTTCAGCATGCTGCACAGTAGCTTCCGCAAAAAGCGACATTGGCTTCAAGGGGATTGGCCCGCGAATCGGTTTCGTTGATCCCGAAAGCGGGCTCGATGGGACCGTTGAATTCGGTGTGGCGTTTGAATTCGGCGAGTTCGTTCGCCAACTCCACTGGGACGGCTCAGTGAGTTTCTGGTCCACCGGGCGCGACTATCGGTATTATCACGACGACCGCTACGACAAGTATAATTGGTCGCTGCGAGATTTCGTGCTCCGCTCGGGCGTGAACTATCATTTCCTCGAAGGCGAATGGGTTCCCTACGCGGGTGGCGGACTTGGGCTGCATTTCTACTCCTGGGACTACAGCGGGGCGCCATACTACAACAATGCCAACGATACTAAGATCGGGTTGTACATTGACGGTGGCCTCGAGCACCAGTTCAGCGTGAATTGGACCGGCCAGATGCAGCTTCAGTTTGACTTCGCGGAACCCGACCAGACCGCGCTTCTGTTTAATCTCATCTACCGTCTCCGGTAGGGCGAGGTTGCGCTTCATGCAGACACGGTCTCGGCCGTCGAGTCCGAAGACAAACGAAACCAAGCCCGAACCCAGCGCCAACCGCACCGGCGCAGTCTGTCAGGGTTTCGGGTGCACTGTAACGTAAGGGGTCTATCATGTCGAAGTTTCTCGTTCTCGTTTTTTCAATCTGCGCCTTAGTCCTGAATCCGGTGCAGGCTCAGTACAGAGATTCAGGTTTTGAAGTGGGGATTTTGGGTGGAACGGCCTATGATAACAGCACCGGCGTGGAAGACGCACAACCGGGGCTGCAGGCAAGGCTGTTATTGGCTGGACCGCTATTGCCATTTGCCCAATGGGAACTCGGCGGCGGTTATACGGAGTTACGCGGCCGCAACTCGCATTCAGTCTTAACGCCCGCAGATCTGATTTTGAAACTCAGTCCGGGCGGACTGCCGGGTTTCTTTCCCTACATTTTCGGTGGCGGCGGAATTCTCTATTACCGGTATGATAAATTCCCGGCCAACACGGCTCCGGGAACTGAACGCAACGGATGGGTGCCTTATATTCCCGTCGGAGCAGGTGCGCAATTGCGAGTTAGTGAGGGAACACAGTTCGAAGCTCGTGGAACATACAATCAAATGTTCTCGCCCGATGTTTCTCCGGCCTCGACACGCAAGGATAATGACAGCTATTTCGGCGTACTTGCCGGAGTGCGCTTCAAAGCCGGCGGCGGCAATCCTGATGCCGATGGAGATGGACTATCGAACCGCTTGGAAAAGAGTATCGGCACCGACTCACGGAACGCTGATAGCGATGGCGACAGTTTAAGTGATGGCGAGGAATACAATACATACAAGACAAATCCCTTAAACCATGATACGGATGATGATGGTTTGGGAGATGGCGCCGAGGTGCAGGTTCGCAGTACGGATGCGCTAAAACCGGACACGGATGCTGACGGGCTTAATGACTACGCCGAAATCACTCAGCATCAGACAAGTCCGATCAAAGCAGACACGGATGATGATGGATTGACCGACGGCAGAGAAATCACCGAGCTGAAAACGGATCCGACAAAACCGGATAGCGACGGCGACGGATTATCCGACGGTGATGAGGTGAACAAGTACAGGACCAATCCGAATAAGCTGGATACGGATGGCGGAACGGTGAGTGACGGACTCGAAGTTGAACGACACAGCGATCCGTTGGTTGCATCCGACGACGTGAAGAAGGTGGCGGAGGATAGCGACAATGACGGATTGACTGATGCGGATGAGATCAACCGGTATCATACCAATCCCCACAAGATGGATACGGACGGCGGTACGATTGCGGATGGATTGGAAGTCGAACGCGGTACGGATCCCCTGAAGGCAGATGACGACATGCCGCCGACGCCGGCACCGCAAGTATTGATATTCGAGCTTGACAAACCGGTTGTGTTGCCGGGAATTCAGTTCGAGTTCAATAAGGCCGTCATCAAACCGGAGTCGGAATCCGTTCTCATTCAGGCCTACAGTTCATTGAATGACCATCCCGAGATCGAAGTTGAGATCAGCGGCCACGCAGACGCGATCGGCAGCGATGCATACAATACTGAACTTTCCGCGCGGCGCGCGGAATCGGTACGGCAGTGGATGGTCAATAAGGGCATCGCGGCCAACCGGCTGACGTCCGTTGGTTATGGCGAGAGCCGTCCGATTGCTTCAAACGATACTGAAGAAGGACGGGCACTGAATCGCAGAATTGAGTTCAAGCGCACGAAGTAACCGACAATCACATGGCAGAATCGCGTCTCAAAACTGCCAACCGCACCGGTGCACTCGGTCAGGGTTTCGGGTGCACCGTAACCTAAGGAGTCTACCATGCTTTTGACCGTCGCCGTTATCCTACTGGTCCTGTGGCTGCTCGGATTTATTGTTTACCCCGTCGGCAGTCTCATTCATCTCTTGCTGGTCATCGCCCTCGTCGTGGTCATTGTTCGTCTCATTCAAGGCCGAAAAGTGCTCTAAGGGAGCGCTGGCAGCAAAAAGGAAAACTATGAAAGCACATTTCCGCCCTCGAGATCTGATGATCGCCCTGGCGCTCTCGTTTCTCCTGTTATTGGGACTTCTCGGGTGTTCGAAAGATTCCGCGACAGGGAATTCCAACGGGTCGCAAGGCGATATCAAGATCTATCTGGTTGACACTCCCTATGACTACGATGCCGTCAACATCGTGGTGACCGAGGTTTCAGTCCATCTTGCATCAAGCGATTCGGTTTCCGGCTGGATGGTGATCAATGGAACCACGAGAACGATAGATCTGCTGAACCTGACCAACGGCAACGTTGATATTCTCGGCACAAGCCGGCTCGACGTTGGTACGTACACTCAGATACGTCTGAAAATCGGAACGGGCAGCAACGTCGTCGTGGACGGGCAGACGCACCCGCTCAATATCCCGAGTGGGGCGCAGAGCGGCCTGAAGCTCAATCATCAATTTGATATCGAAGCCAACGCGCTATACGAAGTGACGCTTGACTTCGACGCCTCACGCTCGATCCACGTCACGGGAAACGGCCAATACCAAATGACACCGGTGATACGTGTCATAGCCAATGTTGTCTCGGGGTCTATTTCGGGCGTCGTAAGTCCCGCATCAGCCACCGCGCTTGTCTCTACGATCGTGGGTTCAGACAGCGTGAGCACTTATGCAAATGTGGCAAGCGGCGGCTTCATGCTGATGGCGCTCCCGGCAGGAATATACTCCGTGACAATCTATTCGGGCGTTGATGCTTATGCCGATTCAACGCTTACGGGAGTGACTGTGGTAGCTCAGCAGAATACGAATATCGGAACGATTGTCCTGAGACAGCGGTGAGCCGAGTGGCTAAATGACTGAGCGATCAGGTGACTATAAAGGAAGCCGCCAACCACTTCCGGCCATCCCGCCGCTGCTGCTCGGTAAACTTTGTAGAGCATCGCCTGCATCGGTTGTACGTTTCAATAGCTGCTCCACGCGGAGCTCTTCGCAGGCCTCTGTCACGAGATGTTTGGACTTACACATTCTTCTTCGGCTTGGCGATAGGTTAACAGGTGGCAAAACGGGGACGCCATCCCCGCCAATCCGGAAAGGATCACATCATGGTCAACATTTACGTAGGCAATCTGTCCTACAACACGACGGAAGATGATCTCCGTCACATGTTCGAAACGCACGGCGCAGTAGACCGCGCCAACCTCGCGACGGATCGCGCAACGGGCCGCGCCCGCGGCTTCGGTTTTGTGAAAATGCCCAATGACCCGGAAGCGAGAGCCGCGATCGGCGCGCTCAACGAGACCGAGCTGGACGGCCGCAAGATGATGGTCAACGAGGCCAAACCCAAGACGGATCGTGGCGCGAGCCGCGACCGGTACTGAGACTGTCCTTCTGACAGCGGGAAAGGGGCGGACCTTGTGTTCGCCCCTTTGCCCGTCAATGTATCGGCGGCCGCGCGGTGGACGGAAACAACGGAAGGGAGCGCCCTTGTGACGAACGAAAGACAGTTCGCTTTCGACGAAGCCAAACGGATCGGAGATGCTTTAGGCATAGATTGGAACATGTTTCCTGTCGAACAGTTCCGGTTGGGACTCAGCGTGGAGCTTGAGCACGGAGCCAAAGATCCGCAAACAAACGTGACCAATGACGATCTCCTGCTCACCGGGCGAATAGCGTGGGCTCATCTCAAGGAGATTCCGGATTACTACACGCGTCTGCTCAAAATGGAAAAAGACGCCGACAAGTACTGGTCTCAAGAAATGGGACTGCATCGCAGAAATCCGGGCCGTTAATCACCCCCTGCCGTCCAGTCGGGCTTCTCGTAACCCTTGTAGAGTATCTCCTCACGAGGGTTTTTCTTTTGCTCCTCCGCGGGCAGATCAGCCAAGGGTGCCAGTACCTCCCGATCTGCCTGAGTCATAAAGCGTTATCCGCTTTCAGCACGTTTTCAGCACAGGCGCGGGGTGCAAGCGGCACAAAGAAACAGGCTCCTCTTTGCTGAGGAGCCTGCCATCATTCTGAGCGAGTCGGCGGCCATGCAACTATCACCTAACAGGCGCTTTCTCCAGCACGATGCCTTTTCCCTTGATCTTCTGGAGGTTCCCCGTCACGTTTGACTCGAATTGGGTTTTGTTTCCAGCGCTGTGGAAGTAGACTCGATTTCCTTCATAATCGCCATAGACGTTTCGGTCAACAGCATGTCCACAGGTCACGTCCACAGTCTGCGGCTTTCCCGATTCGCCCTTGATTTCACCCTGTTGATTCATGGTCACGGGTGTCGGACTGGTTGTGGTGGGCATGGACATGGGCGTAATTGACGGAGCAGATGGACTGCTGGCTGTCGGTGCGGGCACAGCGGATTGAACCGGCTCCTTGGTCTTGAACTGATAGACCGCTAACAGGATCAGCCCTACCAAGTTGAGTACCGTGAGGAATTGAAAGACTCTTGTCATGATGATCTCCAAGTTAGAATTTGATCCCTGATTGACCTGTGATGAGCGTGATGGCCCACCAGAGCAACGTGCTATGCATGGTGGTGCTCCGATTCACTTTCCTCGGCGATCACGGAAGGCTGAGCCTTGCGCTTATGTCCGAACTTCCAATACAACGCCGGAAGAACGACCATGTTGAGTGCTGTGGAAGTCAAAAGACCGCCCAGAATCACAATCGCCATCGGAGTCTGAATCTCTTTCCCCGGCTGGCCACCACCTAAGGCAAGCGGCAGCAATGCCAGACCCGCGCAGAGCGCCGTCATTAGGATTGGATTCATTCGTTCCATGCTGCCGCGAATGATCGCACTGCGTGCGGACATGCCTTCCTTGTCAATCAAGTCGTGGAAGTGGGCAATCATCAAAATACCGTTTCGTGCGGCGATGCCGAAGAGAGTTACAAATCCTACGAGTGCCGCCACAGAAACGATCCCGCTGGTGAAGAAAATAGCAAATACGCCGCCGATCAGCGCCAACGGCAGATTTACCATCACCAGAAACGCATCACGGAATGTGCCGAATTCCATAAACAGCAACACCAGAATCGCGCCGATAGACAGGAGTGACAAGAGCAGGATGACACGACTGGCAGCTTCAGCACTCTCGAACTGGCCTCCATACGACACAAAATACCCCTCCGGCATCCGCACGCCGGCATTCACCTTCGCTCGGACTTCTTCAACCGTGCTGCCCAAATCACGTCCCGCAATGTTGGCCTGCACGACGATCTTGCGACTGACGTTTTCACGACTGATGGTATTGGGACCGCTCGCACGATAAACCTTTGCCATTTCGTTTAGAGGCACCTGGGGACCCGCCGGCGTGGCAAACAAGGTGGTTCGGATCAGTTCTTCATTCTTGCGGGCATCCTCTGGAAACCGCACGACCAAATCAAAGGGAATCTGTCCTTCCAGAACCTGCCCGACAACCTCGCCGTTGAAGGCCGTCTCAATGTTTTTCGCGAGATCCGCCACCTGCACACCATAGACAGCCATCGCATCCCGATTCATTTCGATTCTAAGCTGCGGCACGTCCACCTGCGGCTCCACGGCAAGATCCACCAGGCCGTCCACGGTTTGCATTTCCGCCTTGACTTGCTGAGCGATGTTCCGCAGTTCATAGAGGTTGCTGCCGAAGATTTTCACGGCTAAGGCTGCCTGGGTACCACTCAACATGTGATCTATGCGGTGTGACAGCGGCTGACCAACGGTGATGATCGTTCCCGGAACATCCGCCAACAGATCTCGCAGTTCGCTAAAGACCTTCTCTTTGTGAAATCCCTCCGGTTTGAGACGGACTTCATGTTCCGTCTGATTGCTACCGAAAGCATGCTCGTCGAGTTCCCCTCGTCCGGTGCGCCGGGCCACCGAAAGGACCGCCGGATGTGTCATCAATTTGTCTTCGACAAGCTCGCCGATGTCGGTAGACTCTTGGAGTGACGTTCCGGGCGGAGTAATGCAAATGATCGTTGCCGATCCTTCATTGAACTCAGGAAGGAAGGAGCGCCCAAGCTGTGTGTACACGATCAACGATACCGCAATCAACGCCAACGAAGATGCAATCACCCAGTTGCCGTGCTTCAAGGCCCACTCCAGCGTCGGACGGTATCCCGTTTTCAATTTGCGTACCAACCACGTTTCCTGATGAGCAGCCTTCTGCTTCATCTTAGGCAATAAGTACAGGCTCAAGGCGGGAACGATGGTCACCGCAACCAACAAAGAAGCAAAGACGGAGATGACAAATGCAAAACCCAGCGGCAGCAGCAATCGGCCTTCCACTCCCGACATGAAGAACAGCGGGGCGAACACGGCAATAATGATGAAGGTCGCGATCACCATCGGCTGACGAATCTCGTTGGACGCTTCGAAGATGACCAGCAGGGTCGGTCGTTGCTTCTCTTCAGGAAGAGCGCGGTTCTCGCGGAGCCGCCGGTAGACATTCTCGACGTAGATAATCGCATCATCTACCAGCACACCCACGGCAATCGCCATGCCGCCCAGGGTCATCGTGTTGATCGTCAACCCCATCCAATACATCGCCAGGATCGCTATGATCAACGACAAGGGAATGGAGATCAGGCTGATGAAGGTGGTGCGGATGTTCGCCAGGAACAACAAGAGAATGATCGTGACCAGAATGGCACCGTCCCGCAAGGCCTCCACAACGTTGTGAATGCTGACCTGAATGAAGTCCGCCTGACGGAAGACATGGTTGTTGATTTCCACGTCGGCAGGCAAGAGTGGCTTCATGTCCGCAATCATCGCGTCAAGACGCTTGGTCAATTCGAGCGTGTTGGCGTTGGGCTGCTTCTGAATAGAGAGAATAACGGCATCCCGTCCGCTGACCGACGAAGTTCCCAGCCGGGTGGCGGCGCCAATCCGCACGTCGGCCACATGCTCCACAAGGATCGGACTCCCATCGCGGACGGCGACGACGGCTCGTCGCAGATCTTCAAGGGCTTCAACCCGGCCGAGACCGCGAATCAGATATTCATTTCCACCGGCGACAAAAAATCCGCCGGTCGAGTTCAGGTTGCACTTGCTAACCGCCTCTTCAAGTTCATCAAGACTGATTTTGTACGCTGCAAGACGTTCGGGGCTGGCGAGAACCTGATACTGCTTTCGCTCTCCGCCGATGGGGATCACCTGCGAGACTCCCGAGACGGCCAACAATCGCCGCCTCAAAATATTATCAGCAAAGGAACGGAGTTCCATTGCCGGCAGCGAATCGCTGGATACTCCAATGAGCATGATCTCACCCATCAAGGATGAAACCGGAGCCAGCATGGGCGGATCCATTCCCGGTGGCAGCAAACTGATGACCGATTGCAGCTTCTCGGCCACAATCTGCCGTGCCTGAAAGACATCGGTACCCCATTCGAACTCTACCCAAATGACCGCTATGCCCGTAGAAAGAGAAGAGCGCACTCGACGAACCCCAGAGGCTCCGTTCATGACCGTCTCAATGGGAAAGGCAACCAGTGTCTCCACTTCTTCCGGAGCCATGCCGTGCGCATCAGCGAGAATGGTCACGGTGGAAGCGGTCAGATCGGGAAAGACATCAACGGGCAATCGAAAGGTTACGAAGTAGCCCACCAGTAGAATCAGCACGGATGCGATCACGACAATGAATCGGTTCTCCAGGGAGAACCGGATGATTTTTTCAAACATGGTTCTGCTCCTTAATGTCCGTGACCGGCATGACCCGCATCCGCTGCGCTGGTCTTCAACGAAGCGAGGCGAACCTTGTAGGCACCCGTGGTGACAACGCGCTCTCCCTCCTTTAGACCCGAAAGAACTTCAACAAGTCCTTCGTCCTTTGTGCCGGTCTTTATAACTCGTCGGGCAAAGTCTTCGCCGCCAAGCTGCACAAAGACGACTGGCGTTCCATCCTCGTCGAGAATGGAAGATTCTGGAATAGCAAGAGCTTGGAGTGATGAGCGGGTCTTTAAGTAAACTTGCGCAAAACTCCCGGGCCGGAATGCACCGTTAGCATTGCGGAACTCGAAGATAACGGGGATGCGCCGTGTCGCCGGATCAAGCAGCGCACTCACCGTGACAAGCCTGCCGCCCAGATCAGATACGCGAAAAATCTCGTCGGATCCGCTAAGCGTAAACGCAGCATCCGTAACCTGATCCAGCAGTCTGGATTCTGAAACCGGAACCTGGACCTCCAGCCAGATCAGGGAAGGGTTAATGATGTTAAAGAGATGCTCGCCGGTCTCGACGTGCTGTCCATAGCGCAAGTGAATGTCCGTGATCACGCCATTCGCCGGAGCACGCAAGTGGAAGTGCTCGCCTTCTGCAAGCAAAGCATCAATATCCGTGTCGGGTCCGCCCAACACACCGCGCACGCGACTCAGTTTGTTCTCCAGATCCAGTCGCGCTTCTTCGCGACGCTTTGGGGAGACCGCTCCTTCTTCTGCCAGTTTGTGGACACGATCATATTCTGCTTTCGCCAGCCGGTAGTCATTCAGCAGTTGAGTCCAGCCGCTTTCTGGTCCTCCCGATGGAGCAATTCGCGCTAAGACTTCTCCTTTGGACACCTGTTCACCGGGGCGGACGATGCCATGCTGCGGATCCGGCATCAAAACTCCATCGAAGGGAGCGAACACTTCCGCCTCTCCGACACCGGCGGCTTTGATTTCGCCCAATGCTCTGATGTTGCCGGACAATGTCCGTCGGGTAAGCGGTTGCGTGGCAAACTCCAATTGCCACTGCTGTTCCTTCAGAAAGCTCACGGCTTCAACGGCGGCGGTGGCGGCATGGTCTTCATCTTGGTATTCGGGTGACTCCGCATGCGCTTCGCCTTGATCGTGATCATGTTCTTCGCCCTCGGCGTGGTTCTCAGGGTTCTGGTCACTATGATCATCTGATGTAGCTCCCCGCACATGGATTTCCGTCAAGACGGCACGCTGAGTGTGGGATTCTCTCGTCAAAGTGAAAGCCAAATCATATTCTCCGAATGCCGGCCCAGAGAGATGGATATCATATATTCCAGGTCGGACTGGCTTGTCCGCTGTCACCCGGTGCATCTCCGTATCATTTTGTACGAGAGCCACCGTTAGCGTGCCCTGAGTCACCGGTTTGAATGTGCGCAAGTCCGTGACATGAACAATCAACTCGCCTTCTTTCCCGCTGACAAGTTCCTCCCACTCGGCGAAGATCTCAAGGCTGTCCTGCCAAACTGTGGCCGAGCGGCGTTCGGCGTCGAGGTCTTGTCCCGCATGAGCGGCGTTTTCCGCGTCATGCGAGTCCATATTTGCTGCCGGTTTGCTCTTGCAGCCAGCGCCGACAAGCGCAGTCAACATGACCAGCGTGACTATGTTTAGATATCGTTTCATCGTGATTCCTCCAAGGGTTCGAGACCGGCAACCCGGCGCATTTCTGCACGAGCAACGGCCAGTGAATTTCTCAATCTCAATGCTGCATCTTGGGCCTCAATGCCCGTCCGCAGCGCATCCACCAGTTCCAGGGCGCTCATTTCACCCTCCAAATACAGCCGCACACCTCGGGTCATGTTCACGCTTGCGCTGTCCGCAAGATCGGTTTCGGCGGGCGGCTGCAAGCGTTCCACGAGCTGAAGTTGCCGATACGCTGCGCGCACTTCCTGCTCGACGGCTTTTTGTTCCATTCGGTACCGTACGTCCACCTGCTCCTGTTCGGCGCGGGCCAGGTTTCGCTCGCGGCGGCGCTGATTCCACAGAGGGATCTCCAGTTCGCCTTCCAGATAGTAGCCGCTGGAACCCGGATCGAGCTTCTTGGTCCCCACTAACAGGGCCAGACTTGGCAGTTGATTCCATCGGGCGGCGGAGTGCGCCCTGCGCGCCGCGACGGACTGTCGCTCCGCTTGCACCAGTCGTGGCCGATGCTCAACGGCATGACGCACGGCCTCATCCTCAGAGGCAAACGCCGGCGATACCGGCGCAGCGAGGGTGATGTTCTCCAGTTGCGTTGCCGGAAGGCCCGTCAGTCGAACCAGCCCAGTCAAGGCCGTCTGTTGATCCCCGAGCAGCTCCTGACGCCGGTTCTGCAATTGCACGTGTTCCAATTGGAATCGCTGTTCATCATAGGGCGAAATATCGCCGACCTTACGACGCGCGGCAGTTGCTTCGGCCAGACGCGCCGCTTGGAACAAGACGCGGTCCAGGACGGCGCTCTGTTGGCGGAGGCGGTCATACTCAAAGGTTTGAAGAATAACCCGTGCTTCCAGTTCTCTCCTCGCCTCGGTGTAACCGGCGCGAGCCGCATCATAAGCAGCCTTGGCAGAGGAATACCGCGACGGCAGAGACCAGAGAAATCCGATGCTTTGCCGGACCCCAACGACTTGTTCGGTCGTTTGGGCAGCATCATGGAGTCCTTCCCGGGTGGCGTAGAGAGACGGATTGGGAAACGCTCGGCTACTCGCAAAGACGGCACGGGCACGGGCTAGATCCGTTCGTGCTTCCGCCAATACGGGTGAGGTCGAGTCCAGAGACGCTATGACCTGTTGCAGAGAATATGCTTCAGGCTGAGCGAAAGAAGGGGATGAAACAAATGAAATAAAAAACGCTCCGAGCAGGAGCGTCAACCATGAAAGGCGAGATCGCATTCCTGTACTCCAAATTCAACATGAGATGTAGCCGCGCCTGTACAAGGCACGGAGTGAACCTACGAGTGAATTAGGAGTACGTTCGAGGCGGTCGTTTTATCGAGGGAAGGAAAGTATGATAGGTCGAGGTGATGTGGTCGTGCTGTGCAAGTGCCTTGGGAAGCGAATGAGCATCGTGCATGTCCGGCAAGACCGCAAATTCTGCCGTGTGGCAGAGGCAGCCGCACCGGCAATTGTCATGGTCTCCTCCACTGGCAGCCGACGATGCTTCATGCCCATCATCGCAGGCATGACCGATCGCACCGATCACCGGGGCAACGGTGAACAGCAGACAGATAAAAGCCACAGCGATGAGAGAAATGAGTTGGGTCAGCATCAAGGTCCGGATTGCCAATTTTGCTTGGATTCAACCACAATGTACTGCATTTAGTTCCATGAGGCAAGTGCAGCAGACGAATGCAACAAGCCGCCGCGGGACTTTCATAGAGATTTGCAACACCATGCAACATGATTGAATTCAGAAAACCCGCGTCCGTTTTCATCATCACGTACACATGAATAATATAAACAACAACATACAAGGCTACTTCATGACCACTAGCGAACGCTGTGCCGTAAATGCACCGTTTGTTGATGACACTGCATATAAGTTCTGTCACAAACAATAAAAACCCCTGTTAAGCAATGACTTAACAGGGGCTATAGAGTGGAGACGGCGGGAATCGAACCCGCGTCCGAGAAGTGAACCACACCAGGTACCACAGGCGTCTTCGGTGGATAGGGTCTCGTCTTCGGGTCGTGCCACCGACAAAACTATCGAAGACCAGCCGCTTGATCTCGCGCTTGGATCACGGCGGTCCGCGCGCCAGCGGGACTATGGGTGATACTCGACCGGCGGCCATCCCGCGAACAGCCGGAGAGCAGGTTGCCTATTTAATTAGGCAGCCAGGGCATAAGTGTTATTGGCACTTATAAAATTTGAAGCGTGATTAACGAGGTCACCTCAGCCTCGGCCTGCACCCGATGCCATCCATGCATCCCGTCGAAACCTGGTCGTCCCCGGGAAGAAAGTAAGAAAGGAAGAAAATCCGAAATCCGAATCGGCCCAGAAGTTACAAGATAATAACGATTTGGAGGGAAGTCAAGTTCCGAAGAAACGGAGCTGGGAAAGAAAACTAAAATGTGGCGGAACGAAATGGGGTTAACCCTAAGAAAATGCTGAAATAGTGACAATAGGAAATAGTGAAAAAGAGCGGAAAAGCAGGGGGTTATTGGGGTTTTGGGGTCTTAAGCGGCGCTTTTTTGTTGGAATTGATGGTTATTTCGGAAGTTGTGCGGACTCAATGGTTATGGCTGTTTCTTTTGCTGATCTAATATACAAACATATGTTCAAAAAGTCAAGTAGGGGCAGGAATGTTAAGAAAATAGAAAACAGAAAATTGAAAATTGAAAGGGAAAAATGAGGAGAGGGATGGCCTCTACCGGGGGGCGGGAGAAGTACAAAAGAACCGCCCGTTGCATAGGCAACGGACGGGCTCGAGTTCGCCATTCCACTGGCAAACTACGCGAGTGCGATCAAGACATGCGAGGGGAGGACGCTACTTGACGAGCAGCATCTTCTTGGTGTTGACGAAGTCGCCGGCGACCATGCGGTAGATGTAAACACCAGCGGCGACGGGCAGACCGTTCATGTTCGTGCCGTCCCAAGTGGCACGGTAAACTCCCGCAGAATGGATCTCGTCCACAAGCGTCGCCGTTTCCTGGCCCATGATGTTGTAGATTTTCAAGCTTACGCGGGACGTTTTCGGCACTGAGAACTCAATGGAGGTGGAGGGGTTGAAGGGGTTGGGATAGTTGTCAGCAAGGTTGAAACCAGTTGCCAATCCCTCTATCTGCTCATCGGCAGCACCGGGCGGCGTAATAATGTAGAAGGTGTATCCGAATCCAGCATTTCCGTAGGCTCTATGGATACGGATATACCAAGGATTTGATGGCACTGTGAAAGTCAACTCGTGAGTGGTGGTGTCGCAGAGGCAGGCAACCTCCTGACAATCATCATTGAGAATGTAAGCAACTGGAACATTTCCATTGGAAGGGCCATCCGTACTGTTGCACCAGTAGAGTCGCAGTATGAGTTGTTGTCCAGCGCTGTAATCACTTTGATAGTAGTGGTTGCTTTGACTCGACGGCATGAACCCCTTGAGAAAACGCGGCGGGGCCTCAAACTCTTGAACATAGTAACTCTGAGAAGTTCCGCAGGATGCTCCAGTCTTGGTCCAGCGAAGCAGATACGCAGCGGCAGTACCGCCATAAAAATCTACGCGCACAAAATAGAGTTGGCCGTTGGCGAAGTAATAGGTGCAACTGTCATCCAAACCAGCTAATCGAGTTGACGAGCAGAGCTCATTGCAGCCGGAGTCGTACACAAACAGGTCATAATCCGTGTTGCTATTGCCCATCTGAATTGTGATAGTCGCGTTCCCTCCCCATCCATGGAGCTTGTAGAAGTGCGATCCGCTGGTGGAGGAGTTGAATCCAGTCGCATAGACATTTCCGGTGAGTCCGAGAGTTGTCGCATTCGTGATATCGCATGCGGACCCGATCGGACTCAGGCAACCAAAACAGGGATCGCAGAAGGGAACTGAACCGATGAGGAGGCTGATCACGAACCAAATAGCGGTTTTGACGAGTTTCATGGAATCCACCTTTCACAGTTAGTTTGTACCCGACATTGACCATAATGCGGCAGTCTCGGGGATTATTGCTTTAGCCGTAGGCATGGCAACTTCAGTACCACAGCGAAAACCGCCGCCCATGGATCTGGACGGCGGCGGGTAAGTAGTGAAAAGTTATGGAAGTAATGCGAACCCCCTTAGTCCCCCCGAGATCCTACCTTCGTCAGGAGAGGGGAGAAGGGTGGAGAATTCTCCATCGTTAATCGGGCGGGAGTGGAGTTTTCTCCAAAAGGCCGAGGTCGTGGCACTTGCGGTAGGTGCCGGATTTATCCATGCCGGCGGCATCCGCAACTTCCCTTACATTATTATCGTGAGCGATGAGCAGATCTCCGAAGTATCTCCGCTCGAATTCCTGTTTCGCACGGGCATAGTCGGAATGAGCGGATGCAGTCAGTCCAACGTCGTCGGTTGTTGTCATGACGTTCAGAATGTCTTCAACTTCGATAGTCTCCTTGTCACAGAGGACAGTCAGCCGGGACATGAAGTTTTCCAGCTCGCGGATATTGCCCTTCCATTGCTGCTCAAGCAGGGCATGTACAGCGTCCGGGGTCAGGCGGGGGATCCGCCGGTTGTTGCGCCGGCAACTTTGCGCGAGAAAGTGCTCAGCCAAAGCAGGAATGTCCTCCCTTCTTTCACGTAAAGAGGGGACATGAATGCGGATCACATTGAGTCGGAAGAAGAGATCATCGCGGAAGGTTCCTGCCGAGACCATTTTATCTATGTCCCGATTCGTGGCGGCGATGACACGAACGTCGGCCTTACGAGTCTGGGTATCCCCGATTCTTTCGTACTCGTGATCCTGTAGAAAACGCAGCAGTTTGGGTTGAAGCTTCAGGGGAAGATCGCCAATTTCGTCGAGGAAGAGAGTCCCACCTTCGCAGGCTGCTACGCGGCCCACATGATCTCTGATCGCTCCGGTGAATGATCCTTTCCTGTGTCCAAACAACTCACTTTCCATCAGTTCGCTGGGAATCGTGGGGCAGTTAATCTCCGCAAACGGACGGGCCACGCGCTGGCTGCGACTGTGAATGGCCCGGGCAATCAGGCTCTTGCCGGTTCCGGTTTCCCCGGTCAATAAGACATACTCTTCGAACGGAGCAACCCTGTCAACCAAGTCCAGAACTTTGCGGATCGCGGGGCTGTTGCCAAGAATTTGATAGCGGCTCTGCGCCTCGGCGACCAGAGAGTCGCGCTCCTGCTTCAGGCGCTGGTGGGAGAGGACCAGCTCGACGGTATGAATGAGGCGATCACGGCTGAGGTGCTCTTTCTCGATGTAATCCTGCGCGCCGAGCTTGATGGCGCGTACGGCTTCCGGGATTCCGCCGGTGGCGGAGACGATGATGACCGGAAGGAACGGCTTGTCATTTCGAATGGTCTGGAGAACCTCTATTCCCTGGATGCCGCCGGAGTTGAATCGCAAATCGAGCAACAGGAGATCAATGGGCAACGTGCGGGCTTTGGTCAGACCTTCGGATCCGTCTGCCGCGGAAATGACATCGTAACCGGAGAGTTCCAGACTGCGGGCGATCTGGGCGCGAACGGGCGCTTCGTCGTCCACGACCAGCACTTTGCCTTTCAAAAAGGATTCACTTGACATTGGCTTCTACCTTACGGGCAATTCCATCGTAAACTTGGTACCGATGCGCGTCGTACTTTGAACAGAAACGGCGCCGCCGTGATCCCGGACAATCTTGCGAACGGCGGCGAGGCCGAGGCCGGTGCCACCAGAGTAGGACACCAAGGGGTCGAAGATCGAATTCAATTTGTCGGGTTCAATTCCGCAACCTGTGTCTTCAATCTCGATAGTGACATATTCCCCGCCAAGCAATTTTTGGACCAGATAGGCCCGCACGTTCAGGCAGCCTTCGCCTTCCATGGCACGAACGGCGTTGTTGAACAGATTATCGACCACAATCTGGAGAAGTTCGGCATCGAGCATGAGCGGAGGGAGGCCGGTTTCGATCTCGCGGGTAATTTTCACGTCGGGCGGAAAAGGAAAATGCTGCAAGTATCCTTCTATGAGCTTTGCCACGTCGGTGGAAATTAGATTCGGTGGCTTGAGTGTCGCAAACTTAAGAAACCCCAAACTGGTCTTCGTCAAGCGGTCCATTTCCCGATTGAAAGTCTCGGTGTATTGGCGATACTTTTCCATTCCAGCAGCAAGATCTCTTTCGAGTTCAAACTCGAGATTTTGCAAGGCCAATTTTGCGGCGGCGGCAGGGTTCCGGACCTCATGGGCGAGGTTTCGTGACATGGCGGCCCACTCCTCAGCTCGGGCGCTGTCGTCACGCGAGGTTTGAGAAACTCTTGACAAGGCCTTCCTGGACCGGGAACGGTAAACCAAAGCTACCACCACACCCGCAGCGCCAAACAAGAGTCCTGCAAGAGCGAAGATCCAGTTTGACTGGTGCCAAACGTAGGGCATGTTCAGGGAGAATTTGTAGAGACCGGTGCCCGTGGCGGTATTGATAACGATCTGCCGCGTCCGTCCGAAATCGGAATGAAACAGCTTGACTTCGGGGTTCTGGAATTCAAGCTGCGCGAGTTCCTGAAACTCAAGGTCGAATACTCCTGTCGTGCCGTCGAGAAAATCCAAAAGGAGTTCCGGGACATTGTCATTGTTCAGATCCACTTTTCCTCTGATGTCTCTGACATGGAGGCTGGACATTTCGCGTATGGGCCGGAGGGCAGAATCAAAGCAGGCCAAGGACGTGCCCTCGAACGCGGCCAGGATTTCGGGCCGAGAATCGAAGTTCACGTCACAGACTTCGATGTTGTCGCAGATGGGCCTAGGAAAGGGGCGGTTGCGCAGGATGCGGCCTTGTGAATCCAGGATGAGGATAGTGGATTCTAGAGGTCTATTAGGTGTGGAATTTCGATACGCGACGACGATTTCGTCTTGGGAATCTCCGCAGAGGTCAGCAATTTTGAAAGTGATGTTCTTCGTATCACATACGACGTGGGGCCAGAGTTCCGTTCCGCTCGGGGATAGACAAAACACAGTGCAAACCGTATCGCTGACGCCGTTGACATCACAGCCGTTTCCGGGTGCTTTCGTGCACCCGACGATCTCCTGGGTTCCGTCCTGATCCAAATCGGCGAGTTGACAATTGCCGAAGAAACCGCCCAGCCGGTATTGCCAGGCAGGCGAACCATCGGACAAGTCGAAGGCGAAGATTCCCCGGACACAGGCGAACGAGGTGTTTGCATAAACGAGGAGGAGCGGGCCGTGGTCACCCGTTGGCGGAAGGACTCCAAACGGGACGAAGGTGAGGTCCCAATCCGCATCATTGGCCACAGCAAATTCAGACCTTCGCAGGATGGTGAAAGAAAACGCCTCCCGGAACAGAGGCGCGTTGTAAGCATGCACAACGCAAGAGTCCGCGAAGAGTTCTGTCACGACCAATTCGCCGGAATCGTCGAAGTCAGTGTTTAGGTTCGTTACAAAGCCGATGCGCCCGCGGTAGTTCAGCTGAGCGATGTTTTGGAAGACGTTATCCTGAACGTTGAGAAAATTTGCAGAACCTGTCCGTGCAGTGGAGATGACAACAAGGTAATCGTTACCACGGCCATCAAAATCCATGGGGAGCCAGCGAATCGCGTAGTTCTCATCACTCAGTAGATTGATTGGCTTGAACCCGTACTTGAAGGAAGCCGGACTGCCAGCATCACTGTTTCCCCGCGAGTAACAGGGAGTCAGGCACACGGATATCAATATCAATAAGAATGCTAACATAGATTCCGAAGTACTGACTGGGAAAAAGAAGGGATTTAATGTAAGATACGTAAGAACAGGGAGTTTGTCAAGGAAGAAGGGGCGGTTAGAGGCCGCCGGAAGAATCAAAGGAGTTTGCCGGACGGCAAAATGATTTGGTTTACTTTGCCCTCGCCGCGGACCGCATTGCCGATGCGGATTTCCTCCGCGCGTTTCAGGTCATCCAATGTGAGCACGGCTTCGCGCCAGCGGCCGCCGGCGAGCTGTTTTTCGCGCCACGTGCCGGGGAGCAGGCCGCAGGAAAGCGCAGGAGTCAGCCACTCGTTGTTGAGCTTGAGGGCGATGTTGCTCAGTGCGCCTTCGGTGAGTTCGCCGCGTATGTTCAGAAACAGAACTTCCGTGCCGCCGAGGGCGCGCGCTTGCTCTAGTTCCTCGTACTTTTCCGGGCGCAGATTGGTTTTGTGATAGAGCCGAAAATCGCCGGGGTCAAGCCGCAGATCGGAGAGCATCAAAGTCATCCCACCTTCCGGCCAGGAGAGAAATTCACGGATGACGTGCGTCTCGATAAAGGATGAAGGATGAAGGATGAAGGATGAAGCAGCGGAATCTGAGACTTGAGACGTGAGACTTGAAACTTGCTGCCACTGATTCATATGCAGATCGAGTTTGATGCGGGCGGGCTCGTCGCCGAGCGTGAGTTGAAGTTCGCGCAGGTGTTGAATGATCTCCTTCAGCGGAAACGGGCGGTTGAAATACAGCGCGGATTGACGCAGACGGCGGAGGTGGAGGTGGAGATCGAGAAAGGATGAAGGATGAAGGATGAAGGATGAAGCAGAAAGACTTGGAAGGCTTGGCACACTGCCGTGTGCATCTACCGTGACTTCTTTTATCATTCCGCCTTCATCCTTCATCCTTTTGTCATAGCGGATGGTCTCATAGAGCAGAAAGTCGCGCGGCTGAAGCGTGACGAATTGCCCCTTGAGCTGGGTTTCGTTCCATTCCACCTCGGGGTCGCTGTCGGCAACGATGCCGGAACCTAAACCGAGAAGAGAAGGATGAGGGATGAAGGATGAACGCCCCCCCTTAATCCCCCCCGTAAACGGAGGGGAAACTTCTAATGTTCGGATGGCGACATTGCATTCGAAGTCGCCGTTGGGGAAGAAGATGCCGATCGTGCCGCAATAGATGCCGCGCGGCTGCGGTTCCAGTTCGGCGATGATCTCCATCGCGCGAATCTTGGGCGCGCCGGTCACGGAACCGGGCGGGAAGAGCGCGGCAAAGATGTCGAAGAGCGAGACGTCATCCCGCAGCTCGCCGCGCACAAGGCTGGTCATCTGATGCACGGTGGGAAAGCGATCCACGCGCCAGAGTTCCGGCACGGTAACGCTGCCCATCTTACACACGCGGCCCAGATCGTTGCGCACCAGATCCACAATCATGACATTTTCGGCGCGGTTCTTTTCGTCGCGTGACAAGGCAAGCCGCGCCGCTTCGTCCGCCGCCCATGACGGCTCACGTTTAGCGGTGCCTTTCATCGGTCGAGATTCCAGAATGTTGCTACGCTTGCGCAGGAAGAGTTCGGGGGAAAGCGAGATGATTTGACCCCCCTTAGTCCCCCCGCTGAAGCGGGGGGAAACATAACTCGCGTGGGGCATGGGAGCGGCCGCGAGCAGTGTTTGGAACAGCGCGAAGGGACCCCCCCTATCCCCCCCGTAAACGGAGGGGGACAGAATGGCGCGCACGGTGTAGTTTACCTGATAGATGTCGCCGGCGCGGATGTGGGCGAGAGCGCTGTTTACGGCCGCGACGTATTGTTCGCGAGTGGTAAAGGATGAAGGATGAAGGATGAAGGATGAGGGCAGAAAGGATGAAGGATGAAGGATGAAGGATGAAGCAGATAGCTGTTCAGAGAAGGCGGCAAACCAGGCGTAAGGGAGAGGGCCGCGAAGGGGAGTGGTCATCGCCGGGTCAAAGGCGGGGGCGGATTCGTAGCTGAGGAAACCGACAACGTAGTTCCCCGCCCGCTGTTCCTGGGCGACGCGCTCCAGAGCGGGCTTCACCTCGGCCAGCGCATCCGCCTGCCAGACGCTGAGCGGCGCGCCAAAGACGAAGCGCCGCGCGGGATCCCCCCACGAGGCGGGAAGCTCGATCCAGGCGGTGGGTGTGGCAACTTGCTCCATATAGGAAAGATACGTAATTTGGGCGAAAAGCTGAAATGCTCAAAGGTTGAGTACGGAACAGAAGGTCGGCGCCGTGGTGGGGCAGGTCTTGAGCGCGTCCGTACCTTGCTGAGAGTGGTTGGCACTGCCCTTCTCGTGCTGCCCGGACCTGTCGCAGCTTCACCGCCGCGCGCGCAGAAGCCGGAAATCCCTATGACAGGAGCACACGGGATCCTAATCCGCGACGAGATGGAGTTGGAATTCGCACGGTAAAACACACCCTCTTAATCCCCCTGCTGAAGTAGGGGGAAATGATTTGCGGAGAGGGCATACCTCTCTTTTTTTGCGTTTCTTCATAGGGGAAGTGCGGGAGAAGCGGGATCTTGCCGTGTGTGAGGGCGCGGGGCGAGCGACACAAGGCACGCGGCCAACTTGAGTATTCGGAGTGAGTTGGCCGGGCGAAAGCGTTGTCTATTCGCACCGGCAGAGGGTAATTTTCCCTATGAGCAGACGCTGGCACTCATAGCGAAGGTCGGGCGCATATTTCAACACGGGCTCTTGACAGGAAGAGCAGCACTGAGTATATTAGCAGGACAAGGATGCGGAATCCAGCGGTTCCGCCTTTAGAAGGTTCACAACCCGTGTGTTGAGCACACATTTTTAAACAACGGTGAAGGAGAACTTCATGCCGACAAAGAAGAAAGCTACGGCGAAGAGGGCGACCGCCAAGAAGGCCGCGCCGAAGAAGAAGGCCACCGCCAAGAAGGCCACCGCCAAGAAGGCCGCCCCGAAGAAGAAGGCAACGGCAAAGAAAGCCACCGCCAAGAAGGCCGCCCCGAAGAAGGCCACCGCTAAGAAGGCCGCCCCGAAGAAGAAGGCAACGGCAAAGAAAGCCACCGCCAAGAAGGCCGCCCCGAAGAAGAAGGCGACCGCCAAGAAGGCCGCCCCGAAGAAGGTTGCGAAAAAGCCGCGCAAGCCGAACGCAGCGTTCATGGCACCGCTGGTTCCGGATGCCGCCCTCGCCGCCGTGGTGGGCAGCAATCCACTGCCGCGCACCGAGATCACGAAGCGCCTGTGGGATTACATCAAGAAGAACAACCTGCAGGATGCCAAGAACCGCCGCCAGATCAACTCGGACGACAAGCTCCGCGCCGTCTTCGGCCGTGCCAGCGTGACCATGTTCGAGATGAACAAGTTAATTCAGTCGCATATCCGCAAGGCTTAGGTCTTAGCGATTTCGACGGAACAGCGCCCGCCCCGGACGTCCTCGGATGTTCGGGGCGGAGTCATATGGGAGAATGCCAAATTGAAAATCTAAAATCCCAGTCAGAGCAGGTTTCGGTGGGGTCTCAGCGGCGGGTTGCGGCAATGATCGAGAACCCATAGACCCCGCGCGGCGACACGGATTTGCCGAGGCAGGTTCCACGGCAGGCTGGAGACGCCCGGTCACGGAGATGAGAACCTGCCCGAAAGGTATGAGTCGGCTGCTTGATTTTCACGCTCGATATGCTCGCGATTCGCAGCCGACACCGCGTTGCCCACATTCCGGGCGGGTTCTCGGTGAGGATCTCGGATGACATTCGATCTCGTGGAACCCGCCTCGGCGATCCATCGCGGAAAAACGCAGATTTTTTTGTACATTGTAGTCCAGAGCAGGGGCGCGGCCTCAGGCGCTGCCAGAGAGCATATTTGAATTTGATTTCATAGGAGTTAGCGATTCCTTACACGATCACAGAAACCTGCATCGCCTGCGATTTCTGCCGCCCGGAGTGCCCGGTGGCGGCGATTTCAGAAGGCGAGGTACTGTTTGTGATTGACTCAGCCCGATGCAACGACTGCGTGGACGATTCCGCTTCGCCGCGCTGTATCGCCGTCTGTCCGGTGGACAACTGCATTGTGAAATCGGCTGTTTCATGAAGCGTGCCGAACCATGGACATCGCGAATGCCGGTCATATCCACCCGCTGGTTTGCGCTGCTGAGTTTACTGCTGCTCCTCGTGGCAGCAGAACTGGCGTATCTCTCGGCGGAGCATTACACGGTGGGGGGATACGGATTCAGCCTGGACGACTCGTGGATTCACGCGGTGTTTGCGCGGAATCTGGCCACCGGGAACGGATATGCCTTCAACCCGCACGAGCCGATTGCCGGTTCGACCGCCCCGCTGTTCACCGCGCTGCTGGCCGGGTGGTATCTGGTGGCGCATGAAGTCGTGTGGGGCGCGAAACTCATGGGCATACTGGGATTGGCATTGGCCGGTCTCTTCTTGTATCTGGCGGCGGAGCGGCTCGCCGATCGCCGTGTAGCGTGGCTGGCCGTAGCGTTGTGTTTTCTGAGTCCGGCGCTGCTGATTGCGAGCCTGAGCGGGATGGAGATTGGATTGTATTTGGTTAGCCCGTGCGCCGCTTTTTATGCCTTCACGCGGCAAAGGTACGGCTGGATGATTTTTGCGCTGGCGCTGGGGGTTTGGCTAAGGCCAGAGGCCTTGCTATTGCTCGGAATCGGCTGGCTGGCGGTGCCCAAGGAAAAGAAACTGGTCACGCTGGGAATCGGCGCGGTGGTGGTGCTCCCCTATTTCATTTTCAACTATGCGTTAAGCGAGTATCCCCTGCCGCTCACGGTTCGCACCAAGGCGAAGATCTACTCCGGGCATTTCTCGACCTACTTTCTGACGGAAATCTCGACGCTGTTCACTCAGTACCACTGGCTGCCGCTGTTTGCGCTGGCGCCGCTGGGCTTTGTTGCTCTGTGGAAGAAGGCGTGGTGGGTGGCTGCATTCCCGTTGGCGTTTCTGCTGATGGAATGGGCAACGAACCTCGGAACGGCCAGTTTTCATCGCTACGTGCATCCGATGCTGCCCTTCACGTATTTGCTCATGGCCTTCGGCGTCGCTTGGATTGTCGCACGGCTGCCGGTCTTTGTTGTAAAACCCGCCCCCCCCTACCCCCCCGTAAACGGAGGGGGAACTCGTTCGAAGACCCTGAAGTATGCGGTGTGGCTTACGGTCACGCTGCTGTTGGTGATGCAGGCGCGGACGGCTTATCATTTGCGCTGGACGCACGCGCTGGCAGTGCAGAACATCACCGACATGCAGATCACGATCGGGAAGCTGGCCGCGAACACGACCGATCCGGGAGACATTGTGGCCACGAACGATGTGGGCGCTATTGGCTATTTCTCCGGTCGACATGTGCTGGATCTGATGGGTCTGGTGAGTCCGCTCAAGAACATGGGTGACAATCTGCGGGAAGGACAGCCCACGCTGCTGGCAATTTTCGACCCGTGGTTCATCGAGCGCAAAGTGGACTCGACGTTTGTCAATCACTACAAGTATCTGGCCGCGCTGAAGCTGAACCAGAACGTCGTTTGCGGCTACGAGATCATGTCGGTCTATGTGCGCGATGATCGCTATGAGGACGTCGCGGCGCGCTTTCATGAAATGCAGATGAACAGCCCGTGATTTCCTGCGGCGGGGTCGTGTTTTCGTGAAGTTGTATGGACTCGACTTACCGACCCCGCTCGGCGACAATATTAGAACGGGCGGCCATCTGGCCGCCCGCGTCACATTTCAGGTCTCGGGTCTTACGTCTTTTTACGGCAGGGTCCACTCGCAGGAGCCCGCGGTCATCTGCTTTCCCGCGAGCGTCGGCGTGCCAATATCTCCGCTTAAGCGGCAGGCGTTGCCCAAAGGCGCTCCCGTGTAGAGATCATAGGGCCGGATTTCCGAGCCGCGTTTGACGAGCACAATACTGTTGTCCGGCGAGAACCAGACCTGCTCGCCGCCGGAAATCGTCGTGAAGACCTCGCCGCGCTTGACCTTGGTGGTCGCGGGACCGATGTTCACGAGCGACAGGGTCCCGCTGGGTTCGAAGATGGCGGCCACGCGACAGGTGCGCGCATAGCCGAAGCCGTTGTTTGAAATGGCATACGTGCGCGAGCCGATTTTTTGGGACTCCGGCAGCCGCGCGTTATCGCCGCAGGATTGATCTTTTTCCTTGAGCACGTCGTAAAACGTGACGCGGCCATTCGCCGCTTTGCCGCAGATGTTGCGGCACTCGACCGTCACCGGCGCGGCGAGCACGGGGATGAACTCACCGTCTTCCCGCGTCACACTCACGGTCACGCTTTTGCGGAGCGGTTCGTTCATGCCGTACGCGGACGCTTCGACGATGATCGTGTGATCCGCGAGCGGCACTTCCCCCACCGTCGGCGTAATTCGCAGCAGCGCGCGGCCCGGTGGATCCACGATAGTGGGTGCGATTTCCACTTCCATCCCGGCCGGCGCATCCGGCACCGAGAGCTGCACGGCATATTTCTGCCCGCCCTTCCATTGCACGTCGAGCGGAATCTCGGCGGCCATTCCCCAAGTTACCGGAACCTCGGGGAGAGCGACGGTGATTTCCAACTGTGACACCGGCGCTTTTCCGCCACCGGGCACGGACGCGGATTTCGTCCGTTTCTGGCACCCGGTAAACAGCAGCAAGACAGCCAACAGAGAAACGATCCATTTTGTCATGGCAGTTCTCCTCTATGATAGGTATGTTCGGTGCGGTTGGTTGCGTATTCCGGGCGGGTCTCATTCCCGGTATGCTATGAATTTCCGGGACCCATAGACCCGCCACGGCGGGCAATCATCTTCGCTAATTCGGCAATATGTTCCGGCGTGGTTCCGCAACAGCCGCCCAGCACGCTCGCGGGCGGAGCGAAACGGGAGAGCCATGCGGCAAAGTCACCCCTATCCCCAACCCTTTCCCCACTTCGTAGGGAAAGGGAGGAATTCAGCAAGTTGGGATACAGGCCGAGCGGCGCAGCGGGCAGCGTTTCGGTGAGCACGCCGAACGCGGCGGCGATGATTGCGGGTTTGGCGCAATTGACGAGGATCACCGCCACGCCGAGACGATGCAATTCGCGTGCGGTCTCGGCCAGCGAATCGCCGTTGAATATCTCCGTCGCGCTTTTCGGCATCAGCGACACCCATACGGGCAGTCCGGTCGCGAGCGCAGCTTCGGCGGCAATCAATGCTTCGCGCGCCGAGTTCTGCGTTTCCACGAGCAGGAGATCGGCTCCGGCATCGGCCAGCAATTTCGCAAAGCGCGTGTGCTCGGTGCGCAAAATATCACGCGCGGGAGCGAGTTCCGGGTGATAGCAGTCCTCGAGCGGAGCAACGGAACCGGCAACGAGAGCAAAGGATGAAGGATGAGGGATGAAGGATGAAGCAGAGCGGGTTTGGTTTGACGTTTCCACTGCCGCCGCTCGCGCATATCTGATCGCCTGATGCGTCAGCTCGTCTGCGCGGTGTTCAAGTCCCACCTTGCGTAGCGTGTACGGCGTGGTGCGAAAGGTGCAGGCGGAGAGCACGTCTGCGCCCGCGTCCACATAGTCCTTATGGATCTCCCACACCATGTTAGGCGCTTCTAACAATGCCTGCGCCGACCACAAAGGCAGCGTCGTCGCAAAGCCGCGCCGTTCGAGTTCCGTGCCGAGGGCACCATCGAGGATCAACGGCCGTGACCGTGCACCGGGTGCAGTCTGCACGGTTTTGGGGGATGAGTCAGAAGTCAAGTTATTGATTTTGTGACACTGCGCACGTCGCTTCCCACGGCACAGCTCTGGCAACCCGTATGCATTCTATACATAAGTCCGGATTGAATTTGCATTGCTTCTGGCGGGGGGTTTCCGTATCTTAACTGTTTGGCGCAGTGGGTGTTTAGGAAAGATACAAAGAAAATCCCAAATCCCAAAGATCAAGACTTGAGACGTGAGACTTGAGAAAGGAGTCGGGCTATGAAGCGAGTTCTTAGATTGCTTTGTATGCTGTTGCCAATCCTCGCAATCGCGCAGCCGGACACGCTGTGGACGAGGACGTTCGGAGGAAGTGACGGTGAACATTGTTACGCCGTTCAGCAAACCACGGATGGTGGTTACATAATGACCGGATACACATTTTCTTTCGGTGCAGGGTTTTGTGATTTCTGGTTGGTGAAAGCAGATGCAAACGGCGATAGCATATGGAGTCGTACTTACGGCGGGGGTAGCTGGGATCAGCCACGTATCGTTCGGCAAACAGTTGATGGCGGATATGTCCTAGCGGGCTATACCAATTCGTTCGGCGACTATGCTCATGATTCCTGGTTGGTCAAGACCGATACTTATGGCGACAGTTTGTGGAGTCATACCTACGGAGAAACTGGCTCAGACGACGTATGCATGTCGGTTGTTCAGACAACAGATGGTGGCTATGCCCTAGCAGGTTACTCCTCGGGCGCTGGAGGTCATGACTTCAGACTTATTAAGACCGATGAGTATGGTAATCAACTCTGGAGCCATACATACGGAGGAAACGAGAATGAATACTGCAATTCCGTCCAACAGACGATCGATGAAGGCTATGTTCTCGCGGGAGTCATGGGACACTCTGCTCCAACACCGCAAGACGCGTGGTTGGTCAAGACGGACTCGAGCGGCAATCTGCAGTGGAGCCACATATTTGGAGGAAATACTCCCGATTTATTTTACTCGGTTGAGCAAACGACAGATGGAGGTTACGTCTTATCGGGAGTGACAAATGCGGGCGGATATTCGAACGCTTGGCTGGTGAAGACCGATTCGAACGGCATTGGCACTTGGAGCCACCTCTTTGCAGGAGGGATAGGGTCCTCCGCACGGCAAACGGCCGACGGCGGATACGTCTTGGCAGGGTATGCCACTTCGTTTGGCGCTGGAAGCTGGGACTATTGGCTGGTGAGGACAAATTCAGAGGGCGACAGTCTCTGGAGCAGAACATTCGGTGGAGCCTCTTACGATTGGTGTGGCGCGGTTGAGCAGACTTCCGACGGAGGATATGTGCTTGCGGGATTTACGGCGTCCTTCGGATCTGGGGAAGATGACTTCTATCTGGTAAAGACCGGACCGGAGCTGTCCGCAGACGACAACTTCATCCCTCATCCTTCATCCTTCATCCTTTCTTCTTTCCCCAACCCCTTCAACCCCACGACGACGATCTCGTTCTCGCTGCCGAAGCCGGGAGACGTGAGCTTGAAGGTGTACGATGTCACCGGGCGGCAGGTGGAAACGCTGGCGGAAAAGCGATACGACGCCGGAGAGCATCAGGTGACGTTCGACGGCACTACTCTGCCATCGGGGATTTATTTTGCGCAGATGACCGCCGGAACGGTGACGCAAACGCGGAAGATGGTGCTATTAAAGTAAGGGATGAAGGATGAAGGATGAGGGATGAAACAGAGAGATCCTTCACTTCGCGCGCCGAATCAATATCTTGCAAGGAACGAAGAGTTTCGGGGCGCGCTTCGTTCAAGGATGACAAGTAAGCACTGAAAGCATAGACGTTGAAACTTTGGGTCAGATCGCGAGGATGGCGGTTGGGGCGGCGGAGTGTGCGGACGTGTGACCGGTGCAAGAGTGAAATTGAAGGCACCGGTTACATCCTCTGCGGCAACTGTTTTTCCACACCGCCGGGCCGTCATCATGAAATTGAATTTGCCGAGTCGAGCGACGGCTGTTGTTCGCTGTGCGGAGAGTTGTGTGCGGAAGAACGCGACGTGTGCGCGTCGTGCGTGTGTCAGCATCCCGACCGTAGCCATCCATACTGGCCGCCGGATCCGAAGGCGCGCATCCGGCAATGCCTGCATTGCGGCACCGTGCGGGTGATGACGTGTCTGATTGAGACGAAGCGCTTTCATCCGCACACGACCGCCATTCGCTACCGCGCGAAGTTCCTGTATTATCGGCTCGGCTCCGCGCAACCCGCTCCAGTCACGAGCCGCTGTAAGTCACGCTTGACGGAACAAGCTCGCGAATACTGCGCGCATGACGTGATCGAGATCCCGACCACGGCCGAACGGCATCTGGTGGGAGTGACGAACTTCGTTCCATTGATCAGCACGGCGGTGCTGCGGTCGCTCTTCGACGAAACGGATTTGCAATACACGGCCTCCTGTTCCGCGTATTACTGGTGCACACGCTGCGGGCTGTTATATGGCGCGACACAAGGCGACGATCTCATCGTCCCGCGCGAAGGCGTGGTCAGGATCAGGGCGGCGTAATTCTCGCGACTGGGCCGAGGCAGGTTCGCGGCCTGCTGGAGATGTGCCGATCAGTGAGAAGAGAACCTGCCCGAAATGTGTGAGGGTCGGCTGCGATACCTCTGTGCTCGCTGTACACCTGATTAGCAGCCGACACCGCGATGCCGCGAATCTCGGGCGGGTTCTCGTTGATGATCCCGTCATGCATGTGATCTCGTGGAACCCGCCTCGGCAAGGTAAAGGTTTGGTGTCCAGAATGACAATTTGTACATAATTCCCCCCTTAGTCCCCCCACAATGTGGGGGGAGAATATCAAGTCAGAAGGAACGTTCGATGCGTAAGTTTTGGGTGATAATCTGTGCGCTGGCCGTGCTGCCTGGCGCGGTAGCGGCGGAAGACGTCAACGTTAATGATCAGCTCGCGCAATGGCGGGCATTTTATGGAAAGCAGGCCGATTGGCCGCGCGCCCACGGCTTTAAACCATTCAAGCGGTTCGAATGGGATATGCTGCAGCGCGGCTGGCCGACCGGCGAGGTTCCCACGGGCGGTTTGTGGGAAGCGTATCAGCAGCGCGAGCGCCTGCCGCACGCGTCGCTTGATGAAGCGTGGGTGAACCTCGGCCCGTTCAATCACGGAGGCCGCACGCGGGTGCTCCGTTTTCATCCGACGAATCCGACGATCATGTTCGCCGGTTCCGTCGGCGGCGGATTGTTCAAATCCATAAACTCCGGCGCGAGCTGGTTTCCGCTGACCGAAGCGCTGCCTAACGTGGCGATCGGCAGTTTTGAAATTGATCCCTCCAATCCGCAGATCATGTATCTCGGCACCGGCGAAGGCTACTTCAACGGCGACGGGATCGGCGGCATCGGCCTGCTGAAATCCGCCGACGGCGGCAGCACGTGGAACGAGACCGGATTGAATTATGACTATGCGCAGGGCAAGGCGATTCTCAAGATCAGCATTGATCCGCAGGACGGGCAGATCGTGCTCGCGTCCACCAACGACGGGCTGTATCGCTCGGTGAACGGCGGGCAGACGTTTACGATGGTGCGCTCAGGGAACATCAATGAACTCAAGCGCGATCCGCAGCATTCCGATACGCTGCTGTGCGGCGGCGGCAATCCGTGGGGCGCCAATTCCAACGGCATCTGGCGCTCGGTGGACAACGGCGTCACCTGGACGCGCATGACGGAGGGCTTGCCGCAAGTCGCGCAGATCGGCCGCATCGTGCTCGATTTTTATCGCGGCAACACACAGATCGTGTACGCCGGAATTTGCGGCACCTTCAATGAGAACGGCTCGCAGATGCTGGGCATCTATCGCTCCGTGGACAACGGCGAGACGTGGACGCAGATGTCGCAGGACGGCGAGAACCACTACGCAAGTCAAGGCTGGTACGACATGGCGATTGCCGTGAAGCCGAATCAGTCGAGCGTCCTCTTCTCCTCCGGTCTCGATACGTATCGGAGCAACAACTCCGGCTTGTTCTGGTCGCAGAAGAGCTGGTGGTGGTATAGTTTCGGCGATCCGAATTTCGTGCACGCCGATCATCACGAAGTCGTTTTCCATCCCACCAACCCGGACGAGGTATGGGAGATCACCGACGGCGGCATCTTCCGCTCACAGGACGTGGGGGAGAACTGGACCGAGATGAACAGCGACTTCGTCACCTATCAATACTACGCGATGGGCAACGCCACGCTGGACACCGCGCTGGCCTATTGCGGCGCGCAGGACAACGGCACCACCAAATGGGACGGCAATCCGAATTGGAACGCAGTTTTCGGCGGCGACGGCGGCTATTGCGTGGTGGACTTCACCGATGACGATGTGGTGTACGCCGAGTGGCAGGGCGGGCATCGCGCGCGCAGCGACAACGGCGGCGCGTCGTTTACGGACATCAACCCGGGGATCGAAGGCGACGGCGCGTGGGTGACGCCGATGGTGCTCGATCCGTTCGATCACATGACGATCTACACGACGACGGCGAACAGCACGCCGCGCGTGTGGAAGTCGCCGACGCGCGGCAGCGGCAACTGGGTCGTGGTCGGCAATCCGGTCGGCGGTAATAATCAGTGCCTTGACGCGTCCGCGCTTGTTCCGGGACGACTCTATTTGGCGTCCGAAAGCAACGTGTTCCGCTATGACGCCGGCGGCGATTGGGTGAACATCACCGGCAATCTGCCGGGGCAATGGGTGACGCACATCGTGCCGGATCGCTTCAATCCGGACGGAGTGTATGTGACGCTGTCCGGGTTTAGTGGCACGCACGTCTATAAATCCGTGCAGGCGGGCGGGCAGTGGATCAATATCACCGGCAATCTTCCCGACGTGCCGACGAACGACATCGTGGTGGATCTCTCCGAACCGTCCACACTCTACGTGGGCACGGACATCGGCGTCTTTCACACCGTGGACGGCGGCGCGCATTGGGCCGTGTACGGCGAAGTGATGCCGGCCGTGCGCGTGGACGACATGGAAATGCAGGTGGCCACGGGCAAGCTGCGCGCGGCGACACACGGCCGCGGGCTGTGGGAAATTCCCACCGGTTCTGTGTCCATGACAGTATTCTTCCCTAATGGCAACGAGGTTTTGCAGCCCGGGCAGCAGATCTCCATGCGCTGGGGCGGAATCACGTTCGGCGGCAATGCGCGAATCGAAATGAATCGCACCTATCCCTCCGCCCCCTGGGCGACACTGTTCGCCTCGACACCCAATGACGGCGTCGAGGATTGGACGGTGACCGGGCCGGAGAGCGATCACGTGCGTTTCCGCATCTCGCTGCTGGGGCAGCCCGATCAGGCGGACACGTCGAACGCCGATTCGCGGATCGTGAATCCCTCGCTGCGCCTGCTTTGGCCCAACGGCGGCGAAACCGTACTCTCCGGCGTGCGCGACACGGTTCGCATCCTGCGCACGCTGGTTAACGATCAGGTGCATGTGGATCTGAATCGCGATTATCCCAGCGGCACGTGGGAAGAGCTGGTGCCGAACATCGGCGGCGATCTCTATCTCTGGCCGGTGCAGCTTCCGGCGTCGAACAACGCGCGGATCCGCATCATATCGCAGGAACGGCCAGAGCTGGGCGACACGTCCGACACGAACTTCATTCTGCGCGCGCCGCAGATGGTGTTGATTTCACCCTTGGGCGGCGAGCAGATTCCGATTGCGCAGCCCTATCAGATTCGCTGGGATGCGCCGGAGCATTTGGGCACGATGCGCATCTCGCTGAATCGCAACTATCCCGGCGGCGCGTGGGAAGTGATCACGCAGAACTCGCTGAACGACGGCGTGCATCCGTGGTCGCCGAGCGGCCCGCCCTCGGAGCATTGCCGGATCCGCGTGGCGGCCATGTTCGATCCCAATCAGACCTATGTCGAGAGCACGAGCGACTTCACTCTGCTCGCGACCTCCGCAGAAGCGCCGGCGGAGTTGCCCAGTACGTTTGAGTTGAGTGAACCGTATCCAAATCCGTTCAATCCGGTGACGCAGATCGCGCTCGCGTTGCCCGCCCGCACGCACGTGCTGGCGGCGGTCTTCAATCGCCTCGGGCAGCAGGTGGCGCTCTTGGCCGACCGCGAATTCGATGCAGGCCGTTATTCGCTGAGTTTCGACGGCAGCGAGCTGTCGAGCGGCATCTACTTCATCCGCATCACCGCCTACGACGAGACGCACATGGTGAAAGCGGTGCTGATGAAGTAAAGGATGAAGCAGAGAGGAAATTCTAAATCCCAGTCTGATTCGTAGGAACACCCCTTGTGGGTGTTCTGGATGGATTGGATGAATTTGTAGGGGCGGGTTGATACTAGCCAGTACCCTCCGGGGTGCTGGTCGAAACCCGCCCGTCCGAGCGCAATTCTCAATTGGGAGGTGTTCCATGTTTCGCTTCCTGAGTATTTTGATGTTCGCGTTTTGTGTGACAATAGCTGGCGCGCAGTTACTGCCGATTGAGTTGGATCAGACGATAACGCTTCCGGTTGGCACCAACATTTGGGACGTCATGCCGCATCCGGATGGGTATTATTTGTGGGTCGCGGCGACCGAACCGGATACCGAACAGACGCGCATCTACTGGGGGCGAACAGATGTGGAGGGATTTGATTCGCTTGATTTGGACGTTGGAGAGCCGCAATCAATCACTTGCTTTTGGAGAGACGGCTATGAGCCGTATGTAGTGTTGACCAGCCAAAGGTGGGTTCCCGGATGGTACCCGCCCACCATGCTGGACATTACATTAATGCGTGTTTACAGATTGAGCGACGGGCTTGCCGACACTCGGCAGTGGAATTTCACCGGGAGCATGTATATTCATCCTTTTGGGTATTCCAACTGGGTACATTCAGGCTATCGTCCGCTCCTTGTCGCTCCCGCCCCCCTGCCTCCGCTCGTGAGTACCCACGTCACTCTTCAGATTACACATTCTTACAATTCGGGCGGGTCCGCGCATGGTTGGTCCGGAAGTTCGTCGAGCAATCCATGTCGTCTCGTCATGGACATGTTGTCAGACTCATCGAATCAAGGTTTGGATCTTCCAGGTTCCGCGGGATCAGCCGTCTGGAGTCCTCATCTGAACTCCGTTGCGCTGGCCTACTCGGGCGCCACAAACGGTTGGTCAAGTTACTTTGGTCACGGCTCTGAATACTCGTCATCCTCAGTCAGGATCATTCGCACGCTTTCTGATTATCCATTCGTCGTGGACACTTTGTGGAATTGCTCTCTTCCAAGCGAGAATGCTTGTCCACAGGGTGTTCTCGCCATGACATATACTTCGGCGAGCGAATCCTTTTATTGTTTCGCTCGCATCGCTAATGGTTACGGCGCAATCCGCAGCCCTTGGAATAGCGGACCGCTCTGGACAACCCCCTATGCGTACGATTTCGCGCTTGCCGTAGAAGTCGTTCCTGGCACGGGGACAGAAGAGTTTCTTGCCTACACTCTTGGCCATTTCGACATTTATGACGCATCTTCCGGCCAATTCTACGGCGCGGGCGGCCCAATCACAATTGCTCAACCTGGGACACGTATCATCGGGAGGTACAACGAGCCGCTTCGACGCTTGGCCACACGCTCGGGCTATCAACTCCGGCTTTACCGTTTCGGCGATTACGCTGGGGCTTTGGCTGCCCTTTCGCAGGTCGAAGCGGGTCCGCCACAGTGGGGCTATCGTCTGCAAGTGCTCAATGGTGAGATTTCGCGGGTCGTCTTCTCCCCTGTGTGTCCGACGACGACCGGGCGTGTGTCCGGCCCTGACGAATCGCACTGGACCGTAACGAACGCCGGAGATTCCATCAATTTTGAGTGTTCTCCGCCCGTGATAGGTAATGTCTTGGATACTCTCTTTCTCTCCCATTCAACTTGTGACAGTATGGTTCATTGGCAAGCCGGGGTGAGTTATGGGACGATTGCCGGGCCATATCGAACCGGTTTGGCCATGCAAGCCACTGAAATGGGTCCGCCCCGCTGGGGCTATCATCCGCAGCTCTACAGCGCTGAAGTCTCGCGCATGGTGTTCTCCCCTGTGTGTTCGGGAGCGACGGCGAACGTATCGGGGCCGGAAGCGAACCGTTGGACGATCACATACGTCGCAGATTCCGTAGTGTTCGCATCCACTCCGCCGGCAATCGGCGCGGTCTTGGATACTTTCTTCCTCTCACATCCGGTTTGCGCGGGAACGGTGAATTGGCAATCCGGGTTGAGTGAAGGCTCAGTCGCCGGGCCTTATCAACCTATTCAAGTTGTCCAGTCCGGTCCGCCGCTTTGGGGCTACCATCTGGAACTGTACGGCCAAATCCCGCGTGTCGTGTTCTCGCCCGTGTGTTCGGGAACAACAGCGTCTGTATCCGGGCCGGATGCGCCGCACTGGGCACTAACGAGCGCTGGAGATTCCCTTGTATTCGAGTCCTCCCCGCCGGTCTTCGGAGCCGTTTTGGACACCTTCTTTCTTTCGCACTCGATTTGCAGCGGAACAGTTCATTGGAATGCCGGGTCAGCGGGAGGAACAATCCCGGGACCGTACCAATCGAGCCATTTGGTAACCTTAAACGCAGTGACGGCGACCAACGAAGAAAGTGGCATCCGCGTATCCTTCCGAACCGTTAATGAACACGACGTTGCCTTTTACGAAGTCTGGCGTGCATCTGGATTGTCTGAACCATTCGCACCTGTCGCCACTTTGGCCTCGCACGGGAATTCGGATACCCTTCAATCGTATGTCTGGCTTGACGAAAATGTGTCATGGAGAATTTTTTACTTTTACTTCATTCTGGACGAGGATATTCTCGGCTCGCGAACCGAGCATCGAGACCATGCAATAAGCGTCTATCGAGACCCCGCGGTAGTACCGCTGTACTACTCCCTTAGTGCCTCACCAAATCCGTTCAACTCAATAACGAATATTCGTTTTACAACCCGCCAGCGGGAGTACGTCCGATTAACTATTTACAATCTCGAAGGGCGGCTTGTGAAGGTTATGACCGATCAGCAATACGAACCGGGGCATCATTCGATCCAATTCAACGCCATCGCTTTGCCCTCAGGAATCTACTTCGCGCACATTGTTACGGAAGGCGGCTTTGTCGCGACTCAAAAGCTGATGCTGCTCAAGTAACGTGGACCAACCCTTGCCATTCTTAGACCCCATGCTCCGAAGATTCGTGCGATGTCGAGAGTGACATTCATTCGCTGCGCGCCGTGTCGACTGAACGTCAACCCTATCAAGATCTCTATATGACACACATTCTACTGCTTCTTTTCATCGTCAGTATCGCGTGGGGCGAGACGTTTGTTTCTACCGACGTCCCGGTGCACATTCCGGATTCCCCCGGCGGTCCCGCTCGATCGCACCTGACCATTCCGGTCAATCGTGAGATCCTCGACGTGAACATCACCTTCACCATCACTCACACCTGGGACGGCGATTTGGGCATCTATCTCGAAGCTCCCAACGGAGACGACGTACAGCTAGCCTATCGCTGCGGCGGGAGCCAAAACAGCGGGAACAACTTCGTCAATACCACTCTGGATGACGAGGCGAGCACCTACCTTTGTGACGCAAGCCCTCCGTACACCGGCACGTTCCGCCCGATGCATCCGCTTAATGCTTTTGACGGTTTGGGCACGCTGGGGCAATGGGAATTCCGCGTCACGGACTTTGCCGCCGGAGATACCGGCTCGATTCAAGCGTGGCAACTCGAGATGACGTTAGGCGATACGATCACATCGGCGAGTCCACAACCGGAGGTTGTGGCTAGTCACGTTCTGTTGTCTGCCTATCCGAATCCGTTCAATCCAGTGGCAACGCTGGCCTTCTCCCTGCCGCAACCTCAGGCGGCCAAGCTCGTCGTATTTGACATGACGGGGCGGATGGTGACGCAACTGGCGAATCAACTTTATCCGGCGGGCGAACATCACAGCACGTTCGACGGCGCACAGTTCCCCTCGGGAATCTACTTTGCGCGGCTGGAAACGGGAGGATTCATCCGCACACTGAAGATGGTGTTGCTGAAGTAAGGTCCATTCCTTAGAGGAACAGAAATGAAAAGTTGCGTGATGACTCTCGTTGTTGGCTTAGTTCTGTGCCCGGCATGGAGCGCGCACGCCGTGACGCGCCACGTACCGGCCGACTACGCTACGATTCAGGGCGCCATCACCGCGGCAGTCAACGGCGATACGGTGCTGGTCGCACCGGGCACATACACGGAGAACATCAACTATCGCGGCAAGAATATCGTCGTCGCGAGCCGTTACATTTTGACTTATGACGTAAGCGACATTGCGAGCACGATTATCAACGGCAGCCAGCCCGCCAATTCCGACACTGGCTCGTGTGTGTTGATGATCTCCGGCGAAGACACGACGGCGGTGCTGGAAGGCTTCACGCTCACGGCCGGCACCGGCACGCGTTTTCAGGATCAATCGAATTTCTTGTATTACGTCGAAGGCGGCGGCATCATCATCGAGAACTCGTCGCCGACGATTGCCCACAACTGGATTATCGGCAATCAGGCGACGCGGCGGCCGCCGAACACGTCGAGTGCGGGCGGCGGCGGCATTCGCGCGGGCTGGAGTTCGCCGCGCATCGAGAATAACGTGATCATGAATAATCAGGGCCGCTATGGCGGCGGCGTGGTGCTCAATTTTGCCACGGCACGGCTCGACAACAACATCATTATTCAAAATTCCGGCGGACAGGATTACGGCGGCGGCGGACTGTGGCTCAACGGCACTAACGAACTCTCCACGGGCGACAACAATGTGATCTGCGGCAACTCCTCGACCTTGAACGGCGGCGGGATCTATTCCGGTTCGTCGCACTTGCAGGGGCGCAATTTCATTGTGTGGGGCAACCGCGCCAATCAGGGCGGGCCGCAGATTACGGGCGGCACGGCGATCATTAACCTCACCTACAGCTGCGTGCAGGGCGGACGCGCGGGTCTCGGCAATTTCGGCTTCAATCCGCTGCTGGCCGATTCGAATGTGTTCCTGATGCCGCTCTCGCCGTGTGTGGATTCCGGCGATTCGACGATCGTGGATCAGGATAACACCCGCAGCGACCGCGGCGCTTACGGCGGGCCGGGCGCGAGTCCGAATCCCTCGTTTTCGCAGCCCGATCTGACTCCGGGCGGCTACACGATCACCTTTACCGGCGGCGGGCCAGGGCAGCAGTCGCACGCGGGAATGGTGCTCTTCAATCGCGGCAGCGCCGCGGTGTATGTGGACAGCGCGCGCGTCTTGCATTCGACGGAAGTCACGATCGAAAATCTTCCCGCACGGCTCGGGCCGTTCAATCAGGATACGTTGAAGCTGTTGTGGGTGGCCAACAGCAATCTGCCGCTCACCGACACGCTCTATCTCTATCACACCGATGCGACGATTGACAATCCGCAGCGTTTTTTCCTGAACGGCACGCTCGGCGCCGGAGCCGATCCGCACGGAGTGCTGTTGCCGGATGAATTCGCGCTCGAGCAGAACTTCCCGAATCCCTTCAACGCCAGCACGGAGATTCGTTTTGCCTTGCCCGTCGCATCGCGCGTGAAGCTGGATGTTTTCGATCTGTTGGGCAATCTTGTGACGACACTGCTCGACGAGCCGCGCGCGGCGGGAACGTATTCCGTCACATGGCATCCGGATAGCGCGGCGAGCGGCGCGTATCTCTATTGCCTCCGCGCCGGAATGTTCGAAGCGGAGCGGCTGATGCTGCTGGTGAAATAGGAAAGCTTGAAACTTGAAAGCGGCCCTTCTAATACTGCTGTCTTCTATCGCCTTGGCTCAACCGCAAGCGCCTGTGACATGGGGAGAGGCGCGATGGATGCACCTGACCGGTTGGCCTGATGTGGAGCGACGGATGCCCGCCTACGTTATTCCAATGGGGGACACACTACTGTTTGCGACGCGTGTCAACAACGGATGGGCTGATTCAGCGTGGACGGCACCGAGCTTTGATGGAGGCGAGACGATTGGCGCATGGCATCTGATGGAGCACCTGCCAAACTACACAACCCTTGGTTTTACGGCAACGGGAGCCAATGGCATGTACTACATTTTTGCGCGCCCGATTTCACTTGGCCCCAGTTGCTACGTCATTACGAGCCCAGATGCCGGCCAATCATGGGGGACGCCGTTGTTTCCGCTGACCGGGGATCTGCAGTTTGCGCTGGCGACCCGTTCTTTTGTGTTCCGCTTGCTCACTGTGTCGAATGGACGGAGTCTTTATCGCAGTGAGGATGGTGGCCAGACCTGGCCGGTTACCCAAACGTACACGACATTTCAGCCACATACGATGAGCCGCGGAGACGGCCTCGCCTGCACCGCGACGAACTTACTCATTCTTGACCAAGCCAATCAGTACAACGATTCTGCGGCATACCGGCTCTACGTTACCGTATGTCCCAACCACGGCGAGCAGTTGCAGGGGACGTTTCAATTGCCCTATCAGGCAGAGGACACAGTTACTATAGCGTCTGAGATCGCCGGAGATACGCTTAGTGACGTGGCTGGAGTCCTGAGTGTACAGTCCACGTATGAGTTCAGCCAGCCGGATCAACCTTTCTTTCAACGATCCACCGATGGCGGCTTGACTTGGGATTCCTGTCGCTCCCTTTCCAACAATCAATGGGTCATCCCCATCGGGGATCTGGCGCGACCAGCGCTGTTCTGCCAAGGACAGCTCTGGATGGCGGCTTGGACCGAGGAAGATACCCCTGAAGACGGTTGGGCAAGTGTACACGCGAGGCTCAGTGCAAATCATGGAAAAAACTGGTATCCGGCGCAGCAGATTGCGGATTCCGCAATTGCTGTCAACTGGATCCGAGGAGCCTTTAATGGCGACAGCATACAATTCTTCTGGAACCAACGAATTCCTGTTCTCGGCAATCAAGACTTCTGCACCGTAAGTGGCGGCGTTTTGCGTGACACAACAGCGCCAATGTTGAATGCGACTCTATTACCTCCGGATTCCGTCGATGTATTGGACACTCTTAGATTTGAGGTGGATGTGGAAGAGAACGACACGCTGTCGGAAGTACGATTGTTCATCCTCAATCAGGACAGTGTTGGATGGTCGTACCTGATGAACTCTGAGGGAATAGACCACTATGCCGTCGCTTGGATTGTGCCGGAGGATGGACTCTACTACTATCGAATACAGGCGGAAGACTTCTGGGAGAACGTCGGCGCCGATCCCGACAGCGGCTGGCATGTGTTTGCCACGGAAGGATTCTCGGAAGCGGATGATGCGTTCATCCTTCCGCCTTCATCCTTCAGCCTTTCGCTCTTTCCCAATCCCACCAACTCTTCGTTCCAACTCCGTTTCTCGCCGGATTGGTTCACCACATCGCCGGTCTCGCTCGTGATCTACAACCTGCTTGGCCAGCGGGTTCATGAACAAACACTCTTGGCGCGACAAACGGCGCTCACCGTCGAAACTTCCGCTTTGAGTTCCGGCGTTTACATTGTCGAAGCAGCCAACCACCAACATACCGCCCGCCAGAAACTCCTGCTGCTGAAATAGACTTGCTCAGGTTTTTCATCAGAGACTGACAAGCCCCCCACTCGGCGAGTGGGGGGTAGTTTGTTTGGAAGGCCTGTGGAAGAACCACGAGCTCGAGAGGTTCTGGACGCCCGCGCGTGGGACAGCGCTGTGATTTCGACGTTAGATAATCCGCGACGGTGTGCAGAATAACAAAAGAGGGGTTCTGCTACTCCTGGCAATTTCCCCAGAAAACGGTTGACTTTGGCCGGGGAGTGTTGCAAATTAGGATTCGTGTCCGGGCGGGTCTCAGGCTCGTGCTGTTCGCTGTTTGCCGGATTTCATAGACCCGCCACGGCGGCGCAATGACCGGTGACTAGTAAGCTGTCACGGGAATTGCACCCCCGGCTTCGGATAGGCTTATCTAATTGACGGAAAGGATCGCCATGTTTCTGGTATCTCTGCTCTTTGCCGTGGTATGTGCGCTCGCATCCCCCGCTTGGGCAGACACCACATGGGTCGCCGCCGGAACAGTTTCCGGCATCTGGACCGCCGAGGGCAGCCCCTATATGATCGCCGCCGGTCACGACACCGTGGCGACCGACGACACGCTCGATATCGGCCCCGGCGTGACCGTGTACTTTGAGGGGCCGCGCAAGCTGGTGGTCAACGGCCTCCTGCGCGCGGTCGGCACGGCGACGGATTCCATCTTCTTCACGACCGATACGCTGGATAACCCCGGCCGCTGGCTTGGGCTGCGCTTCATCAGCGCGCACGATTCCTGCCGTCTCGACTACTGCGTGATCCAGCATGGCCGCGCGACCGGCGGCGGTGACGACCGCTATGGCGGCGGGATCGAGTGCCGCGACTCATCCCCCACGATCTCGCACTGCCGCGTGCGCTACTGCTATGCGCAGATTGACGGCGGCGGCATCTACTGTCAGGTCAATTCCGCGCCACTGATTTCGAATTCCGAGATCGCTTACAATCATGCGGAATTCGGCGGAGGAGGCGGTCTGTTAGCCCGCACCACGTCGTTACCCACTTTGATCGGCTGCGACATTCATCACAACTCGACGCCGCTGCAAGGCGGCGGGTTGATGTTTCGCAACGGCTCGATCGGCACGCTGACCGACTGCACCATTCGCAATAACACCGCGGTCGTGGGCGGCGGTGTCTATAGCACTGGCACCACCAGTTCCGCGATGCTCACCGGCTGCACGATCAGCGCCAACTCCGCCATCGTCTGCGGCGGCGGGATCAGCGCCGCCGGATCGCCGATGCAGCTGACTCGCTGCACTATCAGTTCGAATTTCTCGTGGTATGCCGCCGGTGTCTCCGACTCCACGACTGGCTCGACTCTGACGAATTGCCTGATCGTGGCGAATACCGCCAGCGAAAACGGCGGCGGAGTCTATAGCGCGAGCGGCGCGGCCACGCAGATCCGTCACTGCACTGTGAGCGGCAACAGCGCGATCTACGGCGGCAATTTCTCGTTCGTCGGCTCAACCGCCACGATCGAAAACTCTATCGCCTCGTTTGCCGCGCAAGGCTCGTGCGCGCGGATTCTAACCAGCCCGCTGCTCGCCTTTTCGCACAATGATTTCTTTGGCAACACGGGCGGCAATTTCACCGGCACGCCACCGCAATTCGTCGGCATCCTGGACACAGTGAATTTCAACGGCGATCCCTGCGACCAGTTCGGCAATCTCTTTTTGAATCCGTGGTTCGTCAACGCTCCCGTCGGGAATTATCATCTGTCCGACACCAGCGCGTGCATCTCCGGCGGCGTGCCGAGCGATATTGGCGATGATTTTGAAAATAACCCGCGCCCGACTCCGGTCGGCACCATGCCCGATGTCGGCGTCTATGAAAGTTCGGTCGGCGGTCCGCTGATCGCCTGCGGCGCGCTCTCCGGCTCGATCGGCCCCGGCGACGTGATTGTGCCCTGCAACATCTCGGTGGAAACGGGAGAGACGTTTGTGATTGCTCCCGGCACGCGTTTTCTTTTCCAGGGACACTTTGCCTTCACCGTGCACGGACGATTGCAGGCCATCGGGACGGCGGAAGACTCGATTGTGTTCACCCGCGAGCGCGACGAAGAGAGTTCGGATTGGCGCGGGCTGCGATTGATAGACTGCGATGACTCCACGCAGCTTTCTTACGTCGTGATCGAGCACGCGCGCGGCGAAGGCGGCACGCTTCCTGAAGCCTGCGGCGGCGTCTATGCCGAGAGCGCGTACTTCCGCGTGGATCATGCGACGATTCGGAATAACACGTCCACGAAGCGCGGTGGCGGCATGGCCATCGTTGAGAATTCGTATCCGGAAATCACCGACTGCTCTATTCATGACAACAGCGCCACCGGAACTCTTTTCGTGTTCGGCGGCGGCGTCTATGTCGAGCACTCAGCGCCGCAATTCACCGCGAGCACAATTTCCGCCAATAATGCGCAGCACCGCGGCGGGGGCGTGTACGCCGACAGCTCCAATCTAATATTCACAAATTGCGTCATCGAGACCAACACAGCTCCCGATGGCGCGGGGGTTTACGCCGAGGGCGGCTCGCCCATATTCACGGGGTGCACGATTCAGGGCAACACCGCCGCGCAGTCGGGCGGCGGGGCCTTCGTTCACGCACACGCGACGCTGTTGTCGTGTTTCCTTCATGACAACTTCGCGGCGAACGGCGGCGGCGTTTACACCGATTTCTTCGACCTCTTGCTTGACCGCTGCGTGTTCTTGACGAACAGCGCGACCGTGTCCGGCGGCGGGATTCACGCCCGCACCTCCGCGCCGCTGCTCCGCCGCTGCACCATCGTCGCCAATACCTCGCCGATCGGGGCGAATCTGTATCTGTTCAGCGCCGCGCCGACGCTGACCACGAGCATCGTGGGCATGGCATCCACTCCGGCCGTGTATTTCGAGAACAGCGCGACGTCCGTGGTGCGCTATGACGATTTCTCGCTGAATCCCGGCGGCCATTTCGCCTTTCACAACAACGATTCCACGCAAGGCCCGGCCGGCTTAGGCTTGATTGATCGTACGAATGTCAACGGCAGCCCGTGCGACAGCCATTACAACATCTTCCTCGATCCGCAATTCGTGAACGCGCCGCAATTCGATTTTCATTTGCAGGAAACGTCACCCTGCGTGCAGGCCGGCGATCCCACGCTGCCCGTGGATCCGGACGGCACGATTGCCGACATCGGCGCGTTCTATGTGGCGCAGCCGGTGACGCCGCCCGAGCCGTTTGACTTGCTGCTCCCCGCCAACAACGACACCATCGCCGCGGACAGCGTGCAGTTCTGTTGGGAATCCTCACGCGACGTGGACGTCGGCGACACGCTTCGTTACACGCTGCGGTTCGCCACGATTGATCAGGAATTCTCGCTCTTCGTCGGCGCGGACACGTGCGAGGTCCTTCATGCCGGACAACTGCCGCTGGGCGACTCCGTGCTCGTCGCGTGGTGGGTTGAAGCGCATTCGGATTATCCCGACACCACGCTCGCGAGCACGAGCTTCCGCTATCTCTACTGGTTCCCCGCGCCCGAAACGCTGGCGGTAAACGACAATCATGCGTTGCTGCCGCAGACGTTCACCTTGCACGAAGCCTATCCGAATCCGTTCAACGCGCAGACCACGATTCTTTTCGACGTTCCCGCCGCCGCGCAGGTTCTGCTGGACGTGTTCGACGTGCTCGGCCGCCGCGTCGCGGTGCTCGCGGATGACGTGCGCGAGGCCGGCTATCACCACGTCTTCTTCGACGGCTCGGGCCTGAGTTCCGGGATCTATTTTGTACACTTGGCCGCCGGGCAGTTTGTCGCCACACAGAAGATGATCCTGCTGAAATAGTCACCGACCCCTGCGATCACAAAAAGCGGCCGTGAGGCCGCTTCTTGTGTGTTTGGAATTCGGGATGCGTCTTACTTCATCACGACCACCTTCTGCAGCGCCATTGCATGATTCCCGATCGGCTGATACACGCGCACGAAGTACAGCCCCGACGGCAGACCGCCGCCGTCAACTATCAGGCGATGTTCCCCCGCGATAAACACCCGGTCTGCCACCGTCCGCACCACCCTCCCCAGCACGTCGTACATCACCACCTCCGCCCGCTCCGGTCTCGGCAGATGCAGAGTGAGTGTGGCTTGGGAATTGAAGGGGTTGGGGTAAACCGAAAGGCTGAAGGAGTTGGGCAGAATCGAAAAGTGTTCATCGGCACTAAGGATTTCAGGCCCGGTTTTTATGACGTAAAAATCAGTTCCCCGTTGTCCATTCAGATCCCAATATATCCCGGCTAAAACATATCCACCGCTGGAAGTACGGTTCAAAGCCAGAGCAGATTCAACATTATTTGCTCCGCTTGGTCCATATCGGCGTGTCCATACTGTGTCGCCCTGAGCGTCAAGCCGCACGAGCCAGGCGTTAACTTCCGACCCGTCGCTATAATTGCCGCACATCACATATGCGTCTTCGTTGTCTATTCGGACAACATCATAGCTAGTGGAACTTTGGAAGTTGGTTCCAAACGATCTTGCCCATATGGAATCTCCATCTTGATCCGTCCGCAGAGCAAATGCTACCGGGTCGCTGCCTGATGATTCGGCATGAGTTCCCACGAGTAGGAAACCGCCGCCGACGGTCATGCAAAGGCTCCGCCCAATCTCATTTTGATACGTCCCGTACGTGCGCGACCAGATCAAAGCGCCCACACTATCCGTTTTCTGTAAGCAGTAATCGGCTTCCCCAGCACTGCTGGAGCGTGTCCAACCGCCCAAAACGAGTTCGCCGGTTGATAGCCCTACCAAGTCCGCTATGACATCGCTGTCTGTACCGCCCCACGCGCGGGTCCATACTGTATCACCGGCAGAGGTGGCAAGAGCCAGATAATAATCCAGGTTGCTGTCAGTGCTAAACGACATAGAATAGCCGCCAAGTGCAAAGTGACCGTCGGGTCTCTCCGCAATGCATACCAAACGATCGTTATCAGTCCCGCCAAAAGTTACGGTCCACGATGTTTCACCGTTATCATCTATGCGCATTGCAAATGCGTCGCTCGAATGAGCACTCCATAAGCCAAATCCGCCCGCAAGCACAAACCCTCCGTCACTGGTTCTGATTATGGAATAGAATCCCACGCCAGGAAATTGCCTTGTCCACACGCTGTCCCCATTACTACTCATTCTCATGATATATCCGCTAAGGGAATCTGTAGACAGGTTCAAACTCCCGGCCACCACATACCCACCGTCCACTGTCTCAATAATACCGCCATATGGCCAGTCGTTGCCAGCCCCCCCGAAAGTCCGTGTCCAAAGCGTGTCTGGATTCGGTTGTGCCAAAACGCTGTTTAACCACAGTAGAAACAGTAATAAACCAATCAAACGCTTCATGGCTGCCTCTCCGAAAGTGTGAGTGATGGCCTAGGAACGCCGTTGTGCTAGGAATGGGCGTGCAGCGAAAAGATAACAGTTTCAATTAGAAGGGCAACAGGCGCGGACGCAAGAAATGAACAGGCGAACCGTCCCGGGCTCGCCTGTTCTCTCTTACAGCAGAAGTTCCGGATGCTGCTTTCGCAGCCACGTTTCCACCGCCGCGCGAATACGTAGGGCCAAGGCGACCATTTCGTTGGCTTCTGCCACGCTGACCAGACCGGCTTCCGTGTAATCTCCGAAGTTGCGTTTCTTACGAAAGGCATCGAGCAGATCCACCGTCGGTTTGTCCAGGGCAATGGTGTACGCGAGCGACCGCAATACCCGCATGTGATAAGCGTCGCGAGATGCTCGAAAACCAGTCGCCGCCAAGGCCGCCGCCGCAGATTGCAGTGCCGCATTGTAAGCGTGACCCAACTTTGCATCGGCGCTCAATCCCAAAACCTGCGAATCTGTAAGATCGCGATCGGCGATCTTGAGCAGTTTGGCAATCTCTTTGGCATCCGGCTTATGCCGGACGATCCAGCCGGCCTGCAGCCAATCGTCTAAGCTCATCTTCGCTGCCGATCAGAAAAATTTTCGGTGAGGCTATTATGTTGCGGAGAAAGTAATCGTCATCCGCCAGCTTCGCGCGAAATTCAGACTCGGGGAAAACGGCAGGATTGATTTCGCGCCCCAAAACATCTTGCATCGGCCCCAAGACCTGCACGCATTCCGCGAGCGTCACTTCGCCGATCACCATCACATCAATGTCACTTGAAGCACGATCCGAACCCGCCGCCAGCGAGCCATAAACGAATGCCAGCACGATCTTCTTGCGTAACGGTTCCAATGCTTGTTGCAACGGTTCCGCCAAGCCGACTGTCTTGAGTATGATGGCGCGCAGCTCGCCATAGATTGGAGAGAGTTTATTGGCTTGATAAGTGGGTCGGCCGTGGCGAAAGGCGCACTCAATGAGTCCGGCATTCTGTAAGGCCTTCAATTCGCGATGCACGGTTCCCGCGCTCAGCCCGGTTTGCCGCACGACACCCCGCGTATGGTAGGACTCCTCTGAATTCATGTACAGCAGCCCAAGAACAGCCCGCCTGGTATTTCCTAAGAGTAAATTTGCTAAAGACTTATGCTTTTCTATTGTTCTCATATTGAGAACAAATGTACTCAATTTGAGAACAAAAAGCAAATCACAGATTCACTCAAAAACCGTGACTCCAATCTTCGGACAAAAAATATTCAACGGACAGATGGAGCACTTCGGTTTGCGCGCGATGCAGATTTGGCGGCCATGCCAGATCATGGCGTGACTGAATGGAATCCAGTCGTCTTTCGGCAGCAGCTCGATCAAGTCCTGCTCGATCTTGACGGGATCGTCTTTCTTCGTGAGTCCCAGCCGTTGCGATAGCCGCTGCACGTGCGTGTCCACCACGACGCCGGAGGGAATTCCGTATCCCGTGCCCAAAATCACATTCGCAGTTTTGCGCCCGATTCCCGACAGCTTCACCAACGCGTCAAGGTCCTGCGGAATCTTGCCGCCGTAATCCTCCACAATCGCCCGCGCAAAGCCCTGGATGCTCTTCGCCTTGTTGCGATAGAAGCCCGCGCTCTTGACGTCCTGTTCCAGCTCTGAAACGTCCGCCCCGGCAAACGCGCGCGGCGTCTTGTATTTCCTGAACAACTCCTTCGTGACGATGTTCACGCGCTCGTCCGTGCACTGCGCGGAGAGAATCGTGGCCACCGCGAGCTGAAACGGGTTCGCATGATTCAGCGCGCAGTGCGCATCCGGATACGTCTTGAACAATGTCTGCGTGACGCGCTTGGCCTGCGCTTTTCGGGAATCGGGCATGACATGTGCTCTCGTAGAATATGGAACGGGACTCCGCAGAGTACTCTAATCTACGAAACGAATGGATGAAAAACGACTGCGAAATCGCCACGCATGTATTGCTTAAGAGTTCGCAGAAAGGTATTTTGCTGGCGGTAGGCTGCCGCCCGTTTTTTGTCTCAATTGTGACGCACGCCTGCTCGCAAATGCGACTAAAACAGTAAGATATAAGGTGTTTTGTGAGAATTATGACTTGAAGATGTTGACATCCATGAATCAAGGTTGTATATTCTTTCACAACGCTTCCCCGCTTTCTTCCCGGCCTGTCGGGAAGGTCATCTCCAGAATCGGCTCTGGTTACCCAGAGCTCCTGAATGTACTACCCACGAGGACTGAAACGCAATTTCCGGCTGTCGCGGGTTTGTCCTTTTTGAATCTGCCGCACCTTGCGAAAATTATCACGAGTTGAGTGCCCGCCTAATCGAACAATTCTGAAGGCTTATGGACCGAAATGAAACCGCGCCGCCGTTGCCGGATGCCCAAAACGAACCGGAAGACCGGCTCTCGAGGCGATCCTTTCTCGACAAGGCGCTGTGGGTCGGCGGAACCGCTCTGGTGGCCGCTGTCGTGTATCCGATCACGCGATACCTCGTACCTCCGGATGAAGCCGAAGCCGACCCTGTGACCGTCAACGTCGGCAAGGCGGATGATTTCGTGAACGATACCGGGACGATTTTTAAGATGGGCCGCAAGCCGGGCCTCCTGATCCGCACCAAGGGGGGAGAGTTTCGCGCGTTCATCGCGGTCTGCACGCATCTCGATTGCACCGTGCAGTACCGCAACGATATGGGCTTGATCTGGTGCGCGTGCCACGACGGCCGCTATGATCTCAACGGCCTTAACGTCGCCGGGCCGCCGCCGCGCCCGCTCACGCCGCTCAAAGTCAACGTCGCCGAAGGCAGCGTGTTTGTCTCGCGGGAAGGAGCGTAAGCGATGGCCGCAACTAAGAAACCTTCTTCGGTTTCCGGCGCGCCGCACCGCGGTGTCGAGCATTGGCTCGATGAGCGCTACGGCATCTCCAAGGTCCGCGAGTTCATGCGCCACAAGACCGTGCCCATGCACCGCGGTTCGGTGTGGTACTATTTCGGCGGGATCACGCTCTTTCTCTTTATGGTGCAGGTGCTCTCCGGCATTTTGCTTCTGCTCTACTACCGGGTCGGCGTGGAGAGTTCCTATGAGAGCGTGCGTTTCATCACGACCAAGGTTCCTTTCGGCTGGCTGATCCGCTCGATGCATAGCTGGGGCGCGAACTTGATGGTCCTCACCGCGCTCATCCACATGTTCTCGGTCTTCTTCGAGCGGGCGTACATCAAACCGCGCGAGCTCACGTGGGTCACGGGATTCGTGCTGCTTGGTCTTGGCATGTTCTTCGGCTTTTCCGGCTATCTCCTGCCGTGGAATCAGCTCGCCTTTTTTGCCACGAAAGTGGGAACGGACATCGTCGGCGTGCTTCCCGGCATCGGCGAGTTCATGCTGCGTCTCTTGCGCGGCTCGGAAGACGTCACCGGCGCCACGCTGTCGCGCTTCTTCGGTCTGCACGCGGCGATTCTTCCGGCGGCCTTCACCGTCTTCCTGACGATCCATCTGATGTTCGTGCAGGTGCAGGGGATGAGCGAGCCGCTCCACGCGAAGAAGAAGGCCAAGCCCATGCCCTTTTTCCCCAACTTTCTCCTGCGCGACTTGCTGCTTTGGCTCTTGATGCTCAACGTGCTCGCGTTGTTAGCGGTCTTCTTCCCGTGGGAATTGGGAGTGAAGGCGGATCCCTTCGCCTCCGCTCCAGCCGGCATTCGACCGGAGTGGTACTTCCTCGCGATGTTTCAGATTCTGAAGTTTATTCCCGCTAAGATCGGCGCGATCGACGGCGAACTGCTCGGGGTTTTAGGTCTCGGCCTGGGGATGGCATTCTGGGCGCTCTTTCCGTTCTGGGATCGCTCCGCGGCCGCCGGTAAGCGGCGCGCATGGATTCCCGTGCTTGGCGTCATCATCGTTATCGGCTTCGTTACGCTCACGATTTTCGGATGGGTGCTCGCATGAAAACCTTCCCCACCACACTCATCCTCGGGCTGCTGCTTTTTTCTGCTCTTGCCTTCAGCGCGCCGAAGAAAGACACCTGCGCCGCTTGCCATGTCACCGTGGACGCCAAGCAGAAGGGAATTGTCACCGGCTATCAGGCCGACATCCACTTTCAAAAGGGGATCACCTGCGCGGGCTGCCACGGCGGCGACCTCTCGAAAACGGATGAAGAGGCGATGGACCCTGAGAAAGGGTTCAGCGGCGCGCCCACGCATCAGGAAATTCCGAGCATGTGCGGGAAGTGCCATTCCGACGCCAATTTCATGCGGCACTACAACCCCGCGCTGAACATTGATCAGGAAGAGAAGTATTACACCAGCGTCCACGGCCAGCAGCTCAAGAAGGGCGATAACAAAGTCGCGACGTGCATTTCCTGCCATGGCGTGCATGGGATCCTGCCGGTGGACAACATCAATTCGCCGGTGCACAAGCAGAACATCCCCAAGACCTGCGCCCAGTGTCATAGCAACAAGCAGTACATGGCCAGCTATGGCATTCCCACCAACCAGTTTGAAGAATACTCGCAGAGCGTGCACGGCGTGGCCCTGTTGGAAAAGCAGACCAAAGGCGCGCCGGCGTGCAACGACTGTCACGGCAACCACGGCGCCGCTCCTCCAGGAGTGAACGACGTCGCTGCGGTGTGCATTACCTGTCACGCCTTTAACGGCGACCTGTTCAACCAGAGTCCGCACAAGGAAGCGTTTCAGGCAAAAGGATTTTCCCAGTGCGCCGCCTGCCATAATCACCACAAGGTCATGCATCCGACGGATGCCTGGCTCGGTGTCGGCGAGGGCGCGGTTTGTGTGAAGTGCCACAAGAGCGACGACAAAGGTTTCGTCGCGGCGCAGAAGATGAAGCTCACGCTCGACAGCCTGCTGAGCGGTCAAACTCGGGCGAAAGCCGCGCTCGCCGAAGCGCAAGCGCTTGATATGGACGTCTCCGACGGCGAGGCGGCGCTGGAAGAGATCCGCGAAAACTCGATCGAAGCCCGCACGGCGATTCACGCCTTCACCGCGGAGCACTTGAACGAAGTCGCGCTGAAAGGGTTCGCCGCCGAAGCCAAAGCCGAGAGTCTGGCTGCTGCCGCCGTGTTCGAGTACAAGTTCCGCCGCGGCGGCTTCGGCGTCGCAAGCTTAGTCATTACCGGATTGGCGTTCTTGCTCTGGCGCAGGATCAAAGCTCTTGAGCGCAAGCAACGGCGCGAGAGCTGATGATGATCACCAAGACGCAGCAACCACCGTAGAATATTTGACAAGATGGCATTTGGGATCAAAATCTCTCTCACAATGTTTCGAAAAATTCCACTCGGCCAACACCTAATTAGCTGAAAGAACTATAATATGCCTAATGTTGTATCTTATCGGACGTTAGCCTGGGGCCTGCTTTATCACATGCTGGGCAGGCGGGACCGCTCAAGAATCCTGCTGCATAAGCCTGTATCGGATGGGCAGAGGATATTCGATCGACTTTACAAGAATGTCCTCTCGAATAAAGCAAGAGATAAAACAACGCATCGGAAGATCTTGCAAGAGATTATCGAGGCTTTAGGTGCGGACGTTCGTAGGTTCGAAGAGGAACAAACCAATCCAAGAATTCGTCACGCAATTCTGCAACGAATTGTGTGGTACGCAGGAGAGGTGCTTCAAGAATGCCCTCCGGAAGCCAGGACGAATGGTAAGTTATGGTGCGAGCCAATCTTTGAGAAGGGAAAGGCTCACACCCCTGGTTTCAGTCGGAATCCAGATACGGGTTTTCATAGAAACAGCGAGCGCGACATGGTTGCTCTCGCTGCAGTCGTTTATTTGTTGCGCGCGCACGCGCTTTTCTTCTGTCGCCCTAAGAGTCAGCGTGACTTCAATGCTGCAAAGACTGCATTGAATGACTTACATCAGGCTTACCAACTGGCGTGGCGGCTGTATCACGCCTTAGATGAGAGCCATCAGAAGACTGGGGACTGTGGGCTCGATTACTATCTGGACGACGTGATAACATCAGATCTCCCTAATGAAAGACTTGGAAAATCGAGTTATTTCGTGTGGAATATCTTCCTGGTCTGTGAAATCCTGCGTGGGAATATCTATCGCCAAATTGATTATACGGAAGAGGCTGATCGGCATTATCGCCACGCCTGGGATCGTCTTGACATGGTTTTTCGTCACTGGTGTTCGAGAGTTGAGGCGCCGTTTGATACAGAGCTCCTTGATAACTTTGTCACTCTTACATCCGTCAAAGCGCTATTCGAGCGATCGAAACTGCAGTTTGACTTGGGTCTTATTCTGGAATCGCTTCAGACGCAAATCAAGTGTATTGAGTTGCTTGTTCAACGGTCAGTCCATAACTCAGCATTCAATCCGAACGTTTCCCTTGCCAGGCTTTCCGAGATTCATGTGTTTCTTGAAGCAGAACGTGCCCTTCCGGTGTACAACCGCGAGATGATCTGTTACCACTTTGGAGGGAAAACAGCAAGAGAATTCTTTGGAGATGATAAAGGAGCAGACATCTCGTGGGAACCGGGCGAAACGGCTGTCTTCCAGCCAAGAGACTTAGCTGTATGGCTAACTCCAGAATCTACGCCGCAAACACCGGAGGCTCGTGCGCAGATGTGGGAGACGGCAAAACTCAGCGTTGAGATTCTTGCGCGGATGGGCTTTTCGCTCTTTACTTTGCGCCTCCGGGAAATTGGAGCGCCTGCGGGGGCAAATGACAGGTGGCTCAGAGGTTACTTTCGCTTCGACGAGCAAGCCAGTGAATCTCTTGCAAAAATGATCAAACCGTACAAGATCAAGCCGGCCGAGCTGGGGCTATACTGCATGACGTTATTGCCCCCAGAGCCGTCTAGTGGCGACAAACTCCTCACGGTCAAAAGTGTGTTTCAATATGAAGCCGAACGGGAGTTTGCGTATCGCTTACGTAAAGGGCAGGGGCGGATTACTACTCCAGATTCTGGCGATTCCGACGAATTGCAGTTCTATAAAGCAATTCGGGATACCACCACCGAAAACATTGGAAATATTATCACGATTCCGCGACGGAATAACCGCATGCTAATGCGGCACGGTTACCGGTACCGCCGCATGCTTGGCGATCTCAGTGAAGGGACAGTGTATGGTGGACTAAAGGCGCAGTTGGAACCTCCGACGGATATGGACGATCCAGAGAAGCGCGAGGAACTGGAACGGAAGCGCAAGGAACTGAACAAGTTTATAGTGTTGCGGCGTTGGCAGTCCTTCAATCCGAAGATACCACGCCCCTATCTTCGGCAGGCTCGTGGCGGTGGCTATTTCCTGATGTGGCGAGGTAAGGGTATCGTGATCGATCCTGGCTACGACTTTATCCAGAATTTCTACGACGAAGGCTTTTCGCTGGAAGATATTGACGCTGTGATCGTGACGCACTCCCATCCGGACCATGACGACGATTTCGCCAGCTTAACAACCCTGATTAAGGAATGGAATGAATTCCATGACAAGATCGGCCAGCCACAACTGAAGAAGAAACTCGACCTCTTTTTGAACGAAAGCGCTCACAAGAAGTTTTCTTCGTGGCTTCAGGCGTCTGACGTGGAATTTGGCCGCATCATTCCTTTGCCCGTTCTATGCTGGGATAAAGACAGCAAAGAATGGTCTGAGGGACCTTTTCGGGGGAAAAACGTCTGCATCGACTTGTGGCAAGCGGATGGGGACGACAAGCGCGAGGCTTATGATCTGTGCATTGAGGTGGTCCCGGCCTGGCATGATGACGTCATTGGCAAAACCGCGGCTGTAGGCCTGAAGTTTCATCTGTATGATCATCGCACAGAAGTTGGCGTGCTGGGTTACACTGGGGATACCGGCGCCTACGGTCTTGACGCCGCCAAGAACCCGCAAAGGGGGGAACCTTGGCACATCGATAAGCAATATCAAGACTGTGACATATTGATTGCTCATCTTGGAGACATACGACTCCGCGAGCTTGCCACTGCCATGGACGCCCAAGGTAAGCCTTGGCACGACCCCGCAAAAGGAAAGATGCACCCGCTCTTGCTGTTGTTGAGAGGGTGGTTCCAAGGAGTAGATTCGAAGCATTTTCGTGATCGGGTGCGCGACTTCCTGAATTTTGCTATCACTTTGGACTTGGTGCCGTCGCTGGCGCTAAAAGCGCCAATCAAATGCGTCGGAGGTCGTGAGTTGATTGTACAAGACTGGTTCGATCGGTACGTCAGTGAGAGGGAGGATTGCCCGGGAATACCGGGAGGAGGCGAAGCTCTGTATGTTGCCTTTGAGTGGGTTAGAGACCAATTGATTGAAAACGGCAAAACCGTTGACCCCAAACTTAGGCGGAAGATTTCGGACCAGATTGGGGGTGTAGCCGATCGTGCCGCACGGATCAGAGGGAAACACCGTCATGCCTATTGTTTGCTGGAATTCCTTTCGATTTGCACCCTGTTGCCTTGGCAGTATCCTTATCATTTGGGAATCTTTGGCATTTATCACCTATTCGAAGCCATGAGCAAGGGAAAAGCAGATTCGGCCCGACCGAACCGAATGTTTATCATTGGCGAATTGCCGGAAGAACTGACGACATATCGCGACAAGATTGCCCAGTGGCTCAATGCCCCCGATCGCGAAGGAAAGAAAGGTGTGCGCGCTTTTACCGGTGACATTGGCCTACATGTCGGTCTCACTACTGTCAATGGCCGCATTCAGCCGAAGATTCGCTGTACATATTGCAACTATAACAATGAGCTGGTGTGCAAGCACAAAAATTACCACGAGCCGAGCCAGATGAAAGAAACCCCGCTCGGCCGCCTGCATGCGTCGATGATTTACCTCTGCACTGAGAGGGACCATCAACCAGACAAACGACAATATTTTCTCAGTCGGCCGGAGATTCGCGTCGTTTAGACGAGCCTCCCGAGGCTGTCATTTCTTGTTTCCTGGTTTTGCTTTTTAGAAAGGACTCATGCCCCCACAGTTAACCCGTTTGTTCATCATCTTCGCCGGGCTCGGTGTGCTGTTCATCATCGTGACGTGGGTGGCGGAACCGGCCTCCTTCGGCTGGTACGGCCACTATCGTGCGGACGCGTTGACGGAACTCAGCGCCAATCCCGTACACTACGCTCCGCGCGACGCCTGCGCCGAGTGCCACGACGAGGAGGCCAAGGTCAATAAGAACGGTGTGCACGCGAAGATCTCTTGCCAGGCCTGTCACGGACCCGGCGACAAGCACCTCGAAGAACCTTCCAGCGACAACATCGTCAAACCCGCCGTGGTGACGATGTGCACGCGCTGTCATGAAGCAAACTTCGCGCGGCCCAAAAAATTCCCGCAGATCGTCGTCGCCGAGCACACCGAAGGCAAAGCCTGCAACGTCTGCCACATCGTTCACAACCCAGGCGAGATGGTCGAAGTCGAAGCCCCGGCCGACTCAGGAGTAGCCGTCCAATGAAAGATATCCCATCCATGCCAGATCACGCTCCGGTTGAGGAGCTGGACGGCGAACGGATTGCCGCGGAATCGCGCCGCAATTTTCTGAAAGTGCTGGGCGGCATCGCGGCGGTGGCCGTGGCTTCTCCCTTGGGCGCCAAGACGAATCCGTTTGAGAGCAACGAAGAAACCGGCGGCAAGTGGAGCCTCCACAAATGGGGGATGGCGATTGACGTCGAGAAGTGCATCGGCTGCGGCCGCTGCGTCGTCGCCTGCAAGGAGGAAAACGGCGTGCCCAAGGAGCCGATCTACTTCCGCACGTGGGTCGAGCGGTATCGCGAGTTCGAAGATGAAACGGTGGTGGATTCGCCCAACGGCGGCTACGACGGCTTCCCCGCGGACGAGAGTGATCACCAGCCCGACAGCGCGTTCTTCGTTCCCAAGCTCTGCAACGCCTGTGAGAAGTCTCCCTGCGAGCAGGTCTGTCCCGTTGGCGCGACGTTCAAATCGCCCGACGGCGCGGTGCTTGTTGATCCGAAATACTGCATCGGCTGCCGTTATTGTATTCAAGCCTGTCCTTACGGCTGCCGCTTTCTGAACCCGATTACGAAGACCGCCGACAAGTGCACGTTCTGTTATCACCGGATACAAAAAGGTCTGAAACCGGCCTGTGTGGAAAACTGTCCGGCCGGGGCGCGCATCTTCGGCGATCTCAAGAACCCCAAAGATCCGCTGCGCATTTTCTTGAAGGAGCACAGAACGTTCGTGCTCAAGCCCCACCTGAACACTTATCCGAAAGTGTTCTACAATGGCATTGACCGGGAGGTCCGCTGATGTTGGAAAATCCGCATGTCCAAAAAGCCCTGGAAGGCGTCGTCGGTTACGTTTATCCGAACGAGCTTGAAGCGCAGTGGGGTTTGTTGATTGTTCTCTATCCCTACCTGACCGGACTCGTCGCCGGAGCATTTATTCTGGCGTCGCTCGAGCGCGTGTTCAATGTCAGTGAGGTGCGTCCGACCTATCGTTTGGCGCTGTTAACCGCGCTTTCGTTTCTGATTGCCGCGCCGCTGCCCCTGCTCGCGCACTTGTCGCATCCCTTCCGCTTCTGGGAGATTCTGGTCACGCCACATTCCACCTCGGCGATGGCCATGTTCGGCTTCGTGTATATGTGGTATCTGCTCGTCGTGCTCCTGCTCGAGATCTGGTTTGAGTACCGCCGCGATTTCGTGCCGTGGTCGCAAAAGCCGGGATTCAAGGGCCGGTTGTACGGCTGGCTCACGCTGGGCGTCCGCGATATCTCCGAACCGGCCGTGCGCGTGGATGAAATGGCGATCCGCGCGATCTCCGTAATCGGTATTCCTTCCGCCTTTCTCTTGCACGGCTACGTCGGCTTCATCTTCGGCTCGATCAAGGCCAACCCGTGGTGGGCGAGCGTGCTGATGCCGGTGATCTTTTTGTTTTCCGCGATCGTCTCGGGGATTGCGCTGGTCACGCTGATTTATATGATTTCCAATAAGGCGCGCGGCGTCCCGCACAGCATGGAATGTCTCGACACCTTGGGCCGCTATCTGCTCTATGCTTTCATCGTGGACTTCGCGCTCGAGGGGTTGGACGTGATTCAGCGCACCTACGCCGCCGAAGAATCGTTTGACATCCTCTATGCGCTGGTCCACGGGCGGCTCTTCGAAACACACATTGTGTTTCAGATTCTCCTGGGCACCGTGACGCCGATTCTGCTGCTGGGCTTGGTGCAGGTTGCCAACCTGTCCAAACCGGCGCGCGTGGCCATCTACTCCTTCGCCAGCATGGCCGCGCTGGTAGGCATCTTCTTCATGCGCTGGAACGTCGTGATCGGCGGGCAGTTGTTCTCCAAGAGCTTCCGCGGCTTCACGATCTACAAGCTTGCGATCATCGGACAGGAAGGCTTGTTGATCTCGGCCCTTCTTGCCCTGCTGCCCGTGGGAATTCTCGTCTTTATGATCTGGTTCCTGCCGCCGTGGGAAGACCATCGAGCCGTCCCGGGCGGGGAATCCTCAGAGGTGAAAGAATCACAGCTTTCCGGCGTGATCAGCCAGTAAGAGTTCGTCTAACCAAACATAGAGAGACGGGGAGGTAGAGTATGGACGGAACGTTTTCGTGGCAGCGGTTTGACCGGATCGCGAAAGTTCTCGAAGCGCTCGGCTATGTGGTCGCCTTCTTCGGGCCGCTGGTGGGAATTGCCATGTTTGTGATCGGCGACTGGGTCACGCGGATCCTCGGTTTGTCCATGATCTTCGCCAGCTTTTTGGTCGCCGCCTATCATATTAGTTTCTCGCTCCTGATGACCGCGGTCCACGATCTTGCCAAGCAGCTTGAAGAGACCAAGAGCAAAGAGCAGACCTGAGACGTGAGACTTGAAAAAGAACACGTTGTAGGGGCGGCTCGCTGGGGCAAGTTATTAGAAAGACGGTCGGAGACCGCCAGGAGTGGCCGTGGAAACTGACCCTCCGCGTTCATGATTCGATTGCCCGCTTTTTGCTTTCTCAAGCGTCGCGTTTCAACCTTGGCCCTTGCCTGAGCGTCCAATTGCTGAAGCCACGCGTTCAAGTGGAGACATCTGGAGGGACTCATGAAGCGTTTTGGATGGATATTCAGCGTACTATTGCTTTTAGGGATAGTTCATATCGCGGCGGCGCAGCCGTGCCCGATGTGTCCCGGAGCACGGCCGGGAGCAGGGTTCGGGCCGGGAATGGGCGCTGGGCCGCGCAGTGAATGGCAACGCCATTGGATGCCGATGGACGGCGAGCGCGAAACTATTCGCGGCCGCGTGGTGAGCATTTCGCCGATGCGGCGCGGGCCCGGCGTGAGAATGCTGGTCGAATCGGATTCGCGCGTCGTCGCGGTTGCCATTAGGCCGATGCTCCCGCTCGATCAACTGAGCGAGCGGATCGAACGCGGTGACCGCGTCGAAGTCAGCGGCATGCGGACCGAACGCATGGGCAAGCAGATTCTTGTTGCGTTGGAGCTGCGTGTTGATGAGACCGGCGAGACGATCCGCGCAGAGCCGCGTCCGCACAACAGCCCGCCGTTCATGGGCGACCGTCCGCCGTTTATGGGCGATGGTGCGCCGTTCCAAGGTGACCGCCCGCGACATCCGCCGCGTCCGATGCGGAAGCGCGCGGTGTGAAGCGATTCCCTGAATAGTATGCTAATGCGGGCAGCCAAATGGCTGCACCTTTTCCTAAGCACACCTCCCGCGCTGCCGTCGGGTCTTTGCATCACGCGGCTCGTGACGCCTACGCAGATGATGACACAGAAGGTGCTGTTGACGAAATAAGCAGACCCCCTTTGTATTTCCCCCACCGTGTGGGGGAAAGAGTTTTGTACAACGATAAAGGCAGCCCGATAGGCTGCCTTTTCTGTAGGTCGAATTCGAATATCTATTGTATGTTACTGGCGTATTCTCGGCGAAACTCGTCGCTTATTACTCTTAGAATTTTCTCTCTATCCTCAACTTCTTCCACTTGTGAGGCTAATGAAAGGAGGTCTGCCTTACTGATGGACTGAACCTTCATATTGATCAGAAAGTTCTTGGTAGCTTTTTCAATATCATCAATCACCAATACAACTTTTCCGTCTTGGATGCGCTCTCTGTCAAAGTTTGATTCCAGTTCTGCATAAAGTTCCCTCGCCGTCTTTTCGTTAGATACCTTTAGCTTCTTTATTTGATAAACCACGCCAAAATCAGTGGAAAGATCAACTCCTCGATCGTGGGCGGCAGTACGTGTGTCGCGATAGATCTTACAGGCAAATTTCTCAAGATGCACCTTAATAATAGCGAAGCAGAAGATCTCAAAAGTTGTGGGATTTGAATCAATGTGAGTTGTTATGAGATCCATGAACTCATTGCGCTTTTGCGAGACCGATACGCGAAATTCTCGACTGGAAAGCTGCGGTATGATCGTAAGGCGGCTTGAAATGTATTCCTTTATCCGTAGAGGAATCCAAGTCGCCAGAGTTTCAGCTACTGCTATATAAGGTTGAGACAATTCGTATGAGCCTGGCCCCAAGACTTTCAATACACCGTACTTGGGGAGATTTCTGGAGGGATATGCGTCATAGTACTTGCCGCCGACATGCAGGTCATGTCCTAAGTACAATTTCATTTCTCTTACAGCCTGTTCATAAGCGAGCCTTACTTCCTTGTCAGAAAACACCACTTTTCCGCCTTGAAGGTAAGACTTCAGCAGCCCGAGGGTGATTAAGGGAAATATGATTTTGGTTTGAGATCGCGCCAACATGCGATCAATTTTTGTTTTGCAGAGGTCAAGCGGTTTTGTTGTGGCATGATTAGGCATTGACGTTCCGGAATACAATTTTCTGCATTCGTTGAATTTCTGGCGGGCTTCGGTCTATGGTTGGAAGCTATTTGCTAAATGCCAACTTAGATACTCCACTTTGGGAGCAAAGCGATAGGGAAGGGAAATCGGCTGACCCTCATAACGCAAAAGCGCCTGATCAGTGACCGGCGCTTTGGAGGAAGCCGCAAGCGAAGAGACATTGATCCTCAGTGCATCACTAACGGTTATGATGCCGCGATCATATGCTCGGTCGTGAAGTGCACAAAGGCAAAGTCCGTTTTCTGGATCTGCCCGGAGTTGTTCGTTTTCCGACCACGGAATGATATGGCTGGCCGTCAACAGTGTAGGTATGTCCAGTCCGCATACGCAACAGGTTTTGTTATAGCTCGAAAGGACTGCGCGCCTGAAAAATGCTTGACAGAGGCGAACTGAGAGGAACTTTGTTCCTTCCGTCTGTCCCAAGTACTCAGAAGGAGGTTCTGTAGCATCATCTTCGGCGTGGAAGAAATCATTAGCACCTTTTTTGTTCTCAAGGAGCACACGGCTCTCGTCCACCAACGAATCCCAGCGGCCGTAATACTCATTCCAAATCGCTCGATCCGCCTTGCTTACATGAGTTAAGCCAGAAATACCACGGCTGGCAAGAACAGGATCGAATGCACCGAAGTTACCAAGTTTTCTCGCCACGGAACTGGGTGTGCGGCCGAGGGCCGAGGCGAGTGCCTGTACATCCGCATTCCCATGGTGTGTTAGCCCAAAGGGAATCTGGCAGTACAAATAGAGCACCAGCACCAATTCATCGTGCGACCATAATGCTCCATACTTATCTTGCGTATCGACCATAGGTTTTCTTCTTCGTGAACTACGATTATGTCACGATGTGAATTGCCTGCCGAAGGTCTCCTGCTTTCACGGAGTTATCTGCTGCACAATCTCGTATGACCGCGTAAGGTTGACACCTTCTCATTCTCTTCCGTTGTATTTGTCTTACGCCGTCACGGGGGTTTTCTGGCGGTGGTTTTTGGAGGTGAGGGCGTAGGAGAGGGCTTCGATTTCGATGGCCATGTTTTCGTTGCGGACGAAGACGCCGGGCGGCACGAGGATCGTGATCGGGGCGAAATTCAGGATGGCCTTAACGCCGGCCTGTACCAGCCGGTCCACGACTTTTTGCGCGACGGGCGCGGGGACGGCGACGACGGCAATCTTGATTTTCTCCTGACGAATCAGCTCCTCGCAGCGGTCGAAATCCTCGATCGCGAGCTCGTTGATCTTGTGACCGTGCTTGGTGGAATCCGCATCGAGAATCAGCTTGAACACAAAGCCCTGCTCGGCGAACTGCTTGAAGTGGACCAAGGCCGTACCGATGTTTCCGGCGCCGACGAGGCACACGTTCCACGTGCGGTGCAGGCCGAGGATGTGGCTGATGTTGCGGTGCAAGTCAATCACATTGTAGCCCAAGCCGCGGCGACCGAAGGCGCCGAAGAAGGACAGATCTTTGCGCACCTGCGCGGCGGTGAGGCCGTTCAGGCGGGCGATCTCCTCGGAAGAAATCGTGGTTTTGTCACCGGCGATCGCGTGCTGCAGCGTGCGATAGTACTTGGACAGTCGCTTGACGGTGGCGTCAGAGATTTTCGGGCCATCGGTGCGGGGGGCGGATGCGCGACGAGGCATCGTTCAGTCTCCTATTTGCGTGGGGGCTATGCAAAAAATTCAAAAATGAAAATCGAAAATTGAAGGCGGAAACCCGAGAGATTCCGGACGCTTTTCTTCCCCTATCCCGGCCTTTCCCCACCACGTAGGGAAAAGAGGAAGAGCGGTGTCCAGAAGGACAACTCGTTAGTAATCGCTTCTTTCGGCGGGGTCGTGTGCTCGGGATGCTTTTGTTCGTATTTGATCGACCCCGCGCGGCGGACGGTTTCCTCCCTACATCGCGCCCTTGCCCGACCCCCATCCTTAATCCTTCCCCCATCGGAATGGAGGAAGGTGAAGGAACATGAATCCTACATGGCTCCCTTGCCCGTAATAACCGCGGCGATGGTGCGGATGAGGATGCGGACGTCGAACCAGAGACTCCAATTCTCGACGTAATAGAGATCGTACTCGGTGCGCTCTTCGATCGTGGAGTCGCCGCCGCGCAAGCCGCAGACTTGCGCCCAGCCGGTGAGGCCGGCCTTGACGCGATGGCGATCGAGATACTGCGGGATGTGATGCGAAAACTCTTCCACGAAGTGCGGACGCTCGGGGCGCGGGCCGACGAGCGACATGTGCCCGGTGAGCACGTTCCAGAGCTGCGGCAGCTCGTCAAGCGACCAGCGGCGAAGAAACTTGCCGATGCGCGTGGTGCGCGGGTCGCCGGTTTTGGCCCACACCGGGCCGCTGCCGGTTTCGGCATCTTTGCGCATCGTGCGGAATTTGATGATGTCGAATTCCTGCCCGTCCATGCCGATTCGCTTCTGCTTATAGAAGATGGGACGGCGACTGTCGAGATAAACGGCGAGCGCGATTAGCCCATAGAGCCAGGAGAACGCAACAAGAAAGATAAACGAAAAGACAAAATCCATGGCGCGCTTGACAACGTAGCGCCAACCCGACATGGGAATGGTTTTCAAGCGAAGAATCGGCCGGCCGCCGACTTCGGTGACGCGAATACGCGCGCGTGTGAGTTCGGGTGTGGGCGGGCAGTAGAGCAGCTCGAGCGGCAAGCCTTCGGCGGCCTTAGCCACGTCGCTCATCTTGTCTTCTTCTCCCGGCGGCGGCGCCATGACCAGGAGATCGAGCCCGTGTTCGAAGACGAGCGTTTTGAGCGAGGGCACATCACCAAGCGAGCGAGCGCCTTCGACGGGAGCTTTGCCGAGCGCGCCGATCAGCTCCAATCCCTGCGAGCGGCCGCGCTCAATATCCTTCCACAGTTTGGCGGCGACTTCTCCTTGTCCCCACAAGGCGACGCGCTGCACGCCGATCCCGCGTTTGAAGAGCGCGATCTGCAGGCGTTGAAACAGGGCGCGGGCAATCACCAGCGCGGGCAACATTAGCCCCAGCGTCATCAGGAAGACGGCGCGCGAATAGGTGAACTCGCGATAAAAGAAAATCATGGCGAGCACGACGCCCATGGCAAGCAGCGCGCCGCGCAGAATCCGGCCAATCTCCTGTTCGAGTGGAACGCGGATGCGCGAGGCGTAGTTCTTGTATGACCACGAGACGACCACATAGATGCTGCCGAGCACGACGCCGAAGAGAAAGTAACTCAGAGGCCGCGGCTGCCACTCGGAAGGCACAAGGTCGTAGAGCAGCGTATAGAAGCGCAGCCAGTAGGACATCAGCGCCGAGAGCGTGACCGCGACAACATCAATCGTGCTGGCGATCACGGGCAGCCAGAAGCTGGTCATCAGGCCGCGTTCACGCGGCGAGACGAGGTGGTTTTTATGTTGGGGTTTGGTTTTCACTCGCAACTATACCAACCGAAATGGAATTATGCTTATTATCAAACGAACGAGGAAAAGACCACAAGCGAGGACAGGAAATGTTCCGGCTCATTCCCAAAAACGTACTTGATCTACGATCTGCGCGTACGAACATAGAAGCCGGCAGTAAGTGCAATCGTGGCCAACGCCACAGCCAAACCAGTCCAAGGGGGAGGTCCCACAAGGCGCGGATTAACACGAGCAGGAGTGAAGACAACAGTAGAATCGCCGAGTCACGCTGGGACAACCCAAAGAAGAGGAGACCAACGACTGCGCCAAGAATGCCGACCAAAGCGACGATGACGATTAGGAATTCCATGAAGGACTCCTTTTACAACTTGTGTACGCGCATTGCCGTGCGGTACTACGAGAATTTCGGATGTCTGTCATTCCCGAGAGGTTCTGGACGCCCACGCTTCGAAGACTTGCGCGGTGTCCAGAATGACAATTAAGAGAAGTGCGTGCTCTTTCCGGCGGGGTCGAGCGCTCGGGGCGCTCTCGTTCGTGCTTGAACGACCCCGCTCGGCGGACGTTCAGGCACAGAGCGGTTTGCTAACGTGGCACGCGGCCCTTGTCGAGCCCGCCGGCGATCAGGGCAAGGGCGAGGCCGGAGACAAGTCCAACGACGGCCATCGCCTGGACGCTCGGCGGGGGCTGCTGGCTGAGCGACGTCATCAGAAAGAGCGCAGCGAGTAGAACGGCGTAAATGATGATGCCGTAGCGCCCGCGGAAATTCACCGGCCGCGTCGCTCGGAGATAGAGCCAAAGGCCACCCATGAAAAGCAAAAACTCCATCGCGAGCGTGGCGGGAAGGCTGTTCCAGATGCCGAGGCCGAGCATGGGCGAGTCACCAAACGCGAGCGGCAGATCGGGACGGTGCACCAGCAAATCAAGAAACCAGTGCGAAAGCACCGCGAAGGCCAGTATCCACGCCGCGCGGGGCTTGGACACGTTTTTCGCCATCGGCAAATAGCGCACGAGCAGAAAGATGATTGCTGCCCAGATAACCGAAGCAAGCAGGCTGTGCGTGTAGGGATAGGAAACAAAATCAAAGGCGCTCGCGTCCATCAGACCGGGAACGAAGCGCACCTGTTCCAGCCCCACCAGCAGAAAGACGGGCCACAGCAGATCCACGAATTGCGCGGCGGCAATCAGCCAACCCAGAGAAATTCCGGGTTCGGCTTTTTTCAGCGCAAGCGCGACGCCGAAATGTCCGATGAACATGCGGTGCTTCTATGGTTCAGGAAAATTCAGTTGCCGGTCTTCTTGCGCCAGCAACGCCGTGCAGAATTTCTGCTATTTCAAGAGCACCATTTTGCGCGTTTGGGTCTCGGAGCCGGTCTGTAAACGATAAAGATATACACCCGAAGGCAGTCCGGAAGCTCCAAAGGCAACGTTGTGAGCGCCGGCCTCGAACATGGCATCGGCGAGACGCGCGACTTCGCGGCCCGACAGGTCATAGATCTTCAGTGAGACCCTGGCCGCATGTCCGAGAACAAAGCGAATCTCCGTAGCGGAGTTAAACGGGTTAGGGTAGTTCTGGGACAGCAGAAAGCTTTCCGGTTGGCCGCCTTTTGGCTGTGGAAGAACCGACGTGGTGGGGCTTCCCTTGAGAATCGTACCGGTATCGCCCACAACCCAACCCGTTGCCGAATCCACAAAGAAGACGCCCTTCAAAGCCTGCGATGTTCCCGTTTGCAGGCTATCCCATGTCAGTCCCGCATCAGTTGTTTTAAGCAGCTTGCCACCAGTCCCGCACACCCAGCCGAGAGCCCCGGAAAGGAAAGAGAGATCGTTGAGGTTTGCTGTGGTTCCAGTATTCAGTGTGGACCAGTTCGTGCCCCCATTGACCGTTCCGAGAACCGTTCCCGCATCTCCCACAGCATAGCCGTGAAGTGAATCAACAAACTGAATGCCATAGAGAAAGGGAACAGGGCCTGTATTCTGTTGACTCCAGACGGCACCTCCATTCGTGGTCTTCAGAACGAACCCCGACGCAGACGGGAAGTAGACCACGCCAACGGTCCAACCGATTGTCGGTGAGATGCACTGGATGTCATAGGTCCAGCCGAATCCGGAGCCGGATTGCGACGTCCATGTAGTCCCGCCGTTTGTGGTGGAGCGAATATCCCAGGGGCCATTGTTCGATCCGCAGGCCCATCCTCGCGTGTCCGACACGAACGAAACGCCAAAGCGAGCCTGCGTCGTCCCGAGGGGTTGTTGAGTCCACGTGGTTCCGCCGTTCGCTGTGTGCCAGACGGACCCTGAACCGGCCGACGCGTTCGGGTCCCCCGTCACCACCCAACCCAGCGAATCATTGCTGAAGCAGAGATCGCGCACGGGATAAGCGGTCTCGACGGGGACGGGTGTCCAGAGATCGCCGCCATCCGTCGTCTTTTCTACCATGCCGCTGTCCCCGACGACATAGCCGAGGTCCGCATTCAGGAACTGCACACGGTACAAGGTGCGGTCTGTGCCACTGTTCTGGGGAACCCAGTTTTCCTGAGCGGATGCCGGAAGCTGAGCCAAGAGAAACAACACCACCAAAAGAACAAAACAACGAAGCGCTCGCGTCACGTGTCACTCCTCTAAATATATCTGAGCAACGATTTTCTATTTCAGCAGAATCACAGGCGTGCAGTACACGGCATTTGCTGTTTCCACTTTACAGTAGAACGTGCCGGAAGCAAGGTCATGCGCTTCCCAAAGAAACTGTTGAGGTCCTGCCGGCTGAAATGCATTCACCAGCACGGCGATCTCCCTTCCCAGCAGGTCAGACATTGTCAAGCGCACATGGCTGCCGGCGGGCAGCACGTAATGGATAGTGGTTGCCGTGTTGAACGGATTGGGGTAGTTCTGAAGCGCCATCGTTTCCGGCACAACAGACTGGTCGTCCGCATTATCGGCCGCTTGCGCATACTTGATGATCGTGTAGTCCGCACCCGTGCCGGACTCTGTGCTCCAGCCTCCAACATAGACGTTTAGCAGTGAATCGAGTTGCAAGCGAAACGGCCAGTCGAAGTCATGGGCGGTTCCGTCGTAGCGGATGTTCCACCGTTCTTCTCCGGATGGAGAATACTTGATCGTGGCAAAATCCGTGGACGTTGCGGATCCCATACTCCGCCCCGCTACGTACACGCTGCCGAATGGGTCCACCGCCATTCCGTAGGCTTCATCCCAGCTATTGCCGGTTCCATTATAACTTGCGGTCCATTGCGCCACACCCGCCGTACTGTACTTAATCGTGAGATAGTCAAAGCCGGACGAAGAATCGAAACTTGCCCCGGTAACATACGCGTTGCCTGACGGGTCAACGGCGATCGCATCCGCATAGTCCATGCCCTGATCCGATCCGTTGTAGCGCGCGACCCACAAGGGATTTCCCAACGTGTCGTACTTGATCGTGGCATAGTCGTAACTGAAGTCTGTTCCCGTGCTGTAGCCGGTGACAAGCACGTAGCCGGCAACATCGACCGCGACCGAACCCGCATAATAAACGACGTCGTACGCGTGACTTGGCCCGTCGTAGCGCGCAACCCATTCTTCCGTGCCGCTACTGCTGTACTTGATCGTCGCGTAGTCGAAATCGGTCGTGCTGTCCTGGCTTCCGCCTGAAACGTAAATATTGCCCAAGTGATCCGTCGCCAGCGCACGGCCCTCATCCACGCTGTTGCCGGGGCCGTTGTAGCGAGCGGCCCACAACTGATCTCCCTGCGAACTGTATTTTACCGTGGCATAGTCGGAGAGCGTGCCGACTCCCTGACCCGTGCCGGTCACGATGACGTTTCCATCCTGATCGACGACGACCTGCGCTGCTTCATCGTCGAGATGCGCGGGGCCATCATAGAAGCGCGACCATTGTTCCTCCCCTTGTGCATTGTACTTGACCGTGGCGAAATCCCTGCCCGTGGCGGCGAAGTAGCTCGATCCGGTGACGTAAACATTTCCGGCCGTATCGAGCACAAGGGAGTATCCCCAATCATCTCCATTATCCGACCCATTGTACCGCGCGGCCCATTGCCGGACTCCCTGCGCGTTGAACTTGACTGTGGTAATATCCCGGCCTGCGCCGCTCTCCGTACTGGTGCCGATAACGTACGCATTTCCGACCGCGTCGAGTTTTATCTCGCGGGCATAATCCGCGCTGTTGGCCGACCCGTCATAGTGTTCCGTCCACAGGGGCGTAACCTGCGCCAAGGCCCTTGCCTGAAACGACAATAGCACTGCAAGCGCCAAAGCAAAGAACGGACGGCTCTCTTCAATCAACGGTTTCACGCATTTTTTGTTCGGATGGCAAGGTTTCGGCTTTGTTTCTATTCGCTCGGTTCTTCGCCGTTGCCGTTGGTGTCGAGGTCCATCTCTTCCGCTTCGTCGTCTTCCTTGATGACCTTGGCGACATCGGCGACCTTGTCACCGCTGTCGAGCTTGATCAGGCGGACGCCTTGCGTGACGCGGCCCATTTCGCGGATCTTGTCCACACTGGTGCGGATGACGACGCCGTTGGCGGTGATGATAATCAGCTCGTTGGTCTCGCCGATCTCCATCATCGCGACCATCGGGCCGGTCTTGGGAGTGGTTTTGAGCGCCAGCACGCCGTTGGCGCCGCGCTTGGTGAGACGGAAATCCTTCACCTTGGAGCGCTTGCCCTGCCCAAATTCCGTCACGGTGAGCACGCTGGCATTTTCACTGGTGGCAATCATGCCGATCGCACGCATGCCGGGTTTAAGGCTGACGCCGCGCACGCCGGTAGCGGTGCGGCCCATCGGCCGCACATCCTGCTCGTTAAAGCGCACCGCCTTGCCTTCGCTCGTGCCGATGAGGATTTCGCTCTTGCCATCCGTCAGGGCCGCCGAAATGAGTTCATCGCCTTCCGCGATATTCAACGCAATGATGCCACTGGAACGGGGATTGGAGAACTCGTCGAGGCTGGTCTTTTTGATCGTGCCGTTCTTGGTGCACATGATGACAAAGTGATCGGGGTCGAACTCGCCCGCGGTGACAAAGGCTTTGACCTTTTCTTCGGCGCTGCGTTCGATGAGATTGACCAGCGCCTTGCCGCGCGCGCCGCGGCCCTGCATCGGGATTTGATAGACCTTGAGCCAGTAGCAGCGGCCTTTATTGGTGAAGAAGAGGATGTAATCGTGCGTGGATGCAACGAAGAGATGCTCCACCCAATCCTCCTCCTTGGTGGATTGTCCCTGCACGCCGCGGCCGCCGCGCCCCTGCTTTTTGAAGCCGGAGACGGGGAAGCGCTTGATGTAGCCGCCGTGGGAGATCGTCACCACCATGTCTTCCTGTGCGATCAGATCTTCGATGGTGACTTCGCCGGTGTCGTCCACGACTTCCGTTCGCCGCTCATCGCCGAATTTTTCGCGCAGTTCGACGAGTTCCTTCTTCACCACGTTCATCCGCATGATGCGCGAGCCGGCGAGTTCGGCGAGGTACGCGATGCGCTTGGTCAGCTCTTTGATTTCGTCCAGCAGCTTCTGACGCTCGAGGCCGGTCAAGCGCGCGAGACGCATATCAAGAATGGCCTTCGCCTGCTTGTCGGAGAGTTTGAAGGCCTTTTGCAGTTCGACGGAGGCGATTTCGGGCGACGAGGATTTGCGGATGATCTCGATCACCTCGTCAATGTTGTCCACGGCGATCTGCAAGCCTTCCAAGATGTGCATGCGGTCCGACGCTTCGCGCAATTCGAACTCCGTGCGGCGGAGGACGACTTCGTGGCGATGCTCGAGGTAGTGCTCGAGCATCTCGCGAACCGTGAGCACCTTGGGCGCGCCTTTCACCAAGGCGAGCATGATGACGCCGAAAGTCTCCTGCATCGGCGTGTGCTTGAAGAGCTGCGAGAGCACGACGTCGGGCACGGCATCCTTCTTCAATTCAAGGACAAGTCTCATGCCATCGCGGTCGGACTCGTCGCGGATGTCGGCAATGCCCTCGATCTTCTTATCGTTGACCTGACTGACGATGGACTCGATCAGGCGGGTCTTGTTGACCTGATAGGGAATTTCCGTGACCACGATCTTGGTGCGGCCCGTGGGTTTGGACGGTTCCTCGACGTTGGCTTTGGCGCGCACGGTGATGCGGCCGCGGCCCGTCGTGTACGCGTCATGAATTCCCTGCCGTCCGAAAATAATGCCGCCCGTGGGAAAATCCGGCGCGGTAATGTAGCGCATCAGATCGAGCACGGTGACATTCGGATTGTCAATCATGGCCATGCAGGCGTCGCAGACTTCGCGCAGGTTGTGCGGCGGAATGCGGGTCGCCATGCCGACGGCAATCCCGTCCGAACCGTTGACGAGCAGATTGGGCATCCGCGACGGCATGACCGCCGGGATCTTCATCGTATCGTCGTAGTTGGGAACGAAGTCCACGGTCTCTTTGTCAAGGTCGGCGATGATCTCTTCGGCGATGCGGTTCATGCGTGCTTCGGTGTATCGCATGGCCGCGGCGCTGTCGCCGTCCACCGAGCCGAAGTTCCCTTGGCCGTCTATGAGCGGATAGCGCAGCGAGAAATCCTGCACCATGCGGACGAGGGTATCGTAGATCGCGGCATCGCCGTGGGGATGGTACTTTCCCATCACGTCGCCGACGATGCGCGCGCACTTCTTATAGGGCCGCCCGGCGCCGAGGCCGAGTTCCATCATGCCGTAGAGAATGCGGCGATGGACGGGCTTCAGGCCGTCGCGCACGTCCGGCAAGGCGCGGGAGACGATGACCGACATCGAGTAGTTGATGTACGAGGTCTTCATCTCCTCTTCGACATTCACCGGGAAAATGCGCTCGCCGCCATTCCCGTTGGGGATGGGCAGAGGGAGGTTGTCGTCTTTTTTCTTGGGCATGGGGTATGGTTAGGGTTAAATCAGAATCAATTTGTAGGGGAGGGTTAAGTCTGCGCAACCCGCCCGCGCAATGTCAGTATTACACTGATGCGTGCTTTCCTTTGGGATCAAGCGACGCAATCGTCTCTTATGATAGCGCAGATTGGGTCCCACGTTCTCCGGAAGAGTTCGGCGGTATACGGGTAACCTCCGTGTTGCTGGTCGCCCGGATGCCGCGTGCCGAGGATGTGACATGAATTTCCACCGACTTGCACCTTCGCGAGGTCAATCACTACTGGCTTGCCGTAGTCAATTCTTGACCATTTCTCGGCAAATGACTGGACAACTCTCTCGTCAGACAAGATTTTACTCACTCGCGTGACCGTATTCTCGCCAAACAGAATGATCCATTTAGGTTTGATCATGCGAAATAACTCGACAAAGACAAATCGACATTTTCTTTCGACATCGTCTGGCAAACTCTTTGCAGACTTTCGGTTTAAAGATGGATAGGCATACGCATTCGTCTCGATAATAGTGGCCCCCTGTGCTGCAAGCGAAACTCCCGGCGTAATTTCCTCAAATCGTTGCCTTGTCTTGGAAGACCTTTCGCCGATTAGTTTTTTCAGAACATCATATTCCAAGCAGGATTGCGCAGCTATCTCTATTGGCGTATCCTCCGGAAGGCAGTTCTTAGGGCTGAACGCGACAAAAAAGATGTCCGCCTTTCCAATTTCGCCGCGGCATGTAAATGGTCGAAATAGCCTTCGGTCTGGAGGCACCGGCATGCACCATTGTACAAGGGTGCTGAGCGGAAAATGGTCCTGTTGATTGTTCATTTCTCGTCTTAGTCAAAGACTAATCGATAGCCTTTAGTAGTCTTCTCTGGCTTTCTTCACTTTCTGTTGTTCGTATAGTGGGGCAAGACTCTTGCTGACATATTCAACCAACATCCTGACATTCAAAGCGTCGCCGCCGAGCGAAAGTCTGATCTTTGTTTCGGGAAGCTCCCACACAGACTCATATCGAAGCTCGCCTATGAATACCGCTGGACCAATATTCTTGGGGTCTCTTCTCATTTTCTTGTCAAAAAGACCGAGGTTTTCTGTCCATACAACTGTGTCTTTCAGTGCTTGCCCATATTTACTGGCAATGTCGCGCTTGACTTGTTCGTAGTCTCGAACGTACAGATCGCCGTTTGTGTGTGGTTCAATGAAAACATATTCTGCCTTTACGAGCCTATTCTCAGCAAAATAGTAATAGACCATGCATGACAACTCTGATGCCGTTGACATATAACAGAGTGATTCATCATTCTTCGGTAGCAAACATTCAGTCTCTACCTCTGATTCCTGCACGACTTTGCGCGTCATTCCCCAATTCGTATGACGAAACGCAAATGTTTGTTGAGTTGTATCGGGAAGCTCTTGCTTCGTTTGCGCGGACGTTGATAGTGCCGTGATGAAAGAAACAGATGCAAACATGGCAAAGTTGATTAATGTAAGCATGTGATGATCTCTTTCGATAGTTTTCGGGCCTGTTGCTAAGACTAAACCTTCTCTACGACTTTCAATCAGATTATCCCGTCATAGCCTCGAAGCGGAGATCTTTCACCTGCGCAGACCGAAGACGCAGGTTCAGGATGACAAGGTCAGGGTGTATCGCGACATCGCATCGGGCGGGTTTCGTCCATCACCCGGGAGGGTGATGGCTAGTCGCGCCGCCCCTACAACAGAAGAAGAATCCGGTCATAGCCTCGAAGCTGAGATCCTTCCACCGCAGACGGTGTCAGGATGACAAACAACGGGCACTACAGGTCTAAGCTTGGTGGTAGCAGCGGCCAGATAAGGTCGATCAGCTTTGGAATCACATCATGAGCCACCCGCCATACCTGACCATAATCAATTCTGAAATACTCGTGCGCGAGCTGGTTACGGTGAGTGGTTAATTCGTCCCACGGGATTTCAGGATGTTGTTGCTTGAAGTCCTTCGACAGTTTCTTGCTGGCTTCGCCTATTTCGTGCAGACAGTTGACCACCGCCCGGCGAAGTTCCTTAACCTCAACCCAAGTTTCAAACTCGAGACCGGCAACACAGTCCCGCGCGTCCCACGCCGCGTGAAAGATATCTTCGAGATACGCAAGATCAGTGCGCATAGATGACGCGCGAGCCGCGCAAGATGGCGTTTCTGCGGATACTGTTCTGCATGTATTCCACTCCAACCTTGGTGGACAGGTCAACTCGCCGGCCGAAGATCTCGGTGAGTTCGTTCTCCATCTCATCGAGGTTTTTAAGCGTCCACAGCGTGGGAGATTCGAACTTGACCATCACGTCCACGTCGCTGTCGGGGCGGAAGTCGTCGGTGAGGACGGAGCCGAAGAGGGAGAACTCGACGATCTTCCACTTCTGGCAGAAAGCTTTGATGTTCTCGTAGTCGAGAGGGATTTTCGGTTCAGTCATGATCAGTTTTCCGGCAGAACAGCAGATAATCCGTCGTCACCGGCTCCAAGCCGGCGGCCTTCATGTCGAGCATGATCTGCGCGCGGTGGTGGACGGAGTGCGCATGCAGTTGCATCAGAATGTCCACGACGCGAAACTCGCGTGACGTGCCGTCGAACGTGGTGAAGGTCACGATCTGGTCTTCGAGCAGTTCCGGCAGCGACGCCATGTACGCGGGCCACTTTTTCGCGTAGGTCTCGTTCAAGTCGGCGCACTCCTCCAGTGAGAGATCCGGCCAGAAGTTGAATTCGGGAATCAGCTGTCCATGCACGCGCCGGTCCCAAAACGTGTGCGCCGTGAGGATGTGTGCAAGGAGTTCCTGCGTCCGCGGCGGGACCGCGGGTGCGGCTTTCAGCGACGTCAGGAGTTCGTGGTTCGCCCAGTGTTCGTGGGTGAAGAGTTTCAGAAGGTAATTACGCATGTGCTATTAAGTTTTCTTTTTTTTCGGCAGGGTCGTGTGGTCGTGACGTCGGAGAGTCTCGTAGTATCGCCCCTGCTCGGCGACGCTATGGGGCTTTGTCCAAATACTTGTACCAGCCGAAGCGGTGCTGTTTCAGCGCTTTCACGATAAAGATGATCTGGCCGGTGTGATAGCCGAAATGCTCGACGACATGGTAGATGTCATCAAACAGCACCACCTCTTTGTCCTGAATAATGCGCATCGTCATCAGTTCGGACGGATCGAGCGCATCCAGCACCTCGGCGGCTTCCATGATCACCGCTTCGAGACGATCCAGCAGCTTTTTCTTCGTCATGCCGCCGACCGCCGCAAATTCGGAGCTGCGGTCGCGACGATCCTCATGCTGCTGGCCGACACCGGCAACGATGTGCTGCCGGACATTGCCCGCCATGTGCAGGAGCAAGTTGCCGATGCTGTTGGAGGCGTCACCCTCGCGGAGCCAGACGTCATTCTCCGTGAGCAGATCCACCGCTTCCCGGATGCGCGGCCAGTAGTAGTCGCGCAGATAGTAGGCGGACTGGGTGAGGAAGTGTTTGGAAATATCCATTTCTTACAAGCTGAGAAGCTGAGAAGCCGACATGCCGACAGAGACTTTAGATGTCGGACTGTCGGCTTGTCAGTAGTTGAACTCGTCTTTGCCGTTCTTGCCGCCGGCGGCGAAGCGGAAATTGGTGTAGATCTCCTTGCCGTCCACGTAGGCGTGAACGCCGATCGAACCTTTGTCGCCGGGATTGGTTTCGAGCAGGCGGTTGAAGGCCACTTCCGCCGCGCGAATCATGTTTGCGTAGCCTTTATGCTCGATCAGATTGCGCAGGTGCGCGATGATCTGCTGCTTGTTCTTGGCTTTGGCGATGGCTTCCATGTAGACGTCCCAATTGACGTCTTCAACAGGTTGCCAGCCGGGCTTGATGTGGATGTCGGACATCGCTATTGGATTGGTTTTATGAAACGAAGGTTCGCTATTCTTGCGTTATCTGACTTGCATTTCATCCGGGAAATCCCGTGACAGCGCCGACAACAGATAGATTTTCTGCTTCATGCGGGATCTCCGGGAAGGAAACCTGAAACCGGAAACTTGAAAGCGAACTTAGATACGTTCGCCGAGCCACGACAGGCTCTCGTCGTAGCGGTAGTGGGTGTTCATGTGGCCGCCGTCGAATTCGCGATGCTCGACGGCGATACCGGCTTGACGCAAGCGCTGCGTCAAGATGCGCGCGCCGTAGTGGAGATTGAATTCGTCCTGCGTGCCGCACTCGATGTAGATGCCCTTGAGCCGGCGCAGGTTGGCAATGACTTCCGGCTGCTCGGCCATGCGCACCGGATCGTGCGCCAGCCAGCGCGCCCAGACGTCGGGCCTCAGCTCGCCGGTCTCGAGATCAAAGGGATAATCGAAACCGAGCGGCGCGGCGGGGTTCGGCGAATAGCACGAAGCCATCGCGGTTTTGTCAATCGCGCTGAACCAGTTCTTGGCTTTGGAGCGCGGGTCGTTCAGCGAGGCGAGGAATTTCTCCGGGCTGCCATACCTGCGAATCTCGTTCAGCGCATCGGGAAACTCCGGCAGATAGCAGTAATCAAAGTAGCAATCGCTGGAGTGCATCATCATCCAACCGAAGAGCTCGGGATGGCGCGCGCTCAGCACAAACGCGCCGTAGCCGCCGGAGGATTTGCCGGCGATGGCGGTGCGCGATGCGGACAGACCTGCGCCGAATTTTTCGCGCGCCCACGGGACCAGTTCGCCGGTGACATAGTCTTCGTAATCGCCGGTGGCGGAGCTGTTCAGGTATTGCGAGCCGCCGTAGCGCGTGAACGGATCGGGAAACACGACCACGCAGGGCGGCAAGTGGCGCTCGCGAATCAACCGTTCGATGCGTTCGGGCATCGTTTCGCCCCACGGCATCCAGTTCAGATGCGTGCGACTTGATCCGGCGAAGCCGGCAAGAATGAGAAGGAGCGGCCACTCGCGCTCAGGGTCGTGCCCTTCCGGCAGATAGACGGGGATGTCACGCACGGACGGATCGCCCAGCGGATTACCTTCCAGACAGCGGGAGGGAAAAGACTCAATGTGTAGAGTGCCGCGAAGAGGTGTCAAGAAATTGAAAATCGAAAAATGAAAATTGAAGGCAGAGAGACAAATCCCAAATCGGAAATCCCAAAGCGCAGTCAGAGCGCAAGCGAAGAGTCAAAGAAACGAAGACACAAAGATCGGATTCCGGCCGGGTTGCGCAAGGCCTTAACCCGGCTCGGCGACGCAAGGGGAGCGTTATTTTACGAGCAACACCTTTGTTGTCATCGTTTCTGCCGCGGCGTCGAGTTGCACAAAATAGATCCCGCTGGCGACATCGGCAGCATTCCAAGAGAGGACATGCTCGCCGGGGACGCGGGGGCCTTGGGGCAGGACCGCCGTTTCGCGGCCGATGACGTCGTAGATCCTCACGCTCACGTCACTCGCCCTGGTCAGCGCATATCGAATCTGAAACACGGCGTTGCCGGGGTTGGGCCAGACGTTCAATGCGGTGACGGCGGGAAGGAGAGCGTGGCGCGAATCGCCGGCGCCGAGCGGCACCGAACCAAATACTGTGATGTCGGTGCGGCCGTCGCTGCTCAGTACGGCAAGCGTGGCCGTGTATTGCCCGGACGAGTCTTGCGAATGCGGTGTAAAGACCGCATGCAGCGTCAGCGATTGCTGCGGCGCGAGGTCGAGACTGGATACCAGCTCTACGATATTGAAGCGGACATTTGTGCTCATCGTGCCGGTGATGTAAGCTGTATCGCCGCCGACATTTTGAATGGTGAAGCTAAGCGTGTCGCTGCCGCCGGGTGCGACAACGCCGAAGTCAAGCGTGTCGGGATCGGGCACCAGCACCGGGCCGCTGAGTTCGGGCAGATAGAGACGATTGATCCAGACGCCGCCGCGAAAATCGGGATACACGCCGGCGGCGACGACCTTCACATACGCGCCGCTCTCGCGCTTGCTTTCGATGGCGGTGATTTCGGCATCCATTGTCGCATCTTCGGTCCACGTCTGACCGCCGTCGGTGGTTTTCCAGATCGCGCCGGTTGCCGCCATGTAGTTCCCGCCGGCCGCAAAGCCGATCTCGGGTGTAACCATTTCGACGCAACGAATCGGCAGCGTAGTTTCGAGCACGCGTGCGGACCACGTGACGCCGCCGTCGGTGGTGACATGCACCCATCCTTGAGGCGTGGGTTGCAAGCGGCCGCCGCCGGTCATGCCGTGCAGTTCATCCGCGAAACTCACTCCGTAATCCGATTGCGGATCGGACGGCGGCACGGCCTCCCACGCGGCGCCGGCATTACGGCTGATCCATTGCTCGCTGCCGACGGAAATCATCAGATTGCCGCTTTGCGCGACCGGCCCGGCGACCCATTGCTCGCTCGCGGTCGCATAAACGGAATCGAATGGCCCCAGATAATTGGGGTAAGACAGTGAGTCACGATAGAAGATCAGCCGATCGAAGCCGGAAACGGCGAAGATGTTGTTGGAATCCGGGATGGCTAGTCCGGTCAGCCAGTGCGGGCCATTGAAAAATTGAATCGTGTCCGGCAGCAGTAGATAGTTGTTGCCCAGAAACACGAGCAGGCGGATGCGTCCGGCATTGGTGGTCGCGTTCTGCGTCGAGAGAAAGAGCGAATCGAAAAGGACGGCTGTGCGCGCAATCGGACGCGGAACAATTCCGGAGATGTAAACCGGCGCGCGCAGACTGTTGAACGACGAGCTTTGCGGCGGCGGGCTGGGATCGAGATTCGCCCAGGTGTGACCGCCATCGAAGGTGCGGAAGCCGGTGTGCAAAGTGGCAATCACGCCGCGGCCTTCGTGGGTGAAGGCAATTTGCACGGGATAAGCGTTGAACAGCTCGGGGTGCGCGGGATCCGCGTCCACGAGCGTCTGCACGTACTGCCAGTTTTCATCAAGCGCGCGTCCCGGCTCCGGGATATGAAAGCTGGGCACCGGCTGCGGCTTCAGTGGCGGAAACGGCGGCTGCGCGAACACGAATGACGCCAGCATCAGTATGGATAAGAGACAGGTGCGTTTCATGTTTCGAGTTCTTATGTTCTGTTTTTCTTGACTTCCGCCGAGAGCGGAATCGCATGGCTGATACAGTACGCGCCGGGGCAGACTTCCAGCGATTCGTTCATGGCCGCATGCATTTCGCTTTGTGTGGCCGCCCCGGAATATTCAACGCGGAGCCAGACTTGCTCGACCGGCGGCTGCTTGCCGAGACCAAGCGCGCGATGGAAGTTCACGCGATTGTGTGCGCTGACGGTGAGTTTGTCCACGGCCAAGCCGCGTTCGGCAACCACCGTCATCATCGTTCCGGCAAAGCAGGAAGCGGTGCCGAACAGGCAGTAGTTCACCGGATCGGGCGCGCCGCCGCCGCCGCCCATGAACGGCGGGTTATCGGCCGTAAGCGTGGCTTTGCCTTTTGCGAACTCCACGGTCGCGGAGAAGTGCGGGCCGTCGCCGAAATTACCTTCACCGGTGACGGACTTTTCTTTGACGCCGGCGGCGGGATTGGCCTTAACGTCGGCGGCAAATTTCTGAATGGCGGAAAGATTGATTTTCATGTCGTGCGGTTCTTTTTATGTTCGGTAATGGGCTGCACCATTTCAATCATGTGATTGATGATGGCTACCTTCTCTTCGATCGGGAGTCGGGCAAGTTTGCGACGGCGTTCCTCTTTTTGCCGCAGCAGCTCATTTAAGACTGGTCGGGACGGATGCGGTTCCATGTGTCTATGAGATTATGTCGCTTTACAACATCTTCAACACGCTTCAGATCGAGCACACCACTGTCAAGCAGTAATTGACATTTCAATCGATCCTTGGGCCGGTTCACTTTCAGATAGATCGCCAGCAGATGCTCCGGACGAAAGACCTTTACGGACAGACCCGCATAAGGATGCATCACCGCTTCGTGCATGGCCTCGGATTCCAATTCACCGGCCGGGACGAGCAACTGGACCGGGGTATCTTCGATTTGTACGTGCTCCCCGCTCGGCCCATATCCGAGTTCTGCCAAACGACGATATACAGGGGAGAGATCAATCAGCGCCCTTGGCGGAGACGCCAGTGCGACGAACAAATCAACATCGTAGGTCAGAAACGGTTCGACATAGAAGATCGAAGCCATGGCCCCGCCCAGAGCATAATCTACGATGAGTCCGCCGGCTTTCAGTTGATCAAACGCCTGAATGACTGGCTTGAGATTCACTTAGTGATTACCGCCGATTCAACACTGAAAGTTTTGATAGCGGAAGTCTTCATTTCACAGCTTTACTCATTGACTATAACGTGAAATTCCGGAAAGTTGACGACAGCAGTTGTCCAGGTTCCGACCCAGCGCCCTTGATAGGTCGCCGGTTGAAACCGCCAGCTTCCGATCATCAGGTCCGCCTCAAAACCAAATCCCATTCCTTCTGGCTGTTCGGTGATTCTTTGCCAATGAGTTACTTCTCCATTCTCACCAACGAAGACGTAGTAACGTACCTGTGCCGCGGGACCGTCCCCATGCGCGCCTGTTATCAGATTAGAGCAATATGTCTTGGCCGAGTCCGGATATCCCGGCAGTGGGCAATTATCGGCTCGCGGCAGCGGTGCGACGTCAAACGGTGGGTTTGCAGTCGTATCAATGTCGCCTTCAAACCGTTTCTGCAAAGATGATAGCTGCGACGGCATCAGCTCGCGCTGACGAGGATTTGCTCTGTCAGCTATCGCTTGGCTGCTTAGAGAAATGCAAACGGCCAGAATATGTTCGAACTTGATCAGCATGTTTTCTTCTTGCGCGATCGCACAGCCGTGCGGCACTACATGGTATAACGGATGCTCCGGGCACTGGAAACGCGGGAGCGGAGGTAGATGAAGATGGCCATCGCGAGCCATGCGACGTCTTCGAGGATGGCGGTGAGGCCGACTTGGCGGGCCATGAGTTTGGAGGTGACGCCGGAGCCGAAGCAGCCGCAATCAATGTTCAGGCCGCGCGCGACCGCCTGCGTGATCAGGATGATGAACACCACGAGCTGAATGGTCGTGAGCAGCGCCGCGCCGCGCTTGGTGCGATTCCACAAGAGACCGAGCGCGGTGACGAATTCGAGCGCGGGCAAAAATCCGGCGACGAGATACACGTACCCTTTGGCGATCAACGGAAAGACAATACGATAATTGTCAATCGCTTTCGCGAACGCGACAGGATCGAGAAGCTTGGGCACTGCGGCGTAGAGAAAGACCGCCGCGAGGCCGAGCCGTGCGAGCCATTCGAGGGCGGCGAGAAGTGCGCCGTATCGAGGAGTTTCCATCACCAATAATCTACTTATTCTCTTTCACAAAGTCAAGCGGAACTCACCATAAAATCCTAAGTTACGGATTTCAAAGTGCATAAAAAACGGGCGAGTAACGCCCGTTCTTCACAATCTTTTGAGGCGCGCCAAGGGCCTACTGTTTTTCGGCCTCGGGTTGATCGCCGGCGGTGGTAAAATCGGTCTCGGCAGACCATTCCTCCCAGCCGCCCTCATAGACGGCGACCCGCTTCCAGCCGCCTTCGAGCATGTAAGCCGCGAGATCGTTGGACAGATGACAGTCCCCGCCGTCGCAGTAGAGGACGACCAGATCCTCTTTGGGAATGGCGATGGCCTCCTGCTCGGCGACGTGCTCGAAGGGGATATTCACCGCGCCGGGAATGTGTCCTTCCCCATAGAGCTTGGACTCGCGGGCGTCCACGAAGTGCACGTTGTTTTTCTTGCGCTTCATATAGAGGCCCATTACCGTCGCCAGATTGATTTCGTAAGGCTTGTCCGCCGGGGCGAACGCGCTGTCGGGCGAGGCGGCCTTTTCCACGGCGAACGCGTCCTTGGGCGAGATCATTTCGATGGTTTTGGGGAAGCCCCAGAACGGAATGGTCTCCTGCTGCACCGCGCGCGCGCCGAGGCCTAATACTACGGATACGCCCACAAGTGCGAGGAGTTGGCGGGAAAGGGTCATCGTTAGTTTTTTCAACGGTTTGTTTTTGAGTACTTGCGCACTTTCATCCAGACCCCCTTTTGTTTCCCCCACCGCGTGGGGGAAAGGGGTGATTCAGGGTGTTGCCTGGGACGCAACAACACTCTTGCTCTTTAGGCCCAACTCTTCCCATCATTTCTCCCCCCATACGATGGGGGGATGAAAGGGGGGTCGAGATCAAGCTTTTCTCTTCTACTCCGTAGGGGACTCCTGAAGTTCCGCATCGGCGCCACTCAGCACATGGCTGGTGAGGAAGTCGAAGGCGTGTTCGGGGGTATCGCAGATCTTGAACAGCTCGAGGTCCTTCGGCGACACGACCGTCCACTTGACCATGGCTTTGAAGTCAATCACGTCGTTCCAATATTCGCTGCCGTAGAGCACGATGGGCAGCTTCTTCTTGAGCTTGTGCGTCTGGATCAGCGTGAGTACTTCAAACAGCTCGTCCATCGTGCCGAAGCCGCCGGGGAAGATGACCAGCGCTTTGGCGAGATAGACGAACCAGTACTTGCGCATAAAGAAGTAGTGGAACTCAAAGGTCAGCCCGGGATGGAGAAAACGGTTCACGCCCTGTTCCTGCGGGAGACTGATGCCGAAACCGACGGTTTTGCCGCCCGCTTGCACGGCGCCGCGATTGGCCGCTTCCATGATGCCCGGCCCGCCGCCGGAGGCAACAATATGCCGGAAGCGCGGATCGGGCAGGCTTCTAAAGTGCGTGGTGAGCATGGACGACAGCCGCACGGCATCCTCGTAGTAGCGGCTCATCCGCTTCATGAAGTGGATGCGGTGATCGATCTGCTCGGCCTCTTGGGGATCGAGGCCCTCGAGCGGCTGCTGGGCCAGCTCGATGTGCTTGGGCAACTCTTCGGGCGCCAGCGCGCGCGCCGAGCCGAAGAAGACAATGGTGCCGCGCACCTTGTGATTGCGCAGCCGCATCTGCGGTTCGAGGTATTCCGCCAGCAGACGGACCGTCCGCGCATTAGCGCTGTGCAGAAATTCCGGGTTGTCGTAGGCCTTGGGGAAAAAGCCGGGCTTTGTGTCGAGTTCGGGCAAAGAAACCTCAAGGGTCAAAGGTCAAATATCGAAATATCGTAGGGGCGGGTTAAGGTCTTCCACAACCCGCCCAGCATTCGCAATGTCGCACGGCGTGCGCGTTTCGTGCCTTTATCCCGGAATCCGAATCCACATGTTCTGATAATGCTCGGCGAAATGCGAGGTGCCGTCGAACGCGATGGTCGCGCCGTCGTCGGGCTGATTCGTCGGATCACTGGGCTGCCCCCAGATATGCCCGGCGTTGGGATCATTCAGATTGCTGTGGGCCGGATAGGTGTCTTTCCAGCCGTAGCCGAACTGCGTGAGGTGCTGCACAATCCAAATGTAGTGTTCGGACGGGCTTGCTGCCATGATATCATACTGATAACCGAGGGCATTCTGCAGATACTCCTGCCGTACGCTCCATTCCAGCGTTTTCCATTCGGAAAGCGTTCCGGTGAACGGCTGTATGTTGTAATTGTCGCTGCTGGCAATCTGATACTCGCGCAACAAATAGGCATCCAATACCCATTTAGAATCGGCGTATTGTTGGGCGGAATCAGGGATAATGACTGTCGTGTCCCCCAATTGGATAACAAGGCCGGGCGGCAAGGTTGATTCCTCATCCAGTGCGAGGTTCACTGTTAAGTATTGGCCGGAGTCCACATCCACCGTTTGCCAAGCAGCAGCGTAAGCAGGATGAAATGCCACGATGTTGATACGGTTTAGAATGACAGTGTCGATCACTTGATTTTGTTCGTTGCGCTCGACAATGGACATGCCTGCCGCGACAAAGAAATCGTAGCGGCCGTCACTGCCGGTTGTAGCAAGCGGCGGGACTCCAACCAGGACATTCGGATCTGTCACATTTAGCGCTAACCACCGTGAATCAGAGGAAAGCAAAGAGTCTCGGGTTGTGGTCCATTGCTGAATGCGTAGCTCATAAGTACTGCTGGGAACGGCCCTTGTGTTGACAGGACGTCTATGGCGGCCTGCTTCAAGCACATCATCGAGTATCGTGGCTGCTTCCACGCCACGAACCGTGTATAAGGAGAGGGTGACCCAACTCTGCTCTATCACATCAAAGGTCACATATGCCTCCGGTCCCACTGGCTGTACACCTTCATAAGTCACGTGCACGTTTGCTCCGGCAACCGGTTGGCCTGTGGCCGTAGTGACTGTGCCGCTGATGTGCGCAACCTGTCCCGTGAGCGGAGGGGGTTCTTCCGTATCGTCATTCTTGCACGACGACACAATGACAAAGAGCGCAAAGAGAGTGATAAGATATGGTCTCGAATTCATGAGGTGCTCCTTTCACATCTGAATTTCAGATGCTTGATGTGCTGTAACTCTTAGGCGGGCGGGTTGCGGCAGACCTTAACCCGTCCCTACAAATAATCCGGTCATAGCCTCGAAGCTGAGATTCTTCCACCGCAGACGGTGTTGGGATGACAACCAAGAGCGGTCACCACTTGATCCCAAACAACCCCAGCTGCTCCTTCATCCAGGCGTAGGGGATGACGGTTTCCTGCGGATGGGCGCCGGGGGGGACGGTGCCTTTCAGAATGGCGAGCGCAATCGCGGCGGAAGGGAACGCGGTGAGCTGCCCCATCGCTGATAAACCTTTGGGGTTGTCCTGACGCACGACGAGTTCGATCTTGTCCTCAGACCCCCCTTTTGTTCCCCCCATCGTATGGGGGGAAGGAGTACCGGAAGCGGTCACACGGACGAGTACGATGTCGGGGGCGTGCTTGGGAAGTTTGGCATCGAGCACCGCGGCGAGCATCCGGCGTGGACTCTCGTAGCAGTCATCAATGCGATACTTATTAGTATCCGTCAGGCCAAGATCGCGCAACAGCGTCAGCGCCGCGCCGTGGCCGGGATAGCGAATGGTCTTGTAATCGAGCCGCTGGACTTTGCCGTGCAGCGTGGTGGGCAGCGTCGAAGTGCCGCCCGAGGTAATGAACGCTTCGAACTCGCCCAGACCGTTGAAGTGCAGCGTTTCGAGTTCCTCGAGCGAATGGACGTTCACAATTTGACCGTCGCGGATCTCGCGCGCGTCTCCAAGGTACTCGTTCAACAAGCCATGGATCGAGAAAAACTGCGCGTACTTGAGCGGGCCGACCGGCTCCTGCGGCAAGCCACCGACGCGGATGTGGACTTCGTCGCACTGCTGAAACCGGGAGACGAGTTCCCACGCCAGAATGCTGGCCAGACCCGGAGCGAGACCGGTGTCAGGAATGAAAACAATTTTCTTGCGCTTGGCGTCGGCGGCCATGCCGAGAATCGTGTCTGTGACTTCCGGATTGCCGCCAAGGTCAATCATCGAGACGGCGCCGCGCAAACAGGCGCGGGCGACGCGCGGATTCAGGAAATACGGAACGCAGGAGACACAGACTTTGCCGCCCTGAAGCACACGGCCCAGATCAATATCGCTGGCTACGTCGGCAGTCATCGCTTCAACGTTCTCGCTCGCCAGCCACGCGGCGGCTTCGGCGAGCATTTTTTCGTCGCGGTCGGCAATGCGCACGGCGCGCGGTTCGGTGGGATGATGCGCGAAAAAATAGGCGACGACACGGCCCATCAAACCGGCGCCGAGGATGACGATTTCGGGGGTGTTCATAGATTGGAAAACAAACTGACAAGCCGAGAGTCCGACAAGCCAACAGCAGAAGAATCCTTCTTGCTGATGTCAGATTGTCCGTTTGTCAGCTTGTCGGACTGTTAAGGTTGCTCCGCCACTTTCTTGATGCGGTCGAGGAAATAGCCGCCCCAGGTGTTGCGCTCGCGCGCGGCCAGCTCTTCGGCGGGGAAGCCGCTGGCTTTGAGAGTGAGAATGGATTTGTCGCCAATGGACTCGATGCAAAACTCTTTCCGCACAGGGAAGGTGCCTTCTTCGGGTTCGTCGGTGTCTTTGGCGACGGGCCAAAGAATCGCAAAATTATCGGGCGGCCGCCACGCGACGATTTCGCCTTCATGCAGGTCGCCGTGGTCATCGCGCTTGCGCAGTTTGCCGGCCAGCCGCATGTCGTTCTGCACCCAGCGCGCGAGGTCCCATTGGAGAATCTTATCCGGTTCGGTAATCGCCGCGAACACCTTGGACGGCGGCGCAGCGATGGGGATTTTCAGTTCAAAGGAAAACATGTACAGAAAATAGGAAAAAGGAAGTTTGAAATAGGAAACAATGATCAGGGCGCGAGGATGATGCGCTGCTCCTGTTCAACGGAGAAGGTGACGGGGTTGGTTCCATAGAGATCGCCGTCAAGCTGGACGAAGCTCGCGGGCTGCGTTTCCACGGAAATCGTGTGCGCGGTGCCGGTGCTGACGCCGTCCATCTGCGGCAGCTTGTTCGTCATCATGCCGACCGCGAATTTACCGATGCGCCATTTGGAGCTGCCGCGCATCACGAGATAGGTAAGTTGCGGGCAATCCGGCTCGCACTCAGGCAGGACTTTATGCGGGCCGCCGTAGTGGGGGCCACGGCCCACAATCACGCCGAGAATGTCGTCGCCCATGTCCTGGCCGTCCACTTTGACAAAGAAACGCGGCGCTTCATACATCAAATACGTGGGGAGAAACGCGAACAAATACGCGCCCTTGTGCAAGTACTTCTTGAGACCGAAAGGCACATTCTTGACGAGTAGCGCATCGAACCCCACCGACGCGACGCTGGCGAACGGGCGGTCGTCGCACAAGCCGAAGCGCATCGGCCGCGTCGGACCGTCATCCAGCAGCGCGAGCCACGCGACAGGATCTTCCGGCAGTCTGAGGTTCAAAGCAAAATTGTTGCCCGAACCGGCGGGGAAGTAAGCAATGGCCGTTTCCTGCGGCAGATCGGCGATGACTTCGCAGAGCGTGCCGTCGCCGCCGATCGCGACCACGGCGCGTTGGCCGTCTTGCGCGGCTTGTTTCGCGATCTGCGTCGCATGCCCCGCGCTCATGGAAACCTGCAAGTCGTAGCCGCGATCCTGCAAACTCCGCAGCAGCTTGCGCGCGCGCTCGCGAGTCGCCGGCGTGCCGGCGGTCGGATTCCAGATCACCGCGGTGGCCGCCGGACTGAACGTCGTGTGGGTGGAGGAGGTTGGGGTCATAAAGTGAAGAGCGCACAGCCGCACGGCGCTACACGAAATTTGATATCATTCTCATCGGCGTTGATGCATCGGTCTCCCTCCCATCCACTCGGAGCGGGGACGGCCACGAGCGCAGACGGCAAAAGCGATGAATGTCAGCAGAAGAAGAAGGCCGACGACTTTCAAGATGCCGGAGAGCGGTCGTACGCTGCGGGGCATGTTACACGCAGAGAGTCAGAGCGCACGGCGGCGCATCCAGATGCTTCCCGGCATTACATGCGGACGGAACGACGGAATCGCTTGCGCCAACTCGGCGGGATGTTTCAGCTTCATGGCGCTGCCGCACCAGAGCACGTCGAACGCGCTATTGAACGCCAGAAACGCCTGCAAGAGATACTGCTCGTTGTAGAAGCGCAGGTGGCCAAGCACCCAGTCTTGGGGATATTCCGAGGGGAAAAATATGTCATGGACATGCACAACCACACCCGGTTTCAGCCGCGGGAGCACTTGCAGGAAAAGGTAGTGCACGTCACTGCCGATCTTCAGCACATGACTCGAATCAATGAAGAGAATATCGCCCGATTCGAGCGCATCAAAAGCCGCGAGCGGCCATTCCTGAGCAATGCCCTTAACCAGTTTGGTGAGTCCGGGGACGGCAAAGCGAATGACGGCATCAGGCTCGGGATCCACCGACACGAATTCGCAGCGATAGCCGTCATTCTCTTCCATATTCCGGCGAATGGCCTTGGCCGCCGCAAGCGTGGAGAACCCCGCGCCGAATTCGATCATGCGCTTCGGCTTGAAATCACGCACCATGCAGTAGAGGATTTCACCATCAACGCTCTCAAACCGTTTGTTGTACACGTAGTATTCGAACGGTGTCGCGACCTGCTCAAGCGGGAGTTCGGCGAGTTCCTGACCGTAGGTTCGGTGAAAGCGATTGAGCAGCTTAAGCTGTTCCGCCTCGCGCAGATCCACGCCGGGTAAGGATTCCGGGACGACCCACAGCTTTTCCTTCAACGTGCGGGTATCAGGAATCGGCTGATAATAGTGGTTTCGCACCACATGCAGGCCCAGCGACTGCCAGAGGCGGAACGTGCGTTTGATGAATGTCGGCATTACGTGCGTTTTTTAAGGTGGTCAGCCATGCTATGGATGCACTTCTTTGCAGGTGAGCAACACAGCAACGATCACTACCAGAATTCCGAGGATGAGCCGCCCCCAACCGCGGAGGTTACGAAGAAACGGTTCGTGCATGTCTTTGATTTCCCCCCCTTAATCCCCCCACATAGTGGGGGGAGATTCTCAGACGTCCAGATTCGTGACGTACTTGGCGTGCGACTCGATGAACTGGCGGCGCGGTTCGACAGCGTCGCCCATCAGTATGCTGAACATCTTATCGGCGGCGGCGGCGTCTTCGAGTGTGACCCGCATGATCGAACGGCGCGCGGGATCCATCGTGGTTTCCCAGAGCTGATCGGGGTTCATTTCACCGAGACCTTTGTAGCGCTGGACGTAAATGTTGGCGGTGCCGCCCAACTCGGCGATGGTTTTGTCGCGCTCGTGCTCGTCATAGCAATAATGGACCTGCTTGCCCTTGGCGACACGGAACAGCGGCGGCATCGCGATATAGATGCGCTCGGCGTCGAGCAGCGGCCGCATGCGGCGGAAGAGAAACGTGAGCAGCAGCGTGCGGATGTGCGCGCCGTCCACGTCGGCGTCGGTCATCAGGATGATCTTGCCGTAGCGAACTTTGCTGATGTCGAGATCTTCGTCTGAGCCATAGCCGATGCCGATCGCTTGAATCAGCGTTTTGAGTTCTTCGTTATCGAGAATCTTGTCCGGACGCGCCTTCTCCACGTTCAGGATCTTGCCTTTTAGAGGCAGTATCGCCTGGAACTCGCGGTCGCGCCCCTGCTTGGCGGAGCCGCCCGCGCTGTCGCCCTCGACGATGTAGAGTTCGCTGCGCTCGATGTCGCTCGTGGTGCAGTCGGCGAGCTTGCCGGGGAGCGTGCCGGATTCCAGCGCGCTTTTGCGGCGCGTGAGGTCGCGGGCTTTGCGAGCGGCTTCGCGGGCGCGCGCGGCGTTCACCGATTTTTCGATGATCGCTTTCGCGGCGTGCGGATGCTCTTCGAAGAATTCGGCGAGCTTGTCGTTGACGATCTGCTCGACGATCCCCTTGACTTCGCCGTTGCCGAGCTTGGTCTTGGTCTGTCCTTCAAACTGCGGCTCGGGCACGCGAATCGAGAGCACCGCGGTCAAGCCTTCGCGCACGTCTTCGCCGGAGAGCTGGAACTGCTCTTTCTTGAAGAGCTTGTTCTTTTCGGCGTAGTTGTTGATCGTGCGGGTGAGCGCGGCTTTGAATCCGGAAAGATGCGTGCCGCCCTCGACCGTGTTGATATTGTTGACGAAGCTGATGATATTTTCCGCATAGCCGTCGTTGTACTGCATGGCGACTTCGACGGGAACGTTGTCGCGGGTCTGCGTGAAGAAGACTACGCCCTTGTGGACGGGGTTGCGGGTTTCGTCGAGATACTTGACGAACTCGGCGATGCCGCCGTCGAACTTGTACTCCAGCTTGGTGCCGTCGCGCTGATCTTCGGCCACAATCTTGAGGCCGCGATTCAAGTAGGCGAGTTCGCGCAGGCGCTCGATCAGCGTACTGAATGTGAACTCTCTGATCTTGAAGATCTGCTCGTCGGGCAGGAAGGTGACGGTGGTGCCGGTGGTGCCGGTGCCGCGCGCGGGGCCAACATCTTCCACGGGCGACGCAGGAATACCGCGATGATATTCCTGGCGCCACTTGCGGCCTTCACGCTTGACTTCCACGACGAGCCACTCCGACAGCGCGTTGACGACGGAGACGCCGACGCCGTGCAGACCGCCGGAGACTTTATACGAATCGCGGGAGAACTTGCCGCCGGCGTGGAGCATGGTCATCACGACTTCCAGCGCGGAGCGTTTCTCCTGCGGGTGCATTTCGACGGGAATGCCGCGGCCATTGTCCACCACGGTGCAGGAGCCGTCCTGATTGATCGCCATCCTGATTTCGGTGCAGTAGCCGGCCATCGCTTCATCAATCGCGTTGTCCACGACTTCGTATACAAGGTGATGGAGACCGCGCGTGCCGGTGTCGCCGATGTACATCGCAGGTCGCTTGCGCACGGCTTCCAGCCCTTTGAGAACTTGAATGGCCGCTGCGCCGTAAGAGGTGGATTTTTTCGCTTCCGGTTCGAGAGTGGATTGGGGCATAGTACTGTTAAGTTGAAATGAAATCAGGGTTGCAATAGCTCGCGCACGCGGCGAATGAAAGCCTCGGCATGCAGATAATGCAATTGCGCAATCTCTGCTGTTGCGGACGGGGCAATGCTGTAGTCCGCTTTGCTGCGCGCATCGAATGCGCTGCTCAAATAACGGTGATAATCAGACTCTATTCTGCCGGATTTCACCCAATGATCCAAGAACATGTTGTGTACCGTTGAATGCCGTTTGAATGTCTGTCCGGGAGAGGTCAATAGTGTCGCCGTCGCCGCATAGAACATCGCATAGTAAGCGGTGGACACGGCGCGATCAAATCGCTCTTTATCCTTGAGCAGAAAGGCATCATCTAAAGCTTCATCGGCTCTTTTCATCCATGCGGTTTGTTCCGCGGTCACAGGGCAATTCCCTCTTGACGAACATTGGTAAGGAACGACCAGTCTTTGTGCCGATCAAATTCATCTTCGGACATCACCAACGTACTGATCAAGGCGCTGTGTTTAATTCCCAAAGGGGAGGTGATGTAGCTTATGCGATCCATTTCCACATAATCGCTGATGTCGCCCTGAAGGACGACCAAAATATCAATATCCGAATCCGGCAGGGCATCGCCGCGAGCTTGCGAGCCGTACAGAATCACGCGCACGAGCCGCTCGCCGTAGAGCTTGTCGAGTGCGGATTTAAGTTCGGCCAGAATCTGTGGGAGTGGCGCGGTCATGGACATCCTCGAATGGAGGGAAAACGCAACTAAGAAATATAGTCAAATAACAACAAAATCGCAACTTAGGCTTGCTCTTTTGGCAAAACTCCGGTTGCGAAAATCGTACGAAATATGCGGAAATTGAGGAAAAATGTCAAGGTTTTGCTTGAACAAAATTACAGGATTTTTTGTCCTCCTTATTTATAGCGCAGAACAGCGGGCTACGCGACACAAGAAAGTCACAGCTGGTGGCTGTGACCATGATCCAGAATGCGGTGTATCTCGGATGCTTAGTCACTTTCCACGGGCGCGGGTTTTTGTGCGGATGTGAGGCCGAATTTGCGAAGTCCTTTCTTGACGGCGCTCTTCGGATCGCGGCGCACGACCCAATAAGCTTTGCGGGCTAGCGCGAGTTTCGGATGGATGGGTTTGGCATTGAGATCACACGCCACCATGCAATCACGGAAGTCAAGACCGATCATGCGCGCGCGAAAACGGAACGCCGCCTCGCTGTTCCATGCTTCTTCGAGGGATGACTTCAGCAGATTGCCGAACAGATACCATGATTTGCAGCAAGGTTTCGCGGCACCGTCTGGATTGACAAACAGCGTGTCGAATGCGATCGGGCAGGGCGCCGGCTCCTTTTGCATGACCGGACGTTGCCGTACCGGCGGAAGGTGATGCTGCGAGGCATAGTACCAGTCGAAATCGTCGAGGTGAATTAATTTGAAATTGGGAAAACTGTCGGCGATGGCATACGCTTCGGCAATGTACTTTTGCACGAGCTTCGGCTCCGGGCGCAGCGGCTGGCCGAGATGATCGGCAAAGAGCAGCGCTTGATCGAGGCCGTGCTCGGCGCACCATTGTACAAAGATCGGCATTTCCGCGAGCGTCTCCTCGATGATCACTGCGCTGGCGCGGATCTTGAGCCGGGAGCCGGTTTCATTCCGCCGCTGAACGATGCGATTTATGTTTGCAATTACCTGTTCCTGTTTGCCAAATTGCACGACGCGGCGATACCGTTCCGGATCAATCGCGTTCAGGCTGAAATTAAGAAACGCGCCCTGCTTGAGGAACGCGTCTTCCCAGATGCCGCGAAACAGGACTCCGTTCGTGACGAGATTTAATTCGAGATGCGGATAATCGCGCATCACAAGTTCGAGCAACTCGCGCGCGGCGGGCATGATGGTGGGTTCGCCGCCAGACAGCGTAAGAGTCTGCGCCGCCTCGTAGGCGGGCAGCAGCCGCTCCTTCCAAATCAGTTCGGACGCTTTGGTGGCGGGGCTGAAATCGGTTTGATAGCACATCGCGCAGCGCACATTGCACTGCTTGCCCATTTCAACATGGATTTCACGCAGCTTGGCGAGCGGCCAATGGCGGAGGTCATCGGATGTGGGCACCGGGCATAGCCTCAAGTCACGTCATGGATGTAGCGCAAATATACGGATTCTCTCCGTGAAAGTCAGCAACTTCTGCAGAATCCTGCAAGTAAGTGATTCTCCTGCCGGATAGAATCGGAGCGGGTGTGTCCATTCCCCGCTATAGCCAGAGCAGCGCGCGGATCACGATGCCGATCAACACGAGCAGCGCGATCCAGAACCACGCGCGGGTGCGGCCCTGATCGTCGCGGAGGATGTGATAGAGTTCACCCCACGGCCGGAAGCCGAAACGAAGAAATCAAGAATTCGAGTCAGGTGTAGTGCCGCACGGCGTGCGCTGGTAATCCCGCGGCATGTGTCCGCACATGCCCGGGTCCTAAAAAAGGTGTCGGTTGCACATTCTCTGATAGGGGCACATGGAGACATGTGCCGCCGGAAGAGCAGGAGAAAAACCGTGATGTGTTACGACCGCCTCGTGCTTATTTTCTATCCAGCGTGTACAACGCGATGTCGAATTGTTTCACGAAATCTTCGGGCTTTTCGCCGCCGACACCGGCAAAGACTAGCCGGTTTGGGCTCAGAGACATTGCCCCCAAAATGGGCATGGTCCAATGCTTGGGAAGGATATCGCTGTCGAGAATCTTGCCCTCGCCGTCAATCACAAATGCCGCGAGGCAATCCCAGGTTTCCATCGAGAGAGTACCTTTCACCAGCGTCTTCTGCGCGGCGACGAGATAGTGTCCATCGGTCCACGGCTGAATGTTATAAATGCGATAACCTTGCATCTCCGGCGGTGATTTGAGCCAGAGGCGCTTGCCTTCGGCCGAGAATTTCGCCAGCATCGGCGCAAAACCGCGCTTGGCGAACGCGCTGACGATGACGTCCCCTTGCTCCGTTTCCGCCGCGCCAAGAATGATGGCGTTGGACGTATCCAGCGGCTGTTCGGTCTTCCATACCACAGAGCCATCTTTTCGAATACGGATCAGGCTCTGTGCCGGGGCATCTCTTCCGGCGCCGTAGCGAAGGCCAAGCAGATCACCTTTTGACAAGGAAAAGAGGTTCGTACAGTCGAAATCCCAGTCATCTGAAAGCCGCTTGCCGTTTGCATCAATATGCAGATCTTCTACGCGGAATTCGCCGCTTTGATCCCGTTCCCATGCCACAATCAGGAAATGGTTGTCATCCACCTGCTGAATGCGGGCGGCAACCATCCCCGGCGAGAGCGGGAGTGCGGTCTCCTGCACAATCTCCCCTGACCGATTCAGTTTCCAAAGCACGAATTCATTCTTTGCGGCTGCTTTAGGATGGTTCAGCAGCACAAGGACATAATTGCTGTCAACTCGCGCAAGATCAAACGGCTCGAGTTGCTCTACGGGTTTGTCCCAAAGCTTCTGCCCATTCATGTTTACAAGCCACAGCGCCCTTGACCATGGCGCCAGCTTGTCTTTGTCATTCTCTTTTGTGTTGACAAGAAGAAGGATGTGCTCTTCATCCCAGACGACAGCATCACCGAGCTGTTCCCTGTAGTCAGCATCGCCGAAGAAGGCGGCTTGCGCGTTGTCGAGTAATGCGCTTTGATTGGGATTAATCTTCGGAACGCTGCCACAGGAAATAGATAGCAACAGCATTAGCAGTGATACATAAGCTACAAATGGTCTCATGAGGGTCTCCTCATTAAGTTACAGGTCACTATTCGAACAAAAATGTTGCCGATCAGTTGTTGGAGACGTTCAGGGCGCCCGCGCTTCGAAACGTCTCGCCGCGGCATGTGTCTACACATGCCCGGGTCTGAATGGACTATCGGGTGGTGTCGCTTCTCTCCCGAGCGGGGCCCGTGAAAACATGTGCCCCCGCGAAAAGCGCACTGCCGTGCGTCGCTACAGACAAACTAAATCGTCGGTGGAGCGGGCGATGCAATCGGCCCCTACGAAGATTATCCAGTCATAGCCTCGAAGCTGAGATTCTTCCACCGCAGACGGTGTCAGAATGACAATGTAAGGAGGGGTTGTCGCAAAAACAAGCGCGGGGCACATTGCTGTACCCCGCGCGGTGAATGAATACTGTAAGGCGAGAGGTGCGATTAGTTCGTCACGACCTCGATCATCTCCAGTCCACTACCCGGGAGGGTAGTGGCTAGTGGTTCGGTAGCGGTGCGTGATTCGGCGTGGTGGCCGTTGGTGGCCGGGACTGGTTCCACAACCGGGAGGTTGTGGGTAGTCCGGAAGCCGGCGTAGGTGACGGGGAAGGCGTCGATCTCTTCGATGGTGGGCTTGCCGATCAGCGCCTGCGCGATGCGGTTCATGCCGAAGCCGCAGCCCGCGTGCGGCAGCGCGTGCGAACCGACCTCGCGGAAGTACGGCTCGAAATCGCCGAGCACCGACGCGGCCGCCTGTTCCTGCGTAGCGTAAATCTTCTTTCGCGCGTACCACTCGAAGCGGCGCGACACGAGATGCTCGAACATCAGCGAGTGGACGAGCCGGTCGCGCAAGAGATCCGTTTTGTGCAGTCTCACCGCCGCGCCGACCGATTCGCCGGAGCCGGGCAGAATCAGATCCGCGCTGTCAATCCGCCCCTGGCCGTCCGGGTACATGTTGAAGAACTTGATGACCTGCAGCTCGCGCCCTTCGAGTTCCGGATGCTCCCACTGCGGATCGGGGAATTTCATCATGAACACCGGGCCGTGCTTTTCGGCGAGCTTCAATTCCTGATGGTGCGAAAAATCCTGCCCCCAGAGGATCGGTTCGCCCATCGCCTGTAATTCGCGGATCGCTTCGCCGTAGGTCAGCCGCGCGAATGGCGTGTAGGCCCATTTATCCAGCTTCTTGACCTGCTGCGCGCTCAATCCTAATTCGCGGGACGCGGCCACGCAATGCGACGCGAGCGCCTGCACAAAGCCTTGAATCTCGTTCAATAGGGCGTTATACAAGTCGGACGGTTCGCCGCGGAATTCGATTTCGTGCAGGGAGAATTCGAGACAGTGACGGCCGTCGGAGGGATCGTGCTGTTCGCCGCGGAAGCTGCGGCCGGCCGTGAAGACTTTGGGGAAGGTGCCAAGCGCGCCTTCGAGGTGCAGCTGGCCGGTCTGCTTGAGAAAAACGGGCTGCGCCGCCCAATCGAGACCACCGTCGAGCGCGGCTTCCATGAGCGAATCCACAAATTCGCAAGCGCCGCTGGCCCGAACTAAAGAGGGGACCTCGACATATGTATAGCCGCGTCCCCACCAATACGAAAAACTTGTGCGCGTGAGCACGTCCCACAGACGAATCTGCTGATGCTGATGCATGAGTAACTCCTTTTTAACCCCCTGGCCCCCAAAATAAATTTTGGGGGAATAGGAAGGGTCTTTAGTTGAACCGAATTCTTAGGGGCGAATCGCCGTTCGCCATGTAACCTAACGTAGGTGCGGATCACTGTCCGCGTCATTCCATTCTCGGTGCGGGGGAAGTTACGGGGTCATGCCTCCTGGAAAGAAACTCGAAACGTGAAACTTGAAACTTGAAAAAAGAATGTAAATCGAGGTGGTTATTGTGTTTGGCAGAACTCAGTTTTCCCTCCGTTTGCGGGGGAAACGTTGCTTCCGGCCAAATTGGGCAAATATAAGGAATCGTGAGCAGAAAAGCAAGTGCCGATGCAAAATGATCGGTGCTGTTGCTTTTCCGATCAGGGCAGCACATCATTCGCCGCTACAAGAATTAGGAGTATAGTTAAGAGCACAAACAGAATTCGCACCACAATTCCCCAGCCGCGGTACTCAGCGGCAAAGGCATCAAATCCGCGCCAGCGCCAAACCCAAATGCTGAAGGCGATCCAACTCGCAGCGAGTACAATGAAGATTGTCCAGCGACCGAGGATGTCCATAGTTAACCTCCTTCTTTCGCGGGAGTGCGGGGCACGTGCAGACACATGCCGCCGCAATTAGCTGGTGGGTTCCGCATCGCCGGAGAGTGGACTCGATTACGCGAACAAGCGCGGCAGCGCCAGCAGCACACTGATGCCGAGATAGGCCAGTATAATGTAATTTCCTTTCGTACTGCCATAATTGCGTCTGACAAAGAACCAAAGCACGCCTAATCCCGCGAGGACGCCCAACACCCAGATAAACACAACCGGGAGTCCGGCGGCATATCCCAATGCCCAGACAAGCATCTTTGCGACGACTGAAGCGACGATCCACGGCACGCACTCCCAGTAATCGGCTCCTTCCTTATCCCGCGTGATCAGAGTGATTGCCAGCCACAAGAGAGCGGCATGCAAAAAACCGGCAAAAAGGAACATGTTCGTCTCTCTTTCTGTGGGGCGGGTCGTTGACCAGCTCTGATCGGAGTCGGCCAACGGCCGACCCTACGAAGTAGATCCTACTCTTGCTGCGACCCTTGGAATGTCTCGGCTGGTTTTGTCGCAGCATCACCCTTATCGCGCATCCTCAATTCAACGGTCGTGGTTTTGCCGGGCTTGATCTCGAACCATGTGAAGGCGACCGGCGCGGAACCGTCTTTGCGTCGTGTGCCAGTGGTCAGGCAATAGAGACCGACGGGCAGCTCCTGCGGCCAGGTGAGTTTGCTGTATGGTTCCAGATAGCCGAAATCGAGATCGGAGAAATGATCTTTCTCCCACGACTGCACGCCCCAGGTCCTGTTGTAGCGTGCAGAGTCAACCCCCCCGCCCCCCAAATCAAGATTTGGGGGGAGAGTGACGATCAGCTTTCCGGTGCGCGGAGCTTTCGATTTTCGTTTCTCGTTTTTCGATTTCTTTAGATCCACGATTTGCCACGCATCCTTCTCCCAGATTTCCGGTTTCATCGTGGCGGGGTTGAAGCGGGCGGGGACACCGTTCACGCGCATGAAGCCAAGGTACAGCCGTTCCAGATCATCCTGTCCGCCGCGCCGCAGTTCGAGACATTCGGCGGGCGTGAGTGGCGGCCCGAGGCGGTCTTTGTTCTCTTCGATGGTGATGTTGGAGAGGAGCCAGGAACGAAGGGAGTCGCCGTCATAGAGGTTCACATTGCTGTCCAAGAATTCATGCAATGGTACGCGCCAAGGACGAGATGGTTCATAACTGAGTCGAGGCGCATGCACATACTCTTTATAGATTTTGATGAGTTCCTGTGGCGCATCAGGAATTATAGCCAGCCAAGAGAAACCTTCATACAAGTCATCGAATGCTGCCTTTGTAAAGTCGCGTAGATCCTTTTCTGAAAGAGTTTTCAGAACCCACAAATCCGTGCGATCTTCAGATAGCGGTTCGCCTGGATAGACTGCAAAGAGTGCGAACCATACATTCCCCCAATTCCCTCGCGCCTTCCGCACGATTTCGAGCAATTGCTGTTGAGATGAATCGGGAAGAAAGGCTTCTGTTTGGGAGTAAACCCATTCTGAATCCGGCTTGATCTGCTTGGGCGTAACCCCGGTTTCCTTTGCCCACACGGTCCAGAAACTCTGCCGCAGACTGTCTTCCGTCGTCAGGCGGCAGGCAAACAAGCTGTCGGCTTGGATGCCAGCTTTGGTGGGGGCTTCCGGCGGCGGAACGTAATCGGCTTGCTTGACGTCCCGCAAGTTGATTTGTTTTCCCAATCTCAGTGTGACATTCGATTCATTGCCCTTGACATGCAGGAACGCCGCGTTCTTGCCGTCGCCGGATGTGATGAACCAGTCACCGGGGCCGCAGACGAGTTTCACCTTGCCGTTTTCGTCCGTGTCCAGCGCGAGCGCCGGGAGCACGCAGCCGTAATTGTAGAGATTAAAGAACAGTTTTTGCTTGGGTGCGGGCTTGCCTTTCGCATTGAGCAGCGTGACGTTCAGCTCGCGCGCCGTGCCATACACCGCCGTGGAATTGATGAGCGTGGACGCGCCGTAGCGTTTCAGCACCGGTTCGCTGCCGTGGTAATCACCATAGGCCGTGGAGACGACGAGCATCGCGCGCGCGGCGGCATTCGTGAACCACGCCTGATCGAGCGACACGTCCGGCTCGCACGCACCGAAGTAGTGCCACTTGCCATCGGCCCAGACCTCGACCCACGCGTGATTGTCGTCCATGTGTGGCCAGAACGGTGTGTAGCACTGCCGCGCGGGAATGCCCACGGAACGCAGCGCGCAAATCGCCAGAATCATCTCCTCTTCGCAGCGCCCCAGCCCGGCGCGAATCGTGGTCAATGGATCCTGATCGCGCGAGTCGCTCGGCTTGTAGGTGGCAACTTCGTGGCACCAGTGATTCACTTCGAGCGCAGCTTCGGTCATCGTCAAGTGCTGCACGCGTAGGGCTAGCGTTTGATAGAACTGCTCGCGCCAATGCACGAACGGCTCCTGCGACACGCGATGCGGGAGCACAAAATGCTGATACAATTCATCCGTGAGCTGCGCTCCCCATCTGAATTCCACACGCGCTTCCTGCGCGAGCCGCACGTTCTCCAGAATGTCATCGCCGGTCATACACGCCAGATCCGCCAGCGGCAGGTAAGCGAGCAGGAATTTCGCATCAGCCAATTCACCGGGCTTCGCGTTGTCCAGCGCGGAAAAGAGTGTGTCGGCACGCACGCCGGCGCGAGTGCGCTGGACGGAGAGCAGAGAGTCCAGATCAGAAGCGAGAAGCGAAGACGCAAAAAGAAGAAGAGCTAAGAGTGGAAGCATGGTGTCTTTTCCTAAATCACAAAACAAACGTTTGTCATCCTGAACCTGCGTCTGGAGGCTTTGCAGGTGAAGGATCTGATGTTTCCGTTAACCGAAGAAAACATACGATCCTTCCCGAAGACGGTCAGGATGACAAATGCTTTAGATTGTGCTTGTTTCGGCAGGGTCGCGATGCGTTGGTTGATCGGAGTGCTGAAGAGCAAAGCGACCCTGCTCGGCGACCGCTCTGTTCATCGTTCGTACTACCATCCCATGTCCTGCCACATCGGGTCCCAGACGGGGAGCGGCGTGGGTTTCTGTTTCGTGAGTGCGAGCACGTCGGCGGGGATGTATTTGCTTGGCACCACGACATTCAGCACATATTCGTCAAACCACTCGTCGCTCATGGTGAAGAAGCCACCGTCTCCGCTATCCTTGCCCCAACTGTTCTCGACCTTCCACTTCACCGGCTTGCCGTTCATGATGTCCACGCCCACCAGCACCATGGCGTGATTGCTGCTGCTGCGATAGTCGAGGCGATCCTGCTTGGACATATCGAGCTTGACGCCGAGCAAATCTTCGTAGTTGTAAAGCCCGGTAGCCATGAGGCCTTTCTTGCTGTTCACGTCGGGGCCGACATCGCAGCCAAACCAGACGCGGTTGGAATCAAGCAGCGCGGCGAGCGCGCACGCTTTCATCTGCGGCATGTCGATGTTGACGAACGTCATCTCCGGCAGATCGGCCATGGACTGTGTGAGGTTCACGGAGAAATTCGTGTTGTACTTGTGATTGGGATAGTTGGTGAGCGTGACGTAATCGCTGAGATCGGTGGCAATCACGTCGTGATAGAATTGCTGCGGCGTGTACGTAACCGGATCGCTGACCTTCTTGGTGCTGTCGTCCTCCACGCGCCAGGCAAACGTCTCCGGCGGCTCGCCGTAATTGATCACCAGCACGCGGTACACGTCCTTGAGCATCTTCATCTTTTCGTGGCGCAGTTCAGGCGCGCCCTTCTTTGCCGCGGCCATGGTGCGGAGCACGGACGCGTCACGGCGCAGCAGTTTGGTCAAGAGCGAATTCAGCCGCCCGGTGTTCGACGACGTGTGCGACTCCTGCATGAACTTCTTGGGGACCACGCCGTACTTCTGGATGATATTCGTCACGTACCCCCAATAGCCGCCGTCGCCGACCGGGTCTTCGAGCATCACGTCCACTTCGCGGTCCAGTAGATCGCGGTCCGGCGTGGCGATGATGAATTCGAGAAAGACATTGGCCTTTTCGAGCTTATCGTAGAAGGCGAGGTAGCTCTGCGACAACTCAAAGTCATCGAGTTTGTATTTCTTGATCACGCTTTGCCGCATCGTGTTCAGCCCGGCAAACATCCAGCAGCGGCCGGTGTTTTCCTGATCGGTGACGCCCTTCGTGGGCAATGAAAAGGAGAAAAGGTCGTCGTTGGAAATGACGATGTCGCGGTTCAGCGCGAGGTCTTTGATGTCGTTGTTCGACACTGCGTTCATGGCGGCATGGGTCGCGGCATCCATCTTCAGCGACGCGCGCAGTTCTTTCAGTTGGGTGTCGGACAGCCCGGCGGCGGAATCGGCGGCAAAGACGACACCTGTGCAGATAAAGAGAGTGAGGAACGGAAGAATCAAGGTGCGGGGCATGTGCAGACACATGCCGCCGTGGTGGGCAATGCGGATCATGGGGACTCCGGAATCAGACAGGATTATTGAGGAAGGAGTGTTCGGACAGTTGTCGGGGCGGCCATTTGTGGCCGCCGATGTAGTGGAGATTATGGCTCCATGCTCACGGTCACGGTGTCCAGCGCTGGGTTCTCCGCCCAAGCAGAAACGATAGCAGTGTGCTTTTTGATCTGGATGCCGCGCTTTTTCTCCTGCAAGGAGATTTCATTGGTGTTGCTGTCGCATTTCAGCGTGGTGTCGTGCGCGGCGAGGCGGATACAGAGCGAACCTACGTTCATCGGCGTGGTGTCCTGTTTGCCCGCCGTAACCCACGCGCGGCCCTTGGACTTTTGCCAGAACCAGCCGTAGCTGGTTTCGACTTCCACGTGCAGCCACGGCTGAATGGTCATCGTTTGCGGCACGGCAATCTGCTGCGGCTGCTGCGCATAGAGCGGCAGCGTGAAGCGCGCGGTGTGCGTGCCGGTAAAAGCCGCGAGCGCCGCCACCGCGGCGACAACCAATATTCCCCATTTCATCATAAGTGAATTCCTATTTGATGAGCACCAGTTTTCGCGTCAGACTCGCGTTGGCGGCAGTTAGGCGATAGAGATACACGCCGCTGGGCAATGCGTTTGCATCGAGCTGAACGGTGTGCGATCCGGCAAGCAGTGTTCCGTGCACGAGCGTCATCACTTCGCGTCCCGTGAGGTCATAAACACTCAGCGTGACATCGCCCGCGCGCGGCAGATCGAAAACAATTCGTGTCGTGTTGTTAAACGGATTCGGATAGGCAGAAAGGATGAAGGATGAAGGCGGAAGGGTGAAATCATTATCCGCATTGAGTTGATCAAAGTAGAACGCCCCGATGTCCGCCACCGTGCCGTCAGGATCGAGCGGAAGCTCTGGATCGCCGGCGTCAATGCAGGGCGACGATGCCAGCAGATGATAATCCCCGTTGGCCGTGTCCACGAACTGCGGATCGGAGAAGAGGTTGTAGTAGGTGTCGCACGAGTCGCCGTTGGCGTTCGTCACAATCTTCAAACCGAAAACGAGTGGGGCATTTGAGGAATCGCTCTGATAGTACCTGAACGCGGCACTGTCGTTGTTGTAAACGACACAATACCGAATGTTGGCTCCCGCGCCATTTCGGAAATAGAGTGCATCCCTCTCGCCATAGCTAACGAATATGCAACTGGTAAGGGATGGTGTACCGTTAATCACTGCCGCGCTGCCGTTGTACGCAACATTGCCAGCAATGGTGCACCGGCTGAAGACTCCGCCCGTGCCCCCGATTCCGCCTGCACCATAGAGAAAATCTGAATTGGTGCCATGATTTCGCGCGATCACGCATTCAGTAAATTCCGCATTTCCGCTTGCTGATACCCCGCCGGAACCCAAGTCGCCTAAAGACGCGTGGTTGTTTATGATTCGACAGCGCTCAAAGTGAGCGCCAGAACCGGCTGATACGCCCGCGCCGTTACTCGCGACGTTGTCAGAAATGATACAATCTACGAAGTGTGCAGCCCCGCTGGCCGACACTCCGCCACCCGCGCCGCCGCTGGCAGCACTGTCGCGACTGATTACACAGTTGACAAAAACCGGAGATCCTCCGGTGCAATAGACTCCCCCTCCAGATGCTACGTAAGCATGCGATATGTTGTCAGTAATCGAGCAATTCTCGATCGTTGGGCTTGCCGAGACACAACAAATCCCTCCTCCGCCGTAGCCAGTATGATCGTCATTCACATTGAACCGCACCGTGCAGTATCTTAGCGAGGGATTGCTGTTGTATATAAGTACACCGCCGCCACCGCCCCAATTTCCACCCGGCGAATGGACATACTCAATAACACAGTACTCGAGCCGACTCGAATCGTCGGCATCAATGAATCGCAGGCCACTCCACATACTGTCGGGTGACAAAGTACGGCGGGTGAACAGAATGGAATCTGTCGATGTGCCGACCGCCGTAAGCTGTCCATTTATGACGAAGGGCTTGCGATATTCGAACCACAACCTTGTCCCCGGCAGAATGGTCAGCGACGCGTTAGCTGCCACCACGATGGAATCCGTCACCTGAAAATCCCCCGGCCCAATGGTGCCGCTCAGATAGCCGGAGAGCGGCGGCATCAGCATCACCGAATCCAGCGCCGTGTCGAACAAGAGGATTTGATTGGGCAGCCGGTAGAGCGCGTAGTCCGCGTGCGAGTACTCCACGTCGTACACACCCGGCTGCAAGGTAATGAGAAACACTCCCCACGAATTCGTCAAGGTGGAATCGGTCTGCGCCGAGGGCGAGACCTCGCGGAACAGCACTTTGATGCCGCTGTGATTCTGCTGCCCGCTTAACGTCGCCACTCCATTCACCGTCACCGCGTGCGCGGCCAAGCAGCCCCATACGCTCACGCAAAGAATCATCGCGAAGCTCTTCATGGCACCCTCCTTTGTTGAAGACAAAGCCGAAAACCGAATGGCTGAGATTCTGGGAACAGAGCGTGTCGCTTCTGCTTTCAGTGTTTCAGTCTTTCAGTTTTAAGGCTTCTTCGAGTCGGGCCAGCAGTTCAGGTTTCAAGAATTGCAGCTCCGCGCGTGCTGTCGTCATCAATCTGGCAGAACTTGCAATAGAGACAATTGAAGTGTCAACTCACAGTCACTTGGGATGTCCCATGGAATCACCTGGAGTCTTCCAATCCTCACAGCCTCCGCACTGCTTTGCTTTATGGCCAGATCCACCGGAGCAGTCGTTGCTGTCACAGCCCCACTGACCTTCGCAACGGTCTCCTTCGCAAAAGAGCGGAGCGCACAAGACGGCCAAGGTGAGCACAACGAGCAGGACATGCCAGTACTTGACCTTTTTCACGTTGGCGATCGCGGCAACCACTGAGTTCCACGACATCAGCAGCAGCGCGGATGCAATCAGCCACCAGCCGATTGCACAGAGAATACAAATCACCCAACATCCCGGCGAACAATGGCCGACTATGGAGTTCTGGCGCAACGGAAGCCGATACTGCCGTAGCGATCCGTCGGATTGTAGCTGTCGCGAGAGGCACACCGCGTCCACACGAGATCGTTGTCCCACGAACCGCCCCGATTAACTCGGCGGTCGCCGCGCGGATTATCAATCCAAGCACTGCCATCAGTAGGTGCGCCAGTGTAGCCTAAATGAAAATCGTCCTCGCACCACTCCCAGACATTTCCGACCATGTCATAACAACCCGCCGGACTGATACCGCTCAGGTAGTTGCCAACGGGTGAAGTATTCGTGTAGCCATCGGCAGGATTGTACCCAATATTAGCATTGGCCGCAACCCAAGTATCTCCCCATGGATATTGGCGATTGTCGGTGTTGCCTTTGGCGGCACGCTCCCATTCCGCTTCAGTCGGCAGTCGCTTGCCCGCCCATGCTGCATAGTCTTTCGCATCCTGCCAGTAAACATTCACAACCGGATAATTCGCATAGGCGGTGTTTGTGAAATAGTTCGGCATGCTGCTGAAACCGGGATCGTCTGGATATACCCGAGCTGTCGCATCACAGAAGGTCTTATACTGGGCATTCGTGACTTCGTAGACGTCTATGTAGAATGCCGGCACATTGACCGTGTGAATGGGTTGTGTATATTGATAGTATTCAGCCCCCATGTCGTACGGCCCCGCCGGAATTAGAACCATGACACCAGCGCCGCTACTTGTTGTGCTGAATGACCACGTCGGTCCCGAGGTCGAATGATCGTGGTTATCATGTACTACGATTTGCCAGTAGTAGGTTTGGCTAATTGCCAGCGCGCCCGGATCGTAGGTTACGGCGGTCTGACCGGAATTGATCAGTGGCGGTGTGCTGGATGTGCCGAAATAGACGTCATAGGTCAAAGGATCACTATCCGGATCGCTGCCGCTCCACGAAAGGGCCATGTTCACGGCTTGATTCTGCGCGCCATCGCCCGGGACCGGATTAGAGGGCGAATCCGGCGCGCTGTTATTGGAATCGGATGGATCATCTTTGGTGCAGCTTTGTAGAAACGCCAACACGACGATAACAAAGAAACATCGAAGTCCCTTTGGACAGTTCATGGCCAATCTCCTTTAAGTGGGGAGGATTACGCTCGCTTGGACACAATGCTCATTATCGATCCAATGAACGTGCTTATCCCCTATGTGCGGGTTTACTTGCTTGATCGTGCTGGCGGCGGCGGGTGATGGCTCAAAGAGCTTGACGTGCCGCGTGCGCGGCCAAGCAGCCCCATACGCTCACGCAAAGGATCATCGCGAAGCTCTTCATGGCACCCTCCTTTGTTGAAGACAACCGCCGAAAACCGAATGGCTTAGATTCTGGAAACAGAGCGTGTCGCTTCTGCTTTCAGGGTTTCAGCGTTTCTGTGTTTCAGCGCTTTACTTCAACCAGATGTCTTTCACAACACCTTGGCCTAAGGCTTCTTCGAGCCGCGCCAGCAGTTCAGGTTTCAAAAATTGCAGTTCCGCGCGCCACACGTCATGATCGCAGGCAACATCGAGCCGCCCGCGCGCCAAGTGTACCGGCTTCGCGTGTGCGGCGATCTCCGGCCCCACGATATGCGGCCAATCCTGCTGGATCTCGGCGAGTGCCAGCCCGGTGCGCCACTGCTTCTTCTGCCGCAGCAGAGAGGCCAGCACATCGTCAATCCGCAGGATGCGCTTCGAACGAAATCCCTTAAAGCTCCGCATAGCCTATGTAATCTACAGATTTCACTCCAGATACACAAGCCGATTCGCACGAAAATCCACATTCGCAAAATCTTGATAAATATGTCCTTTAAGCACTCTCCCGCTGGTGATCCCCGTAAGGTAGTTGACCACATGATCTAAATGGCTGGAATCGATAAGTGGGTCTGGTGCAATCTTAAAGTGTACCATTAATCTTATGTAGTATGTTCATATTTATTTTAAACCTCTGTATAAGACGTATTGCATCTAATTATCTTAATTCATAACTTTCATCTGGAGCAGTCTTCGCGCCACGCGACTTATCAAGACTCGTTTGAAACCATAAATCTGAGGAGAAACGTTATGAAAAAGACTTTGAATTTAGTCGTGCTGGCAACTCTGCTGCTGGCCGTGTCGGCGGCGCAGGCCACCATTCGCTATGTATCCGCGAGCGGAGCGGGTGCTTACACCCTTCCCAGCGCGGCGCATGCGGCGGCGGCGGCAGGTGACACAATCCTGATCGGCCCGGGAATGTACAGCGAAACCGCCGGCATTTCCGTCACAAAACGGTTGACGTGGATTGGCGCGGGCTGGGATCAAACGATCCTTACTGTTTCCGGAGGGAATCACTTCCAATTCAGTAGCGTAAATGCCACGGGCAGCACCTTTGAGGGAATTCGCATCAATGGATCTAGTAGCAGTATCGCGTTTTACAATGCCACTGCCAATTGCGATTCCATTACGGCGCGTCGGTGCATGTTCGTCGGCGGTACCAGTCAGATCACAATTTTATGGCAGGTGACTGGGGCGCGTCTTTATCTCGAAGATTGTGCCGTTCTCCATAATTACCAGTTCGTCAACGCCATTTTGGGGCCGCGCGCGGGCGGGGCCTTCCGTAACTGCGTGTTCGCCGCGACAGTCACGCCGGGGGTGGGCAGTTCGTGGGCGATTGGCGACAACGTAGCGGCAACCGGCGTCCTTGAAGTGTACAACAGCGTGTTCTTGAATTGGAATGCGCTCTTCCAAATTGTCGCCGGATCGCCGAGTTCAATCATCATCAACAATGCGGCCTTCGACTTTAACGGTACTGGACAAACTTGGGGAACGCTTCCCGGCAGTTCCGTCATTGATTACAATGCTTCTCCGGCTAGTCCGGCGGTTCCGGGCACGAACGGCGTCACCATCCCCAGCAATCCGTTTGTGAACTATGACACGGCGCTGAACTACCTGATCGGCACGACCAACTTGCACTTGGCGGGCGGCTCAAACCTGATCAATGCCGGCAATCCCGGGATTCTCGACCTCGATGCGTCCGTGTCGGATATCGGCGCTTATGGCGGTCCGCGTCCGTTGATTGATAACGGCGTGCCCAACTACCCGTGGGCGGTCAACATTGTGACGACACCGAATGTCGTCGGTCAGGGCACGCCGGTGAATGCTTCTGCTCTTGGTCGCGTAGGCCCGCAATAATTAACCACGAGAGGAATTCTATCATGAGAAGATCTCTTCTCGTGCTCTGTCTGCTCGTGGCCACTGCGGCTTATGCCCAGCCGACAATCACGCAGGCCGAGTATTTTATCGGCACCGATCCGGGCGAAGGATTCGGCACAGCGATTACGGTGTCCAGCGCCGACGATTCGGTGAATTTGGCCTGGACAATTGCGACCGGCAGCTTGCCGCCGAATATTTACCGTGTCATGGTGCGCGTGCGAACGAATGCGGGCTTATGGGGCCGGCCGACGCCGCAGTTTCTGGTCATTTCACCGGGGAATGAGGTCGTCCAACTGGTCACGCAATATGAATGGTCGGTGGATAACGGCTCCTTCACGCTGGTGGATGTCGCCGATGCCAGCACGGTAAGCATAAATCAGGCGATTTCGACGGTGGGTCTTGCCCCCGGAGTTCTGCATCGCGTCAACATTCGCACCACCGACAATGCGGGACGAACCGGGCCGGCGACCGATCAGTTTCTTGCGATTTCGGGGGCGGCACAAATTCCGCGACTGGTCACGCAATACGAGTACACCGTGGACAATGCTGCTCCCACGGTTGTGGATGTTGCGGACGCCGCTCAGGTCAATCTCGCTCAGGTCATTGCCACCGGCAGTTTGGCCGCCGGACAGTTTCACCGTGTGAAGTTCCGCGTGACGGATGACTTGGGTCGCGTGTCGCAATTCACTGATCAATTTCTGACGATTGCGCCGCCGGCCCAACTGTCTCGGAATATTACTCAGTACGAATTCTGGGTGGATAGCGATCCGCCGACGCTGCGCGATCCGGCGGATGCCCCCGCGATCAGCATCAACGAGGCCATTGCCAGCAACAGCATCCCCGTCGGCCTGCACTACCTCAATGTGCGCACGACCGATAGTCAAGGGCAAACGGGCGCGGCGCATCGGGTTCCGTTTATCGTTATGTCGCCGTACAGTCCGTCGCAGGTTCGCACGCTCGCCGCCGCGGAGTTCTGGGTCAACACGGACCCCGGCGTTGGCAGTGGCATTGCAATTCATTTGCCGCAAGATGGGGTGTGGGATGAGGGGCAGGAACAGGCCGACACTGTGATCACCGGCATTCCGATTGGCCTGCATCGTGTCGGCTTCCGCTTCAAGGATGATCTGAATCGCTGGTCCGCCGCGGATTATGATTCGCTGCTCGTCGGTCCGATACTGGTCATCCGGCCGGCCGCCGGCAACAGTGTGATCCTTGACTGGCAGTCCGGCCCCGGTGTGAATCAGTTCAAGATTTACCGTGCCCTGACATCGAACGGCACGTATGCCCTGATTGACTCGACAGCGGGACACACATACACCGACGTCGGCATAACCGGCTCACAGCTGAAGAGCTTCTATCAAGTGCGGTTCGAGACGAACGGGTTCTCGCCCTTCCGCATGCCGGACGCGGTGCCCGCCAGAGAGTAGGGCGATAATTTATGCTCGCCGTCATGAGAAAAGGCGAACCCAACTGGGTTCGCCTTTTTATTATTCACAGACGCTCGAGCGTCTGTGCTTCTTCTGCCGCAGCAGAGAGGCCAGCACGTCGTCAATGCGCAGAATGCGGTTGGCGCGGTGTTGTCTGAAACCTTGCATATGTGTGGTAATGTACGGATTTAGCTCGACATGCACAAGCATTCATCCTGCCGCGGTTGAGATTTCAAGTCGCTTATTCACTACAGTTTATCGGGAGAGAGATATGGGTCATGGGGTCATTTACGCTGGCTTGTTCTAAGGACTTAGCTGCCCGTGGAACGACCGCGTGTGGGTCTATTGAGATTTGCTTCTTGGGCAATTTGCGCGCGGACCCTGTTCACATATATTTTATCCCTCTTTATGCGCCATCTTGCATTCAAATGTCATAACCTTTATCTTTTTAGTGCTGTTGCCGGGTCAGTGGACTCCCGTACCTTTTCGGATACGTTTACACCATAACCTTTGAGGAGAGACACTATGAAGATCTTGAAGACTGGATGTCTTTTTGCCGTGCTGCTGCTGCTGGCCAGCGGAGCGCAGGCCACCATTCGCTATGTCTCCGCCCAAGGGGCGGGGGGCTACACAACGTTGGAGGCCGCCGCCAGTGCCGCCGTCACGGGCGACACGATTCTGGTCGGCCCCGGCACGTATGCTTGCGGCGGCATCAACCAGTACACCAAACGCCTGATCTGGATTGGCGCGGGTTGGGATCAAACCATTGTGAACTTAAGTAGCTCCTGGTACATTAACGGGGGTCCCGGCGCGAATCGCACCTCCATCGAGGGCATGCGTCTGAATTCGACCACCTATGTCCTCTGGGCAACCAACAACGCGGATTCTTCGGTCGTACGCCGTTGTATTCTTGCGGGACCTTATGAGCTGATTCGCTGCGTCGGCGCGCGTAACATGACCGTGGAAGACTGCATCTTCCTTCAGACCACTGCCACCGGCTATCCCGCGATGACCATCAGCGACAGCAACTATCCGACCGTCGTGCGCGGCTGCGTCTTCGCGAATTTGCAGGGCAACACCGGTAACTTTGCCTTTAGCGGCGCGGCCACGGCCGGCACGTTGGAAATTTACAATTGCGTGTTTCTGAACTATCGCCAGATCTTTAGTTTGAATGCGGCCGGCGGAGCGGTGATTGCCGTCAACAACCTGTTCTATGACTGGAGCAGCTCGCCAACCTTTGGCACATACAATCCCGGCAGCGTTTTTGATTACAATGCGTCGCAGACGATCGCCGCACCCGGCAGCAACACGCTGACGATCAGCTCGGATCCGTTCGTCAGCTACGATGAAAGTGTGAATCTCGATCCTACCGTCGCGAATCTCCATCTCGATCCGACCAACGGCGCCGCCTTCGTGAACACCGGCCATCCGAGCTTGCTGGATTTCACGGATGGCTCAGTGTCTGATTTCGGCGTGTATGGCGGTCCCAAGCCGCTCGTGGATAACGGCATCTCCAATTACCCGTGGGCCATCAACGTCACCGCATCTCCCAATCTGGTGGGTGTGGGAACCCCGATCAATGCCAGCGCTACGGGCCGCGTCGGACCCAACTACTAATCCAAGGAGAAACCATCATGAAAAGGTTTCTTCCGCTGCTCTTGCTGCTTCTCGGCACGATGTGCGCGCAGGCACAAGTCCGGCTGATCACACAGCTCTCTTATGCCGTAGATAACGGTTCGTTCACGGATGTGGATGTCGTAGACGGCGCGACCGTGAGTTGGGCCGACGTAGTTGCCACGCTCGGTCTTCCCGATGGTTTGCACCGGCTGCATGTCCGCGTGACGGATGATCTGGGTCGCGTCGGCGTGGTGAGTGACGGATATTTTGGCACCATCAGCAACACCTTCACCGGTCAAATCCGCGTCATCACTCAGCTCTCTTATCAAATTGACAATGGTCTGTTCACTGACGTGGACGTGCCGGATGGCTCAACTGTCTCTTGGGCGGATGTGCTGCAAACCACCGGGCTTTCCGATGGCCTGCATCAGGTGCGCGTGCGCGGCACGGATGATTTAGGTCGAACCGGCGTGGTCACGGCCGGCTTCTTTGGCACCATCAGTAACAGCTTCACTGGTTACACCCGTGTCATCACTCAGCTCTCCTATCAAATTGACAATGGCGCCTTCACCGATGTTGACGTACCCGACGGCGCAACTGTCAACTGGGCCGATGTGCTGCCAACCACCGGGCTGCCCGATGGCCTGCATCAGGTACGCGTGCGCGGCACGGATGATCTGGGTCGAATCGGCGTCGTCACGGCCGGTTTCTTTGGCACCATCAGCAACAACTTCACCGGCCAAATCCGCCTCGTGACATACATGGACTATCGCCTTGACGGCGGATCGTGGACCACGATTGATAACGCCGACGCGCCGCTGGTAAATTTCGCCCAAATCCTCGCAACGAACGGCTTGGCTGTCGGTCTTCACTCCCTCGATCTGCGATCGGCGGATGATGCAAGTCGCATCGGACAGCCGGTCCGCGCGTTATTCATCGTCACCAGTCCGATTGTCCAGGGGCAGCCGCGCACTCTGAGTGCCGCGGAGTTTTTTGTGAATGCCGATCCCGGCGTTGGCAGTGGCATTGCGATTCATTTGCCGCAGGATGGGGTGTGGGATGAGGGGCAGGAACAGGCCGACACCGTTATCACCGGATTGCCGATTGGTCTGCATCGCGTGGGCTTTCATTTCCGCGATGACGTCGGCCGCTGGTCGGCGGCGGTATGGGATTCAATCGTCGTCGGGCCGGTTCTGGTCATTCGTCCATCCGGCAACAGTGTGATCCTTGACTGGCAGTCCGGCCCCGGCGTGACTCAGTTCAAGATCTATCGCGCCCTCACATCGAACGGCACGTATGCCCTGATTGACTCCACGGTCAACACCACCTATACCGACGTCGGCATAACCGGCTCACAGCTGAAGAGCTTCTATCAAGTGCGGTTCGAGACGAACGGGTTCTCGCCCTTCCGCATGCCGGACGCGGTGCCCGCCAGAGAGTAGGGCGATAATTTATGCTCGCCGTCATGAGAAAAGGCGAACCCGATTTGGTTCGCCTTTTTGCCTCTCCAACCACAAGGCAATTCTGGGGTAATTCTTTTTTTTAGCCTTCCCGACAATGAGGTACAAAACGCCAAGAAACGCAGAAACCACAGATCTCGCTTGACAATGCCGAAACGGTTTTGTAGTATGTAACTGATTCCGCACCTCAGCACCGCGAACTCTGTTCACCGGGAGGCTAATTCTATGAGCGAACTCTTTCTGCCAATCATCAAGCGGCAAAGGGTTCGCTTTGTCGTTTTTGGGGATGTAACATGATGAAGTTTTTCTGTTTACACTTTGCCTTCCTGTGTGGTACGGTCTTTACCGCATGGGCTGGAATCAACGAGTGGACATATGTTGGCATGGCACCGGAAGCGATAACCGATATCGAAATCCACCCGAACGACCCACAGACTGTGTTTGTTGCCTCCACCGATTGGTTTTTTGACACAACGCGCGAAGGCGGCATCTTCAAGACAACAGATCATGGTTTGACTTGGGATACGCTCGGCTTCCGGCACTTTCGCGTCCACGACCTATTTATTAATCCGGAACATCCGGATACCATCTGGGCGGCCTGCGATGTGGCTGGCTTGTACCGTTCCACAGACGGTGGGTCCACTTGGGAAACACGCAATACGGGGCTTTATCTTGGTGGACCGGACAACTATGGGGCGTTTGCGATTGCCCTGTCACCCTTCAACGAAAGCGTCTTGCTATGTGGCGAAGCATCCGATGTGGCGAACGGTCGCCTGTATCGCTCCACCGACGGGGGCGAAACATGGACGCGCGTCATTCTGTGGTGGAATGCGGCGATTTCGAAGATTGTCTTTGATCCATTTCTGCCTCACCGCGTCTGGATTCACGACCCATTTTTCGGTCAGATTCTGATGAGTGTGGATTCCGGGCAGACCTTCTCGCCTGTGAATGAACAGAATTTGATCGTGGATTTCGCCCTCGATCCATTTCGTCCGAACTGGATTTGGGCTACCGGATGGGACTCCGTCTTTTACAGTACAGATGCCGGCACCACCTGGACAGTTTTGAATAATGACGCTCCGGGAGGACCCCAGGATAACCGGCTGATCCATACTTCATCCATGCACCCCGACGCGTTGTTCCTCACAGACCACACCTTCATCTATTTCAGCACTGATGGCGGTGTCACATGGACTATCGTGAACCAAGGCTGGCCGCAACAAGGGGCTATCGTACGAACTTTGACCATTTTTGACGGTCTAGTGTTGGAACTTTGGGCGGGGACTTTTTATCACGGACTCATAACGTATACCTTTGGGGATACCCTGGCCGTCTCGAGTGACAATGCAGTCAGAGATAAGCCGATCGAGATGTACCCCAATCCCGCAAAGGATCGTGTCACGTTGACTCTCTCTGCAGCAATGCGTACGAGAACGATCACCATTTACAACATTCTCGGACAACAAGTAAGCTCGATTCCCGTAGATGCTAATAGAACGGTTCATAACTTGGACGTTCGAAATCTCTCCAGCGGGTACTATATATTGTCAACCGAACCGGACGGTGCAGAGATGGGCCGCCATAACCGAATGGCGATCATCACCATAATCAGATAGAAGGAAGGAAATTCGAACATGAAACGGCAGCACATTCTTCACCGCGTGCCCCTCGCCCTAACGGTCTTGACAGGACTGTTAGCGGCCTGTATCTATGCTGGTGAACCAAGTTTTGAACAAGGAGCCGCCAATTTCAGGCTGAAAGGCGGACACAGTTTGAGCGAGATCGAGAGTTTGATCGGACGCTTTCACGTCACGCTGTATGACAGCATTGCGCGACGGACAACCTACTTTGCTGATTTTCCTGACACGACGTCTGTTGACACCGTGGTTGCGGCACTCCGCGACGAAGAAGCGATCCTATGGGCGGAGCCGAATTATGTGGGATCGCTGGCAAGCAACGACTCGTTATATCCTTCTCAGTGGCACCTTGAACATCAAGATAATCCCGGCAGCCCGTGGGCAAGCATTCATGCAGCCGAGGCGTGGTGTATTGAGAAGGGGGATTGCGACATACGGTTGGCAGCACAAGACACAGGCATTCCCTACGATGATTCGACAGGAATCTTGCTCCACGAAGATTTACTCAATGAGACCGGATACTGTGAGATTGAACTTCGCGAGCTAGCGCAGAACGATAGATTCAACGACGGTTTTGGCCATGGAACGATAATTGCCGGGATTATGGCCGCACGCACAAATAACATACACGGCGTCGCGGGTATCGCCTATGAATGCGGATTGGTAGTTTACTCCGGTGGGCGAAGCTCTCAGCGGTTTGCGGCCTGTATCGAAGACTGCATCGATCCAAATGGAGGTAACGCTGCTGTTTATACAAATAGTTGGGGGGACATTCCCTGGAACCAGACGATGCGCAATGCGGCAGAGGACGCCGAGGCCGCGGGTTTGGTCATTACTGCAGCAGTTGGAAATTTCACCGACTCGCCTGATCCGCTCGATGCAGGTTTTCCATGCGCGTGGGCCGACACGTTTTCAAACGTACTCTGCGTAGGTGGAACTGATAGCCAAGATCACCTTTGGAATGATGACACTTTAGGGGCTCTGACAGATTCCATGGTTAATATCTCTGCGCCTGCGCACCTACTGGTGTCGACATCTATTGAGCAAGTCGGTTGGTATGTCCACAATGCTTGGGGCACATCGTTCGCCACGCCGATGGTAGCTGCTGTTGCTGGATTGGTCATCTCTCAAGCTGAAGAGTCGGGCATTAGCCTGACTGCTCAGGAAGTGCGCGATATTATCACTGCTTCCGCTGACGACTGCAACTGGAACATTGGACATCCGGGTCGCGATGACTCGTTAGGTTATGGGAGACTCAACGCCTTTAAGGCCTTGCTGCGCACACCCGGTCGCAAAGAACTCGAATCCGATCTCACGATTCCGCCGCACTATTATGATGCCGTCAGCCCCTACTACCTCGCCGACGGGCTGGTCGTGCCCGCGACCAGAACATTGACGATTGAAGCCGGTACCCGTATTACCTTTGGTCCCAATGCCTACATCGAGGTGCAAGGGAATCTGGTCGTGACGGGCGTGCAGGGCGACTCGGTGCGATTTGTGGCCTCGAACGGAAATGTGCCGTGGCAGGGAATCCATATCGCCGGCGGCCAGGCGCATATTTCGTACGCTGTTTTTCAGGACGCGACGATGCCGGTCTTTAGCGAGAATGCTACCGGCAGTCAGATTCCTTTTGAGTTGTCGGACAGCCGGATTAAAGGCGGACAAATCGGGCTGCGGATTTCGGGCAACCCACTGTTCGAACATCATGTGGACCGGGTAACGATTCATGATGTGCCCAACGTGTCCCCGTATGTCGGACTGTACTTCTACAATACCCTCGTCAAAGCCACGGACCTGCATGTACTCAACTCCGGCTACCGTACGGGTTACATTCTGAACACCACCGGCAAGATCACGCGCGGCGTGTTTCGCGGCGCGACCGCCAATTACGGGCTTGCCTTGAGCGGCTCAACCACGGGGATGGTTTTCCGCTGCTGCGAGATAGATCACATCGCCCCTGCCGGTTTTCCCAGCGCTGCCGTGTGGTGCATCGGCGGCGCCGCGCCGGTGTTCGGCGAGACCGGAACGCCGATGGTGAACAACCGGATTGTGGACAACCGGCCTTACCTCATCCGCTTTGACGGCACCGCCGGACGGCCTATTGTCTCTGGGCGCAGCAACATTCTGGTGCAGGAAAGCCTGCCGACAATCGGCAAGTTCTTCATTTGGACAGCCTACACCGGAGGCCGGACCTACGATGCGCGCATGCAGTATTGGGGTGGAGCCACACCACAGATAACAATGTTCGATCCGCCGATTGCCCAGTACTGGGATTTCAGCAGTCCCCTGGCCAACAATCCCGGGCTTTGCGGAGGCCTTGGCGGAACGTCGGGCTTTGCTTCTCTGCTGGATTCTGCGATTGTGCTGGAAGAGCAGGAACAGTGGTCGAATGCCCAAGGGCTATATCTTGCGATTGCCGGAGCGGACAGTTTCGCTCTCGGCGTCCGGGCGGCGGCTGCTGCACGCGCCGTCATGGTGGACCGCGAAACGCAGGCTTTCTCGATTGAGAACGTTAACGAGTTGTCAACCGACCTGAAGAGCAGTGCACAAAATTTGACGGATACGCTGGCGGTGGAGCGCACCCGACTGGCCCACCTGATTGATGAGAACAGTCTTTCCGACGCGTTGAACGGCTATGAAAATCTGCTGAGCGTGGGTCTGTCATCCGAGGATTCGCTGCTCACGCTCATTGACATTTACCATGTCCAGATGCTGGCCGCTTCGGGCAGCAGTCTTGACGAGGCGGTGGAGCCGCAGAACAGCCAGTATGCAGTACACACTACGGAACAAGGCGAGCAAATGGTAAATGCGGCCTTCGATGCATTGATGGCGTTGGGAAGCTCACCGCCCGATGTTCAACCGCTTCCAACGGAATTCGTACTCTACCCAAACTACCCCAATCCCTTCAACCCGGTCACGGAGATTCGTTTCGACCTACCGGAGAAAGCGCAGGTCGAAGTGACGATCTTCAACACGCTCGGACAGCGGGTGGCAACGTTGGTGAACGATTCGCGTGAGGCGGGAACCTATCGCGTGCAGTGGGATGGATCGAACGCCGCCTCAGGAATGTATCTCTGTCAACTGAAGGCGGTGAACTTCGTTCAGACGCGGAAGATGCTGCTGCTGAAGTAGCTCGCCTCGGTTCCTTTTCTAATTTCCCTTGCGCCGTGGGGAAAAGACAGTGATCGAGAAAAGGCGAACCCAGTTGGGTTCGCCTTTTGGATGTGCTTAGGGTAGAGAGGCGAGAGCGCGTGCCGCACACGCGCTCTCTTTGTAGTCTGCATTCGCTCCCGAACGAGTCCGCTACCGCTCGAAACTTAATTCAAGCGCACGGGCATGATGAGCATCAGCAGATCTTCATCTTTGACTTGTTCCGTCGGCCGGACGATCCCGGCCGAGGTCGGCGAGCCCAACTGGAACTGCACGTCGTTGGTGTCCACGTGGCGCAGCATGTCCAGCACGTAGGCCGCGTTATAGCCGATATCCATCGGCTCGCCGTTGTACGAGCAAGGAACGGTCTCCTGGCCGGAATTAGATTGCTCCACGTCTTCCACCAGGATTTGCATTTGCTCTGTTGAGAGCTTCAGGCGGATCTGCCGCGAGATTTCATTCGAGACCGTGGCCGCCCGGCGTACCGCGAGCTGCAATTGCTCGAGATCCACGGTCAGCAGATTCTTGTTTTCCGTCGGAATTACCGCCTCGTAATTCGGGTAGCGCCCTTCGATCAGCTTGGTGATCAGTGTGGTATTGCCCACCCGGAAACCGAGCTGATTGACGGCGAACAAAATTTCCACATCGCCTTCGCCGCGGCCACACATCCGCTGTGCCGCCAGCATGGCTTTGTTCGGCACGATGGCTTCCTTCGTTTCGCCCGCGTAGCCGCTCTGCTTTTCTGTGATCTTCACCAGCCGATGGCCGTCGGTGGTCACCACGCGCATCTCATCGGGAGCGATCCGTACATAGGCCCCGGTCAACTGCGGACGCAGCTCATCGCGCGAAACGGCAAACATCGCTTTGGCGATCATGCGTTCGAGCTTCACGCGGTCAAAGACAAATTTCTCCACATTCTCGAGCGATGGGGCTTTGGGATAGTTTGCCACCGTTTCCGCCGTCAGATCGTAGTTTTTCCCTTCCTGGTCCGTGACTTTGATGCGTCCGGTCTCCGATGCTTCAATCGTCACCACGACATCCCCAAAATTTTGAATCAACTCGATCAGCTTGCGCGCCGGCAAAAGCGCCCGGCCGTCTTTCATCCCTTTCACTTCCAGTCGCGTCTCAATCGAGACCTCCAGATCCGTCGCCGTGAGCGACAAGATATTCCCGGACACACTCGTGAGAATATGCGTGAGCACAGGCATCGGACTCTTGGAAGGGACCACCGCCGCTACCGTTTGCAGAGCCGAGTAGAAGGTACTCTGCGAAGCGGAAAATTTCATGAAGACCTCATATCTGAATTGTCTTATTTAGGAAGAGAGAATTAGTAGTCATCGTAGAGCCTGTGGAAATGCGCAGAAGAAAAAGGGAGAGTCTGATTTTACTTGTCATAACGCTCGCTTGACGAGTGGTTATAACGTGTAGAGCTTTCACTTTATCTTCTCCGCTTCACTCTGGGCTTGTGGATGACTTGTGGGTTTGTGAATGGGTGTGGAATCTATTATGATATTCATAATGTTTCCACACGCAATCACACCTTTCCACTTCCGAGAGTGAAGAGCGAAAGTTTCTGCACTAAAGCTTTCCATTCATCTACAACTTCCGGATCCTGCGCTTTACGACGTTCCTGAATCGTATCGCGCGCATGAATGACGGTCGAGTGATCGCGACCGCCAAATTGTTCGCCGATCGCTTTCAAGGACAGCGACGTGAATTCACTCATCAGCGTCATGGCCATCATCCGCACGAATACGAGTTCCTTCTTGCGCGACTTGCCCTTGAGGGCTTCGCGCGACATGCGGAAGTGTTCGGCGGTGACATCGAGAATTTTCTCGGCAGGGGGTCTGCCGGCCGCTTGACCGGTACGATTGCGAATCACGTCGCGCGCCAGATCCGTAGTGGGTGGCACGCGCATCAACTGACAGCGCGCCGCCAACGTCACATACGCACCTTCGAGATCGCGCACGTTGCCGGTAATATGCGTCGCTAAGAGATTTGCCACGTCGTTGGCCAGGGGAAAGCCGTCCGCCGCGGCGCGGTTCTGCAGAATCGCCACGCGCGTTTCGTAGTCCGGCGGATCAATGTTGGTGACAAAGCCGGACGCAAAGCGGGAAATCAGGCGTTCATCAAAACTCGCCAACTCGGTTACCGGGCGATCGGAGGTCAGGACAATGCGTTTGCCGTTTTGGTAGAGTGTGTTAAACGCATGGAAAAATTCCGTTTGTGTCCGCTCTTTCGCGGCAAAAAACTGGATATCATCCACTAAGAGCAGGTCTATCGTCCGGTAGCGCTGCGCGAAGTCCGATGTGCGGCTGGTGCGGACCGACTGAATAAAATCCTGCGTGAAGCGTTCCGAGGAGACGTAAAGCACTCGGTAGTGCTTGTTCTTCAGCACGACCCGGTTGCCAATCGCTTGTAAAAGATGAGTTTTGCCCAGTCCTGTCCCACCATAGATCAGGAGTGGATTCCACGGGCAGGGGCGCAAGACATCGCCCACGGCCAGGCAGGCGGCACGCGCGAACGAGTTCGAATTCCCCTCTATAAAGTTATCGAATTGGTAGCGGGGATTCAAGTGCGACTCAAGAGAATTCTCGCTCTTTTCGTGCCGCTCGACAGCATTTACAGCGGGGACGGGGAGAGGCGGGACTTCGGAGGCGCGCGGGACGACTTGGAGCTTCACGTGTGCCGCACCGTCGTTCAGGAGTTCGCAGAGCGCAGCCTCGAGCCCTTTACAAAAGTGCCCTTCGATCCATTCGCGGTGGAAGTGGCTGGGCGCCGCCAGCCAGAGGTGGTTATCTTCGTAGCGGAGCGGGGATAGCGGCTGTATCCAAGTGGCGAAACTCTGTTCGGGTATCTTGGTCTTCAGGGCCGCTTGGAGCTGAGACCAGAGGTCAACGGCGGTCGAAATGTCAACTTGTTCCATGAAGATGGATGTGTCCTCCGAGCGGGTCCGGATGGGTGCGGCCCCGCGAGATTGGTGCCCGTAGGATCATGAATAGCGCGGCGCTGATGGGCCGCGTCCCCTCGCACAACGTATGAAAATTGCTATAACGAGATTCCTGTGGAAAAGTGGACATTTTCCACAAGGGGTGTTGCGATACGGGACTCATAATATAGCATCAAAACGGGCGGAGTCAACTCATTAACTCCTCATTTTGAGAGAGGTTACAAAGGGTTACGAGCCTGTAAATCTTGACTCTGTGGAAAACCCGGCGGCCCCACGCGAGAGGCAGAGGCAAAAAACGCTCAAGGCCTTGATTTTGCTCAGCGAGATGGCTTTTCCACGGGCAAGAATGCTCAGGGAAAAGGATGCCGGGTGTCATCGCGTAGAAACCAGAGCTTTCGCTTGACTCTTTGTGAAACAACGCATATATTCCGCGCAACACTGCTGATACTTGCCGAGAAATCTAAACGGCGGTGGTGGAACCTGTTTGTCCGCATAAAGCGGAATTAGTCAGATTATCTATGGTGAATCGTGTGGACCTTGCCCTCGGGTGAGGTCTGTCCTTTTTCCAAGAGAGGCATAAATGACGAGAGGCACAATTGTGGAGTGGAGGCTCTTCTTATTGCTTCTTTTGGCAGGAATCGTCGGCGCGGCACACGGACAGGAGTGGATCGGACCATTCAACCACACTGGAGATACACTCATCGCCGGCCATATGCGCGTGGCCATCGAAGATGCCGACGATAACCTGCACCTGATCTTTGTGTTGGGTGACTCCAGCTTGCCTCCGCACGCAAACCTGTTTCACGCCAAATTCAGTCCTCAAGGCGAAATGTTGATCTCTCCTCACCAAGTTACCTTCAACGGATGGGGGGCGGTATGGACCGGCATCTTTAGCCGTGATGTGCCATACTTAGATGCGACGTTCTTGCAGCCGACTGGCAGCCAGGGAGGATGGACAGCCTTAGTGCTACGGCTCGACTACGACGGCAATGTCGTGGAAGCGCTTCAACCACTGCTTGATTTGCCGCAGGAAATAGGGCCATACGAGAGCTGGAGCGTTTCGATGGACAGCCAGTTCCGTTATCATATCCTTTATGGCACGTATTCTCAGCTTTGGCCGGCGGTGGTCTATGCACGCGTGTCGCGTACGGGGGACCTTCAAATTGGACCGGACACGATTGCGTATGAGCAGCCCTACTACCACATGCGCTTTGCCAGCGTCATTGGTCACGATGATCAGTTCTACGGTGTCTATTCCAATGTGGACGGCTGGGATCAGTACCTGCAGGCCGTCGTGATTGACTCCGGCGGCACCGTACTTGTCCCGCCTTTCAACCCGTTGCCGGATACCACACATATGGGCGTTGGTCAATGCAAGATCACTGTTGGGCCGGAAGGGCAGGTTGTCTTGTTTTATCCCTTTAACCCACCGGGTCCAGTCGGTAGCCGCATTGAATTAATTCGCTTCGACCCAATGTTCAGCTTTATGGACTGCACGATGGTCGAGGACACACAAGTGGCGTACGGCCCTGCCACAGGGTTCATTGGGTTCGATGGTAATGAGCAGAACCGTCTACTCAGCACTTGGGAGACAGCGGTACAGACCGGCCCCTACGATTGGGAAGCCCGCCTGTACACGGTCGCCCATGACTATGATCTGAATGCTTTAGGTCCGCGCGATTCAATGGACGTGGCAAATTTTGATGATCTTGGCGATCTGACGCCGGTGTGTGCGTCCGGATTCGAAGCACTATGGATGGATGGCAGCACGTGGGTTCTGCCATCCGGCCAACTCTACAGTTGGTTTCGCATCGTGGACCCGGATTGCTTGTCGGCCGTCGGCCCACGTCCGGCGCGTGCGCAAGTCACTCCTCAAGTGACACTCTGGCCTAATCCTACTCCGGGAATGGCGACTCTTAGCTTTGCGGGCCCGCAATCCGGAACGGTCCGGCTTGATTTGTACAACCTTCTAGGCCAGAAGGTGGGAAATTGGAGTATAGACGGCGAAGCAAACACACGCGCCGTGCGACTCGACGAGTCGCTAGCGGCGCTGAGTTCCGGCACGTACTTTCTGCACTATACGTTCGCCCAGACCCGGGGCATCATCCGGATCATCTTAAACAAATAAATCGGAGGTCATCATGGCTCGGCGAATTTTCGTTGAATTGGTGCTTCTGGCGTTCATGGCAGTACCACGCATGGTTGTGGCGGAATTTGATTTCTCAGTCAGTTACTTGGATGGTCAGATCCAGCTCGTTGCACCGCTGCAACTGGTAGTGGCGGACTTGGACAACAACGGCGTAAAGACAATATTCGTGGCGACAAAGACGGAAGATAATTTCGGCGTCGTTCAGCGGTTCGGTGTGTACGAGCACGAGCCGCAGCAATGGGGTTGGGTGCGCGAATACCGCGTGCCAACCCAGTACGACCAGGAATATTTGGAACTGTGCTCTCCATCCATCGGTGACGTTATCGGCGGTGGAGGCAAAAACGTAGTATTCTGCATCCGCGATGATAATACGGATCGAACCAAGGTCCTGATCTATTCCGGCAGCGGCGCGTTATTGTATGACTTGCCATTCGTGGACCCGATGGTTGGTTCAATCCCCACGCTCGCTGACGTTGACGGCGACGGGATCAATGAGATTTTCGTTCAGAATTCCTCCTGGGACAGGACACCCAGTCAAGGGCAGTGGCGGGTTTATCGGTACCACGGAAACGGCTTTAATGTCATTGACTCCGGTAGTCTTTCCGGAAGCAATGCCCACGGTGCGCTACCGAACGACGACGGGAGGGTTTAGTTCCCTTCTGGGCACGACTCCCGACACGACCTTTACACATGCCAACGCGTTCCTGCTTCCGGCGACCAGGAAATTCTACAGGGTGCGGTCTTCCATACCTTGACACGCCCGCGCCGCGCGCCACATCCCGCAAGAATCACTCGCCTCACGATTATCCTGAAGACCCGGCCTAATGGCCGGGTTTTCTTGAGCTTTCGGGCGATCCTGGGTGTGTCATTGCGAATCAAGGGGTTAAGCCGGGAGTTGCCATTCTCGGCTCAAGTTATTATATTTGTCTCTTCTTAGCCCTTCTCTGGCCCGCTTTTTCATTAACTTCAGGATAGACCTTCATGAAACGGACGTATCAGCCCTCCCGCCGCAAGCGGGCCAACACGCACGGTTTTCGCACGCGGATGGCCAGCAAGGCCGGGCGGAATGTGCTCAAGCGGCGCCGGGCCAAGGGCCGCCACAAGCTGACTGTGTCGGATGAACGACACTAAGTTCCGGCGGACCGAGCGGCTTTCGGGCCGCACGGAGCTGGCAACACTTCGAAGAAAAGGCCGGCGGCAGGCGCTCCCTGAGCTGGTCCTTTTTTTTTATCCGGACAGGACGGTCGAAAGCTGGCTTTCGCCGCCACAAAGGGCTGCGGCTCGTCGGTCGTCCGGCACCGTCACGTGCGTAAACTCCGTGAATTCTATCGGTTAAACAAGGATTTGTTCGCCGAGGACGGGCACTATCTCTTGCTGGTGAAAGCACCAGTGGAAGACTGGAAGAGCTTTGAGGATCGTTTGCGCGAACGATTGAAGAAAATCCTCACCGAATCGGCGCCGCGGAGTCTGGACCAGAGCGGCAGCCAATGAAAAGCCCCGAGAGACAACACTAAACGGCAGGACAAGCCCGGAGGTGAAGCATGTCAGCGCCGAAAACATGTTTGTCGGTGACTGCGAAAATTAGTTTGGCGCTCGCCAGCGTTTTGCTTCTGGCGGGCGCGGCGCCATCAGCAGAACGGGGCCCGAATACCGTACGGTTCGGATCGGTCTGGGGTCGCCCGCACTTTGTGATTGACGAGACCAACGCTGTGGCCGGAGTGCCAACGCGGTTTTTCACCGGCCGGCCCAACGACTATCTCGGCTGGTACTTGGAATTCGAGCAACGGTCACCGCGCGGGAAGCAATGGGGTCTGGGGTGGGTCGCCGGAGCGAAAGCCTGGCAAACCGGTTATTGGCTGAACTGGGACGTTCCAGACCTTGGGGTGTCGCTGGAACCGATGCGTTCAAAATGGCAGGTTGGGTATCTCTCTGCGGGGCCACTGGCCTATGTGCAAGCCGGCCCGGCGCGGCTCATGGCCTCCGTGAGTCTCACGTTCGGGATGAGCACTTTTGAACTGAAAACAGAAGATGCTTCCGAGAGCGGCGCCGCGATTTACGGTGGTTTCCAGCCAGGGATCGAAGGGAATTTGCAGCTCTCGCGAGTCGTGGGACTCACCGCAGGGTATAATGCCACGCTGCTGCTGATTCGCCACCCGGAATATGACGTTGAGGAGGGCGTGACGCTGCATGGCCAGCACACGTCTTGGCCGACCGAGTTTCACGCCAGCCTTTCATTTTCAAAGCGTTGAGCGGGAGCATCTCATGAACTACCCACAAAAGGAAGTTTTGGGGTTGCTGAGTCTCCTTATCATCGCGCTGGCAGGGTGCATCCGCCTTCCCGAAGATAGCGGAGACGCGCCGAGCGCTCCGGTTCTAAGCATCGTCAATTTGGATTACTCGACCAGCGCGCCCTGCACGTTGTCCGTGGCCCTCACCGATCCGGACGGCGATGACGTGGCGCTGCAACTTCAGGTGGACGAGGAACCCAGCAGTTGGACCAGCTATTTCACGGGCAACCGGATTCTGCTGGCGATAGACGGCTCGGAAGTCGCAGGCGAGGCGATCTCGATTGCCGTGCGCGTGCGCGACACGGACAACCACGTTTCAGATTTTTCGGCGCCGCAGCTCTTGACGTTTGTCAATCAAGCGCCGTTTGCCCCCAGCGGCCCGACGGGCAGCACAACCCTGCTGATCGGAGTGGCGGACACATTTACCACCATGACCTCGGATCCGGAGCACGATTACATCTCGTATCATTTTGATCCGGGAAACGGGGATGCAAACGTGCCGTGGAGTCCGTATTACCCGGAGCTGATCCCGATCGGTTTTGTCTATACCTATCCTGTCGTCGGGACGTTTGTGATGCGCGCGCAGGCGCGGGATCCCGAGGGGCATATTTCGCCGTGGTCGAGCGGGCCGAGCGTGCGCGTCATCAACCAGCCCGCGTTTGCCGGCAGCGTGAATATCCCCGGCGGAGCGAATGCGGTGCAATCCCGCGGTTCTTACGCCTATCTTGGCACCAACGCGCAAGGGCTGCAGGTGGCGGATGTTTCGAACCCGCACAGCCCGCAAATAGTAGGCGGGGTCGGGGCTTTCACCGCGACGTCATTGCGCCTGACCGGCAACACTCTGCTGGTCTTGGTGGCAAGCGCCTCGTCTCACGACAGCGTACTGGTTTTTGACATCGCAAACGGGGATCAGCCGCAGCCGCTCGCCCCACTGGAAATTGCGAATGCCACGTGTCTGGATGCGGAAGGGAACTACGCGGCGGTGGGAAGCGCGCAGGCCCTGACGATTCTCGACCTGAGTAATCCCAACTCCGTGTATGTCATTGGTGCATTGTACCCCGGCGAGATTCGCGGCATCGCGCTGCAATTTCCTTACGTATATTTCGTAACGGCGTCGCGGATGCTGATGGTGGTGGATATTAGTGTCCCGTCAATGCCAAACGAAGTCGCGTCGCTGAGTGTGCCCGGTGCTGGCCCGCTGTGCATCGCCGCCACGCGGTTGCGGATCGCGAGTCAGGGCATGACCTATGTCTATGACATAGCCACTCCGCAGAACCCGCAATTCGTCGCGCAGCGCGCGATTCAGGGTACCGGGCGCGACATTCAGGCATCGGGTCATTTTCTGGCCATTGCGGAGGGGAGCGACGGCTTTGAACTGTACGACATTTCGCAGCCCGGGCGGCCGCCACTGGTTGGCCAGTTGCCGGTGTCCCCAACTTGCGAGGGCGTCTTCTGTGGTGCGAGCCAGCTCTACGTTGCGGCCGGCGGCGGCGGATTGCGCGTTTATGATTATCCCGATGTGGGCGAGCCGGAGGCTCCGGTATCGAGGACAAACAGCGCCAACCTTAAGCTCGCGCTGCACAACGTGCGGGTGACGGTAATAGGCGCAGAACGCTTGCGATGACACGCCTTGTCGCTCGAGTCCTCATTCAACTGATCAACGCCTATGCGGTCACACTCGGTCCGCACTTAGGCGGGCGCTGCCGCTTCGAGCCATCCTGCTCGCACTATGCGAAAGAGGCGATTCACATGCACGGCGCGGGGAAAGGCTCATGGCTCGCGCTGAAGCGGATCTTGCGGTGCGGCCCGTGGACGAAGGGCGGGTTTGATCCAGTGCCGGGACAAATTCACAAGCCGACAAGCTGACAAACCGAGAAGCCGAAGGCAGAGCCGCGCGTAACGGAATTTTTTCAGGGCTATCGGACTGTCCGCTTGTCAGATTGTCGGTTTGTCAGGGGCTTTCCTATTTCAAATTTCCTCATCCTAATTTTGGATAACTGAATGTTCGAACGACGAACACTTTTGGCGCTCGTGGTTGTGGGGATTGTGCTGCTGCTCTTGCCGCAGTATTACAAACTGATCTCGCCCGAGCGTCCGCAGCCTGCCCCGGCCGATACAACCGCCAAGGTCGCCGCGAAGCCCGACACGGCGGCTCCTACGCCGAAGGAAGTCCCGTCCGCGGCTCAGGCGGCAAAGGTTGACACGACGCGGCTCGCGCCAGCCGTGGTCTCCACCGGGCCGGACACGGCCGCGCTGGTCAAGGACTATGTGAAGATCGAGACGCCACTCTATCGCATGACGCTCGGCTCGAATGGGATGGTCTCCTATTACGGGTTGACCAAGTACACGATGGACAAAGGCGATCCGGTGGAGCTGCATCGCGCCGCCGAGAAGGGGATGCCGGTGGCGGGCGCGGTGGACTTCGACTTAGGACCGCGAAGTTTCCAGTCGCTTGCCAATCTGCGGTTCCAGGCGGACAAGCAGCGGATCACCATCGTCGCCGACGCGGACTCCGTGACCTTCCATCGCCGCGACGCCGAAGGGCATTCCGTCTGGCTGACCTATATCATCCGCCCCGATCTCTACGGCTTCGAGGTTCGCCTGCGGACGGAAGGTTTGCCGACAACTGAGACCGGCGAGTACAAAGCGCGCTGGGTAGGCGGTGTGCCATTTACCGAGTCCGATCCGGCCCGCGACGTAGCCTATGCGGCTTCGTATGCCAAGGTCGGGGATGAACTTGAAAATTTGTCACTCGGCGGTGACAAAACGAAGGAATTCACGGCCACCGGCGCCACGCACTTCGTGGCGGCGCGCTCGAAATACTTTATGGCCGCACTGGTGCCTGCGGTTCCGGCTGCAGGGTGCGACCTGCGCGCCAGGAGCGATAACCCAAAGCTCGGGCCGATCTTTTATGACTGCACACTGCGGCAAGCGTGGGGCGCGAATGCAGCGGGGCATTGGACCGTATATTGGGGACCGATCCGACTGCAGGAGCTGAGGGTCGTGCACGCGGGCCTGGAGGAGACGATGAACTGGGGCTGGACGATCATCCGCCCGTTCTCGCGGCTGACACTCTGGGCCTTGACCGCGCTGCACAGCGTGATTCCCAACTACGGCATCGTGATCATCCTTTTCAGCATCATGATCAAAGTGGTGCTGTGGCCGCTGACGCGCAAGTCGCAGGTCTCGATGAAGAAGATGGCGGCCCTGCAGCCCGAGATGCAGCGGATCCGCGAGGAGCATAAGAAGAACCCGCAGGCCGCCAACGCCGAGATCATGAAGCTCTACAAGGAGCGCGGCGTGAACCCGGCGGCGGGCTGCATTCCGCTCCTGATCCAGATGCCGATTCTGTATGGCCTGTTCGTGGTCTTCTCCTCGACGATCGAGTTCCGCCATGCGCCGTTCCTGCTTTGGATCAAGGACCTGAGCCAGCCGGATTACGTTTTCGCGCTGCCGTTCTCGCTGCCGCTCTATGGGGCATTCGTGGCGATCCTGCCGATCATCATGGGGATCACGCAGTTCATCATGTCCAAGCGCACGGTGACCGATCCGAACCAGAAGATGATGCTCTACTTCATGCCGATCTTCATGCTGCTGATCTTTAACAAGCTGCCCTCCGGCCTGACGCTCTATTACACGCTGTTCAACCTGCTGGCGATCGTCGAGCAAAACCTGATCAAGCTGCCGGACTTTGGGAGTGTGACGGTGGTGGAAGAGAAGAAGAAGTCGAAAAGCTGAAAGACACAGAGGTTATTTCCCGCCATGGTTCGACACCGAGAAGAGGTTGTAAACGTCTACTTTGCTGAGGCGCTGCGCGATGCAGGTCTCAAGGCGGCTGGCGAACAGATCCAGTTCAAGGGCAAATCGCGCGTGATGCCGGATGTGCTCATAGATTACATGGGTCTCAGATGCATCCTTGAGGGCAAATTCCAGGACGCGCCGAACGCGCGCGACGAAGTGCAGAACAATGCGTCGGATCGCGTGCGCGATGGAATTGCGCATATTGCGCTTGGGATTGTCTATCCCACGGCGATTCGCAGCATTGAGCAGGACAAGCTAAAAGAAGCCTTAGGTGAAACGAGATTTGACATCTGTTTCAGTGTTGAGACGAATTATGCCATGCCGGAATGGCAGTCCGGCACCGTAAATGATGTGCTTGGCTTGTTGCGCCGAGCCTATGAAATTATGCTTCAGGATGATGTGCTTGCCAAAGCGGTTGAAGCGCTTCGATACGGCACGAAAAATCTGATTCGCGTGTTAGATTCCTACCCGGCATGCACCGCGCGCATCGCGGGCATTATCGGCATTTCAACCGAACTTCCCGAGAAAGAAGATGTGGACTCCTCCCCCGAAGCTTGATCCCAAGCGGATTCACACCACGGCCGAGGTGGCGTCTCTGATTCTGGCCAACGCGTTTATTTTCCACTCTGAACTCACGGAGGTGGATACGCGCGTGAAGCATTTGCGCGATCTGTTGAAAGCCAAAGATCCGCGCGGCGCGGTCATAGATCACTGGGAATTCATCTATAATACGATTAACTACGTGCCGATTTTCCGTGTCGCGCGCGACATCATGATCCAGCTTCCGGAGCGCGCGGAGAGTGATGTGGCCTTGCGGCACTTGGCGGAAGTGGTTCAGAATATCGTAGCGAATCGGGCCGCCATGAGACATGATCTCATTGGCCGGATCTATCACACGCTTTTGCTCGATGCCAAGTATCTGGGCACTTATTATACGTCGGTTTCTGCGGCGACCTTGTTGCTCAAGGTCGCGCTCGATCCGCAAAGGTGGCCTTACCGATGGGATAGCCTCGACGACATTCGCCAACTCCGCATTGCCGACTTGGCTTGTGGGACCGGGACGCTGCTCATGGCCGCACAGCAAGCCGTGAATGACAACTTCGTACGGTCAACGGTTGAAAGCGGAGCGAAGGTGTCCTCCTCAGATCTCCGCGACCTGCATCAGGCGATGATGGAGCGGGTATTACATGGGTATGATGTGCAAACATCGGCCGTACATTTGACCGCCAGTACCCTATCTTTACTTGCGCCCGAGATTGCGTTTCGCACCATGAATCTGTACTCGCTCCCGCTGGAACAAAGAGGGAACGATATATATCTGGGGAGCATTGATTTTGCGACGGGACGCGAGATAAAAGTTCAACTCGATTTGATGGGCGAGGTACGTCAGGCAGAAGTCGTAACCGGTCAAGGAGGGAAAGCGTCGGCCGGGCAACTTCCAGAGGAGGGCCTTGACCTCTGCGTCATGAATCCGCCGTTCACCCGGAGCGTAGGTGGAAACCTGTTGTTTGGTTCCCTGCCGGCAAAGGAGCGAAAGGCCATGCAGAAGAAGCTGGCCGATCTGCTGAAGCGCGGATCAGGTTCCTTTGGCGCACTGCAAGCCAACAGCACAGCCGGCTTGGGCGCGGTGTTCGTCGCGGTTGCCGACCGTCATCTTAAGGACAACGGAAGAATGGCGCTGGTTCTTCCCGAAGCACTGGCGTTTGGAATCGCCTGGCAAAAAACTCGCGAGTTGCTGGCCAAACGGTATGTCTTGGAAATAGTGATTACCAGTCACGATCCCGCGCGCTGGAATTTCTCCGACAGCACAGAGCTTAGCGAGGCCTTGATTGTGGCACGCAGACGCCCCAACGGCACACCCGTAAAAGACGAACAGACGGTTTTCGTGAACCTATGGCATAACAGCGCGGCCACAGTGAACGCGCTGGCGGTGGCGAGTGCCATTGAGCGGATGTCTCCGGCAGACATGGAGGGCGGGCACGGCGTAGCCGAAATCCAGAACGGTGGCCGCAAATGGGGCGAACTCCTGCGCGTATCGTGGGCGGCGATCAAAGACGATCAGTGGTACCCGTGTGCCTTTGCGCAGACCGAATTGAATCGTACTGCGCATTATTTGCGGCGCGGAGAACTATATATTACACCTTCGTCCACAAGGCCGGACGTGCCGTTGACGCATCTGTCGTCGTTGGGGACATTGGGCCCAGACGTACGGGATATCCACGACGGTTTCCGGGTGAGTAACACAGAAACTTCATATCCCGCGTTTTGGGGACACGATGCAGAAAACGTGATTTCGTTGAAGATGGAGCCAAACGCCTTCCTCGAACCGCTAAGCCAGCCGAAAGCCGGTCGGCCTCTGCGCCGCGTGGAACTACTCTGGCCGCGCGCGGGCAAGGTCATGCTGGCAGAGCGACTCTGGTTTAATACCCAGAGGGTCGTGGCGACACGTTTGAATGAAGAGTCCTTGGCGGGGTCATGGTGGCCATTCAAACTTCACGATGGCAACGGGCATCTTGAAAAGGCATTGGTTCTCTGGTTGAACAGTACGCCAGGTCTGATCACATTGGCTTCACGCCGGGTGCCCACACGAGGCGCTTGGGTCAAATTTAAGAAACCCATGTACGAGCAGATGCCCGTCCTGGACCTTTGGCGATTGACAGAAGAGCAGGTTGCTGCCCTGTCCAAGACCTACGACGAGATTGCCGACGAGCCGTTGAAGCCCCTGCCCGCTATGGCAGACGATGCGATCCGTGCGCGGATTGACGATGCTTTGAGCGAAACGCTCAATTTACCCTCGCTAACGCGTTTGCGTAAAGCGTTAGCGCGCGAACCCATTATCTGCTTACAACCGCTCTATTAAGAGACACGAGAATTTGGCCGCGGCAAGGTATGAATCCGGAATAGCCTCGATCGAATTTTGACCAAAACCGCCCGCACGTTTTTCCAATCATTGTCCAAGGACGGCCACGCCGCCGCGCTGGCGACGTGGCTGCGGCTGCTGTTGATGGTCATGATCATGCTCACGCTGTCGCGGGTGCTACTGATGACGTTTCACCGCGAATACTTTGCGGGTGTCCCACTATTGACCATGGCCAGAGTGTGGGGGCACGGCTTCCGCTTCGATCTGGCGACGTCGCTGTTGACGATTGCGCTGCCCACGGCGTTTCTCTGGCTGCCGTGGCCCTCCCGCATTGCGCCGTATGTGGTGCAGTTTGTGTCGTGGTTCACGGCGCTGATGCTGACGGTCACCGCAGCCTTTCTGTGGAGCGACCTGCTGTTCTTTGACGAAAGCTGGCATCATCTGACCTTTGAGCCGACGAACATCTTCCACGACTTAGGGCCGATGCTGAAGTTAGTGGCGTCGGAATACCCGCTGCCGGCGGCGGGGCTGATTCTGTTTATCATTGTCTTGGTAAAGCTCACGCGGCGGCAGTACGGCCCGTTGATCCGCAACCACTACCGCCGTCCGCTGTGGTGGAGCTATCCGCTGATGATTCTGCTGGTCGGGGCGATGACTGTGACCGGCGTGCGCGGCGGCTTGCAGAGGGAATCCATGAGCAGCTCCGACGCGGTGGCAATGGATCCGCCGCGCGCGGGCAACCTGGCGCTCAACGGCTGGTACAGCTTCCTGATGACGATGTACAACCGCTCGCTGCCGCCGGAGAAGTATCTGCCCGATGACGAAGCGATCGCCGTCACTCGAAGTTTGGTGGCGTCGCCGCGCGACCGTTTTCTGTCCGACCACTACCCGCTCCTGCGCGAAACCTCCTCCACCGCGGCGATTGTTCAGCCGCCGGAAAAGTTGAACGTGGTGCTGCTGGTGATCGAGTCGCTGAACGCCACGTATTTGCAGAGCTTCGGCGGCCCGCTGCGGGTGATGCCGTTCCTCGATTCTCTGGCGTCACAAAGCCGGATCTACACGAATTGTTCCTCCGTCGCGACGCGGAGCTTTCGCGGCGTGTGCGCGATACTGACGTCGGTGCCGAATCCCGACGAGAACGCGTTTGCGATTACGATGAGCCTGCCGCATCTGCGGGGAATGGGCGAGATTTTCCGCGAACAAGGGTATCGCACGCGTTTCATGCATGCCGCCGCGCCGGGATCGCAGGGAATCATGCAGATTACCGAGATGGCGGGCTATCCTGAATTCGTGAGCGAGAGCGATTTCCCTGAAGGCTCCGACAACGGCTCGTGGGGAGTGTGGGATCACCTCGCGCTCGAGCGGCTGACGCGGGACCTCGACCGGATGCCCGAGCCGTATCATTACGGAATGTTCACGCTCTGCACGCACGCGCCGTGGGCCTTGCCGGAGGGGTTTGTGCCGCCGTTCAGTGACCCGATGGAGCACGCGCCGATCCTGAATACCTTCGCCTATCTCGACGGCGCGCTGCGCGACTTCTTTGCCCGCGAGTCAAAGCGCGAGCGGTTCAAGCGCACGCTTTATGTGATTGTGGGCGATCACACCACGCACGCCTCGGATGCGGAACGCTTTCACATCGGTTGCATCTTCTATGCGCCGGGCAGACTCGCACCGGCGGTGGACGAGCGCCCCGTGAGTCAACTCGACGTTCTACCCACCGTGTTGGATCTGGCGGGGATCAATGCCCCGCACGCGAGTTTTGGCCGCAGCATGTGGGATTCGACGCTGGCCGATCCGTACGCGATCATGGTGCAGTCGAACCTGCTTTACTGGCGGCATCACGGGCGCACGTATGTCACCGACGGGCGGCGCGATCTGGCGATGTTCGATCCGCTGAGCGATCCCGGCGGTGACGGCAATCTGCTGGCGACCGAGCCGGAGACCGCCGCCGAGCTGCGGCACGAGTTCGACGCCTTCTATCAAACCACGGAGCTGCTGCTCTCGTCGGACCGCATCTACCCGCAGCAGCGTTAGACAAACTTCAGACCCCCCATAATCCCCCCTTCGTAAGGGGGGATGGTGTGGTGGCATGATGGGTGGCGGGGCATGCGATGACACATGCTGCCGCGAACAATTTTTCGTTTTACAATTCGCACATTCGCATTCAACCATCTTGCACAGGAGGCGTGTTATGCAATCCCGAAGCTTGGTTTTTGCGTGTTTGGTTTTACTCACGGCGTCGGCCGCATGGGGACAGTGGGTAGTGCGGCCAACCGGCACCACAGAGAATTTGTACGGGATCAGCGTCCGGGGACTTCAGGGCGCGACCGTGGTTGGCAGCAATGCCACGATTTTGTACACGGAAGACGACGGCTGGGACTGGGGGCCACAGACCGCCGAACCGACGGATGTGGATTATCATGCGGTGTCGTTTGCCGATCACGACGTGGGGTTAATGGCCGGCACCGGCGGCACAATCCTGTTCACCGTGAATGCCGGTAATCTTTGGCAAACGATCGAGACCGGCTGGATGCACCCGTACTACGCGGCGCATCAGCCGACGCCGCTGGTCGGGGCGGTCGCCGGAGTCAATTCGGTCTTTCAACCGATTGTGGGCATTAGCTCCAATGGCTGGGCAACACACGATTTTCATGTGTTCTATCCGTTCCATAATGGTTCGAATTACGAGGGCACGATTTACGGTGTGGGCTTCATCGACGCGGGACTTGGATTTGCCGCCGTGACGACTTTCGACGGGCAGGGCGCCGTGTGCAGGACGCTCGATAGCGGAGCGACTTGGCAGACTGTGTATTGGAGCGACGTGGCACTCTATGGTATTGACGTAGCTGGCACCGAAGGTTACGGAGTCTGTGCTGTCGGTGCAAACGGACGGATTGTCAGGGGCGGATCAGAACAGTGGACCGTGCGCCCTTCCCCCACGAACGAATTGCTTAGAGGCGTATCGTGGGACGCTCAGATGAATCTCTGGGCGGTGGGCGACAACGGGACCATTATCCATAGCAGCGATAACGGTCTGTCGTGGCAACAGCAGGAGAGCCCCACCACCGAAAATCTGAACGCCGTTTCGTTTATTTGGTCAAATTTTGCCGAAACAGACACGGGCTATATTGCTGGTGACAACGGCATTGTTTTGTACACGGCCAATGGTGGGGCGAGTCTGAATCAGCCGCCGGGGGAGTTTGTCAGGGTGACACCCGCGGAAGATTCATGGTATGGCCCCAACCAGATGCCAGTTCTGATGAGCTGGACAGAGTCTATAGATCCGGATGGCGATCCAATCACATACACTCTGCGGTTTTGGTCAACGGACAGTTTGTATCCGCAAGACAGCACCTTTGCATTGACTTCAACGGACACAACACTGGCATTTACATTGCCTTGGATTTTTCCGTGGCACTATGTGATGAATTGGACCGTACGCGCAACTGACGGTCAAGATACCGTGTTGGCAGCAAACGGGACAGGAATGTTTCACGTATGGGTAGAAGTCAGCGCCGACGATCAGCGCGGATTTCCACACGCCTTTAGTATGTCGGCGTATCCGAATCCATTCAATCCGACCACAACGCTGCAAGTGAGCCTTCCGGTGAGTTCTGTAGCGGTTATGCGAGTTTTTGATGTTACGGGTCGTCTCGTGCGCGAAACGCGCTTAGGGCGGCTGGAAAGCGGTTCGCACGAGGTTGCGTTTGATGGGTCGGGGCTGCCGTCGGGGGTGTACTTCGCCACATTCGAAACGCCGACGGCGCGATTGACGCAGAAGCTCGTGCTGATGAAGTAGTCAAACCCCCCTTTCGTCCCCCCATCGTATGGGGGGAGAAGTATCGGCAAAGTTGTAGCTTCGATGTAGGTCATCCACGATGCTTATCATCTCACCTTTCCCCCACGCGGTGGGGGAAATACAAAGGGGGTCTGTTCTGTCCGGCGAGCATAGAAGAGAAAGCACATCATGGCAGACAAAGAAACGATTCACCGCTACCTCGAAAATCTGAGCGAGGAGCGTAACGCGGCGGCGCTGTACCGAATCTTAGCGGAGCAGGAATCGGACGAGCGGATTGCGCACGTCTATCACCGCCTCGCCGACACGGAAGAAAAGCATGCCGCGATCTGGATCGAAGAGCTGCGCAAGGCGGGAGTTACTGCGCCGGTGTTTCATCCCTCGTGGCAGACGCGGGTGATGGGCATGATTGCCAAGCGGTTTGGTGTCGAGGTGGTGCTGCCCGCGCTGTCGTCCATGGAAACCCGGAACTCAAACCGCTATGCCGGGCAGCCCGAGGGGCAGGGATTAGTAAGCAGCGAGCGTTCACATGCTTTGCTCTTACAGCAGCTTTCGCGCACAAGTCACGGCGGGATGGAAGGGAGTGCGCTGGCGCAAATCGAAGGCCGCCACCGCAGCGCGGGCGGGAACGCCTTGCGCGCAGCCGTGCTGGGCGCCAGCGACGGCTTACTGTCGAATTTCAATCTGGTGATGGGCGTGGCTGGGGCTGCGCTCGAGAGCCGGGCGATTCTGTTGACCGGCATCGCCGGGCTTTTGGCGTGTGCGATCTCGATGGCCCTGGGCGAGTGGATCTCCGTCCAAAGTTCGCGCGAGCTGTATCAAAAGCAGATCGCGACCGAGAAGGACGAGGTTCTGCACATGCCCGAGGAAGAGACCGAGGAGCTGGTGCTGATCTATCAGGCGCGCGGGATGGATGAGGCTTCGGCCCGTTCATTGGCCACGCACATCATGAGCAATCCGGAAACCGCCGTGGATACTCTCGTGCGCGAGGAATTGGCGATTGACCCCAAGGAACTCGGCGGCTCGGCGTGGGAAGCGGCGATCACCTCGTTTCTGCTCTGTGCGGTCGGCGCGATCATTCCGGTGCTGCCGTTCATGTTCCTAACGGGCACGACGGCGGTCATGATCAGCGCGGCCTTCAGCACGGTCGGCCTGTTCCTGCTGGGCGCGGCGATCACGCTGTTTACCGGGCGGACCGTGCTCTATTCCGGAATCCGGCAAGTGCTGATCGGTCTGGCCTCCGCGGCGGCGGTGTTTGTGATCGGACATTTGATTGGTGTAAGCATAAGTTAGAGGGGAGCTTCCATGAAGTACGGCGCCCGGAATCAGATCATCGGCAAGGTGACGGAGATCAAGAAAGGCTCGCTGATGTGCGAGGTCAACCTTGATATTCCGGCCGCTTCCCACATGGCTTCGGTGATGACAATCGAATCGCTCGAGGATCTCGGCATTAAGCCGGGCGACAGCGTACGCATCGTCGTCAAAGCGGTGAACGTGCTGCTGGTGAAAGAGTAAAGGATGAAGGATGAGGGATGAAGGATGAAGCAGAGACAGATGGGTCGGCTGCGAACCATCTGTGCTCCTGTTGCCGTTGATTAGCAGCCGACACCGCGTGTTGCCTTTCAATTTTCATTTTTCGATTTTCAAATTTTCCTTTCCGGAGTCCATCACATGCCCATCACGCTCGATGGCCAGCACCTGACGATTGACGACGTCGTCCGCGTGGCGCGGGACGGCGAAAAAGTAGCATTAGCTCTTAGCGCGCGGGAGCGGATCATCACCTGCCGCAAGTTTCTGGAGAAGAAAGTCGCGGCGCATGAGGTGATGTACGGGGTGAATACCGGCATTGGCGAACTTTCCGAGATTGCCCTGTCGGATGAGCAGACCAAGGAATTTCAGAAATATCTGATCTTCAATCACGCGGCGGGGATCGGTGACCCGATGCCCCTCGACTGGGTGCGCGGGGCGATGTTTGCGCGGTGCAACGTGCATGCGCGGGGCTACAGCGCCTGCCGGCCGGAGATCACGCAGACTTACGTGGACATGCTCAACGCGGGCGTGACGCCCGTGGTCTGCGAAAAGGGAAGCGTCGGCGCGTGTGGAGATCTGGCTCCGATGGCACAGATGGCCCTGTCGCTGATGGGTGAAGGCGAATCGTTTTACAAGGGTGAACGCATGCCCACCAAGCGTGCTTTGGATCTGGCCGGAATCAAAGTTCCGGGGCTGGAAGTGCGCGATGGGCTGGCGGCGATCAACGGCTCGAATTTTATCTGCGCCGTCGGCGCGATGACGGTTTACGATGTGGAGCGCTGGCTCAAGCAGGCCGATATTTGCGCGGCCATGTCGCTCGAAGCGCTGCTTGCGAACATGAAACCGTACGACCCGCGCCTGCACACGTTGCGGGGTTTCAAAGGCGCTCAGACCAGCGCGGCGAACATCCGCAAGGTCATGACCGGGAGCGACTTAACGACCGGCAAGATGAAGGTCAAGGTGCAGGATGCGTACTCGATGCGCTCGAGCCCGCAGGTGATCGGCGCGGCGCGGGACCAACTGCGCTGGACGCGCGAGCAGTTCGAGACCGAACTCAATGGCGTGGGCGACAATCCCATTTTCGTCCCGGAAGAGAACGTTGTCCTGTCGGGTGCCAACTTTCAGGGTTCGCCGATGAGTCTGCCTCTGGACATGGTGGGCGCGGCGGTGACGATGGTGAGCGTACTTTCGGAGCGTCGCCTGAACCGCTTGCTGCATCCGGCCCTGAGCGCGGGTCTGCCGGCCGTCCTGACCAAGGGCGCGGGCATGTTTTCGGGACTGATGCTCTCGCAATACACAGCCGACATGCTGATTGTGGAGCAGCGGATTCTCTCGGCCCCGGCCAGCATCCAGAGCATTCCCGCCGCCGCCGATCAGGAAGATTTTGTTTCAATGGGCTGGAACACGGCTTTGAAGACGCGGCAAATCCTCGACAATGCGTATGGCATATTGGCCATCGAGTTCATCGGCGCGGCGCAAGCCTTAGATTTCAGAGAATTTACACCGGGCAAAGGAACACTCGCCGCGAAGAAAGCGGTGCGCGAAGTGGTGGAACATCTCGACGTGGACCGGCCGCTCTACAACGACCACAACCACATGAAACAGGCGGTGGAAGAATTGCGCGTGCTGGCGGCGGTAGAGCAGGAGATTGGGGAGCTGCAAACATACTGACAAGCCGACAAGCGGACAGGCCGACAGAAGAAGGGATGAACGCAGGCGAATCCCCGTCCACTTGTCATCCTGAAGGACATTCTTATGGCCTGAAGGATCTATTGTTCGTACTTTTCAGAAAACATGAGATCCTTCCACCGAAGACGGTGTCAGGATGACAAAGGCAAAACAGTTTTTGTGCGGAACGAAATGGCCTTATTGTTGTGAAAATGCTGAACTATGGAACAAAGAAAACATCGAGAAAAGAGCCATTGTCGCCGATTATTGACGTTGTTTTTGGCCAGTTTTGCGGATTTGGACGGGAAACATAGCGAAAAATGGGGTGAAATTGGAAGGATTCAGGCTGTTTATTATTTGACTACAATATAATGCCGAAAGTTCCGATTGTCAAGAGTTATTTGATATTTTGTTCAATTATAAAATGGGTTTGGGGTTAGGTGGGATTGGCATTGGAGTTGGGGGGGGAAACTGACGGGGGAAGGGGAAGAGAAGAGGCGGGAGTATCGAGAATCAACCTTGAAGGTGCGACGTGTTAATCTACGTTGACGAAAGTAAGAATCCCAATCCGCAAGGGACACGCAGCCATATCACATTGGCGGGTGCTGCGATTGCGGAGGATGCTCACAAAGAACTCAACAGCAGACTATTCAAGCTGAAGCAGCGGTTTTGGAAGGTCACGCAATACTGTGATCATGAAATCAAGGGGCGGGACCTGTTGCGTCCGGGATGGGAAGCCCATCCGCGAAACATAGAATTCACCCGCGAACTGCTGTCGCTGTGCCGACTCTATGACATCAAATCATTCGGCGTGACCAAACAGTATCTGGTTGCACAGCGCGAAGAGAGCCTGATTCTCGACGAGGCCGTACCCGGCGCGAATCCCAGCGATGTGCTCCTGAGCAGCTTGTATAAGTACATGCTGGAACGGGTTGATCTTTTCATTCGGGAGCGCAACCGGGAAGAATACGGCATCATGATTTTCGACGAAAAGGACCTTCGCCGAGATGAATCCCGGGCGATCGGTTTCTCGAATTTCATGCACCGGAGTAACTTCGGCCGAGCGATCACGAACGTTGTCGAGACGGCATTCTTTGTCAGTTCGAGAATTACTCCGGGCATTCAGATCGCCGACGTATTCGCGTACGTGTTGAACCAGTACTTCGACGGGCGGAGAGATTTGCGGGAGTTCTACGACGAGATCGCAGCTCTGCAATTCATCAGTGATGACCCAACGGCCGAATCCGCATGGAGGGGAATCAAATACATGAAGGCCAAGCCGCCGGAAGAGGACAAAGAAAAAGGGGAAACGGCGGCGTGAGCCTTAGCGTTGCCTGCGAGGCAAAGCACCGATTCCCCAAAGGGTAAGCAGAATTTGAAGTTTGTGAGCAGCTCTTCAAGGAGCTTACTTGAATGTACGGCATTCTTGCCGGATTGTCAAGTCTGACTTGACAATAGCGAATCCTGTGCCCGCCGCCCGCTGATTGCTAAATTCAGTCATTTCAAGAATCAAGTCAATTCTTTGAACGTGTCAAACAGCAAAATGTTCCGGCGGGATTGGTATTGGAGTTAGGGAGAGAAACTGACGGGGGAAGGGGAAGAGAAGAGGGAATAGCATGGATCTGTATGGGCATTTAGATAATGAGCAGAGATCGTTTGTTGATTTCTACGTCCGTCTTACAAACGGTTATGTCAAAGAGCCGGTGAGAGGGGAGGCAGAAAAAGCTCTATGCTTTTGGGTAAAAGCGAATCGTCTTGTCTCGCCCTTCGATTACTGGAAAGTATACTTTTGGGATGCCTTGGAACGCTCAGGTCGAATCGAGGTTTATGGCGATTTCACAGATACGGATATTGGTCGGGTTTCAAGTAAAACCGCGCCCAATGACTGGGGAATGGTGCATACTGTTCGTTCAAGCCTTCTCGGCGAATACGAGAGGCTGAAGCTGTGGGAACCATTTTATCAGGTGTTAGGGCAATATATAGATGAAATAAGCAGGCATGTGGATACCAGCGATGATGCGAAATCGCTTGAGAATTGGAGCAAATCGCTGGCCAAGAGACTCTGTGGACCAGGAACAAAGGAAGAGTGGTATCAATTTGTCTTTTTCTTGGTAGTTCTGTGGCAGGAATACAAGCGCTACGATCGCCCACGATTCGCTTCCATACTTAGGTACGACATTCTATATCTGGAGCAGATGATTTGCGACGCATTCGATGTTCTGGAAGAGCAAATCGAAAGCAGTTATACCGGGCCGCTGTTTCGAATGGGTCCCTATATGGTCTCGCCCATTCAGCAAATTAATGACGGAGAAGCTTCCGAATGGATCAGGTTGACCCACATAAGTCTCGGAGCGATACTTTCTGAAGCAAACAAATGCCTGGGAGATCAAGAAAAGCTGTCAGATCCCGATGTCGAAGAATTATGTGCATATCTAAGAAAGAAGGACATATTTTCGCTCTTGAAAGCTCTTTCCAACTGGCTCACAGAAAAAGACACATTTACACTTGAAGCATACGATCATTTTGACGACCAGATAGGTCAGGCAAGAAACCTCGCAGTAGGGTTAGAAGGATTTGTTACCGCAATCATGGATGACATGTCATCCCACACTCCTGCTGGTTCAGGCGACCGCTGGAGTCTAATCCCTAAACTGAAATGGGTCTACCTAAAAACGGGGACTCCCGTGGCGTGGTGGTCCAGATTCAAGGAGTCATACGACAAACGGAGCCGAGAAATCAACGCTACCCCGAGCTGGTACGGAAAGACAAAATTGATAGCGTTGATTCCTCTGACAGAGAGAGACCCTATGGTCGTTAGCTTGCTTGTGTTCTGTTTGGCGCGCAATCTCGTTTCTCATGATGCCCGCGCGGCAGCGATGCATCCGGACTTCTCTTCAGCCTCGAATTTTCACATGATGATAGCACTACTTTGTATCTGGAGTTTTGCAAAGCGGAAGTTTACGCAGACCTGAGAATCAATATGTCCCATCTTTTCCCCCCCATTGAGCCCTACCGCACGGGGCGGTTAAGGGTCTCGGATCTGCACGAAATCCACTATGAAGAATGCGGGAATCCGGCCGGGAAGGCGGCGGTGTTTCTGCATGGCGGGCCGGGGGTGGGGATTGTGCCGCCCTACCGGCAGTTCTTTGATCCGAAGTTCTGGCGGGTGGTGCTGCCGGATCAGCGCGGGGCCGGGAAAAGCACGCCCCATGCCGAACTGCGCGAGAACACCACCTGGGAACTGATTGAGGATCTGGAGAAGCTCAGGAAGCACCTCGGGATCGAGAACTGGGTGGTGATGGGCGGGAGCTGGGGGAGCTTTCTGGCGCTCGCGTATGCGATCCTGCATCCGCAGTCGGTGCGAGGAGTGATCATCCGCGGGGTCATGCTGGGGAGGAAGAGCGAGACGGATTGGCTGTTCAAAGAGGGGATGAACTGGGTGTATCCGGAGGAATGGGAGGAGTTCATCAAAATGCCAAATCGAAAATTGAAAATTGAAAATCCCAGTCAGACCCGCCCCCCCTTAGTCCCCCCCGTAAACGGAGGGGAGAATCAGATCCCACCGGAATTGGGATTGCCGCCGGTGCTCAGAACCTACTATGACATGATGAGTTCGGGGGATGAAGAGTTGGCGAAGCAGGCGGTGATTGGCTGGTCGAAGTGGGAAGGGGCGGCGAATCAGTTGGTGCCAAGTCAGGAAAACGACGACATGTTCGAAGACCTGCACCGCGCGATTTCGATTGGGCGGATCGAATGCTGGTACACCCTGAACAACTGGTTTCTCAAGGATGATAATTGGACGCTCGACAATCTGCACCGGATGAAAGACGTGCCGCTGTGGATCGTACAGGGGCGCTTCGACCTGATCTGCCCGGTGAAATCCGCCTATGAACTGCATCGGGAGCACCCGAAATCGAAGCTGAAGATCGTGCAATTGGGCGCGCATTCGCCGATTGAAGAACCGATGGCGGAATGGATGGTGAAGGCGGGGGAAGAGGCGAAGAAATTATGAAGGATGAAGGATGAAGGATGAAGCAGGCGCAGACACCATAGTTGCCCTTGCCACCCCACCCGGCATCGGTGGAATAGCTGTGCTGCGCCTTTCAGGACCAAAATCTTTGGAAATTGCTTCCGGACTTTCATCCTTCATCCTTCACCCTTCATCCTTCGAACCCAACTTCGCCCGCTTTGTTCGCATCGAGCATGACGGCGAGCTGATTGACGAAGCGGTGTTCACGTTCTTTCAGGGGCCGCGCTCGTACACGGGGGAGGATGTGGTCGAGATCTCCTGCCATGGCGGGCGCTACGCGGCGGGAAGGGTCTTAGAATTGATTCTGGAAGCAGGGGCGCGGATGGCGCGGCCGGGAGAGTTTACCGAGCGCGCGTTCCTGAACAACAAGCTCGATCTGGCGCAAGCCGAGGCCGTAGCGGGAATTATCCATGCCCGCACGCACAAGGCCGGGCAAGCCGCAGCGCGGCAATTGGCGGGGGGGCTATCCGAGAAGGTGCGGGCGATGCGCGGGCGGCTGCTCGATTTGTTGGCGTTGCTCGAGCTGGAACTTGATTTTTCGGAGGAAGATGTCGAGTTTGAGACTCGGGAGCATCGGCGCGTGACCCTGACAGAATTGCAGGTGGAAATGCAGGCTTTGGCGGACACCTTCCGGCGGGGAAGACTCGTGCGGGAAGGGTTGCGGGTGGCGTTAGTTGGTGCTCCAAATGCTGGGAAATCAACGCTTTTGAATGCCATGTTGGGCGAGGACCGGGCAATTGTCAGCCCGGAGCCGGGCACGACGCGGGATGTGGTGGAAGCGCGGATCGAAGTAGAAGGCATCGAGCTGATCCTCCAGGACACGGCCGGTCTGCGCGAATCCAGCGGGGCCATCGAGAGTGAAGGCATCCTCCGCACGCAGCGGGCAATTGAACGGGCCGATGTAGTGCTGTTGCTCGTGGACGAGAGCGATTCACGTTGGCCGGACGAGGAAACGCTGGCCCTACTGCGCGGGAAGAATGTGGTGCTGGTGCGGAACAAGATTGATCTAAGACAAAAGCTGAAATTCCAGCCGGGACCGCCCCCCCCTACCCCCCCCGCCCCCCTTGTGTTCCCCCCGCAAGCGGGGGGAAAAGATGGAGGGGGAATTGAAGCCGAAGTTTCAGCGCTGACCGGTGTCGGGATCGAGATGCTGCTGCACCAGGTGATTTCGCTGGTCATCGGCGAAGACCTTGGAAATGAGGAGATTGTGATTGCCGAAGCGCGGCATCACGACGCGCTCGTGCGGGCGATCCAGAGCCTATCGCGGGCGCAGGAGCAGCTTGGCGCGCCGACGCTGCTGGCCTCCGACCTCCGCGACGCCGTGAACGCCTTAGGCGAAATCACCGGCGAAACTGTGGGCGAAGAGATCTTGGACCGGATATTTTCGAAGTTTTGTATAGGGAAGTAGCCAACCCCCTAACCCCCAAGAACAAGTTTTGGGGGAACAAGAGGGTAACGGAAAAAGCAATTTCCCCAAGACCTAAGATTTGAGAGTAAGAGGGTTGGAGCATGAAGACGCTATGGAAAACCGTTCCCAAGAAGAACTGGGAGCGAGTCCGAATAATGCGCCGCCAGCCATCTCCGCCAGAGCACCAGCTAGGGCAAGCACTCAAGGCGCACGCAGCTGGATTACACTTTCGGCGGCAGCATCCGATCGGGACGTGTATCGTGGACTTCTGCGCTGTTCGCCAGCGCCTGGTCGTCGAAGTAGATGGCTCCATGCACGATGAAGAATCGGCACGCGAGCACGACGTGGTTCGTGACGAATTCCTGAATGGCCGAGGTTTCCGAGTGTTGCATGTTTCGGCTCGAGACGTAATGCAAGACACCGACGGGGTGGTTGCAAAGATAATGGAAAACCTCAACCCCCCGGCCCCCAAAGCATAGATTTGGGGGAGAAGAGAGCGAATCTCAACACTGCCAGTTCAGCAAATTTCATAACCAAACTCTTGGGAACCAATTCCCCCCAAATCTTGATTTGGGGGTTAGGGGGTTGAATGCTTGACCATTACCGTTACCGCGGCGCGCGGGCGCTGGTGCTGATGCATGAGCGTTACCTGCGTGAATTTCTGGTGACATGGAAGCAGGCCAAGGCGGCGAACGTTGTGCTGCCGAAGACCGATGACCCCGATTATCTATCGCTCGAGTTTGTACTGCATCACGTGCTACGGGCGGCGCGGGGGTACATGACGTGGATGTGCGAGAAGCTCGGTTTGCCGGACCCGGAAATTCAACCTGCTCCGCCGCCCGAACGCGCGCAAGCCGAGGCGGATCAATATCTTGAGCACGTGTTGGAACGCTGGCGGGAACCCTTGGCCGGAGTAGATGAAGCGCGGTTCGAAGAGGCGTTTCCCTCGCGCTGGAAGACCGTGTATTGCATAGACGCGATGCTGGAACATGCCGTCTGTCATCCGCTGCGGCACACGTTTCAGCTGCGGGAGCTGATGGCAAGACAAAGCGAAAAATGAAAACAGAAAATCGAAAAGGCGGACCCAGTTTTTCATTTCCCCCAATCTCGGTTTTCACCAGACATTTTCCATGCTGTTTCTTGAGGCGCTGATCCTGGCGATGGCGCTTTCGGCGGATGCGTTTTCAGTCGCGGTAACGGTCGGGCTGTTCCATCAGTCACCGGCCCAAGTGGCACGAGTGTCGTTCCATTTCGGATTCACTCAAGCCATCCTGGCCGCCGTCGGTGCCGTCTTTGGCGCACTGTTCATGCCACTGATCGAGAGCTTCGATCACTGGGTGGTGTGCGTTCTGCTGGTCGGGCTGGGCCTGCGCATGATCTATCTGGGCCTGCGCCAACGTCCACTGGTGGAAAGCGGGACCGACCTGACGCGCGGGTTGCGGTTGATAACATTGTCCTTCACGGTGAGCGTGGACGCGTTAGCCGCAGGTGCGAGCTTGCCGGCCACGCATCTGCCGCCCGTGCGCACGATCATCATGATCGGGTTGGTGGCGGCGCTGGCGGCCGTGCTGGGAATGATTCTGGCGGAGCACGTCAAGCGCTGGGCCGGGCGGCGCAGTGAGATTCTGGCTGGAATCGTCCTGCTGGCGCTGGGCATTATCACGCCGCTGAATCACCTCGGTTATCTGTAGACGTCCCTTCACGGATGTGGAACAAGCACGATGACTACAACGTGACGCGGGCGATTGATGTCCCCGCGGACAGCAACGGCGAAACGCTTTGCAAGGCCCCGTGATCGTTTGAAGACGCACTCGCAAATCGGGAAATAAGAACCAGCACCTTGGATTTTACTGCACTACTCACGGCGATCGGCTATCCGGCGCTCTTCCTCGGGACCTTGCTCGAAGGAGAGACGGTGCTGCTCGTCGCGGGGTTTCTGGTTCACCAAGGCTATCTGCACCCACTGACGGCGTGGCTCGTGGCGCTGGCGGGGGGGACAGCCGGCGACCAGCTCTTCTACTTCCTGGGGCTGCGCCATGCCAACAGAGTGATTGCCAAGCTGCCGCCGCATCTGCGCTGGCCGGCGGGGTTTGCGCGGACGCTGGTGGCCCGGCACCCGACGTTTGTGCTGTTGACGATGCGCTTTCTGGTAGGGATGCGGATGCTGTTGCCGGCGTTGTGCGGCGCGGCGCGGATCCCGGCCCGCCGTTTCGTGGCCTTCAACGTGGCCACCGCGGCCCTCTGGGCGGCTTTTTTCCTGGTGTTGGGATATTTGTTCGGCGAAGCCGCCAAACCCGTCCTGAAGCGCGTCCAGGCCGCCGAACTGATTCTGGTGGGGGTGCTGATTGCTGTGGCGGTGCTCTACGAGTACCTGGGGCGGAGGCTGGTGCGGAGGCTGCAGGAACGGAAGGGGACGAAATAACCTACGTTATTCGGGAATTTTCACGCCGAGAAATCTGACCAAAATCTCTGCCTGCACCGATGACTATTCAACGCATTGAGTCCTCCAGCTCCGCTCTCAAGCCGAAGTATCGCCTCTATGTGGACGAAGTCGGTGATCCGGGACTGGTGATCACCGACGAGCGATACCGCTACCTGAGTCTTACCGGATTGTTCTTTGATCTTCGCTATGTAGATCAAGTCGTTCATCCCCATTTGGAAGAGATCAAGCGCCGTCATTTCGGGGAACGCATGCACGCGGATGAACCGCTTGTGCTGCACCGAAAAGAGTTGGTGAATGCCAAGTTTCCATTCCAAGCGTTGCGCGATCCCAAAACGCGCTCAGCGTTTGATCGCGATCTACTGCATTTCATAGAGGAAACAGAGTATTCCGTCGTGACCGTCACGCTAGACAAGCGCGAACACAGCGAGAAGTATCAGGTGTGGAGGTACGACCCATACCATTACTGCATGGCTGTGCTGATGGAGCGATTTGTACTATGGCTGGAGCAACGCGGTTGTCGCGGGGATGTGATGGCGGAATCACGCGGCGGAAGGGAAGATATGCGATTAAAAAAAGCCTTTCGCAAGCTCTATGAAGACGGAACGGATTTCGTTCGCGCAGAAAAATTTCAGCACTGTCTGACGAGTGGTGAATTGAAAGTTCGGCCGAAGAGCGGCAACGTTGCGTGTTTGCAGCTTGCAGATCTGATTGCATTTCCAAGCTTCAAAGCGTCCCTCAACCCGCCTTCATTTGCGCTGCCGGAAGATGTATTCTCTTCACTAATCGCCAAAGTCCTGGTCAGGAATAAGTACAACCGTCATCCTGTCACGGGCGTCATCGATGGGTGGGGCGTCAAGCGATTGCCGTAAAATAAAAAAAGGCCCTTGCGGGCCTCGGAGGCAGAGCCTCCCACCTCCAGAAATCTGGATTGAGTGCAATATACGCACAGATTCCGGGTTTGTCAAGTCGCGAGACATATTCGAAAGACAACGATTAATATGAGTTTATGAAATCCTGCTACGACATCGTGGTGATCGGCGGGGGGCATGCCGGGTGCGAGGCGGCCTTGGCGGCGGCGCGCATGGGGATGCGCACGTGTCTCGTCACCATGAACTTGCAGACGATTGCACAAATGTCGTGTAATCCTGCGGTTGGAGGTCTTGCCAAGGGACAGTTGGTAAAGGAGATTGACGCCTTGGGCGGCGAGATGGCCAAGGTCACGGATGCGTCCACGCTGCAATTCCGGATGCTCAACCGCTCGAAAGGCCCGGCCGTGTGGTCGCCGCGCGCGCAGTGCGATCGCGGCCTCTATGCGCGCACGATGAGAACAGCGCTCGACTCACAAAAAAATCTCGATCTCAAGCAGAACATGGCTACAGATTTCATAGTGCGGGGTGGGCGGTTGGCGGAAGTCGTGTGTCAGACGGGGCAGCGCTTCGAATGCCGCGCGGCTGTCCTATGTCCGGGGACGTTTCTGAACGGCTTGATTCACATGGGCGAGATTCAGATTCCTGCCGGGCGCATAGGGGAAGGACCGTCACTCTTGCTATCGGAGAATCTCGTGCGCAAAGATTTTGAAATGGGCCGGCTGAAGACAGGTACTCCACCGCGCTTGGATGGGCGGACGATTGACTATGCGCGCGTCGAGCCGCAGCCGGGAGATGGGCGGATCATCCCGTTTTCCCGCGCCACAAAGCTGCAATACAGAAAACAATTGCAATGTTATCTTACATTTACAAACAACAAAACGCACCAGATTATTCGTAATGGCTTGAGCAGATCTCCCTTGTTTGCCGGAGTGATCAAGGGGCGCGGGCCGCGCTATTGCCCGTCCATTGAAGATAAGGTCGTGCGCTTTGCCGACAAAGAACGACACCAGATTTTCCTCGAGCCGGAAGGGTGGGAAACGCACGAATTCTACATGAACGGCTTTTCGTCGAGCCTGCCGGAAGATATTCAATTGGAAGCACTTCAGACGGTACAAGGGCTTGAGAACTGCGAGATGATGCGCCCCGGTTACGCCGTGGAATACGACTTCTTCCCCGCGCATCAAATCCACTATTCGCTGGAAACGAAGCTGATCGAAGGCCTCTTCTTTGCCGGGCAGATCAATGGAACTACCGGCTATGAAGAAGCGGCGGCGCAGGGGATGATCGCCGGGATCAATGCGGTGAAGAAGTTGCGAGGGGAAGAGCCGCTGATTCTGCGCCGGGATGAAGCGTACATCGGCGTGCTCATAGACGATTTGATCACCAAGACGCCGATCGAGCCGTACCGCATGTTTACGTCGCGCGCGGAATACCGGTTGCTCCTGCGGCAGGATAACGCCGATTTGCGTTTGACAGAAATTGGGCGCAAATTAGGGCTGGTTGGCGACGAGCAGTACGACCAGTACGAGCAGAAAAAACACCTGCTTATCGAGATCAAACAGTTCCTCGATGAAACCAAGGTGGAGGAACTTGCGGAGAGCGGTTTGCTGGCGGACCCCACGATTAAGGGACTCCGCTTTTCGGCGCTGCTGAAACGGCCTGAAGTCACACTGGCGGAGCTCTTGGAATCGCGGCGCGAGCTGGAACCGATCAAGGGAATTCTCAGCGACATCGATCTGCTCGCGGGGATTGAAATGGACGTGAAGTACGCGGGCTATATTCATAGGGAAAATGTGCGCGCGGAGCAGATGAAGAACCTCGAGAACCTGAAACTCCCGCTCGAGCTGAACTACCACGAGATCACGACGATCTCCTATGAAGCGCGGGAGAAATTGTCGCGTTTTCGTCCGCAGACACTGGGACAGGCAGGGCGGATTGACGGGGTGCGGCCAGTGGACTGCTCGGCGCTTTTGATTCACCTGAAGAAAAGACCCCCCGTGACGCCCGTGTAAGCGGAGGCGTTTCAACTGTTTCACGTGAAACATCTAGTGGTGAAAAGCTTCGTTAAGGCTTGAATTTGCTCGATTTTCGAACCGTTTACAACCTGTGGGTGAACGGTGAATAAGACCATTTACGATACCCTTCCGTATTTGGAGTGGGAAGCGACCGACCCGCGCTGGATGGCCTTAGGGCACTTCATCACGCGCGTGCAGGACGCCGGCATCGCGCTCGTCTCAAAGCACGACCGGGAGCGGCTGATCGAGCGGCACCTGATTCCCTCGATCGAACACCTGGAGCTGGTGCCGGAACATGGGCAGCTCCTCGATGTCGGCTCCGGCGGCGGCTTCCCGGGGATACCATTGGCCTTTGCGCGGCCCCACCTCGATGTCACGCTGATTGACTCATCTTCCAGAAAAACAGCATTTTTGCGCAGAGTTTCACGTGAAACATCGCTGGACAATGTTAGCGTGGTGACCAGTCGGGTGGAAGAAATAGCCCCGCAACTGACGACCCAATTCGATGTCGTGACCGCCCGCGCCGTGGCCCTGATTCCCGAAATCGTCTCCTGGACACGCACTATTCTCGCTGAAGGCGGCCGCTGGCTCTTGTGGAAGGGGCGGCTCTGGCGCGAAGAAGGCGAACTCGACGGCTGGGGCGTGAAGCTGGTGGAAGAGCGGAAGCTGTCGGATGGGGGGCGGTTGCTGGTGTTGAAACCTCTATGATCACCCCCCTTTGATCCCCCCATCGTATGGGGGGAGAAGTTCCGGAAGAAAAGTGGTTGACGAAGAGTGATCGTGCCCAATCCCAGGCAAGACTCTCCAACCCCTTTCCCCCACGCGGTGGGGGAAACATAAAGGGGGTATGCGGTGAACAACCTCACCCTAATTATATCGCATAAGCGTGCTCAAGAAAATTTTTGACGAACTGGCGAAGCTCTCGACCGAGCAGCGCAACCCGCGGACGATGAACCTGGACGCGATGACGACGCGCGAAATCCTTGAGGCGATGAACGCCGAGGATCGCAGCGTGCCGGAGGTCGTGGCGCGCGCGCTCCCCGAGATCGAACGAGCCGTGGACCTAATTACGGCGGCTTTTCTGAACGGGGGGCGGCTGATCTATGTCGGCGCCGGGACCTCGGGGCGCTTGGGGGTGTTAGACGCCGCCGAGTGTCCGCCGACCTTCGGCTCCGATCCGTGGCTGGTGCAGGGGTACATCGCGGGCGGGCCAAGCGCGCTCGTCAAAGCAGTCGAGGGAGCCGAGGACAGCTTTGAACAGGCGGCTCGCGACCTCGCCATTTGTGCGCTAAATAAGGAGGATGTGATGGTCGGCATCACCGCTTCGCGGCGTACGCCGTACGTTCTTGGTGCCTTGAGCTATGCAGGCGAACACAAGGCCAAGCGAATTCTCCTCATCTGCAACAAGCCATTCGAGGAGAGTACGACATTTGCGGAGGTGGTGATTTCGCTCCCAGTTGGTCCTGAAGTCCTGACCGGCTCGACTCGCCTGAAAGCCGGAACCGCCACCAAACTGGTGCTGAACATGCTTTCGACCGCGGCGATGGTGCGCGCGGGGAAGTGTTACGAGAACCTGATGGTGGACCTGCGGATGGGCTCGTTGAAGCTAAGGGCGCGGGCGCGAAAAATCTTCATGGAGCTGACCGGCTGCGACTACGACTGGGCCGACGAGCTGCTGAACCAAGCCGACGGCGAGCTGAAGACCGCGCTCGTCATGCACTGGAAAGGCGTGGAAGCGGAACATGCCCGGGAGATGTTGGAGGAGAGGGGGGGAAGTGTGAGGAAAGTGAAGGAAGGATAGCGGTTGGTAGATGCAAACGGCAGTTTGCTCCTTTAACAACACGCAATTACCCATGTACGAAGAATCCACAGAACATCATCCTTGGCGTGAACACGGTCGTCCCGGTCTTCGCTTGCCGTTCTTTGATTACACATCGCTCGGGCCGTATTTCATTACCCTCTGCACGGAAAATCGAGTCCCGTTATTCGGTGACGTCGTGAACGACAAGATGATCCTCAACGAGTATGGCCAAATCGTTCACGATGAATGGCTACGTTCAAGCGAGTTGCGCAAGGAATTATTACTGGATGCGTTTGTTGTCATGCCGAATCATCTGCATGCCCTTGTTGGTCTGGCGGAGATCGAAGACAGAGCACACGGCCGTGTGCATCTACCAGACCAAGGGCGCTCACCACGGCCGCCACGTGGATTGGCATCGTTTATTGCGGGATTCAAGGCTTATGCCACAAAGCGCATCAACGAGAAACGCGACACCCATCATCAGCAGGTTTGGCAAGCGAATTACTATGAGCGTGTGATCCGAAACGAAAAGGAATTGGAGCGTTTCCGGCGCTACGTCGCCAGCAATGACGCACGTTGGTCTATGGATCATGACAATCCGGAACGAATCACAAAAGAACGGTAGATGCACACGGCCGTGTGCGTTATTCAAACAACGGAGAACATCCATGCCCGCAAAAATGACGAAGAGTTTGCCGGTGGGAAAGGGAAAAATCGGGTTCAAGGTGCGGAATTCGTACCCGGTGCCGGCGAAGAAACTGTGGGCCGCGATCACACAGGCCAAGCACACGCAAAAGTACTTCGTGGACAAAGTGGACGGCGATTTCACGGCCAAGCTCACGCCGGTGATGTGGACCTGGAAGCAATGGGGCAGCCATTACCAGTGGCCGACCGCCGTGCAACCAGAGAAGAAACTTGTATTTCGCTGGGCCGACCACAAAGGCAAGTATCTCACGACGGTCACGTTCGCGCTGAAGAAAAAAAGCAAGCTGACCGAGTTGACGATCAAAGAGCAGGGCTGGAAGCAGAGTGATTTGAGCAATGCGTTCGACAACTGCAGCGGCTGGACAATCTTTCTCGATTACCTCAAAGCCTACGTGATGTTCGGCAAGGACCTGCGCACCGAGAAATCGAAAATCGAAAACTGAAAATTGAAAGGGAGAACGACAAACATGCCGGCAAAGAAAACAGGGAAGCCGAAGAAGGCGACAAAGAAAGTCGCGGCGAAGAAACCAGAAACGAAGAAGGTCGAAAAGCCGAAAGCAATTCCGGTCGGCAAGGGGCCGATCGGCTTTACCACGTCGAACGTGTTCAAAGCGCCGGTCGCCAAGGTCTGGGCGGCGGCGGTCGAGAAAAAGCACTTAGTCAAGTATTTCGTAGATGACATGCGCGGCGATTTTGCCAAGAATAAAGTTGTCGGCTGGTTCTGGAAGGAGTGGGGCTGGTGGGACGTGCAGGTGGTGAAGTATGTGAAGAACAAAGAGTTGGTGATGCTGATGCCGGAGATGAGCGGCAAGTACAGCGTCACGGTGCGTTACGAGATTCTCAAGAGTGACGGCAAGACGATTTTCCGCATCCACGAGAGCGGCTACCCGACCAAAGACCTGAAGTCGGCGTTCATGATGTGCGAAGGCTGGTCAGAATTTCATACGGGGATCAAGGCATACCTGATGGGTGCGGATCTGCGCAAGGCATGAACATCCGGATCGCGCTCCTCGACCTGGGGAACGTGCTGGTGAAGGTGAATCCGCGGGCGTTTGCGGAGCACGCAGCCGAGGGCGCTTGTCGTTCTGTCGAGGAAATCCTCGCGTGCTATGATCAAGGGGAGCGCAAACAGCTCTTCGAGACAGGCAAGCTGACGCCGGTGGAATTTTTCAGCGAGATGGCGGAATGGCTGGAACGGCCAGGCGAGATCATCGAGTTGAAACAGGCATGGGTGAGCGTGTTCTCGCCCCTGCCGGGCGCGGAAGCGGCGGTTTCAGCAATTGAACATGCGTACCGATTCTGGATCTTAAGCGACACCGATCCGGTGCATCTCGAGTATTTGCGCAAGCACTACTCGCTTATCAACCGCACGGAGCGTTTCTACGCATCGTTCGAAACCGGCTTGCGCAAGACGGACGAACAGATCTTTCAGAAAATCATCGCCGATGCGGCTTGCGATCCCGCGGAGATCCTTTTCGTGGACGATAGAGCCGAGCATGTTGCTTTTGCCAGAGCGGCAGGCATGACCGGAATCGTATTTTCCGCTTGGCCGGAGGTATTGGCCAAGATAAATGTCTCCGGCTGGTGACACGACAAAGACATGAGACTTGAATGAAGGTATGCGTTGCCATTGTATGGATGGGTTTTGTTGCCGGAGCGCTCGCGCAGTCCGCCGGAGAGACGTTGTGCACGGAGGTGATGCGGCTTTACCCGCTGGAGTACATAGATCAAACGGAGTGGTGGCAGACGTGCCAGAAGACGAGCGACATAGAACGCCTGCTCGGGCAGTTGAACGATCCGCTGGCGCGCGTGGATGAGGAAGCGGCAGTCTCGTCGGTCTATTACCAACCGTACGAAGCGAGCGCGGTCGGCTACGTGCAGCTCACGGGTTTTCTCGGCGGCGAGGACTTTGTCGCGCAATTCGATGCGGAATTGGGAAAAGCGCGGAATGATGACGGGCTGATTCTGGATCTGCGCGGCGCGGGCGGCGGCGATGCGGAGACAGCGTACCAGATCCTTGCGCGCCTGACCAACACGCCGATTTCGGGCGTGACGATTCACGCGCGCATTCCCGGAACGGAAGATTACAAAGAGACGAGCTACACTGTCAAACCGCGCGGCGGATGGCAGGTCGAGGCGCCGATTGTGGTTCTGGTGGACGGCGACACGTACTGGCCGTCACAGGTCATCCTGCTCGCGGCGAAAGACCGGCCGCAGATGGAAACGGTGGGGTATCCGACCCGCGGGACCCGGGCGGTGGAGCCGAAACTGGTGGAGTTATCTGCCAGTGAGCAGGTTTGGATTCCGACCGCCATTGCCACCACGCCGTCCGGCGCGCGCTACAACGGGCAGCCGTTCGAACCGAACGTGAACCTGAACCACGATCCACCGAACACGTATCGCGATCCGAAAGACCCAATCCTCTGGCGCGGCGCGAACGAAGTTTTCCGGATGATGGGGCGGCTCGAATGGCTGCAGGAAGAGCAAAGGAAGCGGCTACTGGAAGATGAGAGCAGAAGAAAGAAGATTGGGACGCATTGAGACAATTGCCAAACTGTAAGTTAAGCCGTAGGGGCGGATTGTCCGCATTTAGGCGAGATCTCTCCGGACATCGCCCGCGTTAAGGCGCGAGATGCAAGTGAACTGCAAGGCAATCAGAAGATGCGAATAGGAAGAATCGTTATTCCGGCGCTATTGATGTTCGCGGCGGCATGCGCGGCACAGGATGAATATTATGAGGATTCTCCTTGCGACTCGCTATTCAACAGGGTACGCGACCGCCAGCTTTCAATCGTTGACTCACTATACACATCGGTACTGACCTATTTCCCGCTCGAAATTATGGATACGGCAGCCTGGCGGGATTCCTGTGATGCAATGAAAGAATTCATCGAGCGGAGCACCTATCACGCACAAGTAGATGTTGGCGGTGAATTATCTGGTCTTATCCAGGATATTACAAATCAACCGAATTTAGGGACAAGTTACAAACTGATGCCGTGCGAGGAACCAGAGAGCGTCGTTGGCATCCCAGACTATGCTTGGTCGACAGCCGGTGGCGTTCGTCGAGGTGCGAAGGAAACGCAATTCCCAGTTCTGATTTGGGATGGACATTTCCTTGGAAAACGCTACTATGATGCGCTGAATGATTGTCTCGATGGCACTCGCAACGCCGAGGGCATGTTACTGGTCCTCGACTGGGCAAGTCAAATGACAATTACCGAAGCGCTGGAATGTGCCGGCAGATTCGTAACGCAACCCACGGAATTTCTACCCATGCGCATTCGAATTCCCGGCACGAATGACTACAGAGATACGGTATTCACGGTCCAGCCGACAGGAGAATGGCAGTACACCGGACCAGTAGCAATACAAATGGAAAATTCGAATGCATGGCCGGATTGGATTTTTGTAGCGGCACTGAAGGCAAGTCGGCGATATGTGACCTTTTTGGGACGAGATATTTCCTATCCGAAAGGATTTCGGCCGATAGCTGTGCAGATCTCCGATAACTGCTCTGTGACCATTCCCACGGCGTATCCGGTTACTTCCAGAGGCAAACCGTTGAATAGAATGCGTCCAGACCTCGAACTGAAAGAGCGAAAAGACTACTCGGATGCTGAATTTGCGGAAAGACAAAAAGTCGTATCAGGTGCACTGAATGACCTTGTCCGCCGTTACAAGCGTGAGCGCGTGGATCGCATGGAGCAGATGTTTCAGAAGTAAGGACACAGCGGAGAGATCCTTCAGCCCCGCGGCGAAGACTTGCGGGGCTTCAAGGATGACAATCAAGAGGAAGAGACTGACGAAGACGATGACGAGGAAACGGATGCGATATTTGGCATGAATCATCTGGAATTCGCGCTGATTACGGGAGTAGGAGCGATCCTCGCGGGTTTTTTGGGATCGCTCACGGGGTTGGGCGGGGGCGTGGTGATCACACCGATGCTCACGATTCTGTTCGGCGTGGATATCCGCTACGCCATCGGGGCGTCGTTGGTGACGGTGATTGCCACCTCCTCCGGCGCCGCGGCGGCGTATGTCAAGGAAGGCTTCACGAATATCCGCATCGGGATGTTTCTCGAAATCGCGACCACCATCGGGGCGCTCGTTGGAGCGGCGCTCGCGGGGATCTTTGCACCGTCGGTGATCGCGGTGATCTTCGGAATGGTGCTGATCTACTCGGCCATTGTCTCCGTGCATCCGCCGAAAGAGATGGCGGACGGCACGCCCTCCGATCCATTGGCGAACAAACTGCGATTGAACGGCAGCTATCCGACGCCTTCTGGCGCGCGCGAATACGGCGTGCACAAGGTCGGCGCGGGGTTCGGGCTGATGAGTCTTGCGGGAGTGTTGTCCGGATTGTTGGGCATTGCCTCCGGCGCGCTGAAAGTTGTGGCGATGGACCGCGTGATGCGGATCCCGTTCAAGGTTTCCACCACGACCAGCACGTTCATGATCGGCGTAACAGCGGCGGCGAGCGCGGGCGTGTACTTGCATCGCGGCTACATTGATCCGGTGATCGCCTTTCCGATCATGCTCGGCACGCTGGCCGGAGCGCTGATCGGCGCGCGGACATTGGCGAAGCTGCAAAATCAAACGCTGCGGCTTGTATTTGCAATCGTGATCTTTTTTCTGGCCGCGCAGATGATCTATCGCGGAATTTTGGGGCAACTTTGATGAAGAGTATTCCGCCCCCCCTTACCCCCCCGCAAGCGGAGGGGAAACAGAAAACCTCGCAGGCAGGGGGAATAGAACAAGCGATGAGCCAACTGCTGCGGTTCGGCGTGCTGCTGTCGGCGGCGGTCGTGCTGATTGGTGGAGTGTTGTATCTATTGCAGCATGGTCGCGCCGTGGAAGATTATCATCTCTTCAGCGGCGAGAGGTATGGCCTGCGTTCGATTCTCTCCGCGGCGCTGGCGCTCGATCCGCGCGGGATTATTCAACTGGGACTGCTGCTGTTGATCGCGACGCCGGTGGCGCGCGTGCTGATGGCGCTGATTCTATTTCTGCGCGAGCGGGACAAGAATTTTGTGTGGATTACGTTGATCGTACTTGCGGTATTGTTGTATGGATTTCTTGGCGGCAAGGTGTAACATATATGATTGAACTCTTACAGGCGCACACGTGGGCGCTGCTGATTGCGGTGTTTCTGTCGCGCGTCGCCGATCAGACGCTGGACACGTTTCGCACGATCAGCATCTTTCGCGGCTACCGTTTTCTGGCCGCGCTGATGGGGTTTTTCACCGTGCTGATCTGGATCAACGTGGCCGGGCAGGTGATTTCCAATATCCACTCGAACTGGTATCTGACCGTGGTGTATGCGGCGGGGTTTGCCGCGGGGCAGGCGACGGGGTTGTGGCTGGAATCGCGGATCGCACTCGGGCATCAGCTGGTGCGGATCTGGTCGCGCCGCGACGTGAACATCGCGGAAAAACTCTGGGAGCACAACTACGCGATGACCGAGATCGAAGGCAAGAGCCGGGGCGGCCCGATTGATGTGGTATTCGTGGTGGTGCGCCGCAATCGCGTGAGCGAATTGTGCGATCTCATCAACCAGCTTGATCCCAAGGCGTTCTACACGGTGGAAGACGTCAAGCAGGTCGGCCTGCGCCAGAGCGATCCGGGGATTTTGTTAGGGCGCAAGATCTGGCAGGGAATGGGCGATCTCGTGAACTACCCGGTGGAACAAACGAAGAAGTTTTGGAAGAAGAAGTGACGCAGCAGACTGCCGGCCGCGTGTTGTGATCTCGCCGAGACGCGCGTCCTCGCTGCCCGGAATCGGAAAATTCTTTGACAGCAATGTGACCGGCCACAAGCAGACCAACATATAACAGGAGCCCCGATGGCAAAGTTTCTAGACACCGCAGGGATTACCCATTACTTAAGCGAGCTAATGAAGCATGCTGAAGAACGGCTGATCCTGATTAGCCCTTATCTTAAGGTCAACAAGAATCTTAAGCTTATTTTGGAGGATAAGAACCGGATCAGGATTTATGTTCACATAATATATGGCAAGAATGAGCTTCAACCGGAGGAAAACAACTGGCTAAAGTCTCTGGATTTTGTCCGGTCGAGCTTTTGTCAAGACCTCCATGCCAAATGTTACTTGAGCGAGAAAGAAGCTATCATCACCTCGATGAATTTATATGAGTTTTCTCAAGTGAACAATCAGGAGATGGGAATTCATGTCTCAAAAGATACCGACACGGAATTATACAAGGCCATTAATGATGAAGTCCAGCGATTGATCAGAATCAGCGATCAACTTAAGGTTTCTGTAGAGAAGGTTGCCCAAGGACCAGACCCACGTGACAACAAAGAGAAGGTGTCCACGAAAGTAGATGTCCGATCAACTAAGTCGAGTATTGAATCTGGTCACTGCATCAGGTGCAACAAAGAAGTGACGTTGAAACCCGAATCTCCATATTGTCGCGATTGTTGGTCCGATTGGAGCAAGATTGATAAGAAAGACGAGAAGCATCCGGAGAAATTCTGCCATCTCTGCGGGTCACAAGCAAAGACGACATTTGAAAAGCCGAGATGCTACTCTTGCTTTAAGACCTCCCAATAAATAGTAGACTTGTCATCCTGACCGTCTGCGGGAAGGATCTAATGTTTTGCGCCAGTGAGCCGAAAACATGAGATTCTTCACCTGCGCAGCCCCAAGACGCAGGTTCAGAATGACAACCGTGAGAGTATCGCTTCCGGGTGGGTCTCATGCTCGTGACGCATTTGAGCACCGGGACCCATAGACCCACCTCGGCGCGGGTGGCGTTTTTCATTTTTCAATTTTCGCTTTTCGATTTTTTCCGAGATACGATGGACTGGCTGAAGAAACGTGTGTATGAGACTCCGGCGTTCCGTGAGCTGCAGAAGGCGCTCGCGGGCGGGGGACGGCTTGTGCTCAAAAACGTGCCCGGCGCACTGCCCGTGCTGCTGGCCGATTTCGTGCGCGAAAAGGGTAAGCGGCCCGTGTTGATGATTGCCGAGACGCTGGAAGACGCCGAAGAGTATGCCGATGATCTGACGGTGCTCATGACCCCCCCTAACCCCCCCGCTAAAGCGGGGGGGGACTCAAGTCCGTGCTTATTGCCGGGGCGGCCGCAATTCGGGCGCGCGCTGACGCCGATCGAGCAGTCCGAGCGCGCCGAAGTACTGCTCGCGCTGTCGAAGCCGGATCATCCGCTCGTCATCACCACGGCGGCGGCGCTGCTCGATCCGCTGCCGACTCCCGGCGCGGTTTCGCAGAGCATGTACATCATCAAGAAGGGCGAAACGCTCACGCGCGAGTCGCTGCTCTCGTATCTGGTGGACTCCGGCTACAAACGCGAGATGTTCGTGGAGGGCGTCGGCCAGTTCGCCGTGCGCGGCGCGGTGGTGGACATCTACCCCTTCGGTGCGGGCGAACCGGTGCGCCTGGAATTTTTCGGCGACGAAGTGGACAGCCTACGCACCTTCGATTCTTCGACGCAGAAATCCACCGGCGAGACCAACGAAGTGACCATCGTGGCGGCGGAACTTCCCGGCGGCGAGACGTCGAATCTGCTGGAACATCTCCCCGCGAACACGGTGATTCTCTGGGCCGCGGGCCGCGCGAGCTGGAACGCCGTCAAGAAAGTCTACGACGAGTTGCGCGATGCCGTCGGTGCGCGCCGTCTGAAACAGCTTACCTCCGACGATGGGTTGGACAAGCTGGACCGCGAGATCATCTATGACGACGAAGAGGAAGAGAAGCGCCTTGACAATGGGAATGGGTTTGAAGAGTATGTAGAGGAGCAGCTCACCCCCCCTGACCCCCCCGCTAAAGCAGGGGGGGATATCTGGTCTCCCCTCGCTTCAGCGGGGGGATTAAAGGGGGGTAATAGCGAGAATGGAAAACTCCTCACTCCTGAGGAGATTCGCAAGGCCGTGCGGCCGTTCGCGCAGCTCTTTCTCGAAAATTCTCCACATGACGATGACCACGAGATAGATATTGCCGCGCAGCCGCAAGAGCGGTTCGCCGCGAATCTCCCGCTGGTTGCCGACAAGCTGAAGGAATATTTCGCGCAGGGGATCAAGGCGGTGATCCTGAGCGATTCACAGATCGCCGGGGAGCGCTTGGGGCAAGTTCTGGTCGAGCGCGGCGCGCCGGAGAACTCATTTGAAGTGCGCGAAGGCGGTCTGCATCACGGCTTCACACTGCCGGCGGCCAAACTCGCGGTGCTGGTGGATCACGACATCTTTGGCCGCATGCGCCGCCGCCGGCGGTTCATGAAGTTCAAGAATGTCGTTCCGCTGCACGATATTGATGCGCTAAAGCCCGGCGACTACGTGGTGCACGTGGACTACGGCATCGGCCGCTATCAGGGGTTGACGCGGATCGAGGTCGGCGGCACGCAGCGCGAAGTCCTGAAGATTCAGTACAAAGACGACGTGACGCTCTTTGTCAAACTCGAGAACCTTGCGCAGGTCCAAAAGTACTCTGGGCGCGAGGGGTTCCAGCCGCCCCTGTCGAAGATCGGCGGCAAAGACTGGCGCGACCTGAAGAAGAAGACCAAGAAGTCGCTGCTTTCAATTGCCGAAGATTTGATTAAATTGTATGCTCAGCGAAAGGCTGCCGCGGGGATCTCTTACGCGCCGGACACCCCCTGGCAGCGCGAAATGGAGGCCAGCTTCCCCTATGAAGACACGCCCGACCAGCAGCGCGCGGCCGAGGAGGTCAAGCGGGACATGGAGCAGTCCCGCCCGATGGACCGGCTGATCGCGGGCGATGTCGGCTACGGCAAGACGGAAATCGCCATGCGCGCGGGTTTCAAGGCCGTGACCGACGGCAAGCAGGTGGCCGTGCTCGTGCCGACGACGATTCTGGCACAGCAGCACTTTCGCACCTTTCGCGAGCGCTTCAAGAACTGGCCGGTGAAAGTGGGGGTCATGTCCCGCTTCCAGTCGCCGAAAGAGCAAAAACAAACGCTTAAGAGGCTTGCCGACGGCGACGTGGATGTGCTGATCGGCACCCACCGCATGCTCTCCAAGGACGTCATGTTCAACGACCTGGGGCTTTTGATCATTGACGAAGAGCATCGCTTCGGCGTGGTGCAGAAGGAGAAAATCAAATCGCTGCGCGCGGATATTGACGTGCTTTCAATGAGCGCCACGCCGATTCCGCGCACGCTGCACATGGCGTTGATGGGCGCGCGCGATCTGTCGCAGTTGAATACCCCGCCGCCGAATCGCCTGCCGATCGAGACGGATGTCGTGCAATTCTCGGAAAAGGTCATCAAGGAAGCGGTGCTGTACGAGATTGCGCGCGGCGGTCAGGTATTCTTCGTCCATAACCGGATCGAATCCATTCCGCAGGTCAAGCGGATGCTCGAACGGATCCTGCCCAACGTCCGCTTTGCCGTGGCGCACGGGCAGATGGAAGAAGACAAGCTCGCGCGGGTGATGGTGGATTTCATCGAGGGCAATTTCGATGTGCTGGTTTCCACGATGATCGTCGAATCCGGCCTCGATCTGCCGAACGTGAATACCCTAATTGTCAATCGCGCGGATCGCTTTGGCGTAGCGCAACTGCATCAATTGCGGGGGCGAATCGGCCGCTCCTCGCGCAAGGCCTACGCCTATCTGCTGGTTCCACCGGGCTTTGAGATGTCGCGGATTGCCCGGCAGCGGCTGGCGGCGCTGACCAACTTCTCCTCTCTTGGTGCCGGCTTTCAGGTGGCGATGCGCGATCTGGAGATCCGCGGCGCGGGAAATCTGCTGGGCCGCGAGCAGTCCGGCTATATTAACGCGGTTGGCTTCGAGATGTATCAGCGACTGATCGAGGAAGCGGTGCGCGAGGTCAAACTCGATCAGGTCAGTGAAGAGATTGCGGAGCCGGTCGAGCTGAAGATGAAGCTTGAAGCGAACGCCTTCTTTCCCGATTCCTATATGCCGGAAGGCGGCATGCGGCTCAACTACTATCGCGAGCTGTCCCGCGCCAAAAATTTTGCGCGCTTAGAAGAAATTGGCGCGGAAGTCCGCGACCGGTTTGGCCGGCTGCCGGATGAGGCGCTGAACCTGTTCGACATGGTGCGCGTGCGGCTGTTAGGCGAGCAGCTTGGCGCGGCGGAGATCAACATTCTGGCGAAAGAGCTAAGCATTGAATTTCCGGCTGACGGCCTGCCGCGCGAGAAGCTGCTCGCGATTACCCAGCGCAGCGCCGGCTACCCGATCGAAATCTCCGCGCACAAGGAACTGATCATCCGCTTGCCTTTGGGCATGATGAAGGATTGGCGCGCAAAGCTGGAATATGTGATGGGGTATTTGCAGGAGGTGGCGGGGGTGGAAGAAACGGTGAACGAGGAACGCTGAACGAAGAACACCTCGCCGAGTTCCTCGCCTGGGGGAAGACGTTTATGTGGATGACCTGATCGCCGACGAGCGCACGCGCGGCACGGGCTATGCGAGTCAACTCTTCGATTGGCGGGTCGAACAAGCGCGGGAGGCGAACTGCGATCAATTTCACCTCGATTCCGGCACCGGCCCCACCCGCTATCGTGCCCACCGCTTCTACCTGCACAAAGGGATGGATATTACGAGTCATCACTACTTTGCGATGAAGCTCAAATAGCATGAATCTCTTCCGATCACTCCTCGTCACGGTTCTCGCCGCTCTTGCGGTTTCGACTGCGCAGGCCCGCGTGGTGCATCCGCCGTGGACGCGTGACGCGGTGATCTATGAAGTTAACCTGCGGCAGTACACGCCGAGCGGGACATTCAAGGATTTCGAGACGCATCTGCCGCGGCTGAAAGAGTTGGGCGTGAAGATTCTCTGGTTCATGCCGCTGCATCCGATCGGCGAAGAAAACCGCAAAGGCCCGCTCGGCAGCTACTACTCGGTACAGGACTACCTGAAAGTCAACCCCGAGTTCGGCACCATGGACGAGTTCAAGCAGCTCGTGCGGAAGATTCATGGCATGGGCATGTACGTGATCATAGACTGGGTCGCCAATCACACGGCGTGGGACAACCCGCTCGCCAAAGAGCATCCCGATTGGTTCACGAAAGACTCGACGGGGAGCTTCACGCCGCCCGTGCCGGACTGGCATGATGTGATTGATCTGAACTACGACAATCCGAAGCTGCGCGTGTGGATGATTGACGCGCTGAAGTACTGGCTGCGCGAGACCGACATTGACGGCTTTCGCTGCGACGTCGCCGGCATGGTGCCGAACGACTTTTGGACGCAGGCGCGCACGGAACTCGACAAAGTGAAACCCGTGTTCATGCTGGCCGAGGACGAGAATCCCGGGCATCACCAGCGCGCGTTCGACATGACGTATAGCTGGGAGCTGATGCATCTGATGCACGCGATTGCCAAGGGTGACACCACGGCAAAGGCGCTGGACAAATACTTTGAACGCGACGCGCACCGCTACGGCGAAGATGATTACCGCATGCTGTTCACCGACAACCACGACGAGAACTCGTGGAACGGCACCGTCTTCGAGCGCCTGGGAGACGGCGCGGCGACGTTTGCCGTGCTGACCTTGACCGCGCGCGGGATGCCGTTGATCTACAGCGGTCAGGAAGCGGGTCTCGACAAGCGTTTGCGCTTCTTCGACAAGGACACCATCGAGTGGAAAAACCATCCCTTCGCGCAACTCTATGAGACACTGGTGAAGATGAAACACGAACATCCCGCGCTCTGGAACGGCAGCGAGGGCGGCGCGATGACCTACGTGCCCACCTCGAAGAACGACGCGGTGTTCGTTTTCACCCGCACGAAAGCGGATGACAAGGTGCTGGTGATTTTGAATCTCTCACCGCAGCGGCAGACCATCACGGTCCGCGGCGCCACGGCGCAGGGGAGCTACACCGATCTCTTCACCCACGACACGGAAACGATCTCCGTTCGCGACGAACTCTCGCTCGAAGCGTGGGAGTATCGCGTGCTGGTGAAGTAAGAGCTTCAACCCCCCGGCCCCCAAACCAAAGATTTGGGGGAGAAGAGATCCCCCAAAACTTGCTTTTTTGGGGTTAGGGGGTTGATGCAGATGCGCGAGAAGTAAAGTACATAACACACATATGAAAACTCGTTGGCCAACAGTTCCCCACAAGAATTGGAGTCGTGCACGGGAGATGCGTTGTGAACCATCTCCGCCGGAGAAAAGATTGTGGGATGCTTTGAAGAGCCACGCAACGGGCGTGCACTTTCGGCGCCAACACCCGATTGGCGTATTCATCGTTGATTTTTGTTCTCCCCGACATCACTTAGTGATCGAAGTAGACGGAGCCTTGCACATAGACGAGTCCGCTCAGGAATATGACAAGGCGCGCGATGGATTCTTACGCGAACAAGGATTCCAAGTGCTACATTTCAGCGCGACGGATGTTATGTTTCATCTTGATCAAGTGATCTCGGTACTAAAGTCGGCTCTTGATACTCGAGACACGCCTACTTAGGCCCGTCTTCAACCCCTCGGCCCCCAAATCAAAGATTTAGGGGAGAAGAGATCCCCCAAAACTTGCTTTTTGGGGTTAGGGGGTTGACAATTGAGAGCAGACGCCATAGACACAAATCTTTTCCATTTCCAATAGATAACCCCAAACAGGAGCAAGACGTGAACAAGAAACTTCTGGTGATGGCCGGTTTCGCGGCGCTGATCGCGCTGGCCGGCTGCGGCAAGCGCGAAGAGGTCGTGGCTACCGTCGGTAAAGGCAAAATTACCATGAGCCAATACCGCGATGTGCTGATGCAGCGCTTCCGCACCGAGGACAACGTGCGCCGCAAGAGTCCGAAGGAACAGGAGCAGGTTCTTCGCGAAATGGCCATCAACGAAGCCAAGTATCAGGCGGCGCTCGACCGCAAGATTGATCAGCGCCCCGAACTCAAGGACGAGATCGAGAACGCCGCCAAGCGCAAGGCCCTGGATCTGCTCTACCAGCAGGAAGTCGTGGATAAGGTCGTAAGCGAGCAGACGGTCAAAGACTTTTACGACAAGTCCGGTGAAGAGATCAAGGCGCGGCACATTCTGCTGCGCACCACGCCGATTGACACCGCCAAGGCTGTGGACACGGTCCGCGTAAAGGCGCGCATGGACTCGATCAAGGGCGCGATCGAGAAAGGTCTCGATTTCAAGACCGCTGCCAAGATGTTCAGCGAGGATGCATCCTCCGTAGCCGACTCCGGCAACCTCGACTGGTTTCCGTGGGGACGCATGGTGGATGAATTCCAGGGACCGGTGTGGAAAGGCAAGAAAGGCGAGATGGTCGGCCCGGTGCACACGCAGTACGGCTACCATCTGATTCTGGTCGAGGATCGCCGTAAGGTGGAGAACCGCTCGCCCTATGAGCAGGACAAGGAACGGATCAAGGCGCAGATGAAAGAGATGCTGGGCGAGAAGATGAACGAGACCGCGCAGAATTACCTCAAGGACCTGCGTAAAAAGCACGACCTCACGTATGATGAGGACGTGCTGGCGATGTTCCGCGGCCGCGTGAGCGACCCGACCGTCACCAAAACCGAGTCGCTCGACCCCGTCTTTACCGACGAGCAAAAGCAGAAAGTGGTCGCCAGCTACGACGATGGCAAGGTCACGGTCAAGGACTTGATTGAAAAGATCGGCAACAACGCGCACCGCGTGACGTGGACCGATCCCGAGTCCACGCACGATTTGGTGCACGCTATTGTCGAGCCGAAATTACTCGAAGCGGAAGCGAAGAAGGACGGGCTGCTCAAGAAAGCGCAGAATGACAAGGACGTGATCGAGCAGAAGAAGCAGGCCGTGATCCGCGTGCTGGAGAAGGAAGAGGTCACGGACAAGATCGCGCCCACAGAGCAGGACGAACGCGCGTGGTATCAGAACCACCTCGAGAACTACATCCTGCCCGAGCAGCGCATCGTCCGCGAGATTTTTCTCAAGGACGATTCCGCCAAGGCCGTCATGATTCGGGCTAAGGCGCTGAAAGGTGAAAGTTTCACCAAGCTGGCGCAAAAGTACAACGAAAAGGAGTCCACCAAGCCGGACACCGGGCGCATCGGCCCGTTCGAGCAAAAGCGTTTCGGTCTGACAGGTTCGGCGACCTTCACGTTGGCGAAGCCCGGCGATGTCTCGGAGGTCGTCAAGAACGGCAAGAACTACTCCGTGATCAAGCTACTCGATATCATTCCCTCGCGCACGAAGAGCTTTGAAGAAGCCAAGGCACAAACCTCGCGCGAGCTGCGTCAAGCCAAGACCGACGAAGCGCAGAAAGCGCTGGAAACGATGGTGCTGAACAAGTTCAAGTTCACGATCAAGGAGGACGCGGTCGCCCGCGCCTTCCCCGACAACCAGCAAGCGGCTAAACCGGACAGTGCGAAGAAAGGATGATGGAGTACATCCGAACAACTGACAAGCCGAGAATCCGACAGTCCGACAAATGGCGACGTTGTTGGCTTGTCGGTTTGTCGGTTTGTCAGCTTGTTTTGTTCCTATCCGGCTGCAAACATACGTCTCCTCAAGACGAGGTCATCGCCCGCGTCGGCTTGCGCGAGTTGACGCGCGGCGATCTCGAAAACGCCGCCGGGTTGCCGCTCGATTCATTGCCTTCCGCGGCCCGCTGGCGGATTATTGACACCTGGATCGAGCGCACGCTGGTGGATCTCGAAGGCGCACGCCGCGGTCTCGAAAAGGACCGCGAACTCAACGAGAAGCTGGCGGCTTTGAAATCGGAACTCTATCATTCGCGTTTGCTGGCCGAACAGCCCTCGCCGCTGCCCAGCGACAGTGTCGTGACCGGCCACTACCAGCAGCATCAGAACGAATTTCTGCAGGCGACGGACGTGTATCTGATCGAGCTCTACTGGTCGGAGGATATTTCCCAATTGATGGCGTTCCGCCAGCAGAGGGCAAAGCGCGATACGTCGCTGCTGGCACAGAAAGTGGTGGCGAGCGAAGGTCGCTGGCTGGCAGAGAGCGGCGAGCTGGAGCCGGATATGGAGCGCGAGTTGGACAGCCTGAAGACCGGCGCGATGACCGAGCCGCGTCCCTATGGGGACGGCTTCCGCAGCGTACATCTGCTGGAAAAATTTTCCGCCGGTACTGTGCTCAAACTTGATGCCGTGCGCGACGAAATCATCGGCCGTCTGCAAGTCGAGGAGAGCCGCCAGCGCCAGGACAACCTGATGAACGACCTCCGCCAGCGCTATCCGGTTGAAGTGCTGCTGACGGATTCGTCATAGAATTTGCGCAATGGAGTGGCTGGCACATTCTCTGGATTGGGGGCTATGCCTCTTCACGGTTTTCGTCTCGGCAGCACAGCACGGTAAGACTATACTTAAATGTTATTGTAAATAAGAGTTTGGAACCGAAATCCTCATTTTATGCGGCTCGCACGGGACTGAATTATTTTGCAGACTACTGTTGACTTTTATGTGGGTTCCGGATATATTTATATACACTTGAGTAAGCTTGGTTAACATTGTCATTATTAGAAGTTATAGGATTCCTTGAATTTACGCCGCAATCTTTCAGAGTTTCTGCCGGTGATTGCAGAAGAATCAGACCTTGCCACGGAGATCCGTGGCGAGGTCTTCCTATTTTGGGGCACGCCACTAAAGTGTCAGCTTCTTGCATAAAGGAATTGTCCATGCGCATCTTAATCTGTTCGCTTATCCTCTGCTGCTTTGTTTTGCACGTTTACGGTCAGCCAGAGCCTTTGATTGAAACGCTACAGTTCTACGGTGACAGTTGCTTTGGATTGTATGACGACCCGTGGGCATTCACTACATGCCATGACGGGGGCTTCCTGCTGGCTGGTTATTCTGAGAGGTTCAATCAACACAATGCGCAAGCGTGGTTAGTCCGCGTAGACAGCATCGGAAACCTTGTGTGGGAATACCCGTATGGGTTCACCGACTACGCAAATGCAGTTGTGCAGACACCCGATGGTGGATTCGTGGCTGCGGGTTGGGGAAGCCCCGGATGGTATATGGAGTTCATGCTGCTGAAGACGGATTCCCTGGGGAATCAGGTCTGGCTGCAGCACTATCCTGAAGCACGCGGTGCCGCTTACGATATGGTGCCGACGGCAGACGGCGGTTTCGTCATATCCGGACAGGTGGAGTACCTGAGCGGTCCTGACGCTTATCTCATGAAAACCGATCCAGACGGAAACGTTCTGTGGAATCACACGTATGATCTCGGCGGCATGGAGCGGTTCACTAAAGTAGCGGCGTGCCAGGACGGCGGTTTTATGATGGTTGGGAGACATAACGTAGAGATTAATGGCTCCGTCAGCCTGTTTGCGATCCGGGTTGACCATAAAGGGGATACCCTTTGGCAGCGTGTGTATGAACGGCCCGGAAGCCAATTCGCGAATGACGTGAAAGGGTTGGCCGACGGCAGTCTTGTTGTGGTCGGGACAAATCTGGCCACGGACAATAATTATGGAGCGAACGACAATTTCATTGCCTGCCTGTCAGACAACGGTGAGATTTTGTGGTGGCGGAACTTTGGCTCACCGGATTCAAGCGAAGGACTTCGGGCCGTCTTACCCGTCAACGATGGATTCCTTGTTGCCGGAGGTTTAGGGGTCCAGAATGAAATCGTAAGTCGCGCGTACCTTGCGAAATGTGACTTAGCGGGCAACCACATTTGGCACCGAGTCTTTAACGTAAGAGATTACTCCTGTCTGATCGGTGTGACTCCGCTGGCGGACGGGCGATACGTACTTGCTGGTAAGACCGGATGTATCATTTCGCCTTTCATTTACGCGCCAGATGCCTTCTTCCTTCGCACCGGTCCGGACGAGTCCTTAGCTGCCAACGATCCAAGGGAAAGTGTCCCGACGGAGTTTGCCATCGGCGTTTGTCCCAATCCTTTCAATTCAATCGCCCAGATTAGCTTGTCTGTACCCAGATCGCAAGTGTTGACTCTGGCTCTGTTTGATGTGACGGGACGGCAGGTCAAGACATGGGGCAACTACCGCCTGAATGCCGGGATGAATCATCTGACGATTGACGGTCAGGAACTTACGTCCGGCATCTTTTTCCTCCGTGCCATCGGCGCGGATCTTTCGGGCAGCGCAAAAATCGTTCACTTGAAATAAATCACGGGAGGTTGCTTGGACTAAACCTTCGGCCGGCGAGAAAGGAAGGTGTTTGCCGTCGAAGCAACCATACATTCGTGAAAGAAGGTTTCAAATTCTTTTTCGGAAGAGGCAACTATGAAAACGATTTCAGGTCTGTTTATCGCCGCGCTTGCGGCTTTTCTCATTTTTGCGGCGGAGGTTTCGTTTGCGAATTATCTAAACGCCCCGACACTCAATACCCTGAGCGGCGGAGAATTGGTGGTCGGCAATTTTCACTTTGTCAAAGCTAAGCCGGGAATTAGCCAAGCAGCACTCGCGGTAAAACTGCAGACAATCGGGGGGATCGTAGAAGAGGCGCTCTTCCTCGAGCGGTGGTATGTTGCTTCTTGGGTTACGGGTAATCCGGAGGACATTCATGCCGCAATCATCGCACTGGCCGAGGTGGAAGGATCGGACTACGTTGACATTTTCCATCCGAACCAATTGTACCCGCCGGAGCCGAACTTTACGGCTCAGTGGCCGATGCACGATGTGACCTCGAACCCGGCCTATGATATTGACGCGCCGGAGGCGTGGACGATCACGCGTGGAAATGCAAATGTCGGAATATATCTTCTGGACTCTGGCTGGCCAGGGAATGTCGGACACTCGGACTTAGACGATGATCGAATTCTGATGGGACCGGGATTCCATATCTATGACGACAATGTGTTTTATCCGTATCCTGCCGATACCGACGAGTTAGGACACGCAACGCTCATGGCATCCGTCATCAGCGCGGATTGGGACGGGGATTACTATGCGGGTTTGGCCTCGGACTGCTACTTGCTTTGTAGTTCGGTGATGTATAGGGTAGTCCATGATCCCTATCAACTCTGCCCGCAACCGGGCGGAACCGCCATTGATCTGGTTCACGCTTTTCAGTGGCTGCGCGCGACTTGGAATCCAGCTCATCCCAATAATCCGGTCAAGATCGTGGTCACGCCGTTCTCGTGGTACCGTGACGGCGGTGATTGGCAAGGCATACTCGAGGCAGAGTTCGTCGCTTTGAACAATGCGGGAATTACAGTTGTCGCCAGCGCGGGGCAAAACACACCACGCCGATCGCCGGATGTATATCCGCCGGCGAAATACGCAGGAATCGGGCACATTCCGGGTTACAAGCAAGGCTATCCCAACGTGATCGCGGTTGGGGCATACGACAGAAACGGTCTGCATTGCGAATGGTCACCGTACCTGATGCACCCTGGCCCTGTTACGAGAGGTCTCCTTGTTGCGCCGGGCGGCAGACAGGTGCAATGGAACCAATCCCCGTACCCATATCCATGGGCCAACTCGTGTTACTCCACTACATGCGTTTGGCCTTGCTGGGGATGGAATGGCTCGTTTGTGGTTGGAGAAGATGTTCCCGTAGACTGCCCCAGCACCGACAACGACCCGAATACCAACGATTTTGAAATGACGGAGTGGTACTGGTTTGGTGATGGGAACGGACTAACGCGAGGACTGTTGGACGGCACATTTTCGGGAACCTCGTGCGCGGCAGCACATGTTGCCGGGGTCGCGGCACTGGTACAATCCGTCGATCCCAGTCTGACGCCAGCCGAAGTAAAGGATATTGTTCTCGAGAGTGCAATTGACGCACCGGGTCAAGTCGGCATGGGCGATGGCCGACTAAATGCTCTTCGCGCGGTACTGCTCACGCCAGGGCTGAAAACACTGCAGGCCAATTTAACGATACCCGCAGATGTGGGCTCGGTAACGATTGCCGGAGAATTGCGTGTTCCCGCAAACCGCACGTTGACGATTGCGGCGGGAGTCACAGTGGAGATGCTGGCCGGAGCCAAGATCAACGCGCAGACCGGCGGGCGAGTAGTGGTGAACGGGACGGCCAACAGCCATGTCCAGTTCGTGTTTACCGGTGAAACGGGACAGCTGTATCTCTACGGTGGCACAGATGCCTCGAGAAACACGTTCGTGTACTGCGATTTTGCCGGGCCGGCGTTCTACGGTCCGAGGCCCGCAGGGGGCTCTTTCACGACGTTCAATCAATGCACATTCAACGATTTCACTCTGCCCTTGTTCATTTCACCGGGGGCAACGGTGAAGACAATTGACTGCCACATCACTGGGGGATCATACGGAGTAGCCAACTTTGGCAATTTGACGATGGTGGGCGGCGAGGTTCAGGAGGCAAGCCTTGTGGGTGTTTCGCTGTATAATTACTCAGCCTGCACGATAGACGGAACAAACATCCACAACAACTGCGAAACCGCCGGGCAAGGATATATCTATGGCGGCCTGCGGAACCTGCACGCGAATCTAAAGCTCCACTGCATCGAGAGTACGCTTAACTTCGGCCCGGGCCTACTCTGTTTGGGCGGTTATACCAATATGGGTTGGCATGCCTTTCAACTGCAGAACGGCAAGAACTGCATCTACGGCAACTCGGCAAACGGCTCTTTACCCCGCGCACAAGTGTACGTCGGCGTTGGCGCCAACTTCGATATGTGCAATGGCCGTAACCGCGTGCAGGCGGGTACGGGGGCACTGATCATGGACGCACATACGAACCGTCAGGCATGGGTCATCGGCAACAATTGGGGAGGTCGCGAAGCGTCGCCCGGCGCGCTTCCCCCAAGCTATGACTGGGATCCCGTCGATCCGGCAACAGCGTGTCCTCGATGCGCCATCGTAAATTACCAAACCTGCCTCGCGTCCGAGTCTCAGGCGCGTTTCGAGGAAGCACTGGATCTGGAATACGACATGCTTTACGCCGACGCGATTCTCGTTTACAGGTCCATCATCTCAGATTTTCCTGGAAGCAAAGAGGCCAAACTTTGCCCGGACCGAATTATCTTCTGCGAGAAGTACTCCCAGCGAGATTGGTCTGACCGACGGACATATTTCTTGAACGTGGCTAACACAACACAAGACGAGGAGTTAGAGTATGAGTGTCGGGCCTCGGCGGCCTGGTGTCTGGTGGAACAACAGCAATATGAAACGGCGGAGCAGGAGTTTGTCGCCTTATTGGATGAGTTCGGCTCTGACTACCAGTATCACAAGACAACTCTTACACAACTAATGGCTGAGCTGCAGTCGGCAGAATGGGATGATCCGGGAGTTCTTTCTGCCGGCAATTCGCAACCCGACCGAGCCGCTGATGTCCTCGGACGCATGGAAGCCGTGCTTAGCGGAGGGGGTTCGGATCGAATGCGAGAGAGTGTACCCACGACTTTCGAGCTTTGCCAGAACTACCCCAATCCCTTTAATGCCGTCACCGAAATCCGCTTCGATCTTCCGGAAACAGTGAACGTTGAACTCACAATCTTCAACACGCTCGGCCAGAAAGTCGCCACGTTGGTGAACGAGTCTCGTGCAGCCGGAGCATATCGCGTGGAATGGAACGGAAGCAATGTAGCGTCCGGCGTCTATCTGTATCAACTCAAAGCCGGAAACTTCAACCAAACCCGGAAGTTGATGCTGCTGAAGTGAGGCTTGAGTCAGCAGAGTGTAAACAAGACACCCGCCCGCCGAATTTCTCGGCGGGCGGGTTGTTACCTTGTCTCTGCGGCCCCGCCATGCGGGGGAATTACAGGGGGTTAGTTCGTCGCGATGACCACGTAGAAGAACTTGGCTCCTGCGCCCAAGGCCCCGACATCCGTAAACGTCGTGGCCGTGATCGGCAGCGGCGTCAGCAGCGTGCCGGTGTTGTAGACTTGCGTCGGCGTCGTCAGGCGCCAGACGAAGTAGCCGTTCGCGCGGGCGGCCGGACCCCACGTCAAGCGAATATCGTTTGAGGTGCTCTGGCGGTTGATCACCAGATTGTTCACCGCCGCCGGGGTGGAGGTCTGCGTTGGGCGGATCAGCACGTTGAACAGCACACGGCCGCCCGACTGCGTTAGCGTGTTCGTCGGCACGTTCAGGTAGTACGAATGACCGTCGGGGGTGACGCCAGCGGGGCTGATGCCCAACGGCAGCGGCGCCGCGGTCGGCGAACCGTTAATCACGAACGAGTCCAACTGCGTCACGGACACCCAGAAGTTGCCCGTGCGGTTGCTCAGTCCCGGAGTCGTCGTGAGGTCCATCTCCCACCAATGGACGCGGCCCGCGGCGCCGATGGTCTCGCTGGTGTCAATCCGCGTGGTGATCGAGTTGATCAACGCGCCGGTATGGAACGTATCCACGCCTTCTTCCCAGAAGTCAATCCGCACGCGTCCGCCCGAATCGGCGAGTTCCTCATTGTAACGCCACATAATGCGCAGCTGCGTGATGTCAATCGTATCTGCGCTGGCCGCCGGCACGCCGTCGGCCAACGGAGTGAAGTGGGTATAGCGCGGATTCAAGTAGGCGCTGGCCACGGTGCGACGGCCATAGCCGAGCTCGAACACGTTTGTCGGACGGACAAACACCGCCAGCGACGAATCGTCGTTCTGCGTTACGTTGCTCGGCGTTCTGGTCGTGTCATTCGAGCGATCCTGCTCGCCGGTGGCATTGGCAATGGTGCGAATCCGCCAGGCGCCGGCTTGATCGGGGTTGGTCCAAGTCCGCGGGATGGTGCGGGTCTCGCCGTAGTTCAGTGCGCCCGCGCTCACGACGGTGGAGTCACCCGTGGGCGGCAGCGTCGTGCCGTCAGGGCGCGTGAACTGCAGTTTTCCGCGAACCGGGGACAGCGCCGTCAGACCTTCGTTCACGAAATCGAAAGACCACGCGCGCAGCAGACCAAGCGTCGTCGGATACGGCACGACAATGTTGCGCGTCGCCAGGTCGGTAGCCTGCGCCCGCTGGGCGATAAATTCCACATCGTCAATGTGGAGACCGGTGCCGATGCCGCCATCGTCATTGCCGTCCGTTGACATTTCAAAGGCAACCCGCACCGTGATGGCCGGAGGATTGGGCTCTGTACGGGTCACCAGCGAGATATCTATCGTCTGCAAGCCACCCACAAGGCCTTTTGTCCGACGAACCCAGCCAGCCAGAGAACTGCCTTCCCCGTTGTCATACGCATAGTCGTAGCAGACCTGCGTCCACGTCCCGCCGTCGTCGGTGCTGACCATGATCCGGTAGTAGTCTTCCAGAGAGCCGCCGCCGCCGCCCGTGAAATCGGGCAGATCGCACCATACCCAGTACGTCAGCTTGAGCTTCTGGTAGCCGGCCGGAAGTGTAACCGGATACGAGGCGATGGACCGGTTCACAAAATATGCGGTCTGCTCGCCATTCCAGGCGCTGTTTGCCGAGTGGTACCCGGGAACGTCGCCGTACGTCGAATCGGATTCGAACACCCACACATCGGGCGATTCGGGGCCGCCCATACCGTTCCATCCGCCCGCTACGCCATCATTCGAGAACAACGTGGTGGCGCCGTCCGAGATGCGGACGCTGTCAACCACCAGACCCCATGTGGTCGCACAGGCGTCAATCGAAGCGAACGCCGGATCGGAGCAGAATGCCACCCGAACCTTGACGTTGCTCTGACCGATATAGGCCGTGAGGGGGAAGATGCACGGCGTGTGTCCGCCGGAAGCCGCGCCATACGCCGGAATACCCGGTCCCATACCCCACTCTACACCGAAAGCGTAAGAACTGGTGCCGGTATAAGGCGGGCTGGAGGGCGTCAGCACGCTCCAAGTCGTGCCGCCGTCTGTGGACGCCCATGCGTTCCAACTGTCCCACAGATCATATCCTACCGGCTCGCCGCCCGGGACCTCAACCGCCCAGTCTGCGGAGATCGCAAACTGCGGGGCAGTCGTGCCCACCAGATTCACCGCATCAAAAACCAGGTACTGCAGCCAGTGGTTGTCATAGCCGCCATTCTGGGCCGGGCAGGCGATGGCTGGATTGCTGCAACGGATCGCGTCACCGGAGCCGCCCAGGGCGTGAAAGCCCTCCAGATGCCAATAGGTGTCCGGACTGTAAGCGAGGTCTTCGCTCACCCATGATGCGTAGGCGCCTTCCAAAGAATCAATAAACAGCGTACTGTCCACAACGTCCAGCGGATTACGCCCGCCGGGACGCTCGGAGATTAGACCATTCTCGTCGCCATGCGCGTACGCATCCGCGACGTCACTCTGGATGGCAACGGTTGCCAAGGGATTTTCGGCAGAGCGCATTTTCAGCGGCAGCACGAGCTGTCCATCCGGCACGCTGGCCACCACGACAACTGAAACCACCAGAATCAACCCAAACGCAAACACTTTTCTCATCGGAGTTTCTCCGCGTTATAATCCAGATTTGAGTGTGTTAGTTACATTGGAGACTGCAAGCGAAAACGGGCACGAGATGCAACTCCTCGCGCCCGTTTCGGATGTCAAAGCATCGTGTTAACGGAGGGTGCTCCACCCCGGAATCGCCCGGGGTGGAGCATCGCCGGTATCATGTTATGCCGTGAATCTCTCCGTGAGCAATCTGCTGAGGGGCAGATTACCGTCGGCGGCTTACTTCATCAGCACCATTTTATGGGTGGCGCTGAAGCCGTTCACCGTCAGCGAGTAGAGATACACGCCGCTGGCGAGGTCGCTGCCATCAAAGGACACCGTGTAGTTGCCGGTCTCCTGTGAACCGTTCACCAACGTGGCCACTTCGCGGCCATCAATCGTGTACACCGTCAACGTCACCAGACCCGCATCCTTCACCGCGTAGGAAATCGAGGTGGAGGGGTTGAACGGGTTCGGATAGTTCTGGCCTAACGCATACTCGGTCACGATGTTCGCCATCGGGGTCGCCGACTCCGCCCGCGGGTAGAGCGTCACAGAGCCGTCAAGGGCATACGCGGCCAAGCGATACGAGTAGGGCCGGCCGTTGACGACGTTGCGATCCACGAACGTGTAGGTATGGCCCGTTGCGCTGTTCGTGGCGGGTGTCTCGTTGACGATTTCGCCGTCGCGGGTGATTTGGAAAACATCCATGTCCCGCTCGGAGGCAGTCGCCCACGACACGGTCACTTCACCGTTTCCGGCAATCGCCTGGAAGCTGCTGAGTTCGACCGGCAACGGCCTGTCGCCGCTGAAGGCCACGTTCACCGGGCAGCAGCAGGGGTAGCCGTCAATGTACAGCAGATACGTGTCGGCGGCCTGGCAGCCAAGACCGCTGGCGGTAAAATTGTACGTCTGAGCCACATTGGGGTTCGGGTATTGCGGATTGCCCCAGTACAGCGGTCCGAACGAATCGGTGATCCAAGTCCGCAGACGAAGGATGTTTGGCGCCGTGCACTGCGGAGTCAGAGTGACAGCAAAGCAAGCGGCTGGCAGAGCGGGATCAAACGCGATTTGCAGCACGGCATCGTTTCCACGACCCGTGAAACGGCGCGTGGTCACCGGAACCGCTCCCGCGTCGTCGTAGTAGTTGTAATCGCTCGTGTAGTTGCACAGATCGACGACCGTCGTCCACGGCGTGGCATTCACCACGATCGGGTTGCTCGCATCGTCACCCGGATAGTTGTTGGGCAGCGGCGCGCACGCCACAGGATTACACGACACACCGGCATCGCCGTTCACGAACATGAAAGCGGCGCCCGGGAAGCAGGCTGGGAATCCGGTCGGCGGTGGCGTGCAGCCGTAGCCGATATCAAAGCCGTCAAGCAGCCAGCACGTGTAACCCACGACGGGCAGAGACAGCCAATTGTCGCAGCGCTTGCCGGCCTGCGTCAAAGGATTCTTCTGCGTGTGCCAAATAATCTGCGGAGCGAAGGTCGTGGGGCCACCCGTCCATCCGGTCAAGCGGGCCGTGAGAAAGAACGGACGATCAATGCACACATCCACCGGCAAATTGATCCAGAACAAAAGACCGAAACCGTTCGCGTCATAATCTCCGCGCACCATCGTGTGGGTCAGCGTGTAGGTCGCGAAGGGCACGCCGGGGCCCTGACAGTCTTCGGTTGCTGATCCCGAGGAGAAATCCTTCGGGCAGGTGAACAGGATCTCGTAAGTTGCCGTCTGGCCGACTTCGGTGGTGTCGTCATTGTACGGGGTGAACAGGAAGTCAACCGACGTAGCATGGAACGGATAAAACGGAACCGAACACCCAGCTGTCGTGTCTTCCGACAAGGCGTCAATGTACATCCCGTGAGCCGAACCCACGAGCCATGTTGCCGAACTCCAGATATTAATGGCGTTCGCTGTGTCCGGGACGGCGGTCAACGCGCAACTCCCGGTGCGCTCTGGGTTTACCGGTATGGTCTTGTTCAGTTGCACGGCATCCAGAACATCCGTTGCCAGCGCCATCGTAGTGCAGGCTACGAGGCAAAAAACCACCAATGCAATAACTTTCTTCATGTCAACTTTCTCCATCAGGTTAAAGGTCCTTCCTCATCCAGTCAGGGTCGTCTCTATTGGTCAAAAAAGCTCATTGTAGTTACCAAGCACGTGAAGTAAAGAATATAGTAACTATGATAAAAGGTCAAGAGCTACTGAAATAAAACTTGAGATTTTTCAGCCTAAACGCTCACGACCCTTTGGTCTATCTGCGATAATGAGCGGTTGTTTTTTAATAGGTTATGCAAGGTATCGGCACAGGACGAAGCGAAGAAGGCAGAAAGACGGGTCTTTTCCATACAACATGGGGTGCAATGCCTCTCATTTGGGAGTATCGGGGAAGCCGGGAGCAGGGCGTTAACCAAGCTTTCCGAGCCGTGGCGACAACCAGCCGGCTCCCACCGGATGGACGCAGAATTAGACCTTAGGGCGGAGCTTTTGGGCGTTGAAAAAGTGCGAGCATCTTCGTACATTAATTGAACTTGCTTCCATAGTTCACCTACTCACCACGACCTGACGTGGTGGATTCCAAGGAGACATAACGTTGAAGACCATGCTGGCTGGACTGGCGGCGATCCTGACGTTCACGATGGCGGCCTTTGCCGGGGAGGGCGACGTCGTTGACCGAATCGTTGCGGTCGTGGACAATGAGATCATCCTCGAATCCGAGGTCTTTCAATATCTGCAATTCAATGCCGGCTCGCCTGATGCGCTATCCAAGCTTCCGAAATCGCGCGTGGACAGCCTGAAGGCGCTGATCCTCGAGGATCTGATTGATCAGAAGGTGCTCTTAGCCAAGGCGCGCGCCGATACGATTCAAGTTCAGCCGCGTGACGTGGATCGCGAACTCGACGCGCGCCTGAAACAGTTGATGGAACAAGCCGGCGGACAGCAACGGCTCGAAGAGTATTATGGAATGCCAATTGCCAAACTCAAGCGGCAATTCCGTCCGCTGGTCGAGCAGAGCATGATGATTGACAAGCTCAAGCAGGAAAAACTTACGAAGATCCAGGTCTCGCCGTCAGAAGTGCAGAAGTTCTGGGAGGCCTACAAGGACTCGATTCCACCCTTGAAAGACGCGGTGCGCATCGCGCATATTCTGATTGCGGATCAGCTCTCCGAGGCCTCGAAGCTGGCCACAATACACAGAGCGGATTCCGTGCGCGCGTTGATCACTTCCGGCGCCGTCACGTTTGAGGAATATGCATCCAAGTTTTCCGACGATCCCGCCTCCGCGGCGCGCGGCGGCAAGCTCGGGCTGACCAATCGCGGCGATCTCGTGCCGGAATACGAAGCCGCGGCCTATGCGTTGGAACCGGGACAGATCTCGGCGCCCGTGATCTCGCCCTTCGGCGTGCATCTGATTCGCGTGGACGACCGCGTGGGCGAAAAAATTTCCACAAGTCACATTCTCTTTCACATTCAACCCACCTCCGCCGACACGCTGGCGACGTTCCAGCGCGCGGACTCGGTGGTGGTGGCGGTGCGCGGCGGCGCGAATTTTGATCCACTCGCAACGCAATATTCGGCGGACGGCAAGACGGCGCAGAAGGGCGGCGACCTCGGCTGGTTTGCGCCCGAGGAGCTGCCGGAAGAGTTCAAGACGCCGCTCGCTACGCTGAAGCCGGGGCAGGTGACGGAACCGGTGCGCACGCAATTCGGCGTACACGTCGTACGCGTGACCGATCGCGTCTTTGCCCGCCCGGTAACGCTCGCGGATGATCCCGACCGGATCTCGCGCATGGCGCTGGCCAAGAAGCAGGACGAGATTTTCCGCCGCTGGGTGGAGGAATTGCGCGAGAAAACGTACGTGGAAATCAAAGCGTAATTGCTGACTGATAGAGACAAAAAGCAGCAGACCGGGCCTTTTGGCCCGGTCTGCTGCTTCGCGGGAGCACGGACGGCCGCGCTAGGAATCAGTCCGTCGGTGCCTTGACTTCCATCCATTTGAGAAAATCGGCAACGCTGGGATTGGTGTTGTTTCGTGCGTGGTCGAGCCAGAGATGATGGATAATCTGCCAGCCAAGCTCGCGGTAGGACTCGAACTGCCGTTCATCGTAGGACTGATCCGCCGTGGATTCGTGAGGGAAGTCCGGGCATTCGAAGGCATACGTCTCGACATCGCGGGATATGTTTTTCAGCAGGGTTGGTTTGACATATAAGAGATAGCCTTCGTCAATCGGCGGTTCGTTGTTCTTCGCCGGAAGATAGGTGATTCTGCCGACGGCAAAGGCCTCCGGTTCTGTCGCCGCTGCGCCGTTGGTTTTCTTGCGCATTGGTTCGAGGTCAATCGTGATCTTGGCCCCAAAGTCCATGCGCACCAGCTCGATGGCCCGTCCTAAATCGGCGCAAAAGCATTTCTTGTCCTGCCCGGCATCAACGACAATGATGTACATGCAGCGGCGGCGAATGAGTTCATAGAGCCCGAGGTTTTCAAAGTGCCCGCCATCGGAAAGGTGTACACTGGGACTCGTTTCCTTCAGTCCCCGACCGAACATTTCGGCCAACATGTAAAAGAGGACCCGGGCGGGGAAAATCCCGGCGCTTTGAATTAGATTTTTGCCGGGCCGGGTGATCCAGTAGCCCAGACGAAGGTTGAACAGCGTCATCAAGAACGAGATGGGACGGGCGCGGGTGGCGTACATGTTGGGATTCACGGCGGCTCCGGAAACCGCCATCGCAGTGGCCAGTTTCATTCTCCCCTCGTCCGCAGCCTCCTTGGCCCCTGCTTCCGTCGCCGGCATGCGCAGGTAGAACGAATCAAAGCCGCTGTGCAGCGGAGAAAAGATGAAATTCTCCGCGCCCCGCGCGGCGCGCTTCGGTTCGGGCGAGCCCATCGTGTTCATGGCGACGTTGATCACGTGATACGGCGCATCCGTCTGCTCGATCTGGTGCATCATGAAGGTGTCCGGATCGTCCGGCTTTTCCGTCGGGAGCGTTGGCGCTTGCTCGTGGCGAAACAGGTCCTGTCTGGTCGGCAAGTAGGCGCGCATCAGGGCGTTGCGGTAGTAGCGGTGAGCGGAGGTGTGGTTCGTGTTCCCGAAAAGGATCAACAGGATCGCAAGAACCAAAACCCCCACCAAAACGTGCAGATGGGCTGACCGGGCGAAAGCATACAGCGCGAGCAGCAGAACAACCAGAATCAGCGCTGCGCCCAACCAGAGCAGAAGTCCGAGCGTGGCCTTGCTGGTGATCATGCCCTTTTGCTCCCCTTTTCTGGCGCCGACAATGGAAGCGATGCTCGTCAGAGCGGCCAACGCCGTTGCCGGCGTTCGGCCGATCTTCAGGGCCAGGGTGTACAGGTCCGGCAGGCAGCCCAGCGCAATGAACACCAACGACAGCTTGAGCAGAGTGCCGTTCCGGTAGAACCAGCGGATTTGCTTCGTGGCCCGGCGCTGCCATCCGGTAGCGGAGGTCAGGCCGTAAAAAACGATCCGAAGCAGAAACAGCGCCAGACACATATACCCAAGCACGCGCAAGGCATCGTAGAACGTAGCGACGGTGAAGCATGGCAACGGACCGTAATTGGGATTCCATAACCAGTTCTGCGGTACGTCCTGATTCAGGCCGAACAGCACAAGCAAGACGATCGGCACCACGATCAGCAGGTTAAACACGCACGCGGACAAGATGGAGCCGACAAAGGCCCAGATTCCCATTTTCCTGCCGGGCGTGATAACCTTGCCGTGATCTCTCAACCAGGCGCGAATCCGGCCCGGTTCGCCCAAATTATCTTCCCGGCCTGTCCCGAAGGGAAAGTCTTTCTCGAGCGTTCTCTCTTTTCGGGAGCAGAACCAGGTTAGGTACGAACCGATGTATCCGCCACCGGAGACCGTCGAAAGATAATCCACTCGTTTCAAGATCCCGTGGCGGTGCAACGCCTGCAGCACGCCAAGATTGAACGTCGCCGAGCGCACGCCGCCGCCGGACAGGGCCAGACCCATGGTGTCGCCGAGCAATCCGCGTCCGCCCGTCGGTTTGATGGAGGCATTTTTTCGGCGATCACGAATGCGCTCATGCTCTTCCCGGCATACACACGTGAAGCAAATGTATTCTTCCGGCCCGGATGAACTTACGGTGCAAAGTGGTTCTGACATGGTCTACTCCTTGGGCAAAATATCTGCAGGAATATTCACGACGTTCGACGGTGCTTTCCTTGCTCGCGATGTCAAACCGGGCGATCAGACCCAGCGTCGCTCGATCCCAGAACAGTTGGGATTTGGCTCCATAGGGAGCGAACGAAAGCCGCGAACAGCTGACGGATTCTATGAAGTTTGTACCGGTCGTGTCCAACAGCGGCTCGTGGGTCAGGAACTGTGCGTCCACAATGAGATCCAGAAAGGCGCGTTCGTGCGCGTAAGGATCACGCCAAGTTTGTACGACGCTGCGCCCCCAATCCACTAACCGGGTGCGAAACAGAAGAGACGCGGTGAGCTTTCCGGTCGTGGGCCCACCGTCCCCGCTGTGGACAAACGCTCCCCCGAGGAGAGCCTGATAGAACATCAGCGGATGCTTGCAATACGGTTCCCACATCCCGATGGTGCGCAGGAAATCGTCAACCCGAGCCGCGGCGATCAGCGGATCGCGGGGATCCGGCAGGCTCAGCGAGTTACTGTTCCCGCGAAAGCGGCCCACAAGTCTTTCGAAATCCGCTCCTGCGAGTTCCATGGAATTCGCCACCGTGATGGCGATGCCGAGGATGATTGGCGGATCCAAACTCCCCCTTTCGAGAAGTTCGCGCTCCGACGCTTGACGAACGGCTTGTGTAAACTTCACGTCGTCCGGCACATCTGCCCGCGCGGTCCCCACGAAGCGCAACGCCAGAAGCACGAGGATCATGCCGGTCACGAAAACCGAAAGCGAAGAACATTGCCGAGCCGCTTTGGATGAGATCATTTCCCTGCCCTCCGTAGGATGAATTCACCGGAAATCAGGTCATGAATAGAGACAAGATGGGTCAAGATAATCCAAAAACCCAAATTTATCAATCCGAGATAACGACAGGGATAATCCATCTGCAATCTATGCCAGGCCGGTTCATCTCACATCTAAAGCACTGAGTTAACTGGAGTACGCTGCCAACAAGCCAGCCACAGCAAGACACATTTCTCGCTCCTCAAACCGATGCCGTCAAAGTTGGCTGCGAAACGTGGAGGCTGTTAGATAATGACTTCGATTATCTATACAGAGGGGCTTGGAATTATCGGCCAAAGTGTCTATCTTTGGCAGGAGTTTGCCGGCCCTGAACTCGCGAGTGCCCGGCGAGCGCGAACACTGAGAATTCCGCACCGCACACTCGCGGTCTCCCCCACATCTGCATCCAATGCCCGCCACGACGCTTCCACAAATCTTCCGTCGTATTCCCTTCTCCAGACTTTGAACCTGCAGGAGGATCCGATCATGCGTTACCTTTCTATTCTGTTGATCGCCGCGTGCACAGTTCTCGCGGCGGCGTGCGCGGACGACGATGAACTTCCGCCCACGAATTCACCTCCGCCGGCGGATCAGCCCATCGTTCCCAAACAAGGGATACTGAATCCGCCGCATGTGCCGGCGTCGCCCCTGTGGACGTTCGATCTGCTGCTTGCGCAAGCGGACACGACGAACCCCGGCCTGCGTCAGGCGCTGGTGGATTCGTTTCTTGCGTACTGGGCACCGCGCGCGATTCCGGTGGTTTACGTGTCCACGGATTCGGCGTTCGGCACGGCCGCGTTTGTGCTGACAACCAACGGCAGCAGCGCGACCGTGGCGGGCGACTTCAACGGCTGGAATCCGGACAGCGATCATCTGGTGCGACTGGACGGCACGACGCTCTTCTATGTCGTCAAGCGTTTCGAAAAAAACGCGCGTTTCGATTATAAGTTCGTGCTACCGGGGAACAACTGGATTCTCGATCCGCGCAACCCGCGCACGCTGCTGGGCGGCTTCGGCCCGAACTCGCAGATGTGGATGCCAAGCTACACGCCGCCGCCGGAAGTGAACACGGACACGACCGTCGAGCACGGCACAGCGGAGACATTTTCGATTCACAGCGACATCCTGAACAATACGCGCACCGTGACGGTCTATTTGCCCGCGGGCTATAACTTGGACACGCTGCATGCGTATCCTGTGCTCTATACCCATGACGGGCCGGATTACCGCAATTTGCTCCACATTCACAACATTGCGGATTACCTGAGCGGGCACGGCGATGTGCCGCCGTTCATTGTGGTGACGGTGCCGTGGGCTAATCCGCCGGGCCGCGAGGGCGAGTATCACATGAATCCGAACTTCGCGCGCTTCTTCGTGGAAGAGTTGATTCCCTATATTGACGCGCACTACTCAACCGTGGCGTCACGCGAGGGGCGGGCGATTGTGGGGGAGAGTTCGGCGGGACTGGGGGCGGTGTATCTGGCGTGGGAGCAGCCGGATTATTTCAAATGGGCGATCGGGCAATCCGGCTACTATTCTTTCAACGGCGACGCGTTGATGGATTCGATTGCCGCTGCGCCAACGTATGATTTGCATTTCTATGTCGAGGTTGGCACGTATGAAAGCGCGGTCGGCGGCGGCGTAAGTCTCTACGCCGCGCAACAACGCCTGGTCACGACGCTCCAACAGAAGGGCTACGATTATCAGGCGATCTACGTCCCCGACGGCCACAGCTGGGGCAATTGGCAGCGCACCATCGGCGATGCGATCCGGTGGATGTGGTAATTCTTCACTTGTCATCCTGAAGTCCTCCGCGGGCTGAAGGATCTTATGTTTGTTTTCACCCTGCAAGAACATGAGATCCTTCCACCGAAGACGGTGTCAGGATGACAAACCATTCGATCTTAGCATCCTTTTGAGAAAGGTATCCCTCATGTACAGAGCACTCTTTGCTTTTTTTCTCATTCTTACAAGCCTTGCCCACGCCGACTTCGCCGACAAGCGCATCACGCTGAAAACCACGCGCTACGACTTGGATTGGAGCGTGGATTTCGAAAAAGCCATGCTGACGGCGGCGTGCCGGATCGAAGTCAAGAACACCGCCAGCGACGATGCCACGGTGGTGCCGCTCCTGCTCTACAAGATGATGACAGTGCACTCGATCCAAGGCGCGAACCGCCAGGAACTCACGTTCACGCAGCGCAACCTGTTCTTCGACGACATGGACAGCATGGAAGTGAACTTCGTCGAGGTCACGTTGCCGGAGCCGCTGGCAAAAAACAAGCGCACGACGCTGGATATTCGCTATGACGGCTTCATGCAGGGCTACGTGGAAACCGGGATGCTCTACACGCAGGACCGGATCTCGCCGGAGTTCACGCTGCTGCGCATGGATTGCTACGCCTATCCGATCGTGGGTTATCCAAATCGCGTGGTGGATCGCAAGAGCGGATTACAGGCCTATGACTACGTAATTTCGGTGACGGTGCCGGAGGGCTACACGGCGGCAAACGGCGGGCGGCTGACGGGGATCGGATCAAAAGACGGGCGCGCGGTGTTCACGTTTCAGAACATCAAACCCGCGTGGCGGATGGACGTGGCAATCGCCAAGTACGGCCAGTTGTCAAACGGCGCGAACAACGTTTACTATCTGCCCGGCGACGCGACCGGCGGCGCGAACGTGCTCGCGGCGATGGAAACGTGCATGGAGCTTTATACGCGCTGGTTCGGGCCGCTGCACGCGAAGAGCGGATTCACCGTGATCGAGATTCCCGAGGGCTACGGCTCGCAGTCGGACGTGACGAGCATTCTGCAAACCGCGGATGCGTTTAAGGACTCGAGCCAATTGCATCAGGTGTATCACGAGGTCTCGCATCAATGGAACGTGCGTTCGACCGATCCGCTGCCGTGCCGTTGGGAAGAGGGGCTGGCGACGTTTCTGGAATGGCGCACCGCTGACGAACTGGATCGCACGGATAAGCTCGATCAGACGATGAACTGGCTGGCCGGGCGAATTAAGGACGACCTCGCAAAAAATCCGGAGATTGCGAGCGTGGCGCCGGTGGATTTCGGCACCAAGCAGATCGAAGGCATGAGCTACACGGTCGGCGCGGTGGCGTGTCGCGTGCTGTGGGAACTGGTGGGACAGGAAGAGTTCGTGCGGCTGATCGGCGACTTCTATCAGGAGAAGGAAGCGAACGGCGCCACGGCGCGCGAGTTCGTGAGCTATCTGACGGCCAAAGCGAGTCTCGATCTCACCGCCTACGCCAACGACTGGTGGCTGGGAACGGGGTGGGCGGAGCAGATGAAGACAAGCAAACCGATTGCGGAGATTGTGAAGATGTACCGCTGAGAAGCGAAGAAGCGAAGAGACGAAGTTGCGAAGATAAATCAACGGTGAACGATGAACGAAAGGCAATTCCCGAGCGATTTCGTAGGAACACCCCTTGTGGGTGTTCTGGTAGGGGCTGATTGCATCGCCCGTCATAACGCCGTCTTTTGGGTTGTCATCCTTGAACGAAGCGCGCCGTCGTTGCTCGTAATCGCAGGTACAGTTCCCTATCGGCGCGCGAAGTGAAGGATCTCTCGGGGAATCGTTACGGGGCACGCGAAGACCTAATCCACACTTCCAGATCATTCGTACGCAACAAAAGGAGCCGAACATGAAATCCCGCATTTTTGTTTCTGCCCTGCTGCTCTTGTCTCTGTTGCTTGGATGCTCGCGAGATCAAGTCAAACAAGCCGCCAAGCTCATTGATCCGCGCTATCCGAAGAAGGCCGCGACGCATATCGTCGAATTGTACAAGGTGCAGATCGGCGCGCCGGATTTTGGTGTGTCCACATTTGGCAATCCGTTGAGCATCAAAGTTTCGCTGAAGGAAAACGGTCAAGAGATTGCTTCCAATAGCGAAACGACGATCCTGAACGGGCAGCGCGGGGAGAGAGTTCTGCAAAAGCCAATTCAATGGGTCGTGAATTTCAGCCCGCAAAAGAACTACCAAATCTACCTGGAAGAACAAGCCATTATTGCGAGCGCGCACTCGTGGTCCATCCCCGGCACGCCCAAGCTTGGCTATTGGCCGGTCGCTGAGAACAAGGGTCATATTGCGTTTGGTCAGGAATCGTATTTGGAGTTCCGGGACAGAGTGGCGGAGTAAGGAGCGCGGCGGCATGTGTCGGCACATGCCGCGGCTCTGAAAATATCATCACAGTCGAAATTCTTCCCGAGCGGGCAGGCGAAGACACTTGCCGTGCGAGAAAACCAAAAAGAGAGAACCCAATGTCGTACGTTGAACGAACACTAATCCCAAACGAGCAGATTGTCTACCGCGGTCGTCTTACCCCATTTATCTTCCTCGACACGGTGATCTTCTTTCTGCTTTTCCTGATGTTTCGTTCTGGTTCAAGTGATGTAGGTCATGCAATTGGCGCAATCATGCTCCTGTTTGCAATCATCACCTTCATCTCCAATTTGTTTCGTTATCGCATGTCCGAATTTGCGGTTACGACGCGACGCGTCGTAATGAAAGACGGATTCATTGGCCGACGAAGCATAGAAATTCTTTTGACGAAGGTCGAAGGAATCGAGGTAAAGCAAGGGCTCTTAGAGCAACTGGGCAGTTATGGACGCCTAGTTGTCTCGGGAACCGGTGGAACTAAACAACTTTTCAAATGGATCAGTAAGCCATTTGACTTCCGCGCAGCGATCCAGAAGCAGATTGAAACTCAACAGGTGCCAGCGAGCGTTGTCGGTTGAGGCAAAAGAAGAGCGCACAGCCGTACGGCACGACAAATCGCAAACTGCCGTTTGCATCTACCAAACGGTCACGGTGAATCGTAACGTTGCGCCGGGCGATGCAAGCGGCCCCTACAAAATCATGTGCGCGGGAAAGCTCACACTCTCGGTGGCCGGGCGGGTCTATGAAGCGTCGCGCCTTCGTTCTTGCCGGGCCTGGACCCGCCACGGCGATACTGTTGTGAGTTTTGCCTGCGGCGGGGTCGCGAAAGGGCAGCCGGAGGCAGCCGGAAGTAAAAAAGACGCGACCCCGCTCGGCGACTCGAACCCCCTTGATCCCCCTACTGAAGTAGGGGGAGAATGAGCAACAAAATATCTGTTGGAAGAGTTTATCAGGTGACCGTTAACCCAAAATCTGCGAGTTTGACCTTGACTGATTTCCGTAGGCCGTGGCGACTGTGGGTCGCGTGTGTTCTCGCCTGCCTCCTGCTGGCCGCTGTGGTCGTAGCGCAGACCCCGACCCCCCCTATCCCCACGACGAAACCGGGCCTCGAACTCGGCATCCTTAAGTATAAGGGAGGCGGGGACTGGTACAGCGCGGCGCGGGCGTTGGGAAACCTCTGCCAATATGTCCGCTCGAATACCAATGTGCAGGTCGCGCCGGAACCGGCGGCGGTCGAACCGGCCTCGATTGAACTTTTCTCCCACCCGGTGGTCTTTATCAATGGGCATGGAAATGTCGCGTTCAGCCCGGATGACGTGGCCAACCTGCGGGCCTTTCTGACCACCGGCGGCTTCCTGTTCGCCAACGATGACTATGGGATGGATGCCTCGTTTCGCCGGGAGATGAAAAAAGTCCTCCCCGAATCGGATTGGATGGAGTTGCCGTTCAGCCATCCGATCTACCATGTTTATTACAGCTTTCCCAATGGGTTACCGAAGGTCCACGAACACGACAATCTGCCCGCGCAGGGCTTCGGGCTGTTTTACAACGGGGTGATGGTGGCCTTCTATGACTACCAGTGCGACCTCGGCGACGGCTGGGAAGACGGGTCCATCCACGGCGATCCGGTCGAGAAGCGCACCGCCGCCCTGCAAATGGGAACGAATGTGCTGCTGTATGCGCTCAGTCGAGGAGTCGAATAACAAGCTGACAAGCCGAAATCTGTTGTCGGCTTCTCGGATTGTTGGCTTGTCGGAATGTTCTTCCTCCCCATTGTGGATTAGCAAGTTGAGAATTATCTTATGGATTGGTGGGATTCTGCTTTTGGGATGGCCGGGGCGCGTGTGGGCTGACCCAGCGTGGGTGGATACGCTGTCCGCAGATGGGCGGCGAGCCGTGAAGGTGACGAAGGCTGTTCTCGTGTCGCCGTTTCATGCCCAGACGAGCGATTGGCTTGTTGCAGGGGGAGTGGCGGCGGGAGTGCTTTTGTCGGCGACGATAGAAACGGACGTACGCGACGAGGTGCGAAGCTGGGATCAAGCATGGCTCGGCACGGTGGATGACGTCGGGCATACGTTTCAGAACAGTGCCCTATACTTTGCCACGGCGGGAGCGTTTTATGTGGGCGGGTATGCCGCAAAGCGATCGGCGCTGCGTCGGATCGGACCGGAATTGGTCGTGAGCTACGCGGTGGCGCAAGCGGGAACGCAGCTCATCAAGCACACGATGGGACGCGCGCGACCCTATTTGAATCGCGGGCATGCGGATTTCCACGGACCGACCACCAACGATGACCGGCTCTCGTTCTGGTCGGGCGACGTCACGACAGCGTTTGTGCTGGCGTCGGTGCTCTCGGCGGAAGCGCGACGTCCGGTTGTTACCGTGTTGCTCTATGGACTTGCCGCGACGACGGCGTTTCAGCGCATGCATTTGGATCGCCATTGGCTCTCGGATGTGCTGGCCGCGGCGGCATGGAGCACGGCGGTGGGCGTGAATGTGGTGAAAATTGAAAAACGAAGATTGAAAAATGAAAATGGGCACAGGCTGAGTTTTCACCTGTTGCCGACGGGGATAACGGCAGAGTGGTGAACGCGAGCAGTTCCGCATGTTTGCAGGATGACATTCAAACGAAACGACTAAACCAGAGATAGATCCATGGGTGCACGGGAAGTTTTGACGACAATTCGGGAGTGGATGGCGGGGCTGAGGAGAGCGGTCCTTGCCAACCGCTTGAAGAGCGGCGTTTTGCTTGCGGGAACAGCGTTCATTGCGGTCAGCCTGCTCATCATGCTGGTGGAAGCGGTGGGACATTTCCCCGGCGGGGTGCGGCTGGTGTTCATCGGCCTCTGGATCGCATCGGCGGTGGCCGCGCTGGGAATGGGAATCGTGTGGCCGTTACTCAAGTACACGGTGTTCGCGCCGGGAGATCAGAAGCTCGCCCACGATTATGCGCAGCGGATGCCCGCCGTGCGTGACCGCGTGCTGAACGCGCTGCAGTTACTTGAACGCGCGGATACCGCCGAGAAGGAAGGCTACTCCGGCGAACTCGTGCTGGAAGCCGGGCGCTCCGTCGCCGAAGACCTGAAGCCCATTCAGCCGAAGACGCTGATGGATCGGCGCACGCTGAAACTCGCGCTGCGCATGGCCCTGGCCGCCGGCGGGTTGGCTGTGCTGCTGCTCGCGTTTGCGCATCGTCCATTGTTGTCCGCGGCGGAGCGGGTGATGAAGCCGGGCGAAGAGTTTGAGCCGCCCGCGCCGTTTACGCTCACCATGCGACCGGGCGACGCGTCGCTCGTGCGCGGGGATTCGTTAGACGTAGAAATTACGGCGGACGGTCAGGCGCCGGAACAAATTACGCTGGAACGGATCGAAAAAGGGAAGTCAGCCACCGAACCGATTACTCTTTCACTCCAGCCCCCCCTTACCCCCCCCGTAAACGGAGGGGGAACATATCACTACACCTATCGCGGGATTACGTCGCCATTTACGTATTGGGCAATGGCGGGCCGAGTGAAAACCGATAAGTACAATGTGGCGGTGCAGGAACTGCCCGCCGTGAGATTTCTTTCGCTGAAGCTGATGCCGCCGGCGTACACGAATCTCGAAGAGCAAACACTCGAAGAGAATGTGGGTGACGTGTCAGCGCTGATCGGGACGAAAGTGAAACTCTCGCTCGCAGCAACGAAGAGTTTGAAAAGTGCGCGATTGGAGTTTATCGCGACGGATTCCTCCGCCGCGCGGGATGATCTCAAGCCGGGGATGACGCAGAGCCTAGCGTTGGACGGATCGCGGGCAAACGGCGACTTCATGGTCGAGCGGAGCGGATACTACCGCATTCGCCTGATGGATACGGACGGCTTCGACAGCCGCGATCAAATCCTGTACCGGATTACGGCGCGCCCCGATGAAGCACCGATGATTACGCTGCTCGAGCCGGCGCAGGATATTGACATCGCGGCGAACGTGAAGGTCTCCGTGGTTGCGGAAGCGTTGGACGATTACGGCTTCACGCGGATGACGCTGCGTTATCATCGCACGTCAGCCTATGAAGCGCCCGAGGTAAAAGATGACGAGTCGGTGTATCAGCCGCTGGCGATAGATTACAAAGTTGTAGAGCCGGGGAAAGCGACCGGCGAACTCTTGTGGGACCTGACGCCCTTAGACCTCCTGCCGGAAGATCAGGTGATGTTCTTCGTAGAGGTGTGGGACAACGACCGGATCCACGGCCCGAAACGCGCGCGCACGGAGACGCGGCTCTTGCGCTACCCCTCGATGCAGGAGCTGTTCGAGAAAGAGCAGGCGCAAGCGCAGACGCAGCAGATTTCGCTAGCCGATCTGATGAAGGAGTCGGAAGAGATTCGCAAGAAGGTGGATGAAGCGGTCGAAGAGTTCAAATCCAACCCGGAGATGAGCTGGGAGAAGAAGCAGGAGATCGAGCAGCTGATGCAGAAGCAGGCGGCGATGAACGACCTGCTGGAAAAAGTCGCCGACGCGATTCAGCAGGCGCAACAGCAGGCCGAGCAGCGCTCGATGTTCTCGCCCTCCGTGATGGATAAGATGCAGCAGATTCAGGAGCTGGTGAAAGAAGTGATTACGCCGGAGATGCGCGAAGCGCTGCAGAAGCTCGCGCAGGCGATGCAGCAGCCCTCGGAAGAGGAGCTGCGTAAGGCGATGGAGAATTTTCAGAAGCATCAGGATCAATTCGAGCAGGCGCTCGACCAGACCTTGAACATGCTGAAGCAGCTGCAAATGGAGAAGAAGCTCGACGAGCTGACGCGCCGCCTCGACGAACTCGGGCGGCAGCAGGAGCAGCTCAACGAGAAGATGGAACAGAACACTCCCGAAACCGCGCAGAAGAACGCCGAAGAGCAGAAGAAGCTCGCGCAGGAGATGAAGGAGATCGAGAAAAAGATGGCGGAATTGGCCAAAGAGATGAAGGAGAATCAGGCCAAGGCACAGGAGCAGATGCAGGAGCTGCAAAAGGAATCCGAGCAGGAAAAGCTGAGCGAGCAGATGGAGCAGAACTCGCAGCAGATGAGCATGTGCCAGAACCAGGCGGCCAAGAAGAAGGGCAAACACGCGCGGCGGAAGATGTCGGAGATGGCGAACGCGCTCCAGAATATCAAGCAGCAGATGTCGCAGGAGATGGACTTCGAAGCGCTGGCGAAGCTGGAACGGTCGCGCGATCAGTTGCTTGATCTTTCGATGCGGCAGGAAGCGCTGTGGAAGCAGTCCGAAGACCTCGAAGCGGGCAGCCCGCAGATGGCCGAGGCCGCGGAGGAGCAAGAGAACCTGAAACAAGCGCTCCAGCGCGTAAATCAGGATCTGACGGAGCTGGCGAAGCAGTCCATGTATGTGACGCCGCAGCTGATGGGCGCGATGCATCAGGCGATGATGCAGATGGATCAGGCTTCGCAAGCGACGCAGGAGCGCGACCCGCGCACGGCGACGCACTACCGCAAGCAGGCGCTTTCGGCGCTAAACGCGGCGCTGAAGCAGAACCAGTCGTCGTGTTCATCGAGCAAGAGTTCGTGCAACAAGCCGAACCCGAACTCGATGTGCAACAACGCGGGGCAGATGGCAGGGAAGCAGCAAAAGCTCAATCAGCAGACGCAGGAGATGATGGGCAACCAGAACCCCGGCCAGCTTTCGATGGGTGAGCAGGCTTCGATGCAGCGGATCGCCGTGGAGCAGGATGCGCTGGCGAGAACTGCGAAGGAATTAGCGGAAGAGGTGGCGGCGTCGCAGCAGAGTCTGGGCAAACTCGACGACGTGGCCAAGGATATGCAGGACGTGGCGCAGGACTTGAGAGACCGCAACGTGAGCGAGCAGACGCTGCAAAAGCAGGAGCACATCGAGACGCGGCTGCTGGATTTCCAGCGGGCGCAGCGCGAGCGCGAGTTCTCGCCCAAGCGGCAATCGCAGACCGGCCAGGACGTGATGCGCAGTTCGCCGCGCGAACTGCCCGATAAGCCGGGGCAGGATCAGCTCCGCGAAGACCTGTTGCGCGCGCTCGACGCGAAGTACACGCCGGACTACGAGCAGTTAATCCGGCAGTACTTCGAGGCGCTGTCGAAGTGGAAGTGAAGAAAGGATGAAGGATGAGGGATGAAGGATGAAGCCCGAGTGAAAATTCCGAAATCCCAGTCGGACCCGATCAGACTAGCCACAACCTCCGGTTGTGGCTTCAGGATACAGGAATGCTTCGAAACTCGCCCGGCGCGTGAATAGCAGAGGATCTGCTTGATAATTTCGCCGAGGCAGGTTCCACGGCGAGCTTACAACGTGACGGACAGTCAGACAAGAACCTGCCCGAAATGTACACGTATGAGCCGCAAGTTGAAATTCCAAAATGAACACCGCAAGACGGCTCTGCTGAAAACCACATCAAAACTTCTCTTTTCCCGCATTCTTTACAACCATGGAATGAACATGAGATTGGCTTACATTGTACTGCTGCTGGCCGTGCCGCTGATGCTGTTGGCACAGGAGGATTTCGATCCGGTGCGGTTGGATCTGGGAACCGGCATCAATTATTTCTATCCGCACATCGAGCACGACGGTGCGAACCTGTTGTGCTCGTGGTCGTCGGTGTCGGAGGCGCAAGTGGCGACGCATGGCGCGCGCGTGGCAGCACAGGGACAGGTGGTGGAACGCATCAACTATCAGGAAGTGCCGTTGGGCGTGATCTATTGCCCGGGAAACCTGACGATTCTGCACGCCATGGACGGCAGCGATCCGTACATGGTGTACCACAGTTGAGTGACGGAACTCGAACTCCTGTTTATCTCCCCGGAGGGGCAGATACTGGATACGTTGCATCGCGGAAACGCGATCAGTCCGACGGCGATCACGCTGCCGAGCGGCATTTTTGTCACCTATTATGAATTCAACATCAATCAGCAGATTTTGATTTGGGCGGACGTGAACGGCACGATCACCCGCGAAGACACGCTGGCGCTGACGAACATCGCTTTTGTGTACGCGGCGGGATCGCAAGCGATTCTGGTGGAGTACAATCCGCATCAAGAAGGAGCGGCGATCGTAATAGATGCAGTTCTGCATCCATTCGCCAGCGACGGTACGCCGCAGAATCCGGTGACGCTGTATCACGAAACACTGGCCGACGGCTGGTTCAACAGCACGCCGGCCTTCGACTATACGAACGGCGAACTGCGGATGCTGGTGACGAGCGTCCAGCCCACTTCGAGTCCGGTGGAGTACAGCCTGCGATTGGTCATACATGCAATGGACTTCACCATAGCGCATGACCCGTTCGATCCGGGACCGCTGCCGGTGCAGCGCTTTGCGGCCTATTGGAATATTGCGCCGGGACCGTGGGGCACGAGCGTGATTGGGTTCGTGGTGTCGCAGACGCAGGGCGAACAACAGGTGTGGATCGAAGGGATGGATGCCAACGGGCAGTCCACCGGCCTGTTGCACATCGAGCCGATGCCCGAAAACGAAGCTTGCAATAGCGTGGACGTCCTGGTGGACGGCGGGACAGTGTATGCAGTTTTCACGACCGCGCCGCTGCCGGGCGGCGTGCCGGGCGGCGCATTTTTGTTCGCCTTGCCGCAGGAAGAGGTGCTGGCGGCGGAGGATAATTTCATCCCTCATCCCTTGTCCTTTATCCTTTCGTCTTACCCGAATCCGTTCAATGCGGTGGCGCAACTCGAGTATGAGTTGACCGCTACGGCGCCGGTGAATTTGACGATCTTCGACATTAGCGGACGCGAGGTGGCGACGCTCGTTTCCGGAACGCAGAACGCCGGGCGGCATCAGGTGACGTGGAACGCGGAACAGCAGCCGTCAGGCGTGTATCTTGTGCGGCTGAATGCCGGGGACAAGAGCGTCACGCGGGAAATGGTGTTGCTGAAGTAAGCAGAGGAATCTTATGCCGAATTACCGATTGCAGGTTATCATCGAGCAGGACGAAGACGGAATCTACGTGGCCGAATGTCCTGCTCTGCAAGGATGTTACTCGCAGGGCGACACGTTCGAGGAAGCGCTCGAAAACGTGCGCGATGTGATTCAGATGTGTCTGCGGGAAGCGGAGGACGAAGGGCGGCCAGTTGAAACGCGGTATCCGGAAGTAGTGGGAATCAAGACGCTGGAAATTGAATACCGCAGCAAATCCGCATGACCCCCGTCAAACTCCCCGTCGTCACTGCACGCCAACTTGCGGCGGTTTTGGGGAAATTAGAATTTGAACTCCGCACCGCCCATTCTGGGACAAGTCATCAACGCTATGTCCATCCGGACGGCCGTCGCACCAGCGTGCCAATGCACAAGGGCAAGGATATCGGTCGCGGTTTGCGGAGAAAAATCTTGCGCGACATCGAACTCTCGCCGGAAGATCTCGAGCGGTTGCTGTGAAATATTTGCAAATCAAAGTAATGACCATCAAACTGAAATACATCCTTCCAATCCTGTTGATGTTTGCCCTGCCGCTTTTGGGACAGCAGATCAAGATTGAAGTCAAAGGGGGCGGGCCGCCGGGACAGGTGCGGACGCTCGTGCCGCGGCAGAAGACGGAAGAGCAGATCATCATCGAACGGGCGCGGGGCGCGGAAGCGCGCGGCGACTATGAGCGCGCGCTCTCGATGTGGCGCGAGGTGCTGAACCGTTCGGCGTGGAATCCGGATGCCTTGCAGGCCGTACCGCGGACATTAATCATTCTGAAGCGCTACGACGAAGCGGACAGCTTTCTCAACGACTGCCTGCAAAAAAGCGAACTCAGTGGCGAAATGAAGCCGCTGTCGGATCCCTCGAGCAGCTTTTCGCTGACGCTCATGCGCGGGCAGGTCGCGCTCGCGCGCGGCGATGGCAATGAAACGGCGGCATGGGAGATCTGGAACGGCGCGCTCAAAGAGTACAACAACAGCGACGAAGCGGTGCGGATGCTGGTGCTCACGCTGCAGCAGAATCGCCGCTGGGAAGACAGCGAAAAGCTGATCCGCGAGCATCGGAAAGTCTCGAAGACGTCGGCGTTCATGGCGCTGGAATTGGCAATGAGCTTGCGCGGGCAGATGGACTATGCGGCGGCGGCGGCGGAGCTGCTGCTGTACGCGCAGAGCATGCCGAGCGGTTGGCAGATCGCGCAGACCTATCTGAATCAGTTTCCCGACGATTCGACCGTCGTCGAGAAAGTGAGTGCGGTGCTCAAGAAGGCGGTACAGCATGACCGCAAAAACGGCACGCTGTGGCGATTGTACGCCGGATATTTGCTCAAAGCGGCGGATCTGGAGGAAGCGCTGAATGCGACGATTACCGCCGACTCGCTGACGGACGGCGGCGGAACGCTGGTGCTGGCGAACTCGCAGACGCTGTTGGATGAAGGCGCAGTGGAACTCGCGCGGCGGGGCTTTCAGAAGGTGTTGGCGTGGAAGCCGCCGATTGACGTAGCGGCGCGCGCGGAACTGGGGCTGGGCCGCTGCTCAGAAGCGACAGGGCACTGGGCCGATGCCAAACACGCCTACGAGAGCTTCATTGACAAGAACGCGAAGCTGAAGGAAGTGGACGAAGCGCGCTTCCGGATCGGCGAGATCTTATTGGCGCATGAGCAGAATCCGGCGGACGCGTTGACCATCTTCAACGGGCTGTGGAATAAGAGCGCATCTGTGTCGCGCTCGCTGGTAGGCTTGCGGATCGGTGACGCGCACGCGTGGATGGGAGAGTATGACAACGCTATTCAAGCGTGGAGCGACGTGGTGAAGCTGGGCTTGCCCGCGGTGAATGAAGACGGCGGCACGGCGCTCCTGCGCATTGCGCGGGCGAATATCTGGCGCGACTCGGTCTCACAGGCCTATGCGGCGCTGGACTCGATTCAAGGCGCGGCAACATCGAACACGGCGTTCAACGATGCGGTGATGTATTCGGCGCTCTTAGATGAGCAGGGCGTGTACCGGGCTGTGCGAGCGTTTGCCGAGGGCGATTACTCGTCGTTCAAACATGCGGATTCGGTAGCAGCGGTGCGGTTCGACGAGTCGGCAAATTTTTTGAAAAGCGGCAAGTTGGCGGAATGGGCGCGGTTCTCGCAGGCGTTGGCGCTGCGCAGCTCGGGCAAACCACAACTGGCCATTGCGGTGCTCGACACGTTCATTCAAAGCTATCCCGAGTCCGTGGACCTCGATCGCGCGAAATACATCAAAGCGGTGATCCGGATGGAAGACTTACAGGAAAACACCGTGGCGCTGGAGGAGTTTCAAAAATTCCTGCTCGATCATCCGCGCTCGATTTATCTGGAGCAGGCGCGGCGCAAGGCGCGGATATTGACGAATAAGGTGTCATAGAGCAACTTGCCTCAAGATGGCTCATTTGATACCGAGCAGCAAATGACAAAACGCCTTTCAGAGAGCGATCGACTTAACTTGTATCTCGCTGAAGCAACACTGCTTCGACAATGCACGGTATTAGCCGATGGCATGGCACCCCGGATTCAGCTAAGCGTTTCTTATCATAAGGACCAAGGCACAAAAGAGACACTTCAATCGCCTCACGACGACCCGTTTACTGCCTTTGCAGTCAAAATTAGAAAATTCCTATTGCAAGGCGAAGAGATAGAATTCGGAAAGATCTCCAATCTTGTGATGAAGCTCACGCACGGTGTCTATGACGATCTTTTCAAGAGCACACAGGAGTGGAACAGAGTATTTAATTACATTCCTAAAATGCAACTTCCTGTAACAGTCAGAGTGGCCGGGATGCAATTAAGTGCCGAAAATTGTGTGGATCTGTACCTTTACGGCGAGTTAGTCCATTCAAATCCAGAGAAACGCAAATTGGTTGAGACGATCAAAGCTACTCCTGCTGTTGGTATGTATTACTTCTTCGCTAAAGCTGCACTCGCTGAATATATTCACCCCATCTTGAATTTGGAGATTATTATCAACGAATATATGCGAAGGGAAAGTCTTGATCTGTCGCAAGAAGGGGCAAATCTATAAAGAGACCCTTCCTATTTCGTTTGCTTCCGCTTTCAAACACCCGGAACAGTTCATCTGACGATTTTGCGGTTTACTAAAGAAATGACACTTCAGATTATTCCTGAAACGTGGCAGCCGCCTTCATGACCAAACTGCAGCGTGAAGGAACGTACCGCCTCCATCTGCATCGCACAATCAAAGCCTCGGCCAACGCGGCCTTTGGCGCATTTACCGACCCGGCTTTGCTCTTGCGGTGGTTCACCGCCCAAGCCGAGGTGGATCTGCGCAAAGGTGGAAAATACTCCAATGCGGACGGCGATCAGGGCGAGTATCTGGAAGTAGATCCGCCCCGCCAACTGACGTTCACCTGGGATAATCCGCAGCACTGCCCCGGCTCGATCGTGACGCTCACCTTCCGTGACGCGGCGAAAGAGCGCGTGCTCGTGCGGCTCTTGCACCGCGAGCTGAAGTCCGCAGCCGACGTGGACCACATGCGCGAAGGCTGGCAATGGGCGCTGACCAATCTCAAGCTTTTTCTCGAAGCGGGGCAAACCATCACGTTCGATGAGTGGCGGCAGCTGCCCAAAAAGCCGAAGCAGGGACTGAACGTGGAAGAGTGAAGAAAATCCCAAATCCCAGTCAGAAAAGTAAACAAGATCAAGTTTCCAATATGCACGCTTTCCGTTTCATCCTTCATCCTTCATCCTTCATCCTTTGCGTTTTGCTGCTGGCTCTTCCGGCTTTCGCCCAGAAGCTCTTGATTCCGATGGATCTCTCGCAGACAGATCACCTCAAGGCCTATGGCATTGCGTGGGAGGCGCTCTCGCGCGGACTCAAGGTGGAGTGGCTGCTCAACTACCGCGGCGGGAGTTTCATGATGGATTCCGCGCCGGAGATTGAGAGCGACTGCCGCTTGCGCGGCGTGGCCAGCGAAACCGCCGACGCGGGCGCCGTGTACGCCGAGATTGATCAGAACAATATGGAAGTCGTGGTGCTGGAAAAGGCGACGAAGATCGCGATCTATGCGCCGCCGGAGGTAGAGGACGGGCCGTGGGATGACGCGGTGAACCTCGCGCTGACGTATGCCGAGATTCCGTTCGACCGGATCTACGACGAAGATATTCTCGCGGGGAAGCTCGGCAAATACGACTGGGTGCATTTGCATCACGAAGATTTCACCGGGCAGTACGGCAAATTCTATTCGATGTATCGCAACGCGGATTGGTACATCCGGCAGGTGCAGACCGAAGAAGCGCGCGCGCATGCGCTGGGCTTTGCCAAGGTCTCCCAATTGAAGCTCGCGGTGGCGCGCACGCTGCGCAGCTATCTCGGGCAGGGCGGCTTCATGTTCGCCATGTGCAGCGCGACGGACAGCTACGACATCGCGCTCTCCGCCGCGGAGACGGACATCTGCGCGCCGACGTTCGACGGCGACGGCATTGATCCCGGCTTCATGAACAAGCTGCGCTTCGATTACGGGCTGACTTTCAAGGACTACACGCTGTTCACCGATCCGATGATCTACGAGTTTTCGGACATTGACGTGTCGCCGCGCACGGGGCGGATGGCGCGCGGGGACGAAGGCGATTATTTTACACTCTTTGATTTCTCGGCCAAGTACGATCCGGTGCCCTCGATGCTGACGCAGGATCATACCAGCGTGGTGAAGGGGTTCATGGGGCAGACGACGGCGTTCCATAAGCGCTTCATCAAGTCGTCGGTGACGATCCTTGCGCAGAACGAAGGCACGGATGAGGTGAAATATCTCTACGGCCCGTTCGGCAAGGGCTTCTTCGCGTACTACGGCGGGCACGACCCGGAGGACTATCGCCATCAGGTCGGCGACCCGCCCACGAATCTCGCGCTGCACAAGAACTCTCCCGGCTACCGCTTGATTCTGAATAACGTGCTATTCCCCGCGGCGCGGAAGAAGGAATTGAAGACGTAACCGTGCTCGTAGGGGCTGGTTGAGTCTTCGAAGCCTGCCCGCACCTCGAAGCAAATTGGAGAATCTGATGAAACTCAGAATCTTGTTCATGCTCTTTGTTGTCATGAATGCCTTCGCGCAAACGGGCGTTGTCAAGGGGCGGGTTATAGACAAGAAGTTCAGCGTTCCCATCACGGGAACCGTATTGACCACGTTGCAAGCGCACCGTTCGGTAGTACTGAGCGATGGCGAAGGCAATTACATGCTGTGCGATCTTCCGGTCGGGCTGGATACTCTTAAGATTTCGGCGGCAGAGTACGATGATAGCTTGATTCCGATAGCTGTTCGCGCAGATACCGAATTGGTGCCGGATGTGATCATGGCGGACACTAAATATCGGGTGCATGCGCTTGCCGAACGCGGCGGCACATATCGAGGAGTGTACGAAGCTGCGGAACCCGAAGTCGGAATGAACGCAATCACCGGGCGCGTATATGATCGAGACACGCATGAACCGATTTCTAACGCGTTAATCACGGTCGAAGAAAAGCGTCAGGACCGGTACGAGAAAAACACTTTGTATGAAGCTTGTTGTTTCACGCTCGTCACGGATTCCGCAGGTGGTTTTGCGATGCACAGGTTGATGCGGGGCCGATACACGATGGGCACCGAGACTCGCGAATACGAAGGCAGCGGTCATATTGTTTCGGCCCTCATGGATCGCAACTACGAAGTCGATTTCTTGTTGATGCGCCGCGAGACAGCGAAATAGGTTGTTCCCCGCGGCGAGGAAGAAGGAACTCAGGACATAAGGACAGATTGCGCGGCGGCCCGGCGGGGCGCTTCTTTTCTTGCAGCCCTTGACAACTGGCCCAAGGTGTGTTATAATTATTGTAAAACTTAAACTCAGTCACAACGGTAAGTTATGGTAAATCTGACAATTAGAAAAGTTGGCAACTCGTTAGGAGTCATCCTCCCCGCCGAGGCCGCCGCTTTTCTGCGCGTGAAAGAAGGCGATCAGTTGTATCTGACCGAAACCCCGGATGGCTACCGCATTACGCCCTACGATCCGGAGTTTGAGCAGGCGATGAATTTGGCCAATGAATTCATTGATCGCCACAAGAACGCACTGCGCGAGTTGGGGAAGTGAAGCGTGAGCCGGCGTGGGTGGAAAAGCGCTTCGTTCTTCCAATTCATGACGAACTTCTCGTGCGCTTTGGAGGCGTGTCCGGGCTGCGTGATGAAGGCTTGCTGGATTCGGCGTTAGATAGTCCCAAGAACCGCTTCCACTACGGCGAGACGGATGTATTCATGCTGGCCACGGCTTACGCTCAGGCGATCAGTCGCAATCATCCGTTCGTGGACGGCAACAAACGTGTCGCATTGACGTGTGCCGGTCTCTTTCTGATGTTGAACGGCTTCACCGTCAAATTGCCGGAAGCAGATGCCGTTGTGATGGTGATAAAGCTTGCCACGAACAAGGTCACGGAGCGAGAATTCGCCGACTGGCTCAAAACCTTCTCCCGGCGCGGAAGAAGGAGTTGAAGACGTAACCCTGTTCTCACCGGAGAAGGAAGATCGAATGGTTGACGTCGAGACGATGCGGGAGCTATACCGTTACAATCGCTGGGCGAACGACCGAAGTTTCGCGGCGGTGGCGCCGCTCACGCCGGAACAGTTCGTACAAAATCTGGGCAACAGCTACCCGTCGCTTCGCGACACATTGACGCAAGCATATCTCAAAAACAGTTGACAGTTAGCGTGGCGTCTCGTATCTTGGTGACCTCTCTTTTTTCAGGAGGTTACTGCGATGGACTTGAGCGACGACCAGTGGACTCGGATTGCCCCCTTACTGATTGAGAAGCCTCGGCTTAGACGCGGCAAGGTGGATGGTCGGGGTCGGCCCCGCGTTCCGGCGCGCGACGTCTGGAATGCGATCCTATGGATCTTGAGGACGGGAGCCCCGTGGCATGATTTACCGGATCGCTATCCGCCCTACCAAACCTGCCATCGCCGCTTTCAGGAATACTGTCGCGATGAGACGTTCTGGCGCGTGTTGCTGGCCCTGGCCTTAGACCTGCGAGACCGCGGCGGTCTTGATCTGTCCGAATCCTTCATCGACGGCATGTTCGTGCCGGCGAAAAAAGGGGGCGGCAGGTGGGAAAAACCAAGCGGGGCAAAGGCACAAAGGTCATGGCAATTGCAGACCGCCATGGTTTTCCTATCGCCATCTGTACGGCGAGTGCTTCGCCGCATGAAATAAAGCTGGTGCGGGAAACGCTGAAGGCTCTCTTCCTCGACGAACTTCCGCCCCGCCTGATCGGTGACAAAGCCTATGACAGTGATCCACTGGACGAACAACTTCTCCACGAGCACGGCGTGGAACTGATCGCCCCCAACAAATCCAACCGGATCATCAAGACCCAGGACGGAAGAAAATTACGTCGCTACCGAAGACGCTAGAAGGTCGAACGACTGTTTGCCTGGTTGCAACAGTTCCGACGCATTGTCATCCGCCACGACCACTGCATCGAGAACTACCTCGGCTTCCTGCACCTCGGCTGTATTGTAATCCTCCTCCGATGTTTTTAAGATACGCTCGCATATTGTCTGGGCGGAATGGATGTGGCTCGAGCGGTGGAAGGGAAACGCACCCCGGCCGCCTGCTTCGGCGGCGGATTATCCCAACGTCGAGAGCCTGAAACAGCGGTGGCTCGAGGGGGAAGGCCGTCAGCGTCCCTTCCTGAACGCCTTGACCGCGGACCGCCTGGCGGCAACCGTGCCCTATGTCAATCAGCAGGGAGAGTCTTGGGCGTATCCCCTTTGGCGCCAGATGTACCACGTCGTCAACCACTCGAACTATCACCGCGGCCAAGTCACAACCCTGCTGCGTCAGTTGGCCGTGCCCCCGGTCTCCTTAGACTTTCTCATCTTCCACGACGAGCTGAACGAGTCCGATGTGGCCTGATCCAGGGGCAAGGAAGAAGGAATTGAAGACGTAATGCCGACCCAATGTACGGCAGCAACTTGGAACCTGCTCTGAATGGCAGAAGTATAAGAGCAATGGCAAGAATTCTATCACATGTGCTTCTCCTGTTCCTGCTTGCCGGGTCAGTAATTCACGCCCTGCCGGTCGCACATATGCATCCGGTGGCGGAAGCCACCGCGTGCGCCCACGGACAAGAGGATAGCGGCTGCTGTCATACACATCTTACTCAAGCGGTTCCGTCCACCGCCGAGCTGACCACACCCTTGCCCGTGCATGTAATTGACGCTCCTGCGCTGCATATTCCTGCCAATGTGTTCCTCTCTCCTCCCCAACACCCTCCGCGCGCGCTTTCCTGATCATTCTTGAACGCTTTAGAACGGGCCCATGCGGGCGGCGTGGCCGTTTTGTGCGCACATCAGTCATCATTCAGGAAGCTCATTGCGAAGGAGATCCAGTTGTCCCCCCTCATTCGAATCATTGCGGCACTCGCGCTCATCCTGATGTTGAGTGCCGCCATGTCGTGTTCCAAGGCCAAAGACAAGCCGGCCGCCGCAAACCTCTTTTCGAATCCAAACAGCCCGGTTCCGACCCTCGGCGCAACGCAGACGACCGACATTAAGGGCGAACCCGGTAAGCCGCAGACGGTTGACGTTGTTTCCGGAAAACCGATTGACCGCGGCGTGTATGCGGACTACAACGGCGAGCGCATTTATTTCTGCTGCGCAGACTCGAGAAATCAGTTCCAGAAGAACGATCAGGTGTATCTCCGGAAGATCAAGGAGAAAAACATCCTGCTCGAAAAAACTCCCGCTCAGGGATAGAGGCAACGGTTCAGGCATTTTGAATCGCGTACCGGCGGGCGATCCGTCCCGCCGGTACGCCGCGACCAACCATCATCCATGACCGAATTCAACACCCTCATTCAGCAAAGCGCGGCGCATGCGTGGCTGTTCGTTCCCAGCGCGATCTTGCTCGGCGCGCTCCACGGCCTCGAGCCGGGACACTCGAAAACCATGATGGCCGCGTTCATTGTTGCCGTGCGCGGCACCATCGGCCAAGCAGTCTTGTTGGCAATCTCTGCGACCATTTCGCATACGGCCATCGTATGGGTCGTAGCTCTCGTGGCCCTGACCTTTGGCAAGAACTGGAATGCCGAAACCGGGGAGCCTTATTTTCAAATCGCCTCTGGTGCGATCATCGTCGGCATGGCCTTGTGGATGATGTTCCGCACCCGCCGCGACCAGCTCCGCGCTAAGCGGGCCGCGCAGCACGATCATCATGCTCACGAGCATCAGCCGGAGTCTATGAGTGCCGTTCAAAGTGGACACACGCACGGCCATGAACATCAACATGCTGAGCAAAACGAATCCCATCATCATGCGGGACTTTCACTTGATGCGCCGGATTACGAAGACTCACACGAGCGCGCCCATGCCCGCGAAATCCGCCAGCGCTTTGCCGCCAAGGGCACCGCGACCACGGGCCAAGTCATACTCTTCGGATTAACCGGCGGTTTGCTGCCCTGTCCCGCTGCGGTGACGGTGTTACTGCTCTGCCTGCAATTGCAGCGCTTCTGGCTGGGGATTGTGCTGGTGCTCTGTTTCAGCATCGGCTTGGCGCTGACCCTGATGCTATCGGGGGTGCTCGCGGCTTGGGGCACGCGGCATGTCACCAGCCGTTGGAAAGGATTTGAAGTCTTCAGCCGACGTGCCCCGTACTTTGCGAGTATCATTATCATGATCGTCGGCTGTATCGTGGCGATTCAGGGCTTCTCGGCGCTGTGAGCTTAGGCTTTTCGCCATGCGGGGTCTATGGGTCTCGGCATATTCTAAAATCGGGACCCCTTGACCCCGCCGAAACCCCCCTTGACAATCGGCCCGATATTTGTTATAATTATTGTTAAACCCCATTAGGCAGCGACCTCCGTGTCGCAGCATTCCCAGATGTAAGCAATGGTTAATTTGACAGTTAGAAAGGTCGGCAACTCGCTGGGAGTGATCCTTCCCGCCGAGGCGGCGGCCTTCCTCAACGTGAAGGAAGGCGACGAGCTGTTTCTGACCGAATCCCCGGATGGCTACCGTCTCACGCCGTATGATCCAAAATTTGCGCGCGCGATGGAGCTGGCCGAAGACTTCATGGACCGCCATAAGAACGCGCTCCGCGAGCTGGCGAAGTGAAACGCGAGCCGGAGTGGCTCAGCAAATACATGGTGCTGGCGTTCCACGACAAACTGCTGGTGCGCTTTGGAGGTTCGGCTGGAATTCGTGACGAGAATCTGCTCGATTCCGCACTGGACAGTCCTCGCAACCGTTTCCACCATGGCGAGTCAGACCTCTTCACGCTCGCGACAGGTTACGCGCAGGCGATCACCCGCAACCACCCTTTCGTGGATGGGAACAAACGCGCCGCGCTGACCTGTGCCGGTCTGTTTCTCATCCTGAACGGTTTCAAAGTCGAACTGCCGGAGCCCGAAGCCGTTTCCATGACGTTAGGACTGACGACGAAAGAAATCTCGGAGCCTGAGTTCGCTGCTTGGCTGAAGTCAAATTCTAAGCGACAAGCCAAGAGCAAATAAGCAACGGTCCGTCTTCGCAGTGCCGCACGGCTGGCTCTTCAATACAAAGCAAATTCGAGGCACCGATGAAACTCTCACTCGTACTTCTGCTCTTTGCCATCACGAACGCATTCGCGCAGACGGGAACGGTTAGAGGTCACGTAAGAGATGATTCCGGCGAAGAGGTCCTCGGCGCAATCGTTGAGATTCTCCATGCGCATGGCGGAGTTGACATCCACACTGGAGCCGGATATTCCATTCAATCGCTCCCAGCGGGTCTCGACACCTTGTGCGTGCAGGCCATAGGGTATTATCCGATAACCATCCCGATTGAGATCCGAAGAGACACGGTTACGATTGCAGACTTCGTTCTGATGGCCGCCTCTCTGCGTCCCAACCCTCAACTCGGTTCGGTTCCTGATTACAGTTCTCCTCCCGAGAACTATGCCCAGACCCACTCGAAGATCACTTACCAAGCCCAAACCGGAAAGATCAAAGGCCGCGTGACGGACTTGGAAACTGGAGAGGGTATTTCAGTGCCTGTCGCCCTGGTACACGCCAAACGTCATGTCTCTTCGAATCCGAATGGCTATTACGAGATTCGAGACATCTGTGTCGGACTCGACACTTTGTTGGCTGCCAAGTGGTCGGAGAAAATGAGCAAAGTGCCCGTTATTATCCGTGCAGATAGCGTGATCACGGTAAACATAAAGGTGGATTGTAGCACATTGGGGATCCCTACGGAGTAGGGTCTCGCGCCCCCTTTCCTGCGGCATGCATCTTCACGCGCCCCGTGATCAATATTTGTGCACCTCATGTCCCTCAAATCCCTCTCCCTTTTTGTCACAGCCGTTAGTGTGGTCGCGATCGTGCTGCTGTTTCTGCGGCACGGGCTGTTTTCCCTGTCGCCGGTGGTGATTGTGCTGCAAGTCGCGGCCGGATTGCTCATGCTTTGGGTACGCATCACGTTTGGCCGGCGGAGTTTTCATGCGGCGGCCAATCCGACGAAAGGCAGACTCGTGACGCACGGCCCGTACCGCTTCCTCCGCCACCCGATCTATGCCGCCGTGATTCTGTTCACGCTGGCGGGCGTGAGTGTGCATCTGTCCGCGATCAATCGTCTCCTCGCCCTCGGAGTCACTGCCGGAATGGTGACCCGGATGTTCTGTGAAGAATCCTTCCTCCGTGCGCACTACCCGGAGGGCGCCGCCTACGCCGCCCGCACCACGCGCGTTATTCCTAAGCTGTTCTGACACTCCTCGTTCCCACGCACCCCACCCCACCTCCGACCTATTCATAAATTAAACAAATATTCAAAAATACTTGATTTTTGTTACATATTTGTGTATATTAAGATGTTAGATATGAGCTTGTGTCCACCATTAGAGACGCTACAACTTAGCTCTCGCCATGTTCGCAATCGTTCGCCATTCTTTCTCCAAAATCGTCCGCTTCCCGATTCCCTATTTCCCGCTTATATTTAGGGCGAGTTCGTTTCGCACAAAAATAGTTTTTCGCGGTCCAGCTAAGTCCACATTATATACCTCATCCCCGCATTTCTCCTTGGCGCCGGTATTCACGCTGTCATGGCATCGCCCATCTTTTGGGTCAAGGAAGAGCCATACAAGTTGCAGGTGCTGCTGGCGTCCACCTTGCGCGGCGGAACGGTTGGGCTGCTCGTCGCGTTTACCATCCAGCCGGAGTGCGCTTGGTTTTGCGGATTGGGTTACGGCGTGCTCTACGGCTTGCTCACCGGACTGGTCGTCTGGCTCGCCTGCGGCGGCTGGGCATCCAAGAGCAAACCCTTTATCCTGATTTCGAGTGTCGTGACGGGAGCGATCACGGGAGCGGTCCTGACGCTCCTGTAAGATCGCCGGTTCGCACTCTTCGTCCGCAACTTAAGGAGACTTTCATGATGAAGCGTACGTTTGCTCTTCTGGCGCTGGCCGTGTTCACAGCGATTGTTGTTTTGTCCTGCAAGAAAGACAAGGCGGAGGAATCGGAGTACCATCCGGTTATTGATCCCGCCCAGTTTACGAACGCGATCACCAATCCGCTCTTCCCGCTGACGCCGGGGCAAACCTACGTCTACGTCAGCGCAACCGACAGCAATGAAGTCGAAGTCACGCATCAGACAAGAGTCGTTATGGGCGTGACGTGCGTGGTCGTGCGGGATCGCGGCTGGGCTGACCGCGAGTTGGTCGAAGAAACCTACGATTGGTATGCGCAAGGCACGGACAGCAATGTCTGGTACTTCGGCGAGATTTCTCTGCAATACGAGAATGGCGTGGTGGTGAGCACCGAAGGCTCATGGGAAGCCGGCGAGGATGGCGCCCAGCCGGGGATTATCATGAAAGCGCATCCGCAGGTCGGCGAATCGTATCGCCAAGAATTTCTGGAAGGCGAAGCGGAAGATATGGCGGACGTAGAGAGCCTTACAGAAACGGTCACGGTCCCGTACGGCACGTTCACGAACTGCCTGAAGACAAGAGAGTGGACGCCGTTGGAACCGGGAGTGAGCGAGCACAAATACTACGCGCCAGGAGTCGGACACCTGAAGACCGAAGAGGGCAGCGAAGTATTCGCGCTCGTCACGATTCGTACCGACACGAGCGCAGCCAACCGCTGAGTTGAGTTGGCCGCGGTGGAAGCAAAAAAATTTGCCCAAAAATATTCCTTTTTTGATCTACAAGTAGTTTACACTCGTTTCAACCCTGTCAGGAGAAGTTGCCATGCTCGACAAAGCGAAAGTCGAAGGCTTCAAGGCGGCACTGCGCGGCCAGCTCATTCAGCCGGAGGATGCAGGTTATGACGAGGCCTGCAAAGTTCACAACGGCATGATCCAAAAGCGGCCACGCATGTTCGCGCGCTGTGCCGATGTAGCGGATGTGATCACGGCCGTCAATTTTGCGCGCGACAACAACGTCTTAGTGTCCATTCGCTGCGGCGGGCACAATGCCGGAGGGTTGGGCATTTGCGATGACGGATTGGTCATTGATCTGGCGCCGATGAAATGGGTGCATGTGGATCCGGTGGCGCGGACGGTGCGCGCGGGCGGCGGAACGACGTGGGGCGATGTGGATCACGCCGCACATCCGTTCGGTCTGGCTGTTCCGGCGGGAATCATCTCGACCACCGGCATTGGCGGGCTTACGCTGGGCGGCGGCCTCGGTCATCTCACGCGGAATTTTGGGCTCACGATTGATAATCTGCTTGCGGCGGACGTCGTGCTGGCCGATGGCAGCTTGGTCACGGCGAGCGCCGACCAGAACCCGGATTTGTACTGGGCACTGCGCGGCGGCGGCGGCAACTTCGGCGTGGTGACGTCGTTCCTGTACAAAGCGCACCCGGTGACGATGGTTTATGGCGGCCCGATGCTCTATGAACTCGATCAGGCCTCCGACGTGCTGAAGTGGTACCGCGATTTCATCACGAAGGCACCGAACGAACTCACCGGCTTCTTTGCCTTTCTATCGGTGCCGCCTAACCCGCACTTCCCCGAGCATCTGCACAACAAGAAGATGTGCGGCATCGTGTGGTGCTACTCGGGACCGATGGACAAGGCCGAAGACGCGTTCAAGCCAATTCGCGCTTTCAAAAATCCGGCGCTCGATTTCGCCGGGCCGCTGCCGTATCCGGCGGTGCAGAGCATGTTTGACGCGCTGCTTCCTCCCGGATTGCTGTGGTATTGGCGCGCCGATTTCATGAATGAATTGAGCGACGCCGCGGTCGCGGAGCACGTGAAATGGGGATCGGCCATGCCGACCGCGCTTTCGACGATGCACCTTTATCCGATTGATGGTGCGGCGAGCCGTCCCGGGAATAGCGACACGCCGTGGGCATATCGCCAGGCCAAGTGGGCGCAGATTGTGGCCGGAATTGATCCCGATCCTGCAAACAAAGAAAAGATCACGGCCTGGTCGAAGGGCTACTTTGATGCGCTCCATCCCCACTCGGCGGGCGGAGCGTACGTCAATTTCATGATGGAAGAGGGCGAGGAGCGGATCAAAGCCACCTACAAAGACAACTACGCCCGCCTGGCGCAAATCAAGAAGAAGTATGATCCCAAGAACCTGTTCCGCGTGAATCAGAACATCAAGCCCGTTTGAAGTGTTAGTAGGATTGCATGGCGATCACATCGGCGGCGAGCGCGACGCAGAGGCGGCGTGCACTTGGAAGGCAATCATCTGGTCTTTGTGGATGACGGCACACTTCCCGAGCGGGCGGATGCAGAGCTACGCGGCGCTGGAAGACGCCGTCGAGCGGTTTGGCACGATTGACGAGTTTATCAAGCGCGCCGGCGCCAAGTGCCGGTGATTCATCAGTCTGAACAACAGGAGGTTCTCATGTTTGCATGTCAGTGGCACTTTGACATTCCCTTCGGAAAGCAGAAGGAAGTGCTGGAGATTCTGAAGAAATGGGATGCCGAGATGGAAACGTCCGGCGTGCTGAAGCCGCAGAGCCGGCGCACGCTGGTCGGACACATCGGCGCGTCGCCCTCGCACATTGTCAACGAGTATATGGTCGCAAGTTTGGTTGACTGGGACGCGATGATGAAGCTGGTGGGAACCGGGAAATTCCAGAAGTATTCCGACGCGATCGCGCCATACGTCGTGCCCGGTTCGCAGCACTGGATGGTGTGGCGAGTGGCAGACTGACGAAATCAGCGGCGGTTGCAGTCAACAAAACCCTCGGTCAGCTGACCGAGGGTTTTTCATGATCTCGATACGCAGCACGTGCGGCTGTCCTTTACGATACCAACTCCAAATAAGACTCGGATATCCAGTGGTGCCAATCGTCTGCTTATTAGAGCAGAAACGACAGATTGTTAGAACACACCTGGATCAAGAACACGCATTAGGATAACGCGGTACGGAGAAGAAATTTTCCCCGAAAACTGAAAGTCAGAATTGAAGTGGGTCAGCAACAGAAGTATTCTTGAGGAATATTCGCGGAGTACTTGACATCGCGATAGGCTCTGACTATACTTATTGTACCGGATGCTCATTTGAGTTCCCGGTTTCGCGCAGGATGTGTGACACCTTGAAGCTATTGTATTCGAATTGTTTAGAAAGGGGTGAGCGATGCGGAAATTTGTGACATTTGTGGCGTTGTTCCTCGTGGTGTGTACCGGGGTGGCATATGCCTCTATCGGCTGGGCAGGGAATATCTGGCCCTGTCAGTACGTGAGCTATGCGGACAACCAGAACATCGGCGTGTATGTGCAGGTGTGGAAAGGCGGCTGTACCGACATGCCCGGCCCGTGCGCCGACGTGCTGGCGACATTGAACTACAAGCGCGCATCGGAAGGCAGTTGGCATCAGGCAGTGGCCACGTTCAACACGGACATTGGCAGTAACGATGAATGGGTGGCGACCATTCCGTCCGCGGCGACAGAGGCCGGCGATCCCATGCAGTACTACTACGACGTGCTGGATCTCAGCGATAACACTCCCTATGCCGGGCCGATCTGCACGCAGTGCGAGTGCAATCCGCCTTACGCGGTGAACATCACGCCGGCCACGGAGCAGGCGGTGACGGTTGTCTTCCGCGTGGACATGGCCTGCCTGGAGTTTGATCTGTTCTCGGCGGGGGTGTTCGTCGCGGGGGATTTCCAAGGGTGGAGCCAGTGCACCACAGTACTCTCCGATCCGGATGGCGACGAGATCTACGAAGGCTCGTGGACCTTCCCGGCCGGTTCGAACCCAAGCATTCAATTCAAATTCAACCGCGCAGGCACGGACGGTTGCCAGTGGGAGAATGCGATCGGCAATCGCACGTTTACCATTGACGACTCGCAGCCGGTGAATATTCTGCCTGTGGAGACGTGGGACAACTGGGATTGCTGCACGCCGACCGGACCGGCAGAGATTACCGGTCCCGGGTCGTGGTGCGTGACGATCTGCCCGTGCGACGAGTTTCTGATGATTCCGTTGAACACGTCGTTTAATCCGCCGATCATTCATGCGATCGAATTCACGCCAGGCTGCAACACGGACGCCTGCGGGCCGACCGAGTGCACGCCGGGCACGGGTTCGCCGGAATGGGACGTGTATCGCAACGAGCTGGGCTATTGGCTGGTGGTTACGTGCGTGCCGCGTAATTGGCATGCTCATTGGGGCTGCTTCTGCATGACGATTGATCAGATTCTGCCGGTGGAGTTCGGCGATTTCGAGGCTGTGGCCGGAGACCGCGAAGTAACCTTGAATTGGAACACGCGGAGCGAAACGAACAACGCGCGGTTCGACGTGGAACGCGACGGACAGGTCGTGGCGCAGGTGCCGAGCCAAGGAGACGCGAGCGGGCATGACTACTCGTGGATTGACCGCGACGTGACCAACGGCCGGGCCTATAGCTATTCGCTGGTGGCGGTGGACGTGAGCGGCAGCCGGGTGACGGTGGCGACGGAAAGCGTCACGCCACACAGCACTCTGATCACGGAATATGCGCTCTCGGCGAACTATCCGAATCCGTTCAACCCGACGACGTCGTTCAGCTACTCGCTGAAAGACGCGGGCTTCGTCAGCCTGAAGGTTTACGACGTGGCGGGCCGTCTGGTGAATGAGTTAGTGAGTTCCGAGCAGGCTGTGGGAACGTACACGGTGGCGTTCGACGGCGCAAATCTACCATCTGGAATTTACTACTATCGCCTGAACGTCAACGCCTTCAGCGCCACGCAGAAGATGGTGCTGATGAAGTGACACGCGCCCGCGTGTCATCCTGACGCCATCTTTTTCCCCCGTTTACGGGGGAAAAAGAAGGGGGCGGCGGAAGGATCTCTCTGGAAAGAACAAACCCCCGGTCCAGCGACCGGGGGTTCTTGTTGTTGGAAACAAATAGCAGCGTGCATTATTTCAGCAAAGCCATCCTGCGGACATGATGGAACGCATCGGTACGTGCTTCCACATAGTATGTCCCGGAGCCGAACGCCGCCGCGTCCCATTCAAAATGTACTGGCGAAGCAGAAAAGGATTTACGCATCACCGCGCGCCCCAGCAGATCATAAATGGCCAGTTCCACGGGACCTGTTTTCGGCGAAAAGGCAAGTTCGATAGAGACGATGCTGTTGAACGGATTCGGGAAAACGGACAACTGCAGGTCGTTCGGCAACAACGATCTCCGCTCGCGCACCGCGGCGAAACTCGTGTCCACATACCAGGGGATGAACTGTAAACTTCCCACAATTGTATCTCCCGTGGCGTGAGAATTCAGGCTTTCATGGTATGGGCCGGTGGCATCTCCCCACCAGTTGTGGCGGGCGTCCATGAAAGTGCACCCAAAGGCCGCATAGCCGCAGTCTGAAAAAAGATTGTCGCGCAAAAGCACTGAATCCCCCAGCCACCATGTCCACGCCGTGTCCATACGCACGGCGGGCAAGCCATTAGCGGTATCTCGTTCGAACCGGTTGTTGTAGATCAAGGCTTTCGAATAGTACAGGAAAAGATCGTTTGAGCCTACGGTGCCGCTATTGCCGGTGAAGACATTATCCGCAATGAGCGCATAGCTTCCGGTGTCGGCATCCGTTTCGGCAAGCACGTTTATGACACCGAAGGCTTGGGGTCCCATTCCGCGGCAGCGTTCAAAGATATTCCCACGCACTTCTACCGGCGCTTGCGGATCGGGGCGAAGATAAAGCACACACGAACCATACACACAATCCTGGAACTGATTGTTGACAAAGCGACCCCCGATCTCACTGGTTTCAATCACCGGTTGAAAGGCTGTGGTTTGACAGGGTCCGAAGACGCAATTATCGACCACAAACCCTTGGCCAAAAACACTCAAGGCCGCTCTTATCTGGAGACCGCGAAAGGTACAGTTCACGTAGGTGGATGAATCAAGGCACGTAGCCAGAGTGGTACCCCAAGTGCCAAGCGATGTGAATAAGCAGTTACGAGCGTGAATCACATTGTTGGTGCGGGAAAAGACACAGCGACTGAGGTTCCCGCGAAACTGACAGTCGTCCAGGGTGATCACCGCACCAATACTGTCCTGCTCCTGTCGAAACCCGGTGCAGGTGGAATCCACGATGCAGTTTCGCAAGGTCACACGATCGGCCCAACTGCGGATGCCACGGCGATACCAGAGGGACGAATCCGGCAAGGGGCCGTTTTGAAATTTCATGTTCTCGATGACGACGCGGCTGAAGCGAGCCAAATGAAAAACTCCCGTTGTGTCCGCGCCCGGCAAGCCTGTAGCATAGACGAAGGGTCGCGCCGCTTCACCAGAATCCGGCTCGAATTCCCCGATCATCACGAAGGACAGCGGCGGCCCGATTAACAACTCCGCATAGCGCCCGCGTGCAACTTGAACGGTGTCGCCATCGGTAAGGTCATCCAGACCGGCCTGGATGGTCAACACGTCGCCCGGGACATGAACCACACGCGCTGCAGCAGGAATCTGCCAGAGCAGGAGTGACAATGCGGCACAACTGAGAGACGGCCACTTCACGGTCACGGGCAGGGTTGGCTGTTACTTATGCAGCCGTGAGCCGTGCATCCAGCTTGTTCCTCTCCGCAGGCCAGACAATTGGGGCTGTGGCAGGAGATCAGACATACATCCATGCGATAAAGCCGCCCAGAACTCAAATTCGCCGTGCAGTGCTGGCTGCAATTGAAGTTAGCACACTGCTGCATGGTGTTGCATTGAGCGATGAGTGGAGCAGGCGGCATGGCGTCATAGATCTTCACGCATGCGGCACAGTGCCAACAGTTGCTGCCGGTGCATTCCGTCCAGGCTCCGAGGTCATAGGTCTGTGTAACGGTCACTTTGAAAGTGTAAGACGTGCATCCTGTCGCAAAATCGCAGTCCTCTGTGGATGAGCAACCGACATCTGTACCCGTGACGTAAATGATCGGACCGGGATTGTCGCTCTGTGCCCACACCAGTACAGACAAACACAGCAGCAGGAACAAGAACGAGAGTCGCATGATAGACCGCCATATAGTGGATGACTGAACCAGACACCCAATTTTGTTACACCTCCAGCGGAAGCGAATAGATCAATATGCACCCATTTTCTCCGATTGTCAAGAGGGAAACGCCAAGCTTCTGAGGAAAGAAAGTGGGTGCAAGTTCAGCGAGTCAAGCCAATCCGCCCATATGGTGGGAAGGTGAATTGATGATTCATTCGTCCGGTTGCAGACGCGACAGGAAAACGTCTTTTCGCCTCCACAACGCTCAAACCCCCGGTCGCAGGACCGGGGGTTTGCTGTGCTTGGAATGACAGCGGTTCAGTTCTTCGATTGGGCGTCACTTCGCTTTTGAAGTTTACCGGGCGGTGTCGAAGCGACTGCGGGTCCGTTTCCGGCGGATGAGGTGACATTGTAGAAGTACTTCGTTGCGGGTAGATTCACGGCGCCCACGTCCGTGAACGTGTTCGTCGCGCTCGTGCCGAGCAGATTACCCGGACCGGGCGTGAAGGTCGGCGTTACATCACGGTAGATCGTGTACAAGGTCGCGCCCGCAATCGTGCCCCAGTCGAGCTTCATGTTGTTGGAGGCCGGCTGGCGGATGATCACGAGATTCTGGATTGGGCTCAGAGGAGACGCGGCAAACGAGGGCGTAAGAAAACCCGCCGAGAGCACAAAGTTCGCGCTGGAGGAGACGCCGATCGGCGTCGGCTGGCCGAAGGCACTCACCAATCGAAAGTTCGCCGACGTGCTCGCTCCGCCGCCCGCGTGCAGCACGGACTTCGTGATGCGAAAATTCTCGCTTTGCTGCGGCTGAGCAAAGAGTGCGGAACCGCACAATAGTGCGCAGATGAGGATGAACAGAACACGTTTCATCTTACTTCCCCTCCTTCATGGTCTTTTGTTCAGCAGCTTCGAGCGTCTGCACCCGAGCGCGCAGAGCAGTGTTCTCCGCTTCCACGGCTTCGAGTCGCCTCGCCAGTTCCTGAATCGCGGCTAATGCAATGCCGTCCGGATCAATCGTCGAGATACCTAAGCTGTCTTCTCCAAGATGAAACTGCGCCCAGAAATCCTGTGCCATTGGGCCGATATGGCGAATTGTTGCATCCGGTTGTTCTTTGTAGCGCCATTCGCTGATGGGCAATTGCATGACTTTGTCCAACACGACCTTGGTATTCACGCGCTCAATATCCGTCTTTCTGGTGCTGTCTGACAACACTGTCCACGCAGTTGCATTGGCGAGAAGTTGTGCGCCTAAGGTCGCAGTTGAATTGGTGTAAATTCTTGTTCCGCCCGAGGCACGAACGCTAAATTGATTCGACGCACTTGAACTGAAATCCGCAAAAATGGAGTCGGCCCACACAAAGGCGCCATTATGCAACGCTTTGGCGCGATAGCCAGAGGCAAACGAGAATCGCCCGAGAGCAACATTACTCCGCCCACCCGGAATAACGGAGGCTTCACCCTGTGCCGAATTGGAATCAATTTGTGATGAACCACCACCGCCGCCGACAAACGAATAGTCTCCGTGCGCCTTATTGTACAACCCGCCGCCGACTGTGGCATTTCCGCCCGAGGCTATGTTAACGCCACCGCCGCCGACTGTAGAGTACACACCAGAAGCTGTGTTAGTGTAGCCGCCGCCGACTGAGGTAAAAAAGCCAGAGGCAATGTTATTGCCTCCGCCGCCGACTGCAGCAGAATTGCCCAAACACGTGTTATAGGAACCGCCGCCGACTGTGGAATAAATGCCCGAGGCAGTATTGTCCCACCCGCCGCCGACTGCAGAGTACTGACCAGAAGCTGAGTCTTGTGCACCACCACTCACGACAGATCCTTGACCACTGGCTGTGTTGCTTGTGCCGCCGCCAATCGTAGCAGCGCCTCCTGTGGCGGTGTTGTTGTTTCCGCCTGCGACGTTTGAGTAGTCTGCACTGGCGGTGTTCGTTTCTCCGCCTGCGACGGCTGAGGCGCCTCCTGTGGCGTGGTTGTTGTATCCGCCTGCGACGGCTGAGGAGTTTCCTGTGGCGGTGTTGCTGTATCCTCCCGCGACGGCTGAGTAATAATTACTGGCGGTGTTGCTGAATCCGCCCGCGACGGCTGAGGAGTTTCCTGTGGCGGTGTTGCTGTATCCTCCCGCGACGGCTGAGTAGTTTCCACTGGCGGTGTTGCTGTATCCTCCCGCGACGGCTGAGTAGTTTCCACTGGCGGTGTCGCTGACTCCGCCGCCGACTGTGGCAGCATAACCCAAGGCTGTGTTACTGTTGCCGCCGCCGACTGTGGTATAGCTGCCCAAGGACATGTTAGCGGAACCACCGCCGATTGCGGAATAAATGTCCGAGGCAACGTTACGCCTCCCGCCAGCGACCGTCGTTTGAATGCCGTCTGCAATATTTTGCGCACCACCGCTGATTGTGGCAGCATTGCCCGAGCACGTGTTACTGTTGCCGCCACCGACAGTGGCATTGGTGCCCGAGGCCGTATTCTCCCACCCGCCGCCGACTGCAGAGTACTGACCAGAAGCTGAGTCCTGAACACCACCACTCACGACAGATCCTACACCACTGGCCGTATTATTGCGTCCTCCGCCGATCGTGGCATTGGTGTCCGAGGCTATGTTGCTTGTGCCGCCGCCGACTGCGGCAGTATAACCCGAGGCTGTGTTACTGTTGCCGCCACCGATCGTGGCTAGTTCACCGCTGGCTCTGTTACTGTTGCCGCCGCCGACTGTGGTAAAAAAGCTCGAGGCTGTATTATTGTTGCCACCGCCGACTGCAGAGTACGCACCAGAAGCTGAGTCCTGAGAACCACCACTCACGACAGATACTTCACCACTGGCCGCATTATTGTAGCCGCCACCGATCGTGGCAGTATAACCCGAGGCTGTGTTAATGTAACCGCCGCTGACTGCAGAGTACACACCAGAAGCTGAGTCCTGAGCACCACCACTCACGACAGATCCTACACCACTGGCCGTATTATTGCGTCCTCCACCGATAGCCGCAAATTTGGCGTTTGCGTTATTGGAATATCCACCCGCGACCGTCGCGGCACTGTCGTCTATGGTGTAGTTCGAATATCCACCTCCGATCACGCCATAAATGCCAAGCGCGAAATTGTTCGCTCCTCCACCAACGAAGGCAAATTGATTAGTAGTGTTCGAGCCGCCGCCGCCAATCACGGAAAAGTCGCCGTTCGCGTGATTATCCGATCCCGCGCCGATATGACTGTATTGAGAACTGATGTGGTTGTCGGCTCCACCGGTGATCGAGGAGCGATTTCCGCTGATGGTGTGATCTGAACCAACCAACAACCCATAGATGCCAATTCCAGTGTTGCTGTCACCGACACTCAAGTCGCCACTGACTGTTGTTGTGCTCGTGATGTAACCTCCGCTCGCGCCATCCACCGTGCCCACACGATAGGCATGAGCAACTGAGACAACCTGCTCTCGCGGAATCATCTCGGTATTGTTGCCAACTGTGATTCCCAACCAACGATTCGATTGGAACAAATCATTCAAAGTCGTCACCGATCCGAGTGACACTTGAAATAGTCCATCAGTCACAACCACCGCCGGATGCGTCTCCGTCCAATCCGGCGAGCCTCCCGCAGGAGTTGGCCCAATTTTGAACGTCATCGCCACCGTCGTGTCCAGCGTGCCACCGGACGTGTTGGCTAACGAGCCTTGGTAATTGATTTGCTGCGGAATGGCCGCAAAGGTGGTGCTTACGAAAAGCGTAAGGACAAACAAAACGATTCGCGTTCTCATCATCGTCTCCTGATTCGAATATAGGTGATCGTCTTACTTAACTGCTGCTGAAAGTGTACTTGAAGACTGCTGTTTGTCGGCTGCGAGGGTCTGCACAAGTGTTCGTAATTCAGCCAGATGCTTGTCATCCCCGCTCAGCCGCGAGCGCAACTCGCTGATCTCCGCCTCCATGGTTGTACTCCGAGCTTCCAGTTTCTCGTTTCTCTTCGCCAGTTCCTGAATCGCCGCCAGCGCAATGCCGCTGGGGTCAATGGTCGAGATGCTCAGGCTGTCATCCCCTAAATGGAATTGCATCCAGAAATCCTGCGCCATCGGGCCGATGTGCTCGATGGAAGGATCCTGCGACTGGTAGCTCCACTGTTTGATCGGCATCTGCGCCACCTTGTCCAGCACGTCTTTCGTATCTACTAAACGGATGTTGCGCTTCTTGGTCGAGTCTGACAGCGTGGTCCATGACGAGCCGCCGGCGGGGAGCCGCGCGCCAATGTTCTGCGTGATGTCGCTGGTAGTCCAGAAACGGAAACCATTTGAGGCCCGGGCGTTGAAGCTGTTTGCCAAGCCGATCGAGAAGGTATCACCCGTGGCATCCGCCCAGGCGAAGACTCCTTCACCATTTGTCTGTGCCCTGCGTCCGGCGGCAAAACTGTAGTCGCCGGTCGCCCGGTTCTGATTGCCGCCGGGGATGGTTGCGAATATGCCGCTGGCCGTATTGTTGCCTCCGCCGCCCACGGTGGCAGAGTTGTCGCTGGCATCGTTGCTGGAGCCGCCGCCCACCGTGGCATAGTTACCCAGGGCATTGTTGTTGGCGCCGCCGCCCACCGTGGCATAGCCAAAAGCGGCATCGTTGCTGTAGCCGCCGCCCACCGTGGCAGAGTAGCTGCTGGCAGTGCTACCAAAGCCGCCGCTGACTGTGGCATAGCTAATAGTGGCCTCGTTGCTGGAGCCGCCGCCCACGGTGGTATAATTGCCGCTGGCAGTGCTACCACATCCGCCGCCGATGGCCGAATAGTTGCCGCTGGCAGAGTTGCTGTCAGCAAGGGAAGCGCCTCCCCCGCCCGCGACGACGCTATATCGGCCCCGAGCGCGATTGTAACGGCCGCCGCCCACGGTGGCCGCAGAGTCGGTGGCAAAGTTATAAGAGCCGCCGCCCAGCGTGGCAGCCTCGCCGCTGGCAGTGCTATTATAGCCGCCGCCCACCGTGGCATAATTGCCGCTGGCAGTGCTACTTCTCCCCCCGCCGATGGCCGAATAATTGCCGATGGCAGAGTTGGAATCGGTCGGAGTACCACCGCCGCCCGCGACCACAGCATAATCGCCTCGGGCATAATTGTTCCGGCCGCCGCCCACGAATCCGGTCGCGCTGATCACGTTGTTCGCGCCCCGCAAATAGCCGTTGCTTTGCACCCACGTGCGCGTGGCGTCATAGGTGGAGGTGTCCGAGTACTGTTGTCCTCCGCCGCCACCAGCGGAGTTTTGAAAACTCCCGTCCGGGAAACGAATGCCAAATTCGAGATGCAGCGTATCCGTGCGGATTTCTCCAAAGACAGTGCCACCCATGGCTCCGCTAAGTGTCCCAACGACTCTTGCGTACGGAACCGACTGCACGGCAATCTGTGGCGTCATTTCAGCATCGTTGCCCACGGCAATGCCGAGCCACATCTGTAACAATCGTCCGTAGTATAAAAACATCGTGTTCGGAATTGGAATCACTGACCCCAGCGCAGCCGCGAAAAGGCCCGCTCGCACCGTGCATGCGGGTTGTGTCTCTGTCCAGAGCGGGGGATCGCCGGCTTGATCGTACAAGCTGAAGGTCATGGACACAACCGTATCCAGCGGTGTCCCATCCGGGCGCGTGAGGGTACCCTGATAGTTGATCTGCTGCGGCACGGCACCGAAAGCCGCTGCCGCGAAAACCAACAGTGACAAAATCGTGCGGAAGAACATGGCGCTTACTCCTTTGCGAAACAGTTCACATAGAATGAAAACAGAAACTTATTCGCGAACGATCAAAACATACCAACAAGTACACAAGATAGATTATAAATGCTGTTCCGGCAAGATATTTTGAATCGAAACAAAAAATACTGAGAACAAATAGGGAAACGACATCATTGTGGGTCAGAAACAATGTCTTGCACAGAAAAACAACGATTTGCAATTATCCTATGGCCGTTCTATATTGAGTCGCAGGACTAATTGAAGGAGTTTTCATGCCCACTGCGGAGCATCTTCTGGGTCAGATTGCCGATTTCGTCTGGGGACCGCCTCTGCTGATTTTGCTGGTCGGGACGCACCTGTACCTGACCTTCCGCCTGCGGTTCATCCAGCGGTATCTGGGCAAGGCGATCAAGCTCTCGTTCCAGCGAACCAAAGAAGGCGAGGGTGACATCAGTCACTTCGGCGCGCTGACCACCGCGCTGGCGGCGACGATCGGCACCGGCAACATCGTCGGTGTGGCCACGGCAGTTGCCGCAGGCGGGCCGGGAGCCGTGCTGTGGATGTGGCTGACCGGCGTGTTCGGCATCGCGACCAAGTACGGCGAAGCGCTGCTCGCGGTGAAGTACCGCGTCAAGAACGAGCAGGGACACTTCTCCGGCGGGCCGATGTATGCCATCGAACGCGGCATGAAGCAGAAGTGGCTGGCGGTGCTGTTCGCCGTGTTCACGGCGATCTCCGCCTTCGGCATCGGCAACATGGTGCAGGCGAACTCGATCTCGACGATGGTGAATGAGACGTTTCACGTTTCGCCGTGGATCAGCGGCCTCATCATGACGGCGTTCACGGCGCTGGTGATTGTCGGCGGAATCAAGTCCATCGCCCGCGTGTGTGAAGGCCTGGTGCCGTTCATGGCGGTCTTCTATGTCCTCGGCTGTTTGATTCTTCTGATTTGGAAGTTCGACACGCTGGGCGAGACGGTCAAGCTGATTTTGAGCACGGCGTTCACCGGGCAGGCGGCGGTCGGCGGATTCTTAGGGGCGGGAGTTCGGGAAGCGCTGCGCTATGGCGTGGCGCGCGGATTGTTTTCAAATGAGTCGGGACTGGGCAGCGCGCCGATTGTGGCCGCCGCGGCGCAAACCACGAATCCGGTGCGACAAGCGTTGGTATCGAGTACAGGCACATTTTGGGATACGGTCGTGGTGTGCGCAATGACCGGATTGGTGGTCGTGAATTCCGGCTTGTGGACGCAAGGACTGAACGGCGCAGCGCTCACTCACGCCGCATTCAATGAATTCAACACCATCGGGCCGATCATTCTCGCGGTAGCACTGTTGACGTTTGTGTTTTCGACGATTCTCGGCTGGTCCTACTACGGCGAGAAGGCGGCGGAGTATCTCTTCGGCACCGGCGTCATCAAGTACTATCGCTGGATGTGGGTGATGGCGGTGATGGTCGGCTCCGTGGTTTCCATTAAGTCGGTGTGGACGTTTGCGGACATCACGAACGGTCTGATGGCCGTGCCGAATCTGATTTCGCTGCTGGCGTTGAGTGGTGTGATAGTGGCGGAAACCCGCGCGCATTTGTGGGAAAAGAAACACGCAACGGAACCGGAACCTGTTTCCGCGGAGCAAGTACGTAACTAAGGAGGTCACTCATGGACAATGGTCTTCTTCTGCTGGCCATTGCGGTGATCGCGATCGGCATTTATCTTGTCTTTCCGCCGCGCTACCGCGAGTGGAGCGTCGTGGCGTTTCTGGGACTGGTGCTCATCATTTTCCTGTGGGGATTGCCGTACAAGCTGATCCTCTTCATTCTCATCGCCGCGCTCTTTTTTGCCGCGAGAGTGCTGGTGGGCAAGCGAATGTGACGATTGAGGCTGCGAGCTTTCAATTTGACATTTCCTCAAATATTGCTTAATTGTTAGAAGGAACGATAACCGTAAGGTTAATATTATCATGCACCAACATACTGTCCTCAAGGACAACCCCCTAACTCCGACGCGGGAAAACTACCTCCGGGCGCTCTACCAGCTCTCTCGCGCGGGCGACAGCGTGCGGCTAACCGACCTGGCGCGGTCGCAAGGTGTGCGCCTACCCACGGCGCGGCACGCCGTGAACTGCCTGCGCGATGTGGGGCTTTTGATGCAGGAAAACTACGGGCGGATTTCGCTCACCAATCGCGGCAAGCGCGTCGGGCAGGAGATCTGCGACCGCTTCAACCTCACGCGGAAATTCTTGATTGAAGTGCTGGGCGTGACAAAAGAGGCGGCCGAGCGCGAAGCGTGCGTGATGGAACATCATTTGGACGATGATACGCTGAACCGCCTGGCGGCGTTCGTCAAGCACGTCACGAGTTGCGCCGCGGGAGCGCAGGCCGCCATGGATTGCCTGGCCAGTTTGAAGAACGAAGTTCCGGACGCGCAGGAAGCGCGCGAGGACTTGTAGAGATTGCCACCGGACTGACCCCCGTTTTCGGCGCGTCTCCCGTATGCGCTAGCGCTTAACTGATCCCCTGAGATACACCCGCCGGAGCGACCACGCACCCCCGGCGGTTTTTTGCTCAACAAGTTCTGGCCTGCAGTATCATAAACAAAATCCAACCAAACGGGAGATACGAAGCAATGTTCAAGGAATTCAAAGCCTTTGCCATGCGTGGCAGCGTGGTAGATTTGGCGGTCGGTATCGTCATCGGTGCGGCCTTTGGAGCCATTGTCGGCTCATTCGTAGCCGATGTACTCATGCCGCCGATCGGGCTGTTGCTCGGCAATGTGGACTTCTCAAACATGTTCCTGCTGCTGAAAGATGGCAATCCTGCGGGACCTTATGCATCACTCGCGCAGGCCAAGGCCGCGGGCGCCGTTTCCTTGAACGTCGGACTCTTCGTCAACACCATCATTAATTTCCTCATTGTCGCCTTCGCCATTTTCATGGTCGTGAAGGGCATCAATCGAATGAAGCGCCAGGAAGCCGCGGCCCCTGCCGCTCCGCCAGCGCCGACCAAGGACCAAGTGCTACTCTCCGAAATTCGTGACCTGCTCAAGTCCCGCGGCTGAGTACTGTCCCTTACGTGCACTTTCTCATCTCACAAAGGAGCTTGTGTGATTCTTCGCCGACGATACGCTTTCGTTTTTTCGCTTTTCTGTTTTTCACAGCTCGTCTTGGCGCAAGCGCCGACGGCTGATACAACCAAGGTGATGCCGGCATGGAAAGTCGGCATCGAAACCAGTTTAGGCCTGACGCAGGCCGTGTACTCGGACAATTGGGCGGGCGGAGAATCCGGAACGATTATCTGGGTGTCGAGTCTGCGCGCCACGGCGGAGCGGCAATTTTCGAAGAGCTGGCTCTTCAATAACGAGCTGAAGCTCGAATTCGGCCAGACCCACACGCAAATTGACAGCACTAAGCACTGGGAGAAGCCGAAAAAATCCGCGGACAAGATCCGTTATGACAGCATTCTGCGCCTGACCAAAGGCTGGGCGGTGGACCCGTATTTTTCGGGAACGCTGGAATCGCAGTTTCTCGACGCCACGGGACCGAGCAAGATCTACTTCAATCCAGTGGTTCTGACGGAAGCTCTCGGTGTGGCCCGCGATCTGATTAAGGTGCCAGACGTGAGAGTACTGACGACGCGCATCGGTTTCGGTCTCCGTCAGCATATGAATCACGCCACGAAAACCGCCAACGACGGCGGGATTGATTGGGTGACGGATCTGGTGCTCGGCTCGCCGAAGGCGAAATACAGCTTGGCCTCGAAACTCACCGTGTTCCAGGCACTCTTCAATGCGCAGAGTGACGTGCTGCCGAATGATTATTGGAAGACGGCGGATCTCAACTGGGACAATACGTTGCGCACAAGCATCACGTCGCTGCTGCAGGTGAGCCTCGGGTGGCAGTTGCTGTACGACAAAGAGCTTGACCTCGGCGGGCGGTTCAAAGAGACGCTGTCGCTGGGGCTGGCGTACAAGTTCGCGAATGTCCATTAATCGCCGAGGCAGGTTCCAAGGCAATTTGCGGTACACCGTAATCGAATCCAAGAACCGGCCCGAAATGTCAGATCGAAGCGCCGAGGCAGGTTCCTCGAGAGCAGTTGTCTGTTGAGCAGTGTGCGAGAACCTGCCCGAAATCCAACCGTCAGCATCTCCTCATGCGGCAGCGCCATCTGCAGCTTAATGTCGCGGGTAGCAACCATTTTGTGACCACCGTAACGCGGATTCGGGGTCTTCGCTTCGTGCATGAAGAGGATTGTCAGAATGTTCTGCGATGTTTCGAATATTATCGTGTGCGGCATGCAATTGATTGCATAGGGTATGTTCTTATGCCGGATCATTTTCACGCGCTGCTACATCAAGAAACAGCAAACGCCGGCATCCCCGCGCTGATAAAGAGCTTCAAGCAACACACATCAAAGATGCTGGGTCTGCACGAGAATCTCGGGCAGCCATTGTGACATCCACGCTATGACGATGTGTCGGTGCCTCTCGGAGCATGTATTGTGAAGCTCAAATACCTACATAATAATCCTGTGCGATCCGGTTTGGTGGAGACGGCAGAGAATTATCGCTGGTCGAGCATCCATGAGTACCTTGGACTGGGCAAAGGAAATGTGACTGTCAGGATTCTCTAAGCGCGACGTTTTCAGGCAGGTTTTCGGAAACGATGACGTTTAATCCCTGTGCTCGTGAAACTTGCCTCGGAACGTGTGTGGCCGGATTTCGGGCAGGTTCTCGGGTCCGTGCTCGGCACTTCATAATTCTACTGGAACCTGCCTCGGCAACTTAAGTTTGAAAATTCTGCACCTCCCCCGCACCCTTTGGCTGCTCTTGATCGTCGGCGCGCTGCTGCGGCTCGCGGCGATTGAACTACGCCCGGCCGGAGCGTTGCTCCGCGCGCCCGATGAGCCGGAGTATTACGAGATCGCGCAGAACGTCGCGCAGGGTCACGGCTTTGCGTTCCACGGCGCGCCGACGGCATATCGCGATCTGCTCTTTCCGGCGACGGCGGGCTTGCTCATCCGACTCTTCGGCGGCGAGCACGCGGTGTTCTATTTCCAGTTATTGCTCGATCTGACAACGGCGCTTCTGCTCTTTGCCTCGGTGCGGCGCAGGTACGCGGACCGCGTGGCTGTGATGATGGCCGGGGCGTGGCTCCTGTATCCGGCGGCAATTCTCTATACGTCGCTCTTTCTCACTGAGACGCTGTTCGTGTTCTTGTGGGTGCTGGCGATGGTCGTTTATGATCGCCTCGAAAGAGCGAACGCAGTGCGGCGTTGCATTGCCGTGGGGTTTATCCTTGGTCTGCTGCTGCTCACCCGCGCGACAGGAGCGCTGCTCGCCGCGGCCATTCTGCTGCACCTGCTCTATCATCGCCGCGTGCGCGCGGCACTCGTGATCTTTGCTGTAATGTTTGTGACCATTTTGCCGTGGATGATTCGAAACAGCGCTGCCGTCAATCGGTTTGCCCTGAATACGAACTCGGGAATCAATCTCTATATCGGCAACAATCCGCAGGCTACCGGCGCGTACCGCTTCGATGACGTCGTGACCGCGCCGCTGGAATTCGTGCGCACCACAGAAACCGAGCGCGATCTGCACGCGACGCAATTGGCGCTGAATTATGCGCGGTCGCATCCGTTCGCAACGCTCAAGCTCTGGCCCAAGAAGTTTGCCTACTTCTGGAGCACGGACATGGCGTTGTGGGCGCACTATGCGCCGCGGGCGGATGTGTCGTTAGCCGAGAAACTCAGGGCGGTTCCGCTGCTGCTGTTAATTCTTACTGCGCTCGGCTACGCACTGATTGTACTGGCAGGAATTGCCGGGTTGGGTCTCGTGACGAATACGCCGTGGCGCGGCTTCCTAATATTCCAACTCGTCTTGGGAACGTTCTCGGCCTTGATCATGTATGGTTTGCCGCGCTATCATGCGCCGATGCTCCCCGCGCTTTTGCTGGGCGCCGCGGCGCTCTCGACGCCGGGAGCATGGCGGAACGCGTCAAGGGTTCAACGGATCGGCGTTATAGGAATGGCGGTGCTCTTCGTCATCGTCTGGCTTGCGGAAAGCTACACCATTTTCTCCAGCGGGTCGTTGTGAAAGACAATCAGCCGCCCACGACCCCAGCGGAGCCCGCGCGGCTCGCGTTCGTGTTGCGTAGCGGGAAGTTCATGGCGGTGGCGTGGCTCGGGATGCTCGTGAATACGGCCTGCCTGTATCTGTTCAAGGGTGTGCTGTACATTCCGATTATCCCGGCGAGTATGATGGCGATCGAGATCGCCATCATTCACAACTTCATCTGGATGCGCTACTGGGCATGGCGCGATCGCCAGAACCGCCCGCCGTTCTTGAAGCAGCTTTTGCTCTACAATGCGGCGACCGGCGCGGTGGATCTGACGGCAAACGTTTCGATTCTGTGGACGCTTTCCACTTTTTTCGGCGTGCATTATCTGTTGGCCAACATCCTCGGGATGGCGGCCGGGCCGTTTATCAAATTCTGGCTGAACGAAAAACTTATCTTCCGGGAGAAGCGGCATGACCATTCAAGGCGAGACCCCGAAATTCCGCATCAATGACATATCGCTCGGCCCCTTCGAGCGGCGCGTGCTGCCGTGGATGGCGAAGCGGCTGCCGGCGTGGGTCGTGCCCGATCATCTGACGGCGGTGGCGCAATTCGCGGCGCTGATGATCGGCTGCTCGTATTGGCTCACAACCTTTGGCCTGCAATGGCTCTGGCTGGCCAATTTCGGTCTCATTCTGCACTGGTGGGGGGACAGTCTGGACGGAACGCTGGCGCGCGTGCGGCACATCGAGCGCAACCGCTACGGCTTTTTCGTAGATCACAACAGCGACACGCTGGCGGTGTTCTTCATCTGCTTCGGAATGGGCTTGTCGCCGCTGATGGACATGCGTGTGGCGCTGTTGCTGGTGATCAGCTATTACGCCATGATGACGCTGGTGAATTTGGTTTCGATGACGCGCGGCGTGTTCAAGATTTCCTTCGGCGGGATCGGGCCGACCGAAATCCGCCTCTTGATTTTTCTGTCCAATATCGCGATTCTCTTTGTCGGCAATCCGCACTACACGATCGGGCGGTACCACGTCACGCTGTACAGCTTGATCGGATTAGTCATTGCGGCGGGGATCGGCAGCTACTACCTGATCTTTGGCGAAATCGAGCGGCGTAAGATTGCCGCGCTTGACCCCCCGCCCAAGCCCGCCCCCGAGACTGCCCCGGAGGCCAAGCCGGGTGTGACCGGGGTGAAGTAGAATTGGAATAGGAAATGTGAAGCAAAAACGGCGACCTGTTCAAGGGTCGCCGCTTCTCTTGTAGTGTTCATCTCGCAGTATCGCCGCGTCGGATCTGGGTGTGTTTTTACGGCCCAAGTTGCGCGCGGTTCCACGGCAGCCACCGTTGCAGCCACAGAATATACAGTTTCTCGATTTCCATCAAAGGCCGTTTGGTGGAATCCGGCATGGCGGGGTCCGCACCCTTATTCAAGTAATCGATAGCCTTATCAAAGGCACTCTTAGCCGCCGTCGTATCCTGCAACTGAAGCGCATTATAGGCTGTCAACCACCAACCGGGTACCGAAGCAGGATTGATGCCAGTGATCTTCCCCGCCCAGTCTTTTGCCGCGGAAAAATTGCTGTCTTCATCTGCGCGCCAAAAACACGCTTCGTATGCGTTGCAACTGTCGGCCAGATTCTGTGCAGCATGATAGTCAAATACATATCCGTCAGCCTTTGCGTTGAAGTCGGAGGGAACCTTATCTGTCGGCTGCAAGCATATCTGAAAGCGGCCTTCTGGCAAATTCCAGATGTCAATTTTGAGCGACGAGCGACCGGATTCTTCAACTGTCAGTGCATCAATGGTTGGTATTCTGATCCGCCCGTGAGACCAGTAACGGAAACGGTAGCCGATTTCCGTAGAGTCTCGAAAGGGCAACCCGCCTGTAGCTGCTACAAACAGTTGATAGATCTGAGGAGCAAACCAGAACTCATACTTTGTTCCCTTTATGACGTAGTCCTTTGACGTCCCGTTGTAGAGAGTTATCCCAGCGTTCAATGTATCATTGATGCCGCTTACCAAGCAGGTATGAAGGGGATAGCCGAAAGCCGGCAAATCTCCATAAAAGACAATGTTGCTATTATGTAGCCCGGTGTCCGGCTTGAACGCATACTCTAAGCAGGCGCGGGGTTCAATGTACTCTCGCCACATTTCGGGAACATAGAAATCAGTATCTTCTGGCTGGGACAAAGTTGTGCCCGGTACAAGCAGAAGAGTAGCGCACAGGCACGCTATCCGAGCAACAAACGAGGCCAATTGTTTGCACAATAACGCCTTCATCGGTGAGCCCTCCTAACCGTGAATGAATCCTTGCTGCTATTCGCAAAGATCGAATCTCCGAGCATGAAATGGAGGTTATTGGGATACACACAAGTTGAATCCATGATTGTGAGGCCTGGAGTGCAGGTTTGGGTATGCAGATGCTCCATCCCCACAGCATGTCCGAATTCATGAGCAATATCCTGGCGACACTCCTGAGAGAAGTCGGCTATCCATACAGCCCAATCCGCATAGCGCGCGTCGGCGATCTCACCGAGCAAATCATCGGTATGCGCAAGGAGCTCTCCGCGCTTTCCCGCACCGTGGATTCATCGGTCTCGGCGCATCACGAACGACTCGTTGCACTCGAATCCTTTCGCCGCTGGGCGGTGGGCGTGATGACGGGCATTGTGCTCTCCGGCGTCGCGGCAGTGTTCGCGTGGATCAGCCGCTCGTAATCGAAACAAAACCGGGGGCACGATCTGTTCATCGTGCCCCGGCTCAGATAGATATGTTGTCGGGGCGGGTTAAGTCGGCGAAACCCGCCGCTTATGGTTATGGTCCCAGCTGCGCACGATAATAGGGAAGAATTACTTCGAGCCAGGCAACATAGTTCTTCTCGTGGGTGCTCAGTGCTCGCGTCGTCGAATCTGGCATGGCAGGATCAGAGGCGCTGTTCAGAAATTCAATGGCGCTGTCAAAGGCATCTTTGGCCGCCGATGTATCCTGCAAACTAAGCGCGTTGTGAGCCTTGAGCCACCAGCCCGGCACGGATTTGGGATTGATGTTCATGATCTCATCCACCCATTTACCCGCATCAGCAAAATTACTGTCCTCCCAAGTGCGCCAGAACAGACCTTCGTAGCCGTTGCAACTGTCCGCCAGATCTCGGGCGGGATAGAACTCAAATCCACCTCCGCTCGTCCGAGCACCAAAATCGCTCGGAATCTTGTCTGTTGGAAAGACGCACATTTGGAAGTCGCCTTCCGGCAAATTCCATACATCCAATTTGATGTCATACCACGATGCCCGAGCCGGCAATTTGGATTGGTCGGGATGCCGAATTTGACTGCTGTACCACCCGCGAACCCGGTATCCCAATTGTGTGGAGTCTCGAAATGCGGGACCTGCAGAGTTGGTAACATGCATTTGATAGACCTGCGGCGCAAACCACTGGCCATAGTCCTTCCCTGTCAAGTCATACTCCTTTTCCGTGAAATTGCTGAGGCTGATGGTAATACTCAGCGTGTCATTAATGCCCGCAACCAAGGTGTAGTGGTAGGGGTAGCCAAACTTAGGAATAGCGGCAAGCACATAGGTCTGGTTAAACACACCGGTATCGGGTGGAGTATCCAAAGGATCGCAGGCGGGATGCTGTTCTATCGGCACCCATTCATACGGATCATAGAGACTCGGAATCCAGTCATCATCACCATCTGCCCAGCAAGATATGGCTGTCGCAATGACAAGCATGCACGTCAGCAGTTTCACGAAGAGTCTGTTACGCAACGAATTAGAACTGACAATGCGAGATCTCATGTTTTCCAAAACCTGTCAATAGTCGGACTAAACAGATCAGGTTCAAGATCTGCCTTGTGGCCTATTCGTATCTCAGCGCTTCAATCGGATCCAATCGTGACGCTTTGCGGGCAGGGTAGAAGCCGAAGAAAATGCCGACCAGACTGGCAAACGCAAGCGCGATGAACGCCGTGGCGGGATCAATTTGTGTCGGCCATCCCGCAAATTTGCTGATGATCACCGAGACCGTGTAGCCGAGCGCAATCCCCAGCAGGCCGCCCAGCGCAGAGAGCGAAATCGCTTCGAGCAGGAATTGCCAGAGGATGTCGCGCTCACGCGCGCCGACGGACATCCGAATGCCGATCTCGCGCGTGCGCTCGGTGACCGAGACGAGCATGATGTTCATAATCCCGATGCCGCCGACGAGCAGTGATACCAGCGCGACCGACCCGAGCAGAACCGTCATCGTCTGCGTCTGGCCTTCCACGGCTTGGGAAATTTCGGACTGCGTGCGGATGATAAAATCATCGTCGTCAGCGGCGCCGATGCGATGGCGCGCGCGGAGCACAGTCGAGATCTCGTCTTGCGCCTGCGGGACAGCTTCGGAGGTAACCGCTGAACCGACGATCATGTTCACGCGCGTTTCGCCGCCCTGAAATTTCTTGACGGCCGTCGAGAGCGGCACCAGTACGACATCATCCTGATCCTGCCCCATCGAGGATTGGCCTTTGGGGGCGAGCCGGCCGATGATTTCAAACGGCATGCGCTTCACACGCACAATGCTGCCGACCGGATCGCTGCCGCCGAACACATTGTCCACGACGGTCTGTCCGACGACGGCCACCTTGGCGGAGCCGCGCTCGTCGGTCTCTGAGAACATGCGGCCGTGGGCGATTTCATAGCGCCGAATGTCGAGATACTCCGGTGAAACGCCGTAGAGCTGTGTCGTCCAGTTCTGATCGGCAAACACAAGCTGCCCGCTCGATCGCACCATCGGACTGACGTAGCGTATGCTGGGGGACTGCTCGCGGATCGCCTGCACGTCTTCCAGCGTAAGATTCTGCCGCGTGCCGAAGCCCATGCGCGTTCCCGAGCGGCTGAACGAGCCGGAGAAAATCATGAACACGTTGTCGCCCAGCGAGGAGATCTGCGACTTCACGGCGGTGCGCGCGCCGCTCGTAATGCTCACCATCGAAATCACCGCCGCCACGCCGATCACGATGCCCAGCATCGTTAAGAATGAGCGCATTTTATTACGCAGCAGCGCGCGCAGCGATACGCGGAAGAGGACAGGAATATTCATAGCTTAAGACTCAGACCCCCTTTGTATTTTCCCCCACCGTGTGGGGGAAAGAGAAATTCGTAAATGTACTCGAGACGGCACAAATTCTCAATCGTCAACCGCCTCTTTGAGCATCACTTCTCCCCCCATACGATGGGGGGATTAAAGGGGGGTCTGACTCGAATTCTTGATTTCGGATCTTTCTTCATGCGAGATCTCTCCGTCGCGGAGCCAGATCCGCCGCTTGGCATGCGCGCCAATATCAAGTTCGTGCGTGATCAGAATGATGGTTTTGCCCTCGTCGTTCAATTCCTGGAAAAGCTGCATGACTTCCTGGCTCGTCTTCGTGTCTAAATTCCCGGTCGGTTCATCCGCCAGAATCAGCGCCGGCCGGTTGACAAGCGCGCGGGCAATGGCCACGCGCTGTTGCTGTCCGCCCGAAAGCTGGGAGGGGAAGTGATGCACGCGGTCCGCCAAGCCGACCCGCGTCAGCGCTTCCATGGCGCGGGCATGCCGCTCTGCCGCCGTGCAGTCGGAGTAGATCAGCGGCAGTTCCACATTCTCCAGTGCCGATGTTCGTGCCAACAAATTGAAGCCCTGAAATACAAAGCCGACGGTCTGATTGCGGATGTGGGCAAGCTCGCTGCGTGAAAGCTGCGAGACTTCAGTGCCGTTCAGTGAATAGCGGCCGGAGGTCGGATGATCCAGACAGCCGACAATATTCATCAGCGTGGACTTGCCGGAGCCGGACGCGCCGAGAATCGCCACGAACTCGCCGCGCTCAACGTCGAGCGAAAGCCCGCGCAGCGCGTGCACCTGCACGTCGCCCATCGTGTAAGTCTTGACCAGCTCGCGGATCGCAATGACCGCGGGATGATTGCCGCTCATCGCCGACCCGGACCGCCGCCCATGCCTGGCGGCATCGTTGAGCGCTGCCCGCCCGCGTTGGTGCCGGCCATGCCCACAATCACGGAATCCCCCGGCGCGAGAGCGCCGCTGATAATCTCCACACGCGTGCCGTCGTTAAGGCCGGGAATCACATTGCGTGGCTCCGGCTTGCCGTCCTTGCCTGTGGTAAACACCGTCACCGGGCGTTTCGGCGGCTCAGCGGGAGTCGTCGCGGCTACGCTCGTCGAATCGCGCTTGCCGTGCCGCCCCTGCCAATTTCCGCGTCCGCTGCTGTCGGCACGGGTGGAATCGTTCCCTCCATGATTCCCGCGTTCCGGCGACTTGTAATCGGGGGGACGAAAACGCAGCGCGGCCGCGGGCATTCTCAGTACATCGTCTCGCTTCGCCGTCACAATCGTGACATTTGCCGTCATGCCGGGACGCAATTTCAAATCCGGATTGTCCACGCGCAGGATCACCGGATACGTCACCACGCCTTGTTCTTCCTTTGCGGCATAGCGGATCTGATCAATCCGCGCATGAAACGTTTCGTCGGGATACGTGTCCACGGTGAACGATGCATCCATGCCCGGCTCGATCTGTCCGATGTCCGCTTCGTCAATGTTGGTTTCGATCTGCATCTGGCGCAGGTCCTGCGCAATCGTAAACAGCGTGGGCGCCTGCAAACTCGCGGCCACGGTCTGTCCCACGTCCACATTGCGCGAAACCACGACGCCGTCAATCGGCGAGGTGATAACGGAGTAGGCAAGATTTACACGCGCACGCGTAAGAGCGGATTCGACTTGCCGCACACTCGCCTTTGCGGTCTCGACGTTTGTCTGCGCGTTATCCAGTTCGGCCCGGGCCACCAAGTTTTTCTCGGCGAGGTCGGTCGTGCGCGTCAAGTCGCGCTCGGCCTGATTTTCGGTAGCCTGCGCTTTCTCGAGATTGGCCTCGGCTTCGGAAACACTCGCCTGCAGAAACGTCGGGTCCAGCCGCGCGAGCACCTGCCCTTTATGCACCAGCGAATTGAAATCTACCAGAATTTCCTTGATCGTTCCCGAAACCTGCGAACCTACCGTGACGGTCGTGACGGCGCTGGCGGTCCCGGTGGCGGTCACGGCGACTTGCACCGGCCCGCGATCCACCACACCCAGTCGGTAAGGAGCAACCGTCTTGTCGGTGCGCCCGGCAAACCACCAGATCAGCCCTCCGGCAATCACCAGCACAGGGATCAGGATTGTTAGTGTTCGTTTCATCTGCTTTCGGTTTCCCTCCGCTTGCGGGGGGATAAAGGGGGGTCTGATATTCTTCTAATAAACGAGTAAGCCGCCCCGGAAAGTTCCGCCCGGCGCGGCTTTTCTGCTCGTTAGATGGGCAAACGACGAAAAAGGTTGATTGCACCGGCCCAAGAGGCTCGCCGTGGTGGGTCTGGCGACGACGATTGATTTTACGTACTTAGACGCTTGCCGCTTCCGCCTTCCGCCGCGCCGGCACCGCTTCCGCGCACAGCTTCAGCGCGTGGTCTAAATCTTTGATCAAATCCTCTTCGTCTTCGATGCCGACGGAAAGGCGAATCAAACCGTCAGTAATGCCCGCATGCGCGCGCGCTTCGGGCGTGTAAATCGCATGCGTCATCGAGGCCGGATGCTGAATCAACGAGTCCACGCAGCCGAGCGACACCGCCAGCGAGAACACGTGCACGTGATTCATCACTGTTTTCGCCGCTTCATAGCCGCCGGCCAGATCGAACGAAATCATTCCGCCGAAGTCTTTCATCTGCCGTTTGGCGAGCGCGTGCTGCGGATGCGATTCGAGGCCGGGATAGAACACGCGCGTGACTTTCGGATGCTTTTCCAGCCACTTCGCCACCGCCATTGCATTCCGGCAATGCTTGTCCATGCGGATCGGCAGCGTCTTCATGCCGAGATTCAGCAGCCAGCAGTCGAACGGCGACGGGCACGAGCCGATGTCTTTCATCGTCTTGAAGAGCGCGTCCTTCACCCAGTCGTGCCGCGTGACCAGCGCGCCGCCGATGATCGTGCCGTGCCCCGACAGATATTTCGTCGTCGAATGCATCACCACGTCCGCGCCTAAGTTCAACGGCATCTGCAGATACGGCGTCGAGAACGTGTTGTCCACGGTGACAAGGATCTCCGGGTTCACTGCCTTCACGATCTTCGTGATCTCGGCGATGTCGGAAATGTCCATGAGCGGATTCGTCGGCGTCTCAAAAAAGATCATCTTGGCTTTAGGATAGGCCTTGATCGCCTTCTTGACCTCATCGAGCTTGCACGTGTTCACGACGACCGTCTTCACGTTGAACTTGGGCAGCACGTCGTTGAAGAAATGGTCGGTGGAGCCGTAGAGCACTTCGCCGCGCAAGAGCACGTCGCCGGGATGCAGCAGCGCAAAGCACAAACTCGAGGTGGCGGCCATGCCCGACGAATAGAGCAGGGAGGAGATGCGCACGTTCTCCGGATCGGCGAGCTTCACGTCGCGCCCTTCCAGCGCGTTCAGCTTGGCTTCGGCAACGAGCACGGTGGGGTTGCCCATCCTTGTGTAAACGAAGCCGGTCTTCCGCGCCGCGAAGAGATCTGCGCCTTCCTCGGCATTGTCAAAGATGAAGGTGGAACTTTGAAAAATCGCGTTGGTGTGCGTCTTGGATTTCGGCTGTCCGATCTTTTCGCCCGCGTGCAAACAGCGCGTGGCGAAGCCGTATTTCAGATAGAATTGTTGAATCGCATCTCTGCGTTTGGAGTCTTCCATGAAAGGTTATTCCTGTTGAAAAGGTGCTTGTTGTGTATGTTGTAGGGCCACAATTTGTTGTGGCCGTGAAGCTTTAACTCCCACCATATAGTGCCGCACGGCCGTCCGGTCATCCTCGTTTTCGGTTCCGCTTGCTCCGCCTTAGCGAACCTCCAGCATGTTTCTTTACCTTGGACTTTTTCTGTGACCTCGCTTTAGGTGCTCGAGGTTTCTCTGACGCGGAACTTAGCTGCAATACAGCCTCATGGATGTTGCCGAGAAGATCTCGTTCATCAAGTTCCGACATTTTCAGTAACGTTTTCTTGGTGTCCGGGATGAGTTGCACGATCTCTTGAGCCTTACCGGGAAACTTTACCTCAGCACGATTAAGTTGCGGACGTGCAATCATGATGGCAAGAGCTTCGAGCGTTGTCGCGGCTTCTGCAGGAGACACGTTGTGCTTTATGCCCGTTGTCGCTCTGACTCCGTCGGATGTGGGCGTTGACACTGAGAACCAAGAGAAGGAGTTCCATCGCCCGGCTAGGTTGTCAATGAGATGGTATTTCAACCTGTCGCCAATCGGCTGATTAGTAGTACGACCGACGTACACCAATTCAAAGTCCTTGTGGAGCACATAAACTCCGTTTGCTTTCCAGAAGTCGCGCGCACCTTCGTTCTTCTTTCTTCTCACATACCCCTTCAGAGTCTTAGATCGCCAGTCCACTACTAGTGGGTTCCAAAATCGTCCGTAATCGTGAATGATCATGCTCATGATCGCATTTCTCCTATTAATGTTCTTTGTTTCCTGATCGCTCTGTGTACCAACAAGCAAACAGATTTGGTTCGCCGTCTTCGTTCACCACTTCAGAATCGTTCCGTCATCCCCGACCACCCAGCCATTGTTGGCGGCTGTGAATACTACGCCATTGAGCCGAACGCTGGTCCCGCTGTTTAGGCGCACCCAGCTTACACCACCGTTTGTAGTGTGTAGGATTGTTCCTTCATACCCAACTACCCAGCCGTTGGATGCGTCCGTGAAAGCTACGTCCCTGAGTTCTTCGTTCGTCCCGCTGTTCTGGGTAAACCAGTTTACACCGCCGTTCGTAGTGTGTAGAATCGTTCCATGATCCCCGACTACCCAGCCGTTATTTGTGTCTGTAAAGGTCACGCCGTTGAGCGGGAATTCTGTCCCGCTGTTCTGGGTAAACCAGTTTACACCGCCGTTGGCGGTATGTAGGATGATTGTTCCATTATTCGGATTCGGACCGCCGACTGCCCAGCCGTTGGATGCGTCCGTGAAAGCCACGCCGTTGAGCCACGTTAAAGCCCCACTATTCTGCGCTTCCCAGCTTATGCCACCGTTCGACGTGTGTACAACCCATCCATTCCGCCCGACCATCCAGCCGTTGGACGCATCCGTGAAGGCCACGCCCATGAGTCCTACGAACCTGCCGCTGCTTAGAGACGCCCAACTTGCACCGCCGTTTGAAGTGTGTAGAATAGTTTCAAAGGCATCCCCTCCAACCGCCCAACCGTTGTTCGCGTCCGTGAAAGCTACGCCATAGAGCGAACCGTAGGCCCCGCTGTTTTGTGCTTCCCAACTTACACCGCCGTTCGTAGTGTGTAGGATTGTTCCTTCATCCCAGCCGACTGCCCAATCGCCGACTGCCCAACCGTTGGATGCGTCCGTGAAAGCCACATCCCTGAGTTCCGCGTTCGTCCCACTGTCCTGGGCCACCCACCACGACGAGCGAACAGCAAAATCTCCATCACTTTCATCATACACTTCAGGATTCGCACTACTCTGAATGCGCAGTCGGCATGACGGCCCGTAGGTTTGCGTCAGAGACCAAACGAAAGAACCTGTGTTAGTAGCATTCGATGCGACAACATAGGGCCAGTTGTTTCCTCCGTCCGTACTGAGTAGAATATCGACCGTACCGATCAGTTGATCTGATGTCCACAGGATTGCAGCGGAAAAATCTGCGATCAGTGTTTCGCCACCATTCGGATAGATCACTGCGATAGATGGGCCGCCGAATCCGGTCCGGAATGTCCAGACCGGTCCGGACGTTTCGAGATAGCTATCTTTCGCGACCACCTTCCAGTAGTAAACTGTGTTGGTGTCGAGACCAGTTCTCTGAAGGGAAGCTTCCGGCAGATTACCGGATACAAGAGGCGGATTCGGTTGCTTCCCAAAGAAGACATCGAACAATAATGGGTCGCCGTCTGCATCATTCGCGCTCCACCTAAGAGTAGGTGACAGGGAAATGTTGGTAGCCCCGTTAGCCGGATAGATCACCTCTGGGAATTGCGGCGGAACGTTTGGCACTGCAACCGCTACGATTTCGTTGGAGTACGTGGAGAAACTCCCTCCCCTCCCAGCCCGCACTCGATAGAAGTACGTTGAACCTGATGTCAGACCCGCGTCGTAGTAGGCAAAGATATTGGGCGCCAGGGTAGCGATTTGCTGATAGGACTGGTTATTCACTGGTGAACGCTCCACATAGTACGCGTCCTCGTCCGTCGCGTTATCGGTCCACTGCATCTGAACGCTTGTCGCGGTCGTGCTGAGAATGTGAAGATCGGTAGGGGCACTCGGCGGCCCAGATGTTGTTCCTCCGTCGTCGCTTCCTGAACATCCGATGAGAATTACAAATAGTAAGAATTTCAGATCTCTTACGAAACTGCGAACCATCATGGCTGATCTCCAGTTTGGCTATTTTCTCCCGTGTCGGCACCTGTCTTCTCATGCCCACTCGACGATCAGCGCGCGCAGCCGTGCGGCGCTACACCTTATCTCTCTTTTCCTTCTCTTCCACTTCTTCCAGCACCGCCACCGCTCTTCTCAAATGCGGGATCACAATCGAGCCGCCCACGGTCAGGGCCACGGAGAAGATGTCGAAGAACTCGTCGCGGGTCACGCCTTGCTTCTTGCATTCGAGGATGTGGTAGGTCACGCAGTCATCGCAGCGCAACACCATCGAGGTCGCCAGACCCAGCATCTCTTTGGTCTTGGTGTCCAGCGCGCCCTCGTGATACGTCAGCGCGTCCACGCTGAAAAAGCGCTTGATTGCCGGATGATCCTGCTTCAGGATCCGCTCATTCATCCGCGCCCGGAATTCTTGGAAATCTTCAATCCGTGCCATGCACACTCCTCATTTTACCATTCCCCCCTCTTTTTCCCCCAAATCTTTGATTTGGGGGTCAGGGGGTTGCGGGCATCCAGAACACCCACAAGGGGTGTACCTACATTCTTGGCCTTATTTCATCCTTCATCCTTCCGCCTTCATCCTTTCCTATGATACCCACAATTCCCCACTTTCTCAAGCCGCCATTTCCGCCCCGGAAGAGGCACCCTGCCTCTCCGGATGTTAATACCCCATAACGGGTAAGCAGATAGATTAAGTCGGAAAAACTGAAAAGCCGGAGCTTGCGGATTATGACGGGTGCTTGCTGATCTCCGCCAATAACCGCAAAAAGCGCGAATAATGATTGACAATGCATGTTTGCTTTCGGATATTGACAGCATAGGTTCAGGGTCAATCGCCTCAAACATAGAGCGGGACTCCGCCCACCGTGAAGATGATTACCAAGTCCGTAACCCCGTCTCGCGTTACCTCGCGCCGGTCTCGATCCGGCGAATCGCTGTCGTCCGGCCGCGCCGGCGCCGCCAGCTCCCCCCTGCTGACCCTCAGTGAAGCCGCCTTCCATCTCGGGCATGTGCATCGCACGACGATCATGCGCTGGGTGCGCGAAGGCCGGCTGAAGTGCATTCGATTGTCCCGCAAGGCGATTCTCTTTGAACCCTCCGAACTTAACCGTTTTGTCCGCGAACACCGTTTCTCGGGATAGCGGAGGCACATGGTGCACCCTCAAGGCACGCGGGAACGCGTGCCTTTTCAAATTCTGAAACGCTGAAACGCTGAATATCAGTGCCTGCTCCGGGTAGGTATCAAGTTTAAGTTTCAAGTTTTCTTTCTGCTTCATCCTTCATCCTTTCAAACATCCTCCCCGCCGCCCGCTCGATCCGCTCCCAGCCCTCGTCCGTTCGCACGTCCACGCCGCAAAACGTCTCCATCGTCTTGCCCGCCAGCATCAGATAGATCAGTCCGGCCGTGACAAGCGCGTGCAGCGCTTCCGGATCGCCGCCCCGCCCGGCATAGCTTTCACCGATGTCGCGCGTCCAGTCATCCCGCACCCTTGTTAACTCGGCGGTCAGGGCGTTCGTCTCCTGCAGTTCGCGCCGGAGGATTTCGAGCGTCACCGGGCGCGAGCGCAGTTCGCGGATGAAGCCGTGCACGAAGCGGGTGCCGATTTCCCCCGGCGGCAGCATGGCGGCTACGTAAGGGCTGGTCTCCATCACATCCTCGAAGCCCGGCCAGAACTCGCCTTCAGAGACATAGGCTCTCAGCAACTCCGGCATCCCACCGAAGTAGCGGTAGATGAGCACCTTGTCCACTCCGGCTTCCCGCGCCACGGCATTCACCCCCGCCTTCCCGTTCCCCTCCGCAATCAGCTTTCCAACCGCTTGTAATATCTTCTGTTTCGTCTGGTCTTTGTCTCTCACGGTCCATCTCCCTTGACTGTTCAGCAATATAGTCACCATATGGTGACCTTGTCAAGTAAAAGATGAACAAAACCGCCGCGGCGGCAGGTCCGGGTGTACCGAAATCCTCCATCGCCAGCCAGGCTCGTCACGTGATCTCTCACTTGAGACCTGCCCCGCTGCAATGCTGTTAAGGTAGCCGGGCGGGTCTCTGTTCCCATGTTATTGCTGTTCTCGTCACGCATGGACCCGCCACGGCGAGTCGTTTGTGAACAAAAAAAAGGCGGCCTTCAAGCCGCCTTTCAAGTCTCAAGTCTCAGGTCTCACGTCTTAGTACGCCACGTTCACCGCCGTCACTTCCGAACTCTCGTCCTTGTCCAAGCCATGGCTGTTGGAGAGATCCGCGTTGGTGATCACGGCCGATGAATTCTCAAAGCATCCAACGGCATGCTCTGCCCCGCCGCTGATCTCGCCGTTCGTAAACACCATCTCGCTGTTGACGCACAGAATTCCGTTGGCGCGATCGCTGCCCAGATTCCCGGTGATGTCGCCGTTAGTCACGACCAGCTCAGACTTGTCCAGCGCCGCCACGCCGCCGTTCTCATTGCCGGTGATCTCGACATTCGTCAGCGCGCCTTCGCTCTGTTTCAAATAGAGGCCGCCGCCCAGCGTCGCCCCGGTGTTCTTGGTAATTTCAACATTGGTTACCGCTACTTCAGACTTGGAGACGCACGCGATGCCGCCGCCGCGGTTCTCACTCACCGCGCAATTCGTCACGGCAATGCTCGCGCCATGGCCGTAGATCGCGCCGCCCATGCCGCCCGCGGAGTTGTGAGTGATGTCGCAGTTCGTGATCGCCACGTCGCCACCCACGCACGCAATCGCCCCGCCCGAGCCGGTCGCCGCGCAGTTCTCGATTTCGCAGTTTGTAATCGCCACGTCCGAGCCTTCGCAATACACGCCCCCGCCGTCGCCGGCCACGTCCGCTTGCTCAATCCGGCAATTCGTGAGCTCACAATCCCGATCGGCTTTCACGAACCGGATTCCGCCCCAGCCGGTACCGTCCGCATCGGACGTGAACAGGATCATGGTCTCTTTGTCCTTCTTCCCGTTGCCGATCTCGAGCTTGATACCGCCCAATTTGTACTTGCTTTCATGTGTCCGCAGCTCGCCGTTGACCGTGAAGGAGTAAGGCCCGTCAAACCGTACCACCACTTTCGGCTTGATCAGGAGCTTCTCGCCCGCAGGCACCGTGATGTTCCCTTCCACGACATACGGGCTGCCCTCTTCGCTCCACGTCCCGGACACGTTGCCGCTGACCCGTGTCTCCGCCTGCGCGACCATGGCCGCCAGCAAAGCTATAAAGAATAAGATGCTAAGTCTCATCCTGAGGTCTCCTTTCCCTTCGGTTTCTCCTCATACGAGCGACAGAAACCCGCGAATGTTGCCACAAAATCAATCCCCCCACTTGGTGGGGGGATCATAGGGGGGAAATCGTCTCGCCGAGGCGGATCATGCATAGACACAACAAGTGCACGATGTACATAAGCCAGCCCGGCGTTTCTTCAATTGTCATTCTGGACACCGCGCAAGTCCTCGAAGCGCGGGCGTCCAGAACCTCTCGGGGGTTCGTTCTGATTGGAATTTTGGATTTCCAGTTTGGGATTTGCAATTTCGCTATTTCACCGTAAAAAAATACGTCGCCTTCACTCGCACCGTCCGGTCCCCTTCGGTTTTGTATGCCAGCGGATTGGTCATGCGACCCTCGTCATACACCGCGTAGAACCAGCTTCCCGGATGCCAGTTCCACGCCAGCAACAGATTGGTCAGCAACTGCTTGTCTTCCTCGATCCACTGTAACGTCCCGCGCAAAGACAAATTCAACGTCGGCGAATAGCGCGTGACCCAGCGCCACACGCGAAACGTCGTCGGCTGATAATTATCATAATCGCTGACTCCCCACACCTGTGTCCAGTTCGACGCAAAAGTCGTTTCCAGATTGGCGCGCGGCTTCACCGTCACCGCCTGATTCCACGACCACTTGTGCCCTTCGCGGAACAGGCCGTAAGTGCCCTCGCTCAAGTACGTGAGCCACGTCCGGTCGTCAGTCTCGAACCACGCCCACCCGGCTTGGTAATAATGCGGCTCCAGCACGAACCGTCCGTAATCTTCGAAGAAGTTGTCCCGGAATTCGCCCACGACGTACTTATCGTTGGTCTCATAATTCCGGCGGCTCAAGAGTCCCCATTGCCAGCCGCCGCCGTATTCAAAATTCTCTTTCGTCCGAAACCACGTCCCGACATTGCCACCGCCTTCGGGAAACGTGCCGTCGGGCAGGTTGCGCTGCCAGCCGTTCAAATCCAGGCCCCACTGCTGAACCAGCATCTTTCCCGGCTGCCAGTTGTTCCCGAACCAGATGTAGTGCTCAATCGTGTTCGAAAAATCCGTCCAGCCCAAGTCATTGATGTTGTAATCCTGCCCGCGATAGTTGTCCGTCAGGCTCATCTTCACTGGCAGCGGATGCAGATTCAGATACAGGCTATTGCGGAATTCGAAGGGCTGATCATTGAGCTTGTCTGCCCCCGCGATCGTTACACGGTCTCGCTTTACACCCGCCGCAGACAATGACCACCGATTCTCCGCCCCCCACCGGATCCGTGCATCCAATCCGCCCGTGTACGCGCGAAATGCATCGCCCAACGGCACTGCATTCGGTCGGTATAGACTTGTTCCAGTAAGCCCAAGTTGGTGCTGTTTACCCAGATTGAGCACCGCACGACCTGCAGTCACATACTCACGAATTCCATGTTCATTCCGATTCTGCCCCCCTAACACCATCCCCCGAAACTTCTCCGACTGCCCGTAAATTCTCCCCCCAAAATCCGGATCAGTGACCCTGCGCGTGTACAGGAGCGAAATCGGCGCGGTGTCAAAGAAGTTGTTCACTTCGAGAAAAAAAGGCCGCTTCTCCGGATAAAACACCGGATAATCGGAGAGCTGAATCACTTCGTAATCCACGTCCACCTGCGCGAAGTCCGGCTGATAGGCAAAGTCCACCGTCCACGAGGCCGCCGGAACGTACTTCGCGTAAAACCCGAGATCCTTCCATTCGCTCCGCGACTTCCAGTTGCTGTCCGCAGGAGCATCGAACCTCGCCACCGCGTGCGGCAGCACTTCGAGATGCCGCGCCGAGCCGATGTTCTCCAGCCCCGCCAGGATTCCAAACTCTCCCACCCGCACGCCGCGTTGCACCGACACCGGCTGCCAGTACGTTTCTTCCTGGCGGCGGTTTACGTCCCGTTCGAGTTGAAATCCCCAGCCGTCCGCACGCGCGCCGCCGTGCCGGAAGCTGCTGAACGGAATCCGCATCTCCGCCACCCAACCGCTGTCGGTTCTCCCCACCGCTGACTCCCAGATTCCGTCCCACGAGCCGTCGGTCACGCTCTCGTTGGAAAAGGTGCCATCCACCTGCCCGCCGGCCGCCGTCAGTCCGAAATAGTAGGCATTGCGCCGATCATGAAACGAATCCAAAGCGATGTACACCACATCGCAGTTATCATCATTGTCCCGCCGCAGCACGCGCGCGCTGATCGAATCCGGATGGTCATTGCACACGAAGCAGACATTCAGCGCGTCATTGTCATAGAGCACAAAAACCCGCGTGGGCAGGGATTCAGGCGCGCCCTCCACAGGTCTTTTTTGCACGAAGTGATCCGCAAGCGCCGCCTTCAGCCACTCCACGTCAAAGATCCCATCAATCTTCGGTGACGCCGTCCGCACCGCCCGCACCACTCTTGCTTCCCCTCCGTTTACGGGGGGGGAAAGGGAGGGCTGATTCGGGTTTTGGATTTCGGAAATCGGATCTTGCGCAAACCCGGCTCCTCCCCCGAGCAGCATCACCAACACGATTCCAATAATGTACATGACTAAACTCTCCGCTCGCCTTAGATCTCAACTGGTAGAATTAAACATAGCAAAACTCTCGCCAAACTGCAAGAAGGGCCGTGACTGATGCACTTCATAGGCCGTGAGATCAACCACCCTTCAACGGCTCTGACCGGTCCCGCAGCGGCCGCGCCACCAAAGTCTCTGCCGCCCCGGCGGAGGGCACATCAAGATACAGCTCCTCAAAGACCCGCGCCATTCAACAGCCGAACAACAAGTATTCTAAATTCATGCAAAGTCTGAACCTACTTGACAATTCGGTAGATTTGTCGTATTTTTCAATCAGATACCCTCTAACAAAAAAAATGGAGGTCATTATCATGCGATACTCTTGCTGGGTTCTTGTCCTTCTATGCCTGCACCTTCCGGCCTTCGCCCAAATCACGATTACGCTGGGCGATTTCCCGCCCTTTGGCTCTACGTTCGGGGACCAAAAAGCCGAAAGCACAGTGGTCGCTGTTGGTGCGGATGGCGCCAACCAGACGTGGTCGATCTCGGATCGCACTTGGGACGAAAGCGTCGAGCAATGGGTGGATCCTGCCACGACCTCGTACGCTGACAGTTTCCCTTCCGCCACGCACTGTATCTTCATGTCCGCCGACAGCGGTTTCGCTTATTTGCGACTGGCAGCGAACGGCGTCTTCTTTCAGGGTGCAGTGAGCTTCGAAGAGGGAGAGGAAATGATCATTGTGCCGGATCAGGAAGCGTTGTTTTTCCCCCTTCCGCTCACCTATCTCGCCAGTTGGACATCTGTGTGGCGCTTCACCTTTGAACCCCAGCCCGGGTTCGAAATCACCGTGGTGGACTCGGTCCTGAAAACCGTAGATGGCTGGGGGACCCTGGTGACTCCCTTCGGTTCCTGGCCGGTGTTGCGGACGCGGAGCCATGAGTTCATGATTAGATCAATTCCAGGCTGGCCCGCGGATACGATCGAACAATACTCCTATATGTGGCTTAGCGCGGACGTGCCGATCGGAGCCGAAATCACTTCCTATGAAGATGAGCAAAACCCGAACTTCACTCAAGGTGAGATCGTCATCACCACCGCTGGCACCAACGCTGATCCTCAGCGAGGCCCAGTCGCTCGAGGATACTACCTTGAGCAAAACTATCCCAATCCGTTCAATCCGGAAACGCAAATCAACTTCAATCTCCTCGCGAGCGGCGACGTTTCGCTGAAGGTGTACAACCTGCTGGGAGAAGAGGTTGCCACGCTCGTCAAGGGCTTCCGCAGCGCCGGACGCAACAGTGTCGTCTTCAATGCCAACACGTTCTCCAGCGGGACCTATCTGTACCGTTTACAGACAAACGGGTACACCAACGTGAAGCGAATGACCCTGATCAAATGACACGCTGATACACTGGTTTGAATGCTGAAAGCGGTGGCCGAATGGTCACCGCTTTTCATTTTGTCCGGCCGGATCGCATTCAAATCTGAATTGACCAAACAAAGAGATTGGCATAGTTTTCAAACCAATCACGCATTTGGGTCGAGGCAATTCAGCCTCTCGCCACGGCATGTTTCATTTTACTGACCCAGAGTGTGCTTTCCTTCGCTAAGCACGGATTCATTTGTTCAAACAGAATTTGTAACTGGACGCACTTGTCCGTGTGTTCAAATTAAATATCAGAAAACACAATCAGATGTACATTTTATTAGAAATGTTCTTGACTTTTCGTTTGTCAAATAGTACATTATGCCCGTCACTTTTGAACAGGAGCGTCTTCCCCCACCGCATCTTCGTCGCTTCCCCCCTACTTTTCATTTTTCGATTTTCAATTTTCCCCATGCCAAACCCCATCTCCCCCCTCATCGGGCAACTCGAGAACCCAGCCGATCTGAATCTCGATCAGCTCCTGGACCAGCTCCGCAAAGCCGCACACACCTATGAAGACCTGTCCCTGCGCGCGACGCATTACGAACAAGAGTTCCAGCGCGAATTGAAAGCGCTCTTGGAACTCACCGGACCGATTCCGCAATGCTCCGAACCGCAACTTGCCTACACGCTGCAAGGCGATGCGCTCCTGCTTGCTCGGCGCGCGGCGCGCAAGCTCTTCAACGAGACGTACAAGATCACACCCGTAAGAAGAAGCTGACAAACCGACATTCCGACATGCTGAGATAAAATGTGATTCTCCTTCTGTCAGCTTGTCGGCTTGTCAGTTGTCCGCTGTCATATAACCAACCACAAAAGGAAAAGATGTCCACCACCTATTCCGTCACCAACGACGGCGCCGGCGCCAATCTGCAGCTCACGTTTGAAGTGGATGCCGGCGCCAATCAGGATTTCACGCTCACCGATCTCGATAACGGCTTGGTCGCCTGCGCCATGACCAGCAACAACAAAGTCGGCATGGGCGCCGCCGGTGGCCGCCTGCTCGGCAAAGTCATCAAGGTGTCCGAAGAGCTGCAAGCCGGCACCGCGATTCCCGCGCTCTGCACCGTGCAGGTCACCGGTATCGCGCGCTTCAAGTATGCCGCCACCACGCCGGTCATCGGTCAAAAAGTCGAAGTGGACGGCGCGGGCAAAGTCCGCCAAGCATCCACCGTGGCTGACGTCCCGGCCGGCGGCACCAAGCATCGCGGCCTCGTGATTGCCGTCAACACGACCGACACCACCTGCGACGTGTTGCTGGATGCATAATGCTTAGTTCTGCCGAGGCGGGTTCCACAAATACTAGTGGCGGTCTCCGACCGTCTGTCCAAGAACCCGCCCGAAATCTCTGTTCCGCCCGGTCGCGGTGTCGGCTGCTAATCCAAAGCACACGAGCACGAGAATTGAGCAGCCGACCCATACTACAACAACCACAAATCAAAGCATTGTCATCCTGACACCGTCTTCGGTGGAAGGATCTCATGTTTGTTCTTTCGCTTTTCATTTTTCAATTTTACCTCAAGGACTTCCCATGACTCCTCTCGACCTTTCCAATTCCTACGCCCTCCGCGAAAAAGTCTCCGACTATTCCCGCTCCGCCAATCTGGCGCTCTATGCCGAAGCGCAGGAGCGCGGGATCACGCTCTCGGAACTGCTCGAAGAACTCGATCCCTCGCCGCGCAAGCCGGACGGCGCGCTCGACTGCGCGCTGGACGCCTTCGAGCGGCAGCTCTATCTCGCCAATGTCGTCGTCACGGGACGCAACGCCACGACGCTCGAGCAATTCCTCACCGGCGGCGGGTTGATTCTCGCGCCGGAATATGTCTCGCGCGAAATCCAACGCGGCTATCGCATGGTGCAGGACCCCGGCGAACTGGTCGCCGCGCAAGTTCCCGAACGCGGGCCTTCGGTGAAGCCGATCTATATCAAAACGGCCGATGCCAAGAAGCCGCTCGCCCGCCGCAACGAAGTCAGCAACTATCCGGTCGTGCAGCTGCTCTACCGCGAAAAGGACGCGGCGATGGTGGATCGCGGCCGCCAGTTCGATTTCTCTTACCGCATTCTGAAAAACCAGAAGCTCGCCGAATTCCGCGTGTTCCTGTGGTGGATCGGCGCGCAGATCGCGTTCGATGAGATCAACGAGATCTACGGCATCATCACCAACGGTGACGGCACCTCACCCGCGCCGACGAACTGCTTCAACGGCACAGCCGGCACGTTCGCCTATTCTGATCTCACCCATCTCGCGCTCTCGTTCGGCGGGCCCGCGCACATGACGCACCTGCTCGCGACAAAAGCCGACATCGAGAAAATCCTGAACATTGATCAGCTGCAGGACCCGCAGGCGTTCCAGGGGATCACGCATTTCACGATGCAGGGCGACTATCGCAGTTTCCTGCCGATCAACACCAAACTCGTCGTGTGCCCCGGCGCCACGGTCACGAAGCTCGCCGCGCTCGATCATCGCTTCGCCATCCGCGAATCCATCGCTCAGCCGCTGTTGATCGAAGCCGAGAAGGTCATCTCGCAGAAACTCGAAACCGCCGTGATCTCGAAAGAGTCCGTTTACACGATCATGGTGGACGACGCCATCGCCATCAGCGATTACTAATCTAAGCGCGCCGCGGCGGGCCGGAGTGTGGAGGGAAGCTCACCCTACCTCCAGCCTTTCTTTGCCACAGTCTCTGTGCCCGCCGCTGCGCAAAACAAAGAGAGCGCAATCGCTCGCACTCTCTTCTTGAACATCGCCGAGTCAGGTCATGACTAGCCAACACCCTCCGGGGTGTTGGACGTAACCCGGCCGGAATCTATTTCATCAATACCAACTTCTCCGTCTTCACAAACGTCCCGGCCGTGAAGCGTGAGAAATAAACTCCCGACGGCAGATCACGCGCGTCCAGTTGTACCTGATAGGTTCCGGTTTCATAGCGACCATCCACCAGCGTGCGCACCCGCTGCCCTGCGAGATTGAAGAGCTGCAATTGAACATCACCCGGCGCCGCGACGCTGAAGCTCAATGTGGTCGCCGGATTGAAGGGATTCGGATAGGCAGAGAACGCATACTCCACCGGCAGCGGAACGTCGTCCGCCGCGTCAATGTAATCATAGGCGAACTCAAGACAGGCCCAATTGAGCGTGCCCGGTTCAAATTGCACGGTGTCGCTCACGTGCAGCGTCCAGTTGCCCTGCGCCATTTGTCCGTCGAACGCATTCAGCGGCAACCCCGGCTTAAAGCTGCCGTTGTACGGTGGCGTGCCATCCCAGATCCAGATCGGAGATTCATCATCAAACACCGTGCAGCGGAAATTCGCGCCCACGATCTGGTGCGAAATCAGCGTGACCGACGTTCCTCCCGGTGATCGCAGCGTGATTTCCAAATCCGTCAACTGCGTGTGGCTGATGTCCAAGCCCACATTCAGGTCCGTGATGTGATAGCGCACCGGCACGTTGATGACAAGATCCACTCCGTTTGGGTCGCCATCGGGGATCGGCGCGCCGGTCAGGTTGCAATGCGTGTTTTCTTCATCCTGGATGGAACATTCGATGAACACCGGGCACGGTGTGGCACAGGTTAAGGTGCTGTCCCAACCTCCCTGCAAGGCGAGACAGGCCACACGGATCAGCATGGCGCAATCCGGTTGTGCCGAATCGCCGTAACAGCAACGCCCCGTCGCGGGAATCGGACACGGAGTGTCGCAGGTCAGCGTGCTGTCCCAGCTTCCGTTCAGTCCGTTGCACGCTGCGAGCGTCAGCCATGCGCACTGCGGCTGCGTCGGATTGCCATAGCAGCAGCGGCCCGTGTCAGGAGGAATGGGCGGTCCGAGATGAAACGGAAACGACGGCATGAGCGGCGTCTGCGAAATCGAGTCCACCGGAATCCGCTGGTAATACACCGTGTTTAGGGTGGTCACCCCTTCAAACTGCGGTGATCCGCCCGCATCCGCATCCAGTTCATACTCCAAATGCAGGTATCCCGTGCCGTTCGCGTAGGTCACATGTTCGGCCAGAGTGATATCGCGCTCGCTCAAACACTCACTCGCCGGCGAGGGATTCGACACCGGCGTGGTCGTCGTGACATTGCGCCCCACCGACCAATGCGCGCCGTTGTCCGTTGAAGCTGTCATCCACACGTCGGCGTTGTAGTAGTTGCTCACCGAATACGAGTTCAGGTCGTACCACTGGTAGGAACAGTACAAATATCCTGTCGTCGTATCCAGCGCCAGGCTCGGACGGCAGGCATTGCGCAGAAAATTGCCGGGAATGGCCGGCCCGGTTGCCCACCCGTCTCCCAACGCGGAGATGGAGTCCGACCCTTCGCGCCAGTGCCAGATGCGGCCGCTTTGGTTTGAATTGGTTCCGCTGGTTTCGTCAAACCACGACGTCGAGAACGCAATGTGCAGATCGTCCTGCGCGTCGAACAGCAGGCTCAGATCGGCAAACGCCCGGTGCGTGTCTTCCGGCATGAACTGCGTGATGTTGAGCAGGTCACTCCAGTTCAGCCCGCCGTCTTCCGACACGCGATAAAAGACATCCTGATTGTACGAATTCTGCGTGCTGCCCGGACGATAATCGGTCCAGGCCATGGCCATGCGATCCGACACTGGCGACACGCAAACGTCCGCCGAAACATAGCCCGCTGATCCCATCTGCACGTACTGCGCGCCGCCCACGTCTTGCCATTGGATCGTGCGGCTCGTCCAGTTCGGCAGCCCCCGCGAGTAAAACACCGCGTAGGGTACAGTATTCTCGGTGGTCAGCATGTGCACCACGCTGTCGCGCCCCACGGCAATCTTGGGCCAGATCAACTGCCGGGAATTGAGCCACGCCGGCTCGGTCACACCGAAATTCAGCGTGCGCGCCATGAGGCTCATCCCGCCCGCGGCATGAGGCAACCCCCCGCCGCTGGGCAGAATCTCGTGAAATGCGGGAAACGCCCACCCGCCGCCCATCACCGCCAGCGCGATGAACCCCGAACGCGTGGACAAGATCGTGTCAATGCGCTCTCCGACGGTGGATTCCATCGCCTGCGTGTTCGGATTCCAGACGTTGAAATACACGTAGCGACTCGTATTCGCATTATCCATCCCCTTCGTCCACACGAGATGCACATAGCCCGAATCATCCACGCCGATCATCTTCCCCGCACTGCCGTTATGCCCCAGGTCGTACCATGACGTGCCTGCGGCATACGTGACGCCGACGGGTTCATCCAGCGCGCGCCCCGCGTTGGGGTGATTGCCGTTGTCGGGACCGATTTGCGAGGGCAACATCGGTTCCATGCCGGTGATCGCGCGCGGCGGCGAAATCGGGCCGCGCGTCACGTGGTCCGCACGGACCGGCGCTAAAGTACAAACGATCATCAGAACACAAGCTGAAAAAACGCCAAAAGATTTCATCTCCGGCTCCTTTCGAGCAAAAGTCTCTGCGATTGTAGGGGTTAAAATAGGTCAAATTGCGGCCTTTCGCAAGCGTTTTCGCCGTGTTTTTTCGGCATCAGGCATCGTGTTCAGTCGGCTTCCAACGCAGTAGCTTTCGAAAGACACTGCACTTAGCATTCGGCGCCAGCCAGTCAAACCAGACGCTTCGCACGTGCCCTCCGGCGCTCGCATCTCTGTCTGCTCTTCATTTCAAGTCTCAAATCTCAAGTCTCAGGTCTTTCCCATGAACCTCACGCACGCTTTCCTCTTCGCGTCGCGACCGCTGAACATGATGTCGTTTTCCGGCGCGGTGACGAATCAATCGCTCTACCTGAACGGTCCCGGCGGCCAGGCCGGCAACGGGTATCCGCTCTCGCGCCGCGGCTATATCAGCGCGCTGCACCTGTGGGACGGCACCACGTATCGCTTTGACGTTGACGAAATCGCTTTTCAAATGGGCGATACGCTGGCGGTCTATTGTCAGAATGCCGGCAGTGATTTCACGGTCAAGGTCCGTCTGAACGGCAGCACCACCGCCCTGCAAATCGAGAGCGTACCGTACAACACGACGCTCTTTGCCACCGTCGAATTCCAACTCTTCCGCGAATAACCCACAAGCGGACAATCCGACACGCTGACATACTGACATCAGATTCTTCATGTCGGCTTGTCAGTTTGTTGGCTTGTCGGCTTGTTCCTAAACCACTCTTCCCATGTCCTTCACCACCCCCGTTCTTGTCAAAACGCACCTGCTCACGAGCACCTTTCCGGAGCTGGTGATTCGCAACCATCCCGTAACGTTCAGCGGCACCGCCAGCATTGAATTGCCGCACCACAATTTGGTGGCCGATTCCGCCGCGGTCAAACAAGATTTGCAAACCGCGCCCTTCATGGATAACTCGGCGACCCTGAAGGAGCAAGAGTTCGTAGCACTACAGCATCCGCAGCTTGTCCCGGGCACGGTCGTCGTCACGCTCAGCGAAGCGCTCACCACCATCTTTGTCGAGGAGCTCGACTATCAAGTGGACTACACCAGCGGCAGCGTGCGGCGGCTGGCGACCGGCGCGATTCCCGATATGCAGCCGGTGATTGTTTACTATTCGTTCTGCACGTTGTTTGGTCGCAACACGGATTACTCTCTAAATGATCAGACCGGCCTGCTCACGCGCGAAGATGGCGGCGCGATTCCGGACGGCGCCAGCGTGATCGTGGATTACACGGTCACGGCGGGCAGCGTCGAAGATGATCTGATTGACGAAGCGATCACCGAAGCCGAAGACATCATTCTCCGCTCGCTGGCCGAGGACTACAACGCCAACTCTACGAATCAGGGCTTGAAAACCGGAGCCACGGAACTCGCGCTGTCTATCATTTGTCGTGCGCTTGCCGTGGAAGCGTTGTCCCGCCGCGCCACCACCGACATTCCCGGCCGCGCCAAGGAATGGCAGCAGCTCTCACGCACCTACGAGCAGCAGGCGTGGCAAACGCTCGCCCCGTTTCTGACGCCGATGTCGCTGCGCTCCACCTTTCGCCAATCCCGCGAAGCGTAAAACGAAACTCTTGTAGGGCGGGCCGTCGGCCCGCTCCCAAAAGACACAATTACATGACAGAGCCGGCCAACGGCCGGCCCTACCATTTCATCCTTAATACGATCTCATGACTCCCAAACGACAGAAAATCGAGACCGCCACGAACGAGTCTCAACAACTTCCGCGCGGCGGCGAGTGCTCCCGCACTCGCCCCGTAACCAAACCTCCGCAACTCGAACTTCCTTTCGAACCTGTCCCCGACGATGCCGTGCAGCACCTGCTCCGCACGTTGTACGATTTGGCCATTGGCGGCAACACCTCCGCCGCGAAACTCTTCCTTGACCTGATGAAAGACAAATCCTCCGATCCTTCCGCCCTGACTGTCGAAGACGCGCTGAAGATTCTGCAGGAACATTTCTCCAAATAAACATCCCCCCACTTCGTGGGGGGATCATAGGGGGGAAAACAACAACTGCAACGCGTGCCGCTACTCCACCACCGCCCGCACCTGATAAAATCCGCGCTCTCCCGTGGCCGTCGAATCCACAAATACTGTCGTGTCCGGCGGCACGGGCACTCCAATCGAATCCCATTGCATAGAATCCAGATGGGCCGTGCCATACACGACATAGCGATCAACCTCAATGGGTGCGCCCGTGGTGTCCGTCGTGACGGGCGACCAGCGCAGCTTCACCCTGTTGTTTCGCGGCGGAATCTGCATGGCAAGTCCGGCCGGAGCGGACGGCGGTCCACATGGAATGAAATAGGTCACATCGTAAAAGCGAAGGGACGAGCTGTCGTCCACGCAGGCAACACAGCCCTGCGCCCCTACCCGGTAGGCGTTGGCCGGCGTGTCATAATAACCGACGAGAACCGGTATCGCTGGAATTGTGATATCCATAATTCGCAGCCCCGCCCATCCATCTGCCACGAACAAGTAGTGGTCCACCGTGAGCACGTCAAATGTCTGGCTTTCTGCGGTGAGGTCAAAGACCTCCACCGGTGCCTGCGGATTGGAAATGTCCACCACTTGTAAGCCCCACATGTCCGCTATGTACGCATAGTTTCCCATCACATCCACCGCGGAGTCAATGCCGCGATAAATGCCATAATAGACGTGTGCCGGACAGTAACCGACCTGTACCGGTTGCGAGGGAACGGAGACGTCAACAACACGAAGACCACCCTCGTCGTGCGCCACGTACGCGTACGTTCCAACGACTTTAACATCATGAGTCCCCCACGCCCCATCCCAATACCCCACGGTAGCCGGTGAAGCAGGATTTGTGACGTCCACAATCGAGAATCCTCCGAGAACATCAGAAACATACGCGTAATTTCCCGCCACGCTCACATTCCAGGGAATACCGGCGTCAAGCAAGCAGCTTCCCACCCCAAACGGATTCTGAACATTGGAAACATTCAACACCTGGAGGGACATCTCGTTGACGACGTACGCGTAGTTTCCCACGACAGCGACCGCCTGAATATGACTCCCGTCGTTATAGGAACCGGCCACAAACGGGCTGCCAGAATTCGAGAAATCAATAATCCGCAGACCGAATTCAGCCTCCGCGACAAACGCGAAACTGGCCTGAATTGCGAAATTGTGAAACCAGTCGCTGAGCATGGGCACGTGTCCCAACGTCCGCACATGCAAGCTGTCCTGCCCCCACGCTGCCGATCCACAGAGCGCCGCAACAATCAATATGTACTTGAAGACCTTCATCGCATAAATTCCTTCCCAATTGCGTCATATTCAACCGAATTTACCTGATACCTAAAATAATGCCTCAATCTGGCAAAGTCAATAGACATCGGGTCACAGTCACAAATTTCTGAAACTTCTGCGGGCGATGCAATCAGCCCCTACAGCGTCTTTCATTCATCCTTCATCCTTCCGCCTTCATCCTTTGAATTGTACTGACTTTCAATCCCTCTGCTCCGCCGCCGAAAACCCCTGGCAGTTCTTCACTGAGTACGTGTACACTCAGGATCCGAAGCGCGGCGTGTGCCAATATCCCGACTACGATTACCTCTGCGAATTCCTCTGGGTGATGCAGAAGGAGCGGCTCTTGCTCGTCCCCAAGTCGCGGCAGATGATGGTGACGTGGAGCGTCGTTGCCTATACTCTGTGGCTCGCGCTCTTCCAGAAATCGGGACTCTATCTGTTCATCTCACGCAACGAGCGCTGTGCCGAAGAATTGCTCGACCGCGCGCGCTTCATTCTCGATCACTTACCGGAATACATGCAGCCGAAACGCAAAACCAACTCCGCCGAGGAAATTGAATTTGCTGGCATCGGCTCGCGTATTCTCTCGCTACCCGCCTCGCCCAACGGCCCGCGCATGTATTCACCCACCGCGGTCTTCTGGGATGAGATGGCCTTCACACCCTTCGACGAGCAGATCTGGACCGCCCTGAAACCCGCGCTCGACAGCGGCGGCCAATTCATCGGCGTCTCATCAAGCGGCGGCGCGCTGAATCTATTTGCGAAGCTTGTAAACGTTGATTCATCCTTCATCCCTCATCCTTCATCCTTTCAAGTTCACCGCATCCACTACTCCGTCCATCCCGAGCGCAACAACGAGCAGTGGAAGCGCGGCGCGATGTCCGGCCTGTCGCTCACCAAATGGCAGCAGGAGCAGGAAATCTCCTTTGATGCCGTCGAGGATCTGGTGTACAGCGAGTTCGATCCGGTGCGGCACATCCTGCAATGCCCGCCGCAGGCCAATCGCGAATTCAAACTCTATCGCGCGATTGACTTCGGCTACCGGCATCCCTACGTGTTATGGCTGATGCAAGACCCGGAGGGCCATCTCATGGCCTTTGATGAATGGGTCGGGAAAGACCACACGACCGAGGAGATGCTGCATGCGATCAATGCGAAAGATTTGTCGCACGGCATCACCGAAATTGACATCGAGTGGACGGCCTGTGATCCGGCGGGCGCGGCCATGCAGGATTCCGGCATTTCGCCCGTGGACATTCTGCGCATGCGCGGCCTGAAGTTGAAGTATCGTCCCAGCCGCATCAGCGCCGGGGTCGAGTGCGTGAAGCAGGCGCTGCGCGACGCCAGAGGCAGAACCGTGCTCTTCATCTCTCCGCGCTGCCCGCAGCTCATCGCCGACTTCCGCCGCTACAAATGGGACGCGCGCAAAGAAGAACCTCTGAAAGACGGCCTGTCCGATCACTCCTTGGACGCGCTCCGCTACTTCTTCGTGAATCTCGAATCGCCGGATGAAATGCTCTACGCCCCACGTGTGGCGGGGATTGCTCGATAGGGTCGGCCACGCCGCGCCCGTGCCTTGCAACGCGGTTCTCCGTTTTCAAGTCTCAAGTTTCAGGTCTCAAGTTTTCCCCTTCAACCCTCATCCCATACTATGTTTCCACTCTTCAAAAAATCCCGTTCTACTCCCCTGATTCTGCCGCGCATCAGCGCGAAGCGGTCGCAGGCTGACATTCTGCCCTATCGCCGTGTGAACCAGCCGACGTCGGCACGGCCCACGGTCAACTCGAATCTCTTTACTACCACGCTCGACGGGCAATCGTTCGTCTGGATGGGCACCAACCGCGCGGAGTTCTATCGCTATCTGCGCGACCATGTGCCGATCATTTCCTCCGCGATCTGGTCGTGGGTGCATCTCTGCGCCACGCCGCAAAGCTATTCCATGGAAGGCTCCGAATCCGAAAAAGAGCAGGCGCAAAACATTCTTGCCGCGCTCGATCAGCGCGTGCTGGAAAACCCGTTGATCCGTCGCTCCGGCCTCAAGCAGCTCACCGAACAGTTTTTCTTAGAGCTGTTTACCGTCGGCAGTTTTGCGGGCGAACTGATTCCGCTCGCCGACGGTTCGGGCATTGACTACTTCCACACGCTCGACCCCGACCTGATCCACTGGGAGCGCGATGGCCGCTGGCGCGCATACCTCGTGGAAGAGCAGAAGAACGGTACGGAAAAGAAGATCTACCTGAACCCCGAAAAATTCTTCTTTGCTTCGCTGGGCGCGGACATTACCAATCCGCGCGGCATCGAGCCGCTGGCGTCCATCCCCTTCGTCGCGCAGATTCAGGAAGCAATGCTCAGCGACATGTCACGCTCGGCCCGCAATGCCGGAACTCCACGCTTACAGATTAAGATCCGACCCCCGAAGGGGTTTCAGCATGAGTCGGACAAGGAGTACCAGAGCCGGATCAATCGCTACTTTGACGACACGGTCTCGCAGTTCACGCGCCTCGAAGCGGACGACAACCTCTTCACCTGGGACGACGTGGAGGTTACGGTGATCGGCGGCGACCAGCATCGCAACTTCACGTGGCGGCTGAATCGCGAGCAGGTGATCGAGGACGTGATCAGCGGGCTGCGCCTGTATCCGTGGGTCGTGGGCCGCTCGCATGGCACCACCAAGAACTGGGTCGAAGCGCAGTTCAATCTCCTGATGCAGATTGTGGACAGCGTGCAGAACCTCGGCGCGAGCCTCGGCAACTATCTGCGCAACACCGAGCTGAAAATGAAAGGGCTCAGTGTTTCCACTGAGCACCTTTTCCAAGCGAATCAAGACCCGTTCTTACTCCAGCGCATGCAATCCCGCGCCGTGGAGTTCGACACGATTGACAAAAAAGTCCAGCGCGGCTACATCTCGAAAGACGACGGCGCGCGGGAATTAGGGTATGAGAAGGCGCTTAAATCGTAGGGCATCATGGCCGCGCCTACTTTGGGTTATCGGTGGGCCTCGACGCGATAGTAATACTTCACTGCCGCAGGCAGTGGCATGTCGAAGTCGTGCCAATAGACCGTGTCTCCCGTGGCTGTGAAGTTCAAGCCATCAGGTGATCCGAAGATAAGGTAATAAGCGGCGCTTGGAACCTCGTCCCAGTCGAAGTGAAGTTCGTCGGGTAAGCTGTCGGTGGCCAGCGTGTTGTGTATGACCAGTCCCCGAGGAGTTGGATCTACGACCAATGCTGCTGCCGGAGGGCGTTCACCCGTGGTCTGATCAACAGCAATGACATGTTCGCCGGTGTTGAGGGCGCGTGAGATTTGGAAGATGGTATCCATACCCGCCGTGATTCGGACGCTTCCGAGGAGGTCGCCAAGATTCTGGCCGGAGGAATCCGAAGCATAGACGGCGATGTCATGCCTCCATTGCGCCCGCATGTCCACGAAGTCATTTCCATCCCAGGGCGGCATGACGACGGGCACGTAATCGAGGAATTCGTAAATGTGAACGGGGATCACGGCATCGGCGTGGAAATCACAGTTAGCATCGGGAAGAAAGAAACGCGGATCATAGGCGTCTCGCTCCTCGGAGAGATCCATGTTCCCGATTCCTGTGAGTATGCCGAATCCATAAATCGGGTGCGTGGCGGGTTCAGCGGTGTGCAGTCCTTCCAGCTCGGGAAACTCGGCTGACGTCGCAAAGACTCCAGTGATCAAATCGGGAACCATGTCGAAGTTCGTGTCGCGACAGACCAGAATTTGCGACTGCGACGTATCGGTAAGAAAATATGCGTTACTGGTCCCAAGGCGAGTCATGGAGTAGATTGGCATCGGGAAATTGTTCGTGGCAATGGTGCCCACGACTTGACCGTTGACCATGCTCAGACCTGTGATCCGGCCGGTATAACCTCCGACCACTCCCGCCAGCAGGAGATTGCAGCCGTCCGGGTTCTCCGACGCCACGGCCATCATATCCGTTACCGCCAGCGGACTGAGGTCGTAGTGGGATATCTGGTAGTTCGGCATCTGAACCGATGTCAACGTGTCTCCTGCTAATTGATCGGACGGAGTGACAAAATAGGCGTTGTTATTGTGTATATCATGGAGCGATTTGCGGGGGCCGCCGGGTTGATCGGGATGTAGATAGTTCCACCGAGCTAACCACATCAACCTACTGACGCTCCCCACAAATGGGTCATTAATCGCAAGAAATAGAATCTCAAGTTTGTAAAAAATTTCTGCGTCGCGCGCCTCAAACTCCCGTGCATATCCATTCGCATCAACACCATTCCGCGTCTGTATTTTATGAACGAATTCGTGTACCAGAACTTCTTCGAGAATCCCCATTGATCCAGAAGCGGCGGCATTGATCAATCCTGAATCTATTGTCATTACGTCCTTAGCAGTCTCGGCGCTGCCATCCGCAACAGTCTCAGCCAGCGTGCTTCCCGGTATTTTGTCCTTTTTCATGTGACCGGCATTTAACTGTTTGCGAAGTTTGTCAGCAATCTCACTCCGCTTTATTGAACGCCGTGAACCGTCCACCTTTTCGGATTCTACATCGGGGTAATAAGCCTGCCGGTTCTGGATGTTGTCTATTGCTTGGTTTATGGTTGGATCGTTTGCCGGTATAACCGTCGCATCCGTCAACGGTGAACCGCCCCCGTACCCTTTGCCGCCGTGCGACCAGGCATCACTCGGCACGCCTCCGCAGGGATTGTTCGCACATGTCGCACCTTCGGCCCACGTGCCACCGAGACCGGCGCAGTCTGCCGAAGTGATACTGTCCGCACAAAGCGGCACGCAGATTGTGCCATAGCAGCATCGCCCCATCGGCGGCGGTGGCGGCATATAAAACCACATCGCTCTTCCCGGGAGGATGGTGTTGCTCGCGGGCACTGCGTTGCAAACATATTCCAGTCCGTTTCCGGCACCCGGCGCATCAATGCCGATCGTAGCGGAATTCGGAGTCTGCGGGGCAAGCCAGTCCATGTTGTACTGGAACTTGATTCGGCCATCAGGAAACAGAATGGCTTCAAACGAATACCGGTCCGTCGAGTTGACATTGTGCTGAATCCGCTTCCATTCCAAAACCAGATAGCTGCCGAAATCGCGATAGCGCAGCCAGGGACCCACCGCTTCCACACATCCGCCCACCGCTGCCGCGCGTAAATCATCCCAATAAGGATAAAGCGTCGGCCACGGCGGTTCCAGGCCGGACAGGCCGCAGACATTGGCCCCGCTCGAGTTCGCTCCCAACATCGTCATCAAGCCGTTCGTCGAGAAGCAGCCGGATGTGTAGTTGGTCCCGTAGAACGGGAAATTCCATCCCCACGAAAAGCAGGACACATTGTTGTGGCCGGTCGGTCCGTTAATCGCGTTGGGATCGCCGCACAATTCGATCCACGCGAAGCTCGCCGAATCTCCGCCTTGATTGTCCACGAAGTAATAGCCGAAGGCGTCCGGTCCGCCGACATTTGCGAAGCATGTGCTCGCGCTGCCCACGATGCACAGCGCGGCGAGAATCCGAGTAACACGATTCATGGCACACTCCTTCCGTGGTGGGAAGACCGGTTGTCCTTAGGCTGCGGGACCCATTGCATCCATCAGTCAATTTAGAGGATCTTATCCGAAAGTCAATGGAAGATCTCGGAGATTGTGAAATTACTAAGCGCTATTCACGATCCGATATCCATGAGTAAGATATTAATAAAGCAGTAGATAAAGATTTTCTGAGATTTGTGAAGTCGCGGTGTCGTCTAAACAGGAGGCGTAACTACAGAGTCACCGACACGAAAAGGCGGACCGACCCTGTGTCCGTCCGCGAAGGAAGTGAATCTCGGCGCGAGCCTCGGCAACTATCTGCGCAACACCGAGCTGAAAATGAAAGGGCTCAGTGTTTCCACTGAGCACCTTTTCGAAGCGAATCAAGACCCATTCTTACTCCAGCGCATGCAATCCCGCGCCGTGGAGTTCGACACGATTGACAAGAAAGTCCAGCGCGGCTACATCTCCAAAGATGACGGCGCGCGGGAGTTGGGATACGAGAAAGCGTTTAAGACCTCTATCCCCTGACCCCTTTCCCCACTGCGTAGGGAAAGGGAAAGGAAGAGGGCTATCGCTGAGCAAGCACCTCTTTGATTCTTTGCATCACACAATCTAAGTGCAAAAGCACGTCCTCGTTCCGAAAACGGAGCACGTAGAGCCCTCGCCCTCGCAGGTACTCTTCACGTGCGGCATCAATTTCAATACGGTCTCTTGTGTCATGGACAGAGCCGTCAACTTCGATGACCAGATTGTGCGACATGCACGCGAAATCCGCAATGTATGGCCCGATCGGATACTGTCGCCGAAAGCGCACTCCCAACGGGTTCCGATGCAGAACATTCCACAACACGCGCTCCGCCTCTGTCGGTGCCCTCCGCATCTTCCTCGCGGACTCCCAGTGGGTGGGAGGAATGCGGATAAACCTCGCTGCCAATATTACTCCTGAATCAAGGCGAGCTCGAAAACGAATATCTTCCTCCCTTTCCCTACGCAGTGGGGAAAGGGCCGGGGATAGAGGAATCACTTCAGCAGCAGCACCTTTTGCGCAGCCGAAAAATCTCCGCTCGTCATCCGCACGACATACATCCCCGACGCGTGCGCACTCGCATCGTAATTCAGCGTATGTGTTCCGGCGTCAAACATGCGCGACGCTAACTCATCCACCAGCCGCCCTTGCAGATCGTAAATGCGAACTTGCACGAGCGAAGAGCGCGGTACGTCAAAACGAATTTGCGTAGTGGCGTTGAAGGGATTGGGGTACGCGGAAAGGATGAAGGATGAGGGATGAGGGATGAAGGAATGCGACGTGCCTAACGCGGCGGAGCAGTCGTAGATGCCGAAATAGCTTACATCGGCAATATAGGCGTAACGCCCACTGACGGCAACTTGGACGGCAGCGCCGGGAGTATTGTAATATCCGACATCAACGGGCGAGGAGACGTCTGCAACGTCAATCACGCGAAAGCCGCTGTCTCCACCTGCAAGAAATACATGCTGTCCAGCAACGGCGATTCCAATTCCTGTGGCGGAGTCAAAACCAACTTCTGTGGGGAAGGCCGGATTCGAAATGTCGAGAATACGCAATCCACTCTCATTTGCAACATGAGCATATATGCCTTGCACAGCGATATCATGAGCATCGTCCGGAGTATCGTACATGCCTACGCCCTCAGGATTGGAAGGAGTTGAAACATCATACACATGTATGCCATCCATCATGGCAAGGTATGCATTATGTCCGCTTACGGCGACATTGAAAACGTAGTTATCCCATGGTGCCCACCAAGACCAAACTACTGCAGGAGAAGCTGGGTTGGAGACGTTTACGATCTTGAAGCCCATCACTCCACAGGCCACATAAGCGTAGTTTCCGGATACGACCACGCTTCTTGCCGAACTTTCCGCATCACAAAAGCCTATCACGATGGGTGCCGTTGGATTAGAGATGTCAATGACGTGCAGGCCTCCCGCTGCCACACAAGCATGAGTTCCTTCCACGACAACACCCAGCCCTAGAGACGGTATTCCGCAGGCTCCGACTATGATAGGTGCCACCGGATCTGAAACGTCTATGACGCGGAAACTATCACTCGGGATATACGCATAGTTGCCTTCCACCGCCACATCATAGCAGAGCATTGTCAGTTGCCCCACCTTCGTCACATTCAGACTATCCTGTCCCCACGCCGTCGTGCACAATAATTGAGAAAGGATAACAATTGCACGTCTCATGATCCTGCTTCCTGAAGAATAGCGACTGGCTGAGAATATGGTACAATTTCCGCCGATTGTCAAGTCTTTACTTTCCCCCATCTAACTTCCCCCACGAAGTGGGGGAAGAAAAAACAACATCCCCCCACTTCGTGGGGGGATCACAGGGGGGAAGACAAAAACTGTCAACCCCACGGCCACAATGAATTTTGGCCTTACAACATCTGATTGCGGCGGCCTGAGGGCAGACCGCTCGCACGCGACTTATCTGCTTCATCCTTCATCCCTCATCCTTCACCCCTTACTCCCTATGCTCCTCCAACTGCTTTCCGGTCCCGTCGCATCCAGCGAACCCGCACCTGCTACCAATGACATCGAACTCATCAATGCGCTGCCGAATCCACCGCTCGTGCTGCTGAAAGACGACGAGATTTACGTGCGCCGCTGCCGCCTCGCGGGTGATGCCGTGGATTCGCAATATGGCTGCTTTCGTTCGCACGACTTGGAAAAACTCCTGACGCTCACGCACGGCGCGCCGGCGCTGATCGGCCACAATCGCCTGACCACGGCGGTGGCGCGCTTCTTCGGCGGAGAGATCGCCAAATACGAAGGGCACAATTACATCGTGCCGAAATTCTACTGGCCGAAACAACATTCCGCCGCCGAAGATTTCCGTGTGCTGCTCGATTGCGGCATTGTCAACGAAGCCTCGATTGCCTTCACGTTTGAGAAACCGTCCTGCTCGATCTGCGGCAAAGACATCCGCGAGTGCGAACATCAGCCCGGCGCAATGTATGGCCTGAAAATCTGCCACTATTTCTACGACGGCATTGATCGCGTGCTCGAAGGCAGCTTCGTCTATCGCGGCGCCGAACCGGGCACGGGAATTCTCGCGGAAATCTCCGACCTCAAGCAAACCCTCAAGAGCCGCAAGGCGATCACGATCCGCTGGGGCGGGAAGACCTACGAGGCCTTTGCGCCACTCTCCCCTGACTTGTCATCCTGAAGCCCGTCTTCGGGCTGAAGGATCTCATGTTTTTCTTGCTTTCAGAGAACATTAGATTCTTCAGGCCATAAGAATGGCCTTCAGAATGACAAAACGAATGCTAATCATCATAAAAGAGAACCCATGAACAACAACGGCAATACCACACTCGATCGCAACCTCGGTCGCCTTGAGGCGCGAGTCGCGGATCTCACGGAACAGATTATCACCATGCGCAAGGAGCTGTCCGCGCTCTCCCGCACGGTGGATTCATCCATTTCCGCACATCACGAACGGATCGTTGCGCTCGAATCTTTTCGCCGCTGGGCGGTGGGCCTGATGACCGGCGTTCTGCTGTCCGGTGTCGCCGCGGTGTTTGCCTATGCGCTGCGTCGCTAAAACGAGACGGGGCGGCCTTGTGGCCGCCCCGGAATCCATCACGCGTCAGACCGCATCAGAAATCACAATCGGCCGCACACGCGGCGCGCATCGCCGAATTCACGAACGGCACCGGCGTCCATATCGCGGGCCCCGGACACGGATCGAGTTCGCAAATGCAATTAAGGAAGCCGTCCTGACACTCGTACGACTTGCACTTGACCCAGATTTGAAAGAAGCAGCGGAAGACCGCCGGCGGTGGAATCTGGGCCGGACACATGCACCAGATACGATTGAAAATGTTCGGGTCCGCGACCAGATCGCAGGGCGCGCATCCGGGCGGACCGGCCACGCACAGCGGATCCGCCGGCTCGCACGGACAACCTAAATAGCAGGCGGGATTTCCGGGACACCCCGGCCCCGCGCACGCCGCGTTCCACGCCAGCATCGTCGAGCGGCAGAACGCGAAGGTCCTCAACTGGCAGCAGAATCCCGGACACCAATCCCACCAGAAAACGCCCTGCCAGGCCGCGCTGATCCCCGTATTCGGCGTCAGATATTGCGGCGAGTCGTTGAAGTACATCGTGCTGTCGCCGGCGGGAGTGTGCCCGCGCCCATCGACGATGCCCAGCAGGCCCGTGCCCGGATCACGCGCATACGCGATATGCTCGATGACGACCTCGCGGCCGAAGACGCTCATGTGCGTGCCCGCAAGATCCGTAATCGGCACATAACCCTGCTGAAACAGCGCGCGATTGTCCTGATCGATGTATTGCCCCGCGCTCGGTCCGACACCCTGCGCGAGCACGCGCATCATGCCCACGTTGCCCTGCGGGTCGCTCCCCCACTCGATCTCCTGCACCTGAAACTGCCCGACTTCCGTATCATCGAAGGGCCCCGGTCCCGGTTCCGACAGTGGAATTACCGCGCCCACAAACGGGCTGCGCGGCCGCTCGCCTGTGGCAGACGCGCGATAGAAGCGGCGCTCGTCGGTGGTGGGCACGGCGATATTCGGCGGCCCGCCAATGATCACAGCAAACGTAAACCACGGGCCATCGGGCGATGCGGCGTGCTCAATGAGCAGGTGCTCGCCGGGCAAGTAACTCGCGTTCCAATGCAGGCGGGTTTGGCCTCCGGAAGTCGAAATCGTGAGCTGCGGCGTGGGCGGAGCCACGGTCGGCAGGTCAATCGGGTCCACGCGCAGCACATACGGTCCGATCGTGCCATTCGCACCGCCAATCCTGATGATGTGCGCATATCCGCCCAACTCAAACTCACTCGTGAACGTCGTGGCCTGATTCGTGGTATCGGCCGCATAGGCAATCACGCTGCCGTCACCTTCGGATAGAATTTCCGCGCTGGGATGCAACCCTTGCCCGCCGGGGCAGGGGCCCGGCCCCGCATTGCCTAAGAGCGTCACGCGAACAGCGGTCGCAACGTTCTGATTCAGCCGCACCAGATCGAAATCGTTCGGGCTGGAAATCGTGCCGCAGTATTCCTGTCCCAGATTGATGCTCTGCGTCACCGGGGAATTGTCATTCGGTTCCTGCTCCGGATTCGCGCACGGGCAATTCTGCGGCGTGTGCCCCGTAACAGTGATCGTATAGAAACCCATCGCCGCGCCCCAACCGTCCACGACGATGAAATAAATCATCCCCGGATTCAACAGCAGACCGCTGATCTGAGATCGAAATGGCGGGCAGAAATCATCGTTGCAGGCAAACGGGTTTCCCGGCGTGTAAGCATTCTCGTACACGTAAAGCTGCGTGTCGAAGTTGGAGCCGCCGCAAAGCGAAATGTCCACCACTTGCGGCTGCACGGCGTGATACGCATAAACAACATCCGGAGCCTGATCCGGCCCCGGAGTCGGCGGACACGCTTCGTAATAATTGTTCTGAAACCCCGTTGTCTGGCCGAAATCATTGTACGGCAGATTCAGAATCGGCGTGGCATTGCCGAACGTATCTCCGCCCTGATCGAGACTGCGGCGCTCGCGCCCGCCGTCATCATTCGGCGCCAGCCGTTGCGCCCAGACCTCCGCATCGTAAATTCCTTGCTGCTTCAGACTCTCAACCGATGCCGGTCCAGAGGCCTCATCCGCTTGCGCCGCCGGGTGGATGAAAAACACGAGGGCTGTGATCCCCGTCAACAGACCTATCCACAGCAGAACAACTCGGCTCATGATTCACTCCTTTCATGAATGCACCTCGTACTCCCACGTCGGCCGACTCAATGCACCTACGGGTCAATTTATCAGTTCGCTCGTGAAATGTCAATGGAACAACCGCAATTTTCACAAAGAATTATAATATTTAATATAATTATAAACAAATAGATAGATAATCATACCGGATGATTTGATTCACAACGAGCGAAAAGGGAGGAATCCGTTGACAAGCGTTCCATGCCGAGGAAGCTTGCGACCATAACAAAGCGGGCGGCAGCCAAACGGCTGCCGCCCGTGGGTTTGACTCGCTTTGGCAAGACCTTTATCCGCCGCCCGGCTGGCCGAGAATGTAGCGTGAGAAGTGGTTGGTGATGACGATCAGTTCATCATAGCCGTTCCGCCATTCGAACTGCACCGGCACGTACTCCCCCGCATCGGTCACATACCACGGCACGAGCGTGCTGTAGTCGAATCCGTCCGGGAAGTTCATCTGGCCGATCATCCAGTGAATCTCTACCGACCCGTTGAACTGGTAGGGATGCGGATAGAAATCGGCGACCGCATAGCACGTGGATGGCGCCACCATCGTGATCGTGGTGTCGTTAGCCATTGTACCGCGACGGATCACGATCTCAACGAAATTCTGCAGTCCGATAGTACGATCCCCCTGCATCGTCCGGACCATCCGGGAGACGATCAGCGAATCACACTCGTTGTCATCCAAGGCGCTGTTGGCGAGATTCAGGAAGCGGTAGCCCGGTGCGGGACCGGCCGCCAACAACTCGTCCGTCAGCAGCGGATACTGGAATTCCGGTGCGGGCGCGGCCATTTGCGTACCGGTGTTGGAGACCGGGGTGTTGAACTCCTCCGAGCAACCCATCAGCACCACCACCAACAAGGCGGTCACTAATAGTGCGGCGATCTGAGGAATTTTACCGTGGACGCTCTTCATGATGATCTCTCCTTTCGACACTAATTCATCCCGACTCGTGTCGCAGTATTGCAACCAGTGTGCCAACTATGGTGAGGCTATTTCGGAGGATCGGCAGCGTTCTTCAGCTTCAGCATCGAGCGGGTGTTGCGAATCGAGCGAACGAGCAGGGCTGGTCAAAACTATACTTGCTCATCTCGCCGCGCTCTGGCCGAATTGAGCCACAAGAAGGGAAAACAGCAACACAACAAGCGAGGCGGCCAGATGACCGCCCCGCCGATACTGCCGCGCACAAGTGCTTCACAAATGATGGAGCCGACGATCATCGCAAGCTCTGGATGCGGGGGACACCCCACAAGGCAACAAAAAGGCGAACTGTTGCCGGTTCGCCTTTCTGGAAGGTGTTCACATCAAGAGATCAAAGCGCCAGAGCCGGGCAGTTGGCAGGCGTTTGTTCGTTGGTGATCGCCGGCGGCGTGGTCGGAATAATCTGCGAGCAGTTCTGGCAGAAGACAACATCCCAGTTCAAATCCCAACTGCGACAGCAGATGATGTTGACCGGCTGACACTGCGGATCGGCGCGGGCCACAAAATGAGCGATGCGCGTGGAGTGAATGGCCTTGTTGTTTTTCAACGTGAAATCCGCATGCGGAATATCTATCCAGCGGATCTTTCCGGGCGTTGTTTTCGGATCATACGTTCCGCCGTGCTTGTTCGGGCGGTAGTCGTCGTTGCCATAATTGGGGCCGTTGGCCGGATAATCCACACCGCCGACATTCTTGTGGTCCGGCGGGAGAATTTTCGTGGCGGTGAACACTCCGCCGGCGCAGGTCCCGATCTCATCGTTGTCCGTGCGTTTGCAGTCCTGACCGGAGGAGCAAAAGACCCACGGTACGTCGCCGATCTTGTATTTGTACGTGAGCACAACTTCAAAAGCAAAGCCAACGTGCGCCTGGTTCGTGGCCGGATCACAGGATAGTTGTGGACCCAGTGGATAATTCTGCGTGGCGTTCCCGGCGCGGTCGTAATAGGTGCCGTCAGCGGTGCCGGTCGTGCGCAGTTCCAGATTGTCACAACAGCACTCGATCCTAAACCAAAAAATAGTGGTGGTTACGGTTTCGGGGACAACTCCGCCGGCTTCGGCAGGATTTAGATACTGCGGCTCTTCATCCGTCAGATAAACAGCAGGGGTGTACGGGTACACGGAGACGACCGTCAGGGAATCGTTGATGGCCGGGTCCCAATGAAATTGGATTGATGGACCCCAGAAGTCCCCGAACTGCGAAGTCTGCCAATAGTAGTCGAGCACCGGCCCGTTCACATTCTGCAAATTGGCCGGCGTCAAGTTGAACATGCTCGTGCCCGGGTCGTAGCTGGCGGTAAATTCGCAGTGCGGCGGCTGAATCACATTCACGTGACGAACGAGCGTGATCGGACTGCCCACGTGCGGCACGACCGTGACCGTGATCGTATGCGGCCCGGAGCCGTAAATGCTGAAATCCGCCGTGGCCATGCGCTGATCAGACTCGGTCCACGGATTATTGAAACTCGAGCCGAGGAGTACGGTGCCGTTAGGACCATCCATTTCGACGCGGAACGAATCCCACTCGGACAGATGGTAGTAATCGTGAATCACGACCGTATTGAGTCCGCTGAGCGTCGCGTTTTCCGGTGGCCAGGCGATTACCGGTCGAGGACCGAGGTAGATCGGGTTGACGAGCGGCTGAACCTGATAAAAGCCCTGCGGATCGGGTGGAAGCGGAAATGAATAGACGCCCGTCAGGCTCAACATGATGAACTCCGGCTCCACGATCAACGAGGGCTGATGGTAGATTTCGAAGCCCTCATTTTGCAGCGGGCGGTCGGCGGTATCACGCACCACGGAATCCCAATTGAGTTCCAGCGTGGTGGCATTCAGCAAGCGCAGCGTGGTGTTCAGCGGCCGCATGACAATGGGGGGATCGGTCGTAAACGAGGCGGACGGACCGGGCGTTTCCACGCCGGTGCAGTCGCGCAGGCGGAAGCGCACCTGATAGGTGGTCAAAGGCTCGAGACCGTTGATCACGCCGAAACCATAGGACTCCCAACCTTCGGGGCTTAGGAACGCCGCGGCGGCATCCAACCCTCCCAAGGGTTGCAAGAACAGCCCGGTCGCGAAATCGTTGGTGGACACTTCCACCGCCCAATCGCCCATCAGCGGCGTGTATCCGGGGCCGCCATCACTGAAGCCAAAGTAGATGGCGGAAGGTGTTCCGGCATTAAACAGTTCGGGCAGCGGGAGCGGAACATTAGGATTGAACTGGTTGCAGCCCCGACCGCTGACCAGAATGTCGGTGCGCGGGTGCTCCGGATCGCTGGAGATAATTCCCAATTCGCCGTTGAAGAGATGCGAAACGACAGGCTGAAAAGTAATCGTCAGCGCTTGCGATCCCCCGGGATTCAGCGTGAACGCCGACGGCCAGACTGTCCAGACATCTCCTGATGATGTTACGTTGCTGACGCAAAGCGGAGAGGTACCGTTGTTGCTGACTTGAATCATCTGCGTGGACGCTTCTCCGACGTACGTGGCCGGGAACGTCACCGGGTTCTGGCTGACGGCCAGCGTGCCGCCGCAGGGCGACGGGCAAGGGCCATTGTCAAAGACAGTCAACGTGAACGCGCCGCTGCCGGCGGAGTATCGGCCGACACGAATGAAATACACGCCCGGGTTCAATTCGGCGGCGATATACGATTCCAAGCTGCCCGCCGGAAGATGTGCCGGGTCCGCCCACGACGGCGGCGTGAAGTTGGCATGGTCATCGTTGCACAGCAGCGGCGGCTGCACGCAGCACTGGCCCTGCGCATAAATGGAGAGGTGCATGTCCCCGCCGGTCAGGTTCATGTCAATCCGGCGGCACGTGTTCAGCATCAACGAATAGAACATGTCGGGTCCGTTGGATGCATAATCACAGTCTATGCCGCTTTCGGAACAGCTTATGCTCGCGCACGTGGTCGAGCCCGTCACCGTTCTGGGCGAACCGGGTGACGGCGGAACCAGTAGGACGGCATTCTCGCAGCCGTCATTCGCGGGCGAGCCGCAGAGCGCGGCGCAACTCGTGGTGTCATTGCCGGGCGACGGATCAACGTTCCCCACAAAAGCCATGAGCGTATGCGGGCCGACGGTGACATTGATCGGGACCGAGAAGAAGACGTCGAAAAAGCTGGCGGGCGCAAGCGGCGGCACGCTAAACGGAGCACTGTCCACGCCATCAAAGCGGTAGCGAGCATGTGACGGGGCTGCGCTTTGGAGGCCGGCGTTGCGTACGCGCACAGACACTTGTTGCGGCCCCGGGGGGAAACTGCCGCAGGGAACGAGGTTCTCTGTCAGCAGGTCCGACGTCGAGGGATTATAGAACCAGATCGCGCGGCCCGCCAGCGGTCGGCCGAGATTGCAGCTATACTCGACGCCGTTGCCCAGACCGTTGGAAGTTCCCGGGCGCTCGATTCCGATCGTGGCACTCGCGCCGTCGGCGGTATGGCTGAGGTTGTATTGGAGCTTGATCCTGCCGTCGGGATAGAGAATCGCTTCGGCTTCCACTCGCTGCCCGTTGTCAGTAAGGTGCTTGATCTGTTTCCATTCGATCACCACCTTATCGCCGAAATCGCGCCAGCGAATCCACGGGGCTGTTCCGTTGCCGTTGCAGCCGCCGACGGTCGCGGCATTCAAATCATCCCAATAGACGTAGATGAAACGTCCACTCGCGGTCGCACGCGGCTCACAGGAGTTGGTGGGACCGGGCGCATTCGCGCCGAAGCCAATCGCGCCATTCGTCGAAATGGACGCCGCATTATTGTTCAGACCGTAGAAGGGAAAGGGCGTGGGAAACGTGATGACTTGCAGTGCGTTGTCCCCCTGCGGTCCGTTTTGCGCTTGCGGATCGGCACAAAGTTCGATCCACAGAAACTGCGCGGTGTCCGGCGGCTGATTATCCACGTAGCGGTAGCCGCTGCTGTCCGGGCCGCCCTGCTGCGTCAGGGGATTCCCGCCGCCGTCCTTTTCGTCCATCGGCGACGTGAAGCGAAGATACTCTTTTAGCAGAGTCTGCTCTTCGGCGGTGGCGGTACCGGATTCGAGCCAGCGGTTGTAGGCGGCTTTGGCGCGGGCGAGCTGGTCTTCAGTGGGCGCAGCGGGTGTTACGGACTTTTGCTCGGCAGTGGTGAGTAAAACGAGACTCAGCAGAAGACTGAAAATGATTACAAATCTTTGCATTGCTGTTCCTCCACAGTGTTGAGATCACATAACGAACGCGAGGTGACGGTTGTCCTCGAAAGCAGACCATGACGCAAAATGCCGCAAAAAATCTGACCCACGGCTGACTTCATGGCAACAGGCATCTCCCTATCCGATGGATAGAATAGCATTCCTGATGCGGTAAGTCAAGATGGAGCAGATGGATAGAAAAAAAAGCGATAAAAGAGATGAAAATCCGCAATTAAAGAGAATTTATGACGATAAAATCCATTATGAGCAATCCTTCACGTGCTACCGATGAGAAATACGGTGGCTGGAGGCCACTGTATTTCGCCAAGGAAACACAATTAACACCAGATTCTATCATCTGGCGTCGTGGCGGGGCATTCATGCGGGTGAGGAGATCAATGCAAAGCGGGCGGCCATGGTAGCCGCCCGCTTCGTGTTCATTTTGGCGTGCTGCGTTTCTGTTTTTCGGGCGGAGCTGCTCTTGCGGGCGGCTCCGGTGAGCGCCGCGGACGAGCACTGATACTCAATGAAGAGTCGTCCTGTTTGACCACGGTTTCAGGCGGCACTAGGGCCGCGGGATTACCACCATTCGAAGTCGAAGTAACATTGTAGAAGTACTTCGTTGCCGGCAAGGACACGGCACCCACGTCCGTGAATGTGTTGGTCGCGCTGGTGCCGAGCAGGTTGCCGGGGCCGGGTGTGAAGTTCGATGTCACGTCGCGGTAGATTGTGTACAGCGTGGCGCCGGGAATCGTGCCCCAATCGAGCTTCATGTTGTTCGACGCCGGCTGACGGATCATCACCAGATCCTGAATGGGGCTTAACGGTGCGGCGGCGAAAGTGGGCGAGAGAAAACCTGCCGAGAGCACAAAATTGGTACTTGACGACACTCCAACGGGCGTGGGCTGCCCGAAGGCCGAGACGAGGCGAAAGTTCGCGGACGTGCTCGCGCCGCCGCCGGCATCGAGGACGCTCTTGGTAATGCGAAAGTTCTCGCTCTGCTGCGGCTGGGCGAAAGCCGAAACGCAGAAGATCTGAAATGCCGAAAGCGCGAACAAGAGAAAGAATATGCGTTTCATGTTAGTTGTCCTCCTTCAGGGCTTTTTGTGCACCGGCTATTTGTGTTTGCATCATGGACTCGAGTCGCGCCAGCCGTTCTTTGAGATCGGCATTTTCTTTCGCCAATTCCTGAATCGCCGCCAGCGCAATCCCGCTCGGATCAATGGTGGAAATGCTCAGGCTGTCATCTCCAATGTGAAAGAGCTTCCAGAAATCCTGCGCCATCGGCCCAATGTGCTCAATCGAGGGATCCTGTGAGATGTAGCTCCACTGCTTGATCGGCATCTGCGAGACTTTGTCCAACATCTCCTTCGTGTCCACCAAACGGATGTTGCGCTTGAGGGTGGAGTCGGAAACTGCTATCCATGCCGAACCGCCGGCGGGCAGGGTGACGCCCGCAGTCAGATCTGAATTTGTCCAGAAGCGAACGCCGCCGGAAGCCTTAGCGTTGAAAGTCCTGTCGACGACGATGGCGAGGGTGATGCCACCGGATCCGTCACTGAAAACGAAGGCGCTGTCGGCGGTGACGATTGTCTTGGTTCCGCAGACGAACGAGCCCTCACCGGAGCAGCTATTCTCCCGGCCACCCGGAACCGTGGAAAGGCTACCGCTGGCAGTGTTGTTTAAGCCGCCGCTTACCGTGCTATATTGGCCGTTTGCCTCATTGCTGAATCCGCCCCCGACCGTTGAATACGACTGGGTTGCAATATTGCCACTGTTGCCGCTGACCGTCGTGTGATTCGCCGCTGCATCATTTCCTTCGCCGCCACCAACAGTCGAGGCAAGGCCGCTCGCAGAGTTGGAATCTGCAGCGGTAGCTCCTCCTCCACCGCCGACAACGGCATAGTCTCCGCGCGCTTTGTTCAGTGCGCCGCCGCCGACTGTTGCTTTGTTTCCGCTCGCTATGTTGCCGGAGCCGCCTCCTACGGTTGCAGATGTATTCGATGCCTGATTATTGCTTCCGCCGCTAACGGTTGATTCAAAACCACTTGCGCTGTTACTGAGCCCGCCGCTGATCGTTGCAAACTGATTATTGGACGCATTGCCATTTCCGCCTCCGACGGTAGCCCCGTCTGCGCTGGCTGCATTATTTTCGCCGCCGCTAACGGTGGCGTCAAAGCCGCTCGCACTATTGCTGACACCGCCGCTCACTGTGGAATTGAGACCGTTCGCGAGGTTACTACCACCGCCGCTCACGGTGGCATACTCAACGCTTGCGCTATTGCTCTGTCCACCGCCGACCGTACTGTAATCCAGCGCCGCCTGATTTCCTCTGCCGCCGCTAATGGTCGAGGCAATGCCCCGCGCCGAATTCGAATCGGCGAACGCATCTCCACCGCCTCCACTCACCACGGAATAGGCTCCGCGCGCTTTGTTTCGACCGCCCCCGCCAATCGTAGCCGTCGCGCCGCTGGCACCATTATCAAGACCGCCACCGATTGTAGAAGAGTTGCCGCTCGCGATATTGGCCGCGCCGCCACCGACCGTGGCCACCGCAGTGTTCGCGCGATTGCTCAAGCCGCCGCTGACCGTGGCCCAAGTTTCATTGGCCTCGTTATTCTCTCCGCCTCCGATTACTGCATGATCCCCGGCCGCATCGTTCCCTTTACCGCCACTAACGGTCGAGGCCAGGCCCCGCGCGGAATTCGAATCCGCGAGTGCATCTCCACCGCCTCCACTCACAACGGAATAAGCTCCGCGCGATTTGTTTCGCGAGCCGCTGCCGACAAAGCCCGTCGTCGAAACTTCATTGAAAATTCCGCGCAGGTAGCCCATGGACTTCACCCATGTGCGCGTGGCATGATCCGTGGTGTCAAAGTTTCCGCCCGTGTCGCAACTATCCGTGGGATCTACCGGCTGCCAGCAACTGCTTCCAGAAGGCAAGCGAACACCTTCGGTCAAACTGGAATTGGAATAGATCGTGGTTCCGCCGGACGAGCGCACAATGAATTGGTCCGGCCCTGTCGAAGAGACATTTGCCGCCGTAGAATCGCCCCACACAAAACTGCCGTCATGCACCGCCTTCGCGCGGAAGCCGGCGGCGAGGGAGAAATTTCCGACCGCTTCGTTCGAGCGGCCGCCGGGAATAGTGGAAGCGATTCCCCGTGCTGAATTGGAATCCGGAGCCGAGGGTCCGCCACCGCCGCTGACCACAGAATAATACCCACGTGCGATGTTGCCCCAGCCGCCGCCAATCGAAGTCCACGCTCCGGGAGCGCTATTTTGATAGCCACCCGCCACGGTCGCTCGCTCGTTGGACGCAGAATTCGATGAACCACCACCCACGGTGGTTCCAGTAGAACTTGCCGTATTGCTCTGGCCGCCGCCGACGGTCGCGTAGATTCCGCTCGCAACATTGTTGATGCCACCGCCGATGGTAGATGTGAAGCCGCTCGCGGTGTTGCCGCCGCCGCCGCTGACCGTGGCTTGACTGCCCGATGCAGTGCTATTTGCGCCGCCCCCCACGGTGGCAGAGGTTGCCGTAGCCTCATTCGAAGAACCGCCCGCGACTGTGGCATTTGCTGCACTCGCAATATTGCTCTGCCCGCCGCCGACGGTGGCTTCATTCGCGGTCGCCTGATTTTGAAAGCCGCCGCCCACCGTGGCGCAGATACCGCTCGCATCATTGTTGTCGCCGCCGGCGATCACATTCGCGTGGCCGCTCGCGATGTGCGATTGACCACCGCCGATGGCGGAAAAGTTTCCGGACGCCGCATTCACGTTTCCCGCGACGAACGCGCCCGTACCAGTGTTCGTGTTTCCCGTCCCAATGTTGCCTTTGCCAACAATATTTACGTTCCCCGTGATCGTCCCTCCGCTTGCTCCATCCACCGTGCCCGTGCGAATTGCATAGGGCACTGCCACTAAGCGCATGCGTGGAGCCATCTCGCTGTCAGTGCCGATCGTGACGCCAAGCCAGACCTCTGGATTTTCGAGCAAGCGATCCGCGAGCGCCGTCAGCTCGCCCAACTGTGCGCGGAACGCTCCGCTCGTAATGGGGACAGACGGACGGTTTTCGGTCCACAGTAACGTCCCGGCCGTGGAATCCGTATAGAGTTTGAAGGTCATGGTCACGGTCGTGTCCAGTGGTGCGCCCTGCTGGTTAGTCATGTTCCCTTCAAACTCGAACTCGAACGGAAATGCCAGAACTGCAGAAGCATTGAGCAGCAGGATGGCGAGGACAAGGTGCTTCTTCATTTGTTGCCTTTCTGCTCTCAGCGAGCAGATGCTTGTGAATTCGCCATCAGGCTTTGCACCTGCGCTTGCAGCTGCTCTACCTGTGATTTGAGTACTTCAATATCGTTCGTACGTTTCGCCAATTCCTGAATCGCGGCCAATGCAATGCCGTCGGGATCGATTGTTGAGATGCCTAAGCTGTCTTCACCGAGATGGAAAGCCGCCCAGAAGTCCTGTGCCATCGGACCAATGTGGCGAATAGAAGCATCCGGTTGGTCTTTGTAACGCCATTCGCTAATTGGCAATTGCATGACTTTGTCCAACACGACCTTGGTATTCACGCGCTGAATGTCCGCCTTTCTCGTGCTGTCAGATAGCACTGTCCACGCAGTTGCATTGGCGAGAAGTTGTGCGCCTAAAGTTGCTCCAGAGTTGGAAAAAATTCTTGTTCCGCCCGAGGCGCGAACGTTAAATTGATCCAGCGCCGTCGAGGCAAAATTGGAATTCGTTGAATCTGCCCACACAAACGCGCCGCTGTGGTTGGCCTTTGCTCGGAATCCGGCCGCTAACGAGAACGAGCCAGACGTTTCATTCTGTTGTCCGCCGGGAATAACCGAAGCAATCCCACGGGCCGAATTGGAATCCGTTACCGCATCACCACCACCACCTGCGACGACTGCAAAAGCGCCTCGCGCATAGTTAAAGCCACCACCACCGACAAAGCCATGGGAACCGGACGCCGTGTTGTCTTGGCCGCCGCTGACGGTCGCCTGTAAGTTGCTGGCGGTATTGCGGATGCCGCCACCGACCGTAGAGCGGCTGGCTGACGACACATTCCCTTCGCCGCCAGCAATTGTAGCAACCACTCCGGACGCGAGGTTTCTGCGACCGCTACCGATGAAGGTACTGTTGCCCGTTGCGGAGTTGGAGTCGGCCTCCGTTCCGCTTCCCCCGCCCGCGACCACCGCATAGTTTCCGCGCGCCTTGTTGTAAATACCGCCGCCGACGGTGGAATGAAAGCCGCTGGCAATGTTGCTCTCGCCACCGCTGACGGTTGAGAAAGAACCAATGGCAGTATTGGCATTTCCGCCGCCGATAGTTGCTACCGTGCCAATCGCCAAATTGTTTGCACCGCCGCCGATCGTGGCAGAGTTGCCACTTGCATTATTATTGCCACCTCCGCTAACCGCAGAGTAAAATTCGCTCGCAATATTGTTTAAGCCGCCGCTGACCGTTGCATAACCACTTCCGGCCACATTGTTGTAGCCTCCGCTGACCGTTGCATGTGTATTGCCTGCAACGTTCAATTGACCGCCGCCAATGGTGGACCAATTAGCATTGGCTTCGTTGTCTTCTCCGCCGCCGACCACACTATTATCCCCTGCCGCATCATGACCTTCACCACCGCTGATCGTCGAGGCTTGACCGCGTGCCGAATTGGAATCGGACGTTACCGCACCGCCGCCGCCCGCTACGACAGAATACAAGCCGCGGGCTTTGTTTCTTGAGCCACCGCCGACAAAAGAAAAGTCTGATGTCGCGTTATTCCGCTGGCCGCCTGCTATGACGGCCGCTTCACCAGTTGCGCTGTTGGAATCGGAAGCAAAGGTTCCGCCTCCACCGCCAATAAATGAGTAATTTCCGCGCGCACTATTACTGCTACCTCCGGCAACAGTTGCACCGCTGCCAAAAGCATTATTTGACGCTCCTCCGCCGATGGTGGAAAAGGATGAGTCGGTGTTATTGTATATTCCACCTGCGATGACACTGTAACCTCCGCGCGCGTCATTGAAATAGCCGCCGCCTACGAATGAATAGGATGATTGTGCATAATTGGCCTGGCCACCGGCGACTGTGGATTCGTAACCGTCGGCATGATTCAGAAAGCCTCCGCCGACTGTTGCTTTTTCATTTGAGGCGGTGTTGTTCCCACCGCCGCCGATCGCGGCATAGTTGCCGCTCGCGGTATTACCTACTCCGCCACTAATAGTAGAACCAGTGCCACTTGCAACATTACTTCCGCCGCCGCTCACAGTCGCCGAGCTTCCGCTCGCGGTATTGAAAGCGCCACCGCTGACCGTGGCCTGAACGCCGCTGCTATTGTCGTACCCGCCACTGACAGTTGACCAGTTTCCCGAAGCGGTGTCGTTTTGTCCAGCGACAAATGCATACAACCCGCTGTTGACATTTCCGCTGCCGATGTTGGCTTTACCGGTGATGTTCACGTCGCCTGTTATTGTGCCGCCACTTGCGCCATCCACGGTGCCCACGCGGTACGCATGAGCGACCGAGACCATCTGTTCGCGAGGAATCATCTCGCTATTGTTTCCCACTGTAACTCCAAGCCAGCGATTAGCGGAAAACAGATCATTCAAGGTCGTCACCGAACCGAGTGACACATTGAACAGACCATTTGTCACAACCACCGCCGGATGCGTCTCCGTCCAATCGGGTGATCCTCCCGCAGGAGTTGGCCAAATCGCAAACGTCATCGTGACGGTCGTGTCGAGCGCAGTGCCTGTCTGACTCGTGAGCGCGCCTTGATAGTTGATTTGCTGCGGAATGGCCAGCACGGTAGGGGCATAGCCTGCTATGCCCACCAGCAGAACAATCAAAATCCGTTTCATCTTATCTTTCCTCCTTCATTGCTTTTTGACTCGCCGCGACAAGACTTTGCACCTGCGCCCGCAATTCGTTCAGTTGTTGCTTCAGTTCATCGTTTTCCTTCGCCAGCTCCTGTATCGCCGCCAAAGCAATCCCGTCCGGATCAATCGTGGAAATCCCGAGGCTGTCTTCGCCAAAAGGAAATGCGCTCCAAAAATCCTGAGCCATCGGGCCAATGTGGCGAATAGAAGCGTCCGGTTGTTCTTTATAGTGCCATTCCTTCACCGGGAGTTGTGCGACTTTTTCGAGCACAGCCTTGGTGTCTACGAGCCGAATGTCTGTCTTCGTTGTGCTGTCGGACAGTGTTGTCCAGGCCGTTGCATTAGCGATAAGTTGTGCGCCTAAACTTGCAGTTGAATTGGTAAAAATTCTCGTCCCGCCCGCTGCGCGAACATTGAACTGATTGATGGCCGAGGAAGCGACGTCGGCGTTGGTTTGATCCGCCCAGACAAAGGCCCCATCATGATTGGCCTTGGCACGGCGGCCGCCTGCGAAGGAGTAAAGGCCTGCAGCCGTATTGCTGGAACCTCCGGGGATGCTGGAGTAGTCCCCGGATGCATAGTGGCCCGCGCCACCGCCAATCGAGGAGAAGTTACCGACGGCAGAGTTGGAGTCGGCTGCTGAAATGTTGCCGCCACCGGCCACGACCGAGTGGTCTCCCCGTGCTTTACACAACGTACCGCCGCTAACGGTCGCGGTGTTACCGGACGCCGTGTTATTGTCGCCGCCGGAAATCGTGGCATAGTCGTTTGACGCGGTATTGGACACGCCGCCGGAAATCGTGGCACGGGAGCCCGAGGCCGAATTGCGCAAGCCTCCAGCGACTGTTGAATTAACGCCAGTAGCGGAATTGCTGTCAGCGTCAGTGCCACCTCCGCCACCTGCGACAACGGAAAAGGCTCCGCGTGCTCGATTGTAACTACCGCCGCCAACGGTAGCGGTGTTACCGGACGCCTTGTTATTCGCGCCGCCGCCAACAGTGGCATATCGGTATGCCGTATTGGACTGGCCGCCGGAAACCGTGCAGCTCTGGCCTGACGCATAATTGGAATCGCCGCCGGAAACCGTGCTGCTCTGGCCTGCCGCCCGATTGAGCTGGCCGCCGGAAACCGTGGCAAACTGGCCATCCGCTTGATTAAAGAAGCCGCCGGAAACTGTGGCATATTGGAATGCCGCCGTATTCGTATAGCCGCCAGAAACTGTGGCAGCGTATTCCGACGCCGTATTTCTAACGCCACCGGAAACCGTGGCAAAGCTACTCGGCGACGCCGTATTTCCAAAGCCACCGGCCACCGTGGAATTCGAGCCCGCTGTATTGGAATCGCCGCCGGATACTGTGGCAAGGTAGCCTGACGCGTAGTTACGCCGTCCGCCTCCAATAGCCGAAAATGCTCCTATTACCGAATTTGAATCGACGGCAGAACCTCCACCCCCGCCGGCTATGACAGAATAGTCTCCGCGCGCTTTGTTGTATCGGCCGCCGCCCACCACCGCACCTGCGCCAGACGACAGGTTGTTCTGCCCCAGCACATTGGCAAAACTACCTGTGTTCGAATTGTTGCTGCCCACGTTCAGCTTACCGCTGACCTGCAGATTACCGCCTGAAATCGTCACATTGCCGAACACCGTGCCGCCGCTGGTACTATCCACCGAACCGACACGATAGGCATAGGGCACGGAGACCATCCTCTGCCGTGGCGTCATCTCCGTGTTATTGCCGATGGTCACACCGAGCCACCGATCCGGTGTCAGAAAGAGACTCAGCAGCGGCTCCTGACTCCCTAATAAGACCGTGAACTGTCCGTCTGTGACCGTGACCGATGCAAAAGTCGAGGACCAGAGCAGCGAACCACCGGAAGGCGAATCATAGATTGAGATGGTCACGTCCACGGTTGTGTCGAGCGGCGTGCCCGACGGCGAGGTCAACTGACCTTGATAGTTGATGAGTTGCGGGATAGCCAAGGCTGAGGTGATGGTCGCGAACAACGCGACAAGGAGTGTGCGGAAAAACATCATGCTTCTTGCTCCGGCATTTGGAATGTGATAACGATTCTTACGTGTTCATACTGTGCTTCACCTGTGACGGCACGAGCGCTTGGAGTTCGGCCACTTCCTGCTCCAGTTGATGACCGCGCTTTGAAATAGCATGGCGCGGCCCCGGCAGAATCTCGCGAATCCGAACCAAGAAAAGGGGCGGCCCTTGCGAGCCGCCCCTTCCGGTCGCATGTTCTTTTACTCGGGAGGGAGACCGGGTATTACGCCGTCACCGCCCACCGAATCAGGATTCTGCATCGTCACGATGTAGAAGTTCCGCGTGGCGGGGCCGTTCAACACGCCGGTGTCCACATAGATTGTGTCCGTCGTGCTGGCAATCCGGTTGGCGTCAAGCGGCTCGACGTTCGGATTCTCACTGCGGTAGATGTTGTAGGTGGGCAGCGTCTCATCCGACTCCCATGCAAGCTTCAACTGCCCGCTGACGACCTGCGTCACCACGTGATGAATGATGCATTTTCCGCACGCCAGTCGCGTCCGATAGTCCGAGCACGGCACGCCCGTTGTCACCGACGGCGCGATGTAGAAGTAGTACGTTCCCGCCGCCAGGCACGGCACAAACGCATACCGCATGTTGCACGGATTACCCGTGTTATAGCGAATCGTCTGCAGCGAGCTGCAATTCGGATTCGGACTATAGATCGCCATTTCAAACGGGAATTCGGCCTGCACTTGCCAGAGAATCCGGCGCGGCTGCGCCAGCGTGAGCTGGAACCAGTCTTGATCGCGAATCCCGCCTAATGCAAACGAGGTTCCGCAGAACCGCATGCCGCACGTGATCTGCCCGAAGGCCGGCGGTGTCACTTGGCATCCACCGTTGTATGTATCCGGGCCGAAGTTCGGACAGGCTTCACCGTCACCCGGCCAGTTCGGCGGACAGACGATGTCGCAGGGGCAGATGCAGCCCTCGCACAAGAGCGTGAAGATGTACGGTCCTGACGAGTTGTTCATGCCGTCAATCCGGATGAAGTACATCCCCGGCTGCAAGCATGGCGACGTCAGCGAGGCATCGTTGCCGACGCCGGAGTTGTCATCGAACCCCAGAATCGTGTTGCAATCGCTTGCCCACAACGAAACGCGCGGGTCCAGGCCAAGTCCGAACGGATACCAACCCGGCGTGTCGTTGCCCAGCACGTCGATGATTACCCGCGTGCACCCGGGACTGGGAATGAAGAGCTGGTACCAGTCGGTGTCCACCATTCCGGCCGAGTTGTCAATCTCGCCGCACAGCGTATCCCCGCACGAGACCGCCACCGGCAAGGGCTGGCATGTGTCATTTATTGGCTCCATGTCCACGTTCGTATATGGACACGTGTCACAGATGCACGAACTGCACGAGATGGCTAGGATGTACGGCCCTTGCGTGGCCGTTCCCGCTTGTCCAAGTCCGTCAATCTTGATGTAGTAGCGTCCCGGCAGCAGACAGGCCGTGCCCAGATGGCTGTCGGTGCCGACGCCGCCATCGTTGTCGTAACCGACCTGTGTTACGCAGTCGCTTTGATACAGCCACAATTGCGAGTTCAACCCCTGCTGATACGGATACCAGCCGGGCGTGGAATCGGCAAACACATCAATGTCCAGGATCACGCAGCCGACGGCGACGGGAATGTCCAACGCGTACCAATCCACGTCACCAAACGGGTTGATCTCGCCGCAGAGCGTATCCTGACAGCCCAGCAACGGCGGCAGCGGCGGCGGGCAATTGTCATTCTGCGGATCGAAATCGGCGTCAGTGAACGGACACGGCGGCGGACACGGACAGACTCGGCAGTTCAGCGCCAGAATGTACGGGCCCGTTGTTCCACTCACGCCGCCGACGCCGACATAATAGGTCCCCGGCGTGAGGCACACCGAGACCAAGCGGCTGTCGGTTCCAATTCCGCCGTCATTGTCAAATCCAAGCTGGGTCGTGCAATCGGATTGATAGAGCGCCACGCCCGAATTGAGACCTTGACCATACGGATACCATCCGAGCGCGCTGTCGGCGAAGATGTCAATTTCCAGCGACACACACGGAGTGCCGGCCGGAATGACGACCTGATACCAATCGATGTCTTGCGGTGAAATAATTTCTCCGCACAGCGTATCCGGACAATTGAGCGAAGCAAAATCAGCACCGCCGCACACATCGTTCTGCGGATCGTAATCGAGATTTACGTAGGGACACGTGTCACACGGACAGGGCGTGCAGCCAATCGCCAGAATGTACGGCCCGTGCGTAGGCAGCCCGGCGCCCATGAAACCGCTGATCTTGATTTGATAAGATCCCGCGGGCAGACACGGTGAACCAATGTGGCTGTCCGTTCCCACGCCGCCATCGTTGTCGTAGGCGACTTGAGTGCTGCAGTCATTCTGCAGCAGCCAGACCTGCGGATCCAAACCCTGCTGGTATGGCCACCAGCCGGGGGTAGAATCCGCAAAGACATCAATGCTCACGTTGAAGCATCCCGGGCCCGGGACGAACAACGTGTACCAGTCCGCGTCTCCGACAGGTTCAATCTGACCGCATAATGTATCTCCACACGTCACCGCAACAGGGGAGACATTACACGTGTCGAAGCCGACTTCGAAATCGTAATCCACATAAGGACACGGCGGAGGACACGGACAGATGCGGCAATTCAGCGCGAGCACATACGGGCCCGTCGTGGCCGACATACTGCCCACAGCAATGTAATAGGTGCCCGGGCTTAGACAAGCGGAGACCAAGCGACTGTCCGTGCCGATGCCGCCATCGTTATCTCCGCCAAGGATGGTCGTGCAATCGCTGGCACGCAACTGTACTCTCGGATCGAGGCCCAATCCAAACGGATAATAGCCCGGAGTATCATCACCGAAGATGTCTATTTCGAGCGAAACGCACGGCGTGCCGAACGGAATCGTGAACTGATACCAGTCAATGTCCTGCGGCGAGACGATCTCTCCACATAGCGTGTCCTGGCAATGGAGGCCGACGTTGGACGGGTCACACGTGTTGTTCGCCGGATCAAAATCCAGATCGACGTAATTGCAGGAGATGCTGGTCGAACAGGGGAAACACGTCACGGAGGCAACGTAGCGCTTGCATTGATTGTATAGAATGGTCGTGGGCGCCGTGTACAACCAATACGTTCCCGGCGGCAGACAGGCGGAAATGCAGACTGTGGTACACTCGAGTCCTGATCCCTGTACCAGCGGCACCAGATTCTGACAATTGCCGGTGGGAATGTAGATGGCTGTTTGCACCGGGTAATCCGCGGTCACGCACCAAATTACGCTGTCGCTCTGCGTGAGCGTCAATTGGAAGAAATCGTGGTCGGGGAAATCATAGGAGGTGCTCGTGCCGCAGATGATGTCGCCGCAATGAACCGGCATGGCCGAGGGTAATCCTCCCCAATAGCAGCCGCCGTTGTAGTAATCGGGCAGATTGGGGCACGGCTCGTTCTCGGGAATACCTGTCGTCGGACAGATCACGCACGGCGGATTGCACGGCACGCAGGTGAGATGCGCAACATAGTCCTGACAGTTGATCCCGTACTGCTGAGCCTGGACGACCAGCCAATAGGTTCCCGGTGGGAGACAGGCCGAGACACAGATCATCCCGCAGCCGGTGTACGTTACGTTTTGCGCCCAAATGATGTTGCCGCCGCCGCAGCCGCCGATCGGTTCCACGATGGAAATGCCCGCGCCATAGCGGTCGACCTCCACGCACCAGATCAGACTATCGTAGCCGGTCGTTGTGATCGAATACACGTCGCGATCCAGATTGCTGAAGTCCGATGACAACCGGCCGCAGATCGCGTCGCCGCATTGCACGGGCGACGTGTAAACATTGCCATTGGTGCAGCCGCCGTTGAACGTATCGGGGAAATTAAAGCACGGTTCGCCCTCAGGGATGCCCACGGCCGGATCGCACTGAGCGCAATCGGAGCAGGGCTGACATTGAAGCGAGAGCACGTAGTCCGACTGCGCGCAGGGGGTGAATTGAGTCGGTGTTATCGTTACATAATAGGTGCCGGGCTGCAAACACGCCGCCACACAAACCGTATCACACGCCAGGCCTCCGGCCTGGAGCAGTTGCGGCGTTCAACCATAGCTTATGTATTGATTCACGGTGATCGTAACCGGAAACTCCGCGACGACGCACCAGCGCAGGCTTTCCGGCTGCGTGATCGTCACGAGGAAATTGTCCTGATCCCACACGCTGCTGTTCGCAGCGGCGCGGCCGCACACGGTCGAATTGCACAGCAGCGGATCGGAATAGAAACCGCCGCAATGGCCGCCGTTCACGGTATCCGGCGAGCTTGCGGGACAGGCTTCGTTTTCGATGATGGCGCCGGGCGGGCAATCCACGACGCAGGTGGTGTCGCAGAGCGTGGCGAGGCAGCCCATGAACGCGTCATTGACATGCAGAACATAGTTGCCCGCCGCGCCGCCGGCGCCGTCCACGATGATGTAATACGTTATATTCGCAATCAAGGTGACGCTGTCGCAACAGCTTTGCGGCGAGCAGAACGGCGAATCATCATTACAGCAGAGCATCGTCGCCCCGGGAGAACCCGGGCATCCGTCCCAAATATGGAGTAGCGTGTTGTACGACGAACCGCATAACGACACGGCAAACTGCCGGCTGAACGGCGGCGTGTAGGTGTAAACCACGTCCGGCGCGCTGGATGGTTCGCACGCAGAGTAATCGTCGGCATAACCTTGAGTCGTACCGCAGTCCACATAGGGCAAGCTGGTAATCACTGTGGCGCTGTTGCAGTTGTCACCGCCTTGATCGAGCGGATTGCGCCGATAATCGCGTGGCAGCCGCGACGCCAGATCCGCGATCTGGTTATAGATCGGCTGCACGGCTTGGTCGCCCCCGCAGGCCTGCGCAATGCGCGCAGCGTCTTCCTGTAGTTGCCGGATCTGCAGGAGAATATTCTCCGGCGACGAGAGGCCGGACTGTTGGTCTTCCATGGCGTAAACCGCGCCAGAAAGCAAGATCATCACCAGACAAATCAGCAGCGATTTGGACATAATGCCTCCTCTTTTTTCCACTAATGCACGCAATTCCTAAAAACAAGAATGATTGAAATCGATTTGCAGTCCACGCCGATGCGGAGATTCTGACTTGGCGTACTCTATACTCTACTAATGGATCAACAACACTGAATCTTGACTCGTTTATCCAATATCAAATTACCCGACAATATCAGAAAAGTCAAGAGACTTTCGTAGATATATTTTTCCCTCACAGAGCGATAAAAAAACATAACCGCCCGAAAATCGGGCGGTTAGCAAAATAGCAGGACACAAGTGCCCCGCGAAAGAGGACAAGGAGTGTCTTATTTCAAAAGCAGGAGCTTCTGAGTGAGCGAAGTGGAAGGCGTTTGCAGACGTGCCAGATACACGCCGGATGCCCACGTGGACGCATTGATTGTGAAATGATGCACACCTGCGCGCTGGAAGCCGTCAACGAGAGTCTGTACTACCTGCCCATTCACATTGTAGATCGTTAACGTCGCGAGTTCATCGTGCGGCACGGCAAACGAAAGCGTGGTCGTCGGATTGAAAGGATTCGGATATGCTTCGAGAGTGAACGAATTTGGCAGAGCCGCGCGCGGGTTCTCCGCATCCAGAATCACGGCAATCACGTCCAGTTGTATGACGCTGTCGGGACACGAATTCCAATGTAGCGTGAGGTATCCGTAATAATCAAACACGCCGGTATCGGTCGTGTCCGATGTTACCGTCACTTCGATCAGCGCGGAGTCGCCCGCTTCGATCTGTGTGACTGACGGATTCACCGACAGCCATGCGCTTGCCGGAATCACGGTGGTCGTCGTCACCCGCACATCTAACACTCCCATCCCGGTGTTATAAATCCGCAGGGTGTCGGTGGTCGCCACATGGTTGTACGCCACAATATTCAGCGACGTTTGGGGAACCACTCCCACCGGAATTCCGAGCACAAGGTCCTGCCGGGTGAGCGAGTCTGTAAACACGGGAATCGCGAAGGCAGTGTCCCGCGCGACGCATTGGCCATAGGAAATAATGTCGTAGGTCGTGTCTGGCGGAAGCGTCAGCACAAAATAACCCATCCCGTCGGTGCGCGCGCGGTTCGGCTGGCCGACGGCGCTCACCCAAACATTCGGCAGAGGATCGTTCGTGACTGAGTCGCGGACAAAGCCCGCGACACCGGCAAAACCCGGCAGGCGCACCAGCCAGAAATCGCCGCCCCCCTGCCCATAGCTGCTTGACATGCCGGCAGCAATGTAGCCGCCGTCCGAAGTGACGTCCAGGGCGTACAGAATGTCTTCACCCAAGCCGCCGCAGGTGCGCGACCAGGTTGTATCACCTTCAGTGTCGAATTTAAGGAAGTAATAATCGCTCGCACCTGCCCCGCTGGATAAGGTATAGCCGGCGAGGATGCAGCCGCCGTCCGAGGACTGCCGCAACGCCGTGGCGCGATCCAGGAATGCCCCGCCGTACGTTGCCGACCATTGCTGGTTGCCGTTGGCGTTGGCCCGAACCACAAAGAAATTGTTGTCGTTGTTGCTGATACTCTGTTTCCATCCGGCGATGAATACGCCGCCGTCCATGGTCTCCACTGCGCCGGCGCCTTCTTCCCAATCCTCGTTGCCATAGCGGCGTGTCCAGAGAGTATCACCGGCGCTGTTCGTGCGCACGGCGAACATGTCGGGACGCACCCCGCCGGGCGGCACCGAACGCCCGCCCAAGAGATAGCCGTTGTCGGACGTTTGCTGCAAGCTGAAGGCCTCGTCCACATTGGTGCCACCATACGAGTGCTGCCAGATCACGTTTCCATTAGCGTCCGCCTTGAGCAGCAAGGCGTTCAGCGACTGCCCGGGGGTTGTCGTGGATCCGGCCAAAGCGAAACCGCCGTCCGCCGAGGGTACAATCGCATAACCGTAGTCCAGGCTGGGCGTGCCGTAGGTCCGTGTCCAAAGCGTGTCTCCCGCACTCGAAATGCGGATCACATACGCGTCGTAAGATCCCGCGCCATACGACGCCGTGGACCCCACAATCAAAAAGTCGTTTCCGGACACTTCGCAGACTCCGGCCGCTTGGTCAAAGCTCGCGCCGCCGTACGTGCGCGTCCAGAGGGTATCTCCCATGGCGTCCACGCGCACGGCGAAAATACCATAGTCCGAACTGAAGGACCGCGAGCGGCCGACGGCCACAAACCCGCCGTCGGAAATGGAGGCCACACCGAAAGCTATATCCTGGCCGCCTCCGCCATACGCATGCGTCCACATCGTGTCTGGCGGCTGCGCGGACGCCATCGTGCCGAGAAACAAGATTGCTGTCAGTGCCAGCAGGCAAGTCTTCATGAGCAGTGCTCTGAGGTGAAAAATGAAAAAATGAAAAATGTCATGATCAGCCTTTCGGTGTTGGTTCTTCGATCTCGTCCAGCATCACCGGCAGCAGGTCCTTGCCCATCACCGTATAGCCTTCCGACTTCGCCACATACATCGCCACTGTGATGTCGCCCGTCACGTTGACCACCGTGCGCGACATGTCGAGCAAACGGTCAATCCCCAAAATCACGCCGATGCCTTCGCCCGGCACTCCCACCGATTGCAGCACCAAGACGATCACCGGCAGCGAACCGCCCGGAATCCCCGCCGTCCCGATCCCCGCCAGCACCGCCGCTAAGATCACCGTGAACTGCTGAGTAAAGGTCAAATCGATGCCGAAAAACTGCGCGAGAAACAGCACGGTAATACCTTCGAAGAGTGCCGTCCCGTTCTGATTCGCCGTCGAACCCAAGGTCAGCACAAACCGGCTGATATGCGGCGGCACGTGGAGCTTTTGCTCGGTTGCCTTCAGCGCCGTCGGCAGCGTCACGTTGCTTGAACTCGTCGAGAACGCCGTCAGCATCACGTCTTCGATCCGCGCAAAGAACTGCCGCGGGCTGATCCGCACAATGTATTTCAGGATCAGCGAATATACGCCGAACATATGCAGCAGCAGTCCGCCGATCACCACCAAAACGTACTTGCCGAGGATCCAAATCACGTCCACGCCGAGGCGTGCTACCACAGTAAACACGAGGGCCGCCACGCCGAAGGGTGCGAGCTTCATGGCGATGCCGATGATTTTCATCACCACGTCATAGAGCCCTTGCAGCCACTGCTCGAAGACCACCGTCCGCTCCGAGCGGGCCAACGTCAGCGCCAGTCCGACAAACAGCGAAAAGAACATCAGCGCCAGAATTCCGCCGCCCCTGTAGTTCTCGTCAAATGCGCCCGCTGCGTCCGCCAACGGATTCTTCGGAATAATATCCAGCAGCGTCTGCACGACCGTCTTCGCTTGCGCCGCCTTCTCCACGGTCGCTTGCGCGGATTGTGTGGAGATGGTGCTCATCAGCGATTGCCGTTCGCCCTCTGTCAACCCCTCGCCGGGCCGGACGACATTCACCAGCGTGATGCCGATGAGCACGCTGATGGAAGAGATAATCAGCGTAAAGATCAGTGTCTTTGCGCCGATCCGCCCGAGCTGCCGGATGTCGCCTAACTCCGCCACCCCCAGCGCCAGCGCCGAGAAGATCAGCGGAATCACGGCCATGAAAATGATTCGCAGGAACACCTGCCCGAACGGCGCGATGATGTTCCGAATCAGCCAGTCCAGCTCCGGAGAATCGCTGAAAAACCCATTCGCGATCAACCCGAGCACGAGTCCGGTAATCAGGCCAACAAAGATCTTAGTATGTAGTGGGCGGGGCAAGAAGAAAAATCAAAAATGAAAATTGAAAACTTAACTTCGCCGAAACGGGCGCACGGCTCAAGACCTCATCACGCTGCACTCGCCCTTAGTTTTGAACGGATTGGCTGGTCGCGGCAATTGAGTCCAATTGGGACAGAAGTCGGGCATATATCGGATTGCCGGGTTCCAATTCATTTATCCGGCGCACAACTTCCGCCACCTTCCCGCTGTCGCCGCGCCGGGCATAGCTTTGTGCCAATAACAGTAGGTGTTTTACGTAATCCGGCCGCATTTGCGCTGCCGCAAAATAGATCGGCTCCGCCTCCTCCAGCCGCCCGCCACGGCGGAGTTCAGTCGCAAGATTCAGCTTGTAATGCGGATTGACGTCCACGGCAACGGCGTGTTGCAAAGCCTCAATCGCATGATCGTAATCGTGCACGCGGCGATAGTAAGCCCCCAAATTCTCCCATCCATACGCCGAGCGCGCCGGATCGTGAATCAACACGGCGCGCAGCCGCGCAACCTCGGATTCAGTATTCGCATGTACCAGCACCAGCGGGACCGGAATCAAGAGCATCCCGGCGGCTAAACTCGCGAGCAATGCATCCCGCCGCGTTCCCCATTCGTGTTTCGCCAGCAGCCATACACCGGCCACAATCATCGGCCACAGGGCCACGCTGCACAAATCCCAATCCCGTGAAGCTCCCAGGGCCGGATCGAACAGCAGCAGGAAGCCGATTCCTCCGGCGCTCGCCAATTGCAGAACGCGAAGATCATGTTTCGGGTCATCGCGCGGCGACAGCGCGCTTGCCCCGGCTAACGCAATGACCGGCACCACCAGCAGCAGCAGATTCACCAGATCTATCGCGTGTCCTAACGACAGCAGCGGGTAACCTTGATAGGGCGCCACCCCTGTCAGCGGCAGCACATACCGCCGGATGGGTGGCGGAGCAAAGCCGAACAGAATGGAAACGAACACGACCGCGAGCGCAAATAGGATCAAGGCGATTCTAATCGTTGGCTTGCCGTAACGCGCATCCCGGATCACCGAAACATGCCTGACGAGCAGCACGTAAACGATGAGCGGCAGAAGAAAGATGGTCATCACGTGCATCGCCAGGGCCGTCGCCCACCAGATGAGAGTCCGCCATGGCCAGCGCGGCATTGCCATGTCTTCCAAGGCGGACAGTACGCATCCCGCTACTGCCAGACTGGTCCACGCATAATCTTCGACGTAGCCAAAGAAAGTCAGCATGGCTCCGGTCCCGAAAACGCCGAGGAGAAACACAGCCCGCGCGGATTCCGGCAGCATTCGCTTCGCAAAGCGCAGCAGCAGCAGAATCAGGAGCGCGCCTGCCGTGGCCGACAAAAGAATATAGGTCCACCGTCCGGTTTCAAAGAACCACGTGCGTTCGGCGTGTACCTCCAGCTCATCTTGCTCGGGCGAAAAATCCGCCGACACAGGAGGATGAAACGTGACTGCCACGCGGAACACGGTTTCGTGCAGAAACGTCTCCAGCGGTTCGGCCCAGCGCCCCTGTCCGATGTCCACCCACGGCAGCCGCCGCGCGTCGAGGCGGCCAATGGTTTCGAGGTGCCGCAGCAACGCCTGCCCGTCACCAAAGAGCGGCTCTTGCACGCGCAAGAGCACAAAGCCCAGCAATGCAAGCGCAATCCACACACCGCGCGGAAGCCGCCACCGCGCCGTCACTCGACAGGTCAGGGCTACGATGCGCCCGCCCAAGGGTGTCAGCATCAACGCCGCCATGAGAAACAGGCCCACGGAGACCACTGGATGCTGAAACGCCAGCGCATGCACTCCCCATAGCCGCGCCCGGGGAAACATCCAACCTGTCAGCACAATCAGCATTAGCGCCATGCCGGCGAGGCGCATCCAGCCGAGTGAACTAAGTTCGAAGGGACAAACTCTGCCGGCGGGTCTATGGCGCGACCTCGCATTGACGCGAACCATTAGCCTCCTCGAATTTGCGTTCGGATTCCGTAATGCAGCAGTGAACAACGACGAGATCGCTCTTCAATCCTTCACTCAGGATCCTTGTGAGGCAGACTTGGATAGAGCAGCTCGCGATTAGACCGCGATAATTCAAAGAGCAGTCGATAAAGCAAAATTCGAAGTCCGCCGCCTCTTCATCAATTCTTCTTCGTCGCGTCCGGCTTACGCTTGCTTTTGTCTTTCCCTGCGCCCTTCCCCTCGTACTTCGCCTTCTTCTGGTCGGGATTCTGTGCGGTTTCAGCAGGCTTGTGCTCCAGCAGCCAGGCGATCAGAAATATGCAGGCGGCCAAAGGAAAGAGGCTGAACACCGGCTCCGGCGTACTTCCCTCAATGTACCAAAGCCATCCGTAGCCGCAGAAAATCATCAGCCCGCCGACCACTTCCCACCACCACGCGGCCAGCGCGCCGATCAGCATGAGCGCCAGCGCACTGAAGAGAACTTTCTCGTCAACCCCCAGCACCATCGGGTCCGGCAGTCCTTCTCCAGTCGCAAGAATCACGAACACCAACACGGCTCCCACCCCCAGCAGCCGCGCCACCCACCGCAGAATTGTTGAGATATGCTTCATGGAGTCTTGTCTTCCTATGCCGCCGTCCTAAACGTCGTAAGCCAACAGCTTGAAGATCAGCTCGGCCCGGAATGAGTACTCGATGTAGAACTCGTCCGGGTTCGTCTTTTCCAACGGGAAATGCCACGAGGCAAGAATATCTCCCGCATCGGGGAAGCGAAAGAACCCGTCCGCATCCTGCCGCGCTTCAAGTTCTTCGAGCATCCACGCGCTGTAATCCAGATCGCGCGCCGCGCCGAGCTGCGCGGCCAGTTCCAATTCGTACAGCAATCGCGGCGGCTGTTCGAGGTACTGCCACTTGTCGGCTAATCGAAACAGGAACGGCGCAAGCGGCTGGGGAAAATGTTCCGGCGGCGCATGCTCTACGCCGTACGTCACGATCCGTGTCACCGCGTCGCGTACCCGGGGAAAATCGTCGTCGTTCCACGGATAGCGGCACACCGCTGCATAGCCATCCGTCGTCGGGATCGGCAGTCTTGCCGCCTCGATTGACGCCGGATCGGCACCCGCCGCAACGTATTGTTCCCATTCCGCCAACAGCAACTCGAGATACGTCCGCGCCACCGGATCTTCGTCCCGGTTTGAGCGGCAGAGCAGATGCAAGGTTTTGTCGCGCACGATTCGTCGTGCGTGCTTCTGCCCGACCTCATCCAGCTCCAGCTTGCCGAACTCCCACAGCGCATCGTTGTTCAAGAGCGTCGGCAACAGGACCAGCTCGCGAAAGTTGTCCATCGCGCGGTGCAATTCGAGGCTGAATTCGCACAACCGCAGCGCCGCCAATTCCGACGTGCGAAAATCGCCCCATAAGCCGTGCGCATCCTGCGCCGCCAGAATCTGCTGCACGTCCGGCAGCTTGGCGACCTCCATCCCCATGTGCATGGTCTCGACATACGACTCGTCGTGTCCGATCACGTCCCGCAAAATCCGGTAGCGCAAGATCGGCCCCGACAGCTCGTACAACTCGCGCAGGGAAGGAGGAATGTCCGTGCCCATTAACAAGCGGGCAGACTGACAAGCCGAGAAGCCGACAGAAGACAGTACTGACACCGTTGATTAGCTGTCGGCATGTCGTTGTGTCAGCTTGTCAGTTTGTGTAGCGAACGCCCGTTCCAGCACGTCCGCCAGATGCTCGCCCGAAATCGGCTTCGCCAAATAGGCGAACGGCTCGTGTACCAGCGTTTCGAGAATCGAGCCCTCGCTCGGATAGCCGGTAAGAATGATCACCGGCAATTGCGGATGCTTCTCGTGGACGTCCGTCAACAGATCCACGCCGTCGCCGCGCGGCAGGACGAGATCGGTGAGCACTAGATCCACGTCCGCTTTTTCCAGACTGGCGCGCGCTTCCACGCCATCCGCGCACAGCACGGCCTCGTACCCGAGCAATTCAAGCAGCAGGCCGAGCTGCGCGCGCGTGTCCCGGTCATCCTCGACAATCAGAATGCGTTTTTGCTTTGACACAGTGACTCGCTACTTCACTGACGAGCGCGGCACGATCCGCACCGACGTCATCTTAATTTCCTGCGTCGGCGTCGAGCGTTCCGGTCCCGTCGTCGGCACCGCGGTCACTTTGTCCACGATGTCAATGCCCTTGATGACCTTGCCGAATGCCGTGTATTGCCCGTCCAGATGCGGCGTGGTGCCGTCCATGACAAAGAACTGCGAGCCCGCGGAATTCGGATCGTTCGTCCGTGCCATCGAGAGAATGCCCTTCGTGTGCTTGACGTCATTGAACTCGGCATTCACCTGCCAGCCCGGGCCGCCGCCGCCGGTGCCTGTCGGGTCGCCGCCCTGAAGCATGAACCCTTTGATGACGCGGTGAAACTTCACGCCGTCATAGAATTGATTATCGGCCAGCCACTTGAAATTGCGGACGTGATTCGGCGCTTTGTCAGGATAGAATTCGGCGACCATTTCGCCGGCCGGCGCGCCGTTGATCGAGACCGAAATTACGGCCACGCTGTCGCCGGTCACCGGATAATCGGCCGGCCATTTCGCCAGTTTGCCCTGAGCGGGCGGTGTTTCTTGCTTCACAGGCTGTTGAGTGGTTGGAGTGGAGCCGCTGGACGCGTTCGTTTGGTTTTCCGCACGCTTGCACGCGGCAAAAATTATGAGGACGGTGAGGGAAAGAGTAACCAGGGTTCGCATGAGGGTTCTCCGTTGTTGTGGGTGTGGGAATCGAATTTCAAAAAGGGGCCGACCGCGCCCTGCCGCGTGACGTGCAGCGCGCATCCGCGCCTGTTCAGCACGGTCTCGGCGCTCGTCCGCGCAATCGCAGGATCGTTGTTTTCGTCGGATAAGTGCGCGAGCACCACGGTCGAGAGTTCCGTGTCCCGGCAGGCGCGCAGCGCGTCGGCGCATTGCCGGTTGGAGAGATGTCCGAGCTTCGAGCGAATTCGCTGCTTCAATAATTCGGGATACGAGCCATTCGTCAGCATGACTTCGTCGTGATTACTCTCGAACACCGCCACCGTGGAATTGGCCAGCGCCTCGGCAATCGCGGAAGTCACTTCGCCCAGATCCGTTGCCACGAGCAGGCGATGTTGGTTCAGTGTCAGATGATAGGACACCGGCTCCGCCGCGTCGTGCAGGATGCGAATGCTGCGAACCACCATGTTTCCGATTTCGAACGCCTCGCCATCTACGACATTCACTGCCGTCCGCGCGGGAATCATGTGGTCAATCGCTGCGAGTGTTCCGTCCGTCGCATACAGCGACGTGTGCGTGTGACTCAGCACGCGCTCCAACCCGCGCACGTGATCCGAATGCTCGTGCGTGATCAGAATGGCGTTCAAGTCCTTGATATGCACTCCAGCCGACTGCAAAAGCGGCGCCAGCGTCCGCACGCCCAACCCGCAGTCAATCAGGATCTTCGTCTCGCCCGTATTCACGAGAAGCGCATTCCCTCGCGACCCGGAGGCTAATATGGAAAGGGAAAAGTTCAAAATTGAAAATTGAAAAGCGAGAAAAGAAAATAAAAACCGGACAAATCCGACCCCCTTTCTGTTTCCCCCACCGTGTGGGGGAAAGGGCAATCGAAATAAGTGCGTTGGATGAAGACGTTCTCAGACTTGTGGCCGCGTCCTTTCACTTCACCTCTCCCCCCATACGATGGGGGGACGAAAGGGGGGTCTGGTTGAAATCCTTAGCTTGTGTGCTTCAGCACCAGCGTCTTCGCCATGATGTCGTGCAGCCCTTGCTTTTTCTCCGTGAATCCGGCCATCAGAAATCCGATTCCCAGAATCGCCCCGGAAAGATATTTCCCGAAATGCCGCCCGGTGGCCCGCTTCAGCGACAACCGCCGCCCCTCGTCGTCGGTCACATATAGGCCGATGATCATCTTCCCCAAGGTCGCCTGCGTCCGCGAACTCTCCGCAAGCGCAAAATACAGCCACCCGATCAGCGCGCCGAACAAAAAGCCGCGTAGGTCCGACGCGTCTTCTACGTCCCACCAGTACATCGAAGGCGTGTGCGTTGCCGAGCCGACGATCCAGCTCATAATCGCCAGCGGAATCGTGTCAATCAGCGTCGCCGCCGCACGTCGCCAGAACCCCGCGTATTGAGCCGGCTGGCCGAGTGGCTTCGCGGGCATCGCCAGCTCTTTTCCGCAACGAATGCAGTATTTTGCGGTGTCCGCGTTCGACGTCCCGCAATGAGGACATAACATATTCGGCAATGCGCGTTAGGTGCGGATAAAATGCGGCAATTCGAACGGAATCTCCAGCGCAAGCTCCACCAGCCCCGCGAACTTGCCGCCTTCGTGCCACGGACACTGATAGATCAACTTCTTCACGCCGTTCTTTTCAATCGTATAGACGTTGATGGCTTCGGTCTTGAGCATCTCTTGTACCTTTGACCGCGATGGCTCCGGATGACAGTCGAGTACACTGGTTCCGATCAGCAATCGCCCGCCATCTTTTTCAAATACGGCCGCAGACTTCGCATTCATCGCCACGATGATTCCCTCACGGTCACACACCGTAATCGCCGCCGGACACTCTTCGATCCAATCCACGCTCTTCATATTCTGTCGGCTTGTCGGCCTGTCAGCTTGTCGGTTTGTCAAACGGCCCGGCTGCCACGCTTCTCGAGCGGCAGACCCTTCGCACACAGCGGGCACGCATCCGGCGGATAGGTCTCCAAATTCAGCTGCACCACGGCAAACGGCGTCGGTTTCAGGTTGCTCGGCCCGCGCTGAATCAGCGCTCCGATCCCCACCACGTCCGCACCTTCGCGATGTAATGCGTCCACCACTTCGCCGGCGGATTTGCCGGTCGTGATCACGTCTTCGCACACCAACACGCGCTGCCCGCGCCGGATCACAAACCCGCGCCGCCACTGCATCACGCCGTCCACGCGCTCGGGAAACGCAATCGGCAGTCCCAATTGTTTCGCGACCTCATGCGTGACGAGCACGCCCCCGGTCAACGGCCCGACGACCAGCTCCAAACGCGCAGCGCGAAAATGATCGGCAATGGTCCCTGCCAGCCGCGCGGTGTGCTCCGGGTGTTCGAGCAGCCGGAACTTCTCGACATATACGCCGCTGTGCAGCCCGCTCGACAAGAGGAAGTGCCCATCTAAAAACGCACCGCAGGCGCGGAGGAGATCAAGGGGTTCATTACTCACAGCAGCATCGCCCGCAATTGCATCACTTCCCCCCTTGCCGCCTCCGCAAAATCCATCCCCGACGATTTGTAGATCACGCTCCGCGAGAAGTTGAATAACCCGCTCGCCCCCGCTTGCTTCAAGCGCTGCATGATCGCCCGCGTATCCCCGCCCTGTGCGCCGCCTCCGGGCAGCAATAGCGGCAATTCCGAAGCGCACCCCAGCACCGCGTTCAACGCTTCCGGCTTCGTCGTTCCCACCACGAGTCCGAGGTTGCGATTGTGGTTTGCCTTCACCGCACGCTTCGCTACGTATTCCAAAAGCGTGGGGGATCCCGGCGCGGGAATATTCTGCAGCTCTTCCGCTCCCGAATTCGAGGTCGCGCAGAGCACAAACACGCCATGTGCCGGATCGCGGTAAAACGGCTCCAGCGCCGCGATGCCTAAGTACGGTTGCGCGGTAATTGCATCCGCCTTCAACCCGTCAAAGAGCGCGCGCGCATACGCCTCATTCGTATGCTCGATGTCTCCGCGCTTCGCGTCCACGATCCACAGCATGTCGCGCCCCGCCCGGTCGCGCAGCTTCTCCAAAAGCGCCCAACCCTCATGCCCATACGCTTCGAAGTACGCGGTGTTCGGCTTAAAGGCTGCCACCAGATCCCGAGTTGCTTCAATGACCGATGTCAAAAACTGATACGCCGCCGTTACTCCGCCGCCTAAGTGGGGCGGAATTCTCGTCGGATCGGGATCCAAGCCCACACAGACCGGAACTCCCGCCCGGTCAAGTGCAGCCTTAAGTTTTTCGCGGAAAGGTGCCGATGCCATCCTGAAAGGTCACAAAACTCAGAAATTTAGACAAATTAAGCATTTTCGGGAGAAAATTCAAGCCCTGCACCATCTCAAGTCAATGTCCCCGGCCCCCGCCTTGAGCCTTGTGATCCTTGAAAATCGGAGGGGGAATCGGTATATTCGGAACGGCACGAGCGCCACATCCGCTCAGGTGCCCACTTCTGCGTCCTCTGCACCCCTTGGGAGGGCGCCAAGCGGTTGGTTTCGCTTCCATTGTTCAATTTTCACTTTCTGCATATATGATCCACACCTTTTTCATCGAACTTCTCCGCCTCTTTGGCGAGATGGCGCCCTACCTGACGCTGGGCTTCGTCCTTGCGGGGTTGCTGCACGCGTTTGTTCCCAAAGAAGCCGTTGTGCGCCACCTCGGCAAGGAGAGTATCGGTTCGGTCATTAAAGCTACGATGATCGGCGTCCCCATGCCGCTCTGCTCCTGCGGCGTGGTTCCCACGGCGGTTGGTCTGCTGAAACGCGGCGCCAGCCGTGCGGCCGTCGTCGCGTTTCTGATCTCGACTCCGCAAACCGGCATTGATTCCATCGCCGTGACCTACGGCTTCTTCGGCTGGGTCTTTGCGATCTTTCGTCCTGTTGCCGCGTTTTTGAGCGGCATTCTTGGCGGCATCGCCACGCTCTTCGTGAAATCCGACAAAGGCATGGAGTCGCATTGGCTGAAGTACCATGTCCCCGGAGAGGACGCCCTCGAACAGGAAAAATCCGGCGGTGTGCGCGGCGCGAGCCGCAAACTCGCGCAGGGGATGCGCTTCGCCTTTGTGGAGCTGTTGGGCGACATCGCCTTCTGGCTTGTGATCGGACTGGTCGTGGCGACGCTGATTGCCATGGTCATCCCCGACGATTTTTTCGGCGATAAACTCGCGCGCGGTCTGCCGCAGATGCTCGTGATGATGGCTATCGGCATCCCGCTCTATGTCTGTTCGACCGCCAGCGTGCCGATTGCCGCGGTGCTGATGATGAAGGGCATCACCGCCGGCGCCGCATTTGTCTTCTTGGTGACCGGCCCCGCCACGAACGCCGCCACGATGCTCATCATTGGCCGCGTGATGGGTTGGCGCGTGCTCGCGGTTTACCTCGGCTCGATTATTGTGCTCGCGCTCAGTTTCGGTTTTGGACTTGATTGGCTCACCGGCGCAACCGGCTGGCAGATCACACCGATGATGGAGCACGATCATGGCCTGAACCCGGTCATCACATGGGGGACGGCCGGGCTGCTCACGTTCTTCATCGTGCTGCATTTCACGAAGCGGCTGGAGCGCAGATTTGTCCGCAGAAAAACTCTCGAATCAAAAGGATCGGCCATGGATATCAAGATTGAAGGCATGCACTGCTCGCACTGCGAAAGAACGGTAACACAAGCAATCATGAACGTGTCGGGAGTGACGGAGGCCGTTGTATCGCTCGCCAGCGGTCAGGCGCGCATCGAAGGAGAAGAAGTCACACTGGAAGCCGTGACCAAAGCCGTGGAAGCTGTGGGATACCGAGTCATCAGCGAAAAGCCGTTGCCGCCGCAGTAATCTTCGTAGCGCCCGGCTTGCCGGGCCGGGATTGAGATTATCTGAATAAGAACAGGCAGCCACAGAGGCCGTCCGAAAAAATCCCGAGCGCTCTGCCGTGTAGCGCTATGAGTTCAACCTCTTCCGCCGTTCCAGCGCCGCCAATCTGGCTTTCGTCTTGTTCTCAATTTTCATCTCCGGATCGCGCAGCACGTCCGTGTTGTCGCCGTGGCGGCGGTAGCGGTAGCAAACCTCGTGCACTCGGCCGACTTCGTACTTCTCGCCGCACTTGAGCACCAGATCGTAGTCCTCGCCGTAGTGCCCGAGATGCACCGTATCGAAGCCGCCGAATTCCAGCATCACGCTCCGGTGCCAGCAGCGCAGCGCTCCGGCTCCGTCGCGGCGCAAAATGTTATTGCGGTTGTAGCGCTCGTGCTTCACAATGCCGAACTCGGGCAGTGAGTTGCCCTGCTCGTCCATCAGCTCGTAATAGCTGATCGCCAGCCCCCACGTCGGATGGGCGTCGAGCGCTTCGGTCATCTTTGCGAGCGTGTGCGGCAGATATTCGTCGTCGGAGTCGAGCTGCGCGATATATTTCCCGCGCGCATGATTCACGCCTACGTTCAGCGACTCAGCGATCACATTGCGATTGTATTCGACCAGCTTCACCCGCTGATCTTTGGCCGCATACTCCCGCACCACCTCGCGCGTGTTGTCCGTCGAGCCGTTGTCCACAATCACATATTCCCAATCCGTGAGCGTCTGCCGCTGCACGGACTCGATCGCCTTGCCAATGAATTTCGCCCGGTTGTAAATCGGCGTCACCACGGAGACCGGAAGGGATGAAGGATGAAGGATGAAGGATGAGGCAGAAGACTTGAGACTTGAAACTTGAGACTTGAAATCAGAAGGGATGTGCTTTCTCTCTCCTTCCAGCCACGCGTTCTCGCGTTTGAGGAAATTGTAAAACACATTCTCGATGTGCTGCTCTTCCTCCGGGTCCATGAACAGATACGAGAAGCCGCCGAGCTTCCCGCGCCCCGGAAAGAACAGCTTGGACTTCACCGCTTCGGTCTCGGCGCTCGTTTCGATCCCTTGAATGGTTGCCAGCGTGCCGCCGACGTGCACGCACCGCCCCCAGCTCTTGAGCAGCAGATCATAAAACGCCGCGCGGTGATGCGTCTCATCGAGACCGCCAATCTCGTTCAACCACTTCGCGCGCACCGCCCACACCGGCCCCCAGTCTTCGCGCTCGGTGATGTCGCCGATGTCTTTGCGCACCGTCTGCGGGTGCTCGCCCTTCGAGTCGCGCACCACATAATTGCCGTAGAAGAACACCGCGTTCGGATGCGCTTCCGCCGCTCGGACAAAAAGTGTTTGCCAGTCCGGCGCCAGCGCCGCTAAATCCGGCGGCAAGGTCACAATCAATCCTTCCCGCGCCTGCTTTGCCGCCGCGTTGACACAAGCCGCAAAATTCTCGCGGGCGATGATCAGTGTGTTATCAGGCTGTACGGGAGACTTAAAGGACGACCAAGAGGTGAGGAGCATGAAGTTAGTAGGATTTGAGATAGGATGATCGAATGAGACGACAGGCAGCCTTCTCCGCCCTCCCCTTTCCCCCACACGGTGGGGGAAATACAAAGGGGGTCGGGAAATCGGACAGCACAATTTAATCATTTTCCTTTTGCATTCAAGATCCCTCCACATTCTTTTTCTGCTGCTCGTGCTGTTGACTCCTGCCGCCCGCGCCGAAACGGTGGCGCTGGCCCTCTCCGGCGGCGGGGCGCGCGGATTTGCCCACATCGGCATTCTGCAGGCGCTCGAAGAGGAGCAGATCGAACCTGATCTTATCGTCGGCTGCTCGATGGGCGCTGTGATCGGCGGCCTCTACGCGGCCGGTTATTCGGCGGAGGAGCTGAAGCAAATTGCCCTCTCGACGGATTGGTCGAGCCTCTTCCTTGATAAACCCTCGCGCCGCAATCTCTTCCTCGCCCAAAAAGAAACGACTTCGCGGCACATTTTCGCCCTGCGCTTTCGCGGTTTCGCGCCGGAAGTCCCGCTCGCCTTGACCAATGGCCAGAAGCTCTCCGATCTGCTCTTCGATCTCGCGCAGCGCGCGCCCTATCAGCCGTGGCCCTCGTTCGATGATCTGCGGATTCGCTTCCGCGCCGTGGCCACCGACCTCAACAGCGGCAAACCGGTAATCTTTTCGCAGGGCGATCTGTCCGAAGCGATGCGTGCCTCGATCTCCATGCCGCTCGTCTTTGCACCCTATCACATGGACACGCTCGCGCTCGTGGACGGCGGCGTGATCGAGAACATCCCCGTGGACATCGCGATAAAACAGGGTGCGGACTTCGTCATCGCGGTTGATCTTAGCGCCGTTTTCCAGCGCGGCGAAGAGGTCGCCGCGCCGTGGGAGTTGGCGGATCGCGTCACCACGCTCATGCACATCGAGCGTAACGAGGAGTCGCGCCGCAAAGCCGATCTCGTCATCACGCCGGAAATCGGCGCGCACCGCTCGGCAGAATTTACCGGCGTTGACTCGCTGATTCACGCCGGATACGTGGCGATGAAAGCGGCGATCCCTGAACTGAAACGCAAACTCGCCGCCCGCGCGGCAACCGTCGAAGCCGTGCCGTTCTATGCTCGCGCCCGCTACAACGACTTTCTTGCGTCACTTGAACCCGGCGCGCTCCCGCCCGACGACTATCACTTCGTGGGCGTCACGCTCGTGCCGGATTCCGAGTTGACGCACCTGCCCAAAGGCAAGGAAGGCATGGGAAAGCTGGTGCTCCTGCGGCGCGCGTACGTGGACGAAGGCTACACGCTCGCCCACGCCACGCAATTGCAGATAGACAGCAACCGCACGCTCCAAAGCTGCTGGGAAGAAGGCCGCATACGCTCGATCAGCGTCAGCGGCCTCCGGCGGCACAAGCCGTGGGCTGTGCGGCGCGAGTTTCCGCTGCGCCCCGGCCAGCTCTTCGAATTGCGCAAAGCCAAGCGCGGCATCGCGCAAATTTACGGCAGCGATCTTTTCGAAAGCGTCAACCTTGCCGTGCAGCCCTCCGACAGCGGCGCCGATCTCACGCTGCGGGTCGTCGAGCGCGCCTCACCGCAGCTGCGTTTCGGCGCCGGTTTTTCGCTCGAGCGCAAAGGCCGCAGCTTTGCCGAGTTTCTCGATGACAACATTCTCGGCATCGGCGCGCGGCTTTCGCTCTTCGGCAAGTACGGTGAAAGGGATGAAGAAGCGCGCGTGCGCCTCACCTTCGACCGCTTCTCGTTCTACACTCCGCTCGATCAGGCGCTGGCGAGCTATCCGACGATTGACGTCACCGCGCGCTGGAATCGCGAAGAGTACTTCTTCTACAATGATCGCCACAAGATCGAGACCCCCTATTTCTTTGAGCGTGCCGGCGGCAGTGTCTGGACGGGGCGCGCGTTTCGCCGCTGGGGCATGATCTCGCCGGGCGTGCTCTACGAGTCTATTCTCTCGAGTCAGAATCTCCGCGAGCCGCGCACTACGCTGGTGGGAGCGGGCGTACGCACGATTATTGACACCAAAGACAGCTACCCCTTTCCCACGCGAGGCATTGAAGTGCGCGGCCAGTACGAGTACCAGTGGCGCGACAAGAAACACGGCGGCGCCTTCAACCGCATCACCGGCAAAGTGGACGGCTACATTCCGGCGGCGCGGCGCTTCGTCCTGCGCGGACGCGCGGACTACGGCTGGAACGACCGGCAATTGCCGCTCTGGGGGCATTACCGGCTGGGTGGGGAGGAGAGCTTGTTGGGATTGTATGTCGCCGAGCGTTCCGGCAACGTGCAGCTCTCGGGACTTGCGGAAGCGCGCTTCGATCTGATCTCGCGCTGGCTCGCCGATGCCTATGTCTCGGCAATTTTCACCGTCGGCGCGGTCTCCGGCTATTCCGATCCGCTGCCGCGCGCACAGGATTATCAGCAGGGCCTCGGCGTGTCGTTCGCGCTCTCGACCTTCCTGGGTCCCATGAAATTCACCGCCGGCGAACTCCTGCGTTCCGAACTCAGCAAGGAACACTTCGCGCTCTATCTCAACCTCGGCCACGAGTTCTAAAATGCTGAAACGCTGAAAAGCCGAAATACCGAAATAAGTGCGGCGGCCTTCATGGGTCGCCGTTTTTGCTTATTCCTTCCCTACGAAGTGGGGGAAGTTAGATGGGGGTAATCTATTTAAGCAGCACCATCTTCTGCACCCGCGATTCCGTCCCAGCCATGAGACGATAGAGATATACGCCGGACGGCAAAGCAGCGGCATCAAAAGTAACGTGGTGCGCACCGGCAGCCAACACCTTATCCGCCAGCGTCGCCATGCGGCGACCCGTGATACCGAAGACTTCCAACTTCACTCGCTGCGTCAGCGGAAGGTCGAAGCGAATGTCGGTGGTAGAGTTGAACGGATTCGGATAGTTCTGTTGCAGTTGGGAATTCTCGACTGCCGCAGGCTTTTGTTCTATTGCCGTCAAAGTATCAACACCAAAACGAACGAGGGCACTGAAAGCCGAATCCGGGTTGGAAAAACCCACGAGCAACACATATCCGCCGGTCTGACAGCCAATAATCGCACGGGGACCGAACCAATCCGGATCATGGCTGACAGTCGTACTCCAGCGACGGTTACCGCTGACGTCAAGCCGTGCCACGTAGCTCTTGTAAATATTGCCGATCAAAATCTCCCCGCTGAAAATAAAGCCGTCGCTTCCCACTTGGTCTACAATTACGAAGCTCAGGCTGGGCGGATATCCCTCATCCAGGCGCCGTGTCCATAAAGTATCTCCATTCTCATTCAGGCGCAGCAGCCATGGGTAGTTCTCGTAGCCATAATAGTCGCCGACCGCTGCACTCAACAGGTAGCCTCCTTCCGGCACGGCGATCAGGTTTCGTGCTCGCAGGTCCCAATCCGGATTCTCCCAAATCCGCGTCCACAACGTGTCACCGACATTGTTCATCTTTGCCAAGAGCAAGCGATGATGTTCGTTGCTGAATAATGGAAACGTGGAACCATAGAGCAGATAATCGTTATCCGGAGTAAGAGCGACGTCGTCAATGTCCGTGCGGGTATTCGTCCCTTGCGACACGTAGCCCGTCCACAGCAAATTCCCCTCATAGTCTAATTTGAGCAATCGTCCGTCAATGTGCAGTGGGACATCAAAAACTTGAATACCGGCGATAGCGTATCCCCCGTCTTCGGTCTCGACAACCGCCACGCCTGTATTAAACTCTGTACCTAAGAAGAAACGAGCCCATACGGGTTGACCTGCAAACGTCAGCTTCAGGGCAAAAACGCCCATCACCTCCGAAGTGTCGTATCGGCCTACGGCCAACAGGCCGCCGTCGCTGGTCTCAATAATAGCCTGTGCCGCGCAAGGGTAAGGGAAAGGACCTCCAAACGGATACGTCCACTCTACAATACCGTTACTTGAGACCCTACGGATGAGTGCTTCAATATTATTTGTGCTGTCGAACTGATAGCTACAGATTGCAAACCCCCCGTCCGCCATCTCGGTGATGCCTTGAGGAACCTCTATTCCCGGAGCATTGTATAGACGCGTCCATAGAATGTCCGGCGGTTGAGCATGAAGAGTTATGGCGGCCTCGATAAGTCCTAAAACTACAAAGCGAGCCCCACCTCTGCAACGGTCTCGTCGCCAAAGCGAAATTCGCCTAAACATAATGAACTCCTTAGATTGAGGTGCTGGCGGCTTTCAGCGTTTCAGCATTCCGGCCTTTCGGCATTTCCCATCACACCCATTTCCGCTGGCTCGGGGCTTCCCAGTGCGTGGCGGAATGGATCGTGTGTTTGCCCCAGCGGATGAGTTTGGACTTCCAGAGAAAATGCTGCATCTGGCCTTCGGCGTCGAGCCACTCGGTCGCCATGACCAGCAGCGCAATGAGCAGAATGCCCTTCAGGATGCCGGCGAGGACGCCGAGCACCTTGTCCGGCCACTTGAACGGTGTGGTCTCGATCTTATTGTGCAGCTTATGGCCGATGGTCGTGAAGCCGAAATAGACCACGAGAAAGAAGAGCAGGAATACGATGCCGCCGCCCCATTGCCGCTCCCAGCCGGGATCGGTGAAATCCACGACCAGCGCCATAATCTCCTGCCGGTAATAGAAGGTGAGCGCAAAGCCCAGCCCGAGCCCGATGGCCGTGAGTAATTCCCACACCGCGCCGCGCCGAACGCCGGAGATGGCAAACAACGCGAGGAGCACGATAATCAGTAAATCAGCGAGAGACATATCTTACATTCCGATGAACTGACAAGCCGACAGCAGAGAAGCAAAGAAGCCGAATCACGTCAAAATGTCGGGATGTCGGCTTCTTGGAATGTCAGCTTGTTCGGGAGCTGCCCCGATTACATGTTTTCGATTCGGCGCATCTTGCGGATCTTGCGGCGGGACTGGCTTTCCTCGCGCTTGCGAACTTCGCAGGGCTTTTCAAAGCGCTGCCGCTTACGGATCTCGGCCATCAAGCCGGACTTTTCGCAGCTCTTGGTAAAGCGGCGAAACGCCCGTTCGAACGGTTCTCCTTCGCGAACCTTGACGAATGGCATGTAGGGGGACACCTCCTTTCAAGCACGGTAAATACTTAGACAAGAAATATGAAGCCGTAAAAGATAAGAGTTTGAGCCGGGAATGTCAAGTGAGATTAGCAAGAGGGGGGTCAGCAGAAGCATTTCCCGTGAAGCAGACCTGTTAACCTCAAGAAAAAACTGAAAATCTGAGACACTGTTTCAACGAACGCAAGTACAATATATGTACATTTGTTCAAAAAGTCAAGAGGGTAAGCTTGCGCTGAAAGAAGCACGTCCATCTATTGTCAGGTCGAATTCGAACATGTGCTCCGGAGGAGAAACAGACGAGGCAGAGCGTTGCTGGACATGAGGCACCGTTGCAGGGCGAGGTTCCGATAAGCCGCTTCCCCCTTCTTAGACTTTATGCCAAAGCATTGTTTTATATTGATGATTCAAAGTGGAGTTGCAACTCTGTTAACATTCATGACTGACGTGTCTGTCACTTGAACTTCTTAATACTACAAATATTATATTATACGTCAACTTTAACCGTGCAGATCTTGGATGAAGATGAATCGAAATTGTAAACAGGAGGAGAAATGAGAAGCGTTATGGTACGGATTCTTTTTGCAGCTCTCGTTGGACTGTCAACAGTGGCCGTGGCTGATCCCAGCAGGCCGGTCCCGTACATCGGGCCGCCGCCATCTGTGCCGTTAAGTGCGGATCGCGAGCAACGCGTAACTCTGCCGTGGAACGAGGATTTCGAGAGCGGCGGCGGCGCGTGGGTGACGAACGGGTTCTTTCACGTGATTACCGATCCGCAGCTGCATCAGGTAATGAACCCCACCATCAACCCAAACCTTGTCACGCTGCCGGATGCGGGAACGCTGCCGAGTGCGCACGGCGGCACGCACGCGCTGTGGTACGGCCAAGTAGTGACCGGTACGTTTATCGGTGCGAATTTCGATCACAACCAGCCGCATCTTTCGGGCGGAACTTCGCAAACCGCGAACGCTGGCTGGGCCATTTCGCCGGATCTGGATTTGACCGGCGTCGCGGATGCCACGCTTAGTTTTTGGACCGTGTGGGAAGTCGAAGGCGTGGACATCCCATGGTATGACATGATGTATGTGGAGGCGTCCACGGATAACGGCGCGACGTGGCAGCCGGTCGGCGCCGGCGCGCTGAATCCGCTCAATGACGTGAACACCAACCCGAATGTCGGCTACAGTTCGGGCGGCATCGGCTTGCCGCCCATGTGGGTGCAACACACCTTCTCGCTGGCGAATTTCGGCGGCACCTTCTGCTGGCTCCGCTTTCGCTTCGATACGATTGATCAGCTCTACAATGGTTACCGCGGCTGGTTCATCGACGACATCAACGTGCAGGGAACCGTGCAGTCACAGGCGCCGATCATTACCGATGTGATTCCGGGCGCGGGACAGGCAGGCGATATCATCTATGTGCACGGGCAGAATTTTCAGAACGGCGCCGAGATTATGGTCGGCGGCACGGCCACGACGTCAGCGGTGCTATCGAACGTGCTCGCGCAATTCGTCGTGCCCAATCTGCCGGACGGCAATTATGACGTGATGTTGACGAATCCGGACGGGCAATTCGACGTCTGCACGCAGTGTTTTGAAATCTCACCGGTCCCGGGTCCGGTGATTAGCTTCGTGGATCCGAGTTGGGCGTATCCGGGCGTAGCGACGCCGTTGATTATTGAGGGGCAGAACTTCGATCCGAATTGCGAGGTGACCATTGCCGGGCAGCTGCCGACGGATGTGGTGGTGGTCACTCCGGAGCGGATCACATGCGTGTCGTTGCCCACGTTGGGGATCGGCTTCCACGCCGTGCGAGTGACGAATCCGGACGGGCAATATGCCCAGTGCACCGGCTGCTTTGAGGTGCGCAATCTGGAAGCGCCGAATGACGTCGTGATCCGGGTCATCGGACTCGACGTGCGACTGGATTGGAGTCTGATCCCGACGCCCGGCGCGGAGTACAAGATCTACCGCGACATTACGCCCAACGGCCCATTCACGCTGCTCGTGGGCGATGTGGCAACTCCGTACTTTGTGGACAACAACGCGCTGCAGGAGCCGGGCTCGCAGTTCTACATCGTGCGCGCGTATATGCCGTAGCGGATGCAAGGGAAAAAATTGAAGCGGACGCACCATGTGGTGCGTCCGTTTTTGTTTTGGAATGGCGCTCGGGCCGCTCACCTTCAACAACATGACTTTCTGCGTGGCGGTGAAACCGGACGACTGCATCCGGACGAAGTACAAGCCGGTTGGAAGTGCCCGGCCATCGAGCGGGATGGTGTAGCGGCCACGACATTTTTGCGCTAACGCGCTGCAAGCAAGAGGCGAACCTCTCCGTTCGCCTCTCCGATAATGCTGTTGATCCATAGTGCGCTGTTTCTTGCCCTGTCGATCTGCTTGGTAGATCACTATCAACCCGTGAAATTCCACGAGCTAAGTTCCATACTCTTCAGTCCATTAAGCAAGCAAGAGGATCATTAGCGATGAATCATATCTCATGTATCAGATTCAGAATAGATGATTTTTCTCTTGACTTATGAACCTATTTGTAGCTTATTGTCTGATGTAGTTTGTATCACTCTGCGTCGGAGAGGTTGAGCAGAAAGGGCTAAGAACGCTCTTTATCGTCTCTTCTTTCCGTAATACCTCTATATCATATTCTTATGTTGCACCTTCCCGTCGGTGCAGTGGTTCGATGGCCGGACCGAGTAATTCATAGTCATCGAAACGCTGCCGTTCCGTTTTTCACATCGTTCGGTTCCCGTTTTCGCCCCTTATTGCTGAGCATGGCCATGCTCAGCATTTTTTGTGCCTGCCCAACTTTTGCACAGGATAAGACAGAATCTGTCATAATCCCGCCTGATTCTGCGTCCACGGTGTTTCGCCGTTCCGGTAACTACGAAGTTCAGGCCTCGTTACGTTACGCCCGGCGGTTGATGCATGAGCGGCGCTATGCCGAAGCCGGCGCCTATTTGCGCACCGCCTTGCAAACGCTGCCCGGTGGCGAGTCTCCCTTTCCGCTGATTCTGCTCTTAGCCGATGCCCAGCTGACCATCGGTGATCGGGCCGCCGCCCAAGCCACGCTGAACGAAGCCGAAGCGCGGGCGATCACCGAGGCTCAGAAGAAAGCTGTCACAGTGCGTTTCAGGCGCTTGTCCGAACTGCCGCACGTGTCCGCCGTCGCGGATCAAGCCGGCACAGAAGACTTGTCGAGTGAAGACTCGCTGACGCAGCCGCAAGCGTTGGTCACCAATTCCTTTTTCGAAACCGATCTGCGCCAGGTGCTCGCAGACCTCTCCTCCCAAACCGGCGTGCCGATTGTCTGGGATGCGGCGACCCAGGGACTGGTGACCTACGAAGCGAATAAACAGCCGCTCGAAGACGTCTTGAAAGCGATTCTGACTCCCCTGGGATTCAGCTTCCGCCGCGACGAAGGGACCTATTTTGTCGGCTCATCGAGCCCCAAGGATCCCGCCTTCGCGATGGTCTCGGAGACCCGCGTGGTGACATTGTCCAACATGGACGCGGAAATCGCGATTGGCCTGCTCTCCGACTACTTTGATCCTTACGTGAAGGCCGACAAGACCACCAACACCGTCTGCATCACGGCCCCGGCCACCATCGCCACGCGGATTGAGCAAGATTTGAAACTGCTGGACAAGCCGCCGCCGCAGATTCTGATTGAAGTCATTGTCTGCGAACTCTCGAAAGACGCGCTCTACAAGATGGGATTGGACTGGTCGCTCACGCGCACGGCTGGCAGCAATCCCTCCTGGTCCATCGGCACGAATCATACGGATATTCCCAACGCCGCTCCCTCCGGCTCCTACACCGATATCGGCTACAAGATCGGGAAATACACGGCGGATCTTACGGCGTCTTTGGAAGCCTTGGAAAGCTCCGGCGACGCGCAGATCCGTGCCAAGCCGCGTATTACCACGCTGAATGGCCGCACCGCGGAAATCAGTTTGACGCGCGATCAGTATTTCATCATTCAGACCGGCAGTTCACAGTTATATCAATACAACACCCTGCAAGCGGTCACATCGGGCATCAAACTTCAGATCACACCCTATGCCGCCGAGAGTGGCGAGATCACGGTCTACGTCAAGCCGGAAGTGGGCGATGTGGTGGGCGAGGGTGCGCAGGGGCTGCCCGAAATCAACAAACGTGCCGCCAGCACCTCCGTGCGCGTGCACGATGGCGAGACCTTTACGGTTGGCGGATTGAACATTCAGCGGCAAAAGAACATTCGCCGCGGAATCCCCTTCCTGTCCGACATTCCCTTCTTGGGCTACCTGTTCCGTTATTCCGAGCATGAGGCCGTGGACACCGAGATCATCATCTTTGTGACCCCCTATCTGCTCGCCCGTTAGCCCCTTCCTGTTCCCCCCCTGTGTGGGGACTGTACAAATGGGCTAAATTAAGTCTCAGATTAGAATTAAATCGAACACTCCGTGCTTTTCGTCCGCCGAGCTGCGGTACGGACCGGGCAGGCACGGATGGACGACTGACCTTCCCTCAGCGGAAGGCATAACCAAAAAAAGGCCGGCCCCGGGACTGGCGCTAACCAAGGCCCCGGGGACCGGCTGGGTGAGAACGGCTTGAGGCTTGCGCCTCAGTCGCCCTCACCTGTTAGATGCACAACTAACAGGAGAAGTTCCATGAAGTTTTTGCTTGCTGCACTCGTTGCAGTCTGCCTCGTTGCCACGGCATGGGCAGTTCCTCCACCCGCGAACGGCGGGTATGGAGCAGGGTGGGGCATGAATCCCACCAACTGGAATAGCTACACTGGGTCGTTCTATGCATGGGGTCTCTATGACCCGCTTGGTGGTGGTGGTGGTGGCCCCTGGGTGGTAGGCTGGAATCCAACCACCTACATCCAATATTCACCAATCACGATGGAACTCTGGATTGAAATGTATTCGCTCCAGACCTATCACTACACGTCCTACCAGTGGCATCGTCTGGGAAACGCCGCGGAGACAATCTGCTTCGATATCGAAGGATTACTCCAGAGCAACAACGGCCAGTACATTTCGCTTACCGCGGGCACGCAGCCGCTGACCAATCTGTGGTTCCAGCATAATATCTTTGGCGGCCTATCTCCGACTCCGCCAGCGATAGACATCCCAATCTCATGGTCGGGACAATGGGGAACGGGCCTGGTTTACGATGCGGGTCTTATGTGGGAAGGGGGCCTCACCCCGAGTCCGGATCTTACCATGCTTATTCCGGATCCGAGTGATCACTGGTTCCAGTTCACAGGCTGCTTCACGATTCCCTATCACAAGCCGGATGGCTACTACACACTGACGGCAGCGGGCTGCCCTGCTCCGGTGTTGTAAGTCTTTTGGGCTTCAGCCGGAGCCCGGCCGGCTGAACCCATACGGCGTTTTGGAAAACAAGCCTGCGGGATTGTCATCCCATAATCTTACGCAACCATGGCGCATCGACCGATCTTACAAATCTTGTTTCTGTTTCTGTGTTCTGTATTGCTCGTGGCGGACGGGCTCGCAGTGATGCAACTCATACCCCCGATCCAGGAGGTGCAAGTTCCGCGGGGGCGTACAGGAACATTCGTATTCACAATCAGCAACAATGGTGACGAAGACAGTCCCAGCCGGTTCAGCATTCATGACATGGACATGGGCCAGGATGGCGTCCCCTTCATTGCGGACAGCGGTTCGGCACGCGGCTGTTCAGGCTGGATCACGTTGCAGCCCACGGATACAGTCATCAAGGCGCATGAGTCCCTGGTACTCACAGGAACGGTAAAGGTTCCATCGTCGGCGGAAGGTGGCTACTATGCCTTGGTGAAGGGCGCTTTTATGGAGACCACAATCCCGCTCTCCGGCGAACAAGTTAACATCAAAGGCTCGCAGATCAACCTCGAGAGCCAAGCCGTCGTAGCCGTTTTGCTGACGGTGCCTTCCAGCCGCAGCAAGCCTGTCATCGTGCCGGACACTTTGCTCCTATTCCCCCGGGGCGCTGACAGCACAAGTATATCCTTCGGTGCGCGGCAGAAGAAAGGTTGGAAGGTCGTCATTCCAATTCGCAATGACGGCAATATTCACACCCGCCTTGGCGGCACCGTAAGTTTCTGGGCCGAGAACGGAACACGCTTAGAATCTGGCGCTCTTCAGGCCGGTAGAGGCTATGTGCTCCCGGGCAAGACGCGGGACTTCACGGCAGAGGGAGAGAACATCCTCGTGGACGGATATTATATGATTCGCGTCGCGCTGCGTACCGAGGAAGGCAATACCATGTCCCAGTCGTTTCCTTTTGCCGTCTATAATGGGCAGGTTCGGCCCGGCGCAGTGACCGATCAGTTGAAAGATCTCCTTCACACAGCCTCCCCGGGCTTTGCCTTGCGCGAACCTTTCCTCACGCGCACGGTTACGCCCGGTGGCTCCAGCTATCAGGCGATTTCCGTCACCAATACGGTGAATGACACGATAACACTAATTCCCCGGCTGTCGGAGTGGGCGCTTGACCCTGTGGGTACGCCACAGCTTTCAACAAATGATTCTCTGCAGCCGCGCAGCGGCACCGCGTGGGTGCACTTCATGCAGGACACGCTGCGCGTCGCGCCGGGACAGGGCGGTCTGCTTAAATTGAAAATAGATACGCCGAATGAAGCTGTCGGCGAGTACTACGCGGCGGTGGTGTTCGAACGCGATCGAGTCCATTACGATGTTTCGCCGGAGTTTCTCGCCGGGCGAACGCAGCTTCTGGCGCTCACGTCACCCACCGGCGTGCAGGAGTCCATCGAAATTGATAGCGTCATTGTGGTTCGCGAGTCTTCCAAGGAACGCGACCTTACCCTCCATCGCTTCCGTTTTCTGGTGTGGAACACGGGAAACACACACTGTTTTGTGAAGGGCAGTCTCGCCCTCGAGAAGCAGATTGCCCCTGAAACGTATGACCGTGCGACGACATCAATTGATTTCGGCGGCATGGAAACCTATATCCTGCCCGGCGGCAGCCGAGGGTTTGAAGTGAACGTCCCGGATATCGCCGCCGGCACCTACCGCCTGGTTGTCTCCGCGAATTTCAAGACCGAGACGCCGGCTGTTGTCAGATATCAAAGAATGAAATTGAGCTAACCGATACATGCGAGCCACGAGCGCCGTTATTCCACACGCCGTTGCTCTTGTTGCAACAATCATGATTGCATGTTGCGTGCCGCCGCGCGGCTTTACCTCACCGCCAACGAAAAGCGGTGGAATAGACGTATCACGAAAAGCAAACCCACTTTTTGTCCGACCGGAGCCAGCCCGCTTGGAATTCTCTCTGGATTGGACGAAATACCAAATGCACCGGATCAGCGATACCGGCCCGATTGAAATACTTCTGCCCGGCCGGATCATGTCCGATATTGCCAATGTGTGGACGTTGGCAAGTGGTGCGAGTGAGTTGCCGGCGCTGATATTTGTGGAGGATATCTTCGGCGGCAATTCTCCACCTCATCCCAATATCCCCGTCACGTGCGCGATCTCGCTCGATAGCCAGCCCTTTCAACTGATGACGGCTTCAAACGGTTCATTGAGCACGGTCTTTCCCCCCGGAATGCACACCTTCCAAGTCCGCATCACAGGCATTCCTAACGGCCATCTACAGCCCGGCTATTATCGTCTCCAGCTCTCCCAAAACCTCGTACCCCAACTTTGACCCGTGCCCTTGATCTTCCTTCTGGGCACCCGCACCAACTGACCCCGCCACTTGGCGGGGTCTCTGGTCATAGTGTCTTTGGCTGATTCACCCTGCCGCTCTGATGCCATACGCAAGTCTTTTTCCGGCGGCGAGTGCGGGAGCACTCGCCGCCGCAAATAGCAAAAAGCCGCACGGTGTTGTTCCGTGCGGCTTTTTTTCGATACTATGTGAATCTACGCACAAATTTGGAAAAGTCAAGCAAAATCCCGATAATTCAAATCCTCCCGGCGAGGGAGAATTTTGACGTTTTGTGCGTTAGAAGAGCATCTAACCAACGAACAACCCCACATTCAACTATAAATGGAGTAAACACATGGCTTTCCAAGTTCAGGACTTCGGCCCGCGCATTCTGCAGCTCGACGGGATCTCCGGCAAGGCGGTTGAAGAGCATCTCAAGCTCTACAAAGGTTATGTCAACAAATCCAACGAGATCCTGACAAAGCTGGAAACGGTGGATCTCTCGACCGCGAATCAGGTCTTTAGCGACGTGCGCGCGCGCAAGGTCGAACTGAGTTTCGCGATCGCCGGCAAGCAGAATCACGAAATCTACTTCTCGCATCTCAAGCCAAATGGCGGCGATCCCAAGGGCGGCGTCCTCAAGCAGATCGAGAAGGACTTCGGCAGCTTCGACAAGTACAAGGCGGACCTGAAGGCGTCGGGCATCTCCGCTCGCGGCTGGGTGTGGACCGTGTGGTTTTCCGAGCTGGGCAAACTCATGAACTGGGTGGGGGATTCGCAGAACACGTACTTGGCCTGGAACCTGAAGCCCATCCTCGCGTTGGATGTCTATGAACACGCCTATTTCATGGACTACGGCGTGGACCGCGGCAAGTATATTGACGCGTTTGTGAATAATCTCGACTGGGACAAGATCGGCGCTAACTTCGATGCAGCGCGTTGACTCACCATCCCCTTAGTCCCCCCGCTGAAATAGGGGGAGAAAAATGGGAACATGTCGAGTATATAGGATTGTGGCTTTACCGTTTGGCCTACGGCCAAACACTCGAAAAAGCGGTGCGTTGCGGGGCGCGCCGCTTTTTTTGTAAGTTCCCTTTTGCTCAATCTTACCGTTTTTGCCTCATTCCATTGCATTTCTTCAGAAAAATCCTATACTTTACACGTTTCGCGGAGCGACTCCGTCCGTTCGGGCGTTTCCCTTGCTCGAGAGGTTTGCATGAAGAAGTACTACCTCCTGTTGATCGTCGTGTTTCTCGCCGTGTGGACATGGGCGGCGATCGGGCCGAAGTACCCGGCCGATTGGCTGCTCGAGAATTATCTGATTTTTTTCTTTGTGCCGGTGATCCTCGCCACTGGGCGCTATTTCCGGCTTTCGGCAGTCTCATACACGCTGATCACGCTCTTCATGTGCCTGCATGTGATCGGCTCGCACTACACCTATGCGGAAGTGCCGTTCGGCTACACGCTGCAGCGCTGGTTGGGTGCCGAGCGGAACATGTACGATCGCATCGTGCATTTCGGTTTCGGCTTTCTGCTGGCGTACCCGATTCGGGAAGTGTTCATCCGCGTGGCGAAAGTGAAAGGGTTCTGGGGCTACTATCTGCCGCTGGATGTGACGCTCTCCTTCTCGGCGCTGTATGAGATCATCGAATGGGCGACGGCAGTGATGGTAAGCCCGGATGCGGGATCGGCGTTTTTGGGAACGCAGGGCGATGAATGGGATGCGCAAAAGGACATGCTCGCGGCAGCGATGGGTGCGACGCTGGCGATGTTGATTATTATTGTGATCAATTTGAAATACAAGAAAGATTTCTGGACCGACTGGAAGGCGAGCTTTCACCTGCGACAGGATGATCAGCCGCTGGGGGAAGTGGCGCTGAAGGAAATGATGAAGGAAGACGTGAGACCTGAGACGTGAAACAGAAAGGAGGGTCTTTCCGTATTGGTATTCGCACATGCCGTAACGGGCCGAATGAACCTTAGGTGAACAACGGAACGGTGCATGTGCCGACACATGCGGTAAAAAAAATCAGTAACCAGAAAGAGAAGATTTTCATGCGGATGATGCTGCAAGTACACATTCCGGTCGAAAAAGGAAACGAAGCCATTGCGAGCGGCAAGCTGCCGGAAGTTATCAAGAAGACGATGGAGAAGTTGAAGCCGGAGGCCGCCTACTTCTTCCCGCAGGACGGCGAGCGCAGTTGCATCATGGTGTTTGACATGCAGGATGTGTCACAAATTCCAACCATCGTCGAGCTGTTTTTCATGGAACTCGACGCGGCGGTTGAGGTCTTTCCGGTCATGAATGTCGAGGACCTGATGAAGGGCCTGGCGCAGATGGGGAAGTAGGAACGTTTCCGTTCGAGCTGGCGGCCCGAGGAGTGATTCTCGGGCCGTCCGGCCGGACAGGTTCGCCAAGCGGGACGGGAAATGGATGCAGATCGGAGATCAGGGAGGGGAGACAGGGAAGGGATAAGCAAGCTAACGTTCACAATAGCATAATATCACTATATTTACATCTGTTACGTTTACGATTTTGATATTTCGTAAAATTGCTCATCTTCTAAGGATAGTCTTGTAAACGTATCCTAATCCGGCGGCAGCCAGTAAGGCCATCGCGCAGTTGAGCGCAGAGAAGGTCTTGCACTATTATCCACCGCAGCGTGTGCGCGGACAGCGCTACGTCGCCAAGGAACTGCTCGATGCGTTTACGCGGGAGATGTGAACGACGCGGGACGGGGACAATGAAGAAACTGGTGGTGGTCTCGGACCGTCTGAAGTTGCGACCATGCGTCGGCACTTGCAGATATGAAAGAGGCTAATCATGCCGAGATACAACAAAAGCGGCCGCCAGAATCCCCCGGAGGCCGCAATTACCTAAGCTTTTCTTATTGGTGATTATTCCAAGGGCGGCTCATGCGCCTGAGTTTCTTGCTGATTCAGCCTGATACGCAACCCCAGTACCTCAATTTGAGCTTTCAAGATCTCCAGATCATTCATGTTCACGTCATGAGGCACCATGAGCACCGCTCGGCGTTGTCCAGTAAGCGAAATAGTCATGCTTTGCTCCCCATTCGGTACTGGTGATGGAGGCATCTTTTCCAGAAGGTCAGAACGAAACTGATTGGTTGTTTCAAGCGATGGGTCTGCCACTGGCTTGTCCTCGGAGCCTACTCCTTCACTGATGACGAAGATCCCGTCGTCACGGAGGAAACCTGCAAACCGTGCGGATTCCACAAAACACTTGGCAGCGTTTTCTTTGCCGGCCTCAGTGATCCCGTATTTGTGGAATAGGAGATTCGCAAGGCCTTCAGGAATCGATTCATTGTTGAAGTCGTTAGCAAGTTCCTGATAGAGATCGGGCTTCAAAAATGCCTCGCGGATGGCTTGCGTCTTTGTGTCTTGATTTACCGGGACAAGGATTTTCTTGGCAAGGTCAGAGAGAATGAGGTTCTCCGCCCTTCCTTCGAGGAGTCCAAACTGCCTGAGAGAGCCAAGCTTGATTGAAATTGTGCCGGAATTTGCCTTCTTAACACCAAACGTGTCCGTGACGGCCTTGACAGAGGTCTTTACCCCAACCTTGGTCTTGAATTCCTGTGCAAAGTCAATTACGCGCTCCAGTGGTATTCCTGGATAATTGCGTGAGCGCTCGCGCGCTTTCTTGTGTCCATTTTGCTGGACTTCTTCTTGGGCGAATAGCTCGCTCATGATTTGCCTTTCAGTTAGGTTAATTGGAGGTATCGAGAAACTTAGGTTATTACTGTGATTCTTGTTCCGGTCGGGGCGCTTGCTCGACTTCGGGGTTTGCTCGCTGCTTTTTCGCATTTCGTTCAGCCTGTAACTTGAACACCTTAAACTGAGTTTCAAGCAACTCGATATCGTCGGTGGTCAGTTGTGAGGGAAGCACAAGTTGGGCGCTGCGTCCCTCGTCAAGCTCCAGCACAATGGTTTGCACACCTTCTTTTGAAGATTTCTGTGGTCTCAGTGTGGGCATTGTGCTTCCGCTTTCCGGTTCGGAGGAGATGTCCAGATCTGATTCAGCCTCAGCGGATTTCCCAGCAACAGAGCCAGGGACGCGGAGAATGCCTGAAGCATCGAGTACACCCGCGTAGGCCGCGCTATCTCGGAACAGTCGAGCACACGCCTCTTTCGCGGCTGGCTGTATTCCGTAAGTTGCCAGCAAGACATTCCCAAGCTGGTCGGGTAAGCGCTCGCCATTGTAGTGGTTGATTAACTCGCGATGGAGTTCCGGACGCGCAAAGGCCTCTTGCAGGGCACTTTGTCGGTCAGATTCAGATATGGGATCAAGAATACGACGCGCGAGCGCAGTGACAATTGTGTCATTGCCACGCCCCTCAATCAACCCATATTGAGCGACGGCCGAAGTGCTGCTCTCGAAAGAGCCAGACCGTTTGGAGATTCCAAATGCCGCTTCGAGTTGCTTCCGCGAAAACGCTTTGTAGGCCATCACGCGGCGGATTTTCCCCGCAAATTCAACCGAACTCCTCAAGCTAATCGTCGGATAGGCACGCGACCGGGCCCGAGAGGGCTTAGGAACTGTGTTTTGCTGTGTTCCAGCAAGGGTAGTCATGAGATTTCTCCTTGGGACTTAGATTAACTGCCATGGACTTCCAAAATATAACTTAATCAATGTAGTTTGTCAAGCGGTATTATCCCGCACTTCATCCGGTAATCATATCTTGTCCATTATAACATAATTATATAATGTATAGATATTTATCAAGTGTTTTGCGCTATTTGAACATGGGAACCAACTTTATCACTGATGTAAAAAAAGAGAGCCATGCCTCCGATTAATACCATTCTGGCCACGGACTGCGGGTCCACGACGACGAAGGCGATTCTGATTGAGAAGCGCAAGAAGAGTTCTGTTTCTCGCCGCAACTTGAAGTCACAATTTGTGACCTCAAGATCAAGCACAAGTAATTACTAAGCAATAGTTTGGAGATCTTGAGGTTCCCAAATGGGACCTCAAGATGCCCGACCAACCAATTCCGACCATCAAGATGAAAGCAACTGAAGTCGTTTCGTTTCAAAGGATCGAACACAAGATTATCCAGCTCCGTGGAGAGAAAGTCATGCTCGACCGAGACTTGGCCGAGCTTTATGGAGTAACAACCAAGCAGCTAAATCAAGCCGTAACAAGGAATTTGGATCGTTTTCCGGACGATTTTATGTTCCAACTGACGGAGGAGGAAGTGCAAGATTTGCGGTCACAATTTGTGACCGCAAATTGGGGTATGGTTCGCTACGTGCCCCGCGCTTTCACCGAGCAAGGGGTGGCGATGCTATCCAGCGTCCTGCGCAGCAAACAGGCCGTCCAAGCAAACATTCTCATCATGCGCGCATTCGTGAAGATGCGGGAACTGCTGATCTCGCACAAGGATCTGGCGAAACGACTCGATGAATTGGAGAAAAAATACGACCAGCAGTTCGCGGTGGTGTTTGAAGCGATTCGACAACTCATGGCCCCGGCGCCGATCCCGAAAAAGAAGTTCGGCTTTCAGACCGCTCGTGACAAGGACGATAAGAAAACTGAAGGGCGGAGGCGTTGAGTATCACTACCATCTTGGCCACCGACTGCGGGTCCACGACGACCAAGGCGATTCTGATCGAGAAGCGCGGGGAGGAGTATCGCTTGGTGTGTCGGGGGGAAGCGCCGACGACGGTGGAAGCGCCGTATGAAGACGTGACGCGCGGCGTGCTGAATGCGATCCAGGAGATCGAAGAGATCATGGGGCGCAAGTTCCTCGAAGGTGACACGATTATCAAGCCGCGCACGGGGGACGTGGGGTGCGACATTTACATCTCAACCTCGAGCGCAGGCGGCGGCCTGCAGATGATGGTCACGGGCGTGGTGAAGGCGATGACGGCCGAGTCCGCGGAGCGCGCGGCGCTGGGCGCGGGCGCGATTGTGATGGATACGCTCGCGTCGAACGACGGAAGATTGCCGCACCAAAAAATTTCCCGCATTCGCCGGATGCGGCCCGATATGATCCTCATGAGCGGCGGCGTGGATGGTGGCACCGAAAAGCACGTCGTGGAAATGGCGGAATTATTGAAAGCCGCGCGGCCCCGACCGCGACTGGGGATCGGTTTCAAGCTGCCGGTGATCTATGCAGGGAACAAGGACGCGGCGGCAGAAGTAATCAAGACGCTCGGCGATGAAGTGGATTTGAAAACGGTGCCGAATCTGCGGCCCGTACTCGAACGCGAAAACCTCGGCCCCGCGCGCGATGCGATTCACGATGTGTTCATGGAGCATGTGATGGCGCAGGCTCCGGGCTACAAGAAGCTGATGGAGTGGACCGACGCGCCGATCATGCCGACACCGGGAGCCGTCGGCGACATCATGCAGCGCGTGGCGAAAGCGCGGGATATTACGGTGGTCGGTGTGGATATCGGCGGGGCAACGACCGATGTGTTCTCAATCTTCCGAATTCCCTCCACGTTTACGGGGGGGGTAGGGGGGGGCGAGAAAGCAGAAAAGGTCTTCAATCGCACGGTGTCGGCAAATCTGGGAATGAGCTATTCGGTGATGAATGTGCTCGCCGAAGCGGGAATCGAAAATATTTTGCGCTGGGTGCCGTTCGACATTGACGAGAGCGATCTGCGCGACCGGATCGCGAACAAGATGATCCGCCCGACCACGATTCCGCAGACGAAGCAAGAACTGCAGATCGAGCAGGCGATTGCGCGCGAAGCGTTGCGGCTGGCGTTCATTCAGCATAAGAGTTTTGCCACATCGCTGAAAGGCGTGCAGCAGGAGCGCGACATCGGCGACACGTTCGAGCAGAAAGGCTCGGGCGGAACGGTGGTGAACATGATGGCGCTCGATCTGCTCGTCGGGTCCGGCGGCGTGCTCTCACATGCGCCGCGCCGCAGTCAAGCCGCGCACATGATGATTGATGCGTTTCTGCCGGAAGGAGTGACGGAACTGGCGGTGGATTCGATTTTCATGATGCCGCATCTTGGAGTACTGGCGAGTGTGCACGAGACCGCGGCGATTCAGGTTTTTGAAAAGGATTGTCTGATTCGGCTGGGATCATGCATTGCGCCGGTGGGAGTGGGAAAGGAAGGCAAAGAGTGTCTGACCATTTCGGGTCCCCCTCCATTTACGGGGGGGCAAGGGGGGACGAGCATACCGTTTGGCGAGCTTATGCTCTTTCCATTAGCTCCCGGCGAGTCCATGAATGTGAAGCTGAAGCCGGCACGGGGATTCGATGTTGGCGCGGGACCGGGTAAAGAGCGTGACGTGACTGTCCACGGCGGCGTGGTCGGCCTCATCGTGGACACGCGCGGGCGGCCGTTTAATCTCTTGCCGAAAACCGAGAACCGCGTGGCGAAGATCCGGAAGTGGTCGAAGATTCAGGAGCACGTGTCTTTGTCCGTTGAAGACTCCGGGATCGCAACGGTAAGGAAATAGCCATTGCTAGAAACTTCGATTCTTAAGTGGGTGATCTTCAACGCGGGCGTGCTGGTGCTGCTCGCGCTTGACCTGGGAGTATTTCATCGCAAAGCGCACGTCGTGAAGATGCGCGAAGCGCTGCTGTGGAGCGCCGTCTGGATCGCGCTCGCCATGCTCTACAATCTTGGCGTGCTGTATTGGAAAGGCCCCACCGCCGCGCTCGAGTTTTTCACCGGCTACCTGATCGAGAAGTCGCTCAGCGTGGACAATATCTTCGTTTTTGTGCTGGTGTTCTCGTTTTTCAAGGTTCCGGAGGAATATCAGCACCGCGTCCTGTTCTGGGGAATTCTGGGCGCGTTGATCATGCGCGGCGTTCTGATCGCCGTGGGAGCGGCGCTGATCGACAACTTCTCTTGGATTATCTACGTCTTTGGCGCGTTCCTGATATTCACCGGCATCCGCATGGCCGTGCAAAAGGAACACGGCGTGGACCCCGAGCGCAACCCGCTGGTGCGAATCCTGCGCAAGGTCATGCCGGTCACGGACGAGTACCATGGGGCCAAGTTCATCGTTCGGCAGAACACGACCATCCATGCGACTCCGCTTCTGGTCGTGCTGCTGATCGTGGAGTTCACGGATCTGATCTTCGCCGTGGATTCGATTCCCGCGATTTTCGCCGTGACTCGCGATCCCTTCATTGTCTATACCTCGAACGTGTTTGCGATTCTCGGCCTGCGCGCGTTGTATTTCGCGCTGGCCGGAGTCATTGGACGTTTCCATTACCTGAAGCTTGGCCTCTCGGTTGTGCTGGTCTTTGTGGGGGTAAAGATGCTCCTCGGGCACACAATCTTCGCGATTCCCATCGCCTGGTCTCTGGCGGTCATCGGTGGAATTCTCGCGGTCTCAGTGGCGGCGTCGCTTCTGCGCCCGCCCGCCGCAAGATAAGCGTATGTCTCTCCGCACCTGATTTCCTATTTCTCTTTTCCCGTTATACCAATTTGAGGACTCCCCGCAGACCATGAAGTACTTTGTTGACTCCAAACGACCGATCGAAGAGGTGATTGACATCGAGCGCGAACTGCCGACGCGCAGCGAAGTGGCGCGCTTGATCACCAAACGCTACCGCACCGACGCGATGTATTTTTATGCCGACCGCGTGGGCATGATTTTCATCGTGGACCTGGACGATTCGGAGCAGCTGTCCGAGATCGTGCTGCTGGTGCGGCGCGCCGGATTGATCCCGCATTGCTATCCGCTCATCGCCAGCCAAGAGATGGACCGGATTTTGGTGGACTTGGCCGACATCGTTTGACGCGGAAGCCCATGAAATCAGACTGGTACAAGCACTTTTTTCACGGCGTCGCGCTGGATTTCTGGCGCGCTGCCGTCGCGCCGAACACGGAAGCGGAAGTCGAGTACGTGCAGCAGATGCTGAACGCCAAGCCGGGCGCGCGGCTGCTCGACGTCCCCTGCGGCGATGCGCGCCATGCGTTGGAACTGGCGGAGCGCGGCTACAAAATGACCGGCGTGGATATTGCCGATCAGAACATCCGCGACGCAAAAGCCGCGGCCAAACAGCGCGGCGTCAAGATTGAGCTGCGCCAGAGCGACAAGCGCGATCTGCCGTGGACGGCGGAGTTCGACGGCGCCTTTTGCCTCGGCAACAGCTTCGGTTATCTTGATGATCAGGGCATGCGCGACTACGTGGCGGCCGTCGCGCGGGCGCTCAAGCCGGGCGGGCGATTCGTGATGGATACTGCGATGGCGGCGGAGTCCATCATTCCCAATCTCGATGAAAGCTGGTGGACGAAGATCGAGGACATGTACATGCTGATCGCCAACCACTATCTCAGCGCATCGAGTTCTCTGCACATCGAGCTGACCTTCATTCGCGGCGGCACGGTGGAGACGCGGGAGCTGCTGCACCGGGTCTATACGGTGGCGGAGATCCGCGCCATGCTGAAATCCGCCGGGCTGGAGACGGTAGTGCTGCACTCCACAGTCAACGGCGACGAGTTCGAGTTCGGTTGCGAGCAATTGTGGCTGACCGCGGAAAAGGCTTAAGAGAAAAGGATCGCCGAGCGGGGTCGATCCGCCGCTGCCTGATAGGATTGGCACTTACACGACCCCGCCGAAAAGAGCACAAGTTATGACATCGCCGAGTGGGGTCGATCCGTCAAACACAATTAACGCCAGCCATTTCACGACCCCGCCGAAAAGAGCACATTCAGAGCACGCCTATGTTGCGTCGGCATTCCAGCATCTCCGTTGCAGGCAGCAATCACTTCGTGACGACGGTCACTCGCATCCGGGGGAACTGGTTTGTAGACCCCAAGACGTGCACGTCTCTGCTGAAGTTGTTCGAGTGGTGTCGTGATCGGTACCGATTGGATTGTATTGGCTATGCATTGATGCCGGACCATTTTCATGTTTTACTCCACCAACCCGAGCAAGAACCTTCGATTGTCAGGTGCGTAATGCAGTTCAAGAAGATGAGCGGGGAACAGTTTCGAATTCCGCAATTTCAGGGTGTGCGGCTGTGGCAAAACGGATATGATGATGTGCTCATTCCAGGCATGGACGCCATTGTCACGAAGTTAAAGTACGTTCATCACAATCCTGTCAGACGTGGTTTGGTGGAGAACGCATCGGACTATTTGTGGTCAAGCTCGCGGTTCTATGAAGGCATGGAGAAAGGGCTTATCACGGTTCGGCACTTCTCCTCTTAGATAGCGGTTATTTCGGCGGGGTCGTGGTCTCGTGTGACTTCTGACCTCGTTGGATCGACCCCGCTCGGCGAACAAGAATGAAATATACATGGCCCATTCTTACACCCCCGGTTTGCGCGTCGCGGAAGCGACGGTGATTACGAAAGAACGGCGGCTGCCCTTGCGCGGCGATGTGCTCGTGAGCGTCGGGCAGCATCTCACAGCGGAAGAAATCGTCGCGCGGACGGCGCTGCCCGGCAACGTCACGCCCTTGAATGCCGCAAATGTGCTCGGCGTCACGCCGCAAGAAGTAGGCGCCGCGCTCACGGTCAAGCCGGGGGACAAGGTCGAAAAGGAGCAGGTGATCGCCGAAGCGAAATCATTTTTCGGCATGTTCAAGAATCAGCTCAAGTCGCCGATCACCGGAACGCTCGAGAGCGTGTCCGATGTCACGGGGCAGTTGATCTTTCGCGATCCGCCGATTCCCGTGGAGATTGACGCCTATCTCGACGGTCGGGTCACGGAAGTGTTTCCCAGCGAAGGGATCGAGATTCAGGCGCAGGGCACATTCATTCAGGGGATTTTCGGCATCGGTGGCGAGACCTATGGCACGATTCACATGGTCTGCCCTTCGCCGGCTGACGTGCTCGATGAAAGCAAGATTCCGGCTGACGCGTCGCGCAAAATTCTCATCGGCGGCTCGCAGGTGACGCTCGGCGCGGTGAAGAAAGCGATCACCGCCAAAGCGGCCGCGATTGTCGCCGGCGGCTTCAGCAGTCTCGATTTGCGTAAGCTGTTAGGCTATGAACTCGGTGTCGCCATCACCGGCACTGAGCAAATCGGCCTGACGCTGATTCTCACCGAGGGCTTCGGCAAGATTGCGATGGCGGGGCGCACGTTCGAACTTTTGCAGCGGCACGAGGGGCACATGGCGAGCTGCTCAGGTGCGACACAGATTCGCGCCGGTGTGATGCGACCCGAGATCATTATTGCGCGCAAGGACGTCACGCATCACGTGCCGCACGGCTATGAGCCGAAGGGATTGGACATCGGCATGACGGTGCGAATTATCCGCGAGCCGTATTTCGGCAAACTGGGCAAGGTCACGGCGCTGCCGCCGGAATTGATGCCGCTGGAAACGGAAGCGCATGTGCGGGTGCTGGAAGTGCAGCTCGAATCCGGCGAGCGCGTGCTCTTGCCGCGCGCGAATATCGAGATGATCGAAGGTTAGCAGGTCCGCTTGAACTCGGGCGAATTGACCTCGAAGTTTACCAATCTTAACCCTTTACTTTCCGCTCACAATTGCTTATATTTGCCCATTCGTCAGAGCAACGGCTGGATCGCTGCACCGAAAATGCGCTCCGTTCGACGATTTCATTTCACCACCAGGGAGTCTTGGCTATGTCCCGCAAGCTATTGGTTTGTTTAGTCTTATTGAGTGCCGCAATGACAACGGCATTCGCGCAAATTACGATTACCTACAACGACATTCCCGGTCCGGGCAATACGGTGACCAATCATTCGGTGGATAATGTCGCGGTGAATAACTCGCCGTCGGGTCCCAACCACTCGTGGAACGTCCCTAATTCCAGTGATCAGTACGGCACGTCGTCCGAGAACATCGTGAGTCCAGCGTCCACCCCCTATGCGGCGTCATTTCCGACGGCCACGGCGGCGGTGACGGAGCTTGGCTCTAACAGCTATGTTTACTATCGGGTGGCCAGCAATGGCATCTTCATTCTGGGTTTTGCATCGAACGATGGTGGCCTGGAGCTTATCATAGTTTATCAGCCGGAAGCCTTATTAGCGCCGCTGCCATTAACCTACGGCGCATCATCGTGGACAACGCTGGGAGTCGGGACGATGGACATGGGAGGAGGCATTTCGGTCACCCTTGTTGATTCAACGTTGAACAGTGTGGATGGCTGGGGAACGATCACCACCGCTTACGGGACGTGGAATATTTTGCGGATGGCGCAGCATCAGTTTTCGCGCACGACCATGACGTTTCCGCCGCCGATTCCGCCGCAGACACAAACGACGGAACGGTGGAGCTACGGTTATCGCGCACAGGGCGGATTTCAGGGCGTAAACATCTCGAACGTGGTGGAGGGCAACGATCCGAATTTTACGCAAGGGGATGTCAATGTTTCCGAAGTCAGCGCAACATCCGCGGATCAGCCGCGTGGCCCGGTGGCGGATCGTTTCAGCATCGGCCAGAACTATCCGAATCCGTTCAATCCGACCACGATTCTGCCGCTGGAGTTGGATCACAACGCGGCGGTCACGCTGACGATTTATGACGAGACCGGACGAACGGTTTCCACGCAGGAGATGGAACTGCCGGCCGGTTCATACAATCTGCCGATTGACGGCTCGAACTGGGCGACGGGCGCCTACTTTGCGCGTGTCAACGCCGAAGGACAGTCGCTTTCAACTAAGATGATGTTGGTGAAGTGACACGCGTCTGCGCGTGTCATCCTGAACCCCCAAGTCAATGCGGGGGTGAAGGATCTCTCTGGAAACAGTAACAACCGACGAATAGATAGAGCGCTCGCAGCGCGACACCCGAAAACGGGCACGGCTCCTACGCCATGCCCGTTTTCTTTTTCTATCCTTCCCCTACGAAGTGGGGGAAGTTAGATGGGGGAAAGCAGGAAATCAGACGGGAGCCAGCGACCAGAAGCATAGGAATCGGAACTGACCCCATAGAGTGGCGGTACACCTCACAAGATTTTCAAATAGGACTCCTTTTGTCCCTTGACAATCGGTTTCTACCGTGTGATATTAGTGACAAGCCATTATTGGAGGGTCAGAATCATGAAATTACGTTTTGCTTTCATTTGCTCTCTTCTCTTGTGTGGTGCCGCACAGGCACAGGATAGTTTGAATGTTACACGCGTAGGATACTATGACACGCCGGGCGAGGCCTATGGCGTGGCGGTGAGCGGGAATTATGCCTACGTGGCGGATGATTACAGCGGTCTGCGGATCATCAACATCGCAAATCCGGCCGCGCCCACGGAGGC
>CAYORN010000002.1:0-177905 GCA_964406405.1 uncultured Alphaproteobacteria bacterium | reverse complement strand
GGCGGGCTTCTATGATACGCCGGGCTATGCCATGGGCGTGGCGGTGAGCGGGAATTATGCCTACGTGGCGGATAATTCAAGAGGTCTGCGGATCATCAACATTGCAAATCCGGCCGCGCCCACGGAGGCGGGCTCCTATGATACGTGGGGCTATGCCTTGGGCGTCGCGGTGAGCGGGAATTATGCCTACGTGGCGATTGCGTTTAGCGGTCTGCGGATCATCAATATCGAAAATCCGGCCGCGCCCACACTGGCGGGCTTCTACTATGATACGCCGGGCGTTGCCAGGGGCGTGGCGGTGAGCGGGAATTATGCCTACGTGGCGGATGGGGAAAGCGGTCTTGGAATCTATGACATCTCGTTTTTTGCACCGTGCCCCGTGCCTCGAGCGCCGGACAGCCTGGTCGTACAATTCATCCCCACGTCCAATGTCATAAAGCTCAAGTGGTCACCCGTGACGCTCGACACGAGCGGCGCGCCGATCGTGATTGATCGCTACGTTGTTTTCCGCAGCGCTAACCCCGGGGCTTCTTGGGATTCGCTCGGTGTTCCCACACCGCCGGATACGACGCTGTTTCTTGATTTCACGGCCACGGGGGAGCGGGGATTTTATCAGGTGCGCGCTGAGAAAGACTGAACCGTCTATGTGCGTACATCAGTTCTGTTTTCCACCTGTAGTCCCCCCACAATGTGGGGGGACACTTTTTCTCTTCCCCCACTTCGTGAAGGAAGCCGGAGAGGGAAACAAAACAGGGTGGAGATGGCTCCACCCTGAAAATTCTCGATATGTGTAACCCGAGTCTTATTTGAACGCGCGGACTTTGACGGAGGTGACGGCGGCCAAGGCTTCGTCGGAGAGTTCCTTGCTGCCGAGCAGCTCGATGCCCACATCATAGACGCGCTCCTCGACGATCTCCACGTTGCGGAAACCGGCGTCGCGCATCAATTGAAGATACTCCTCTTTCTTCGCCGCACCGGCGATGCAGCCGATGTAGGCTTCGACCGAATTCTTCAAACGCGGAGAGAGATCGCGGCGCAGCACGAGATCGGAGACGACCGCGCGGCCGCCCGGCTTCAACACGCGATACGCTTCGGCAAACACCTGATCCTTGTCCGGCGAGAGGTTGATTACGCAGTTCGAGATGATCAGATCCACCGAGTTGTCCGCCACCGGCAGATGCTCAATCTCTCCCATGCGGAATTCGACATTCGTGTACCCCGCGCCCTTCGCATTCGCCCGCGCTTTCTCCAGCATCTCCGGCGTCATGTCCACGCCGATCACGCGTCCCGTTTTGCCGACTGCTTGCGCTGCAAGGAAACAATCGAAGCCCGCGCCGCTGCCAAGATCGAGCACGGTTTCGCCCGGCTGCGCGTGCGCATGTTCGAGCGGTGCGCCGCAGCCTAATCCTAAATTCGCACCTTCGGGAATCTTTGCCAAATCCTTTTTGTCGTAGCCGATTTGCACGGCGATGTCCTTGAAGTCGCCCGCCGGGCTGCAGCAGCCTGGGCCGCAGCCGCAGTCGTTACTGCCACTGGCCATTTTGCCGTAGCGTTCGCGCACGGTGGCGCGCACGGAATCTTTGGTCTCCATATTCGTTGCTCCTGTATGAGATGTGAGTGGGGAAGGAAAGAATTTGTTCAGCAGCTCGCGAAAACGGGCGAGCGTCTCCGGCTTGATGCAATAGCACACGCGCGGCGGATTAGTCTCGCCCGCAATCCAGCCGGCGTCATTAAGTTTTTTCAAATGCTGTGAGACCGTGGACTGGGCCACGGGCAATAAGTCCACAATCCGGCCGCAGAAACAGGCGTCCTGCCCCGCCAGAAAACGAAGAATCGAGACCCGGTGAGGGTGCCCAAGAGCCCGGGCAAGGGAGGTGAATTCATCCTGCTCGACTCCTCCGCCATTAGGCTCAATAGCTGTTAAGTATTGTGTTTTCATAACTTCGACTACATTGTTGGTTAGAGCATTCAATCGTCAATCGTAAATATACGATCAATAAATGTAAAAGTCAAGCCCTCGGGCAAAAAGTCTTGTGCTGGCTCAAAAATAGAAGGCGGCAATCTTCACCCCGCAATGAAGACGCCGCCTCGCATCGTAATCCCGCAGATGTCACATCCACTAATTGGCGGACTCGGGAACGCGGTTCGGCAAGCCGGCCGGCTGTTCCCAATCTGCGGGCGCGCTGACGCCCGGATGAACCGCGCGCCGCGACCTACTACTTATTGTAAACTCACCCTTGAGCCGGGAGGTTCCGGGATTGAAGAACGATGGACAAAGCAGCGCAACGATGCAAGCTAATTCTATTTCCGATCCTTGAGGCGGTACACGAATTTCAATGCCGACCACACCTCGTCCACCGCGATGACCTTCACATCTACGAGGCCGTTGGCCAGGCCGATCTCACGGATGATGTTCTCGTCAAGGTCAGTCTCCATTTTTGCCGCGCGCTTGGGCCACGAAATCCACAACAGGCCGTCGTCGGCCAGTGCAGTCTTGAAAAGCGGAAACTGCTTCGTCAATTCGCGCTTGCGCGTGCTGAAGCAATGAATGAAATCCGCCGGCTCCCGCAGCAAGGCGCGCAATACCGTTACATCTTCGGGCAGCTTGATCAGCTTCATCACGCTCGGCGGCGCGTCGGCAAAATATACGTTCATCCCCGGCTTGAGGCCGAGCTTATCCGCGAGCGAACGGGAGGAATAGCCGGCAAGAGGACTCATTGGTCGTTCGCAGGTACGCCGTTTTCCCCCGGGTCAACTTCGGGAAGCAGAAGACGGGCTTCGGCTGCCGGAAGTACTTCCACATCCTTGAGTTTTCGCTCTATTGCCCGCGACGATTTCGCTGATTCCTCAATCTTGTTGGTAGCTTCATGGAGCTTCTTAGAAACACCTTCAAGCGTTTTTCCAAATTCCCCAAACTCTGTCTTCACGGCACCAAGAATCTTCCAGACTTCACTACTGCGCTTCTGGATAACCAACGTTCTGAATCCCATTTGTAGGCTATTTAGAAGTGCACAAATCGTTGTCGGGCCGACGGCCACTACCCTCGCCTTTGCATGCATTTCCTCAACGATGCCATCTAGCCGTAGAGCCTCAGCATATAAGCCCTCGGTTGGCAGATACATGATCGCGAAGTCAGTAGTATAGGGGGGTGATAGATACTTGTTCTGAATGCGAAGCGCTTCCCTTAGCAAGACCTTTCTCAGGTTCCCCCGCTCGGTCATGATAACTTCTGTGTTATTGGAGTCATAGGCAGTCATCAAACGCTCATAATCTTCTTTAGGAAATTTCGCGTCAATCGGCAGGTAAATTACCGATTTCTCATCATCACGACCGGGTAAGCGAATCGCATACTCGACGCGCTCGCTGCTTCGGGGAACTGTGGCACAATTTTGATCATATTGACTCGGCGTCAAGATTTGTTCCAGTAGGGCACCTAATTGCACTTCACCAAATGTTCCGCGCGACCGGACATTGGTAAGTACGCGCTTGAAGTCGCCGAGATCGGTTGCAATTGATTGCATCTCTCCCAAGCGGTTAAAGACTTTGTCGAGCAGCTCACTAACCTGTTTGAATGAATCGCCAAGCCTGCTCTCTAAAGTGGATTGTAGTTTCTCTTCCACAGCTTGACGTATCTTTTCCAGTTTTTCTTCATTATCTTTGCGCATTGAGTCCAGAGACTTATTCAGTTCGCCTCGCGCCTCCGCCTGTGACGCGGAGAGCTTGTCACCTAGCTGAGTTAGAGTCGTATTCACCTTGTCTTGAAGAGCAATCGTAGCTGCCAGACTCCTCTCTGATGACTCCTTTAGACTCTTAACCATGTCCGTCTTGAGTTCGCCAAGATGATAGTCCAGTTGTTGGCGCGATTCATCTTGGCTTTTCTTCACCGCAGCCAAAGACTCCATTAGTTCCTTCCGAGCCGCATTCTGCGAAAGTGTGAGTTTGTCTCCAACACTCGTCAAAGATTCAGTGACCTTTCGTTCGATCTGTAGGGCACCTTTCGCATTACTATCAGACATAGTTTTCAGTTGGAGTATGAGATCTTTTTGGGTCTCGGCAAACGATTTCATCAACCTATCTGAGAGACTGTTTAGACTGGACTCAACTTTGTCCAATCTTGAATCTTGACTTGCTCGGGCGGCCGTAAGTGACTCAGTTTGGCCTTTCTGGAACTGATCAAACTGCGTTGACAGCTTCTGCGCGCTATCCAACTGTAAACGACCTTGCGCTTCCGTGCCGTCTCGCACCGCACGTTCAAGTGCTTCTCGAGTACGGCTTGATTCTTCGATGACTCGCCGCTCCATAGCAGTCATTTGTTCGATCACAGCCATGGACTCGGAGCGCCGCCGTGTCCTCATCCACACGATAACGACAACAACAAGTCCGATCACTACATTTGCAATAAAAGCACTATTCATATACTGAACCTCCTGATTGACTCATGTCCTATATCATTCCCAGTTGGCTACTTCTTTGTTACTTCAACGGTCAGAGTGTGGAACGCATCGGAAAGTTTTCTTTGCGCGTCGCCTAACACGGCAAGCTTCTCTCCGAAGCTGCTTCGCTCATTCGCCAGCATTGTTTCCAATTCAGCCAGCCGTGCCAAGTGCTCCGTCCGCTCATCATTGAAATTCGCAATCGCGCGCTCACGCAGAGTAACGTCTCTCAGCAGTTCAGCAATGCGCTTGTCCTTTTCCGCGCCGGCCGCTTCAGCTGCCAAGCGCCGCTCAGTCTCAGTCAAGAGATTCTGGCGCAACTCGCGTACATCCCGATTGACGGAACTTCGCGAGATCAGCCAGATAATCGCCATGATTACCAGCCCTGCGGCTACCCCCATCGCAAGCTGCGCCACGTCAAGATTGTCCAACACTATCATCTGACTTGATTTTTGAGTTTCGAGTCTTGAGTTTTCCCAATATACGCACCTTCCACGGCAATGTCACGCACGAATCAAGACCCACTTAGAATGTCGGTACCTCACCATAGTCGGAGGAAATTGCCGTAAGTATTTTCTTCCTCTCACCTAATATGCTGTATTTTATCGTAGTAACATATTGCCCTGCGGTGCAGAAATCGTTGCATTTGCCTGAGGGCGAACTTATATTGAAGCTGTTAATTAGAATGATTTTCCAGTGAAAACTCGGCTTCATTTGCTTTTCTTTCATCGTTTTCCGCAAGTTTGGATCTTGTTGCTCGTGCTTAGCCTGGCGTGGGCGGAGATGCCTCCGGACGATGCGACGCCGCCCGCGAATCCGGCGGAGTTTCACGCGCAGGAGTGGCAGCGCATTCGCGCCGGGCTAAAGGCCTACGCCGAATTCCCGCTGACGTCCACCGAAACGGATTACGACGTGCTCTATTATGATCTCACCGTGGACGTGCGCAACTACTCCGCACACACGATTCTTGGCCGTCTCGATCTCACGGCCCGCAGCGTGGTCGAGGATCTCGACGAATTGGTGCTTGATCTCTGCTCGCAGCTTACGGTGGACTCTGCCATTGTCGGCGGCGAACCGCGGCTGGTGACGCGCGACGGCCATCAACTTACCATCGAACTGGATCGCGTGTACGGCGAGACAGAAATCGTCAACGCCACGATTTATTACCACGGCGTTCCCTGCAACACCAATCTCTTCCCGTCTTTCATCTGGTACAACCGCCCCGTCGCGTCGAACATCATCCCCACCATTGCTACGTTATCGGAGCCGTATGGCGCGCGCGACTGGTGGCCCTGCAAAAACGATCCTTATGATAAGGCCGACAGCATGCGCATCTCGATCATCGTCGCCGATACGCTGACCGCCACATCCAACGGCGTGCTCGAAGCGCTCACCCCGATCGAGCCGACGTCGCAAATGTTTACCTGGTTCGAACGTCATCCGATTGCCTCCTATCTGGTCTCGCTGAATGCGACGAATTTCGCCTCGTTCGGCGACTGGTACGTCGCGCTGAACGGCGACTCGATGCCCATCACGCACTATGTGTACCCGGAGCGCTACTGGCCGGCGGTCGCCAGTTGGGACAGCTTACCCGCGATGATGCAATTCTGTGCCAATCTGTGGGGCGAGTATCCGTTCGTGGACGAGAAGTATGGCCACACGATGTTCAACGTACTGGGCGGCATGGAGCATCAATGCAACACGTCCTACGGTCGCGGCCTCACCAACGGCCAGCATACGTATGATTACGTCGTGCTGCATGAATTAGCGCATCAGTGGTTCGGTGACGCCGTTACGCTCGCCACATGGCCGGACATCTGGCTGAACGAGGGTTTTGCCTCCTATAGCGAGGCGCTGTGGGTGGAGCGTCAGGGCGGTTCGCCGGCGCTGCAAAGCTACATGCTAAACCCCAGTCAAGACGGCGTCACGGATCCGTCCGGTCCGGTTTATGATCCGGCGGAGTTGTTCAACAGCAACACCGTGTACAACAAGGGGGCCTGGATTCTGCACATCCTGCGCGGCGTCGTGCGCAACGATTCCTTGTTCTTCGGCTTCATGCGCGAGTATTACAATCGCCACCGCTACGCCTCCGCAACTACCGAGGCCATGCTCAGCGACGCGTCCGAGATCCTTGGCTTTGACGTCGCTCCCTATCTGCACGCGTATCTCTATCGCACCAACCGGCCCGACTACCGCGTCTCTTTCGGCAGCGGGAACGTGGACGGCGTGCTGCGCACGGCCGTCCGCATTCATCAGGTGCAGACCGATCCCGACACCACGTTTCAGACGCGCCTCGATCTGCGCTTTGGTTCTCCCGGCAACACGTTGGTCAGCGTGATCAACGCCGAACGCCGCCAGCGCTTTTTCTTCGATCTGGGCTGGACTCCGGGATCGCTCACCGTGGACCCGGACAACTGGGTGCTTAAGAACGTGGAAATGGAACCGCTCGCTCCGACGGTTCTGAATACAGAGGTCGCTGACGGGCTGGCCTCGTTTGCCTACAACGATTCGCTCGTGGCGATCGGCGGTACGACGCCCTACTCGTGGACCGTGGTGAGCGGCACGCTGCCGCCCGGCATGGCATTAAACCCCGCCGGCATTCTGATCGGAACGACCTACAGCGTTGGCTCGTTTCCGTTTTCCGCTCGCGTCAGCGATGCCGTGGGGGACGCCGATACCGCCAACTTTGTGCTGAACATGCAAACGCCGCTCACGCCGCCGCAGCAGGTTTCGGTGTATCGCACGGGGGCGACCTCGATCACGCTGCGCTGGCGGCGCGTGATGTATGCCGACAGCTATTATGTTTATCGCGCCACGAGCGGAGATCTGTCCGACGCAGAGCACATCCGCACGACGTCAAACAACAAAATGCAGGACGACATCCCGCCCGGAGAGCCGAACGCGATCATCCGCCGCTTCTACTATATCGTGGCCGTGCGCAACGCGCCGCAATGACGGCCGACCGCGCAGGGGAGCCGGAGGCGCTGGCCTCTCTCGAAGACAGGAAAGCCACGGTCATAGATCCGCAAGGCCGGCCTTATCTGTCACTGCCTTCCAGCCGGACGTTTGACTGGGTTTCCCCTGAAATCACCGAGACCGGCGATTATTTGTTGAAAATTCAAGCGCTTGACAGTGACCGGACGATGCTCTGCGCCACCGCGGATCGGGTGACTGTCGAGAGCTGAGCTGATTTCCCGGCTTCGTCTCAGCGTTGTCCACCCTGTCACAGACGGGGTGGACAACTTTTTGCTCCCGCCGCCGGTCATTGACGGAATTGAAAAAAACGCTTGTGTTCAGGACATTTATTATTTAGATTACGCTCGAAAGACAGGTTGGGTCACCAACCGTGCTAAGCTCTTTCGCGTCTGGTTTTCGGGCTGTGTGTTTTGGCCCCCTCGCAGGCCTTTGTCACGGGAGGGATTGTTTCGGATTCCTTTTCGGCTTGGCGATGGATTGGCAGGTGACAGGCGTTTTTGGGGCATAATCCGTCCCCAAGGGTTGGAAAGGAAAGGCAGATGATTAACATTTACGCGGGTAATCTGGCCTACACGCTCACGGAGGCTGAACTCAAGGAAGCCTTTGAGCAGTACGGCACGGTCTCGGTGTGCAGCGTGATCTCGGATCGCTTGACGGGCCGCTCGCGCGGCTTTGGCTTCGTTGAGATGCCGAACGACGACGAAGGCAAGAATGCGGTCGCCAGTCTGCACGATGTAGAATTGAAGGGGCGCAAGCTGCTCGTGCGCGAAGCCCGGCCCAAGGGCGAGCGTCCGACGGGCGACCATCCGCCGCGTCAGGATTCCGCGAACGCCTGACCGGGAAATCGTAGGGGCCGATTGCATCGCCCGGCTGTCGGGAGATTAGTTAAAGGATTAGCGTTACAAAAGCCGCACGGAACGACTCCGTGCGGCTTTTGCTTTTTCATCCTTCCCCTCTTATCCCCCTACTCTGTGGGGGGATCATAGGGGGGAAAGTAATTCCTTCCGGCGGCATGGGTCTGCACATGACCCAGTCAGACCCTGTTTCGTAGGCACACCCCTTGTGGGTGTTCTGAGTCTCCTGCGTGTCCGTTGCGAGGTTCATCCGGCGGCATGGGTGGAATGGACTACTAATCCCCGCGCCCGAGCCAACACCTCTTGATCACTAGCCAACACCCTCCCGGGTGTTGGTCTCCTCGCCGAGCCGGGTTAAGTCTTCGCAACCCGGCCGGAACCCGATCTCTTTTTGTTTGTCATCCTTGAACGTAGCGCGCCGCCTCAACATGTTCTCGCAGACCACGAAACATCATCGGCGCGCGCAGTGAAGGATCTCTCAGGGAATGAAGATTTGGGGCACGTGCAGAAAGATGCCGCCACGATAATCACAACCCGGTCGGAATCTGGTCATTCAGGGGGCTGAAGCGCGAGCTGTCCGGTGTTTCGTCCCGTTGGCGAGCTAATCGAATCCCAAACCAATGAAGACAAAGTAATTTTCCCTGTGGCCAGTTGCTTCTGATTGTCGAGTACGCTATCAAAAACCAAGACGTGCCACCCGAATTCTTCGAATCCGCGCCGGAAGAAAGATGATTCCATTTTTCGCTTGAGCTTAGGAATACGCTCTTCTGGAAGAACAATGAACCGATCCGCAGAATCTGGAAGATGCGAGCCTCGCTCGATGGCAGAAGTAATTGTGGTGGAGAATTCAATCTCAAATGCCGTGATGATCTTTCGCCCCTTAATCCAGAGTAAGTCCATGTCTAAGATTGAGCGGTCAGCCTCCGTACCTGAGCCAGCAAAAATACTCGGCTCGGCAGTAACATGACTCTGAAGTGACTCCTTATGGGGACCGGCCTTAGACTGTTCGTTCCTGCCGATCCATATTTGATATCCCAATGCAGAACCAATCTGTGCCAAAGTTGTGATGAGCAGTTTGTGCTGACCGATTCGCTCGCGGAAGCGTGGTAGGATTTGCCACATTCCGCCCTTGGCTTCTTTTGCGTAGTCTTTCAATACGTCCCGAATACTGAGTGCGTCCGGGGTGAGGCTGTTGGGAAACTCCTCTCCGATCCTGCGCCAAATATCCGTGAAGGTAACACGATTCTTGGAGAGCAATTCGCGGATCACGCTTGCTTCCACACGTTCCGTGAGCGGAACGCCTCTCTGCTTTATTCTCTCCGGATATTTAAACCACCAGGCTTTTCCGGAGACATTGCCGATTTTCACCTCCTCTATCACGAGATCGTCGCCTTCACGGGCTTTCAACACCGTGTTCACGTCAAAGCCCGAGTACAACTCGCGGAAAAACCCTTCTCTGGCTAAGAGCGGATCAATGAAGTTAATGATGATTGTGTAGGGAGTCGGTTCCCAGCGTTCGGCGAGCAAGTGATATACTCCATCCATAACAGCTCGCTCAAAACGTGCTTCATCCCAAGGTTGGAGAGTATCTACATGAATTGAGCGAGGTTTCAGAAAGCGCAGGTAGAAATCGCCGGTTGCTGATCCGAAAGGCTGCAACAAGCTCTTCGCTGAAACGACGGCTGTCGGTTGGTGGTGGATCTTCTCGAAGTCAAATTTCTTACGGGTGGCTGCTCGAATGGTGGCATTGCGGACCCGGAAGGTTGGGTTGTGAAAAGTCAGCACCATGTGCGCGTCAGGTTTGAGGGCCGAGTTGATCTCACCAAGAGTTGCCGCGAGCATCTGCTCATAGCGCTCGAAGTTCTTTTTCTGGCGCGCGTTCTCGACGACCTCCATTTGGATGAGATCGCTAAGATAATCACCGTCAATCCCGAGCCACCTGACCCACATGAAGCTCAATTCGCCATATTGGATGGAGCCGGCGTACGGCGGATCGGTGAAACAGAAGTCCGCGAAGGACGAATGATATTTCTTTTCGCGCCATTGGCGCAGCGTATCCTGGGCGGAACCGGCAACGAGGAGTACATCGGCCTTACCCTCCAAGAACTGGTCAATGTTTCGGGCGAACTTGACCGGCTTCTTGAAGGTTTCTTGACTCTCTGTCTTTGCATTGAGAATTCCCTGATGGCCTGAGAACGCGCTCTCGAACTTGCGCCACACGGGTTGTTCCATGAACCGCGGAGTATGCCAATATGAATGCTGAGTCCAGCCAGGACTGCTGAAGAACGTGTAATGGTTGGTATCAGCAGGATTTCCAACCGGCATCATTTTGGAACAATTGTGGACCATTGAGGAAAACGTGATCTTCAGGAATCGTCGCAGCAGCGGATTTGCTTCCTTCTCTATCTGGCGCATGAGAAGAGCAAGCGCATAGAGATTTCTCTGTGTGAAGAGTTCTGGAATGCTGTTGTACTTTTGCTTCTCTTTGAAGGGGGAGTCGTCAGGATAATACAGCCGATCTTGCGGATACCATAATTTACTTGCGGCCAAAGCATCTTCCGCTTGCTTGATCAACGCCTTGTCATCAGGGTTAAGTTTGGCGCCGTGTTCCTCACGCTTTCCGCAGGTGCATTCGTAACGCACAAGTTCTGGCTTGTCATCGTTCCAAATGAAGCACGCAGCATCAACTTCTTGATGGCATTTTCGGCACTCTGTCTTGTAGAGATCTTCGATCTTCTTGGCGACCGCTTTCTCGACTCGCGAGAATGCTTCCTTCAATGCAACGAGATCAACGTCACGTAAGGTTAGCTCGACGATTTCAACCGCGACCGGGTTCAGGTCTATTCCTATTGCCCGGCGACCACGCCGGACGGCCTCGATCACCGAGACGCCGCTTCCCATAAATGGATCGACGACGATGCCGCCTTCCGGGCAATAAGTCTCGATCCATTCACCGACCACATTCCAAGTTTTCCGCGCCCAGTATTTGTGCCAATTGTACATCGACGTGTGCGCGAGCGGGGGAATCTGAAATTCGATGTGACTCTTGTCAGGTTGAAGCACTACGAGCTCCTAAAGCGTGGAAGTTCCTATTTATGGACAGCGCACAGCCATGCGACGCACGGGAAAACATGGGTTTCGTGATGGAAGGGGATGAAATGGCCCCTTCGGGAGGCATTACTTGCAGTAATGAGCTAAGATACGCAAGAACAGGGAGTTTGTCAAGGTGGACGGGGAGGACTTGCTGAAGTCGCAAATGTTGGCTATATTTGCGAATAGTTTCACATAGTCCCGTTCTTAACTCCTACGGATAGTTCGATGTCACCTCAGGAAAAGAAAACTCCTCAACTCAATGCGTCGCCGGTGGCGGCGCAGGCCAATCCCTACGACGATGTGCGGCGGCGCTTTGATCGGGTAGCCGATCTGATGGAACTCGATCCGCACATTCGCAAAATTCTCGCCGTCACCACCAACGAAATCATCGTGCACTTCCCGGTGAAGATGGACGACGGGCGGATCGAAATCTTCACCGGCTACCGCGTGCAGCACAACAACGTGCAGGGACCGTTCAAGGGCGGACTGCGCTTCTATCCCGAACTCGACAACCACCTCGCCCGCGCGTTGGCATCGTTGATGACGCTCAAATCCGCGCTGATCGGCATTCCCTTCGGCGGCGCGCAAGGCGGCATCCGTATGGATCCGGCCCGCTACTCGCCGACCGAACTCGAACGCATCACGCGCCGCTTCACGTTTGCGTTGGGCGTGGCGATCGGCCCCGAGTACGACATCCCCGGCCCCGACGTCAACACCAATCCGCAGATTATGGCGTGGATTCTCGACACCTATCTCTCCACGCTGCCGCCGCACGAGCGCATGCGCAGTATTCACTCGGTCACCGGCAAACCGGTGGAGTCGGGCGGCAGTCTCGGACGCGAAAAAGCCACCGGCCAAGGCATGGTGTATCTGATCGAGCAGTGGGCGAAAGATCAGCGCTTCAGCTTGTTCGCCGCGACGTTCTCTGTGCAAGGCTATGGGAATGTGGGATCATGGGTCTCGCGCCTGCTCTCGCCGCTCGGGCCGCGCCTGATTGCGGTGGAAGATGCGAGCGGCGCGATTCACAACAGCGACGGATTGGATCCCGAGGATCTGGTGCGCTATGTGGCCAGTCATGGCGGTGTGGTGGGATATCCGAAAGCGACCGCCCTTAACCATGACGCGTTCATGCGCACGAAGGTGGACATCTTCATTCCTGCGGCGATCGAAGGGCAGATCACGGCGGAGGTCGCTGAAGTGCTGAATGCGCGCTTGATCGCCGAAGGCGCGAACGGGCCGACCGTTCCCGAAGCGGATGCGATCCTCGAACGGCGCGGGATCCACGTGCTGCCGGATATCTTGTGCAATTCCGGCGGCGTGATCGTCAGCTATTTCGAATGGCTGCAAAACAAGCGCAGCGAGTTCTGGGAGCTGGACGAGGTGGATACCAAGCTGCGGAAGCGCATCATCGCCGCCTATGAAAAAGTTCGCGACAAGGCGCGCGCGCAGAGCATGGACTGGCGCACGGCGGCGTACATTGTGGCGCTTTCGCGTCTCGAAAAAGTATATAAGGAGCGCGGGATTTTCCCGTGAGGATGTTTCTCCTTCGGCAACAAAAGCCCCCCAGTCGGCGACTGGGGGGTAGTTGTTGTCACGAGTTCTGCCGCGCTTGTTACCACGGGCACACGGAGGTGACGTAGTAGAACCAGCGGGGACTGCTGAAGCCGGTGGAATCGGTGAAATAGGTGAAAACAGTGGTGCCGAGATGTTCGTAAGGAGCGTTAACCGCGGCGCTTGACCACACAATATAGTAAGCGGGGCCGTCGAGTTCCGGCCAATCAAGCAGCGGCAAACCGCCGACGCGAAGCAGCACGATTGGAAAGGGCGTGGGGCATTCGGAGAGCTGCGCCGTGACTTCGATGGAGAATGCGCCGTATTGGTTCGCGGCTGTGCCTTCGACCATCAGATAATAATCCCCGATCGGGAGATTGTACGTGGTCAGCGCCGCGCCGAGATTGCAGCCGGTGTCCGCATCATCGAGATAATCGCCGATGCAATGGCCGAGCACTTGCACGCGCGAGTTGAAGAGATCGGAGCAGACGGTGATGTGATACGTGCCGGTGGTGGGGTTGGAGAATTTGTAGAAGACGTCCGGCGCAGGTGTGCCGGCCTGATTGGTGGCACCGGCCGTGCTGCCTTCGTCGTAATAGGGCAGCGCATCTATCGGCCGCGCGCTCTCGCAGAGATCGAAGTTTTCCGGCGGCGGATGCGGGCAGGTGATGGTCAGATGGTAAGTGGAGTCCGGGGAAGGGCCGCCGCGCAGCACACGCGCGACATACTCTCCGGTCTGCGTGATCGCGCGGCGGATCTGCGAAAAATATTGCGCACCTCCGTTATCGTTAACCGCGAGCACGGAATCGTTTGCGTCGTAAAGCACGAGAAACGTGTTGGTCTGGCTGCCGTTGCAGGCAAAGGTGAGCAGCACGAGCGAATCGCCCAACGCCGCGGTGAAGCGGAAGTTGTCGGCGTCGCTGGGAGAGGAAAGCTGCGCGCAATACACGGTGTCGCCGCACTGCACCGGATCCGCTTGCCAAGAGGCGTCATTCGGCTCGCTCTCGGTGACCCACGCCAGTGACGATTGCACGCCGAGGGCAGCAGCAATCAGGAGGTGCTTGAGCATGCCAGAATATAGCAAGCCGGAAGTGGAGAGGCAAGACGTTTCGCAAACTTTCATCAAGTGATGCCGAAGTAAAGATAGTGTCGAATCCGTTGTTTTCCGGTGAAAAGCGGGTTGCAATTTTTCGCCAAAATCGCCATATTAGAAGCAGGGGAAAGAACGGGCGAGTGCCCGTTTTTCGTTAGATAAGCTTGATTTAACAGGACTTAGACAGATAGATGACGTTCGTCATTACCGACAAGTGCCTTGGGGAACGCTATGCCTCGTGCATGCAGGTGTGTCCGGTGTATTGCATTTACCCCGGCGAGCACGAGGGACAACCGTTTGCGGTGATTGATCCGAAGCTGTGCATTGACTGCGGCGCCTGCGTGCCGGAGTGCCCGGTGGAAGCGATCATCGAAGATCCTTCAGAAGACGAAGCGGCGGCGGAGTTGAAGGCGAAACTCTCTCCGCTGTTCAAAGGAAATCCGATGCCGGAGATTCGACCGGCAACCGATCCACCGCGGAAAGGCAATGTGTATCAGAATCCGAAGTAGGCATGGAAAACTGCATTCTCGGTTCATCTGATCTCGCCGTCTCCGAACTCTGCCTTGGGACGATGACGATGGGGTGGCAGAATGACGAGCGGGAATCGCAGCAGATTCTCGATCATGCCTTTCATCACGGCATCAATTTCTTGGACACGGCGGATATCTACAGCAACTGGGTCGAGGGAAATCGCGGAGGCGAGAGCGAAACGATCCTCGGCCGGTGGCTGAAGACAAAGCAACGGACGGAGATTGTGCTCGCCACCAAAGCGCGTGGCCGGATGTGGGACGGCGAGGACGGCGAAGGGTTGTCGCGCAGCCATTTGATGCGCGCGTGCGACGATTCGCTGCGACGATTAGGTGTGGATTACATTGACCTCTACCAGTGCCATTCACCAGATGAATGGGTGCCGCTGGAAGAAACCGTCGAAGCGTTGGGCGAGCTGGTGAAAGCGGGCAAGGTGCGCTGGCTGGGGCTGTCGAACTACACGGCCGCGCAGCACCGGCAGGCGAATGACATCGCCGAGCGTCAGCACTTGCCGCGCTTCATCACGTCGCAGCCGAAGTACAATTTGATTTGCCACTCGCGCGTGGAGCCGGACTTGGCCGAGTACTGCCTGCGCGAGAAGATTGCGATTATACCGTATTCGCCCTTGGAAGGCGGATTGCTCACGGGCAAGTATGTGCCGGGGAAGCCGCTGCCGAAAGATGCGCGGCATACGCTGAATCAGCGCGCGCCGGAGAAACTCACCCCGCAGGTGGTGCGCGTGCTGGAGCAGCTTAAAGAGATTTCAGAGCGGCGCGGCGAGACGATGACGCAGACCGCGCTGGCGTGGTGCCTGACGAAGACATTCATCACGTCGCCGATTATCGGCGCCACTTCGCTTGCGCAGCTAAGTCATTCGCTCGGCGCAGCGGGGAAGCGGCTCGCACCGGAGGAAGCGCGCGTGCTGGATGAGCTGAGCGCGGGACTGTGATTTCAAAATCTTTTCATCTTTTCAAATACTCTCAAACCATAATTTTCCCATGCTACATTACACCTCCATTGGGAGCGGACCTCCCATTTTGATTCTGCCGGGGATGCTGGGGACGATCGAGTCCGAGTGGCAGCCTCTCTTGCAGCCGATCGCGGACATGGGTTATACCGTGATTGCGGCGGACCTGCCCGGTCATGGCCCGTCGGACATGACCAAGTCTCTCACGCTGCGCGTGATCGTGGACGAGATTGACAAGCTGCTGCAAGGAATCAGCGCCGAGCCGGTGGTGATCATCGGCTACAGTCTGGGCGGCTACGCCGGGCTGGCGTGGGCGCTGAAACATCCGACGCGCGTCGTCGGCGTGTGGATGCACGCCACCAAGTTTTACTGGTCGGGCGAAGAAGCGGAAAATCTCGGCGCGGAACTGGAACTGTCGTATCTCGAAGAGAACAACCCGGAGCATCTGCAGCGCCTGCGAGAACTGCACGGCGAGGGAAAGCTGGAAGCGATGCTGCCGTGGCTGAACAAGCTCGTGACGGGGCTGCCGGACATCGGCCTGACGCAGATGGATCTGGAAGACGGAACGTTTCCGGTGATGGTGTCGGTGGGTGACCGCGACGAACTGGTGCCGGTGGAAGAAGCGGTGGATCTCTATCGCGGGCTGCCGCGCGGCCAAATCTGCGTGCTGGCGGACACCAATCATCCGCTCGCGAGCGTGCGCGATCACGTGTTCCTGCCAACGGTGAGAGACTTCTTGAATCGGCTGGATTAAGCGCGAGACGAACCTTGAGGGCTAAGAGGCTGAGATGAGAATTCGTTCGGCATTGCTGGTGATCTTTCTGCTGGTGACGGCCGCCAGTGTGGCGGCCTTTCACCGCGACGGCGTCGCGCGCTGCGATGCGTGCCATACTATCCACAACAGCGAAAACGGATTGCCCGTGAATCCGCAGGGGCCGGCGGAATACGGATTGAGGTATGAATCGGCGACCGAAGTCTGTCTTTCGTGCCATGCCACGAACACGGGCGCGGTGTGGGGCACGAATCCGCTGTCCCCGCCGCCGGAGCACGGCGCGGGGAATTTTGTTTTTCTCCAAGAAGACAATATCAACGACGCACCGGACGGAGCACAGCATCCCCTGGCGGGCTTTTATGCCGGACACAGTGTGATTGCCCCGTCACGGAATGCCGGCGTTGATCCGGCTCACGCCGCAGCACCGGGCGGGTCCTACCCGTCGTCGGCGCTGAGCTGCACGAGTTGCCACGATCCGCACGGGAACACGAACTTCCGCATGCTGTATGGAGTCGGCATCGTACCCGCCGGGAACTTTTTCTTTGTCAACCCGGCGCCGGAGGCGACGGGAATTGACCCGGCCGGCGTATCGGAATCGCCGGCGAATCACACAGCCTATCGAAGCGGAATGAGCGCATGGTGTGCGAACTGCCACGGCGTGTTCCACCACTCGAGCAGCGGTTTTGAGCATCCCAGCGATGAATCAATCGGCGGCGATCAGGAGCATACGTACAACGTGTACAACGGCAGCGCCGACCCGGATGGCGGGACATTTGCCACTGCCTATTTGCCGCAAGTTCCGTTTGAGGATCCGTCGAGCACGATCTCGATGACGCATGGCCCGAGCGCCGATAGCCGGGTGAGCTGCATCACCTGTCACCGGGCGCATGCCAGCAGCGGCCCCGACATCGGGCGGTGGGATTTCAATACCCGCTATGTGAATTTGGACGGCACACCATCGGGTTCCTGGCCGATTCCCAGCCCCTACGGAGCGGCATCACAGTACCAGTTGTGCGACAAGTGCCACGCGAACGATACGCAGGATCACGGCCACGACAACGCCTGTATCAGTTGCCACCGACAACCGAATTTGCGGCTGCTGAAATTGAACAAGCGCTGAGCTTCTGCCGGAACCGCAAGGTGAAAGCGCCATCCCGTCAAAACCGGGCAATGAGATGCAAGGGTAGGGTTGTTCCCTACCCTTTGATTTTGGTGAATTTCGGTGGATTGCGCCGCCGCAAGATCCTATTAAACCTCTGGGTGGGCCGCGCGTCCAATGAACAGAAAGCGATTCTTCACGGGTTGAGGTTGACGATGACACACCGAATAGCATTATGGATGAGCGCACTGCTCATCGGGACCTTGGCGATGACGGGTGCGGCCAGCGCCTATGGCAGTCGCGACAGTTATGGCGGGCGCGATCTGCGCCGCACGCAAGTGTGCGGTGTGGTGGAGAGAATAGTAGGCCAGGAAGCGTATCTTCGCACCGATGATGGGACGCTCATTGGCATGCAGTTAGGACCGGAGTCCTATTGGGACGAGCGCGGCTACCGCCTGTGGAGCGGTTCGCGCGTGACAGCGGATTGCTGGTACGATCCCTACGGGCGCAGTGAATGGTATTATGCCGCGAGCATTTGGGGACCGGGATTCTCGATCTGGCTGACGAATGACGACGGGGTGCCGTATTGGGTGACGGCGGACGATTTTTACTACGACAACTACGGGCCGTGCGGCGACACGTACATCATCTGGTATGACTGCACGCCGACGTTCTACATCTACCTGCCCTTGCCGCCGCGGTACTATACCTGCTACTACGGGCCGCGCTGGCGGCATCACTGGAACGACTGGCACACACGCTGGTACCGGCATCACGACCGTCACGACGGGGATTGGCGCGGTCCTGCGCCGCGTCAGCGCGACTGGGGTCGTGACCGCAGCGGTTCCGAGCGCAGAGACTACAACGGCAATGAGCGCCGGGATCGCGGGCATGACGGCGGGAATTACAACAAGGGCAAGGACCGCCGCAAAGACGCACCGCCGCCGCAGAAGGTGAAGCAGGTGGAAAAGCGGCGCGAGCACGAGAGCCGCAAAGAGACCAAGGTCTATAGCGGCAGCAAATCCAATTCGAATCAGAATCGCCGCGGAGGGCGGCGGTAAGATTCCCCCCCTTCCGTCTACCCCCTTTGTGTTTCCCCCACTACGTGGGGGAAAGAATAAAGAAACGCCGACCTGTGCTCCCTGCAGGTCGGCGTTTGCATTTTATACCTTGTAGGGTCGGCTGTCAGCCGACTCTCAGAGCGGGTCAACGACCCGCCCTACATCAGCAGACTATCTTTGCATCCGGCGGCACAGCTTCTCTTTGAACGCAGTGAACGATGTCATCACGTGCCCCGAATCTGAAAAGGCCGGCTTCATTCCCTCGCGTTTGTCATCCTGGAACGAAGCGCGCCACCGTACTCTCCACGCGCTACCGCAATCTTGTATTGGCGCGCGAAGTGAAGGATCTCTCGGGGAATCGGGGTTTAGTCAATCGTACCCCATTTGAGAGACAGGTCTTCCCACTGCGGATTGCCGGATAGTGCTTGTAGAACATACGCTATCCGGAGAGATCCTTCACTACGCGCGCCGATAGGCATGATCTTGAGGAGCCGGAGCCTTCGGCGGCGCGCTTCGTTCAAGGATGACAAAGGCAAGGGGGGTGGCAAAAGTGAATGGGCCGGAGAAATGCTTCACGGCGTTCAAGGACACATGCCGCCGGAACAAGCTATCGGGTTTTCGCGGCGGAGAGTGCTCCTGCACTCGCCCCTTGTCCAGAAGCTATCGGATATGATATACCCTGTCCAGCTCTTCCGCGTCAGGCAGGTTGATGGCTTCGTTCGTCGCCTTGATGTCCGCGCGGGACATGGTGTCCCTCTGGCTCTGTGCATGTAAAACTGTCTCATAAGGAGTGAGGGTTGAGTCGACTGTTCCCACTTCATTGGGAAATGCGAGTGCGCTGAGATTCTCTTGGACAATTGCTGATTGTGGTAAAAACTGTATGATTTCGATGTATACTGATTCAATAATGCCGTCGAAGTTTCTATCGTACACACCTATAAATGACATATTTGGTGATTTATAGCTGGGAATGAGCCCGTCTCTTGTCGTTCCATACCCTTCTATGAAGTAGCTGCTGTCCTGCGGCGTTGCCCTGTGAGAATTGGGTCTAGCCCATGCATGATTTTGATAAATATTTGTGTTTATCTCATTGAGAATAATATTTTCCTGCAGTATTTGCTCGTCGTCAGTCCATTGCAGACCATTGTTAGGATTCGTCTTGCCAATCCACCACGTGTACCCGCCGTTCTCGAAGCCGAGATGGGCGTTGGTGAAGTTGATTTTTTTCATCACTAATCTCCATTCACCACCTATATTTGCAAGGGCAACTCTTCCTTCATCTATGTATGTCCTATACCTGAACGGCGAAATGTTCTGTTCCTGCAATGCACCATACGTCGACACAAGAATGGTCGTGTCCCTGTCTGAGGAAGTATTCATGTCGCACGTCCTCTCGAAGCTCTGCACATTATTGTCGAGCGTATGCACTGCCCGCACAGGAATAATCCCTCCTGGCGTGACTTGTGTGTGCAACGTATCCCCGAACAGGTAATCCTGGCCGTTGATGTTGACGATGCCATTGGAAAGCGGTTCGAGCGTCTCAAGATCTGCAAGACTAATCCGTAAATCAGTCATCGGCAAGACATTGTAGTTGAGCGTCCTGTCCGTGAATGCGCCGTGCTGATCAGTCACTCGCAAAGCAACACTTCCCGGCCCTGACGCTTCAGGCTGCAGAGCAAAGTTGAGCAGATGATTCTCTAATGATGCAGTTGCTGGTCCATTCTGAGACAACAGCTCAAACAACAGGAGCGAGTCTGGCGTCTGCCTGTCGAACGTCACTGCGTCAAGATTGACTTGTGCCATGCTGCTGTCCTCGTACGCCGTCCTCTGAGGCAGATTCATTTGCGGAGGCGTATTCCTGGAATGGACGGAATCGGAGAGCACGATGAGCGAATCTCTTCCTTGGATGTTAGCACGAACGGCAAAATCACCGACGTCATACGTGGTGGGCATCGAAAAAGCGAGCGGAGTCATGGCGCTGAACGTGGTGTCGGAACCGATGCCCCGATTAAACGTCACCGCCAAGGTGTCCGGCCGGGAAGCCTGCACACTGAGCGTCGCGATGGTGCTCAGCGGTGCATCGCCCTCGCCCGGATTCACGCTTAACGAAGCGCTGTATAGAATCGGCACGTTTCCCGCCGAAATCGGCTGTTCCAGAACAATCGTCGTGTCGCGGGCATTAACCGTAGCCCGCGCCAGATACTGTCCTTCCCCATACGTGCGCGGCAGAATGATGGGGCTGACCGGCTGCACAATAAGTGTGTCGCCGTTGCCGTACTCCACCTGCACGCTGTGTACGAGGGTATCCACCGGAGTCGTAAACTCCACCCGCAGCGTGGTCGCCAAAGGCTCCTCGCCCGAACTCGGATCAACAATCAGGCTCGCCGTGTGGAAGGCATTGTTGGCGGAGACCAACTGCTCGCGCACCAGCGTCGTGTCCCAGCCGTAAACCACCGCTTGCGCCAGATAATCCCCCCGCGCTCCATACAGCACGTCCCACTCACCCAGACCCGAAGGCGCGATAATCAACGTATCCAGTACGCCGTTGCCCGAACGAATGCGCAGCGAATCCACGCGCTCGCTCGGGCTGATCACAACTGAAAGATGCGCCGCGAGCGGCCAGATGCCCTCCGAAGCTGTTACATTCAACTCTGCGCTTAAAGCTTCGTAAACCATCACGAAGTGCCGAAGAACTGCCTGTCCGCCGGATCGCGCTAAGACTCGCACCCGCACCGAGTCCGGCCCCGCCGTCGCATACACCACGTCCACGTCCGTCTCGAACAACCCGCCGCCGGGAGGGCACGTCACTTCCACCGTCTGCACGCGCGTTTCCACCCGGATGATCCGAAACAAGCGCGCCGGGTCAAGACGGATATGAAAGCGCGTGGCCGCGCCGGTTAGTGAGGAGTCCGGGCCGCTGACGACGAAGGAATAGGCGCGGGCGAAAATGTTGTCGGAATCTGCCGCCACCACCTGCCCCGCCAAATACACCCGCGCCGCGACGGGAGTCGCGGCGGTCGTGTCGGTCGTAAAAACCGGGCCGTAAAACTGCTGCGGCAACTGCGTCACATAGTAGGTATGCACCGTCTGCCCCGCCGCCCACAGAACGACAGAATCCGGGAGATCCATTCCGCTGACACGCAGCGTGCAGGCCGCTGTGATGCCCACCGGAGTTTCCTCCGCCAACAGCAACTCCAGATGAATGTCGGGCGGCGTGGGCGGCGGATTTTCGTCCTCGTCCTTCTTGCAGCCGGAGAAAATGAAACTCGATACAAGCAGAATAGCGACCGCGAAAATTATGCGAAGCATAACGGTCTCCTTGGGCCGAATGGTTGTAGGGCGGGTCGTTGACCCGCTCTTCGGAGTCGGCTGACGGCCGACCCTACAAACAAGAATACGGTATCATTTCTTGATCTCCAGCGGCATCATCACCAATCCCGCTAAGAGCTTCGGATAGAAATCCGTGCTCTTTTGCGGCATACGCTCGCCGCGCTCGGCGACAGCTTTGACCTGCGCGACATCGGTGGGATTTAACAGGAATGCCGCCTGTGTGCCGTCCTGGCCGACGCGCTCGACGGCTTCCTCGCGGTCGCGGACGTAATTCACGTTGGTGTAGGCTTCCAGCTTGGCATTGTCAATGCCCAAGAGTTGATCGAGAATGAAGTGATGGAGAATTGTCACGCCCAAGCGCTTCGCCGAGACGGATGCTCCGTCTGGACCTTCGCGATCGGCGATGGAAATATTTTTCAGTTTGAGGAAGAAGAAATTCCGCCCCCCAACCCCCCTTGATCCCCCCGCAAGCGGAGGGACAGCAGACCCCCCATCCCCCGTAAACGTGGGGGAGACGGCCAGACCCAATGCCTGCTCGACCGGGTGCTCGTCCATGACGCGGAACAGCTCTTCAGCAGACGCGGCGGGCTGCACGTCGAATTTCTCCTTCAATTGATTAACAAGTCTCGCGCCGTCGAAATCCTTGACGTCGTGGACCAGGCGATGCGTGGGGAAGATCACCAGTCCGGGATCTTCCATTGGGAAGAGCGCCATCATGCGATGATCAAAGCCCTGCGCGCCGACCGCCTTCCAGCCCTTCGCTTCGCACTCCTGCTTGTAATTGATCGCGGTTTCATAGCGATGGTGGCCGTCGGCGATGAAGAGCTCCACCGGCGCGACGAGTTTCGTCAGCTTCTCGATCACACTCTTGTCGGTGATCTTCCAGACGTGATGCGTTTCGCCGAAATCGTCGGTGGCTTCGAGCAGCGGCTCCTGCGCTTCAATCGAAGCATCCATGGCGTGCACGGCTTCGTGCACCGGATCGGAAAAGAGCATGAAGATCAGTTCATCATTCGTTTCCGTCGCCCGCAGCAATCGCAAGCGATCCGCCTTTGGCCCGGCGAGCGTGTGCTCATGCGCGCGGACGCCTTCTCCCGCGAGCGCCACAGACGAAACAAACCCCTTGCGCGTGTAAGAACGGCCGCGAAAGGTGAAGGATTGATAGTAGATATAGAGCGCGGGTTCCTGATCGTACGTCAGAATGCCCTGGTCGCGCCACTCGTTGAGCGTCTTGGCGGCGCCGGCGTAATCAGTCTCGGGAACGCTGTTCGCTTCCTCCGATTTGATAATGCGGACGATGTTATGCGGATCGCGCCGATAGTACGTCTGCTGCAATTCGCGGTCAATCTTGTCATAGGGCTGAGCGACCAGATCAGACAAGGCTCCGGCCGTGCCGGGGTTGTATCGAAGAGCCTTGAAGGGAGCAATGTGGGCCATGAAATGTCCTTGTATCCGGGAGTAAGTGAGGATTCTCAACCGCCCGCCGCGCCTCCTTGAAGTCCCTATCGAATCGGGACATAGCGGAAGTGACGGGCTTACGAACTGCGGAGAATCCGTGTCGGTTGAATGGGTGAGCAAAAATACACAAAGTTCGCCGAAAAATCAAGCCGCGGGTTGACTAAATTGATAGAATTTGGTATGTTATTGTATGAATTTCCCCCCGGTGGTCCCCCCGCAAAGTAGGGGGACGGAGGTACACATGTCGAACTACACCGAAGAACTGCATTATCTTTCCTCATTTTTGGGGCGGCGGGCGAAGAGTTTGCGGCTGGGGACCTCGATGGGGCGAGTGTGGGATATGATCGCCACGTTAGGCGAACTTTATCCGCAGGTGCGCGGGCTGGTGCTGCGGCATCGCGACACGGCCGTGCTCTATCCGGCGAGTTATGAAGATTATTATACGCTGCTGAATCGCGGCTATCTGATCGTGGACGAGAAGCTGATTCGCCCGCTGGAGCTGGGACCGGATGACGTGAGCGTGCGCGCCCTGCTGTGGGACAAACAGATTGTGGACGTGGAAGGCGCGAAGGTCGTGCGCGTGAACGACATTCAGATTCTGATCGGCGAGCGGCAATGGGTTGTGCACGTGGACGTGGGGTTTTCCGGATTGTTGCGGCGGCTGGGGTGGGAGAGCACGGTAAAGCCGTTCGCGGCGGCCTTTCGCAAGCCGATCCATGACGATCTGATCTCGTGGAAATTCGTGCAGCCGGTGGCGTCGGAGTCAGCGAGGATTGCGCCGATCCGACTGACCGTCGGCGCGCAGAAACTGGCCGATCTGCATCCGGGCGAACTCGCGGATATTCTCGAAGACCTTGATCATCAGCAGCGGCAGGTGATGCTCGCGGCATTGGATGCGGAGACGGCCGCCGAAGTGCTCGAAGAGACCGACGAAGACGTGCAGAAGTCCGTCTTCGAAGGCATGGATGAAGAACTCGCGGCAGACATCTTGGAAGAGATGGAACCCGCGGCGGCGGCGGATATTCTGGGGAACTTGGACGAAGAATCGTCGTCGGACATTCTCGAAGCGTTCGAGGGCGATGAAGAAAAAGCCGGGCTGCAGGAGCTGATGACCTACAGCGAGGACACCGCGGGTTCGCTGATGACCACGGACTTCATCGAGTTGGGCGCGGACCGCACCGTAGGCGAGGCGATGGAGCTTATCCGCGCGTCGGCGGAGGAGATCGAGTCCATCTACTATGTGTATGTGCACGACGACGACGGCAAGCTCGCGGGCGCAATCAGCTGGCGGCATTTGATGACCACCGATCCGGCGCTGCAATTGGAGAACATCATTCAGCAGCGGCTGGTCACTTTGCCGCTCGATGCCGACATGAACGAGATCGCGGACATGTTCCTGCGCTACAACTTCCTCTATTTGCCGGTGGTAAACGAGGAGGGCGTACTGCTGGGTGTGATCAGCTACAAGCATGCGTTCGATCAGTTGCTGCCGCATTTGTACAGAGTGTGGAAAGCGGACTAAGAAAGGATGAAGGAGGGGAAAATCCAAAATCTAAATCGGAAATCCCAGATTCCAAGTAGAAAAGATCCCCGAGAGGTTCTGGACGCCCGCGCGTGGATCGCATTGTGACTGACGATGCTTTACACTCCGCGCGGTGTCCAGAATGACAATAGAGTGAATTTCAATTTCTAAACGAATAGACTATGCCACACAGACAAAACCAAACACACCCGGCGGCGGCGAATCCGTTTGCCAAGTTCGGGTTGGATGAACGGCTGTTAAAGGCCGTTGCAGAGATGGGGTACGAGCGGCCCACGCCGATTCAGGAAGAAGCGATACCGCTCGTACTGAAGGGCGGCGACATCATCGGCTCGGCGCAAACGGGGACGGGGAAGACGGCGGCCTTCGGGTTGCCCATTTTGCAGCGCATCATAGAAGAGAACCGGCGCACTCACATTTTGCGCGCGCTGATTCTCTCCCCGACGCGCGAACTTACGGTGCAGATCGATGCCGCGCTGCGGCAATACGCCAAGCACACGAAGGTGAAAGTCGCGGCAGTGTATGGCGGCGTGGCGATCGGCCCGCAGACGCGCGCGCTGAAGGAGGGCGTGGATATCGTGGTGGCGACGCCGGGACGGCTGCTCGATCATCTCGATCACCGCAATATTCGCCTCGATACGCTTAATGTTTTCGTGCTCGACGAGGCCGACCGGATGCTCGACATGGGCTTCCTGCCCGACATCCGCCGCATCCTGTACTATCTGCCGGACAAGCGGCAAACGATGCTGTTTTCGGCGACGATTCCGTCGGAGATTGCGAAGCTGGCGAACTCCATGCTGCACAACCCGGAAGAGGTTCAAATTGGACATCGTTCCGAGGCGGCGGTGGGCATCACCCATGCCGTGTATCCGGTGGCGGCGCATTTGAAGGCGTATCTGCTGCCGGCAATTTTAAAAGAAGTCGGAATCCGCTCGGCGCTTGTGTTCACGCGCACGAAACGGCGCGCGGACCGCTTGGCGAAGGTCCTGTTGCACGAGCATGTGAAGATCGCCATCATTCACGGCGACCGCTCGCAATCGCAGCGGCAGGCGGCGCTGGAAGGCTTCCGGCGCGGGAAATACGAAGTGCTCGTGGCGACCGACATCGCGGCGCGCGGGTTGGACGTGGAAGGCATCACGCACGTAATCAATTTCGACGTGCCGGGAACGCCGGAGGATTACGTCCATCGTACCGGCCGCACGGCACGCGCGGAACGGGTGGGCGACGCCTTTACGCTGGTTTCGCCGGAAGAAGAATACCAGATGCGCGAAATCGAGCGGCACTTGGGTCATGCGTTGCCGCGCGTGGCGCTGCGCGATTTTAATTACAGCGTGCCGGCGCCGGAGCGAGCGACCGGCCTGCAAAGGCCGAGCGTGAATACCGTGACGACGATCAAGAGTTTTCGCTCGTCGCGCAAGCCGAAGCTGCCGAGGAAGCGTTAGTCCAGACCCCCCTTTGTCCCCCCATCGCATGGGGGGAGAGGTGAGGAGTTTGAGATAATCGACCGTCATCAACCACAACTCCCTAAATGACTTCCCCCCTTACGAAGGGGGGAACAAAAGAGGGGAGTTCTACAGTTGATTAGCAGCCGACACCGCAAATCTGATATTTCGGGCGGGTTCTCGGAAAGAGTCTGTTCGCGCATTTGATCTCGTGGAACCCGCCTCGGCAAGTCATTTCAATTTTCATTTTTCGATTTTCCCTCCCGTGCCCAATCTCATTCCCCATAAACTGCGCAGCAGATTTTCACCCGCGTGGGCGCGGGCGGCGATCTTTTTCTCGATTATGGGGCCGGGGATCATCACCGCCAACGTGGACAACGACGCGGGTGGGATCACGACCTACTCGCAGGCCGGAGCGCACTACGGGCTCGCGGTGCTGTGGATTTTCATTCCGATGACCATTGCGCTGATCATGGTGCAGGAGATGGTCAACCGGATGGGCGTGGTGACGGGGAAGGGGCTTTCGGATTTGATCCGCGAACAGTTCGGCGTGCGGTGGACATTCTACCTGATGCTCGCGCTGCTGCTGACGAACTTCGGCAACGTGCTGGCGGAGTTTTCGGGAATTGCGGCGGCGGGTGAACTGCTTGGCGTCTCGAAATTCATCAGCGTGCCGGTTGCCGCGCTGGCCGTGTGGGCGCTGGTGATCAAGGGGAATTACCGCTCGATTGAGAAAGTGTTCTTGTTCGCGACACTGTTTTATGTCGCGTACATCATCACCGGTTATCAGGTGCATCCCGATTGGGGGAGAGTCGGGAAGGCGCTGGTCGTGCCGGAGATCATACGCGAGCGCGGTTATTTGTTGATGCTGATTGGATTGATTGGCACCACGATCGCACCGTGGATGCAGTTCTATCAGCAGGCGTCAATCGTGGAGAAGCACGTTTCCATCCGCAATTACGGCTATTCGCGCATGGACACGATTTTCGGCGGGATCACGGTGTCCATTGTGGCGCTGTTCATCGTGGTCGTCTGCGCGGAGACACTGTACACGCACGCGGTGCGGATTGACACGGCGGCGGAAGCGGCACAGGCTTTGTTGCCTCTGGCGGGGCGCTTCGCGGCAATTCTGTTCGCGATTGGACTGCTGAATGCGAGTTTGTTTGCGGCGTCCATTCTGCCGATTTCGACGTCCTATACGGTGTGCGAGGCGATGGGCTGGGAATCGGGGCTGGACCACAAGTTCGAGGAAGCCAAGCAGTTCTATGTGCTCTATACGGCGCTGATTGTCATCGGCGGGTTGCTCGTGCTGACGCCGAATCTGCCGCTCATCGCTGTGATGTTTTTCTCGCAGGTCATTAACGGCGTGATGCTGCCGTTTACGCTGATTCCGATTCTGATTATCGTGAACAACAAGAAGCTGATGGGGGAGCATGTCAACAGCCGCGCGTACAACATCGTGTGTTGGGCCTTTATTGTGGCCGTGACGCTGATGTCGGTGGCGTGGATTGTGATGCAATTCTTCACCGGAGATTAGAGGGAATCCGAGAGATTCTGGACGCCTGCCGAATACGGCAGTGTCCAGAATGACAAGGCACAAGAAACAAGAGCGGCGGCCAGATGGCCGCCGCTCTTTGTTTGTATTCTCAAATGAATTACGGCCCTACGATTACTCGCGCCGCACCGCTTGGGATTCGATCTCCATCTGGCGGAATTTCGCTTGCAGCATGTTGACTTGCTTCAGCAGCTCCTCGCGGATTTGCGGGACGTTGAGCAGCAATTCGTGAAAGGCGAGTTCCAGGCCTTTCAGCAGCAGCGTGTCGCGCAGGCTGAAGGCGCGATCAATTTGAATGTCGAGCAGAGCCAGTTGTTGCTCCATCACGATGGCGCCGATCATCTTTCCCACGGCATCTTCGACGACCGGGTCTTGGAACTGCTTTTCGAGTTGCTTGATGGCGTCACGGATTTTCTGCTCGGCGGCGTCATTGATCGAATCCACGCGCTCCTGATAGAACATTTCGCCGGGGTCCAGCACGAGGCGCGGCGGCGTGGAATCGGTCGCGGCCTGATAATGAAACGGCGCCTGCGTCGTGTCTTTCACGGTGGCCGGGCGTTCGACGACGATGCGCCGGGGATCGGCAAGCGCGCATGTGCAGAAAAGCAGAACCGCGAACAATAGATATTTCATGAGACAGCAGGTTTGGGTTTGACGGGCAGCGACGAGAGAATCATCCCGGCGACGATGAAGGCCGCGCCATAGAGCATGGCCGTCGGCGGAATGTGATGTAGAAAAAACCACGCCGCGAGTCCGGCGAAGAGCGGTTCGCAAGCATAGATCACCGCCGCGGCGGCCGGCGACATGCGCGGCTGGTATTTCAATTGCGCCCAAATCGCGAGCGCAGTGGCGAACAGCGCACCGAAAATTGTAATGCCAAGCAGTTTGGGCGAGGGATCGAAATGCGCGCCGGACTCGAACGGCAGGCACACCCATGCCAACAACGCGGTCGCGGCGACTTGCAGCCAGGTGAGTTGCGCGTCGTTGCCGGGATTGGCCCACTTTCCGACACAGGCCACATGCAGGGCGAACACCACCGCGCAGCCGAGCGTGAGCAGGTCGCCGAAATTGAAGCCGCCGGCTTCGGGACGGGAGATGATCGCCAGCCCCGCAAACGCGAGCAGCACGGCGATCCACAGCCGCAGGCTGATGCGCACACGAAAGATCAACCAGGCAAAGACCGGCGTGAGCGGCACCAGCAGCCCGGTGATGAAGCCGGAGCGGGCGGCGGTGGTGCGCGCGAGGCCCGTGGTCTGAAACGCATACCCGCCCCAGAGCAGCAGGCCGAGGATCAGGCCATGAACAAGGTCCGTGCGCGAGATATGCTGTAAGCGGCGCCAGAACAGGACACCGAGCACCACGGCGGCGATAGCGAAGCGGACGGCAACAAAGGCAAACGGGGACGACTCTTCCAGCGCCATTTGCACCAGTGGAAAAGTTGCGCCCCAGATGAAGGTGATGCCGAGGAGGATTGCATAAGCCGCCGCCACGGAGCTAATTTACGGAGAATGGCGGAAAAGAGCAAGGCGGGGGGGACAAAACGATGAACGAGGAGCGATGAACGATGAATGGAGGCGGAGCTACGGTCCAATCGTCCTGCAAATCGAGTCGAGTTCGGCGTTGACAATCCAATACACGCACCAGGAGCCAAAATCGTCCGGCGAAATCCATCCAGAACCGAGGCAACCGGTCGAATCGGCAAATAATTGAGGATGGAGTAGGCCGCCTGATCCGGGCCAGCCGAACCATGCAGGTAATCCCGGAATAGCGTTGTGGCTGCAATCGCTGAAGCATGCTTCAACGTATAGAGAATCTGGCGGCTCGGGGTCATAGACATTGCGCGATACCACGAAACGCACATCACAAACAGGTTGCCCAACCGGCATCACCACAATCGGCTTTGACGCAGAGATACCGCCAGTTGTGGTAAAAATCGTGTCCGTGCCCGATACACCGACAGAGGTATAAAGCATCATCACCCGGCCCTGCGCATCGGTGGTATCCATAAGGTAAATATTCTGATATTGGATAAAGCCAAGCGCGGGATTGGCCAAGGACATAGATACCCGTTGCCCCGCCATCACCGCGCCTTGACCGCTCGTGACTATCACCATGACCGAAGTGGACGCAGAATCTCCAGGAACGTAGCGCAAGGTGTCAGCGCCGAGAAGGATCGTAATTTGTCCACTTCCGGGACAATCATCACAGGGATAAACGGCATTTTCCTTTTCATCACAACCTATGGTCATTAGGACCAAAAAGAAGAGGAAGAGAAAAGTGACAAGCTGGACGAAGCTCTTCATCGCAAAGGCTCCTGTTATCATTTCACCAGCATCAGCTTCAAGGTTTGCTGCTGTGAAGGCGTGCGGATGTGGGCGAAGTAGAGGCCGGACGAAAGCGCGCTGGCATTCAACGGAACGGAATGCACGCCGGGCAAAACGTTTTCGTCCATCAGGGTCAGTGCGCGGCGGCCCAGAATGTCGAGCAGGTCAATCGTCACATGCTCCGGACTGGGCAATTCAAAGGTCAGAACAGCGGTTGAGTTGAACGGATTGGGGGAAACAGAAACGATGAACGATGAGGGATGAACGATGAACGCCGAATCGGCGCTGTTGGGCACGACTCCTCTCCCACGCAGCGGAATTTCGAAATAATCATAGGTGGTCGTGACCTGCAGGAGACCGTTGAAACTGCCAACATACGGCGGCGTGAAATGCACCGGAATGATGAAGTGTGTGCCGAACGCGGGGAGCGTCGGATCGGCAACATAGGGCGGAGTGGCGGTGGCCATGCCGAGCGTGCTGTATTGGCTAACGTAGATGTGGGCAGTGTCCGTTACAGTTTGCCCGATAACCACATCGCCGAAGCTTAACGTGTCGGTTGTTATGCGGGTCGAATCTCCCGGATCATAGAAGCAGGGCGGACGGCGACGCAGGAAGCGCGAATCGTAGCGCATCATCAGGCGATAACCCGTACCGTCGTTGTTGGCCCGTGAAAGAAAGCCACGCGTACCTTGAATGACGGAGCCGTAGAGGTAAATCTGCCCGCGCCAGTCGGGAGCGCAGTCACAAACGTAACCGCTGTCCGGATCGTTCTGCTGCTCGAAGGTGAAGCTGCCAGCCGCCACCACTGCCGCGTTAATCACGATATCGGTCAAGGCAGGATTCATCTGGTCGAATCCCAAGCCATTCGAGTTTTCGCGCCCGTTGGCTGGAGTGTTGGCAATCTTGATATCGCCCTCACTGACAATCCCCACGTAGTTCGTGTTGCCCGGCAAAACCCGGTATTCGGGTGACCCAGAGCTCGGACCTCCGACCCGTACATCGTTCATCAGGCGCACCACTTGCGCCGAGCCGACGGTCACGGAGCCTTGAATATCGAACCCAAAAAGTTCCAGCGGCGTTTCTGTAAAGATACACTTGTCGCCGCCGCCAAGTGGAATTTGCTCGTGCTGAGCGGTCAAGGAGTCGAACGCTTCGCCCAAGTCCCAAATCCAGACGTCGGCCTGCGCACCGATAATTCGGATCCGCATTTGCTTGTCGTTGCCGGGGGAATAGTAATTCGTGGCAAATTGTCGCAAGCTTTCTGCAACTCCGGGAACCGGCACAATCGGCGCGCCGAAGACGGGCGGAAGATGAAACTCCGGATTATAGCCTGGTCCCTGCCAGAAGCTCGACGCATGCGTCCTGACCATATCATAAAAGACTGGTGATCCAAAGATCGCCATTTGGTCGTTGGAGTGCACGCTACAAACGAACGTGTCGCCGGTGGCGTAAGGGCTCCACAACGAATCGCCATTGGGCGGCCACGGCTCCTGCCCGGTGATCCAGCCCTGATATTGCGCGAAGGCAATGTGAGTGGTGATCAACAGCAAGCAAATTAGCCATAGGATAGACTTATGTATGTTCTCCTCCTCTATTTCAAGAGCAGCAATTTCAGCGTGTACTGTCGCTGCGGCATGATCAATCGGGCAAGGTAAACGCCGGAGGCGAGGGCGCGGCCATCGAGCGTGAGACGTTGTGCTCCAGCCGAACGATAACCGTTGGTGAGAATGCTCACGAGGCGGCCGGATACATCATACAACTCCAGCCGCACATTGCCGGGAGCAGGTAATTCAAAAACAAGTGTGGCCGTCTCGTTGAACGGATTCGGCGAAACGGAGGGTGCGGAGAGGGAAGGAAGAATCTGTTCGGGAGCCGCATTCGCCAAGACGCCGCGACCGCGCAGCGGAATCTCGAAATAGTCATAGGTGGTCGTCACCTGCAGGAGACCATTGAAGTTGCCAACGTAGGGCGGCGTGAAATGCACAGGAATAATGAAATGCGTCCCAAAGGCGGGGAGTGTGGGATCGGCGACGTAAGGCGCAGTGGCCGTGGCCATACCGAGCGTGGAGTAATCACTGACGTAGATCTGCGCGGTGTCGGTCACCGTTTGGTTGATAACGACATCGCCGAAGTACAAGGTGTCGGGCGTGGCGTGCGTGGAATCAGTCGGCGAAAAAAACATGGCGGACTATGTAAGAGTAAGCGAGAATCAAAACGGACTTCCAAGCTGTACCCGGTGCCGCCATTGTTAGTGCGTGAAAGATAACCGCGCTGGCCTTGCGTAATCGCACCGTAAAGATAAATGCTCCCGCGCCAGTCCGGGCTGCAGGAGCAGACATAGCCACTGTCGGGATCGTTCTGCTGTTCAAAGGTGAATCCGCCAAGAGCGAAGAGGTGGGCATTGATCACAATGTCCGTCAGCGCTGGATTCACTTGCCAGAAACCTTGACCGTCGGAATTCTCGCGGCCATTGGCTGGCGTATTGCCAATCTTGATCTGGCCTTCGCTCACGATGCCGACGTAGTTCGGATTCCCTTGGTAGACGCGGTATTCCGGCGGGCCGGATGTCGGACCTCCGACCCGCACATCGTCCATCAAGCGAACCACTTGTGCGGAGCCGACGGTCACGGTTCCTACAATGTCAATGCCAAAGAACTCCAGCGGCGTCTCAGTGAAAATACATCGGTCAAAGCCTTCGATGGGAATCTGTTCATGTTGAGCAGTTAGCGTATCCAGCGCTTCACCCAGTGGCCACGTCCACACGTCGGCCATCGCGCCGATGATCCGAATTCGCATCTGCATGTCGTCGCCCGGATTGTAGTAGCGGGTTGCGAATTGTCGAAGATGAGACGGCACAGGCGGCAACGGCAGCGGCAGCGCATTGAAGATCGGCGGTTCCATAAACGTCGGATTGTAGTCCAGGCCGTGAATGAAATCCGGTGCGGTCGTGATGATTTGGCCGAACATTCCGGCTCCGGCGATAGTGATCGTATCGTTGGAGCGGATGTAGCCGTTGACCGAATCATTTCCGAAAGGCTGATAGTCGTTATCATCGCCCAGCGGCCGGGTTTCCACATCGGTGAACCATTGGTAGGTGAAAGCATGTGCGAACCCTGTCGGCAAAAAAAGCGCGAACAGCAATAACCAGCGGAGCATAAGCCGCCTCCTCTATTTCAAGAGCAGCAATTTCAAGGTGTATTGTCGGGATGGTGTCATGAGATGTACGAAATATACACCTGATGCCAACGTCCGTCCATCCACGATGAGCTGCTGTCTGCCGGCTGATGCAAAGCCGTCGAGGAGGGTGGCGACATGTCGTCCGAGGACGTCATAGAGGTCCGCCCGTACGGTGCCCGAGGTCTCGAGCACGAAGGAGAGCGTGGTGGAAGCGTTGAAAGGATTCGGCAAGACGGATGGCGCGGAGACGGAGTGAAGAATCTGTTCGGGAGCCGCATTGGCTATTACACCACGACCGCGCAGCGGAATTTCGAAATAATCAAAGGTCGTCGTGACCTGCAGAAGCCCATTGAAACTGCCAACATACGGCGGAGTGAAATGTACGGGAATCGTGAAGTGTGTGCCAAAGGCCGGGAGTGTGGGATCGGCGACGTAAGGCGGCGTGGCTGTGGCCATACCGAGCGTGGAGTAATCACTGACGTAGATCTGCGCGGTGTCGTTGGCCGTCTGCCCTGTGACTACGTCGCCGAAATTCAGCGTGTCGGTGCTCTCCTGGGGTCCCGCAAACAGATACAAATTCCAATTAGCCAGCGCCGGGTCGTTGCGCAGTTGCTTTTGATAACCCGTGCTGATCAGGTTGGACCGGTGCAGATAGCCGCGCCGCCGCTGCGCGATGCCGCCCCAGAGATAGATTGTGCCGCGATTATCGGGCTGGCAACTGCAGACGTACCCGCTGTCGGGATCGTTTTGCTGCTCGAACGTGAAACTTTCACCTAAAGCGATGTAGAAGCCGTTGAGCGCGATGCTGGTGAACGCCGGATTGGGCTGAACGTAGCCAAGTCCGTGCGAATTCTCACGACCGTTCGCCGGAGTGTTCAGAATCTTGATTTCGTCTTCGGACACGAGCGCGAATTTCTCCGTGTGACCGGGAGCCAACGCGCCGGTGACAGGATCCGACGAGGCATAGAGAATGTTATCCGCCAGTCCGATGCGTCCGCTCGAGGCAAGAATCAACGTGCCGTCAAGAATCCCCTGGACAGTAATTGGACAATCAAAGAACAGCACATCACACTCATCGTCGAGGGCCATCGTTTGTGGTGCGACCGTCGTATCCACCGGTTCCCCAATCATTCCCCACCAGACCAGCAGTTGATCGTAGGCAATATGAATCCGCGCTTGCCCAAACGGGTCCGGCTCGAAGAAATTGTCACAGGAATCGGCGAGTTGCCGAAATGTCGCGGCCACCTCTGTGAATACCAAATGAGGCGAATTCAGGTGAATGTTGCCGGGGCACTCGGGGTTCGGCACCAGGTTAGTAAAAGGCGCATATACGAACAGATCGCAGGGTGGGACGTACCCGTTCGAAAAGGCGAGTGTGTCGTTCGAGCGGATGATCCCCGACAGGCTGTCTGCTTCCCCGAATCTCACGTAGTCGCCAAACCGAGTTCGCTCGCTGTTGGTGAGCCAGAGATAGTTGAGGGCCTCGGCGGCGCTGACCAGCACCAGCACGCAAAGGACAAAACTAATGCGATGAACGAACGGTTTCATGGGCGGAACCTCACTTGAGGAGCAGCAGTTTTGTTGAAGCAATGTGATTAATCGTCGTCAGTCTTGCCAGATACACCCCAGAGGCGAGCTGAGAACCGTCCACGCTGACAGAATGCTCGCCTGCCGAATAGATTCCTTTTGCGAGCGTGGCGACGAGCCGGCCCTGCACGTCATAGAGTTCCAGATTGACTGCGCCGTCAATCGGCAAAGTAAACGAGAGGATCGCCCGGCTGTTGAACGGATTCGGATAGGCATGGAGTCCAAATTCCTGCGGCACTTGCGCCGGCTCAACCGCAGCATTTGCGACACCGATCCCTGCGAGGCCAACGATGAAAGATCTCGCGTAATATGGAATCACGAACGTAAGCGGGGCCGCGAATAAGCCGGGTGCGGCGGGTGCGAAACCGACAATGAGTTGCTGGCACCACATGGCAGAATCGAATGCGCCGGGACGCACCAACTCGAAGCCGCTACTGATGTTGCTCAAAGCGACCGGCACAAAGTCATTGTACACGCGCACAGTATCCCACGCGGTGTCTCCGACCATGACCTGCCCAAAACTGATTTGCGTGGGCTCGACAAGGTTCTCCCGCAGCGTGTCGCTCCACAAACCAATGTTCCAGAAGCGAAGATCGGTGTCGTCGCGGTACTGTTTGCCATAGCCGGTGTGCGTATTTGTCGAGCGCTCGATGTGACCTTTGCGTTTCTGCAGCAACCCTCCAGAGAGGTAAATCGTTCCACGATCATCCGGCTGACATTGGCAGACGTACCCGCTGTCCGGATCATTCTGCTGATCAAAGGTGAAGCTCTCGTTGAGAGCGACGTAAATCCCGTTCAGGCAAATGTCCGTCAGGTTGGGGTTCATCTGGTTAAAGCCCGCACCATTGGAGTTTTCGCGCCCATTCGCCGGTGTATTGAGAATCTTGATCTCGCCTTCAGAAACCAGTGCGAATTTCTCAGGGTGTCCAGGAGTGGCGCGATGCTCCGGAACTCCGCTGGTATGGACGTAATGGATATCGTCTTCCAAGCCGACGCGGCCGCTGGCGCCGATGATCAGCACGGTGCTGACCACTCCGGCAATCGAGACTGGCGCGTCGAAAAACACAACGGTTGAATCTTGCAGCAGCACGTCCTGAAAACTGGCGGTATCAAACGGCATTCCTTGCAACGCCCACCATACGCGCAAAGTGTCGTGCAAAATGCGGACGCGAGCGTGCATTGAATCGCCTCCGGAGAAGAAGAAACCTTGTTCAGAGGCCATGGCGCGGATGCTCGTGGCACTGTCGGGAAGCGCCAGCGCCGGAGCGTTGAAGATCGGATCGGGGCCGTGAAACTGCGGATTGTATTCCCAGCCGTGCGTAAAATCAGGTGCGGCCGTGATCACAAAATCGTAATACACTGGATTCTCAGAAATCTCCAACGTGTCGTTCGTGCGCAATGGTCCGTGAGTCGTGTCTTCGTGCCAATTCCAAAAGGGCAGTCCCCAATCCGGCACAAGAAAGTCTTCAATCTCGGTGAAATATTGATAATTCACGGCCTGCACGTGGCCTGCTAAAGTGAGCACGAGCACCACGTATAACAGCGTTATCATGAATCGCCGCATATCGTCTCCGGTTCTGTTTATTTAAGCAGCAGCAATTTCCTCGAGACAACATTCGTCGCACCAGAGAGCCGGGCAACATACACACCTGACGCAAGCTGCGAGCCGTCCACGTGGATGGAGTGGCGTCCGGCGGGATAGAATGCGCTTGTGATCGTCGTTGCCAAGCGGCCTTGCACGTCATAGAGTTCCAATTTGACAGCGCCGTCAACCGGCAGCGTGAACGTCAGCAGCGCCCGGCTGTTGAACGGATTCGGATAGGCAGAAAGGATGAAGGATGAAGGCTGAAGGATGAAATCGTCTGCGGCGGTGGTAACGCCGATGCCGGAGATCGGAACGGTGACCGTTTGATTGTAGTAGGGGATGTCGAACGTCAGCTCGCCGGTGTGCGGGCCGGGAGTGGACGGGATGAAGGCCACCGGAATCACATGCACCCAGGCGGTTGTGTCGCGACTGAAAGGGACGATGAAGTTGCTGGAGATATTCGTCAGCCAGACCGGAATGAAATCGTTGTACACGCGCACCGTGTCCCAGACCACGTCGCCGACGAGGACGTTGCCGAAATTCAGCGTCGGCGGGACAACGACGTTTTCGCGATAGGTGGAGTCAAACAGGCCGAAATCCCACCAGCGCAGCTCGTTGTCGTAGCGATAAGTTTTGCGGTAACCGGTGCTTTGGCGGTTCGAACGATGCACATATCCGCGGCGCTGCTGCACGAGCGAGCCGTAGAGATAGATCGTCCCCCGGTCGTCCGGCTGGCACGTGCAGACATAGCCACTGTCCGGATCATTCTGCTGCTCGAAAGTGAAGCACTCATCCAGCGCGACGAAGATGCCGTTGAGCCAGATGTCCGTGAGATCCGGGTTGGTTTGACTGAATCCTAAGCCATTGGAATTCTCGCGGCCATTGGCAGGTGTATTCAGCACCTTGATTTCGTTCTCCGAGACCAGCGCGAATTTTTCGCTATGCCCGGGAGCCGGGTTCCACAGATTTGAACTGGCATAGACGACGTTGTCTTCCAACCCGACGCGGCCACTCGTGCCGATGGTCAGCACCGTGCTCACGATTCCGGACAGCCGCAGCGGCGCTTCGAAAAAGACCGTGGCGGTGTCAGGCAGCATCATGTCGCTGAAATCGGTGGTATCAAACGGCGTTCCCCGCTCGGTCCACCAGACACGCAAGGTGTCATGTTTGATCCGCGCCCAGGCGTCCATGTTGTCACCGAAATCAAAGTAGAAGCTCTGGGCCGTCGCGCGCTGGCGGAGGAGATTCACCTGCTGTGGCAGCGGCAGCTCCGGGGCATTGAATACTGGGGCGATTGGGAAATTGAAATGCGGGTTGAAACTGATCCCCTGGATAAAAAACCACGCGCTTGTGATCACGAAGTCGTTGAAGACTGGATTTTCCATGATGGACAACGTGTCGTTCGAGCGGACCGGCCCCATCAGCGTGTCCTCATGCCAGAACTTGATGCGATCCCCAGTATTCGTGACTTCGTGCATGGAAAAGTACTGGTAATTAATGCCATAGGCGAGCGACACCATCACCGCGACCAGCGCCAGGAAGATCCAAACGTGTGCGACTCTCCGCATCAGCGACCTCCGTTAGGGGTTATTTAACCAGCAATAATTTTTGCGTTCTGGACTGCCCGACCGCCTCAAGGTGCGCGAAGTAAAGTCCGCTGGGCAGATCGGCGGCGACAAAAATTAGTTGATGCTCTCCGGCATTCATCATTCCATTCGTCAGCGTTTTCACCCGCCTTCCGGTCACATCGAAGATGCTCAGCTCCACGTTTCCGCTCTGTGGCAAAGTAAAGGCAATCGTCGCGATGGCGTTGAAGGGATTCGGGTAAGCGGAAAGGAGTAGTTGATTGGGTACGGCGATCGGGCTCTCCGGGGCGGACAAAGCGTCAGGAAAAGTGCGCGTGACACAGGATTCAACGGGGCCTTCGGTGGTGCTGTGCCATGTTGCCATAACGTAGCCGCCATCGTCCGTCAGTGCGATTCCATTTCCCCGATAATCCCCATATGATCGGGAGTGCTGATATTCAAAAGAAGAATTGACCTTCACGAGAAGCATCTCGTATGCGGGGGAAAGGCAATGCTGGCAGCCCATCAGCATGAATCCGTTATCAGGCAGGGTGACGAAATCAATCGCCGCACTCTCCGGGAAGTTCGTGACGTTCCGCCGCGTCTGTTCCGTTCCATCGGCCGTAAATCTGATCATGAACAGGTTGGATGCGCTGCTCCAGCAGTCGGAGCAGCCCGCTGCGACCACGCTTCCATCACCGGTCTCTTCAATGGCATGGCCGATGGTCATTTCATGCGAGTTAATCCGCCGAGTCCACAGCGTGTCCCCACCGGATGTCAGCCGCGCAACCAGCATGTATCCGTACTGATTCGAGGGGTGGTGGCTGACACCGGTGATCACGAAGTCACCATTAGCGGCGAGAGCGATGTCAAAAGCTTCGTCCAGTGAGTCCATGCCGAAGTGCTGCTCCCACACGACATCTCCGTTGCTGCTGGTTCGTACAACATAGACATCCCGGCTGCCAAAGGACTCCGTGAAACCTGCCGCCGTGCAGCCTCCATCCGGCGTGGCCGTCACGGCTTGGAAGGCATCTCGGGCGTCTCCGCCGAATTGACGTTGCCAGAGAGTGTTGAAATTGAAATCGCGTTTCATCAGCCAAGCATCTTGGGTAAGCTGATCAACGTTTCTTGAACCGGCGAAGATGTACCCATCGCTTGCTACCGCAACATCGCGGAATTCCAATCTGCCGCCAAGGGAATCGAGGTCCTGGCCAAAGAACTGCAGTTGACCAGTTGGGTTGATCCAGGCGACATAGGCTTGGGTCGGCTCAGATGCGCCCCAGCCGCTGACGACGAACCCACCGTCGGGTGCGGCCTTGACCGCCGTGGCTTCTTCGTTCTGATTGCCGCCAAAGCACTCCGTCCACTGCACATCGGGCTGAGCAAACAGCGGAACTGCAGTCACGAGGCTCGTAAGAAAAAGAATGACGCGTAGCATGGTATCCTCCGAAGTTATCTCAACAACATGAGTTTTTGGGTAAGCTGCGTGGCGCCCGCTTCAAGCCGCGCGAAGTAGAGGCCGCTGGGCAAACTCGCGGCATCGAACGAGATCGTGTGCGTTCCGGATTCCATCACCCGCTCCGTCGCGGTCTGCACCTGCCGCCCGGTGAGGTCAAAGATCGTCAGCTTCACCGCACTCCTCTGCGGCAGCACAAAGGAGAGCGTCGTCGTGGCGTTAAACGGATTCGGGTAGGCGGACACGGTGAAGGAGGCCGGACGAGGGACGAACGGATCGCCGGCGCGCAGTTGATTGAAGTAGTACGCGCCGATGTCCGCCACCGTGCCGTCCGGATCGTTGGGCAGTTGCGGATCGCCCGCGTCAATGCACGGCGACGACGGCAGTAAGTGATAATCGCCATTTGCCGTGTCCACAAACTGCGGATCGGCAAAGATGTTGTAATACGTGTCGCACGAATCGCCGTTGGCGTTGGTCAGGGCGATTTGGCCGATGGCGGGTGGACCGTTGGAGGGGTCGTTATCATAGAATGAAAATGGGCCGTAAGTGGCGAGAATATCACAATAGCGTACCTGACTTTCCTCGCTGTGGATAAACCGGACACCCGAGCTATAATAGCCAAACGCAAGTATTGCGCAGCTACTGAAGACTGCGGATGAATGGTCAATTGTCGCCGCTCTTGTGATGACGTGAAAAGTGCAGCGGGAAACAGTAACACTGTCCGAATCATATGTTGTGATTGCATCGCCGCCGAACAAAGAGGTATTACGAAAGACGCAGTCCTCGATTGTCGTGAAGCCTCGTCTTAGTGCCACACCATCTCCTTGAAACTGGCAGAAGGAAATCGTCGCTGTTCCTCGATAGCCGGTCAAGGCAATACCGCCATTGCCTGAGAATGTACAGGCAGTGATAGTCGGATTTGAATAGTACCAGTACAGCACACCATTTTGACCCGAGTTATGCTCGAACCTACAACCAACTAAAGTCGGCGAACAATCCTCGAATCTAATCACATTGGTCCCACGATTTCGCAGAAACGTACATGATGTAATCGTTACATCGCTACCTTCGCACAGCACGGAAGCATATGACCAGCCCCCGGAGTAATATGCGTACTCAAGTCTTACACAATCGAAACGGGTTTGAGAATTGCAGTAAGAGAGCACCATGCCGCTCCACATAGAGTCCGGGCCGGTTGAATACCGCCTTGTGAAGACAATTGAATCCTGTGTCGTGCCATCCGCGTCCAATAATCCTCGCACAATGAACGTGTGCATCCCGTCAAACCACAACCTTGTTCCCGGCAGAATGGTGAGTGACGTGTTGGCCGCGACGACAATCGAGTCCGTCACCTGAAAATCGCCCGGGCCGAGCGTGCCGCTCAGATAGCCGGATAAGGGCGGCATCAGCAGGACAGAATCCAATGCAGTGTCGTACAGCAGGATTTGATTGGGCAGGCGGTAGAGCGCATATCCCTCGTGTGAGTATTCGACATCGTACGCGCCTGGCTGCAAGTTGATTTGATATTCGCCTGACACGTAGGTCAGCGTGGAATCGGTCTGGGCCGAGGGCGAGACCGCGCGAAACAGCACCTTAGTCCCACTGTAATTGCCCTGCCCGCTCAAGGTGGCCACGCCATTCACGGTTACCGCGTGCGCCGTCAAGACCCATAGCACGACGCCACCGAAAAGCACGCCTAACGTCTTCATTTTGCCCCCCTATTTCAGCAGCATGACCTTTTGCGTTTGGATCAAACTTCCGGCGCTCAGGCGGACAAAATAGAGGCCGGAAGGAAGTGCCGCACCGTCGAGGAGCACGGAGTGCGTGCCGCGCGTCCGATGTCCATTTATCAATTCCGCGACGTGCCGCCCGAGCAGATCATAAACCTCTACTTCCACGTTTCCGCTCTGTGGCAAAGTAAAGGCAATCGTCGCGACGGCGTTGAAGGGGTTCGGGTAAGCGGAGAAACTGAAAGATGAAGGCGAAAGGAGCTGCGGTTGAGCACGCTCAGTAAGTGTTCCTCCACCACGTAAGGTCAAAGAGCAACTGTCTGGATTGGTGGGATTGCCGTTCGCATCGGAGCAGTGCACCGGCATGGTCATGAATAAACCTACGCTGTCAGGCCGGAATTCAAATTGGAAATGCACATGCATCCCTCCCGTTGTATCGAGTCCGTACTCGAGCAGATAGAACGGCGGGTAGGGCGCATCAATCTCAACACTCACCGCCCAACCCGGGATCGAATCGCCGTGGCTTGGTTGCCGCCAGTCTACGTCCCTGACGGAACTCAGTCCGACCTCCACCTGAGCAAAATCAACAATTTGTTGCGCCCGTGACGAGCAAAGACTGGCCAGAACCAGTAGCGTCAGGAGCGATACGCAACCGCCATGAGCGCGCATTTTCTGCGTTCCTTTCACCGTTTTGCACGAACAAACGAGAGCCTTCCCTCTGGAATAGCGGGAGGGTCTATTCCAGACGAAAGGCTCCGTAAATGCCCGTTGCGCGGCTCGCAGAAAGACAGCCGACAACGTGGTCAAGAAACGAAAGTAACGGGATTCTTGGAGTTACGGCGAGAGCGTACCCGGACATCAACAGAGCCTTCGCCGACTATCCTCCTGATCACCAGCGGCGGATCTGCCAGTCCTTGCGCCCCAACCGAGGCGAGCTGCGCGAACGCGGTCTACTTCTTGAAGAACTCCTTCAAAATCTGTACCACCTCGCCGCCGACCCGGCTTTGCGCCTCGCCGGTCGCCGCGCCGATGTGCGGCAGCGCCACGACTTTGGGATGCTCCACAAGATCGCGCCGCGGGTTCGGCTCGCCGACCCAGACGTCAATGCCCGCGCCCCTGATTTTGCCGGAGTTCAGCGCGGCCAACAGCGCATCCTCGTCCACCACGCCGCCGCGCGCGCAGTTGACGATGATCACGCCATCCTTCATCAGTCCGAATTCGCGCGCACTTAGTTCGGCTCCCGCCACCTTGTCGTACGGGATGTGCAGCGAGATGAAGTCGCACTGCGGGAGCAATTCGTCCATCGTCATCAGCGGCACATTGCGCGTGCGCGCGGTCTCCGGGAAGCGGTCGTGGCCGATGACCTTCATTCCCAGCGCCGTCGCCATGCGCGCGAGACTCGCGCCGATCCGCCCCATGCCGATCACGCCGAGCGTTTTGCCCGCCAATTCCGCGCCGCCGGCGAACACTTTTTTCTCGAACTTGCCGCCTTTCATCGAGGCATCGGCTTGCGGAATCTGCCGCGCCACGGCGAACATCAGGCCGAGCGCGAGTTCCGCCACGCTGTCGCTGGACGCGCCGGGCGTGTTCTGAACTTTGATGTGATGCGCTTCCGCCTGCTTGACGTCAATGTTGTCCACGCCCACGCCGCCGCGCACGATCAGCTTCAGCCCGTTCGCCCCCTCGATCACCGGCTGCGTGACCTTGGTGGCCGAGCGCACCACGACCGCGTCGTACTTCTTGATTTCCTGCGTCAGTTCCGGCTCGGGATAGAACTGTTCGGTGACCTCAAAGCCGAGGTCCTTCAACTGCTTGACGGCGCCTTTGTCCATGCCGTCGGTAATCAGAATCTTTGCCATGATCGGTAGGTGTAGTTGAACAAAGAGAAATTGAAAAACGAAAAATGAGAAAGCAATGTTGGAATCAGACCCCCCTTCCAGTTCCCCCCATCGCAGGGGGGGAATGGTGATGGCGAACGACTCGCGATGAGCAAAAGGCCATCACTTCAAATATACAACTTTCTGCATCACCGCGCTCCCCCTTGACATTTCCCCCTGCGTTGCGGGGGGATCAAGGGGGGTAAGCCGGGCAAAGTAAATCCCGCTCGAGACTTGCGGCTGCCAGCGGGAGCCATGGACTCCCGGCTCCTCTATCCCCTGCGCGAGCACCGCCACCTTTTCACCGAGCAGGTTGTAGATTGCCAGCTCGATCTCGGTGCGTCGCGGAAGCTCATAGCTAATGGTGGTTTCGCCGTTGAAGGGATTGGGGTAGGCGGAAAGAGCAAGCTTGCGCGGAATTTCCGGCTGCCCGTGTCGCGGAACGCTTGTCGTCGGTGTCACGCGATAGACGCCGAAATAGTATTCATCGGCAACGTAGATCAAGCTGTCCTGTACGTCAATCTCGTATGCGCGTCCTGGAGTATTATAGAACCCAATCTCCATCGGCACCGACGGATTTGAGACATCCAAAACACAGAACCCTTGTTGCCGTTCGGCGACGTACACACGGTCGCCATCCACCTCCAATGAAACGCCATCAGTCACACAATGAGAACCGATAACGACCGGGATCGAGGGGTTGGAAATGTCCACGACGAAGAGCGATGTATCGCATAAGGCATAGACATGCGTGCCGCTTGCGGCCACATCCCTGATACTGTGTTCGTCCAAAGCCGAACTCAGTTGTACGGGAGCGATCGGATTGGAAATGTCTGCAATGACTATTCCGCTGTTGTATGGTCCGAATATCAGCAGCGTATCAACGATTGTGATTGCATACGGGTTGGGAGCCGTAAGCAAGCCCACTTCCACCGGTGCCGTCGGATCGGAAACATCCACAATATGGACTCCGTTAGGCCACTCGCCGGCTGCGTAGATGTAACCGCCGGCGTAAGCCATCGCGCGAATTGTTTCCGGCATGTAGGTTTCACCCACTTCCACCAGTATCAGCGGATCGGAAATGTCATAGATATGCAAGCCGCTCACGTCATCCATCGGACCGTCGGCCCAAGTCAGTCCGACATAGGCATATTGGCCATGTACCTCAACCACCGGGAAGTAATAACTATCGCTAATAATAGATGCCATGACGGGCTGCGACGGGTTAGAAACATCGGACACGCCGATGTCTAAATACCCGCCCAAGAATGCGTAACTCCCGGAGACGGCAACTTCACCACAGGAGGTAGGTGTGTCATACACCCCAAGCTGCATTACATTTGACGGATTACCTGTGTCCAGAACATAGAGCGCCCCGCACGAGGTCGCTTCATAGGCGCGGTTGGGCATCGCCGCAATATCGCCTCCATTGAAGCAATATGAACCGGAGAGTGTGTCTAATCCGACAGGCTGGCTTGGGATGGAAATATCAAATGTGTAAACTCCCTCACCGGTGCTTGCTACGAGCAATGTGCCCGTAACATCCACGGCTGAGTAATTCGGGCCGCTCCAGCCGTATCCCGTGTTAAATACTACAGCGGGTGAATCAGGAACGGACACATCCACCACGAACAGGCCGCGTTCTCCGGAAGCCGTAAAGACATAGTTCCCGCTGAGTGCAAGATCTCTTGCTCCACGAACACTGTCGAGTGCGCTGAGTTGAACAGGATTGGCTGGATCATGGACGTCAATGATGCGCAACCCGTTGTAGAAGTCTGCCACATAAATCAGGCTGTCACGGGCAAGCAGATCGTAAGCACTTGATCCGAAGGTGGTCTCACTGATCAGAAATGGATTAGCCGGATCGCTGACATCAATGACGTAGAAATTCCCGCTCCACCATGAATTATTTGCCAGAATGAGATTGCCCATTATGGCCACGGTCTCAATCCCGGACTCGCCGATGGACAATGAAGCGACCTCAAAGGGTGCGACAGGGTTCGAGATGTTGATCACGCGCAGACCGCTATCATTATCTGCAACATACGCAAAGTTTTCAGCGACGGCAACATCCATCGCCTGCCCCGGTGTATCGAGGTATCCGATGTCACGCGGACTTGTCGGATCGGACACATCCACAATGTGAAGTCCGGTTGTTCCGGTCGCTACATAGACCAATTCACCCACTACTTCTACGTCGCTCGCGTCCGACCAGTAAGCGTACTGACCAACCCGCGTGACGTTGAGGCTGTCCTGACACAGCGCCGGGTTCAAAGATAGACATGCTGCGCCAAGTACGATTAAGGAAGCAACTCGAAGTGACCGCATACTTGACCTCCAAGTCAAAGCTAGAACAACACGAGCATTCTACTTCAAATATACCACTTTCTGCATCGCCGCGCTCCCCCTTGACATTTCCCCCTGCTTTGCGAGGGGATCAAGGGGGGTAAGGCGGGCAAAGTAAATTCCGCTCGACACTTGCGGTTGCCAGCGGGCGCTATGGACTCCCGGCTCCTCTATTCCTTGCGTGAGCACCGCCACCTTTTCGCCGAGCAGATTGTAGATCGCCAGCTCGATCTCCGCACGCTGCGGCAAATCAAACGTGATCGTCACGGTGGCATTGAACGGATTCGGATAAGCGGACAACGAAAAGTCCCGTGGACTAGCAACCTCAGGTTGTGGAGTGGCCGCGAGCGGCGTGTCCCAGCCGACAGAGCCGAGCATGAGCCGTGCCTGGTCTACATTTCTCTCCGTCCACGCAACAAGCACAAGGCCGGAATCATTTATTGCGACACTCGCTTCTCCGATGGTCCATGATGGATCATGCCAGAAGAAGACTCCCGTCGGATAAATCACCGTCGCCGTTGTGTCCGTTCGTGTGAGTTGAATAGAAGAAGCATTCACATGGAGCAAAGCGAAGCCATATCGCATATTCCATGCTACGGCGGAAAGGGCAGGTCCATCTGCAAGGTCAGCGACAACAGCGCAATTTCCGGATAGATCAAACGAAATGATCTGAGGCGCGCTTGAATCCACAACGGCGAACCAGTGAGATGCTTCAGATTTTGCGATTTTAACAGGCTGATCAGCGCAAATCATCGGCACAGTTGTGCCCGCCATCTGCTCCTCGTCTGGAGCCAGCATGCCCACTGTCGGATCGCCCCATCCCGGATAGTCTGGACTTTGCGAAAGAATGACTACTACGCTGTCGTCATGCGCATGTTCGATGGCCATTCGAGACGGGCCATAAAGAAACTCACCCATTAACGTATGGGAGGAAAACACACTCGGACTGGCAACGTCCGGCACGTAGCGGACTTCGCCGGACTGATTGGGTTCTCCCCATGGATTATCATTGTTGCCGCGGAGCCAGTGAATAATGAATCCGGTGGGTGGCAATAGTGTCAGGTGCGGAGCTAACACCCAGTATCCATGTCCAAAAATGGGGAACCAACCCCACTCCAATATTGCAATGTCCAGACCGGATGAATTGTTTACGATGCGTCGAACAGAGCAATACTGCTGAAGCGTTGCAAACACTGACACGACCCACGTGGTGTCGCTGTACATCAGCGCGTCCGTGAGCCGGTAGGTAAGAGTGTCGTCCGTTTCAATCCATTGGGTGTCCACTATGGCAAAGTTCGGCAGCTGCACTTGAAACCGCTGCACCCATTGGCCGAAGTCAGCGGACAACGTACAGAAAATGTGCGTGGTTCCATCAGGAGACAACGTCACAATAGGTGTATAAAAACTCGCGGGCATTGCGGCCTGCTCCACCACCCACGGCCCCTCCACTGGCTGGGCCAACACTTGCGTCGAGAGAAGCAGCAGCACAAGCACGTAATACATGATTCCCTCCCGTGCATTTCAAGGTTCTATCTGACTGGGATTTTCGATTTTCAATTTTCGATTTGGGATTTGTCCTCAGTCCACCGGCAATCTCTTTCCTCGCCAGAGCGGCGCCAACCAGAGAGCGAAAGCGATCAGCATGAACGCGACCAGCATCCACGTGTGCGAGCAAAGGAACCCGTTGCCTGCGCCGAAGCCGCTGATGGCGGTCGTGACCGTCATCGCGCCGAGCGCCGCGGCGACCAGAGCCATGGGCCGGCCGTCCACGAGGGTGCGCAGGAGTACCCAAACCAAAGCCGCTAATACGAGGCCGTAGACGGCGCTGAGCAGCCATTCGCCGGGATCGCCGAAGCGGAAACCTATCATCATCAGCACGCCGCCGATAACCAACAGCGCGCGCTTCCACGAATCGCGCAGCGGGCCGGTCCACAAGTACGCGTAGAACGCGAACAGCACACAGACGATGAGCGCATCGCGCAGCACGTTATCGAGCATCATTGACAGCGGCACAGGTGCGGCCAGCCAATCCGGCACGCCCCAGCCTTGGAACGGAATCCAGCTTGGCTGCCACGCGGCGAACCATGCGCGCAGACTGCGCACAATGAGCAAGCCGCCGATTCCCGCGCCGAAGGCAATCCATGTATCCACTCTTGCCGCGCGCCGTTCATGCATGCGCAACCAGGGGATGCGATCCGGATACAATACACTCAGGAACGCAAATCCCACAGCGAACATGACGTAGGAGAGAACGCCCGTCAGCAGCCACGACGTCAGGAGCGTAGTGCGGAATACTCCCCAGGAGATCTCCGCGCGCTGGAAGTATTCGGCTTGCGCGAGATAGAAGAGATTGGTTTGCGCAATGAGTGTGATTGCCGCCGGAATGATCGCGCCAAGCAGAACACGCTTCCACGGCACCTGCCCCGTTCGTGCGCGCGATCCAAGAATAATGAAGATCCAAACGACCGTCGCCACCGTGGCGAGAATCGTCAACCCCGCCCGCACCGCGCGCAGCACCGTCGTGGCATTGCGCGCGCGAGTCCACTCCTCCGGAATCTTGTACCAAGGATAGGTGCCCACGGTCAAATAACGGCCGTACACCGAGCCGTAGCGCCGGTATTTGGCTTCGGCCACGTGCCGCGGATCACCCTCCTTTGCTTCATAGGTGAAGGAGTGATCGAGCCGCTTGGGCCGCGCAAAGTCGCGGTATTCTTTCAACACCAGCGCCGACGTATCTTCGCCCTGCCTAACGAACACGTCCTCCATCATCGCCGCCGCGCTGTCTTTGGAGAGGCTGTCTCCCGGCATCTCTTCCGGCAGCCAGGGATACACACTGCCGACTTGCTTGGTTCGCGCGTGAACTGAACCCGAATAGCGCAGGCGATTCTCCGGCTGCCAGGCACACACGCGCCAACGGCCAAGGCCGAGGCGCTCATCGGCGATGATGTTGAAGTCATGGACGGACGACGAGTGCTTCAGCAGATAGACGAATGGACTAGCCGCGCCCACCTCGTCATCATTCTCATTGACAAACGCCGCGAGCTTGAGCGTGTCCGGATTCGCCCACCCCGTCGCCCGCAGGGTATCCGCAAAGATTTGCACGGCCTCCTGTTTGGTCACCGGATAGGCGATGAAATCGCCGATTCGCTCGACTGGAATCAACGCGGCGATGATTCCCGCTCCGAGCAGCGCCGCGCCGATCCAGCGGCTTCGCGACGGCAAGCGGCGATAGGTGGTTCCCGGCGTTTCCACCGATACAACGACCGGCGCACGCACTTCCTCGACCGCCGCCGCGCTTCCTTCATCAACGTTCTGCACGCCCGTTTCCGACAGGAATGTCCCTCGGCGCAGGTACGCCAACAGCGCTAAGAGCAGGGGAATAACCATGATGCCGACGGCCACCGCGGCGGTGAGCACGAAATACGGATTGTGACTGCGGAAGAGCAGAAACGCAGTGTAGAGCGCATCCACTGTGTAGTGCCATACCAGTGCGGCGAGGATGCCCCATTTGAGCATCACGATGCCGATGATCACGCCGGCCAAGCCCACTTCCGCGCCGCGAATCCACCATGGTTGATTCGGATAGCCGGCATGCCCGAAGCCCCAAATCACCGCCGGCAACAGGAGCGCAAGCCACGTCATCCGGTTCTTGAAGAGCCGCTGCAAGAATGGAATCGAGAACATGCGGCTCATGAACTCTTCGCTCACCGCGGGAAAGAAGCCGACCGCGAGCACCGCAAGCCACGGCATCGCCGTGTTCAGCAAGTTGTCATAGGGCACGTCCGACGGACTCCACGCGCCGAACTTCGCTCCAACCAGATAGAACACGATCTGATAGGCGAAGAAGAACGCAGTCAGCGTCACGCCGAGCAGAATATTCTTGAACGCGGCCTTCGTGCGCATGCCGCGCACGGTGAACATCCGCGGCAGCGCGAGTTGCCCCGGATACTGGCCGCGATAAACGGATTCCGCGGAGACTGTGAGCAAGAAGATCGCCGCGCCCGCGCCGATCGCTGCCATCAATCCCAGAAAGATCCGACTCGTCAAAAAACCGGACCAGGAATCTTCCGTGCTGTAGCCGTACAGGGAAAGCGGAAAGTCGTTGATCTGATTGAGCAACACGAGGATCAACGCCACGATGCCAAACTTCATCGCTATCCGCCAGCGCAGATCGCGCCGCCGCAGACGCACATAGAAAACGCCGAGGATCGCCAGCGCGGTCAGCAGAAAACCGATTCCGTCAACGCTGCTCGCGGCGTCATTCAAGCTGCGCAGCTTGCGATACGAAGCGGTCCATTCCTCCGGAACCTTCAACCACTCGCGATAGCCGCCGATCTGGTTGCCGATAATATCTACGGAGTAGCGATACTCCGCGCCTTTCACCGGCTCGATGCCGGTCGCGCGCCACGTGAAGCTCCAATCGGCGCGATTGGGACGGCCGATGCGCTGCGATTCAATAAACGTGAGCTTGGCCGAATCCGATTTCATCGGGCCGAACAGAAAACGCTCGGCCAGCTCCCGCGCGCCGGATTCGCTTAGATCCGCTCCCGGCGCATCCTCTGCGACGTCATGCGCGACCCGGACGACGTCGCCTTCCGGCGTCACGAAAACGCGATACTCTTCCTTGGTTGCCGGCTTGAACCAGCGATGCTGCCAATACCAGAGGCGAACCGGCTTGCCCAGAAATTTCTGCGCCCCCTCCACCCCCAGCTCTTTTTCCAGATACGTCTTTGCCAGGCCGTCATAGCCGAAGCGGCTGGCGTGCCGATAGCCTTTGGGAATCTCCCACTCAAGGCTGTCGGCAAATTGTCCGGCGAGCCGCCCCGATTGCGCGCGGTCGTAGCGGAACTCGATCGCCGCTTCGGGAAAGGCCTTCTTGAAATAGCGAAAACTCACCAGCACGCCGGCCACGAGCACAAGCAAGCATAGCGTGATAAATACGCCATCCTTGCGATTCAGCCGCAGGTCATCCATGCGAACCTCCGGAAACGGAATGCAGAATCAAACAATTAGAAAATAGAAATCAGAAAGAGGAAGAAACACCGACGGAATCTCAAACGAGGGACTTGGACATTAAAACACTCCTCCAGTGCCGATGGAGATTCCGCCGAACACCGTCTGTGGCAGCCCGGGACCAAAAAAGCGGTCCTGCGAATCGTTCACCTGAATGTAGGACACGTACTTTTCATCGGCGAGGTTCTGCACGCCGAGGTGCCACGCCGCCGCCAGCGCCTTGACCGGCAGGCGCCCGCCGATCGCCGCATTCAGCACCATGAATCCGTCGGCCTTATCCGTGTTCTCCGTGTTCACAAAGGCCGATCCGGAAAAGCGCGAACTCAGCTCCGCATAGAAATAGTCGCGCGGCGTCCAGCGCACGATCGCGTTGAACAGATTGGGCGAAACGCCCGGCAACTTCTTGTCGTTGTAGTTCGTCGAGTCAGTGACATATTTGGCAAAATGGAAATCGCCGATGCTGCCCGCCACCCCCACGTAACCCAGGCCCTGCCGGATGAGTTTCGCGGAGACTTCAATTCCCTGATGCACCGTCTGCCCGGCGTTGACCCACAGTTTTTCGCCTTGGCCCGGCGCAGGCATGATGTAATCGTCCACAGTCATCCGGTACAACGTCGCTTCGAATTGCGCATCGCTCCACGAGAGTTTCCGCTCCGCGCGAAGACCCAATTCCGCCGTCAGCGATTTCTGCGGCTTCAATTCCGTCCCAAACGCCTCATCGAACTTCTCGCGCTCCATCAGCGTTGCGGTTTCGTAGCCGCCGTACACGGCGCCAAAGAGCACGGTTTCCGGATTGAAGGCATAGCGCAACCCCGCGCGCGGAATGAATGCGGGTTCCGCTTCCTCCTTCTTCTCTGTGCTCACTTCATTCAGCGGCATGCCGGTCAGTTCGACGCGCTCCACCCTTCCGCCGAGCGTGGCTTCCCAGTGTTCGCTGAGCGTGAGGTTCCCTTCCGCATACATGCCCTGTTCCCACTGCCGCTCCTGTTCCTGGCTGACCAATTCCTCGGTGCGGCGGCCATGATCCGCCACGTATTGCGTCACCGGCCCATCCATGAACTGTTCATCCAGGCCGGCGACGAGCTGGAACTTTCGCTCGGCGATCAAAGTGTTCCATTGCCCCTGGAGCATTCCCCCTAACACGTAGCGCGTAATCGTTTGATATTTTCCCGTCTCCCGCGCGCGATCGAGTTTCTTCAATGCCGCGTAAGGGGTAAAGGAAAGCAGCACGCGCTCACCGAACACCCGTTGATACGCGAAACCGAAGCGGCCCTTGCGCGTGTAGCGGCGGACATCCCGGTCAATGTACTGCGGATCGGCTTGATCGGGATTGGATTCATACTGCGCACGGGTCAGCGTTCCCGGCAGCTCCGCGCGCGCGTTCGTGAAGTAGGCCAGCACGCGCAAATTCGAGAACGCGTTGGCCTTCACGGTCCATGACCCGTTCACGAGTTGGCTCTCATACTTCGAATGCACGCGGTAGCCATCGGACTTGATTTGCGAGAGCGACGCCAAACCGCCTTCGCTGCTGGTGCCCAGATCGGCCGCGAATTTCAGCCTTTTCAGATCCAACGAAAACGTAATGGAAGAATCTTCTTTCGCCGCGCGCGTTCCCGCCGTGAGTTTGACTTTGGAAAAGCCGAAGCCTCCGCCTTGCGCGTCCAGCTTCATGCCCGTTTCGGCCAAGCCTTCCATGGTGCGCAGATTGATCACCCCGCCCGCCGCATTGCCATAGAGCGACGAACCCGCGCCGCGCTGCACTTCGACCTGCTCGATGTTTCCGGTCTCGATGCCTTCGAGGCGCGTTTGCCCGTCAGGTTCCGATTCGGGAATGCCGTCGTACAGCACGCGCACGCTGCGCTCGCCGGAGTTCGAACGCATGCCCATGCCGCGCATCGAGAGCCGCATGTCATCCGTGCCGAATTGCGGCAGCGCCACCAGTCCCGGCACGAGCAGCAGATGCTCGGCCACGCCGATCAGCCGCCGCGTGGGCTGGTCGGTCGCCGAGAGCGCGGTCACTGCGGACGGATTGTGCAGCCAATTCGTCTGCGAGCGCGTGCCGATCACGGTCTGTTCCGGCAGGACGTACTTGACGGTATCCAAATTCAGATCAGCCGCGAAGAGCGCACGCGCCAGCCCAATGCAGAGCAGCGCGATCGCCAGGACGCTGTTTCTTGGAGTGTATTTCAAGTTCTGCAATCTCAGTTTAGGAATCAACGAAGCAAGACCATCTTCCGCACCACCTGCTTGCCCCCTGCATTCAGTCGGCTCCAGTAGATCCCGCTGGCGAGATGACTGCCGTCAAACGCAATCTGGTGTGAGCCAGCGGTCATGGATTCATTCACCAATGTCTGCACCAATCGCCCCATAAGGTCGTAAACGTCCAGCGTCACCTGCCCGCCCCGCGGCAGTTCAAACGAGATCGTCGTCGTAGGGTTGAACGGATTCGGATAACAGGAAAGGCTGAAGCCTGAAGGATAAGGGATGAAGTCAGAAGGGTTTGCGGAAAGCGGAGTATCCCAGTTGATCCAACCCGTCATTAGACGTGACGCATTCGCGTAGCCGTTCGCGGCTTCCGTCCAAAGGACGTGAATTCGGCCATCTGGAGTGATTGTCAAATCGGCTTCACCGATCCGATAGCCGTCACTGCGCCAGTAAAAAACACCCGGCTCGGTAGATGTTCCGTCTTCGCCTATTCGCGCCACTTTGATCCAGCTTGAATTGCGCCAAAGTGCGGCGTAACCAAAGCCCGCTTCAAAGGCAAGCCTTTCTGGCTCATACGTGAAGGCCAACGATCCCAAAACCGTGCATGATCCCGTCTCGTCAACATGAAACAAGGAATTGTGGGAAGCGTACTCGGCGGAGTACGTGATGAATTCCCCTTGACCGCTTGCCCGCAAATCCGTTGCACTGAGACCGCAGGAGAAAGTACACACCGTGTCGAGTATATTGGAATCGCCACCGGCCACCGCCCGTAGCAAGACAGAACCGAAATCCGGCCATCCCTGACCCCAAAGCGTCTGCGTCAACACAAGACTGGTATCATGCGAAAATGACACCGCTGCTGCCTGATATGGGCCGAAAAGCTGGTTCTCGTAGGGAATCAGTGGCTGGCGATACTCAATCGAATCAGAGGAAACACCAACGACATAGACCTGACTCTCATTTTCGAAATACGGTGGCGGTAGTCGCTGTATCACATAGGTCATGAGCCATCCCCCGCCGATGCGGGGCGCTAAATTCACTTTGGAAACACACTGCCCGGCGAAATACTGGTTGCCGGGATACGAACTGCCGATTGTGTATTCGAAGTGCCCGTCCTGATGCCCAATTATCGACAGCGTCCTTGTTGCCGTTTCAGACACCGGCCGTACCATAACCACAACCCAAGAATCAACTCCATCGGCGATGGCGTTCTTGAGATGTGCCGGCAGAGAGTCAGATCGCACAATTACAGGGTCGGCCATCAACTGATGCTCTTCCATGTCATAAAGAACGGTGTTCACTGTATGATGGCTGGCTGAATCAAGAGAGAAGAATATGCGTGCTGTCTGCACATCGATATCAACAACGAGCGGCGCATACGCGTATTCGGAAGACGTGTCTACCTCCATCACCACCCACGGCCCTTCCACCGGCTGCCCCAACCCCGCCACCGCACACGCCAGCAAAACCAAGAGTGAGTACTTCATCGCGGCCTCCTGTTCGATGTTCTTCAACGAATATTCGTAGGGCCATGATTTATTATGGCCGTCCTTATCGAGAAAATATTCTATCGCGCCAGCAGCACCTTCTGTGTCTTAGTAGTCTCTCCCGTCCTCAGCGTCACGAAATAGATCCCGCTCCCTTCATGGGCCGACCACATCGCCTGATGCCGCCCCGCCGGCATGACTCCGTGACTCAACTCCGCCACCTGCTGCCCGAGGACGTTGAACACCCCAAGTTCCACGTCTCCTGCGCGTGGCAAATCATACTCAATCTGCAATTCGCTGTTGAAGGGATTGGGATACGTCTGCAATTCGTAGCGCCCCACGGCTGTGCGTTCGGGCTCGGGGTTCGTGAAGAGGGGTGTATCCCAGAACACCCGCGCGATCATGATTCGCGACTCATCCCACACATCCTCGTTAATTTCCCACCAACTGGCCACCAACCAGCCTGTCGGTGATATGGCGAGGTCAGCATTCAAGACACGGTAGTTGGCCTCGGGCCAATAAAGAGTACCATCCTGCGAAAAAACACTTCCTGCAGTATCAACTCTGGTCAGCAGCAGTCCAGCTCCCGGTTTGGAAAGCCATGCCATTCCCCACAAGGGATGTGATGCCCAGGCGATTGGATTGTGCACAATGTCCATGACTTCTTGGCAAGTTTGCGTGACGGAATCAAGTTCTACCAATCGCGGAGCGTAGGCAAATTGCCAGAAGTTACTCTCAATCCCCAGCGCGAATTCGCGGCCCGTAAATGTTCGCAAGTATTCGACGACAAATAGTGAGCAGGAAGAGTACGGGTTTTCATCGAAGCAGCCTATCGTCCATTCCTCTGTAATGTCTTGGACGCAGAGTCCGTCGTACACGGTTCCCACCATTCTTAAAGTGTCTCGCGTGAGTGATAACGCCTGGGCTGATTCAAACCAGGAAAAGCCCAGGTTTCGTTCATAAGTTTGCTCGGGTTCTGATGGATCCATTACGATCGCGCGAAAGTCGCTGCCGCCTTCTTGCCACCAGCCGTTGTCATACATCCAGTCATCCATCCAACTGATAATGCAGCCGCCGCCGACGCGTGGACAGATCGCACGACTGCGGCTAACGCTCGTCTCACCAAACGGTTGCTCGAGTACGTTGTCGCCGTCGTCAATAAAGGCGAACTGCGTGTTCTCCGGATTTGCATCACCGTACGCCAGCATGGTCAGGTTATTTGTCCCGTCGTCTCCGTAACCCAGCACGTACCACCATCCATTTGCGCTGGCTGCATCCACAGGGAGAATACGTACGTTGTGAGGAGAGTTCTCGAAAGACAGTAGCTGCGCATCGCCCTCAATATCATCTGTCGCAAAGGAGAATGGCTGACGATATGCGAACAGCTCGCCGTAGAAAATGTCCGCTGTCGAGTCGTTGCGCAGCGCAAGAGACAGCGGATCAGCCCAATAGGGATTATCTGTTACAACGTATGGCCCTTCCACCGGCTGCCCAAACCCCGCCACCGCACACGCCAGCAAAATCAAGAGTGAGTACTTCATCGCGGCCTCCTGTTCGATGTTCTTCAACGAATATTCGTAGGGCCATGATTTATTATGGCCGTCCTTATCGAGAAAATATTCTATCGCGCCAGCAGCACCTTCTGTGTCTTAGTAGTCTCTCCCGTCCTCAGCGTCACGAAATAGATCCCGCTCCCTTCATGGGCCGACCACATCGCCTGATGATTTCCCACGGTCTGCACTCCGTTCACCAATTCCGCCACCTTTTGCCCGAGCACGTTGTACACCGCCAACTCAATCGTCTGCGCGCGCGGCAGGTCATACGCAATCTGCAGCTCGCTGTTGAAGGGGTTCGGATAGGCGGAAAGTGCAAAATCCGACGGACTGCCCACAACCTCCGGTTGTGGACTAACCGAAAGCGGAGTGAGCCAATCCACGGCTTCAATCCAAAGCTGCGTGGATTCCGGATTCGCGATGGCTTGCGTCGTCCAAACGATCACAATCTTGCCGTTATCCGAAATGGCAATATTGCTTCCGGTTATAGCCATTCCTTCATCCGGCCAGCACACCACACCTGCCGGATGAACGAGCGTTCCGGTCGTGTCGGCACGATTCAGGAGTAATCCGCTCGAAGGCTGAGAGAGCCACGCGAAGCCGAAGGAGAGGTTAGAAGCAGCGACGATCGGCTCGCTGTCCAGAGTATCCAATTGAGTGTATGATGAGAAATCGTCAATACGCAGAATGCAGGCTTGGGAAGATCCCACGCTGCGAGAGACAACAAAGATTGTACCGCTGCTCGTAAACAAGCTGCCGACATTGCGCACCCCTCGCCAAAGCCAATTTAAGGAGCTAACATAGCCGCAACCAAATTCGCCCCACGGAGCAGCGCTTATTGTGATGCCGTCGGGTTCACTTATGAGGACAAGAGACGTATCCGGACTCCATTCGAAAACATCTACAGACTGGCTTTCGTTTTGAAAAGGGCCCTCATAACCGTTTTGCGCGCACCGATGCACACCGCCAGGTGAGAACTCATGGACAACCGGTCCAGCCCCGGCTTCACCCCAAAACCACGGACGATCGTAGGCCCATTCATTGAGCCATGCCGCGAAGAATCCGCCTGACGTTCTCGATGAAAGCCGAAGCGCGTAATTTTGACTGATCGAAACCCATTCCCCGCTGCTCATCACAATTCCCGAGTCAAGCATCATGCCGGAATCCGGGTTGTCAGATCCAGAGTAGGCCATCGTTCGATTCCATCCGGAAGATGAGTCGTAGGTCAGAGCTGCCCAGCCGACTGTGGTTGATGTTACATCGCAGAGCATTCGAGCGTCGCTTGCGCTCCGCATAGGAAGAGCATCCGGCCCTGCATATACCACCCCAATATCGAGCGCAAAAGCAACGTGATACGCCGCATTCCCCACCTGATAAAACACATCCGCCACCGAATCATTTCGCGCAGCGACGTGAATGTGGTGAATGGCCGAGTCGCTTTCAATAACGATAAACGGCCCTTCCACCGGCTGCCCAAACCCCGCCACCGCACACGCCAGCAGAATCAGAAGTGAGTACTTCATCGCGGCCTCCTGTTTAAGGTTCTTTCATGAATATTTGTTCGAGAGCATAATGCTCTTTCCCCCAAAACTCGTTTTGGGGGAAACACAAAGGGGGTTTACATCTTGAGCAACTCCAGCGCCTTGTAGATCAGCATCGCCGGCCAAAACAGCGCTTTCACGATTCCCAGCAGCCCCTCCCAAAACGTCGCGGCGTGCTGAATGTAATACACGGCGGCGCCAATGAACGCCAGTCCGTAGATTCCCCCCGACCCGCATTGCCAACCTTCGCACTTCATGTTCTTCGTCTCCAGATTGCTTGTTCTTTGCCAAGTAAAGATAAAGGCGGAGGGAACTTCGTCCTTCCGCCTTCATCCTTGAATCATACTTCCACCGGTTGCGGCATCGCGACCGGAATGATCTCGTCCAGCCATCCTAAGAGCTGCTTGATGTCCGCGACCTGCCAATCCGCCATGTGCGCGATGCGGAAGGTCTTCTCCTTGATGTCGCCGTAGCCGTTCGAGATGATCGCGTGATGCCGCTTCGAGAGTTCCTTGTTCAGCTTGGAAATCTCCATGCCTTTCGTGTTGTTGATGCACGAGAGCGTTACCGATTCGTAGCCTTTCTCCGGGAACAGCGAGAAGCCGTTGTCCAGCGCCCACGCGTGTACAATCTTCTGCATCTCCTTATGCCGGGCCCAGCGATTTTCGAGCCCTTCCTTGTTCAGGATGTAATCCGCCTGCGCGCGCAAGCCGAAGATCAGCGGCACCGCCGGCGTATGCGGCACTTCGTGCTTGTCGTTGTACTTTTTCGCGTCCACGAAGTTCACGTAGTACCCCGGATTCTTGGTCGTGGCCGCCTTCGCCAGCGCCTTATTGGACACCATGGTCACACAAAGCCCGGCGGGCAGACCCCAGCACTTTTGAGTCCCGGCCAAGCAAACATCAAGCCCGAGCTTGTCGCACTCGATCTTGTCCCCCGTCATCGCGGACACGGCGTCCACCAAAAACATCACGTCGGGATATTTGCGCATGACCTGCGCAATTTCTTCCACCGGTGCACGCACGCCGGTCGAGGTCTCGTTGAAGACCAAACAGAATGCGTCGTATTCGCCGGTCTTCAGTTTCGCGTCAATCATGTCCGGCTTGATCGCCTGTCCCCACGGCACTTCGAGCTTGTCGGCGGGAATGCCGTTATACTTCGACGAGATATTGAACCAGCGTTGCGAGAACGCGCCGTTCACGCCGTGCAGTACTTTCTTCTGCACCAGATTTCGGACACTGCCCTCCATTACGCCGGTCGCGGAGCTGGTAAAGAGCAGCACTTCCTGCTCGGTATAGAGGATCTTTTTCGTCATCTCCACCGCGGCCTGATGAACATCGCGGTAGGCTTGGGTACGATGCCCCACTTGCGGGCGCGCAATCTCCTGGAGGAGTTCCGGCCGGACTTCAATCGGGCCGGGAATAAACAGCTTGTCGTGCATGAGTCGCTCGATCTTTGTAGGTTATTGTTATTGTTTCGCTTGAGAAACAATTACGTGCGGCTTTTCACCAATTTCAAAAGTACGAGTTTTTCCGCAGAAAGGCAAGAAAACCCCCTCCCATGTCCGGTTTGACCATGTGGAAGAAAAGGTTATCTTTATCGTTCATTCGCCGTGCGGAATCTGCGGGTCCGCAATTCAACATTTTGTCATTCTGGACACCACCGTCCTCGGTGGGCGTCCAGAACCTCTCGGGCCTCTTTTTCAAGTTTTCTTCCGCCCTTCCCATCAACTACCTCCTCGCCAAATGGGGCGTGAGGGACTAGCACAAGCAAAGTCACTGTGCTTGCAGATTCAAGTTCGAAAAACAACCACGCGCTTATGGACGACACACCTTTTGTCAGAAAGACAAAGCTAGATTCGCGAAGCTGCCTCGACCGTGCGGCAGACCACATTGTGAGATGGGAGGCAGAAAGGCTCGACGCAGTCTTTTTGATCTATGCTGCTCTCGAAATGCGGCTTGCTCTGGAATCATTCCTCATTACGCGGAGCGAGGCAATCACCGGCAAGAAACAAAAGCCAAAGAGCGAAAACACACGCCCTGCGAAGTTAATCGAGCGCATGTTAAAGACTGATCCAGATTCAATGCAGCCACAACAATGGGCAATAGGCTCTTCGCCTTCGCCACACGAAGCTCCAACAAGCTGGATGGGTATGCGGTATACAGTGTTGCCGAAGGATAGAGCGAAGTATATCTTTGATCACCTGGGGAATTACCTGCATGCAACAATCAAACTGCATGGCGGTGCTATTATGAGGGAATTCTGGGATAAACAATGCCAAGAACTCAAACTCTTCCACGCCGAACTGGTTAAAGCCACATCGGGTTTGCTGTCAAAACCAGTCAAAATCGTCTGGAAGCCGCTTGATCCGCCGAAGTGATTCAGTTCATAGATAAACACAGGCATTTCTCATTTCTAACCTCTCCTCCCTCGACTGGGCGATCATCATCGCCTACAACGTCATCAGCCTGATCGTCGGGCTGGTGATGACCAAGCGCGCACACCGCTCCACGGAAGAATATTTTCTTGCGGGGCGGGCTTTGCCGTGGTGGATCGCCGGCACCACGATGGTCGCCACGTCTTTCTCCTGCGACACTCCGCTTTACGTCACCAAACTCGTGCGCACGGCGGGGATCTACGAGAACTGGCAATGGTGGTGCTTCGGGATCGGCTCGCTCTTCGCCACCTTCTTTCTCGCGCCGCTGTGGCGACGCGCGAAAGTGCTCACGGACGTAGAACTCACGCAATTGCGCTACGGCGACGGGCCGGAATCCACGGGCCTGCGCACGTTCCGCGCGCTCTGGCTCGCGCTGCCGATCAACGTGATCGCGATGGGCTGGGTGATTCTCGCCATGTACAAGATCATGAACGTCTCCGTCGGCCTCGACAAACCGGCGGCCATCCTCATCTTCACCGGCCTCGCGTTCATGTACACGCTGCTCGCCGGGCAATGGGGCGTGGCGCTCACCGATCTCGTGCAGTACGTGATCATGCAGGGCGGTGCGATCATCTTCGCCGTTTACGCCGTGAACCATGTCGGCGGGCTGCAAGCGCTCAAGGACAACCTCGCGGCGGTGATTACGAAGCCGGACGTCGTGGCGATGACTCCCTCCCCCGGCGCGGGTTCGATTTTCTCGGCGGACTTCTGGACGCCGGCGTTCATCGGCTTCATGGTCTATGTCTCAATGACCTGGTGGGCGAACGTGAATTCCGACGGCGGCGGTAAGGTGATTCAGAAGCAGAACTCCTGCAAAAACGAGCAGCACGCGCTTCTCGCTACGCTCTGGTACAGCCTGACGAACCTCGCGTTTCGCACGTGGCCGTGGGTCCTCGTCGCGCTCGTGTCCATGGTCATCTATCCCACGATTGACGATCCCGAAATGGCTTACCCGCGGCTGATGATGGAGATTCTGCCGTTCGGCTTGAAGGGATTGATGGTAGCTTCGCTCTTGGCCGCGTTCATGAGCACGATCTCGACGCAATTGAACTGGGGCGCGAGCTATCTCGTTCACGATTTCTACCGCAGCGTCTTCGTCAAGCACAAAAGCGAGCGCCATTACATCCGCGCGAGCATGGTGGCCACGTTTGTCGTGCTCATCTGCGCGGGGCTGGCCGCGTGGTTCACGGAGTCTGTCACCGACGCGTTCAAGTTTATCATTGCTTTTGGTTCCGGCACCGGCCCGGTGTACATTCTGCGCTGGTTCTGGTGGCGGATCAACGCGTGGAGCGAAATCAGCGCCATGATTGCGTCATCGGTGATTACGCTCGGCATTCCCTATGTCTTTCCCGACCTTCCCTTCGGCGCCAAGCTCGCGTTTATCACCTTTGGCAGCGCTGCCGTCTGGATCACCGTGACATTCTTGACCAAGCCCGCGCCGCTAAAAAACCTGATGGAATTCTATCAGCGCACGAAACCGATTGGCCGCTGGGAGCCGGTGCGCCAATGGGGCCGAGCGAACGGACAAATCGTGCCGCAGGCCGCTTCCGTCAGCAAGCCGCTCATCGGCTGGTTCTACGGTCTCGCTTTCGTGATTGGATTGACGATCGGCCTCGGCTATTTTCTGCTCTTGAACCCCATCCCCGCCGCCATCTGGTGCGCCATTTCCATCGTCGGCGCGTGGGGCTTGTGGAAAGAAGGGTATTTGAGGACAACCTGATGTCTCGTTTCTTTTGTAGGAACACCCCTTGTGGGTGTTTGCAGGACAGCGCGAGCGTCTAAGACATTTGTGTCACAATCACAGGGTCTATCACCAGACCACCCACAAGGGGTGGTTCTACAATAACATCTGATGGAACTTCTTTCTCCTACCAAATCCCAACTCGCCGACTGGGCGCGGCTCGGGCAGAAGCGCGCGCGGCGTGAACGCGGGCTGTTTCTGATCGAAGGCGAGGTCTGCACGCGCGAAGCATTGAAAGCCCGCGCCCGGCTCGAAGCGCTACTCGTGCTCTCCACCGAAGCCGAACGCTGGGACGAACTGCTCGCCGGTGCGGCAAATGTCCCGCAGTACATGCTGCCCACGGACGCGTTTCAGCGTGTCTCCAAAGTCGAAGCCAGTCAGGGCATCGTTGCCGTGGGCCGCATGTTTTCGCTCCCCGCGCGCAAAACCAAATTCGCCATCGCCTGCGAGCAGGTTTCCGATCCCGGCAATTGCGGCGCGCTGATCCGCGTCGCCGATTTTTTCGGCGCGAGCGAACTCTATCTCGGCTCCGACTCCGCCGACGTGTGGAACGAAAAGGTCGTGCGCGGCTCGATGGGTTCGATCTTTCATCAGCCCGTGCGCGCCGACGTCGAGCTGCTAGAACTGATCGAGAACTGGGACGGCGCCACGGTCGCCACGGTCGCGCGCGGCGGCGAATCATTGCGCGCAAAGCCCAAACTACCCTCGCCCGTGCTGCTCGTCCTCGGCCACGAAACTCGCGGTCTTTCAGAAGAAATTGAAGCCGCCTGCTCCCACAAACTCACTCTCGACCCCCACGGCGACGCCGAGAGCCTGAACCTCGTCACCGCCGCCGCGGTATTTGCGTATGCACTAACGCAATAGATTGGTTTCTTGTCATCCTTGAAGCCCGTCTTCGGGCTGAAGGATCTCTCTGCTTCAGATTGTTGCCCGGAGAGATCCTTCACTACGCGCGCAGACGCGCTTCGTTCAAGGATGACAAACAAAAAGACGACAATTTTCGATTTTCATTTTTCAATTTTCTCTATGCTTTCCGTTTCCATCGGCCTGCTCTGGGAAGAGCCGCACATCCGCGGCGAACTGATCTGCGATCACGAAGTGATCTGCATCACGGATTGCTGCCGCAGTTTGAAATTCGACCAGATTGCCGGATATTTCGAAGCTCACGCGGTGACCAGCGAACCCAACGAGAGCTATGGTTTGCGTTTGGCCGAATCGCTCTCGCGTGAACATGCCGAGCGCACGCTTTCCTTCGTTGGCGATCTCGCGGCCAACGAGGATCTCTTGATGCTCGAAGCCGGGCGGCAATGGGAAACGCCCAACGGCACGCTCGACAACCGCGTCTGGTGGCCGACCGTGCGCGTCAATTCGCCCGAGCACGCTGCCAACGTGATGGAGGTGCTGCGTGCGCGCCACGAGCTGAACGTACTCGGCTTCACCGTCGTCAAGCTGAATGAAGCCAAGCCTGCCGAGTACTTCGAATTTACGCTCGGCGATTTTTCCGCGAAAGTGCTCGAGGTGCGCACGCGGCCGCTGAACGACGTTGCGGTGTTCTGGCTCTACGACGTGCCGATCGGCCGCGGCTTTCATTGGGAGCACAAGGAGCAGCTCGAATATCGCGGTTCGTTGAAACTCTTTCAGCCGCAGGGGCACGATCTCACGGCGGTCAATATTCTGCCGCTCGAAATGTACCTTGAGAGCGCGGTCGGCAGCGAGATGCGTTCCGATTTGCCGCCGGCCTTCTCGCAGGCGCAGGCGATTGCCGCGCGTTCCACGGTGCTCGCCACGGCGGGCCGCCATCACCGCGCCGACGGCTTCGATCTCTGCAACGACGATCACTGCCAGTGTTATCAAGGTACGTATCGTGAAGCCAACGCAGTTGTGGCTCCGATTCGTGATTCCGCCGGAAAAGTCTTAGTCTCCCCCTACCTTAGTGGGGGGACAAAAGGGGGGTCTGCTTCATCCTTCATCCTTCATCCTTCATCCTTTCCCCGCGTCGTAGACGCGAGGTATGCGAAGTCCTGCGGCGGCGTGAGCGAACTTTATGAAGAAGCGTGGGGTGACGAAGGGCCGGCGTATTTCGCGGTACGCGCGTGCGGCGAGTTCCCCGTGCTCGATTTGACGGACGAGGAGCATGCGCGCGCGTTCGTGCTCTCGCATCCGCCGGCGTGGTGCAACGACAAGCTGTTTCCCTATCCCGAGCCGTGGGACACAGACCCGCTCTTCCGCTGGCAACGCACCTATTCGTGCGCGGAATTGGGCGAATTGATCGCGAGCAAAACCGGCACAAAAGTCGGTGCGATCAAATCGCTGCACGTCAAGCGCCGCGGGTCCTCAGGGCGTATTCTCGTCCTGGAAATTGTCGGCAGATCAGCCTCCTTCGTGATCTATGGCGAACTCAACATCCGACGCGCACTCTCGTCATCGCACCTGCCCTCGTCGTTCTTCGTCTTCGACATCCACGGCGACACGATCACCTTGACGGGCGGCGGGTGGGGCCACGGCGTCGGCCTCTGCCAATTAGGCGCGGCGGCCATGGCAAAAGCGGGGCGGAGTGTGGAGAGTATTCTCGAACACTATTATCCACACTCCGAGTTGAGGGAGTTGTAGGGGCCGATTGCATCGCCCGTTGTTTTCAATTGTCAAATAGCCGTTCGTCTTGTGTGAAACAAGATATAGCCGGACGTATGCAGGAACATGCCGACAAGCGGACAATCCGACAAGCCAACATGCTTCCATTTCATTTTGATTTCGTGAAACCCCTGCGGGCGGGACGTCCGACATGATATTGTCGTCCATCCGCAGGTCCCCAAACGTTCTTGGGATCAGAGCCTGCCAGACAAAAATCGAAAATTAAAAAATGAAGTCGGATTCAATTCTTGATTTTTGCCGTTCTTCGTTCCGTCATGCCAGTTTTCGGTCGGCTGTGAGCAGGCACAGCCCTGGGGCCTCCGGCTTGCCATGTCGAGAGATGGTGAACCCCTATCCCCGGCCCTTTCCCCACCCCCTTCTTTGATTCTTCCCCCATTCGTATGGGGGAAGGTAAAGCCGGAATTCGTGGATTATTGATTCACTGATGGTGTGAGTGGAGAAAGGGAGAAGAGAGGATGCCCCGGTTCATGTTGCCAGACAGCAGGGGCTTAGCGGATTGCTCCACATTCGGCTGGTCCTGGCGCTGGTGCTCTATTGAAGAGAAGAACCGGGGGTCTCGGGATGTCCGGTTTAGCGGCGGAAGAAGAAGATAGGAAATGAGAAGTAGGAAAGAGGAAGGTAGAGAAGGTAGATGCACACGGCCGTGTGCTGTTGCAATTGTCATCCTGACCGTCTGCGGGAAGGATCTCAGCTTCGAGGCTATGACGGGATAATCGGGGAGAAGACTGAGGCTAGGCACGGGGGCTGAGATTCTTCAGGCCATCGGAATGGCCTTCAGAATGACAAGGTGGTGGGCTAAGGGTTGGACGCGGGAGGAAGGGAAAAGGTTTCTTTTGGGGTAATTGCCGATGCCGATTCTGGATACGCAAAACTGACCTTGCACTTGCAATCGGATCGGAAAAGTCAGCAATGCGAAAAGAGAGGAATTGCCGAAACGATGAACGCGGAACACTGGACTCCCGCAGACGGTGTCCAGTGCAGGCTTTGAACGATGAACGCCGGATCTGCTAATCTGGAGATGTGAAGATCAGGTGGTCATGGACGCTCCTTCAAGGACTTGCCGGCTATCGCGCCATGGCGAAGGCGGGGAAGAGTGTGGAGGGGATTCTGGAACATTATTATCCGAAGAGTGAGCTGCGGACGTTATGACAAACGCAATTCGAAAAATTTGGTCAGACATGTTCGACCACGCCTTTGTGGGTGTCTTGGCTGATCGGATCATAACCCAGCGATGATTACAGGTGCAAGATGTCAATAGAACGCTGGCATTCATTATATAATCCCAAACAATTTTTGTCGCAAGTGGATGTAGGCAAGCTCATCAAGCGGGCTGAAGTCGACGCAGATCATCAAGTGTCCAGTGTAGGAACAAAGTGCTTATTTTGTGACGCAAACAGAAACGCTGGACTTTCACTTAATGATAAATCATTTCTCTGCGAGACTTGTTTTCAGAAGATAGCATCTATCACTTATCCAGAGAAGTACGAAAAACTCTGGCGCGAATATCTCAAGGAGAAAGAAGCTCACCGACTCGCCAGGGACACCTTTAGACACAATTGCCCATTTAACAAAACATCCAATTTGGTAGGAATACTTGCCGCTGGATTATTATTGCTACTATTTGTTCACTGGTGGCTCTTTTTTGTCCCGGTTGTTGTCTCTTGCGTAGCTCTTGCGTTAGGGAATATTCATGTAAGGAGACTAAGGCGGTGGAATGAGATTTATGTACCGCCACTTGAGCCCACGCTTAGACACTTTCATGATCCCGAGGCAGTATTGTCTGGGACGGACCTTAAGGTCATGCACGTGTTCGACAACTGGCCAGGCTACCCGCCATTTTGGGGCTATCTTAGACAAATCGTTCTTGACAGAGATGACCAGAGATGCCAAGTAACCGGATGTCCTTCGAGAGTTCCCAAACATATTCACCATAAGCTTCCTGTCTCGCAGGGAGGGGAACACACGCCGTCAAACTTGGTTACACTCTGTGATTTTCACCACTCAATTGAACCACAGGCCGGACATGAACGGATATGGGGTGAAATCAAGACAAGATATTTCACGATTGTACACCAGCACATAAGACACAATCCGGTAAGCGAAGGGTACCATAAGGTCCGCCCTCACGTGCGGCGTTTAGAATTGGTTAGCTTGGAGGAACTGGAGCAGACATGTAGTGAATATGATATGCGTTGCCCTGAATGCGGGGAGACACATATTGATATTGAGTTTAAGTCGGGCGGGCAAAAGGTCCTTGTGACGTGCGGAGGATGCTCGCGTCAATGGTCGTCTTATCGCGGCTTATGGGAGGAAACAGGTCCCCGCCTGGCAGAATTGCTGAAGGTCACACGAAATGAAGGTAAATGGCGAGCCAATTGGGACGTATTCTTTGCGCGTACAGACACCTTGTTTAAGGCACTTTCCTCAAATGCAAGTGGCGAAGGCAAGAAGTCTAAAAGTGGCCGGGCTAAGCCCAAAGGAATTGGGCGGCCCCACAGGCCGCCCAATTAGATCGGAGCGCCGCAGCACTCTCCGATGTTACCCGAAGTGCCGAAGCACTCTCCGGGCTAACATGCTGCAGTTACTTCTTCGGCGTTGATTTCGTCAGCTTATCCAGCTCATCCACGAGCGTGGAGAAGTACGCGATTAGCGATTCGATCGGCGCAGGAGTGGTCATGTCCACGCCGGCGTCCTTCAATAGTTCCACCGGATGCTTGGAGGAACCGCTCTTGAGATAGGCCAGATACTTCGCCGTCGCGCCCTTGTGCTTTTTGTCGCCGTTGGCTTCGGCGCGGATGTCGTTGGCCAGCGCCACCGCCGCAGCATAGCTCGTCGCGTAGGCATAGACATAGTAACCGCGATAGAAATGCGGCACCTGCGCCCACGTGATGCCGGAAATGTCTTCGTATTCCGCCGCCGGGCCGTGCCACTCTTTCAGCAGGTCGCTGTAGAGTTTGGAGAAGCTCTCCTTGGTCATTGGCTCGCCCTTCTCACCCATCTGGTGCGCTTCCCATTCCCACGTGGCAAACATCACCTGCCGATAGTACGTGTCGCGCACGCCGTTGATGTTCTGTTCGAGCAGATACGTCAAGCGCAGCTTGGCCGCGGCCTTGTCCTTGCCCTTCGCCTGCTTGTAAGCCGTGCGCGCTTCGTCCAAGAGCTTCATCGCCATCAACGTTTCGTTCGTCGTCGAAGCGACCTCGGCGTTGAACGTGGCGTAATCTCGCGTCGGGAAGGGCTGGTTCTTTTCCGAGTAGGATGTGTGCATTGCGTGGCCGACTTCGTGCGCAATCGTGCTTACGTCATCGAGCGTGAGACCCTTCTCATAATCGAAATTGTAGAGCATGAACGGATGTACGCCGTAGGCCGAGCCGGAATACGCCCCACCGCGCTTGCCTTGGCTGGCATAGGGATCCACCCAGCCGTTGTGCGGGTCGAGCGCATAGCTGATGTCCTTCACATACTCCGCGCCGAGCGGCTGCAGCGCTGCCTTGACTTTCGCCACGCTCTCTTCCCACTTGAAGCGCGTCTCGTCTTCCGGCACGAGGCTCACATAGTAGTCCCAGTGTCGGTAATGATCCACCTTCAGGAGCCGCTTGCGCAGGGCATCATACTTGTGGAACGGCGCGGTGTTGTGGCGCGTTGTACTGACGAGGTTGATATAGACGTCGGCAGGAATGAAGGACGGTGTGAGGGCGCGTTCGAGCGTGTTCTTGTACTTGCGCGCTTTGGTCAGATAGATGTCCTTGCTGATGTTCCCGGCCATCATCTCGGCGAACGTGTTGCCGTACTTGTCATATTGCGCCCACACCGACTTGAAATAATCCTCGCGCACGCGGCGATCCTGATGCACGCGCCAGCTCGTCCAGCCGGCGTCGCTCGCTTCCACCAGCTTGCCGCTCTCGTCGCGGATCGAATCGTAGCGCATGTCCACGTCGGTGAACTTCTCGAATACGTTGCCCGCCGTGCCGGTGATCCTCCCGGAGAGCGCCAGAATTCTTTCCTCGGGTTCGCTCAGCGTGTGCTCCTGCAAGGCGTACATGTCTTCGTACTCTTTGCGGTACGGCTGAAGTTCGGAATGCTCGTCCACCCATTTCATCATTGTCTCACGCGGAATCAGCAGCAGCTCCGGTTCTTCCCACGCGAGCTTCTGTCCGAAGTCGGTGTACAGATCCATAAGCGTTTGCTCGCGGCCGCTCCACGCCGCATCGGCCAAGTCCACGTCATGGCTATAGGACACGTAGCTGCCGACCCGATCAAGCTTCTTTTCGGCTTCTTGGCTCAAGGCGTTGAACTCGATCAGGCTTTTCACCGGGTCCTTGGCCTCCGGACCCGCAAAGCGACCTTTGTAGGCGGCCAATTTGTCAATCTCCGCGCGCAATGCCTTGACATCGGCTTCCCATTTCTCCAAATTGGGATAAATGTCCGAGGTCTTCCAGGTGTAGAGCTTGTCAATTTGCGAGCGTTCGATGGCAAACGAAGCTCCGGAGAGTGCGATCAGTGCCGTCAGCAGCAGCATCCAAAGCGTGCGGCGCATCCTAAATCCTTTCACGGTTGCGGGTTAACATTTCCAAAACCTGAGCAAAGTATACTGGAATATCTCGACTAAGTCAAGCCGACGGCGAAGAAGGGATGAACAATGAACGGTTTGGGCGGATTCCGGGCGGGTTCTCGCCGCTGTTCTCGTCGTGTATCTGATCTCGTCGAACCCGCCTCGGCGATTTTCTTCTCCGACTGGGATTTGGAATTTCTGTGATTGATACCCACTGCCACCTCTACTACCCTGATTTTGACGGCGATTTGCCGGAGGTTGTTGCGCGCGCCCAAGCCGTGGGGGTGAGCCGCATCCTTACGATTGCCGTGGACAAGCCCACGGCGGAACGCTGCCTGAGCTTGACTTCGCAATTCCCCGGGATCGTCTATGCAGCGGTCGGCGTACATCCGTCAGAAGTGGATAAGGTGAGCGAGGAGGACTTGTTGTGGATCGAAGCGATGGCGGGTGATCCGGCGGTGGTAGCAATCGGAGAAATCGGGTTGGATATTTACCGTGGCGAAACCAATCTGACCGCACAAGAGAAACTATTCGCTCGGATGTTGGAATTGGCGCGTCACGCCGGGCTGCCGGTCGTCGTGCACCATCGTGCCGCCGGAGGGCGCACTCTGGATGTGGTGAAGGAAGCCAACGTCACGCGCGGCGTGTTTCACTGTTTTTCCGAAGACCTTGACTATGCGAAGCGCGTGCTCGATCAAGGATTGAACGTGTCGTTCACCGGAAATATCACGTACAAGAACTCCCGATTGCCGGAGATTGCCAAGGCGCTGCCGCTTGATCGGATATTACTCGAGACCGACGCGCCGTTCATGGCGCCGATGCCGTTTCGCGGCCAACGCGCCGAACCGATGCATGTGCGCGAAGTCGCCCAAAAACTTGCCGAAGTGCATCACACAACGTTTGACGAGGTGGATCGCTTGACCAGTCACGCCGCCGAACAGCTCTTCTTCACCAACGGACCCGCTTCATGGTAGAAACGCGGAGAATGTTTACGCTCGACGAAGCCCGTCGCGCGCTGCCGCTCGTGCGCCAGATAGCGGCCGACATGCAGGAGGCCGTCAACCACTTGACCAAGCTGCCCAGCGGTACCTCATTATTGTATGGGGCATCCCCACTCGAAGAATTGCCCGCCGGAATCCAAGCGCAGGCCCGGGAGTGGAAAGAGCGGATCGAGGCCCTCACTCTGGAATTGGACGAAATCGGAGTTGAAGTCAAAGGTTTTCAACCGGTTCTGGTGGACTTTCCCTCGTGGCGGGACGAGGAAATCGTCTTTCTCTGCTGGGCCGAAGGCGAGGACGACATTACATTCTGGCATGACCTCGCCGCCGGGTACCGGGGACGGCAACACCTTTGACGGCTACTCCATCACGGAGGCACGAACTTGTGTAAAGGAGGACATCTTCATCCAAATGGGAGTCAAAAACGCATAATTGACCCGTCAAACGGGTCATTTTCCTTCAAACAGCTAAATGAAATGCTACAGATTACATTCTACACTTTATATAATTAAAGGCTTACCTATGTACGCTTTTGGTCGATTACGAACGTGTAAGTGTAGACAAAAACTCGAAATTCGAGTGAATTCTCTTGACAACGACAACTATGCGAACTATATTTATGCCGTATTCTTGATCGTAGCCGGGGGTCTCCACGCCCGATAGGCATGGGGGCAGTTGCATACCTAACGTCACAGGAGATGAGGATGAGAAGAACCCGATTTGTTTTTGCCGTGCTATTGGGACTGTTGCTCGCAGCCCAGTGTTACGCGACCGATTACCTCTTCATGGGTTTCGATGAGGTAAACCAGAAAATGTTCGCCGTCGTCCGCGGTGATCAAGAGATTCAAGTATATGTGACTCTCGATCAGTCCAACCCCGGTGGGTGGATCGGCGACTATAACAGCTACGGCCAGGGCACACGCGAGTTTGTGTGCGAAGCGCCGATCAGCCCGGATGATCCGAACCGCTTGACGGACATTCCCGCCGGTGAAGAGAATATCATCAGCGCGAACGTTGACTTCTATAACGCAGATAACCAATATCTGTACACGTTGGTCACGCGCGATACGCTCGTGTCCGCCACGGACGGCAGCGGCCTGTTTTATCTGTACACGGATCCGAACTGCACGTGGGTGCTGCCGACCATTATCGACACGAACACCGCCTTCTGCGCCACGATCTGTCACGGTTCGCGCAGCATTCCGATCTACTGCGAGACTGGACACTACAATGAGTGGGGTCCGGACTCGATCGAAGTCACCGTCACCAACGGCTGTCACCCCGATGTGACCGCCTGCAACAACCCTGATTGCACCCCGGCGGACTGGAGCCTCTTCAGCTGGCGCAAGCGCGTTTTCCCGAACTGCCAACTGTATCTGAGTGTCACCTATTGCGGTCAAGGTCCCGTTTGCGTCTGCATCTGGCGTTCGGACCGCTATCTGCCGGTCGAGATGTCCAGCTTCACAGCCACCCCCGGCGACGGGCAGGTGACTTTGAACTGGAGCACGGCCTCGGAAAGCCAGTTGAACAAGTTCCGTATCGCCCGTTCGGACGATCCCACCGATGGCTTTAGCTTCATCGGCGCGGTGGACGCCCAGAACGACGCGAACGGCGCGAGCTACTCGCTTGTGGACCGCAACGTGTTGAACGACCGGACCTATTACTACAAACTGCACGTGGAAGATGTCAACGGCGGTCTGCACGTCTATAACATTGACGGCAACATCGTCGTGCGCAGCGCCACGCCGCAGGCCGGTCTGGTCAACGAGTTCAGCATCTCGCAGAACTACCCGAATCCTTTCAACAGTCAGACCTCCTTCAGCTTTGGCTTACCGGCCAATGACCATGTAACGCTGAGGGTGTTCGATCTGCTGGGCCGGGAAGTTGCCACGGTGTTGAATCGCGACATGAACGCGGGCAACCACACGATCAACTGGTCGGCTGAAGGCTTGAGCACGGGCGTCTACGTCTATAAGCTGACGACCAGCCAATACAGTGACACGAAGAAACTTCTCTTCTTAAAGTAACCGTTTCCCAAAAGGTCAATCACACCAACCCCCAAAAGGAGACAGGACACCATGAAGAGAATTACCGTTTCGATCTTTAGTGTGCTGATGCTGGCGCTGATGGCAACATCCGCGTGGGCACAGTGCGAGGAAGAATACACCGTCTTTATCGGCACCAGCGAGTGCATCCAGGTCTGTGCCGGGGAGGTGGTGAACATCAATTTGGTAGGCACACATACTTGGTCCATTGAGGCCTTTTCCGTCTGCACCGGTTGCTTTTGCCTGACCTACGTAAGCCAGGATAACAGCCCGCAGGGTGTGCCGACAGTGACTATGGTTCCGGGCTGCCAGAATGCGACGTGCACTGAAACGTGCAGCCCAGTTGTCCCGCCGGCAGCACTCGTCCTCGGCGGCGATCCGTTCTACCCGCTGGATTATTATGGGGAGAGCAATTGCCTGTTCGTCTATATGCGTTTTGTGCACTATTTGGCCGCGGAGCTGCAAAGCTTCACGGCTATGCCGGGGGACGGCCAGATCACGTTGAACTGGACCACGACTTCGGAGTCGCGCAATGATCACTTTGAGATCGTGCGTGACGGCGTGCGAGCGGCCGATGTCCCGTCGTTGAACCAGGCCACTGGCGGCAATTATTCGTGGACCGATCACCTGGTAACCAATGGCCTCGACTACAGCTACACGCTGGTGTCCGTGGACGTGAACGGCGTCCGCGAAGAACTGCAGACGATCAGCGGCGTGCGTCCGAGTGCGCAACCGATGCCGACCGCCTATGCACTGTATCAGAACTACCCGAACCCGTTCAACCCCGAGACGAGCATTGCGTTCGATCTCGTGCAGGCCGGTTCGGTGGATCTGGCGATTTACAGTGTGATGGGCGAGAAGGTGAGCACGCTGGTGAGCGGCCCCATGAGCAGTGGCCCGCATTCGGTCGTGTTCAACGGTTCGAAGCTCGCGACGGGCGTGTATCTCTACAAGCTCTCCGTGAACGGCTTCACCAACACCAAGAAGCTGGTGCTTCTTAAGTGACCATGTTTTCGTTGTCATCCTGAAGCCCGTCTGCGGGCTGAAGGATCTCTCGTAGAGACTTATCTCCTGCTATGCAAAAACCGCCTTGGCGCGCCGCGCGCCAAGGCGGTTTCCTTTGTCATGGGATGCTGGCATGCCGTCCAGGTCTCCGATTAACCTCCACAATATTAACTACGTGCAAGTTGTCTGAGGATTTCGTATTTTGAACGCCTGTGACCCTGCCTGACCCATCCTCCCCAAGCCGCCGCCTCTTTGCCGGGGATTTCCCCGAATTGCAGGCGCAATTCATCGCCGACCTGCGCGAATGGCGCCAACGCGATCCGCTGGCGCCATTGGTTGTGCTCGTCCCCGGCGTGCTGGCGGGGCTGTCGTTGCGACGGGAATTGGCGCGCGCCGGCGTGAGTCATGCCAATCTTCGTTTCTGCACGCTCACAGATTACGCGCATGACCTCGCGTCACCGCTTCTGGTCGAGCGGGGCTGGCGGATGATCTCCGATGTCGAACGGGACCCGCTGATGAAGCGCGCAGTCGAAATGTGTTCACTGCGCTATTTCCATCGCATGGCCCCTCGCAAGGGCTTCCAGCGCGCCGCGTGGACAACGATTCACGAACTCAAAGCCGTCGGGCTCACTGCCGAAGACATCTTGCCGGCGTCCGATCGTCCGCAGGTCAGCGATCTCACGCGCCAAAAACTAAAAGAGATAGCCGCGATCTGGCGTGCGTTGGACGGACTGATGCGAAGGCACAAGCTCGCCGATCACGCGATGCTGATCGAGTTAGCAGGGCAAGCCGCAGGCAACGTGAAAGCGGGTCTGGTCGTTTATGGCCTGGATGATCTGAGTGCCATGAAGCGGCAGTTGATCCTGCGGGCGATGGCGGGATGTGAAACAATCGCATATTTGCCCTTTCGTGCGTCCGATGCCTATGTCTGGAGCGAACCGCTCTACCAATGGTATCTCGAACAGGGTTTCGAAGCCGAGCTGCTGGAGCCGGACGAGCGCGCCGGGCAGGACAACGCGCTCGCGCGGGTGCAACTGGGAGTGTTTGAAGAGACACTTGAAGATGACCCCCTTAATCCCCCTACTGAAGTAGGGGGAGATGAGAGTTTTCGGGTGATTTCGGCGGCGGGCCGGGACAGTGAAGTGGAGGAAATACTGAGGGAGGTGGTGTACGGGTCGGCATCGCATCCGAAGTCGTTCGGCATTGGACCAGATTCGCCCCCCCTTAGTCCCCCCCGTGAACGGAGGGGAGAAACAATTGGCGTCCTGATGCGCGAGAGCGCAAGTTATCTCCCGCTCGTGCGTGAGGAGTGGTCGCGCGCCGGCATCACGAGTTACATCCATGAGTGCCGCAGGCTGGGCGACACGCCCTCGGGCCGCGCGCTGCGCTGGCTGGTAAGGCTCTTCGACGGCGTGTTCCGTCGTACGGACGTGATGGAATTCCTGCTCTCGTCGCCGCTCCGCCGCCCAGCCTATTTCCCTCCGGAACTGCCCGAAGTCCCTGCCGCGGAGTGGAATCACTTCACGCTCAAGGCGCAGATCATCGCCGGCGAGACGCCGTGGCGGCAGAACCTATCCCGCTTATGTCATCAGCTTGAGGAAGAACTCGCGCGCCGCGAACGGGAGATGGATGATCCTGCCGCTCCGCTGCAACGCCAGTTGGCGTCGCTGGATGTTTTCCAGCAGTACATCGAGCGGTTGTTTGCCGGAATCACGGCCGTCCGCAAGGCGAAAACATGGCGGGAGATCGGCGAGCGCACCGCCGCACTCTATGTCGAGTTCGTGGAGAGTAACGGCGAGGCGGAGTTGATCCGCGAGCAACTCACGCACGCGGCATTGCTCGATGCTCTGGGACTAAAGCCGGATGCCGCCGAGTTTTCTTCTTTCATTGAATCGTTGCTGTCGCAGCCGCTCGACCGCGAAGGCAAGTTCGAGGTCCATGAGCCGACCATTGCGAGAATCTCCGATGCGTTTGGCGTCGTGTTCGATGATGTGATTCTCTGCGGCGTGGTGGAGAAAGAGTTCCCGCGTCCCACCGCGCAAGACCCGCTGCTGCTCGACGACGAGCGCCTGCAATTGCAGCGTGCTCTGCACCACCCGGACATTGCCATTCCGCTGCGCTCGCGGCTGCGCCATCGCGAGCGTTTTCTCTTTCGTACCGCGGTGAACTCCGCGCGCCGCCGCGTCGTGCTCACTTACTCGCGCCTCGATCCGGTGGAAGGCCGCGAGTGGCTGGCCTCGGCATTTCTGCTGCGCGCGCTCGAGGCGGCAACGGGGAATGCCGCCGACTATGAGTCGTTGGAGTCCTTTGTCCGTACCAGTCCGCAAGCGCGGCGCGTGGCGCTCAATCGCCTGCAAGGAAAGCGCCCCGATCAGGCCGTTACGCCGTTTCAATATGACCTCGCCCGCCTCGGCATGGCTCTGCATACGAAAAGCGCGGACAACGTCGCCTATCTCTTCTGCGCGGATCCCGCATTCCAGCGTGGCGTGCACGCGGAACACATGCGGTATCGCGCGCGCGAGTTCACGCCTTTCGACGGCAGCATCGAATCGCAAAGCTTGCGCGAGCGTCTGAAGGTATGGATCCCGTCACTCTCGCCGCGTCGCATCCAACGCTACCTCGACTGCCCGTTTCAATATTTTGTGATGCACTTGCTCGAACTGGAACCCACCGCCGAACCGCATTGGCTTCAGCCGCTCGAACCGCGCGCGCGCGGCATGCTGATCCACGACATTTTGGAGCACTTTTATCGCGCCGAAACCCGGGCGAACCGCTGGCCCTTAACGGCCGACGCCTGGCCGCGCTTGGCCTCCACGGCGGACGAGAGCTTCGCCGAGTTTGAGCGCAAGTTTGTGCCCGGGCTGCCGCTCCTCTGGGACATTGAAAAGGAGCGGATCAAACAACGGTTGCAAGCGTTTTTCTCGTGCGAAGTGAATGCAGCCTCCTCCTTTCGTCCGGCGCACTTTAACGTGACCTATGGCTTAGACGAGGGCGATTCCGAGCTGTCTCGCCGTGAGCCGGTTACCTTGCCAATCGGCAACGGTTACACGCTGCGGCTGCATGGCAGGATTGATCGCGTGGACATCGGCGTGGATGGCGCGGTGCGGCTGGTGGATTACACCACAGCAAAATTCGAGAATCGCGCTAAACAGCACGACACGGCGGCAGGACTGGAGCCGCACGTCGCCCGTCTCGCGGCCGCCGCGCTCGGTCTCGATGTGGGCGCGTTTGCGTACTATTTCCTCGGCACGGAGGAAGCGCAGACGATAGAAATCTCGCGCGAGTCCTGGGAGCAGAACCGCGCCAGCATCACCCGGCTTATAGAGGAGGTGTCCGGCCTCGTCGGTCATGGCCAGTTCTTCCCCACGCCCAATGATGTCTGCCAGTTCTGCGCGGCGAAAGCGGCGTGCGGCACCGGACGCTTCACGCACAAGTGGGATTACGAGCTGCCGCAAACCGACGCGTTGCGCGTTTTGCGCGAAGGTTCCGAATGAGCGAGCGCCCGATTGTAGATCAACACGAGCGCACGCTCGCCGCCAGCGACCTGAGCACGACTTACATCGTCGAAGCCGCCGCGGGAACCGGAAAAACTACGCTGCTGGTGGAACGCATCTTAACCATTGTTCGCGAGCGGCAAGTGCCGTTGGCGCAGGTGGTCGCGATCACCTTCACCGAAAAGGCCGCGGGCGAACTGAAAATCAAGCTGCGGAAACAACTCGAAGCGCGCGCGCAAGAGAACGCGCCGGACCGTGCATCGTACCGGCGCGCCCTGCTCGAACTCGACACCATGCCGGTCAGCACGATTCACTCCTTCTGCCGCGAGCTGATTCAAGAACGCCCCGTCGAAGCGGGAGTCGAGCCGAACTTCAGCGTCGCCGATCAAGCCACCGCCGAGCTCCTTCGCGCGGAAGTCTGGGAAGAGTGGATCGCCGGCGAGTTCAGCGGCGAATGCCCGGCCGCGCGTCCGCTGCTTGAACGCGGGATCTCCGCTCTGTCGTCGCGCGGCTTTTCGCTGCGGGATCTGTATGAAGTCCTGCTGAATTACCGCGAGGACTTGGACGCGCTTCATGTCGCGACGCTGAATGATGACGCGCTCAGCAAGCGGTTCGCGGCCTTTCGTGAGGAGTTGCGCAGCGAGCTAACGGCTCTGGACGCGTGCAAGAATCGCGAAGACGGCCTTGCCAAGGAGCTGCTGAAGATTCAGGAATGGCTTGCGCGCGGCGATACTCTCGACCTGATGAACGCCGCGACGTGGCTTGAACAGAAGCCGGAACTTTCGAAACGCTCGCCGGGTCAGCAAGCCAACTGGAGTTCGAAAGAGATTCAGGAGCGCGCAAAACTGCTGCGCGCCGAATTCGAAACGCGTGCGGATGCCGTCTATGCCGAGTTCGTCAGCCGTTGGGCCGATAACGCGGTGCAGTGGCTCAAGGGAGCCGCGGAAGCGTACGCGCAGGCGAAAACATTGCGCGGACGGCTCGATTTTCACGACCTGCTCCTGCTGGCGCGGAACATGCTGCAAACGAGCCGCGCGGCACGCGCATTCTTCAAAGAGCGCTTCACCTTTATCCTCGTGGATGAGTTCCAGGACACCGATCCGCTGCAAACGGAGATTGTCTTTTTTCTCGCGGAGCAGCCGGACTCCTTTGCCGGCGAGTGGGAAGACGTAGAACTGGTGCCGGGCAAGCTCTTCATCGTGGGCGATCCGAAGCAATCCATCTACCGCTTCCGCCGCGCGGATCTGGATCTCTACGGCAAGGTGCGCGAAAAGATCGAAGCGTGCGGAAAATGCCTGCATATCCGCATGAACTTCCGCAGCGTGCCGGATATTCTGCATGAAGTCAATGATGTCTTCGCCGCGCATATGACCGGCGAGCGCAATGGCCGTTATGAGCCGGAGTACGTTGCGCTCGAGCCATATCGTGATGCTGTCACTTCGCCGCAGACGGTGTTCTTGGCTCCTCCTGACAGTTGGTGGGACAACAAACCCAACGCCAAGCAACAGGCGCAGGCCGAAGCCGCGTGCATCGCGGAGTATATTCGCGAGCAAGTGCAGCAGCACGGTCGAACGTATCGCGACATCGGCATTCTCTATTCCGCAACAACGCACTTGACGGAGTTGGAGCACGCGCTGCGTTCCCGCGAGATTCCCTATCAGGTGGCCGGCGGGAAGAAGTTCATCGAGCGCAGTGAAGTCACGGCGCTCAGAACGGTGATTGCCGCGCTCGACAACCCCTTCGACGAAAGCAGCGTGGTCGGCGCCCTGCGCTCGCCCTTTTTCGCTTGTTCGGATGAAGATCTGCTCGTGCAGCGTTGGGATGGCGACGGTTTCAATTATCTGCGTTGCGACGGCGCACTCCCGCATGTGGAAGAGTGCCTTGCCCTGCTGCGCGAGTTGCACCGTCAGAAGGCGAGGCGCGCGCCGTCAGAGACGATTGCGGATCTCTTCGCGCGGGCGAAAGGGCTGCAGATCTACGCGCTGAAACCGCACGGCGACGGCCGCGTGGCGAATCTGCTCAAACTTCTGGACATGGCGCGCGCCCTCGAGAACGACGCCGGCAGTTCGTTTCATGCTTTGGCGCGCCGCTTGGCGAAACTCGAAGACACACGGGCCGCGGAAGATGATTCCGCCACGGCCGAGACCGGCGACAACGTCGTGCAGTTGCTTACCTTCCACAAGGCGAAGGGCCTGGAGTTTCCGCTGGTTATGCTCTTTCGGCTCGGTCACGTGAACAATCGTCCCGAGGGGCCGCTGATTGCACGCGGCACGAAAGCGCTCGAGTTCAGCGCGCGCAAGGGGTTCGCCACAGCGGGGTATCTTGCGGCGAGCGAAGACGACCACGATCGTGAAGCCTGCGAGCACATGCGCCTGCTCTATGTGGCCATGACCCGCGCGCGAGAACAGCTTGTCATTCCCGCCTACTGGTGTGATGCTACAAAGGGTTTCTATAAGCTACTCCGCACGCGCTACACGTCGCTCGGGCAGATGCCGGAGACTGGCCATACCCGCTTTACCGTTCACGATTCCAGCCGCTATTCGCTCGACGTTCCCCCCACCGAAGCGCTCAAGATTGAGTTGGACATGCCGGAGAACGACCCGAGAGTTGGAGCTTCGATCGCGGCTAAGGCCGGGTGGGAGCAGCAGCGTCGTGTCGCGGTTGAGCAGCTGAATCGCTCTCGGGCTTTCGCTACTCCGAGTCGAAGTTCTTCTCTGGGGATTAGCGCGAACGGCCACGGCGTGAATCGCGACGCCGCGAAATTCGGCAGCTATGTGCATCGTCTGCTCGAGCGCGTCACTCTTCCTGATGGCGCTAACCTCGGGCGGATTTGCCTTTCATCCGCGGAGGAGTTTGGCATCCGTGAAAACCGGATTCAAGAAGGGTGCGACCTCGTGCGTGCGGCTTTGAAGTCGGATCTCTTCCAACGCGCCTATCGAGCGGAGGCGCTCTACCGCGAAGTCCCCTTTGCCGACGTGCAGGACGGGGTCCTATGGGAGGGCGTGATTGACCTGATGTTCGTCGAACAGGATCAGCTGATCATCGTAGATTTCAAGACCGATGCGATCAGCACGAATGAACTGCCGGATTCGGCTCAGCACTACGCTGCGCAATTGCATGCGTACCGGCGAGCCATGGAGAAAATCGCCGGCAAGCCCGTCGCCGAACTTCTTCTCTACTATCTGCGCCCGAACACGACTGTTGCCGTACCGCCGCTAAAGGTGACAGTCTAACGCCAACACGCATCCAAAACGCACAGCGCCCGACCGGTCTCCCGGTCGGGCGCTGCTCTTTTCATCGTGTCGCTGGCCTATTTCATCGTATGTCGGTTTCTCTATCCGTTCAGTTTGCGCAGGGCGCCGCCAACAGCAGCGACCAGTGTTCTTCCACGTCCCGCACAACCTTCTCGAGTTGCTCGCCGTCCATTGGCTTCAGGAAGTAGCCGGTGACTCCGTGGGATAGCGTGCACGCCAGGTCCGTTGTGTCAAGCGAGTCCGTAAGAATCACCACCGGGATTGTCATCAGGTTCGGGTCCGTGCGCAGCTCGTGCAGCACGTCGAACCCGCGTTTGCCCTGCATATTGACGTCGAGCAAAATTAGCCCCGGCGGCGCTGAATTGTTCGTCCTGTCGCGGCGCACAAGCGCGCACTTCCGCAAATACAGCAAGGCTTCGATCCCGTTCCGGGCCACGATCATTCGGTTCTGCAAGTCCGTGGCGTTGATCGCTTCTTCGATCCGCTCGATCTCGTCGTCGCGGTCCTCGATCAGTAAGATTTCAATCGGAACGTGAGGAGTTATCATCGTGTTCTTTGCTCGTCTCATCGTATCGCGCGGCCATCATTTCATCATCTACTCAGAAATCCTATTTGGCAAAGCTCGCGCCGGAAACAAAAACTTCGCCGCCGCAGAGTCCTGCGGCGGCGAAGCCTAAGAGAGTAACCGGGTTAGCTTACGCTAACGACCGGGTCTGTTTTCTGTCAAAAAACCGGAAGTGCGAAGCCGGTTGCAGGATCGCGACAGATCCGTTTGCGAACTGCCACCGAAAACGTTGCTCCGTGTTGCCTGTGGGTGTTATGCACCGCTCATGTTGAGGACCTCCCGCGTGGATCAGGAACCTCGATCAGCGCAAGCTGATAAACGGTGGTCCAATTCCAAGCGGCCAGTTTTCCCGCGCTCTTCACGAATTTGCGGAACTGTCGCGGCGTCCAGTGATTCACATGTCCCGGGTCTTGGCCAATCTTCATTTTCACCGAGAGCCACGTGAACGTCCGAAACCACGGCTCAAGCGGCACCGAAAGCAAAAGCCAGCGCTGCGCCACTCGGGCGCATTCCTTGAGCGGCTGCTCGGGACTCGGCAGATGCTCCAGAACCTGTGATGAGAAGATCAGGTCGAAGCTGTTGTCCGGAAACGGAATCTGATACGCGCTGGCCTGCCGCCAATTCGCTTCGGGCGAGGCCTGCCGCGCGAAGCGCACCGCCTCGTCGCTGGCATCGAAGCCGGTCCACGCGCCGTTGTAGCCGCGCTCGCGCATCGCCCGGTACACAATCCCTTCTCCGCAGCCCACGTCCAGCACATTGTGTGCGCCTGTGCTTCGCAAATAGCTGTACATTTTGTCGAGGTACAGCTCGAGATGCTTCTGGTAGAGGATATTATCGAACTCCCATTTGCTCAGGTTGTTCGAGCTATATCCCTTTGGTTTCGCCGCGCGGGCGTGGTCAATAACAGGCACGGAAAAGAATATTTGAAATGTGAAACTTGAAACCTGAAACAAGCAAAGTGACCCGCCGAAACGACCACGCACAAACCAACCCTAAGGCCGGGGTACTTCCGACTGGGATTTGGGATCTTGGATCTGGGATTTTGGGTTTGAACTTTTTCCGTACGGATCTACCTCCCAAAACTCCCGAAACGCCGTGGTCCAGTCCCTTGTCGCCGCTCGTGCCCGCGCCGCCGAGGCCATGCGGGCGCGAAGCTCTGTGCCCATTGTCAAATCGCGCATCGCCGCGCGCCACGCCGGCACGTCATGCCCTGGCAGCACGAAGCCGCTCTGATTCGGCAGAATAATCTCCTTCGGGCCGCCTTCGTCCGAGACCAGCGATGGCAAGCCGGACGCCTGCGCTTCCAGGACGGAATTGCCGTACGTGTCCGTCGTCGAGGGAAAGACAAACGCATCCGCCGACGCATATGCCCGCGCGAGATTCTTGCCTTTCATAAATCCCGGAAACGCAATCGCCGGATGCTTGTAGCGTTCTTTCAACTCGCCGGCGTACGGTCCGTCGCCGATGATGACCAGCGCGGCCTTCGCCTTCAACTCGTCATCGCCCCAAAACGCATCCAGCACCGTGTCAAGATTCTTCTCGCGCGACACTCGTCCGGTGTAAAGAAACACCACCCGGCCGCGGATCCCCCATGCCTGATAGAACGTGTCGTCGCGATGCTTGGGATTGAAGAAATCAAGATCCGTTCCGCGCGTAAAGATAAACATTCGCGTCGGATCGAAACCGTGCTCGATCAACTGGTCGCGATAGAAGGCGCTGGGCGAGTACACGGCGTCGGCCTTGCCGTAGAACCAGCGCATGAACGTCCACGCGGCCTGATACAAGCCCTCGTCGCCGGTGATGTGGCGTATGTGCTCCGGAAAATCGCTGTGATAAATTGCCCGCACCGGAACATGCAGCATCTTCGCGGCGAGCAGCGCAATCATGCCCACCGGCCCCGGCGTGGAGATCACATATTCCGTGAATCCTGCCTGTTCGAGATAGCGAATGATCTGCAATCCCGGCGGCACCGCGAGCTTCTGCAATTCATAATCGGGAACCGGCAGCTCGCCCACCGGCTCGAAATTCAAGAACTTCGGTCCCTGCGGCGCTTTGTCCCGCGTGACCGACGAAATAATCGTCAGATCCGCGTTCAGCTTTTCCGCTACCTCGGCCATTTTGTGCAGCGTGAGCGAGACGCCGTTGACGTCCGTAATCGTGTCCGAGAACCAGGCGATCTTTTTTCGCGGTGCGCGCAACGGCGGCAATTCGAGCGCCGGAGAAAAGCGTGCTTCCAACTTTGCCAGCAGCGGCCGGTCGGAGTTCATCCGGTTGAAGGAATAAAGATAGGGCCCCAGCACCGCCTGCACCGGCAGAATCGCCGCGCCCAGAGAGAGCGCATTTCCCACACGCCCGCGCTCGAACTCCCGTGTTGCCCGCTCCAGCAGCCGGTACGTCACTTCCCCCATCACGCGATCCACAAGACTGTACAGCCGTTCGTCATACGTCACCAAATCGTCGCGCGGAATATCGCGCAGACGTTCGCTCGCCGGAATGCGGTTATAGGCCCGGATGAATTCACGCATTAACCGCCGCTCAATGTACGACGGCCCGCGCCGCGGGTGAAGCAGCCGCCGCAGCATCGCCATTGTCATCGCCGCCGCTTGACGTACGGTCAGGCGCTGCGCTTCTTCCGGCTGCAGCACTCGCGAGAGCAGGAGCGAAATCAGGTCCGGCTCGCGGACGTTTTTCCGCCGCAAGTTCTTTTGGTAGAACTGAAACGCCACGCGGTACATCGAGTGCGCCGCGGCGAGCGTGCTGCCGTGAATCCCTCCCGGCGTGCCGCTGCGCCGCCGCAAACTGTCCAGCAATTCTCCCGTCGTCCGCACGCCGGGCACATCGGTCCACGTCAGGCCGATGTATTGCCCGCAATAATCGTTCGAGCCGCCGAGATACCCCTTCTGCCACGGCTTTTCGCTCGCCGGCTGAATCCGCCACTTGCGCTCGAGATCAAAGAGAAACTCCGGCGTCAAGCTGTCCAGGAGCGCCGTGATGAACTCGTTTGTCCGCGGGTGCCGCATTCCGGAGCGCGTCTCGAAATGATCGAACAGCAGCAGCAGCTTCTCGATGTGATCCACACCCAGCCGCGCGTTCAAGGGCTCCAGCGGCGAGGCGACGGCATGAAAGATATTCTCCGCGAGCAGATAATTCCGCGCCTGAAAGATGTTCCCGCGATACGCAAGCAGATGCTTGAGCTGCGCTTCGTTCAGGCCATAGAGCAGCAGCTTGATCTTGCAATCGTTATCGGGAAACGCCACCGTCGTTTCGCACGACGGGAAGACATCGGGATGCCTGGACAATTCCAAGCACCCTTCCAGCGTGTCCGGATCGGTCAGCGTAAAAAAGTCCATGCCGCGCCGCTTGGCCAGCCGATAGGCGGCCTCCGGCTCGGTCAGACTCTCCGGCGCCTTCATCTTCTTCAGGAAGAAGTTCGTGGGCCGATCCGAGTACCGGCTATGGACGTGCAGATCAATCCGCGACATGTTCTCTATCTTTCACTCAGCCTTCACAATTCGCCCCGACCCAAGCGCACGCCACACGTAATACACCGGAATCCCCAGGAGCACAATAATTACCCCCGGCCACGTGTACGTGGGCTTGTAGATCAGAAGATCCATGCACACGGCCGAGGCCACGACAATGTAAATCAGCGGCAGTACCGGATATCCAAAGGCCTTGTAGGGCCGTTCCACATCGGGCCGCGTCCGGCGCAGCACAAAGATTCCGATAATCGTGAGAATGTAAAAGATCAGCACCGCAAAGATTACATAATCGAGCAGATCGCCGTACTTTCCCGACAGACACAGCGCGCTCGCCCAGATCCCTTGCACCACCAGCGCCACGCCCGGCACCGCTTTCTTATTCAGCTTTCCCGTGCTCTGGAAAAATAATCCGTCGCGCGCCATCGCGTAATACACGCGCGCGCCGGTGAGAATCATTCCGTTGTTGCAGCCAAATGTCGAGATCATGATGAACAGCGCCATGATCGCCACCGCGCCCGAGCCGAAAATCATGGATGCTGCGGCCGTTCCCACGCGGTCGTTCGTGGCGAACTGAATTCCGCGCCCCATCGCGTTGGCGGCATTCGGCTCACCGGTCACCGGCAAGACCAGAATGTAAACCAGATTCGCCAGTATGTACAACACGACCACGATTCCCACGCCCAGCGCCAGACTTTTCGCCACTGTGCGTTTGGGGTTTACGGTTTCCGCGGCGGTGAAGGTCGAGCCGTTCCATGCATCGCACGCGAACAGCGACCCCACCGACGCGACGCCCAGCGCGGCCAGCAGCGCCATCCCCGAAAGCGGGAGCGTGGTCATTACGTTCGCATTGGGGAAGTAAGCAAAGTTCGTATTCCAGAAACTCTCGAAATTGATAAAGATCGCTTCCGGATTCCGCCCGATTGCAAAACCAAGCACGATCAACCCCAGCAGCGCCGCCACCTTGGTAAAGGTGAATGTGTCCTGGATCAGCTTACCCTGCCGCAGTCCGCGCGTATTGATGTAGGTGAGCAGCGTGATCGAGGCGATGGCCAAAAGCTGCGCTGCCGATATCTTTAAACCCGCGATCTCAAACAGAATGTTCCCTTCACCGAACCACGGAATCAGCACGCTCGTGAATTTGGCAAAGGCCACGCCCACGGCCGCAATCGAGCCGGTCTGAATCACGAGGAACATCGTCCACCCGTACAAAAATCCGACGAGCGGGTTAAACGCCTCGCGGAGATAGACGTACTGCCCGCCCGCCTGCGGATACATCCCCGCCAGTTCGCCATAGCTGAGCGCGGCGATTAACGTGACGACTCCGCTCACGAGCCACACCACGAGCAGCCAGCCCGCCGATCCGAGCGTACGTGCGATGTCCGCGCTCACGATGAAGATGCCCGAACCGATCATTGAGCCGATCACGATCATCGTCGCGTCGAACAGCTTCAGCTCACGCTTAAGATGCGCTGAACTCGCGGGCGGAGCGGGAATGGTGGCGGGATCGGTCACATCATCCTCCTGCGCGATTGGAACACGAATCGGGATCCTGCTTACTGCACGACGCGACTACGCGCAGTCTCAGCCTGATCGTGCAGTTTCCGGAGGACGCTATGCCGCCGGCCGTAGGCAAAGTAAATCACAAACCCGATCGCCAGCCAAACGGCAAGCCGCAGCCAGTTTTCCTCCGGCAGTGAGAACATCAGCAGCAGACAGAAGAGAATGCCCAGGATCGGCACAAACGGATAAAACGGCGCTCTAAATGGCCGGTGCGCTTCCGGATGTCGCACCCGCATAATCAGGACCGCGGAACACACAAAGACAAAGGCCAGCAATGTCCCGATGTTCACCAGATCCGCCAGAATCCGCAGCGGCATGAAACTGGCCAGCGTGCCGACGAAAATTCCTGTCAGGATCGTGGACTTCCACGGCGTGCGGAACTTATCATGCACCGCGCCGAAAAAGCTGACCGGTATCAACCCGTCGCGCGCCATCGCCAGCAGGATCCGGGGCTGGCTGAGCATCATTACGAGCAGCACCGAAGTAATCCCCGTCAGCGCGCCGATCGAAATCAGAAAGTGCGCGAAGTGCAAGCCTTTCTGTTGAAATGCATCGGCCACCGGCGCGTCAATGTTGATCTTGTCGTAGGGCACCATGCCGGTCAGAATCGCTGCCACCGCAATGTAGAGCACAGTGCACAGGATCAGTGAGGTGATGATGCCGATGGGCACATCGCGCTGCGGGTTGCGCGCTTCCTCGGCGTGCGTCGAAAGCGAATCGAAGCCGATGTAAGCGAAGAAAATAATCGCCGCGCCTGCCAACATGCCTAACGGCTCACCGCCCAGGCCGACCTTTCCGGCGACGGGGGTTCCAAAGAAGCTGATTCCGCTCATGCCGTAGGGCGCGAACGGCTTCCAGTTGGCTGGATCCACGTAGAAGGCGCCGACGACAATCACAAACAGGACAACAGCCAGCTTCACGATCACCATGGTCGTATTGACCGTCGCACTCTCTTTGATTCCCTTTATGAGCAAGATCGTCATCAAAGCTGTGATCAGGAGCGCCGGCAAATCCATAATCGTCCCGGTCGAGACGAGATGCCCGACCGCCGGATCGAAATCAAAAGGCGCCAGCGATAACGCATGAGGAACGGATAGACCGAAGATCCCGATGAATGCCTGAAAATAATGCGACCACCCATGCGCCACCGCCGAGGATGAGACCGAGTACTCGAGCACGAGGTCCCAGCCGATGATCCAGGCCATCAGTTCGCCGAGCGTCGCATACGCATAGGTATATGCCGATCCGGCGACGGGGACCATCGAAGCGAATTCGGCGTAACACAGCGCGGCAAAAATGCACGCCGTGCCGGAGACCACGAACGAGAGAATCAGCGCCGGTCCGGTCTTGTCGTGAGCGGCGATGCCGGTCAATACAAAAATGCCGGTGCCGATAATGGCCCCGACACCGAGACTGGTCAGCGTGACCGGACCGAGCACCCGACGCAGGCGATTTTCACCTTTCATCTCGTCGAGCAGCATCGCGAGCGATTTCTTGGCAAACAGAGGATTACCCATGCGTCAATGTACCTTTATCGTCTATGAAGAAGATGAATCTCGTCAGGCGGGATGCCGGGATTATGCAGGACGCGCCATGTCGTCGGCACGAGTGGTCAAGTCGTTCAACTTGTCTTCGAGCTGGCGCGTGAAAGACTTCAAGTCGGAATCGGGAAGGGGAGGAAGGATGGGTTCGCCGAACAAAATGTAAACGCGGGCGAATGGTTTGGGAATCATAAAGCGATCCCACGAGTGCAGAATCCACGCCGAGGACGCGCCGCAGGTCGTGGGGATAATCGTGGCGCCGGATTGCAGGGCAAGATACGGCGTGCCCGGCTTCATCTTGTAAATCGGCCCGCGCGGCCCGTCACAGATCATCGCCGCTGCTCGCCCGTCGCGCAATTTATCGAGCAGTTCGAGCGCCGCCTGCGTGCCGCCGCGCGTGGAGCTTCCGCGCACGGTTTCGTACCCGAGTTGATGCACCATACGCGAAACCAATTCGCCGTCCTGATGACGGCTGACCATGGCTACGGCATTGACTCCGCGGCGGTGCCAGACGGGCGCCATCATGCGGCCATGCCAAAGGATATAGATCATCGCGCGCCGCGCGGCATGAGCCTGCTCGACGCGTTCGAGGCCGATCACGCGCACCCGCCACGTGGCGCCAAGGATCAGGAGCGCAAGATGCCCGAAACGAGAGCCGAGAAAGAAGAGTAAGCGATTCGTAGCAGAATACTCGTGACGGTGGAAAATCCGTTCATCCCTTGGGTTGCGGCTTGTTTCGCTTGCTGCGCGCCGTTATTCGCCACCGTAGTCGCGTGGTGATAGCTGCCGAGTGCGAGCCGTGGAGTTTTGCAGGCGTAGTGCGGCACGTCCGCCGCGATCCGGAGCGTGTGGTGGGTAACGTACGTGACAGCGGATACCACTCCGGAAAGGACGGAGTTGAAGGTGATCGGCGGAGCCGGCATGTCGTACACCGGTCCGGTGAGGTCCACCTCCGGCACTTGCTCCAGCACAAGCGCGCTGTTGGGCTTCGCCGTCATGCAAGCGTAGGCGGATGACAGCACAATCAGAAAACAGAAGAGGGTTACGATGATGCGTTGCATAGTTCCTCCGATCACAAAAACTCAAACTGAAAATTGAAAATCGAAAATTGAAAACAAGAGTATCGCTTGAACGAGGTTTGAAGTTTGTAGTTTGAGGTTTGGAGTTTGTATTCCTTCCTCCCTCATCCTTCATCCTTCATCCTTTCTTCCACCAGTTCCCCCGCCAATTCCGCCACTCGCTTTGCCGCGCCCGGTTCGCCCAACTGCGCGCGAACTTTCCTGAGTCCCGCGCGGCAGGCTTCCACGCTCTCCGGCAAATTGATCAGCGGCAGCATGGCGGCGAAGAGATTTTCCGGCGTGGCCTGATCCTGAATCAGCTCCTTCACCACCATCTCGCCCGCGAGGATATTCGCCATGGCAATGTACGGCACCTTCACGATGCGCTTGCCGATCGCATAGCTCGGCGCCGACACCTTGTAGAACACCACGAACGGATTGCCGAAGTACGCCGCTTCCACGGTGCTGCTGCCGGACTTCACGAAGGACGCGTTGCAATGCGCGAGCACTTCGTGCGACACGCCGCCCACGCGCACGATTCCCGCAATGTCGCGCAGCAACCGCGTGTACAGATCCAGCGGCACGCCCGGCGCTTCGGCCAGAATGAATTTCAATTCCGGATGAAACCGCCGCAGCAGGCGCACCGTCTCCACTAACACCGGCAGATGGCGCCGGATCTCCTGCTTGCGCGAACCCGGAAACAACCCGATCACCCGGTCATCCGGCTCCAGCCCGATGCTCTTGAGAAACTGCCCCCGCGGCGGAATGTCTCCCACTTCATCTAACAGCGGATGCCCGACAAACACCGCCTTTCCCCCCTGCTTTAGCGGGGGGGATTCAGGGGGGGTCACCTTATTGAAGATCTCTACCTCAAACGGAAAGATCACCGCAATCCGATCCGCCAGCTTCGCCAGTTCCTTCGCCCGTCCCGCTTTCCACGCCCACACCTGCGGCGGAATGTAGTAGAGAACTCTCGGAAAGGATGAAGGATGAAGGATGAAGGATGAAGCAGATTTCCCCTCCGCCTGCGGGGGGGCAAGGGGGGGCGAACTTTGACTCGGCTTTCCAATGATCTTCATCCGCTTCAAACTTCTGAGCAGCGAAAAATGAAACCCCGGATAGTCAACGAGCAAAATCAGATCGGGCCGCCGCACGACGATCTCTTTTAGCACGCGCGTGCGCGTGGCGTAGATGAACGGCAGATGCCGCACAACTTCGGCGAATCCCATGAACGACATCCGCCGCGCGTGCTCGATCAGTTCGACTCCCGCTTCCAGCATCTGATCCCCGCCAATGCCAAAGAACGTCGCATCCGGATAACGCAATTTCAACTCACGAACTACTCCCGCCGCATGGGTGTCACCGGAGGCCTCGCCGGCGGAAATGAAGATGAGATGCTCAGACACTGGTCGTTGATTCGTAGGGTCCCAGAAATCTTTCACCGTTGAAGTGAATGATGTGAGTAGGATGCTCTGCGACCCAAACCTCTGTCTCCCAGGCAATTTCCTGCAAGTATTTCAACAGGGATTTCTTGCTCAGAAACGCACTGACGAATACCAAGCCTGCTAATGTGCTCCCAAATAGCTCCTTGAGTTCGTTTTGCCGTTTTGGAGTTACCGGTCCATGGCTGGTGATAGCCTCAATCAGCACGAGCCAACCCTTCTCTGCCTGATACACTACGACATCAGGCATTTTTCCATGCTTTTCTATGTCAATGCCGAGAGTCGAAAGCAGTGCTTGATCAAAGTAAGCCCATTTCTTGCTTGTATCGCCAACATACACAACGGATGCACCTGGAGTAAAAAGCTGACAGAAATCTTCAACAATCCGCTTTACGAGTACATTCTGACCGCCCGGCGATAACGCAATGCTCTGTCCTTTTCGAAGCTTGACTCTTAGTCTCGGGAGCGTTCGTTCGGCGGCATATTTCTGGCTCAGAGCGGGCTGCGCAATAAGGAACTTGCGGAGAGTTGATTCCCACTTAGTAGTTCCAAAAGTTTTCAAGAGTTCAAGCAGCGGAGGTGCTCCACAATAAACTGTGTCCGGACTGTTTGTGGGGCGCAACGGATCGTCGGCATTCTTTAGGGCAATTCCAGCCTGAACGAATTGATGCAACGCATATCGCCTGACGGTTTCGCGCGTGTTAGGTGCATAGCGTTTCCGATATTCGGTCGCCATGAACTCCATCATCTGCGTTACACCGCGAGACTCCGTTCGTGCACTCTTCCAACGTACTTGAGGCCTTAGCCCCACGAGTGAAAGCAAGGTCAGCGCGGATCGCTCATTGATCTGCTCTCTGGGCATACCAATAGCCTTCAGAACAGTGAGAGCCTCTTTGATGCGGCTTTGAATTTCGGCTGGCTGCTTTGTTGCTTGTTTCGCCACGATGCGAGTTCCTCGTCTACGAGTGTGTCCAGTTCTTCCTGAAAGAGAAACGCTGGACCTAATTGAGAGCCAATCGCTTCCAGTGCCGCGCGATCCGGATAAGTCAGCTTTCGTAAATCGGATGCATTAACCTGAGTATGCCCGCTGAATTGCCGGAAATACCGGTCGACGGTCGTTGTATTCAAGTATGCCGCAAGTCCCTTCGCTAACGCTTCGGGCAAACCGTGTCCGTTTGCGTGATAGAAATTGATGTGGTTCTCGAAAGCAAATTCAGGGGCCGCAATGCGATTAGGGTCAAGCACTACCGCCACAATCCGGCGGCGTTCCTCTTTGGAAGTGAAGCGCTTCACGAGCACATAATACCCCTTGGGCACCAACATATGTCGCGTAGTGTCGTTAACCTCAATGGCATTCGGCCTCTTCGCAGATAATCTTGGCCAGGTGACAAAACCGCTTTCAAAGTGCAGCGGGTATATCAGCGGCGCTGTGTCACTGCCCGGCTGCATGCGGAGAAATTCCCGCGCTCTAAAATCCACCACCCTGCCCGTCGAAACACTAATGCCCAAATCAACGAGAGTCATCTTTTCCAGGTCGATCTTCTCACGTGCGGCCTGGTCATACTTGCTGTGTGGAACATGCACGATCAACTCTGGGTCAGATAACGATACCACGGCATCATGCTGCACCTTTCGGGAAGACAACGTCGCGTCTTCAGCTCCATGACTGTAAGAAATAGTAACCCACTTTTCGGTACGCGTATTCTTGACGGCATGAAAGATAATGTTCTCTTGGAGGACACCATCGCCGACGAAAGCTCGATCCCTTCGCTCGAATGTGTGTATGAGTCGAAATCGCATCTCCCGCAGAAGCAGTTCTCTAAAAGGCCTAAAGTATGGGCCGTTGCAGAAACTTCGCGGTGTGATTGCGACAAGCTGTCCACCAGGATTCAGCAGTTTGATGGCCAGACCCACGAAGCCCGCGTACAAATTGCTGGTTTCCAGTCCAACTTTTCGGAGGGCCAACCGCTCTGGAGAGTTTGTCTGAATCTTGCGGTAGGGCGGGTTTAGAATTGCACAGTTGAAGGCATAGGTGCGCTTCCCCAATAAACGGTCTAAGATTATCTCTGCACCGGATTCGGTAAAATCTTCCGGAATAATGACGGCCGTGAACTTGATCCCAATCTTGTGACATTCATCATGACAACGTCTTACCACATTCGAGAGATGCGCGAGCATTTCCGGGTCTACTTCCCACATGACTACCGACACGCATTCCGGGGGCTGTCTCAAGGCAAGAACATGGTCAACAAATGCTGCCGTTAGCGATCCGATGCCAGCCCCTGCGTCAAGCAAGAAAACGTGCTTTGACCTGCATGTGAAAAGTGAGGCCATGAAGTGAGCGATGGGCGCAGGTGTAAGAAACTGACCGAGATGTTTTCGAGTCTCGGGTGACGCGACTTTTGATACCTGCATCCGGCGCTTCTCAATATAGGCGAGCATCGGGCTGTTTTTCACGAACTCATGTAGCGTAGCCATAAAGTTCTCAGTTTGTTGTGAAACAGAAGTGTCACTCTCTTCCTGTCGCCACTTCCGTCGTCCCGATCTTCTCCAAGATTTCCGTTGCGAGGCGCAGGGCGTTCAAGCCATCTTCTCCCGTCACGGGCGGCGGAGTTTTGGTCTCGATCGCCGTGAAGAACGCCTGCTGCTCCATCAGAATCGCATTGCCTTCCGGAGCGGAAGGGGAGGAAAACAGAATGTGTCGCTTCACGGCTGCCTTTTCGATCTCGCCCAAGCTCATCGTTCCCGGCAGATGCTCTTCGTCCGCTTTGGCAATGCGGAAGACCTGCGTTTGGCCGGTGGCAAAGTCGAGCGAGATATAGCTGTCTTCGGCGAACATCCGCAGCTTGCGCATCGGGTTCGCGCTGATCCGGCTCGCCGTCACGTTGGCTACCGCGCCCGAGGGAAACGTCAGCCGCGCATTGGCGATGTCCGCGCCTTCGGAGATCACCGCCACGCCCGCCGCATCCACTTTCGTCGGATACTCACCCATCAGTTTCAAAATCAAATCGAGATCGTGAATCATCAGATCGAGCACGACCGCCACGTCCGTACCGCGCGGCTTGAACTGCGCGAGCCGGTGCGACTCCACGAATTGCGGCCGCGGGTGTTGATCTCCTAACGACCGAAATGCGCGGTTGAAGCGCTCCACGTGCCCGACCTGCAAGCACACGTTCTTCTGCTTCGCCAGCGCCACGATCTCCGCGCCTTCGGCGGGGGTTGTGGTCATCGGCTTTTCGAGGAAGACGTGCTTGCCCGCCTCGAGCGCCCGCTTCGCCGTCAGATAATGGGACGAGGTAGCTGCCGCAATGACCACCGCCTCCGACCCGCCGATCACGTCCTCCAAGGACCCCGCCGCCTTGCCGCCGAATTCCGCGGCCACCTTCTGGCTTTTGGCCGGGTCAAGGTCAAACACTCCAGTCCATTCCACAGGTTGTTGGGCAAGCAGTCGGGCATGAATGGTCCCCAAATACCCGGCTCCCACAAGGCCCACACGTAAGTTACTCACGGCTCCTATACCGTAGATGAAAGCTCAACGAAAATGCAAGAAAAACAATAAATAAGAATCCGCAGAAGATCAGCGCCCGTGGGCTTTGCGGCCCCCCGCTGAAGAGCGGATCCAGAAAAATCAGCGCCGTCACCAACAGCGCAATACCAGAAAGGCTCAGGCACACATCCCGCCACCGCTTGTTCAGCCGCGTGTTATAGTGCCGGTCGAACTTCGACGGACTGCGGGGAATCACCATAGAAAATGCAAGATAGGTGCAAGATCGGAAAAAAGCAACAAGATACGGTCATTCTCTGTTTGTCATCCTGAAGCCGTCTTCGGCTGAAGGATCTCATGTTTTGACTTGTCGGCGGCGATCCGAACCTTCACAAACATTTGCGGTGTCGGCTGCTAATCAAGAGTGTACCGCCGACAGCACCTGAGCAGCCGAACCTTCTCGCTTATCATTTCTTCTCTGACCATGATTTCTGCAAGAAATGCCTCATGTGCTCTTCCTCCGCACCAAATCCACGATTCCCCGCACCCGCTCCGCCGAAATCTCGCCTGTGATCCACAACAACAGTGCCAGCACCAGCATCTCCGCGCCCAACGCAACGAGCGCGTTGACCGCAAACAGCCGGGTGAGCGCAAAGTACGTCGCCAACCCTGCGAGCGAGATCGCGCCGATCCGCGTCACCCGTCCCCACACCGCGATGCGCACTATCTTGAGCAGCGCCGGAACGGTAATCACCACCACGGTCAACTCGGCAATTGCCACGGCCACGGATGCTCCCAGCGCTCCCGATGAGGGAATCAGCACGTAAGCGGCGACGAGGTTTAATGCACATGCAATCGTCAGCGACCACGTGTACGCCTTTTGATAGCCGAGCGCAAACAGCGCCGTGCCGAAGATTGAACCGGCTCCGGTAACAAACAGGTGCCCGAACAAAATCTGCAATGGGAGCACCGAGCCGGAGTATGCGCTGCCAAAGACCGGCACCACGAGCAGTTCGATGGCCGGAATCGCCAGCGCCACCAGCGGCATGAAGAACAGCGCGAGCGCGACGACAATCCGCCCGAACCGCCATTCAAACGTCGCTGGATCACCGGCTGCCTCCGAAAGAATCGGCAGCGTCAGTCGCGACAAAACACCGCGCAGAATGAGGACGGGAAAGAGCAAGCGGTTGGCGAGTCCGAACCACCCCGTCTGCAAATCCGTCGAATACCACTTCACCAGCACCGGCTGGCTGAAGGAGTACACCGTGGTCATCACGTTGGACCACATGATCGGCGCCGCACGCTTCGCCAACCGCCGTGTCTCTGTCCGGATCTCCGCCGCCGCCGCGGGATCGAACGCTGTAGCCAGCCGCGGCCTCACGTGGACGCGCGCGGCAATCCACCACGCCACCGCTACATTCACCGCCAGATTCAGCGACGCGCAGAGCGCCGCATCGGCTACGGTGAGCTGTCCGCGCACTCTCCAGATCACAAACAGCGTCAAGACCGAAACCGTGCGCCCAATCACCCGCCCCGGCACATCCCAACGCGAGAGCTTGAACGCATCAAACACGGCCGCGAGCTGAAACGGCAGAAACAACAAATAGCCGAACAGCAGCCAGATCGCCATCGAGCGCTCCGGCGTTGTTCCGCTGAATGTCGCGGCGATGATCCCACCCGCAAAACACACAACAGCCAGCGCCGCGCTGATCCGGAAAGACGCGCCGAATACGGTGTCCAGGCGCTCCGGCGCTTGCGCCAGTTCGCGTACGGACACCACCGGCAAGCCCCATTGTACCAGCGCCACGAGAAATGTGACGATGCCGACCAGGTACTCGTAGAAGCCGTAATCCTCCGGCCCGAGTTGCCGGCTCGCCATCAGCAGGAACGCAAACTGCAGCAGCGCTTCAGTCGCCGCTCCCGCCGTCAGCGCGCCCGCATTGCCCAAGGTGCGTCGTACGAGAGGTGTACTCACAACGATTCCCCTCCGTTTACGGGGGGGTAAGGGGGGGCGAGGTTGATGTGTGTCGGGGGCAGCAATCTTTTCAAGTTCGTGTGCGACAAATTTGCGCCACGTTTCCTACTTCATCCCGTCAAACGCGTGTTCCAAATCCGCTAACAGATCGGCGGAGCTTTCGATCCCGACCGAGAGCCGAATCAAGCCATCCGTAATCCCCAGCGCCGCGCGCGTTTCCGGCGGCACCGACGCGTGCGTCATAATCGCCGGATGATCGCAAAGTGATTCCACGCCGCCTAAGGACTCCGCCAGCGCAAACAGTTTCAACCCTTTCACGAATTTCCGCGCCGCTTCCAGTCCGCCCTTCAATTCGAAACTCAGCATCCCGCCGAATCCGCTCATCTGCCGCTTGGCGAGCTCATACTGCGGATGCGATTTCAGACCGGGATAGCGCACCCACGTCACTTCTTTGCGCGCCATCACGTAGTTGGCGATGTCGAACGCGTTTTCCTGATGCCGCTGCATCCGCAGGTGCAGTGTCTTCAGTCCGCGCAGGGTGAGAAAACAATCCATCGGCCCCGGCACGCCGCCGGCCGCGTTCTGGATAAATTTCAGTTGTTCATAGAGCGGCTGATGCGACGTGGCAATCGCCCCGCCCACCACGTCGCTGTGCCCGTTCAGAAACTTCGTCACGCTGTGCACGACCATATCCGCGCCGAGCTTTAGCGGCTGCTGAAAATACGGCGTCATGAACGTATTATCTACGGCAACGAGAATCTTCCGCGCATGCGCCAACTCGCTGATCGCGCGAATATCGAGAATCTTCAACAGCGGATTCGTCGGCGACTCGATCCAGATCAGCTTCGTCTCCGGGCGGATGTGCTTTTCGATAGTCTTGAGCTCCCCGAAATCTATGAAATCAGAGAGAATGCCCTGCTTTTCCCGCACGCGCTTGAGCAGGCGAAACGTTCCGCCATATACGTCGTCGCAGGAAAGGACATGATCGCCCGCGCTCAGCGTCGCGATGATGGCATCGGTCGCCGCCATTCCGCTCGCGAACGACAAGCCGAACTTAGCGCCTTCGAGCGCGGCAATCGCCGCCTGCAATGCCGTGCGCGTCGGATTGTCCGTCCGCGAATATTCATACCCTTTGTTGACGCCCAATTCCGGCTGCACGTACGTGGACGTCTGAAAAATCGGCGTCATAATCGCACCGGTCACCGGCTCCGGCTCTACTCCCGCATGGACACAAGCTGTGTTAAAATGCATGGTCAAAATTAGTTAGTGATGTGAGCCGTAAAATATAAGTATTTCGACCATATCTTGCTCATCTTACGAGGGGATGCCTCTCTATGGCCCCAAATCCTGTCACGTGATAGCACAAGTGCATATTATATAATTACTTAAAATAACAACAACTGCCACAGAAATCACAAAAAGTGCTTGCGCCCAAGATCACTGACTGTTAAATTTGGCCATAAAGCAAATTGCGGAGGTACCCATGGGCCGCTCTCTTGTTATTCTCATCGTTGGGTGGACGGTTTTGACAGCGCAGGCGCTCGCGCAATACCGGATCGGCTTTGTTCGCAATCACGGTGGCGCCGGCAATGAAGAAGCGCGAGACGTAGATGAACTGCCGAACGGTGATCTGCTGGTGGCTGGATGGACAACATCGTTTGGCCATGGCAGCAATGACTTGTATCTTACCAAGTGGTCGTCAGGCGGGGATCTGCTTTGGACTCAGACATACGGCGGCACCGGCCAAGATGGATACGAATGGGTAGGTCTGCAAGTCACTAGCGACGGCGGTTCTGTTTTATGTGGAGAATCTAACTCAAGTCCCGCGCTTTCGCGGGATTTCTATGTGGTAAGGACCGACGGTGACGGCAATGTTCTCTGGCAGAGGGATTACGGCGGCGCGGATGAAGAGCGACCGCGAGATCTCCGCCAAACGCGTGACGGCGGTTTCATCATCGTGGGATTCACGCGGTCTTACGGTCAAGGACCCGCATCCTATTATGTGGTGAAGACGGACCCGAACGGCAATGTGGCTTGGGATGGGTCGTATGGCGGATACGCAATCGACGACGCCCACAGCGTAGACGTGCTCAAAGACGGCGGCTATGTCGTGGCCGGCTACACCACGTCATTCGGCTCAGGTCCGGCGGATATCTACGTCGTGCGCCTGGACGAGGACGGTGAAATCGTCTGGGAGCATACGTATGGCGGCGCAGGATCGGAAGGAGTTGCCGAGTATGTCAGAATCCGGGAAATCGCCGATGGCGGTTTCGGCATCGCCTCGTTCACGACGTCATCGGGTCACGGCGGCAAGGATGCGTATTTCGTCAAGACCGATCCCGCCGGCAACGTCCTCTGGACGCGAACCTACGGCGGCACCGGGAACGATGATGCGCGTGATTTCGTACCGCTCCCCGAGGGAGGTTTTGCCCTCGTCGGTTACACGTACTCGTGGGGCCAAAGCGGTGATCTCTTCCTCATCGTGACAAATTCGAGTGGGCAGCAGCGTTGGCGTCGGCATATTGGCGGTGCGGGGCAGCAGATTGGATACAGTCTCGAGCCCACGAACGACGGCGGCTTGGTCGCGGTCGGCTCCACAATTACTAACGGCAACTCGAATTTCTATATTGTGAAGCTGGATGCAGTGCCACCGGAGCATCGCAATGTCATGGACGACGAAGTGCTTGCCGCTCCGAAGGATTCGCCGCTGCCGAATGACTTTCGTGTGACCGAAGGTTATCCCAATCCGTTCAACTCAGAAATCAACTTTGATTATCAAGTGCCGGAAGCCGGAGCGGTGGAAATCACGGTACACAACGCCTTGGGTCAAGTTGCATATCACACGCAGAAGTCAGCGGCTCCCGGAACACAGCGCTTCATCTATGGCGCTGCGAAGGGCGAACTGCTTACCACAGGAGTTCAGTTCGTTGAATTCCGCTATGGCAGCGAACGAGTTACGCGAAAGGTCCTATATCTGAAGTAGCATTGCGTTACCCCGTCATGCGCTTAAGGCTGTGATTCCTCGTCCACAAAGGCGCAGGTTCAGAGTGAATGCGCAGCGAGCGGCTGGTTGTGACAAACATCTGATTGTCGAACAAAGAACTTAAGACGTGAAGGAAACGGCGTTGAAGAAAATCTACTTAATCATCCTACTCTGCCTACTGTGGTCAAACTCAGTTCTTGCAACCGACGTTTGTGGCAGCGCGAGCGGTATATGGAATCTTGCGGGGTCTCCCTACATGGTGACATGCAACATCACCGTTCCCGCAGGGCAGACCCTCGAAATTAGTCCGGGCGTCCAAGTACAATTCACAGGCCATTACAAGTTCGTGGTCAATGGAACGTTGCGAGCCATCGGAACAGGTACGGATTCAATCATTTTTACGCGCGCTTACCCGACCGAAGCATCGAAGTGGTGGGGCATACGCTTCATGAGCGCGAATGTCAATTCTCGATTGGAATATTGTCGCATCGAGTATGGCAATGGTACCGGAAGTGGCTATGACATGGAGGGCGGAGGAGTCTTCTGTTACTCTTGTTCACCAACGATTTCCCACTGCCTGTTGCAGAACAACCAATGCGTTGGAGGTGGCGGAGGCATCAGTTGTGATCTAAGCAACCCCGTAATTGAGTACTGCTTGGTCCAGAGCAACACTGCCGGCTACGGCGGAGGTTTGCGTTTCTGGCACAGCAATGCCACAGTACGTTTCTGTGTTATCGTCAACAATAGCACCGTCAGTTCGAACGGAGGCGGAGGGATCTGGTGGAACCAATCCTCGCCGGTTGTTTCGAATTGCACAGTCTACGGGAACACGTCGGTGAATGGAGGCGGAATCTATATTGGTGGAAATTCGAGTTGGGGCTATGGATCGGCGACCAACTGCATCGTTGCCAACTCCATTGGAGAAGGAGTTCGCTTCGCATCAGCCACCCAAACGGCATTCCACTTCTGCGACGTTTTCGGCAATTCGGCTGGCAACATCGCGAATCTGGCGCAAGGCCCCCCCGGCGTTGGCCAAATCGATAGCGTTAACGCCAATGGTGACTCTTGCGATGGTTACAGCAATATCTTTCTCGATCCGAACCTTGTGGATCCGGCCTATGGCGATTTCCGTCTTCTCCCGAATTCTCCCTGCATTGACGCTGGCGATCCGCAATCGGCTCACGATATCGACGGATCAATCGCCGATATTGGCGCCTATTCCGGCCCCTCCCAAGGTTACCTTGCACTAGTCCGTCCGAGCGCGCCCGGCACGGCCCTGCTCAGCTGGAGCGCAGGAACGATCGAATGCCCCTCCTCGAATACTGAAATCTTGCGCCTCAAGAACTTCGGCAGCCAAGCGATAGTAGTGTTCCAACCGTTAGAGCCCGGGAGCGAAGAATTTTCCCTGTCGACCACATGTGCGAGCATGTTCGCGCTGGCACCGGGACAGATGAGCGCGTGCAGCCTGACTCTCGTTTTTGATCCGGCGATTGACGGAAGCTACAACGACACCTTGCTGATTCAGTCCGATGCCTCGAACCAGACGGATGGATTTGTACGAATTCCGCTGGCAGGCTCACGCGTCTCCACGCCGGAAGCTCCTCAGTCAGTGATTATGATCTCCGGTGAGGATGCGGTTCTACACTGGGATCCAATCACACAATCTGTAGGTGCATGCCCGGTGACCGTGGCACGGTACTTGGTCTTCTATGCTCCGTCCGGCAATGGACCGTTTTATTACCACGGTTGGACGGCGGGCACAAATTATGTCCATCAAGGTGTTGTAAGTTACGCAAGCGGCATGTTCTATCAGATGATTGCGCTGGCCGAAGGTGCCAGGGTTGACAACCTGGAAACAGGAATGAAAATGGAAGATGTCATAAGAAGGCTCGCAGGCGCGGAGTGATTGGCTTCCTCATTAGATATATTAGCGAATGAGCGGCCTTGATAGCCGCTCATTCTTTTAGGTTTGCCTTTCAAGGATGACTTCTGCTCGACTGTAAGGAGGAAAGTGAACCCATCGCGTGACCCGCCTAAGCAAGCCCGGCCAGCGATGGTGAACCCGATCCAGGCGCCGATGCACGAACTTCAAGTGAGTGAAGAAAACCAAAGCGACGTGCACAAAAGTATTTTCTCTGCCGCGAACGCGACTCCGAAATCCCACAGGCATTGACATCAGATATTGGCTTGGATCCGGGTAGTCCGCCTTCAGGTGTTCAATCAACCACCACGGCCGACCCTTGCCAAATATTTTCAAGGTGTCGTAGATGACGCCAAGAAATTGATCACCCCACCGTGCCGACTTACCCCAGGGATGAGTGATCACGACTTTCTTGCGGGCGACTCTGCACATCTCCGACACAATTCGCCCTCGTATTTCGGTCGGAATATGTTCGAGAACTTCAATGCATAACACGTAATCAAAGCTGCGATCGCGAAATGGCAAATCCTCGGCACTGGCCTTCACTGCTGTCTGGGTCGAAATCGGCGGTTCGGGGTACCAAGGATCAACTCCCACGAAGCGATAGGGAAGACAACTTCCCAGCCCAAGAGGACCGGCTCCAACTTCCAGTATTGTTCCGTCGGGGGTATCGCCTAACAGATCCGCGACTTCGCTATATCGTATTAGTTTATCGAGCATGAGGCTTTCAAGAGTATGAGCATGTTCACTTCACCACCACTTTCCGCGCGCCTGCATCCGCTCGGAGCATGTACACCCCGCTCGCCAGCCCCCCCGCACTCAGATACATCCCCTATTCCTCTTCCTCTTTTTGCGCCAGCGGCTGTTTGACCGGCAGTTCTTCAATGCCGTAGCCATCCCACACCGTTTCGCGCAGAGTCAAAGTAAGCACCTTGCCCGGCCCGTCCGGCATTTCGCTGGTGGATGTCGCGCGCAAAAGCTCCTCGCCGTCAAGGAGTTCGAATGTCCACATCGCCTTGACCTCGGCCGGAATCACCGACCAGGGCGAGCGCGGCATTTCGTTAAGCGGACTTGGCCAATGTCCGTAGCGCTCATGAAACTTCTGTGCGGCGCCGCGCAGATGCAGCATGGTCTGCTTGGCCGGAGATGCGTTGCGCAGCCGCTGGCCGTATTCCGCGCACTGCTGCTCGTACACCTGATCGGCTGAAGGCGGCACCTGCCACGGCCACGTAATTCCCTTGAGCGCGATGAACGCCGCCACGACCACCGGCACCACAAGAATGAGCCAGTAGCCGGACTTTCGGAATTGAGCTTGAAGATCGTCGGCCATGTTCGCTATTCCTTTCTGTCTGAAAAGGAACCGTTAGTTTCATGAATAAGAGCGTCACGCTGCGCGGAACACACAATGAGGTTTGCTAATACCTGTTTATTGCAGGGTACTTTGTTCGCTGCGCAAGCTATCCGCCGCGCCCGCGTCGCGGGCGATAATTTCAATCGTCTCTCCCGCCCTGATCCCGCGCATCGCCTTCATCAAAGCAATCGCGAGATCCCCGCAGCCCCGCCGGAAGAAGCACAATCATTAGCATCGCCGAGGCAGGTTCCACGAGATCGAATGTGACTAGAGATCATCGCCGAGAACCTGCCCGAAATTTGTCCATTCAACAATTGCGGTGTCGGCTGCGAATCTCAAGCGTATCGAGCACAGTTATCAAGCAGCCGACCCTCTTCTGCTTCATCCTTCATCCTTTCTTTGCTCACTCCATGCATCTCGCCCGGAGGAACACAATCTCCCCCGGCTTCACATCCACCGCGCCGAAGTCATGGCGGTAGATGAGCTGCCCGCCATCGTCTTCATACACGGCACGCAGCGTGTGATTGCCCGGCGGTAATGGAAAGTCGGCGACGAAAATTTTGTCGGGCAGCGTCTCCCACGAGCGCGTGTCCGCCGCTTCCGATGCCGCACCGGCGGCGTTGACGATTGTGCCCAACACGTCACTCAGCAGCCCGGCCTTGCGCTTACCGTCTTTGTCTTTCTCTTTGCCGAGTTCGCGCGCAACTTCCGTCGCGCTGTACTTGATAATCGCCCGTGTAATCGCCCGCGCCACGATGGCCGGATAGCGGTCTTTCAAATCCTGCCGCAAAATCGCGCCGACATCCTCACTCAACTCGGCTTCCTGACAAAGCGAATCGCCGCCGCGCACGCTCACATACCCAACGCGAGATCCGTTGTCCGTCGAGGAATAGATCGGCAGCGCGAGCCGCAAGAGATACTTCAGCCGCGTCTCGTCGTAGCCCTGATAGCCGGCGTCATAGTGATTGTGCTCGTAGAGATCGTAGTAGTAATGATCGCGCTCGTCGTCGTTCTCGAAGTTTGAAGGCACCGTCTCCAGGATCGGCAAGACGATATTCTCCTCGCGGATCGGGGGCGCCAGCCCCGCTTCGCAAATCACCACGACACGCCCGTAGTTCGGATTCAAAGCTGCATCGGGACAATCGAGCGTGTCACCCGTTTCTCCCACCGCTCGCGCCGCGGCGTGCGTCACTCCGCAGAGAAATTGCGGCTCTTGCAATCCATAATAATCCCCGTAGAGATCTCGCGCACGCCTATACGAGATCCACGCATCATTGGTTTGTCCTGCGTGTTCATAGCACGCGCCGTTGAACCATTGGAGAAAGGCGTCGTCCTTGTACGTGTGCTTGCTTTCGCGGGAGTTCACTTCAAAGTAACTCGCCACACGGCGGCCTTCTATGGCCGCTTCATTCAATTGATCCTGAGCGAGAAACGCCAACGCGCGGTAGTAGTGGATCATGGCCTTGTCGAACACCGTTCCCTGATACGCGCGCACGCGATCCGACACGGCCACGCCCGCCGCTTCGCGGGAAAGCGATTTTGTCTGCCGCTCTTCCGCGAGTTCATCTGCTCGCGCGAGCGCCGTTTGGCAGGCGGCATAATCCCCGGCTTCATAGGCGAGCAGGCCGAGATTCAAAAGTTCATCTACGCGCTCGGTCTCGCCGACCTTCTTCTTGTAAGTCTCGTACGCCGCCTGCGTGCGATTGGCGAACAGCTCGTTCCGCACCTTCTGCATGAGCGTAGTTCGCGGCCCCGCGCAGCCCAGCAGGAGGAAGAGAAGGATGAAGGATGAGGGATGAAGGATGAATTTCTTCAGCATAAAGGTGCTCGATGACAGGGTAATTGAAATGAATGACGAAGGTGACTCTAATGTTTCCGGTTCATCCTTCATCCTTCCGCCTTCATCCTTTCCGTTACGGCTTATAGGCTTTGCGCGCGATGTACTTCTTGAGCTTTTTCTGTCCGATCCACACCTTCTCGTTCGATTGCATGTGAGTCAGCGTGAGATCCACCTGATAGAAGGCGATCTTCTCGCGGCCTTCCTGATCCGTGATCTTGTTGATTTCGCCGATCAGCATGTAATCCGCACCGAGTTCCTGACCGAACTCCTTCACGGTTTCGATTGAAGCGTTAGCTTGCTGATCCTGGCGCTCATCGCGCACGCCTTCGCGCTCCTCCTTCTTGGCGACGACGCGCACATTGCCGGAATTGACAAACGCGCGCTCGATATCACCGACGAAGGTGCCGGTCGCGATGTGTTCATCGGAGAAATTGCGAATCGCGCCGACAATCACCGCCGGGTTCTGTCCGGCATCGCGCAAGTGATTCGCGAGCCACGGCCGCGACAAGGCGTCGCTGATCATCTCTTCGGCGACCAGGCGGCTATCGGTATCGTTCCAGTTGCCGGACAGGTCCACGGTTTCTGCGGCATCAATGCGGGAGACTTTCTTTTTGCTCGAGCAGCCGGAGACGGCCAGCATGGCGCACAACAGCAACACAACCCATAGGTACGGGCGAGGCATTTTCAAACTCCTTATTAACATTGGGATCGAAAGAGGGTTGGCGATCAAGAGGATCGGCGGTAAGATACGGGAAATAAACAAAATCCGCAACCGCCTTGCCACTTAGAGTCATGAAAGTCATGGCTGGTTTAAGCACCGTTATCCAATTTGACGCCTCTTCGTAATGTCCGACAAAAAGCTAACCCCATGGGGGGCTTTGTTATCACGAGAATACCCATGCGATTGAAAGCAGGGGATATTCAGGAATGAACAGCATCGGCGAGATGGAGAAGGATGGTGTTTTCGCGAAACCAGCCTGCCGCCGTCAGATGGAACCGATCGGTCGTCAACACGCGCGTGGATTCGGGCAAGGATTCAGCACGTAGCCACAATTGCGCTGTTTCTTTCACACCTAAGACGTTCACGGCATCGTGATAACTGATCCCTTCGCTCCTTCTCAGTTGTAAGCTGATCCAGTCTTCGCGCCGCGTGGGCTCGTCAAGGCTCGTGGTCTTATGAACCGGGAGACGGTCTTCGTCGAGTGCGCGGAAATACTCGGGTATGTCGGCGACGTTGGCGATTCGCAACGTGTGGCCGTCAAACGAGTGGGCAGATGGACCAAGCCCCAAATACGGACAGCCCTTCCAATAGGCGGAGTTGTGTACGCTCTGAAATCCCGGCTTGGCAAAATTGGAGACTTCATAGTGCTCGAACCCATTTTCCGTAAGAATTTCGTGCGTCATCAAATACATCTCCGCCTCGAGATCTGGATCGAGCGGCGAGAGGCGTCCGGTGCGTTTCCAGCGTCCAAACGGCGTGGCTTCGTGGAACTCCAGATTATACAGCGAGACGTGCTCAGGGTTAAGCGCGAGAGCATGGTAAATATCTTGCGTCCATTCCTCAAGTGTTTCGCCCGGCAAGCCGAAAATAAGATCAAGGGAGAGGTTGCGCAGGCCCGCGGCGCAGGCGATTTGCACACACTCGCGTGTCTCTTCCACCGTGTGGTCACGATACAACATCGCGAGCTTGCGTGAGTGAAATGACTGCGCGCCAATGGACAAACGATTGATCCCCGCGGCGCGATAACCCTGCAGCGTGTTCAGATCCACGGTGCCGGGATTCGTTTCCAGCGTGATTTCCATCGTGTTGACATTTCCCCACGTGTCGCATACGCACGAAAGCAGATTCGCGATTTCTTCGGTTGGATGGAGCGACGGAGTGCCGCCGCCGAAATAGATCGTGGCCGGGGAGCCGGACGCCCAAAGATAATTCTGAGCCGCTAATTTCATTTCTTTTGCAAGGGCTGCGACAAAGCGCTGACGCTCGCCCGCTCGCGGGACTTTTTTGAAAAAGTCGCAATAGGGACATTTTCGTCGGCAATATGGCATATGCATATACAAATGAAATGGCATCAGAATTGCTCAAAATGAAAAGGTCGTACTATCCTATCGTTAACCGTGGATCAAACCTTAGAGCTTTGCTACAATTAGCTGCATCCACGCCGACAGGCACCTCACCTCTGCTGCCTGAGCAGGGGGCAAGCATTTCCTGAGTATGGCGCGAAACGTATGACACATAAGCCCCCTCAAGATAACCCTTCTGCACCCAACCCGCAAGCGGCCGGATCATCTCCGGCTTCGCCTGTGGGCGTCCCCCCCGGCGAGCGAGCACGCGGGCTGGCGGATTTTGTGGACAATCTGCTCGGCGGCTCACGGCTGCGACGGGCCGGGTTGCCGACAACGCCGGAACCCTCGGTCACGGAACAGGTGGCGGAAGAGGAGCCCCCCGAGCTGCTCGACCTGCTCTTGGAGGGGCCGGATGCTATCGTCGTGCTGCATCGCGAAGAAGGGGAAATCATCGAGGTCAGCGCGCGCTTCATCGAGTGGACCGGCTTGACGCACGAGCAGTTGAACGGGCGCAGATTTCTCGAATTCTTCAATGATTCCGAGCGCAAGATCGCCCGGACGCTGTTTGAGGATGCGGGCGCGGGCGGCGTGCATGTACTGGAGTTGCCCTGCGTGATTCCGAACACGCGGCCGCGGCTGATCGAATTTACGTCGTCGGAATCGAAATCCGGGAACGGGAAGTTTGCAATTCTGGTGGGACGCGATATCGGCGAGCGGGCGGCAACGGAACGGTATCTGCGATCCGAGCGCGACCGGCTGAATCTGTTCATCCGCTCGATGCGCGACACGCTGGTGCTGCTCTCGCCGTCGGGCGACGTGCTGTATGCGAATCCGGCCGCGGAGCAGAAGTTCGAGCCGTATGAACTGCCGATCGTGTGTCACCGCTGGCTCAACGACTTCGCAAAGCACGACAAGTCCGATTTGCAGGGGTTGACCTCGGCGTATGAAGGCAAGACGATCGAAATTGACAACGGGGACGGACGAATCTTCCTTGTGACGCGCAGTTTCCTTTTCGAATCCGGGCGGCGCTCGACGGTGATGCTGATGGCGAAGGACATCACGGACCAGAAGGTGATCGAGCAGCAGAACCACCAGTTGGAGATCGAGCTGATGCGCGAAAGCAAGCTCGCGGAGTTCGGCACCTTCTCGGCGGGGATTGCGCACAACCTGAACGGCCCGCTCACGGGGGTGCTGGGGTTCTGCGATCTATTGCAGCTCACGCGACCCGACATGAAGGAGATCGAGCATATCCGCTCGCAGGCGCTGGTGATGCGGGACATCATCGCCAATCTGCTCAAGAAATCGCGCAACGAGCAGGAGAGCGCGCCGCAGGATCTCTCGGTGGAAGAGATCATCAAGACCGAACTGCAGTTCCTTGACGCGAACCTTTTCTTCAAGCACAATGTGAAGAAGGAGATCGAACTTGACTCCGAAGCGCCGCTGATCCATGGCGTATACATTGACTTTTCGCAGGTCATCGGCAATCTCCTGCGCAATGCGATTGACGCGATGTTCCATAGCGAGACGCGCGTACTGACCGTCAGGACATCGCACGACGAGCAGGCGCTGCTCATCACTGTCGGTGACACCGGCTGCGGGATGAGCGAAGAGGTCAAGAACAGGATTTTCACTCCCTTCTTCACGACTAAGCCGAAAGCCGCTGAGGCCGCGCCGGGTGAGCCGGCGGGCACGGGCTTAGGTCTCGCCAGCACCCGCAATATCCTCGCGCGCTACGGCGCGGAAATCTTTGTCGAATCCGCACCCAACGAAGGCACCACGTTCACCATCCGCTTCCCGCTGAACCGCAAGGTGAAGTTCTGATTCACGGTGACGAGGCGGCAGGTTGGATATTCAGTGCCAATATCTAAGCTGATAGATTATTGGATTGTAGATGCGTGGCTCTTTAAACTGACCGGCTTGACAAGCCGTTTTTTTTTGCTTACTTTGGATGCAGGCTTGCGTACATAGAGCCGCTGGCAGGCAAGCTAATTTGTAAGGTGAAGGAACATGAAGGCGTTATTCTTGGTGGCAGTAATTCTTGTAATCACAGGCGGAGTGTGGGCGCAAGGAGGCGGGGACAGTCCTGATTGTTCCGATTTCATCAGCGGACAAGATACCGGCTGTTCGAGCATAGAGTGCAACAATGATCTCACGGGGTGTAGTGCTCAAGCGTTCACCGCATCCTGCACCGCGACCTATGCTTTTGATGTTTGGGTTAAGTGTCCGGACGGCGCGGATTGCGGCGGTTGTGAAGTTTGTGCCTATGTCTATGAGAACGGGCAACTGATACAAGGTGGCAGTTGCCACAATAATGGCTGCGACACCGGCGATTGCAACAACACGTGCTCTGTGAACCTTGTGTCTGGTCATTCGTATCGTCTGTATGTTTGTCTGGTGAAATGCCACGACGAGCCGAATTGCGACCACTGTAACGGCAACTGCGTCGCCTATGCCTGTCTGCGGTACGGGCAGATCGTGCCGTGCGGGCAATGATTCGCCGCCTTTCCCGGGCTCTGATCCTGCTTGCAGCGGCGGCTCCTGCCGTAGCTCGGGTGATCCATGTGCCCTTAGAGGCGCCGACGATCCAAGCGGGACTGGATAGCCTGCAGGAGAGTGACACGGTATTGGTAGATCTTGGGACATATGCGGAGGCGCTGAGTGCGCCTCCGCTGCGTTTTACGCTCAAGGGGAATACCGTACCGGATACGGGCGAATATCCGCGGCCTGTGATCGACCCGACCCTTCTCCCGGGTTCCGATTCGCTGGCCTGTCTGATTCTGCCGGCGGGCGCTCGCCCGGTAATTGAAGATCTCAGATTTCGTAATGGGCCGGAGATGTTCCCGCGTGCCCATCCCGAGGACTTTGGCGGTATTCGCAGCTCGGCGCTGGATGTCGTGTTGCAGCGATGCCTATTCGATTCCGTCTATGTCGGTTTGCGGCAGCTCCCGGACACAAACGAAGCCCGCATCACGATTTCGGAGTGCCTTTTTCGAAGCGACACGGCCTGGTGTCTGCTCGGAAGCCCTCAGACCGTCTGGCAGGTCACGGACTGCTACTTGTCCGGGGGCAGCATTTTGGCGTATGCTTACACTGGCTCGCGCTTCACCGGCTGCCATTTTGCTGGAACTCGAAACGGCATGTATCTGCTGCACGCTTCGGGAGACGATATCTTCATTGAGAATTGTGTGTTTGGCCCGGATACTCTTTTCTGGGCAGCACTGATGGCTACCATCAACGGGCAGATTAAAGATAACCTGTTTGTGCAATGCAGTGCGGGCGAGGCCGCGTTGTACGCAGTACTGCGGGAAGGACAGCCGCCCCTGCGCATTTTGAACAACACCTTTGAACACAACCACCCGGCCAACCAGAGTCAGATCAGCAACGCGCTGCATCTGCAATGGGAAGAAGGGATGGGGAGTGGACAGGTCGTGGAGATCCGCGGCAACAGCTTTCAGCATTCGATCAGTGTGGAGGACGCCAAGGCGGTGCATTCGGACGGAGTCGGCGCCAACTTGCAGCGCAATCGTTTTGTTGATCTCCAACCTGATACACTTCCGGCTGTCCGGCTGCAATGGCCGGATTGGGAATCTCCTGACGACAGTTTGCTTTTGCGCGAGAATTTGTTTGATGAAGTGGGCGTGGCCGTGCAGGGGAATGAATTCGTAGACGCGCGTTGGAACTGGTGGGGCGATCACACCGGGCCCTTCCACGTAACACGAAATCCGCAAGGACAAGGCGAAGAAGTGCAGGGGAACTTGCTGTTCGAACCGTGGTATGAGGACACCTCATTTCTGTCGGTGCACGAGATTGAGCCACCGCTGCCCGTCGCCTTCACTCTTGACGCTTATCCCAATCCCTTCAACAGCACCGTCACGCTCAAACTGATTCCTTCGCAGGTTGCGATAGTAGAAGTAGAGCTATTCGACATCTTGGGAAGAAGAGCACAGGAGATCTGGTCCGGCCCGCTGGCCTATGAAAAGAAGATTTCCTTTGATGGTTCGCATCTCTCCTCTGGCATCTACTTCGTCCGCGTCTGGCAACCGATTGGCAACCGTCCGCTCGCACTGCAAAAACTCGTGCTGCTGAAATGACAGGAGGCTGATTCGGGAAGCAGTTTAGACATTCCACGTCAATATCTAAGCTGATAGATTATTGGATTGTAGATGCGTGGCTCTTTAAACTGACCGGCTTGACAAGCCGTTTTTTTTGCATAATTTAAGTGTGCCGCTTGCCGGAACGACTCCGGCGAGGCAACAACCAAGTATTGGGAGGCACATCATGAAAGTACTTTTTGTCTTACTTGCACTGCTCGCCTTGAGCAGTCTGCTTTGGGCGCAGGGCGATCGGCCTGATTGCGCCTTTTGCATTACTATCTGCGACAAGGTCTGCAATACTGGTGATTGTGCAATTGGTGATTGGACGGGTTGGGTGTCGAAGAGTTTTCAAGTTCCTTGCGACACGCTCTATCAGGTAAGTGCAACCACGAGTTGTCAGAACCCCAGCAACTGTTCCTGTGCCGCGTTCCGGACGTGCGTTATGGTCTTCGAGACGGGAAACCCGACGCCCATTGCCAGCCCACACACCTTAAATTGCGCCTCCAGCATATGTACCAACCTGTTCCAGAACGTTCGTATGGTGCCAAACGTCACCTACACCATCAGAGTAGCCAAGATTCCCTGCGCCGTCGGCGATCCCTGCCCAACGTGCACTCCTGATGGCTGCTCTTCGTTGGGCCGAGTATACCGGCGAACGGAGGATGTATGCGGTACGTGGGTTTGCAACTGACGCTGATCGTTCTATTTTCTCTTAACAATTACTCAGGCGCTGTCATACGGCGCGTGCCGCAGGATTACTCTACTATTCAGGCAGCTCTGGATGCCGTGCAGGCTGAGGACACGGTCCTTGTAGCCCTTGGCACGTATTCGGAAGCGTTGATCGCTCCGGCCTTGCCATTCGTTCTGAAAGGTGACGTGCCACCTGATACCGGAGATTATCCGCGTCCTGTCATTGATCCTTCGTCTCTTTCGGGTTCGGATCACCTGACCTGCCTGACTACACGGACTCTTCAACCGCAGATCTACGAAGATCTGCGGTTTCGTAATGGGGCCGAAATGTACCCGAGGCTCGATGACGCCATCGGCGGAGTGCATTCGGCGGGCGACCGCGTCTTTCGGCATTGTATTTTCGATTCAGCGTATCGCAGCCTGCAATCGGATAGTGGCACCATCACGCTTGATCACTGTCACTTTGTTGATGCGCAGGCTTATGCGGTTCATTCGCAATTTGGACGTCTCACGGCCACAGACTGCTACTTTAGCGGCATAACGGTGCAGCACTTTGTCCCGTTGGTCCACACGGGGATGCGGGGCGCAACGTTCAGCCGATGCGTATTCGGCCGTTCCTTTCCCGCTGAAACTCTCGCTGCGTTGGGAGAATGCAGTCTCTTGGACTGTGTTTTTGATTCCTGCGGCGGCCCCGCGCAGGTCTTCATTCCTTTCGACCTTGAACTGTTTCGGGGACGGATTGAGCGCTGTGCCTTCACCCACATTCAGACGAACACCCATCTTCTGAACTGCGAGGCAGCCTGTGAGGACACCATCGTCTTCAGCGACAACCTGATCTCCGATAACACGGCCATTAACGGGGACGTGGGCGTAGATTTTCATGCGCCGAATAATGATTCCCTAGACCCGCCCGATTGCATGTATACTGGAATCATCGAGCGAAATGTTTTTTGTAACAACGTGGGTCTCGACCCCGGCATCAAAGCATTGCATACGGATCCGATCACAACGCTGACCCGCAACCGGTTCGTGGGGCTCTTGCCTCATGACCGTTGCTGCATAGGCTACTACTGGAGCGGCACGGATCTGCACGAGAATCTGTTTGAAGCTGGAGATTTCGCCATCTTGACGCAGGACACCGTTCGAAACAGCGATGCCCGTTGGAACTGGTGGGGGGATGCCTCGGGCCCTTATAACAACGCCCGTAATCCCACGGGGCAGGGGGCGGAACTGCGCGGAGGTGCACTCTTTGATCCCTGGTACACGGATACCACGTTCTACAACAGCGTCCGTGGTATCACTGCTCCGTTGCCGGATCGTTTCACGCTTGTAGCTTTCCCTAATCCTTTCAACTCCTCCGTCACGCTGACGTTGATTCCATCCGAGATTGCGATTGTCAAAGTCGAGTTGTTTGACATTCTGGGTCGCCGAGTGCAGCAAGTATGGTCTGGACCCTTGGCGCATAAGAAGACCATTACGTTTGACGGGTCGCGTCTCGCTTCGGGGATCTACTTCGTCCGTGTCTGGCAACCGATTGGCAACCGTCCGCACGCACTGCAAAAACTCGTGCTGCTGAAATGAAGGGCGGCCAGAGGCCGCCGAAAGTAACAACATAGATAAAAGGCGAACCGATGGGTTCGCCTTTCAAGTTTCAGATTTCAAGCTTCTCTTAGGGACCAACGCTGCCGACGACGCGATAGAAACGGCGGAGGGCGACCGGGCTTGTGATGACGAATGTGGTGTCGGCGGTGGAGCCTTCGAGTGTGGAGAAGGGGCCGGTGACGGCGAGATCGCTGTAGAGACGGTAGAACGGATTCGAATCGTTGTCCCACCAAAAGATCAGACTGTCGTTGCGGAAGAGCGTGACGAGGCGCTCAGGTGTGACGAGCGTGACCTGCGTCGCGAGGCGCGCGACGTAAATGTTGGCATTCGGTGTGCCGGGGCCGTACGAACGCGTGTAGCCGGCGACGATGTAGCCGCCGTCATCCACTTGCCGAACGGCATTGGCGACTTCGTTGGACGCGCCGCCCAGCACTTTGCTCCAGAGCGAGTCCCCTGCGGCATTGGTTTTGACGATGAAGTAGTTGTTGTTTGTCGGGATGCCCGGGCCGAACGACTTGGTGATGCCGGCGAGAATGTAACCGCCATCATACGTCTGTTGCACGGAAAAACCCTGATCGTGATCGGTACCGCCGTAGTGCCGTGACCATTGCTGCGTGCCCGCCGAATCCACTTTCACCAGATACAGATCGTTAATGCCGGGCGTAAACGAGGCGGACGTTCCGCCGAGCACGTAGCCGCCGTCGCCGGTGCGAGTCAACCAGTAGGCTCCATCGCCGCTGGGGCCGCCGTAGGTGCGCGTCCAGAGCGTGTCGCCGGAGGCATTGAGTCTGAGCAGCCAAGCGTCGGTGCTGCCCGCTCCGTAGGAGCCGGTGTAACCCGCGACCATGTAACCTCCATCCCCCATTTGATCAACGACACCGTAGGCGGTCTCACCGTTGGCTCCGCCATAGGTGCGCGTCCACAATGTATCGCCGGCGGAGTTGGTTTTGACAATATAGAAGTTCTCGTAGTTGGGAACGCCAACACCGAACGAGCGGGTGTAGCCGACGATGATGTAACCACCGTCGCTGGTCTGCTGCACCGCGCGGGCCTCCTCATGGCTTGCGCCGCCGTATGTCCGCGACCATTGCAAGTCGCCGAGACTGTCGAGCTTCAAGACATAAAAATCCCCACCCCCTGCACCGGACGTGTTCGTGTAGCCGGCGAGAATGTAACCGCCGTCGCTGGTCTGCTGAATAGCGTCCACGTCCTCACCGCCGGTTCCGCCATAGACCTTCGTCCACAGCGTGTCACCGTTGCCGTCAATTTTCAAAATCCAGGCATTACCCGAGGTCGGGTTGGTGCCGTAGGATTTGGTGGCGCCGGAAATCACAAAGTTGCCGTCGGCGGCTTGAATGATGTCGTATCCCCAATCGTCCGTCGCACCGCCGTAGGCCTTGGTCCACAAGGTATCCGGGGCTTGTGCCCAGGTCTGAGTTACTATCGCCAGCAGAAGCAGTAAAATGCTATACGATCGTTGCATAAGATATCCTATGGCTATTCAAAAGGGCCGGTTCTCTAAGGGTTCATCCCCTATAACTTACATCGGTTCACGGCCAATCGCAAGACATCTTTAGGGAATGATGAAAGTCGCTAAGCGACGATCATAGCGAGCGTTAGGGGATAAGAGACCCGAATCGGCGAAGGGAATGCCTCTCTTCGGGAAAGGATGAAGGATGAGGGATGAAGGATGGGAATAAGCCCCAAATCCCAGTCAGACCACGGCAATCGGATAAAGAAAAGGCGGCCGGGGGCCGCCTGACATTAGATCGGGATTGATTAAGTCTGGCGTTCGCTTTTGCGCTCGCGCAAGATGCGGCTGGCCTTTTCGAGGCGCTTCTGTTCGGCTTTGGTCAGGCCGTTCATGCCGACGCGGTTGATTCTGTCAAGCAATTCGTCCACCTCGCGGCGCACCTCATCGAGAGTTTGAGCGTCACGGCGTTGTTTTTCCACGTCGCGGCGTTCCTTCCATGATTGCACGCCGCCAAAGGTGCGGCGCACGAAGCGGTGACGCTTCAGGTAGATGTAGCCGACGGCCATGCCGCCCAAATGCGCGAGGTGCGCGACCTGACTGCCGCTGCTGAAGCTGGCCAGAAATTCGATCACGCCGAAAATGATCGCGAACCACTTTGCCTTGAGCGGTATGACGAACCAGACATAGATGACGTTATTGGGAAAGAGGACGGCATAGGCGACGAGCAAACCATAGATCGCGCCCGATGCTCCGACCGTGGGCACATAGGACCCGTTATTGAACAGCGCATAACTCAAGCCGCCGGCCACACCGGTGAGCAGATAGTATTTGAGAAACTCCCGAGATCCCCACTCGCGCTCGAGTACGGAGCCGAACATGTACAGCGCGAGCATATTGAAGAAGATATGCCCCAGCCCGCCGTGGAGGAACATGTACGTGAAGAGCTGCCAGACGCGGCCTTGAAAGAATGTGGCCGGAACGAGCGCAAAATACTCCCGGAACAACGCCTGCAGGCCGAAGATCTCCTGAACGGCGAAAATGGTCACATTCGACAGGATCAGAAATCTAACGATTTCCGTCCAGCCGATATCATAAGCGAAGCGATGTTGTCGGTTGAAACTCATGATTCCTTCAGTCAGCGGACATCCGCACCAAGCAGAACTATCAAACCGTTGATGTGCGATAGTGGCGGGAGCGAGCGGCGATCCAGCCGTGCAAACGATGGAACCAGCCGGAATCACTCAGGAACATGCGCGGGCAAAGGCCGTTAATCAGTTCGACGTTGCGCTCGCGGCAGAGTTCGCGGGTGCGCAAATCCAATTTGCGCGGATGGCCGACGCCATAGATCCAAAGGCGCGGAACGCCGGCGGCGACGCACTCGTGAATCACGGCGGGCAATGCGGCATCGGCGACCATCAGCAGCGCGCCGCCGAGGGGAGTCGGGACATCCGAAATCCGCTGATAACACGGGATGCCGTCGAAGCTGTCCAGATTTGGATTCACCGGATAGACGGTGCTGCCCCGGCGGTGCAGCAAAGTAAAGAGCTTACGCGAGAAATCGGCTTTGTTTCGCGAGACGCCGATCATGGCCAAGGTAGTGCGGGAGAGAAACTCCTCCGCTCGTTCGCGAGTCGTCGAAAATTGTTTCATGGGAGTTGCCTGCGCTGCTCTTGGGGAGCGCGTTGGTTACAGAATCTCGACCTTCCACAAGTAATTGAATATCGTGTTGCCGTCACCGGTGTAAATGAGGATGCGGTTTTCGCCGGGCTTCAGCACATGATGCAGTGACCATTCTTCGTAACGATCCAGATCGGCAGCATACGTCTCATAGCGTGGGGTAAAGCTGTCGAGGAACTTTCGATCATTGACCATCACGACGATGATCGAGTGGCCGCCGGAGATGGTCCACGGGTATTTGCGATCCGAGCGATAGAGATAGAGCCGCAAGTTGAGTGGGCTGTCGGGCGGGACATCTTCCGGCAGTGAAAATGTAAACGCGATGTAATCGCCGCCGGTGGGGTTGCGATTCGGATCGCCCATCGCCAGCTCCCAGCCGAACTTCTGGCTGTTGGGAATGGCGCGGATGCGGGGCCCCAGTTGGTCGGATGGCTGCGGCTTGCGATCTTCAAAGATCACACCGGCGGTCCACTGCCCCATGCCTTTGATCGCGACGTCCGTTTCAGAGCGAGCTTCGGTGAAGGCGTGAAACAGCCGGGAGTAGCGGGCTTCAATCGCCGGATGGGGGTTGCTCGGCGTGAGGGAGACGCGCACCGGTTTGGGCGTGTGCCAGCCTTCGATGTCACCGAAGGTCACCGTGTACGTGCCGTAATCGCGTTCGCAGTTTGCGGTTCCCTCTCCTACGAAGATCCCATCTACAAAGATCCTGCCTTCAATCGGCACCGTCTGCACAGAAAAAGCACGAATTGGCTTTTCCGTCTTCTCCAGCGTGAAGTGAACCACGGGCGACGATGAGGCGCGGCCGATGCGAACCGACTGCTGGTCAGGGGACACCGCATATCCTTCTAACTCCACGCGCACCGTATAAGTGCCAAAGGGGACGCTAATCGTTGATGGAGTATGCTCTTTCAGCTCGTGATCATTGAGAAAAATCCGCGCGCCGGCTTGGGAACTCGAGATTTGAATGGCACCGACTTTGTCCTCCGGTCGGGACTGTGGTGATTCAGACGCGGACGGCGGTACCATGGGGAGAGCTGCCTCGTCGCGGGAAATAGTGCGATGCGTGTCCCGTTCGAGAGCGGTCGGCCGGATGCCGAGCGAATCCGTGGTTGAGACTGAACTGCCAGATGCGGCGCGCAGATTCGCCGCAGTAGGAATTGTCGCCAGCAGAGACTCGGGAGTCAACGGCGCATTATCTTGCATCATGGGACTGAGCGGACTTGTAGTGACCACCGGCGCTCCCCATCGGGGCGAATGCAAAAGAAAGTGCACTGTGTCCGTGCGGCCGTCGCGGATCTCCACGATTTGGGCGAACGGGTCCGAAAGGAGGGTGTCAAGCCGAACGGTGACCGAATGTTTGCCGGAAGAGAGACGGTGGACAGTCCCGTTGGTGACCACATCGGTGGGTCTGAGGTCCACCCACACCTGTGCACCCGGCGGCTCCGACATGACGAAAACGGCGCCGTGCGTCGAGGGCCACCAATCCGTGTAAACAAGGTAGCCGAGAAGCGCGACGACGCAGATCACTAAGACGGAAATGACGGTTCGCATAAGAATTAAGAATATAAGGTTCTCCACCTATAAACACAACCGTAGCTATTTGACTCGCTCTCAAAAGGTAAGTATATTATTTGATTACGGTTCCCTTGGTCCTTAATTAATTACTTGATAATCAACGCATTGAGCGACGCCACAGCGGTCACTACTGTTCGCAATCAGCTTTTCATACCCTTCAGGGAATTGCTCGGCTTTACGCAAACGTGGCATGCTGCTACGGCGGGTAACAGCGTGACAGCCGTCCCATATTTGCGGACACCCGCGAGTTTGGAGGCATGTGCGGCCGCGGCGCGCGAGCAGCTGGCGGTAGCCAGACCCTGGCCACGCCTGGCGGAGATATTAAGGGATGCCGGGCAACATTACGGCGTGCCGGAGTCCACGCTGGCGAGATTGGATTTGCTTGCGGCCGGGAAAGCGGTGATGGTCGTGACGGGGCAGCAGGTGGGATACCTCGGCGGGCCATTGTTTACGCTGCTCAAGGCGTATCATGCGGTTCGGCTCGCGGCGGAGCTGGAAGAGCGCATAAAGGTCCCGGTGCTTCCGCTCTTCTGGCTCGAGGGACGCGACCATGACTTAGAAGAGGTGCGTGACGCGTCCTATCTAACGGCTTCGGGGGAATTGCGCACGCTGCATTTCACGCCGGACGAAATCATTCCGGGGTTCGAAGTCGGGCACTATCGCGTCTCGGCGGAAAAGGATCTGCAGGAATTGACGAGCGCGCTGGAAGCACCGCACGAAACGGGACTCAAGGCGCTGCGGCGAGCGTACTACGATACGACGTTAGCGGATGCCATGGGGAAACTGCTCGCATCGGTGCTCGGGCCGCGCGGATTGCTTGTTGTAGAGGGAATGGACGAGCGGCTAAAAGCGCTGGCGTCGCCGCTATGGGAGCAGGTGATTCAAGCGGGACCGCGGCTGACGGAAATCTTTTACCAACGAGCCAAAGAGCTGGAGTCGGAAGGCTGGGCGACGCCGATGGCGCCAACGCATGACGCCTATCTCTTCTACATCACGCGCGATCATCGGCGGGCATCGCTCTCCTACAGCGGTCAGCTCAAGCATCCGGACGGGCACACGGAGACGCTGAAGCCGGAACTACTGCTCGAGATGATGCGCGAGACTCCGGATCTGATCAGTCCGAAGGCAGCATTGAGGCCCGTGTATCAGGATTACATTCTGCCGACGGTGGCCTATGTAGCCGGGCCGGGGGAGATGGACTATCTCGCGCAGATCGCGCCGTTTTACAAAGCGTTCAATGTCGTGTCGCCCTCGCTGTTTCCCCGACTCTCGGTGACGGTAACGGATCACAAAATTCAGCGGCTGGGGGAGAAATTAGGACTAACCGTGAAGCAGGTGCTGACGACTCCGGCGCACGATTTGATGAGAGAGGTCGTGCGCGAGGCGGATACGAGCCACACTTCGGAACTGTTCAGCGCGAGCCGCACGCAGATCGAGGAAATTTTCAACCGGCTGCGCGAGCGCATCACGGCGATTGATCCGACGTTGGGCGGCGCGGCGCAATCAAGCGCAGGCAAGGCGCTGCATCCGCTCGAGCAGCTGCAGGAGAAAACGGAGCGCGCGCTGAAGCAGAAGCACGCGGCGGCGCTGGCGCGATTGCAGAAAATTTTGAACGCCCTGCATCCGCAGGACAAGCTCGCGGAGCGGGTGCTGTGTACGGGGTATTACTTGAGCAAGTACGGGCCGGAGAAATTGTTAGCGGCACTGGATGAATTGCCGGCGGAAGTGCAGGAACATTGGGTAGTGACTATTGAGTGATGGAACATTGAAAGCGGAGAGGTGCTTGTGACGGGACCCATTGTAGACGTTTTGGCCATCGGCGCGCATCCCGACGATCTCGAACTATCGTGCGGCGGCACGCTGCTGAAAATGAAGTCCTTGGGCTACGGCGTGGGGATGATTGACCTCACCCGCGGGGAGCGCGGTACGCGCGGCAGCGCCGAAATCCGCGCCGCCGAAGCCCAGGCGGCATTCAAGGTGATGGGTCTCGATGTACGCGAGAATCTCGATCTGGGCGACATGCACTTGCAGGACACGCAGGATCGCCGCCGCAAGGTGGTCGAAGTCATCCGCAAATACAAGCCGCGGATCGTGATCACGCACTGGTCCAGCGACCGTCACCCGGACCACGAAGGCGCGAGTGCGCTGGTGAAGAACGCGATGTTCCTGTCGGGCGCGCGCAATTTCGACGCAGACGGCGAGCCGCACACGCCGGGACGACTGATGTTTTTCCCGTCGCATTGGGTGCAGGAGCTGAACGTCTATGTGGATATTACCGACGTCTGGGAAAAGAAGGTCGAGGCGGCGAAGTGCTACACGTCGCAGTTTTTCGATCCCGATTCGAAAGACCCGGCCACGGCGCTTTCTCGCCCGCATTTTTTTGAGGATCTCGAAACGCGCTTCCGCAATTTCGGCTTGCAGATCGGCGTGAAGTATGCCGAAGCGTTTTGGATTCGGGAGAAGATCCGAATTGACGATCCGGTGGGATTTTTCACCCCGCCGCGCTAAAGAAATCCGCAACAGGAGCAGAAAATCGAAAGCAAGAGCATAAAGAGCAGCCACACTCCATGAAAATCGGCATCGTTTGCTATCCAACGTATGGTGGTTCCGGAGTCGTCGCCACGGAATTGGGCGTGGCGCTGGCGGATCGCGAGCATGAAGTGCACATCTTTTCGACGGGGCGCCCGTTCCGCTTGCCGGACTTCCACGACCGGATTATTTTCCACGAAGTGCCGGTCGTGCACTATCCGCTGTTCGAGCACACGCCGTACACGCTCACGCTGGCGTCCACCTTGTATGAAGCGTACGAGCTGCACGGGCTGGATCTGATTCACGCGCACTACGCGATTCCGCACGCGGCCGCGGCGTATATGGCGAAGCAGATGGCGAATAGTAAACTGCCGTTCGTGACCACGCTGCACGGAACGGACATCACGCTCGTCGGCTCGCATCCGGCCTATGCGCCGGTGGTGAAATTCACGATTGACCAATCGGACGCGGTGACGGCGGTCTCGCAGTCGCTCGCCAACGACACACGCCGCCGTTTCGGCGTGACGCGCGAGATCGAAGTAATCCCCAATTTCGTGAACGGCGAAGTTTTCAAGCGCGAGGCGTGCCGGATTCGCCGGACGCTGTTCGCGCCCGACGGCGAGCCCTTGATCGTCCATATGTCAAACTTCCGCCCGGTAAAGCGCGTGGTAGATTTGGTAAAAGCGTTCATCAAGGTGCGACAAAAAATGCCGTGCCGGATGCTGCTGGTGGGCGACGGGCCGGAGCGCTGGCCGGCGGAAATGGCGGCGCGCGACGGCGGCGTGCTCAGCGACGTGGTGTTTCTCGGCAAGCAGCCGGCGATTGTGGATCTGCTGGCTCTGGCCGATGTTTATGTGCTGCCTTCCGAAGATGAATCGTTCGGCTTGTCGGTGCTGGAAGCGATGGCCTGCGAAGTGCCGGTGGTGGCGACGCGAGTCGGCGGAATCCCCGAGGTGGTGGCGGATGGGGAGAGCGGCTATCTGGTCGAAGTGGGGGACACGGATCAGATGGCGGAGCGGATTCTGCAATTGATCAGCAACCGCGCGCTGGGCCGCAAAATGGGGCGGGCCGGAAGAGAACGAGCGTTGACTTTGTTTCCGGAAGAGAAGATCGTATCCCGCTACGAGTCCTTGTATCGGCAGGTGATTCACTGAACTTCTGTGCTCACGTTTCCAATTTCCAATTTCAAATTTTCTTCAAAGGGTTTGTCATGATTCGTCAGTCACGCGCAACGGCGGTCTGGAAGGGTGATTTAAAGAGCGGCATGGGGACGGTGTCCGCCGGTTCGGGCATCTTCAAAGACGTATCCTATTCTTTCAAGACGCGGTTTGAAGACGCGCCGGGGACGAACCCGGAAGAGTTGATTGCCGCGGCGGAAGCGGCCTGCTTCTCGATGGCGTTTGCCGCTGAACTTAGCAAAATCGGTATCGCTCCGGAGAGCATCCACACCATCGCCACGGCAACCTTGGATCATGTCGCGGAGAAGCCGACCGTATCCGAGGTGCATTTGCAAGTGGAAGTGCGCGTCGGAAAGGACGACCGCGAGGCCGTGTATCGCGCGGCGGAAACGGCGCGATCCACCTGTCCGATTTCCCGGCTGCTGAATACGAAGGTGACGCTGGGCGTGAACGTTCTTTAAAGGATGAAGGCGGAAGGATGAAGGATGAAACCCGAAAGACTCTCTTAGAGACAGAGCGATTGCGGCTGCGGTGGATGGTGCCGGAGGACGTGGACAACCTGCTCCGCATTCTGTCCGATCCGGTGGCGATGAAGCACTATCCGCAGACGTATGACCGCAACGAAGTGGAGCAGCTTTGGATCGCCAGAAACTTTGTCCGTTACGAGCGCGACGGCCACGGCTTCTTCATGTGCGAACGAAAAGAGACCGGCGAGTTTCTGGGCATGGGCGGGCAGCTCATGCAGGAGATTGACGGCGTGAACGGACTCGAAGTCGGCTATTTGTTCGTGCGCGCGCATTGGGGGCACGGCTACGCCACGGAAGCCGCTCGCGCGCTGCGCGACCACGGCTTTCGTACCTATCCCATTCCGCACATCATCTCGATCATCAATCCGCTGAACACCCCTTCCATCGCCGTCGCCCAGCGCAACGGCATGAAACCGATATGGGAAACGACGTTACGCAGTGAGTATCGGATCCGGCAGAGTAACAGAGTGATAAATGGGACAATCTGCCAGAAAGCATGTACCACAAAAGAGTGAGCAACTCAATGAACAAGACAACATTTATTCTTGGAGCAGGTTTCTCAAAGAGCGCTGGATTATACACCACTTCCGAACTGACTGATGCAGTTTACGACAAACATAGTTGTAGTAATCCACTGGACAGAGCATTGGTCGCCGCTCTCAGGTGTTCCGCAAAAGAAATCTTTGGTTGGGACGAGCTTAGCAATCCACCGACACTTGAAGACTATTTCACAGTGTTAGATGCCAGCGCGAACTCAGGCCACTCACTTGGACAGTGGAATAACCCTCGCACTCTACGAGCCGTCAGGAGGTTTCTCATTTATAGAATCTTCTCTGTTCTGAATAGGAACATTAATCCAGCAGACCGCGACAGTTGCATAAGTAAATTGCTTACAGAAGTGATTGCTCATCACAATAATTTCGTGGTGATGAATTGGGATATTGTACTGGAGCAGTTTATCAAGGCTCAAGCACGGCCAGGCCCTGTCCAATATGGAATCGACGAACTTCCTTTGACTGAGTACGGTAGTTCGGGAGCAATCCCAGTTGACGTCGCGAAAATACACGGATCAAGCAATTGGGTGTATTGTGACAACTGCAGGAGAGTTTTCATTGATCAGCAATCTAAGCAAGCAATTCCAGTAATGAAGGCAAAGGTCACAAAAGAGCTTAAGCGTTATTTGCAGGCACCGCATCGACTCCTTGACTGTTCTGAATTGGAGAGTGTCGAGGTTGACAATAACAAGTGTCGCGAATGTGAGTCAACAGGCAATCTTGGTGCTCACATCGCAACATTTAGCTACACAAAGTCTTTTGGGACAAATGCCTTTGCTTTGTCATGGATAAGGGCCGAACAGTTCCTCTCGGAATCCACGAACTGGGTGTTCATCGGTTACTCATTACCAAATGCAGATTTTGAATTCAAGTCCCTTCTCAAATCTTGCGAATTGCGACGGAAATCTCCACCTAGAATTATGCTCGTGACCAAGAACGACTGTCTGGCACAGGATAGGTATGAGCGCTTTTTCGGGATGAATAGTGTGAATACACACCAGTCAGGCTTGAGCGGTTATGTGGCGAAATCACTAGCTGTCTAATACTGTCATCTGTACGGATGCATGTCTCAATGCAGTTATTTCATTCCTGTTACTTGTCACTTTCATTTCTCCTATGAATCCAAATCCTCTGATTTTTCGTGAGTATGACATCCGCGGCGTGGTGGAGCGCGATCTGACCAGCGATGTCGTGGAGCAGTTAGGCCAAGGCATCGGCACGTACGTCCGGCGCAAAGGCGCGCAGCGGGTGACCGTCGGCCGCGACGGGCGGCTCTCGAGCGAGCGCATCGCGCATGATCTCAAGGCCGGTCTGCTCTCCGCCGGACTGGACGTCACCGACGTCGGCCAGTGCCCGACGCCCGTGCTGTATTTTTCGATCTCGCACTTGCAGGTGGACGGCGGGATCATGGTTACCGGTTCGCACAATCCGCCCGAATTCAACGGGATCAAGATGGCGCTGGGGAAAACGTCAATCTTCGGCGAACAGATTCAGCAAATCAAGAATCTGATCGCGGCGCAGGACCTCGAACGGGTCACTCCGTCGGCGGCGAAACGATACGAGATTCTCGATCCGTACGTGTCATGGCTCACGACGAACCTGAAGCTCGACCGGGCCGTAAGAATCGGCATGGACTCGGGAAATGGCGTCGCGGGACTGGTGGCGCCGAAAATCTTCCGCGAACTCGGTGCAACCGTCTATGATCTCTTCAGCACCGTGGACGGGACGTTTCCGAATCACCATCCCGATCCGACGGTCGAAGCGAATCTCGCGGACCTGAAAACGCTCGTCAAAGACAAGGGACTCGAACTTGGCGTCGGGTTTGACGGCGACGCGGACCGCTTGGGCGCGATTGACACAAACGGCAAAGTCATCTGGGGCGACCAGCTCATGATTCTGTTCGCGCGCTCGATTCTGAAACATCATCCCGGCGCGGCGATTGTGGCCGACGTAAAATGCAGCGAAGTGTTTTTCGAGGACGTGCGCAAGCACGGCGGCAAGCCGATTATGTGGAAGACGGGGCACGCGCTGATCAAACAAAAGTTGTGGGAAGAAAAGGCGCTGCTGGCGGGCGAGATGAGCGGGCATCTTTTTTTTGCCGACCGCTATTTCGGCTATGATGACGGAATTTATGCCGCGGGGAGACTGGCGGAACTCGTGAGTCAATTGGATCATCCGCTGCACGAGGAATTAGCCGATCTGCCGAAGGTCTATAACACACCGGAGATCCGCGTGGATTGTCCCGATGAAGTGAAGTTCACGCTGGTCGAAAAGGTGAAGCAGGCGTTCAAGCAAAAGGGCTACGAGACTTTCGATCTCGATGGCGTACGGGTGAAGTTCAAAAATGGATGGGCGCTGGTGCGCGCGTCGAACACGCAACCGACACTGGTCATGCGCTTCGAAGCAACCTCGCCGGAAGGACTCGAGCGCATCGAGCAGGAAGTGCGCGAGGTGCTGGCGAAAGAGGGATTCATGTTTACGGTATCAAGCGGGCACTGAGAAGAAAATCCCAAATAGAAAATCGAAAATTGAAGGCAGATTTGCCCCCCAGTCGTCAGGCTGGGGGTCGTCATTTTGGGGTGAATTATGGGCGGTTCCGGGCACCGTCTGGCCTCTCTTTCTCATCCGGATGTCGGCTATGGGATGCAAAGGGCAAAAGTTTGCCGCCGGAGAGCAAAAGCACCGATCAACCTAACATAATAATTTATAAAATGTTAAAGAGGAGAATTCACTTTGATCGCAGTTCAATTCCAGAGATAAGAGGCAGGAAATGGCGGTAATCTTTTCAGGCAAAACCCTTGATAACGTGCATCTTGTTTGTATATTAATGTAGCTTAACCTAGAATTGGCAGCCTAAACATCATGCCCTCGAAAGGAAGTCCTATGAAGCTGCTTAGTGTCGCTTTGTTCAGTGCGGTCGCTTTCCTGTTTCTTTTTGCTGCTGTGAACACCTCAGACGCGGCGCAGCGCTGTGTCTTTGTTGAACATTTTACCAATGCGAGTTGCCCGCCCTGCGCGGCGGTGAACCCGAGCCTGCGCACCATGCTGCATGCGGTCGGTGATGATACCGTGATTGCGGTCTCCTACCACGTGTCATGGCCGGGCGTGGACCCGATGTACAGTTACAACACCGGAGAGGTGAACGCCCGCGTGAATTACTACCCGTGGGACGATGATCCGGGTACGCCGGGCATCCAGCGGGGTGTGCCCCACGCGATCATTGACGGAACGTGGTCCATTACCCCCTCCACGGGGAACATAACGACGATCCGCAATACAATCCGCAGCCACTATTTCAACGTATCGCCGTGCACGATCGAGTTTGCGGCACTGGCAACCGGCGAAACGTCGGTGACGGTGATCGGCACGATCACAGCGGAAGAGGATATGACCTCGCCGAGTCTGCGGTTGTTTGCGCTCTTGGTATCCGACACGCAGCAATACACCAGCCCTCCGGGAAGCAACGGCGAAACGCTGTTCCCGCATGTGTTCCGCGATTTCTGGCCGAGCGCGACGGGACAGGCCTTCACGGTCAATGCCGGAGAAACCTATGACTTTTCCGGCACCTTGAATCGTCAAGCCGCGTGGAACATTGACAATCTCACCGTGCTGGTATTCGTGCAGGATTACACGACGAAGCAGGTGCATCAGGCCGCTCACGCCGCTGTGACGCAAAACTATGGCATGGTGACGGAGTCTTCGGATCTGCGCCAGCGGATGGTGGACGTGAACGCGGGCGAGGTGCAATATTACATTGGTCTGACGAATATCGGCCTGCTGGACGACACGTACGACGTCACACTCGGCGGTACGTTCCCGACCGGATGGACGCACAGCATCGAGTCATCGGCCGTTCCCGGCGACCCGAACTCGATTCAGGTGCCACTCCCGAGTCTGCAGACCACGACGTTAATCGTGCGCGTGAATCCGAACGGGTACGGCGGCGAGGCAGACTTCAATGTGGAGGTGACGACGCCGAACGAGCCGCTGCTGTCGGCCATAGAGTCGTTTCGCATGATGGGCGGACTGGATATTCTGATCGTGGATGATGACGAAGGTGCGCAGTTCGAAACCTACTACGAAGACGCGCTGGCCGCGGCGCAGACCAATTACATTTTCGGCCGCTGGGATGTGGCCATGAATGCGCTGGACGCCGCGTATCTGCAAGATCTTGATGTGGTCGTGTGGTTCACCGGATCGATCTGGCAGGACGGTCACACTCTGGCCCCGCAGGATCAGATCATGCTTCAGGATTACCTCGATCAGGGCGGGCGGTTGTTCCTGTCCGGTCAAGGCATCGGTCTGGACTGCCGCACGGATCAGTTCTATGCGGATTATCTGCACTCGATCTTCCGTCAGCCGAACGTTCTTGAGCATCACATTCTCGGCATCGCGGGCGATCCGATCAGCGACGGTCTTGATTTCCAGACGTCAGGCGGTGATGGCGCCAATAACCAAACGCGCCAGAGTTCTCAGGATGCCGATACGTCCGGATTTGCCTCGCCGTTGTTCGATTGGGAAACCCCGCCGGCGCAGGGTGGTCATCCGGCAATCAAGATTGCTACGGATGTTTTCCGGATCGTCTATCTCGGGTTCGGCCTGGAGGGAATTGACAACGCCGAGGATCGCAATGCCGTGATGGCGAATTCGATTGATTGGATCACCGGGACGACATCGGCGCGCGATCCGAACGAGCTGGTGCCGGGCGAATTTGCATTAGGCCAGAATTACCCGAACCCGTTCAACCCGGAGACAACGGTTCCCTACATGCTGCCGGAGCGCGCGGACGTGACGCTGCATGTGTTTGACGTGCTGGGCCGCGAAGTCGCGACGCTGGCGCAGGGCGTTCAGGAGGCCGGCGCACATGCGGTGAACTGGAATGCCGGCGCCCTGTCGAGCGGAATCTACTTCTATCGCCTTGAAACGGCGATGAACGGAAACGTTCAGCAGGCGACGCGCAAATTGATGCTGCTGAAGTAAGGACCATTTCGTCTTGTCCGGTTACTACATCGCCGGAGCGTCGGCTCCGGCGATGTAACAACCATTTCAATAACATCTGGAGGGGTTCACTGATGAAGCAACTGGCACGAATCCTCCGCTTGCGACGGACGCGCGCGCTCGTCGTTCTGTCGCTGGCTTGTGTGGCTTTTTTCTATGTTGCGCTGGACACGGCCCGTGCCTGCTGGAATTACGTGCTGGTCGAGTGCATGGATCGGCCGGGAACGCAGTGGCCGTGGGTGGCGCCGCCGGGGCAGCCGCCGCCGCAGCGGCAATGGAAAGTCTGCGCCGTCGTCAACGGCACGACGTACTGCAGCCCGTCCATTCCGTCAACTGTGCCGCGGTGGCATATTCACGTCGGCAACTACTTCGACGTGCTGATGTGCCCGGATGACGACCAGTCATTGTGGTGCTACGGTTATCCGGTGGGCAATGATCCGGAATTTGACGTCTATCCGATCAACTACAACACCTACGTGACCTACGGGCGGGTGAATCTGAGTTCGGCGATCTCGGCGCGGGTCTTGTGGTCCATGTGGAGCGCCACGGAAGACCTGCACGACTCGGTGTATTGGGGCGCGTCGAAGACGTCCCAACTGACGGATGCAGGAATGAAGATCGGCGGCAGCACCTGGCAGCCGACCGATAACTGGGAGCGGAAGTCAATGGATCTAGACAGCCTGCACGACTTCGTCACCGGAGAGCCGTTCTCGTTTCTGGGGGAAGACACGGTGTACGTCTTCTGGCGCTTCCGCAGCGACGGCAACAACATCCGCAACATCGGGACGTTCATTGACAACATTTCGATTGCGTGGGACGACGGGCTGCAGGACTTAGCGGCAACAGCGCTGGAATTAGTGAAGCCGGACAGCGATCTGGTGATCTATGACCCGCAGATCGGACAGAGCATCGGCGCGCGTTTTCTGTGGAACATCTGCGACGGGGCGGTGGAGACGTATGACCCCTATCACGTGGTCCTGACCGTCAATAACGTGACGATCATGGACACGCTGATGACCGAGTCTCACGCCAACGATTTGTTCGAGATGTATTCGCCGCTGTGGGAGATTACTGCGCCGGGCGACTACACGGTGCGTCTGGTGGTGGACTCGCTGAATCAGATTCCGGAGAGTAACGAAAACAACAACGTTCGCACCGTGACGTACCACGTGGTACCGCTGAATCCGCCGCCGCAGTTTATCTGGATCGCGCCGGGGAACGACACGCTGCGCGGTGATTCGTCCGTAACCTTGCGCTGGATCGTAACGGATCCGGACGAGCAGGCGACAGTTTCGGTGTATCAGGACAACGAAGCGAGCGGCTGCATCGGCACGCAGTTGCCGGGCGGAATGAACCGGCCAGAGATGGACGGGCCGGATTCGCTGGTGTGGACCACGCGTTTTATGCCGAGCGGACGGATTCTGTATGTCTATGCGCGCGTGTGGGACAGTACGAACGACACGTGCATTTATGCCGCCTATCCGGTCCAAGTGATCCATCCGGATGCGGTGGGCGAGCACCCGCTGGGTGCGATCCCGGAAGAATTCTTCGTCGAACAAAACTACCCGAACCCGTTTAATCCGGTGACGGACATTCATTACGGGATCGCGGTGCCGGGCGACGTGAGCTTAAAGGTGTTCAATGTGCTGGGGCGCGAAGTGGCGACGCTGGTCAACGAGCGGCGCGACGCGGGCAGCTACGTGGTCATGTTCGACGGTACGACGCTGCCGTCGGGATTGTACATGTACGTCCTGACGACACCCGAGGGGACGCTGGGACGCAAGATGATGCTGTTGAAATAGTCCGGACTTCACGGATCGTGTTTTTCCAAGCGCCGATGGCCATGCTGTCGGCGCTTTTTCATGGGCGCGACAAATTTATCGCACTGTATTATCCTCTATGATCACCTTAGATCAGGAGGGTCAGCAGTGTTTAGAAATCAACAAATTTCAGGTTATTTCAGTAAGGATAGCGAAAAGTGCGTTGACTTTTTGAGGAATCTCGTTTATCTTTCGCTCACTTGAAACAATCTTACCTTTTTATTTTTGCCGCGAGTTGTGTATTTATGGAACGACCTGTCGTCAATCGGCCCTTTCATGACCCGTCCGGTCAGCTGCATCACGTCGAATTGTATGTTTCCGATCTGAAGAAATCGAGCGAGTTCTGGGACTGGTTCCTCACAGAGCTGGGCTACACGCGCTATCAGGATTGGGACCGCGGCCAGAGCTGGAAACGGCGTGATACGTACATCGTGCTCGTGCAAACCGAGCCGGAGTATTTGGACGCTCCTTTTCACCGCCGTCGCACCGGTTTGAACCACCTCGCGTTTCACGCGCGATCGCGGCGGCAGGTGGATGACGTAACGCGTGAATTGCGCAAGCGCGGAACGGTGATTCTCTACGAGGATACGTTTCCGTTCAGCGGGGGACCGAACCACTATGCGGTCTATTTCGAAGACCCGGACCGGATCAAGGTCGAGTTAGTGGCGCCGGAGTGATCGCCGTTTGCTGCGCGCTCGATGAATCGGGAAACAGCACGGCAGCTGTTTACTTTTGTCGGCTGATCGCCGCGAGCGTTTGAATGACTGCTGCTCTCGCATGTTTGTCCTCCGCGATCACTCATTCCCCAAATCCAAGGGAACGCTACTATGCCTCACTCTGTGCAGCTCGACCGCACGCGTTACGCGTTGAATTTTCATCGCGCGAAAGTCATGTTTGAAAGAGATTTCTTCACGTATGTGCTGCGAATGTTCAACGGCAACGTTTCGCAGGCAGCCGACGCCATCGGTATGGCGCGCCGCAATCTCCAGATCAAGATTCAAAACTACCGGATCAATGTGGAGAAGATGCGGAAGTAAGGGATAAAGGATGACGCGAATCAGCTGAGGCAGCCGGCCGGAGCTTGCGGCCTTTCGATTTCGCGAAACCGGGAAGGCAGAATGAAAACAGGCGCGGTGTGGACCGCGCCTGTTTGGTTGCTATCGAAAATCGAAAGCTCCGCTACTGGGCGACAAAGAAATAGAAATAGACAACAGCCACACTGGCGAGGCTGCCGAGGACTTGAGTCACATCGCCGACAAGCTGCCAGACGGAGCCGTGAACCACGACCGTGTCATCCGGCTTCAGGTCGGGGATCAACCGTTTGTCGCCGGTCTTCAGGAACTTCTTGACATTCACCAGAATAACCTCACTCTCGCCCTGCTCATTCGTGCGGACGACGCGAATATCGGTGAGTCGAGAGCGGGCAATCGGGCCGCCGGCCACGGAAATCAGCGTGATCAGATCGGTGGAAGCCGGCACGAAATACTGACCCGGGCGCGTGACCTTGCCCCAAATATTCACGCGGATCAGCAGCTCGTTGGCCTGACCGAGATAGTACTGATTGCCTTGGCCGACTTGGCGTATGATGCTGGGCGACGCGGGGACCGCACCCTGCGTCGGATTTTCCTGCGCAAGGGCCATTGCGGGCACAATCAGCGCGACATGAAATGCTAGTAAAGCCAGGGCGATGCAGCGGGTCGCCTTCCAAGTAGCCATCGGGCCTCCGAGAAGAAAATGTGAACTTAGAAATCGCATGGCTCTGCGTTGCAATTTCCAATGTCCTATTTCTTGGTTGATTTCAGTCCTGATAGATAAAGGTCGAATACGTCGCAGAGCCGGCGGGAGCGCGAGCGGCCGAGTCCGCGCCGGTGATCACGACATTCAATTGCCAAACATAGGTAGAATCGCGCCGGAAAGACCGGGCCGTGCTGTCGTTGTCGAGAATCACCTGCTCCTGCCCGCCGTAGCGATTCACCTGCTGATACCACATCACCGAATCCGGTCCGAACGTCGCGGAAAAGACGCGAATCATGTAGTAGGAAATATATGGCGTGTCCTGATTCGGCGTGTATTGCCAGGTCAGAGCATAGCGTCCGGGCGCCTGGCGAATCACCGCCATGCTGCTCGGGTTATTGATCATGCGAAAGTACAGCGAATCCGAGAGTGCCGACCGGTTGCGGGCTTCGTCGTAGGCCTCCAGGTACCAGTAATAGCCGTGCGTGGAAAGCGTATCCTCTTCGTCGCGATCGGGTGCAAGCATATTCGCCGGGAAGCCGGTGTAATCATCGCCCGCATCAATGAACGTCAGCACGGATGCGCGATCAAGATTGATGCCGAAACGCAGATCGCGAATGATCGAGCGCTGCAAGGGCATTTGATCTTCGCGCCGGCGCCAGATGCGATAGCCGGCCACATCCGGCTCCGAATTCGGATACCACTCGATGCGCACATTGTACTGGTTGTCGTTGGCCGTCGGCTCCGGGCGAATGCCGCGCTGGGCATACAAATCGTCGCTGGAGCGCGGCAGCGGAATCGGCGCGGCCGGCGGAATATCGTCGCGGCTGGTCTGATTCTCGCCGCAGCCGGACAGCAAAAAAAGAGCCATGCAAAATCTCAGCCAGAGGGACAGAAGACCTGAAGCTTGAAACTTGAAGCTTGAAATTGCGGCTTTGGGCGAACACATGTTTCTACTTCAGCTTCAACACCAGACTCAAGCGGTGAGTGGAGCCGAGTTCGCGGCCGAAATAGGCGTAATCCACGGTGGCGCGCCAGAAAGAGACTCCGGCGCCGGCGGTCCACTCGTCGTCCCACAAGCCGCCGCGCAGAGCGATGACATTGCCGTGCATGTACTCCAAGCCATAATGATTCACGCGTTCCCAGCGTTTTTCAGTGTCCCAGCTCACGGTGAGTCTGTTGTCATGGCCGGGCATTTTCTGAATCAGCGCGATCCCGTGGCGGAAATTCCAAGGGAAAGCGTCCTTGTTGTTTTCGCCCCAGTTCACCGCCGTGCGCGTGGCATCCTGCCACGTGAAGCCGTACGCGAACTTGGCTTTCCATTTTTCGAAGAAGACGTCGGAAAGCGGGAAGCGCACTTGAAAACCGAAGTCGGCGCCAATCCCGGAGCCGCCGGCGTCGCCAAGCCTCTGGTTAATGATCTTCACATTCGCGCCGATCGGCAGCTCCACGGGCACTTGAAAATAGGACCAGCCTAAGTCCAGCGTGAATGCGTTCTGCTTGGCAAAACTAAGGAATATCGCGGACTCATTGTCGCTGAACATACCGTTCGGCGCAGCTCCCGTGAGAATCAAGTATTCCTGCACGGAGTGCGCCGTGTCGTTACCCACGGCGAGCGGGAATTGGAGATTGTCGTAATTCGGATGCCGCTGAAGATCGGGCACGCCGAGACGCACCCAGTTCGCGGAGAAGACGGCGCCGGTCACCGGCAGCGTGATGCCGGCGACGGAATAATTGGCGAGGCCGTTCCAGAGATCAGCATACATGCCGTTGATCTGCAAGCCGGAGACATAGGCCATGCCGGCGGGATTCCAATAGAAGCTCGAAGCATCGTCGGTGTGCGCTGTCATCGCGCCGCCCATCCCCACACCGTGCGCGCCGACTCCGATTTCGAGAAACTCACCGGCGAACTTGGCAGCGCGGGCGGGAGTGATGAGCAGTAGGGACACAAACACCGCGAGGAAGATTCCGGCTGGGCTGCGAAGACTTAATCCGGCTCGGCGCGGCTGCTCTCGCCGGTCGTATGGAGTGAATCTCGTCATTATCGCACCTTCGCCATTTTAATCGTCTTTTCGACTTTGCGGTCACCTTGTTTGGCGGTCAGACGGGCGAAGTACACACCGTTGGCGACTTCCTCGCCGGTGTCGTCTGTGCCGTCCCAATCTATCGTGCGGTAGTTCATAACGGTGGGATCGGTCTCCCGCAGCGATGCAATCTTACGGCCCGAAACCGTGAAGATCTTGATCTCCACGTAATCATCCGTGACATCGGTGAGCAAGTATGAGATTTTTGTGACTCTACTGAACGGATTCGGGTAGTTGATAGCCCACTCGATACCGAAGTCGCCGCGCACTTCAAACTCTACTGTCGTTTCCGAAGAATTGCCAGCATTGTCGGTGGCGTACACACGCAGCGTGTGATGTCCGGCGTCCAATTGCGGACGGAAGAGCGCCGACATGTTGCCGCCGGATTGCAGGGTGTCCGACCAGCTGACCTCAGAAGCCGGAATCGTGTCATTGTCGAGAATCATGGCGAAGCGGCTGGGGCTGCGATCAATGCCGTTCAGATCGGAGACATTGGCGTAGATCAGCGGCCGACGCGGCAGAATCGAGCCAGCGGTGAAGGTCATGCCGTCCACGGCGATATTCACGACAGGTCCGGTCTCATCCCGCGAGCGGAAAATGACGAAGTCGCCCAAAGCGTGGGCAAACCCACTAAGCCGGCCTGTATAGTAATAGATAAAGGTCGTCGTGTCTAGGGCAATGGCGAGAGTATCGAAGCGAGTATTGTCCAGCCGCCACCAACTGGGCGACAGAGACCGCTTTTCGAAAATCGCCAATTCGGAGAGCGTGGAGGCTGTGACATGGCTGATGTTCATCAGGACTTCGATCTGGCCGCCGGGCGCAATCGCTTCGCTTGAATCGCCAAACTGCGCACGAAACACGCGCGTGACACGGCCAAACGTGACTTGATACAACCCCTGCGGCTGCAAAGTCGCCAACTCGGCACTGGTCAGCGTGTCCGGGCCGCTAAACACCACGGCTGCGGTATCAAGCGGCAGTGAGCCGGGGGCAATTCGCACCCACAGCGTGTCTAGTCCGGCGGCCCACTGGCGATGAAAGGTATTCTGTTCGAGCGGCCGCAAATAGAAACTGCCAAAACTATTCGACGCAGAGTACACCCGCGGCTGATTCACCGTGACTTGGAAAGTGTTATTGATTTCGCTGGTCTCGACGATCTGATTGTTGGGATCAATGGTCGCCTTGAAGCGATAGCGCACGGGGTGCAGCACGACCGGGATCAAAACCTCATTCAAGCTTGAGGCCTGATCGGGGATCGGCCAAAAGATGCTGGTGGCAAACGAATCAACCGCCATCACGCCGCCGATGATCGTGCTGTCTGACACGCCGGTGAGCTGCATTTCAATCTCGGGGATCGGTCGGTTACGGCCGTAGCGGCGATGGGCAACCGGAAGATAGAAGTAGGGACGGCCAAGTCCGACGACGCGCGGCGTCAAGCCGCGAGCCGTGTCGGGGTAGAAATCAGTGTACTGCTCGAGATCGAGAGTCTGCGGAGCCGTGGATTGCCAATCCGTGTCATACGGCTTCACATAGAACGTCGCCCGATAGCTGCCGCCAACAGTGGTGTAGGGTCCAAGCCAGTCGCTGCGCCAAAGGCCCGGCTCGATCTGCTGGAGATCCACGGTATCGAGCACGATCGGCCCCTGTGCCGGTCTGAAGGCGCCGCGCATGCGCGCCTGCTCAATGCCGCTGCGGTGCATGATCCGCGCCTGTACCCGAAAGGTTGAATCGTTCAAAATAAAGCCGGCAGGCAACACGTCCACATCATAGACGCGAGCGATGGTCAGGCTGTCGGCAAAGAAAATCGGCACGGCGCTCAAAGCGTCGCGGCGCAGCGTGCGATCCACTGCGTAAACGATGATGCGGCCCAGCGGCGTATTGAAGCGCGGGCCGATGCCGAGCGGGAAGGTGAACTGCTGTGCCGTGGCCGGTAACGAGTTCACATCGTTTGGCAGAAAGGCCGGGACCCTCGACGACACGAAGGCCGGAATAACGTATGACGTGTCGTTTTGCAAATCATAGAAGCGCACGGTGTCGTAGCGATCCGCGTTGTAAGGCAGGATGTACACATCCGTGGGCGATACGCCCGGAACCCAGGGGAGGGTGCCGCTGACGAGAATCGTGTCGCCCTGCGAGACGATGGCCGTATCGGTGCTGACGGAAGCTAACGGGCCTTCCGGCAGTGTCAGACGCACGCCGGGATCGCCCAGCAGATTCATCATTACCAGCTGCGAGTACGGAATTTCCAGCTGCAAGAAACTGAAGCGCGGTGTGAAGCTCGTGGCGTTGGCCCAGAAATGGGCTTTGTTGAGCAGCACAATCTCGCCAAGTGTTTTCGCAGGCGGGCGGCTGACAAAATCGAAGAGCACGCGCTGCATGGCCACGCCGTTGGCTGCCCAGCCGACGCCGCTCGAGCTGTAAACACCGATGCCGCCGACAAGATCGCCGTCGTTATTCCGCGAGAACAGGAAGGCTTCACCCAGCACCGCCGTTTGATCCCGGTCGTCGAACGCGCCCACGAAGCAGGTGAAGTTGGTGACAAACGGGAAACCGCGGCGATTTCGCAGTTGGCGTATGCCGCCGACGTCGAGCAGGTTGCTGTTGCTCCAGACCCCGCCGCCGCCGTGGCCGTTGTAGTTGACGATGACGGCGCCGTTGCGGAACGCGTCGCGCAAGGTCGAAGGCCCTTGACCGGGCGCCAAGCTATCGAGATAGACGCGGGAAACGATGATGTCGTTGTTGACCGTCTGGACCACCGGTTCGGAAAAACCGCCGGCGAAATCGAATTGGGGGTCCTTATGATCGGCGACAAAAAGAAGGTTGCCGTGAAAGAGTGTGGTGTAGTCAGACGTCGTCTCGTAATGCAGGACCTTGTCCACGTAAGTTTGCAATTCCGCGCCGGTACGAGCGGAGATGCGCCCAACCGCAACGTCAGGAAGAAGATCCCAGGGTGGCCCGGAGACCGTGCCGAAGAACATGTCCGCCGCGCAAATGCCGATCGCCTTGCCGCCGGTCTGCGGATAAAAGCTGGGGATCATGTTGCCGCTGCCGCGGTAACCCTTCGTATCGAGCACGCCGTCGCCGACAAGACAGACATGCGTCGGACGGATTTCCCAATGGTCGTAGGCATACTTGACGAAATCGCGAATGCCATAGGGGCTGACAATCCCGCCGTTAAACTGTTCGTAAACGGCGCTGAGCGGAACCATCATCGTGGAGCCGAAGAAACTCGCTTGCCGCAGGCTGTCCAACCGCGCGAGCGCTGCGAGCGCGAGATTGTCCAGATTGAAGCTGTCATGGTAGATCATCAGATATTCGGCGCCGGCCTGATTGCGCAGATCCGCCGTGGACACTTCCGGCAAAATGGCCGCTGGGGCGAAGGGCGGCCGGTCGTCGAACGCGTAGAAGTGATAATCGCGGTCCACGATCAGGTGAAAGCGAATCGCCCACGACGGGCTTTCGTCCTGCGGCGCAACGAGCCGGACGTCGTAATCAGCGATTCGTCCGCGATCCAAATCCCAAAGACTGACGTTGCGGCCGGCGAATCCGCGCAGATCAATCGAGAGCGTGTCACCGATGGTCGTGTCGATCCGCATGATGCTGCTCAGATCAAAGCCGACGGCACCCTTTGATGCGCGCATCGCCCGGTCGTACTCGATCTCGAACCAGTTTACGTAGATCTTGTCGTTGGCTCCGGAAATACCGTCGCCGGGCAAGCTGACCGAGATGGTGTTGGGACCATCCACGAGTTGATCGGTGGTGATGCCGACGCTGTCAGACGTGGATTCGATAATGATTGGCGTCTGGTTGCGCCAGGGGAAATTGTTGTCATTGTGCGAGACTTTGCCAACGGTTAAGCCGGGCGCCGTCAATCCGTTCAGATAGACAGATGCGCGGTGGTAGCCGCTATTTGGTCCACTATAAGGGTTGAACGGATTATATGGAAATTCATATGTGGACCCCTGAAACGCCGCGCGGACCTTGACCGTGCGAAACGAATTGGTGTTCGGATACGGAATGCTGATGCTAAATTCGCGCGTGCTCAGGCCGCTGATGAACGGGCCGTAGAACCAATGATCCTCATGAACGCCGAGCGGGCCCAGCAGTTCGAACTCGCTGGCATAGTTGCTGGCGGATGCGGCCAGACGGTCGTGCTTAAGATCGCGCTCGATGTGCAGCTTGGTGCGAAGGGAGGTGACTGCTTTGACATGCCGAACGATGCTGGTGTCCGTGGCCCAGGTCGGGTGCCAGGTCAGGCTCTGAACGCCTAGCCGCATGCCCGGGATGCCGTCGCCCCACGACAACCAGTAGACGTTATCGTCGGTCCACGGATCGTTGTACATCACCGGATTCTGCTGCTGAAACGTCTGGCGATTGGGAATGCCGTAAAAGTCAATATGATCCTGCATATCGAAATGACCGTCACCCTCACCTTCGAAATAGATCGGGACCTCATGACCGCGATTATAAATATGCGTATCAAACGTCGTGATGGCATCCACGGGCACGCCGGCGAGCACCAGCGCCTCGTGACGCACGCGCACGATGCCTTCCTGATTAACAATTAATTTCCAGCGCCCGCCAATAGGTTGCGGATCATCGAGCGGCGCGTCTTCCGCGCCGCGGCCGACAAAAGCCTCGGTCATGCGCGACGGTAGCGCGGTCGAACCGAGCGCGCCTAACATGCCGCGTACGAGTTCGGTCTCATGCGGCGAGTCGGGCAGGCGAGCGTCCTGATTTGCCGAAGCGGGCAGGGTCACGCGGATTCTTGCGCGCTTGATAATGCGGGCCGTTCCGTTGACAGCGTTGACCTGTACCGGAAAAAGCTGAACCGCCATGATCCGGTGACCGCGATAGACTCCAGCCTCCTTGACCATCAGAGGCGTCTCCGGGAAGGGGCCTGTTTTCAGCGGCGTCTGGGCGCGGCGCTCCTCCCACGAGAGTCGCGGCGGCGACTCGTCCAGCCGGTCTCCGTCCGGATCGTCCGAGGGGTGTAAATCAACGGGCATGTCCTCCGGGGTGGGGGCCATCGCCCCGAGTACGCGGGTTTCCACATCCGATTCGATGACGGTCGCGGTGACCTTGCCCGGCAGGCAATCGAGGAACTGTGTCAGGATAGGCAATTGTGGGACGCCGACCTCGTAAATCGGTTCGGCGCCAGCCATGTTCAGGGCAGTCACCTCGCTATTGGTCGGGTCGCGGGAGATGACCACCTCCGGGCACTGCCACTCAAAAACCAGTTCTCCGTCATGCCGTTCAAGCAACTTCACCTCGGCCTGGTCCGGGGTTTTCGACTTGGAGAGTTCGGCTTTACGGACTTGCTTGGCGGTATCGAGCGCCAAAACGCTCCCAGCGACAAGAGCTAAAGCAAGTATAATATAGATTTTACGATACATGGAGGGGGTAGATTTGGGGCAACAAAAAAGCTAAGCCGATTCGGCCGCCAGACTCAAGTCCCAGAAGCGGAATGTCCGCCGAATTTGACTCGGCGCGATGCAGGTGGGTATGTCGTGGACGGGAAAACCGCTTAGCGAAAAAGAATAACCTGAACTCCCTTTCAAGTGCAACCAAAATAGGAAATAGTTTCCAGTTTGTCAAGGATTTTTCGTCCTGCAAGTACTTAGTTTTACACTACCAACTTGTCGAATACCGCCAGATTCCCCCTCCGAACGCAGGGAGAACAGAAAAGAGCAATTCTTGATCCAGTCATGGAAGGGCGTATAGGGGGTTGTAGAGCCGCCACATCCGGCCGTTTCGCTATGACAGAGGGCAAGAAGCAGGTTGTCTCCGTCCATAACATTTCGTATATTGAGACGTTTAAACGTGTTACGGTTCATCTTTACGTGCCTTCTGCACATTAATCCAGCGAGGTTTGCTCATGGAACGCACATGTTGGCTGGTGGTCGCGCTGTTGGCAATCACGGGTCTTTGTCAGGCCGGGGATCTGAAGGGTGCCAGCGAGGTTTCGGTGTCCGCGCAATTCGGGCAGGTGAACTCGAGGGAAGAGTACACGTACCATGGAGGATCGTATTCAGAGACATACACTGACGAGACAAAGTCTACGTTCCTCATGATGGCGTTGCGTTACGGCATCTTCGTGTCACAGAACTTCGAGCTTGCACCGGAAATGAACTGGACGGCGATCGAAAACTGGGAGCCGGCCTTTAACATTGCGGCGAATCTGGAATACAACTTTGCGCCGCTCATGACGAGCGAGACACAGCGCAACGTGCCGTTTGTACTGGCGGGTTACGGCATCGGCAATGCCGCGCCGTTCTACTTCGCATTTTACAGCCGCTCATCGAACAAGTTCGATGTGCCCGTGCTGAATTTGGGAGCCGGCCTGAAAACTTTTGTATCAGATCGGGTTGCGCTGCGTTTCGAGTACCGCTATCAGCGCTACTCCTGGGACGAAACGTTCAGCGGGAGTTTCAGCTCATCATCGTCGAAATACGTGGATCAGTATCATCGCTTTCTGTTCGGATTTTCGCTGTTCTCACCTTGTGGAAAAGCTGCGGCGTCCAATGAGGGCGGCGGTTGCGGCGGCTGCGGGATGTAATCGCCACTCGGCAGCGGGCCGATTGTCGGTTATGCGTAGCTGCCACCGGTTTGCTGATTTGTTGCGCGGGGAAGGCATTGTGATTCCGTACCCGACGCGGGTGGTGAAGATGAAAAACGAAAATTAGTCTGAAAGTACCCCCATGCCCCTCACTCTAAACACCGAGCATAGTTTTCAAGCCAAGTCCGGCAAGCATGGGCTGCATCCGAGCGAGTTGCGGCTGATCGAGAGCAAGATGCGGGCGGCGCTGGCGTGGATTTCCGACTCGCATAAGAAAGAGCAGCTTCCGTTCCTTGATCTGCCGCTGGATCGCGCGCTGGTGGAGAACTGCCGACAAATGGCCGCGCGTTTCAAGGGGAAGGAGAATTTTCTGCTGGCGGGGATCGGCGGCTCGGCCTTAGGGCCGCGGGCGATTTTCGACGCGCTCTGCCATCCGCTGCACAATGTCGTGCCGCCGCTGCTGCGCAACGACGCGCCGCGCTTTTTTGTGCTGGATAACGTGGACCCGGACGCCACGGAAGCGCTGCTGCATGTCTGCGAGACGGGCGACACCGTCTTCAACGTGATTTCCAAGAGCGGCTCCACGGCGGAAACCGCGGCCGCGCTCCTGCTCATCGTGCAGCATCTGAAGAACGACGTGGGGGAAATGTGGCGCGAGCATCTGGTGTGCACCACCGATCCTGAGAACGGCGATCTGCGGAAACTGTGCATCGAAATGAAAATTCGCACGCTGCCGCTGCATCCGGGAGTAGGCGGAAGATTCTCGGTGCTGACGCCGGTGGGAATTTTCCCGGCGCTGTGCCTTGGCCTGGACGTGGACGAGATGATGAATGGCGCGGCGGAGATGACGGGCAAATGTTTAAGCGACGACCTCGGCGCCAATCCCGCGGCGCAAATCGCGTCGCTGCTCTATCTTTTCGACACGGCGCATCACAAGCCGATACACGTGATGATGGCCTATGCGAACGGGCTGTACTCCATGGCCGATTGGTTCCGGCAGATCTGGGCTGAGTCGCTGGGCAAGGCGCACGCGCGTGACGGCAGAACGGTGCACGTCGGGCCGACGCCCATTAAGGCGCTAGGCACGACCGATCAGCATTCGCAGGTGCAGCTCTACATTGAGGGGCCGCACGACAAGGTGTTCATCTTCCTCGAAGCGCAGCAATTCCGGCACACGCTCACGATGCCGCATGACTTCGGGCATCTGTCGTCGTTCGGCTATCTGGGCGGCAAGACGATGAACGAGCTGATGGCGGCGGAGTTTCAGGCCACGCGCGAGGCGCTGGCACAGAACGAGCGGCCCTCGCTCACGCTTTCGTTTTCCGAGGTCGGCCCGCGCGAGGTCGGCGAGTTCTTCATGCTCTGGGAGATCGTGACCGCGCTCTGCGGCCACCTGTACAACATAGACCCCTTCGATCAACCCGGCGTGGAATTGGGCAAAAAGCTGACGTATCAGTTGATGGGACGCAACTCTTAGCCTGTGCTCTCTAACCACTAACCAATACCCATTTGTTCACTAGCCAACACCCTCCCGGGTGTTGGTCTGAAACACACACCTTCTTTTTATGCGCCGCGTGCCTGAAAATCGTTCAGATACCGGCTATACGTACTATGTCACAGCGCGATTGAATTCGCCGCTGCGGCTGTTTGCGGATCCGGACCTTGTGCGGAAGTTAATGGAAGTTCTGCTCTTCTACCGAACTCGCGGAGATGTGGCAGTATATGGTTTCGCCATTATGCCTGATCACGTTCACTTGACCGTGAAGCCATTTGTGGCGCTTACGATTTCACGGTGGATGAATCGGTTCAAGAGCTTTGTGGCAAAGAGTATCGGTCATGGACCAATATGGCAGCAGAGCTTCTGGTCAGAGGTGATAACCGACGAAGGGATGCTCCATGAAAAATTGCATTATGTCCACCAAAACGCGGTAAGAGCAGGATTGGTGGCCGACGAAGTAAATTATGAATGGTCAAGCGCACGGGATTATCTCGTGATAGATCAGTCAAATCGTATTGATGGGTTCCGATAAGACCAACACCCGGGAGGGTGTTGGCTAGTGATCATTTTGGTTTCACCTTTTTCATCAATCCATGCCCATCGTCGCCGTTTCCATAGCTCCCTCGGGGATTGAAGGCACGTCGCTCAGCGAATGGGTCGCCGCGGCGGAGCGGGTGATTCGCGAGGATGGGCGCGTGACCTACCGCCTCGATCCGATGTTCACCACGATGCAGGGCGAACTCCACGTATGCTTCGAGATCATCGAGAAGATGCACGAGGCGCTGTTTGCGATGGGCGCGCCGCGCGTGGGAACCGTGATCAAGATTGACGACCGCCGCGATAAAGTCGTGGACATGGAAGACAAAGTGCGGGCGGTGGAAGAAAGGATGAAGGATGAGGGATGAAGGATGAAGCAGAGAAGGGAAGAAACGATGAACGAGGAGCGATGAACGATGAACAGGAAGCGAAGTCAGTTTATCATAATCTTAGTGTCCGTCCTGCTTGCCGCCTGCGCGTATGCCGAGCAGCCAACCACACCACCGGATAGTACCATGCCCGACCCCGCGTACTTCTTCATTCCCTTCAATACGATTAGCGGCGAGCCGCGATCGCTGGCCGATTACAGCGGAAAAGTGCTCCTCATCGTCAATGTGGCGAGCGAATGCGGCTACACCTATCAATATGAAGGACTGGAGAAGCTCTACGAGACGTACAAGGATCGCGGGCTGATCGTCATCGGTTTCCCGGCCAACAACTTCGCAAAGCAGGAACCGGGGACGAACGAAGAGATTGCCACGTTCTGCAAGTCGAAATACGGCGTCAAGTTTCCGATGATGGCCAAGATCAGCGTCAAGGGCGACGACCTTCATCCCTTGTATGCCTATCTGCGCACGCAGCCGGATTCGACGGCGGACCTCACATGGAATTTCAACAAGTTCTTGATTGACCGCCACGGCAAGGTCGTGGCGCGGTACGGGCAGAAGGTGAAGCCGGAGGATCCGGCGCTGGTGGGGAAGATCGAGGAGCTGATCGAGAAACGATGAACGGTGACTGACAGGTTTTCGATTTTCATTTTTCAATTTTTTCCGATGCGACTCTACGAATACGAAGGCAAAGCCTTCTTCAAGAAATTCAAGATTCCCGTTTCCGAGGGAACGGTAGTTACCACTGCCAATGATGCGGCGAACATCGCGCCACAGATTGGTTTTCCGGTTGTGCTCAAGGCGCAGGTGCTCACCGGCGGACGCGGCAAAGCGGGCGGCGTGATTGTCGCTCACGAGGAGAGCGAGGCGGAGCTGTTCGCGAAAAAAATCTTCTCGCTGACCATTAAAGGCTATCCAGTCGAGAAGATTCTGATCGAACCGGCGCTGGATATCGAGCGGGAAATTTATCTCGGCGTGACGATTGATCGCGCGAATTACAAGCTCGTGCTGATCGGCTGCGCGGAAGGCGGCGTGGAGATCGAGGAGACGGCTCGCACCAATCCCGAGAAAATCGTCAAGATCCCGTTCGAAATTGACGATCCGATCTACGCTTATCACGGCATTCAAATGGCGCAGGCGTTAGGCTTGAGCGGCAACGATCTGAAGAGCGTATCCGACATCACGGTGCGGCTGTTCAATCTCTTCAAAAAACTTGACGCCAAGGTCGCGGAGATCAATCCGCTCGTTCGCACCAAAGATGGAAAATGGATCGCCGCCGACGCGCGGATTGCGCTCGATGACGACGCGCTGTTCCGGCATCCCGAGGTGGCGGAGATGGGGATCGGTGAGCGGCACGAAGAGGGCGAACTCACGGAGCGCGAGAAGGTTGCGCGCGAATGGGGCATTCCTTATGTGGATCTCGATGGCGACATCGGCATGTTTCCCGGTGGGGCAGGTTTCGGCATCGTGGGCAACGATTTCATCCACCATTACGGCGGCAAACCGGCAAACTTCATGGACAGCGGCGGCGGGCCGTCGCCGGAGCGCATCGCCAAGATGCTGGTGCTGCTCGATGAAAACCCGCAAGTGAAAGCAATCTTCGGCGCGCGCTTCGGCGGCATTTCGCGCTGCGATGATTTTGCGAAGGGCGTCGTCCAGTTCCTGCGCGAACACGGCCTGACGAAACCGATGGTCGTCCGCATGACCGGCAACAAGTGGGAAGAGGGACTGCAAATTTTCCAGCAGGCGCGCACGGAGTCGCCGGAGATTTTCCAAAAGCTCGAATTCCACGGCATCGAAACGCCGATTGAAGAGGTCGCCCAGCGCGCGGTGGCGTTGGCGAAGTCGGCGTAGTTTCCGTATTAAGGGAGGTCGTCATGGATGACCGCAGCAAGTCTGAGATTCGCCGGGAGTTTACCGCCCGCTTCTGGCGACTGATGATTGGAGTGCCGGTGCTGTCGGGGCTGCTCGTGTGGTGGTGGCTCTCCGAAGAAAAGCACGGCGGGTTTCTGTGGTTGACCGTGCTGCCGCTGGCCTTTCTGGTTCCGTTGGCACGGTACTACTACGCCTTGCGTTCCTTGACAGAGCCTGAATCCGCCGATTCGGCAACAAGCGTCGAGACCACGCTTGCAGTCAGCGGCATAGATGAGGCATTGAAAGCCCGGATTCGCCGCGATGCCCGGATCATTCACTGGGGCGTGCAGTCGTTTCTGATTTTGCTGATCGCTTTAGGCGTTTACTCACGAATCGGCTTTCGTTTTGTGGCAGATTCGTTCTCCAACATGCAACTGACGAGGCCGGGCAGCGTGGGGATGTCTGAGTTCGGACGATTCTTTTTTGGCCGCGGGCGGGAACTGATTCCCTATCTGCCACCCGACAAAGCGGAGGATCGGCTTGCGTGGGCGCAGCAGATCGAAGTGCGTTTGGGGCAACCCGTGGCAGTCTTCATCAAAGAGGGGCCGTCGCTGACATGGGTCACGCGAAAGGAGTCGCTGGCTGAAGGCGTTGCGCAAGTCCCGCGGCTTTTCGAATCCGATCTGAGCAAAGACGAGCGCGGCACCATTGACACTATCGGCTCGTATGAAGTGCGGCGCATCTCCAATCTTGAACCCAGAAGCGAAAGTTTCAAAGTCTGGATCGTCGGGCCACTGGACCGCGATCTGCGCTGGGGAGTCGTGCTCGACTTTCAGGATCTATGGCCTGCCTTCTTTGCCTCGTTGAAAGAAGCCGAACATAGATCCCCTCCAATGGATTCTCCGGCGTGGACCATCAAAGACGTGGTATTTCTCGGTGGCGTGGATGACGGCTACAAACCGAGTATGCGTGTCCTGATGAATGACTCAGTACTGTACGCGAGTCCCAAGCTGGACACCACGCGCCACGTTTACAAGTATGGTTCGCCGCCGATGCGGTGGGAGTACTACGAATCCAAGATGAACGAGCGTTATGCTCTTTTCATTAGCAAAGGCCCGGTTTCATGGCGCAGTTTCCTCGGCTGGTTGGCAATGATGGCCGGATTCTTCTGGCTTTATCGCGGGATTCGCAAGCTGACGGCAACGGATGATGGAAACGTCGCCAAGACGTAGCCCTCTCCTACACATTTCGATTTTCAATTTTCATTTTTCAATTTTCTTTCCCCGCTCATGCGCAAAGTGATTCTGATTCTCACATTGTTCCTCGCATCGTCGGTGTTGGCTCAATCGCCATATCCCGATCCGTTCTTAGGCTCGCGGCCGGGCGCCTTTTCGGCGCGCGCGTTATCCCTCGGGCACTGCCTGCTTACGTCTGAAGCTGGTCCGGCCTCGTTGATGGGCAATCCGGCCACGCTCGTCAATCAGTCCACCACGTGGCGCGTGGACCTGAACGGCGACGTGTCGCGCGTCACCGAAAACCGCAAGTATCCGTACTATGACGCGTTCGAAGGCGTGCTCGATTACAACAACTATGCGGTTAACGATCATCTGTACTCCCGCTTTGACGGCGGCGCGGCCTATCGCGTCAAGACCTCCAAGCTGGATGCGCTCGTGCTCTCGCTCGGCACCTACTCCGCGTATCGCTTCGACTATACTTATCACGAAGAGGTGCGCAGTCGCACGACGAGCGGCGGCATTCAGGATTTGAAACTGGGACAGAACCGCTATGACATCGCGGGCGATCTACGCAGCATTTCCTTTGGTGCGGCGGGGGCCAGCGGTAAAGCGTCGTTCGGGTTTTCAGTCAGCAGCTTGTTCGGAAGCTGGGACTACGAGCGCGGCGTGTTCTATGCCGATTCGCTGGCGGCGGAGGACGCGGGGCTGACGGATCTGCGTTACGTGAATCGCGCAACTTACAAGCCGGATGGCACGGCCGCCGAATTTGCCGTGGGAACGCTTGTGACTCTGAGCGAACGCGTGTCCGTCGGAGTGCGGGCGCTAATCCCCGGCGAGTTCAAGATCAAGCAGACCGTTTCCGACAACAGCTATTCGACCTACATTGATTCCTCCGCGTTCGTTTCCTCTACCGTGAGCGTGACCTATCCGACGCGGATCGGCGGCAGCCTGCAATATCGTCCGCAAGGCGAATACCGGCCGCTGCTAATGTTTGAAGGCGATTGGATTACCTACAGTGACGTGCATTCGGACTGGAATGATACTTTTGAGCTGCGCGTGGGCGTGGAGCAGCAGATTGTCCCCGGCGCGCCGGTGCGGCTGGGATTTGTGTACGGCACCGCGCCGCAGGATAAGGACCGCGCCACGACGCTGTTCACCGCCGGCATCGGGTTCACGCTGCAAAAACTGCACGGCGATTTCGGCGTCGAACTGGGCAAGCTCAACTACATGAACGCCGATCTGTTTCCACAGTGGCTGTACGGCGACACCAATCGCAGCGACGCGGATCGCGTGGAAACGGCGCTGTTTCGCGGCATGATTTCCCTGCGCTACGAGCTGTGATGTCTGAGAGAGCCAAACACGAATGAAACATTTCCTTTTTATATTAACGCTCCTGGCGTCCGCAGGGCTGGCATCCGCAGGCGGCACGTGGTCGCTGGTGGTCGCACACACGAATGACGTTCACGGCGGGGTGGACTCCTCCGAAGCGACCTTTATGAATCCCGAGTTTCCGCCGCAATTAGGCGGCGGCGCATCAGCAGCGCGGCTCATTCAATATCTGCGCGGCTACTGCAAGGCAAGCGGCAAGGGATTCCTGCTGCTCGATACGGGGGACATCTTCCAAGGAACTTTGGTCGGCACGAAATCCAAGGGCGAAGCGGTCATGCGCTACATGAACGCGGTCGGGTATGACGCATGGGTGCTGGGCAATCACGAGTTCGATTTGGGACGCGACGTGCCCGAAGCGCTGATGAAGCAGGCCGAGTTCCCCACGCTGTCGGCTAACGTTTACGACACGACAAATGGCGTTCACACCTATTTCGCCCGGCCGACGCTGCTGAAGGATTTCGGCGCGATGAAGGTCGGCATTGTGGGCATCACGACCGGCGGCACGGTCCGCGAGGCCTTCAAAGAGAACATCCGCAATCTCTACTTTGCACCCGAGGTGACGGCATTAACGAGTCAAAAGGATTCGCTGCGCGCGCAGGGCGCGGACATTGTGATCGCCGCGTGCCATTTGGGCTTGCCCTTTGATCGCTGGCAGGCGTGGGATGAACTCGAGCAGCATGAGAAGGAGGGCTGGACATCGGATTACGCGCGCAACTCGTTCGAACTCGCGCGGCGCGTGCCGGGAATTGATGTGCTGTTCGCCGGAGATATTCACGTCGGCTACGAAACGCCGTGGGTGGATCCGGTCACGCACACGCCCTGTTTTCAAGGTTACGGGCGGGGCACGAATTTGTTGGTTGTTGAATTGGTTTTTGATCTCGATACGAAGAAGCTTGTGAAATGGAAGAACCTCGACGACGAAGGAACGCTGATCACGCTGCTGTCCGACCGCTTCCCGCGCGACCGCAAGATTGCCGAAACAATTGACACGGTGGCCGCGCGCGTCGAGACCGGGTTCAACGAAAAGATCGGCGAAGCGATCATCCCGATCACGCGCTCCGGCGAATCGGAGTCGCTCTTGGGCAATCTGATCTGCGACGCGATGCAGTGGAAGTTGAAGGGTGATCTGGCGATTACGAACAAGGGCGGCGTACGGACCGATCTGCCGTCGGGAATCATTACGCCGCGCGATGTGTTCAATGTGCTGCCGTTTGATAACACGCTCGGCGCCGTGCAGGTGAGCGGGCAGTTCTTGAAAGACCTGATCGAAGAAAAGGTCGCGTACGGTGGCAGTGGTCTTTACATCAGCGGCCTGCGCGTCAAGGTGGATCGCTCGCGCCCGCCCGGCGACCGCGTAGTCTCGCTCGAGATCGGCAGCAAGCCTGTTGACCCGAACGCGACCTACCGGCTGGTGACCACGGACTACCTGCTCGAAGGCAATTCGGGCATGGAGAAGCTCGCCGCGCTGCGCAGTCAGGCGGCGGTCGAGACGGGCGTGTACATGCGCGACGCGGTGCTCGAATACATCAAGGAGTTCTCGCCGCTCCAGCCGAAACTCGACGGGCGGTGGCAGTACGTGGATACGCGGCAGTAGCCATCCATCTGAATTTCAATTATCATTTTCATTTTTTCAGGAGTGACCATGTCACGCAAATTGTTTCTTTTTCTTCTGGTATTCTGCGCGTTAGCGTCTTTCGCTTCAGCGCAAGTACTCAACGAGTTTCTCTATGACACGCAGGGCACGGACGATCCCACGATCATGTTCACGGAGATCTGGGGTGCGCCGGGCACAAATCTGGCTGGCTGGACGCTGGTGGGAATTAACGGCAACAACGGCGATTCATATTTGACAGTGCCATTGACCGGGACCATTCCCGCGGATGGGTATTACGTGGTGGGCGGCAGCGCAGTAGCGAATGTGGATCAGGTCGTCACGGCAGATTTTCAGAACGCCGGTTCGTCGTCGGGCGATGACTGCGACGGCATTGATTTGCGGAATGCCAGTAGCGTGGTCGTGGACCACGTGTGCTACGGCGTCTGCGTCACTCCGGACAACTGCGAAGGCGAAGGCGGCACCAACGCGCCTGATCCGTTCCCGTCGCAGGGTGTGAACAAAGCGATTGCGCGGATTCCCGATCATCAGGACACGGATGACAACGGCGCGGATTGGACGATTACCGAAACGCTGACGCCGGGTGCGCCCAACAGCGGTGTGCCGTGTGACCCGCAGTACGTAATCCTGAGCGACGTGCGTGAAAACGACGCTAACGGCGTACCGGTACTAATGGGGTCGTTCGTGGTCGTCAATGGCATCGTGAATGTGGACAACTATACGCTCGACAGTCTCACGCAATCCAGCTTCTTCATGCAGGATGAAGACGCGGGCGTGAACATCTTCCGCGGCACCGTTCCGGCAAACATCGTGGCCGGCGACTGCCTGACGGTCTCCGGTTGGGTCGGCCAGTACAACGGATTGACGGAACTTCTGTCATCAGGATCGGGCAACTGCGTCTTTCAGGTGCTGCGGACGAATCACGTGGATCCACCGGCCCCGGCGCTGCTGAACACGAGTTCGTACTTTGAAGCGTACGAAGGCATGCTGGCGGAAATTGATAATGTGACGATCATCAGCGGCGATTGGCCGGGCCAAGGGCAATTCGCCAATCTGACGATTCAGGACGGGCAGGGCACCATGATCATGCGCATTGACGACGACACGAATATTGACGGCTCGCCGGAGCCGCAAGGCGCGTTCAACGTCGTCGGTATCATTACGCAGTACGACAATACGCCGCCGCATTCGGAGGGGTATCAAATCACGCCGCGCAGCACGGCCGATATTCACACGCTGTCAGCGGACAACCCCCACGACGCGGCGAGCGCGAAAGACTTCCGGTTGCTGGGCGCTTATCCGAATCCGTTCAACAGCGTGGCGCAGATTCGCTACGAAGTCGGCTCAGCCAAGGCGCTCACCCTGCGGATCTTTGACCTATTGGGTCGCGAAGTGGCCACGGAACGCTTGACCGGCTTGACTCCCGGCATGCACACCTATTCCTGGATCCCGATCGGGGCGACCGGATTGTATTTCGTAAAGCTGGAGAACGGCGCGAACGTGCAGACGACGAAGGTGCTGTATCTGAAGTAATCCCGGTCTACGTAAACAAAGAAAGGCAGCCTTCCGGCTGCCTTTCTTTGTGAAGCAAGTAATGGTCAGCGATCAATGGAGCGCATGCCCGCGTCAGTATAGCGCAGACCTGCCGCGCCGGATTGCGTGATCTCATCCAGCTCGGCGAGATCCTCGGCCGTCAATTCAATGTTTGCCGCCGCAAGATTTTCTTCGAGGTACTTCAGACGCTTGGTGCCGGGAATCGGAATAACGTCGTCGCCGCGAGTCTGTGTCCACGCAATGGCGATCTGCGCGGGAGTCGCCTGCTTGCGATCGGCGAGCTGACGGATGCGATCGGCAATATCAAGGTTGAGCCGCAGATTTTCGCCCTGAAAACGCGGGAAGTTCACGCGGTTGTCGCCGGGCAGGAGTTTCTCCGGCTCGCGGATCGTGCCAGTGAGCATCGCGCGGCCCAGCGGCGCATAGGCCATCAGCCCCATGCCCAACTCGCGCATCGTGGGCAGGATGTCATGCTCGATCTCGCGTTCGTAGAGTGAATGCTCATACTGGCCGGAAGCGATGGGATATACGGCATGCGCGCGACGGATGTTCGCCGCCGAAGCCTCCGACAGTCCTAAGAAACGCACTTTGCCCACGCGAATCAGATCCGCCATGGCCCCGACCGTGTCTTCGATCGGAATCGTCTTGTCCACGCGGTGCTGCTGATAGAGGTCAATGACTTCGATCCCGAGCCGCTTCAAACTCGCATCGCATGCTTGCCGCACGTATTCCGGTTTGCCGCTGATGCCGAGAAACTCCCCGTTTGGTCCGCGCATGTTGCCGAACTTGGTGGCGATGAAAACCTTGTCGCGGCAGTCACGAATCGCCTTTCCGATGAGCTGCTCATTATGCCCCGATCCGTACATGTCGGAGGTGTCAAGAAAATTGCAGCCCAGTTCAATCGCGCGATGAATGACGCAAATAGACTCGTCATCGTTGCGCGGTCCGTAGAACTCGGACATGCCCATGCAGCCCAGGCCGATCTCCGAGACGAGCGGCCCGTTCTTGCCTAATCGTCGTTGCTTCATGCTGTGCGAAAATTCCCGTTAGAACTGAATTGTCATCTTTGCGCCCGGCACGACCCGTCGCGCACCGTCACGGTCATACGTCATCAAACTCTGCGGAGCAACCTGAAGATCCCACAGGGAGTGCCGCGGCTGTGCCTGTGCGGCGCGCGAAAAGGAATGGTAAGCGAGACCGAAGCCAATCGTTCCGCCAAGGGTGCCGAGCAACAGATACTCTCCCGCGTCCTTGGCGTCCACAAGATAGGCTGTGCCCAAACCGATCAGCGCTCCGCCTAATTCGCTCAAGCCAATCAAAGTTCCTTGCGACGGCGTAAAATTCACCGGGCGCGTCAGACGATGACCAGCCCAAACGCCGATGGCCGGGCCGGCAATGGCCGCGATTTCAAACCCCTCGGCATTTGCATCAGCCAAGTCAGCGGCGGCCATCGTTGCTCCCAGCCCAAGTAGTCCGGTCTCGCGCAATACGTACGCGTCGCCCGTAGTGTATTCCTGCTGCTGGGTCAAAGCATTGCCAAGGATCGCGCCGCCCACGGCGCCTGCCAGCACACCGGCAGAGACCGCACGCGTGCGATGGTCGTCATCGCTAATCCCCTCAGTCACCAGTAATCCGGTAGCAGCGCCGACCACGATGCCATAATCGCTGCACGCGCCCATTGTGGACACATGGCCGGCACTCCAATCGTGGCGCTTGGCCGCCTGATACCCGCCGATCATTTCGCCCACGCTGACCACCATGCTGGTGGCGAATGCCGCTTCACCGCTGCCGTGGCCATCCGCAACGGCGCCGTATAGTGCGAATCCGTGCAAAATTCCGCGCGATCCGCCGTAGAGGGCCGCGCTCGCTTGCGGATCCGTAATCGAGGTGTTGCGTGAAATCAAATATGGCACGAGAAATGAGGCGCTGCTCGTTAGCATGTAAATCGCGCCGATCGTCTTGCCATCGTCTTCTACTTGCATGATCGCCGGCACTGCCCACCCATAATAGCAGAGACCGAGCAGCGTCGTTCCGACAAGCAGCTTGGAGCGCCCCTCTTGATTCACGCCGGCTGACGGCATCTCCGAGCGGATGCGTCGCGAAACATCCATTCGCAGCTGCGTCACGTCTCCGACAGTCAGCGGCTTGCGCTCCTTCAGAAGTTTGTCGGCTTGCCGATAGCTGATCTCCAGCACATAGCTGCTGTCGGCGGACTGATACAGCCGCGCCTCCTCGAAGCCGGGATAGTCCAAAAAAAGTCGCAGTCGTTGGGCTGTGGCAGCGTCCATCACCTGGAGGCGCCCGGCCGAATCAAGTGGAACTTGTGTCTCTTGGGCCTGAGCAGGGGCGAAGAAAGCTGCGCAACCGAGCAGAAGCCATACGCAGATCGTGACTGCTCTCATGTTCTGATCTCTTTGAATGTGCATTGTCTGACGTGTCATTTCAATGTGACGACGGTGCTGCCGAAGTCATCGCCCTTCGGCCCGCCATCCTGATAACTTTTCACCAGCGGGTGCGTATTCAAGAACTCACGCACCTTGACTCGCAGCGCGCCCGTTCCCTTGCCGTGAATGATAGTGACTTGCCCCACATTCGCTTCCGCGGCGGCCGCGAGATAACTGTCTATCTCCGGCAAGGCCTCGTCGCCGTACTTGCCGCGCAAGTCAATCTGTGGTGACACATGCCGCGTCTCGAGCGTGAAGTCCATGTTCACGCGTGGAGCGCGCTCGCGCTTCTGTGCTTCGGTCGCGGCGAAGAGCCGCTCCGTTTCCACCCATAAGCGCACGCCGCCGATCTCCACTTCCGCTCTCCGGCCGCCGCGTTGTGTAGAGAGCACGGTGCCAATCCCTTGCAGATCGGCGATTTCTACTTTGTCGCCGACATTGGCGCGTTCGAGCGGCGGCCGCTCCGGCCGCTCCGGCTCCAGCACCTTTTGCGATTCAGACTGCGCTTTGTCCACGGTTTCCCGGGCTTCCCGCAGCGTCTCGCGCGCCGCCTTCACCGCTTCCTTACTGGCCTGTTCCTTCTTGATCTGCTTGATTGCCGCTTCCATGTCACGGCTGGCCTTCTCCAAAATCAGCTCCGCTTCCGCCGCCGCTTTCGCCTTGGTCTCGGCTTGTGCCCGCTTCAGCTCTTTCGTCTTGTCCTGATAGAGCTTTTGCAGCGCGGCATATTCCGTCAGGCGCAGATCGCTTTCCCGTCTCAGTTTCTCATATTGTTCGATCTTCTGCGAGAGGTCGCTGACGAGTTCCTCCAAACCCAGCATACCCTTGCCGATGAACGAACGCGCGGTGTCGAGCAGCGCTTTGGGAAAACCAACGCGCTCGGCAATCTCCAACGCATAGCTCGATCCGGGCACGCCTGCGCGGTACTGATACGTTGGTTCGAGGCTCTGTTCGTTGAATGTCATCGAGCCGTTTTCCATGCCCTCGGTCTCATGCGCAAACGCTTTGAGCGTGCCGCTGTGTGTGGTGACAAACGACACCGCCTGCTGCCGCGTGAGTTCGAGGAGCACCGCCTCCGCCAATGCACAGCCGAGCGCCGGATCAGTCGAAGAGCCAATCTCGTCAATCAGCACGAGCTTGGGATGACTCGTGTCCTCGACCAAACGCTTCAGGCGAGCGACGTGAGCCGTGAAGGTGGAGAGATCGCTTTCGATGGACTGCGCGTCGCCGATGTCGGCGTGAATCCCGGCGAAAAACGGCAGCTCCGTGCCAGGCGCCGTAGGAACAAACAGCCCTGCCGCGGCCATCACGCAGAACACACCGACCGTCTTCAGCACCACCGTCTTGCCGCCGGCATTGGGACCGGAAATGACAATCGTGTAGAGCGGCGGCGTCAGCTCGAGCGAGAGCGGCACAACATTTTTCTTGAGTCGTTCGAGCAGCAGCGGATGCCGTCCCCGCAAGATACGGATGACATTCCTCTCGTTTAATTCCGGCGCGGTCATCTCCCAGCGCAACGCCAAACGCGCCCGACCGTAGTATTCGTCCAGTTCACCGAGCACTTCGAGCGCGGGAAACAACTCCTCCAACTGCTCATGCACCTGTGCGGTCAGGTCAAGCATAATGCGATGGATCTCCCGGCGCTCATCCATTTCGAGCCGGCGCAGCGTATTCGAATGTTCGAGCATCTCCACCGGTTCCATGAACACCGTCGCGCCGGAGGCGGATTGATCCACGATCATTCCCTGCACGCGGTTCCGCAGCTCCTCCTTCACCGGCAGCACGAGCTTGCCTTCGCGGTAGTTCACCACGCTGTCCTGCAAGACACCTTTGTCGCCCCAGCGCTGCAGCACGCTCTGCAGCTTGTTCTCCAGCGCTTTTGTTTCCGCGCGGACGCTCTGCCGGATCTTTTTCAACTGCGGCGAAGCATCGTCTTTGATCTCGCCGTCGGGATCAATCGCATGCTCAATCGCACCGGAGAGCTGCTTGAAATCGCCTATTCCTCGCGACACCTCATAAAGCAGAGGAGAGGTCTGCCGCTTGCTGTGGAGAAACGTCCGCACCTGATCGCACGTGCGCGCCGTTTCGGCAATCCGCAGCAGCTCCTCCGGTTCAAGGGCTGCTCCTTCGACCGACGCACTTTGCAGCTCGGCGCGAATGTCATGCGTCCCATGAATCGGGAACTCGCCGCCGGAGATGATCGTCACCATTTCCCCGGTCAGCGCCATGGCGCGCTCGGCGTCGCTCGCGCTCTCGAACGGCACGAGTTCAGATAGCCGCGCCATGCCCAACGGCGATGCGGCCAGCCCGGCGGCGCATTTGCGCACGCGGTCGAACTCCAAAGCATCTAAGGTTTCTTGTGAAATCACGCTCGATCCAGTTTTTCTAACTTTAACCACTCAATACTCTGCACCACCGGCAACTGCAGCGCGCGCTCGCGGTCCAGATCCAAGGGCAACAGATGCACCGCCTGCGGCGCCTGCACCCATTTGAAAATAGACTTTACAAACAGCAGCACGAAGCGTCTGACCCACTGTTTCAACATGCCCGGCTCATAATTGGGCGCCAGTGCTTTCAATTCCTCATCTGTGAAGCGCGCACGAACGGTGCGATAGACATCCACTGGCATCAACTTCTCACCCGCGAACAGCTCAAAGCACAAATCGAGCACCGCAAACGGCATCAAGTCGCGCTCGTCTTCCTGATTCTCGGCTAACTCGGCAGAGGCCTTGGTCGCGAGCAGCGTTTGTAGGCTGTTGAAGCCGAGCTTCTTATGCAGGTGATACAAAAGCGCAATGATCGTGGTCTTGGGCAGGTTGCCGATCAGCGAATACGCGCCCATCAAATCGCCGCCCACCGTCGTATAACCTACCGCCTTCTCCGACATGTTTCCGGTTTGCAGCCAGAGCGCGCGCGAGCTGTTCGCCCAATTCCACATCCGCATGCCGCGCAGCCGGGCTTGGATATTTTGAATCGTAAGCTCGTTCAGTGCGTCGTCAGGCCCGAGCATTTGCCGCGCGGCCTCCACCTCGCGCTCGAAGGCATCCTCGATGGACACTTCGCGAAAAGTCACGCCGAGTTCTTCGCAAACCTGCCGCGAGATGTTCTTTGTGAGGTTCGTGTTGAACCGCGTCGGCATCGAGAGGCAGTGGATGAAGTCACGAATCGCCGCGCGCTCTTCATCCGGCAGGAGATTCTGGAAGCGATCCTTAGCGTAGAGCCAGACAACGAGCAGCGTGACCACCGAATCCTTGCCGCCGGAAAGCGCTATGCCGATGCGTTCAAAAGCTCCCGTCTTCTCAAAATAGTCGCCCAGCCCCAGCTTCATGGCTGCAATCAAGTCTTCGAATTGCAGCTCGCGAGGGTCGTTCTCTTGCGGCTTCAGCGGTTCCGGCAATCGGTATGACGCCTCGTTGGCCTCCGGCCCGACGGCGGAAACAATCGTTCGCACCGGATTATGCGTGCGCAGGTACTCTTCGCAATCCCCTCGCCACGTGGTGTTGCCGTGACGATGCTGGGCGACTCGATCCAGATCTACGACGGCGGACGTATGGCTTTGCTTCCAGCGCGGGGCTTCGAAAATCAATTCGCCGTCCTGATACACAAAACCGCCCCCGTCATAGACGAGCGAATCGTTGGCGCCGAGCTGATTCACATAGGCCACCGTCGCCTGATTGTCAGCGGAGCGCACGGCCAGCATCTCCCGACGCTGCTCCAGCACTCCCGCACGCCATGGCGAAGCCGAGACATTGATAATCAGCTCCGCGCCACTGCAAGAACGGCGGCGCATCGGACCCTCTGGCGTCCAGATGTCCTCGCACACTTCGAGCGACAGCACGCCGAACGGAAACTTGAAGATCAAATCACCGAATGGTACGCCTTGAATCTCGCTGACTTGTCCCGGCGATCCCGCGGCAAACACACGGCCTTCGTAGAACACGCCGTACGTCGGCAGCTTCTCCTTGGGCACGATCCCGATAATTTCTCCCGCACACACGCAAGCTACGCAATTATACAGCAGACTTCCTTCACGCACCGCGAGACCCAAGCTGAAAACTGTGGGGAAGCTGAATGTCTTTGTCGCCGCGACGAATCGCCCTAACTGCTCCCACTGCTGTGTGACGAACCCTTCCCACAACACCAGGTCCTCACAGGGATAGCCGGCAATCGCCTGCTCGGCCAAACAGCCGACGGTCACGCGCTCTTCAGCCATTCGCCGCGCATGCTCAATGATCCGGTCGGTGTTGGTGCGAAAGGCGCCGACCGTCGGATTCAGATTGGCGAGGGCAATCTTGATCGTTCGCATAGATCCTTGTGTGTTAGCGTCCGCCTAAGATCGGCAGGGACGGCGCGGCCTTGCCTTCCTGCCGCATTCGCTCGGCCCACGCCTCAACTTGCGCAACGTGATGCTCATAGTGCTCCGGCACCCGCTCGAGCAGCCAGCCCGGAACTTCGCCGCCCACCAGTAAATTTTCATCCGGAATGCGGGGTACGGCGTCCGTGATCGTGCTGTGCGTGAGCCGCAATTCGCTCATCACCCGCTTGACGCTTTGCGGGCGAAGCCGCTCGACAGCCTTCGCGTTCCACTCATCAGGTTTCGCGTAGGGACTCCAATCGAACGTGCGCCCGTACACATGCTCTTCGAGTGCGCGCACGACAAGCCCATCCCAAAAAATTAGATGCGCGGCGAGATCCTTGAATGACCATGTGCCGTCCGCCATCGGCTGCTCCATCAGCGCCGGAGACAATCCGCGCGTGGGTGTCATCAGGCGTTCAAATGCGATTTCGGCCGCGACCATAAATTCTTCGCGTGTCATCGAGGGACTTTCGGATTTCGTTCGGCAGAGACAAAAACAGCCCGCCAAAAAAAACTTTTGACGGGCCGTGGCTGGTGAAGTCCAAGACCCGTTGTTAGGTCTTAGACCTCCGTGGCCATGAACTCATTGGACCACCTCCTTTCGGTTTCTGCAACCGACGACCTGCCTTCGCGGCGGGCAGGTATGCATAACTTACAAAATCGGAAACCGAAAAGCAAGCGTTTTTTTGGCGGAGCGAAAGTTTTTTGGTGACGCGATCCGCCGCTCAATGGCAGGATTTTTCTCGTCTTACAATTCCAGCCCCAGCGAAAACCGGTGCCCGTCGCCCAGTTCCTCGCGATAGGGGATGAAGGCGTAATCAAATTGGACATGTTTGATAAAGATTCCAAAACCGACAGAAACGCTCTGCGCGTCCAAGCCGCTTACATACCCCGCTCGCAAGGCAAAATAGTTCGGTGCGCGATACTCCACGCCGCCGCGAAACTGCGGCGCGCTCTTCTTAATGCCCAGCGCATCAGCGGTCAGCAGTAATGAGCCGACACGCGCAAGCGAGCGCTCATAGGCAATTCCGCCGCGCACCGTCGTCGGTAGTGTCGGCTTCTCGGCCAGAAAGTAATTCATGTTGCCGAGGTGATTCACCGCGAGTCCGGCCGTAATCCCGCGTACGGGAAACCGCACGAGCGCGCCCGCGTCCACCGACCAGCCCTCGGAACTTTCATAGAGAATTTTCTGGTGCAGATAGCGCCCGGTCGCGCCGAAGGACAGGCGGTCGTTAACCTGATAGGCAATCGCGGTGCCCACGGCTTCGTTCGTCGCGTCGAACGTGGAGATCGGATCGCGCGTCGGTTCCGTGCGATACTCGATGTCTGCCACGCGCGTGCCCCAGAAATGCGGTGTGAACGCCCATCGCCCATGCCGCAGCGTCACGCAAAAAAACTCCGCCCGCGTGTCGGCAAAATGCTTAGTGAGCATGAACGCCGCGCCGCGTGGCGTGAACGCTGCCGTCGCCGGATTGTACGTGATCGAGGTCGGCCCTGTAATCAAGGCCGCGCCGGCTCCCGCCAAGGCATTCTCTCTCGCCCCGACCGGGATTTCCAGAAACGACACTCCCGGTGCCGCCGCGACCGCGGTCGCCGAAATCAACACGGTGATGAGCAGCAGAATGTCGATGTACGATGTTTCGATTTTCAATTTTCAATCTTCAATTTAGAATTTCACGCTCCACCCGAGCGTGGTTGCGTCATCCGGCGCGACGTTCTCGAGGGTGTAAACAAAATCCAGCACCGTTTGAACTTTCCAAAACGCCAACCCGACGCCCAGGCCGAAGTTGATGGCTCCGGCGTCATACCCTACGCGGCCGGCGATGCTCTGCTTCTCAGTGATCTGGCGCGTCGCCTCCACTCCTGCGTGCAGTTTCGTCTCACCTTCGCTGCTGCTTTCCACGTCTAGCGCGCCGAGAATTCCGGATTGAGTGTACGCCGCGCCGACGCGATACTGCATCGGCCATTTGTCTTCTTTGGACGTGCCCTGCGTCCAGTAGTCGGTGGTGTTCCAGGTGGTTTTCACGCCGACGTCCTTGATCTGCGCGCCGACGGTGAGCTTATCTGTGGGCCGGACGAAAATCCCCGCGTCTCCGCCGAATCCGTCGCCGTTGATCGAACGATTTTCGTTGCCGATGCGCCCGAACGTATCGTAATTTTTCTTCACGGCGATTCCGGCGCCCACGCGCTCGTGGAATTGCACGCCGAAGCCGAAGATGAACAGGTTGGACGATTGATCAATCATCTCCATCGGATTGCCGTCGAAATCGCGCGCGTCAATGTTCGAGACTCCCGCATGCAGCCACGCGAGCCCGACGCCCGCATTCACGGCACGCTTCCCGGGTCCGGCTTTCGGATGCACCGGAGTAGCAAACGCCAGATAGTGCAGGCTGCGGTCGAGCGCAAGTTTGGAGAGATTCGCCGTAAACTCTGGGCCTTGGCCGAACGGCAGCGCGCCGGGATTGAAATAGATCGCGGATGGACCCTGTCCCACGCCGGTGAACGCCCCGCCCAATCCCTTTGCGCGCGCACCCGCTCCGATCCGCGAAAACGCCCCCGCCATACCGCCGTTCGTGTCGGCCAGTGCCAATGCTACAAATGCAAGCAGAGCCGCCGCAGCTACTAACTGTTTCATAGGGAACTTCTGACTGGGATTTTCGATTTTCAATTTTCGATTTGGGATTTACTCAGTCAAGCACAATCAGCTTGCCCCACACCTCGCCGCCGGGCTTTTCAATTTTGTAAAAATATGTGCCATTGGCGACGATCGTGCCGTCCTTGCGCCCGTCCCAAGACTCGTAGTCTTCACCTGGCGTGCGAGTCACGGCCGGCAGTTCCACCACTTTACTCATCGCGAAGTCATAGATCGTGACCTTGACGGCGCCGCCAGTGCTCTGATAGCGCAATTTCACCGGGCCGAAACGCGACGGCGACCACGGCGTGGGATACGCATACGTGTCCACGCTGCGCGTGGCATCGTTCAACGGCGCAGCGGTCTGAAAGAGCTGCCACGTCGCGCCGTCAGTGTAGCTCACGGCGAGTCCATCCACACCTCCCACCCACAGGCGGCCATGCTCTTTGAGTGCGGCATAGATCGCGGGTTCGTCAAAGCGATGCCCGCTCTCCGCATCCTGCATCTGCGGAAACAACCCCCACGAATCGCCGCCGTCCAGCGTTTTCCACAGCCCAATATCGTCGCAAACATAAACGATGTTGCCGTCGAAACCGAAGCTGTGCGCGCGCGGCGTCTCCGCATGCCCGATGGCCTGCTCGATCTGCTGTTCCGTTAAGTGGGCGGTCCACGTCGCGCCGCCGTCTGTCGTTTTCGAGACCGCGTAGAACTCAGTTTGCCCTTCGGCGCGCCACGTCGCCGCCCACACCGTATGCGTCGCTTCCTGATAACCGAGCGCGGTCACGAAATTCCCCGAGATACCGCTGTTGGCCGAGCGGAAGCTCTGCCAGGTGCGCCCTTCGTCCGTGCTCTTGTTGATCCCATCCGCTGTGCCGACCCAGAGCGCATCCTCCGCATACAGCACGCTGAACGCCCGATGATTCAGCCGCTCCGCCGGATGAAACGCAAACGTGTCCGGACTCACCACCTTCCACCCGGTCGTGTCGTCGTAATCGGTGTAATCGGCGGCATAGGCGTGTTTGCGCAATCCGCCGCCTTTCGAGACGATCCAAACGCTGCTGTCGGAGAGCGCAATGTCGTACGTGATATTATCCACGTTTGTCGTCGTCGGCCAGTAGCCCAGCACCAGATCTTTGCCGTTCTCGTCTATGTTGTAGCGTTGATCGCGCGGCTGTGCAAACCAGGTCCAGTTCCGTCCCTGATCCCGCGAATACGCCATTCCACCACCCGCGCCGCTGATCCCCACGCTGGTGTCAAACGCAAACGCGGTCCAGATAATCGTGTCGCTGACGTACAACCCGGACACGCCGCCCTTGCCAAGACCTTGCTCCTGCGCATAGGTTTCGAAGGAATATCCTGCGGGAAGCGGACGGCTCTCGTCGTAGAGCACGCGGGTGACGCCATTGCCTGTTCCCAACCACAGCGTATCCGGCGACGAGGTCGGCAGAATGTCAATAATGACATTCGACCCCAGCCGCGGCTCCGGCGTCGCGTCATCCAGCGCGCGCGGATTGTAAATCCCGAAGCTCTGCGGCGCGTATTGCGCGACCGCAGCGGTACTTATCAACAGGAGGAAAAGGAATGGCTTCATATTTTGTGTTGGTCGTAGGGCCACAATTTATTGTGGCCGGATTCTCTGAGCAGCCATAACGAGTCATGGCCCTACGAAAAGCTACCAAGTGCCGAAGGTGGCTTCGTCTCTGGTCTCTCTATCACGCTCTCTCAACAAAGCTCCCGGCGATGGCCAAATCTGTACACTGTCCATGAGGAAGGCTGATGTGTCACCGGGCGGCGCGCACTCGAGCGCGTAGAAGCGAAAATAATAGAGTGAATCCGGAATATCCCAGCGAATCGAAATCCCCGCCGTGAACGTGCCATCTCCGGCCGTAACATCGGGCGAGAACCCGTCATCATGGAACACGTAAGCAGATGAATCGGTCCACTCGGTGCGGTCGCGCCGTCGCACGCTGTACTTCATCCCATAATAGAATTGCTCACCTGCCAATTCGCAGTCCAATAAGTCTGCGGTGAAGGCAACAGAATCCACTTCTCCAGTGCCAGTCGGATGGAAGATCGTATCCGGCAGCGTGGAATTGGACAGAACTGGCAGTGAGTTGGTGTAGCTCACGTCCGTGATCGTCTGTTCGCATGTCATGCCGAAGCGCGTATGGGCTGCATAAGTCAGAAAGCAGTCCGCGCCGTTAAGACATTCGAAAAACGTCGGCGTAAGCTGGGCGCGCCAAACGGTGTCCGCTTGAGCCGGCGTGAACTCCAGAGTGTCTGCCGCCTCCGGAAATGCCAGCTGTCCGATGACTACCCGCACACTGTCCACCTCATCGCCTTCCGTCCTCGCCACCCGCACCTCGAGCATCATCGGAGCAAAACAGGTTTCGAATGTTTGCGTTTGCGGGTAGGAGGTAATGATGCATGGCTCGGCATTCTGAATCTGAATAGACCGTTCTTCGGTAGGCAAATCGCCAGTCATGAATCGAAACGTCCATGACCCTGTAACACCCTGTGCAAGTATCCTTGCATTAATTCTTCCTGTGAATATGCCATCGTTGGGCACGATATCGCCCGAAGGATCGCAAGCATATTCTGGATCCAAAATTGTCGTCGAACCACCATCGTCCAAAAGGCGAACAAACGGATGGTAGATTGAGTCCGGACCACTGATGAGAACCGCGACGTCTGACAGCTGCAGATTAGTGATGCGCACGCGATACAGATAGCACGAATCCGCATTCGCCAGCAGCGCATTCGGCGCGTCAAGAATCGTCATGCTCGGTGAGGGCGGCTCGACAATCGTATCCTCTTTACACGACGCGGCGAAAAGGGCGAATGCCATCAGCAGGATCAGCCAAAAGTATTTCATCACGCCCTCACTTGTCCGAATTTCGCCAGCCAATAGCCGTGTCGCAAGCCGCGCTCAGTGACTAATCCTTCTTCGAGGCCCAACGCCGCAAACAGTTCGAGCAATAGCAGCGTTCCGGCGAGAATATAGCGCCCGCGTGTCGGCGGCATCCCCGGAGTGCTCTGAATTTCTTCCGAATGCCGCCCGGCGAACAGATCAACAGAACGCAAAAGGTCGTCCGTTGTCAAAAACGTCCCGCCCACGGCGGCCGGATGATAATGACGCAGCCCGCGCTTGATCATCGCCAACGTCACCGGCGTGCCGCCGACCAGAATCCACGGCATGTTGTTGCCCCGCACCCCGGCAAGCAGGCTCGGCAGCTTGATTCGCAGTTGCTCGCGCAGCGCCGTCACCGCTGCGGGCGGCGGCGGATCGTTCGCGAAAAACTCATTCGTCAAGTACACCGCACCCACGTCGAGGCTGTAGCTTTGCACCGGCACCGGCCCGCGCCCTTCGATCACTTCCGTCGAACCGCCGCCGATGTCAATCACCCCCACGCGCTCATTCGGATAAATCTCGCGATTTGAGATCGCTCCGGCAAACGTCAGCGCCGCTTCGTCTCGCCCGTCAAGGATCTCCACGTCCACGCCCAAAATCTCTTTCACCGCCGAAACAAAATCGGCTCGGTTTTGCGCGCGCCGCAGCGCGGCCGTGGCGCAGACCGCAATCTCCTCCGCGCCGTCGCGCCGGTAATCGCGAATGATCTCGTTCAAAAGATCCACATTCAGCGCAATCGCTTCATACGGAAGTTCAGGGTTGTCCTTTAGCGCCTGCCCCAAGCCGTTTGGCGTGAGTTGGTCCTTGATCGCGATCAACCCGTCCGCCCCGTTGTCGGCGAGCAGCGCTAAAGTTGTATTTGTGCCGATGTCAATCGCGGCGGCTCTCACTTCTGCACCTCTTCATGGCGCAACAGATCGAGCACCGTCCGTCCCACGTCGCCCAGCGCATAAGCCGAGCAGTTCGCGGGAACATCCTGGGTCGTATGCCAATATGTGTAATCCATATCAATCAGGTCCACCATGCTGATGCCCGCTTCCATCAGCGGAATATGGTCATCCATAATCGGGCTGCTGGGCCGATTCTCAATCGTCTTCACATTCTGTCGTTTGGCCGCCGCCATAATCTTGTCCACTACACCTTTCGAATATGTCCATGAGTTGCCTTCGAACGGAATATGTAAGTCGCGGTCACCGACCATGTCCAATAATATGCCGAACCGCGGTTTTGGCTCGCGCAGCGCCTTCGCATAATACTTGGAGCCGATCAAATAATCCTCCAGCACCTCTTCCCGCCCATAATCTTCGCCGTCGAACAGCACCAGATCCACGCCAATCTTGATTGGGCTGAGATGCAGTTGCCGTGCGATCTCCAGCAGAATCGCCGTCCCCGAACCGGCGTCGTTGGCGCCCAAAATTGGTGTCTGCCGGTTCGCCGGATTGGGATCGCGATCGGCAAAGGGCCGCGTATCCCAATGCGCGCAGAGCAAGATCCGATCCTTCTGCTGCACATTGAACTGCGCCACGACATTCGTCAGCGCCAGCGTCTCTTTCGTGTCTTCGCTCGTATAGCTGAACGGCTGCGTCCACACCGTGTCCGCCCACGCCTTCATTTCGCGCACCAGAAAATCGAGGCACTGCTGATGGCCGACGGATCCCGGATTGCGCGGCCCAAAGGCGCATTGCGCCTCAAGTAGCACAAACGCCCGATTCTGATCAAACGCCCACGCGCCGCACGCGAGCAGTAGGAAGAGAACGAGTTTAGCCGCGAATCGCAATGTTCACCTGAATGCCGAATTCAAAGGTTCGCGTTTTCACGCCGGTCACCGTTTGCTTGGTCTGCTGAATCTGCACGTAGGCTTGACCTTGAACCGTGTTGGAGAAACTGTAGGTCATGCGCGGCTGCAGCGACCAGGCTGTCTGCGAGCCGTTGTCCGGCGTATATACATCGCTTCCCGCTTCCGTCGTGTGCTCGGCCTTCGTCGAACGGTAATCGCCGTTCAGCGAGAAGGTCGTCTGGTTCTGCAGCTTGAGCGTGCTGAGCCAGAGCACCGGAATGCGGAAACCGGTCCGGATCGTATAACTCACGGTTGCGGTGATCGTCTGCTCCGTCGTGCGGTTCTTGGTATTGGTGCGCACCATCTCGGTGAAACGGCTCGACGTGTTGTAGCGCACTTGCGAATCAATGTTTCCCTTCCACGTGAAATTAACGCCGAGAAACGGATTCCATTGCCGATTGTGCTCGCGCTGTTGAATCTCGGCGCGCCGATTTGACCACTGTTCCGTGACCTTATTCGCCACGGCGCTGTTGAGCGCCACGGACTGCGCCACGCGACTGAGGAACGGGAGTTTTTCCAACCCGCCCCAGTCCGCGGAAATATCAACGAACGGGAAGCGCGTGGGGCTGCCTTTCTTTCCTGCCAGCCAGAACTCTGTTTTCTCGATCGTCCCGCTCGGAATCGTGCCTTGAATATTCTCGCCGGTGCGATAGCCGTAGTTCAAGGTGGTGCGAATATCCGGCGTGAAGCGAATGCCGGAGCGGCCGGTAAAGCTCTGGTCCTTGCGGCGCATCGGATTCGCTGCGGCCGTCGGATCGAAGGGCAGTTTCGGATCTTGCGACAAACCCAGCTGATACGCGAGCGAGGCCTGACCGATGGTTCCACCCACGGAGTGCTGCGCCGTGTTATCAAGACTCAGCGTAATCGGATCGAGAATGAGCAGCGCCTGCTTGATCGGATTGAAAACGGATCCTAAGCGTTCGCCCAGCGATACTCGCGCCTTTGGCGGTGCCTGCTGCGTTGTATCCCCTTGAACAACCGACGTCGTATCTGCGCCGTGCTGCTGCGTCGAATCCGCAGGGAACCTTGGCATCTGTCCGGGAATCTGACCGCGCCCAGGAAGTCGCGGATCGGAATTGTGCAGCGTGTCCGGCGGCATCCCCGGCATCGGCGGCTCGAATTCGCCGCCCGGCATCATGCCCGGCGGAGTGCCATGAGGTTGTGCCCCTTGCGGTCCCCCCGGTAGCTGCGAATTGCCGCGTCCGCCTCCGCGATCGTCGCCGCGACCGCTGCCTCGTCCCCGGCTGCCGCCCCCTCCACCACCCAGGATCGCGCGCAAATCAAGCTGCAAATCAACACCCATGTTGCGCGAATTGGAGATCGATTGTCCATTCCGCTGGCCGAAATTGCGCCACGTCCAGCCGTACGTTGTCGTGTAGTTGAATGTGGGGCGGAGCCATGAGGTGAGCTGCGGACTGTAGTTGTTTGTCAGGTTCTGCTGCACCTCGTTGGTTCGCCCGAAATCGTACTGCAGCAGATCCGCCCAATCGTTCGACGCCAGCACCCCCTTGTGCGAGCGCGTATAGTCTGTCGTCAGCGGATTGATGAAGTTGAAGCCGGTGTTGATGCCCCGAACGGTGGTGAACAGCTTGTTGGTCGTCAACTGCCCCTGCCGGGTCTCGTGGAACTCATCCCGCTTGTCCGCGCGCGCCGTAAATTGCAGCTTCGTCGGCTTGTAAAAAATGTGGGGATTGCCCAGAAGGCTTAACACCGGCACCTGCTTCATGAACCACAGCGGCGCAATTCCGCGTCCTTTCGCCGTCGGGAAGTTATAACCTGCGGTGGCGCTGCTGGTCTCCCCGCGGCTGCGCAAGGTGTTGAAATCGTGCGCGCGGTCGAAGTTGTAATCCCAGCCCAGGTTGAGCTTCTCCAGCGACCAGCGGACGAACGGATTCCGGGAATTGCCGCTCTTCGAATAACGCACCGTGTACGAGAGTGATTGCTGCTTCCCTTTGATATCTTCCGGCGCATGGCGCGGGTCCACGCGCGAATCCGTATTCGGAATGTACTTCGGAATACTGGTGTTGTCCGAATACGCCAGCGTGACGGGCAGTTGGAAGCCGTAGCGATCTAGGCCGAACTTCTGCATAGCTATCGTGGCGTTGCCGCGAACCGTCGTCTGACTCGCCTGTCCGCCCGCCTGCTGGGCGCCGGTGCGGACGTTGATGTTGTGAAAGTCAGCGTCGCGCGTCGAATAACCGCCCTGCAGCGTCACGAAGTCCGCAAGCCGGAGTGATGCACTGAAATCGCCCGCCGTCCCCGGATCGCGATAAATGTCGGACACGCGCAACTCGTCCACCCAGATCTCATCGCCCGAGCGTATGCGCACCTTCCCCGGCACCAGCCGCACGCCTAACGCGACATAATACACGCGCGAGAATGAGGGATTCCCTTTGATCACCAGGCTGTCGTACGGCGACGGTGTATCCGGCCGCGCCCAGGCGAAGCGGCCTCCCTCAGTTAGATCCGGATAGTTCACCGTGTCCGCGAGGGCGGAGTCCCGCCTCGCGTGCATCAGGGATACTTCGTTGAGCGTGACGTCAATCGCGTTTTGCGGATCCCACCCCGCCTTCACCGGCATGACGATGTCATAGTAGTTATTCTGAATGTCGCCGGAACTCTGGCCGAAGCGCAGCACTAATTGATAAAGCCCGTCGTGGAACCGGGTAACATCCTCTCCTCCGCCGTGCACGAACATCTTCAACCGCTTGTATTCGAGCAGGTTCAGCACCTGATGCAGATCCTTGACGAGGAAAAACTCGTCCGGCGCGCCGCCTGGCAGATTGTCCAGATTGTTGATCTTCAGCACCAGCGACTGCTCGCGCTGCCGCAGACGGGTAATCGGATCAATCGCGCCTTCCACGCCCGGCGGGCTGACGTAACCGGGATTTTCATGGGTATTGATAACCGCCGCGGACACATATTCCGTCGAATCAATCGTGCTTGTGCGCGGCAGCCACTCGTTGGACACAATGTCCAACTGCACGATTTCCAGCGTCGTTTTGTGCGACATCCCGGTCACGTAGAATCGCGCCCACTTCACGCTGGTCAAGTCCGGAGTGCCGATCGTGCGCCGCGCTGACGTATCCGTGCTGGCAATCGGAATCCGGAACAAACGCCAGTTGTTGATGTTGTCCTGGCCGCCGACGATGTATGGGTTATTGAAGCTCAGGTCAATCGTGTACGAGAAGTAGTTGTTCGTTGTGTTCAGTTCGTCATCGTCGTTCAGGTCTTCGGTATCCGGATACGTGCCGCTCTCGTCGTTGCGGCTGCGTTCGGTCCCGTTGACCTTGCTGAAATCATCGTTGTTCGACCCGTGTTCCCAATCATCCCACGAGGGCACCTTGGGCTGGTTCGGGCCATTCCAATAGGCGGAGTCCGCCGGATCGGTGCCGAATTGGCCGTCCAATCCCGTGTCTTCGTCAGGGTTCGTATCCAGGAGTCCGTTGCCGTATTCCTGAGTCAAGCGCGGATCCTGAACCGGTGTGGCCGACCGGTCTTCCGAGTCCATGCGCTGGTTGGGAATCGCATCCTCGGAAATCTCGCCCAAATCAATGATCATTTTTCCCTGCGGATTGCCGGGCAGCTTGACCCAGAGCTCCAGATACTGCGCCTTCGACTGATCGGAGTAGCCCTGACCCAGATAGCGCATCACGCCGCCCCAACTCCGTTCTGGCGGCCGGCTGTCGGCGGTATCCGGCGTGAATTCAATCTTGAGCGATTGCAGCGTGTTGGCCACCTGCGAGTTCACTTCGCGCTCGGGAAAGACCTCCCTCACCGGAACCTGATCGCGCGTGTTGGGATTCCACCAACGGATCCGGCCTCGGCGCGGATCGAGCAGTCCTTGCTGCACGTCTGCCGGAGGTGATGACACGTTCCACATGCGGCGCAATAGCCCCAGCGGCGTCGCCCGGCGCGAACCTTCGAAGTCATCTATGTAGGCCAGGCCGTTATAGTCTCCCGTGCGCGGGTTTTCCAAAGAATTCGGATTGGGAAAGACCTTCGCAACTTCGCCGTCAATCACCAGTTCGGATCCCTGCTCGGTATGAATCAGTGGAATCGCATCCACCATCCGCGAAAGAAAATTCGGCGCGAAATGCAGGCGGGTGTTCGCATCGTATAAGGTGTTCCGGATCGGCTCGCTGCCGATGCGCACCCGCTTGTCCAGCGTCTTCTCGTTCAAGTGCAGAACCATACCGCCGATATAGGACTGATCCCACAGTTCATACTCGGCACGCGCGCCTAACAGAGTCTTCTTGTCGAGCTGAAAGATCTGCCCCGACTCAAAAGTGATTTCCAGATCCGCGCCCTGCGCCTTGGCGGCTTCGTTCAAGATCCGCAGCTCGCCCGAGGCATAGTCAATCGTGTAGTCGTTGCCGCGCTGCAGCGGCGCCCCGTTCAGCGTGACCTCTTCCGAGCCTTCCAGCACCAGCGGACCAAGATTGAAGACAGAGGATGAGCCCTTGTATTCTGTCTCAAATCTCCAAAGTGGGGTTCCGGTGAATGAGGTCGGTTTCTGAACGTATAGGTTCGGAGCAATAAACTGTCCGGAATCTACCGTGCTGTCCAAAGCCACCAGCGGCGACACGATAAACTCGCCGTTGTTTGTATAGCCGCTGGGATTGAACGGCGTCAGATCGAGAAACTGGATCTCCCCCAAGGCGAAGTTGCGAATCGAACCGTGATCGTCAATCTGCCCGTCCGGACCGCCTCCGCCGCCTTGGGCCTGTTCCAGATCGAAGCCAAAGAAGCTCAGGTAGGTGCAGGTACTCGCGCCCCCGCAGAAGCCGCCCACCGGCGGGCCGGTCTCCCCGAGGTTGTTCGAGGCAGAAGCGCGACTGATCGTGATCTTGAATGAGTTCGGATCGAGACTGGTTGCCCCCATGCCATAGACGTGCCGGAACATCAAGTCCCACGTGGAGTCGTTGACGGAGGGATCGTTCGAGCGCAGCAGGATCAGCCGCTGTTGGCGCAGGTTCCCCACCAGCGTTCCAAAGGTGTCGCCATTCAACGTCGAGAAAGCGCAAGCAAGATACTGCGAAGGCTGCACCGCCTGCTTGAGGCGGAGGTAACCTAACTGCGCGTCGAACGTGTACTGTACGTCCCGCTGCAAGCGCCGCCAGGTCAATTGTGCATAGTTCCGGCTGTCGGCGGTCTTCAGCGCATTAAAGGCACTATCCGATACCCAGAGATCCTGATAAAACTGCATCGCCGCCGCGCGGCCGGAGTATTCAGTCGGATCATTCGGATTGCTCTCCGGCCCCGAACTGACAAACACCTCTATCCACTGAATCTGTTGAGGTGTCGGCATCGCGAGATGCTCGCGGTTCTGATAGCGCCGGTAATTCTCCCGATAGTTGGGCAGATCGTCGTGAGTGGCGCCGGTGCTGTCACGATACGTACTCACCGACGTCAGCCAGAAATAGATGTCCTGAACAAACTGCCGCTCATTGAACTGCGTCCGGTTCTGCCCCTGCTGATTCGGACGCTGCCGATTCTTTTGACCGCGTTCCAGCGAGGCGATGCCGGTCACGCTTAAAGGGCCGAATTTCAGCTCGCTTTTCAACCCGAAGAGCCCGGTGTTCTTGCCGGAGAACGTCGCCAGCCGCGTTCCCAGATTCAGGTTGACGTTTCCGGCTTCCACCTTCTGCACGATCTCATCTTGGTCGCCGGTATAAGTCAGCCTAAGCGAGTTCTCGAAGTCGAATAGTCGCTCCGAATCCTGGTCCACCTTGACCTCGACTTTTTGCCCGACCTTTCCGGTAATCGAGAATTGCTGGACCATGTCAATGCGGAAACTCGTATTCGTGTTCCGCTGATTGGCCGCCTGAAGCTGGTCGGACTTCTGCCGCCGCAGGCTGCCGTTGATCGTAATATTGCCCTGCACGCGCACGCCGACATTGTCGCCGCCGAAGAGCCGCCGGAAGGTCTTCGACTTGATCTTGAACGGCACGTCAATCGCAATGCCTTCGCCGCCCCGCTGTTCGGCCGTGCGCTTATAGACCTTGCGCGTCTCATCGCGCCGCTGCTTGTCGAAATCCGCCTTCAGCCGCAGTTCGCGGTACTGATCATAGCTCAGCACCGTCGGCGGATGCAGATCGGTGTCCTTGACGCGGTAGATGTAAACGACCTGAGTATAGGTCGTGTCGAAACTCACCGCGTACCCGTCCTGCGACGTGCTGCCGAGATTGAGGATTGCGCGCGGCTGAAACTTGGAAATGCCCAAGACTGGGCGACGAGCCAGAGGATTGCTGCTCGTGCTGTCCATCAAAGAACGATGAAAGCCCACCTCTGCATGAGACAGAAGCGGGCAGCCAATCACGAACAGAATGACGAGGAAAGTAGTCCGCAAGCGGGGATTGCCGGACACCGAATTCCCGGGATACCGTTTGATCACGCAGCCAATCTAATTTTCGCGCCGTGCCCAAACCCAGGCACATGGGGTTGACTTCAAATCGAAGCCATTACAAACGGATTAGCCCTGGGAAATTTACCGATGCCCTCCAATGCTGTTGCCGGGACCTACGGAAGGTAGGAAGTGCACTTAGTTTAATAAATTATGTCCTAAATTGCAAGGCAAAAAATTGGCCGATCTGCCTCAAAAAATGAGACTTACAGATCGGTTGCTAAACGGACCAGCTGTTTGCCCCAAGACGAAAGATATCAACAATCTTAACTATTTTAATATCAATTACTTAATTTTCTTGAACCCCAAAAACAACTTCTCGCGAAGAGAGTCCGCACCTACGGATTCGAGGATTAGACTCTGTCAAAACGGTTCAGGTTGAACCAAATTCTGCCGATCTCAAGCCTCTTTTCGCGGTGGCAGAACCGCAACCTCTTGCTTTTCCGAGGCGATGCTGCCCGAAATTCGGCAGACTACGTTCTCATGTACCTGTAGCATTTATTTTCGCCTGATGGCTTTACGCATTGCTTTCCGCCTTCACAAAGGTTACAATAAGAGCGGAATTCGGTCAGAACGGCGTGAAATACGCAGGATTATAGGAGGCATCATGGTCATCCGACGTCTAAGTGTAGTGCTCTTGCTCCTGTTTGCATACGGGATCGCTTGGGCCCAGCTCGATCAGGGGGGCGAAACCTGTGCCAATGCTGTGCAGATTTTCAATCTCCCGTATCAGGACAATGGCCTCACCGGGCAAGCCGACAATTGCGTCGGGCAGCCCTTTCGCGATGTGTTTTATCAATTCACGGCCACAACTTCCGGACAGTACACCGCGGGCATGTGCGGCAGTCCGACGAATGGCTATCTCAAAATCTGGCCGCAGAACTCCTGCTGCAATGCTCTGCTCTTCTCCGCGGATGCCGGTTGCGGCGATGATCCTTTCATCAGTTTTCCGCTGCTTGCCGGGGCCGCCATCATTATCGAATGCGGCTCCGCGACTCCGACCGGAACTCCTGAACCGTACGTATTTCAACTGAGCGGCACGCCCAATCCGCAGTGCGCGGGGACGATTCAGATTGCGCCTCAGACGATGCAGTTTCCGCCGACCTATGTGGGCGCTCTGTCGCAGTTGGTGGTTGCGGTAACCAACAACGGAACGCAAAACCTGTGTGTGGATTCCGTGCGCACCAATGGCCAAATCTGGAGCGTCTCGCCGTCTTCGTTTCAGATCCCTCCGTCCGCGTCCCAGCCTGTCACGGTGACGTTTGCGCCGACCTTTGCTCATGATTTTTTGGGTACGGTGGAGATTTTTTCCTCTGATCCCGTTCGTCCGCGCGATAGCGTACTCGTGAGCGGCGCCGGCTGTCGTCCGGTCACCAATCCGCCCGCACCGATTCTCATGACGGCCGCATCGCCGACGGATGTTTATTTCAGGATGCCGTGGATCGCCGGCAGCGCGAGCATCGAATATGCCATCGAATTCTCTTCAGATGGATTTGGCAGTTCCGAATTCGTCCGGTGGCCGTACGGCGTAAGCATGGATCCGGACTACGCCACGGCATCGCAATGGGGCATCGGCGGGGGGGGAACGATCAGCGGACTCACTCCCGGCACGGTGTATTCGGTGCGCCTGCGAGCACGGGACTGCACCGGTACGGAAGTCATCAGTTCCGCGGCGAGCATCCAGACAGAGCCAACCATCGAAATGGAATTTGTTCCGCTCACCCTGCATTCGGTCTCTTCCGCCCTGGTCGAACTGAACTGGGACACGATTCCGCGCGACACGAGCGGCCGCCCGCTTTCCAATGACGGGTGGGAAGTGTTGCTGGGAAGCAATCCGGACAACGTGGACTCGGTCGTTGCCGTCACAAACACGAGTCCGTTTGTCATACCGACGGAGGGCATCACCAAAGCTTTTTTCGCCGTCGAACCGCGCGTAAGCGCTTTTTATGATCCGCCGCGGCCTTTCATATCGTGGCCGCCGGACGGAGCAACGCTGGCCGGACGGCATGCGATTGTCATTCATGATCTGCTGCATCTGGCAGAATGGGATTCGTTCCGCATCGAAGCTGATTCCATGGGCTGGCCGGTTCTGCTCGGTTCCAACCTTGACAATCCACAGGACGCCACCGGTTTTCGCGGCTGCGAATATGATTTCAGCGCCCTGGGGGATGGATCTCATCTGGTCACGGCATCGCTTGTGGACAGGCAAGGACGCACGTGGGTTTCGAACATCAACGTCAACGTCGTGCAGGAGCCGTATGCCACATATGATGCGGTCTGGAATCCGGCACGCGGGATCTTTGTCATGCAGACACAAGGTGTCACGTCGCCGTCCCCGATTGCGGATTTCTTATGGCTCTCCTCCCACGTTAACGAACGTTATGGTTCCGAAACAACGATCGAGTGGTACCCGGATTTTGATTCGCTGACGATTGTCAAGGTCATTCCACAGCTCGCGTCGGATCTGGTGATGTGGAACCCTGACTACTGGTTCCATGTGCCGGGTGAAACCGCGGGCGTGCAACCGGCTCCGGAGGGAACCACGCAGCCGATCACCCAAATTGGCTGCTGTTGCGAGGAGCTCACGATCAGCACCGCCGGTGACGCGGAGGGGCAATACGGCGGCAATCGCGGCAAGCTCGGTCCCATTGTCGAGTGCCTTCCCTCGGGGCAATACACCGTAGCATTCGGATTCGAGGTGAACATCACGCTCCGTTGCGACGTCGAAGGGGCTTCCTTCCAGCAGGGACAGGATGCGAAAGGAACCCGCACCATTTCGACCGGCACGTGCAAGTCGGGCTTTGTGTGCGAGCTCAAGGATTCGACGCGGCGCTATCAGAACGACAACGAGGCTCATGCCTTTGACGGGACGTACGGCAACGACGGGAATGGCGTGATCGAAAAAGGGAAGAGCCCTCGTAATCGAGGCTATCGGGATGAGAGTGACCGTCCCGGCAATCCCAAGCGGCGAAACCCCAGAGCGACCGGCGTCACACGCTGGTACGATTATCCCGGCGAGACTATCAACCGTGACGACCGGCCGCTTAGCCAACACGGATGCGTCAATTTGCGGGGGGACAACAGCTTTCGGGTCCAGGCGACGCCGCCGTGCGATGCCGCAGAACCCTGTTGCAAGGAATTTGAGACCCATTACAACGTCACGTTGTGCAAGCGCCAGGGCATTTGCGAACCGACTTCGCACACGGCGCCTTACATGACAGAGCCCACCACCCCGGAAGGAGGCTGTCCTCCGCTGGCACCGTGAGGTACTTCACCCCTTGACTCGCACGCGCTTTTTTCTTATATTTTGGAAGTCTGTGACAATCTGAACAAATAATCAGGAAAACGCCGTCTCATGTTCGTCCAATTCGCCATCAACTCAATCAAGGCCATCGAGCTTCAGCCGTGCAATACGGTGGTCGTGCTCGTGGACGATGGGAGGATTGCGGCGTAACCGCAAGATATGTAGGGGCGAGTTAAGTCTTCGCAACTCGCCCGCCTTTCAAACCCATCGTCGCAACCTCGGCGGTGGGTTTTTTCTTCCTGATTTTGCCGAGGCGGGTTCCACGATACTCTGTGCAGAACGAGATCGCATCCGAGAACCCGCCCGGAAGCGATGTTTTTGTCACTATACCAATTTCGGGCAGGTTCTCAGCAGGAGTATCGGCGTGCGTTTGGCTCTCGTGGAACCTGCCTCGGCAATTGGATTCCTTCTGACTCGGATTTCGAATTTCGAATTTTATGTTACGTACCTCTCCTCCCCGCAAAGTCGCCGAAGCCATTCATGGCCCGCTGAACGGACAGGCCCCGCCCGCGTACACTCGTGAGGTGAAGCGCGGCATCATGCGGGAAGTGCTCTCGATGGGTCTGCCTTCGATGACCGGCTTCCTCGTGAGTTCACTTTACGAGATTGTGAACATGTTCTGGCTCGCGCGCATCGGTTCCGCGCCGGTTGCGGCGATCACCATGTGCACGACGTTTATGTGGGTGCTCTCCTTCTGGAACATGATCATCGGCACGGGCAGCGTCGCCACCATCTCCCGCCGCTACGGCGAAGGCGACTTCACGCGCACGGAACAGTCCATCAAGAACACCTTCGTGCTCAAGTTTGTCCTGGGAACGCTGTTCGGCGTGCCGGCGATTTTCATTCTGCCGTGGGTGCTGGACTTCATGAACGCCGCGCCGGACGTCAAAGCGCTCGGCCTGCGCTATGGCGTCGTGCAATTGTCCGTGCTCGGCTTTGCTGGAACGGGCTATTCCGTGTACACCGCATTGCGGAGCATCGGCCAACCGCGCGCGGCGCTGTGGATTCAGGCGCTCGGTGCAGGCCTGAACTGCATTCTCGACCCGCTGCTGATTTTCGGCTATGGGCCGTTTCCTGAACTTGGAATTCTCGGCGCGTCAATTGCCACCGCCACCGCGCATATCGCCGTCGTCTCCACCGGCATGTGGGCGCTGCATCGTGCCTCTTCGCCGGTGCGTGTCAAGTGGCTGCACGCGCCCGCTCCCGCGTGGCCGGAGATGTGGCAGCAGATCCGCATCGGGCTGCCGGCAGGCATAAACAGCATCAGCTTCTCCATGGCTACGACCTTTGCCGTCAAGCTGGTCGCCACCTTCGGCACCACCGCCGTGGCGGCGTACGGCATGAGCAGCAAGGTGATGCATTTCGGCGTGATGGTCATCGCCGGTCTTGGCCTCGGCACAGGTGCGCTGATCGGGCAATATCTCGGCGCGCGCCAACTCGATCGCGCGTGGCTCGCGGGTGTGCTCTCCACACGGCTCGCGTTCTGGATCATGATCGGCTACTCCGCGCTGCTGCTCGTGTTCAACAACTTTGTTGTGAGCCTGTTCTTCTCCGACCCGGCCACGCACGACCTCGCGCGGCAGATCCTGCGCATCATGATCATCAGCCTGCCGATGATCGGTCTGCACATCGGCGCGGAAACGGTATTCGAAGGCGCAGGGCAGAATACGCCGCCGATGATCCTGTCCATCGTGCACTCGTGGGTGATGGTCATCCCCTTCATGTATCTCTTCGGCACGGTCCTGCACCTCGGCCCGCTTGGGCTGATGTGGGGCTGGACGCTCGCCCATGCGCTCGGCGGCCTCGCGGCCCTCTGGCTCTTCCGCCGCGGCACCTGGCTGGAGCACGAGGTGTAAAGGACGACAACTGACAAGCTGACAAACTGACATGCCGACAAGAGAACGGATTCAATGTTCGTTGTCGGCTTGTCGGGCTGTCGGCCTGTTCGGAGTGCCGCCTCCGATTTGAAAAAACCGTAATTTTCGTTGCGCTTGGTCAAATCCCTCCGTATATTCGCATATTAGATCGAGCGGGCCGCACGTTACGCACCTTTGGAGGTAATTATGAACCATAATCGCTTATGGCTGACCATCGCACTGATGCTCGGCCTCGTGGTGTTGGCCCAGGGGCAGGAGTGGGAGTGGCAAGATAGCGGGACTGATCGGAATCTTAGCGCCGCATGTTTCCCGAGCGCACAAAACGGCTGGGCTGTCGGTGGAACAGACATGGAAGCAGTTGCTCTTCATTCCTCTGACAGTGGAGAAACCTGGCAGCCTGCAGAAGTTGGAGTTGATTTGGAACTTCGATCCGTCACCTTTTCGACAGATCAGTCCGGCTGGGCGGTCGGAGGAATTTACGGGAATATCTTGCATACGAGCAACGGAGGCACAAGCTGGACACAGCAATACACAGACTTGATCGGGCTTTACGATGTCACTTGCGTCTCAAACACGAATCTCGCCTGGGCCATTGGTAGTGGCATGAGTGGCGGACTCGTGCTCTCCACGACGAACGGCGGATCGCAGTGGATTGCACACAACACGGGGACCAGCGATGCCTTGACGGCGGTGACTTTCCCAGATTTAACTCATGGATGGGTTGCAGGGAGAGCCCTGGATGATGAGTCTCACCTTTACGGACTTATCATCCGCACAGAGAATGGCGGCTTGACATGGCAAGAGCAAGTAAGCAACACGCAACTTCCTCTCTGGGACATTCTCTTTCTCTCAGTAACGCAAGGCTGGGCCGTCGGCGAAAGCGGCTGCATTCTTGCAACGGTGGACGCCGGAACGACATGGTCGCAGGTCAATGGGCCGACTCCATACGCACTCTACAGTATTGCCAGTGCCGACGAGAATCAATTGTGGACGGTGGGCAACCACGGAACAATTCTTCACAGTGAAGATGCAGGACAAACATGGATCCCGCAAGTTAGCGGCACAACTGTGGATCTCAACGCCCTCGCATTCTTGAACTCAGGTCATGGCTGGGCTTTTGGAGCAGGAGGAGTGATTCTCCATTATGATGGGTCAACGTGGACTGATCCTAACAGATCATCCACCACGGTGCCTGCTGCCTTCTCCCTTTCCGCTTTCCCTAACCCCTTCAACTCCACTACGCGCCTGAGTTACGACTTACCGGTAACTGGTAAGGTGAATCTGTCCCTCTTCGATCTCACCGGCCGCCTCGTGCGCACATTGGAGGATCGCGTCATGCCGCAAGGACAGCACACGCTGATCGTTGACGGCTCAGGACTCTCCAGCGGGATGTACTTTGTGCGGCTTCAAACCACCGAGTTTTCTCGTTCGCAAAAACTTCTTCTGCTCAAATAAATTCCTCTCAAGGCACCTCATGAAAGCGCTCTTCTGCTCCTCGCTCGCTGTGCTGGCGTTGATTACCTTCGGTTGTCAAAGCGACGATTCATCATGGAGCGGTCCGGGCTATACGCCCGCCGCCGGCTCCTGGGCATGGCAAAATCCACTCCCGCATGGGAATGGCATCAACGACGTGGTTTTCACCTCCGCCGATGTTGGTTGGGCCATCGGCAATGGCGGCATGTTGCTGCGTTCCACCGACGGCGGCCTGAGCTGGAGCGAACGGAACAGCGGCACGGACATGGATTTGACCACCGTCTTTTTCAGCGATGCGATCACCGGCTGGATCGGCGGCGGATATTTTGAAGGCATCGATGAATACTACGGATACTACGACTCACGCGGTGTGCTGCTGCATACCAGCGACGGCGGCGTGACGTGGTATGAGCGAAGTACCGGCTCAAGCGCCATGTTTCTGGATATTCAGTTCCTCGGCAATGATCATGGTTGGGCGGCCGGCACGAGCGGAACCGTTCTGAGAACCACCGACGGCGGCGAGAGCTGGGACGTTCATTTAACCGACTCGTATCGCAACATATCGTCTGTCTGCTTCACCGATCAAATGAACGGGTGGGTTGTGACGGGGAATGAGGAGCGGTACAGCTACAGCACCATCCAACGGACGACGGATGGCGGCGTATCGTGGCACCAGATCCTCGGCTATCAGGAGAATTTGTTTGACATCGTCTTTCAGAATCCGGACACCGGCTGGGCGGTCGGCAGCAACGGATCATTGCTGCATATCGTGGATGCGGATTCCTCTTGGTTTTCCGCGTCGAGCGGAGTTTCGCAGACCTTGCGCCACCTCTACGTGAAGGACGCACAGCGCCTGTGGATTGCCGGCGACGGCGGCACGCTGCTCTATTCGATAGATGCCGGCGCGACCTGGACGCTGCGGGAGAGCGGAAGCACCGCTTCCCTGCGCAGTCTGGCGTTTTCCAGCGGAAACATCGGTGTCGCCGTCGGGAAATACGGCGCTATGATGCATACGATGAACGGCGGTCTCTGGTGGATCCCCGACGGACAGTCTGTGAGCATGAACGATCTTAATGCAACTTCCTTCTTCAATGAAAACACGGGCTGGGCGGTCGGCGACAACGGCACGGTTCTGCACACCGCCGATGGCGGTCAGTCGTGGGAAACGCAGTCGAGTGGCACATCAGCCGACCTCTATGACGTAGAATTCGTGGACGCGCTGCACGGCTGGGCGGTCGGCGGCTATGACAACGATTACGTCGCGGTTGTTCTGAGTACGGCGGACGGCGGCGCCAGTTGGAACGAGCAGCAGTTCGGCGGGGTGGATGCGATCACCTCGCTCGACATGTATGATGGCCGCGTCGGCTGGGCGACCGGGTCGTCAGGCTTCGCATTGAAAACGGAAGATGGCGGAATGACCTGGGAGATCGAGAATGCTCCGCTATATTCCTATTCCTTGAGCGATATCTGCATGACCGGCGACAGCTCGATCTGGATCTCGAGTGGTGGCTATAGCGGGGCCATGTTCTTTCATTCCATCAACGGCGGTCAGGATTGGACAAGCGATCGCTTCAATGGCCTGGGCGCTGCGTCTCACTTGACTTTCATCAATGAAGACATCGGTTGGGCGTGCGGAAGTAATGGCCTGATCATGCACACTGCGGATGAAGGCGCAAGCTGGACGATTCAGCCCAGCGGCACCAGCCGCACTCTGAATAGCATCACGTTCCTCGACGCGAATTACGGCTGGGCGGTGGGCGAGCATGGCGTTCTGCTGTTTACGACCGACGGCGGCGTCACCTGGACACCGTCCGAATTCCGCAACGGCAACACACTGAAGAGCGTCGCGCTCACGCGCGCCGGTCACGGCTGGGCCGTCGGCGAGGGCGGCACGATCTTGCATTTCACACCCACGGCCCCGATCTTGTAATCCTGCACTTTACCGAGTTTCATGTTTCAAGTCTCACGTTTCAAGTCTCAGGTCTCCCCCGTGTCTGCACAACTTGTCCTTGAACGAAGTGAAGGATGCCCCGTACCACGCTATTCGAATATACTTCCGGCGGCCTCTGGCCGCCGGTTCTCTCTTGACAAACTCCCTGTTCTTGCGTATCTTACCTCATCCTTATTGAACTTGTTGTTCTGGACACGCCCACTAGCCAACACCCTCCCGGGTGTTGGTCAGAGCACAGGCGTCCAGAACCTCTCGCAGTGAATGTCGCCGAGCGGGGTTGATCAAAGCCGAACAAGAGCACCCCGAACGCACGACCCCGCCGAAACAAGCACCATCAGTAGTCTCGCCGCGCGGCTGTGTGCTCTTCATTTGTCATCCTGACCCTGAAGCAAGCTGGCGACGCTTCAGGTAAGGGAAGGATCTCAGCTTCGAGGCTCTGACCGGATAATCGGTCGTCGGGGCCGATTGCATCGCCCGTCTCCCCCGCATTTGTCATCCTGAACCTGCGTCTTCCGTCTTCGCAGGTGAAGGATCTCATGTTTTTCTTCAGGCAACGGAAACATAAGATTCTTCAGCCTGTTCCGAAGATCAATGTAAGCTGGCGAATCAAATCGTTGCGGAACAGACTTCAGAATGACAAGCGCATGAATAACAGGCCATGATTATCGAACTTTCTTGCGGCGGGAAGAAAACGGGGAATGAGGAGATGGAGTTGTCGGGGCCGATTGCATCGCCCGTCTCCCCCGCATTTGTCATCCTGAACCTGCGTCTTCCGTCTTCGCAGGTGAAGGATCTCATGTTTTTCTTCAGGCAACGGAAACATAAGATTCTTCAGCCTGTTCCGAAGATCAATGTAAGCTGGCGAATCAAATCGTTGCGGAACAGACTTCAGAATGACAAGCGCATGAATA
>CAYORN010000001.1:0-1048725 GCA_964406405.1 uncultured Alphaproteobacteria bacterium | reverse complement strand
TTGTCAGGGGCTCTAAGTCTGGCGGAGAGACGGGGATTCGAACCCCGGATACCGGCGTGAGAGGCATGCAAGTAACTCCACGTTGTGGCGCCAAGAGATTGCCAATGTCGTGACCTGTGTTACTAGCCTTGGGGTAGGGAAGAGGCTGATTTCATGGGGGGGTACTGACCAGGCGTTGCAAAGTCATCGAACGAACTCTCCATTGCGGGGAGCTTGATCGCTTTGAGGACTTCTGCTGCGGTTCAAGGCCGAGCGTCTGCTCAGCAAAATCCAGCTTCTTCGTCCGCCTCCCGCTCTTTTAGATGCCACACTATCATGTTCAGCGCGGTACCGGTTTCGTGAGATGGATCAATAACCTGCTTGCATATCGACCAGATTACCCATAGATTGTATGTGTTACCGAGATCGATAAGCTCTCGATCACTACAGACCCATTTCATCACGATCACAGCGAACTTGACAACAGGGGTAGACATATCGCCTTCTGTTTTCGACGTTCAATACCGCTGTACGCAACGCTTCCCCCAAAAGATTCATCACTCCAAACTAACCGGTAACGGCACTTGTCTAACTCAAGGTAAAGGATTTCAGCATGAACACGCGATTACGATGGTTTGTCAGTCTTGGTTTCCTGATCAGTGTTGTTACCGTCTTTGCGGCAGCAACAGTCATAAACCAAATCGTGAACGAAAAAACTCTGCAGACTGCTGCTCCGGCGGCCGCGTCCAATGGTGCCTTCTCAGGTGCCGATGATGCAACCGTGTCGAAAATCATTGCGGAGAGAACAGAGATCCAGAGCTTGCTCGATCAGATTCGGGAGGCAAAAAGCGCAGGCCATGTACCCAGTCATGACTTGTATCGTCGTCTTCATGAACTGCTCCCTCCCTCGCGTGAAAGAAACGGAGGAAATCTGGATCAGGGGGGCGAAGACTGCGCCAGCGCGGCCGTGATTTCCACAGTGCCATACACCGACTTCGGGACCACGACGGGCTATCAGGATAATTTGCCCGAGTGTGAGGGCAGCGGCACTTCACCGGATGTGGTTTACACCTACACTCCGACAACAAGTGGCAACTATCATGTTAGCCTGTGCGGATCATCGTACGACACCAAGCTCTTTGTCTACGCCAACACTTGTACCGGCAGCCCCATTGCGTGCAATGACGATGGTGCTGCTTGTGGAGATGTTTCATCCGATATCCCCATGGTGGAGCTGACCGGCGGAACAACCTACTTCATCATTGTGGATGGTTGGTCAGATGGTTCGTTCGGCGATTATGCGTTTTATCTGGAGGAAACAGCCCCTCCGCCGACGGGAGATGCTTGCGGAGACCCGATTGTCATTCCAAGTTTGCCTTTCAGTGTCGACAATGCAAGCAACTGCGGCTTCAACAATAACTATTCCGGCTCGACTTGTCTAAGCTCGCAGGATGCCGGTCCGGACGTTATCTACTCGTTCACGTTGACGACGGAGACGTCGGTGGAGATCATATTGAATGCGCATCTGGCGGATCCCCCCAACGAAGTGTGGGTCATGCCGGGCATTCTGCTCAGCGACCATTGTCCGCCTGATTGGAGCTGTATTGCTTCTGCAAGCAGCTGGACAGTTGACGGCTTTACTCCCCTCTATCTGTCGTGCAACGCTCTTCAGCCGGGAACCTATTACATAATGGTTGACAATGGAAACTGGTTCCATCCCTGCTACACGTATGATCTCGTGGTTCAAACATGCGGGCCTTGCAACCTCGTCAGCCAGCCGGGTGATATCGAAGAAGTGGCCGAGCCGTTTCCCGTTCCCGGTACGTTCTCCGTCAACGATCCGGACGGTGGCTGCAACAATGCAACACCCTATCTTCCTCAATTCCAGAACATTCTGAGCGGGCAAACCGTTCATGGGCAGACCTTCGCCTACACGGACTCGATCACCGGTTCACTCATGGCAGACAGGGATTGGTATCGGTTCGTTTTGACCGCATCTGCTACTCTGACCTGCACCTACTCCGGCGAGTCATGGCTGCGAGCGGCATTGGTTCAGGGACCATGCCCGGGCACGGTCATCCTGAATGGAATTCAGTCAACGCCTTGTGGTTTGAGAACCATCACTTCGACATGCCTGGACCCGGGTGAATACTACGTAAAAATTAGCCGTGGCGGTGCGCTTGTGGATGACGCCATGACGTATGATTATCGTACTTCCTTCGTTTTAACCCCGTGCGTACAATCGCCGGGCCGATGCTGCTATGACGGGCTATGCGCTAATCTTACACACTACGAATGCGCTGTATTGGATGGCTATTGGGATGGGAATCTGACTTGCGTCGAACCATGCCCGATCTACCCCCCCAATGACCATTGCCGTAACGCCGGCGTTCCCGCAACTCTACCGGCTACCTTCACAGGTACCACTACGAATGCCACAAATGACTGCCCCCAGGCCTACGATCCACAGGTTTGGCACGTGTTTATCAATCCTGAAATGCAAGATATTCAGATTGATTACTGCGGTACGGTAGGCTTCGGCAGCTACAATCAGTATCTGTACGACGGTTGTTCCTGCACCGGGCAGACTGAGGCGGATGGTTACGACATCGGAATGTGTTCACCTACCGCTCTTACACTTCTCTGGCGAAACCTGCCCGCCGGTACGTGGTACTATCCTGTTTCCTGGTATGTTCCTCAAAGCGATGGACCCTATACGCTCCACGTAAATGCGGTTTCCAGTGAACCACCGGTGAATGATGAGTGTACGACAGCGACTCCAATCACCGTTGTTCCAAATGGTGCCGTCACCGTGACCGGAACCACGATGAACGCGACAGTCAGTTGTACGAATACCTGCTTCGAGAATGGTTTTGACTACAACTCCACCGGAGGCGATGTGTTCTACTCGCTGAACCTTACGGAATGCCGCCGGATCGCCATGTCTGTGGGCTTCGGCTGGATGCATATCTCGGTGTACCAAGGTCTGGAAAACTGCTGCACGGATCCTGCAATCCTCTGCAATGGTCAAGATTCCTATTTCCAGCCACTGCCGGACTGGGATGTTCCCGAGCAGCATCTGGGAGGAATGAATTCCTATGTAGCCGATACACTGGGGCCGGGCGTTTACCTGATTCGAGTCGCCCACTATGCTACCATGGTGGGTGCGTACACGCTGACCGTATATGATAACGGCTCGTGCCACTGCTTACCTCCCGATGCACCCACGGACGTCACGGCTTACCGCGTTGGTAACGTTGTTAACCTTCGCTGGACAACCGATGCTGCCTCGGCTGCGAGAGGTACCTACAGACTCTACGCCAACATTAGCGATATGCCCATCGGCGATCCAAGTTGGATAATAGTCGCTGACAGTATTGCCCCCGTGGTTGGTCCGAATCACCTCTACTACAGTGCTCCATTCGCTGGCAATGAACGCGTGTTCTACTATGTCACCGGAGTCTGTCAAGATGGTCCCTAGCTACCGACAGCTCCTTAAGAGGTATCGCATTCAACTTGCGATGAGCATATTCCTCGAGTTCAAGTCTGAACCCTCACATTGAACAGTGTGAAGTCTGAATGAGCGGCGGCCAGAGCGAAGGCTCTGGCCGCCGCCTCGTTCATGAGCAATGGTGAGATGCCAGAATATTTTCGAGTAGGAGCTACTACAGCGCAGAGCACAAAGAAAAGGACTAACGTGCGCGACCTCACGCTGTACATTAGCTTTACGATTATTTGCCTTACAGCGCCACGTGTTTTTGCCCAGCCCGATACTCTTTGGTCTGCGCGGATCAATGCGTCAGGGAATCCCGCGATCTATAGCGCGATTGATCACTCCAGCGGTGATTTCATTTTAGTTGGTGAGACGAATCCCGGGATAGCGAATTCCAATTCCCTCATTTCCCGACTTGGCTCCGGTGGCTCGGTAATGTGGACTCGTATATATGGAGGTCCTAACAGTGATGCAGCCTACTCAGGTGTTGAACTTCCAGATGGAAATGTTATTGTGGCTGGCTCGGGCAACGGGGGCAACACTATTCTGCTGATGGCGATTAGCGCGCTGGAGACAGTCTCTGGAGCCGCGCCTACGGAAGTGGGGGTATGACTTGTGCCTATGATATTGCTCTTTTGCAGGACGGGAATATTGCTGTTGCCGGATATCGCCTTGGATCGGACAACGCGCATTCTGATCTTTGGTTGCTGAAATGCGATACCAATGGTGATACGCTATGGACGAGATCATTCGGCGGCAGTGACAGTGATATCGGGTATCGTATCAATGAGCGACAAGATCGGACATTGTTGATCGGCGGATACTCGAAGAGCAACAGCGCAGGGGATTATGACCTATGGCTGCTGCGTACCGATTCGCTGGGAAATCCGCTTTCTTCATCTTTGTATGGCGGGACCGGACCGGACATCTGTTACGATCTTTCGGACGGGGATAGTGCGGTTTATCTTGGCGGTAAAACGGCAGTTGCCGGTAGTAATATTGGATATCTAGCCAAGACCAACGATAGCGGAGATTCTCTTTGGGTTCGAACCTATACCAATGGCGGAACTGAGGAACAGCTTCGTGGGGTTGTTGCGCGAAGATCCGGGGGCGCCATTTGTGCCGGCTGGTCTGGAACAAGTTGGAATAACCGTCAATGCTGGCTCTTCGCGATTAGTCCCGATGGATCTGAAAACTGGCACTGGACCTACGGCCCGGTAGCGAGCGGCTTCTACGGAATCATGTCTGTCGCTACAGGAGGTTATCTTGCCTATGGGCAAATCTCTGAGTCAAACATAAGGAAGGGATATGCGCTTCGCATATACATGTCCGGAATCAGAGGATCTGTTGTGGAAAACGGAACCGGAACACCTGTTGTGGGTGCGCGAGTAGGAATCGTCGGTATGCCGCAGTATTCGGTAACCGATCTGCAGGGCGAATATCACTTGGGACTTCTAAATGGCACGTATGATGTAACTGTGTCCGGGAACTGCATTTCCCGCGATACACTCCTGAGTATTGTGGTCCCGCGGGATTCGATAGGGGAGGGGCATTTTCATGTCAGTCGTCCTCAGTACGTGCAGTTTCAGTCTTCTATTAATGCCGTCGTCCACAACCATATCCAGACGTCTGTGCCGTTACAAATTGCAAACTCCGGCAATGGTGCCATGGAGTTTGGAATCACCCCAGAGACTATCAGTCCGTCAAGCAACTGGCTTTCGGTCGCACCGGATACCGGCCTGATCCCAGCGGGAGACACGCTGATCGTTCAGGTAGTGATCAGCCCGGACACAACGGATAATGGTGCTTACGATTTCCAAGGAAGTCTTCACGTTATTACCAATTCCTGTCCCGGTAATTCGGAGACGATTTCTGTAACAGTGTACGTCCTTGATGCTGAAGATAATCCGACCACGATTCCACGAAGCTTTTCTCTAGCGGCTTATCCCAATCCATTCAATCCCAACACGACCATCACTTTCTCGCTTCCGCAAACCGTGCGGATCAAACTCTCGGTTTATGATATCGCCGGGCGTAGTGTCTCCGTACTGGCAGATGAATCCTTTACGCCGGGAATACATCAGGTTCCTTTCAATGCAGGATCGCTGTCCTCAGGACTCTATTTTGCGCATATCGAAAGCGTGTTGTACCGTTCAACCCGGAAGATAGTACTGATCAGGTAAGAAGAGACGGTGGTGCCCCGTGGTTTGGATACGGCCACTTTGGCACGATGGAGACAGAAAAAAGAAAAACGGGTCAGATATAATGTCTAACCCGTTGTTTTATATAGCGCGTAGGGGATTCGAACCCCTGTTACCGGCGTGAGAGGCCAGCGTCCTAGACCCCTAGACGAACGCGCCAGATTTTGGGAACTGCAAAGATAAGATTTTACTCAATATATGTCAAGCGGTTGCTGGCAGCGGCTGCCCCCGCCACGCCCACTCGCCCGTCTCATCGCTGAGCTGATAGCGATCCACGTACTCCTGCCCGTGGCGGGCCACATGATCTACGGCCTCAAGCAGCGTCTGAAAATCTTCCTCCGTTACCGTAGGCCCAAAGCTGATGCGCACCCAACCCGGTTTTTCGCCGATGTGCCCCTCGTTAAGACGGTGGCGGATTTCGGCGGAATGACCTTCATTGATATGCAGCAGCAGATGCCCATAAGGCCCGGCGCACATGCAGCCGCCGCGCACCTGTATGCCGTACAAATCGTTGAGCAGCGCCGCCGCCAGATTATGGTGCAGGTCGCGGAAGATCAGCGACACCACACCTAACCGCCTTGTCTCCGGATTCCCGAGCAGCCACAGCTTCGGATGATGCAGCCATTCCTTCAAAGCGCGTCTGAGATAATCCTGTTCGATCCGTTCGATCCGCTCTGCTCCCAACGCGGCTTTGAGATCGAAGGCCAGCCCCGCCTGAATGGACTGCACGATCGGCGGAGTGCCGCCCGTCTCGCGATGCTCAATCGAGGAGAGATAGCGATGATCCCACGGCGACGTGTAGAGCACCGTTCCGCCGCCCGGCTCCGCCGGCACGCGATTGGTAAACAGCTTTCGGCTCGCTACCAAGAGTCCCGGCGTGCGCGGCCCGCCCAAGAATTTATGCACCGAGAAAAAGATCGCGTCGAAGTAACCGTCCGGATCGTTCTCCGGATGCATGTCAATGTCCACGTACGGTCCCGCGGCCGCGAAATCGAAAAACGCCCACGCACTGTGCCGATGCAGCACCCGCGCCAGCGTGTGACAGTCATTTAGAATGCCCGTCACATTTGAGGCGGCGCTGAACGTGCCGATCTTGTACGGGCGACTTTTGTACTGCTCGAGTTTCGCTTCCAAATCGGCAGGAGAAATCCGCCCATCCGGATCGAAGTCCACATACTCCACGTCGCCGATGGTCTCGCGCCACGCGATGTCATTGGAATGATGCTCCATCATCGAGCGAAAGATCACGGGCCGCCGTTCCTCCGGGATGCAAGTCTTACATTGCTGCACGTCTTCGAGCTGATCCGGAATCCGCAGTCCCAGCACGTTGATCATGCGGTTGATCGCGCCTGTTGAGCCGGAGCCGACCGGAATCAGCGCATCCTCTCGCGAGGCATGAATGTATCCGGCAATCCGCTTGAATGCCTTCTCATAGAACTCCGTCATTAACCGGCCGGTGAACGTGGTTTCGGTGTGCGTGTTCGCCATGTACGGCAGCACGTTCTCCGCCAGCTCGTCCTCAATGTCGCGATGGAAACGTCCCGAGGCAATGAAATCGAAATATCGCAGCGGCTTCATCCCAGACACCGTTTCTATTTTCGTACCCGCGCCAATCACGCGGCTGCGCACGCGCTCCAGAAACGCCTGCTCTTCCGCCGGCGTACGCGCGAGCACTGCCACCCGCGGCCGCGAGGCATGGACATTCACAAGGCGATCAGAAAGGTTAGAGCCGTTAGAGGGCAACATAAGCGATCAGTGAGCTATGTAGGCACATCAATACAATATACGACAATTCCCGCCGATCCTCAAGACAGCGGCTATTCCTTTGATATTGATTGAGTAATGAACTTGATTCGGTCGTACTCCGCCTTCGACGTGATCCGCCCGATGGGATAAACGTCCTTGCGGCTGTCCCAGTAAGGCGAACGCTCATAAAAGAACTGATAGCGAGCCTCCGGACTCGCGGCAAAGACCGAATCGCTGGACAAACGAGCGTTGAACTCGCTGGCAAGGACAGGAGATTCTGCGAGCATGTGTGCGGCGAGCGTGTCCGCCACGTAGGCTTCCATGTACTCTTTCTGCTCAAAGATCTGCGAGAAGAAACCCCAGCGCACGAATGAATCCGGGCCTCTTGGCTCGAGCAGATGGATGGCAATCTGCGCTCGTGGCTGATCGAGCGGAAGGATGATGGAGCCGGTCGGCAGCGCTAGGGTGTCCGCAAACGATGTTGCCGTGAAATCAACGCGATATCGCCCTTCGTAAGGTCGCGTGGCAAAGCTGACATTGGAGAAACGACAGGATTCAACGGCGACCTGTGTCGCCTTGGTCAGACTCATCACGGTGAGTCCCTGCGCCGTCAGCACGTCTTGAATGAGTGCGTACCACTGCGGTGGAATGACGTAAGCATGCGGAGCCACAAGCGTGTCTCCCGGCTCATGACGGTCGAAGACCGGGATGCGATAGGTCTTCGGCGTCGTTCCCCAGCGTACCACTTTGTCTCCGGAGATCAGGCTGGAAACGAATTCATAATCCACGCCCAGAAACTCTATCATCGTCGAGTCTTTGGCGAGATTCCACGAGAGGGCGTAGCTCTTGCCGGCTAACGAGCTGGACACTGAATCCGCCGCGCGATTCGCCGCCTGCAGCTCCGGCGCCTGTTCCTTCAGCGTTTCAATCGCGGACTTGAGGAACTCATACGTCGCCGTCACCCGCGTCCGATAGTCTTTCAGGCTATGCGTTTCGATCAGCATGAAGGGCCGGTTGATGACCGTGCCGTAACCTGACGAGAATCGCGGCTCCGCCGTTTCCAACTCCATTCCGCTTTGCACGTCATTCGGTTTGCGAAAGGAGCCGTAAGTAGTAAATTCCAACCCCGCGTCATGCAGTTTGGTTTTTACACTGGGTAGAAAGCGCTCGGCATTGTAATAGTGCAATGGTTCCAGCTCGTTCTCGTGTACGCCAAGCGCATAAGTGATGACATACTGCCAGTCTGCGCCGTCCGTGACATGAATGTCCGCCAGGAAATCCGGCTTCAGCTCGTTGATCAGTCGTAGCATCGCCTGCATTTCCGGCGTGTCCGCCTTCAACCAGTCGCGGTTCAGATTCAGGTTCTGCGCGGTCGTGCGCCAACCCATCTCTTTCGGCCCGATCTGATTCGAGCGCGAGTACTTCGACCAGCGCTCGTGGCCGTCCACATTGAAGATCGGCACGAAGGCGATGCGAATGCTGTCCAGCAGCCCACGATGTTTGTTGAAAATCAGAACGTCGCGGAGTAGCGTCAACCCCGCATCTTTGCCGTCAATCTCGCCCGCATGGATCCCGGCGACGATGAAGAAAAGCGGGGTGTCGCGGCGCTGACTCTTGTCAATCCAGAGCAGGGGCAGCTCGCGGCCTTCCGCCGAGGTGCCGAACGCACGGTACTCGGCGTAGGACGAGGCATCCGCCAGCATCCGGCAGAAGGCGACGGTCTCGTCGTAACGCGAGGTTTCGGCATAACCGGAGCGCTCGTACTGGGTCAACCATTCGTCGCCGGCGCTAAACACGGCTGCCGGCCAGGCAGCAATAAGGAAGAAGAGGGAAATGGTGCGCACGGAAATCTTGAATTAAATTGGTTTAGAACAATTTAACAGTGTCACAACGAATGTCAACCCGTGCGAACATCATAGCTGACGAATGCCGGACTTGATTTTGGTTGGGAATCTTTGTAAATTAAAAGGTTAAATTAGGCTTGGACACAGGCGAATATGACTCATCCCTCCGGAGACCAACTCACGCGCGAACTGCGCGACCTGATGAGCCAGCGGATTCTGGTCATGGACGGCGCTACCGGCACCGGCCTCGAAGCGCTGCGCCCGACCGCGGCCGATTTCGGCGGCGAGCCGCTGTTCGGCTGTAATGAAGCGCTCACGCTCTATTCGCCGCAGTTCGTTCTCAATTTGCATAAGCTCTATCTCGACGCCGGCGCGGATATTCTCGAAACGAATACGTTCAATGGTTCGACGATTGTCTTGGGCGAGTACGGCCTCCAGAACGAGACGCATGAAGCCAATCGCCGCGCCGCCGAACTCGCGCATGAAGCCGCCGCCAAGTTCGTTCCCGGTCGCCGCATCATCGTTGCCGGTTCCATGGGGCCGACCAACAAGTCCATCTCGTTAACCGGCGGGATTACGTTCGATGAGCTAATGCGCACCTATCGCATTCAAGCTGAGGGACTGATCGCCGGCGGCGCGGATTACCTCTTGTTGGAAACCCAGCAGGATACCATCACGGTCAAAGCCGGATTGCTTGGCATTGACGAAGCGATGAAGCGCACGGGCCGCAAAATCCCCGTGGCGCTCTCCGTAACCATCGAGCCGAACGGCACGATGCTCGCCGGCCAGAATATCGAGGCGTTGTACTACACCGTCGCGTCGCGCGATCTGCTCTATCTCGGCATGAATTGCGCCACCGGTCCGGACAAGATGACGGATCATCTGCGCACTCTCGCCGGAATTTCGCACTTCCCCTGTTCCTGTGTGCCGAATGCCGGACTGCCAAACACTGAAGGCAAGTATGACGAGGGGCCGGACGTGTTTCATGAGATCTTCGAGCGCTTCTGTCAGGAAGGCTTTGTCAATGTCATTGGCGGCTGTTGCGGCACGTCGCATGAGCACGTGCGAGCCTTGCGGAAAGTCGCTGATCATCACCGTCCGCGCAAGCCGCAGTTGAAGGCGATTCGTCGCGCGTTGGCCGGAAGTGAGCCACTGAGGATTGACGATTTCATCCGTCCAGCCTTTGTCGGTGAGCGCACGAATGTCATCGGTTCGCGCAAATTCAAACGCCTGATCGAAGAAGAGAAATTCGAACTGGCGGCGGAGATCGGCAAAGAGCAGGTGCAGCGCGGCGCGCACGTCGTTGACCTCTGTACGGCCAACCCGGACCGCGAAGAGTTGTCGGACTTTCTCGCGGTGCTGAAGCCGCTCTCCCGTAAGGTCCGCGTCCCCATCATGATTGACACGACCGATGAGCGCGTCGTGGAGATGGCATTGCAGCACATCGGCGGCAAGCCGGCCATCAACTCGATCAACTTCGAAGACGGTGAGCAACGACTCGAGAAGATCTGCCCGGTGGCGCGGCAGTACGGCGCGTCCGTCGTTTTCGGCTTGATTGACGAAGACAAGCAAGCGGGCATGGCGGTAACGCTGGAACGCAAACTCGCGATTGCCGACCGCGCGTACAAAACGCTGACCGAAAAATGGGGCTTCGACGCCGGGGAAATTATCTTTGATCCGCTCGTGTTTCCCTGCGGCACCGGCGATCCGAATTACGTTGGATCGGCAAGAGCGACGCGCGATGCCATTCGCGAGATTCATCGCCGCTACCCCGATGCGCTCACGATTCTCGGCATCTCCAATGTCAGTTTCGGTCTGCCGACCGCGGGTCGGGAAGCGCTGAACTCGGTCTTCTTGTACGATTGCATTCAGGCCGGTCTCGACATGGCGATTGTCAACACCGCCGGCATCAAGCGCTACGGCACGCTCGCGCCGGAGGAAATTCGGCTCTGCGAAGAGGTGCTTTACAAGGGGGACGGCGCCTCGATTGCCGCGTTCGCCGCATTCTATCGCGAAGCTAAGGCTGAGGTCCACGAAGATGAACTTGCGCATCTGCCGCCGGCGGAGCGGCTGGCGAAGTGCGTCGTGGACGGCACACGCAAAGGCATCGAGCAGACGCTGGATCAACTGCTTGTGGACTCCACTCCGCTCGAGATCATCAACGGTCCGCTGATGGCCGGAATGAAAGTCGTGGGCGAGCTGTTCGGCGCGAACAAATTGATTGTGGCCGAGGTCCTCGAATCCGCCGAAGTGATGAAAGCGGCCGTGGACTACCTGAAGAAATTTCTCGAACCGGGGACAACTACCGCGACCCGCGGCAAAATGCTGCTGGCTACGGTGAAAGGCGACGTGCACGACATCGGCAAGAATCTGGTGGACATGATTCTCTCCAACAACGGCTACGACGTCGTGAACTTAGGAATCAGAATTCCGCCGGAGACGCTGATCGAAGCGGTGCGTGAGCATCGTCCGGACTTCATCGGCTTGTCGGGTTTGCTCGTTCGATCCGCGCAGCAAATGGTCGTGACGGCGCAGGACTTCACCGCGGCGGGCATTGATCTGCCGCTCATGGTCGGTGGCGCCGCGCTGACGCAAAATTTCACTCTCACGCGGATTGCACCCGCCTATCAGGGGCCGGTGTTCTATGCGAATGAAGCGATGCAGGGGTTGCAGCTCGCCAACCGTCTAACCGATGAAAAGGAACGGCCTGTACTCGAAGCGGAATGGGATCTGCGGAAAGTCAAAGCGCAGAACGAGGTTCGCAAGACTCACTCGCAATTGCCCGACTCACCGTCGCAGTCGCTCTACGAAGAAGTGAATGTCCCGCCGCCCCCCGACGTTGACCTGCACATCAAGTTGGATATTGATCCGCGGGAGGTGTTTCCGCTCGTTTCCCGCGCCATGCTCTACGGCAAACATTTGGGCTTGCGGCTCGCGTCGTCGCGCTTGGATGATCCGAAGGACAAGCAGGCGCAATCGCTCAAAGCGCACGTCGAACGCGTGTTCGACATGGCGGTGAACGAAAAGCTGATTCAACCCCGCGCCACGTGGCGCTGGTTCCCGGTCTATAGTGAAAATGAAAGAGTGAGTGTGCTCGATCCAAACACGCGCGCGTGCCGCGCGCAGTGGACTTTTCCTCGTGAGCGCTCGTCCCCGTTCCGCTCGGCGGCGGATTGGGTGCGGCCGAAGTCGCTCGGCGGCGAGGATTATCTCGCGGTATTCGTAACCACCGCGGGCGACAGCGTACAGGCGAAAGCGAAGCAATTGCAGGAACAAGGCGAGCTGTTGTCGTCGCATATTCTTTCCGCGCTCGCGATTGAAATAGCCGAGGCGACAGCGGAGTGGCTGCACAGAAAAATCCGCGCGGATTGGGGCTTTGCCGATCCGCCGGAGTTCACGTGGCAGGATCTGATTCGCACGACTTATCGCGGCATTCGTTTGTCGTTCGGCTATCCCGCCTGCCCGAATCTCGAAGATCAGATTCCGCTTTTCGATCTGCTGAAGCCATACGAAACCATCGGCGTCTCGCTCACCGATGAGATGATGATGGTCCCGGAATCGAGCGTCTCGGCGTTGGTCTTCCATCATCCCAACGGCCAGTACTTCGCCGCGCAGTAGCAGAAGCGATGAACGACCTGGTCGCCGCGCGGGGTCTATGGGTCCACACTCACTGAAACAACACGCTGCTGAGACCCCGCCGAAACCGTTGCACTCTTCGTATGTCATCCTGACCCTGAAGCAAGCGAGCGGCGCTTCAGTAAGGGAAGGATCTAATGTTTTCGGTGATCAATGAGACAGTCAAAACATGAGATCCTTCAGCCATCAGAATGTCTTCAGGATGACAAATCGCAGACGATCGCCGAGGCGGGTGCCCTCACCCGCCCGGAATCTGAGGGTCGAAACTGACCGCCCGTCGAACGAAAATTGAATTTGGCGGAACGAACCTCGGCTAAGCGTAGGAAAAAGCTGAAATACTGACATTCTGAAACGCGGAAATCTTGGCGGATTCGCGGGTCAGAGTCGTTGTTTTTCGCATTTTTTCTGCACATTAGCGTCGTTTTTCGTTCCAAATTAGATTGTTGATCGGCAAGGCCAAAGTCAGTCGCACGTACGACCATAATATACGGCATGTACTGGCAAAAGTCAATAGGTTTTGATATTTTGTTCAAGTCAACATGCAGTATGAGGTTGAAGAGGATTGCGATTGGACTTACGGTTTGGGTGAGAAAGAAAATGAGAGGCATAATGCCTCTACCAATGGTCTGATTTAGTACAGAAGGCAAACAAACTCAATCGAACATGACGGCCCCCGCTATCATTCATGAACTTGTCGAGCGCTTCGACCGTGACCCGGAACAGATTCGTCGCACGTACAACGAGGCTCAGCTTCGGCGCGAATTTGTGGACCCGTTGTTCGAAGCGCTGGGATGGGACGTGCAGAATCGGAACAACGCCGCGCCGCGCTATCGGCAAGTGATTCACGAGGACACGGTGCTCACTCGCGAGGGTATGAAAGCGCCGGATTACGGATTTCGTTTTGGCGAGACAACGAAGTTCTACGTTGAGACGAAAGCGCCGCAAGTGAACCTGCAGGACTATTCGGAGCCTGCGTATCAACTGCGCCGTTACGGATGGAACAAGCGACTGGACTTGTCCATCTTGACGAACTTCGCGGAGTTTGCGGTGTACGACTGCCGGATCAAGCCGAATCCGAAGGATGATCCCAAGATCGCCCGCCGCAAGCTGATTCCGTACAGCAAGTATCTCGTCGAATGGGATTGGCTCGCGGAGACGTTTTCGCCGGATGGAATTCGCACCGGCAAGTTTGACCAGTTTGCCGGAACGAAAAAGGGGCACAAGGGCACGGCGCAAGTTGATGAGGAATTTCTGCAGGAGTTAGAAGCGTGGCGGGAGCATCTGGCCCACAATATTGCGCTGCGGAATAAGCAGCTTACACAGCCGGAACTCAATTTTGTGGTGCAGCGCACGATAGACCGGATCGTCTTTCTGCGGGTGTGCGAAGACCGCGGCACGGAGCCGCTGGGACAGTTGCAGGAGTTGAAGAAGAGCGCGGGAGTCTATGCGCGGCTGCATGAGTTGTTCCGCCGCGCCGACGAGCGCTACAACTCCGGCTTGTTTCATTTTCACAAGGAAAAAGGGCGAGAGGAAGAGCCGGACACGATCACGCGCGGGATCACAATGGATGACAAGGTGCTGCGCGAGATCATTGACAGCCTTTATTATCCGGCTCCTTACGAGTTTTCCGTGTTTCCGCCGGACATTCTCGGTCAGGTGTATGAACGCTTTCTCGGCAAGGTCATTCGGCTGACTCCGTCACATACGGCCAAGGTCGAGGAAAAGCCGGAAGTCAAGAAAGCGGGCGGCGTCTATTACACGCCGACGTACATTGTGGATTACATCGTCAAGCACACGGTCGGGAAATTAGTGGAAGGGAAGACACCCGACGAGGTGAGCAAGCTACGAATCTTAGATCCGGCGTGCGGTTCCGGCTCGTTCCTGATCGGCGCGTATCAATCCCTGCTCGACTGGCATCGCGACTGGTACGTGCAGAACTCGCCCCCCGCCCCCCATAATCCCCCCGTAAACGTGGGGAAAGGGCCCGAGAAATCCTCCCCCCGTAAACGTGGGGGAGATAAGATCATGGAGACGGCTTCCGGTTTCAAGCTCACGCTCTCCGAACGCCGCCGGATTCTGCTGAACAACATCTACGGCGTGGACATTGATTCGCAGGCGGTCGAGGTGACCAAGCTGTCGCTGCTGCTCAAAGTGTTGGAGGGCGAATCCGAGGAAAGCGTCACGAATCAGACGCGCTTCGACCGGGAGGCCGCGCTGCCGGATCTGGGTAAGAACATCAAGTGCGGCAACTCGCTGATCGGGCCGGACATCTGGGAACACGTGGATGCGAAATCATTGACCAAGGAGGAGCACGACCGGCTCAATCCGTTTGACTGGAAAGAGGAGTTCAAAGAGGTTTTCAAGCAGGATGGGTTTGATGCGGTGATCGGGAATCCGCCGTACATTAGAATCCAAACGATGAAAGAATGGACACCGAGAGCTGCCGAATACTTTGGAAAGACATATAGCAGTGCTGCTGTTGGTAACTATGACATCTATGTCGTGTTCGTCGAAAAGGGGCTTGACCTATTAAGCGGGCGTGGCCGCTTAGGGTTTATTCTGCCTCACAAATTCTTCAATGCGCATTACGGAGAGAACTTACGAAAACGCATCGCCCATGGAAAGCACCTCGAAGAAGTCGTTCATTTCGGCGATAATCAGGTTTTCTACAATGCTACCACGTATACTTGTTTGATGATTCTGAAGAGCGCCGGCATTCAAAACTGTCGATGGCGTGACGTCAATGACATTACGAAGTGGAGAGCAACTGACGAGTCAACAGATTCTCTCATCCCTGCGTTGTCTATCGGCCACGACAATTGGAGCTTTGCGTCCGGGGCAGGACACGCTCTTCTGGAGAAGCTTCGCAGTATGACTCCGAAGTTAGAGGATGTGACGCAGCGGATTTTTCAAGGATTGAAGACAAGCGCGGACAAAATATATATTGTTGAGGAAAAAGCACGAAAGGGAAAGCTCGTCAAGGTCTTTTCGAGAATGAAGGAGGCAGAATATGAGATGGAGTCAACTCTCTTGCATCCACTCGTGAAAGGTGGGGACAGCAAGAGATATTTTCTCCGCGAGCCCAAACTGTTGATTCTTTTCCCTTATGCTTCATCAGACAGCGGTTTTGGGCTGTTGCCGCAGACCGAAATCAAGAACAAATACCCGTTGACTTGGAAATATCTTTCAGACAATAGAGCATACCTTGAAAATCGCGAAAACGGTAAGATAAAAGGCGACGGTTGGTATGCCTTTGGACGTAGCCAAGCTTTGGATGTTATCGGACTTCCGAAGATTTTCACTCCAGATCTCGCAGCACATGCGACGTACTCACTTGACGAAACTGGCCGCTGCTATTTTACAGGAGGGGCTGCTGGCGGCTACGGCATACTTGTGAATGAGGCCTGGTCACGTAGTTACGTCCTTGGCCTCCTAAACAGCAACCTGCTGGATTGGTTTGTCAAGCAGACCGCAACTCGAATGAGAGGTGGCTACTATAGTTTTGAGGCTAGGTTCATACGTGGTCTTCCCATCCGGGCCATCAATTTCTCCGACAAGAAGGACAAGGCTCGCCACGACAAGATGGTGACGCTGGTGGAGCGGATGCTGACGTTGCACAAGGAGCTTGCAGGGACGAGTCATCCGGATGAGCGGACGCGGTTGGAGCGGGAAATCGCGGCGACGGATAAGCAGATAGACCGGCTGGTGTATGAGTTGTATGATCTGACGCCGGAAGAGATTGCGATTGTGGAGGGGGAGAACAAAGGATGAAGGATGAAGGATGAAGGATGAACGGGGAGAAATTCAAGACGCGGGCACAGTGAATTGGGGCTTGCGACGGATGTTTTCAGGGCAGTTTAAGAGTTCTTGTTTACCCCCCTATGATCCCCCCACTTCGTAGGGGGATGAAGACATACGGCAACAGAAAAGCGCGGGAGATGATCCCGCGCTTTTAGCTGTAATAAAGCGGTGAGTAGAAAGAATCAGTGACGGTAGGCAACTTCCTCGGACTCAACGTCCGTGACCTCGTAGGGGGGGCGAAGGGGGGGCTGGCGGAAGTGCATCATGCCATCAATGTCGAGATTGCCGCGCGCAAAATCCTGCGCAAGCTTGGCGATGGTCATGGTTTCCAGGAAATGATGGATCTCCTTCTTGATCCCTTCCCAATCCTTGTGCATGACGCAGTTGGTATGGGATGAACAAAACTTGTAACCCAACAGGCATTGCTCACCGAAGTCCACGTGATCGGTCAGACGAGCAATTTCGAGTAGCGAGAGCGACCCCGGATCGCGCTGCATAACATAGCCTCCCTTTTGGCCGCGGGTCGCCGTCACCACGCCGGCAATCTTCAGGGAATGGAGGATCTTGGACAAGAAGGGAAGCGGAATACCCTCAGCCTCGGAAATGTGGCTGGCAAGGATCGGGGCCTTGCCGCGAGCCATGGCCAGGTGCACTAATGCGCGCACAGAGTACTGCCAAGTTGCAGATAGCATTTTTGTTACTTCCTGATCTTAACATCTCAATTTATGTTAAATTTTACACGAAGTCAAGCATTTTGGATTCCGGACTTAAATTCTAAAATTATAATAATTAATATATTATGTGCTCGACACGGAAAAATTAGAGGCATTCACAGTGGGCTATTTGGGCAACCTGCAAAGGTAGTTAGAAAACACTGGAGTGATAACTCTACTTAGAATCCTATGACATGAAAACGAAGGCACTGTTTTGAGAAACTGTCCTGAACAACGGATGCTCGTAGTGCGCAAAAGACTGCAAAGCAGGTCAGCAAAGCCTTGACGTTTTGCCGCCTTTTCCTCATATTAGCAGCGGGGGGTGCAAGTAGTAGAAACCATTTAGTCGCGAGGAGCGTACGATGCCGGATTCACAGGCTGCGTATCATGAACTGGTGAACAGGTATAAGGAGTACTCCGCGCTCGGCTCGGTGACGGGACTCCTGCAATGGGATATGCAAACGATCATGCCGCCGAAGGGCAGCGAACGGCGGGCGGACCAGCTCGCACTCTTGTCCGGAATCATGCACAGCAAATTGACGTCGCCGCGAGTCGGCGAACTGCTCGAGCAGTTGCAGTCGGCAAATGGTGACCTGACCGATGTGCAGCGTGCTAACGTGCGGGAGATGGGGCGCGATTACCGCATGGCGGTGGAGATTCCGCAGGAGCTGGTCGAAGAATTGAGCCGCCAGCGATCGCTCGCGCATGAAGCATGGGTGGCGGCGCGCGAGGCGGCCGATTTCGCGATGTTTGCGCCGCATCTGGAAACACTGGTGAAATTGACGGCGGACATGGCGAATCATCTCGGATATCAGGACACGCCGCTGGATGCGTTAATTGATCAGTTCGAGCCGGAAGCGACGGCGGCGATGTTCACCGCGTTATTCGATGAACTCAAGGCCGCGAATGTTCCGCTGCTGCGGACGATTCTCAACTCGCCGGTAAAGGCGGACCGGAAGTTCTTGGCCGCCGACTATCCGGCGGATCTGCAGAAGCAATTCGGCACGCAGGTCATGACGCAGCTCGGCTTCGACATGCAGGCGGGGCGGCTGGATACGTCGGTACACCCGTTCTGCTCGGGCGTGTGGGGCGATGTGCGCATCACGACGCGCTACAATCTGCGCGCGCCGCAGCAGGCGCTCTTTGGGATTATTCATGAGACCGGGCATGCGCTTTACGAGCAGGGGGTGAGCCGTGCGCATCTCGGGACGCCATTAGCCGAAGCGTTGAGCTACGGAATTCACGAGTCGCAATCCCGGATGTGGGAGAATTTTATCGGCCGCGGGCGGCCGTTCTGGAACTTCTTCCTGCCGCGGTTGAAGGGGTTGTTTCCCACGCAACTCAAGGGTGTGAGTGACGAACAGTTCGTGCTGGCGATCAATCACGTCGAGCCGAGTCTGGTGCGTGTGGAAGCGGATGAGATGACGTATGATCTGCATATTATCATGCGCTTCGAGATCGAACGCGATCTGTTCGCCGGAAAGATTTCTGTGTCTGATTTGCCGGCCGTTTGGAACCGGAAAATGGAGGATTACCTGGGTGTCACGCCGCCGAACAACGGCAAGGGTGGCGTGCTGCAGGACGTGCATTGGTCAGGCGGAAGTTTCGGCTATTTCCCTTCGTACAGTCTGGGAAACATCGCCGCGGCGCAATTCTGGTACGCGATGCGGACAGCAATCCCGAACATGGATCAGCAGATGGAACAGGGGAAATTCGGCGAAATCCTCGCGTGGTTGCGCGAGAATGTGCACGTTCACGGGCGGAGGTTCAAGCGCGATGAGCTGATGATGCGGGCCACGGGAAAGCCTCTACGGACAGCGGATTATGTTCGGTATCTTAGTGAGAAGTATGGGGAGTTGTATCGGCTTTGAAGGTGAAAGTGCCCGAGGGGCGGGGAGATGCGTTGAAGAGGACTCTGGCAGCCGAAAGGCTGCCTTTTCTTTAAGTTTAGTAAAAACAAGTGTAAATTATTTCACTTGACATTTATTATTCTTATGTATATTTTATATGTGTAAGTTCGACATACGTAATGAAAGGGTAGGGACATTGTGACGGGATTCCTTGAGTTTGATCCCAATAATCGGCAGGAGATGGAGGTCCTGATGCCGCGGCTCATGATCCTGGCGGGGGAGCTGACGGCGCGGGGAGGGGACCAAGTCATCTTTGGAAAATTCGATTTGAATGTGGCGCGGTTCAGCCTGCTGGCCAGCCTGGCGCGGGCGCGCGAGCCCATGTCCATGACCGAGATCAAGGATTTCATCCTACGCAGTCCTTCCAATCTGACGCAGATGGTGGATAACCTTGAAAAGCGCAAGCTGTTGCGGCGGATTGCCCGCGCGGGTGACCGGCGCGTGAATCTGCTGGAACTCACGGATGAGGGGCGGCGCTTGCTGGGGCAGGTTCAAGTCGTGTATCAGCAGACGATGACAGAGTTTCTGCGCGACCAGAGTACGGAGGAGTTGAAGACGCTGATCACTTCATTGTTAGAAGTAATCCGGGGGATGATGGAGATTCAAGGGTTGGAACCGCCGCACTCGAAGGATGGGTGCCCGGCAGTTTGACGACAATTCAAGCAACTCAGGCAACATTCTAAATACGAACATGACGATGAGAAATCTAATCACACATTTCCGGTATGGCCTGCCGGTCCTGTTGTTACTATTGACCACACAGGCCGACGCGGTGACGGTTTCCGGCAAGGTGCTGGACAAGGAGACGGGAGAATCCATTCCCGGAGTGGCGGTGCAGGTGAAAGGGCTCCTGCGCGGAATGGCGACCAGCGTAGAGGGGCTGTTCTCGCTGGCGGATTTGCCGGTGGGAGAGGTTGTGCTGACCTTGAGCGCGCTGGGTTACGCGCCGCAGGAGCAGCCGCTCACGCTCGCGGAGGGACAGGATCAGCACATGATCTTCCACATGGAGACGTCGGCAATCGAGTTCAAGCCGGTGGAGGTGGTGGCGAAGAACTCGGTGCGCGAAGAGCGGACCTACACGCCGCAAGTGGCGCTGATCAATCTTGAAACAAAGGAACTGGCCGCGCTGCCGCAGCTAATTGAAGCAGACTTGTTCCGCAGCTTGCAGATCGTGCCGGGCGTACTGCCGACGTCGGATTTTTCAGCGGACTTGAATATCTGGGGCGGATCGAGCGACCAGAATCTGATCCTGTTGAACGGAATAGACGTCTATAAGCCGACGCACTTGGGCGGGTTGTTTTCCGTGTTTAATATGGACGCGGTGAAAGACGTGAAGCTGATCAAGGGCGGGTTTGGCGCGAAGTACGGCGGCCGCCTGAGCGCCGTCGTGGACGTGGCGGACAGGGAAGGCAATCGCAACGCGTTTCAAGGCAAGGTTGGAGTCTCTCTTTTGTCGAGCAATGCGACGCTGGAAGGGCCGTTGCCTCACGGCTCATGGCTGCTGGCGGGACGCCGCACTTATCTCGACTGGGCGACGAGGACGCTGATGAACAACGGGGTCATTGATTACGACTTCCCGTATTACTTCTATGACCTGAATCTCAAGGCGACGCGCGACTTTCCGAACGGCGATCGCCTCACGCCCTCCGCTTATCTGGGGCGGGACGTTTTGAATTTGAGTTCGACGACCGGAGACCGGATTGCGCTGTTGTGGGGGAACACGACGTACAGTCTGCCCTATGTAAAAATCTGGCACAGCAAGCTGTTCTCGACGAACACGATCGCCGGGAGCTTTTACAGCTCGGATTTCCGATTCGAGTCGGGTGACGAGTATTTCGCGTTCAAGAACCGGATCCGCGACTTTACGCTGAAGACAGATTTCTCGTGGTTCGCGAATGCGCGCAACACCTTCGACATCGGGGCGCTGGCGAAGTCCTATGACACGAAGCTGTATATCGGCGGGCGCAACTATACATGGACGGACCGGCATCATACCGGATGGCACTATGCCGGTTATATCGCCGATGATTTTCGGGCCGATGAAACGTGGACAATTTCACCCGGTGTACGCATCGAACGGAATGAAATTGCTCAGGTGACGGATGTCCTGCCGCGGATGGCGGTGAAAAAGCAGTTGTCGGAGCATTCTTCGCTTCATGCTTCGTGGGGTCTGTACAGCCAGTATCTGCAACTCGTGAGTGTGGGGCAAAACTTCGCGTCGCTATTCGACTCGTACGTGCCGCTGGACAAGACGCTGCAACCCAATCGAGGACGGCAGTATGCGCTGACCTTTGAGCAAGAGTTTGAGAGCGGCATCAAGTTTTCGACGGATGCCTATTTCAAGCAGTTCCAGCAACTGATCGAGTTCAAGAAGGGCATCACCGACGCGCCGAACGGCGACTACAAGCACCGGCCGCTATCGGATTTGTTCAACTCCGGCAATGGCTACGCTTACGGCTGGGATATGTTTATTCAGGGGAATTGGGAGCGCTACACGTTCATGCTCGGCTACGGAGTGGGCCGATCCAATCGCAAGTTTACGGCGCTGGAAAGGAATGAATTTCCGGCCTATTTCGACCGTCTTCACAACACGAACCTCTTTGTGAGCCGCAAGATCGGCAAGCGGCGCTCACTGGAAGTGCGGTTCAACTATGGCACAGGCCAGCCGGTCACGCCGGCGGAAGGGGTTTACGACTCCGGCTTCAACCTGCCGGTGCCGATCTTCATGCCGGGCGAGCGCAACGGCTATCGGCTGCCGGGCTATCACCGGCTCGACGTTGCCTACCGGCTCCGTTATGAGTACAAGCATTGGACGTTTGCGCCGTACCTCGAGATTATCAACGTGTACAACCACAAGAATCCGCTGACGTTCAGCTACGACTTGGGCAAGAATCCGATTACCATGGAATATCAGGGACAACTGCCTTTCCTGCCCTCGCTGGGCTTTAAGGCGGAGTTTTAACCATGAGAAGATTCCTTCATCTGGCTTTGTGCGCCATCACCGCACTTGGGTTCATCGGCTGCGAAAAGACCGGCGGCGGCAAGTACGAAGAGCAACTTGTCTTGCAGGGGATGATGTACGTGGGGCATCCGTTGCGCGTGCGCCTGACACATACGCTGCCGATGGGTGTGACTTACGATCCGGCTGCGCTCGGCGTTTCCGGCGCACAGGTTCAGATTTCCACCGACAGCGCGTCCTATGAATTGACAGAAGAGGCGGCGGATTCGAGTTCCGGCGCCGGATATTACAGTTTCGCCGATGAGAACATTACGGTGATTGCCGGCGGACACTACACCGTTCACGTGGAGGTCGGAGACTACGTTCTCGATGCGGAAACCGTCGGCGCCGGCACGACCGCAATTACGTACGTCAACGCCGACACCATTGAATACGGCGGTGACACTTTCTATTCCGTCCGCTGGCAGCGCGACTCGCTGGCGGCAGGCTATGTGGCCATCGTCGAGAACCTGGAACCGGACTGGTATGCAGATTATCGAGCGGTGAGCGGCAATAACGGGCCGAGCCTTGTGCCGTGGAACATCTGGGCGGGGCCGGCGTCAGACGACAGCCTGAAGCTGCCGTGGGTTACGCTCGGTTTCACCGGACGACACCGCCTCCGTCTCGTTACGTGCGACTGGAATTTGTGGAACTATGAGTGGACGTACATGCCGGGAAACACGGACTACAGTCCGGTGACCAATGTGCGGGGCGGCCTCGGCATCTTTTCGGTCGGCGACGCCGACACATTGTACTTCATGTTGACGGATACGATCAGCGACGGGCCGAACGGAGGGTGAACGAGAAAGGATGAAGGATGAGGGATGAAGGATGAAGCCGGAGGAAATCCCAAAACGAAAATCCCAAATTCCAGTCAGAGCAGATTCCGGCCGGGTTGCGAAGACTTAGAGCCTATCTTGAAACAAGGATTGACCCCGCAAAGTTGGTCAAGTAAAGAAGATTCCGGCGGGGTAACGCACGCAAACTCCGAACCCCCCCGCCCCCCGTAAGCGGGGGGAGAAATCAATTCTCGTTGTGCTAACCCCGCTCGGCGAGCGGGAGACTATTTTGGCTCTGATGGGACAGCCCCGTAGGGTCGGCCGGCGTCCGCTATGGATTGGGATACCAAGTCGCGACGATGATGGAAGATCTGTAGGACAGATTGCCGGCGCTACCTGCCTGTGATCTGCGTGCGTTCACGTAGTAGGTTCGACTTCCGGCACTGGGAACAGTGAAAGTTGACAGCAGCGCTGAGTTCGCGCAGGTCGTGCCGGTCGACCCCCCAGCCACGAGATCTTCTCTGATGTCGGCGGGTTGCCCGGCATCGTTCTGAGTGGGGGAAATGACGAGCCAGAAGGGATACGCGAAGGGATCGGCCAAGGCGCAGATAGTGACCGTAGCTTGAACCACGATGGTTCCCGGCCCCGGGCAATTGATCGTGACGTTGGCGCCAGGAATGGTAATGTAGTTCGGTTCGACGTAGATGATCCAGTTCCCAATATGGCGCGTGGTCGCCACAACCGGAACGGCGGCGCCGGCCGCTGTCGCCGAGATCTGGACGGAATCCCCCGCGCTATTCACACTCACATTCGTACCGCCAATGATGCGCACGTCGCCCTGAAGTGTATTCAGTGAGCGCACATATCCGCCGTCAACATCTCTGGTATTCAGGCTATAGGGGGAAGCAGACAGCGGTTTGCGCGGTACGAACTCGGCTTCACCGTCGAGCGAGATGCTGAGATAGAGCGGCTGGTCGAAATCGAGATCCAGCGGAGTGTCAGAGCCAAGCAGAACATCGAATAGGCCGGCGGAGACTGCAACGGCGGAGTGGCTTTCGATCCACAGTGGGGTTCCGCCCGTAGGCGTGCCGAAGAGCCTGAAGGTCAGCGAGTAGCTGCTGTCAGGGATTGGACTGCCTGCCGAGTCCGCCAGCAGGCCTTGGTAGTTCAACGTCGCGGGCACCATGGCCGAGGCCATCAGACCGGTGCAAAGGACAGAGCAGAGGGTTGTCAGGAACTTCAGCATGTTCAACGCCTCCGAGCTTGAATTTGGATACGTTAATGATAACTCAAAATCGGGCCATTGTCAACTCACGGACTGGGTCATTATCAGATCAATCTGAGTGGTTGCTTACCAGCATAAGCAAATACAATTCACTATGTTATAAAATCATTTCGGCAAGTGGCGCATGCCTTGACCCCCCTGCCCCCCCATAAGAGCTTATCTTGAAATAAGGGTTGACCCCGCAAAGTTGGTCAAGTAAAGAAGATTCCGGCGGGGTAACGCACGCAAGAGTATAGCTGAATTAAAAATATCGTTGTGCTAACCCCGCTCGGCGAGCGGGAGACTATTTTGGGATAGGCTCTTAACCGGGCTCGGCGAGTCAACGATGAACGAGGAACGGAAGAGGGTCGGCTGCGACGCTTTCGTGCTCGTAATGCTTACGATTTGCAGCCGACACCGCACTTTCAATCCCACCCATCGGCGATGGGTGGGTAGTTGGCAGTCGGCACATCATCTGTTTGTGCTTCTCGCGGCAGGGTGGCGAGAGGGCAGCCAGAGGCAGCCGGAAGCAAAGAAGGACACGACCCCGCTCGGCGGCCTCAGAAATTCGAGATAATGGAGATCAGACAATGACCCGAGCAGAGGCGTGGCAGTTGATGTGCGAATGGACACCGACGGAGAATCTGCGCAAACATATGCTCTCCGTGGAAGCGGCGATGAGATCCTATGCGGAGAAATTCGGCGAAGATGCCGACGAGTGGGGAATCGTCGGACTGCTGCATGATTTCGATTACGAGCGCTATCCGACGGAAGCGGATCACCCGTATAAGGGGGTGGAGCATCTGCGCTTGCTGGGTGTGCCGGAGCAGTGGCTACAGGCGATCCTCGCCCATGCGGCGTACACCGGAGTGCAGCCGGGGTCGTTGATGGCGAAAACTCTGTTGGCCTGTGATGAGTTGACCGGGCTAATCACAGCCACGGTGTATGTGTTACCCTCGCGGAAGCTGGCCGACCTGAAGCCGGAATCGGTGAAGAAGCGGATGAAGGAGAGCGGGTTTGCGCGGCGAGTGAATCGAGAGGACATCGTGCGGGGTGCGGAAATGCTGGGGATTCCACTGGAGGAGCATATCCAGAACGTGGTGGTGGCCATGCGGGGAATAGCGGGGGAGTTGGGGCTGTGAGAAGAAAAATTGAAAAATGAAGATTGAAGGCAGAGGAAGGCTGTCGCCAAGCGGGGTGGAGGCAAGGCGGTCGGAGACCGCCGGAAGTAGTGGGGACATGTTACGCGGTGGCTATGAACTCTTATTCCCCCCAGTCGGCGACTGGGGGGTAGTTGTTTGTCGGTAGCGAGCGACTGGGGGGTAGTTGTTTGTCGGTAGCGAGCGACTGGGGGGGTAGTTGTTTGTGAAAGAGTGAAGAAAGTGGATTTTTTAACTTGACATTATGGATAGAGGTTTCTACATTGCGGGAAGACCAGCGAAGCGAATGCCGGAAAATCTAACGCGGAGAGCGTCTCATGAAACGGCAAGTAGTGATTTTTCTTCTCTTGGGGCTGGCCACAGTTGCCAGTGGGGCCATTCCGAGGAAGGTCGTCCGGCAGGCGGAGCCGGTGCAAATGACGGGGTTGGAGGATGTGCAATGGAGCGGCGGGGAGACCCCCGTGAACCGTCCGATTCCTCATCCTCTGGATGACTGGACGCCCGGCTCGATCGTGGACACGGCCGGGTGGACGTTTTACGATTATCAGAGCAACGGCACGATGGGTAAGCAAATTGGCGTAGATGCCGAAGGTTTTGTGCATGTGGTGTTTACGGGGGCGCCCAATCCGCAAGCGAATCCCCGGCATGCGTACTACAATGTCTGGGATCCGACGTCGCAGGACTTCACGCTGGGGACAGGAGTCCAGGTGGATGCCTCGACGCGTGCGGGGTTCGTGAACATTGTCGTAGATCCAGAGGGGTGGGGCTATCCGGTGTTCCATCAGATTTCGGTCACCGGCGGCCCAGTGAATGCGGCAGCGGCGATTGACTTCTTGCCGCGTTCGGGCGCGTTTACCACGGTTTTGATTCCGGCTCTGGGGAGCCGCGCAATCATCTGGCCGCACGCGGCGATTGACACCGCCGGGGACTTGCACGTGGTTTCGACGGAAAACGGTGGCGCTTCCGAGGATTTTTATGCCAAGGGTCATCCGGTGATCATAGACGGTTTTGGCGAGAACATCGAATGGCCGATTGGGTTTACGACGTGGGAGCCGGCGAACTTCATCACGATTGACGTGGCGGCCTCGCGGCACACGCAAAAAGTCGCGGTGGCGTGGCTGAACGATTCGCTCGGCAGCATTAGCGGCAACAACGTGTATCTGCGGGTGTCCGAAGATGCCGGTCAGACGTGGGGACCTGTGCGGAACCTGACGAACTTCCAGATCATTGACACCAACTGCGTGACCAACGGCTTCGACATTGCCGTGTGCAACGGCGACACGCTGCGGCCATGGATTGACCTCTCCGTGCTGGTTGATGACAACGACATCGCGCACGTGGCGTTCAGCGTTTCATCGTGGTACTATTGGTGGACAGACGGCTCGGTGGGTCCGTACACGCTATCGGCACGACCCAGCATGATCTTCCATTGGGATGAGTTCAACAACACGTATGATTTTGTGGCGGACGGCTGGTATGGGCACAACGATTCGACGGCATCCTTGGGCGTGAATCAGCTCATGTGCCACCGTCCCAACCTGTCCCAAGACCCGGCGACCGGGTTTCTCTACTGCTCCTATCAGAAGTATGATTCGGTGCAGATCAACGAGTGCTCGCATCCGCTGGCGGACGCGTGGGTCTCCGTGTCCACAGACGGCGGACAGATGTGGTCGGAAGGCACGAATGTTACCAACACGGTCGGCGAATTCGGTAACGACCGTTCCGAGCGCGACATCAGCCTGGCAACGGTGGTGACCGACGGCTTCGTGCACATGCAGTATCTGGTGGATCACTTTGCGGGCTCGTACGTGACTTCAAGCGCGGAGTGCGATCCTTCGAACAACGAGATCGTTTATCAGCGGATTCCGGTGGAAGATATAGCGCTCGAGCCGCTGTTGCCGCGATTCCCGCTGCGGGCGGATTCGACCGGCTACTGGACGGCGGCAAAGGATCAACCGGCCACGCTGCCGAGCAGTTTTGTGCTCCATCAGAACTACCCGAATCCGTTCAACCCGAGCACGAAGATTCAATTCGACCTGCTGCGCGCGGGCGACGTTTCGCTGAAGGTGTATGACATCACCGGGCGCGAAGCGGCGGTACTCGCGAACGGCGCGGCGATGAACGCCGGAGTGCATGTGATCGAGTTCGACGGCGCGAGTCTGCCGTCGGGAGTGTACTTCTATCGTCTCGAGGCGCAGGGGCAGCAGATGACACGGAAGATGGTGCTGCTCAAGTAGGAAATTGGAAATTAGAAATAGGAAAGCCGGTCAGCGCGAGACGTTGGCCGGCTTTTTAGTGTAGTAGGTTTGGAAAAGTAGAGAGAAAGCCGTAAATTGTATGGTCTGAATCTGCGGTTAATCTGATTATTTTGATCAACTTCCATGACTCTGGTTCCTCCCTATATCCAGCAATTGGTGCCGTATCAGCCGGGGCGGTCGGTGGATGAGATCCGGCGAGAGTACGGCGTGTCGCGGGTGGTCAAGCTGGCCTCGAATGAGAATCCGGTCGGGCCGTCGCCGAAGGCGATGGCGCGCCTGCAGACGGTGCTGAAAAGCGCGCATTTGTATCCCGATGGCGGATTGAAGCTGCGGTCGGTGCTGGCGGATCGTTACATCGTAAAATTCGACAACGTGGTGGTCGGCTCGGGATCGGAAGCGATCATGTCGAACATCATTCGCGCGTTTCTGCTGGACGATGAAGAGGTGCTGACGGCGGAGGGGACGTTTATCGGGTTCTATGTGCTGGCGCGGTCGCGGGGGGTCAAGCTGCGGATGGTGCCGCTGAAAAATTACCGGTACGATCTGGCGGCAATGGCGGGGGCGATTACGCCGAAGACCAAAATTATCTATCTGGCGAATCCGAACAACCCGACGGGAACGACGTTTAGCGTGGCGGAGTTCGAGCAGTTCATGCAGCACGTGCCGCGGCGGGTGCTGGTCATCTTAGATGAAGCGTACTTCGAATACGCGGCGGAGAATCCGCAGTATCCGGACTCGATGAAGTACCGGCTGGACAACGTGATCACGCTGCGGACGTTTTCGAAGTGCTATGGATTGGCGGGGCTGCGGATCGGGTACGGTTTTGCGCACGAAGAGTTGTGCAACAACGTGCGCAAGGTGAAGCTGCCGTTCGAGCCGTCGGTGGTGGCGGAAGCGGCGGGGCTGGGAGCGCTGGAGGACGCGGAGTTTCTGGCGCAGACGCTGGAGATCAACCGGAAGGGGAAGGCGTTTCTGGCAAAGGAGCTGCCGGGATTAGGATTGACGATTGTGCCGACGGAAGCGAACTTCTTCATGGCGGTGTTCGGGTCGGAGCCGGAAGCCTTGCAGCTCAACGAGAGCCTGCTGCGGCAGGGAGTCATCGTGCGGCCCTTGCGCGCGTTTGGGTTGCCGCATTGCCTGCGGATTACGATCGGAACGCCGGAGCAGAATGAGATTTTGCTTGACGCGCTGAAGCACTCGCTGGCGGAAGCGCACGCGTGAAGAAAGGATGAAGGATGAGGGATGAAGGATGAAGCAGACAACGCACTTTCAATCCCATCCATCGGCGATGGGGGGTAGTGGGGAGCCGAGACCGCGTTGTTAAGAATGACACGGTAATACAGATTCTATTGAGACCTCTGCCTGTGCAGAGGTCTTTTGTTTGGCCGGAGGGGGATTTCCTCTCTTTACCCCGGCCAGACGAGGGGTTGAATTCAGGGCCATGTGATCAGTTGGTGTGGATTTCAAACGGCGTTCACCGCGAATCTTGAGATGGCTTTCCCAAGCAGTTATCTAAACCGTTAGTGCAACAGGCTTTATGGAGACAGTTGTCCTTTGCTGTCGCGCGCAAATGTCAAAGACAATGGCAAATCGGGTCGGTTCATTATGATATTGATAGGTTTGGAAGGCTCGTTCCCGGCGTTTCGGCGTGTGGATGTGCTCTGTTGACAATGCTTTAAGAGTGTTGACTAGGGCGAGAAAAAAGATTATCTTACTTCACCCTGCGGAGAAGTTGCTCTGTCAGCTTTCTTGCGCGTGATTCTTCGTAAATTGCTGCATTACAAAATATTAGGTCGTCTGGCTGCGGATTTCACCGGAAATTAGCCGCGAATTGTTTTTTCGGAAGCGATTCGAGACTTTTTCCGTGGTAGCGAGCGCAGCCGGTAAAGGAGGAGGATTTGCCATGAAGTTGAAGATGATGTTGCCGGTGATGTTGGGTCTGTTCGTGTTTGTGGGGATGGCGCAGGCGCAGCAGCCATACACTGCGGTCTGGTACTGGTACAATGACAACGGCAGTCGAGCGCCGCTGACCGATGGTTGTGTCAGTGGGACTCCGTTTCCGGACGGTACACCGATCCAGTTCGTCTGGGACAGTACCGCCAACGGTCCGGATGACAATGACCGGTTGCCGACGGTTTGCACCGGTGATCCCTGTCCTTCAACAACAGTGAACTTCAATCAGTACCCGATGAACGGGGTAGCTACGGGTGACGGAGCAGGCTTCTTTCAAATGGATGTTTACTTTCAGGCCTATGCTCCCTTCACGCCCCCACGCTTCTTTTTGCGGGTCTGTGGCACAGGCATGCGCTGGCAGTCGCAGGTCTTCGTCTTAAGCCCCGGAGCGCAGGAGTTTCAACCGAGCCAGATTACCTGGACTTGCCTCAGTACTCCATGTCCCGGGTGTGAGACTCCCAATGGACCGAGTCCGGTGCTGGCGTCGGATAATCGTTGCGACGGTGTGAATGTGACGTGGGGATACGTCACCGGGCCGACGAATAACGGCTATGCGATTTACCGGGCGGGAACGCGCATTGCGACGATCGCGGATACCTCCATACATCAGTATCTGGATACGGGTGCGGCGGAAAGTGAAGTGTCGTACGGCGTCAAAGTGCGTCACATCTGCAGCGGCACCGATTCCTCAGAGTCATCACTATTGAGCGATTTGGGACAAAAGTTACCGGCCCCTCCGTTGGCACAGACCGTCGTCGCCACAGATATAAACTGTGGCAATGTGATCGTTAACTGGACGTTCACGACCACTGCCGGATTAGGCTGGTGGGTGATTACGCGTGCCGGAGACTCGGTCGGAACGGTGAATAACAGCGGGGGACCGGGGGCGCGAACGTTCACGCATACGACGCCTTTGGGTGGGCAGGCACAGTACTGCGTGCGCGGGGCGTCGGCTGCCTGCGGCTGGGGAACGCCGGGATGTGATAACGGCACGGCGTTGCAGGCGCCGCCACAAGTTCAGAACGTGGCGGCGACGGACGGGGTGTGTAATGTGACCACGGTGACGTGGACAGACGTAGCCGGCGAGACCGGCTACAGCGTTACGCGCGACGGCGTGAATGTCTCCGGAACTCTTCCGGCCAACACGATAAGCTGGCCTGATCCGACCGGTGCGGGCGGGATAGTATATGTGTATCGTGTGCAGGGGAGCAACACGTGCGGGTTGAGCACGAATTCCGCGCCGGACAATGGGAACCGGTTGATTGCGCCCGTTTCCCCCATCGGTTTCAGCGCCACCGACAGCACGTCGTGTACCGGCGTGGTGTTGACGTGGACGGACGTGGCGAATGAGACCTACTACAAAATTCTTCGCAGTTTGACGAACCCACCCGCTCTGACTGACTCCATTGGCAATGTGGGCGCGGGTGTGATTACATACACCGATTTGACTGCCGTGCCGGGGACGGTCTATTGGTATGCCGTGGCTGCGGCAAACGCGTGCGGCGCGACGAGCAGCACGTCCAATCAGGGTTCGAGGAAAGGCTCGCCCGGTCAAGTGACCGGCGTGCTGGCGAGCGACACGAGCTGCGCCAACATCTTCATCAAATGGAACAACCTGCTTTTTGAAGACAGCTTCCGCGTGTACCGCAATAGCGTACAGATCGGCAACACCGTTGTGAATGACACGGATTTTGTGGATGCGACGGCCGTCGCGGGTAGTGCGTACGCGTACACGATTCAGGCGCTGCGTCTTGACTGTGGCAACGGAGCAGTGTCGCTGCCGGACAGCGGTCATCGTCTGACGGGTTTGACCGCGGTGTTGGCCGTCAGCGCGACGGACAACCGCTGCGACTCGGTGGTGGTGACGTGGACCGCGCTAGCAGGAGCGACGCAGTATGTGATCAGGCGTGATGGCGCGCAAGTGGGAACGGCAACCGGAACGCGTTTCGCGCTCCAACCGCCTACAGGCACATCCACGTACCGTGTCATTGGTCAGAACGCCTGCGGCTTGGGCGATACGACCGGAAACGACTTAGGAACGCGACTGCCCTTACCGGGAACAGTGACAAATGTGGCGGCGACCGATACTCGCTGCGATTCCATCATCGTGATCTGGACGGCGGTCTCGGGAGCCACGCAATATCGCATCCGTCGGGATGGGGCGCAAGTCGGGACAACCACTGGAACGCGGTTCGCCGAGCAACCGAATCCTGGGACGTATACGTACCGGGTTGTGGCGGAGAATACGTGCGGACTTGGCGATTCGCTGGGAACCGATTCCGGCACGCGATTGACGACTCCGGCGCAAGTGACCGGCGTGATCGCCTCGGAAAACTCCTGCGCTCTGGTGCTGATTTCGTGGGCGAATGTCGCCGATGAAGACACGTTCCGCGTGCTGCGGGACGGCGTGCAAATCGGCTTCACTCTGGCCGATGATCTGGACTTTGAAGACACCGGTGGCACAGCCGGTCAGACATATTCGTACACGGTGATTGCGGCTAACGAATGTGGGGCGGGCGTCGTGTCTGCAGGTGAGAACGGCACGCGGCTCGTGGCACCGACTCCGCCGACGGTGATCGCTTCGGATACGAGTTGCGCGGGAATTAACGTTGTGTGGAGCGGCGCGGGCGGCGACGTGGACAGCTTCCGTGTGTACCGCAATGTGACGACGCTGATCACCACGGAAGGCCCGCTGGTGGCGTCGTTCTTTGACGTGTTTGTGGAGATCGGAACCGCTTCTTATACGGTGGCTTCGGTGAGCAATGAATGCGGCGCGTCCACGGCAAGCAATGCGGCGGGCGGCACGCGGCTGACTCCGGCGGGAACTCCGCCGTCACTGGATGTTACGGAAAACCGCTGCGACAGCACGGTGGCAACGTGGGTGGCGGCGTCGGGTGATGTTGACGGCTACCGGATTTTTGAAGGCGTAACGCAGATTGCCGATGTGCCGCCAACGCCGTTGCGGTTTGCTTACGTTCCGTCGGTTGGCAACTACAACTACACGATAGTGGCCTATTCAACCGAATGTGGCCCCGGCGCGGCATCCGCTCCCGAAGTTGGAGGGCGTGCTGTGCCGCCGACGGCGGCTTCGAACCTGCAAGCCTCGACGATTTTCTGCGACCGGATTGATTTCAGCTGGATCGCCGGGAGCGGCGGAATTGACGGCTACATTATTTATCGCGACGACACGGACATTGACACGGTGGACGCAGGAACAACGAACTACTCAGACACCGGCGCCTCCGTCGGTTCGCACAATTATTACGTTGTGGCGTACTCCGTTTCGTGCCCGGATGCCGAGCCCAGCAACACGGATGACGGACAGCGCGTGGCCTTCCCGACGGCGCCGGCGAACGTGGCGGCCTCGGACACGAGTTGCGCGCTTGTGTATGTGTTCTGGGACGCGATTGCGGAGCCGCTCGCTTATTACGTGATTTATGCTGACGGTGATTCGATCGGCAGCACGACGGGCACATCATTCAACTATGCGCCGACGCCGGGCATTACCTACAGCTACACGGTGAAGGCGCGCAGCAGCTGCGGTTTGAGCGCAGTTTCCACGGCGGACAACGGCCAGCGCTTGCCGGGCGCGGGTGTGCCGACAAATCTGAGTGCATCGGACAACGACTGCGACGCGATCCTGCTGACATGGAATACTGCCTCGGGCTTCATCGAAGAATACCGGATCTATCGCGACGGCTCCTTCCTGATCGCTCAGAGCGCTCCGGATACGACCTACTCGGACGTGGTGACAGCAGGTGTTACGCACGATTATGAGGTCAGCGCTTTTAACAGTGGATGTGGTGAGACTGCAAGGTCAGTTTTGGATCAGGGTATGCGCCGGCCACTGTTGTCGCAGGTGCTGGGTTTGACGGCCTCGACGGACAACTGCGCGGGAATCGCCCTGAGTTGGACGGGACAGGCCGGAGCGAGTAAGTACTACATCTATCGGAACACCGCGCTGATTGACAGCGTGAACGATCCGACGACAACGTATCTGGATACGGGTGTAGCGCCCGGTGGATCGGCAACCTATAATGTATCCGCCGTGAACGTCTGCGGTGCGGGAACACAATCGGCTGACGCGATCGGCAGCAGGCCCCCGACGCCGCTGGAAGTGACGACGGTGGATGCGACGAGCGATAGCTGCCGCCGGATCACCGTGACGTGGTCGAATGTGACCGGTGAAACGGGCTATGTCATTCTGCGAGATTATGTGGCGATTGACTCCGTCGGGCCGGATGTGTTGCTGTACTACGACCGGCTGGCGGGAGCGCACACGTATCACGTGCTGTCGAAGAATATTTGCGGCAACAGCGCGCTGGCGGACAGCGGCTCGGCCACGGCGCCGGACCTCGTGCTGCCGCCGACGAACGTGGTGGCGACAGACAATAACTGCGACAACATAGTGGTTACGTGGACGGCCAGCGCCAACGCGTTATCCTATACTGTTTGGCGCAATGGGAACTTACTTGTCAGCGACATCACGGAGCCGTCGGTGACCGATACGCCTGTTCCCGGGACTTACGTGTACGACGTCGTGTCGGAGAATACCTGCGGACTGAGCGTGGCCGTCGCCGACTCCGGCAGACGGCGAGGCGCTCCGGCGCAGGTCGCCGGACTGACGGCGTCGGATACGAGCTGCACCCAAATCTGCCTGACGTGGAACAACGTGGCGGATGAGGACAGCTTCCGGATTTATCGCGACGGGGATAACTTCCTTGCGTGGGTTGCGGCCAATGTGACGAACTACTGTGACGCGACGGCGACGATCGGGACGCACACGTATTATGTCGTGGCGGCCAACGTTTGCAACTCTGCCACTCAAAGCACTACGGCAACGGGTACGAGAAATACCGTTCCGGGACAGGTTCAAGACTTCGCGGCTTCGACCAACAACTGCGCTGGAGTCGTGTTGACGTGGACCGATTTGGCAACGGAAAGCAGCTATGCGATCTTCCGTGACGAAAATCCGACACCCATTGCCGCTCCGGCGCAAAATGCCACGACCTACACGGATAATGGCGTGGCGATGGGCAGTCACACGTACACGATTCATGGCGTGAACGCGTGCGGCAACGGCCAAGGCCCGGATGCGTCAGCGACCGGAGCAAGGAGAGATGTGCCGGGTGTCGTGACAGGTGTTCAGGCTTCGGACGGCCTTTGCAACGGGGTACTTGTGATCTGGACGGATATTGTAAATGAGGACGGCTATCGGATCTACCGGAGTGACAACCCCGACGTTCCGATTGGGTCGGTCGCGGCCGATGTGACCACGTACAACGACGTAAGCGGAACGCCGGAAACGACGTACACGTATTGCGTTGGCGGTTGGAATGCGTGTGGAGACGGACTCCATACAGCGTGCGATCAGGGGACGGCGCAAGGGCCGCCGCCGCAAGTGACCACCGTGAATGCGACGGACAATAGTTCGGTCAACGTAGTGATTACATGGGATAACGTTGTTGGGGAACTTGGCTACACGATCACTCGCACTCCCGGTGGAGAAGTGAACGTAGGACCCGAGACAACAAGCTACACGGATGTGCCGACTCCAGGCACGTATCAATATTGCGTGACGTCGTACAATGAATGTGGTCCGGCGCCGCAGCCGGTTTGTGATTCGGGAACGCGGATTGGAGTTCCGCCAGCGGTGACCACCGTTTCGGCGACGGATGATCATTGCAACGATATCGTGGTGACGTGGAACGACGTCACAAACGAAGATGGTTACAAAGTTGTTCGCAACGCGGACACGACGTTGGTGGCGGCGAACTTGACAAGCTACACGGACACGCCACCGGCAGGAACATACACGTACCGCGTGTATCCGTACAACGGCGCGGGCAATAGTCCGTCCAGCCCATCCGACAACGGAACGCGGTTGACGGTGCCGGGACAGGTGACGGGAGTGAGCGCGACGGATACGCGTTGCGACAACATTCAGATCACGTGGACGACGAACGGATCGGTGAGCTATAACGTCTATCGCGACGGCACAAATCTTGTCGGCAACTACGCGACCCCGCCGGCGACGGATACTCAGCCGCCGGGCACTCACAGTTACACAGTAAAGGGTGTGAATACGTGCGGTGAAGGTCCTGTGTCTGGAGCGGATAATGGCACGCGTTTGGCGGCTCCGGTGGCGCCGACGAGTGTGGTGGCGAGCGACAACCTGTGCGGAACGGTGCATATTACATGGGTGGCCGGAGGCGGTGTAGTTGATACGTTCCAGATCAAACGCGGAACGACCATTGTTGGACAAGTAAACGAAAACGTGTTTGTGTTTGATGATCCGGCACCGGCGGGAACGTATGCCTATACTGTTGTGGCCCACAGCAACGGTCAAGTGTGTCCGGATGCAACGAGCGCCGCCGACAACGGCACGTCACATTCAGCACCGGGTGTACCGACCAACTTGGCCGCAGCCGCGCCGAATTGTACGTCCGTCAATTTGACATGGACGGCTTCGACGGGTGAAGTGACGGGGTACTCAATCTTCCGCGACAGCGACAGCCTTACGTCCGTTGCTACCACAACATACTCAGATGCGTCGCTGCTGGACAACGACAATCACAACTATCAGGTGCGGGCCTATAACAGCTTCTGTGCGCCGAGCAATCTTACCGGAAGCGTTATCGGTCGTATGCGCGAGCTGCTGCTGGCGCCGACGATTCCGGCAACGGTGCTGTGTGAGGATACGATTACGGTCAATCTGGATCACTGCGCGGGCGTCACGAGTGATACCGTGGCGATATCGATCAACGGTGGAGCCTATGTACCGTTGACCGTCTTCTCGCCCGTTCAAGCGCAGGTGGATATCATTATCCCTGACGTCCAACAGACCATGCCGAATAACCGCCTGAGGATTATCAGCACGCGCGGTGCACGGCGTGATACCGTGATCACGGATCCTTTCACGATCGAGTGTCTTGCAGCAAATGATCAGATCAGCGAGATCCCGACCGATTACGTCCTCGACCAAAACTATCCGAATCCGTTCAATCCGAGCACGACGATCAAGTTTGGTTTGCCGGTGTCAGCGGAGGTGATGGTGGAGGTTTTTGATGTACAGGGTCGTAAAGCGGCGACGCTGGTGGACGGTCAGACGCTGCAGCCGGGCTGGCACAGTGTGGTGTGGGATTGCTCGCAATGTCCGTCGGGAATGTATCTCGTCAGGATGCAGGCGGGCGAACGCACGATGCTACGCAAGATGCTGTTGATGAAGTAAGAGCTTCGAAACGCTATATGGACTTCAGATAAGCGTTCAGGGCGGCGGGAGCATCTTCCCGCCGCCTTGTGTTTGCCCCCTATCCCCGCCCTTTCCCCACTACGTAGGGAAAGGGAGAGAATTGGCGGCGGCTTGCGTTAAAGAAAAGAAATGGGTAATTTGACGAAGAAGAACCCCCTTGATCCCCCTGCTGAAGTAGGGGGAAATGAAGAAGGAAAATGAAATGGCGAGTGAGCTGGATCAGCTCTGCATAAATACGATCCGGATGCTGGCGATTGATGGCGTGGAGCAGGCGAAATCGGGACATCCGGGGCTGCCGCTGGGCGATGCGGCGATGGGCTATGTGCTGTATGCGAAAATCATGCGGCATAACCCGGCTGATCCGCACTGGATCAATCGCGACCGCTTCGTGCTTTCGGCGGGACACGGCTCGATGCTCTTGTACTCGCTCTTGCATTTGACTGGTTACGATCTGTCGCTGGATGACATCAAGAATTTCCGGCAGAAGGGGAGCAAGACTCCGGGGCACCCGGAAGTGCACCTGACTCCCGGCGTGGAGACGACAACCGGGCCGCTGGGGCAAGGAGTCGGGAATATCGTAGGGATGGCAATGGCGCGGGAACATCTGGCGGCGATGTTCAACACACCCGAGCATGAAGTGATCAACTTCCGCGCGTTCGGAATCTGCTCCGACGGCGATTTGATGGAGGGCGTGTCCTCGGAAGCGGCATCGCTGGCAGGACATTTGGGACTGGGCTGCATCACACTGCTTTACGACGATAACAAGATTTCGATTGACGGCAGCACGGACATCACCTTCACCGAAAGCGTGACGAAGCGGTTCGAGGCGTATGGCTGGCATGTGCTGGATGCGGACGGCTTGAATCCGGACGAAGTGGAAGTGGCAGTGCGCGCAGGAATTGCCGAGACCGAACGCCCGACCTTGATCTGCTGTCGTACGATCATCGGCTACGGCTCGCCGAACAAAGCGGGAACGGCGAAAGCCCACGGTTCACCGTTAGGAGCTGATGAGGTTGCCGCCACCAAGCGCAATCTCGGATGGCCGGACGACAAGTTTTTCTACATTCCGAATGAAGCGCAAAAGCATTTCCGCTTGGCGTTGAAGCGCGGCGCGGAGTGGCAAGCGGAATGGGAACGCGCGCTCGAACAGGCGAAGAGCGCATCATCCGAGTTCAAGCAGCAGTGGGAGACGTTTTGGAACTTCAGCCTGCCGAAAGACTGGAAAGAAAAGCTGCCAACATGGAGCGGCAATGAAAAGCCGATAGCCACACGCAAGGCTTCGGAGAAGGCGATCAACTCGCTTGCGCCGATTCTGCCGTGGATGATCGGCGGCAGCGCGGACCTGGCCGAATCGAATCTGAATTACATGCAAGGGCTGGGGGATTTCGAAAAAGGAAATCGCCTTGGCCGTAATCTTCGCTTTGGTGTGCGTGAGCATGGCATGGGGGCGATCCTGAACGGAATTGCGCTCACGGCTCCCTTCATTGCCTTCGGCGCGACGTTCTTGAATTTCCTCGATTACATGAAGCCATCGGTGCGGCTGGCGGCGCTCTCCGGGATTCCGGTGATCTATGTGTACACGCACGACAGCATTTGCTTAGGAGAAGATGGCCCGACACACCAGCCGGTGGAGCATCTCTGGCACATGCACGCGACGCCGAATCTCTGGGTGATGCGACCGGCGGACGCCAACGAAACGGCGCAATGCTGGAAGCTGGCCATTGAGCGGCGCGACGGGCCGACCGCGCTCTGCCTGACACGTCAGAACTTGCCGATCATTGATCCGGCAACGTATTCGATGAAAGTCGAGCGCGGAGGCTATGTGTTATCGGAAGCCTCGAGTCAGCCGCCGGAGCTGATCATCATGGCGACGGGCAGCGAAGTGCCGCTGGCGCTGGATGCACAGAAGGAGCTGGACAAGGGCGGACTTCCCACGCGAGTCGTCTCGATGCCTTGTCTGGAACTCTACGAGCAGCAGCCGGACAGCTACAAGAAATCCGTGCTGCCGCCGGACGTGAAGAACCGGCTCGCAGTGGAAGCGGGGGCGACGATCGGCTGGTGGAAGTATGTCGGCGAACAGGGAGGGGTGATCGGATTGGACACGTTCGGCATTTCGGCTCCCGGCGACGCGGCGATGGAGTACTTCGGCTTGACCGTGAGCAACGTCGTCACGCAGGCGCGGAATGTCGTTAGCAAGAACCGTCAACTGGTGGAATCGTAAGCTATGAAAGTTGCCGTGGGGTGCGATCATGCGGGGTACGAGATGAAAACTCAGCTCGTCCCGTGGCTGAAAGAGCAGGAACATGACGTGCTCGACTTGGGCACCAATTCCAACGCCCCGGTGGACTATCCCGACTTTGCGCGGGCGGTGGGACGTGCGTTGACGAGCGGGCAAGCCGAGCGGGGAGTGATTATTTGCGGGAGCGGCGTGGGCGCGTGCGTTGCCGCGAACAAGATGAAGGGCATTCGCGCGGCGCTGTGCCATGACACGTTTTCCGCGCGGCAAGGCGTGGAAGATGACGATATGAACGTGATTTGCATCGGGGCGCGAGTCATCGGGCCGGAGCTGGCGAAGGAAGTCATCGGCGCTTTTCTCAAGGCTCGTTTTTCGCATCTGGAGCGACACGAGCGGCGCGTCAAGAAGATTCTGGACATCGAAGCTGCGGGTGCGTAAGATTTATCGAAGGAGGGAGCAAGCATGGATCCGATTCTGAAAGCAACGCTGGACCTGGGGCAATCGGTGTGGTTGGATTACATCAGCCGCGAACTGATGGATTCCGGCCAACTGAATAAACTGATTGACAACGGCGTACGCGGGATGACCTCGAACCCGACGATCTTTCAACAGGCGATTTCCAAGAGCGGGGATTACGATCACGACATCGAGGAGGGACTCAAGCGTGCAGAGTCACCGGGGATGATTTTCGAAAAGATCGCGGTGCGAGACGTGCAGCGGGCGTGCGATGTCGTTCGTCCGGTGTATGACCAGAGTAGCGGCGCGGACGGCTACGTGAGCATTGAGGTCTCGCCGAAGTCGGCCTATGACACGGCAAAGACATTAGTGGAAGCGCGCCGGCTGTGGAAATCGGTGAACCGTCCCAACGTGATGGTCAAAGTGCCGGGAACGGATGCAGGGATGCCGGCGATTAAGACGCTGCTTGCGGAAGGGCTGAACATTAACATCACGCTGCTTTTTTCCATTCATCAATACCGGCAGGTGATCGAGATGTATTTGCAGGCGTGCGAGGAGCGATTGGCGGCCGCTCGACCGGTGGAGCGGATTGCGTCGGTGGCGAGCTTCTTCGTGAGCCGCGTGGACAACGTAGCTGACAAACAGTTGGTAGAGAAAGGTCATAAGGAGCTGTGCGGCAAAGCGGCAAATGCGAACGCGTGCCGCGCCTATCAGCACTTTCTTGACGTGACCGGCGGGACGCGGTGGAAGCGCATTGCGGCGCAGGGCGCCCGCGTGCAGCGGCCCTTGTGGGCGAGCACGTCCACCAAGAATCCCGAATACAGCGACATTCTCTACGTGCAGGAGTTGATTGCGGAGCACACGGTCAACACGATGCCGCTGCAAACTTTGGAAGCGTTTCGCGATCACGGGCAGCCCATGAAGAGCCTACTCAAAGGTCTCGAGACCGCGGAACCGACGCTAAAGAAGATCGCTGAGGTTGGGATAGACATGGATCAGGTGACGCGCGACCTGATAGACGATGGCGTGAAGAAATTCGCGGAGTCCTACGATCAGGTGCTCACCGCGATCAAGGAGAAAGCGAAGACGGCGTTTCAGGCTTAGCAGCGCGTATGAATCCCCTTTTATCCCCCCGCAGGCAGGGGGAAAGAGAGCAGAGATGCCGCGCTTGGTGCGGCATTTCCATTTGAACACGAAACTCAATTCAGCAGATGACCATGACCCCTCACGAACTTGCCAGGTACATTGATCACACAGCGTTGAAGCCGGAGGCGACCCCGGCGCAAATTCAGCAGTTGTGCCGCGAGGCGTTAGAACTTCATTTTGCCACGGTGTGTGTGAATCCGGTTTATGTGCCGATGGCGACAAGTTACCTTGCGGGCTCAGATGTGAAAGTCTGTGCCGTGGTGGGATTTCCGCTCGGGGCCAATACGACAGAAATGAAAGTTGCCGAGGCGCGCGATGCGATCCGGCTGGGCGCGCAAGAGATTGACATGGTGATTTGGGTGGGGGGACTGAAAGCGGGGCGGGAGTTGGAGGTCGAGGCGGATATAGTCGCGGTTGCCGACGAATGTCACGAGAGCGGCGCAATCCTAAAGGTGATTCTCGAATGCGCGCTACTCACGGATGAAGAGAAGAGAAAAGCGTGCGTGCTCTGCGTGCAGGCGAATGCGGATTTCGTGAAGACTTCAACAGGGTTCGGTCCGGGCGGGGCGACTGTGGAGGACATGCGCCTGATGAGCGAGGCTGTTCGGTCGTACGGGCTGGGGGTGAAGGCGGCGGGGGGAATTCGGACGTATGCTGATGTACTCAGAATGATCGAAGCGGGAGCGACGCGGCTCGGGGCCAGCGCAAGTGTGAAGATAATGGAAGAAGCGATGAACGCGGGACGATGAACGAGGAAAGACCGCAACCCCCTGGCCCCCAAATCAAAGATTTGGGGGAAAGAAGCACCACTGTCAATGCATCGGAGAAATCGTCTCGTTGAGCTCGACGATGTTCGTGGCGGAGGGATCTTCGTTCAGTTTCAGTCGCCAGTTCAGAGTAACGGGAACGCAGAGTCCCTCGTTTGCGTCCGTGCAGTAGGCGATGGACAGCATCGTCTGATACGTTTCGCCGCTGCGCACGGCCTCGGCGGGAACGCGGATTTCCACCGGGAACTGATTGTTCTTGGCGAACCCTTCGATGGCATGGTTCGTATCGCCGTTCGACGCCGGAGTGAAGGCGTAGTTGATCGGCGCTTCGCGATTGAGGTGAATGCCTTTGGCGAATTTGGCGCCGATGCGCAGAGTAAGATCGCTGCCCGATCGCACGTTCACTTCGCGGATAGGAACGTTGGCCGTTTCCAGACGGCGGGCGGCGACGACGCGCAAGCCCTTGAGCAGGAGTTCACGCCACGCGCCGCTCTTCAGATCATAAGCGACGACGCGGTCGTGGTTGGTGTCGGCGATGTAGAGCGTATCGCCGCGAACGGAAAGGCCGCCCGGCTCATAGAGGGAGAGTTCGCTCGTGTTCAAGGCGACCGCGTTCGGATGACCGACGCCCGCGACCGTGGTGACCTGTTGCGTCCGCTCATTTAGGCGCTTGACCTTGCTGTTGTACGTGTCGGCGAGCAGAATGTCGTCGCCAGATACCGCGACGCCGAGCGGATGCTGGAAGAGCGCTTCGCTGAAGTCGCCGTCGTTGTCACCGAAGTCAAAGAGGCCCGTGCCTACCAGCGTTTCCACTTTGCGCGTCTTGATGTTCGCGCGACGCACGGCGCTGACTTCCGAATCCGCCCAATAGAGCCAGTCGCCCTTCTGTACAATTCCGGAAGGCTGTGCGAGCGACGCGGAGAGACCGGGGCTATCAAGAAGATCCTCGCGCCCGGAGCCAACCCATGCCTGCGCAACTCCCGTGGCGAGATCAAGCACCCACAACTGATGCGGTCCCGCCATCGCGATGTAGAGCTTGCCATCCACGAGCGCCAGATCCCACGGGCTGTTCAGTCCTTGCCGGCGACCCACGCCGCCGCCGGTGCGATCGTACACTTGCTCACCTGTGCCGCTGATCGTCTCCACCGTCTTTGCGTCCAGATCCAGTTTGCGAATCAAATGATTGTCCGTGTCCGCGACATACAAGACGTCAGTTGTCGGGTCGTAGGCCATGCCTTGCAGATTGTTGAACTGTGCGCTCGCAAAACTCCCGTCGGCGCTGCCTTTCTGCCCCGAGCCGGCGATAGCGATGACGTTGCCGTCAGGGGAGGAGATGACCACGCGATCGTGGTTTGAGTCCGAAATGAATAGGTACTTCCCATCCGGTTCCGCGAGCACCTTGCCGGGAAAGGCTAAACCGGAAGTTGAAGGGACGCGGGATTTGCGCTCGATCTTCGGCGGCGCGGCAGCAAGAGTCCCTTTCTCCCGGCCTTCCTGCAAGAGCGAATAGACGACAGCATCGAGCGCGGCGCGGTTGCCTTCGCCGGAGAGCGAGCCGACGATGCGGCCTTCCGGATCAACGATGATTAGCGTTGGCCAGGAGCTAACGTTGTATTGCGACCAGACGTCGTGATTCTCATCCACGATCACCGGATGCGCGATGTTGTAGCGCTGGACCGCCGTGAGGATGTTGTTCTTGTCGCCTTCGTTGTCGAACTTGGCCGAATGCACGCCGATCACGACCACCGGCTGACCCGCGTATTTGTGCTCGATGTATTCCAGATCCGGGAGAACGTGCATGCAGTTGATGCAGCAGTAGGTCCAGAAGTCGAGCACGACGACGTTCCCGCTGAGCTCATTCTGAAGCGAAAGCGGGCGGTCGGTGTTTACCCAGGCAAACGCGCGCGGGAATTCGGGGGCGCGCACGCGCTGTTTGGGCAGGTCAATTCGCTGCATACTGGTATCGGCTCCGGATGGAAAATCAGATGAAGATGCCGTGCGAAAGGGAAAAGAGAGGCGAGGGGCGGAGGCGCTATTGCGGCAGCCCCAGAGGGCGATCACCATTAGAAGGGCGACCAGTCCGACGCGAAGAGTCAAATAGCGCATTACTCAGCCCTGTGGGTGCGGGAAGCATAACGTGCCAAATACACGCACAAGGTGATGAAAGGTTCCTTTTGAGATAAAGACTTATTTATACTACGCTTAAAGAATAGTTTGAGTTTGCCCGTACGGAAGAGGCAGGCGTTTGGGAGTTCTCCCAAGCGGGTCGGTGGAAAAAATCGTGAAGAAATGTTATACTCTCCCGTTACGTCTTATCAAGGGAATTACCTGACTTGTCCCGCCTACTGACTATCTTGTTTCCAGACCGGTCAATCCGGTCTCTTGCCGCACCGTATCGCAGGATTTTGCCATGCTCGTGATCATGAAACATAATGCCACGAACGAGCAGATCCAAATCGTTCTGCGCGAGATCAAGCGGCTTGGCCTCGAGGCGCATCCGATGGCCGGGCCGACACGCACGGCGATCGGCATCACGGGAAATCAAACGCCGATTGATCAGGCAATGATCGAAGCGCTGCCGGGTGTGGTGCAGACAATTCGTGTGACGAAGCCGTTTCGCCTGGTGACGCGTGAAGCGAAGCCGGACGACACGATTGTGAACGTGAACGGCGTGACGATCGGCGGACGAGAGCTGGTCATTATCGCCGGGCCGTGCGCGGTGGAGTCGGCGGAGCAGATTATTGACGCGGCGGAGCGCGTGCGTGCGGCGGGCGGGCATATGCTGCGCGGGGGAGCGTTTAAGCCGCGGACATCGCCGTATTCGTTTCAGGGATTGGGCGAAAAGGGTTTGAAATTCTTAGCGGAGGCGCGGCGCGTGACGGGGCTGCCGGTGGTGAGCGAGGTGATGGACGAAGAGAGCGTGACGCTGGCGGCACAGTATGTGGACGTACTGCAGATCGGCGCGCGGAACATGCAGAACTATGCGCTCTTGAAGCTCGCGGCACGAAGCGGACATCCGATTCTCTTGAAACGCGGAGCGGCGGCGACACTGGAAGAGTTGCTCAGTGCAGCCGAATATGTGCTCGCCGAAGGCAACTATCAAGTGATCTTGTGCGAGCGGGGCGTGCGCGGGTTTTCGGATTTCACACGCAACACGCTCGATCTGAGTATCATCCCGGCGGTGAAGGAGTTGTCGCATCTGCCGATCATTACCGATCCGTCGCATGGCACAGGACGGCGAGCGATGGTGATTCCGCTGGCGCGGGCTTCGATTGCCGCGGGTGCGGACGGGGTGATGGTGGAGATGCATCCCGATCCGGAGCACGCGCTGTCGGACGGTTTTCAGTCGCTCTATCCGCCGCAATTCGAAGATCTGGTGAATGAGATCGGGCAGATCGCGCCGATTGTGGGACGAGTACTGCCGCGGCGCACTTAATTCATGAGCCGCGCGATCATAACGGCGGCGAAGGCACCGCTTCGCGGCGCAGTTCAGCTGCCGGGAGATAAATCCATTTCGCACCGGCGCGCGCTGCTGTCGCTCTATGTCGGCGATGATGTACAGCTCTCGAATTACGGGACGGGCGACGACTGCCTGACGACGCTGAAGTGCCTTGAGCGGCTGGGAAAGAGCGTGCGGCGGGCAGGCAGAAGTGTAGCGATTCACGGTCATGCCGGCTGTCGGTCGGCGGAACTGGACTGCGGGAATTCGGGAACGACGGCACGACTGCTGCTGGGGATTCTCGCGGGACATGAGGGCGAATGGACGCTCGTCGGAGACACGTCGCTGTCGCGGCGGCCGATGGAGCGCGTCGCGGCGCCGCTGCGATTGATGGGCGCCAAGATTGACTTGACGGACGGGCACTTGCCGGCGCGGATTGTAGGACGGCCACTCACGGGAATTGACTATGAGTCGCCAGTGGCAAGCGCGCAAGTGAAATCGGCGGTGCTGCTCGCGGGATTGAAGGCAAGCGGCGTAACTCGTTATCGCGAGCCGATCGTGACGCGCGATCACACGGAGCGACTGCTGGGCGTCGGCGTGGACTATGTCGAGCGGATCACGGTGAATCCGGAGCACGTTCGCCTTACCGGCGAACAGTTGAGCGGAGACATTCCCAGTGATCCTTCCACGGCGGCTTTCTGGATTGTGGCGGCGCTGATGGTACGCGATTCTATGCTCCAGTTGCCAAATGTGCTGGCGAATCCGCTGCGCATCGCGTTGATTAAACTGCTGCGGGAGCACGGCGCGGATATCCATTTGAGCGGCGTTCACGAGGCGGGGTGCGAGGGGGTGGCGACGATAACGGTTCGGGCTTCATCGGCAACGGCATTCAGTGTGCGATCGCCGGAAACGGCAAGACTGATTGATGAGATTCCGGCATTGGCGGTGCTCGCGAGCCAACTATCTGGGCGCACCGAGTTCTTCGATGCCGCAGAATTGCGCGTCAAAGAGTCCGACCGGCTGAAGCTCATCACTGAGAATTTGCGGCGGATGGGGGCGCAAGTGGAGGTTTGGGAGGACGGATTTGCCGTTACCGGGCCGAGCAGTTTAACCGAAACAGAGATCGAAACCGCGGGGGATCACCGAATTGCAATGGCGTTTGCCGTGGCCGGGCTCTTGGCAGCAGGGGAGACCGTGATTGACGATGCCGAGTGCGCGGCGGTTTCCTACCCTGAATTCTGGAATGATCTGGCGCGGCGGGCTCCTGCCTCTGTGCGGTTGACATGAGCGGACTGCGGCTCGGGGTATTGGGCGAACGGATTTCCTATAGTCTCTCGCCGGCGATCTTTGAGTGGGCCTTTCACGAGACGGGAGTGGAAGGGGAGTACAGGATTTACGACGTGCCTCCGCCTGAGATGCAATCTTTTTTGCACAGCGGTGCCTTTGACGGTCTAAATGTGACGACACCCTACAAGGAGCAGGCAGCGAACGAGTGCATCGAGTTCTCTCCGGCGGCACGCCTGACAGGAGCCGTGAACGTTCTTACATCAACTGCGCGGGGATTGATGGGAGAGAATACCGACGTAGCCGGGTTTCAATTTGCTCTGCGTGACTTGGTGGGCGCAGCGTTTCAGCCTGAGCTGATCCTCGTGATCGGCAGCGGCGGCGCGGCGCGGGCGGCGCTATATGGCTTGAGTGATTTGTACAGCGGCGCTCGAGTGGAGGTCGCGACTCGAAATCTGGCTCGGGCGCAGATAACGCTGAATCCGCTTCTTTCGAGATTCGCTTCGAGCAGCGTGATCGAGGTGCAAACGGCGGCGCATTTTTTGCGGGATTTTGATTTGGTCGTTCAAGCCACGCCGGTGGGAAGTACAAAGCTTCCCGGCAGCCCGCTGCCGGAGCGCTTGAACTTTCGCGAGGGAGCCGCTGTGTTAGACATGATCTATGCGCCGCGCAAGACCGGGTTTCTGGAGCGGGCCGAAGAGTGCGGGGCGCGGACGCAGAATGGACTTGTCATGTTGATCGCGCAGGCCGCAGCGTCGTTTCAATTATGGACCGGACGAGAGTTTCCCCTGGATAAGGCGATGCACGAATTACTGCCGCAACTGCAAACCGCATGATTCGATTTCTAACGGCAGGCGAGAGCCACGGCAAATGTCTGGTGGGAATTCTGGAAGGAATGCCCGCCGGTTTGGCTATTTCCGAAGACGAGATTGCGGTTGACCTGCGTCGTCGCCAGCAAGGGTATGGGCGCGGCGACCGGATGAAAATTGAGCAGGATCGCGCGCAGGTTTTGACCGGCGTGCGCTATGGAAAGACACTTGGATCGCCGATTACATTGCTGATCGAGAATAAGGATTGGCCGAATTGGGAATCGCGGATGCGCGCGGATGCACCGCCCAACGGCGAGCGCACGGCTCCGCTGACCAGCCCGCGTCCCGGACATGCGGATCTGGCGGGAGCGGTCAAGTATCAGCACGAGGACATTCGGAATGTGATCGAGCGCTCGTCGGCGCGGGAGACGGCAATGCGTGTGGCATTGGCGGCCATCGCGCGAAAATTCCTGCGGCAATTCGGCGTCAGCGTGGGCAGCCACATTGTACGCATCGGTCGCGTGACCGCAAATCCGGATGTGCTCGCGCTCTCTCCGGAAGAAATCGATCGGCGAGCGGATGCGAGTCCCGTGCGCTGTCTCGATCCGCAAGCGGAGCGCGAGATGATGGCCGTGATTGATGACGCGATGTTGCGAGGCGACACCGTGGGCGGTGTCTTAGAAGTGGTTGTGACCGGCCTGCCGGTGGGACTGGGAAGCTATGTGCATTATGACCGGCGGCTGGATGGCATTCTCGCGGGGGCGATGATGTCCATTCACGCGATGAAGGCGGTGGGCTTCGGATTGGCGGAGGAGACGGCAGAGCGCTTCGGCAGCGAAGTACACGACCGGATCTTCAAAGATGCGGCCGGAAACATCGTGCGGCAGACGAACAACGCCGGCGGGACGGAAGGCGGGATGAGCAATGGCGAGCCGCTCAGGATTCGCGTGGCGATGAAGCCGCTCTCGACCCTCGGTCAGCCCTTGGAGTCGGTGGACATGGTAACAAAGGAAGCGGCAGTTGCGCTGCGCGAACGTAGCGATGTGTGCGCCGTACCGGCGGCGGGAATTGTGGGGGAGGCGATGGCGCTGCTGGCGTTGATGAATCCGTTCTTGGAGAAGTACGGCGGCGATTCGATGGAAGAGATTCGCGCGCATCTTGCGGCCTCTCCCGGCACGCCGTGGGCCTGATCTTTCTCAGCGGGATGCCGGGCGTCGGCAAGTCCACCGTGGGAGCGGAACTCGCGCGTCAGCTGGGCTGGACGTTTCTCGATCTCGACACGGAAATTGAGCGGCGTGCCGGCAAGAGTATTCCGACGATTTTTGCCGATCATGGCGAGCCGTTCTTTCGCGAATTGGAAACGGCGATGCTGAGCGAACTCCTCCATGAGAGCGGCGCCGTGATTGCGCTGGGGGCGGGAGCGCTGGAACGCGCGGACAATGTCGAAAACGTCAGCCAGAATGGAGTGCTCGTGTATTTGTCCGCCGATCTTGATTTGCTGGTGGAACGGAATCAAGGCGCAGACGGGCGACCATTGCTGGCAGGGATTAAAGGCGAGACAGAATTGCGGAACAGATTGGCGGAATTGCTGGCGCGCCGCGAAGCCGCGTATGAGCAGGCTTCGGTCATCATCAATGTGACGCGTGAGCAGAGTCCGGAAGAGATTGCGTCTCTTATCCTCGCGAAGTTGAGGCGCAGTGAACGAGTCTGAAATTCTCCTGCGACTTGCCGCCCGGACGATTCCCATTCGCTTTGCAAATGAGGAGCTGTCGTGGGTCGCGGGACAGGTCGTACAGCTTCTGCCGCAACGGCCGCGGCTTTTTCTCGTTGCGGATGCCAGAGTGGCGCTGCTCTATGAGCAGGAGCTGCGCGACGCACTGATCGAACGCGAGTTCGAGGTGCACTCAGCGACTTTTGAGCCGGGCGAAGTGCACAAGACGCTGCGCACCGCATCCGCGCTGCTCGATCTGATGGCGGAACGGAACCTTTCGCGCGATGATGTCATTATCGGTCTTGGTGGCGGAGTCTCGACGGACTTAGCCGGCTTCTGCGCGAGCGTGTATGCGCGGGGAATTCGTTGGATTGCGGCGCCGACGTCGCTCTTGGGGATGGTGGATGCGGCGATCGGCGGGAAGACCGGAGTAGATCATCCGCTGGCGAAGAATCTGATCGGCACCTTTCATCAGCCGTTGGCCGTGCTGTCGCCGTTGGCCGTGCTGGAAACCCTGGCGCCGCGCGAATGGAGATCCGGATCAGCCGAAGTGGTCAAGTCCGCGTTGCTGGCGGGTGGAGAACTTTGGAAGACAATTGAGCAGCATGGCCCGGATCTCTATGAATGGCCGCGCGCAACTGCACATGATGCGATTTCGCAGGCGGCACGTGTGAAGGCAGAGATTGTCGCCCAGGACGAACGCGAGAGTGACCGGCGACGGCTCCTGAATCTTGGCCACACGTTTGGGCATGCGCTGGAAACCGCGACCGGGTATCGCACGTTCCTGCATGGAGAAGCCATATTTCTGGGGCTGCGAGCGGCGGTTGCACTGTCCCATGCGTTAGAGCTGCTGAACAGCGAAGACTCGGCGCGATTGGACGACGTTTTGTCCAAGGTTCAGTTGCCGCGGGCAGAATTGCAGTCAGATGAAATTATCGCCGCGCTGGCGTACGATAAGAAGACGCTTGCGGGCAGACTGCATTGGGTGTTGCTCAAACGGCCGGGCGAGGCACTTGTGACTTCAGATGTTTCGCCTGGCGCGGTGAAGAAAGTGGCGGAGTGGGTATGCGAGATCGCGGCGCAAGGCAAACCGCTGGCGGAAAAGAGAACCGCGCGCATTCTGGTGCTGAACGGGCCGAATCTGAATCTGTTGGGCGAGCGCGAACCGGACGTTTACGGCCACACATCGTATCTCGAACTCGAAGATCTCGTCTATCACCATGCCCGCGAGGTCGGTGTCGAGGTGCTCGTTCGCCAGAGCAACCACGAGGGCGAACTGATTTCGCTGATTCAGCAGGCGCGGCACTGGGCGGATGGAATCGTCATCAACCCCGCCAGCTATTCGCATACGTCCGTAGGACTTCGAGATGCACTGAGTGCCGTGACTCTTCCGGCCATCGAGGTGCATCTTACCAATATCAGCGCGCGCGAGGAGTTTCGCCGCAGCTCGCTAACGGCTCCGGCGTGCGTGGCGGTGATCAGCGGCCACGGCCCGGCCGGATATCTGGAAGCGCTGGAACAAGTAACCGCATGGATTGAACGCAAATGGAACAAGGATCACGAGTGAGCGAACAGACGATTCATCAATTAGTCATTATCGGTTCCGGCCCGGCTGGACTTACGGCGGCGATCTACGCGGGTCGCGCCAATCTGAATCCGGTGGTAGTTGAGGGCTTGCAGCCGGGTGGCCAGCTCATGATTACGTCCGACGTCGAAAACTACCCGGGTTTTCCGGAAGGGATTTTGGGTCCGGAACTCATGGAGCGGTTCCACAAACAGGCGGAACGCTTCGGCACTACGTTTATTGCCGATGAGGTTGCGTCCCTGGAAGTTGCTCACCGTCCCTACCGCATCAATCTTGGCTCCGGAGACCATCTTCGCGCCGAGGCGGTGATTGTGGCGTCGGGCGCTTCTGCAAAGTGGCTGGAACTTGAATCGGAGAAGCGCTTGCAGGGCAAGGGTGTTTCAGCCTGTGCCACGTGCGACGGCTTCTTCTTCCGTGGCAAAGTTGTGGTCGTGGTCGGCGGTGGCGACACCGCAATGGAGGAAGCACTGTACCTCACACGTCATGCCTCTAAGGTCATCCTGATCCATCGCCGCGATTCGTTCCGCGCATCGAAGATCATGCAGGAGCGCGTGCTGGCGAATCCGAAAATTGAAGTCGTGTATGACAGCGTGATCGAAGAAATTCTCGATGACGGCAAGGGCGCGTTCGTGACCGGAGTTCGCACGCTGAATTTGAAAACAGGTGAAGAACGCGTGATTCCGGCGGATGGGTTCTTTGTTGCGATTGGCCATGAGCCGAACACGCGCATCGTGCGGGACATCCTGAAGACGGACGAGAACGGCTATCTTCTGCATGAACCGGAATCGTCGTTCACCGACATTCCGGGAGTCTTCGTGGCAGGCGACGTTCACGATCATCACTATCGCCAAGCGGTCACGGCCGCGGGTGCGGGGTGCAAAGCGGCGATTGACGCCGAACGCTGGCTGGAAGCGGAACATCATGCCAAAGCGGAACGAGGGAAGTTGCTGGCCGAGGCATAAGCCCGGAGTTGCGGCGAAAAATCTTTTGTCCCATAAAGTTACGTTTTCAGAAGGCTTGCGACTTTCGCAAGCCTTCGTTATATTAAAATTTGCGCCAAAGGCGGGCGCATCGTTCAGTAAGTTCAGGATAAACAAACATATTCATGGCCGATTCGGGACAGAGTCTTGACGTCGTGGTGTTAGGGGGCGGGCCGGGAGGTTATGTCGCGGCGATTCGTGCGGCACAACTTGGCCTGACGACGTGTGTAATAGATGAACAGCCGCTGGGCGGGGTCTGCGTGAACTGGGGCTGCATTCCGTCTAAAGCGCTGTTGAAGACAGCAGAAACGTTTCAGGATCTTCAGCATCTGGTGCCGGACCTCGGAATTCAGGTTGCGGTGAACGGTTTGGATTGGCAGCGCGTGATTCAGCGTTCGCGCGAGGTCTCGACGAAGAATTCGTCGGGCGTCGAGTTCTTGGTGAAGAAGCTCGGCATCAAGCGGATTGACGGACGATTCCGGGTGCTCGCAAACGGCGGCATAGAAGTTCTCGATAAGCGCGATCGGGCAACGGTGATTGATCGCGTTGCGGGAAAGCATGTGATCATTGCGACCGGGAGCGTAAATCACTCGATTCCCGGCGTGCCGGTGGATGGGCAGCGCGTGATCACGTACAAAGAAGCGATGATTCTGCCGGAGCAGCCGCGCGAGATGGTGGTGATCGGCGCGGGGGCGATCGGGATCGAGTTTGCTTACTTCTATGCGGCGCTGGGAACAAAGGTGACGATGATCGAAATGCTGCCCAATGTGCTGCCGATAGAGGATCTGGAGAGCAGCACGATGCTGGCGCGGTCGCTGAAGAAGCTCGGGATTGACATTCACGTTTCGACAAAGGTGGAAGCCGTCAACGTCAATAGTGCAAGTGTCACGGTCCGTACGAGCGGCCAGAGCGGAGAAAAGGCATTCAGCGGCGATGTCTGTCTGGTGGCGATTGGATTTCGGGCGAATCTCGACGAGTGGGGCTTCGAGCATACGGGTGTGGCCGTTGAGCGCGGGTTCATCAAAGTAGACGAGATGTACCGCACGAACGTGCCGGGCTTTTGTGCGATTGGGGATGTGATCGGGCCGCCGCAGCTAGCGCACGTAGCGTCGCACGAAGGGATGATCTGCGTCGAGAATATCGCCGGCAAACATCCGCATCCGCTGGATTACGACAACGTGCCGTCCTGTACCTACTGCCAGCCGCAGGTGGCGAGCGTGGGTTACACCGAGCAGAAGTGTAAAGAGCTGGGGATCGCCTATCGTGTCGGGAAATTTCCGTTTTCGGCCTCCGGCAAGGCGAATGCGATTGGACATACTGACGGCTTCGTTAAGCTGCTCTTCCGCGAGGATGACGACACGCTGATCGGCGCGCATATCGTCGGCAGCGAGGCGACGGAGATGATTGCCGAACTGTGCACGGCGCGGACGCTGAAAGCGACGGCCGAAGACATTTTCAATACGATTCATGCGCACCCGACGCTGACCGAAGCGGTAATGGAGGCGGCGATGGCGGCGCACGGGCGGGCCATTCATTATTTGGGCAGAGCGTAATTCTCGTAAGCAACTCTCGATTAGAGCAGGAAAGTCATCAATGACCCTCCAGATTCCAGTTCCGTATCAGCAGATTGAGGCGTTTTGTCGAAAGTGGAGAGTGAGCGAATTCTCGATTTTCGGTTCGGCGACCGGAACAGAGTTTCGACCGGACAGCGACATTGATGTTCTGGTCAGCTTCGAGCCAGAGGCTCACCGTACGCTGTTCGATCTCGTGAACATGGAAGAGGAGTTGAAACGACTGTTCGGACGACCCGTTGATCTGGTACTGCGCAAGTCCGTGGAGCGCAGTGATAACTGGATTCGGCGCAATTCCATTTTAAGATCCGCGCAGCAGATTTATGTCGCACGATGACGCTTTGCTGCTTGACATCCTGAATGCCGCGCGCAAGGCAATAAAGTTTGTCGAAGGAATCCCATTCGACGAATTTGTCGAGCGAGAAGCTGTCCAGAGTAGCGTGTTTTGGCAAATCGGAATCATAGGCGAAGCCGCACGGCACATTTCCGATTCTTACAAGAGTTTGCATAAGAACATTCCGTGGTTTGAAATGGCCGGAATGCGCAACCGGCTCGTTCATGACTACAAGCGAATAGATCTCGAAGAAGTCTGGGATACAATTGAACAGAGCATTCCAGAATTGATCAAACTTCTCGAGCCACTTGTACGACGGGAAAAATGATCACGGTCAACTGCACTTGAACAACTTGAACCGACTTTTTCTTCTGGCCGGACTATTGCTGGTGTGCATGATGGGGTGCAGCCGCAACAACTCACAAACGAAAACGAGTGCGGCGCCGCAGGCGGACACGACCGGCGCGGCGGTGAGTCCGCGGCGCAGCGGTACCAACGTGAATCTGGCGTTTCTGGATCAGCAAATCAAGCGCGGCGAGCAGGTGCGGCAGGAGATCAATCAACTCCGGCAGGCGCGCCCGCGGGACGACGCGCGGATTCGCGAGTTGGTCGTGAAGCGCAAGGGCGAAGTGCTGAACGGCAAGAAAATGGTGCGCGACAGCGATCAGATGACGCAGGAACAGAAGGACTTGATGCTCAGCAAGCTGGATGAAGAGGCGATAGAGTTGGCACAGGAATTAGTAGCGGTCTCGCAATAGAGACCTTTGATACATGGAAACTGTTTAACCCCGATGGCATGGCAAAGAACATAACTCCGCGCGCAAAAGATTATAATCAGTGGTATGTGGATGTGGTCCGTGAAGCAAAGCTCGCAGATCATGCTCCGGTCAAAGGCTGCATGGTGATTCGTCCCAACGGTTACGCGATTTGGGAAGCCATCCAGCGGCAGCTCGACCGGATGTTCAAAGAGACCGGTCACGTCAATGCGTATTTTCCGCTGCTGATTCCACAGAGCTTTCTGGAGAAGGAAGCGGAACACGTGGAAGGGTTCGCGATGGAGTGCGCGGTCGTGACGCACTCGGGACTTGCGCCCTCCGAATCCGGCGGGAAGCTGGTGCCGAAAGGGAAGCTGGAAGAGAATTACGTCATTCGCCCGACGTCGGAGACGGTGATCTGGGCGATGTATAAGAATTGGATTCAGAGCTACCGCGATCTGCCGCTGCTCATTAACCAGTGGGCCAACGTTTATCGCTGGGAGATGCGGACGCGGCTGTTTCTGCGCACGGCGGAATTCCTGTGGCAGGAGGGGCACACCGCTCACGCCACGGCGGCAGAGGCGCAGGAAGAGACGATCCGCATGCTGCACGTTTATCGCGACTTTGCCGAGCATTACATGGCGATGCCGGTGCTCTATGGCGAGAAGAGCGCAGGGCAGCGCTTCCCCGGCGCGGTGGCAACGTACTGCATCGAAGCGATGATGCAGGACTTCCGCGCACTGCAGGCGGGAACGTCGCACAACCTCGGGCAGAACTTCGCCAAGGCGTTCGACGTGACCTTCCAAAATGCGAATAACGAATTGGAATACGTTTACGCGACGTCATGGGGAGTCTCGACACGGCTGGTCGGCGCGCTGATCATGACGCACGGCGACGATGACGGCGTGGTGATTCCGCCGCGCCTGGCCGCCACTCCGGTGATCCTCGTGCCGATCTTCAAGAAGGACGACGAGAAGGCGCGCGTGCTGGCGACGGCGCACGCGCTGGCGGGAGATGTCCGCATGCAGGGCTTTGACGTCCGCGTGGATGACCGTGACAACGTGACTCCGGGCTTCAAATTTGCCGAAGCGGAACTCTACGGTTATCCGCTGCGCATCGAACTGGGGCCGCGCGATCTCGAAGCGAAGCAGGCGGTGCTGACGAAGCGGCACTCGCGCGAGAAGCTGACGCTGCCGCTTGACCAGATCGCGGCGCAAGTACGGCAGTTGCTGGACAATATTCAACAGGAAATGTTCGACCGCGCGAAGACTCGCCTGACGGAGCATACGCGCGAAGTGAATAGCTACGAGGAACTGAGAGAGTTTATCAAGGCGGATGGGGGATTTGCGCTGGTCCACTGGGCGGGCGATGTGAATGACGAGAAGCGCGTGCAAGAGGAAATCAAGGCCACGCACCGCGTGATCCCGTTGGACGGCCCCAAGGAACGAGGCAAGTGCATTTTGACGGGTAAGGATTCCCCGCAGCGAGTGGTGTTTGCCAAGGCGTATTGATTCCTGCCGAGACCAACTTTGAAGGAGGATGCCATGCGGTGCTGCACTGCTGCCGTTTTACTCGCACTGCTGATTTGCTTGCCGGCGCTGCTCTTTTCACAGGATGAATACCAGGATGTGCAGCCGCCGCAGATGAAGTCCTATACCGGCTTTTCCTGGGGGATGGTGCACACGATCTGGAATGGCCGCTGGAACAATGAGGGTTATCCCCAAGCGGGTACTATGGGTTTTTTGCTCAGCCTGCGCAAGGTCAGCCCGATGGGATCCAGCATGGCACTCGCGCCGTACCTTAACTACTCGATGATGTACAGCCGTGTGTCAGTGCTTTCGGATTCCACGGAGAGCGGCACGGTTTCCTTGCGGACCTATTTCCGCGAGATTGATCTGGGCATCAATTTGCAGGCGACTGTTTCAAAGAAATGTTCCGGCTGGTACATCGGCGGCGGCCCGTCCGTGCGCTGGGGGCAGGCTGGAAAGCGCGTAGGACACGAGGCGCGGCCGGGAACGGTTCGCAAGGCGACGTGGTTCGGATTGACAGCGCTCGCAGGGTATCGTCAGGAGTGGGGCAAGCGCGCCGTGTTCGTGGAGCCGCAATACACGTTCAGCCCGGACATGGCTGATCGCTGGCAGCGGAATTATCCGCCGGACATGTTCAGTTTGCAGATGGGACTGCTGTGGTAGATACTTCCCAAGAAGAATCGTGCGGTCTTGTCCTGGTGAATACCGGCGACGGCAAAGGCAAAACCACGGCCGCGCTGGGCACGGTGCTCCGTGCCGTGGGCTACGGTCACCGTTGCCTGATTGTGCAATTCATTAAGGGCAGTTGGAGCTACGGCGAGCTGAAATCCATCACGCGGCTCGAGCCGGAAGTGGAGTTTCACCGCATGGGCAAGGGCTTTGTGGGAATTATTGACGACAACCTGCCGCGCGAAGAGCACGAGAAAGCCGCGCACGAGGCGTTGGCATTTGCTAAGCAGAAGCTGGCCTCCGGAGACTACAAGCTCGTGCTGCTCGATGAGATATTCATCGCGATCGGACTGAATTTGATTACGACGGGCGACGTACTCGACCTGATGGATGCGCGGCCGCCGCAGACAACGTTGATTCTCACCGGACGCGGCGCTCCCGCCGAGATTATCGAACGCGCCGACACTGTGACGGAGATGCGGGAAATTAAACATGCGTACCGCAAGGGCATTTTGGCCCAGCGAGGAGTTGATTTTTAGACGTGGCACAAGACAACAATCAAAAAGCGAAAAAACCGGCACTGAGACCGGCGACCGGACGGAAATTCAATTTCTCGATCTGGTATCTGGTGGTGGTGTTGCTGGCGCTGTTTGTCGCCCAGGCCTTTCTGGGCGGGCAGCACAACCTATTGGTGCCGTATTCCCAATTCAAGCAAATGGTCGCCGAGGGAAAGCTCTCCCACGTGATTATTACGCAGGAGAAGATTTACGGCGAAGCACGCATGGATTCGGCGGGAACGTCCTCCGAAAAGTCATTTGAAACGAATCGCGTCGAAGATCCTGATCTGGTGAAGCAGCTCGAGGAGAAGGGAATTCCGTTCGAGGGGCGCCAGGAGAGCGATTGGTGGAAAGGATTTCTGTTGGCGTGGGTCCTGCCGTTCGGCATCATTTTCCTGTTGTGGAGTTTTTTCCTCCGTCGCATGGGCGGCGGCGGCGGGGCGGGCAGCGTGATGTCTTTCGGCAAGTCGCGCGCAAAGGTTTACATGGAGAGCGCAACCAAAGTGTCGTTCAAGGACGTCGCCGGAATTGACGAAGCCTGTGAAGAACTTCGGGAGGTGGTGGAGTTTCTCCAGTCTCCGGCCAAGTTCCGCTCGCTCGGCGCGAATATTCCCAAGGGCGTGCTGTTGGTCGGCCCTCCGGGAACGGGAAAGACCTTGTTGGCGCGTGCCGTCGCCGGCGAAGCGAAGGTCCCGTTCTTCTCGATTTCCGGTTCGGACTTTGTCGAGATGTTCGTCGGCGTGGGTGCGGCGCGGGTGCGCGATCTGTTCCAACAGGCGCAGACGAAGGCGCCGTGCATCGTCTTCATTGACGAGTTGGACGCGCTGGGCAAGGCCCGCGGCTCGAATCCGTGGGGCGGTCATGACGAGCGCGAGCAGACGTTGAACGCGCTGCTCGTAGAGATGGACGGCTTTGAGAGCAACAAGGGCGTGATCATCATGGCAGCGACGAACCGACCCGAGATTCTTGACATGGCGCTCATGCGTCCGGGACGTTTCGACCGCCAGGTCGTCGTGGATCCGCCGAACATTGACGGCCGCGAAGCCATTTTGAAAGTGCACATGCGCGGGAAAAAGATCGCGCCGGAGGTCAATCTGCGTGTCATCGCCGCGCGGACGCCCGGTTTTGTGGGCGCCGATTTGGCTAATGTGCTGAATGAAGCGGCCTTGCTGGCGGCGCGCCGCGGGAAAAAAGAGATCGGCATGAAGGAGTTGGAGGAAGCGGTGGATCGCGAAATGACCGGCATCGAGCGCCGCAGCCGGGTCCTGAAGCCGAAAATCAAAGAGAAAATCGCCTATCATGAGTGCGGCCACGCGATCGTCGGGGCCAAGCTCAAGCACATGGATCCGATTCATCGCGTTTCGATTATTCCACGCGGTGTGGCGTCGCTTGGGCATACGCTCTATCTGCCGACGGATGATCAGTACCTGATCACGAAGGAAGAGATTTTGGATCGCATTACCTCGGCCTTGGGCGGACGCGCGGCGGAGGAACTCGTCTTCAATGAGATTACTTCGGGCGCGCACAATGACCTGATGCAAATAACAAGCATGGCGCGCGCGATGGTGATGGATTACGGCATGTCGGAAACGCTGGGCTTGCTGGTGTATCGCCGCCGGATTTCGCCGTCGCGGGAGGTGCCGTTCCCCACGCAGGAGGATGCGTACAGCGAGAAGACGGCCGAGGCGATTGACATGGAGGTGCGCCGGATCGTGGATGAGTGCTACGAAACGGCGAAGCAGATTCTGCGCGATGATTTCGATTTGTTGAAGCGCATGACAGACCGGCTGCTCGTGGTGGAAACGCTCGAGGGCAACGAGTTGCGAGAGTTTTTGGGCGAGCGCGTAACGGCGGATTTCGCGGCCACGGAACAGCAGGATCAGCCGGTCAGCGAAGGCGGCGCGGCGGTTCCGGTTCCCAACGGAAATCCGGAGGACAACTCGCGCGGCGCGTAATTGGCGTTGAGGGCTATAGTCGTTTCTCAGATCCCATCGGGCAATGCTGTCGCTTTTTGGGGCACGGGGTGCGCAATTCTTTTCACGGGCATGGCAGGAATGACCGGTACATTCCCACCTTAATTGCAGAAAACACATGACACCTCACCCCCGCATCAACCCGGCACATGGGTTGCACGCTTCCTACTGGCACAAGAGCAGTGAGGGAGCCATGAAGATAATTTTGTGGGTCGTGGCGCTAATCGTCACATGCGCGCAGATGTCGCTGGCCGGCGATCCCGCACCGATTAGTTTCAATTTAGTTCAAGTAAATAATTACCATCGTCCTGCGGCGGCCGACACGGTCGTGCTGCAAGGCCAGCGAGTGGTGATTGACGTGCAGAATCCTGGCGCGTTCCGGTCGCTTACTCCCGTCTCCTACTCGACCCCGGTGGAGAAGAGGGTGGTGGTGAACGTGGCGGTGTCGCTTGATGGGGGAGCAGATCGCGGCATTCAACTGCCGTGGGAATCGAACATGATTTTGTACACAGCGACGCACGAGGATTCGTTTCTGGTGACCTCGTCGCGCACGGGCTGTCCGGGAACGGAAGTCCGGCCGAGCGTAAGTGTGGCCTTTGCGACGCCGCACGGCTGGAGCAATCCGCCGATTCGCTTCGGGCCGCTCTCGGATCAGACCGTTTGCCCGCTGGGGCGGGGCGTGAAGCTGTACGTGAGTTCCGTCGGCGGCGCCGCGCCGTACGTGAAGATCGCCGGATCGGACACGTACAGCAAGCGGTGAACAGAATAGTGGAGATGTGAAAACCGCGTGACGTGAGTCACGCGGTTTTTTGTTTGTCCATGATTGCCGGCAACCGATTACTTGATCCCGATCAGAATGGTGCCGAGGACGATCAGGACGGCTCCCGCCAAATTTCGAATCAGATCCGGCCCGTAAGGCAGCTCTTTGAAGATGAGAATGGCCAGCACGAACGCGACCAGTGTGTTGGTGTTGTAGATCGGGACCAATTGGCTCACGTTGGTCGTCGGGGATTGCAGCGCGCGCAGAACTAAGAGCGTCGCGAAACCGTTGAGCAAACCCGCGGGAATGGCCCAAAGATACGCTTTCACCGTCGTATCTTGCGCAGTGGCAACCGAAGGCCAGAACAGGAGGCCAAGCACGCCGCAGAGCGCGATGCCGGTGCCGATACCGGCGAGCACCCAGCCGGGACGGCCAGCGAGGTAGCGCGTCTCGGTGAGCAATTTGAAGAGAATCGCGCTCACTCCGTAAAGGAACGATGCAGCGAGTCCCATGACGAACCACGGCTTCATGAATTACTTCAGCGTGATGCGGCGCATGTCGGTGTGTGCGCCTTCACCAATGGCGTACTTCGCGCCCTCGATCGTGAACCACTCGTTGATCCCCTGCACGGGGGAATAGGGGCGCATGATGTAGAGATTCGTGCTGGGCGTGCCGCACGTGCCAATCAAGTAAAGCCGCTCTCCGCCCGGGATCTTGCACATGTCGAGAATAATGCCGATGCGGCTCTCTTTCTCTTTCTTCAGCGCGACAATCACATCGCCCACGGTCGCGGAATCGTCCACGATGATCGTGCTCTCGCGTTTGAGGGCAATCGCCCCCATCTCCTCGGCGACGAAGGACAGGTAGCGGAGGTAATTCGCGCGGCTGCCGTCGGGAGTGGTTTCCTGCGTGAAGATGAACTTGCCGCCACTCGGGCGCGGACGCAACCCATCCCGCCAATCCCGCCATGTCGCCAATTGGCCGTTATCGAGCGGGAATGCAATCGAACCCGGGCGATGCGACCAAAGGTACTCACCCCACATGCGCACAAGGCCGTCTACGCCCACGTCATGCTGGTTGTCGAACGGTTCAATGAGCGTCGCCGCGACCTTCTCGTCTTCGCAGAGATAGGTCTTGCCGTCCCCGGCGAGGAGAGGAGCGGGCGGAGCAAGCAACAACTCGCGTAAGGACGCGGCAAACGTCCCGGCGGGCACGGTCACGCGCTTGTAACCGTTGGGCGGAGAAATGTCTCGAATCGTTGCGGGAGCCGCGGCAAACAACGAACCGCAAAGGCAGCAAAGACCTAAACAAATAAGTAGCGATATGCGTGGCAGCGTCATGAGAACTGCTCCTGATGATGGGAAAATCAATAGAGGAGAAAGCGAATGCCGATGATGCCCAGCGCGAAAACCATTGCCGTGCGGAAGACGCGGACATCCATGCGCGTGATCAGCAGTTTGCCGAAGTAGGACCCCGCGACCATCAGCACGCCCAGCGGAGCGAGCAGGATCAAATCATCGAGACGGATAAGATTCGTGCTGCTCCAGACGACGAGCTTGGTAATGTGAATGATCGTCGAGGCGACCGCTTCCGTGCCGAGGAAGGCCTCTTTCACCAAGCCGTATTTAAGCATCCACGGGACAACGATCGGGCCAGAACCGCCGACGACGGCAGATACAAAGCCGGCGAGCGCGCCGACCGGAATGAAGGCTTTGAGCGGCGCGTTCTTCGGCCACGTCGCTTTCGTGAAACTGAGAAAGACGTAAGAGACCAGATAGACGCCAAGCAGCTTGGCGATGAGCACGGCGGAGAGCTGCGTATAAAGCAGCGCTCCGAGCGCGGCGCCGGGAACCGCACCGACCGCAAAATAGCCGAGCAGTTTCCAGTCAAGCTCTTGCCGGGAAAACCACGCGCGCGAGACGTTGGAAACGAGCAGCAAGAGAGTCAGATAAGGAACGGCGGCCTTGATTCCGACCGCCCAGACGAGAATCGGGAGATAGATCATGCCGCCGCCAACGCCAATGACGCCCGATACGGTGGACGAGACCAGCGCACCCGCGGCGAGTGCCAGATAGATGGCAGGAGTCACGCGATGTGATCAATCAATGTAGGCGCCGGCTTGACTCAACGCAGGGCGGCCGGACTCAAGCAGGCGCTTGAGATCGAGCATGATCGTTGCCCAACCCAGCGCTTCACCGGTGCGGAAGTGATCTACCTCGGCATCGAAGCCGCTCTGCTTCATGGTGAGGCGGGTTTGGCGTCCCTCCGGTTCGAGCAGCCACGTGACTTTTCCCAGATGCGTATCGCCCTCGTGCAGCACCGGCCAATCGTAGGCCAGCTCAGCGGGCGGATCCCAGGTGAGCACGCGGCGCGGCCCTTCGCTGCCCCAGCCGAAATCAATGCGGCCATCTTCCTGCGGCTCAAACAGTTTGACTTCGGTGAAGTACTTCGCCAGCCACTCGGGATCGTGCAGCGCGCGGAAGATTGGATTCGGATTCGCGGTGACATACACGACGTGCTTGATATTACCTTTCCATGGCCGCGTGAAGTCAAACAGCAATCCCGGTTCGCTGTAGTCGTGCTCGGCGGTGTTCGTCAGCACATTGAGATAATAGCCCCACAGGTCGTTAAGATAAAAGGGCGGCTCGTTCGTCGGCGACTCGATGCGATGCGAAAGCGTCAGCTTGGTGTGGCTGCCCAGCGATTCCAACTCGAACAGCACGTCGCCGGTTAACACGCGGCCATCGCGCAAAACCAGCGGAAACTCGAAGCCGAACCTGCGCTCCGGTTCATAGACAGTGAGTCTGGATTCGAATTCCATGCCTTCACGCCAGCCGAAGACGAAATTGCCGCGATAGCGCATCGCGCCGCCGGTTTTTGCGTCGTGCGCAGCCGTCTCCGAAAACCAGTGGCCCATTCCCTTCGTCGTGGTGAGAATCTCCCAGACGCGCGACGGGCTCTTGTGAACCTCCGTGGACACTCTGAATGTTTTCATCATCGGCAACGGCTCCTGTTACTCAGCCGCCGCCGGCGCCAATACTGCCGACGGGCTGCTTATCCGGATCGGTCAACTTGTATGGATCAAGAATATCCTGCAATTGCTCTTCAGTGAGCAGTTTCTGTTCGCGGATCAACTGCACGATCGTTTTTTTCTCTTTCACTGATTGTTTGGCCAGCTCGGCCGCCTTCGCGTAGCCGATATGCATGTTCATGATCGTTGCCATGCCCACCGAGGCCTCGAAGTAATGCCGGCAGCGCTCGCGATCCACGACAATTCCGCTCATGCACTTGTCGCTGAAGGCTGTGATGGCGGTGGAGAGAATGTGCACCGCTTGCTGCAGATTGTAGTTCACCACCGGCATCATCACGTTGAGGTCCATCTGCCCGGCCTGCGCGCAATAGGCAACGGTGGTGTCAAAACCGACGACCTGATAACAAACCTGATTCATCATTTCGGCCATCGAGGGATTGACCTTGCCCGGCATAATGGAAGACCCGGGCTGCACCGGCGGCAACACAATCTCCTGCAGGCCGGTACGCGGACCGGATTGCAGCAGGCGAATGTCGGAGACGATTTTGCCTAATTCAATAGCGAGCAAGCGTAGGGCACTCGAATACCACAAGAAGTCTCCCAAACTCTGCGTCACTTCGACCAGATCCGGAGCAGGGTAGAAGGGGATGCCGGTGAACCGCGAAAGCTCCTCGGCGACCATTTTCCGGTAGCGCGGATGGGCGTTCATGCCGGTGCCTGCGGCGGTGGCGCCGAGATTCAGTTGGCGCAGCCCCTTCTCAACTTCGACGAGACGCTCGCGCGTGCGCTTCAAAATTGAGGCATAGGCCGTGAACTCTTGTCCCAGACGAATCGGCACGGCATCCTGCAAATGCGTGCGCGCGGACTTGATCACATCGTCGAACTCGCGTCCCTTTTGCTCTGTGGCGGCGATCAACTTGTCCAGCGCGGCCAACAGGTCCGGAGTTTTGAGCGAAAGCCCGATGCGAATGGCGGCAGGATACGTATCGTTCGTGGACTGCGCCATGTTGACGTGATCATTCGGGTTCAACTTGGAGTAGTCGCCGCGCGGCGCGCCCATGATTTCCAGCGCGCGATTGGTGAGCACCTCGTTCACGTTCATATTGGTGGACGTTCCGGCGCCGGCCTGATAGACATCCACGACAATCTGATCGAGCCACTGCCCGGCGAGCATTTCGTCGGCGGCCTTGATGATGGCGTCAGCGCGCTCGGCGGAGAGCAGACCCAGCTCGCGATGCACCACCGCGGCGGAGCGCTTAATCGTGACATAGGCACGGACAAAGACGGGATGAGGACGAAGCCCGGAGATTGGGAAATTGGCTACGGCGCGCGCGGTTTGCACGCCGTAATAAGCATTCGCGGGAACACGGAGTTCGCCCAGCGAATCCTTTTCAATGCGAAAATTTGGGTCGGTCATGGTGAAAGTTGCTGGTGAGATGGTGGAAGTTGCGTTGGAAATCAGAACAAAATCTATTCGGCTTCAACGTCCGCCGGAAGCGTAAGATCATCTCGCCGGCTGCCGGTGAGTTCGAACATGCGGCGGATAGCCCGATCGGCGCGGATACGCACACGCTCAGGGAGCGTGATCTCGAACTGCATCCGTTCGAGCGACGTTTCCACGTCGTCGAGCGAAATCGCTTTCATGAAACGGCAGATCTTGCAAGCGCGGAAGAACTGTTTTTCAGGAACGGCGATCTGCAGCATGTCGGAAAGGCCGCACTCGGTCACGGCAAGAAAGCGGTCGGCGCTGCTTTTTTGGGCATATTCGATCATGCCCGACGTGGAGAGCGCGGCATCGGCCAACGCGACCACGTCGTCCCGGCATTCGGGGTGCACCAAGATCTTGATGCCGGGAATCTGGCGGCGCATGCTTTCGATCACATCCGGCGTGATCTGCTGATGCACATAGCAGTAGCCGTTCCAGGCGATGATATTCTTCTCGGGAAGATGCAGCGCGACGTGGCGCGCGAGATTTTGATCGGGAATGAAGAGGATGTTCTGGGAATCAATCGCCCGAGTCACACTGACCGCGTTGGAGGACGTGCAGCAGACGTCGGAGAGCGCCTTTACGTCAGCGGTCGTATTGACATAGGTAACGACCTTCAGATCAGAATAGAGCTTTTTTAACTCTTCAATGCGCTGCTCGACGGCAGGTGCGGTGGCGGTATCGGCGAGCGAGCAGCCGGCGGCCAGATTCGGCAGCAGCACGGTCTTTGCCGGATTCACGACTTTGGCGGTTTCCGCCATGAAATGGACACCGCAAAAAACGATGACTTCGGCATCCTTCACCTCTGCCGCTTGCAGCGAGAGCCCGAGCGAATCGCCGGTGAAATCGGCGACTTCAAAAATCTCCGGACGCTGGTAATTGTGCGCCAGTAGGACAGCGTTACGCCGACGCTTCAGCTCGCGGATGCGATCCAGTTGGGCTTCCAACTCGTGCACCCGGGACTCGGTGTAATAGTCCGGGTCCACGCGCTGCAATTTGTGAGTCAGTGTCTCAGGCATCATTTTCGCAATCGCCATGTCACATTTTTAGGAAGCGGCGCAGATTGCCCCCGGTCAACAGGAGAATATCATTGCGGGTCATTCCCGCGGCGTACATCGCGCGAACGGTGGCGCGCTGCTCGGCCGCGCGAGATTGCAGCGGGGCGGTGCCGGCATTCAGATGAACGCGGCGCGCCCGCCACGGGTAGATCGTGTCGAGTTGCTCTTTCGTCGGGATACTCGTGATTTCAAAAATCAGCATGGCGTCGCTCTTCAGCAAGCCTTCGCGAACGGTCACGGGCGACTCGGCAAACTCCTTGAGCGGGGTGACGACGATCGCCTGCTCTTTCCACCGGGCTACGCGCGCGGGAGTGTTGTAGTCCAGCGGTATTAGCGCGAATGCCCCGTCTTTGCGCGCTTCGTCCAAAACATCCAGCGGCGCGGACCTGGCTTTCGGATCATTGCCGCGGGACAACTGGATGACTTTCACGCCCTGACGCAGCAGCATCGCCACATCGGCCGGGCGGCGTGTGCCGAGCGCGGTCTCGGTGACCGCAAGAAAGACGCCTTGCTTCAACTTGTGATAGGCTTCGACCGCGTCCTTGACATCGCCCGCCGTGATGTCGCGTGATTCGCACGCAAACTGGAACTCGGACGTGCGATGCATAATTTCAGACATAATGATCGTAGGTTCGGGCGCGACCCACGCGGCGGAGACTGCGGTTAACTTGGCGGGCGCAGTACCTTGAGCATCTACGTTCAGCCCTTTGAAGTCGAGCACCTCGGCGTACGTCGTCATGAGCTTCAACGAGTCGGCGCGGTAGGCAAGACTGCCGGGGCGATTGGCGACGAAACGCAGAAAGCTCTCGGCACGGTCGCCCATTTCCTGCAGCACCTCATCCTTGATCCATTCGGGATCGTCGGAATAACTGTGGTAGTAGATGTGATCGCCATCGGACCAAAAGGCAATGGCCGGCACGCCGATCTGCAAGAAACTCAGATTATCGCTCGCGCCGTGGCCGTCTTCACGATAGAACGAGACTTTTTCGCGGTCAGCGGAATCGAGCGAGGCAACATACTCGTCCCAAGTGGCGCCCAGCGCTGTGCCGCCGCCCATTTCGATATGCGGCTTGCCATGCCCCGACATGTCGAAGTTCATCATGCAGACCATGTTCTGCAACGGTACGGTCGGATTCGCAGCAAAATACTCCGAGCCGAGCAATCCCAACTCTTCGCCGGTGAAATGGCAGATCAGGACGCTGCGCTTGGGAGGGTTTGCCGCCAGCGACCGGGCTAATTCAGAGATGACCGCAGTGCCAGAGGCGTTGTCGTTGGCGCCGTTGTAGATTACGCCATTGGCGTTCATGCCGATGTGATCCATATGCGCGCCGATGACGACATATTCATTTCGCAGCACGGGATCCGTGCCATGAATCAGGCCGAGCACATTATGCGCAACGTGATTCTTCGATTTGCTGACGCTGGCCTTGAAGAACATCCGCTTGCCGGTCTCCAGCGGAAATGGCGCGGACTTGATTTTGTCCTGATAGGTTTTCAGCGTGTAGCCGGTGCCATCGAGCAGCAAGCTCAGCACGCGGTCGGCGACGAAGGCCATCGGCATCTTGGGATTGTAATTCGCTTCGGGAATCGCCGCGCCGTTGATGATGCGTGGTCCCTGGTACCACAGGACTGCCGCGGCGCCGCGTTCCTCTGCCCATTGCAGCGTGTGACGGCGTTCGAAATCTTCGTGAAAATCCCACGGACTTTCCGGATAGCCGCGCAGGATGACAACAATCTTGCCTTTCACATCCGCGCCGGCGTAGTCATCGCGATCCTTATCAGGTCGCACGTAACCGTGGCCGACGAGAACGACCGGGGCCAGCACCGAGCCGGAGCCGCTGTGAGTGATGAGCGTGTAATCCGATCCAAGCAGGAAGGGCACTTTGCCCAGCGGATGATCCATCAGCGTGAGCGTCGCCTGCTTCTCATCCGTTACGAGAACGGGTACGTCCTGAAAGTAGCTGTTGTCTCCACCTTGATAGACGCCATAGCTGCTCAGCTTGTTCGCGAGGAAATACTCCGCATCGTCGCCCCCCAGATGCCCGGGCTGGCGGCCTTGGTATTGATCGGACGCAATCGAATTGATGATCTCGCGGGCGCGACGGGCCTCAAATGCAAAGGCCTTCAAATGACAAAGAACGAGCAGTCCCAAAAGGCCGAATAAGCGCATATCAGTGGACTCTCTCTGAACGGGAGGCAGATTTTTGCGGGGGTTTGGAGGCGACAGCGGGCAGCATCGCCACGGCATGACCATTTGCTGCGCCGCTCTTGCTCAGCAGTCGCTTCAGGTAGCGGCCGGTGTAGCTCTCCTTGACCTTGGCAACGGTTTCGGGAGTGCCTTCGGCAATCACGCGGCCGCCGTTGACGCCGCCTTCGGGGCCGAGGTCAATTAGATGGTCCGCGGTCTTGATGACGTCGAGATTGTGCTCGATCACCACAACCGTATTCCCCCGCTCGACGAGCGCGAACAAGACTTTCAGGAGCAGCTTGATATCGGCAAAGTGGAGACCGGTAGTCGGTTCGTCGAGAATGTACATCGTTTGGCCGGTGGAGGTGCGCGACAGCTCGGTGGAGAGTTTTACACGCTGCGCTTCACCGCCGGAGAGCGTGGTGGCCTGTTGGCCCAAGTGGATGTAGCCAAGGCCGACCTCTTCCAACGTAGCGAGTTTGCGATGAATGGAAGGCATCGCTTCGAAGAACTCGCGCGCTTCAGACACCGTCATGTCCAGTACGTCGGCGATGGACTTGCCTTTGTAGCGAACTTCCAGGGTCACCCGGTTGTAGCGTTTGCCGTGGCAGACTTCGCACGGCACGTAAACATCCGGAAGAAAATGCATTTCGATTTTGATGATGCCATCGCCCTCGCAGTTCTCGCAGCGCCCGCCCTTTACATTAAACGAGAAGCGGCCAGGTTTGTATCCGCGCATCTTAGCTTCGGGAAGCTGCGAATACAGATCGCGAATGGGCGTGAACAGGCCGGTGTAGGTCGCGGGGTTCGAGCGGGGGGTGCGGCCGATCGGCGATTGATCAATGTCAATCACCTTGTCAATATTGTTGGTGCCGCTGATGCCCCCGTGCGGCAGCGCCGGATCTTTCGCGCTGTAAAACTTGGCGGCCAGCGCGCGGTAAAGGGTTTCATTGATTAGCGTGGACTTCCCGGAGCCGGACACGCCGGTCACCACCGTAAACATGCCGAGTGGAATATCCACCGTGACGTCGCGCAAATTATTGCCGCGCGCGCGCTTGATCGTCACGCATTTACCGGTGCCGGGGCGTCTCTTCTTTGGGATGTCGATCGTGTCTATTCCGGAAAGGAAGCGGCCGGTCACGGAGTTCAAGTTTTTACTCACTTCCTCCGGCGACCCAGCGGCGACCAGCTCTCCGCCGTGCCGTCCGGCGCCGGGGCCGAGATCCACGACGTAATCCGCGGCGAGAATCGTCTCGCGATCGTGTTCGACGACGACGACGGTGTTGCCGATGTCACGCAGCTGGGTGAGCGTGGTAATCAGGCGGTCATTGTCACGCTGATGCAAACCGATGGACGGTTCATCGAGAATATAGAGCACTCCGGTAAGCTGTGAGCCGATCTGCGTGGCGAGGCGGATGCGCTGCGCTTCCCCGCCGGAGAGCGATCCGGCCGCGCGGCTCAGCGTCAAGTAATCCAGACCGACGTTGAGCAGAAAACTCAAGCGCGCCTTGATCTCCTTGAGAATCTGCCTGGCGATCATTGCCTCACGGGACTCCAAGGCGAGACGATCGAAGAAGTCGCAGGCGTCGCGAATCGAAAGATCGGAGAGATAGGAGATGTTCTTGCCGTCAATCAGCACCGCGCGGGCTTCGGGTTTCAGGCGCGCGCCGCCGCAATCGGGGCACGGAATATTGCCCATGAACTCTTCGATCCACTCGCGCACCTGCTCCGAGGTCGTCTGATGATAACGGCGCATGAGGTTGTTGACGATCCCTTCCCACTTCGCGCTGTGCTCGAAGCGAGAATTCTCCGACTCATACGTCACATCAATCCGCTTGCCGCCGGACCCGTAGAGCACCACTTTTTGATGTTCCGGCTTCAGCTTGCGCCACGGCGTATCAAGACGAAACTTGTACTTGCCCGCCACCGCTTCCAGCAGGCCCCATGTCCAGCCGTCGTAATTCGTGCCCATGCTGGCAATGGCGCCATCCGTGATCGAAAGATCAGGGTTCGGAATCACGCGATCCGGGTCGATTTCCAGCTTGAAGCCGAGGCCGGTGCAGGCGGGGCAGGCGCCGAACGGGCTGTTGAAAGAGAACAGGCGCGGCTCGATTTCGCTGATCGAGATATTACAGAACGTGCAGGCAAAGCGTTCGCTGAAGATTCGTTCTGACTTGCCGTCAAGGACCGCCGTGAGCAAACCGCTTGAAAGCCGCAGGGCGGTTTCTACGGAGTCCGTCAATCGCGCGCGCAAACCTTCCTTGATAACCAGACGATCCACCACGACTTCAACGGTGTGGCGGCGCTTCTTGTCCAGTTCGATCTTCTCATCGAGCGAGCGCACTTCGCCGTCAATTCGCACGCGAACAAAGCCGTCCTTCCGGATGTTCTCCAGCAGGCTGTGATACTCGCCCTTGCGCCCCATGACCAGCGGCGATAGGATCTCGATTTTCGTGCCGCTCGGCTGATTGAGCAAGGCGTCCACGATCTCCTGCGCCGTCTGCCGCTGGATGGGACGTCCGCAGTTTGGGCAGTGCGGCTTCCCTATCCGGGCAAAGAGGAGACGGAGATAATCATAGATTTCCGTGACCGTCGCCACTGTTGATCGTGGATTTCGAATTCCAGCCTTCTGTTGAATGGAAATGGCTGGAGACAGACCCTCAATCGAGTCCACGTCCGGTTTTTCCATCAGGCCAAGGAATTGACGAGCATAGGCCGAGAGTGACTCGACATAGCGGCGCTGCCCCTCCGCATACAAGGTATCAAAGGCTAGCGACGACTTGCCCGAGCCAGAGATTCCGGTGATGACAATCAGGTTGTTCCGCGGCAGAACGACATCAATATTCTTGAGGTTATGCTCCCGCGCACCCGTGATTTTTATATGTGGAAGTTCCATATATTTTTGAGCTTAGGTGACTACCTAAATGTACAGATAATTCCGTAGAGAATCAAGTTAGCAGGGTTCCGATCATTGAACAAACGGCAAAAGTTGCCCCCGGCAAAAAATGCTTGACAAACCTATTTTCTTTGCTTATATTGAGGATTGTTCAGCACGATCAAACGATAATTTGCCGAAAACAAATGGCTTACCACTATACTTGCTATAGTAGTGGTTGTTGACTAAGTCAAATGCCTCTTCTTTGGTAGGCAGGATTATTCATGACTCATTTGGACCGGTTATTTCGGTCTGTCAGATCCCTGACAATGTCCCTCACGAATCGAGTCGCCACGTCTTAACTTGGGAGACTGCTTAATGGCCAAGGGCCGCATCCTCGTCGTTGACGACGAATTTCACATCCGAGACTGGATTTCTGAGACCCTGAAACGCCGCAATTTCCACGTGGAAACCTGCGAAGACGGTTTGGCGGCCCTTGAAGTGCTGGCTACGGATGATACCCCTTATGACATTGTCATCTCTGACGTTCGGATGCCGAAACTCTCCGGATTGAGTCTGCTAAAAACCGTCAAGGAACGCTATCCGGCGACGGACGTGCTGATCATGACAGCCTACGGGACGATTGCCGACGCGGTGAATGCGATCAAAGACGGTGCGCAGGATTTCCTCGAGAAGCCGTTTCCGCAAGAGACGCTCTTGATTCGAATTCAGAAAACCTTTGAAACGCGCAAGCTGCGGCAAGAAAACTACTCGTTGCGGCGCGAGCTGGGGTCGAAGTTCCAGTTTGACCATGTGGTCGGCCGCTCGCCGGAAATGCTGTCCGTGTTTGAACAGCTTCAGATGATTGCCCCCTCCAAAGCTACGGTGCTGGTTACGGGGGAAAGCGGAACCGGCAAGGAGCTTGTCGCGCGTGAAATTCACATGAACAGCCCGCGGCGAAACGGGCCGTTCATCAAAGTCAATTGCGCGGCCATGCCCGAGACCTTGATGGAGTCGGAGCTATTCGGTCATGAGAAGGGGGCGTTCACCGGCGCGATCAAGACGGTCGAAGGGCGGTTTGCGCTGGCCAACGGCGGGACGCTGCTGCTGGATGAAGTAAGTGAGATGAGTCCGTCGATGCAGGCTAAGCTGCTGCGCGTGCTGCAGGAGCGGGAATTCGAAAAGCTGGGCGGACGGGAAACCATTAAGATTGACGTGCGGATCGTGGCGACGACGAATCGCGATCTGAAAAAGGAGATCAGGGAAAAGACATTCCGCGAGGACTTATTCCATCGCCTGAACGTTTGCCCGATTCACCTGCCCTCGCTGCGCGACCGCGAAGGCGACATTCCTTTACTGGCGACGCATTTTCTCAACCGGTATGCCGCTGAATACAACAAAGAGACCAAGGGGATTCACGAGGCGGCAATGGAGCAGCTCATGCAATACGACTGGCCGGGAAACGTACGCGAGCTGCAGCATAAGATGGAACGCGCGGTGATCATGTGCAACGAGCTGATGGTCGGCCCCAAGCATCTCTTCCTCGACGAGTTCGAGGTGGATGCCTCTTCGATGACAATCACTGTGACGGACAACACCACGGCCTCGCTGCGGGACATCGAAAAGGCCGCCATCTTCCGGGCCTTGCAGTTTAACGACAACAACCGCACGAAGACGGCGGATGCCTTGGGCATTTCGATCCGTACGCTGCGCAATAAGCTTCGCGAATACCGGGAAGAGGGGATCAGCATGAGCTGATCGTTTACATATCAGGCATTGCAGGCAAGAGCCTCCGACACGGAGGCTCTTTTTTGTTGTCCGGCGGTTGCCATCGCGAAACTTAAAGTGTCGCGTCAAGAAAACTTTGCCTCCGGGTGAGGGCAGAAACGAGCCGGAGCCGTTTCGTCTGCGCCCGCGAAACGTTCTCTAAGTTCATAAAACAGTGATGATAAGTAAGCGAGTGAACTACAGTGAAAGCTGGAGACTCGGCGGCACGATAATTGTTCATATGGAAAGCGTATCCATAACAGTCCCACGCCCGAATCCATACCAGATTACAAGATGTTTCGCCTTTTCTTCCATCGCTTCAGATCTCAGCGTCGTGCCGCGGTATCGCCGCGTTCATCCGCGAAGAGTCCGGAGACGGTGCCGATGGATCGAATTGAACAGGTTCGCGCGTTAGTGCGCGAAATGGAAGCCCGAGTGGAAAAGATCCGGCATTCGACAACGATTCCGCCGGAGACCGAGCGCAAGCGATCGGATTCTTGAATGAAACAAAAATCGTCTCCACTTCCTACATGTCACTGCGGGTCAGGTGATTTCGAGGCGCGGTACCGCGGGCGGAACGCGCTCGGCCGCACTGAATTTCGGCTCGCGTGCCGCAAGTGCAAGTCAGAACTGTTAGTGGACAAGACGATGTTCGCGCTGTTTCGTTATCTCGGTCAGACACGGCCCAGTTCATCCTTTCTGAAACTTTTCGATCGGCGATGACCTCCGTGCTTAACGACCCGGCTCACGCCATACGCATCGCATGGGAAAGTTACACGCAGTCGCGCAACGGCAAGATCCGCGACCAGCTCCTGCTGCAGTATCTGCCGCTGGTGCGGCAGGTGGCGGTGCGCTTGATCAGCACGCTGCCCCGCAACGTGCGCCTGGATGATCTCATTTCCGCCGGTGTCGTCGGACTGCTCTCCTCACTCGACAGTTTCGATCCTCGGCTCAACGTCAAGTTTGAAACGTTCGCCGTTAACCGGATTCGCGGAGCGATGGTGGACAGCCTGCGCGAACTGGACTGGGTGCCGCGGTCCGTGCGTCAAAAGGCACGGCAGCTCGACAAAGCCGCGGAAGGGCTGACGCGGAAGCTTGGGCATCCGCCGACGGATGAGGAGATTGCGGAAGAGTTGAAACTCACCCCGGAAGAGTATCGCCGGTTGTTGTTCGAAGCGAACGCGGCTGTGTTGGTGTCTTTCGATGATTCCCTGGCCACCGAGCGCGGCGAAGCGGCAATGCTCGCAGACTTGACCGCCGACACGGCCACGCCCACGAGTCAGGAACGCCTCGAAGAAGTGGAACTTCACGAGATCATTGTGCGCCGGCTGAAGGGCTTGCCCGACCAAGAAAAGCTGGTGCTGGCACTCTATTACTATGAAGAATTGACTTTCCGGGAGATTGGACTAGTGCTTGACTTGACCGAATCCCGGGTGTCGCAAATCCATAGCAAGGCCGTGGCAGATCTGCGGCAGGCTGTGCAGACGAGCTTGAAGCAATAGTTCCGGCTCGCAGATCTACCGGAAACAACCGATGAAACACGTCAGACCTTCGTTTATTATGCTGTTGATTGTCCTGCTGTGCCAAGACAACACGGCATTGGCCGTTGCGAACACCCTGCACCGGATCTTGCTTGGGACGCGCGACCGTTCCGACACGATCCTGCTTGAGCTGGACCGTCCGGCGAAGAGCACGATGACGGCGCTGCCGGACCAGCACCTGGAGATACGATTGGAAGGAGCAGAACTGTCGCCTTCGTTCGCGCCGCCGACGGTTCCGGATGAACTTTCTCTTGTGAAGTCACTGGCGGTAAGCCGGGACAGCAATTCAGTGCTTGTGCTCACGGTTCAGCTCGCGCAAGATGCGGAGCCGTCGGCGTGGACGCTTTCCACAAGGCCGTGGCAATACATCGTAAGCCTGTCGCCGAAAGCGGCGAATGGACAAGGTCCCCAGCCGCAGTGGATCCCGGGCGACCGGCCGATCCGCACGAAATACGCTGAAACGATGCCGAGGGTCCCTTCGCCGACCGTTCTCGATTCACGCTTCTCATTAGTGCCGTTGCTGGCGCTGGCGTTTGCCGCGGGGGCGGCAGCAATCTTCATTCTGGTCAAGTTGATGAACTGGGCGGAGAGCAAGGTCAAATCGGCGCAGGAGTCCGTGGAACTTCAGCCGCCGTCAGCGCCGGATGTGAGCGAGGAACTGTCGCACGATCTTATGCGCTTGACACGCGTCGCTGATCGCGAGCAAGACCAGATCGCCGAATCGGTGGCCGCCAATGCCGAACGCATTCACCTCATTTTGCAGATGATCCGCGAAGGGCGAGAGATTTCTTCCATTGCACAGGCCTTGGAGATGACGCCTCAGCAGGTCCGCGAGATACTGGAACGTCATAGCTAACTCTTTTCGGGAGAATTCTTGAGCACTCTTCGTATTGCTTTGCGCGTGGGTGAGATCTTGTCCGCGACGGTGCGGCGGAAACTGACAACTAACCGGATTCTGATCTGTCTGAAGGGGCACTCTCTGGTCGCTGAACCGGAGTATGACGTCGCAGTGGGCGAAGAGATACGAGTGCAGGTGCTGACCACGTTTCCAAGAATTCGGCTGCGGGTAATACAATCCACCGTGGCACGGGGCGTCTCGTCGCGGACCGGATACCCACCTGAACTCCGCACATGATTGCAGAGTAGGACGGGCGTCCTGCGGCAGCAGGGCCTTGAGTCGCTTGAAAGCTTGGACTGGCTAAGGGCTTCAACGACCGGGCAGGAGTTATAACGAATGGCACCATCCTTGCAAGTTTAAGGAGAGAATTCGTGCTGAGGCTTGCAAGATGCGATATTTATGGATTGCGGTTATCATGGCGTTTGCCACTGTGGCGAGCGCCGCGATAGATGAACAAACGACGATGCCGGCCCCGTGGCATTGCCGTGCGGGTGATGTCGTCCGGATACACCTTGTAGACGAAAGCCGACAGCATGGGCACTCCGAATATCTTTCCGGACGCATCGTGCGGATACTGCCGGATGAACAGGTGAAATTGGAAGTTGAACGCGAGGTCCTGATGAATGGAGCGCGGCGCAGGGTTACTCTGCGAGCTGTTGCGAAGATCAGCGATTTTCATTCAGGAAACCGAATTCTCTCGTCGTCGCTGCAGGGCATCGAGCTATACTTCGATAGTGCATTGTCCGCGCCGCCGGCGGAGCCGAGAGGTTCTCTGTTGCGGCTGTTGAGCAGGATTTTTTAACGGGAGCAACCCGATTATGACCACTTCCCGCGGAGAATTCATTCGCAAGCTCGGATGTCTCTGCATACAGATTCAACGCCTGAACCGCAGCCTGGCGGCCAACGATTACTATGCGATCGAGGCGCACTCGCAAGTGGTTCAGGATATCGTGCTGGAGCTGATCAAGACGCAGCGAAAGCTGTCCAAGGCAGATCAATTGCGGCTGCGGGCGCGATTCACCGAATTACGGTGTGAGGCGCTGCAAAGTCTCGAACTTTCACGGCACATGCTGGACGAAAGCGCCGAAGCTGCCCAGGAGCTGGTGAAGACCGTGCAAGAGGTCATGAGCCACGATGCGGGGGGAGTGGGACCGCACTGGACCGATCTGGAGGCGTAAGCCGCGAGCAAAAACTCAAGTTTACGTACAAAGATACCGATAGAGTAGATGAAGTTGTGGACGAGACCACGATAGCCGACGAAAGACAGGAGCACTCAGCCATGCCAAAGGGACGCACTATGAAATCGCCGAAGTTGTTTTCTATCGGGCAGGTGAATGCCATCACCGGCATCCCCAAGCCGACCATCCGATACTGGGAGAAGGAGTTCAAGGAGTTCCTTGATCCGGGACGCACGACGGGTAATCAGCGCCGCTATGACGAAACGGCGATCGCCGATCTGGAAAAGGTCAATTACCTGGTGAAAGTGCAGGGATATACGATTGACGGCGCGCGCCGCAAGCTGGACTTGCTGAAGAAGATCGAACGCGGAGACGTGCCCAATTCGGACCCGGTGGCGGAACTCGCGCGAGCGATGTCGGATTACTTGCTCAAGAAGCTATCTCGCGAGTAAAACCGTCATCGAAGCGGCACAGCCATGCAACGGCTTGCGCGGCGACGTGGCGCTCTGAAAACAGATGATAGACAGCCAGAATGCACACGGCAACGATGCTGACTGCCGTGTGCATTTTTTTGCCCATTCAGCCGTCGGTCGCCACTGAATTCGGTGGCTGCACCGCAACATTTGCAAGTAATTAGCGAACGTGAACTTGTGCGGGGATAATGGTACGAAACTTGCCGATTATTGTGTGGATTTAAATCCTCTGAAACTGTTGCTTCTATGGTGAGCTGATGAGCAGAATACTCTTGGTTGACGATGATCAACAGATGACGAGCGCGCTGGCGACAACCCTGCGAGTGCTTGGCCACGAGGTCCTGGCGGCTCTCGATGCGACGGAAGGGGAGAGATACGTCAGAGAAGCGTCGCCAGACATCCTGCTGACGGACCTGATGCTGCCCGGCGTGTCCGGGCTGGATATCATCGCCAATACTGCGAGGCAGCCGGCGCACATTTACTCGTGTCTGGTGACAGGGATGGCAGACTATCGCCTGTTAAAGCAAGCGATGATGGCTGGAGCGTGGTCTATCATGAGCAAGCCGTTCGCCCTGCCCGAGCTATTGCGGGTTGTGAACACGGCCAAGCTGCACGCGAGTGTCGTTCAGCGGTTGGGAAGCGACGAAACAGTTGGCGGCGACTTGGTGTTGAGCAGCGAGAACAGCGCCGGTATGGAAGAGGCGGTTAGCCGTCTCGCGCACTATGCCGCAGCCGCGGGAGCGGATCAGGACACCGTAACGCGGCGGATTCCCATCGTCGCGGCAGAATTGATTTCGAATGTGCAGCGACATGGCGGCGGACAGTGGGTAGTGAGCGGCCATAGCGACGGCGAGCATCTCTGTTTGCGCGTCGAAGACCGAGGCGGGGGATTCGCGTGGCAGCGGGAGTTGTCGCGGCGGCGGACAAACTGGGACAGTTCAAAAGCCTCCGGGTTGCAGCTCGTCCTCGCCATTGCTGACGATTTCTATTATGAGGGCGACGGCCGGTTCGCATGCGTGACCGTCACCAAACTTTCGGAAGTACGCAAATTGACGCCAGCGGAACTGCTGGCAGCGGTGTAGACGGCTATGAACCACTTTATGCTTACTCGGTATCGGTATTTAACGTACGGACAGAGGAGAACGTGAACGATTCCGCTCTCCATATTTTGATTGTCAACGATGATCCCGCCACTTTGGCCTTGATGTCGGAGCATCTTCAGGCTCGCGGACGCGTCCGCATCAGTACGGCGAGTGATGGACTATCGGCGCTGCGTACCGTGCGGGAGTTGCATCCCGATGCCATGATTGCGGACACCACTCTGCCTGGGCTGGACGGATTTCAACTCTGCCGCCTACTTCAATCGGCGCCTTATACCGACGGCACCGGCTGGACTCCGGTGATTCTGACGACGACGGGCAGTTACGATCCGCTGACGGAGGAGATTGCGCGCTCGATGCATGCGGCGGGGTGTGTTCACCCGACTCAGGATCCGGATCGGCTTTTCGACCTGCTCGTCACCGCAACCAGCCACGAGAACCTGGGAGCGCAAGACTCTGCCGGTCCGCCGCCCGTAGGCCATGCCGAGCTCATTACGACGAGCGGCGAGCCGGATGAGCGGCTGCGGGAGACTTTGATGTCCCGCGGTTGGGATCTGCGCACGGTGCGCGATGTTAACGCCGTGCAGCGCAGCTTGCAGCAGCTCGATTGCGAACTGATTCTCTTTGATCACGAGCAGCTTGCGGCGGAAGAGATGCAGGCGTTGCGCGCTCTGAAATCCGAGCATCCGGACATCGTCTTTGTGGCGCTGATGAACGAAAGCAGTGATGCGGCCATGCTCAGCGCCATGCAGGCGGGAGCCGATGATTATCTGAGCATGCCCCCGGATCCAAAGGCGGCGGACATCGTTTGTCTGAATGCACTGAGCCGGCACGCGTTATTTCGGATTCATCGCCAGTTCGAGGAGAAGATCGAAGAGTTGCGGTCAATGAGCGACTACCTCGACATGGTGATTCGCTACAGCCAAGAGGCGATTTTTTCGTGCGATACGGTCGGCCGAGTGCGCATTTGGAACAAAGGCGCCGAGCGAATGTACGGCTATACGGCTGAAGAGATTGTCGGCAAGATTGTGGACGATTATCTCGATCCGCCGGAATTTACGCGTAAAGTGCCGGACGTCGTACGGATCCTCAAACAGCGCGGCTGGTCATTCGTCGAGCCGGAAATCCTCCGCCGCAAGAAGGACGGGGAGATCTTCTCCGTTAACGCGACGTATTCGGCCATCATCGCGCCGGACGGCGAATGCATTGGCTTCTCGGTCATCGAGCGCGACGTAGGAACTCATAAGGCGCTGGAAGCCGAGAAGATCAAGTCCGCCCGGCTGCGCGCGATCACTCAGACCGCGGTCACCGCGAACGATCAGATCAACACGCCACTGGGAGTCATTCTGGGCTATGCACAGTTCCTTCAGCGTAAGATGACGGATATTGCGCCGGAAGATGTCGCCGCGCTGGAGATTATCCAGCAGCAGGTGCTTAAGATCAAGGGCATCATGAACAAACTGAAGCTGATGTCCGACCCGATTGTAAAGAACTATTCGATAGAAGGCGTCACCATGCTCGATCTGTCGCAATCGAAATGATCAGCGGGATCGCGCAAAATTTTGCTCAAGGTGCTTCATGGAGACATTGAAAAAGAAGGTACTTGTCGTAGACGATGATGAAGTGATCCGCGATCTGCTGATCAACTTCCTCAAGTTTTCGGGCTACGACGGAATCGGCGCTCCCAACGGCCAGGAAGCGCTGGACCTCGTGCTGGTGGAGCCGCCCGACATGATCATTACGGATATCCACATGCCCTTCATGAACGGCTTTCAGCTGTTGCGGGCGGTGAAGAAGGTCAATCCGGATCTGCCTGTGGTGTTCATCACCGGTTTTGCTCACTTCCGGCGCTTCTTCGCCGACAAAACGGCACGCGCCGACGGATTCCTCGAGAAGCCGTTCTCGCTGGAGGCGATTGACAATCTGGTGCGCCGCTACCTGTAGGGGTATTCCTGCGCACGGGAGGCGGGGCGGGGGGGGGTACAATGGGGAGTCTTGCAGACGCCGCCATTTCTGCGGGCGTGCTGATCCGGCACTTGCTAATCTGATCGGCCTTCGATATATTTGCGGGTATGAGCAAGCGTGAACTTCTGATAATTGATGATGAAGCGCCCGTGCACGAGATGCTGTCCCAGTACCTGCGGGAACTGGGTTTTGTCGCGCATTCGGCGTATGACGGCAAACAGGGCCTACGGAAACTGGAAGAACACCCCGGCATTCATATCGTCCTGACGGACGTGCGGATTCCGGGGATGGATGGGTTGGCGGTGCTGCGTGAAATCAAACGCCGTCATCCGTCCATGCAGGTCATTCTGATGACCGCGTTCAGCAATAAGAATATGGCGATTCAGGCGCTGCGGGCGGGGGCGGACGAGTATTTGGAAAAACCGCTGCACCTCGAAGAGCTGACGGAAATTCTCGAACGCAGTTTGCGCCGCCGGCGCCTGCAGTCCTTATCTACGCGCTGGCAGGAGTTTCTGGAGCATCTGCCGATCGGCTTTTTCTGGTGTACGCCGGAGGGGATAATTGAGGGGGCCTCGGCGACAGCGCAGCACATTCTGTCGTGTACACTGGATGACATTTCGGGCAAGCCGCTGTCGAAGATTGCGGGCTTGGAAGCGGCGGATGTCCTTTTTCATCCTGAACAAACCAGTCATTCCACGCAGTCGCTGGAAATTCAGACTCAGGGCTGCTGGCTGGTGCTGCAAAAGATTGATACGACTCGCGAGATTGCCAGTCCGTCGTGCTTCATTGTGGTGACGGACGTCAGCGAGCAGAAGACGATCCAGCGCGATCTGGCGCGGCTCTCCCGGGAGTTCGAAGCTCGCGTTGAGGAGCGCACGCGCAGCTTGTCCGAAGAGTTGGATTTTTCGCAGCGCCTGCTTGATGCGGCGAGCGTTTTGATTGCGCATTTCGACCAGCGCGGCAAGTTGACGCGGCTGAACAAGTTCGCGGAGGAGTTGACCTCCTACAGCCGTGAGGAAGCCGAGGCCATATTTGCCGGCTTCCGTGCCCAACAGGGGTCGCCCTTAGCCAAAATCTTCGATCCGAACTCGCGCGACGACATTTCCGGCATGATCGCGGAACTGCCGACGCGCGATGGCAGCCGGCGCTTGTTGTCGTGGACGACGCGGCGTCTGCCGGGGCGCGGCGCGCGCGGCGGACGACTAGTGATCGGCATTGACGTCACGGAACAGAAACAGCTCGAAGCCACTCTGCAAAACTATAACGTGCTGCTCGAGAACCTGGTGGAAACACGATCTACGGAATTGCGGCAAAAAAACGCCCAGCTGATCCACACGGCGCGCCTGGCCTCACTGGGGGAAATCGCCGCGGGCATCGCACATGAGATGAAACAGCCGCTGAATGTGATTTCGATCACGGCGGATCTGATCAAGCTTCTGCAGCGCAACGGCACGCTGACGGATGAGCTGCTGCAATCGCATCTTGACAGGATTCGCGCGACCGTGGAGCGGATGGCGAACACCATAAACCATCTGCGCGGGTTTACGCATATTGATTCGTCGAACTTCAAGAGTCTGGGCGCGCGCGAAGCCGTGGAGGGCGCGCTGGCGATCGTCGGCGAGCAGATCCGGCTTGATGACATTGACGTTGTGGTGGACATTCCGGACGACATGCCGCCGTTCTTCGGAGAGTTGAGTCAGATCGAGCAGGTGCTCGTCAATCTTCTGCAAAACGCGCGCGATGCGATCGAAGAGCGGGTGGCCAAAGAGGAGAAAGCGGAGAATGCCGCGGTGCGTCCGCGGCGCGTAACGGTTCGCGGAGGGAAGAACGGCTCCGGCGAACTCTACATCGAAGTAATAGACACTGGCACCGGAATGGAGGAGGAGGTTCAGCGCCGGTTATTCGAGCCGTTCTTTACGACCAAGGATTCCAGCCGGGGCACGGGTCTCGGTTTGTCCATCAGCATGAATATCGTGCAGTCTCACGGTGGCACGATACAAGTGAAAAGTACCTCCGGCAGAGGCAGCACGTTCCGGATCATTCTGCCCGCGTGCTTGCCGGAATAGACGGGATTCACTGGTCGCATTAAGGGCAATGCGACGCATCCTCCATAACGAGGTGAATCGTGGGTGGAGAATTGTCCGGATTTATGGCGTGGGACCGTACCGTTTTTGACGTCGTCAACAAGACGTTTACCAGCGGCTTTTTTGATGTACTGTTCCCACTGGCATCGAATCTGGCCTTCTGGCTGCTGCCGCTGGCGCTGTTCTGGCTGGTGTTCTTCGTGCGCACGAATCGCCGCGGCCGGTTGATTGCCCTCAGCTGCTTCCTGGTGGTGGCCGGCACCGATCAACTGGCGAACAACATTATTAAGCCGGCAGTGCAGCGCGAGCGACCGTGCAACGTCGTTCCCGCGGTGCACTATTACAACGGCAATGCGTGGATTGTCACCGACAAGTTCGGGATGACGACGTACAAGACGTCCTACAGCTTCCCGTCCAATCATGCCGCGAACATCGCGGGTCAGGCAATGTACTGGAGCTACTTCTATCCGCAAGTGACGCCGCTCATGGTGTTCATCGCGCTGATGGTTGGCTACAGTCGGATCTATCTGGGAGTGCACTACCCGGCGGACGTGTTGGGTGGGTATCTGGTCGGAATCTTTGTCGCCATGCTGATCGCCTACATTCTCAAGCGATGGGTGCTGCCGGATCAATAACCGATCTATTGCCTAAAAAAGAAAGCCCTGCGCAGTGCGCAGGGCTTTCATAACTCACGATTTGGAACGCCTACCGGAACATCGCTTTGATCGAACCCCACGTGTGCTGGACCGCGGAGAAGGTCAGAGACACTTCCTGCACTTCGCTGTAGCGAAAGCTTCCGTCGCGGTTCATCATTTTCAGGCGATAGTAAAACGTCCGCTGCATGTCGGCGTCCAGCGGGCTGGAGTCGGTGTACTGGTACTCCGAGAACGAGCCGATCGCGGGCACCTGCCCAATCATGAAATAGTTCTGTCCGTCCGAAGAACGCTCGACCACGAAGAGAGAAAAGTTGTCTTCGTGCCCGGTGCTCCATTCCAGCCTCGAGTAGTTCACGACCGCATAGGCGCGGAAGTAATACAGCTCGACGCTGGCTGCAGCCCACGTGGAGCAGAGCAAGAGCGTTAGAATCAGCAGCTTATTTCGGTTCATGGACACGCCTTAGGTAGCTTTTAACGCTATAATCTTATATATTCTTGCGCACATTGTCAAGTCTTTTTGAGGGAAAGAATTGAAAGTAACCTTTCACGGCGCGGCGGGCGAAGTTACCGGTTCCCAGCATCTCTTTGAAGTACAAGGACATAGAGTTCTAACGGACTGCGGGCTGTTTCAGGGGCCACGAGAGGAGGCATACCGCAAAAACCGGCACCCGTCTTACGACGCCCAGGCGCTGGATGCCGTGGTGCTCAGCCATGCCCATTTGGATCACACAGGGAAGTTGCCCAGAATCGCCAAATTGGGCTTCGGCGGGCCGATCTACGCGACGCCGCAGACCTCGGAATTGTGCGATCCCCTGCTGAAGGACTCGGCGTTCATCCAGCAAAAGGACTTGGAATTCGCGAACAAGATTCGTCACCGCAAGGGGCTGCCGCCGTTTAATCTGCTGTATGGAATGCCCGAGACGGAGCAGGTGCTGACGCAATTCCGGAATCGCCTGCTGCATCAGCCATTTGAAGTGGTGCCGGGAATGGCGGTGACATACATCGAGGCCGGGCATGTCTTGGGCTCTGCGCAGGTGCTGATGGAATTGCAGGAAGGGAATCGCCGTCTGCGAGTGGGGTTCACCGGTGACCTGGGGCGCAAACGGCTGCCGATGATCAACGATCCCGAGTCCTTGGTGAACCTCGACGTGCTGGTTATGGAGTCCACGTACGGGAATCGCGATCACGAGTCCTTTCAGGAAGTCGAAGTCGAGTTCGCAAAAATCATTCGTGCCGCCTACGAGCGCGGAGGCAAGGTCTTGATCCCGGCCTTTGCGCTGGAACGCACGCAGGAAATTTTGTATGAGTTGGCGAAACTGAGGCAGCACGGTACCCTGCCCGCCGACATGCCGATTTACGTGGATAGCCCGTTAGCGATAAAATGCACGGAGATTTTCGCCAAGCATCTGAATGTGTATGACGCGGATGCGCGGACACTCATCGAGGCCGGCATCAATCCGTTCGATTTCCCGGGCCTGCACTATGTCAGCAGCGTTGACGAATCAAAGGCGCTTAATGACGACCACCGGCCCATGATCATTATCGCCGCATCCGGGATGATGGAAGCGGGGCGGGTTCTGCACCATCTGCGAAACAACATCGAGAATCCGCGCACGACGATTCTGGTCGTGTCGTTTCAGGCGGCGCACACGCTGGGTCGGAGGATCGTCGAAGAGCGGCGCGAAGTGAACATCTTCGGCGAGCCGTTTCAGGTTCGCGCGCAGGTAAAGGTCATGAACGCGTTCAGCGGTCACGCCGGGCGCAGCGACTTGCTCGCCTATGTGCGCGCGGTGAAGGACTCCTCGCCACGGCTGAAGCGCGTCTTTGTCGTGCATGGCGAATCCGAACAGGCACTGGCGCTGAAAGAGACGCTTGACTCGTGGCATCAGTTTGAGACGATCTATCCGAAATTGGATGAGACGTTTCCGCTGTAAGCGCGTTTCACGTGAAACGGAAGATAACAGAAAGCCCGGCCAAAGCCGGGCTTTCTGTAATTCAAAGATCCTTCAGAAGCTTCGCTTCTTCAGGATGATTCGCCGTTCGCGGCAAATCACTTCAGCAGCAGCATCTTGTGAGCGGAGGAGAAACTCGCCGATTCAAGACGGTAGACATAGACGCCGCTGGGCAGATGCGACGCATCGAAGACCGCGGTGCGCACGCCGGCTTCCACCAGGCCGTTCACCAGTGTGGCGACTTCCTGGCCGACCACGTTGTACACCTTGAGCGTCATCCGCTCCGTGCGCGGCACGGAATAGCTGATCTCGGTCGTCGGGTTAAACGGGTTCGGGTAGTTCTGCGCCAGATTCCACGTCGCCGGCAATTCGGTCGGCAGGTCGCCGACGGCGGTCCCGGCATCTATCACCGCGTGCATCTGGTAGAAGAACGCAGACTCCGTCGGATTGCTGGATCCGCCCCACGTGTAGAAGTGCTGGTCGGTCCACGGCTGCTCATCGTCGCCGAGCACTTGCGGAAAACGATCGGTCGGATCGGTGCTCGTCACTTCGAACCATACCCAGAAATCCTGGGAGATGTTCTGCAGCGCCGGCACGTTGGTCACGTCCATCGTCTTCCAGACGTTGAAGCCGGTCTCGCTCTGCAGCACGGTTTCGGGACGATCCACCACTTCAGTGCCCGGAGCGGCCGTGCCGCCCGTGTACACGTGAAGCTGGAACGGAAGATCACCGACCTGCTCGGCGGCGAACTGCGCCTTGATTTCCGTCACGCTGAACGGCGGAGTGTCCACGCCATCGGCCACCGGCGTAAAGTGAACCAGCGCGCCCTGGCCGGTCAGATAGTTGAACCGATACTGGATGAAGCGATTGTCATAGCCCAACTCGAGCATGCTGCTGTTGGGGCGCACGACAATGTCTGTTACGGTCGAGGTGTCGTTGTCGAGGTTTTCGTCAATCGCCAGCGCCGACCACGCCTGCACGGTGTATACTCCCTGAGACGTAAAGGTGATCGCCGTGTCCCGCGTTGCCGACGTGCCCGGATCCAGCGTGATGTTCGGCAGGAAGCGCTGCTGCGCGTTGCCTACAATCTTGAACCACGCCGGGAACGTCGCCGGCTCCTGGCCGACGTTTTCGAAATACGCGCGTACCCTTGTCGGGCGGCTGGCGTTGTTCGGATAGCGCACCTGCAAGCTATAACACGTCACGTCGTTCGGGAAGCCTGCCTGATACTCCACTTGGAAGCCGTCAATCTTCGGCCCGACGTCCGCGGTGTTGTCGTTCGACTCGAACGTGAACTTGAACTGCAGGACATTGCCGATCAATGCCGAGAAATCCAACACCACGCTATAGGATTCGTTGAACGACGCCCAGCCTGCAGGAGTGTCCGTATAGACATAATTGTCAATATCGGGATCGCATTCAGGATTCGAACCGTAGCACCAGCTTTGACCGGAGTCGGTCGAGACCTGGAAGCCCCAGTAATCGCAATCAGGGAACTCTTCTCCACACGCAGGGAGGGAACCCGTGATTTGGAAGTCCACCATCAGGATTCCGTTGGCGAGATCGCTGCAATCAACCAGCGGCGAAATCAGTTCGTTGTTCATGTTCGGATTGTACTGATTCGTGCCGGCATTGTTGCACACGACGATATGCGGGCCGGCGGGCGACGCGTTGTCGGTGGCGATGCGCCAGAGGTTGCCGCCCGTAGGCACATTCGTACCGGTGGTCATGCCGTCATCGGCGTTGGCGTTCGTTGTGAACACCGTGTCCGTTCCGGAGTAGACGCGAATATTGTCCACCATCCAACCGAACAAGGCCCCTTCATCCGGTGTTGCCCAACCGGGATCAGAAGCGAACGCCCAGCGAATGCGCACCGTCTGGTTTGCCCATTGCGTGAGGTTTGCCGTTACCTGCGTCCATGTGCTGCCGTTGCCGCACCATCCGGGGACGTTCGGACCTTCATTGTGCTCAACGCCAAAGCTATAGAGACTGGTACGGTCGTAGGTCGGTGTGATCACTGTGCCGGGGATGACGGTCCATGTGGAGCCGCCGTTCGTCGAGATGCGAATGTTGACGCCATCCCAGCCCGTAAAGGTGTTAGGAGGATAGCCCGGGACACTTTCCGCACCTGCCGGATCCTCAACGCGGTAGCGATGCCAGAAACGCAAATTGGGAGTTGCACCCAGCGCAACCGGCGGGGAATCCAGAACCATGTACCACGAGTTCTCGTAGCCGCCATTCGGCCCGACGGTAGAATCGGCCATCCACCACGACATGCCGGTGCCGCCGAAAGCGTTGTAATCATCGCGGTGCCACATCGAGGGCACGGCCGTCCGATCCACCGGGGTCCAACCGGCCAGATCGCCCGCTTCCCAGTCCTCAAAATAGATGATTTCGTCCAGGCCGACTCCCGGCATGCGGTCCCGAGGAGCCACGCCTTCCTCCCGCTTAACTACGGGGACTGTGATATTCCGCTCGGCAGCGTACATGGTCGTCGCCATTGCCGTGAGGAGCACGAGTCCTAAAGCAAAACGCCATCGTTTCATCGTCCAAACCTCCTAATAGTCTAAGCCGATCTCAGCGCGCAAAATGTTCAGGGTGATACTTAAAGTTTGTGTCAGACTATAATAACGATTTTCATAGGCAGAGTCAAGACAATTATCACAGAGGTGGGGATTTGGCGCATCCTGAGTGGATGCTTCTATCATATTATTTTTCCAATAATATAGCCAATGATAATGCCAACCAGAAGCACTACCGTCAAAATGCGCGAATCTACCACGGAGCGCGAATGCCCCCGCTTGGCCAGGAATATGGCCGTGAAGTACCCGGCACCGTTCATTAGCCAAATAAAAGGCAAGGACAGCACTTTCAAAATGATGGGTCCGGCCCACGGGACCATGCCGATGAGCGCCGCCAGCCCGGCAAACGTATTGGAAAGCAGTCCAATCAGAGCAACGACTGCCGCGACCAAACGGGCATCCAGCCCGAGAATGATGCCGATCAGCACGATCAGGAGTAGGGCACCCAATCCGATGAGGGTTCGCTTATTGTGCGCCCAAAAGACAGCTATCGCAGGAATATACATACTCTTCGCCCCAAAGTTACGGTACTAAAAAGATACGCTTCGTCAGCGGCAGATGCAAGCGACGTCGTACTCAGCTCTTAATTTTCGTGGGGGCGGGTCCCAAGAAATTGTGCGCGGGCTGATGTCGCTTCTGGATTCGCCCAAAACCTGGCTTGGGCTCGCAGGGCAGTGTTTTCAGTAACCCAGCCTCGGGAATCGCCCGGGTGCAGAAAGTTGATTTAGTGAGTGTAAGTCATTATATTTCGGGCGATGACGACCATGCCGACTGATCTTCTCCCGCTGGCTCCACCGGTCTATTTTGTTTCCGATGCCCACCTCGGTGCCTCGCCTCCTGAGGTCGCGCAGGTTCAGATCGAGCGACTGCGACGCCTGTTCGCAGAAGTCGAAACGCGCCAGGGGACATTGGTGATTGCCGGTGATCTTTTCGATTTCTGGTTTGAGTGGCAGACCGTCGTCCCTAAGCAGCATTACCGGACACTGTTTGATTTGCGGCGACTGGTTGAACACGGCATCGCGATTCACTATCTTGCCGGGAACCACGATTTTCGCCTGCATGGATTCTTGGAATCGGTGATCGGGCTTCGCGTGCATTCGAATGATCTGGCCGTGAGCGTCAAGAGCAGTCCGATTTACGTTTATCATGGCGATGGAGTCTTGCGGCGCGATAATGGTTATCGGGCGTTGAAACGAGTTCTTCGCAGCCGTTTGGCTCAGCGCGCGTTCTCATGGATACATCCCGATCTCGCCATGCGGCTGGCTCGCGGGACGAGCAAAACCAGTCGGGCTTACGATCATGGCGGCTCGGAAGATGACAAAGACTATGTCGCCTTTGCGCAGCGGAAGTTTGCCGAGGGCTTTGCCGGAGTGGTGATGGGGCACACCCATCGTCCGATGGAACACCGCGAGGGATTGAACACGTATGTCAATCTCGGCGATTGGATCACTCATTTTTCGTATGGCCTGCATGACGGCGCGCGCTTGAGCCTGAGAACCTGGAGCGACGCGCCGCGCCGGGCTGGAGAGTAGGCTACGGTAGTCGAAACCCCTCCTGACTCGCCTCCGCCGCCGGTTATGCGCCGGCCTCCGCTGAAAACGACGCTGCTTACCGTTCTTGTCTCGGGCACCGTCGTCTTTTGTGCTCTGTTCTTTTATGCCTATCTCCGCAGTGACATGCCGTCCGTTGAGCAACTCGAGAACTTCGAGCCGGAGCTGAGCACCAAGCTGCTCGACCGCAACGGCGAGGTCATCAAAGAGCTGTTTACGCAGCGGCGCTTCTACCTTCCGCTGCAGGAAATCCCGCCGCAAGCACAGCAGGCCTTCATTGCGGTGGAGGATCACAAGTTCTATCAGCACTGGGGCGTAAGGCCGTTCGCGCTGGCGAGCGCATTCTTCAGGAATCTCACGCATTTCGATTTTCACTTCCGCGGCGCTTCCACGATCACGCAGCAGCTTGCGCGGAACCTCTATTACAGCTCGCAGCGGACTCTCATTCGCAAAATGCGCGAGGTGCTCACGGCGATCGAAATCGAGCGGTACTACTCGAAGGACGAGATCCTCGAGATGTACCTCACGCTCACGTATTTCGGTTCCGGGTCCTACGGCATCGGCGCGGCCTCTCAGACGTTCTTTTCCAAACCGCCGTCCGAACTCACCATAGATGAAGCGGCGCTGTTGGCTGCGATTCCCAAGTCTCCCACTCGCTACAACCCGATCAACAACCCGGAAAACGCCATCGAGCGCCGCAATGTGGTGCTCTGGCGAATGTGGCAGACGGGCTTCATTACGGAGCAGGAGTGCGAGCGGCTGCGAAAGAAACCGCTCAAGCTGACGCCCTCGACCGAAGAAACTGCGCTCGGCATCGCCCCGTACTTTACCGAGAACGTGCGGCAGCAGCTCAACGGTATCGGAAGGACCTTCGGCTTCGATCCGTACGGCGACGGCGTTACCGTTCACACGACGCTCGATGCACAACTGCAATCTTGTGCGGAAAAGGCGGTGGCGGCGTGGCTGCCGGAAGTGCAGAAGCAGGTCAACGGCAACTTCGGCACGCGTGAATTCGAAGCGGCGATCAAGAAACTCTATCCCGATTCGTCCGCGAAGGCCAAGCGGCGGATGGCGGGCGACAAGAAGCTGCGCGACTCGCTGGCAGCGATTCAATATCCGGTGCAGGCGGCGTTTGTGGCTTTGGATCCGGCGAGTGGTGACATTCTGGCGATGATCGGCGGACGCGACTTCGATGAATCCAAGTTTAATCGCGCCACGCAAGCCATTCGTCAGCCGGGTTCGGCGTTCAAACCATTTGTTTACACAGCGGTGCTCAACGAGGGGCTGCCGATTACGACGCGGGTATCCAATGAACCGATTTCCATTCGCCTCGCAACCGGGGAAACGTGGGCGCCGGAAAACTACGACGCGGACTACGGCGGCTATGTGGATCTGCGGCAGGCGCTCTACCGCTCTCTGAACGTAGCGACGGTGCGGCTCATCCGCGATTACACCTCGCCGAAGGAGGTCGCGCAACTCGCGCACAAACTTGGCATTTCGACGCCGCTCGATCCTTATGACGCACTTGCGTTAGGGGCGTCGGGGGTGATTCCGATGGACCTCGTGTCGGCGTATCAAGTCTTCGAGGCGGGCGGCATCTGGTCGAAGCCGATGTACATCACCGATGTGGATGACGCCTTCGGCGCGCCGATTGTGCATTATCGTCCCGAACGCAAGGCGGTACTCTCGGAAGAGACGGCGTTCTTAGTGGAGAGTTTGTTAAGGTCCGTCGTGGATCGCGGCACGGGCGCCGCCTTGCGCAGCACGTACGGCTTCCGGCGCGCGGCTGCGGGCAAGACAGGCACCACGAACGATTACACCGACGCGTGGTTTGTCGGCTTCACGCCGCATGTTGTCGCCGGAGTGTGGGTCGGATTGGATGATCCGTCCAAACGCTTAGGGCGCGGCATGCAAGGCGCGCGCGCGGCATTGCCGATCTGGGCAAAGTTCATCACCGCCGCGTACGACACGATAGACTTCCCGAACGATGATTTCAAGATGCCGGCAGGCATCGTGACGAAGGATATCTGCGTCGAAACCGGACAGATTGCCACGTCGGGCTGCCCGGAGGTTCGCACGGAGTATTTCAATCGAAAATTCCCGTTGCCGGAGACCTGCACGCGTCATCCCGGCTCTGTGTACCCAAATGAGAGGCCCAGCCTCTTTTAACATCGAGGACATGCCCCATGTCTAACTCTCGTCGTCCCGAACGCGGCGGCGTCGCGCTGATCGTGAGCATCGTCGTTGTGGTTTTGGTTGCGACGGCGCTGGTGTTTCATTTTGCGTCCCGCCGCAGACCCGCTGAGGTTAGAAACTTTCAAGAACTGGTTATGCGTGTGGACAAGCTCAACACGCAGATCTCCGACCGTGAATCGGAGATCATGGACATGGTGCGCAAGTACAACGTCGCGCATCCGGAAGCCGCTTTCGACACCGCCGGCATCGCGCAGTTCGGACTGTCGCCGGAGCAGGCGGACATTCTGGCCAAGCGCATCGCTCAGGAGAAGGACGTTTCCTATCGCGGCCTGCTGCAGGAGGCGCTCGATCTGAATACGCAGATCGATGGCTTGAATCAGCAGTTGCTCGACGTGCGATCCAAACTTCCCGCGCCGTATGAAGTGCGAGAGGGGGATTCGCATCTCAAGGTCTGCCTGAGTTTCCTCACGGAAAAGGGCGTGCCGGAGGAAGACGCGATGAAGCTGATCGAGCAGACCGCGCTGACGACAGAGCTATTGCCCGGCTTCGAGGTTTGGAACTACTTCAACGAAGGCGTGTTCGGCACGTTCGTGACGCAAGGCACGGCGCGGATATCGCCGAATGCTCTGACTCGCGCCACCAAACGCCGCATTGACAGCGAACGGCAGAACCTGATTCAGGCGCGCAATCAGAAGGAGCAGGAGGTCAAGGATCTCGAAACACGCCGCGAGGAGCTGCGGCAGTCCATTCAGCACCTCGAGGAAGAGCGCAACGCGATGATGTCGCAGATGCAGGAGATGGCGCAAAAGAATGAAGACCTCGCGCGCACCTTGAACACGCTGCACTATGCCGTTGGAACCTTCAAGGATTTGTCCAAGCAAGGGCTGATCCGCAAGCCGACACTGGGCAAATGGGAGAGCGAGGATCTCGACAAAGTGACCGATGCAAACGGCTTGGATCTGCGCGCGGAGAATCGAATTGCGTTTACGGCGTCTTCATTGGGCGTCAGCAAGATCGGACAAGTGGTGCTGTTCCCGCGTTCCTACGACGAAGACTTAGACTACAAAATCATGGTGTCGGACGACAAGCAGTCGGCAACGATTGTTTTGCAGAAACCGGAGAAATTCCGGCTGGCGAGAATTGCCATCGCGGTGGACTAAGTCGCGCTGATTCCACGCGCTCAGGGGGAAGGGCAGTCAACACAAAATGCCGCGAGTGATCGCGGCATTTTTCTGTTACAAGAATCGGATCAGGCCGCTTTGCGCCGGCGTGCGAAAACCGCGCGGAAGAGATAGGCCGGGGACCCGAACGCTCCCTTTCGCGCTCGCCACAGTAGATACAAGGCGAGAAGGCCGAACACGATATTCGGCGCCCACATCGCCAGCCATGGCTCCGTGCGTCCTCTGTCCGCCAGGTCTTCGCCGCTGATCAGAAAGACCCAATAGACGAGGAACAGGAAGATGCTGTAACCGGCGGAGACTCCCAGCCCGGCGCGACGTACCCATTGGCCGATCATGGCTCCAAGCAAGCCGAACACAATGCACGCCGCGGGGATCGAAAACTTCTTGTGCACCTCGACCTTGAGGTCGTTGATTTCGCGCTGGCTGCGGATGGGCTTTTGCGATTCGAGATTGTTGACCTTGGCGATGAGCTGCTGCACGTTCATCTCGCGGCTGCCCAGCCAATCCGAACTGGTACGCTTTAAAGAGACATCGGTGGCTTCGATGCGGAACACCGCGCTGGCGAAATCCGTCTGCTGATACTCGTTCGGCCTGCGCTTCGACGCGCGCATGATCTGCCCGTCGCGCAGCGCGAACTCGAAGCTCTCGATCGCCTCGTTGTAACGCAGCACGCCGTGCTTGGCGATGATCGTGGTATTGAACTCCGGATCGTCCTCTTCGTAGACGATCACGTCTCCCAACTCCGATGTCTGCTGATTCACCTCGCGCGCGATCAGCACATGCCCGGGAATGTCCGAGAGGAACACTCCCGGCTCGAGCACCATCGTGGGACGCTTGCGCCGGATATCCGCCTGCAGCTGCCGCGAGCGATGGTTCATGTCCGGCAGCAGATTATTATTGAAGTACACCAACAACACGGCCATCAGCGTCCCGGCAAACACCGCAGGCATGACCAGCCGCCCTTGTCCGACTCCGGTGGCTTTCAAAGCGGTGATCTCGCCATCAGCAGAGAGCCTTCCATAGGCTGTCAGCGTGGCGACGAGCACCGCCATCGGTACGGCGAGTGCGACCATCCATGCCAAGTTCAGAAAAAAGAACTCTGCAATCGTCTGAAGAGGCAGTCCTTTTCCCGCAATTCGCCCCAGCATCTGAAAGACTAAATTTAATATAAACAAAAATATAATCAAACTGAGGCTGAAAACAAAAGGAGGGATTAGCTCCCGCAGAATGTACCGCCACAGCGTCACAGGCGGCCTCCAAGGACGCAGAATTCAGGTTGCTTTTTAGGATGGAACAACATATATTTAATGGCTTTTTGAGGGTAATCCGCGACCTCGCGGGGAGGACTAGACCTAATTGGTAAGGCAGCGGTCTTGAAAACCGCCGGGCTTTACGGCCCTTGGGAGTTCGAGTCTCCCGTCCTCCGCCAACCTGTCCTCCTCAAGTTAGGTGGAACACAGGAAAAAGGCAAGTTTCGGTTTGGTGGGTGAGTATGAGATTACCTGGCGGTGCAGCATGATTGAGAAGGTTGTGCGCAAGGAGCGATTGCAGGATTACTCTGAGATCAAGGAGAATCTTGCCTACTGGCTGTCCAAGAGTCCGGCAGAACGTGTCGCCGCTGTGGAGCATCTAAGAAGGCAGCGCCATGGAAGTTTACCAAGACTTCAGAGATGTGTTCGCGTTATTCAACGCTCACAAGGTTGATTATGCAATCGTCGGCGCTCACGCGCTCGCGCACTATGGAGCGCCCCGATACACTGGCGACATAGACATTCTCGTTCGATCGGATGTCGAAAACGCCCTGCGCGTCCTGTCTGCCCTTGAAGAATTTGGCTTCGGCTCTCTGGGGTTGAAACCCGGTGATTTCTCGGGACCCGACAAAGTTGTACAGCTTGGATTGCCGCCAGTTCGGATAGACATCATAACCTCCTTGACCGGCGTATCGTGGGAAGACGTTGTTGTCGAGCGAGAGGTTGGGACGTACGGCGACACTGTGGTGTACTTCATTGGGAAAAGGCAGCTCATTCTCAATAAGCGCGCTACCGGAAGGAAAAAGGACCTCGCGGATTTGGAAGCAATCGGCGAAGACTGACGGTGGCGGTTAGCGTCGAAGTTGGCTCATGGAGAGGTGGCCGAGTGGCTGAAGGCGGCGGTTTGCTAAACCGTTGTAGGAGCTTAAACTCTTACCGGGGGTTCGAATCCCCCCCTCTCCGCACATAACTTAACCCTCTACATGAAGATGTCGGGAGCTTTGTGTTGTCTTGCTGTTCGATTGAGCCACAGAGAAGGATAAAACAGACAGGGAGGAATACTCATGAAAGCAATAGTATACACAGAATACGGATCACCCGATGTTCTTCAGCTCAAAGAGGTGGAAAAACCTACTCCCGAGAATAATGAAATACTGATTAAAGTATATGCGACACCCGTCAATTTCGGGGATATTTTAGTTCGAAATTTTAAAGAAATCTCCCCTCGGAAATTCCACATGCCCTTCCTCTTCTGGCTCATCGGTAAAATATATTTTGGGTTCAGAAAACCAAGGATAACAATACTGGGGAGTGAGTTTGCCGGGGAAATCGAATTTGTTGGCAAAGATGTCAAACGATTCAGGAAAGGTGACCAGGTTTTTGGATATCGCGGTCCGAGCATGGGGGCTTATGCCGAGTATCTCTGTATGCCCGAAAAAGGGGTGGTGGCGCTAAAACCGGCCAATATGACCTATGAGGAAGCTGCTGCCGTTCCTTATGGGGCAATCATGGCGTTGAATTTACTCAGAAAAGTCAATCTCCGGCCTGGGCAAAAAGTCCTTATTAATGGAGCTTCTGGAGGGATAGGCCCAGCGGTAGTACAGCTTGCCAGGTCTCATTTTGGGGCAAAAGTAACCGGGGTATGCAGCACCCCGCGATTAGAATATGTAAAATCTCTGGGAGCGGATAGGGTCGTTGATTACACGAAAGAAGATTTTACCAACGGCGGTGAAACCTATGATTTTATTTTTGACATCTTAGGCAAGAGTTCGTTTTCGCGGTGTAAACGCTCGCTCAAGCCAAACGGACGCTGTCTTTTAGTCAGTTTTAAGATGAAACAGCTTTTCCAAATGTTATGGACCTCGATGATCGGCAGCAAGAAAATCATCTGTATGCTGTCAACCGAAAAAGCTGAAGATCTGGCTTTAATCAAAGAACTTATAGAGGCGGGGAAGATAAAAACTGTTATAGACAAAAGCTATCCGTTGGAACAGGCTGCCGAGGCTCACTGGTATGTCGAAAAAGGGCACAAAAAGGGAAATGTAGTAATAACTGTGAAAGAGAATTTGAGCGCATAGTCTTGCATTGTCAGTGAGAAAGGTTAGAAGGCGTGCATACGAGAAATCGTATCCGGGGTTCGAATCCCCCCCTCTCCGCAAGGAGAGATCCGAAGGAAGAAAATCCAAAATTCGAATCAGATCGAAGGATTCTATTTGCACGTACGAGGCGTCGAGGAAGAAGGCATGAAGGTCAAATCCGGCAGCTCAGTGGATGATTTCATTCGCGCGCTGGATCGCGAACGCAAGCCGATTGCAGTGCGGTTGCGCGCGATCATCAATCAAGCAGCGCCGAAGGCGGAAGAGTCCATTAAGTGGGGCAGTCCGTGGTGGACGCAGAACGGGTATCTGTGCTGTGTATACACAGCGGGAGATCATGTCAATTTCGGACTTTCGCGCGGCGCGGAGCTGACCGACAAGGATGGACTGCTGGAAGGCACTGGCAAGGGAATGCGGCACGTCAAGATCCGTTCGCTCGACGAGATTCACAAAAAGGCGTTGACCACATTGATCCGGCAGGCGGTCAAGCTGAATCGCCTCGCCGGCGAGGAGTGAGTTTTGCAGTTGCCGGATGCATCCCGTGTCGGATTGACCATCATCGTATGCCATCGCAAATAGCCGGACGACTCGCGATACTTTGTTTTTTGACCCCTAAGCTGTCCGATGCCGGCTTAGGGGTTGTTGTTTGCGGCGGATGAAGCAGCTTCTGCTACTTTTTCTGCTCGCGTCACCGGGGTGTGCGCAGGAGCTGAAGGTTGTCGCTTCCACCACAGACTTGGCCGCGATTGCCAGGGAAGTCGGAGGCGAACATGTCTCCGTCACGACGCTCTGCCGCGCCGATCAGGATCCGCATCAGTTCGAGATCCTGGCGCAGCACGTGCTCGCCGTGCGGCACGCGGATGTTTATCTGAAAGTCGGCGCCGGTCTGGATTTCTGGACAGACGAAATTTTGTCCGCTGCGGATAACTCCGGGTTGACCGTTGTGGACTGCTCACAGGGCATTCGGCTACTTCAAGATGCAGGGGAAAAACATGAGCATGCGCGCGGCGATCACCCTGCACACGAAGCCGGCAATCCGCACTACTGGACGGGGCCATCGAACGTCCCGGCGATGGCGCGCAATGTCGCTGAAGGTTTCGAACGCGCCAATCCGGCGAACGCCCCGCGCTATGCCACGAATTTCGCCGCCTTCGAGCAGCGCTTCGACAGCGCCTTTGCGTCGTGGAGGCAAACGCTGTCGCCTTGCCGGGGAGTCGGCATCGTCACGTATCATCGCAGCTGGGACTATTTCGCGCGGGATTTTGGCCTGACCATCGTGGGCACCATTGAACCGCAGCCGGGAGTCGAACCGACGCCGATGGGGCTGGCGTTGCTGGAGCGAGACATCAAGACGCGCGACGCGCGGGTGCTGCTGCTTGAGCCGTTCTCCTCTTCGCGGATCGCCGCGCTCTTGGCTCGCGATACGGGAATCGCCGTTGTCCAAGCCTCTCCGTCCGTTGGCGGAGACGGGTCGTCGGCGGCTATCATAAATCACTTTCAAACTTTGGTTCACGAGATTCAAACTCGTTGTTTTGCATCACCCAGGGAACATGAATAAGGACGAATCGGGAGTTTACCAAGCCCCGGTTGCCGAAAAGGACGGTCACCATTCCACGCGACGGCGCGTGATTCTCAGCCTTGTCCTCTCCGCAGCTGCGCTCGTGCTTGCGGTGTGGTGGGGAATCTGGGCCGTCCTGCGTGATGAAACCGGCGTCCTGATTGTCACGTCGCGTCCGTCCGGGGCTGAAGTTATTCTGAATCGCCGCCCCACGGATCTGCTCACCACGGCTTTTCTTTCCGATTTGCCGGCGGACTCCTTTATGGTCTCATTACGCATGGACGGCTACCGGCCGATTCCGCCGCAGCAGGGCGTGACCGTCATGCCCAATGAAACGACGCGGGTGACCTTTTTGCTGTCGCCGATTGCGCGCGGAGATCATCGCGAGTTGCCGCGAGTGAGCGGCACGCCGCACAACTGGAAATGGCGCAGCGTGCGCGTTTCGTCCGTGCCCGAGGGCGCATCGCTGGTCGTGGATGACCGCGAGTTGGGGATTGAAACCCCTGTTACCATCCTCTTCGAACCGGGCTTGCACCATTTGCAGGCGCGCTGGCCCGACGGCACGAAGAGCTTTAAGAACGTCATGATTGATCCGTCGCAAACTCAGCCTGAAATCGTTATGCACCCGGTCACCTATGAGCGTAGGACTCCGGCCGGCAAGGATACCCTGCCATGAAAAAGGAAATTACCCGCTTTGAACCCTGGAGCGCTGTGCGCGTGGGTTTTTTCTTCGGATTGCTGAGCGGTTTTCTGTTTGGGTTGTTCAATGGGTTCTTCATCAAGCTTCTGGCCGGCACATCGGCAAGCAGCATGCTGCCGCCCGATGTCAAGGAGCTGTCCGGCTTTTCCGGCGGCGCAATGATTGCCCTCGCCATTGTGATGGGGCTGATCTTCTCGCTGCTGTATGCCCTGATCGGCGCCTTCGGCGCGATGTTTTATAATGTAATTGCCGGACTGTTCGGCGGTCTGGAGTACCATGTTTCCGGCGACTCGCAGGCGCAGCCGGAGAAAAGCTCCGATGCCGATGACGAGGGTCCACGGCATGAGTAGCGTTCTCGGCGATGAGAGATTCGGTGAGTATTAACCGATGCTGAAGGTGCTCGACCGCTACATTCTGCGCCGCTTCTTTCAGTATTTCTTCTTTGCGCTGCTTGCCAGCGCGGTTATTTTTGTTACAGTGGACTTCACGGAGTTCCTGGACAAGTTCATTGATGCCAAGATCTCGTATATGCTGGTGCTCCGCTACTATTACCTTTATGTTCCGTACATTATCTATTTGACGCTGCCGGTCTCGGTACTGCTGGCAACACTGTTTTCAATCGGCGGTTTCGTCTATCGCAACGAGTTCACGGCGATGCAGTCCGCAGGCTACAGCTTGTGGCGCGTGATGGCGCTCTACTTGTTGATTGCGATCCCGCTCAGTGGCGCCGCGTTGGTGTTCGGCGAAACCGTTGTTCCCGCCGCCAACCATGAACGCAAGGAGATGTACCGCGGGCGAATCCGGAAGGGCAGCATGACCTCGAGCCAGCAAGGGCGGTTGTACATTCAGGTCGGGCCGTCCGAATACCTGAAGATGGAAATGTACAATCCGCAGACACGCATGGGGGAGCGCGCGAATCTGCAGGCCTATAAGAACGGCCGTCTCGTCCGGCGAGTGGACGCTGATCGCATTCGCTACACCGACGAAGGCTGGATGCTCTATAACGCGTCCGTGCGCACGTTCGAGGATGCGAAGATCCGCGCGGAAAAGCAGGACTCGCTCTATCGCGGCGATTTCGGGATTACGCCGGACGACCTTGCGCGCGTCAATATCGAGCCGGAGGAGATGAACTACCGCGACCTGCGCAACATGGTCAATCGCCTCCAGACCAGCGGCATCCGCGCGGGCAAGTGGCTTGTGGATCTGGCATTCAAAATTTCGCAGCCCTTTGCCGCTGTGATTATCGTGCTCTTCGGTGTTCCGTTTGCCGCTTTTCGCCGCCGCGGCGGACTCGTGCTGGGATTCGGACTGTCGTTGCTGGTCTGCTTCATCTACTTCGGCTTCATCCAAGTCGGCAAGATCATCGGCTACAACGGCACCATTTCTCCGTTTGTCGCGGCGTGGGCCGGCAACCTCATCTTCGGCCTGATCGGACTGTATCTGGTCGTGCGCGTGCCGAAGTAGTCTTCTCTGCTTAAACGAAAACGGGCGGTCATCATGACCGCCCGTTTTCGTTTTCCCAGGAATGTTCTCAAAATTTCAGCCGCTGCGTCAGTCCCAATGCCACGCCTCGCGCCGAGTCAAACATCCCACCGTTCCATGCGCCGCCCATGTCGAACTCATAGCGCGCAAAACGCAAGCCCATTCCCAGCCCCGCGTGAAACCCCCAGAGGTTCCCTGTTCCGGCCCCACCCTGAAGCAGCAGCCAGCGCAGCGGCAGGAACTCCGCAGCCACCGCAGCATCGAGTCCCGCCGGACCCTTCACACTCTCCTTCGCCCGAATGCTCATGTCCCCCAACAGCGTGCACCACGACGTGAGCAGGTAGCGCCCGTTCATCTGCACGACCATGGGCAATGGCGTTTCCACCGCGCCCCCATAATACGTCGTGTCCACGCGGTGCAAGGCGCTTCTGACATAACTGCTGTCGCCGAGATTCTCGCCGCTGATGCCCGTGCTGTCGGTGTAAAACGAAACACGATGATTCTGGTCCACGTTCCAGGTCATGCGCGCGCCTAATTGCCGGAACGCCAGCCCGATCTGAAGATCATCATTGACCACGGCCATCGTCCCGAGATCGAAGCCGACGCCATCGCCGCCCTTCGAGGTAACGGCATGCACGACCGCCGAACCGACCAGTGAAGTGTCCGTCGTGAACAGGTTTCCTTCCTGGCGGACGACCTTTGCCAGCGAAAAGCCATGATAGAAATGAAACCCAAAGCCGAAGTACAACGCGCGAAACCAGCTCTGTTCATAGTCGTAGCCGAATCCCGCGCTGTAATCGGCAAATGTTTCCTCATCACCCGCGAAGTCGTTGAGCTCATACATCGTGCCGACCTCATTGCCCCAGAGCGCAAGCTGAACGATGTCCTTCGGCGCGACGGCTTGGGTTGAACTCTCCAGCGTCGCATGGAACCCAAAGCGGTTGTAAGTGAATCCCAACAGCGGCACCGTGCCCTGCACATTAGCGCGCCAGCCGTCCTCGGAGATACGGTCGAGAATTACCGCCTTGTCCGCGGCCGTGAAGAAGTGATCACCGGCCAAGTTGTCGTTCCAAAAGCCTACACTGAAGGCATTGTTCGCTGCCGATCCTGCCACGGATGGCAGCTCCAGACTCCAGCGAAATCCTCCCGGCTGCGCCAATACTGCCGGATTCCAATTCAAATTGCTGCCCGTTTTGATTCTCAGATCATGCACGCCGCCGCGGCCGATCGAGCCGGCATCAATGGACTGCGCCCACACGGGAGCGCTTATCAAGAGTAGAACCAGAAGGGCGATCATAGCTCGCCTCCTGTTCGTATCTGATAGATGATGTCGGCGATGATCTGCACCTTGACGTAGTCGGAACCGTGTGCAATCAGCGTATCGCCATCGGAACCCGGCAATGCAAGATCCAACCGCGTATAGAACGGTGGATGTCGCAGAAACTCAAGCACCGAGTCCGAAAGCGTTACGGTAAACTCGGTGTACGCTTCGCCCGTCGCCCGGCCGTCCTCGATAGAACTGACGGGAAATGCTGATTGTGCGACCGTGTCCACAGCGGCTGTTGAGGCGGGCAGCACATCCGTGCTGTCTCGCGCGGCGATCAGGTACGCATACCCGCCTACCGGCAATCGGTTCCAGATTCGAATGCGAGCGGTTGCCGATTGAATTTCCTCTATGTCGCCGGTCTCGACGCGCTCCACGTCTCCTGGCGCGTGCACCGGCTCGAGCGTAAACGTCAGCGGCGCTCGCAGCTCAAGTTCAATCCCGATCGTCTCCGTCTCATACATAGCCACCGGTCCGTTGACCGCGATTTGCCCCAACGATCTCATCGAATCCGGATACTGATTGAGCAAGTCCGCCAAGCCCGTAAATACTACGGTTGAATCGGAATTCAAGACGATGTCCGGAATATTGAAGTGCCGACCAGCGATAGTCGCCCCGTTGAGATAGGTCTCCACGTCCAGCGTCGTGCTGGCCATCGCATCGAGACCGCTGAGGATATGCACGTAGGCATCCACTGTCGTCGGATGAACCGCGTCCCAGCCTTCCGGCGGCCGCTCAATGGTCGTCGTCTCTACCGGAAACTGAAGCTCGAGATTGTTGAGCACGCCCTGGAAATACGAGAAGGCGAGCCGCGACGTCGAGAGTATTCCTGAAACCTGCTCTTCGCCCGGCACGAATGTCTGCCGACTCGGTGACGCTGGCGATGAGGAATACAATCGCAGTTCTGCACGCTGCGGCGTCTCATTCGGCAGTCGCATCCGGTAGCCGCGTACGTCAATCGTATCTGTTGCTGACTCGCCCGCAGGCACAAACTGGCGGCTCACCAGAGAGTCTCCGAGGGGCGTGATCAAGCTGGGGAACACGATCCATATCGTGTCATCCACCATCGTTTGATTCACCGCCGTCACGTAAACCGTTCCCGAGTCAATGATTCCCAGATACAACCGATGCCGCTGATTCACGTCCTGCATCGTGTCCGCATAAAGCGTTTGCGGCGGAATGATGCCGGTGTATTGATTCGCTTGCACAGTGTCTATCCGCGTGGTCACGATCAGACCTTGCGTCGAGTCCACGTGAATACTGCTGCCGCCCTCGCCCGTTGCCGTCAGCGACAACGTCGCCGCTTGCGCGAGATGAAACCCGCTCATCGTGACGTTCCGCGATAGCTGCTCGCCGGCGGCCAGTTGAGCGTTAGAAACCAGAGCGTAGCGCGAGCCCATTCCGTTGTCAAGCTTCAACTCCAAACTTGAGACCGCATAGGGCAGTGTATTCGTTACCGTAATGGCGACGGTTCCCGTATCCACGGTGAAGCTGTCAATTGCGCCGCCGAAGTTCAGCGTGCTCGTCGCCCAAAGTGGATGCGATGGCACCTCCGTCGTCTGTCCGTGCAGTGCCGCGATCCCCGAGTTCATCTGACCAAGTGAATAGAGATCAGTCCTTTGCACGTTCAACGGCACGAAGAGCGCGGTGATCGGCTTCACCAGTCCGTATTGATGCGGGTCCATCGCCAGCGAATCCAAGAAACCCACGCGCAATTCTTGAAAGGCGGCGTAATACATCGAACTGTCGCTGTTCATGCCGACTCCGGACCCGTGCTCGCGTATGTGCTGCTGTGAATCCTGCAAGTCCCACATTCCATAGGTGCGCGCGCCCAGCGGAACCGTCAGATGCGTGTCCCAGCTCCAATCCCCCGGCTGCTGCGGGAGTGAGCACCCGGCTCCGAACAGTACCGTAAGGAAAAAGAAAAACAGAAGACGGGTCGGAATCCGTCTTCTGTTCGTTCTCGTGGTCATCCCGTGCACGTGTGCCTGTCCTTCGGAAAGCATGCTTACGTTCCCATATCCCACGACGCCAGATAGACCTTCTGCTCGGGCGTCAACTTGTCAATCTTGCTGCCCATCGTCTGCAATTTGGTCGTGGCGATGTACTCTTCGATCTTCTTCGGCACTTCGTGCACCTTCACTTCGAGCTTCTTTGCGTTCTTGACCGCGTACTCGGTGGTCAGTGCCTGTGTGGCGAAGCTCATGTCCATCACCGACGCGGGGTGTCCGTGCGCCGCGCCCAGATTGACGAGGCGGCCTTCGGCAATCACCATGACCTGACTTCCGGACGGCAGCGTATAGCGATCCACGAACTGCACGACGTTCTTCTCGACGCGCTTCGCCAGCTTCGCCAATCCCTTCAGATCCAGCTCGATATCGAAGTGACCGCTGTTGCACACGACCGCCTGATCCTTCATCTTTGAGAAGTGCTCGGGACGGATGACGTGCATATTGCCGGTCACGGTGCAGAAAATGTCGCCCTGCGGCGCGGCCTGCGCCATCGGCATCACGCGATAGCCGTCCATCTTGGCTTCCAACGCGCGAATCGGATTGATTTCCGTCACGATCACGTCGGCGCCGTGCCCTTTCGCCCGCGAGGAGAATCCTTTGCCGCACATGCCGTATCCCGCCACCACGACCGTTTTTCCTGCAATCAGAGTGTCCGTTGCGCGGATGATGCCGTCGAGCGTGGACTGACCGGTGCCGTAACGGTTATCGAACAGGTGCTTCGTCTCCGCGTCGTTCACAGCATACACGGGGAACTTCAATTCCCCCTGCCTCTGCAAGGCGCGCAGGCGGACCACGCCCGTCGTCGTCTCTTCAAGTGAGGCGATAATCCCTTCCGCATAAGCCTTGTGCGTCGTGTGAAGACCGTGCACGAGATCCGCGCCGTCATCCATCGTGATGGACGGCTGGAAGCGCATCGCGGCGTCGAGATGATCGTAATAGGTATTGCGGTCTTCGCCTTTGATGGCATAGACGCGAATATCGAAATCCTTCACCAGCGATGCTGCCACATCATCCTGCGTAGAGAGCGGATTCGACGCCACGAGCACGAGGTCCGCGCCGCCGGCTTTCAGCGTGCGCATAAGGTTCGCCGTCTCCGCTGTCACGTGCAAGCATGCGGACATCCGCTGTCCCTTCAGCGGCTTTTCTTTCTCGAAGCGCGCGCGAATCTCCTGCAGCACAGGCATATCGTGATCGGCCCACAGAATGCGGCTCTTGCCCTGCGGCGCGAGTCCCAGATCGCGCACATGGTACGCCGGACGAGCCGGGGCCTTGGCTTTGCTCTTTTCTTTTGTCACTGTCGTCGAATTGCTCATGCAAGCTGCTCCACTTTATCTAATTTTTCCCACGTGAATCCGTCCCCGGTGCGACCGAAATGTCCGTAGCTCGCCGTTGCGCGATAGATCGGACGGCGCAATTTGAGCGCATCAATAATTCCGTGAGGGGTCAAGTCGAAGACCTTGCGAATCCGCCGCTCGATCTCCTCTTCCGGCAACTTGCCCGTGCCGCGCGTGTCCACCATCAGCGACACCGGTTCGGCCACGCCGATCGCATACGCGAGCTGAATGCAGCACTCCTCCGCCAGCCCCGCCGCCACGACATTCTTGGCCACCCAGCGCGCCGCATAGGCCGCGCTGCGGTCCACCTTTGTCGGGTCCTTGCCCGAGAATGCGCCGCCGCCGTGAGGCACCCAACCGCCGTACGTATCCACGATAATCTTCCGTCCCGTGAGCCCGGCGTCGCCCTGTGGTCCGCCGATCACAAATCTGCCCGTCGGATTTACGTAGATCTTACAATCCTTTTTCATCAGTTCCGGTGGAATCGCCCAGCGAATCACTTCGCGTTCGATGTCCGCCTGAATCTCGTCGTGCGTCACCATTTCATCGTGCTGCGATGACACGACGACCGCTTCTACGGACTTCGGCACGCGCCCTTCATAGCGCACGGACACCTGCGCCTTACCGTCCGGACGCAGATACGGCAGCATTCCGGATTTGCGAATTTCGGCGAGCCGCTTGGTCAGACGATGCGCCAGCACGATCGGCATCGGCATCATCTCTTCGGTATCTTTGCAGGCATAACCGAACATCATGCCCTGATCGCCCGCGCCGTCGCGGTCCACGCCCATAGCGATGTCGGGGCTCTGCCGGTCAATCGTCGTCATCACCGCGCAGGTCTCGAAATCGAAGCCGTACGCCGCGTCGGTGTAACCGATGTTCTTTACCACGCCGCGCACCAGCATCGGCACGTCTACATACGTCGTCGTCGTAATCTCGCCGCCGACCAGGACGAGGCCAGTCGTCACAAAGGTCTCACACGCCACGCGGCCTTTCGGGTCGTCCTTCATGACCGCATCCAGCATCGCGTCCGAAATTTGATCAGCGATCTTGTCCGGATGTCCTTCCGTCACCGATTCGCTGGAAAAAACAAAACTGCTCATTTCCCTCGCCCATGGGCGTGTTATAAAGGCCGTTGGCGCCTGCGCCCAACCCGGCGCGCGCGGCTATGGTCAATCTTCTAATCTCAGTTTGTCAATTCCCCGGAGGTCACAATCTCGCTCGAATCGCCCAGGTTATAGCGCAGAAACTGTCCCACAATCGCGGAGTTGTTGCCCACGAGTGATCCTTCGACCAGCGCGTTTTCCACTCGCGCACCTTCACCCAGCACGGAGTCACGCACCATCGCGTCTCTCACCACCGCGCCGCTGCCAATCGTGGCATACGGCCCCACAATCGCGCGCTCCAGAACGGCATCAGGATGAATGTACACGGGGGGCACAATCACCGCATTCGGCTGTGGATCATGGCCGTCGCCTTTCTGTTCGTCCAGCAGATGCCGGTTCGTAGCCAGCAGCGTCTCCGGTTTGCCGCAGTCGAACCAGTTCGCCACGGGAAAGGTAGTCATCGGTTCGCCTCGCTCAATCATTAGTTGCAGCGCGTCGGTCAACTGATACTCGCCTCGCGTCGTCAACTCGCGCTCAAACAGCGTGTGAATGCACTGCCTGAGGAGCGGAGCGTTGCGGATCATGTAGATTCCGACCAGCACCAGATTCGATTTGGGAACGTCCGGCTTTTCCACGAGCCGCTCAACCCTGCCATCGTTCGTCTCGACCACGCCGAAACGCCGCGGATCGGCGACTTCCTTCACTCCGAGACTGGTGGTCGCGGACGTTTCAAGTACCGTCTTGAGATCAATCTCGAAAATCGTATCGCCGAGAATGACCAGCACTTCGCGGTCGTTCTCGTTCAATCCCAATGAGACGGCATGTCCTAACCCTTTCGGCTCCGCCTGCAGGATGAATTCCGCAGGCAGCGAATAATTCTCGCGGACGTACGCTTCCACCAGTTCGGCCATGTGGCCGACGATGAGAGTAAGCTGCGTGACTCCGGATGCAACAAGGTGATCAAGAATGTGACCGAGAATCGGTTTCCCGGCCACATTGAGGAGAACTTTGGGGAGTGTGAAGGTGTGAGGTCGGAGCCGGGAGCCAACTCCGGCGACGGGAATAATTGCTTTCAATGCCGTCCGTTGTGTGCTAAGTTTCGCAAAATACTAAAATACAGAAAATCCGCCTGCCTTTCAAGTAAGTGTCGTGGCTTTCTTAAGCTCCGTAATAACCGGAATTTGGAAAGGGTCAACGGCGCGCAAAATCGCCAAATAGACCGAAACCGTGTCCAAGAGCAGCAACGTCCGCAGTCCCGCCTCCAGCCGCGCGGCCGCACCCCACGCCTTCTGCGGATCTACCGTTACATGTTGAACCGAGTGTGCGTCGAGTAGCGAGCATAGCGCTGGACGTGGATCTTGCAGCGGTTGCGGAAGATTCCAACTGCCTAACAACAGGACCAGCGGCAGCGGGAGAACCTGCGCGAGAAATGGCAGCGCCTCGATTTCGTTATGGGCAAGCTCCGGCAGCATCGCCATGTGCGACCAGACCTTGGCATTCTCGGCAAGTTGCGTGCGGAACCGCGCCGCCATCGCTGGCATGGTCGCGCCGTCCACCGTGTAGATCACCGGGGTCCGATCCACCAACTGAATCGCCAACCCCAGCGCCGGATTCGTTTCCGGATCCAGCAAGCGATACGACTTGGCGTCCTGCTCGAGCTTCGCCATGGGCAATCCCCATACGACGCAGTTCAGATGCTCTTCCGCGATCGCGATCATGGCGCCAAGCATGAAGCCAAGAGCCGCACGCGGCGGGTATCCCGCCGGAATCTTCAGGTGCGGCACACTGGCAGCCGTGGCCAGCTTTTCCAATTTCCCGCCGCTGCTGATGGCGAACCAGACTCGCGACGGTTGTACCTGCTGAAAGGCGTGCACTGCCTCAATCGTATCTCCGGAGTAGCTGCATACGATACGCATCGAGTCCAACAGCCGCGGATAGCGTTGCACCGACATCCGCAGATTCAGCGCCGGCGGTTCGTAGCCGAGGGCCTGCAGGACATCCGCCGCAATCGCGCTTCCGCCGAGTCCGTACCAGTCCACCGCTTCGGGCACAGACAGAGTATTGTTCTTCAGGAAATCCCGGGCCAGTTCCTGGCCCGTCCGAATCTGCGGCGAAAGCTCCAGCGTCTTGCCGAGCATGTCATTTGCGTCAGTCGCCTGCAAGCGCTCGGATGTGAGATTTAATTTCGCCAAGATATACGGCTCAAATGGGATCGTTCATGAAAACCAAATCGGCAAATCAGCGAGCCGGGTCTTCAGCTCGCGCGTCAGGTACTTCGTTACGTCGTCCGCGGTGTCCATCCGCAGCGCGCGATTCGCGATCCGCTGGCAGTCCTCGTACGACAGCGAACGAATGATCTTCTTGATCTCCGGAATCGAGGTTGAATTCGTCGAGATCTCGTCAATTCCCAGACCCACCAGCAATGGCGCGGCGACCGGGTTGCCGCCCAACTCGCCGCAAATCGCCACCGGCTTTCCGGCCTTATGTCCGGCCTTTACCGTCATCTGGATCATGCGCAGGATCGCCGGATGAAAGCTTCTATAGTAGCTCGCCACCATCTCGTTGCCGCGATCCGCCGCCAGCGTGTACTGAATCAAATCGTTTGTGCCGATCGAGAAAAAATCGCACTCCGCCGCGAGCTTGTCCGCTATGATCACCGACGACGGCAACTCCACCATGATCCCCACGGTGATCCGTTCATCATGCGGAATCCGCTCTTGTTTCAATTCAGCGCACGCTTCCGCCAGAATCGCCTTCGCCTGCCGCAACTCTTCGAGACCGGAGATAAGCGGAAACATTATTCGCACATTCCGCCGCGAGGAGGCGCGCACAATCGCTCGCAGCTGCGAGCGGAACAGATCCCTGCGCGACAGCGACACTCGAATCGCGCGGTATCCCAGGAACGGGTTCTTTTCTTCCTTCAGGTTGATCGTCCCGTGCAGCTTGTCCCCGCCCAAATCAAAGGTGCGAATCACCACGGGCCGTGGCGCCATGAGTTCCGCCGCGCGATCGTAGGTGTCAAACTGCTCGTTCTCCGTTGGGACGGTCTGTCGAGTGAGGAACAAATACTCGCTGCGGAACAATCCCACGCCGGTGCCGCCGTGGTCGAGCACGGATGTCGCTTCATACGGCAATTCGATGTTGCCCCACAGCTTCACCTCGTGTCCATCCGTCGTCGTGGCCGGTAACTCCCGCAGGTTTTCGAGTGACGTCAAGAAGCTCTCATATCGTTCGCGCTTGCCGTGGTACTCCACCAGCGATTCCGGCGACGGATTGACGATCACTTTGCCGGAATTTCCGTTGAGCACGACGGGATCGCCGTTCTTTACCCACGTCGAGAGATTGCCCAGTCCTACCACCGCCGGAATATCCAGCGAGCGCGCGAGAATCGCCGTGTGCGAGGTCAGCCCGCCCATGTCGGCCGCGATCCCGCGGATCAACTGCCGGTCAATGTGCAGCGTATCGGTAGGGGAGAGGTCCGGAGCGACGAGAATCACCGGCTCGCTCGGGCTTTCCGGCATAACGTCTCCTTCACCATGCAGGAAGCGCAGCAGCCGGTTGCGCACGTCGCGAATATCGGCCGCGCGCTCGCGGAACATCTCGCCGTCCTGATTCTGCAGCATGACAATCGTCTGGCCCATCACATCGTTGACGATGTAATCCACGGCGAACTGCTCGCTCTCCACGCGCTGCATCACCTGCTGATCGAACAGCGGATCTTCCAGAATGGCGAGGTGCGCCTCGAAAATCTTCCCCACGGCGATGCCGGCCAGCGCCAGTGCGCGGTCGCGCGACCGTTCGATCGCCGCGCGTGTTTCCATCAGCGCCTGCTTCAAACGTACCCGCTCGCCGGGAATCTCCGACGGCGCAATCTTGCGCGGGGCGACTTTCAGCTCTTCGGAGATCAACAGATGCACGCGCCCGATTGAGATCCCGGGCGACGCCGGAATCCCGCGCAGCACGATTTCGGCGCAGGCGATTTCCGCCGCCGTCCTCTTGCCGCCGGAGTTATTCTTCGCCAAACTTGTTTTCAATTAAGACCACCAGTTCGTTGCACAATTGCTCTTCATCCTCTCCGATGCATTCCATGATCAGCTTCGCGCCCTGTCCGGCCGCAAGCATCATCACGCCCATGATGCTCTTCGCGTTCACGCGCATGCCATCGCGCACCAAAAACACGTCCGCCTTGTACCTGGAGGCAACCTTCGTGAACTGCGCCGCCGGGCGAATGTGCAGCCCCAGGCGGTTCAGCATGACGACTTCTTTTTGAATCACGGAATTGAGGATGAAGAATGAAAACTACGGAAATCCCGGAACAATCAAGGCGGCAATCACCGCGAACAATACCGCTGTAGATGCTGATAGTCGAAAACGCAAGCCAAGCAGCATAATCAGAAACGCCGCCGCAAACTGCGCCCCCCGCGGCGCCGAATGTTGCGCGGAGACCAAGAGTCCGGTCGCCGTCAGCGCTCCCGCCAGCCAAATCCCCGCCAAGGTCAATCCCCGGCGAGCTTGCGCGAAACGCGGATCGCGCAGCACCTCTAGTACATCCGTACCTAAGTGATACCCTTGCCGTACGCCCCACACTCGCAAGGCATAGAGCGGTAGATTGTAGAGAATCAGAGAAGCAATCGCCACGATCGCCCACGCCGTCACGGTCGGAACGACGAGCAAAATGAGTGCCCCGCCTGCAAACACCAGCGGTTTCCACCGGTCCCAAATCAGCGCATCCCCGGTGACTCCTAACGGCCCCGCCAGCGACTCTCGCCACTGCGAAAATTCCTCTCCCCCGGATCTTGTCCTGGACACTTCCGTCTGCGGAAGGAGTCCAGGATCAGTAGAGGAATCAAGGGGGCGCGATTCTTCCTCCAACCGTCTCCGAATCGCTCCCACCGCAAACGACGCGAAGACCGGGTGCGAGTTGATGTACTTTGATGCGGCGGTGACTTGTTCCGCCCGGCGATCTTGCTTTCGCAGCCATGGCCAGAGCGCGAACATGTAGCCGCTGCCCTGCATCGTGCGATAGTTCAGGAGCACCTGAATCAGGTGCAGCCGCCGCGCGATCTGATGCGCTTCGCGAAAACTCAGCTCAGCCACAGCCACCCCATGCCAAAGAACGCGCTGAACGAAATCAGATACCACCGTAGGTGCCGCTTGCGGGTAAACTGGTACGTCATCACCGCCGCACCTGCTCCCAGCAGGGCCGGCCAGATTCCGGATAGCAGTCCATCCGTAGATTCCACGACCGCTTTGCTCACTCCGGCAGTGCTGAAATCTCCCGTGTACAGCGAGAAAAGCCACTTCCCCGCGGAAAACGCAACGAATGTGAGCGCAAAACCCGCGAAGGCGTGAATCGCAATCCCTGCGCCGAACAGCAGTCGGAATCGAGCCGCATTTCCTGCGGCCGCCGCGCTCACGACTCGCGGCGCAAGCTCACTCATCACCTTGCGCACAAGCGAAGTCACATGGCTGCCGAATTGCGCGGTAATGACTCCGATCAGCGCGGCCACACTCATCACGATCCAGGCCGGTTCGCCGTTCTCCAGCGGTGGGTTGCACGTCGCGAGCGCCGTTGCGGTCAACGCGCCGACATTTCCTTCGGGAAACTTCCCAGCGCCAATCGCGAGGCTTCCCGACCACAGCAGTTGAAACACCACTCCAAAGAACAAACCGATCTCGGGTCGCCCGACAATCAATCCCCACAGCGGGCACGCAATGAGCGGCTGACCGATCATGATCTGTCCCACGGCTGTGGTATCCAAATACGCGATCGTTCCCGCCAGCGCCACCCACAACGCGCTCATGCTCGCCGAGCCGACTGACTAGCCAACATCCTCAGCGGTGTTGGTCGCAACTGATTGGGATTTTCAATTTTCAATTTTCGATTTGGGATTTCAGAACTCCCTTTCCACCATCAGCTCCGCCCACTCCTTCAGCCAGTCGCGATACTTCGATGGCGGAATACCTTCCAATACCTTCAGCGCCCGGCTCACATGGAACTTTGCGCGCTCGGCCGTAAACGTGATCCCGCCGCGTCGCTTCAGGATCTCGGTGACTTCCTGAATCTGATCGTTGGATGCTTGCAAGCTTCCCAGCGTATCATCAATCACTTTGCGTTCGATAGGCGTCGCGTTCAGATAAGCGTGCTGCAAAATCACCGTCCGCTTGCCCGAACGAATGTCGCTGCCTACCGGCTTGCCCAAGATCTTCTCGTCGCCGATGATTCCCAGAATATCGTCCTGCAACTGGAACGCCGAGCCGCACGCGCTGCAAAACTCCGCGAGCTTCACGGCCAGCGGATGATCGAAATTGGTGGTGTTCATGCCGATTGCCGCGCCTGTCGTGCCGCAGAATTCGAACAGTGCCCCGGTTTTCTTCCAGAGCATCGTCTCGATCTCTTCGACGGATAATTTCTCAATCGGCATCTTCGAATACTGAATATCCAGCATCTCGCCGTCCACGAGCGTGCACAGCACGCGCGTGTCCAGCGTGTCAATCAGCTTCAAGGTCACGGCCGCATCAATCCCGAACTTCGTCGTCAGCTCCGTCATCAGGCTGATGCCCCAGCCGTGCTGCACGTCGCCCGCGAGCACGGCGACCGACAGGCCGTAATGCCGCGCGTCCTCGTCGTGATCGTTGAACAGGATCCGGGTGGACGGCTTACGATAGAAGCGCTCGTGAACGGTCGGCGCACCGCGGCGAGTGTCGTCGCGGTCAATGATGTCGTCGTGCACCAGCGTCCACGTATGAAAAATCTCCGTCGCCACCGCCGCGCAGATGGCCTTCCGCTCATCGCCGCCGACAGCCCCCACGCAGAACAGCAGCACCGCCGGCCGCAGCCGCTTGCCTCCTGACTCGAAGTAGCAGATCACCGCCTCGCGCATGTCCTCCGGCTGGAACCGGTTCAGGTACTCCGGCTGCATCACATAGTCCTGCACCCAGCCCACACGCTCATCAATCGCTGTCAAAAGCCGTTCTGACAAATTTTATCCGAGTTTCTTTAGAAAAAACAAGAGTTTCGAAATACAGCAGGCGGCGGGTGTTCCTGCACTCGCCCCACGTGCCTAAACCTTAATATATACGATAGTTCTGGATGAATTGCAAGCCACGGCATTCTCCTCGGGGACATGATTGGTCTCATGAAGTCGCGGGTCCAGCCAGACGAGGCTCTCCGCCGACTAACGCAGTTGTACAGTGGGCTCCTGCTCACAACGACAAGCACCTCATCCGAACTTACTGAACACCAGTTTCACAACCTCGCGTGTGTGAGCATCGTGCCGCCACGGGATTGAGGAGTCTATGACGGGTGACTGTGAAGTCTAACAGACATGCTCCCAACGCTTGCACACAACAGTATCCGATGTCGAAAAACGAACTGTGCTCACTTTTAATTGCCCTGAATAGGACTGTTTCATGAATATTCAAAATTCATCATTATTCTCTTGACTATGGCGACGCAAAGTCATATTTTGACACTGTCCGATACTTACTGAGCAAGGCACGAGCGAAAGCTTGTGTCTGAACAACTCACTCGCGAGAAAATAAATGCGTCAAACATGACCTCTTTATGAACCCTTTCTTTCAACAGCTCTATGAAGATACGAAGTCCCGGGTCGGCTTTTTCAGAATCGGGATCTATGTGATGATAATATTGTCGGCATGGTGCACCAGCGAATGTGCGCGTTGGTATTGGGGAGCTAACGCCAATCGTCTGACGATACTCGATGATCAAGAGCGTCAAATCAGACGGGCCATGGATGAGCGAACAGATCAGCGTGCTGAGCTATACCGCAAATTCGAACAGACTGCGGATAGTTCGGTGCGTAACGCTCTCGTTGCGCAGATTCAGTTTATCGATAGCAGCAACAATGATCGGCAGACAAAGCTCAAGTTCATTGCGGCGCAGAGGGACACAGTCATGCGGAATGGCGATGCGTCAAGTATAGAGGTGCCATTATTCGGCGCGAAGATGGGAAGAGAAGATGCCGGTATTCTGATGAGCTTCGTCATCCCGCTCGCGCAGTTTCTGGTTTACTTGCTCTTGGGTGAATTGAATCGCACGCTGCGCCTTTGGCGAATCTGGCAAACTAACACGAGTCGCAAGACAGAGGCTCAAATCTACGCGCAACTCATACGCCTGGATTGTGCATTTCTTGGGCGACTCCAACATAGCTCCGTCAGAGTCAAGTACTTTGTACCATTTGTCGTTCCATTTTTGGTTTTCGGAACATTCGCAGTACTCGATTCACTGCACATCTATCAGAAGTACCAAGTCACGTCTGAATGGTTTACTTACGTTCTCACAAACGGCCTAACTCCAGGCATTAAGACGGGTTTTTTCACTAGGCAATTATGCCTGGCTCTCCTTCTGGCAACAAGTTTTGCGCTGGTCTGTGGCTGCTGCTATAGGCTTTGGCAATTAAGAGTGAAACTCGTGCGGCTGGAAGCCGCTACTCCGGCAGTACAGACTGTGGGGCCAAAGCAGTCAACGTCGAGAAACCTCGGTGGATTTAGCATATCCTATTTTCGGACTACGTCTCAGTCCGCTTGGGTGAAGATCCGAAACTGGGTCAGGACTATTTTTCAGTCTGCTTGGGGGAGAATCCGAAACCGGCTACGGCGCAAATAGTCGGCAAAAATTGTATCAGGAATGGCGAAAATGCCCATGGGCTACTTGCATTAGTCGCGCGGATTACGTAAATTACGCGCCATCATGCCTGAGGTCGCCGGGTTTAGTACGGCATAACATATGAAAAATCATCTTCTTAAATAATGACATCAGAGGGAGGTATTTCGTTTGAATGATGCCATTTTTGCGGAACTAGAGAAAGCCCCGCAGGCGGTACGATTGTCGCACAGTACTCTGCCGATTGACTTAGCAAAGACAAACGGCAGGAGGACCAAAATGTCAGACGGGGAAAGCAAATCGGACGATATGGATGTGATTAAGGACAATGAAGATTTGAAAACAGAGCTGCAACTGAGCGACCCCCCCCGTTTGGGTAGCCCAGTGGTATGGTTGGTGTCTGCGGTCGCACTTTGGGTGTGGTTTACGTGGTTAGTAACAACGCATGGGTCCGGCTACGGGCTACTGGCACCAATTCCACTCACTGCGACCGTTCTTGCAGTGCTTTCAAATCCTCGGTTGGGTTGGTTGGATCGGTCAGATCTGACACAACCCACAGAAGTGAAGAACAAAGGCGGCAAGCCGACAAAACCTGCTTCGGCACAGTAGGGCTCGTTGCCGGTTCTCCACTGCCGCTCCCTGTACTCTGGCTACACAACGAGAGTACTTTTCAGGTGTGTTTTGCGCCGTTTCGTAGGTATGCATAGGAAGATATGCCACCAAGTATCTAAAACGGCTCTTGAATGGCGATGCGATAGGTTCACATAGCTCAATTTTTCTCTGAACTTAATAACTCGTTGCAAAGGCAAACGGCGACCCTCGGGCCGCCGTTTCACGTCTCACGTCTCTGGTCTCATGCTTACCTGAGTGGTTTCCCGATTGCCAACTCCAGCGCAATCAGCGTGCTCTGGTATTCCAGCACCTTCGACAAATTCTCCGTTTCCGCTTGTGCATAGACAAACTGCGCATCACGTAGGGCCAGTTGCGACGTTGCGCCGAGGCGATAGCGTTCGCGTTCCAGATTCAACTGCCGCTCGGCCAGGTCGCGGTTCTGCTCCGTGATCTGCGCTTCCTTGAAGACCTTCTCCAGATTGTAATAGGCATCCCGCACCTGCTTCTCAGTGTTCAGGAGCAACTGCCGCTCGCCTTCCCTTGCCCGTTCGTAGGCCACACGCTGAGTCGCAATGTTGTATTCGCGGGTGAACCCGTCGAACAAATTCCAGCGCAGACTCAGCGCATACGAGCTGTTCTTGTTCCGCGGATTCAACGTCCAATCCTCGGTTGTTCCCGACACCTCGCTGCGGTCCCACTGCGCGCCAAGACTCACTTGCGGCAGATATTGGCTGCGATAACTGTTGACATTGTGTCGGGCGCGTTCCACCGACAGTCCGGCAATCTTCAGATCCGTCCGATTTGCGTAGGCTTGCGCTACCAACTGATCAAGCTCAAACTCGAACGGCGTTATCCCTTCCGCTTCCTCCAGCGGATAAGTACTGCGCAGGTCAATTCCGAGGATCTGATTCAGCGTTTCCCGGCTGGCCTGCAAGTCGCGCTCAGACGTTGTGATCGCATTCTCCGCGCTGTTCAACACAATTTGCGCCTGCAACACGTCCAGCTCGGTCACCGCTCCTACCTCATAGCGTGCCTTGGCAAGATTATGAGCATCGAGCTTCTGATCGCGCAGCTTTTTATTCAGATCCAGCAGTTTCTCTTGCGTGATCACGAGCACAACCTGCTGCGCAATTTGCCGCGCCAGCGCCTTTTTCGCATCCTCGACTGAGAGATTATTGATCTCCTTCTGCGCCTTCGCCATGCGATAGAGGAAATAGCGCCGCCCGCCTTCAAAAATGGATTCGTCGAGCGACAAATACATTCGCGACGAGCGCGAGGATCCCGTCGGCACATCGGTCACCTGCGTGTGCGTAACCGGCGTCGAGAGACGAGGATTCGTTAACTCTCCGGTGGCCGACGTATCCCAGAGGACGTGCTGCTCAACGAAGGTCTCCGTTACCGGATAGGTGCGCACCGCGCCGCTTGGATCGGTGAACGTGCGGTTTTCGTAGTGGGATTCAGAAAACGACATCCCCACCGAAACCGTCGGTAGAAAATTGCCGAGCGCGTTCAGCATTCCAATTCGATTCAGGCGTGTGTCCAGTGCCGTTTGCCGCAGTGACGGGCTGTACTGGAAACCCAGCGCGATCAGCGAATCTACCGAGAGCGGGGTAGCGCTGTTAATGGTTGGGAAGTTGGGAGCCGCGAGCAGCATGCTTGACCACAGCACTCCCAGTGTCAGCAGGCGTAGCTTCATGTACTTTCTCAGGGGCAATGAATTGGTCCTTGATTTCATGTAAATAGGCGAGTACCGCGTCATGGTCGTTCGGCACACGCCCGTCGAGGATCGCTTCTTCCAGTGCGGTCTTTATCTTTCCGACTGTCGGACCGGGCGGGATGTTGCAAACCGCCATAATTTCATCGCCTCGCACCGGGCTTTGAAATTGCCGCAACTGGTCCTTTTCGATGACCTCGTAAATCCGCGCCCGCAAGCTGTCAAACTGCTCCAAGTAACGCTTGACTTTACTTGGTTTAGCCGAGGTAATGTCCGCCCGGCACAGGGTCAATAGCGACTCTAAGTCGTCGCCCGCATCCACGATCAGGCGTCGGATTCCGCTGTCTGTGACTTCCTCCCGCGTCAGGTTAATTGGACGCATATGGAGGGCCACGAGTTTAGTCAGTTTTCCGGTCGAGTCTTCCGGCAGCTTCATCCGGCGGCCGATGTGCTTCACCATGCGCGCGCCAAGGTCTTCGTGGCCGTGGAATGTCCACCCCTGCTGCGGAAAGAACTTCTTCGTGCGGGGCTTGGCGACATCGTGGACCAGCGCCGCAAACCGCAAAATCGGATCGTCCGTCACTAGCGCAATCTGATCCACAACGAGCAGCGTATGCTCGAACACGTCCTTGTGATGGTGCGGTCCGATCTGATCCACCCCCGCGAGCTTGCTGACTTCCGGGAAGACGATGTCCATGACCCCTGTCAGATACATCAACTTCAATCCGATCGAAGGCCGCTTCGCCGAGAGCAGTTTCAGGAATTCCTCAGTGATCCGTTCCTGACTGATGATCGAGAGTCGCGGCGCTACGGCTTTCAAGCCTGCAAGCGTTTGCGGCTCGATACTGAATTCCAGTTGCGCCACAAACCGGATCGCGCGCATGATCCGCAGCGGATCTTCCGAAAACGTCGTCGCCGGCTCGAGCGGCGTCCGCAAAATCTTGAGTTCGAGATCCTGTACGCCGTGATAAAGATCAATGAGCTGCCCGAAATTGTCAGCATTAAGACCCAGAGTCAGCGCGTTGACGGTGAAATCCCGCCGCGCGAGATCCGCTTCCAGTCCGGCGTGAATCACATGCGGCTTGCGCGAATCCGGATCATAGCTCTCGGCTCGGGCCGAGACGAAATCGAGGCGATAGCCGCGATAGGGAATCATCGCCGTGCCGAACCGCTCGAAGATCACCGGCTGCCGCACGCCTAACTCTTCCGCCAGCTTGCGCGCAAAGTCCGGCGCGTCGCCGATCACCGTGCAGTCTATATCCTTCACCTTGTGTCCGAGCAGCAGATCGCGCACATAACCGCCGACGACGTAGAGTGGGACGCCGGCCTGATCCGCGAACTTCCCCAGCCGGTCGAGGAGCCGCGAATCGTGCCGCGTCAAAATCCTTCCATGCTTGCGCTCGATCTGCTCACTCACGTTCACGCCGCGCCGCCCCCTCTTGCTCGATCCGCTTTTCCATCAACCTCAGTTTTTCTTTTCGTCTCGACCTCACATCGGGCGTGCGAAATGCCGCCAGTCCCGCTCGCGCGTAGTCCAATGCCGCTTGGGGACGATTCAGCGAATCCGCGCATGTCATCAGCGTTGCATACAACCCCGTCACATCGTACCCGTTGTTCGCCGGGTGTTTCAGATATTGTGCTAACAAGTTCTGCGCGGTCTCTTCCGCTTTCGTCCACTGCTTCTGTTTCATTCGCAGCGCGAGTCGCGGCCACAAAAAGCCGCGACATTCCGGAAACCTCGCCAGGCCTGCATCGCAAATGCTGTCCGCCAGCGCATAGTCCTGATTCTTGATCACAAACCACACCAGCGCGCTCAGGGCGGAATACTTCGAGAACCGCGAGCTGTCCACCGCGAGCCACATGTCCTTCCACCCGCTCTCAGCCGATGGCATCCATGGCAGCCATGAAATCAGCGACGCGTTGATTGCCACGCCGTAGCGATATGCCCCGCGTCCCAAATAAGCGTCATAGAATTTCGGGTTGGCGTCAATGGCGGCTTGAAACCTGCCGCGGGCGCTCATCAGCAACTGCAGCGCGCGCAGCGTTGCTCCTTCGCGGTGCAGCATCAAGGCCTTCGTCGAGAGCGCGCTGCCGTGCAGATAGGCAATGGTCGCCGGATCCTCGCTCTGCGTCATCTCCATTCGCTCGCAGATTAGAGCGCACGAATCGCATAACGCAAAGAACCGGGCACGTCCGGTCGTGTCTTCCAAGTCCGTCGCCCGCGAGTACAGCGCGCAGGCCCGCCCATATACGGCCGCGGGATGCCCCGGATAGGCCGCGTCAATCTGATCGCAGATCTGCTCCGCTGCCGCCAAGTCCCCCACCGTCAGCGTGTCCATCAGCAGCGGGTACAAATCTAATGGCGATGACCCAAGACCCGCGAGCGGAGCAATGCACAGGGCCGACACAACAAGAGAGATTTGCCAACCAAGCCGCGCAGTCATTTGAAGTATTCAGATATCAAGCAGATAGAGATAGCGGAAGGCCTATGCCGTGCGCATTCCTCGACGCGCAAGAACCGTATCTTCGCGAAACTGACCTGCGGAAGGCTCCAGTCCTACTCAACTACACGTATTTTGGGCAATTGAGAGGCAGGAACCTTAAAGTCCGCATGTCGGCGGTTTATGAGAGAAAAAACTCACCGTAAGTTACGATAAAATTCACAAAAAGCAAATTGTTAAGCTCTCGGAAAACTTTGGGAAAATGCACACGAATGGTCTATTCGTGCGAAGTTTTTTGTATATTAACCATGTTAAACCTCTTCACGAGTACCGACCCCGGCCTTCGTGCCATGTTGAATTCCACTCGCTGAAGCTGGTTAGCCGCAAAATTGCACGTTCTCGCTCAGATTCTCTGACTTGTGATGATAGCCAAGAAACGAAAGTGAAAGATTCCGTACATGCAACTCTCTCGCACGCTGTTCCTGCTCGTGGCCGCCCTGCTCGTGATCAGTGCGCCGCTCATGGCGGCCGAATTCTCGCTCACCCTGGAGAATGAACTCTCCCAAAGCGGCAGCGAAGATTTCGTCAGCGCCATCATCATTCTCCCCAGCCCGGTGGATATCCAGGCGCTGGATGACCAATTACACAATGCCCACGCTCCGTTGGCGGAACGTCACAAGACCGTTATTGAGGCGCTCAAGTACAACGCCGAAATGACTCAGCCCGCCTTCCGTGAAGAACTCGACCTTGCTATTGCCGCAAAGGAAGTGACCGGGTATACGGCCTATTGGGTCGAGAACTTGTTTGTTGTTCAGGCGACGAAGGGATTTTTCGAGAGCCTTCGTAGCCGCGGTGATGTGGAGTATGTGAGTGAGAACTTCCGCGCCGAACTTATCGAGCCGGTGCAGAACGATAGTCCCGGCTGGCATCGCAATCCGCTGGACAACCTGACTCTCCCGCCCGGGATTCAAGCCGTCGGCGCGTATCGTGTAAATACGGAACTCGGCATCACTGGCCAGGGCGTGCTGGTCGCGAACTGCGACACTGGTGTGGACGGCAATCACCCCGCGCTCGCGTCCCGCTGGCGCGGTCTCTATGCGCCGTGGCAGCAGTGCTGGCGCGACGCTTTGGGCACCAACACCCAGTTCCCCAACGACGGGAACAACCACGGCACGCACGTGATGGGAACCATCACCGGTCGCGCCATTTCCGGTGCTGACACTCAATGGGTGGGTTGCGCTCCCAATGCTCGCTGGATTGCCACCAACTCGATCAATCAAGGCGTCGGCGGCAATTTCGACAACGATATTATTGCAGATTACCAGTGGTTTGCCGATCCTGATGGCAACCCCAATACGCTGGAAGATGTTCCGGACGTCATCCAGAATTCATGGGGCGTCAACACCGGCTTGGGTTATGTTCAGTGTTTCAACTTCTGGAACACTGTAATCTTGAACTGCGAAGCTGCCGGCCCGGTCATCACGTGGTCTGCCGGTAACGAAGCGAGTAGCGGCCTCCGCAGCCCAGCGATCTATTCGATCAACGCGACGCAGATTTTCTCCGTCGGGGCGGTGGATGCGTCGGCTTATCCGAACACCCCCTATCCGATCGCCAGCTTCTCCAGCCGCGGCCCCACGCCTTGTGTACCGGCTAGCCCAAACACGATCAAGCCCGAAATCAGCGCTCCCGGCGTCAACGTCTATTCATCGGTCCCCGGCGGCGGTTACAATGGCGGCTACAGCGGCACATCCATGGCCGGCCCTCATGTCGCCGGAATCGTCGCCCTGATGCGCGAGGCCTGCCCGAATTGCGATCCCACGACAATCAAGACGGTCATCATGCAGACCGCGTTCGACTACGGCTCTGTCGGCGAGGATAACACGTACGGCGCGGGCTTCATCAACGGCTATCAGGCTGTGATCAATGTGATGGGCGACCGCGGATTGGTGATGGGCACTGTGCGTGATGCCTCGACCCTCAACCCGATTCAGGCTTTGGTGGAAGTGGTCGGCGGCACGCAGCAAACTACCGCGTCCGCGAGCGGCGCTTACTCGTTCAATCTCCCGGCCGATTCTACCTATACGCTCCGCTTCTCGCTCTATGGCTACACATCGCAGGATGCTCAGGTTACGATCATCACCGGCGACACGACGATTCAGGACATGAATCTCGTTCCTCGTCCGATCGTCACTGTGCTTAACGAAGACTTCGAATCCGGCGCTCCCGATTGGGCGCACAACAGCGCGGGCGGAAGCTGGATTGATCAGTGGCATCTCTCGACCGAGCGCGCTCATGCCGGCGCCACGTCCTACAAGTGCGGCGATCCCGGTACGGGCACGTACGGGAATCTGAATGACGCGCGTCTCGCGTCGCCGGTGATCAACAACCTCCCGTCGGAAGCGCGCCTCAAGTTCTACATGCAGATCGAGTCGGAATTGTCGGGCGCCTATCCTGATTCCGCCTATGACGGCGCCATCCTCGAAATCTCGGCCAACGGCGGAGCGTTCACTCGCGTGGCTCCCGTCGGTGGTTATCCCAAGACCTTCCGGATTCTGCGCGGCGGCGGCAATCCCACAACCGGCCCCATGCCCGGTCAACCCTGCTGGGCCGGCTCTGCGTTGACGTGGGCGCTTCGCGAAGTGGACCTCACCGCGTTTGCCGGTCAGAACATCCAGCTCCGCTTCCGCTTCGGTAGCGATCAAGCGACCGCACTGGAAGGCATGTATGTGGACGATGTTTTGATCACCGCCTTCGGCTCGATCACTCTGGTAGCGCCGCAAGCTTTCACGATCACAGTTTCCGGCTACGATCTCATTCTGCGCTGGAACAGCGACTCGAATCCGGGTTACAAGATCTACAGCGATACTGAGTCCGATGGCACCTTCTCGACCCTCGAAGGTACGACCGCCGACCCGACTTTCACCATCGTCAATGGTTCGCTCTCCGATCTCAAGAAGTTCTACTTCGTCCGCGGCTGGGACGGTAACTGATCTCTGCTCATCTCTGCGGCGCGGCAGTCCGTTTTGGGCTGCCGCGTCGTTTAACGTTTCTAACCGGAGTGTTTTTCATGCGTGCTTTGCCAAGACTGATCTTTGTTCTGGCACTCCTCTTTTGTGCCGCGTCGCTCTTCGCGCAGGACCAATACCGCAATCACATGCTGGTCAAGGTCATGCCGGACAACGCGGCGCAGCTCAAACAACTCTATCGTTTCTCCCAGCTCGACATCGTGGATGGCGAGACGCGCGAAGAGCCTTATGTTGTCGCCTACCCGGAAGATCTGCAGCTTCTGCAGCAGTACGGGTATCGCTACGAAATCCTGCATCAGAATCTCGAGCAGTTCTATGCCGACCGGCTCTCCGGCGCGCAAGCTCTGATGGGCGGCTATCGCACCTTCACCGAGATTGTCACCAAGCTTGATTCGTTTCATACCGCGTATCCCAACCTGACCACGGCCAAGTTCAGCATCGGCCAGTCGCTGCAAGGCCGCGACATGTGGGTGCTGAAGATTTCCGATAATCCCGATGTGGACGAGAATGAGCCGGAAGTCTTTTATAACTCGTTGATTCACGCGCGCGAGCCGGCGGCCATGGAAGGCGTCATTTATTTTATGGAATACCTGCTCAGCCACTACGCGACCGATCCCTCCATCGCCGACCTCGTGAACAATCGCGAGCTGTACTTCCTGCCCTGCGTCAACCCCGATGGCTACGTGTACAACCAGACCACCAACCCCAACGGCGGTGGCATGTGGCGCAAGAATCGCAAAAATAACGGCGACGGCTCTTACGGTGTGGATCTGAACCGGAACTTCGACGCGGCCTGGGGCATTGATAACAGCGGCTCATCGCCAACCCCGTCCGATGAAACCTATCGCGGTACGGCTCCCTTCTCGGAACCTGAGACTCAGCACATCCGTGACTTCGTCAATAGCCGTTATTTCGTCACCGAGATTGACTATCATACCTACTCCAATCTCGTGCTCTATCCCTGGGGCACCAGCTACTATCAGGGCTCAGGTATCACGCAGGATAACGCAACCTTTCAGATGATCGCCGATTCGATGGCGTATTGGATTCACTCCGTCAACAACGTCTGGTATACTACCGGCACTCCATGGCAGGTACTCTACAACGTGAACGGCGGCTCGTTCGACTGGGAATACGGCGAGACGACCAATCATGCGAAGATCTTTGCTGTAACGACGGAAGTCGGCAGTGCGTCGGATGGCTTCTGGCCTGCGCAAAACCGTATTTTGCCCCTCGCTCAGGAAAATCTCCCAGCCAATCTCTTTATGGCTCGCATCGCCGCCGCCCTCGCTCCGCTGCCCTATGCCGTAATGCTGCAAACACCATGCGAGACGGAAGTCAATGGCAACAACAACGGCGCCATCGAGCCGGGCGAAGGCTTCAGCTTGAGCGTCACGCTCAAGAATAGCGGCACCGAGATTCTTACCGGATTGCAGGGACAGCTGACGACGACTGATCCGTGGATGACGATCACGCAAGGCTCCTCTGCGTGGCCGACCTTGAATCCCAATGCCACCGGCGCCAACACAACCGCATTCCAAGTTTCCATTGCCGCAAACTGCCCGACCCCGCACATTGTTCCGCTCTCGTTGCATATGACGAATGCCGGCCTCGATACTGTCCTTGCCGTCACGGCCACCGTTGGCAGCTACACCATCGCCGATAACGTCGAAGGCGGTGTCGGCGGGTGGACTACCGGCGGACCCAACAACCAATGGCATATCTCTACCCGCCGCGCCAACTCAGCTACACATTCGTGGTTCAGCGGTGCCGAAGTGGGCAATTACGCGGACAACATGAACGCGTATCTCATGTCGGACACGCTGATTCTTGGTCCCGGCGCGCAATTACAGTACGACCAATGGTACAGCACGGAATCGGGTTACGATTTCTGTTCGGTGGAAATCAATACTGGAGCGGGGTGGACGGCACTCGTGGCTCCCGTCTCCGGTGCGTCCGGCGCGTGGGTGCATGTGACGCAAAACCTGAACCTCACGTGTCCCGGTACGCGGCTCTGGATCCGCTTCCACATGACCTCGGACGCTAACACCAACGCCGAGGGCTGGTACGTTGACAACATCAACACTGGCTGTGCGATTCCCTCGGACATTTCGCTCTCTCCGCTTTCTTTCACCGGCGTAGCGCCATTGGGCGGCACCGATTCGGATGTCCTGCAAATCTGCAACGTCGGCCAGTGCCCGATGACGTGGAGTATCACCTTTGATCAAGTCTCTCCGGCAGCCATTGCGATCAGCGCTCCGGTGGCGACGCGCGTTGCTCTGCCTGCTGCTCCCGAGCTGGATGAGTACATCGGCAAGGATGGTCCGGAGCCGCGCGGCGGCCGCGATCAGCTTGACGCCTCGGGTGGTCCCGACGGCTTCGGCTACACTTGGAAAGATTCTGCGGAGCCGGACGGCCCAGCCTACGATTGGGTCGAACTGGCGGGTATTGGCACCGATCTGAACTTTACGGGTGATGATCAGATCATTCTTGTGAACCTTCCGTGGAGCTTCAGCTATTACGGCGCCTCCTATACGGCTGTTTCGGTCAGTGCGAACGGCAACCTGCATTTTGGCGCGGACACGCTGGATTACGGCAATCGACAGATTCCGCACGGTCGCCTGCCCAATGCCATGATGGCAGTCTTTTGGGATGATCTTTCCCCGCAAAGCGGGAATGGGACAGTCTGGACTTACAATGACGTGGCAAACTCACGGTTCGTGGTGCAGTACGACGAAGTTCCTCGCTTTAGCAGCGGTGGACCTTACACCTTTGAGGTCATCCTGTATGAGTCCGGCAGAATCGTCATGCAGTATCAGAACATGTTAGGTACGCGGCTCAACGAGGCATCTATCGGCATCGAAAATGCCAATGGTACAGTCGGATTGCAAGTCGTGTACAATGCCAACTACGTGACCAATAATCTGGCAATCGAATTCCAGCACATTGTCCCGTGGCTGACATTTGGCGGCGCAACCAGCGGTACGATTGATCCCTCCCAATGCAACAACCTCACCCTGAATTTCACGGCAGGTTCGCTCCCCGCGGGCACATACAATGGCAACCTCATCATTCAGAGCAACGATCCGGATGAGAATCCCGCCACAATCCCCGTGACGTTCATGGTCGGCCAGTTGATCGCGCCCGAGAACCTGACGATCTACTATTTCAGCGGCACAGATGAGTTGTCATTCCGTTGGACCTCTACCGGCGCGCCGAACTACAAGCTCTATTCGTCGGCGTCTCCCGATGGCCCGTTTGACACACTCGTGGCCACTATCACAGCTCCCGACGTCACGATTACCGCCCCGGCGACCCTGAAGTTGTTCTATGTGGTTGTGTCCTCCGAATAGTAAGCCATAATCAGGAATGGAAAGGGGCACGGACGAAACTCCGTGCCTTTTTCGTCCGTCCGGCTTGCACTTTACCCCGAAACTCCTTTCTTTCGGTTACTCACCTCAATTTTGGTTTGTCACCCGCGATGTCCCCACGATTCCTTTCCGTTTTCCTCCTCACACTGTTGATTTTATGTTCAAGTGTGACCGCGCATGCGGCGTCGCCAAGACCAGCATGGGCGCAGCATGCGATGGTTGCCAGTGCCGAGCGCGCGGCCACCGACGTTGGCGTGCGTGTGCTGCAGCGCGGCGGCAATGCCGTGGACGCAGCGGCGGCTGTGGCGCTGGCCTTGAATGTAACCGAGTACTACAGCAGCGGCATCGGCGGCGGCTGTTTCATCTTGATTCGCTTGGCGGACGGCACGTCCGTTGCGATTGACGGCCGCGAAACGGCCCCCGCCAAGGCCACGCGCCTGATGTATGTTCCCCGCGATACCACCAAAGAATCAGACGCTTCAACTGTCGGTGTTCTTGCCGCCGGAACTCCCGGTGAACTCGCTGCGCTCGATTTGGCGGTGCAAACCTACGGCAAGCTCTCGCTCGCGGAGGTGCTCGAAGATGTCATCGCCCTGGCCGACACCGGCTTCACTGTGAGCATGCGCTCGGCTCGTGCGCTGAATCGCGAGAAAGACAAGCTCATGAAGTTCGAAGGCACGCGCGCGGTCTTCTTCAAGAACGACACGCTGCCCCTCGCCTTCGGTGACCGCCTCGTGCAAACGGATCTCGCCCACACATTCCGCGAGATTCAAGCTCAGGGCGCTGATGCTTTCTATCACGGCGAACTGCCCAAAATGATCGAGAAGTATGTGACGTCCCATGGCGGCGTGCTTTCGTCCGCTGACTTCGCTAACTATGTCCCCGTCACGCGCGATCCGGTGCGCGGCGAGTACCGCGACTATGAAATTCTCTCCATGCCCCCGCCCAGCTCCGGCGGTATCCATGTCATTCAGATTCTCAATCTGCTCGAACCTTACGACCTGAAGTACATGGGCCTTGGCTCCTCTGAGGCAGTTCATGTCATTGCCGAAGCCATGCAGATTGCGTTCGCCGATCGCGCCGAGTACCTTGGAGACCCGGCCTTCACGCAAGTTCCTACCATCGGCCTCGTCAGCAAGGATTACGCGGCGGAGCGTCGAACCAAGATCAATCGGTTCGAACACATTTTGCTCGATCAACCCGGCAACCCGTCTGCGTTCGGCAGCGATCCGACCGCGAATCCCGACGGTAAGCACACCACACATCTGTGCGTCGTGGACTCTTTCGGCAATGCCGTGTCGCTTACGGCCACCATCAATACTCCGTTCGGTTCCGGCGTGATCGTCCCCGGCACCGGCTTCTTCCTCAATAACGAGATGGACGACTTCGTGACGTGGCCCGGTCGTCCCAATTACTTCGGTCTCGTCGGCAAGAAGGCCAATGAGATTGAGTCCGGCAAACGGCCCTTGTCGTCCATGTCTCCCACCATCCTCGTCAAGGACAACGAGCCCTACATGGTCGTTGGGAGCATGGGCGGCCCGCGCATCATTACGAGTACTGTGCTCACGATCATCAACTTGATTGACTACGGCTTGAACCTGCAAGCTGCCATGGACTTTCCCCGCATCCATGAGCAGTGGGTGCCGGATCAGCTCTTTGTCGAGCCGGAGTATTCCATAGATGTCCTCTCCGCCTTGCGCGCCCGCGGCCATCAAATAAAGATTCAAGACCCATGGGCCGCCGTCACTGGAATCATGGCCGACTCCACCTACCGCGGCTGGTGGGGAGGCGTGGACAGCCGCGTAGACGGTCAAGCTCGAGGCTTTTGACTCCTTTACGATACAAGATACTGGATTTACGCTGCGAATGGTTGACATTTTACACAAACTTCGGTATCTTGAGCCAACCATTGTTAGGATTGAAGGGAACTATGCCAACTATCGGTGAACGCATCCGGGAGGCTCGCAAACGGGCCGGACTGTCGCAGGACGAATTAGCCACTCGAATTAACGTCAATCGGTCCTACCTCTCGCTCGTCGAGAACGGAAAATCATCTCCGACCTACGAATTCCTCGACAAAATTGCCTCCGGTCTAGGACTTTCGGCTCAAGATCTGGTTCTCGGCCATGAGATCAGCGGCTTCGTCGCGGTGGTCCCCGGCCACGGCCCCATGTATGAAGGTCTGGCTGACCTCCTCCGCGACAACGAGCAGATGCTCATGATGAACCCTACCGAGGAGGAGTTGAGCGTGCTCAAGAGCATCCGCGTGGATCCGCGCTTCCGCCCCTCCAAGCGGTTCTTTGTGGACGCTCTGCTGGACTACCGCAAGAACCGCTGGGGCCGCTGACATGTTCGTGTTTCACTTACAGTCTGTTCAATCTGCAAACTCGCTTTTCAAGGAATAGAGGACTAAATCTCCATGAAATTCACTACTCGCAATCAAGATGGTGTGGCCATTTTCGAACTGCGCGGCAAGCTGATGGGCGGCCCCGAGTCGCAGGACTTCCATGAAGCGCTGAAAAACACCGTCTCCGGCGGCAACAAAAAGGTTGTCCTGGACCTCGGCGGCGTCGAATGGATGAATAGCTCCGGCCTCGGCCTGCTCATCTCCGCGCTGACCACCATGCGCAACGCCGGCGGCGAAATGAAACTCGCGCGCGTCACGGACAAGATCGAATCGCTGCTGGTGATTACTAAGCTGAATTCTGTTTTTGAAACCTACTCGACCGTCGAAGACTCACTCGCTCGCTTCCGCTAAACCGGTCGCCTCGTCGTTGCCACGCAGCCGCGACGTTTCGTCTGCGAAGGATGCGGCATACGCGCCCGGTGATCCGTTGCGTTCACTCGACGCGCAGCTGAAGGAACTGGCCGAGAGTGCCGGCGAACTCGCGCAGCAGATCCGCAAGAAAAAAGCGGATCCGGATCTCGCGACGCTGTTCCTCGCCGTCTCGCGCGAGGCCATGCGCGGCAGCTCCATTCTCGAACTCCTGAGCGAAGCCGAACGCGAACGCCAGGAGAACCAGACGCTCATGCAAATCAGCATGAAGCTCTCCAGCTCGTCCAGCATCGAGGACGTGCTGCGCAATATCCTCGATTCGCTCCGCCAGGTGGTCAGGTTCGATGCCGCCGGCATTTTCGTCTACAACCGCGAGTTCGGCCAGATTGACCTCGATTGGCTGAACGGCTACGAAGGCGCCGAGCGCGACAAGATCTACCAGAAATTTCAACAGGGCGTTAAGGCCGGTCAAGGCATCGTCGGCAGCGTCATAATTGCTGGTCATCCGATTTATGTTCCCGACACGACCCGCGATCCGCGCTATATGGAGGTCCGCCCCTCCACGCGCTCCGAACTCGCGGTGCCGATCATCGTCCGCGATGAGGTCATCGGGGCCTTCAATCTTGAATCCGATCTGCTCGATGCTTTCGATGAGCGTGACCTCCGCAGCCTGACCACCTTCGCTAATCACGCTGGCGTCGCGCTCGAGCGCGCCCGCAGTGAGCGTCTGCGCCAGCATACGCGCCGCATCGAGGAAGAAATCGTGCTGGCCCGCAAGATCCAGGAGTCCTTTCTTCCGCATTCGACTCCCGATTTTGCGCCCTATGATCTCGCCGGCTGCAACTGCCCGTCCAGCGAAGTCGGCGGTGATTACTACGACTTCATTCCGATCACCGACACCGACATCGGCGTAACCATCGGCGACGTCACGGGACACGGGATCGGCGCGGCTCTGCTCATGGCCAGTTTCCGCGCCTGTCTGCGCATCGAGTCGCGCAATAACTTTGCTGTCCGCACGATTCTCGCCAAGGTGAACGATTATCTTTCCGAGACGAATCCGCCGGAGAATTATGTGACGGCGGTGTACGGCGTGCTCGACCGCAAGAACCATATCTTCAGCTATTCCAACGCCGGCCACAACCCGCCATTCCTCTTGCGTTGCGATAACACGCTGCAGTTGCTCGATACCGGCGGCCTCCTGCTCGGCGTTTTTCCGGATGTGCACTACGATGAAACATCCGTTCGTCTCCAGCCGGGTGACATTCTCGTCTTGTACACCGACGGTGTCACCGAGTCCCGTGACGCCGACGAACGCGAGTACGGGGTGGAGCGCCTGACCGAGGTCGTGCGCGCTTCTCGTCATCTCTCTGCGCAGCAAATCGTGAACGCCATCAGTGACGCCGTTTACGCCTTCCGCTCGCCCGATGTCAGTCAGGACGACCTGACGCTTTCCGTGATCAAACATGTCTGAGCCGCAGAGCACCGAAACCCTCCAAATCTCGTCGTCGTTCGCCGAACTCGAGCGCGTGGACGCCGTGACCGAGCGCATCGCGCAGGACATGGGCTTCAGCGACAGCGCCCGCACCGATCTCGCCATTTGCGTGACCGAAGCCGTGAACAATGCGATCGTGCACGCTCACAAGGATCAGCAGGAGCTTCCGGTGGACATCCGCTTCGACATTTATGAGAAGTTCTTGCGGGTCAGTGTGCGCGATTACGGCCAGGGATTTGAAGCCGGGCATCTGCCCGATCCCACCAGACCTGAAAATCTCCTGAAAGTCAACGGCCGCGGCATTCACCTCATTCGCGCGCTGATGGACAACGTGGAGATTCGTCATCGTTCCGTCGGCATGGAAGTCATCATGACCAAACGCAAACAACCGCTATGAAGACCGCGCTTTACCCGGGCACCTTCGATCCCATCACCTTCGGTCATATTGATGTTATCCGCCGCGCCGCCGACATCTTTGACCGTGTCATTGTCACGCTGGCCATCAATGCCGCGAAGAAGACCCTGTTCACGGTCGAGGAGCGCCGCAAGCACCTCGAAGAAGCGGTCCGCGACATTCCGCATGTCGTCGTGATGGAAAGCCGCGGCCTCATCGTGGATTTCGCCAAATCGCACAACGCCTGCGCGATCATTCGCGGCCTTCGCGCCATCTCCGATTTTGACTACGAGTTTCAGATGGCGCTCACCAATCGCAAGCTCGACTCCGGGATCTCCACCGTCTTTCTCATGCCCCACGAGAGTTTCACCTATTTGAACAGCTCCATCGTCCGTGAGGTCGCGCGCCTCGGCGGCGACATGCACTCGTTCGTCCCCGAGTTCGTCGCCCGCGCGCTCAAAGAGAAATACCCGCCGGAGTCGCGATGATCCCTCGCATTGCTCTCGATCTTGAACCCGGCCTGCTCATCGCGCGCGAGCTGCCTGACCTCGACCTGCTGGACGTCGCGTTTGGCGCGACCCACGGCGGCGTACAGGCGCTGCTCGTTCCGGTCTCCGCGTTCGGCGTGGGCACGGCATACTCGATCGAGCACTTCATGCGCCCCGGTCTTCCGCTGCTCGTGTTGAAGGCGGAGATCGAGCACATGGATCAGGTGTTGAGTCTGGGTGCCGCTCCGGATCGCGTGTTGCTCGTCGGTGATCGCGGACGCACGCTGCTCGACCTTTCGCGAGTGGCCGAAGTTGTGCAAAACACCACTGGCTTTAGTCAAGAGATTGCCGCGCTTGTCGAGCCGGACGCCGCGTCATTGAAGGATCTCGCTCGCGCGCGGGCGCAATGGGCGGTCTTCTCCACGGAGTCTCTTGTGCGCGCCGGCTCGCTTGCCGAGGCTGAAAATGAGATCGCCAAATTCACGTCTGCCGCCGTTGCTGCGGGCAAGCTGAATCTGCGCGTTTCGTTTTACGGTCCGACGGGCCGCCATCTGCCGTCGGCGTTCGCCTCGATTCCGAATCTCGAGGAAGTGATTCCGACCCCCGATCTTTGGAACCTCGCGCTCCGTCTCGGCTGGGAACGCGCCGTCGCCGAATACCGCAGCCTGCTGTAAGGCGGATGTCCCTCGGCGCCAACACATCGGGGCCGGACAACGTAATTGCATCGCATTCTCGCTTTGTCTTGAATTCGCGCAATGCTCGCGCGATAGCATGGCTCCTGCTCTTTGTCGGCATGTTGTTCTGCCGCGGCGGCTTCCTCGAAGATGTCATCTATAACATTGACGAAGCCGAGTACGCCGTTGCCGCCGACGCTCTCGATCACGGCTGGCTGCCCGGCGTAGATCTCCTCGGCTCCACCAAGCCGCCCGGCATCGTCCTGCTGTACGATGTGCTCTTTCACATCTTTGGACGTTCCCTCGCTGTCGTCCATGTCGCCCATCTGGCGATCATTTTACTGGCCGGAGTTCTGGTCGCTGAATTGGCCGCCGCGCTCTGGGGCTTTGCCGCAATCGTTCCGGCGGCGCTGCTCTTCTGGATGACGAGCAACAGCTTCTCGCTTCCCAGTGAGATGCTGGCGATGAACGTCGAGTCCCCCGGCCTGCTGTTCGCATTGCTGGCGCTCTGGCTCGCATGGACGAAGGCGTCGAAGGGGAGCGGTGCCATGCTGGCGGGAGTCAGTCTGGGTGTGGCGATGCTCTTTCGCCAGAGCTTTTTGTTCTTTGGTATTCCGGCGCTGTACGCGATTTTCAGTGAGTCACGGTGGAAGGGAGTGTTCCGCTGCGCGATGGGCGTGGCCATTCCCTGGCTGCCGATACTGATCATCTATGCCGCACGCGGAGGCCTCGGCTGGGCGCTCGATTCCTGGATTCGCTACCCGCTCACGTACGCGTCCGATCTCGGTTGGTTTGGTTTCTTCGAAGCGTTCTGGCGCAATAGCATTGAATTCGTTCAGCAGGAAGCCGCCTCACTCCTCATTGCACTGGTCGGCGTTATCTCGTGGTGGCAGGAACGCAGATCGCGCCGCGGGAAGTTTCTCTTGCTGCTGATCGTCGCGTCGTTTCTTGCACTCACCAGCGGCTCTCGTTTCTTCGGCCATTACTGGATACAGGTTTTCCCGGCAGTCGCTTTGCTCGGCGCCGCCGGCTGGCTCTGGCTTGTGAATCGCGGCAAAAGCTATCGCCGCGCGCTCGCGCTGGTTGTGGCCATCGGTTCGCTGCTCACTCTTCGCCACTATCCGCTCTGGCGGCAGTGGGATCCGTGGGCGGAGCCGGAGGGCTTTTCGCACTACTCACTCGGGCGTGGAGAAGCGGAAAAGGCCTTGGGACAATTCGCCGCCGCCAACACGAGTCCGGACGAAACCATTGTCGTTTGGGGCTACTGCCCGCAGATTTACTATTATGCGCATCGCCTGCCCGGCGTGCGCGACTATCTCTGTCACTACACGACGGGCTTCTCTCCGGCGACGTTCTCACCTTTGGTGGAGCGTGCCATTCGACCCTACGGCCATCCGCGCGCGCAAGAGATGTTCGCCGCCGATTTGAAAGCGCGCCGCCCGAAATTCATTCTGGACATTGCGCCGATCCGCGAATACGAATTTCCCTTCTTTCAGTATCCATTGCGCACTTACCCGTTGATCGCCGATTATGTGCGCGCAAATTACCATCCTGAACAGTCCGTCGCCGGCGCCCTGATCTACCGCCGCAACGATAGCGACGAGGGGCAAGCCCCGCAACACATAGACAAATCTCTGGAGCCATAATGCGCGAACATCTGGAAGACAAATTCCCCGAAATCAAGCTGATTACCGACGAAAACCTCCGCTCGAATACGGTAGCCGCGTTTGTCGAGGCCATCAACCTTGGCGGCTGGCAGCTCGACGACCTCGATCGCATACCTTTTACGCTGCTGATTCCCAATAATCCGGTCAGCTTGCTTCAACACATGCGCGGCGTTGTGCAAACGGCGCTCAAGATTGCGGATGTGATGGAAGAGTGTTACAGTCAGTACTACACGCTGGATCGCGACATCTTGCTGGTCGGTGCCATCCTGCATGACGTCGGTAAGCTGATGGAGTACAACGAGACGGAAAAGGGCTTTGTCAAGAGCCACTCCGGCAAGATCATGCGCCATCCTTTCTCAGGCGCGGCTCTTGCTCTGAAACATGGCCTGCCCGAAGAGGTGCAGCACATCATCGCCACTCACGCGCATGAAGGCGACGGCGGATATCGCACTCCGGCATCCGTCATCGTCCACCACGCCGACTTCATCAACTTCGAACCGCTCCGCGATCTTTTGAAGTAATCTTGTATCGTCGCGCGCAACAAGTCTTGTCATTCTGGACGCTGCGCGAGCCACTATCGTCGTCAACAACCGCTAATCGTGCACCGCGCAGGCGTCCAACCGACGTTGTCGAGCCTCGACTCTGTCGGGAACCTCTCGGGGCTAACGCTTTGGCATTGTCCTAACCTTTCATGAAATTTCCCGCAGAACCTTTCCGCATCAAAGTTGTTGAACGCATCCGGCAAACCACGCGCGATGAGCGCGAGCTGTTGCTCAAAAAGGCCGGGTTCAATATCTTCGGCCTCCCCTCCGAAGCCATTTACGTTGATCTTTTGACCGACAGCGGCACCGCCGCGATGAGCGACCGGCAGTGGGCCGCGCTCAACATCGGCGATGAAAGTTACGCCGGCTCCCGCAGCTTTTACAAACTTGAGAGCGTTGTCCGCGACATCACGGGTTTTCCCCACGTGATTCCCGCGCATCAGGGCCGCGTTGCGGAGAATCTGCTCTTTTCCACCATCGGCGGACCGGGCAAAGTCGTTCCCAACAACACCCACTTTGATACCACCCGCGCCAATGTCGAAGCCAACGGCGCCGAGGCGGTAGATTGCCCGTTGCCCGAAGCTCTGGACCCCGCGCGCGAGCACCCTTTCAAAGGCAACATGAACACGGCGGCGCTTGAGAAATTACTCTCGGAGCGTGCCGCCGATGTTCCGATGGTCGTCATGACCGTCACCAATAACTCCGCCGGCGGTCAACCCGTCTCGATGGCCAACATTCGTGAAACCTCGAAGCTCTGCAAGAAGTACAGGGTGCCCTTTTTCATTGACTGCGCGCGTTATGCGGAGAACTGCTGGTTCATCCACGAGCGAGAGCCGGGCTACAAGGGCAAAGAAATTCTCGCGATTGCGCGCGAGCTGTTCAGCTATGCTGACGGCTGCTGGATGTCGGCCAAGAAGGACGCGCTCGTGAACATCGGCGGCTTTATCGCGATGAAAGACGCCGCGCTGACGCAGACGCTGCAGCAGAAGTTGATCCTGATCGAAGGCTTTCCGACCTATGGCGGATTGGCCGGGCGCGATCTCGAGGCCATCGCCACGGGTTTATACGAAGGTCTCGATCCCGATTATCTTCACTATCGCACCGCACAGGTCGAGTATTTGGGTGAAACGGTTTATGCCGCCGGTGTGCCCATCGTGCGCCCGATCGGCGGACACGCCGTGTTCATTGATGCGAAGAGCTTCTGTCCGCACATTCCGCCGGATCAGTTTCCCGGCGTGGCGCTCACGGTTGCGTTGTATCGCGACGCCGGAATCCGCGGCGTAGAGATCGGTTCGCTGATGTTCGCGCACAAGGACAAATCCGGCAAGGTCGTGCATCCGGCGTTGGAGTTGGTGCGCCTGGCGATTCCGCGACGCGTGTACACGACCGCACACATGACCTATGTCGGCGAATCCATTATCAAGATCTTCGAGCAGCGAAAGAGCCTGCGCGGTCTGCGCATCACCTACGAAGCTCCGATGCTGCGCCACTTTACTGCGCAGCTCGAGGAGATTTGAATACGGCAGGGCGCACGGTCTTCATTACGGGCTGCTCGAGCGGGATTGGCCATGCCGCGGCGATCTTGTTTGCGCAGCGCAGCTATCGTGTCATTGCCACCTCGCGCAAACCGGCATTGCTGATGGACCTCGAAGACACCGCGCGAAAGAAGGGGTGGTCGTTGCGGGTCACGACCTGTGATGTCATGTCCGAAGAACAAATACAGGCAGCCGTGACATTCGCGCGCGACACCTTCGGTCCGATTCACATCCTCGTGAACAATGCCGGTTACGGACAAATGGGGCCAGCGGAATTGGTACCGATGGAAGATGCCCGGCGCCAGTTCGAGGTGAACACGCTCGGTCCGTTGCGACTGGTACAACTGCTGGTTCCTGACATGCGCGCCGCCGGTTGGGGGCGCATCATTAATGTCTCTTCGATTGGCGGACGCATTGGCATCCCCTTCGGCGGCATATACACCGCTTCCAAGTTCGCGCTGGAGGGTCTCGCCGACACGTTGCGGCTTGAATTGGAGCCGTTTGGGATCCGCACCGTTTCGATTCTGCCCGGCCCGGTGAAGAGCGAGTTCCTGCACAACACAAATGTGCCGGAGTTGCCGCCGGACAGCCCGCGATTCTATCAGCTCATGCGGCAACGCTTTCTGGCGCGCCAAGCCGGCCAACGCCCGTTTGAAATTTCTGCGGAGCGAGTGGCGCAGGTCATCGTCCGCGCAGCCGAGATGCGAACGCCGAAGCCGCGCTATTATCTCACGCTTCCCGCCCGCGTGAGTGTCTTCGTTAAGCGCTTTGTTTCCGATCGCATGATGGACCACCTGATACGTCTCTTCTACGGACTGAACGCAGTCGCGCGCGAGGCACAGCAAAAGTGAGCGCCCGTGCCGCGTTTCTGGATCTCGACGGCGTGCTGATTGACTCGATGTCCGCCCACGCCCGGGCGTGGAAGATGATGCTGAGCGAGATCGGAATTGACGAGGACGAATTGCTCTTTTATCTGCGCGAAGGCGAAAAGGCCGAGGACACTGCCGCGCTGGTTCTCGAGCAGCACCGTCGCATCAGCACGCCTGAGGAGCGACTGGCTTTGGTCGAACGCAAGCGTGAGTTGTACCGCCAAATGGCTCCGCGGGGATTGCGTTCCGAGGCGCGGGAGTTGGTGGATGAACTGCGGCAGCGGCAGATTCCTTGCATCATCGTCACCGGCTCGAATCGGCGCAACGTGGACAAGACGTTGTCGCCGGGAGAACAGGCGCTGTTTCAACGGATTATCACAGCGGACGATTACGCGCGCGGCAAGCCCGAACCCGATCCATACCTCGCGGCGCTGAGCCAATTTCAGTTGACGGGTGAAGAGTGCCGCGTACTGGAAAATGCGCCGCTGGGCATTCGTTCCGCGAAAGCCGCCGGGATTCCGACCATCGCGATCACGGCCACGCTGCCCGCCAGTTATCTGACCGAAGCTGATCACGTGATAGATGCGTACTTGGACTTTCTGAATTACCTCTAAGGGAGGCTCCGCACATGGGCAAGCCAGACTCACGCAACTTGCAGATTCCGAATGTCGTCACGATCGAGCGGCACATTCTCGATCAGGAGCGTATCAACCCGGAAGCCACCGGGCAGTTGTCGCGCCTGCTGTACCAGATCGCGTTTGCGGCCAAAGTCATCAGCAGCGAGGTGCGCCGCGCCGGACTGTTGAACATTCTGGGCAGCACCGGAGAAACCAACGTGCAGAACGAGGTTGTGCAGAAACTCGATCGCATCGCGCACGAGACGATGTTCGCCGCGTTCGACCATGCGGGCGTGCTGTGCTGCATGACCTCAGAGGAAGCGGATGGCCTGATCCCGATTCCGCCGCAGTTCGATCTGGGCAAGTACACCCTCGCGTTCGATCCGCTCGACGGGTCATCGAATATTGATGCCAATGTGAATATCGGGACGATTTTTTCGGTGCACCGCAAGATCACGCCGGGACGTGAGGGGAGAGAAGAGGATCTTCTGCAGCCGGGCCGCCGCCAAGTCGTCGCGGGCTACGTGATGTACGGCTCGTCCACAATGATGGTCTATACGACGGGAAAAGGGGTGAGCGGGTTTACGCTCGATCCGAGCGTGGGGGAATTTTTGCTCTCGCATCCGAACATGAAAGTCCCGCCGCGGGGCAGTATTTTCAGCTGCAACATGGGCAACTATCACTACTGGAGCGAGGGCCTGCGGAAGTACATAGACGATCTCATGTCCGTAGATCCGGATCGCCGTCGCCCGTACACGAGTCGCTACATCGGGTCATTGGTCGCGGATATTCATCGCACGCTGGTGTACGGCGGGATCTTCATGTACCCGACGGACTACAAAGATCCGAAGAAGCCGAGCGGCAAGCTGCGGCTGCTCTATGAGGCATCGCCGATGGCGATGATCATGGAACAGGCGGGCGGCGCGGCGTCGAACGGGAAGATCCCGATCCTCGACGTCGAACCGAAAGATCTGCATGAGCGGACGCCGCTGTACATCGGTTCGAAAGATGAGATCGCTTGTCTGTGCGATCACATCAAGAAGAACGGATAGGTTCAGGCCGTAACGATGAGAACGACAAAGCCCGGCGTTGCCGGGCTTTGTTTTCAGGGGGTGACGGGTTCGACGATTTCTTTAGCGAAGGGATCATCGCCGATCGTCTGCTTGACGAGACTGGGTAATCGAACCCAGCAGGCGATGCCGGCGACGGCGAGCAGCGCGCCGCCGATGTGATAGGGGGCAGAGGGGGAGATGGCTTGAAACATGCCCGTTCCGGCGATCGGGCCGAGCACGCGGCCCAGCGCGCCGAGGCCCTGCATAACGCCCATCGTCATCCCTTGGCGAGTCTCGATGACGGACTTCGAGATCAGCGCACTCATCGTGGGATTGGTGAGCGCGGAGCCGAGCGCGTAGAGCGGGACGACGAGGACCATGGCCATCACGGAATGCGCGAGCGTGGTGAGAAAGAGGCCGGCGCACATGATGAAAATGCCGGCGATGGCGAGATTGACCTCGCCGAACTTTTTCGTGAGCCTTCCAATGAGCAATCCCTGAATCACCGCGGCGATGATGCCGACTTCGGCAAGCAGCGCGCCGACGCCGAACGCGTTCAGGCCGATGCGGTGTTCACCGAAGAGCGCGAACGTGGATTCCATATTGGAAAACGCGAACACGTGCAAGAAGAAAATAATGAGCAGGAATGCGAGCCGCTTGTTGGCAAAGACCGTTTTGAGATGCGAGGGAGAGAGGTAGTGCGGATTGATCGAGCGCTTGGTGTAATGCAGCGACTCGGGCAGTTGAAAATACGCCCAGACGAAATTGCCGCCGGCCAAGATCGCAGCGACGATGGCGGGAAAGCCGTAGCCGTACTTAGTGAGCAGACCGCCGAGCGCGGGGCCGAAGATAAAACCGAGACCAAACGCCGCGCCGATCAGTCCCATGCCTTTGGCGCGGTTTTCCGGAGTCGTCGTATCCGCAATAAACGCCTGTGCGGTGGGCAGCGAGGCGCTGGAGAGAATGCCGGCGAGCGTGCGCGCGACGAAGAGCAGCGCGAGGCTTTGCGCGAGGCCGAAAACCAAAAACGCCGCGCACGAACCCGCAAGTCCCATCAGCAGAATCGGCCGCCGCCCAACCCGATCCGAGATCCGTCCCCACATCGGAGAGAAGATGAATTGCATCAGGCTGTAGGACATCGAGAGCAGCCCGATGGTGATTGGGCTGGCGCCGTAGCTCTCCGCGTAGAACGGGAGCGCGGGCAAGACCAGCCCGAAGCCGAGCAAGTCAACAAAGATCGTGATGAAGATAATGGTCAGCGGGGAACGGGAGCGCATCAAGGACAAACTGACAAACTGACAGGCCGAGAAACCGACATCAAGGACATTAGAGGTGGGTCAGGGAAGATATTTGTTTTTGGCGGAACGAACTCGGGTTTAATTTATGAAAATGCTGAAATTCTGCAACTCAGAAACGCTGAAAAAGACGCCGGTTTTCGGGTTTTTCTGTGCGGAATGGACGGCGTTTTGCAGAAACGGGGTGTTTTTGACGAATTCCGATTCCCCTCTTTGAGGTTCCCCCCTTCCGTCCACCCACTACGTAGGGGGAGACCTGTGCGAGGGTGAAGACACACGACAGTGCTAAGATATGTACATTTGTTCAAAAAGTCAAGAGGGGCAGGAATACTTTAAGAAAATGAAAAATAGGAAATAGAAAAGGGGAGGCCGAAAATAGTTAGGGGTAGCCGGGAGGTGCCTCGTCCGGGCATGGGAGGCGGTCAGTTGGGGGGAGATTGCAGGTGGTCATTGGTATGGCTATATTAGCGGCGGGAAAGAGGCGGCCAGAGGCTGTCGGAAGGAAGAGGAAGACCCCCTTTATGTTTCCCCCATCGTATGGGGGAAAGGTCATTTTCAAATAATTGGTAGCGGGGCATGTGCGGACACATGCCGCCGCGGGCAGCAGCTGATTTGCGAGAGTGGCGGAATTGGCAGACGCGCTGGATTTAGGATCCAGTACCCGAGAGGGTGTGGGGGTTCGAGTCCCCCCTTTCGCACCAGACAAAGGATGAAGGATGAGGGATGAAGGATGAAGCCCGAGAAGAAAATCCGAAATTCAAGAATGAAAATCGAAGATTCCAGTCAGAGGAGATTCCCGAGAGGTTCTGGGTGTACGCAACCCCCTAACCCCCAAATCACAGATTTGGGGGGAACAGAAAAGAAGATCAGACTGCGGGGAAGAGGAGAGAGGCGAGGCGAGGGGACTCGCCGTTTTTCTTGGTGTGATGGCGGGAGGCGGTGCGGGAGATCCGCTCAGGGGAAGGCGGAGGCGGGTCGCGGGGGAAGACGGATGTGACAAGCCCTGCCGGATGGCAGGGCTTTGGTTTGGCGGTCAGTAAACTATCACTTTGTCCGCCCAGAGCGTCCAGCCGGTGAGTTCCTCCATCGTGCTGCGGTGAACTCCTTTGACCAAGTCTGATTCGAGAATTCCGCGCGCGTCAATACAACTTCCGCAAGCGCCCAATGCTACATTGGCTCTTGTCAGACTTGCGACCATGCGCTCGATGTTATAATAGCCTTGAGGCGTTTTCTGCCCCGCTTTTCCGCACACAACAGAATCGGCCATTAGGAAGACTCTCAGCTCCGGGTCCGGGCGTTTGGACAAACTGGCGGCAAGTCGAAGCGCATTGTAACACTTCTCCGTCCCGTAAGGGGGATCATTAAGAATGATCAAGTACTTCATGAATCTCGTTCCTCATATTGTCTTAGAGTTCGGCGGGAATACCATACGTCTTTGCACCGGCCTGAATCAAAGTCCGCAAGAGCTGCCGTTTGACGCCGGGTGATGCGAGCCACCACTTCTCGAATAGGATTTTCCCGAGGTGCCACGATTTTCCCGTGGGTTTGAGCGTGATCTTGGGCGAAGGCTCGGCAAAGAAATCCCCGAAGGCGAAGCCGGCCGATCCTGCTCCGACCTCGAGCATGCAGTACCCCTGCCCACAAAACGCGTCACTTGAGCTTCGGCCGCTGATGGCTGAGGCGATCTGCCTCGCGACGGTCTTGGCCTGGGTGTGAGCGAATACCCCTGCTTTCGGCAGCGTTAATGGAACATCGGGTTTCCATCGTCCCGGCATCACAATTCGAGTCACGTCGCCAATGGCGTAGACGTTCTCATCGCGCGTTTTCAGCGAAAGCCGATCAACGGGGATCCATCCGCTTTCATCCACCATACCGGACTCGCGAACAACAGCAGGTGCGCGATGTGGCGGAACGATAACTAACAAATCATATGCGAAGACGGATTGGTCTTCAAATATCGCTTCGTTGCGGGCTGATCCAACAGCGGATAGTTTGTGAGAGGGGTGGAATGTCACTCCCCGTTGGGCCAAGACCTGCCGGACCATGTCGCCGAGTTGAGGACCCGCGACGGGCAAAGGCTGCGGTTCAGGGGTGAACAGATGGACTTCAGAGGGGTTTCCGGAATGACTTCTCAGAAAATCCGCGATCAGCATTGCCCCTTCATGGGGCGCACCGGGGCATTTGTATGGAGTGCCGGCGACGACTACGGCGACACGCCCCCCGGAGAATGAGCGCAACGCTTCGTGCAATCTGATCGAACCGGCCAAATCATAAAACGTGTGTGCGAACGTGCCAAACCCGGGAACGGTTTCCGGTGCGAGTTCAGCGCCAAGTGCCACGACAAGGTAATCAAAGTCCAAAGTCCTCGCATCCATTTCCACACGACGGGCGGTCACGTCAATGCGCTTGACTTCTTCCTGAATCAGCTCAACCCCCGGGGACAGCAGAGTTCGGAGTTCACGCGTGATTTGCTTTGGCCTGCGATCTCCCGTCATTACCCAGAGATACGACGCGGCGAATGAGTGCTCAGAGTTGCGCTCCACCAAAAGCAGACGATGCTCGCGAGGAAGCCGCGCCCGGAGCTCGTTGGCGGCGACAATTCCTCCCACACCGCCGCCCAAAATGACAATCGTTTTCGATGTCATTCAGTTTCCGTTGGGTGTTTTGTGCGATCATCTTTCTCAACTACGCGCAGATGAACGGCGCGCTCGTGGTAGTTGCCGACAAGACCGGATTTGGCATTGCCTTTTACGGACTCGCCCTTGGTCATCAGCGCCTGAAAAGTCACTTCTCCGTCCTTAGCGGTCTCGGTTGGACGAATGGTGATGGGCGCTGTGGTTAGGACTGCATCCGGATAGGCCGCGAGCTTGTCGCCCGTAATGCGGCAACCGTAGGGCAGATTGATTTCCCAACCGGGGGCAAACTTGGACAGCGCATCATTGCCGATCGCGGTGGAATCCACGAAAATCCAGCCGTTGCGATAGGGACTTTGATCCGGCGTCAGACCGCGGTAGCCGATGACCGCGATCACCGTGGTGGCGGCGCCGCGTTTAACGGTGAGAAGAAAGCTCCCGTCCGGTTGACGAAGACTTTGTTGAGTGTCTTTGTCAATCAGGTCAATAACGAGATCAGCGCCTTCCGACCACGACCCGTTGCTGACGTGGCAGGCCAGGCAGTTGCGGGAATTGCCGATGATTCCCACCGCCGGCGGCGAGGCGGCCGCAAATTGCGTCAGGGCAAAGAGCGATGCGAGCGAAAGCAACCTGAGAGTCACTCGAAACATGAATCCTCCGCGATGCGTTTATTTGTGTTTGTTGAGTTCGTTGTCGTTCGAGACGAGGGTCATTCCGGCGTCCTTCCAATCGGTCACGCTGTCGGTGAGGCGGACCGCATCATAGCCGAGGTGGCGGAGGAGGCGCACCGCTTCGCTGGCCAGCACGCAATACGGGCCGCGGCAGTAGGCGACGACCCGCCGATTTTTCGCCAGAGCATCGAGGCGCTGCTTCAGCTCGGGCAGAGGAATGGACAAAGCGAACGGCAGATGCGCTTCGCGATACTCGTCTTCGGGACGCACATCGAGAATCAGCACATCGCCGCGCTGGGCGAGCTGGAGCAATTGCTCGCGATCCACGGCTTCAAGCGTGGTGACGTCGCGGACGATTTCAGTTAGAATCCGCTCGACCTCGGCGAGCCGCGATTCGGCCAGAGTTTGAACATGGCGCAAGACGCCGGCGACATGCGGATCGGCGAGGCGATAGTACACGTGCAGGCCATCCCGGCGGGATTCCACCAGACCGGCGCTGCGCAGCACCTGAAGATGACGGGAGGCATTGGCGATGGTCATGCCGGTCTGCGTCGCGAGCCGATCCACCGGTTTTTCGGACTGGCTGAGCAGATCGAGCAGTTCAAGCCGCAGCGGGGCGGACAGCGCCCGGCCAATGCGGGCGAATTGCTCGAAGAGGCGTTTCTTGTGCTGGGAGGTGGATCGAGAGGTCATATTCAACCATTCAATTGATTAATTGAATATAGAGTATTCTTGGGGTAAAGTCAAGCGGAATAGAGAGGTGTTTGACGACGTGACGTTGCGATATTAACTTGGCAGTATCCGATTTGTCAAAATCCCTAAAAATCCGTAATTTTAGGACTTTGAAGGGGTGAGCAGCTAAATTGGAGCAGGGTTTGCATCTCGATATCGAAAAAGAAGTTATCAGTCCGACGGACGTGCAGTTGAAGGTGTCGGTGGCGGCGGACGAGATCGCGCCGAAGATCGAAGAGGCGATGGCGATGGCGGCGAAGCGGGCCAACCTGCCGGGCTTCCGGCCCGGGCACATCCCGCGGCGGGTGATCGTCGAGCGCTATGGGCCGGCCATTACCAACGAAATCGTGCAGGAGACGCTGCAAGAGGCGTATAAGCAGGCGCTGACCGACAGCGGCGTCGAACCGCTCTCGCCGGGGGAAATGCAGGATATCCAGTTCAAGCCGGGCGAACCGCTGACGTTTACCGTCCACGTGGAAGTGCCGCCGGACGTGGCGCTGCCGACGCTGACCGAGATCAGCGTGGAACTGCAGAAACCGGACGTCGCGGACGAGGACGTGATGCTTGCGCTGGATAATCTGCGCGAAAGCCAAGCGTCGCTGGTGCCGACGGAGGAGCCGGTGGATGCCTCGAGCGTGGTGACGGTGGACGTGCAGGAGGTAGACGGGGGCGGCCTGCCGATCTTGGGGCGCTCGCGCAAGGACCTCGAAATTGACCTGCCGAAGCAGCGGCCCGACGACGAGATTGCCGGGCGATTGATTGGCTTGAAAGCGGACCAGTCCACGATCGTGGACGTGACCGATAAACCGGCGAGCGCGGGACAGCCCGCGAAGACGAGCCGCCTGCAATTCACGATCAAGAATGTGAAACGCAAGGAGCTGCCGGCGATTGACGACGAATTCGCCAAAGCGGTGAATCCGAATGCGGAGAATCTCGACGCGCTCAAAGCGGATCTGAAGCGCTATTTAGAAGCGAGAGCCTTGCACAAAGCGCGCGAGAACATGTTTCGGGGAATGGTGGACGAGCTGTTGCGCAAGACGGATTTCAGCGTGCCGCCGCGGATGCTGGAACACTATCTCGACGACATGGCGCACAACGCACTGCACGGGCATGATCACCACGATGAGCACGACCATGAGCACGAACTCGATACCGAAGAGGTGAAGCGCTTCAAGGAGCAGTACCGTACCAGCGCGATCTGGAATCTGCGCTGGCAACTGCTGCGGCGGAAGCTGATCAAGGAATTTGGCTTAGAGGTGAGCGGCGACGAATATCAGGCGGAACTCGAGCGACTCTCCACCTACGACGGACGCGCGCGAAAGGAGTACGAGAAGGGCCTCACCGACGAGCAGAAGCGGCATATCCGCGAGGATTTGATGGAGCGGAAGGTGCTGCAGGTGCTGGAAGAGCAGGTGCAGATTATTCCGCGGCCGATCTCGCTGGCGGAGTTTGAGGGGCGGACGGAGAGTAAGCTGGTGACGGTGTGAGGAAAGGATGAAGGATGAAGGATGAGGGATGAAGGATGAAAAGGAGAACAAACTTCAAACTTCAAATTGAATTCCGGCCGGGTTGCGGAGGACCTTAACCCGGCTCGGCGAGTCCAGACGCTGCGGTCCTTAGGATTCTGGACGCCCGCGCTGCGAAAACTTGCGCGGTGTCCAGAATGACAATGGTCCTTGAGAACAATTCGAAAAGGAGATAAACACGGCATGACACTCGTTCCGATGGTTATTGAGCAGACGGGGCGCGGCGAACGCGCATACGACATCTATTCCCGGCTGTTGAAGGAACGCATTATTTTCATCGGCACGCCGATTGACGATCATATCGCGAGCCTGGTGATTGCGCAGTTGATTTTTCTGGCGGCGGAAGACGCGGAGAAGGACATCAGCCTGTATATCAACAGCCCCGGCGGCTTGGTGACGTCGGGCATGGCGATCTATGACACGATGCAGCACATCCGCCCGGACGTGGCGACGATCTGCATCGGACAGGCGGCATCCATGGGCGCGTTTCTGCTGGCGGCCGGCGCGAAAGGCAAGCGCAGCGCGCTGCCGAATGCGCGGGTGATGATCCATCAGCCGATGGGCGGCGTGCAAGGGCAGGCGACGGATATTGATATTCAGGCGAAGGAGATCCTCAAGATCCGCTCGAAGCTGAACGAGCTGCTCGCGTTCCATACGGGACAGCCGCTGGAAAAGATCGAGAAGGACACGGACCGGAACTACTTCATGTCCGCCGAAGAAGCGAAGACATACGGGATCATTGACGACATCATCTTTCCGCGCGGCGCAAAGAGCAAGAACGGCAAAGACGGCAAAGAAGACAAAGGCAACAGCAAGGACGGTAAGACCGGCCTGTGAACGAAATAGATTCGTTAGAGCAGAGCTGCTCCTTTTGCGGGCGCACGGAGCGGCAGGTGGCGACGCTGATCAAGCATCACGACGGCACGGCGATCTGCGACATTTGCGTGGAACATGCGCACCAGATCGTCGCGCTTTCGCGCAGCAACCGGCGGGCGATCACGATGGACACGTTTCCGGTGCCGCAGGAGATCAAGCGGCAGCTGGATGAATTCGTGATCGGCCAGGAGGACGCGAAGCGGAAGATCAGCGTGGCGGTGTACAATCACTACAAGCGCGTTTCGGTCGAGGATTTCGGCAGCGACGTCGAACTCGAGAAGTCGAACATCCTGCTGATCGGGCCGACGGGAACGGGAAAGACGCTGTTAGCGCAAACGCTGGCGCGGTTCCTGCAGGTGCCGTTTGCGATTGCCGATGCGACCACGCTGACGGAAGCCGGATACGTGGGCGAGGACGTGGAGAACGTGCTGGTGCGGCTCTTGCAGGCGGCGGATTACGATCTCTCGCGCGCGGAACTGGGGATCGTTTATATTGACGAGATCGACAAGATCGCGCGCAAGGACACCAACGTTTCGATCACGCGCGACGTGTCGGGCGAAGGAGTGCAGCAGGCGCTCCTGAAGATTCTCGAAGGGACGGTGGCCTCACTGCCGCCGCAAGGCGGACGGAAGCACCCGGAGCAGAAGCTGATTCAGATGAACACGAAGAATATCCTGTTCATCTGCGGCGGCGCGTTCGAAGGGCTGGACAAGATCGTGGCGCGGAGACTGAATCGTCGAGCGATGGGATTTGGCGTCGAAACCGCGAGCGAGCAGCAGATCAGCGCGAATTCGCTGCGGCATGTGAGCTTTGAGGACTTACACACGTTCGGGCTGATTCCGGAGTTGATCGGGCGGCTGCCGGTGATTTCAGCATTGGATGCGCTGTCGGATGAGGCGATGCTGCGGATCCTGACGGAGCCGCGAAACGCGTTGATCAAGCAATATGCGCGGCTGTTCGAGATGGAAGGCGTGAAGTTGACGTTCGAGCCCGCGGCGCTGCGGAAGATCATCGAGCTGGCGCAAAAGCGGAAAACCGGCGCCCGGGCGCTGCGCTCGATTGCGGAGGAAGCGCTGACGGATATCCTGTTTGAGATTCCCAGCCGCAAGGACGTGAGCGAAGTGATTGTCACTCCGGAGTGCATCGAGCGAAGCGAGCCGGTGCGGGTGAGTCTGATCAAAAAGCGCAAGAGCGCGTAGGCACCTGAAAAGTTGTAGCGTTCACTGTTACTGCCGCCCGTGGCAACCTTGCTGATTCGAGTGACGGCTTTTTCTGAGGCCGTCACTTTTTGTTTTCGAAACCTTCCCGCATGACCCGCACTCTCCTCATCACTATTTTCACGCTTACCGTTGCATCATGTGCGCTGGCGGCGCTGGATCCTCCGGCGCGCGCGGACGCGCAGGACAGCGCCGTGGTGATTTATGAGCGCGGCGTGGAGTTGGCGCGGTTGAGAGAAGTGGCCGGGAGGCGACAGCAATTGTCGCCGACGAGCATTTGGGTGGCGATGGCGCGCTGGAAGACCGAGTGGCAAGCGCCGGGCGGAGAGACGCACCGGATTCGGCAGGACGGAAGGTGGTACACGGGGATAGACCGGCAATTGTCCGCACCGTTCACGATTTGGGGGGCAGCGTCGGGAGAACATTTCGATGACCGGCCGTCGCGCAATGTGTCAGTAACGAGAGCTAAGGCGCCGTTGAATCCCAGCTCGCCGGACTTTGGCATTGACAATATCTTCTCGCCGGCTACGACATCATCGGTTCATATTTTGCGCGGCGGCGGCGGCGCAACAGCAAACGTATGGAAGCCGCTGACGCTGAATGCGGGAATCGGCGGGGTGCAGGATCGGCGAATGGAGCGCATCGAGGGCGGGTTAGGGTTCTGGAGTCGCGCTGAGCTGGAGCACTGGGATCTCTCCGGGTACGATCAGTCGCTGCTGCTTGAATACAATCGCGAGACGCCGCGCCGGCATGAGAACTCGGACTTGATTGCGCGTTATGAGAATTTTCGCGAGTTCTTTCCCGGCAACACGAATCGCGCAAACGCCTCCGCCTCGATCTTGACGCGGGATGTTTATCTCACGGCTACGAGCCAGCTCACGCGGCGGACGGAAAAGAAGTTCTTCGTGAGTGACGCGCTGACGTACGATCTCCAGAAGGGCGTGCGCGTGGAGATGACCGGGGATCTCTCGAGTGAGAGCACCGTGCAAGGGCAGATTGGGGGAACGTCGTCGTCGCTGGAGGAGAATCAAGCGGGATTCACGACGGGGATTTCGGCGGGTGGAGAGATGTCGAATGCGCTGCTGACGATCGGTCTTCGCTCGGTGACGCAGACGATTCGCGGCGAAATTCTGCAGGGGCGCAAGTCGGATTTGTCGGTCCAGGGGCGCAGCGTGCTCCCTTGGCAGTCAAATCTGTCGGTTCGCTTGGGCGTGTCAAAGTACTCACTCGATACGCCGAACCCGCAGAATTACGACGACCGCGACGAGTTGCGCTATACGACAGAAGCGTCGTGGACGAAGCCGCTGTATGCCTCGCTGATCTACGAACTGCATGGGATGGCGCGCCTTGATCACTTGGTGTACCTGTTCCGGCAGAGCAGCGCGAACAACCGCTGGACGCGCTTTTTTCTCGTCGGGTCTGTCGTGAAGCATCGTCCCAGTCATTGGTTCATGCAGACTCTGCGGGTGAATATCTCGGCAAATTATCAGGATTATGACTACGACACCGATCCGCGGACGGCGCGTTCGACCGTGTACCGGAAAGTTGCGTTCGGAGATACGCTGACGCTGAGGATCTCGGAGCGATGGAGCCTGAACGGCAGCGCGGGCTACGGGATCGAAGAATTCGGACGCCTGTTCTGGGACTCCTTCGAGGAGGAGCGCAGTGATGAAACGCGCTCGTCGAATGCGATTGCCGAACTGAATTGTCGTTTCACATCCTATCTACAAGCTGGCGCGGGTGGGATTTGGGATCAGCGGCGCGGCAAGCGGTTTCCCGATGACAAGCAAGCAGCCGAGGAGGTTTTTCTGAATCTGAGATCATACGGGCCGACGGCATCGCTGGAGTACCGGCCGGCAAAGGGATTCTATTTGAGCGTGCGCACACGAATCTTGCGGCAGTTCCAATTAGAGCACGACGACCGCTGGTTGACGCTGGGCGAGGCGATGGGAGGGATTGCATGGTGAACGGAGATCGCGGGGAATTCGTCTATGCACCGCCGGCGTGCATCCAAGGCGAGCGAATCGTGTTGAGCGAGGAGGAAGCTCATCATCTTTTTCGCGTGCGGCGGGTGGGAGTGGGGGAGGCGATCCACGCGACGACAGGGGAAGGTGTCGTTTACTTGTCCACGGTGAATCCCGATCAGACGCTGAAGATTGAACAACGCTTCGATAATATTGGCGAGCCGGCCGTGCAGATAATGCTGGGAATGGCCGTGTTGAAGGGCGACTTGAATCGCGAGGTTGTAGATTTTGCGACGCAGCTTGGCGTGCGCTCGATCGCTTTCTTTCAGGCGGAGCGGAGCGAAGGCAAGCTAAGTTCAGAGAAGCTGGACCGCTTGCGGCGGATGGCGATTACGGCGATCAAGCAGTGCGGGCGGGCGTGGCTGCCGGAGATTGAGTCACTTCCAAGTCTGTCTGCGCTGCTGGCCCGTTTGGACGAGAAAACAAGGATCTTTGTCGCGCAACCGACGGCGGAAACGGACAAGCGTGACGGCCAAGAGTTAACCGCAACGCATGTGACGCTGCTCATCGGTCCGGAAGGCGGGTTCACGACGTTTGAGTTGAAAGCGGCGAGTCAGGCCGGGGCGGTACCGTTGCATCTTGGTGATCGTCGCTTGCGAGCAGAGACGGCGGCGGCGGCGGGGCTGTCGTATTTGCTGACACGCGGAGGAGATTGTCGAGCGCCGGCATGACATCACTTCTTCTTTAAGTGAAGAAGGCGTCCTTGCGGACGCCTTCTTCGTTTCATTGCGCTTTCATTTCCTGACCTTTTCCGCCAGACGCTCCGCGACGCGGAGCAGCACCGCGAGCTGTCCATAATAGCCTGCGCGGACACGGCGGCGAATGCAATTCATCCTGTCACTGTTCCTGTCATTGATCGGATAGCTTGGGGTCTTGACCCGGTTCAATTGTGCTCCTGCGCTGTCGCTTTCACGCATGGTTATCGTCGAGAAAACGAGAGAGCTAAATTCAGGGGGAACGATGTAGACCGGGGGGTCAAAGGGAGAAGGATGAAGGCGGAAGGATGAATGGAAGACAAATTCCAAATCCCAAATCGAAAATTCAAAATTCAAGCAAGAGAAGGGGCCGAGAGATTCTGGACGCCCGCGCTGCGAAGACTTGCGCAGTGTCCAGAATGACAATTCGAAGAGATGCGCTAATGCAAAAAAAGAGAAACGGCTCGCAGATGATGCGAGCCGCGTGGTGAGGGCACCGGGATTCGAACCCGGGACACCCGCCTTAAAAGGGCGGTGCTCTACCAGCTGAGCTATGCCCTCAAACAGAAGTAAGAAAGGAAGAAAATCCGAAATCCAAGTCAGAAGCCCCCTTGATCCCCCTACTCAAGTAGGGGGAAGAATCAGCGGACGATGGTTTGGTTGCGGGAGGCGCCGACAGAAATCATCTTCGCCGGAATTTCGGTGATCTGTTCGATATACTTCAAGTAACTTTGAGCGTTCTTGGGCAGATCTTCCCAGCGCTTGGCATCGGCAATGTCCTCGGTCCAGCCGGGCAACTCCTCGTAAACCGGACGCACGCGAGACAGCAGATGCGAATCCGGCGGGAAATTGTGATAGCTGCGGGTTGCGTCCACGTACTCGACACAGACCTTGATCGGATCAATTCCGGTCAACACGTCGAGCTTGGTGATCGCCCAGGCATCCACGCTGTTGATGCGCGCCGAGAACTTGGCGACGACCGCATCAAACCAGCCGCAACGGCGCGGACGGCCCGTGGTGGCACCATACTCTTCGCCGCGCTCGCGCAAGTTAATATGCGCGTCGTCATCGCGGAGTTCCGTGGGGAAGGGACCCTCGCCGACGCGAGTCGTGTAGGCCTTGATAATGCCGATCACCTGATCAATGTGACGCGGGCCGATTCCCAGTCCGGTGCATGCTCCGCCGGCGGTGGGATTGGAAGAGGTTACGTACGGGTACGTTCCCATATCCACGTCGAGCAGCGTGCCCTGCGCACCCTCCAAGATGATTCGCTTGCCGGCCTTGACCGCATCGTGCAGCACGACGGAGACGTCTTTCACAAAGGGATCAATGCGTTTATCGAAAGCGAGATACTCATCCGTGATCGTTTCGACGTCCAGTTCCTTCGCTTCGTAGATACGAGCGAGAACGCGGTTCTTATCTTCGACATTGGCGCGGATTTTCTCCCGCAGCAGATCGCGGTCGAGGAGATCCACGATGCGGATCCCGACGCGAGCGATCTTGTCCACATATGCCGGGCCGATGCCGCGGCCCGTGGTGCCAATGCGGGGACGATCCACTTGCGACTCGTGCAGCTGATCGAGCAGCTTGTGATAGGGCATGATCAGGTGCGCCTGATGGCTGACGAAAAAACGGCCCTCGAGCGAGATGCCCGCCTTCTCCACCTGCGCAATCTCATCAAGGAGGGCGACCGGATCCACGACGACGCCGGCTCCGAGCATGCAAGTGACTCCCGGCCACAGGACGCCCGCGGGCAGGAGATGCAGCACAAACTTGCGGCCATCGTGAATGACGGTGTGGCCGGCATTGGCGCCGCCCTGATAGCGCGCCACGAGGTCGGCTTCCGCACTCAGGAAGTCCACAATCTTGCCTTTGCCCTCATCGCCCCACTGCGCGCCCAGAACAATCGTTACCATCACACGTTCCCAAAAAAAAACAGCCCCGCTCTCGCGGGGCTGCGAGATAAATCGGACTTGCGTTACTTTTTTTTGCCCTTGAGGGCTTCGCGCTCGGCCCACTCCAGCACTACCGGCGCGGCAATGAAGACGGAGGAGTACGTTCCCGTGATCACGCCGACGAGCATGGCGAAGCTGAAGCCGCGCAGCACGGGGCCGCCAAAGATGTAGAGCACCAGAATCGTGAGAAACACCGTGAGGGACGTAATGACCGTTCGCGACATCGTTTCGTTGATGCTCAGATTCATGATGTCGGACAGCCGCATCTGCCGCAGCTTCTTGAGATTCTCACGGACACGATCATATACCACAATGGTATCATTGAGCGAGAATCCGATCAGCGTGAGGATGGCGGCGAGCACTTGCAGCGAAAACTCGTAGCCGAAAAAGGAAAGGAAGGCCATCGTCACCAGCACGTCGTGCACGAGCGCGATAATGCCGCCCACCGAATACTCGAACTTGAAGCGCCACGTAATGTAGATCAGGAGCAGGATGTTGGCGACGATGGCGGAGATCAGCGCTTGCCGCCGCAGCTCCTTTCCGACCTTCGGGCCGACGACGTCTACGTGGCGGATTTCGGCCGGGTTGCCGGGGAACGCCGCGGTGAGCTTTTCCGCGAGCTGGAGCTGCGTCTCCTGGCTGTTCTCGGGCGACTTCAAGCGGATAAGCGTTTCGTCGGGTTGACCGAGCGCAGTAATGCGCTTGACTTCGCCGACCTCCATGCCGCTAAGGGCGTTGCGCACACGGCCTTCATCCACGGGCTGGGCGAAGCGCACTTGTACATCCAAGCCGCCGCGGAAGTCAATCGAGTAGTTCATGCCGCGAATGAGCATGCTCACGATGCCAGCAACAATGACGATCGCGGACACAGTGATTGCTGTCCAGCGATACTTGACAAAATTGATGTTGGTCTTGCGAAAAAGATGCGGCATTTAGATACTCAGCGTTTTAAGTTGGCGCCGCTCCATCAGGAGATCATAGATCACGCGGGTGATGATGATGGCGGCGAACAGATTGACGGAGATGCCGACCACCAGCGTCAGCGCGAAGCCCTTGATCGAACCGGAGCCGTAAATCAGCAGCACGACGCCGGCGATGGCTGTGGAGACGTGGGAGTCAATAATCGTAGTGAAGGCGCGGGCGAAACCGGTGTCTATCGCCGCGCGAATCGTTTTGCCAAGGGCCAGCTCTTCCCGTATTCGTTCGAAGATCAGCACGTTGGTGTCCACGGCCATACCGATCGTGAGAATGATGCCGGCGATGCCGGGCATGGTCAACGTGAACTGGAACATGGCGAGGATCGCGAGCTGGATAAAGACGTTGATGATCATCGCGACGTCGGCGATACAGCCGGAGAGGCGATAGTACCACACCATGAACAAGCCCACCGCGAGGAACGACAGAATCAAACTGGTCTTGCCGGCCTGCACCGAATCCTGTCCCAGCGACGGGCCAACGGTGCGCTCTTCGACGACATGCACCGGAGCGGGCAGCGCACCGGCGCGCAGCACGAGCGCAATGTCTTGCGCTTCCGGCATATCGTCGAGGCCCGTGATCACGGCATTGCCGCCGCTGATCTTGTCGCGGATGTTCGGGGCCATATAGACTTTGTCGTCGAGCACGATCGCCAGACGCTTGCCGACATTGGCGCCGGTCACGCGAGCGAAGATGCGAGCACCTTCGCGATCGAATTCGATGTTCACCACCGGGCGACCGGCCTGCTCCGGGTCGTAGCCGGAACCAATGGAGGCGCGAGCGTCGGCGAGCAGATTACCGGTCAGCTCCACCGATTTCTTCACGAGATAGAGCGTCCAGAATTCCTTTTGATCGGTGCCCATCGGCTTGGCTTTGTTCGACCAAAGGAACTGCACATCCGCGGGAACATACTTCTGGAAATCCCGCGAAGACAGGATACGCATGACCTTGCCGCGGTTTTCCATCGGCACGAGAATATCCGACGTGCCACCGACGAACAGGGAAAGCAAAGGATGCGCCTTGCCGGTGGTGTCGGACGTGTCAGCAGCCTGCTCGGTGAAGAGCGATTCGGCGCTCTCGGCGGTGTTTTTCTTGGCCGTATCCGACGCGAGTTTTGCCGTGTCGAGTTTCGCCGCAGCGGTGTCGAGCCTGGCGGCCAGAGAGTCGCGGCGGGTCGAGTCCTGTTTGGCCAGCGTAGTGTCCGCAGGGGTTTCGCCGCGCTGAATGGCGGCGACGGCGGCATCGAGACGAGTCAGAATGTCCCGCGCGCGATCGGCATCTACGAGAATCTGGAATTTCAAGAGCGCCGTACGGCCCACGAGTTCGCGGGCGCGCTGCGGATCCTTCACACCGGGAAGCTCGAGCGCAATGCGCTGCGTTCCCAGTTTGGAGATTGAAGGTTCAGAGACCCCGAACTGGTCAATCCGGTTGCGGAGAATCTGCAGCGAACGGTCAATGCCGTCATCTGCGGCGGCTCGGAGTTCCTTCAGAATGTCGTCATCGCTTTGGCCCGAGGAACCCCAATAGCGATTGAGCGACGCATTCTCTTTCCGCGCGAAATTGCGCAGCGTCTCGAAGAGATCTACGTCCGGTTTCTGTGCCGCGTCGCGCAGTAGGCCCATGATCCGGTCGTAGGCATCGTCCTTGCCCTTGGCCGTGTTATCGAGCAATTGCACGATATCCACTTCCAGCACGAGGTACATACCGCCCTGTAAGTCAAGGCCGCGTTTGATGGCGCGGGCGCGGTACTTTTTGATCTCGTTATAGAACTCGCCGCGCAGATACTCGAGCTTCTCCAGCGCGAGCGCTTTGTTGACGCTATCCACCGGCGCGGATTCAATCTCGGTTTTGAGATCCACGTCATCGCGGTAGATGTCGGTGGCCAGGCGGCTCAAAGAAAGCTGAGACTCGTCGGACAGCTCGACTAAAAGCAGCCGCTCTTGGTCGGAGAGCTTCTCGTACTTGTATGTTGGGTACAAGTAGTAGAAAGCGGCAGCGATGACCACCAAGATCAAAATCAGCCGGGAGCGTATGGATTTCATAGGGAATTTCTCAGAAAAGAGGCGCTGAAGGTTGCCGGAAAACTCACTAATATAGGCTTTTTGTCAACGATTGTCAAGCCGTGCCACGGCCTCTTTCTGCAAAATTTCCAATACTTTAGAAAAATTCTGCGGAGGTTCGACCGAAAAATCCATCACGGCTCCGGTTGCCGGATGCTGAAAACCGAGGGTGCGGGCATGCAAGGCGAACTCGCCAATGGTCTCGAAAAGCTCTTCGAATAGTTTCTTGCGCGAACCGGACATGTTGGGAAGCCGCTTGTGCCGGCCACCGTAAGTGGCGTCGCCGAAGACGGGATGCCCGGCGTGTTCGAGATGCGCGCGGATCTGATGCGTGCGGCCGGTCTTGAGTCGGAGGGAAAGGAGCGTGGTGTCCACAAGGGTCTGCTCGACACGGAAGGTGGTCACGGCCGTCTTGCCGCCCTTGCGGAGGACGGCAATCTTCTTGCGATCTCCGCGATGCCGACCCAGCGGCGCATCAATGATGCCTTCGCCTTGTTTGAAGCGGCCCCAAACGAGCGCACGATACTCTCGCTTTACGTCTCTGGCCGCGAACTGATCGGTCAGCTTGCGGTGGACGACGTCGTTCTTGGCGACGACGAGCAATCCTGACGTTCCCTTGTCGAGGCGATGCACGATGCCGGGACGAATCGTCCTCCCCGCGTCGGCCATGCCGAGGTGATGCATCAGAGCATTGACCAGCGTGCCGCTGAAGTGGCCATGAGCGGGATGGGTAACCATGCCCGCGGGCTTGTTCACGACGAGCAGAACATCATCCTCGAAGATGATGTCGAGCGGGATCGCTTCGGGCCGCACGTCGTGCACCGGCTGATCGCGAAAAAAGACTTCCACAATTTCGCCCGGTCCGACCTTGTACGACTTCTTGATCGCTCGCGACTCTGCGGCCGCGCCGGAGCGCACGCGAACCAGTCCCGCTTCAATCAGCTCGTGAACTTTATGCCGGGAAATTGAGGGCAGCGCCTGCTGCAAGTAGCGGTCAATCCGCACTCGCTGCTGGCCCGGAGCGGTCGTGATCCGGAACGGGGTCTGCTGCGGGGCCGGTTCGGAATCGCTCCGTTGAATCTCCAACCGGGGTGTGGGAATAGGTAGGCTCCGCGACCTTCTTATGATGGAAAAAGAGAAGCAAGAGCATCAGCACGATACCGATACTCACGCAGGAATCGGCCACATTGAACACCGGCCAGCGCTCCATGATGACGTTGGGGAAATCCACGTCCACGAAATCCGTTACCTGACCGAAAAGCGAGCGGTCAATCGAGTTGCCGACCGCGCCGGCGAGAAACAGCATCACCGGCCACGCCGTCACGTCACTACGTTTTGCCAGCGAGAATAAATAAACCGCCAGCAGCGCGGCGGCGATCCAGCCAAAAATCAGAAGCAGGGTTGGTTGTGCGACAGGCAGGCCGAAGGCAATGCCGGGGTTGAGCACGTAGGTCAGCCGCACCACATTATCGAAAACGGGTACGGATTCATGCAGCTCGAAATTCTGACGGACGAGGACCTTGGTGATCTGGTCAAGGGCGATCAGCAGCGCGCTGCCGGTGTACCAGGTCCACGCCGGGCGGCGCTGACTCATTCGCCCGCGCTGGCCGCGTTCTCTTCTTCGCGCCGTTTTTTCGCGGCGATGCACAGGCGGGCGTGCGGAATTGCTTCGAGCCGCTTGAATTCGATCGGCTCATTCGTTTCCTGGCAATAGCCGTACGTGTCGTTGTCAATCCGCTGGAGCGCCTGATCCAGCAGGCGCAGCATCTTGCCTTCCCGGCTGGCGAACATAAAGGCCTTTTCGCGCTCCTGCGCGTCGGTGCCCTGATCGGCCATATGGTATGAATACGTAGAGTTGTCTCCGGAGGACTGGTCGGTCGTGGTCTCCAAAGAGGTCTCGCGCAGGTAGTTCAACTCGCGCAGAATGTCTTTGCGCCGCTCCAGAATGAGCTCGCGGAAGTACTCTTTCCATTCGGGAGAGTAGTACTGCGGTTTCTCACCGGCCGGCCATTTACGCGGCTGGGCGGGAGCCTCTACTGCGGCGGGTTTCAGCTTGTTGTTGGATTTCGTTGCCATGCGCCTGTTCGTTAGGATTCGATGACGTCTTGCTCTGCCGGCTCGGTCAGCCGCCGGATATCCACGGTAAATACGTGCCCGTTCGAGTCTAAAGTCGTTCCGCTCATGCCGTTCTTAAACTTTACGTCGCGGGCTAAAGTTTCACGAGAAATGTAGTCCAAATGTGCTTCCACGGCCCGGCGCAGCGACGCGGATTCGGTGTGCAGCGAGACGGCAATCCGGTCGGTGATCTCTAGACCTTCCTGCTTGCGCAGGTTCTGGATGTGATGCACGACCTCGCGCGCCATGCCTTCGGCCTCTAACTCCGGCGTCAGTTCGATATCCAACGCGACCGTTATGTGTCCGTCCGATTTCATCGCGTAACCATGCCGCTCGGTGCGGCGGATTTGAATGTCATCGCGCGTGAATTCGAACTCTTCGAACATGAACGTGCCGCCGTTCTCGAGTTCGCGAATCTGGTCGTTGCTCAATTGCGTTACCGCTGCGGCGACGTCCTTCATGCGCGGGCCGACCTTCTTGCCCAACGCTTTGAAGTTGGCGGTCGCCGTAAGCGAAACCAGTTCGTGGTCATCGTGGCGCAATTGCACCTGCTTGACGTTCAATTCGTCGCGGATAATTTGCAAAAACGGGGCCAGCTCGGCTTCGGTGGACGTCCCCGGAACGACCCACATCATATGCGCTAACGGCTGGCGAACCTTCAGGTTGCGCTCCTGCCGTAGGGCGCGGGCCAAAGTTACCGCACGGGTAACCAACTCCATACGCTCTTCGAGCAGTCGGTCACGTTGGGACGCGTCAACCTTGGGAAAACTTGCAAGATGCACGCTCTCCGGCGCGCTCGCATCCACATTGCGCACGAGATTCTGGTACAAATGCTCCGACAGAAAGGGCAGGAAGGGAGCCAGTACATGCACCAGACCCACGAGCACTTCATGCAGAGTGGCATACGCAGTGGCCTTGTCGGTGTCGCTCTCCGATTTCCAGAAGCGGCGACGCGAGCGGCGAATGTACCAATTCGTGAGCAAATCGAGGTAGCGAGCGATGGATGTCGCCGCGGTCGCCACATCATACTCATCGAGCGCGCCCGTCACTTCCGTAAGCATGCGATGATACTCGGAGATGATCCAGCGATCGAGCAGAGTGGGCACGGTCGGAGTCTGCTCCTTGCCCGTCCAGTTGTCAATCAATGCATAAGTAACAAAGAACGAATAGGAATTCCACAACGGCAGAATCACCGTGCGCACGGCGTCGCCGATCTCCTCCTCGCCGAAGCGCTTGGCGTTCCACGGATTGCTGGAATAGAAGATCCAGCGCACGGGGTCCGCGCCGAACTTCTCGAAGAGCGCCATCGGATCCACCACGTTGCCGATGGACTTGGACATTTTCTGTCCTTTGCTGTCGAGCACGAGTTCGGTGCAGATTACATTCTTGAACGACGACCAGTTGCGCGGGTTCGACCAGAAATCTTCAGTTTCACGCTCACGGTTCCTTTTCGCTTCTTCGATCTTTGCTTTCGCCACGAGCGCGGAACAGGCGAGCAGGGTGTAGAACCAGCCGCGCGTTTGATCGAGACCTTCGCAGATGAAGTCGGCGGGGTACTGCGACATGAAAAGCTCTACGGAGCCGGGTTCGTGCGGATAGCCCCACTGTCCCCACGGCATGATGCCGGCGTTGAACCAACTATCGAGCACGTAATTCTCACGGCGCATCGGCTGGCCATCCGACGCGAACAACACGACGTCGTCAATCTGCGGCTTGTGCGGATCGAAATTGTCCGGCAGCACACCGCCGCCTTTTTGTACGAGCCACGCCAATTCGGAGATGGACTCGACACAGACAGATTCACTGCCGTCTTCGGTTTGCCAAACGGGCAGCGGGCTGCCCCAGTAACGCTCGCGGGTGACATTCCAATCAGCGACGTTTTCGAGCCAGTTGCCGAAGCGACCTTCACGAATGTGCTCGGGCTTCCAGCCGATCAGCTTGTTCGCTTCGAGCATCATATCTTTGACGGCGGTTGTGCGGATGAACCACGCCGGACGCGGGAAATACATCAGCGGCGCGCCGGTGCGATAGTCGAACGGATAGCTGTGCGTGTATTTCTCTTTGCCGAGCAGCAAACCCTTTTCAAGGAGCGCTTTGAGAATATCCACGTCCAGTGATTCGTCACGAAACCAGCGGCCGGCAAACGGGGTTGCCATCGGATCAATCAGACCGTCCGTATTCACCGCGAGCACAAGCGGGATGCCATGCTTGCGCAGAATCCGAAAGTCGTCTTCGCCGTAATAGGCGAGATGCACGATGCCGGTGCCGTCTTCTGTGGTCACATATTCATCAGCAATGACGTGGCAGGCGGTGGGATGATCCATCTCGAGCCATTCCCACATCGGTTCGTAGGCGTGGCCGGCGAGTTCCTTCCCCAACTGATGACCGACGATGTGATGCTTGCCGAGCATCGGCTCCACCGCCTGATGCCGCGCTTGAGCAAGGATGAGGCGATCGCCCTTTTTGCCCGCGCTGGAATCCTCGAGCAGTTCCGCTGTGACGTACTCGATTTCCGCACCGACGGCTACCGCGAGATTCGAAAGCAACGTCCACGGGGTCGTCGTCCACGCCGTCAAATAAGTGTTCGGCGCGTCTTTCAGCCGGAACTTGACGTAAAGCGTGAGATCCGTGACGTCCTTGTAGCCCTGCGCAACCTCGAAATTGGAGAGCGTGGTTCCGCTGCGCGGGCTGTACGGCATCACCCGGTAATCGCGATAAAGATAGCGCGGCGATTGGCCCATGCGAATGGCTTTCGCGCGCGCGTCGCCTTCCAATTCGAGATTCCACGCCTGTTTCAGCGTCCACCAATCCGATTGGATGTAGTACGGCTGATAGGTGACGTAGGCGTCCCTGAGATCCACGAAACGGCCCAGGCGATAGATCGCCTGCTCCCACTGCTCTTTATAGGTATAGACGGTTTCGCGACACTTGTCAATGAACGTCTGCTCGCCCAGCGCCGCGATTTCGAGCTTGGACTTGATGCCGAGCGCTTTCTCGGCGGCCATCTCGACCGGCAGGCCGTGCGTATCCCATCCCGCCTTGCGCAAGACGCGGAAGCCCTGCATCGTCTTGTAGCGCGGCCACAAATCCTTGAGCGCGCTCTGCATCATGTGTCCGATGTGCGGCAGTCCGTTGGTGCCGGGCGGGCCGTCGTAAAACACGAAATCCGGCGCGCCTTCCCGCCGCGAGATGGACTTCTGAAAGATTTTATTCTTCTCCCAGAATTCCAGCACCTCACGATCGAGCGCAGGCAGGTCTAATTTAGCGAGGATGGGGGAGAGCATTTACTATCTTCATGGCCGTTCGGGCGGAATCAGCGGATCGAGCAAGCAAATGAGTTCTGGGATGTTATTAACGGCAGTGTCCCAAACAAGTTCCATGTCGATTCGGTAGTAGTCGTGAATCATGAGATCACGCATCCCGGCCATCTTCTTCCAGGGAACTTCTGGGTGTGCTGTTTTAAATTCAGCCGAGATTCGTTTTGCAATCTCTCCGATATTGCTGATTCGATGTACGATTGAATCCTGTTTCTCGCCGTCATCAAGGAACTGGGTATAGGTTACGCCGGACGTCGAGCGAACGATGCGACGCGAGGAAATCAGGATGTGCAAGAGATAAGTTTCGTCACGCCGCATAAATCATTTGCGTTGATGACAATATTCCACGACGAAGCAGGTAGTTCTCACTGGATTCGATACTACGGCGGGTTAGAATATCCACTTTCCTCCCAAACAGCGCTTCAAGTTCCTCGACCATGTCCACGAGATCGAACAGCGTCCGGTGAGCGTCAGGTGTAAATGTTACCATCACATCTACGTCGCTGTCCGGACGGAAATCGTCACGCAGCACTGATCCGAAGAAGGAGAATTCCGTGATCTTCCACTTTTGGCAGAAGTCGGCGATTTTGGCTTGGTCTATGGGGATGCGTGGTTCCATAATTTGCTACTTTCACACCCAGAGTCTCGTGGTCGAGCGACGGCAGATCTAACTTATTGGGGATGGGGGAGAGCACTTTGGTCTTCTTCGTACTACGTGTACGACTTTGAGACAATGTAAATCTCGGCTTCATTCAATCGCTGCGGGATCTCATTTATCCAATGTTCGTGGTCCCTGAATGGGCCGTCAGCGTACACCATGAAGCCACTGGACGGCAGGCGCACCAACGCATATACATCCTTGTTGAATCTGACCGGGTCGCCGAACCCATACCTGTATATTTCGGCAGCACCGATCAACTTGCCACTGGGAATAACTTCAGAACGGTACGTCGCAGTCGAGAACATATTGCCACTCGCGTACACCGCATGGATCAAGTGACTGGGAATACTTCCAATGCCCGGAAAGAGATTGCCACTGAGAATCCGATACGGGATCCAATCTCTGGCCGCTATATCGGTGATGATAGTGGACTCGACAATCTTGGCAGCTTTGAGGAACATGGTTTGATATTCAAAATTGTTGCACTCAACTTGCTTGAACCCGCGTATTGAATTGCCGGGGTTTAGCCGCGCCTCATCGAAAGCTACAATCGCCTGATTCTCTCTAAGATAGCATTCTCAATATCAACTCCGATCACCCTGCATCTGCACCCGAATTCACAAACGCATTTCGGATAAGGCAATTCAGGTACTGCGTCGATAGTAAATGTCCTTCCGCTGATTTCGCGGCATGCTGCGCAGCAAGTGTGGTCATCACAAGCGAGCACGATGACTTTCCCGACACCGATTTTGCGGAACTGCCCGAGTTCCCTTTGAAAACTAGCGCTGAAAAGCATCATCCTAGCCGCAGTTTCGTTGTCGAAATCGATTCCGGTTCGAAAATCAGCAGGCAGCCACTTCTGTGATTCCGTGACACCCCATAAGTGCATCATCGCGACTGCAAGACGCAGTTGGGACAAAGCCTCATCGCTCACGCCATCTAATATCGCCGGACGATTACCAAGAACATACTCGATCTGCTCGACGAATGAGCTTGATTCACTGTCCGACCAGTCCATATTCATGCCGCGCTTAAAAACCTGAGTTCTTTCAAACGCAAATACTGTCCGAACGGCGTTGGCGATATCGTGATTCTTAAGAAAGGCAAATGTTTCGGACTCCGCTCTTGTTCGTTCCTGCGCCAGATCATCGAGAAATCTCTGCGAAATACTCCTTCCATGTGCCGTGCATTCGGACATTACTACGTCATTGACCAATTTCTCGATTCCATTGCGATCTGCTAAAACGAGGCGGTCGACTATTTCCTTCTTCTTGCCAGTTTGCTTCAGCCCCCGCTCTTTAAGCATTTTCTTAATATCGTCCACTGAATACTTGTTCGACAGTTTAGTTTCGAGTGAAGAAGCTGCAATTAGTCCTTCGACTTCGAAACGTATTATCGACTGGTCAGGCTTCTCCCCGAGAACTTGCTCCCAACTCACGGAATTTGTGGAAAAGGTCGGATCAGCGCCCTTCAAGAACTTGCTCAAAAGAAGCAAGTGTGGCTTCGAGTCGGAGCAATCTGCGGCCATGTTCACACCCTTTCAATCAGCCCCTTCATCAGCCGGGTCATTTGAGTGCCTAACTGGGTCGGACGGGATACAATTGAACAGATTCGTCAATCGCGGCACGCACCGAAATGAAGTTGTCTCGCTTGCGGTCAAATTCGGCGCGCGTGTAGGGTATGAGATCAACCGTTTCGTTGCGATTCCATACCTTGATCAGGCAAGAAACACGATCTCTCCACCGCATCCCTTCGAACTTCTCGGAGACGACGATCAAATCATAATCGCTTCCCGTTCGGCTGTCCCCGCGGGCGCGACTGCCGAACAGAAGTACCAACTCCGGCTCAAGCTCCTTCTCAAGGCGCGAAAGAAACGGAGCTAAATCTTGTCTAAGCGAAGTTGTATCCATTCCATCATACCTTGAGTTTGTCTTAAGACTTCGACCGAATAGTCTTTATCGTACATCTCTGATAGTTTCTCCGTTGGAAAACTCGGATAACGGGAGTCTGTGTAATTTGTGGCCAGCTCGCGGAGGAATTCAAATTGATCTCTCGGAAACGAAGTAGGCTCCGCAATTTCAGCGAGCGAATGTGTGCGTGGAAACATCTCATTTACTTCTGCCATGTATAGGGCCTTGAGGGCCTTTTCAAGAGCTTGCTGGCAATGAAAGACCGCGGCCGGATACCCTTCGCCATCGTGAAGGATGCGGGCGGCTTCCAAATCGCTCTGCGCATACTCCATCCAACGTTGTATCTCTTCGCGTATCATCCGACACTATGCTCTTTCAATCAATCCCTTCATCAGCCGGGTCATTTTGGGCTCTGCTTCTGTAGCAATTCGCAGAATTTCGGGGACGGACGCGGGTTTCAGGCAATCAGCGAAGCCTTCGTCAGTGACGATGGAGCAGCCGAACACTTCAAGGCCTGCATGCACCGCGACAATCACTTCGGGGACGGTGGACATGCCGACGACGTCCGCGCCGATCGCGCGCATGAAGCGATACTCCGCGCGCGTTTCCAGATTCGGGCCGGTTACCGCGACGTACGTGCCGCGCTGAACTTTGATGCCGTACTCCAATGCCAGTTGCTCGGCCAGAGCGATCAGGCGGCGCGAGTAGGGTTCGCTCATGTCAGGAAAGCGCGGGCCCAGATCATCATGATTGGGACCGATGAGCGGATTGTCGCCGAGCAGATTGATGTGATCGTCCATGATCATCAGATCGCCAGCGCGGTAGAGCGGATTCACGCAGCCGCAGGCATTTGACACAAGGAGCACCTTCACGCCGAGCGCTTTCATCACACGCACGGGGTAGGTGATCTCCTTCATGGAGTAGCCTTCATAATAATGAAAGCGGCCCTGCATGGCGACCACCGGCTTGCCGGCGAGCTGGCCGAAGTGCAATTGGCCGGCGTGGCTCTCCACCGTCGAATGCACGAAATGCGGAATGTCCTGATAAGGCACGACGTGATGCGCGGCGATCTCCTTGGCCAAGCCGCCGAGACCCGTGCCGAGGATGATGCCGATCTCCGGCCGCGTTTTGAGATGCGGCTGGAGGACGGCGACCGTTTCAGCGAGCTGAGTTTTCAGTTCGAGCATCAGAGTTATCGGGAGTTTCGTTTTCAAGCAATTCGAGCAACTCGACCTGAGATTTTAACAGGAAGCGAAAGCGCTTGACGTAGGAATCGCGATGAATGCGCAGTCCGCGGAGGTCTTCGCGCAAGGCGATTATTTCGCGTTCAACGGCAAGTTTCATCTCTTCAGCTTGCAGACGCGCTTCCCTTAAGATCTGTTCGCGCTCCTGTTCGGCTTGCGAGCGCGCGGAATTCATGTTGCCCTGCGCCATCACCATGGACTCGCGGAGACCTTTCTCCAATTCGCGAAAGTTGTCCAGCTTGGCTTCGTTGGCCGTGTTGCGCTCCGCCAGCTCGACGATCTTGGACTGCAGTTCATGCAGCTCGTCGGAGATGCGATCGAGAAAGGCGCGCACTTCGGCGGGATCGTAACCCCGCATCGAACGGGAAAATTCGTGACCAGCCACATCAAGCGGGGACAAGCTCATGGCGTGTAACTCCGTTGACCAAATAGGGCCGTTCCAAGCCGGATTTCCGTGGCTCCCTCCTCAACCGCGATTTCATAGTCGCCGGACATCCCCATTGACAGCGCGGACCAGAGCGGCGGATTCAACTCCGCCTTGACTTGATCGAACAAACGTTTTAACTCTTTGAAACTGTTGCGGATAGATCCAAGATCGTCGCTCAAGGGTCCCACTGTCATCAACCCGGAGAATCGCAGTTTCGGAAGAGCAAGGATTTCTCTTGCGACGCTGATCGTTTCGGCGGGGGCGATCCCCTGCTTTTGCGGTTCGCCGGAAGTATTCACTTCAAGCAGGACTCGAAGCTGTTTGCCGGCTCTTTGGGCCTCCAAGCTGACGGCCTTGGCCAGCTCGACACTGTCAATACTATCGATACTATTAAAAGCTTGCAATGCCTTGCGCAACTTGTTGCGTTGCAGATGGCCAATCAGGTGCAGTGAAGTTCCTGAATCTGCACGAATAAACTCTGTATTGCTAAGTTTTTCAATAGCTTCCTGAACCCGATTTTCGCCAAAGTTTGTGATTCCGATGGCCCGGGCTTTGCGTAAGGTCTCCACGGGATGAGTCTTGGTGACCGCTACGACGGTAACCTGTTCGGGAGATCGCCCAACGCGGCGAGCCGCCTGTGCGACTCGACTCTGAACCTCGGCAAACCGTTGCTGGATCTTGGTGTCCAAGACGTCGGACAGCACTTTGACTCCCAATGCGTGAAAGCAAGCAACCAATATACGCCATTTATGCCTGACCTGCAAGCACCGTTTCAGGCGCAAATCATGTCCAATTTCTGAATTCTTGATAGATTGTGATGGAATGAACATCGCTCATAAAACGGGTAATTTGAGTTGATTCTGGAAGAAAAATTGAGTACATTCCATCTCCATTTATAAGATAATTCATACGCTTAGCCAGTTTCTATGACGTAAGCTTTTGAAACCAAGACGGTTGGGCGGTACTGCGGACCCTCAGCCCGAAGACCAGGACAAGCCTTCGGAGCCTATGAAAACAAAGCTCTTTCCCCTCGTTGCCGTCATAGCAGCCGTGTTGTTGCTGTCCGGTAGCGCGGCACCTGTCACCGCCGCGGAGCGAGCGCGAACGTCCACATCTATTTCGACTGATCAGGGTTCGCAGTCTATATCTGCCTCCCGCGATCTCAGCGATCTTTCGGAACGGGAGAAGTGGAAACTCGCCCGCGAGGCCTTTGAGCAAGCCCGACGTGAGGAGAAGCACAAGGACACCGAGTCCGCTGCCTACTACTATGAGGCGGCGCTAGAGTTGCTCGGAAATCTGAATCTGGCCTCGATTGACCTGCCGACGCACCGCGTGCTGGAATTCCAACGCAAGGTGCTCAAGAACTACGATCAATTCCTGGCCTCGATTGATACTCTTCCGGCTTCGTCAGGACCTACAGCGGTGCTGGAAGCGCCGGATTCGACCGGTGGACCGGAAGGCGAAGACGACGTCGCCGAGAGCACCGGTGACAAGGACATCAAGCCGCTGCCGGTGAATCCGAGCAAGCCGCTGCTGCCTAAGGTCCCGTCGGACGTGAATGGCCGCGTGGCCGGACAGATCAACTTCTTCACCAATAAGGGCCGCAAGGTGATGATGCGCTGGATGGAGCGCGCGGCCTATGTGTTCCCGCGTGTCCGCCCGATCTTGGAGGAAGAGGGAATCCCTGAGGAGGTGATGTACCTCGCCATGATCGAATCCGGCCTTAACCCCCGCGCTTACTCTTACGCTCACGCCGCCGGCATCTGGCAGTTCATTCCCTCGACGGGACGGATCTTCGGCCTCAACGTAGATAAGACCTACGACGAACGGCTTCACATGGAAAAAGCCACACGCGCCGCGTGCCGATACCTGCGAGCATTGTACGAAGAATTCGGCGATTGGTATCTGGCTTTTGCGGCGTACAACTGCGGTGAGGGGCGCGTCGAGCGCGAAATCAAGCGCAGCAGGACGCGCGATTACTGGGCGTTGTCCCGCTTGCCGCGACAAACGAGAAACTATGTGCCGGCGTATTTGGCGACGCGGGCGATTTGCGAAGACCCGGGCCGCTACGGTTTCCCCAAGCGACCGGAGGAGTCTCCGTTTGCGTGCGAGACGATCTGGGTAGAGGAGTCGTACCGGCTGGAAGATCTGGCGCGCTGTGCCGGCTGTGACGACTACCTGATCAAAGACATGAACCCGGAGTATATGCGAGGCGTGACTCCGGGCAATCGCAAGACCATGGTGCGGCTGCCTTCCAGGCCGAAAGACAATTGGGAAGCGCAGCTGGTCAGCCTGCCACGCATTGTGCTGCCGGAAGTGACCGTCCACAAGGTGAAGAAGGGGGAGACCCTCACCACTATCGCGCGCAAGTACGGGATTTCGGTGGACGACATCAAGGCGCTGCCGGAAAACCGCAAGCTCTCGAACAAGCTGAAGTCCGGAAAGCAAATCACGATTCCGCTGCAGCAGCGGACGCCGTCGGCAATGACGAACCAGATTGCCACGACCGAAAAAGCCTCGCTGGCGACGGAGACGAAAACTCCGCCGAAGCCGGAGACTGCGGTGCTGAACCATCAGATCATTTATACCGTGCACCGCGGCGAAAGCCTGGGGGAAATCGCGCGGCAATTGGGGATAGATCCGCAGGAAATCTGCCGGCAGAACGGAATCAACAATCCGAACAAGATTTTCCCCGGTCAGAAATTGAAGGTTGATGTCCAGGGCGGTCCGCTGGAGAGCGGTACGAGGAATACGGTGAAGAAAGACACTTACACCGTGCAGCGCGGGGACACGATCTATTCGATTGCCCGCAAGACCGGACAGGACGCGGACAAGCTCCTGGACTGGAACAAGCTCCACTCGTCCAGCAGAATCTATCCGGGACAGGAGCTGATCATCAGTCAGCAGTAAGCGCGAACCGATTCACGAGACTGCAAGAACCCGGCGGTCCATAGATGGAGGAGAATCATGACCAAGCAGGATCTTGTTGATCGCTTAGCCGAAGGGGTCGGGCTGTCGCGGCCCGAAGTATTGGCCGTGGTGGATGGGTTTCTGTCGCTGGTGATGGATGCCGTTGCCGCCGGCGAACGTGTTGAGCTGCGGCGTTTCGGTGTTTGGAAAGCCACAGTTCGCAAAGGCCGTCAGTTGCGCACGCCGGACGGCGCGCATGACGTCACCGTTCCTGATCGTGTTCGGCCTGTGTTTGTTCCCGCCGCCGAATTCTGCGCTCGCCTGAAAGAGCAGCAGCCGCTCGCGTAAGGATTCATTCCGCACGAAGTTTACTCTCATTCAGAATACATTTTATTCAACCCTTCCCTGATTTTCAGGGGCTGTAGAAAGGAGATTCGCTTTTGCCTTGTGGAAGGAAGCGCAAGCGTCATAAGATGTCTACGCATAAACGAAAGAAGCGTCTGCGCAAGAATCGTCATAAGAAGAAGTTGCGTTAACACAGGCCGCCGGTTGGCTCTGCATGTAACCGGGGTGCCGCTGTTCTTATCCTGATGCGGGCCTTGTTTCGATAAGGCCCTTGCGTTTTTGTAGCCGAGCCGGATTATCCCTCCCTGTTCTTCATGATTCAGCCCACACCGCCGTCCGGCGTCCCAGCCGGAGCCACCACCGAGCCGAAGATGCATTCGGTGACCGAGATCACCCGCGACATCAAGCGGGTGATTACTGCATCCTTTGGTGCGCTCTGGATCGAAGGAGAGCTGTCCGGGTACAAGAAGCACACGTCAGGGCATCACTACTTCACGCTCAAGGACGCCAACGCGTGCATCGCGTGTACATGCTGGCGAGGCAGTGCGTCGCGACTGACCTTCTCGCCCGAAGATGGGATGAAAGTTCAGGCGTACGGGCAGCTCGACGTGTACGAGGTGCAGGGGAAATATCAGTTCATGGTGACGACGATGCGTCCTGCCGGGATCGGCGAGCTGCAGCGGGCGTTCGAGCTGATGAAGAAAAAGCTGCAGGCGGAAGGACTGTTTGAGGCGACTCGCAAGCGCAAGCTGCCGCTCTTTCCGGAACGAGTCGGCATCGTGACGTCGCCGACGGGCGCAGCGATCCAGGACATGAAGACCGTGGCGGCAAAGCGCTGGCCCGCGGCGCAGTTGATTTTGTGTCCGGTGAATGTGCAGGGCGCGGGCGCGGCGGAAGAGATCGCGGCGGCGATTGAGCTGTTCAATCGCAGGCAGGCGGCGGACGTGCTGATTGTCGGACGCGGCGGCGGCTCGATGGAAGACCTCTGGTCATTCAACGAAGAGGTCGTGGCCCGGGCGATTTTCAAGTCGCGAATTCCGGTCGTGTCCGCCGTCGGGCATGAGGTGGATTTCACGATTGCAGATTTTGTGGCGGATCTGAGAGCACCTACACCTTCTGCCGCCATGGAAACGGTGCTGCCGGATTGCCGCGACGTCGAGGCGAAGGTGCGCGTGCTGAGCCGCCGCGTGCAGAGCCGGTTAGTGGAGCGGTTGCGGTTTCTGCGCAGCCGCTTGCTCGTGGCGTCACAGCATTATGCGCTGCGCGAGCCGGTGAACATCGTGCGGCGGCAAAGTCAGCGCGTAGATGAACTGCACTCGGGACTAAATTCCGCGTTTGAAAGCATTACGGCGGACAAGCGGAATCAGTTGGATCGCCTGAACGAACTGTTAATGCTGTTCCGGCCCGAAGCGATTTTCGCGCGCGGCTATTCGATGGTGAAAAATGCCAAGGGTGAAATCGTGCGCAACCTGCTGGAGTTGAAGCCGGGCGACATGGTGATGATCACGTGCGCTCGCGGGCGCGCGGACGCGGAGATCAAACGAGTTACAGATGAGTCCATCCAATGAAGAATGATTCTAAGGCGGGGATTAAGGAACCGGAGAATTTCGAAGTCGCGTTGGAACGGCTGGAAGCGCTCGTGAAAGAGCTTGAAGAGGGCGAAGTGCCGTTGGAGAAGGCGTTGGAAGCCTTCGAAGAGGGGCAAGTGCTGATCAAGTACTGCGAGAAGAAGCTGCAGGCCGCGGAGCAGACGCTGAAGCAACTCACCAAGGACAGCGGCGATCCGCTCGCCGGCGGGACGAGCTGAGGCGCGCGTGGCAACGACAAAAGCGCCTTCTATGCTCCTCGGATTGATGGGGAATCTCGGCAAGTCCGCGTTCCGCGAACTGCTGCCGGGATTAATCAGCGAATTGCAGCGTCGAGACGCGCGCTTTGTGCTTGACGAAGCCGCCGCTGAAGGTTTACACCTACCCGCACAAAATGTCCTCCCGGCGGTTGAGATTCCCGATGCCGCGTCGCTGATCTTGAGTTTCGGCGGCGACGGCACACTGCTGCGCACCGCCCGTCTGATCGGGCAGCGGCATATCCCCGTGCTCGGCGTGAATACCGGGCCGGGGCTGGGGTATCTCACCGAGTTGGGCGTGCACGATCTCCACGCCGCGTTGGACAAGATTCTTGGCGGGAAATATCGCACCGAAGACCGGATGATGCTGATGGCGTCGGTGGAGCGCGATCCGGACGACTGTTGCTATGCCTTGAACGACATCGTCGTCGGTCACGCCCAGGTCTCCCGCACGCTGCATCTCGAACTGTTTATTGATCGCCATCCGGTGGCGACGTATCGTTGTGACGGATTGATTATTGCGACGCCGACCGGTTCGACGGCGTATTCGCTGTCCGTAGGCGGGCCGATCGTAGAACCCAAACTCAATGCCATCATTATTAGTCCGGTGAGTCCACATTCGCTGACATTCCGCCCGGTGGTGATTTCGGATGATCGCGTGGTCGAGATCCGTCCGAAAAATGCGGCATCACTGGCGGCGGACGGCGAAACAATGCGGTCATTGGATGTCGGGGATGTCGTGCAGGTCCGGCGCTCCTCGTTTACCACGGCGATTGTGAATATCACCGGCCACGATTTCTATCACGTGCTGCGCACCAAATTGCATTGGGGCAAGAGCGCGCTCTCAAGCAATCGGAAACACGAAGCATAGTCATGGGTTTATTTGATCGGGTAAAGCAGGCGCTTCAGAAGACTCGCGAGGTCTTCAGCGACAAAATTGTCAATGTGTTTCGTCCGGGCCGCAAGCTCGATGACGAATTGCTGGCGGAGCTGGAGGAGGTCCTGCTTTCCGCCGACGTGGGGATAGACACGGCGGAGCTGCTCACCGCGCGGTTGGTGGAAGCGAACAAAGAAGACGGCGGGCGGACGCCGGCGGACGTGCTCATGCGGCGCGTGTTGACGACGTGGCTGCATCAGTCGCAAGGGCCGCTGGTGCCGATGGGAAATCCGCACGTCATTCTCGTCGTGGGAGTAAACGGCACCGGCAAGACGACGACCATCGGAAAGCTGGCGAATCACTATCGCAATCAAGGCAAGAACGTGATGCTGGCGGCGGGCGACACATTTCGCGCCGCGGCGATCGAACAGCTTCAGATTTGGGGCGAGCGCACGGGGACGAAAGTGATCGCGGGCGTATCGGGGGCGGACTCCGCGGCGGTCGCTTATGACGCATTGGAGGCGGCGGTGAATCGCGGCGCGGAGGTGCTGATCATTGACACGGCGGGACGCCTGCACACGAAGAGCAATCTGATGAAGGAACTCGAAAAGATTTCTCGTGTGCTAAAGAAGCGGGTGCCGAGCGCCCCGAATGAGGTGCTGCTGGTGCTGGATGCGACGACCGGGCAAAACGGGATCAGCCAGGCGCAGGAGTTCACGAAAGCAAGCGAAATCACCGGACTGGTCCTCACCAAGATTGACGGCACTGCGAAAGGTGGCATTATTCTGACTGTTGCCCGGCGGTTGGGCGTTCCGATTCGTTATGTGGGATTCGGCGAGAGTGTTGACGATCTTGCGCCGTTTGACGCCGATAAGTTTGCCGAAGGGCTGTTAGGCGACTTTGCCGTTGCGCCGGTGGAGGGTTAGGTGACAGACTCCCCGCGTTTTGTGATTGTCTGCGCGCGATTCAATGAGACAGTGACCAAGCTGCTGCTCAAGGGCGCAGTGGATGCGCTGAAGAGCCATGGTTTGAGAGACGAGCAGATAGAAGTTGTGTGGGTGCCGGGAGCGTTTGAATTGCCGGTCGCGGCGGCAGTGGCGGCCGCGCGCATGGATGTGGCGGCGGTGGTGTGTTTGGGCGCGGTCATTCGCGGGGAGACGCCGCATTTCGAGTATGTGTCGCAGGTGGCCGCCTTAGGAATCCTGCGAGCGGGAATGGACAATGAGAAGCCGGTGACCTTCGGCGTCTTGACGACGGACAATCCGGAGCAGGCCTTTGAGCGCGCCGGCGGGCGCGTCGGCAACAAAGGCGCGGACGCGGCGGAAGCCGCATGGGAGATGATTACCGTGTTAGATCAACTCAGGAGTAACGGATTACCCTTGTAATTGCATTGATTCTCCACTGCAATTCAGCAACAGGAACCTTTTCATGATCCGACTTCTTCTGCTCGCGTCGCTGTTTCCCGCGCTCGCGTTCGGGCAGCCGTTCCGGTGGACGACGTACACGTCCACGTCCAATGTGCTCGATTTGGCGACCGCCAACGGTTCGATCTGGTCGGCGACCAATGGCGGCCTTTCCGGCTATGATCCCGCGACCGGATTATTCGATGTTCATACCAATACGCGCGGACTGGCGATGAATCGCTCGTCCGCCGTCGGCAGGGACTCACGCGGCTGGATTTGGGCGGCGCATATCAGCGGCGCCATCACGCGCGTAAACCCCTCGACCGGTCAGACACTGGTGATTGATGATCTGCGCGACGAGGTCTTTGAAATTACGACGATCCTTGATGTCGGCGATGAAGTGTTCGTCGCGGCGAACAACGGAATCTTTCGATTCTCGTACAGCACCGTCGGCGACAACTATCGCATACTCGAATCTATTCGCGTGCTGGGAGTGTTTCCGGGTGAAGCGCGCGTGTCGGATCTGGCCGTAGCCGGCGGCTATCTCTACGCTGCTACTGTCTTTGGCCTGGCCCGCGCGAATCTGAGCAACGAATTTTTGAGCGCGCCGTCCGCGTGGGAGAATTTCAGCACGACGAACGGACTGCCGGAGAACAGTCTTGCGGCTTTGTATGGAGCGAGCGACACCACCGTATGGATCGCCGGCTCCGGACAGGTGGTGCGGTTTGATGGGACGGCGTTTGCGACCATCAGTGCGACGGCCGGAGTGCTTGCTTTCGCCGAGTGGAATGGGGCCGTTCATGCGGCAACGCCCGGCACCGTATATCGGATTGACGGGACGACGCTGACGCCGGTGGGCCAAGGGTTGCCGGGAATCAGAGATCTGATCACAGCGAATGATGCGAACGGTTCGACACTTGTCGCAGGGATCGGCGACAACTTTTCAGCGCGCGGCGGATTGTCGTTTCTTGTCACCGATCAGTGGACCGATCCGGTCAGCGCACACAATATCGGCAGCAATTTCATAACGGCATTGGGCGCGGATCCGCAGGGTAAGCTCTGGGCGGGCGGCGGCGGCGACGGCACCGGAGTATTTGCCTATGATGGCCAATCCTGGACAAATTATCACCCCGGGGCGCAGCATCCGCAACCTTTCTTCTACCGGGCGCCAAACAGTTTTGCGTTTGACAACCATGGTGGCGCCTGGGCCGGATCGGAAGGCGGCGGCGTAGCTTGGTTTCACGGCAATGACATTACCTTGTTTAATCCGACCGATCAGAGCGGCTGGGACGCGGATACGGCTCGGCTGACATGGACGGACGGAAACGTGGATTACTGTGTAGCGGCGGTAGCACGCAACATGAACGGCGATATTTTCATCACGAATCGCGCATCCACAACAAACAAGCCGCTCGTGCGCGTCCAGGAGTCATGGATCGTGCGGGGGAATAATTCGGATTCTTGGTTGTACTACACGGCGCAGCCGAACAACCCACAAGCTCTGGAGCATCGCGACGTGGTGCAGATGGTTCCCGATCAGTACAACCGGATGTGGGTCGGCAGCCATGAGCGCAACGGCACGGAGAACTGGGTCTTTGACGACAACGGCACGCCAGCTGACACGACGGACGACCAGTGGTTTGGTTATGTGCCGCCTGATTTGCAGGATCAGATTACCTGCTTTGAACCCTTGCTCAAGGGCGTCGTATCGTGGGATATTGATCAGCAGGGGTATTTGTGGATCGGCACGCACAGCGGAGCCTATTACACGCAGGCGGGGGTGCCGCGCGATCTGAATCAGCTGCGTTTTATTTGCGTCGTGGATCTTCCCGTGGGCGACAACGTCAATGCGATCCACGTGGACGCGCAGGACAACAAGTGGTTCGGCACGGACAACGGTGTTGCGGTGCTCGACAAGAACTTCTCCTGGATCCACGTCTTCAAGACAGCGGATGCACCGGAGAACCGTTCTGATCTCGCGTCGAACACGGTGACGTCAATTACGTCCGATCCGCGTACCGGCGACGTCTGGATCGGGACGACCGATGGGCTGTCCCGCTTGCAGACTCCCTACCTCTCGCGCGGCGAGACACTGGGAGAGGTGTGGCCTTATCCGAATCCGTTTGTTGCGGACGGAAGTCACCGCATGTTTGTAGATCATCAGCGGATCGGCGGATCGTTCGACGATTTTCGCATTTTCACGCTTTCCGGACGTCTCGTGCGCGAACTTTCCTGGCAGCAGATGATTGATCCGCAAACCGGTTGGGACGGTCGGACCGCTGATGGAGACTTGGTGGCCGGAGGCGTCTATTTGCTTGTCGCATCGGCTGCTAACGGCAATTCCGCGACGGGGAAAATTGCAGTTCTAGGAAAATAGTCCTTTCTCACATGCTTACCCGCCTTGTCATCCGTGACTATCTGCTTGTGCGCCGGCTCGAACTTGATTTCGCTCGCGGGCTGACGGCGCTCACGGGTGAAACGGGAGCCGGAAAGAGTATGATTGTCGGCGCGCTCGACGTGCTATTGGGCGAACGGTTTCCGAAGGATGCCGTTCCCGAAGGGGCCGAGCGCGCGGTGATCGAAGGCTTCTTCAAGCCCGACGATCCGGCGGCAATCTACGCCGTGATCGGGGATGAAGACATGGAGCAGAATGCGGAAGTGCTGCTGCGGCGGGAGATTTCGAAGAATGGCCGCACGCGCTCGATGATCAATGACCGGCCGATCACGCAGGACATCTTGCAGCAGGTGCGCGATCTGCTCGCCGATTTTCACGGACAGCGGGAGCATCAGTCGCTCTTTCGGACGTCCACGCAGCTCGATTATCTCGATACGTTTGCGGAATGCGCCGATCTTGCGGCCGATGTGCACAGGCTCTATGACGTTCGATCCGCACAGCGCCGAGAGTTGGAGCGCCAGACGGCCGCATTGAACGAGTTTCGCAAGGATCGCGCACTCCTCGAGTACCAGCTCGATGAGATCCAGAAGCTCGGGCTGAAGCCGAACGAAGAGGAGACGATTGACGGGCGGCTGATGAAGCTCGAGAGCGCGGAGAAGATTGCAGTCGAGGCGGCGCGACTATTGGATCTACTCGCCGAAGCGGAGCCTTCGCTGATAACGATGGCGGGTCGCGCACGCTTCACGGCAACGGCGATCGCCAAGATGGATAAAGAATTCCAGGTCACGGTGGACGAGTTGTCCGATCTCGAGTCGCGAATGAAGGAGATCGGCTTTCAGATCCGCGAGTATGCCGACAACTTGGAATTCGATCCGGCGGAACTGGAAGAATTGCGGGAGCGGCGCGGGCTGATCTGGAAGCTCAAGCGCAAGCATGGGCTGACGATCGAAGAGATCCTGAAGCGCGCCGAGGATTTGAAGACGATGGTCGAGCGCGGGGACGTGATGGAGCAGGAGTTGGAACAACTCGGCGCGCAGCTCACTCAGACGGACAGCGAATTCGTCGCGGCGGCGGAGAAACTCTCGACGGGCCGGCAAAGGGCGGCAAAACCGTTCGGCGATGCCGCAGTGGCAGCCATGAAACCGCTCGGGTTTACCGCGCCGCAATTCGATGTGGTGTTGACCACGCTGCCCAGACCGTTCGATGCCGCACAGTTGATAGCCAATGGCGCGGACAAAGTTCAGTTTCAGTTCTCGGCGAATCCCGGTTGCAAGCTCGCGCCGATTGCGGACGTGGCGTCCGGCGGCGAGTCGTCGCGCGTGACGCTGGCCATCAAGTCGGTGCTGGCGACAAAGATTTCCTATCCGATGATGATCTACGACGAAATTGATCTCGGGATCTCAGGCCGTGTCGCGGATCATGTGGGAACAGCGCTCGCCGGGCTGGCAAAGCATCATCAGGTGCTGGCGATTACGCACCTGCCGCAAATTGCGTCGCGGGCGGATCAGCATCTGCTTGTGACGAAGACGATTGAGCGTGGAAAAACTCACACGACCGCGAAATTCCTCACTCCGGGGGAACGCGTGGAGGCGGTAGCCGCCTTGATTGCCGGAGTGCACATTACCGACAAGGCTCTGGCCTCGGCAAGCGAATTGCTGCGCCAGAGCGGGAAACTTGCAAACGCATCCTAACCTCCCGTGGATCAATTAGTCATACATGGCGGCCGCCCACTCGAGGGCGAAATCCGCGTTTCCGGTTCGAAGAACGCTACGTTGCCGCTGTTAGCGGCGACGCTCCTTGCCCCCGGCCGCTATCGCTTCACCAATGTTCCCGCACTGATGGACGTGCGTACGATGTCGCATCTGCTGCGCATTCTCGGCGCACAGGTAACCGCGGGCGATCACACGCTCGACATTGACACGTCGCGCGCCACCTATAATGAAGCGCCGTACGAACTCGTCAAGACGATGCGCGCGAGTTTCTATGTGCTCGGGCCGCTGGTCGCTCGACTGAAAGAAGCGCGCGTCTCGCTGCCCGGCGGTTGCGCGTGGGGCCCGCGGCCGGTGGACTTGCACATTAAAGGCTTGCAAGCGTTGAGCGCGCAGATTGACTTGGAAGAAGGCTACATCGTGGCGCGCGCGGAGCGGTTGAAGGGCGGCACGTTCGAGTTTCCGATTTCAAGCGTCGGCGCCACGGGTAACACGCTCATGGCAGCGGTACTTGCGGATGGCAGGACGGTGCTCAAGAATGCGGCGCTGGAGCCGGAAATCACGTGTCTTGCAAAATTTCTCATGCGCATGGGAGCAATGATTGACGGGATCGGCACGCGTGAACTCGTGATTACCGGCGTACCCGAGCTGCACGCGGTGAACGCGGAGATGATTCCGGACCGGATCGAGGCCGCGACGCATATTTGTGCGGTGGGGATGACCGGCGGCAAGATGACGATCACGCATGCGGAACCGAAGCATATCGAGTCGCCGATTGCCTGCGCTAAACAGATGGGCGTCAAGGTAGATGTCAGGGACCGCGAAATTGTTGTCGAGCGCGGGACCGGCAAACTCGCCGCGATTGACGTGTGCACGGAACCGTATCCCGGGTTTCCGACTGATCTGCAGGCGCCCTTCATGGCGATGGCGTGTTTGGCGGACGGAACGAGCCGGATCACGGATACGATTTACAAGGATCGGTTTACGCACGTCGCGGAGTTGTATCGTCTCGGCGCGAGCATCGAGATGCACGACAACACCGCAGTGATCTCTGGAATTGAAGAATTCAAAGGCGCGCCGGTGATGTCCACCGATTTGCGCGCGTCCGTGTGCCTGGTGCTGGCGGGGCTGGCGGCGAAAGGGACGACGCACGTCAAACGCATCTACCACCTCGATCGCGGCTATGAAAAGATCGAGGAGAAGTATTCCCGCGTGGGGGCTGATATTCAGCGCGAAGAAGGCGATCTGTGAGCGCGGAGTTCGTTCATCTGCACAACCACTCGGAGTTCAGCCTGCTCGACGGCGCGTGCCGCATCCATGAGATGATCGCACGCACCAAAGAGCTGGGCATGGACGCGATTGCGCTCACGGATCACGGCGCGCTGTTCGGGGTAATCGAGTTTTACAACGCGGCGAGGAAGCTGGACGTCAAGCCGATTATCGGCTGTGAAGTCTACATCTGCCCGGACCGCTTCGAGAAGAAGGCGACCGGCGGCGGGCGCGGCGAATATGCGCATCACCTGCTGCTGTTGGCAAAGAACGAAACCGGCTACAAGAATCTGGTCAAGCTCTCGTCGCAGGGATATACGGAAGGCTTCTATTATCGCCCGCGGATTGATCACGGACTGCTCGCGCAGCATGCGGAGGGCCTGATCGCCACGAGCGGCTGCTTGGCGTCGGAGATTCCGCAATATTTGGCGAACGACGACCAGGCGCGGGCATGGGAGCGCGCTTCCTATTATAAGGATCTCTTCGGCGACGACTTTTATGTCGAGCTGCAGATGCACGATATTGAGGAGGAGAACAAAGTCCTCGCTCAGTTACCGGTGCTGGCGCAAAAGCTCGGTACAAAGATCGTGGCCACGAACGACACGCACTATCTCAAGCGCGAGCACGCGGAAGCGCACGACGTGCTGCTGTGCATTGGCACGGGTTCAAACGTCGGCGACGTGAACCGCATGCGGTTCGACACACAAGAATTCTATCTCAAGTCGCCGGCGGAGATGAAGACGCTCTTCAAGGACTATCCGGAAGCGCTGACCACAACGCTGGAAATCGCTGAAAAGTGCGACCTCAAGCTGGATCTGTCGAAGCGTTACCTGCCGAAGTTTCCGCTGCCGGAGGAAGAGACGGACGAAGCGGAGTACCTGACCAAGCTCGCGCGGACCGGTCTTGCCAAACGGTACGCGAATATTACGCCGGAACTCGAAGAGCGCTTGAACTACGAGCTGCGCGTGATCATTCAGATGGGATTCGCCGGCTACTTCCTCATCGTGGCGGATTTTATCACGTATGCCAAGCAGATCGGCGTCGTGGTGGGACCGGGGCGCGGATCGTCGGCGGGAGCGCTGACCTGTTACGCCTTGGGAATCACGGATATTGATCCGATTCGCTTCGATCTCTACTTCGAGCGCTTCTTGAATCCCGAACGCATCACAATGCCCGATATTGACATTGACTTCCAGGATGAAGGTCGCGGCAAGGTCATCGAGTACGTGAAGCGCAAGTACGGCGGCGAGTCCGTGACGCAGATCATCACCTTCGGACGGTTGAAAGCGCGTGCGGTCGTGCGCGACGTCGGGCGGGTCATGGGCGTCAGTTACGGAGAAGTGGATCGTCTCGCGAAGAAGATTCCGGAAGGGTTGAATGTGCGGCTGCGCGTGCCCGAAGGGGCCAGCGACGGCGCGCGCGATGCCCGGCAGGATAATCCGGAACTCGAAGCGGTGCTGAACGAGAAGCCGGAATACAAGAAGATTTGGGAGATTGGCGAGGTTCTCGAAGGGATCAACCGGCACGCCTCGACGCATGCGGCAGGAGTGGTGATCACGCCGGGACCGTTGACGGATTACGTTCCGCTCTATCGCCAGTCCGACGGCAGCGTGACCACGCAGTTCGACATGAACATCGTGGACAAGATCGGGCTGCTCAAGATGGACTTTTTGGGATTGCGCACGCTCACCGTGCTGTCGCGCGCGCTCGAGTCGCTGGAACGCCGCAGTGTGAATGTGGATCTGCGCGCGCTCCTCGAGGAACATGATCTCAAGACGTATGATCTGTTTGCCCAAGGTGACACGATCGGCGTGTTCCAACTTGAAAGTCGCGGCATGAGGGAATGGCTGACGAAACTCAAGCCCACGAGCATTGACGACATCGTAGCCATGGTGGCGCTCTATCGTCCCGGCCCGATGGAGATGATCGGCGATTTCATCAAGCGCAAACACGGCGAGGCTTCGATTGCATATCTGCACCCGAAGCTGGAACCAATCCTGAAGTCCACCTACGGGGTGATTGTCTATCAGGAGCAGGTACTGGCAATCGCCCGTGACCTGGCCGGATTCTCTCTGGGGCGCGCGGACATTTTGCGGCGCAGCATGGGCAAGAAGGACCTAAAGGAACTGGAACGCGTCAAAGCCGAGTTCATCGAGGGGTGCATCGAACACAGCGGAATGAACCGCAAACTCGCGCAACAGGTATTTGAATTAGTGCAGCCGTTCGCCGGGTACGGATTCGTGAAGGCGCACGCGACATGCTATGCGGTGTTGGCGTATCAGACGGCGTACCTTAAGGCGAATTACCCCGCCGAGTTCATGGCGGCGGAAATGACGTCGTGGCACGGCGGCACGCGGATGATGCCGCGACTGATCAACGATTGCCGTCGCATGGGCGTGGAGGTGCTGGGGCCGGACGTAAACTCCTCGGAGCAGTATTTCACGGTGGAGGACAGCAAGATCCGCTGTGGTCTCGAAGCGATCAAAAATGTCGGCGGCGGACCTATTCAGGCGATTCTCGACGCGCGAAGCAAAGGTGGAGCATTCCAGTCATTTTTTGATTTTGCTCTGCGCGTGGACACGAAGCAGGTGAACCGGAAGGCAATGGAGAGCCTGATCGGTGCGGGCGCGCTGGATTCGCTTGGTTGCCATCGAGCGCAGTGCATGGCGGGGCTGGACCTGTTCTTGGCCTACGCGTCGCAGGCGGAGAAGGAACGCGAGTTCGGACAGTCGTCGCTGTTCGGCGGCGGCGATCCGCGAACGTCCGATTTGCGCGAGCCGGATCTGCCGAATGTCCCTGAGTATTCAATGGAGCAGAAGCTCGCGCTGGAGAAGGAGCTGCTGGGTTTTTTTATCTCCGGACATCCTCTGGATGATTACCGGGGGGACATCGAGCAGATTCAGGCGACGCCGATGGGCGAAACGTCGGAGCTGAAGGATCAGGCGACAGTACGCCTGGTGGGCATCGTAACGGACATTCGCCGCCAGTTGACAAAAAAGGGCAAGGCGATGGCCACGATCACGCTCGAAGACTTCACCGGGTCCGGCGAGATCTTGATTTTTTCCGACACGATTGACGCCGCCGGGGAGAAACTGCACAAGGAGGCGCGCTTAGTCGTCAACGCTCGCGTGACGGTGCGCGAAGATGAGGATCCGAAGTTCGTGGCGCAGGATCTTTACACCATCGAAGAGGCGCGCGCGCAGTTTGCTCGCAGCATGTGGGTGTCGCTGCCGGCGCGCGTGCTCACCGACGAGACGATCAACGCGCTCGAAGATATTTTTATGAAGCACTCGGGCAATGTGCCCATCTACTTCAAGGTGGATCAGGACGGGCAGGAACGGATCGTGCAATCCCAGCGCTATCGCCTCAAGACGTCCGCGGAAGTTTGGAAGCAGTTCAAAACGATGTTTGGCAACACTGACGTGAAGGTGGAATGGCATTAAAGCGGCATTGCGCGGCGGATCTGCGGCCCAAGCGAGTGCATATTCACACGCTCGGCTGTCCCAAGAACGTGGTGGACAGCGAGACGTTCGCGGGTGCGCTGCGCGGCGCGGGATTCGAGTATGTGAATCAGCCGCATCGCGCCGACGTGTGGATCATCAACACGTGCGGCTTTCTTGACGACGCCAAAGTCGAATCCATCGAGGTGATGCTCGAAGCGGTGCGCTGGAAAGGGGCGAAGCCGAACCGGCAGGTGCTCGCCATGGGCTGCCTGACGCAGCGCGACGGCGACGAAGTGCGTGCGGAGATTCCCGAGTTGGACGGAGTGTTCGGCATCGGCCAGTGGAGTCAGATGCTCGAGCTGCTCGGCGCGAATCCGCTCACGCTCGACGGCGACTTTCGCGCGGCGACGCTCCACTCCGGCAAAGCCGGCCCCGGCTCGGCGTATTTGCGAATATCCGACGGCTGCTCGCATGCGTGCGCGTTCTGCGCGATTCCGCAGATGCGCGGCCTGTATCGCAGCGAGCGGATGGAAGACCTGCTGCGAGACGCGCGGATTCTTGCTCACGAAGGCGTAAGGGAACTCATTCTGATCGGGCAGGAAACGACGAGTTACGGCGTGGATATCTATCGCCAGCGAAAGATCGTCGAACTCTGCCAACGTTTGTCGGACATTGACGGAATTCACTGGCTCCGCCTGCTTTATGCGCATCCGCCGTCAACCCCGCCGCATCTGCTGGAAGGGTTAGGCAAGGTGCCGAAACTCGCTCCCTATCTTGATTTTCCGATCGAGCACGCTTCCGACCGCATGCTGAAGCTAATGAACCGCCGCACCACCGCGAAGCGGATGAAGGAGACTATCGCGGCGTTTCGCTCCGTGCTGCCGGAGTCCTGTGTGCGCACGACGGTGCTCGTCGGCTTTCCCGGCGAAACGGATGAGGACTTTGGCGCATTGTATGAGTTTATGGAAGAGATGCGCTTCGAGCGTGCCGGCGTCTTCACGTATTCGCCGCAAGAAGGAACCGCGGGCGCCGAGCTGGCGGATCGCGTAGAGGAGGGGATTGCGCTCGAGCGACTGGATCGTTTGATGACCCTGCAGCGGCGGATCTGCCACGAAAAGCACCGCGCGCTGGTCGGTCAGCGTCTCGAAGTGATTGTGGAGCGCAACGCGCGCGGCGTGGCCTGGGGACGCAGCGCGTGGGATGCGCCCGACATTGACGGTCGCGTGCGATTGCTCGCGGAATGCGAACCCGGAGAGATCGTTGCCGGAACCGTCACCAAAGCCTCGGCCTATCAGCTGGACGTCGAACCGTATCACATTACGAAATCCAACGCGCGAGCGGAAACATGTGGAAAGCTGTCCTTGCCTGTACTCTCGCAGCCATAGTTGCGTTGGCGGCGCCGAAGCCGGAAAAGAAGGATGTCAATGACATCCATTCGTCCGGAGCGGGACCCGAATTCCGCGCGATGATCGGTCAACGGTTGACCGCGAAAGAAGATTCCCTGCGGCTGTTCGTGGCCATGTCGGTGCCGTATGACAATCTTGTCTTTCTGCGTACGGACTCCGGCTTTGCCGCATCCTTCGAATTGGTCACTGCATTGCTTCGCGAAGGTGAGGGGCTGGCCAGCGAGCAGATTCAGGATATCCGCGTGCAAACTCTGACCTACGCCGAGACCAACAGCCGCACAAAGAATGCGGTGCATGCCGATGAGTTTCTCGTCGTTCCCGGAGACTACACGATCCGAGTGACGATGACAGACCAAGCTGATGTTCATCGCAAGTCGAAGTGGGAAGACAAGATCTTGCTGGCGAGTAGCGATTCCCGGCTGCGCGTGTCCGATATTTTCTGGCTGCAGGAGGACTCGAGCATGGCGCGCCTCGACGTGCCGCGGCTGCTCGAGAATTTCTATTCCGGTGAAGACTCCGCTCACGCGCGCGTTCAGTATTACAGCGACGGCACGGATCCGATTCGGCTGCAATGGTCGGTGCTGACCGAAACCGGCGACACGGTGACGACGGAGGTTCGTTTGATGGCGCCGTCCACCGACGTGAAGACGACGGACTACGTACTGCGGCTGCGAGACTTGGTTGCGCAGACGTACGTGCTCAGTTTGGAAGCCGAAGGCGATGGCCGGCGCGAGGTGCGGACGCGCAAGTTCTCGGTGCGGCTGCCCGGTGTCCCGGCCTCCATCACGGACATCAATCAGGCCATTCGCCAGCTCAAGTACATTGGCACGAACGACGAGAACAAGAAGCTGCGACAGGCGGACGCGCGGGACCGCGAGCGGTTGTTCCGGGAGTTCTGGAAGCGCCGGGATCCGACGCCGAACACGGAACAGAACGAATTGATGGATGAGTACTACTTGCGCATCGAATATGCCAACGAGAACTTTTCCACCAATCGCGAGGGTTGGGAGACCGATCGCGGCCGCATCTATGTGATTTACGGTCCGCCCACAGATATTGAGCGCCATCCGTTCGAAGCGAACTCGCGGCCTTACGAGATCTGGTATTACAGCCAGATCGCGCGCCGTTTCGTGTTCGTGGATTATACCGGCTTCGGCGACTACACGCTGGCCAGCCCGGAGTGGGGCTACTGATGTTCTTTCCGCGGGCATTGCGGCGCGGCGGGAGAATCGGCATTTGCACGCCCGCCGGACCGGTGGTCGAAGAACGTTTGCGAGCGGCAGTATCCGCGCTGCAGGCGGAGGGATTCGAGGTCGAGACCTCGCCGTCCGCGTTTGACAAGTACGGACTATTCTCCGCGCCCGACGAGATTCGCCGGCGCGAACTGGAAGAGATGTTCGCGCGCGAGGACATTGATGCGGTGATCTCTGCACGCGGCGGCGTCGGCACCTCGCGTCTGCTGGGCTCCATTGACACGGCGTTGATCGCCCGGAGTCGGAAGCCATTCCTTGCGTTTTCCGATGTAACCGCGCTGCAGCTCTTGCTGGTCAAGCGCGAGAGCTTCGTCACGTATTCCGGACCGCTGGCGGTGGAGTGGGACGGCGCGGCGAATGAAGCTTCCCGCAGGCAGGCGATCCAAGTCTTGATGGGCGAAGCAGCCGGCGATTTGATCGGCGATATTCCTCATACTCCCTTGGAAGTTCTGCGCGGCTCAGGTGAAGTGCAGGGACAGCTGATGCCTGCAAACCTAACGATGCTGACCACACTCCTGGGCACACCGTTTCTGCCGGATTTGCGCGGCGCGCTCTTGCTGATTGAAGATGTCAATGAGCCGGCGCACCGCGTGGATCGCATGCTGTTCCACCTGCGCAACGCCGGGGTGCTGAACGAGTTGGGAGCGCTGCTCGTCGGCGACTTCGGCACGGATGATGACTCGCTGCGAAGCGACGCTCTGCGCACGTCGCTCTTGGACTCAACTCGCGGCTCAGACTATCCGATCATCGCCAATTTCCCTTTCGGTCATGGCCCGGAGCGCATGACTCTGCCTGTCGGCGCGCAGGCTGCGCTTGACGTGGAGCACTTAAGTTTGGCGTTGAATCCCGTTCAGATGGAGCTGGCGTGAGCCATTTGAGGATTGCGTGCTTTGTCTCCGGCAACGGAACGCTGTTCGAGCACCTGACGACGAAGATGCGGGAGGGAGCGATCAGCGCGACTCCGGCGCTCGTCATCTGCTCGAACCGCAAAGCTCCTGCCTTGGAGTGCGCGCAGCGCCTCGGCGTTCCGGCCATGGTCCTGTGCCGCGAGATGCACGATTCCGACGAAGAATTTACTGCCGCCCTGCTGGAGACGTTACGGCACTACGACGTAAATTTCGTCTGTCTCGCCGGCTATTTGAAACTCGTTCCCAAAGCCGTCGTTCAGCAGTTTCGCGACCGGATGCTGAATATCCATCCGGCTCTCCTGCCGAGCTTCGGCGGCAAGGGAATGTATGGGCGCAAGGTGTTTGAAGCCGCGATTGATTACGGGGTGCGCATACACGGCGCGACCGTGCATCTCGTGGACGACGAATATGATCATGGCCCGATTGTTCTCCAGCGCGCGGTGTTCGTCGCGGCCAATGACACGCCCGACACGCTGGCGCAGCGCGTTCATAACATTGAATACGATCTGTATGCCGACGCCGTGAAATTGTTCGCGGAGAATCGCATCCGCGTGGATGGCCGGCACGTGCACATTCTTCCCGCAAAATCCCAATGATCCAAATTCGTCGCGCTCTGTTGAGCGTTTCCGACAAGGCCGAACTGCTCGATCTTGCCCGCGCCCTGCATGAACATGGCGTGCAGCTGATAGCCTCCGGCGGCACGGCTACTGCGCTGCAAGACGCCGGACTGCCCGTGACTTTCGTCGAGCAATGGACGGGGCATCCGGAAGCGATGGAAGGCCGCATCAAGACGCTGCATCCGCGCATTCACGGCGGCATTCTCGCGCGTCGCGACCATCCTGGCGATCAGGAGGATCTCAAGCGCCTCGGTCTCGAGCCGATTGATCTCGTGGTCGTGAACTTCTATCCGTTCCGGCAGGTGCTCGCGTCCGGCAAGCCGCACGATGAGGTTGTCGAGGCGATTGACGTCGGCGGCCCTTCGATGGTTCGCGCCGCGTGCAAGAATTGCGATTACGTCGTGGTGCTCACGGATCCGTCGCAGTACGCTCCGTTCCTTGCGCATTTTCACGAAAAGAAGGGCGTCCCCGAAGAGTTCAGTCAGCGCTGCGCGGCGGAGGCCTTTACGGCGCTGGTCTCGTATGACAGCGCGATCGCCGAGTGGTTGAACAACGGCACGGTGCGTCCATTGGTGCTGAAGGAGACGCGCACGCTGCGGTATGGCGAGAATCCGCATCAGCAGGCCGCGCTGTTTGCTCCGTACGGTAAGAGCTTGACCGGATTGGTTGCCGCCGATCAGCTCGCCGGCAAGGAAATGTCGTACAACAATTTCCTCGATGCCGACGGCGCCCTGAAACTGGTCAGCGAATTCGACGAACCGGCGGCAATCATCATCAAGCACGTCACGCCGTGCGGAGTAGGTGTCTCGGACAATGCGGCGGATGCGCTGAAACTCGCGTTGGAAACGGATCGCGTGTCCGCTTTCGGCGGCATCGTCGCGCTGAACCGCGAGATGGATGAAGCCGCGGCGGTGGTGATCAGCGACATCTTTCTGGAGATCGTGCTCGCCCCCGGCTTCACCCCCGAGGCGCGCGCGGCGCTCGCCAAGAAAAAGGCACTGCGGCTGATGACCTACAACTGGAATGCGCTTCGCTACCGACCGGGTGGAACGGAATTGCGGCAGTTCTGGGGCGGCTGCCTCGTGCAGGATGCGGATCACGGACTGCCGGAATTGGAGAACCTGCGCGTGGTGACCAAACGTCCGCCGTCAGCGCAGGAATTGAGCGCGCTGATCCTCGCCTGGAAAGTCTGCAAGCATGTCCGCTCAAACGCGATTGTGTTCAGCGATTATCATCATACGTTGGGGATCGGCGCCGGGCAGATGTCGCGCGTGGATTCGGCGCAGCTCGCCGTGCGCAAAGCCGAAGCAGCCAATTTAAGCTTGCGCGGCAGCGTGTGTGCATCGGATGCGTTTTTCCCGTTCCGGGACGGTCTCGACGTGGCAGCGGAGGCGGGAGCAACGGCGATGATTCAACCCGGCGGGTCGGTGCGCGACGAGGAAGTAATCGCCGCCGCCGATGAACATGATATGGCAATGGTCTTCACCGGCCGCCGGCATTTCCGGCACTGATCCGAAGGAGCGAAACCTGTGCAATGGCCGCAGAACGTTGACCGTCCGCTGTACGTCCGTCCCGCGTCCCGCGTCAAGTACGGCGGCAAGGACTATATTGTCAAGCGCGACATCAAAGGCGCGATTTACTCGCTCGTCGGGCGCATGAATCGCAAGCTGCCCTCGATGAAGGATGCGATTGACGCCACGATCAATCAGAAACTTGTTTGCCAATGGGGCGGTTACTACGCCACCTACGTACGGATTGACGATGAAGAAAAGCCGATGATTCTCAATTATCTTTGGGAAATGGAGCGCCGGCGCGGCATTACGCCGCCCGACATGACCAATCAGGTCAACCTGTCGGACGAAGGCTGACTTACCACGAGATCCTATCTCCCCGTTTCACTGCGGCCTTAACCTGCGCGCTCCGTCGCGCTATCCATAAGAGGTATTCATGGCTTCGTTCCTGAGCGGCCTTTTCTCCAATGAAATCGCCATTGATCTGGGAACTTGCAATACACTGGTCTACGTAAAAGGCAAAGGGATCGTTGTCCGCGAGCCTTCGATGGTGGCCGTGCGTAAACGTGACAACAAAGTCGTGGCGATCGGCTCCGAAGCCCGCGAGATGCTGGGCAAGACGCACCGCGAACTAGAGGTCGTGCGGCCCATGCGCGACGGAGTGATTGACGACGACGAGTTGGCCGAAGTGATGATTCGCGCCTTCATTCGCAAGGCGCAGCCCAACCGGCTGATACGGCCGCGGGTCATCGTGTGTGTCCCGTCCGGCGTGACGAAATCGGAAAAGCGCATCATTCGCGACTCGGCGGAACACGCCGGCGCGCGCGAAGTGTACCTGATCGCCGAGCCGATGGCCGCGGCGCTGGGTGTCGGATTGCCCGTAAATGATCCGATCGGGAGCATGGTAATTGACATCGGCGGCGGCACAACGGAAATCGCGGTCATTTCGCTCTCGGGGATCATTACAGATACGTCAATTCGCATTGGCGGCGACGAAATGGATGAGGCGATTATCCAGTTCATGCGCCGCAACTACAATCTGCTGATCGGCGAGCGCACGTCGGAGGAGATCAAGATCCGCATCGGTTCCGCCGTGAAGCTGGAGCAGGAGCTCTCGATTGTGGCCAAAGGGCGCGATCTGGTGGAAGGCGTGCCGAAGGCAATCGAAATTAATTCTATGGAAATTCGTGAAGCGCTCGCCGAAACTGTGTCTCAGATTGTCGAGGCGGTTCGCGTGGCGCTCGAAAAGACTCCGCCGGAGTTAGCGGCCGATATTCGGGATCGCGGCATCGTGATGACCGGCGGCGGCGCATTAATCAAGGGACTGGACGTGCGGATTCGCGAAGACACGTCGCTGCCGGTGTTCCTGGCGGAAGATCCGCTGACCTGTGTCGTGCGCGGCACCGGCAAAGTGCTCGATGATTTCGAAACCTATCAAAGGGTTTTGCTCCCCGCATAACATTCGATGGCGAGTTCACCCCGTCTCTTCACACCGCGCCTGGATTGGATTGTCTTCCTCACTTCGGTCGGCTTCTCGCTGACCCTTCTCTTTTTTGGAAAGAATCCCGCGGTGGCCTCGATCAAGCGCGAACTGGGCGATACGATGGCGCAGCTCTCCAAGCCTGTCGTGCTCGCCAAACGCACGCTCTATCTTTGGCAGGAGAATCGGCAGCTGCGCAACTATGCCATGGAGCTGAGTGAGGAGAACGGTCAATTGCGCGACGCGGCGCTGGAGAATAAGCGCCTGCGTGCCATGCTCGAATTTCGCGAACGCTTTCCGCTGCCGGTGAAGAGCGCGGACATTATCGCCATGCCGGGGCCGCAAGTGGGCGGGAAGTTCGTGATTGACGTCGGTCTCAAGGGCGGCGTGATGATCAACTGCGCCGTGCTCACACCGAAGGGCTTGGTCGGCAAGGTTGTCGAAGTTTCCGACCATTCATCGTCCGTTCAGTCGCTGGTCGGAAATGCGTACGGCGTCTCGGTGATGATCGAGCGCAGCCGCGTCGGCGGAATTCTGAAATGGGTGGGGCCGGGCCATTGGACAATCACAGGTTTGTCCACGGGCGAGGATGTTCGCGTCGGCGATCTCGTGCTCACGACCGGCGCGGGCCGCGTGTTTCCGAAAGGCATTCGCGTTGGAGTCGTGACTGATGTGCGCGCGCAGGATGATCCGAAGGGCGGCTTCTGCAGGGTCACACCGTTTGTGGATTTCTCTGCGGTGGAGGAAGTGTTTGTGATCACGCCGCCGGACTCGCTGCGAGAACTTCCGACCGCGACCGCTCTGCCAACGCAAAAGGCGGCGCGATGAGCCTTCCGGTAGCGGTCCTGCTGGCGATCATTGTCTTTACGCTGGACGTGGGATTGGGACAATTGCTCAGCATCGGTCCGGCGCGACCGTCGCTCTCGCTGCTCTTTGTCGTTTACGCCGGCCTTACACGCGGCCCGATTGAAGGAACACTGTTCGGCTTTGCCCTGGGTCTCGGTCAGGATCTGCTCGGTGCGCTTCCCGTCGGAGCGTCCGCGTTCACGTTTTCCGTTATCGGTTTTGCCTGCGGAAAATTGTGGTCGGAAGGTTCGTTTCGCATGGTCTGGCCGTGGAGCATATTCGTCCTTCTTGGCGCGGTGATGTACGAAGCGACCGCGTCGTATCTTCAAGCGCAAGCGACAGGGCTTCCGTTTTCGCCGATCTTTGTCAGCGCTGGACTTACTTCAGCCGTTTATACGACAGTCTTCGGCATTCTGTGGTTCCTCTCGCCGCTGCATCGCGTGCGCAAGGCATGAACGCCCCGGTCAACAAAGAAACTATTCGCACCTGGCTGTTCATCGGCATCGGCCTCGTGTTCTTTGCCCTGCTCGGCATCCGCTTGTTCAAGCTGCAAGTTCTCGATGGCGAAGAGTACCGCACGAAATCCGACAGCAATCGCATCCGCCTGATTGAGATTGCGCCGCCGCGCGGCGTTATGCGCGACTGCAAAGGACGACTGCTACTCACGAATCGGAGTTCGTACACCTGCTACGGCGTGCCGCAGGAACTCTGGGAGGATAAGGAAGGGATGTATCTGCTGGCAGGTGCGCTGCAGATTCCGCCCGACCATCTCGCAAACCAGATGATCAAGCCGTTTCGCCGCACGTTCCTGCCGATGCGTCTGAAGCGCGATCTGTCGTTTCAAGAGTTGTCAACGTTCGAAGAGTTGCGCGACCGCATCCCCGGCGCATTCCTTGAAATCGAGCAGAAGCGTTACCACTTCAACCAGCTCGCTGCCAACGCGTTGGGCTATGTTGCCGAAGTGTCGCCCGACGAGATGGAGAAGTTTCCCGGTGTTCGCTCCGGCGATTTGGTCGGCAAGCGCGGGCTGGAACGTTTGTACGATGAGCGACTGCGCGGCGTCAGAGGATATCGCTTCTCCATTGTAAATGCTTTCGGGCAGGAGATCGCGGAGGAGCAGAAGCTCGAGCGGGTCGAGCCGACTCCCGGCAAAGAGCTTTGGCTGACGATTGATCTCGATTTGCAGGCCAAAGCCGAATCGCTATTGACGGACAAAATCGGCGCGATTGTGGCCATGGACGTACGCACCGGCGGCGTGTTGTGCATCGCCAGCTCTCCGACCTACGATCCGGATATCTTTGCCGGGCGGCTCGATGCAGATCAGTGGAAGATGCTCCTGAACGACAAGAACAAGCCGATGCTGAACCGCGCGGTGCAAACCATGTATCCGCCCGGCTCGACGGTCAAGATGGCGATGCTGCTCGAAGCGCTGGAGAGCGGCACGATCACGCCGTCGTTCTCGATCAGTTGCCCCGGCTCCTACACGGTCGGCAACCGCACCTTCAAATGCTGGAAAAAAGGCGGGCATGGACACGTGGACGTGCTCACTTCCATCGAACAAAGCTGCGACGTCTTTTACTATCGCGTCGGGATGATGCTGGGCGTGGACGGCGTGCATCGCGCGTTCGATCGCGTCCATTTCGGACGGCAAACTGGGATTGACCAGACCTCTGAGGCGGCGGGGTTGATTCCCTCCGAGGCCTATTACAATAAGCGCTACGGCGAGAATGGCTGGACGCGCGGCTTCATTCCTTCGATTTCGATCGGACAAGGCGAAGTGCTCGTGACGCCGGTGCAGCTTTGCGCCTATGCGTGCGCACTCGCCGACGGAAAATATTGGCGGCAGCCCTACATTGTCGAAGGTGTTTACGATTCCGAAACGCGAACGCTGCAAAAGCGCGCGCTTCCGGATCCGGATCCGATTGACGCATCGCCGCAAAACATCGCCATCGTGCGCGAAGGCATGCGCCGCGTGGTCTGGGGTGGAGGCGGAACCGGCGCCCGCCAGCGCGACGAGCAGGTGAAGATCGCCGGCAAAACCGGAACGGCTCAGAACTCGCATGGCGACGATCACGCGTGGTTCGTCGGCTTCGCACCGGTCGAAGATCCGATTATTGCCACCTGTGTGCTGGTCGAGTTCGGCGAGCACGGCTCGTCCGCCGCGGCTCCCTTGAGTAAGGAAATCATGAAACAATATGTGCTCTCCGAGCGACCGCCGGACAGCACCAAGAGTGATAAAGACGCTCAGATCGTGGCGGCGGCGTTTTCGCAAAAGCCTTCGGGAGACGACGAGTAATGGCGCGAGATTACTCTCTCCCGGACATGTGGATCTTCGCCAGCGCGATCGGCCTCGTGCTGATCGGGCTGATGGCCAATTATTCAACGAGCTTTGCGGAAGGCGAGCTGGAGTACGGACATTTCTATCGTCAGCTTTTGTGGGGCGCGATCGGCTTCGGCCTGATCTTGACCACCGCCTCACTCCCGACGCGCTTGTTTCAAACCGTAGCCTACTTTCTCTATGGAATTGGGCTGCTGAGTTTGCTCGCCGTCTTTGCGTTCGGACACGAGGAGATGGGAGCGAAACGGTGGATTGATCTCGGCGCGTTTCAGTTGCAGCCCTCCGAGTTGGCCAAAGTCACGACGGTACTGGGTATCGCGCAACTGCTGTCGGATTTTCCGCGCGACATTGGGCGGGCGTGGTTGACGTTGGTCGTCATCGCCGCTGCGCTGCTGCCGATGGGCATGATCCTCATCCAGCCGGATCTTGGAACGTCGCTCGTTTATCCTGCCGTGATGTTCTGCATGTTGGCATGGGGCGGCATTCCGCTGTGGCACTTGCTGCTGCTGCTCACCCCGGTGATTGCGGTGGTCACGTCGTGGGATTTCACGCTGCACATCGTCGTTCTGCTCGCGCTGTCGGGCGGGATGTGGTACGCGCGTAAGAAGATCGTGCTGCTGGCCGTGACCGCCGCGGTGTTCCTTGCCGTCGGTCAGGCCACGCCGCACTTATGGGGCAAGCTGCATCCATATCAGCAGAAGCGGCTGCTCACGTTCGTTGATCCCGAAGCCGATCCGCTCGGTTCGGCGTATCAGCTGATCCAGTCCAAGATTGCCATCGGTTCCGGCCAGATCACGGGCAAGGGATTTCTGCACGGCACACAAACTCAGCTGAAGTTCCTTCCCGAGGGGCATACCGATTTTATTTACAGCGCATGGAGCGAAGAGTTCGGCTTTCTCGGTGCGGGCGCGGTGGTGCTGCTGTTTGCCCTGTTCTTTTATCGCGGAATTCGCCTCGCGGCCAAGTCCCACAATCCGTTTAATCAACTGGTCGCTGTCGGCATCGTTTGTCTCCTCACCTTTCAGGCGTTGACGAATCTGCTCATGACGGTCGGCCTTCTCCCGGTGACCGGCGTGCCGCTGCCCTTTGTCAGTTACGGCGGCAGCTCGTTGCTCTCGTGCATGACTCAGGTGGGGATGCTGCTCGGGATCAGTCTGCGCTGGCGGCAGTATTGATGCGAGCGACATTTGCGGCGGTGTTTCTCTGTGCGGCAATTTTCGCCTTTGCCGAATCTCGCATCGGCGCGCTGCTTTGGCCGCTGCCTGATTCCAAAGTGCTCACCGGCGGCTTCGCGGATTCCCGCACGGATCACTTTCACGGTGGCGTGGATCTGCGCGCCCGCACTCCACTGCCGGTCGTTGCGCCGACCAACGGCTGGATCGAGCGCATTGCCGTGCAGCCCTCTGGATATGGCCGCGTGCTCTATTATCGGATGGAAGATGGCCACACGGCGGTCTTCGGACACCTTTCGCGCTTTGTGACGCCGGTCGAGGAAGCTTTGCGGGATTCGGAGCTCGTCGCCGGAACGTATCGCGTGGACTTCTCCTACCGAGAGCCGCAAACTGAGCTGAGGTTTGCCCGCGGTGAGACAATTGCCTACACCGGGAAGTCGGGCGTGGGGCCGCCGCACCTGCATTTTGAAGTTCGCGAAGGCGCCGTACAGACTGATCCGTTGGCGAACTACGCGCCCGTGGATAAGGACAAACCGGTGATTGTGGCGCTCTGGTGGACCACGCTCTCCCAATACTCGCCGCTCTCTTCCGGTAACCCATTGGAGGAGGCGAAGGACAAGCCCGGCACCTGGCTGACGCACATGCATGAGCCAATTCATGAGAATGAGCCGGTTGCGTTCTTCATTCAGACCTACGATCCCGGACCGTGGGGGCGGCACGCCGTGCCGTCTATTGTGCGGATCAAGGATGGCAAGGATGTGCTTTATGAAACACATCCGGCGCGGATAGATTTGCTCGCCAAGGACTTCTATTCCGCGATTGTCTGGCCGGAACAGAAGCGGAATAAGAAGGACATTCGCCGTTTGTTTGCTCCGCCTCCGCCGCGGCAATTTCATCGCAGTCCCGAAAGGAATGAGAGTTGGATCTCCGGACTGAGGGATGAAACATTGACTATCGAGGTCGAGGATCGCGCAGGCAACATTACGAAAGCGCTGGTTCCGGTGACCTGCGGCGACTTCGACTCAACTCGCTCGCCGGCCCCGCCGACCTTGCTGAATGCGGGACCCTTTCAATTGCAGACAGACGATGTAATGCTGGCGTGGGCACGCATGGACAGCGTGGCGCCGCGCGAAGTGATAATTGCCCCGTTTGACTTGGGCTTTGCTCGCGCGTGCACGCTCTCTTATCGCTTCCAGGCGGGAGAGAGGCTGCCGGGACTGTTCTTCTACGAACGCACCGCATCTGGGGGCATGCGAGCAATCTGGCGAATGAGCGGTCTCGATCACGATGGTGCCATGTCCTGCACCATCTTCCATGGCGGCACTTTCGGCGTAGGAGTTGATGATGCCCCGCCAACGGCGCAGTTTTCGGTCAGACAGGGCAAGATCCGCTTCAAAGTCCGCGACGCATTATCCTATATTGATGACAGCTCGATTCGCTGCCGCGTGGACAGCGCGACGGCGATTGCCGAATATGAGTACGAAGGCAGCGGCGGCCTGATCTGGACGCAGGAGCCGCTGCGCCGCGGGCCGCATCGCGTGGAGTTCACAGCGGCGGATCGCGCCGGAAACGTCGGTCATTGGCTCTCGGAAGTGCGTATTCCCTGATGAAGTGCCCATAAATGATTCCGATTCGCGACGACAACCCGGCTTCTTCTCCCCCGATTGTGACGGTCAGCTTGATCGTGGCGAACGTGGCCGTGTTCATTCTGCAATTCATGCAGCCGCCGGAGCTGCAGGTGCAAGCCGTATATCAATGGGGCGTGATTCCCGCGCGCCTGTTGAGCGGCGGCGATATCGCGGCTTGGGTGACGATCTTCACTTCGATGTTCATGCACGGCGGGATCATGCATCTCGGCGGCAACATGCTCTATCTTTGGATCTTCGGCAACAACATCGAAGACAAGCTCGGCCACGTCAAATCCCTGTTCTTCTACCTACTGTGCGGTGTGGCTGCGGCGCTGGGACAAGTTCTGGTCAATCCTTCCTCGACGGTGCCGATGGTCGGCGCGTCGGGCGCGATCAGCGGAATTCTGGGCGCCTACATCGTGCTCTTTCCGCGCGCCAATGTGATCGTGATGATTATCTTCTTTTTCATTCGTTTTGTCGCCGTGCCCGCCTACATCGTTTTGGGGTTGTGGTTTGTAATGCAACTCACCGGGATACTTGGGACACCTACGGCGGGTGGCGGAGTCGCCTTCATGGCGCACATCGGCGGCTTCGTATTCGGAGCCGCAACAATCTACCTCTTTCGGCCCAAGCGCGCGCTGGTCAAGCGCGGTTGGCCCGCTTAACTGAATTTCTCCGGTATGCCTAAAGTTCAATTGGAAAAAGCCTACAACCCTTCGACTGTCGAGAACTCTCTCTATGAGATGTGGGAATCGCGCGGCTATTTCACTGCGCCGATTCGCGCTGACCGCGCGCCGTTTGTGATCATGCTGCCGCCGCCGAATGTCACCGGCGTGCTGACGATCGGCCATGTCCTGAACCACACGATTCAGGATATTCTTGTGCGCTGGCGTCGCATGATGGGCGAAGATACGCTCTGGCTGCCGGGAATGGATCATGCCGGACTAGCAACGCAGGCGAAAGTGGAAGCGGTATTAGCGAAGGAAGGGATTACGCGGCACCAACTCGGGCGCGAGGGGCTGCTCAAGCGGATTGACGAGTGGAAAGAGCACCACGGCGGCATCATCTTGCAGCAAATGCGCAGATTGGGCGCGAGTTGTGACTGGTCGCGCGAGTGCTTTACCCTTGACCCCGGCTATTCGCGCGCCGTGCTCACGATGTTCAAGCGGCTGTATGACAAGGGCTTGATCTATCGCGGCAAGCGGATTGTCAACTGGGATCCGGTTGGCCACACGGCGCTCTCCGACGAGCAGGTGGAGATGAAGCCGGTGAACTCAAACTTGTGGCATTTTCGATATCCGCTCAGTGATGGCAGCGGTTATCTTGTCGTGGCAACAACGCGCCCGGAGACGATGCTCGGCGATACCGCTGTTGCCATTCATCCCGCGGACGAGCGCTATACGCATCTGCGCGGCAAAACCGTTCGCCTGCCGATTGTCGGACGCGAGATTCCGGTTGTCTTTGATGAATACGTGGATCGCGAATTCGGAACCGGCTGCGTGAAAGTTACTCCCGCGCATGATCCGAATGACTTTGAAATTGCTCTGCGGCACAACCTCGAGTTCATTGCGGTTATCGGGTCTGACGCAAGAATGACGGATCAGGCGCCGCCGGAGTTCCACGGGCTGACGCGCGAGGAAGCGCGCAGGCTGGTGGTGCGGCGGATCGAAGACGCAGAGTGTCTCGAAAAGATCGAACCCTACTCGCACTCCATCGGACACAGTGAACGCACGGGGGCGGTCATCGAGCCGCTGCTTTCCGAGCAGTGGTTCGTGAGCATGAAGCAATTGGCGGAGCCGGCCATTGCGGCAGTGCGTGAGGGCCGCGTGCGCTTCCATCCCAAGCACTGGGAGAAAACCTATTTCCACTGGATGGAAAACGTGCGCGATTGGTGCATTTCGCGGCAGGTGTGGTACGGGCATCGTATTCCAATCTGGACGGATCAGGCAACCGGCGAGCGCATCTGCGAGACCGACGATCCCAATGAAAATTCCAAGTACGCCGGCCGCGAATTCGTGCAGGATGATGACGTCCTCGACACGTGGATGTCTTCATGGTTGTGGAGCTTTGCCACGTTGGGCTGGCCGGAGGACACGGAGGACGTGCGGCACTTCCATCCGACCACGATGCTTGTCACCGCGCCCGAGATCATTTTCCTGTGGGTGGCGCGAATGATCATGGCGTCGGAAGAGGTCTTCAACCTTGAGCCGTTCCGCGACGTCTATTTTACAGGTATCGTTCGGGACCAGCGCGGGCGAAAGATGTCCAAGTCGCTGGGCAACTCGCCCGATCCGATTCACGTGATCGGCAAGTACGGCGCGGATGCCCTGCGCTTTACGGTTGTCTCGCTGACGCCATTGGGCGGTGATATCCGTTTCGGCGAAGAAATGTGCGAGATGGGCCGCAACTTCGCCAATAAGCTCTGGAATGCGACGCGCTTCCTGTTCATGAACCTGCCGGAGGATGCGGAGGAGTTTGCGTTCCAGCCGGTAGATTTCGATTCGCATCTCTCGCAGAATCTGATGGATCGGTGGATCACCTCGGCGTTCTTCTCGGCTGCCGATGAGATGAACCGCGATTTGAAAGAGTTCCGCTTTGCGGATGCGACCAAGACGGCTTACAAGTTCGTCTGGAACGACTACTGCGACTGGTACCTGGAGCTGATCAAGACAAGATTGCAGAGCGGTTCCGCGGAGGAACAGCGCGAGGCGCTGGCGCATGCCCTGGGAATTCTGCACGGCATATTGAGACTGCTGCATCCGTTTATGCCGTTTGTGACCGAAGAGCTTTATCAGACGTTGCGCAAGCTTTCGGAGCCGCATTGGCCGGCAGCGGCACGGGCGGACACGATCATCTTTGCTCCGTATCCGCAGCTGCGCTCGGAGCACGTCAATCCGCTTGTGGAAGAGGAGTTCTCCCTGCTGCAAGAAATGGTCGGATCGCTGCGCAATATTCGCGGCGAGCTGCAGATTCCGAAGCAGATGATTATGAAAGCCGGAGTGCTTGGGGTTTCGCCCGTGCAACGCGAGTTCATAGCCGAGTATTCCCCCTTTATTCAAAAATTGGCGGGACTGGATCAGTTGGCAATGGACGGACAAAAGCCCAGGGGCAGCGCCTCGGCCGTGGTGAAAGGCATTGAAGTCTATGTTCCGCTGGGCGGCCTTATCAACCTCGACGTTGAACAGGCGCGCCTGACCAAAGAACAGGACCGCCTTTCCAAATTGGTGCAGGGCTCGCGCGGCAAACTTGCCAACCAGCAGTTTGTCAAAGCCGCCAAGCCGGAAATCGTCGAAGCAGAGCGCCAGAAACTGAATGATCTGGAAGCGGCGCTGGAGAAAGTCAGTCGTTATCTCAAAGAGGTCAAAGCGATAAGCGAGGCTTAGAATATGAAGTACATTATTATTGGCGCACTCGCCGTGCTGTTGTGGACTATGGCGGCGCAGGCGGACACTGCGCTCACCGTTTACAACCAGAACCTTGCCCTCGTGCGCGAGATCCGCAAGCTGGACTTCAAGCGCGGCACCGGTGAGGTTCGTTTTCAGGACGTGGCGGCGCAAATTGATGCCACCTCCGTGCACTTTGCCGCGCCCGGCGTGGAGATGCTCGAGCAGAACTTTGATTACGATCTCGTTTCGCCCGATAAGCTCTTGCAGAAGTACATTGACCGGGACATCGAGGTTGTGACCAAGGACGGCATCGTGAGCGGAAAGCTGCTCACGTCGAGCTGGGGCACGGAGGGATCGCAGGTAGTTTTGCAGCAGACCGACGGCAGTGTGCGCAGCATCCTGCAGGACAACATCGTGGAGATCCGCTATCCGGAATTGCCCGGTGGCCTGATCACCAAGCCGACGCTACGGTGGTTGGTGGATGCGAACAGCGGTGGCTCCAAGGATACGGAAGTATCGTATCTCACCGGCGGCCTATCATGGCGCGCGGACTATGTGCTCGTCATGAACGACGCCAACACCAAAGCCGGCCTCGACGCGTGGGTGACGATTGACAACACCAGTGGCGCAACCTATAAGGATGCCAAACTGAAGTTGATTGCCGGCGAAGTGCATCGCGCGCCCGTGCCGCGGCAACCCGTTCCCATGTATATGGATGGTATGGCGCGCATGGAATCGAAAGCGGCGGGTTTTGAGGAGCAGGCCTTCTTCGAATACCATCTATACACGCTGCAGCGCCCGGCCACCGTCGCCGATAATCAGACTAAGCAGATCAGCCTTTTCCCCAGCACGTCCACGACGCTGCGGAAGATCTACGAATTCGATTATCGGAAGAAGGCGGATCGCGTCAGCGTTTCTGTGGAGTTCGAGAATCGCGAAGAAAACGGCCTCGGCATGGCCTTGCCTGCCGGTCGTGTGCGTGTCTATCAGAAGGGTCCCGACAAGAGCCAGGAATTCCTCGGAGAGGACAACATCGAGCACACGCCGAAAAATGAAAAGGCGCGCGTGCAGATCGGCAACGCGTTCGACATCGTTGCCGAGCGCACGCAGACCGATTTCCGCCAGATTGCGAATCGTGTCACCGAAACCGATATTCAGCTGAAGCTCCGCAACCATAAAAAGGAAGCGGTGGACGTGGTGGTGGTGGACTATTTCTGGGGCGACTGGGAGATTACCAAGAAGAGTGCAGATTTCAAGAAGGTCTCCGCACGCAAAGTGGAATTCACGATGCACGTTGAGCCGGAGCAAGAGGCGACGCTGACCTACACCGTGCGCGTCAGGTCATAACGAATTGGGCGCGGACAAACCCATAGCATCTGCTTACGAGCCGGAATCGGCGAAGACGGGCGAGGCGCGACTGCATTCGCCCGTTGCCTCGTTGATGAACATCGGTCCCGCGCGCGAACAAGCGCTGGCCGAAATCGGCATCCGCACCATCGAGGACATGATCTCCTTCTATCCGCGGCGCTATCTGGACCGCACGCGGATCGTAAAGATCAAGGATCTTGTCGAGTCGGAGCACGAGGTCACGATCGTCGGCGAGATTGCATACATTCAGCCCATGCGCAGCCGCCGTGGAAAACCGTGGCTGGTCGCGGGCGTGGATGACGGCACCGATGTCATTCAGCTCAAGTGGTTCCAAGGCATTCATTTCTGGCAGAAAGTCCTCACGGTCGGTGAAATGGTGGCGGTGTCCGGCGTGGCCGAGGACAAAGGCGTCTGGCAGATCATCCATCCCGCGGTGGATCGTCTCGGCGAAGCCGGCGATCGGGAAATGTATAACACGGGGCGGATCATCGCGCTCTATCCGGGCAATCTTTCGCTGCGCAAAGTAGGCCTGGAGAGCGCGGCCATGCGCAAGATCATGCGCAACGCGCTGAATGTTGCCGCGCGCGAGCTGGACGAGTACTTGCCGCTGAATGATCTCGCGCAGGTCAGCGCGATGCCGCGCGCGGAAGCGATGGAGCAGATCCATTTTCCGACCGATCACAATCAACTCTTCGCCGCCTGGAATCGCGTGCGCTACGAGGAGCTATTTTTCTACCAACTGCTCTTTGCGCTGCGCCGCTATCACAATCGCATCGCGCCGGGCGGTGTGCGCTTCGATCGCATCGGCCCCATCACCAAGAAGATTCTCGCCGCGCTGCCGTTCGAATTAACGGAAGGGCAGAAAGACGTGCTGCATGAGATTCGCGCCGATCTGGAAAGCCCCGTGCCGATGCAGCGGCTCCTGCAAGGCGAAGTCGGCTCCGGCAAAACGACGGTGGCGCTGATGGCGATGGCCATGGCGGCCGATTCCGGCTATCAGTCGGTCATGATGGCACCTACGGAACTTCTCGCCGAGCAGCATGCGCAAAAAATCCTGCCGCTCGCCAATGCTGCCGGTCTGTCCATCAAATTGATGCGCGGCAAACAACGCGCCGCCGAGCGCCGGGAAATTCTCTCCGCCATCGCCGCCGGGCTGGTCGAAATCACGATTGGCACGCACGCGGTGCTCAACGAGAAACTCTCCTTTCCCAAACTCGGTCTCGTGATCATTGACGAGCAGCACCGCTTCGGAGTTGAGCAGCGTACCGCCCTGCGCTCGAAGGGCATTCGCCCGAACCTGCTGCTGATGACGGCGACGCCGATTCCGCGCACGATGCGACTCGCGCATGTCGGCGACCTGGACGTTTCCTCGCTGCGGGAACTGCCCGGAGGCGAAAGGCGAGTCGTGACGGTCACGCGGGGAGAGTTGGATCGTCCCAAAGTCTACAGCTTCCTGATTGAGCGCGCCGAGCTGGGCGAGCGCGTGTTCATCATCTGCCCCTTGATCGAGGAATCGGAGAAGCTCGATACCGAAGCGGCGATCGAATATCACCGGCGAGTCTCGCAGGGAGTCTTGAAAACGGTCAAGGTCGGACTGCTGCATGGCCGCCAAAAGTCGGAAGAGAAGCTGGCCGCGCTGGAGAAATTCCGCATCGGCGAAACTCCCATCATTGTTGCCACTCCCGTCATCGAGGTCGGGGTGGACGTCCCAGAGGCCACCGTGATGCTGGTCGAGAATCCCGAGCGCTTCGGCTTGGCCCAACTCCACCAGATGCGCGGCCGGATTGGCCGGCTCGGGCAGAAAGCATGGATGATTCTCATGCCCGGCCAGAAATTGACTCCGGAAGCCGATGAGCGAATCAAGGTCCTCGAACAGACCAGCGACGGCTTTGTGATCGCCGAGAAGGACTTGGCGCTCCGCGGCTCCGGCGAGTTCTTCGGTACCCGGCAGAGTGGTGAGTACGATCTGCGCTATAGTGATCCGGTGCGTGACGAGGCCTTGCTGATGACTGCCCGCGAGAAAGCGCTCGAACTGATCGAGTCCGATCCGAATCTTGAATTGAACCCCAAGCTGCGCCGCAAATTCGAGCAGGAGCATGCCCACAAATTGGGTTTTCTCGCGGGTGGCTAATCCGCCTGATTTGACATTATGTTCAAATTGTTGCAAACGGGAGACAGAAGCATCAGCATTCTCTACTGAACGGCTTGATTTTGTGGAAAATGAGGCCTATATTTCGAAATAATATGCAAAAAACCATCGCCATCGCGAATCAGAAGGGCGGAGTCGGGAAAACCACGACCGCAATCCATCTCGGCGCTGGAATCGCGCTCGAAGGGCATCGCACGCTCATCGTGGACATTGATCCGCAGGGAAATGCCACTACCGGCCTCGGTTTTTCGAGTTCGTCGAGCGATCCGGGCATCTATGATCTCTTAATTAATGATGCTCCCGTGAGGGATGTGATTCGATCCACGCAGGTGGAAAACCTGGACATTCTCTCCGCCGACACGCGATTGCATGGCGCGGAGATCGAACTGGTGCCGCGCATCGCGCGCGAGAAGATCTTGTTCAACGCGCTGAGTGCGCTGGACGACACATACAAGTTTGTCATCATTGATTGCCCGCCGTCGCTCGGTTTGCTCACGTTGAACGCGCTGGCCTCGGCAACCTCGATTATCGTCCCGATGCAATGTGAATATTTCGCCTTGGAAGGGCTCGCGCATTTGATGAAGACCGTCAAGCTGGTGCAGAAGCATGTGAACCCGAACCTCGAAATCGAGGGGATTGTGCTGACCATGTTCGACGGTCGCCTGAATTTGTCCAAGCAGGTCGCAGACGAGATCTCGCAGGTTTTCGGCAGCCGCGTTTATAAGACGATGATCGCGCGCAACGTGCGCCTGTCCGAGGCGCCGAGCTACGGGCTGCCCGTGTATCTCTACGATCCGTCGTCGCGCGGCGCGCAGAATTATCGCGAATTGACTATCGAGTTTCTTGCCGCACAGGGTATCGCCGCGCAGCCGGAAAGTATTTCACGGAACGGAGTCGCGGCATGAAACCGCCGAAGGGACTTGGCAAAGGATTGCGCGCGTTGATCACGGAAACGGATGTCGCCACCGACATGGGCGGCGTCGCCGTGGGTGAAATTGAAATCGCGCACATCGAGCCGAATCCTTTCCAGCCGCGCCGCGAGTTCAATCCCGAAGCGCTCGAAGAACTGAAGCTGTCTATCCTGCAGCAGGGCGTGCTTCAGCCCGTGCTGGTGCGCAGGATTGGCGACCGCTATCAGCTGATCGTGGGCGAGCGCCGCTGGCGCGCAAGCAAGGCGGCGGGACTTACTACCATTCCAGCGATTGTTCGCGACGTCGCCGGCGACCGCGAGATGATGGAGCTGGCGCTGCTTGAAAATGTGCAGCGCGAGGATCTGAATCCGATCGAAGTCGCCAGAGCGATTCAACAATTGCAGACCGAATGCGGCTTGACTCAGGAAACGATTGCGGAGAAGCTGGGCCTTAGCCGCGCGCACGTGGCGAATACGGTGCGCCTGCTGAAACTGCCCGAGCGGATTCAAGCGGCGCTGATGGACGGACGGCTGACGATGGGACACGCGCGCGCCCTGCTCTCTGTCGAAGCAGTGCGCGAACAAGACAAGCTCTTCGAGCATTTCATTGCCGACGATAGGGTCACCGTCCGCGTGGCGGAAGAGTTGACTCGTCAGGCCGGAGCAAAAAGTCACAAGCAGAACGGTCACACAGCGGTGGATCGCCGGCAGCAAGCGGAGATCGCCAAGCTGGAGGATCGCCTGCGCCGCGCGCTATCCACCCGCGTCAAGATCAAGCCCAAGGGGCGCGGCGGAATTCTGGAGATTCAGTTTCACACTCACGAAGACCTCGAGCGCCTGCTCGAGTTGCTCGACAGGTAGGTGACGTGAAGCGCGAGCACGAGCGACGACCGGACTCATCGCATCGGCAACATCTCTCTCCACAGCCCGGCGCGCCGTCCGGGTTGTTTTCTATCTACGGCCGGCACCCTGTGCTCGAAGCGCTCAAGTCCGGTGTGGTCGTCTCGCTCGAGATCATTGGAAGTGCGCACAGCCAGATCATGCAGGAGATCGTGCGCGAAGCGGAGCAGCGGCGGATTCCGATCCGGCGCACGGATCATTTCGAAGTAGATGAAGAGTCCGTAACCCAGGGTGTGCGTGCCTTTGCCTCACCGCCGCCTATCCGCACGGACCTGCGCTCGTATCTTGAAGAGCTGCCGGAGGACCCTCTCCCGTTCTTCCTGATGCTCGACGGCGTGACCGATCCGCACAACTTCGGAGCTATCTTGAGATCAGCCGAGGGGGCTGGCGTCACCGCAGTCATCATCCGTGAGCGCCGTCAGGCGCAGATAACGGACACGGTCGTCAAGGCTTCGGCAGGAGCGGCCTACTTTGTCCCGATTTTTCAGGTGGTTAATCTCGCCCAGACGCTGAAGCTGCTCAAGGAGTCCGGATTCTGGTCCGTGGCGGCGGTTGGAGGAGCGGAGAGCCGACCGTACTGGGATTACGACTGGCCGCGAGCCACGGTTCTCATCGTCGGGGCAGAGGGTGCGGGCGTCTCGTCCCTTCTGCAGCGCGAGGCTGATGACAAGGTGGCAATTCCCATGCTCGGGCGCATTGAGAGCCTAAATGTCTCTGTAGCGACAGGAGTACTCCTATTTGAGGCGGCAAGGAAGCGAATGGAAAAGCGATGAGAGTCGTTGAAAATACATGAATTAAGCATCCTTTTTCGCGACAAATTTCACTTGACAGGTTTTTGAGAATTCGCTATATTAGCAAGATATTGATAACAATCTCAGCGTTGGGGGACTAATTGGCCGGCTCCAAGCGGCACGGCTGGACTTTCGTTGTCATTCCAGACAGCGAAAGTCATGCGCGGCAGTTCCGTCTGTCACGCAAGATCGTTCTCACCCTGATCGGGTTTGTTCTCCTTCTGGCTGCCTACTCGATCGTTGAAACGGTGCTATTCTGGACTGTCGCAAGAAAAGCGGCGAAGGTGGAACCTTTGCGGGCCAAGGTTCGCGAACTCGAAAACTCTTCCACTGAACTTGCTGATCTCGGGCAGCAAGTGGCCAAACTGCGGGCGTTTGAACAGCGAGTGCGGCGTATGCTTGCCGGGCGCACACTGGGCGAACAAAGCAGTGTGCTGACTTTGCCGGATAGCGCCGCCTTCATGCCGGGAGTAAGCGAAGACGAATCCGGCCGCCCCATCTCCGCCAGTCCGGTTGGAGAGGCCCACAGCCTCCGTGGATCCAATTACACCGCGATGGACATCCCGAACAGCCCGCCGGTTCGGGGGTACATCACCCGGAATTTCTATACAGCGAAATCCCACCGTTTGACCGCTCATCACGGGGTGGACATCGCCGCCAAGGAGGGAACTCCGGTTCTGTCGGCGGGAGATGGGCTGGTTCTGTTTTCCGACTGGACCTATCGTTTCGGCAATCTGGTCCTGATTTCTCACCGCTCGGGCTTCGTCAGCTTTTACGGGCACAATGAAGTGCTGTTCGTGCGCGCCGGGGAACGCGTCAAGCAAGGGGAGCCGATCGCTCTGGTCGGCAACTCGGGCCAAAGCACTGCCCCGCATCTGCATTTCGAGATCTGGGAGGATGGCACTCCTCTCGATCCGGTCAAGCTGATGCAAAGCATCCCATAGCCCTGGCGCCTCTTTTTCCAGTCTGTTACGTTTCTATTCATCGAACCGGCAGCGGTTCAGACACGGGAGGACAATGATGAGCAAGTGGGGTTCTCAGAATCTGCGCTCCATGAATAGCGCGGATGTTTCCACTCTGCTGAGTAAGGATGCCGAGATCAAGGGTTCGATGAAAACACAGGGCTCCGTGCGCGTGGACGGCACCGTCATCGGTGATGTCATATCCGCGCAGACCGTTACCATCGGCGCGACCGGCATGGTGGAAGGAAACATTTCCGCCGAAGACATTATTGTCGCCGGCCGGGTGAAGGGTTCGCTGATGGCGCGCGGCAAGATTTCGCTCGAATCCAGCGCACAGTTTGAAGGCGACCTGGCCGCGACCAAGCTCGCGGTGGCTGAAGGCGCGGTATTCCGCGGTTTGTCCAACATGAGTTCGGTGAAGAGCGCGCTACCCGGTCAGCGTGCGGAAAGCTCCAAGGCTCCTGACGTGAAGCGTGAAGCAGAGCGCGTCGCTGCCGCCTGACAAAGGACCGCCGAAAGACGGATGGCGGATGGGCGGCGCCGGCGATTACGTTCGCGATCCGCTGCAGATGGGCCTCACGATTGTCGGCGTGACCGTTGCTTTCGGTGGAGCAGGGTGGTGGCTTGACAGAATGCTGCATACGTTTCCCTTTCTAATGGTACTCGGTGCGGTGTTCGGACTGTTCGGCATCCTGTACGTCACAGTCAAACGACTCCAGCAAAGCGATAAGCCGAACCTGCCGGGCAAGAAACCGTGATTGCTTTCTTGATCGGTTGTGCGATCTCGCTGATCGCGGCTGTTCCTTCCTTATTAATGATGCGCGGCGGAAAAGACTCCGCCATGAACGTGCGTTTGAAACTCTGGGCGATTGGCGTCGCCCTGCGGTTCGGCATCATCGGTGCCGCCCTCTTCTACCTGTTTACTCGAACACACATTGACAGGATTCCCGCGCTCCTCGGAGTTGTGGTCGTCTACTTTCTGATCTTCTTCCTTGAATCTCGCAAGACCCTTCGTAGTTAAGCTCGCAATGTCCTTTTTCAAACTCCTGGCCGTGATCCTCATGCTTGGGCTGTGCCTTCCCGCGTTCGCGGCGGAAGATCATGCCCCGACGGATACCGTTCACGCGGTAGCCGGCGAAGCCACACACGGACAGCATGAAGAAGGCGTTGGAGCCACGCTCGTTGAAATCCTCTCGCATCACCTCGTGGATTCGCATGAGTTCGACTTTTTCGGACTCACGGTTCACCTGCCGACCGTCCAGATTGGAGAGCTTCGCTTCCTCACGAAGCATCAGGTCTGGTGGGTCATCGCCTCGCTCCTCGTTTTTTTTGTCGTACGTACGGCGGCTCGTCAGAAGAGCGCCGTTCCGACCGGCTTGCGGAACGCCCTCGAGATTCTTGTCGTCTTCATTCGCGATGAGGTTCTGAAACCCAATCTCCACGGCAAGACCGACGCCTTCCTGCCGTATTTTCTCACGCTGTTCAGCTGTATTCTCTTCGCCAACCTGCTCGGCCTGCTGCCGTGGGGGACGTCCGCCACGGGCAATGTCAACGTCACCGCCGGGCTGGCGATTTGCACGCTGCTGCTCATGATCGCCATGGGCATCAAAGAGAACGGTGTTGGCGGTTTTTTGCATTCGTTCGCGCCTCCGGGAGTCCCGGGGTGGCTGATGCCGCTCATCATCATTATCGAGATTGTGAGCTTTATGATTCGCCCCTTTGCGCTCACGATTCGTCTCTTTGCCAATATGCTCGCCGGGCATGCCGTCATCGCCGTGCTGCTCGGCTTGATCGGTCTGATCGTCGCCATTTGGGTGGCGCCGATCCCGATCGCCGTTTCCGTCGGCGTGATGCTGCTCGAAATCGTGGTCGCACTGATTCAGGCGTACATCTTCACGATGCTCACGGCGGTCTTCGTCGGTCTGACGATGCACCCGGTGCATTAATACAAGCCAAACGATTTTGTAGGGGCGGGTTAAGTCTTCGAAACCCGCCCGCGTGGAAATATGATTCACTTACACAATTTCAATAAACCTTTCAGGAGCAATTGACTCATGGAACAGGGACTTGCGCTGTTAGGCGCGGGATTGGGCGCAGGATTGTTCGCCCTGGGTGCGGGTGTCGGTATCGGCCGAATCGGCGGCAGTGCGATGGAAGCCATCGCCCGGCAGCCGGAAGCCGCCGGTAAGATTCAGGGCGCGGCGCTGGTTATGGCCGGTCTCGTCGAGGGAGCCGCGCTGTTTGCCTTCTTGATTGAGATTCTGATCTGGACGAAGTAGGTTCCGTGGGACTACAAAATATTCTTCACATTGAACCGGGGTCGGTGATCTGGACGATCATCACCTTTCTGCTGATCGTCTGGTTGGTCGGCAAGTACGGATGGAAGCCGATTCTCTCCGGCTTAAAGTCGCGCGAAGAAGGAATCCGCAAGGATCTTGAAACCGCGAAATCCGAGCGCGAGAAAGCCGCCACTTTGCTTGCCGAATACCAATCCACGATCATCGGCGCAAAGAAGGAAGCCTCCGAGATCTTGACCCGGGCGCAGGAATCGGCCTCGGTGATGGTCGAAGAGGCCCGCGCCAAGAGCCGCGAGGAAGCTCAGCGGGAGCGCGAACGTGCACAGGCGGAAATTCAGCGCACGACCGATGCGTCGAAGCTGGAACTCCGCAAGTACGTCTCAGACCTCACCGCGCGCGCCACGAGCAAGCTGCTGGGCCGGACCATTGATCCCAAGGAGCATGAACGGTTGATTCTTGACGCGCTGAAGGAGGATGTGTGAAGCTGGGCTTCGGCACGATTGTCAGCCGCTATGCCCGCGCGCTCTTTCTTGCGGCCGTCAAACTCGACGTTCTCGAGGACGTGCGCCGCGACCTGCTGAGTCTCCATGATCTGTGGATCGAGCAGCCGGAAGTCAGGGTTTTGCTTCTGAATCCCGGGTTGTCGCAGGCCAAGGTGCAGGCGATTCTCGACGCGCTGTCGGATAGATTTCAGTTCACCGAGGCCACCCGCCGCTTCATTCATCTGCTGCTCGAAAAGGATCGCCTCCAGATCCTCGCGGACGTTCAACCCGTCTTCGAGAAGCTGGTGTTCGAAAAGGAAGGCCGGATTAAGGTGAAGGTCACTACGGCCGTCCCTGTAGACGGTCACTTGCAGGATCGGATCATCTCGCATCTCAAGACGAAGAGCGGTCGTGAGCCGGTCGTCGCCTGGCAGCACGACCCGAACCTGCTCGGCGGTCTGGTAATCGAATGGCCCGACCGCGTCTATGACGCCTCGCTCGCGCGCAAGCTGCAAAACATGTCCGCGCAGCTGGCGGGAACGATCTGAACGGAACCATTATTAGCATTCAGGAAATCGGAAACGATAGGATATGAGAGTTAGACCGGAAGAAATCACCTCCATTCTCGAAGATCAGATCGCCAATTTTCAAGCGCTGTCCTCGGTGGACGAGGTCGGACGCGTCGTCTATGTCGGCGACGGTATTGCGCGCGTGTATGGTCTCGAAAAGGTGATGTATGGCGAAATGGTGCAGTTTGATGGCGGCGTCATGGGCATGGCGCTCAACCTTGAAGAAGATAACGTCGGTTGCGCGCTCTTCGGCAGCGACGCGCACATCTCCGAGGGCAGCGTCGCCAAGCGTACGGGCCGCGTCGTGCAGGTGCCCGTCGGCGAAGAGCTGGTTGGCCGCGTGGTCAATCCGCTGGGCATTCCGCTCGATGGCCGCGGGCCGATCAACGCCAAGCAGTTCAGTCCGGTGGAGCGTCTCGCCACGGGCGTGATCACGCGCCAGCCGGTGAAAGAGCCGCTGCAAACCGGCATCAAGGCCATTGACGCCATGATCCCGATCGGTCGCGGTCAACGCGAGCTGATCATCGGCGACCGTCAGACCGGCAAGACCACCATTGCCATTGATACGATTATTAATCAGAAGGGCAAGGGCGTTGTCTGCATTTATGTGGCGATTGGCCAGAAAGGTTCGACAATTGCCAAGACCGTAAAGACGCTCGAAGACCATGGCGCGATGGAGCACACGATTGTCGTGTCGTCCACGGCGGTCGAACCGGCGCCGATTCAGTTTCTCGCGCCCTACAGCGGCTGCGCGATGGGTGAGTATTTCCGCGATAACAAGATGCATGCGTGCTGTATCTATGACGACTTGACGAAGCACGCATGGGCGTATCGTCAGTTGTCGCTTCTGCTTCGCCGTCCGCCGGGCCGTGAAGCGTATCCGGGTGATATCTTTTACTTGCACTCCCGTCTGCTCGAACGCGCCGCCAAGCTCAACGATACGCTGGGCGGCGGCTCGTTGACCGCGCTGCCGATCATAGAGACGCAGGCCGGCGACGTGTCGGCGTACATTCCGACCAACGTCATCTCGATTACCGACGGGCAGATCTTTCTCGAATCCGAACTGTTTTATTCCGGTATTCGTCCCGCCATCAACGTCGGCATCTCGGTTTCTCGTGTGGGCGGTAACGCGCAGATCAGAGCCATGCGTCAGGTCGGCGGCTCGCTGCGTCTCGACCTCGCGCAGTATCGCGAACTCGCGGCCTTCGCGCAGTTCGGTTCCGATCTCGACAAATCCACGCAGCAGCAACTCACCCGCGGCCAGCGCCTGATGGAGGTGCTCAAGCAGGGGCAGTTCTCGCCGTGGCCGATCGAAGAACAGGTGGCCATACTTTGGGTCGCCACGCGCGGTTATCTCGATGACATTCCCGTGGGCGACGTGCAGAAGTTCCAGGGCGCGTTCATCAAGTACGCGCGTACGGCCGGGCGAGAGGTGCTGGACGAAATTCTGAAGAAGCAAGCGCTCGACAAAGACCTCGAAGCCAAGCTCGCAAAGCTCGTGTCGGACTTCAAGGCAGGATGGAATAAGTAACGCGGAAACCACCGCCTGACTGGCTGTTAGGCCTCCTGCTGCTCGCCGGAGCGTTCCTCTGGCAGCGGACCACGTTTCCGCTCTGGATGGTTGATCTGCTGCCGATCCAGCTCGCTGCGCACGAGTGGAAAGTTGGCGAAGTCGAGTGGATGTATGCGCCGAATGATCACTTCAACGAGTGGTATGCGCGCTGCGATTCCATCGCGGCAACCCTCGGCGGTGAAGGCTTTGGCAATCCGTATTTTTATCCGCCCTTTGTGGCCGCGACACTCGCGCCCGTGAGCGATGTCCATGCGCTGATTTGGCGAGATGTGCTCTTTGGCATTAATGTTCTCCTGATTTTTGTTTATGCCCTTCTCGTGCTGCGAATCTGCCGGGTGGCGGTCACAAGAAGAGCGTTTCTCTGGGGAGTAGCGCTCGCGCTTCTCAGCTATTCGATGAGCCGAACGACAAAGCTCGGGCAAATCGTTCCGCTGCTGGCCGCGCTGACGTGGTTTGGCCTGCTTTGGTTGCGCGAGCACAAATTTTGGCGTGCGGGACTGATGCTCGGACTGATCAGCGCCGTGAAACTCTTCCCCTTCGGTTTCATTGTCTTGCCTCTGGTTGGCCGGCGGATCAAAGTCGCCGCCATCTGGATCGGCACCGTGGTTGTGATCTACGCGTCATCGCTCGTTCTGCTGGGAATCACGGTACATCAGTATTTCTGGAAGGCGGCGACGCAGTTCGGAACGCTGATCTACCCCTATCAGGGAAATCAGTCGCTGATTGGATGGTACGCACGCTTGTTTCGCCGCAAAGCGCTCATTGATATTGTTCCGTTTTCTGATCCCGGAATTGAAACGGCCAAGTGGATTATCACGGCCGTTGTCATGGGTTTGACCGTGTTCTGGATGTGGCGCTATCGGCAGAGATTGAACGATCAAAGCTTTCCCGCATTTGCGGGCGTGCTGATTGCCGGCATCATCCTCTCGCTGTCCACCTCGTGGGATCACTACTGGCTCTTTGAATTGCCGGTCTTGGGATGGGCCATCAACGAAGAATGGACCCGCGACGAATCGCGCTTTCGCCTGGGGTGGATTCTGGGCGCGAGTTTTCTCTTCCTGATGAAACTCACCCGCTTCTACGTGGATACGCCGCTGGGCCGCGTTATTACCGGGAGTCAGACGATGGGCATGGTGATGCTCTGGTTATGGCTTTTCTGGTGGATTCGTGAGAAGGCGAAGATTGCGCGACCTGATGTCGCGTCGTCAACGTGACTCGCTTCTTGATCGGGATCGTCTTCGCGGCGGCATCTATTCAGTTCGTCGCCACCGCGCTGCCGCCGGGAAACGACGACCTAATTTCGATTCACTCGCTCGCGCTGGATCTTGCGCGAGGGCAGGATTCGCTCTTGTACCCCGGCAAGGATTTCGCGCGCAACGATGAGTGGATCGCGCACCACGAGGCAAATTTGCGCGAGATTGGCGATACCGGTCAACCGAACTGGTGCTTCTATCCGCCACTCGTGCCCTTTGCGGTTTCGTTCCTGAGCACTACTTCTGCCGAGACGTGGCGGATCTTTTGGGCCGCCATGCAATTGATCTTTGTCGCGCTGTACGCTCTGCTGATCGAACGCTTGCTGAAAGTTGTCGGCGCACGCCCCAATCGCATATTGATTTTTGCGCTGGTGCTCGGCAGCTACCCGATCGCGCGCTCAATCGAACTCGGTCAAACAAGTTTGCTGCTCGCGCTGTTCATCTGGGGTTCGATTTACTTCAAGCAGACTGGTCAACGATTAGCGGGAATTGTTCTCGCCGGATTCGTGATCTTTGTTAAACCGTTTCTCGCCGTCATTGTGGCGGTGGATGCGCTGCGCAAACGCTGGCTGGAAATTGCCGGCTATGCCGCGATCTATGTCGCGCTGTTATTGATTTCGCTTGTTCTGATCGGTGCCTATGCGCACGTCGAGTACTGGAACTTGCTATCTACGCTGTCTCACACGCAGACTGCGTTCTACGGAAATCAGAGCATCTTGGGCGGGGCGCTGCGGTTCCTTTCTTACATAAGTCCTTCCGCGAGTCTGGGGCTGCAATTGGAGCCGCCCTCCGTTTACGGTTTCATGGCCGATCCGGTGTGCGCGTGGTGGGGACGGATTATCGCGCTTGCCGTTTTAGGCATCGCCGGTTGGGCGCAGTTGCGCGGCGGCGCGGAGCGACCGGTTCTCTCTTACAGTCTGTGGTTCTCGGCGGTCGCGCTCGCGTTGCCGATCTCGTGGGAACATCATCTCGTCTTTCTGGTCCCGGCGCTCGCCTATTTGTGGACGCTAAAGCTGAGCAAACTTCAGCGAATCTGGCTGCTGACTTCGACGCTCCTGCTCGAATTTCGCTGGTTTACGTTTTACGGTGATTCGTTCGGCGGACGCATCGCCGAGACGCTGCCGCTGCTGGGCAATCTGACTCTTTTTCTCTTACTGGTGACTCTTCATTTGCAGTACCACTCGCAGACGATAACGACCGCGATGTCCCGGGAGGCGCATGTCGGGGCTTAAGATCATCAAGCGGCGCATCCGCAGCGCAAAATCTACGCAGCAGATCACGCGCGTGATGAAAATGGTGGCGGCCGCCAAGCTCAAGCGCGCCCAGGACAATATCATCAAGGCGCGACCGTATGCCTTCCGCCTGCGGCAGGTGATTCGCGAGCTGTCCGCTCGCGTGGACCGCTCGATGCACCCGCTGCTCCATCTGCATGAGCCGCAGAATATCGGCATCATTGTCGTCAGCGGCGATCGCGGTTTGGCCGGCGCGTTCAACTCCAACATCATCCGCCGCGCGACCAAGTTGATTGGGGAACATCAAGACTCTTGCGTGCATCTGATGACGGTGGGCCGCCGCGGCACCGAGTTCTTCTTCCGCCGCGGTGCCGACATTCGATACCAGAGCGTCGGACTGTTCAATAACCTCGAATTCAAGTACGCAAGCGATCTCGGGAACGCGGTTATTGAAGAGTACATCAAGCATGGTGTGGACCGCGTTTACGTCGTGTACAATGAATTCAAGTCCGCGATTCAGCAGAACGTCGTCGTCGAGCAGGTGCTGCCGATCGTTCCCGATCCCGCAGATGACAACGTCCCCTCGTCGGACGTGATCTACGAGCCGTCCGAGATGGAGATCCTGAACGCGATTCTGCCGCTGTACGTCAACGTGCAGCTCTGGAGGATTCTCCTCGAGTCCTTCGCGGCCGAAATGGGCGCGCGCATGACCGCGATGGAGAACGCGACCAATAACGCGCAGGAACTCATCGAGTCGCTCACGCTGAATTACAACAAGGCGCGGCAGGCCGCGATCACCCGCGAGATTCTCGAAGTGGTGTCCGGCGCGGAAAGCCTGCGCTGACCGGCGGCGCGCGATATGCGCCCGCTGAAGCTGATCTCTTGCGACGCGGCGGACGCCGCCTACACGGCCGCCGCGCTTTTGACCGGCGCGACCCCGCCCTTTGAAACCGCGCTGATTGTAGGCCCCGATACGCGAGCGTTTGCCAAATCGCTGGCGGCGTATCTTCCGCACCTTGAATTGTCGGTTCATGCTCCGGATCCGGCGGCGTCCGATCTCAAACTGCCGTTCGCCGATCAGCACGCCGATCTTGTTATCGGCTTGGATATTCTGGCCCTGCTGCCCAAGGCACAGCGCCCCCTGTTCTTCCGTGAATTGGCCCACGTGGCTCGCCGCGAACTTCTCGCCGCCGAACCGCTCGGCACGGATCTACAGCTGCTCATTGACCGCAGCCTGAGTACCCTATGTTACGACCTGTTTCGGGAGATCCATCCGGACCTCGCCAAACTGGTGGACTACGGGCTGCCCAACCCGCAGGACGCATTTTCCTGGCTTCAGCACGGGGAAGATGCAGATCTGTTTTATGCCGGCGACGTCACCGTGTACCAAGCGGCGGCGGAGCACCTTATTCGGCGCGCGCAATTGGGATGGCTGCGCTCCATCCCGCTGCGCCTGGCGAAGCCTGCACCTCTGGAATCCGACGCGTCGCTCCGTGAACCGGAGACGGTTCCCCGCCGACGCCATCGGAGGATGTTTCTGTTGTTACGATGGATTTAGAAAGGATCCGAGTCAAATGGCCTATCCTACTGGTCGAAGACGCGTCTCCATTTTTGTGGATGGCGCAAATATGTTCTATACTCAAAAAAAAGGCCTGGGGTGGTTTTTCGACCCCGCCAAATTACTTAAGGTACTGCGCAGCGACGACGAACTGACGGATGCCTACTGGTACATGGGTTTGAAGCGGCCGCCGGACCCCCGCGACGAAAACTTCGTACGCTTTCTTGCGTATGCCGGTTACGTCGTACGGACCAAGGGGCTGAAGACGATCTATGATTCCGAGACCGGGGAAACCACGCAGAAAGCCAATCTGGACGTCGAAATTGTCATGGACATGTTCAATACGGTTGACAATTTCGACAAAGCCATTCTGCTCTCCGGCGACGGCGACTTCGAGCGCGCGCTGGAACTGCTTCGCTCCCGCGGCAAAGAGATCTGTGTCGTCTCCACGCAAAACTGGATTGCGGCCGAATTGCGCATGGCGGTCGGCTCGCACTTCCTCGATTTGCAGGACATGCGCGATAAAATCGAGCGCACGGATCGCGGCACCGCCGGACCGGATCCCCAACAGCGTGTTCCGGAACCGCCCATTATCAGCCAGTGATCTCCGCACAGCTGCGCGAGGAGTTTCTCGAAACGCTCCGCGAATATCTGGCGGGCGAATCCGACATCGCGGAACTGGTTGCGCAGTCGGATGAGCTTTTGCAGGGCCTAACGATGTATCCGCCCGAGCCCATTCTCGATTTAGGACAGGCCGCAGGTCAGATCCTCGAGAAAAAGCCTGAAGCCGCGCTCAGTGCTGTCCTCCAGCTGATGGCTTCGCAGGTTGGCGAGACCCGTGCGGTTACGGCCGTCATCGTTTCGCGTCTCGCGCGTTACAATCCGGCGACGTGGGCCAGCGCTGTCCGCCATCTGGCGAGCGGTGATGAGTGGGAGGCGCGCGAATTCGCCGCCCATGCCTATGACTCTCGCGAAGGCTATTCCGGCGCCGTCGAGTTTCATCAGGATTGGGTACTGGAAGAGTTGGCGGGTTGGGTCACCGATTCCGAATACCTGCTGCACCACGCGGCAACGCAAGCGTTGCTGGGCTATGTGCAGGTCAACGAGCAGATTATCCCGCGGCTGTTGGAATTATTGAATCCGCTGCTCCAGGATTCCTCGGAGTACGTTCGCACCGGCCTCGTCATCGCCCTGCGCATGATGGGTCGCAAGAAGCCCGAGGCGATTCTTAAGTACATCGAGCTGCACCTGCCGCCGAAGAGCGGCGATATCCGCGAAATGTTTCTGCAGGTGCTCGACCATAGCTTTGCGAACAAGCGGCCCGACCGCAAGCGCGAGCTGCTGACGAAACTGCAGGCGTAATCCGCTCCGCATGTCCCGCAGCTTCCGCTGTTGAATCTCGCCTTCGAACAAGATCCATTTAACGATACGAACGCAATGAACAAAGGGGTTGTCAAGCAGATCATCGGCGTGGTGGTGGACGTCGAGTTTCCCGACGGTGATCTGCCGGCGCTGTACAGTGCGCTGCACATTAATCGCGACGGCTTGGACATGATGACGCTCGAAGTGCAGCAGCACCTCGGCGATAACACCGTCCGCACGGTCTCGATGAATCCGACGGAAGGCTTGCAGCGTGGCACGAACGTGGTGGATACCGGCCGTCCGATTACGGTGCCCGTCGGGCCCGGAACGCTCGGGCGCATTCTTGATGTCGTCGGCGATCCGATTGACGGCTTGGGCGACATTTCCTTCAAGATTCAGTTTCCCATTCACCGCCCGGCGCCGGCGCTCATTGATCTCGACACCTCTTCTGAAGTGCTCGAAACCGGGATCAAGGTCATTGATCTGATCCAGCCGTTCGCCAAGGGCGGCAAGATCGGCCTCTTCGGCGGCGCCGGTGTCGGCAAGACCGTTATCGTGCAGGAGCTGATCCACAACATCGCCAAAGAGCACGCCGGGATCTCGGTGTTTGCCGGCGTCGGCGAGCGTACCCGCGAAGGCAACGACCTGCTTCGCGAGTTCGTCGAATCCGGCGTAGTTGCGTACGGAAAAACGTTCGATCACAAGACGTTCGACATCCGCACCGTGGACAAAAGCGCGCTCGGCGATTCGAAGGTGACGATGGTCTTCGGTCAGATGAACGAGCCGCCCGGCTCGCGTTCGCGTGTCGCCTTGACCGGTCTCACGCTCGCCGAGTATTTCCGCGACGAAGAAGAGCGCGACGTGCTGCTCTTCATTGACAACATCTTCCGCTACACGCAGGCCGGTTCCGAAGTCTCCGCTTTGCTCGGCCGGATGCCGTCCGCCGTGGGGTATCAACCGACGCTGGCCACCGAGATGGGCGCGTTACAGGAACGCATCACGTCCACGAAGAAAGGCTCGATCACTTCGGTGCAGGCGATTTACGTTCCCGCCGATGACTTGACCGACCCGGCTCCCGCGACGACCTTTGCGCACCTCGATGCGACCACCGTGCTGTCCCGCAAGATTTCCGAGCTGGGAATTTATCCCGCCGTGGATCCGCTGGACTCCACGTCGCGGATTCTCGATCCGCTGATCGTCGGCGAGGAGCACTACTCTTGTGCTCGCGGCGTGCAGCAGACTCTGCAGCGTTACAAAGATTTGCAGGACATCATCGCCATTCTCGGTATGGACGAGTTGGCGGAAGAAGATAAGCTCGTAGTGGATCGCGCGCGCAAGATTCAGAAATTCCTCTCGCAGCCGTTCTATGTCGCCGAAGCCTTCACCGGTCGGCCGGGCAAGTATGTGAAGATCAAGGACACCGTACGCGGCTTCAAGGGCATTCTTGAAGGCCAGTACGATCATATTCCCGAAGGCATGTTCTACATGGCCGGCGGAATCGAAGAAGTGCTCGAAACCTACGAGAAGTCGAAGTAACGTGGCCAAACCGTTTCAAATCGAAATCGTCACGCCGACCGCCACCTGTTACAAGGGCGAGATCCTTCACGTTCGTGCGCCGGGCGCGGACGGTGACTTCGGAGTGCTCGCCGATCACGCCGCCATGATGGCCGGGCTACGGCCGGGTCGTTTGCGGATAGATGATCCGGACTCGAGTTTCGACTTCGCCATTACCGGCGGCTTTTTCGAAGTGCACAACAACCGCGCTGTCGTTCTCGCCGAAGAGTGCATTCGGCGCGAAGACATTGATCTCCAACGCGCCACCGAAGCTCGCGACCGCGCGCTGGCCGAATTGGCCGAAGCCGACACTCCCGCCAAGCAGGAGGAAGCTCGCGCCGCGCTCTCCAAAACGCTCGCGATCATCAAGGTCGCCGAAGGGTAAAGCTTTTCTGGAAGTTTCGTGAAGCGGACGGTTCAACTTGAGCCGTCCGCTTCTCTTTTTCCCCCACAATGCAGGGGAAATACAAAGCGGGTCGGAACGGGGCACATGCTTTGCAGCGTTTCAACTGCTAACACGAGACGAAAGGACGGCTGCCATGCAGTGCCTGATTCGGATACTGGCGATCATTTTACTCATTTCAGCGGCGTTTGCGGATGACCTGACTCCGGCGGACTTGCCGGCGCTCGTTGCGCAGGCGCAACAGGCGCTCGCACCGGCCACGTATGATGTCGGCACGTGCCGCACGCGTGCTAACCGGCTCGAGCAATTTCTCACGGCAAATCCCAAGACTCCTGAGCTTCCCGATCTCCTGCTGCTTTGCGCGAAGTGCGATGCCGCATGCGGTAATCTGCAGCGCGCCGGTGTGAACGCGAGTCGCGTCGTGGATCAGTTTCCGCTCAGCGCAGCCGCTCCCATGGCCTATGAGATTGCCCGGAAGTCGGTTTCGAATGATGGCGTAAATCCCTCCGCAGCTGCCAGTCTCGCGCGCAACTACGCGGAAGGTTTAAGCGGCGACCCGCGTGCCGTTCATTATTGGCGCGAGTGTTTGGATTGGCACCGGCAAGCCGGAGAGTGGAACGATGTGCTGAGCGTTGGATTACACTGTCTCAATGCTCAGGAATCGCTATCCGCCGATCCCGCCGTGCAGCTCATCGTCGCCGAAGCCGCGCTTAAAACAAACGATACCGCTCGCGCCACAGCCCTCTTCGAGCAACTTGCCGCGCGCAAAGATAACGCGCCGCAAAGTGTGCTGGCTCATCGCCGCTTGGCAATGGGCGGCGATGCCCGAAAGCACAACGAAGCCGCATGGGCGCTCTACCACAAGAACTCTAGCAAGCCAGAGTTTGCGCGGCAGGATGTGGCCAAAGCGGCGGCGCAAGCGCTCTGGGACCTGCAGGAACTGGCCTTTCAGGATTATGTCAAGCTCGTTCAAGCTCCAAAATTCGATGAGTCCAAGTGCCGCCGCGCTTTGAGCAAGTTGGAGGACGGGTACAACGATGTACTTAACACGAACTCCGAATGTGCGGCTCCGTCATTGAATCGCATTGGCGACGCACATGCTCTCTTCGCCGACGCATTACTGAGCGACGGCGAAAGGCGAGCCAAAGAGATGCCCGAAAAGCCGCCCTACGGGCGGGCGCTTCCGGAGTACGCTCGCGCGGTATCCGCGTATGCCCGTGCGTTCGAGCAGGCGAGTGGACATGACGAGCAAGCTGAAGCCGCGCGGGCTGCCGCCCAGCACGCGTTCGACTTGACAGTAAGACAGGGCGATGTTGTCGCAGAATGGGGTCGCGCGCTCTATGACCGCGCACCGACCGAGTCGCCGGGGGTGGATAGCCGCAAGCCGCGCCTCGACTACTTGAACAAGACCGTGGTGCCGGTTCTCACGACGGCGGTGGAGTACTACGGTCGCGCCATCGAGTTCGCCCCTTACATGCCGCTGGACGAGTCTACAGCGGTGTTGCGCGCGCGATTCGACTCGCCGCTGCGCCCGCTTGCGACAAGCATGACAGAGTTGATCGAAGAATACGCGCACAGGCTCAACGCGAGTGCGGCAGAACTGGGTTCGATGAGTTCAATGTCGTTTGATGCCGTTGCGGTCGAGCGGCAGGAGGTCAAGGTTGAAGCGGAGTTCGAGCAGTTGCTCGATGCACAGAACCTCGTCCGGTTTGTCATGACGAACTGGAGCGCCCTGCTCTCAAAAGCTGCTTTACCCGCGGAGTCGCAGACCTTCTGGGGCGAGCGCAATGTCCATCAGTTCGACAAAACCTCGGGCGCGCTGAGAGCCGTACAAGTTTGCGTGGCGAAAAGTCTGAACCGCCTGGAGCGAACCAATGATCTGACGGATTTGGCCTTTCGCCGCAAACTGACAAAACTGCAGGCCCGGGCCGTGAGCGAGGAATATCATTCGCTCGTCTCGTGGCACGAGTATGTCTCCCAGGGGGACGTGCATCACCCGGCCAACGACCGACTCTACGCGCGGCTCGCTGATGTGGACCCGGCGCACTTCAGTACGGCCCCCAATTCCGGCGCCGCCACCCGCCGCCACCCTTGATTTTCACCGAAAAATAACCCATATTTTCCCCTGAGCGGCCTTCCGATCCGCACCGCGAGTTTCGCGGTGCGTTTTGTTAACCTCCTATTTTGAGCAATCTATGATGTCACGAACTCATACGTGCGGCGAATTACGCAAAACCGATCTCGACAGAACTGTCCGGTTACAAGGCTGGGTGGCGCGAAGCCGCGACCTTGGGGGCCTGATCTTCATTGACCTCCGCGACCGCTACGGCAAGACGCAGGTTGTGGTCCATCCCGAGGTCACTCCCAAAGTCGCCGCCGTCGCGCATGAGCTCCATGCCGAGTGGGTAATTGAGATTGAAGGCACCGTGCATGCGCGGCCGGAAGGCATGATCAATTCGAACATGCCGACCGGTGCAATCGAAGTGCATGCCACATCGCTTGCCGTATTGAATCGCTCGCTGCCGCTGCCGTTCCAACTCGACGATGCCGCGAAGACCACCGAGGAGATGCGGCTCAAGTATCGCTATCTCGATCTGCGCCGCCCGGAGATGCAGGAAATTCTCATGCTCCGCCATCGCATCTCAAATATCGTGCGCGAGCATTTCACCGGCGAAGACTTCATCGAAGTCGAAACGCCCTGTTTGGTGAAGAGTACTCCCGAAGGCGCGCGGGACTATCTCGTGCCGAGCCGCATCTTCCCCGGACAGTTTTACGCGCTGCCGCAATCGCCGCAAATCTACAAACAGATCCTGATGGTCGCGGGCTTTGACCGCTACTTCCAGATCGTGCGCTGCTTCCGTGATGAAGATCTGCGCTCGGATCGCCAGCCTGAGTTTACGCAGGTGGACGTCGAGCTGACCTTCCCCACTCGAGAGGCCATTTTCGCTGTCGCGGAGCGCCTGTTTTCTAAGATTCTGAAAGCGGCGTGGAACGTGGATGTTAAGCTGCCCTTTCCGCGTCTTGGCTATCGTGAGGTCGTGGAAACCTACGGCAGCGACAAGCCGGATCTGCGCTTCGGCCTTCCGCTCTCGAATGTCACTGATCATGTTCGCCATACCGAATTCCGTGTGATCACCGCCGCCGTGGAGCAGGGCGGAGTCGTCATCGGCGTGAATCTCCCCGGCAAAGCTGAATTGTCTCGCAAAGAAATTGGCGAGCTGGAAGAGTTGGCAAAGAGTTCCGGCCTTCAGGGCATCCTGCCACTCAAAGTCACTGCCGACGGATTCGCTGGAGTGCTGGTCGGCAAGACATCAGAGGATTCCTTACGCGCTCTCGCGACCCAACTAAAGTCCAAGCCCGGCGATCTGATTCTGATGGGCATCGGCCCCAAAGAGCCGGTGCTGAAAGGCATGGGCGTCTTCCGCAAGAAACTTGCGGATAAGTTCGCGCTCTACGATCCCGACGACCGCAGCAATCTCTCCATCTTCTGGGTCGTGGACTTCCCGCTGTTCGAGCGCGATGAAGCCACCGGCGACGTCTTCCCCTCACATCACCCGTTCACCGGCTTCCATCCCGACGACGCGCATATGCTCGAAACCGAGCCGTGGAATGTTCGCTCCACTGCCTATGATCTCGTGATGAACGGCAGCGAGCTGATCTCCGGCTCGATTCGTATTCACGATCCCGTTCAGCAGGCGATGATCTTCCGCTTACTCAACATCTCTGACGAAGAGGCGGAATTGCGCTTCGGCTTCCTACTCGAGGCGCTCCGCTACGGCGCGCCGCCTATGGGAGGCATGGCCATCGGTCTCGACCGTGTCATCATGGCCCTCACCGGAAAATCCATCCGTGACGTCATCGCCTTCCCCAAGACCAACCTTGCCCAGTCGCTCATGGACGGCTGCCCATCCCCGGTGGACCCGAAGCTGCTTGCCGACCTGCATGTTTCAGTAACAGGAGTCCCTGAGCAAACGGGTACAAAGGTCAAGAATTAAATTCTTTGAATTTAAATATTTAACTATAGCGATGCTCGCCACCAGCACTTGCAATCTGGCCTGCTTTCACTTGACTTCCGGCTTGTTTATTACTATTTTGGAACAGGCGAGAAGCCTCATTTGTCACTTAGGATTACAACCGGAGAGCGTGAACTCCCGCTCCGTATTTCTTACGAATCTACTTGCCATTTCTATCGTTTAGCCTCTGTTTTTTAGAGATTTCTCTGGAACAACGGAGGCGTTTGTCGTTTTTTGGGGAATGAACCAGGAGTATTCGAGCTACGACACCACGTCCGACATCTGTACCCGTCCCTACTGACGCATCCGAAATCGTCGAAATTCCGGTGGAAGAAGGCGTGCTCCGGCCGCTGTTAGGGCCGGGCGATGCCAACCTCCATTATCTGCAGCGCAACCTCGAATCGAAGGTCACGGCTCGCCGTGAGAAAATCCTCGTCCGCGGACCTCAAGCCGAGAATCTGCGCGCGGTGGACGTCATTATGGAGATGGTCGCCGTTACACGTCGCAAAGGCGCTATCACCCCGGTTGACATAGATACCATTCTGCGCTTGGCGGGCAGCGAAGTCCGTGAACCCGCGCCGGCGCCGGAAAATGGCAACGTTGTCTTCCGCACCGGCGAGCGTACTTTTGGCCCTCGCACGCGCGGCCAAGAGATCTATTACCGCGCCATGCAGGGCTGCGACATCACCTTCGGTATCGGTCCCGCCGGCACCGGCAAGACCTTCATTGCCGTCGTGGTCGCCGTTTCCGCGTTCTTGTCCGGCAAGTACGATCGCATCATTCTCACGCGTCCCGTGGTCGAAGCCGGCGAAAACCTCGGCTTCCTGCCCGGCGACGTGCAGGAAAAAGTAGACCCTTACTTCCGCCCGCTTTACGATGCGCTGATGAAACTCTTGCCCGCCGAGCGTCTGCGCAAATTCTTTGATCGCTCGGCCATCGAGATTGCTCCGCTGGCCTACATGCGCGGGCGCACGCTCGACAACGCCTTTGTGATTCTCGACGAAGCGCAGAACACGACCATGTCGCAGATGAAGATGTTCCTCACGCGCTTGGGCGAAAATTCCAAAGCCGTGATCACCGGCGACCTCACCCAGATTGACTTGCAGCCCAAGTCTTCAAGCGGTCTCCTGAGCATTCAGGAGATTCTCAAAGACGTGGACGGCGTGCGGTTTATCTATTTTGACCAGACGGATGTCGTACGCCATCCGCTCGTGGCGCGAATCATTGGCGCGTACGAAGAATTTCATGGCCGCCAGCAGGACGAGGCGGCTGAAGCACAACCGCAGGGAGACTCCTCCAATGCCTGAACGACCTCGACGTCGCGCGCGCGGTGCGGGAAACGGGATGGAATTCCATGTCACTGTCCGCGGGACGCGTCTGAGAAAGGACTACATTTTAGCCTGCGCCCGGCATGGCGCGCAGCGCCTCGCCCGGCCGCTCGCGCGTCTCGACTTTGTGATCGTCGGCGATCGCGAGATGGCCAAACTGCATCGCGAGTATCTGGACGTGGCGGGCACGACAGACGTGCTCACCTTCGATCTCACCGGCTCCATTGGCAACGAGCTGGAAGGTGAGGTGTACATCTGTCTTGATCAGGCGCGGCGCCAGGCTAAGCATTACGGCGTGTCGTTGAATGAAGAGGTCGCCCGCCTTGCTGTGCATGGCGTGCTGCATCTCGCCGGCTTCCGCGATCAGACCGTCACGCAAAAGCGGCAGATGCGCTGGATGGAAGCTCAATCTTTAGCGGCTGTGGCCGAGGCGAAATGAGCGTGGCTGCGTTTCCGATCTGGAGTCTGCTGGCCTTTCTTGGTCTGGTCGCGTTGTATGCGTTCTTCTCGTCGTGCGAAACCGCGATGTTCTCGCTCACCCGGTCGCAGATTGATGATCTGGCGAAGCGGACCGATCATCATGCCCGGCGTCTGCTGCGCCAACTGTCCGATCCGCGCCGCCTGCTCATCATTCTTCTGACCGGCAGCACGGTGGTGAGTATTCTCGCCGCCACGCTCGCCGCGGTGATCACGCAGAGCTTCATCGGCGAAACCGACCTTCCGCGCTGGCTGTTCTATACCATTGACGTCGTCGTCGTTACGCTCGTGCTGTTGATCTTGGGCGAGATTCTCCCCAAGCTCGTCTCGATTCACGACCCGCAGAAATGGTCGCTCCGCTTTTCCGGGTTGCTCTCGATCACGGCATGGGTGCTGACTCCGGTGATCGCGTTGCTCTTGCCGTTCACCGAAACGATTGCGCGCACGCTCGGGATTGAGAAGCGGCGGTTGTGGATTTCGGAAGACGAGATCAAAACGCTGGTGGAAGTGGGGGAGGAGCACGGCGCGCTCGAGTCGTCCGAAAAGGAGATGATCCATTCGATCTTCGAGTTCGGCGACACGACCGTGCGGGAGATCATGGTTCCCCGGACGGACATGGTTTGCCTTGACGTGACCACGACCACCGGGAAGCTGCTGGAAACCATTCGCACGAGTCAGCATACGCGGATTCCGATCGTTGACGGTTCGATTGACAATATCATCGGCGTGCTGCACACGAAGGATCTGTTGACGCACTACCCGCTCGAAGAGACCTTCGAATTGCGCAAGGTCATTCGCCGCGCGATCTTCGTTCCCGAGGCGAAGCTGATCCATGAACTGCTCAAGCAGCTGCAGGAGCAGCGCGTGCACATGGCAATTGCGGTGGATGAGTACGGCGGAACGGCGGGGCTGGTCACGCTGGAAGACGTGATCGAAGAGATCGTCGGCGAAATTCAGGATGAGCACGACGCCGAGCGCCCGCTGTGGACGCGGCTCGATGCACGCACAGTCGTCGTGGATGCCAAGCTCGATGTGGAAACGGTCAACTCGATTCTCGACGCGGACGTGATTCCAACCGATCAGGATTTCGAAACGCTCGCCGGATTTTTGCTGGCCGAACTCGGCGACTTCCCCGAGGCGAAAACGGCGGTCGAGTATCACAACTACGAGTTTATCATTGAAGAGGTGCGCGCGCACCGGCTGGGCCGCGTGCGCATCGTGAAACGCGAAGCACTGGCGGAGTCCACCGAATCATGACCTGGAAAGAACAGTTGCGACGTCGCGTTTGCGTGATGTGGTGGCGAATCAAATACAGCCGGAAAGAGAAGAGCTTCAATCTCTCGTCAACCGGGATTCGTCCGCATCATTTGCTGCTGATTCTGCCGCCGTCGTTCGACTACTTCGACGTCGCCCGGCACATGATCGAGCCGCTGATCGAGCATATGCAGCCGCGCTTCGTTACGCTGCTCGTCCCGGAGAATTTTCGCACGTGGCTTTCCCGCGATCTTGATGCCCGCGTGGTTGCCTATAATTACCGCAGGAAAAACTATCTCGGCTTCCCGGAGCAAGCGTTTTGTAACAAGGTCTCCGAATTGGAAACGGATGTCGTGGTGGATCTGATGCCGGAGTTCAACGCGTACACCGCCGGGCTTGCCTCCGCATCTCAAGCGCCGCTGCGCATCTCGTTGAGCACGGAACAGGATTTGCATTTCTACAACGTCTTCATCGAGTACGATACCGAGAAGAGTTTGAAAGAGCGCTACGAAACGCTGCTGCAATATGTCTGAAGTGGACCCCCCCCCTTATATTCCCCCCATCGTATGGGGGGAAGGTGATGGACGGCGTGTCGTGATGGACTCGCCGTTTTTTGTGATTCTCGTGCATTTGAAGCCACTTTCGCAGGTAACCCATCCCCCCATACGATGGGGGGATTATGGGGGGTCTGATATGAGGTCGAACATTGGACAATAAGTCACCAATTGCCGCAGCGCAAGAATTCGAGCATCTGGTCGAAATCATGCATCAGCTTCGCGCGCCGAACGGCTGCCCGTGGGATCGCGAGCAGACGCACGAGAGCCTGCGCCCGTATCTCATCGAAGAGATGTATGAGGTGCTCGACTCGATTGATCGCAAGGCCTACGGCGAGTTGAAGAAAGAGCTGGGTGATCTGCTGCTGCACATCGTGTTTCACGCGCAGCTTGCTTCAGAAGAGGGGTTGTTTGCGATCGAAGATGTGATTCGCGAGATCAATGAGAAGTTGATTCGTCGCCATCCGCATGTCTTTGGCGACGCAAAAGTGGACGGCGCGCGGCACGTCGAGCGGCAGTGGGAAAAGATCAAGCTCAACGAGGTGCACAAACCAAAGCTACTGGAAGGCGTGCCCAAGCATCAACCCGCGTTGAATCGAGCGTTTCGCGTGCAGGAGAAAGCGGCGGGTGTGGGATTTGACTGGCCGAGCGCGGAGCCGGTGTGGAAGAAAGTGCGGGAAGAATTGGACGAACTTCAGCATGAAGCGGATCACGACGAGCGGGAAAAGATGGAGCGCGAATTCGGCGATCTGCTGTTTTCGATGGTGAACCTTGGGCGCAAGCTGGGCATCAATCCGGAGGATGCGCTGCGCGGTTCGACGCAATCGTTCATGCAGAGGTTTGCGTATATTGAAGAGCAGCTCGGCAAGCCGCTCCACGAGGCGACGCTGGAAGAGATGGACAAGCTGTGGGAAGAGGCCAAGAAAAGGATGAAGGCGGAAGGATGAAGGATGAAGCAGAACCCGGGCGACGTGATTGAAAGAACTATTAAATTTTGCGGAACGAAATGGCCTTAACTCGAATGGAAGATTGAAAATAGGGAATTAGAAACCGGGCACAAAACAGACAAAAAAGCGGGGAAAGTAGGTTGTGAACAGGACAAATGTGAAAATTGGGCTGAAATTCAGAGCGTGGATTGATTATTGAAGTTAAAAGAACACGGTGTCTATAATATTGGACTACAATATAATGCTTTTAGTTCCGTTTGTCAAGAGTTATTTGATATTTTGTTCAAACCATGGACGGATATTAGGATGCGTGGGATTGGCATTGAAGTTAGATAGCAAGCCGTGGGTCAGGGATGATGAAAAGAGAGGCGAGGATGCCTCGGATGAAGAGGAAGAGCGGTAGGTTTTGGTGAGGTGCTTCGGTTATCGGTTGCACGGCAGTTGGCATCAAATCAATTGAGAGGACGCAAGCAGATGAAGACACAAGGATCAATCTGTCGAATCGGAGTGTTTTATGACGGTTCCTTCTTCGCATACGCTCAAAGGTACTTCTACCATGAGCGTGGGATTGGATGGTTGAGCTTCCAACCACTCCATGCCTTTCTTGAGAAGTTCATTGGCACGAAGGAACAGGGTTTTGCCAGTTACAAAGTTGTCTATGCGGCCTGGCATCAGGGTCTCTTTTCATCGAAGGACGCCACGCTGGAACACCTGAAATCAGACCGCAACCTGTACCATGACCTTCTGCATGCCGGAGTTGAGCCCAAGTACTTGCCCATGTCTCAGAGTCGTGGGGAAAAGGGCGTGGATGTTGCGCTTGCCGTTGATGCACTTCAAGTGGGGCTTGATGGCAAGATTGACATCGCGGTCCTTGTGGCGGGAGATGCTGATTTTGTTCCCCTTGTCCGTGCTCTCAACAAGCAAGGCATCCGTGTCGTGGCTGCATATTTTGATTACACAGACAAGGCCGGAAAGAAGGCTTTCATCAATGAACGCCTGCTCAACTGCTGCAACTATTCGATAGAACTCTCTGCACTCGACAAAGATCAAGAGTTCAAGAGTTCTTTCAAAGGTCTGTTTCGAAGTTCACAGGAATGGAAAAAGGACACCAAGGGCGATTCTGCGGGTCATGGTTCTAAAGAGTGATGCTTCGGACGAAATGCGTGCTTGAGTCTCCGCTTAGCGCTTGAGCAGATCCAAGAACACCCACAAGGGGTGTTCCTACAAAGATGATTAGGATATGGAGTGGTTTTTCCGGCAGGGTCGCACGATGATTGCTATCGATTTGTTGCAAGATAGCGACCCTGCTCGGCGGAAGCTCAAAGCCGTTAGTTTTCCCCCTTGGTTCCCCCACAAAGTAGAGGGAAAAATCATGCGATACCAAAGGAGATAGTTGAAGCGACACACACGAAATGATACGGGGCAGGCGAAGACGGATGCCGCTGGAAAACATAGTACGGGGCATGTGCAGACACATGCCGCCGGGAACGATGGGACTCTGTCGAATGCCCCCGAGCGGGCCTTGCTCATTGGAATCCAGTGGTCGGGGAATGAGCGGGCGCTCGTGATGGAATACATGGACGAACTTGACATGCTCGCGCAGACGGCAGGAGCGGAGGTGGTGGGGAAAGAACTCGTGCCGCGGCGCGATGCTGATCCGGCGCTCTTGATCGGCAAAGGGAAAGCGGTTGAACTGCAGGAGATCGTCGAGGAGACGCGCGCGGATCTTGTGATCTTTGACGATGACCTCTCGCCGGCGCAGGCAAGAAATTTAGAGAATATTTTCAAGTGCCGCGTGATGGATCGCACCGGCCTGATTCTCGACATCTTTGCCTTGCGAGCGAGATCAAGAGAAGCGAAGACGCAGGTGGAACTGGCCCAACTCGGCTACATCCTGCCCCGATTGACGAGAGCATGGACGCACTTGGAACGGCAGCAGGGTGGTATTGGTATGCGCGGGCCGGGTGAAACGCAGATCGAAACCGACCGCCGCCTGATCCGCGACCGCATGAGCGTATTGAAGGATGACCTCGCGCATATTGACCGAATTCGCGAGACGCAGCGCGCGGGACGCGAAACGATGTACCGGTTTGCGCTGGCGGGCTACACGAACGTGGGCAAGTCCACGCTGATGAACGCGCTCACGCAAGCGGGAGTGTACGAAGAGAATCTGCTGTTCGCGACGCTCGACTCGACGACGCGAATGCTCGAACTGGCGCCGAATGAGCGCGTCCTGCTGACCGACACGGTGGGGTTCATCCGCAAGCTCCCGACCTCGCTGGTGGCGAGCTTCCGTTCGACGCTGGCCGAGATCAAGGACGCGGACTGCATCATCCATGTCGTGGACCTCGCCTCTCCGGCTTTTCAAGACCAGATGCACGAGGTCGAGAAGCTCCTCGTCGAGATGGGACTCAAGGACCGGACGCGCCTCCTCGTCTTTAATAAGGTGGATGCCCTGGAGGACGACGAGCCTCTCCGCCAAGCCAAGAAAGCGTTTCCCGAGGCCTTGCTCATCAGCGCGCGGCAGGGGGTAGGGATCGGCGACCTGCTCGAGCGGATGCGAATGGTCTATGCCTCGCAGATGGTCGAGCTGTCGCTCCATGTTCCTTATGCGGAGGCAGAGCGAATGGCGGAGCTGTATCGCGTTGCGAACGTCGTGGAGAAGACCGCCACCGAGACTGGCCTCGACTTACGAGTGAGAATGCCTCTCGCCGAGGCCGAAAGACTGAGACTCACAGAGAGGCGAGGAAGCGAAGATACGAAGAAGTGAAGATAATGTGAATACACATCTTATGGCGATTGTTGCGAGTCAGATGTGACTGGAACTGCCGGGAGATTTGCAAGTCACAGGCTATCGCATAAGAGGCGAAAACGGCGCGAAAGGGCGGATTTTGGGCGGATTGAAGTCTGTCGTATTGACGGTAAGTTCAGCGGAACGGGAAGTTTAGCAAAGCGGCCTTAAAGTTCGTTTAAAGCGTAGCGGCTTCCTCCTGATAATCCAGAGGTTGACCAGTTTCCCCAAAGATTTTTCTTGACATTGGGGAAACTTTTTTTTATATTTGCAGTTCAGTAAAACGAACTTGAAGTTTCATTAAGGACACCTACCCGGTGAAGATCGGCGAGCGGATACGAAACCTGAGGCTCGCGAGCAACCTGACTCAAGAAGAGTTGGCGGAACGGGCAGACTTAGCGAAATCCTTTATATCGCAACTGGAACGGGATCAGGTCAGTATTGCCGTAGATAATCTGTTGCAGATCCTGACCGTACTGAACATCAAGCCCACCGACTTCTTTCGCGAAGAGGTACGGGAGACGGTCGTTTACAGCGCCGATCAGCGCACCGCGCTGGTGGATATGGGCGCCGAGAAGTTCGAGCTGCTGATTCCGGGCGGGACGAATCGCACGATGGAAGCCGCGCTCGTGCACATGCTTTCCGGGCAGAAGACCTACCCGGTGAAACCCTTTCAAGGGGAAGCGTTCGGATTTGTGCTCAAAGGCTCCGTGACCATCCGGTTCGGGGCCGATACGTATCATGCGCGGACAGGCGAGAGCTTCTACTTCTCCGGGGAACGCGAGCACGTGCTCGAGAACTCGGGAGGGCGTCCGGCGGAATTTCTTTGGGTGACTTCGCCGCCCATGTTTTAGGTGACGGCCGGCTGTTGCGGCGGCTGTCGTTAGAGTTGGGGTGCGGGCGGCACCCGCGTTTCACCTTCCATGTTTTAAGGAGATGTGGAAAATGAAAGCACTGGGGCGTCAGATCGTTGTTGACTACTACGGTTGCAGCTCGGAGATGCTGAACAATGTGGCGCTGATCAAGCGAACGATGCGGGAAGCCGCACTGGCCAGCGGGGCGACGATTGTTCAGGAAGCGTTTCACCTCTTCAACCCGCACGGTGTGTCGGGAGTCGTGGTGATTGCCGAGTCGCACCTGGCGATTCACACGTGGCCGGAATACGGCTATGCTGCCGTGGACCTGTTTACGTGCGGTGACGACGTGAACCCGGATGCCGCGTTCCTGCACTTGAAGGAGAAATTGGGCGCCGCGTCGTTTTCAGCGATGGAAATAAAGCGCGGAATCCTGGGCGAGGTCAACGGCGTTAAGCTGCGGCATAAGCCCGAGGAGCTGCTGGCCGAAGTCGAATGATCATTACTCTACCGACGACTTATTTTCTCGTGGCCGGGTATGCCGAAGGGCCGACGCCGCTGAATGCGTTCGACAATGCCCTAATGGCCGCCGGCGTCGGGAATACAAACTTGGTGCGCATGAGTTCTATTGTACCCCCGGCCGCAAAGGAGATCCCACCGATCAAGCTTCCTTATGGAGCGCTGATTCCGATTGCCTATGCGGAAGAGACGGGGGAAGAGCATGGCACAATGGTCACGGCGGCGGTGGCCGTCGGGATTCCTGAAGATCCGACGCTGCCCGGCGTGATCATGGAACATCACATGCGGGGAGAAGAATCGGCGTGCCGGGAAATCGTCATCGAGAAAGTCAACTACGCGTTTAGTGCGCGAGGATACAAATTGGCGGATGTCAAACTGATCTCCGCCGCCGGAATTGTGAAAGGGGTCGGCTCGGCGTTTGCCGGGGTCGTCCTTTGGACGTAATTCTCACCGGATGGACGGGGAGCGCGGTCACGCGACTCCCCGTTTTTGTTGGTCGGTTGCTCCGTATTCCCTTCTGATTTGTCCGTTTTCGGATTTCTTGATTCATAAATTCCTATAAGTCCGGCTCAGACGCACAGTCTGAGCAGCCTCACTTTTCTGTGAATTGTAAAGCACTTCACAAAGGAGAAGTTCTTCTCATTCGTCGTTTCACAAACATTAAATATTTGGATTCATGGAACTTTGGTTTCACGAGACTTTGGGTGCGATTCAGGGCGCGTGGCAGATAAAGCAAGTTTTGTATCACAAGCCATCGAAGTACCAGGATGTCGTGGTACTCGACACCGTGCATTTTGGGCGGATGCTGGTCCTCGACGGAGCTGTGATGACGACGGAAGGGGACGAGTTCGTTTACCATGAAATGCTGACGCATCCGGGACTGTTGTCGCATCCGAATCCGAAATCCGTGTGTGTGGTGGGCGGCGGAGATGGAGGAACGATCCGGGAAGTGCTGAAGCATCCGACAGTCGAACGGGCGGTACTGGCAGAGATTGATGAAGATGTGATTAGTGTGTGTCGCGAGTTCTTTCCCAAGCTTGCCGGAATGTTGAGCGATCCGCGGGTGGACATCCAGGTGGGGGATGGCGCGCAATATCTTAAGGACCACGCCGGCGAGTTTGACGCGGTAATCTCAGATTCCACGGATCCGGTGGGGCCGGGGGTGGTGCTGTTCGAGGATCCATATTTCAAGGCGGCCAAGGCGGCGCTGAAGCCGGGCGGCTTCTTCACCACGCAGTGCAAGAGCGTATGGCTGGAGGCGGAGATCGTGCGCGAGGTGCGGCAGCGGCTGAGGAATTTCTTCGGCACCGTGAGCATCTATGGCGCAACAATTCCCACGTATCCGAGCGGCTCGTGGACGTTCGTCATCGCCTCGGATGAGCTGGACGCACAAAAGCCGGTTGATATCGTGCGACAGCAGCTGATTGCAAAGAATACGCGCTATTACACTCCGGCGCATCAGCAGGCGGCGTTTGCGATGCCGGCGTTTCTCGATCATCCGGATCGAATTTTCCGATAGAAGTGCGCAAGATTTTTACACCGTCACTCTCGCTTTGGCGAGCGCCGCATGAGTGTTGAACTGACGCGCACGACTCCGTTCATGGCCGCGCGACCGGATGTGGAACGCGCGCGAGTCGTGCTTTTCGGTTGCCCGTTCGACGGGACCTCGTCGTACCGGCCGGGGTCGCGGTTCGCGCCGGCGGCGATTCGCACCGTCTCGGACGGGATCGAAACCTATGACCCAATTCTTCGAGCGGACCTCGAAGATGCGAACTTTGCGGACGCTGGAGATTTGCTTCTGCCGTTCGGCGATATAGCAAAGGCCTTAGACGTGACGCATGAAATGGCCATAGGACTTCACCGGAACGGGCAAATTCCTGCCGCCTTAGGGGGTGAGCACTTGCTGACTTTGCCGCTCTATAGGGCTGCTGTCGAAGCGCATCCAGACGTTGTTATCGTCCAATTCGACGCCCATTTGGACATGAGAAACAAGTACTTAGGTGTTGACTTAAGTCACGCAACTGTGATGAGACGGATCGCGGATATTGTAGAACCGTCACGCATTTTGCAAGTGGGTCAGCGGTCAGGAACCCGAGAAGAATTCGAGCTCTCTGAAAGCCTCGGAATATTAAGACCTTCCACAATTGAGGTGGAGGAAATTCGGGACTGGGTCGGCGACCGCCCGCTCTACGTCACAGTTGACCTTGATGTGCTTGATCCTTCGGTACTTCCGGGAACAGGGACACCTGAGCCGGGTGGGGTCAGCTTTCAGACCTTGCAGGGGTGGTTGGCGGGGTTGGGCGGGTGCCGATGGGTAGGTTGGGACGTGGTAGAGCTGACCCCGATGCTTGACGTATCTCAAATATCTTCAATAGCTTCGGCGAAAATTGTGCGGACAATGATCTTGTCCAGTACGGCCCGAGCCAGCTAAGTCCTTGTATTTTGCATGGTGGAGTGCATTGAAGTGAAGAATAATCAACTCTATAAATTGAGCATCAGCCGATTGTGAGGCGTGCGAGGCTGAAAACCCGCGTCGCTCAAGGCTTTTGCGGCTCGATTAAAAATTGCTGGGTCTTTAAGAAATTCTAAATTGTACTTGACAAGATATTTCGAAATGAGTATATTTGAGGCGATTTTGCTGTTATCGAAGTTTCCTAAACTTAGGTGTGGCTAACACGGCTAAGTCTTTGTTTCTCGTCGAACGATAGAACGAACCCAGATTTCCCGGGCTTTGGCCGCTACACAGGATGAGCGCCAGGTCGGGAGTTTGTGTCTTTTTTCCACTAACACTACGGACACCGAGTTTTCTATGAGTGAAGCCAACTGTTTTACTTTGAAATCTGATCCCACAACGCGCCATGCCGAAACTCCCTGCTCACCAGCTGAGTTCGAGCATGCGGCCGGTTCCGTACCCCTTTCCCCCCGCAAAACGATTCATTCCCATATTCAGGAGAGTCACAAAATGAGGTCATCATCTCCTTTTGTGTGGCTTGCGATTTTCTTCGTAATCTGCGCCGGTCTGTTTACGGGCCCGGCTGCCTATGCTCAATTCCTCTTTGACGGAGTGACGATTGAGTGTCTCGAAGACCCCGCATTAACACCGAACGACAGTGTAGATGCACCGACAGACTCGTTGCGCATCACGGTGTATATCGGCGGAGAGAACCCGTTCGCCGACACCGTACAGGTTTGGATTGATCCGTCTCCGGGCTTAGGGATTTTCCCGACGCCGCCGGCGACGTTTACCTGTCCGACCGGTGATTTGCAGGGTTATCCGATGCAGGTGACCGTGACGCGCGGTCGCGGACTCGTAGATCCGAGCGATCCCGATAGCGCCTACATCGTGGGCGTGGTGACGGTGCGTCCCGAAGGAATTTGCTATGACGTGGGCCAATTGGTGAACTTCTCCGTTGGCGCGCGCGGTGTAAACAACGTTGCGAGCCAAGTGCAGTGCGGCCAGGTGCCGCGTTCGGCGAACCTGGCTTGCGTCGTTTGCACGGGCTGCGGCTTGATTCATTACATCGAGGTGTGCGGCTTCGAGATGGACGGCATCATTGCCATCAACGACAGCATCTGGGTGGATTCGCTGGCGCTGCTGGGCTTTGACATTCAAAGCGGCGCGACGATCGGCGACACGGTGTACGTGGACATGAGGCGCTACACCTGCTACGCTCCGGACTCGATCAACTACGGCAACGATACGCTCGTGATCGCTGCGTGCGCGCTGGAAAACGGCACGTGCGGCGACATCATTCAGGTGACGCGCAAGACATGGACGCGCGGCGCGGTGGGTGATACGACGTGGGAATCCATTGACGTAAACTGCGTGCGCCCGGCGGACAACGTTCGTCCGGTGATCAGCAGTTCCTGTATTGACTCGTGCGCGATTATCAACGGCAACTACATCGTCAACGATACGCTGGCCGGTTGTTCCGACGTTTTCCGCATTTATCTGGGTACAACAGCAGATCTCCCGCACCCGGCGAGCGGCTGCAACGGCAACAGTTACACCGATTTCTGCGGCAATCCGCTCAGGACCAACTTCGACATTGCTTACGTGGGCGTGTGGTTTGGCGATTTCATGGGCGACGAGAGCGTTCCGCCGAGCATCAATTATCCGCACAACGCCGCGGAGATGGGTCTGCTGTGCCCACGCGATACCTTGATTTGGCTGAGCGCGCGCTTTGGCACGACACCTGATCCGGGCAGCTTGAACGACCTGATCTACGTGGATATTCCCATCAACGACGTGTTGTGGGATTCGCTGCAAAAGTGTATTCTTACGTCCCTTGCGGCGGGCGATTCGATTTTCGTGTGGGGCTTTGACGACGCCGGTAACGCGAGTAACTGGGCCATTGACCAGTGCGACGTTTGCCTGGACAACGTTCCGCCGACCGGATTGACGTTGGAAATCTACTACGACGACGCGACGTGCAACAAGCGCTTCTCGCCTTACGACAGTTCGGAATTCGTGCGTTACTGGCGTAATCTGTCGCCGGATTCCATCCGTTGGTATTTGGAGAAGATTTATGCGCACGGCTTCTTGTCACCGTTTGACATGTTCAACGAGCCGTACGTGATTGGTTTTGACGTACGGCAGGAGCCGGATGAGGACCCGAACGGTCCGACGGGCAACATCGTTGCAGAGCTGAACTGGTTGAATCCGTTTGCGCCCTTGCCGCAGAACTGGCCGGCCCAGAACGCTCAATTGGATACGTTCCGTTGGGGATGGTTCGACGAGGGTCTCGGAGTCTTTTCGCTCGATTCAGCGGTTTTCGTGTGGTACGGCAAGGACGGCGTGGACACGCTGGACGCGTGGCTTGGGCCGCTCAATGTCCCGTGCCCGAACGGCGCGCTCTTAGGAATCACGCACGCGCGTTATATGGATGCCGGCGGTTGCAACGCGATTTTGGGCAGCGACCACGACGGCAGTACGGACCTGCTCGAAGGATACACTACGCTGAACATTTTGCATGCCGTAGTGGATACCTGCCTGCCCGGTACGGTGCTGGTGACTGACACGCTGCATTTGAACCCGCTGCTCCCGAACGGGCCAGCGTATGGCGGCATTCCGGCGAACCACACCTATTGGTGGACCGGACCCAATGGCGGAGTGAATCCAGATCCGGTCCTGCAGTTCCGGCCCAAGCGTTTCTTTACGCAGGGCCTGCTGGATATCTGCCTGATTGAAGACCTGACTTACCGCGTTCGGGTGGATTCAGTGGTGTTCGTAGGTACGGACGTCCCGTACAATTTTGTCGGCGACACCACCTATTTCTTCAGCGACGCGGCGCCATTTGGGACGTTTAGCCCCACCCTCTGGTCCCCGGTCACGTTCGACGCGAACAGCGTCAATGCGGATTCGATTACGTTCTCGTGGCTTCACAATATGTTCCTGAGTTACCTTCCGGACGGCTTGTATAAGCTGACGCTGGAAATCAAGGACAATGCGGGCAATGTTTACTCCGATCCGCTGTACATCTGGCTGAACGGCACGGGTCCTGATATTGACTCCGTGATGGTGACGCAAGACTCGGCAGTGGTGGGTTCGGATTGCGACCTGAACTACTTTAGCGGCGACCACCTGTGCGTGCGGATCGAGACCGACACGACGGCGGACTCGGTGCTGGTGGACTGGTCTTGCATCCTTAATATAGATCCGGCTTTGGATTCGAACATGGTGACGGTCTTCACGGCGGATGGGATGACCCGTGTGTGGATCGCCTGCATCGTGGTGGATCCGAGCATGATTGACACGGCGGACTACGGGCGGAATGTCTATCAGATCAGCCCGTACGATGCCGATTGCCAGAACCCGGCGGGCAACTACATCATTAATGTCCGGGCGTTCGACGGGCCGACTTTGGTGAGCGAGCCGGCGTCCGGCTCAGGCTGCGATATCGCCATTCTGGGCGATACCCCGTGCCCGCGTCTGGTGAACTCGGCTGACTGGTTCTACTTCTATGATCCGGATACGATCGAAGTCGGCTCCGGTACGGTTGATCCCGACTTTGCGACGTTTGGCCCCTCTCCGAACTGGAATGCCATCTCTCCCGGATCGGTGGATTCGGTGGGCGCGTGGGATGCGAATTTGAACTGGGCGAATGACCAGGTTCAGGATAGTATCTTTGTGCGGTTGCTGCTCGACGCGGCGACGGTGCAGACAGATACGACCGATACGCTCGTTCTGCAGTTCTACAATCCGACGAACGGCCGTCTCCGCGAAGTGCGGAAGGCATTGTTTGTCCCGGCTTGCGCCAACCTGAACGGCGTTGGGCCGTGTGTGGATGCTCCGGATAATACCATATATGATGGCCGGATTGAGCTTTCCGAGAGCAATGCCGGCTTGATCGAGTTCCGTTACGTCTGGTTGGGCACATGGTTTACGATGGCCGGCGCCGACAGCCAGATGCTGGTGGATTGGGATGATCAGGACACGATTGTCGTCCGGGCGTACACAATCGCCGGCGACTCAATGGTGACCGATACCACATTCCTGATTTGCGATACGCTGGCCAGAGATCTCGACGTGGACAACATTAATCCGGACTTCCTCGAGTGGACCGGTATTGCGCCGGGAGCCACTGACCCGGCAACGGGTTCAACGGCCACGGTGCTAAACGTCGGGCCGGATCCGGTGGATTGCCCGAATCCCGGCTTCCGCTTCGAAGACATGGAGTTGTTCGCCTTTGACGTGGTGATGTCGGAACAAGTGCATGAAGCTGCGCCAGGCTTCTATCCTGACAGCGCCGGTTCACGTCCGGATGGCTCAGGCAATTGGCCGATCACCCGCAACTGGCAGATTTCAGCGATTAATTCGAGTACCCAGGACATCATTATTGCCTTTGGTGATACGGTGTTCGTGGTGATTGACAGCGTTGGTGAAGAGCATCTGGCGAATGATTCGGTGAAGTATCATTTGTATGGTCACTTCAACCTGCCAGATGCCTGGCCAGCCGGCTATATCATGTATGACGTCGGTCTCGTGATCCGCAGCGCGTGGGATCAGGGCGGCAACCCGGGCCGCTACAACAATCCGCCTTATACGGATGCCTATGAGAACGACAGCAGCGAAGACACAACGTTCTTTGCGACGTTCGTCGGCTGCGATCCGTGGGCGGCGGGCTGCCCGATAGTCTACGGCGAGCCGGACGGCATTGGCAACTACGACCCGACCTATGGCTGGATCTCTGCCGAAGAGGACAGCGTTGTCGTTCGCGCGACCATCATCGAGACGTGTGAGCTGACGCTGTGCGCGCCGGGTGTCTATGAGGATTCGATTCATGTGATTGAGGGCAATTTCCAGGCGATCACGGATGATCCGAACCCATGGGTCATTCCGGACGCTGTTGGCCCGTGGTTCATTTTTGTGACCGATGCGGGTGACAGTTTGGGCTGGGCGCGCGAGTACACGTGGTACTTGGTCGCTGACTCGGCCGACCTGGCGACCATTCATTGCGACGGCACTGCTCTGCCGTTTACGGTGCGGTTCAACACCTACAATGAGCCTTCGCCGCCATGGGCTATGAGTTCCATGACGTTTGAGAACTGCGTGCAGGTGGACGTGAACGAGCCGCGTTGGAGCCAGTGTGTTCAGGTTCTCGACACGCTGGGTGATGGCACCATTCTCAGCCAGATCGATGCCGAATACGGTAGCCTGGATGGCATTTCCAATTGCGAAGATGCCAATGAGGAGTGCATCGATCCGCGTGATCCGTTCACGATCAGTGCGCGGTTCTCTGATGACGGCATTGACTGCGCCAATGGAGACGGCATCGGTGTGGATACGACCCAGATTTGGGCGGACCTGAGTCAGGTTTACGATGATCCCAATCAGGACAATGTCGAGCCCGACACCGTTTTCTATGTTGGCAGCAACTGGTGGGTAGCTCAGTGGTATGTCACGGACGCGGCGTATGCGTGTCTTGCCGATACCTTTGCTGTCTTTAGGCTCCATGCCTTGTACGACTCCGTCGGTCACAATGACCGCGAGCTGTACTGGGAGGATTCGCTGTTCTTCTGCAGCGACTGCTTGCCGCCGGAATTGACCGGGGTGAACGTGTTCTGCGAATGTGATACGGGGCTAGTTCTATCGTACTTCCCGGTGCAGCTCCCGATACGACATGTCAGCCCGGGCAGCAACATGACGGTTATACTGGGCATGATTGACCCGGACGCTGATTCGACGCTTGGCATAGATGAAAACCTGGCTTGGGCGGATCTTTCGGTAATTGATCCGGCGCTTGGGTGGACACAAGCCCCCATTTGGGCAACACAAGAAGATCTGGTTCCTCCGCAGGACTCCTCGACGGTGGTCTGGGGTCTGCCTTGCGTTTATGGAGGCACGGACATCTTCCTGAACCAAATCTATAACAATGGCGACACGATCAAGATGGACTTCGTGATTTGCGACGTTTCAGGAAACTGCGACTCGCTATTCGATGTCCCGATTGCCGTTGTGGATACGCTAGCACCGATCATTGACTTCGTTTATACGATTGGCGACGACTCCGTGCGTGCTTACGTGACTCCGGGTGATGACCACGTGTTCATCACTGCTGATATCAATGGATATGCCGCAGATTTGGTGAGCAACCCGGAGCAGGTATGGGCGGACTTCTCGCGCTTCTGGTGCCCGCAGGATCCGCAATACGCGTGGTATGACACGGTATATGCGGATCACGTGATTCAGACTGGCCCGGGTGCGTTCCGCGCTTACTGGGGCGGCATGTCCCAGCTCTGGGAACCTGATGAGTTAGGTGACACACTGTCCGTGACCACGGATTGTGAATGCTTCAACGTTGGCGCCGAAGGCACGTACGACACGCTGTGGTTCTTTGTGACCGACGAAGGCTGCAATTTCGGCTCGGTGTTCAGCGTGTTCGAGGCCAGCGCTTGCGATACCACTGTGCCCGACGTTGACAGCGTGTGGGTGATGGGCGCCTGCGCGCCGGGCTGGTTCCGCGGTCAAGTGGGTGATACGATCGAAGTCTGGGCATGGCTGGACAGCCTGTTTAACGGCCTCGAAGATACGCTACGCATTGACTCCATGATGGCTGATCTGCGCGCGTTTGGTGCGATCTACAATTGGACTGAGATCACGCCCGATCCGAACCGCGTGGGTGGTGCGCCGTGCTACGGTGTCGCGCCCGATTGGAACGAAGCCGTTCCGAGCTATTGGGATATCGAGCAGGATTGCGACGGCCGCGACCGCCTGGTGGCGAAGTGGCTGGTAGTGAATGATGTTGTCTGGGATTGCGCCGACGTGGCTTGGGTGCCGGTGAAGAGCCAGCGCCAGACCGGTCTCAATGGCTCGCATGGCTATTATCTTGATATGACCTACGGATCGGGCGAAGCCTTCACGGCGACGTACGACTGGTCCGTGGTTTGGGGCGATTTCACGCATGTGACGGGCTTCCCGGGTGATCCGGATAATAACGGTATTGACAGCGTGCTGGTGCTCCAGAACTCCGTCTATGCCTTGGATTGGGACAGCGTCATGACCGTCAGCGTCCTGATGGATGACAACTGCCTCGATGGTCCGGACGGTTGCGCGTACGACTGGTCACAGGTCTTTATTGACTTCACCGGATTCCTGAATGATCCAATTCAGTACCCGACGGAAGTCTTCTGCAATGTAGACGGCAACAACACCGACTCGATTGTGTGGGTGATCCCGCTCTATAACGGCGGTCCGTTGTTCAACACCTCGATTCCATCCAACCGCTACTGGTATCCCCTGTGGCTGTCCGACTACTCGTACTGCGAGCTAGACGACGCTCAAGTTGATGATGGGTGGGTCACGCAGTACTGCCTGTGGGAAGACCTCGACAGCGTGATTTCGTTCACGATCCAGAATGCCGGGGCTGTGGCCAACATGATGCTGATCTGTGATTCGACGACGGTGACGTGCGATACGAATATCGCGGACGCCTACAATATGAACCTGTGGAACCTCGAGAATCCGTTTAACGGCGTTTCGTCGCCGGATACGGACTTCGAGAACCTCTATAAGGTTTATACCAGTGGGACGAATTGGATGTGGTATTCACACGAAGATGTGAATAACACACGGTTCTTCATCTTTGTCGAAGACTCGGTGCTGCAATGCGACGAGATTGACAATGATGCCGACGGTCTTGTGGATGAGCTGGGCGAGGGCGTGGACTTCTACACGGCCGACCTGCGGATCAACACGATGCCGCAAGTGGCGCATGTGGACTCGATGAACGTCGCGGGAGTTTGGATCAACTACCTCTGGTATGCGGATAACTTCTCCGAACACCAGTATGACGTTGACCTCTTCATCAGCGACATCTACGGCCACCGCGACACGCTGGCCTGTGGCCAGACGGCGCTCACCTTCTACGAAGATGAGACATGTCCGTACGGGACCAATCTGCGGATGTGGTACAATGATGCTGAGGTGACCATCCGCGTCAACCAGACGAACCAGGGCTCCTTGGACCTGCAGACATTGACGGCCGATGATTCGATCTTTGTCTTCAATAACTTTGACTCATTAAGAGTGTGGATCTTTGATACCTACATCCTTGATGAAGGCCAAATTGGTTCGGGTGTGGACTTGAGCACGGACACAAGTCCGGACAGCTCGCAGTTCAACGGTTCGTCGGCTTCGACGATTCAGTTGCGCGGGCCGGACGGCAACGTCGTGGGAATTTTCGCCCAGACGTTCTACGGTCCGTATGAGTACTTCGACGAAGGCCCGTTGACCTTGTCCCGCTTGACGGACGACGTGCTGCCGGACGGCCGGTACACGGTCGAGATCATGACCCTCGACCGGATGGGCAATGCCTGCAACTTCAGCTGGTCGTTCATCCTGGATCAGACGTGCCCGGATATCGTGGCGGCGTACACGGCCCGCGCGGGCACGAACGTCCCCACGGATGATCTGTTCACGGCATGGGATTACGTGGAAATCCGCACGCAGATCGAAGATTCGCTGGATGGCGTGGACAGCGTGTGGTTTGACTACTGCTATGATGCGAACCGTGACGGAAATCTCGACGCTTATCCGTACTGGCAGGTGGTGAACATCCTGTCGGACGAGGGCGGCGCGTGGGATACGGAATATCCGTTCGTAGCGTACTGGAACATCCGCAACCTGCCGTGGTCTTCGGAAGACACGCTGGGTCTGCCGCCGGTGGATCCGGATACCTGCATGAACCGCTACTTCGTGCGCGTGCGGGCGCAGGATATCTATGGTCACCAGTGCGAACAGGTGTTCCCGGTGGATGTCACGGACGATATCGGACCGGTCGCCGCGGTGTACCGCTTCCAGGACTACAACTTTACGTACGGTCCGGGAGAAGGCCCGCAGAGTTCACTGGTCGCGTGCTTCAATCCGAACACGATGACCGACTCAATGATGTACGTGTGCGCGGAAGACTGGATTGATCCGGCGCTTCTATACGATCCGCTGCCGGGCGATTCATTCACAAATGCGCTGCATTGGTTTGATGCTTACGAAGGCATCATGCAGTACAAATTCTTCGAAGCGCCGAATCTCTATAATGTCGGCAACACCGACCCGTCTGCGGGTTGGGTGCTTGTCCATAGTGGTCTGTTCAGCAACGGTCAGGATACGATTATTGCGCGCGACGACTGGTCGCAAGACTGGTGCGCGCAACTGAACATGGCAGAACTGTCGCGCGAAATGTTGGCGGTGGGCCAAACGGGTCACCAGTTCAACCTGCGCTTCGTGGTGTTTGATGTCTGCGGCAACTCCGACGCGTTGAATACGCCGGTTATCACCTTCCGCGTGGAGTGCGACACCACGTCGCCGCTGGCGGTGATCTGCTTCCCCGAGCCGGATATGTGCGTGACGAACTATCGTTGCGACAGCTCGGATTGGGTGCCGGTGCAGGCGGTCGTGCCGATCTTCGAAGACATGGACAGCATCGCCTTCTTCCTCGTAGATTCGCTTTCGGTGGAGGGTCTGGGTATCCATACCTTCATCGGCGGGGACAGCGATGCCGATTCGACAACGCCGCAGTTCTCCTATGTTTACAGCACGCTGCTGAACACGAACAACTTGATCAGCGGCTACTACTGGCTGTACGCGGTGGCGTACGACTCCAGCGGCCTGTTCGACACGAGCCCGCTCTGGCAACGGATCTTCGTGGACAACACGCCGCCGACGGTGACGTCGTGCTGGGTGGGCAATACCTACGGTGATGAGTTTGAAGTCATCGGGACCACCAACGAATGCAACAGCTTCTCGCTGCGCGCCTTCGTCGAAGACAACGTGGGTCTTGCCCAATCCTGCGGCATCACGGGTGTCCAGTTCCAGTATCTTGATCGCTGGGGCAACTGGCGGAATCTGGTTGAAGATACCGACATCAACGACCTCTATGGTGCCGACGTCTATCTCGATATCGACGACGGATTCGTGACGTACCCCGAAGCCGGCGGCTACTACGAGTTGAACGTGAACGGCATCTGCGAGTTTGGCAACAGCCCGCTGGATTCGATTCGCTTCCGCGCCTACGCCATCGATGACGTGGATTGGGGCGACAACAATACTCAGGGCGACGCCAACCGCGACTGCATGATCGATCGCGATCAGGAGTGCGGCGTGGACATCTGCTGCATGGCGATTGAAATCCGCGATGCGCTTCCGGACCAGACCGTTCTGCACGGCTACAACCACGCATGGTTCCAGTGGGCGCTGCCGCAGTTCGACGAGCCGACGACTCCGATCATCTCGGGCGATTACTTCTCGACCTGCAACTATCAGAATCCGCTCGACACGCTGCTGTTAGTGGCGCTGGTGGATGATGAAGTTGAAGACGAGTGGCTCATGCACTTCGTGTTCTGGCGCAACGGTGGTAGCACGGACACGATGTATGTTCCCAACGACGTGACGCTGAATCCGGCGATCCCGGCAATCGGACCGATCGCGCTGGAAAGCACGTGGGACAGCGTGTATGTGATCTGGACCGGTGTGCGGGCGTTCATCGACAGCGCGGACGTTGCCGATGGCTATGCCTACAGCACGTGGTGCTTCGCTTCGTACGTCACCGATGTGACGGGCCAAGCCGAGGAGATCAATTCCAATAACATGCTCTGTCTGAACTTTGCATGTGTGCCTCAGGCTCCGATCACCCATGTCAGCTATGTTACCAACGACGTGAATAATCCGGAAAACCGCGTCCGCGTGTTCGAGGCCGTGCCGTATCAGGACTTCGTGACCGACACGATCGAAGTTCTCTACAACCGCACGACCGATCCGGGTGGCAATGATCCCGAAGCGCTGGTGTTGTTCTACACCGATGCCGCCGCGATCATGAATTGCCATGGTGACACCGGCTGGGAGTTCAACCTCCAGCTTTGGGATCTGGACAACAACGTCGTGGCTGGTTATGTTTGCCCGGTGAACCCGGCCGAGGACTTTGCCTTCCTCGATGTGGGCAAGGGCTACGACCAAAGTCCGCCGGATGACAATCAGAACGGGCGCTATGTCGTGGGTCTGTATCTCGACAACACTTACGGTCCCGGCGTGTACAACTTCGCCATGCTTGTCCGTGACTGGTACGACTTCAACGAAGGCGACGCCAATCTGGACGGCAATCTGGAAGGCGACGACAGCACGCGCATTGACCTCGTAGTCCGTGTGGTGAACGTGAACGAGCCGCAGGTGGTGTTCTGCTATCCGAGTTACGGCGATGCGTGCGGCGCGCACAACACGGTGCCGCTGTCCGCGAATGACGTATCGGATCCGAGCTACTTCTCAGGCGAGATCGACACGGTGTGGTTCCAGATCAGCGAGGATGGCGTCAACTGGAGCCCGATTACGGACCCGGTCACCGGCCGCACCTATGATTTGGCGTCTGAAGAGTGGGCGACGGTGAAGTTTGAACTCGACGAGTTGGAAGTGCCCGGCATGGCCGGATGGTACTACGCTCAGCAGAGCGATCCGATGTACTCGTGGTACGCGGAGCGTGATCTGTTCCCGGATGTGGCCGTTTACATTTGGGAGACGGACGACTTTGTTGACATGCAGGAATCGGGCAACGGGTTCTGGACAACCGCTACGACCTTGAACACCAGCTCTGACGGAGCGGAGTGCTACCACTACTCGTTCGTGATTGACGCTAACGACAACGGCATCTATGAAGGGCCGGAAATTGATCGCTGGATCGATGATCCGCGCGACGCATGCACGGAAGAATTCTGCGGCGATGCCGGCCTCCAAGTCGGCGACCCTGCGCCATGCTCCGAAATCTGTCTCTGCGAATTCGTGATCAACTTTGCGAGCACGCAGTATGATGACGGCAGCTACCTGTTCCGCACGGTCGTCAGCTGGCACGATGAAGTGGCGTATCATGTGATCGAAAACCCGGCCCCCGGCGACTCGCTGCACGTGTTCTTCGTGCGCAATGTGGAACCGGAAGCAACGCATGACATCGAGTTTAGCACGACGCGCCTGAACGGCGGTCTCTGCGACACGGCAGACGTGGTTCATTTCGTAACTGACATTCAGCCGTACAACAGCAATGGTGACCTGGTTGTCGAAGATATCTGCATGGTCATCTACCAAGTCAGCTTGACGAACAATCCGTTCGCCGACAGCTCATGGGTCAATGTGGACACCGTGCTGTCGAATAACGATCAAGGTTGGACAGAAGGCTGGCCGGGCAGCTGGACGGCTTACAATCCGATCGCCGACAACATTGATAATGACGGCGACGGCTTAGTGGATGAAACGCACGACGTCCAGGCGGGCGACGGCATCGGCGAAGAGAACAGCATGTTCTGGAGCCGTTCCGTGGTGCGGGATCTCTGCGGTAACACGTATGTGTCGGACGCCGAGAGCATCTGGGTGGACGTCAGCGAGCCGAGTGCCTGCATTACGCAGGTCGGCGACGTGGCTCCGGCTGACAACCAGGTGGTGATGATCCCGGCCGACCGCGACTTGACGATTATCACGACAGATCAGAGCTTCGCCGATCCGGGCGTGCTGGCGGTGTTCCAATACCGCACGCTTAACCCGATCGGACCGTGGACGAACATCGAGGCCGATACGCTGTCGAATGACACTGTCCGCCACGTGGGCAACACGTACACGGCGGTGTGGGATCTGTACGCGTACTTCCTCGTTGACAGCTTGTTCCGCGATCCGGAAGGCTGGTTCCAGTTGCGTACGATCGCCATTGATACGGTGAACAACACCGATCTGTGCGATAACGTGGTCTGCCAGATCACCATCCGCCTGAACGACAACCAGCCGGCCGCGCGGATTGAAGTGTACAGCATCACCAGTGAGTCTGACTCAGCGGTGAGCTGCACGGGCGAGGATACGTGGTACATCATGCCGCCGGCACCGTATTGCATCCGCGCCTTCTTCGCGCCGACCAATATTGACACCGGTCTGGCTTCGCTGACCTTCCAGTATCAGACGATTGAAGGCGAAGGCGCCAGCGAGTGGCGGAACATTGAGACCATCTGGGATCCGATCGACAACGGCCTCAACGGTGACATCACGGAGTGCGTGTGGTTCCAGCCGCGGCCGGAAGAAATCGGCGAAATCGGCTTTAACATCCGCGTCCTGATAGAAGACTACAACGGCAACGACACGTCGGACGTCGTCACGCTGTACGTGGACGGTTCGGCCCCCGAGGGCACCGGCACGGCGGCGGAGACCATCCTAACCACGACCGATTGCGGCGACCGCTGCGTGTTCAACACCGACAATGCAATGGTGAGCGCGACCTTCCTGCCCGATACTATCTCGCATGAAGTGAACGTGGACAGCGTCTGGATGACAGCGGTCCGCGATGACGGCCTGTTTGGCTTCAGTTTCGGAGGGTTGACGCGTCTTGACGACGACACGTGGACATTTGACTTCGGCGGCGACCTTTGCGGTTACTGGCTGGATCATAATCTTGACATGGGCTGCTACGAGTTCACCGTCCACTTCACCGACTGTGCGGGCAACGTGGGCAGCGTAACGGTCACGACGGATTGCGGCTTCGGCGCTACCACGCTGGTTTGTGTGGATTGCCCGATCGCGTTGCCGGATCACGCATCGCTGGACTGCATGGACTATGTGGGGTTGGATTGTACGGCCGAGCCAGACAGCGGCAACGGTGGTGATCGTATGCAGAATTATGGGCTGGGCACGACCAGCGTCGAGGACTGCATACTCGACGGTAATACAGAGGTCGGCAACCAGACGGTGACGATCACCGGCTCGCTGCCGGAATATCAACAGTATGTCGCTTGCGTTCGCCTCTATGTCGAAAGCGAAGAGGCCGGCGTGCCGCCGACACTGGTAGATTCAGTTTGCTGGGATACGACCAGCCACAGTGCCGGTGCTTCCTACACCTTCTCGTGGGACGTCAGCGAATTCCCGAGCGGCTACTACCGTGTCTGGGTGCTGGCCTTGGATGCGATCTGCCAGTTGCAGGATGCTGCCATGGCCGATCAGTTCTGGGTCCACGTGGACAACGCGGAACCGACCGGCGTGATCACGCAGATTAATGGTGCCGCTCCGAACCCGGCTGGTGCGGATACGCTTGAAATCGGTGCCGGTGAAGATAACCCGGCCACCTTCTGGGTGGATTGGTACGATGGCTTGACGCCGGATGATTCGACGCAGGCGCATAATCAGGTGCAGCTCTGGGCCAAGGATGCATGGCATCCGAACCAGGCTGACGCATGGTTCGAAATCGGAACGATCCCCAGCCCGTGCAATCCGCACTTCGTGCTGTGGTATCCAGAAGGCTTCTCCTGCGGTGACACGCTGCACATCGTGGCGACGGTCACGGATCGCTGGAACAACGGCAATCTGGATGTCGCGCGCGCGATGGCGGCTTACGACTCCGGCTTGTTCGTGGACGTGATTATCATTGACACGACCCCGCCGTCAGTCGAATTGTTCAGCATCGGTTTGACGGACAATCCGACGGATACGACCGCGGTTCCGTTCGATCAGCAAAACCATACGGCCGACATCAACGGTGGCTGGGACAACGACGTGTACCTGCACGCCTTCAGCTCGCTGGGTGATGAGTCCATCCGCCGCGTGTACTTCGAGTACAGCCCGGATTGCGTGACTTGGTTCGAGATCGGCGTGGATGAAGAAGCGGTCACGCCCGACACCTGTGTCGGCATGGACACGCCGCTGCCGTGGTGGTGCGAATTCACCGGCAGCATGGGTCACGACATTCTCTGGACGATGCTGTGGGATATTTCTGGTCTGCAAGGCGACATTTGCGTCCGCGTGCGGGCGGAAGATCAGTGCGGCCAGTTCAGTGATTGGGGACAGTACGTCGTTTCGATTGACGTGTCGGCCCCGATGGCCCGGGTGTTTGTCTGGGAGGCTGACGTTCATGTGAACAACCTGCCGTGCTTCCAGTGGACTGAGCCGCAAATCGGCGACAATCTGGAACGCTACACAGTATTAGACGTCGGCGCGTGCCCGGATACGACGAACTATGACGCGTATGGCACAATTTGGTACATGAAGCGGGCCAGTGACCATCCGCTCGAGCCGTGGAGTTGGTGCGCGATCGGTGATGATTCAACGGGTCCGTTCAGCAGCGACAATCTGCAACTCTGGGGTGGCACGAACTGTACCCAGCCGGAAGTCGGCGGATGGTATGATATCGCCGTTCTGACCACAGATCAGAATGGCAATGAGCTGACCTGGACGCAGTTCCTGAATTATGCGCAGCAAGGTACGACGTGGGAAGAGAAGTGGGCGTGGCTCATGGCTAACGGCTACGTGAAGCGCTTCCTCGTCGTTGATCACATCGCTCCGGTGGCGTACGACTTGATCGTCGCGCCGGATTGCACACCAGATTCCTCGGTCATCTTCGTTCATGGCAACGTGACGTTGTCGGCGACGGTGAGTAATCCGGATGTGGTGGCGGTGACCTTTGCGGCACGTGAAGCCGGATCCAACGGTCCATGGACAATCATCGAGCGTGTCGAAGGCACGGCCGGTGACTTTGCCCCGGTGGAAGGTTACTGGAATACGGAACTGCTCAATGGGACTTACGTCATCGGCGCGTTTGCCGAAGACGGTTATGGCAATATTGACGGTGATCTGAGCGGTGTCGGCGCCGGTCCCACGAACACCCTTACGGTGAACGTGGACAACGAGCCGGCATCGGCCAGCATCGTGTCGGTCTATCTAACGAACGATCCGACTCACACCCCGATCACGTCACTCGAACGCGGCTCGGAAGTCACGTTCCAGATTGAGGCGTCCGACAACTTCACGGTTCGCAAGGTGCGGTTCTACTACCGTCATGCGGGCGGTGATCCGACGGCTTGGACGCAGGTCGGCGGCGACCGCAACTGGCCGTTCAGCTTCAACTGGGATGTCCCCACGGACTTCGTGGTGGGCTGGACCTACGACTTCATGGCGGTCGGCGTGGATTACTGCGAGCAGACTGATTACCAGGACGCCCAGGGCAATTACCTTATCGACTGGTCGGCCCCGGTGGTGGACGAAGAAGCTAACATCTCGATCATCACGATTGGCGGTCAGGATGCTGAGACGACTCCGCACATCCACGGTACCGACATTTGCATCGTCGCGCACAGTGAACCGCTGTTGGATTACGTTCGCTTCATCTGGATCCGCGGCAACGATACAACGGAAATTCGCACGATTGCCGGATCCATTGGCCAGACCGAATGGTCGCTCTGCCAGTGGGATGTGACGACGATTGCGGAAGGACCTGCGCAGTTGTGCGCGATCGGTTCGGCTGATCTTGGCGGCGAATTGGTCACGCTGGCTACGGATTGCCGGAACATCGTGATTGATCACAGCGTTCCGATCAGCTTGGGTGCGCATACGCCGGTTTCGCACGGCCTCATCGGTGGTACTTGCGGTCTCGCGACCTCTCAGGAGAACGTATCCGTTGGCCTGGTGATGGATTATTCAGGCTCGATGGACAGCGCCCTTGTTGACATGGAAGCTGCCGCTCATACGTTTGTCAACAACATGAATCAGGGCGACCGCGCGTCAGTCGTCAAGTTTGACGATGAAGTGGGTGTGATCCAGGGATTCACGGATGACTTGAACGCCGTGAATACTGCGATTGACGTTCCCTTCGGCGGCAGCGGTACAGCCATTTATGATGCGCTCGCTGAGGCTGCGGCTCTGATACAGCCCGAGCAACTTCGCAAGGCGATTGTCCTGTTGACGGATGGTGAGGACAACAGCAGCAGCATCAGTCTGGATTCCGCAACCGCATTGGCGGTCGCCGCGGGCGCGCCGGTATTCGTAATCGGTCTAGGCGACGGTGTTGATTCGACGATCCTGGCGCAAATTGCGTCGCAGACGGGTGGTCAGTTGTTCATCGCGCCGGACCCGAGCGATCTCGCGGCCATCTATCAGGAAATTGCTCAAACCATCTTCGCCGGGAACTTCCCGGATGTGGATGACCTGATGGTGCAGTTCTTGACTCCGCCGTCGGATCCGAGCATCGACACGGTGTACTTCGAGTACAAGCTGGCTGCCGACCCGAATGATCCGACGTTCTGGAACGCTGCCGGTCAAGCGGTGCTCGATCAGTTTACGAACCGCTGGGCATTCCAGTGGAACGCGCTGCAGCTTGACTGTGGTCTGATCACACTGCGGGCGGTGGCGTGGGACAATGCGGTTCCCGAGCCGAACGTGGCGTACGTGATCTTTGCGGATTCGGTCCGGGTTGATAACTGTGCGCCGGTCGTGGCGATCACCAATATTAATGGTGACGTGACGCCGGAAGGCACGGAAATCGGCCAGGGTCAGGTCGCTCGTATCGTGGCTTCCGTGACTGACGCCTTTGGTCAGGGCGGCAACAGCGCGATTGCGCGAGTGGACTTCTTCTATACAACTGACGGTGACACCTTCTTCATCGGTACGGACGCCAACGGCGCGCCGTGGGAGACGTACTGGAATACGGGTGCGGCACCGTTCGGAACCTATACCATTCATGCCGTGGCTTACGACGAAGCGGGCAACTGTGCGGAGACCAACGTTCATATCGTGATCGTTGACCAGCTCTACCAGCGCGCGTGGATCGTGGGCTATGACGTGGACAACGGTTTGGGGTGCTTCGATCACCTGTGGGCGCTGACAGATGACTGCCCGCCGAACTTCACCACGAACGTGATGTTCCAGTACACGACCGATAACGGCCAGATCTGGATCAACCTTGGTGAAGACCAAAGCGGTACGGCCTATTGTGACGAGTGGCTCGATTACAACATCTGGGGCATTGACGTCGAGTTCGACGCGATCCCGTCCGGTGCGGTGTTCCGCGCCGTGGCTACGGACGAGTCGGGCAACGACGATCCGAATCCGCCGCGCTTCCGCTTCAGCGATGTGAGCAACTCTGCCGTCCCGGTGGTGTTCCACGAAGACTGGGTGCGGGTGCCGGTGACCAGCGGTCAGGTGCCGTGGGTGTTCAGCACCTTGGAAGACTATACGGAAGCTTGCCCGGTGCAGAGTGCGCTGGTGTGCGTACAGCCGGTGAATGGCGATCCGACTCGTTATGCCGGTCCGGTGCCGGGCGAAACCAGCCTGTGCAACCTGAACGGCCGTGACGGACAGCTCACCGTCTTCCGCAGCATCCCGGTCACACAAGGCAACTTTACGTTCATGCAGATTACGGCGTTCGAGTTGAACATTCACCAGGTTACTACGCAGGGTGGATCCAACGGCTGGCTGGCGTCGGAAGACATTCAGATGCAGCTGTTCGTTCCGCCGAGCGGCGCGGTCGGAACCGGAACCGAGTGGTTCGAGCCGACCTGGTACGACAGTGCTGTCAACCTGATTCCGCCGTCACAGTACTACTACACGCTGATTTCCGAGGTTGAGAACATCATGTCCAACAACCTCGGCAATGGGACGGTTCAGAGTCATCTGCGGATGCACTTCAACCCGGCGCTGTTGCCGCCTAACCCGCAGCAATGGCAGGTCGTGGCAGCTTACTGGGATGCCAGCGCGCAAATCTGGTCTGAAGTCGGCATCGTGTATGAGACCCGTAACTTCCAGACTGGTCAGATTGACTTCCAGTGGCTGGTGGATTGGGACGTGTCTACGGGTGACGTGGAGCATGGATGCCCGAGCACGGCTCGCTTCGCGGTGTTCTTCACCGTGGCCCAGCCGTTGAGCGGCAATGTCCAATTCGCGGATTCCGATTGCGAGACGGCGCCGGACAGCACCTACTACACGCCGACGCGTGGTCCGACGACGGACTGCACCCCAACGTTCTGGGCGATCCTGCGTCAGGGTGAGTACACGCCGCCGGAAAGCACGATTGACGTGTACCTCGACGGAGTGCGGATCATCAACGATGGCGTCTCGACCGATACGGAAGACGACGAAGCGATGTTCCTGACTGCCTACGACCAACTCTCCGGCCAGTACAGCGTCTGGTTCAACCCGGACGGTTCCGACAATCCGCCGTACTTCGGCTGCCTGGGCGCCGGTCAGCATTACGTCCAGATCTTCGTGAATAACCAGTCCACGACGAACACTCCGTTCTTTGTGGATGTGACGGCGCCTGAGGCATTCACGACGCCGGGCTACGTAAACCATCAGATTACGCTGTGGGCGAATCTGACGGATCTCGAGTCGGGTGTTGACACGAACAACGTGGAAGTCGACGTCTTCAACTGCGACTACTACGGCGGCGATGTGTATTACGAAATCCACCAGGATGCGATGACCTTTGTGCCGATCGCCAATGGCTATCGCGCATCGGTCACGGTGGAGTGGGAAGCGATTCAGTACCTGTGGTACGAAAGCGACGAACCGTGCTTGAATCCGCAATCGATGTGCGTGGAGTGGGAATTCGTGGCCAACAAGGTCTGTCTCGACAACGAAGACGACGGCAACGAGACCGAATACTACACGTACTTCATCGACATCGAGCCGCCGATGGTCAGCGCGATTTCGCCGATCGGAGCCCCGATTGACGAGGACGGCGATGGCCTGACGAACGAAGACTGGCGCGACTGCCTGAACAATGATAACGACTACTGGTGGTCCGACGATTGCGATTGCTGGATGCCGCGCATCGATGAAGATCCGGTCAACTTCGTGGCCGATACGTTCAACTGCGGTGAGCGGTTGACGTTGAGCGCCGCGATCAATGATCTGACCATGTGCTGCAGCGGCGCCTCGCAGGTGGATATGCGGAACTTCCAGTTGTGGATCGACGGTATCGTGTTCGCGAGAACCGATACGGCAAACCACGGGCTGAACTTCCACATCTTCCAGCAGTTTGGCAATGATGACGCGGTGTTTACGTGGGGCGGTCCAAGCTCCGGCGCCGCGGCCGACTTTGCCTACACGCCCGGTCAGCACCAGATCATCGTGAACGCCGCTGACTCCGTCGGCAACGTCGGTAGTCAGGGCTTCTCATGGACCTATTATGTACGCTGCAGCGGCCCGAGCATCGAGTTCGAGCCGACCGACTGCGGTGTGTGGTTCAACCCCGAAGGTTCGAACAACCAGTTCGGCTTCTCGGTGGAGACCACGGTAAATATGCCGATCGCCCCGAACGGAATCTGGTACGAAGTCCGTACGGTTCCGGAAGGCGAGCGGATCTCCGGGCCGACGACGATTGACCCGGACGGTCAGGACAGCGTGCACGTGACCTACTTCCTCGGCGGGTCCTTCCCCGATGGCCAGCAGGGAATCGAAGTCATCGTGACCGCGGTCAACGAACTATGGAATCCTGAGGTAGATACGCTCAACGGCATCACCCATAGCCGCATGACGTTCTGGGCCGACAACTGCGCCCCGACCTGCGTGTCGCACACGCCGGGCGATTCGGCCACCTTCACGCGTGACGAAGCGATTGTCGTGGAGGTCTTCTTCACTGACGACTGCGCCGGCACGCCGGGACCGAACAGCATCGGCGGACCGGATGATCTCAACGTGACCCGCAGCACGCCGCGTGCAACGGTGATGGTGGGACGTCTGGATGCGAAGGGGAATATCGTTCCGATTTCGAAGAGTGTGGTGGACGTGCCGGAAGCTCGCGATGACCGCGGTCGCAACCCGCTCGACGATAACGGTTCGGGGATCAGTCTGGAATGCTTCGACATGAACATCATCTCCCCGAGCGGCGACAATATCGGCCCCGAGAACGAGGATGACTATCTGGAACTGGATGCGGCACACGCCAAGTTCGTCGTTCCCGCGGGTCAGAATCCGGGCGCCTATACGGTTGACGTGACGTTGTGCGATTGCGTCGGCAACCTCGGCGGCTGCAGCTGGCGGTTTAACGTGTCCAGCGTCGCCCCGGCGATTGCCTTCTGCCCGGTCGAGAACGACTCCTGTTCGTACGACGGTTACTGGAATCCGGATCTGCCGCTGCACCTGTGCGCGACAGTTCGCGAGACCGATAACGTCAACACGAACCTGAGTGGCATCCGGGTAGACATCCTTCGAGTGTATGTCTGTGAAGGCGGTCTGTGCACCGACACGCTGATGGCCAACGCTCAGTACGATATCAGCGAAATGCCGGACCCGAACAACCGGAACCAGCTGTACACGATCTCAGCCAACTATAACTTCGACGAGAACCTTGCCGCGACCGAACTGCGGATCGTGGTCAGCGCGACCAACTTGCTTGGTCAGACCGCCACGCGTTCGCAGTCCTGGATCGTGGACGCCACGCCGCCCACCATCAGCATCGTATCGCCGCTGCCGAATTCGGTAGTGTCGAATGCGCAGGCTGTGGTGATCAGTGCGAACTTCTCAGATGCCACGTTTGATTCGTCAGCGTCGTTCCACAAGAACGGCGTAACGGACGGCAAGCGCGGATCCGGCCGTCTCGATGAGGATAACGGCAACGGCGGTTCGTCGCGCGGTACACTGGGTTCGTGGAAGAGCCACGTGGCCGGCGGCCGTCTGGACGATCTGGACGGTGACAGCGGTGTGGACCCGAGCTGCATCGAACTGATCCTGATTCCGCTGAACGGCGGCGCGCCGCAAAACCTTACGGCAGCCGCGTACTTCGCCGACGGCAACATTACATGGATCGGGCCGCTCGCAGAGGGCGGATATACGGTGGTTCTGTCGGTGTGCGACCGTGTGTGCAACACGTCGAGCATCAACTGGAGCTTCACCGTCACGTCGGGCGAGCCGTGCTTCATCTTCACCGATCCTTGCTACGTGTCTTCGCCGCAGCATACGTTCGTGTTCCGCCGGTCGTGTGAAAACGTGGATCTCTCGTCGCTGCACCTGACCATCGAAGGTCGGGACTCGTCGGGCGCGTTCATCACCGTCATTAGCGGCGCGCCGGTGCAGTCGGCGGGTGACTCGAGCTGGTACGATGCGAACATTCCGAACCTGTTCGAATTCAACGGCCTGCGTCTGACGTTGACAGGCACGTTCAACGGCGGCAGCCCGCTGCCGACCGTCACCCACGTGTGTGTGGTGGACGTCTTCGGACCGGCCATCACATCGCTCTCGCCGAATCCAGCCGATACGCTCTGGCTGGCACGCGAGCAGGCTGTGACACCGACCTTCATCATGACGTTCGTCGAATTGGGCAACACCACGCTGAACGGCTCGGCCACGAGATTGTGGTTGACGTTCAACGGTGAGGTGGTAGCGACCGATCCGCAGGTGACGATTGATCCGGCCGGGACGAGTGGCACGGCGACGCTGCCAGTGCAGGCGCCGGGCTTGGAAGTTGGCGATTACATCCTGAACGCGTATGTGGCGGATATCGCCGGCAACAGCACGACGATGCACTGGACGTACCGTGTGCGGGCAGTGGTTGTGCCGGAGCTGGTGAAACTGGGTGAGGAAGCGCCGTATGCTTATCCGAACCCGTTCATGCCGGGCGATGTCGCGAAGTTCCACATCTCCCTCACGGGCAATGTGGGCAGCGCGTCGCTCGAGATCAAGATCTACGACTTCTCCGGTCAGTTCGTGGCCACGGTCTGGGATGGTTCGTACAGCCCAAGCGCTGGCGATCCGGAATGGGCCGGTGTGAACGAGAACAACGAGCAGATCGCGAACGGCGTGTATCTTGCGCATGTCCGCGTCAGTGCGGGCGGCGAGACGCGTGAAGAGATCTTGAAGGTCGCCTTCAAGAATCAGCAGAAGTAAATGAACGAGAGCTGTGGGACCGCGGGTCACCCCGCGGTCCCACAGCCTAAACTTCAATCCCTTGCAAAAAAACGTGATTTTTCGATATAGCAGGAGGAGGGATATGACGTCCCGTGTTCGGTTGGCTGTGATAAGCGTGTTGCTTCTCACTGCATTCATGGTGACCACTTCGAATGCGCAGAATTTCGCCGACCCGTGGCTGCGCATGGGTGTGGGTGCCAAGGCGATGGCGATGGGTACAGCCCAAACTGCGGTCGCGGAAGATGCCACGGCGGCCTATTGGAACCCGGCGGCACTGGCTACCCTTCACCGGTTCGAGGCTTCGCTCATGTACACGGCCGGTATGAAGGCGGAGCGGAATTACAATTATGTGGGTGCCGCCTTGCGATTCGACGGCATTGGAACGTTCGGCCTCTCCTGGCTCAACGCGGGAATCACCGGGATTGACGGACGAGACGCCTTGGGCAACCAGAGCGGCGCGTTCGACGTGTCCAACAACGCGTTCCAATTGAGCTATGCCCGCACGCTGGGGGCCGGCTTCGCACTCGGTTTGAGCGGCAAGTATCTGCAGGAAGACCTAGCCGATAACACCGGCTATGGCTTCGACGCCGGCTTGCTTTTCAAGCCGTGGGATGAGCTGCAGTTCGGCGCGATGGTGCGTGACCTTGCCGGCAAACACGGCGATGATGCCGTGCCGTTCGAGGCTCGTTTGGGCGTAGGCGCCTGGGCATGGCGTTCGATTCTGCTGACCACGGATCTGGTCAAGGTGCAGGATCAAGAAGCGACAGCGGCAATCGGCGGTGCGTTCCATTTCGATGTGAACGACAACACCAATTTCTATGTCGCGGCCGGTATGAACAACGTGGTTCATGATCAGCGCGCTTTCACGGCGGGTATGGGACTTGGCTTCCGCAGCTTTGCCGTGCAGTATGCGTACGTGACCGAACCCGAGCGCTTCCTGCAGGAGAATCACCGCTTGAGCGTGAACTTCTACTTTGGCGACCGCGAAGAGGGATGGCGCAGCAAGTACGGTTCGCTGAAGCGTGCTCACAAAGAGCAGGAAGTTCATTGTCAGAAGCAGGAAGGACCGAAGGAGTTCATTCATCGCTACATCTTTGAAGGCAATCCCTCGCTCAAGCTCAGCCTTGAACTGCTGAAGCCCGAGCAGAAAGATTCCATCAAGGCGATCTGGTCGGAGACCGGCGGTGTGGTCAGCTTCCCCGGCGTGAACTTCGCGACGGGTTCGGCGGACATCACTGATGAGTTTGCCCGCGTGCTCGATGGCGCTGCGCAGCTCATCAGCGAGCACCCGGAAATCCAGTTGTTGGAGATCCAGGGGCACACGGATAATACGGGTTCCGATGCGATCAACAATCCGTTGTCACAGGCTCGGGCGGATGCCGTGCGGAACTACTTGATCTCCCGCGGCGTTGACCCGACCCGTTTGACGGCGAAGGGGTATGGTTCGTCCCGCGCTGTGACGTCCAACGCCACAGAGCAGGGCCGCTACCAGAACCGTCGGATTGATATCGTCCGGATCCGGTAACCGACTTACAGCATTTAATAGGTGCGAGGAGTGCGGCAAGCGCTGTACTCCTCGCTCTCTCTCGATTCGTGCAAACCTTCCAACCACTGGAGGTCTGGAGTCATGAAACGTTTCGGATACATTCTGCTGTCGTCCGTTGCACTGTTGGTGATTTTCACCCTGTCGTTGGCACAACTGGAGACCCGCAATGCCAAATATCTGCTGCGCGTTCTGAATGGGACGGATGTCCGCGGTTATTATGGATCGTCTATCGAGGGTCCGCATAATTGGGACGGCCAACGCACGATGTTCGCGGTGGCGGCCTCGGGCGAGACAGACGGACCCACACGGACAGGGCAGATATTCTTTTATGATAGTCTCCTGAGCGACCGCGCGGCATTGACAATCTCTGCGCCGGTGGAAGGGGAATTGTTCGGCCTGGCGATGTCGGGCGGGGGAGACTGGAACGGGGATGGCAAGCCGGACTTGGCAGTCGCCGCGCCTAATTCGCAGGTTTCTACGAAGGGGACAGGGAGAGTATATCTCTATTTTGGCGGCGCTGACTTCGGCAAAAGCGTTTCCGGCTCGGTGAAATCGGGCGAAAACGGGGACGGGTTTGGCGAAGCCGTGCACCTGAGAGATGATATCAACGGCGACGGGTTAGCGGACCTGATCGTCGGCGCACCGCGCTCAGCCAAGGCCGGGGCAACGGCGGGACGGGCGTACATCTGGTTTGGGCGACGGGAGGGGGCGATTCCTTCCAAGGCCGACGTCGAGATTCCACTGGGAACGACGAATGACTTGTTCGGAACCGACATTGCTACCGGCGACGTGAATGGCGATGGACAGGCCGATTTGGCCATAGGAGCGCCGCATCATAACATTGGGGAAAAACTACCGGGATCGGTGTTTCTCTTCTTTGGCGGCCCTTCTGCCAGCTTTACGAAGCCATCACAGGTGATCAGTGGCGAAGCAACAACATTTCAGGATGAGTTCGGTCGCTCTGTGGCTATCGTGCAGGATGTGAATGGCGACAAGACTGCCGATATCGTAATCGGTGCGCCGCAAGTGACCCGCGATGGCAAGCAGATGGGCAAAGTGTATCTCTATGGCGGGGGCAGTACGATTTCCAAGACTCCGGATGCGACCTATTGGGGCAGCACTGAAGCCGGGCGGTTCGGGGACCATGTCTTTGCGCTGGGCGACCTGAACAACGACGGCAAGGGTGACTGGGCTGTGCAGGCCAGAGACGATGCCAGCAGCCGGGGAGTGCTGTACCTGTACTACGGTGGCTGGGACAAGGAGTTCTACAAGTTCAGCGGCGAATCGCTGGCAGACCAGTTGGGCAATGCGGCTGCAGCTTTGGGTTCGATCAGCGGCGGACCGGCGGGGACCATTGCCGTCGGTGCGCGTTGGAATGACTCGGAAGCTGAGAATGCCGGCCGTGTGTATCTTCTGGCTTTTGAGTAAAAGTTCACAAGAATGAGCTGGCTGAGCTTGCCATAGAGTCCTCGCTGTAAATTCTGGTATAACAATTGCAAAAAAAGCAATCGGAGGGGTGAAGCATCACTTGCTCCTGATTGCTTTTTTGTCTCTGTCTGGTTATATTACTTGACTGCTGGTCTCAAGAACATCTTTTAACTCTATGTCATTGAATACATTGCGCGAAAAGGTTCAGAACCGCACGTTACGGATGGGCGTGATCGGGATGGGCTATGTTGGTCTTCCTCTGGCGGTTGAGTTTGCCCGGAACGGCGTCCGCGTTACCGGCATCGAAGTTATCCCGGAAAAAGTCCAGCGCCTGATGGCTGGAGATTCCTACGTGCTGGACGTGTCCAGCGCGGACCTGAAAACTTTTGTGGGCAAAGGTCTGATCACCGCGACCACGGATTACTCCGTGATTCGCGAGCTGGATGCGTTGTCCATTTGCGTGCCGACTCCGTTGAACAAGACCGGTGATCCGGACATTTCGTTCATCATTGCGGCGCGCGACGAGATCCTGAAATATGCGCATCCGGGGATGCTCGTCGTGCTCGAAAGCACGACCTATCCCGGTACGACAGAAGAGCTGATGGTGCCGCCGTTCGAAGAGCGCGGGTTGAAGGTGGGGCGCGACGTATTCATCGCGTTCTCGCCCGAGCGCGTGGATCCGGGCAATCCCGTGTATCACACGGACAATACGCCGAAAGTGGTCGGCGGTCACACTCCCGAGTGCCGCGAGATCGCGGCCGAGATCTACGGCATGGCGATCAAGCACGTGGTGCCGGTGTCGTCCACCAAAGCCGCGGAACTGGCGAAGCTCTTGGAGAACACGTTCCGCTCCATCAATATCGGCTTGGTGAATGAGCTTGCGATCATGTGCGATCTCTTGAACGTGGACGTGTGGGAAGTGATCCACGCGGCCTCCACGAAGCCCTTTGGCTTCATGCCGTTCTATCCCGGCCCCGGCTTGGGCGGTCACTGCATTCCGATTGATCCGATCTATCTTTCCTGGAAGCTGAAGACGCTCAAGTATCGCGCACGGTTCATTGAACTCGCGGATGACATCAACACGCAGATGCCGGAGTATGTCATCAACCGGCTGGCGCGGGCGCTGAACGATCACGAGCGCTCGATCAAGGGATCGAAGATTCTGGTTATGGGCGTAGCGTACAAGCGCGACATTGATGATCCGCGCGAATCGCCGTCGTTGGACATCATCGAGATGCTCGCGCGCCGAGGAGCGAAGGTGCAATATCATGATCCGTTCATCGCCTCGGTCATGATCGGCGACCACCGTTGGCATTCGACGCCGTTGACGCAGCAGCTCGTGAAGGACAGCGATGCGGTGTTGATCGCCACCGATCACACGACGATAGATTATGCGATGATCGTGAAGAATGCGAAGCTCGTGTTTGACACGCGCAACGCGACGAAGTCGTTGGGACGGCACGCCAACGTAGTGAGACTTTAAAACGTAGTGAATCGCCTGATCGGCATCCTGCGACTGATTCGACCCGCACAGTGGACCAAGAACGGAGTGGTGTTTGCCGCCGTTCTGTTCTCGCCCGCCAAGGTGGTTCTGCAGAACCCGGATGTTCTGCTAGTCGTCGTGCAGGGCTTTCTCGCCTTTTGCCTGCTGTCGGGCGGCGTGTATGCCTTCAACGATCTGATTGACCTGAAGGCGGACCGCAATCATCCGCGCAAGAAGAGCCGTCCGGTGGCGTCGGGTCAGGTGTCGCCGGGCATGGCGGCGGCGGTCGCGGCGCTGTGCATGATCGGCGGCATCGCATGGGCCTTTGCGCTGAATGTCGGCTTTGGCTGGATTGCGTCCGCGTATCTGGGGACCAATCTCGCCTACACGCTGGGACTAAAGCACGTGGTGATCCTCGATGTGCTGTTGCTCTCCGCCGGATTTGTGTATCGTGCGGTGGCCGGCGTGGCGCTGATCCGGCCGTTCCTGACCGAGTCGTATCTCTCCTACTGGCTGATTCTGTGCGCCTTCCTCTTGTCGTTATTCCTGGCGCTGGCAAAGCGGCGGCACGAGATCGCGATTCTCGGCGACGCGGCGGCCGCGCACCGCGCGAGTCTGGCCAATTACAGCCTGCCGTTTATTGACCAGATGCTGGCTGCGCTGGCGGGAGCGACGCTGGTGGCGTACAGTCTGTATACCATTTCCGATGACACGCTGAAGCACTACGGTACTCGGGATTTGTTCTGGACGCTGCCGTTTGTGGTGTACGGGGTATTTCGTTACCTGTACTTGATCTATCATCGCAGCGAAGGCGGAGATCCTTCCAGTCTTTTGGTTCGCGATCGCGCAACTTTAGTGAACGTGATGCTCTGGGGCATCGTCTCGGCGTGCATCGTCTATTTCCGGTAAGCGGAGGCGTTCATGCGTGGCCTGCGGTTGAGTTCCATCATTGCCTTTCTTGGCCTGCTGATATTCTTCTTGACAGCGCATCTTTCGGGCTGTAAGAAGACGGAGCAGACCAGTGGCTTAGTCGGCACTGTCACTGTGCAGGGTGGAGCAGCGGACGGCGTAACGGCCATGCTGTTCGAGGATCCGTCACGCTCGTTCAGCGACGAGACCGTGTGGTACACGACGGCGCGGCAGCCGAGTGTGGGGTTTGCCTATGATCCGAAGGCGGCCTTTGAATGGCGCGTGGAAGACGGGTCGAATGGCTTGCTGGTTGCCACGGCAACGACCGACGGCTCCGGCAAATTCAATATCACGGATCAACCGAACGGCGAGTATATTCTGGTCGCGACCAAAGAGGGCTACGGCTGGACGCCGCCGATGAAGGTGAATCTCAACGAGCCGACAATAGACGTCGGAGCGTTGAACTTGTATCCGGAAGAACTGCTCTTTGGAATCACCTCCGGCAGCCGCACGTTGTTAGCGGATCATCATTATGTCATTCCCGATTTCGAATTGCTGCGCGTATCGGTCGGAGACACGCTGTATATCGAACCGGGGGCGGTCATTCGCGGCGGCGATGGCGCGGAGATCCGAGTTTATGGCTCATTGATCGCGATCGGCCAGCCGGACCGGTGGATCACCTTCACGTCGAATCTGGAAAGCGTGATGAGCCGGTCTGATTGGGAAGGGATTAGTTTCCAACACCTTTCCGGCGGCGCGCAAGTCGGCCGCTTTTCCTACTGCCGCTTCGAGCATTGCGCGCAAGCGGTTCATTCGGATGCCGCGGCGATCGAGATGGATCACTGTTACTTTGCAAATATCTTCGGTCTCGCGTTGGACATGTCTGTGGGAAAACAGGTGATCACACGCAGCGTGTTCAACTCGGTATCCAGCGATATCCGCTCCTACGCTCCGGACTCATTGCGTCTGCGAAATAACATTCTCTACAGTGCGCGACAGACCGGTATTGACATACGCAATGCGACCCGCGGGTTGATTGACTGCAATTGGTTTCACAACTGCGGCCGTTTCGACTCGACGTCGCAAGAGATAACCGGTGTGATCTACATGGATCATGTGGATAATATCGAGATCTCGCACAACCAGACTCAGTCATCGTGGTACGCTATTAATCTCGGTTCCGGCGTAGATTCCTCAAATCACATCCGGTTTAACAATTACGATCACGTCAATCGTGTTTTGGAGATTAGGGCGACGGCGGGAGGAGCCACTCCGTCCTTTCCCCGGTTCAACTACAACTGTATGACGCACATTGACAACTACGCAATCGTCTTCAATTCCTGTGGCAACAATACGGAGGATTTGGACGCGACGAACACATATTGGGGCACGACCAATGCGGGCGTCATCGAGAACATGATTCGAGACGGTGAGGACGACCCGTTTTGTCCCCGTGTGATTTTTCAGCCTTATCTGACGGAGTGCCCGTCGGACAACGGCATCTGTTCACAGTGACGCACCTGAGGCAGAGTTTGCAATACATCGGCAAGGACGTGCTCACGCAGGGATCGCTCCTGCATCTGAATCGCAAGAAAGCGTGGGCGGGGCTGAGGTCGCGGGCCAAGCAGGGCATTCGCAAGGCGCAGCGCGCTGGCATCCGCATGGTCGAAAGCCGCGACCTGTCGCTGATGGCCAAAGTCTGGTACGATCCCGATACCCTGGCCGAAACACTGGACGACGCGCAGAAGCTGTATCTGGCGTACTTGAAAGATGAATTAGTCGGCGGCATCATCGTCACTCCGGTGACGCCGAATACGCTCTTTTATCACTACGGCGGCACGAACGAGAAGGGGCGCGCAATCGAGGCAAACGCCTATCTGTTTTGGCACGTCGTCGAGCAGTTCGAGAATTCGGAATACGAATATCTCGATGTGGGCGTGAGTTTCCGGCCCGACCTTCAGCATTATTTTCAAAAGTACTGCACGCAGCCGTATCCGATATTGTTTCGCGCTCCGCCGGACGAGGTGCGGCCGAAGATCGCGCTGAGCCCGTTCACGACGCCGGATCTGGATTGGGAAGAGCAGCAGCTCGTGGCGATCAACACGTCACTTTCCGAGTACTTCGGCGCTGAGTTCACGTATTTGCCGTCCTGGCCGTACGCGCTGCAATCCGCGCTGCGAGCGCTGAAGCTGCCGAAAGACGCGGCGGTCGGCGTGTGGAGTTCGGTCGGTGAGTCGTCGTACATTGAAGGGCTCACGCGGCTGTTCGGAGACCGATTTACGTTCTGCGCGCGGGACATGAAGGCCGATGCGTATCTGGTCTGCCATCGCTGGGGCGTGGCGTGCGCGGAGGTTGAATCGCTCTCGACAGAGAACATCCCGCTGATTGAGGACTGCCGCGACTTTCTATATTACGAGCCGGGCGAGCAGCATCCGGGGAGCTACGGGCGCTATGCCGTGTATGATCTGGCGCGCTGGTTTCCGATGCAGTATGGCGCAGCGCTGGTGGGAGACTATGTGCCCGATCAAGGCGTGTGGGACGAGTTCCATTGTCTCGATGTAACGAAGCGAAATACTGTACGCGAGCTCTTGCAGATTCATTGGCCGCGGCGCGTAGAATACGCGGCGCAGCGGCGGCGGAATTGGCAGCGGTTTCATGAGTTGTTCTCGCTGCTTGGCATGAGAGATCTTCCGCTCAAAGCGCAGGACGTACCGATGGGTTATCTCCTGCAAGCGGAAGAACCGTACACGGCGAAGCTGATTCACGATCGCGTGCAGGAGTTCGGCATCCAGTCGGAATTCGACGAACGCGACAATGTCCTCGCGCTGCCCTGCCACTCCTCGCTGAGAAAGGGACACATTGACTATGTGTTCGGCGCGTTTCGCGGCATGGTGAACCCCTGCTACACCTACGTTCGCAAAGATCCGGAGGCGACCGCTTGAGTCGTGAAAAATATCTGGTGACGGGCGGGGCCGGCTTCATCGGCTCGAATATCGTGGAAGAATTGCTTATTCGCGGCCACGACGTCGCGGTGCTGGATAACTTCGCCACGGGGCGGAGAGAGAATCTCGTGCCGTTTCTGGCGGACATCGAGCTGTTCGAGAGCGACCTGCGGAACCCGGATGACGTCAAGCGAGCGGTGAAGGGGCGGATGTATGTGCTGCATCAGGGAGCGCTGCCGTCTGTGCCGCGCTCGGTGCAAGACCCGCTGGCAACGAATGAAGTCAACGTCACCGGAACGCTGAATGTGCTGCTCGCGGCGCGGGACGCCGGCGTGCAGCGCGTGGTAGTAGCATCTTCGTCATCCGTTTATGGCGACACGCCGACGCTGCCGAAAGTGGAGGCGATGCCGGTGCTGCCGATGTCACCCTATGCGGTGAGCAAGCTGGCAGCGGAAAAATATTGCGCGGCGTGTTACAAGGTGTATGGCCTCGAAGCCATAGCTTTGCGCTATTTCAATGTTTTCGGCCTGCGGCAGGACCCGACCTCGCAATACTCTGCCGTGATTCCGCGATTTATTACCGGAGCGATGACCGGCAAGCGGCCGACGATTTACGGCGATGGCGAGCAGTCGCGCGACTTCACCTACGTGGCGAATGTGATCGAAGCGAATTTGCTGGCATGCAAAGCGCCGAATGTGGGCGGAGACTTTTTCAATGTGGCATGCGGCGAGCGATTCTCCCTGCTCGACCTGCTGCATACGATTTCAGACATCACGGGAACGGCGTTGGAAGCGATCCACGAACCCGCGCGCGCGGGCGACGTCAAGCATTCCCTCGCCGACATTTCCAAAATACATCGCGCGATGGGGTTCGAGCCGAAAGTGACCTTCCGTGAAGGGCTGGAAAAGACCGTCGCGTACTTTTCACAGGGACTGGCATGAGCATCAACATGCTGGATCTGCCGACGCAGTTCCAGAAGATCAAGAACGAAGTGATGGCGGAGGTGACCGGCGTATTCGAGACGCAGTATTTCGTGCTCGGGCCGCGGGTCAAGAAACTCGAAGAGCAAATGGCGGCGCTGGCCGGGATGCCCTTCGGTATCGGCGTCTCGTCCGGTTCGGACGCGCTGATCTTGAGTCTGCTGGCGATCGGCATAAAGCCCGGCGACGAAGTTGTGACGACTCCGTACACATTTTTCGCCACGGCCAGCGCGATTGCGCGCGTCGGTGCCAAGCCGGTGTTTGCCGACATTGATCCGGACTCGTACAATCAAAGCATTCAGGCGACGGAAGAGGCGATCACCTCGCGCACGAGGGCGCTGCTTCCAGTGCATTTGTTCGGCCTCGTCGTGGACCCGGTCGAGTGGCAAGAGCTTGCGAAGCGACACGGACTCTACCTGATCGAGGATGCGTGTCAGGCAGTCGGCGCCAAGCGGGCGGGAGTCGTCGCGGGCGGCATCGGCGATCTGTCCACGTTCTCTTTTTATCCGACGAAGAATCTTGGCGGTGCGGGCGACGGCGGGATGGTGCTGGCACGGGATCCGCAGATTGCGGATTACGTGCGCCGCGACCGCGTGCACGGCGGACACGACCGCTATTTCCATGATCGCATCGGCATCTGCGGGCGGCTGGACGAGCTGCAGGCGGCGGTGCTGACGGTGAAGTTCAGGCATCTGCATGAGTGGAACGAGCATCGGCGCAAGATGGCGGCTCTGTACGATCAGTTGCTGGCGTCCGCTCCGGTGACGACGCCGAAGGTGCCGGGCGACGCCTATCACACCTATCATCAATACGTCATTCGCGCCCCGCGCCGCAACGATTTGAGAGATCATCTCAAGGCGCAGGGGATCGGGTGTGATATTTATTACCCACTGCCTTTGCACATGCAGGAGTGCTTCGCATATCTAGGCTGCAAGCGCGGGCAGTTTCCGGTCTCGGAGCGGCTGGCCGAAGCGTCGCTGGCGCTGCCGATAAACGCCGAGATCACGGAAACACAGGTGGAGACGGTCGCGAAAACAATCACGGATTTTTACGGCGGGGCTGGCGCATAGGCGCGAGTGAATCGGGCGGCAGCTGATGGGCGAGACGAAATCCTATGGCTCACGGGAATGAACAATCCATCTGGATGAGGCTTTTTGCGCAGGTGGCGGACATCCTGATGACGGTTGTCTCGTTCGTCACCGCGTTTGAGCTGCGCTCGCAGATCCGCACCATCTACTTTTTCGGCAGCGCGCAGTCGGTAGAGAGCTATTACAATGTTCTGATCATTGTTATCGTGCTGTGGTGGTTTCTGCTGGACGTGCAAAAGGCCTACACAGAATCGCGCCGGCAGCCCCTCCGACACGACATCAAATTGGTCTCGCGGACGGTAATTTTCGGAACGTTGGCGCTCCTGGCCACCGGGTTCGCGCTAAGAATCGAGCTACCGCCGCGCTCAACAATTGCGCTCTTTGTGATTCTGAATGTCGCTCTGCTCTCGCTGAATCGGGTATTCTTCCATTCGCTGCGGGAGTATTTGCGGGAAGGCGGCAGCCTCTATCGCACCATTCTGATCGTCGGCGCGGGCGAAAAGGCGCAGCGTTTCCTGACCAGCATTCTGGAGCACGCGGAGTGGGGAGTGGATCTCGTCGGTTTTGTGGAGTTGGACAGCTCCAAGGTCGGGCAGGAGATCATGGGCGCGAAAGTGCTCGGAACTCCCGGCGATCTGCCGCAAATTCTGCACAAGCACGCGATAGACGAGGTGGTGTTCGCCGTTCCGACCCGATTGCTCGCGGATTGCACGGATATGCTGGCGCTGTGCGAGCAGGAGGGGGTGCGGGCGGTGATTCTCTCGAACTTTTTCTCCGGCCTGGTGGCGCGCGTGGAGACGGAGATTCAGTACGATCAGCCGGTGCTGATCTACTCTACGGCGCTGCACAAGGAATGGCAGCTCCTGGTCAAGCGGTTCTTTGATGTGGTTTCCTCGGGCATCCTGCTGTTCTTGCTTTTTCCGCTGCTGGCGTTGATTGCCTTGGCAATCAAGCTGGATGACAGGGGCGCGATCTTCTATACGTGGAAAGTCGTCGGGCTGAACAAGAAAAAGTTCACCGGCTACAAGTTCCGCACGATGGTTGTGGACGCGGACAACATCAAGGAGCGGCTGCTGGAAAAAAACGAGATGCAGGGCGTGGTGTTCAAGATGAAGAACGACCCGCGCATCACGAGTGTCGGACGGCTACTGCGCAAGTTCAGCCTCGACGAGCTGCCGCAATTGTGGAGCGTCTTCAAGGGCGACATGTCACTCGTCGGACCGCGTCCGCCGCTGGAATCCGAGTTGCAGCGCTTCGACAGCTGGCATCGCCGCAAACTGTCGGTGAAGCCGGGACTGACCTGTTTGTGGCAGGTCTCCGGGCGCAGCACAATCACAGATTTCGACGAATGGGTGCGACTCGACTTGGCGTATATTGACAATTGGTCGCTGTGGTTGGATTTCAAAATTCTGTGCAAAACGGTTCCCGTGGTCCTCTCCGGACGCGGAGCGCATTGACGGTTTGGCTATAGGAATTAGCATTTGAGAGTTCTCGTTACCGGCGGTGCCGGCTTTATCGGATCGCACACAACGGATGCCCTGCTGAAGAAAGGGTATGACGTCACCATTCTGGACAGCCTGGAAAAGCCGGTGCACATGAAAGGCAAGCCGGACTATATTCCCAAGCAGGTCCGGTTTATCGAGGGTGATGTGCGCAAACGCGACGATATGCTGAAAGCGCTGGAGGGCGTCGAGGCGGTTTATCATTTCGCCGCGTATCAGGATTACCTGCCGGACTTCAGCAAGTTCTTTCATGTGAATTCTGTCGGCACGGCGCTGATCTATGAGTTGATCGTCGAGAAGAAATTGCCGGTGAAGAAGGTGGTGGTCGCGTCGTCGCAGGCCGTGGCCGGCGAAGGGCTCTATCAATCTTCCGATGGGGAGCTTTTTCGGCCCGGCATTCGCCCGCTACCGCAGTTAGAAGCGGCGGATTGGGACTTTCACCATTCGATTTCAGGCGAAGTGCTGGCCTGGCAGCCGACGCCGGAAGCGCACGCCAGTCCGCAGAATCAGTACGCGCTCTCGAAGTACTCTCAGGAGATGATGACGCTGGCCTTCGGCAAGCGCTATGATATTCCGAGCGTAGCCATGCGCTATTCGATTGTGCAGGGGCCGCGGCAAAGTTTTTACAATAACTATTCGGGCGCGTGCCGGATTTTTTCGCTGAGTTATTTCTTCAATCGGGCACCGCTGATTTATGAAGATGGCCTGCAGGTGCGTGATTTCGTGAACATCCACGACGTCGTGCGCGCCAATCTGCTGGTGCTCGAGGATAATCGCGCCGACCATGAGATGTTCAATGTCAGCGGTGGTCGTGCGCATACCGTGAACGATTTTTGCTCCATGGTAGCGAAGGAATTCGGGCATGACGACCTGAAGCCTCGGATTCCGGGCCTGTTTCGCTTCGGTGACACGCGGCACAGCTGTTCTGACATTTCCAAGCTGCGCGCCTTGGGATGGGAACCGCGGTTTACTCCCGCCGATTCAGTGAAGCTCTATCGCGAGTATCTGGAAGAGCAAACGGACATTGACGACATCATGGATTTCGCCGAGCGCAACATGCAATCCCTGAACGTGGTTCGTTCGGCGAAAGGGGCGCCGGTCGCGTGAGGATTCTGGTCACCGGAGGTGCCGGGTTCATTGCGTCGCACGTCGCCGAAGGTTTTCTCGCGGCGGGGCATGAGGTCGCGGTGCTGGACAACTTGAGCACCGGGTTTCGCCGGAATGTACCCAAAGCCGCAACGTTTTGCGAAGGCGACATTCGCGATCTGGAGTTTCTGCGGAAGGTTTTTGAGGAGTTCAAGCCGGATGCGGTGGATCATCACGCCGCGCAAATGGACGTGCGCAAGTCGCTTTTGGATCCGCAATTTGATGCGCAGACGAATATCGTCGGCTCGATCAACCTGATTCTTGAAGCGGTGCGCGCGAAGGTCCGGAAGTTCATTTACATTTCGACGGGCGGCGCGGTATACGGAGAGCCGCAGTGGCTGCCGGTAGATGAGACACACGAAATTCACCCCGAGTGCGCCTACGGCATCTCCAAGCACACGGTCGAACACTATCTGGAGTTGTATCAGCTGCTCGCGGGGCTGCCGTTTACGGTACTGCGCTACCCGAATGTCTTCGGCCCGCGGCAGAACCCGCGCGGCGAAGCGGGCGTAAATGCGATTTTCATTGGGCTGATGCTCGAAGGCAAAACGCCGACGATTTTCGGCGATGGCGAAGCGCTGCGCGATTATGTGTATATCAGCGATGTCGTGGATGCGAACCTGCGCGCGCTGACGCGCGGCGAGGGCGAGATCGTCAATATCGGCTCAGAGACCGGCACGTCGGTGAATGAGATTTACCGGACGCTGGCGCGAATTCTGGACTTTCCGCACGAGCCGATCTATGCGCCGGCGCGGGCGGGCGAGATTGAGAAGGTGTACCTCGCGGCGGATCGTGCAAAGGCGATCCTCGGCTGGGAACCGAAAGTCCCGTTTGAGGAGGGATTGCGGCGCACCGTCGAGTGGGCGATGCAGGAACACGCGCTCGCGACGGCATGAAAGCGTTTTTGCTGGCGGCGGGAATCGGAAGCAGGCTCGGTGCGCTGACGCAAGCGACTCCGAAGTGTCTGTTGCCGATCGGCGGGCGGCCGCTGCTGGATTATTGGCTGGAGGCGTTTCAGCGGGCAGGCGTGACCGATGTACTCATCAACCTGCACCATCATGCTGATCAGGTGCGGCAGTTCTTACGCACACGCTCAGTGCCTCGCACAGAGACAATCTATGAGCCGGAGCTGCTGGGCAGCGCGGGAACGATTGCCCGGGCGTGGGACTTCGTGAAGGATGAGGAGTATTTCTTCATCGCGTATGCTGACAACTTTGCGCGAGCAGATCTGCGCCGGCTGCTCGGCTTTCATCTCGACAAAGGGAATCCCGTGCTGACGCTGGTAGCGTATCCGACAGCCGAGCCGCAGCGCTGCGGGATCATCGAACTGGATGAGCAGCAGCGTGTGGTGTCCTTCGAGGAGAAGCCGGCGCACCCCAAGAGCAATTTCGCAAATTCGGGAATCCATGTGGCGAGCCGTGAATTGAAGCCGTATCTGCCGGAATCCGTCCCGGCGGATCTTGGGTTTCATGTGCTGCCGCGTTTGGTGGGCAAGATGTATGGCTACGTGACGGAGGAGTACATTCAGGACATCGGCTCGCCCGAAGCCTACGCGCGAGTGCAGGAACTTTTTCAGCCAAAGCCATCTGAATGATCATCACGCAAACCCCGCTGCGATTGAGTTTTGCCGGAGGCGGATCGGACCTCGCGGAGTTTTACCGCGACGGCGCCGGCCAGGTTCTTTCCACCGCCATTGATAAATATATTTTCGTCATTCTCAAGGAGCGCTTCGACAACAAGATCATCCTCAACTATATGTCGAAGGAGATTGTGGACAGCGTCTCCGAAATCCGGCATGAGTTGATTCGTGAGGCGATGATCAAGACCGGTCTGAAGTGCGGCGTTGAAATCTCCACGCTCGCGGATATTCCGTCCGAAGGCAGCGGTTTGGGATCGTCGTCGTCGCTGGTGGTCGGGCTGCTCAATGCGATGTATCAATATCAAGGCGAGCAGGTTACGCCGGAGCGGCTGGCGAAAGAAGCGTGCGAGATTGAAATCGAGCGCTGCGGCAAGCCGATCGGCAAGCAAGATCAATACATCGCGGCGTTCGGCGGCCTGCGGACCATAACCTTCAATCCCGATGAGTCCGTCACGGCCGAGCGCGTGCCCATGACATCCATGGCGCGCTGGCAGTTCGGTACGCATTTGATGCTGTTTTATACGTACCGGACGCGCAGCTCGTCGGAAATTCTCACCGAGCAGAAGCGCGACACGAGCAAGAATCGCAAGACGATCGAAGCGATGCTGCCGCTGGTCGGACGCATCCGGGACGCGCTCGTGAACGGCAATTTCGACGACGTCGGTTATGCGCTGCATGAAGGATGGATGCTGAAACGCGAGCTGGCGTCAAAGGTGTCCGATCCGCAGATTGACGCGGTGTATGAGCGGGCGATTCGCTCCGGGGCGCTGGGCGGCAAGATTGCGGGAGCGGGCGGCGGCGGATTTCTGTTGCTCTATGTACCGCCGGTCAGCCAAGACCGCGTGCGGAACGCGCTTCATGACCTGTACGAATTGCCGTTTCTGCCGGAAAACGACGGCAGCAAAGTGATCTTCAATCAGAAGCGATACTCTTTCAAATAGTATGACCGAACGCCGCGCCCACATTACCGGTTATCTGAACCTGCTGCAGAATCTGCTGGCGGAAATATCCGTTGAACAGATCGATGGTGTGCTCGAAGTGTTTGAGCGCGCGTATCGCGACGATCGCACCATCTTCATTTGCGGCAACGGCGGCTCGGCCTCGACGGCCAGTCATTGGGTCTGCGATTTTTCCAAAGGTACAGTGGCGCCCCGCGGCAAGCGGATGCGCATGATCTGCCTCAGCGACAATTTGCCGATGCTCACCGCGTATGCGAACGACATCAACTATGAAAGCGTGTTTGCGGAACCGGTACGGACGTTCGTGCGTTCTCAAGATGTTGTTGTGTTGCTCACCGCATCGGGGAATTCTCCCAATGTGCTCGAAGCCGCGAAGGCGGCGCGCGAAGTGGGCGCCATCACCATCGGCTTGATCGGGTTTGGCGGCGGCAAGCTGGCGCCACTCGTGGATCACCAGATCACGGTGAGCTGCCGCGAGCACGGCCCCGTCGAAGACCTCCACTTGATTCTCGACCACATCATCAGTCTTTATATGCGCAAGGTGATCGCCGGCGGTTCCCGCTGATTCACGCGATCTCCGCGCATGCCCGAACCTTTCTCTCATTTCCTACATTCCTCACATGAGAATCACCGTCATCGGCACGGGTTACGTGGGACTCGTAACCGGCGCGTGCCTTGCTGACACGGGTCACCACGTGGATTGCGTGGACATTGACCAGAAGAAGATTGACGCGCTCAAGCAGGGCGCTGTTCCGATTTATGAACCGGGCCTCGAGGAAGTGCTCGAACGCACGATCAAGAAGGGCCGGTTATCGTTTACCACGGATTTGGCGTCCGTCATCGGCGACTCGGAAATCATCATGATTGCGGTCGGCACCCCGCCGCAGGAAAACGGCTCCGCCGATTTGTCGCACGTCTTGGCTGTGGCCGAGCAGATCGGGAAGTTGATGAATGGCTACAAGATCATTGTCAACAAATCTACCGTTCCCGTCGGCACCGGCGACAAAGTGCGGGCGAAACTGCGCGAGTTTACCTCACATGAGTTCGACGTTGTCTCAAATCCGGAGTTTCTGAAAGAGGGCGATGCAATCAGCGATTTCATGAAACCGGATCGGATCGTGCTGGGCGTGAGCAGCAAACGCGCGCAGGAGGCGATGGAGCGGCTGTACGCGCCGTTTCAGCGCACGGGGCACCGGATCATCGTGATGGACGTTCGCTCCGCAGAGATGACCAAGTATGCCGCGAACGCAATGCTCGCGACGAAGATCACATTCATGAATGAAGTTGCCAATCTGTGCGAAGACGTCGGCGCGGATATTAATTCGGTGCGCTACGGTATCGGCTCCGATAAGCGGATCGGCCCGCACTTCTTGTTTCCCGGCATCGGTTACGGCGGCTCCTGCTTTCCTAAGGACGTGGCGGCGCTGATCAGGATCGGCGAGGAAAATCATCACACGCTTGAAATCCTAAATTCGGTGGATAAGGTCAATAAGCGGCAGCGCATGCGGCTGGTGCAGAAATTGACGAAGCGGTTGGGCGAGGATTTGAAAGGGCGCACGTTTGCCGTGTGGGGACTGTCGTTCAAGCCGCGCACGGATGACATGCGCGAGGCGCCGGCCATCTACACCATCAACGCTTTGCTTGAACGCGGGGCCAAAGTGCAGGCCTACGACCCGGCGGCAATGGGTGAAGCGCGCAAAATCTTCGGCGAGCGAATTTCGTACTTTGAGGACTATTACGCGCCGTTACAAGGAGCGGATGCGCTCCTGATCATGACGGAGTGGCAGGAATTTCGCGATCCTGACCTCGACAAGGTGAAGGATCTGCTGAAGACGCCGCTTATTTTTGACGGCCGCAATCTGTATGAACCGGAGGAGATGCGCGCGCGCGGCTTTGAGTATCACTCGATCGGCCGCCGGTAAATGCGCGCGCGGCGGGTGACACGACGTGCGGTTGGCGGTTCACTCCTTATCGCGCTGTGCCTGCTGTGGTCGTGCGCAAAAATGGCCGCGCCCCCAGGGGGACCGGAAGACAAGATCGGCCCCTTTGTTGTAAGTCACGATCCGTCGGCGGACGCGACGAATGTGGCTCGACGTCTGGTCGCGCGCATCGAATTCTCCGAGCCGGTGAATCGCACGTCGGTGGAATCGTCGCTATTCCTGTCGCCGGATCCGCGTCAGAGATTGCGCTATCGCTGGCGCGGAAACGTGCTTGAGTTGATCTACCTCGATCCGCTCGATGAGAATCGCACCTATGTGATCACGGTGGGAGCGCAGGCCAAGGACATTCGGGGCAATCCCGCCGGTCAACCGTCTACGATTGCGTTTTCAACTGGACCGCAGATTGACCGCGGGCGGATTGACGGCTGGGTCTCGGTCACGGAATCGCCCACGGCCATTTCAGCGTGGGCCTATCAGTTGATAGGGGACACGATCGTGGACCCGGCACAGCGCGCCGCGGATTATCAAGCGGAGCCGGATCAGACTGGCCGCTTCCGGTTTGCGTACATGCGCACAGGGCGCTATCGGGTGTTTGCCGTCCGCGATCGCGATTTCAATGGCTTGTGGAATCCGGCAGCGGAAGAAATTGGAGTGGCGCCGTGGAACGTGAGCGTCACCGATTCGACGCTGCCGTGGGTGAGCTTCAAGCCGTCCAATCAGGATACCGCGGCGCCGGCCATTCGCAGCGCGAAAGCGGTCAATCAGCGGCAGATTGACGTTCGCATTACCGTTCCGGTGGATTCGTTTAGTGCGTCGTTTTTATCGCAGGATCAGACGATCGCGCCGCTGGACCTGTGCAAAGACCGTGTTGATGTGGATACGTGGCATCTGTTCTTAGAGCAAGAGCTGCATCCGGGGACGTGGGTGATTTCGGGAAGCGGAATCTCACCGCGCGGGGTACAATGGAGCGATTCCGAAATCGTGGAGATTCGCCAGCGCGCGGACACCACCCGTCCGGCAATTCTATATAGCGATCCCGATTTGAAGCGCCGCGCGCGAACTCTGCGCAAGACTCTGTATCTTGAATTCGCGGAGCCTGTCCGTCTCGATTCTGTCTTTCTTGATTCGATCACGTTCAAGTCAACGGCGAAGGACACTGGCTTTGCCATTTTCGAGTCACGCTTGCCGCGCATCGTCGAAGTGGTGCCAGCTCCGTCGTTTGAATTGGGAAGAGACTATACCGTCACGTTTGACGGGCGAGCGATTCGCGATTTGGCAGGCAACACGTTTGCCGATTCGACTACCCAATTGCGATTCGGGATCTATTCTTCGGATAGTCTCGGTACGCTGATCCTGCATGTCATAACTCCCGAGCCGGGACAGTATCTGTTCACGCTTTACTTTGCCGCTAAGCACGAGTTTCTTGAGACGCGCGTTGCGGAAGCGCCGGGTGACGTCGTTTTTCCGGATCTTCCCGCCGGGACGTATGTGATCGAGACGGCGCACGACATCAATCGCAACTCGCGCTGCGATGTCGGCTCGGTGATTCCGCTAACCTACTCCGAGCCGTTTATTATGCCGCCTGATACCTTTGCCATTCGGGCGCGCTGGGAGCAAGAGACTTCCCTCTCGTGGCCGGAACATCGTTAACCAAAAGGATTCATGCTGCATAGTGTCGTTATCGCCGGTGGAGTGGGCACTCGTTTTTGGCCGGTGAGTCGCAAGCATCGCCCGAAACAGATCGTTGATCTCCTGGGTGAAGGGCCGATGATCGAGCAGACGCTCCGGCGAGTGGAACCGCTGATGCCGCTCGATTGCCGCTGGATCGTGACGAATCGCGAACAGATGGAGCTGATCCGTCAGGTTGTGCCGGATTTCCCGGATCGCCAGTTCATTCTCGAACCGATGGGGCGCAACACGGCGCCGGCGATTGGCCTTGCCGCGGTGCGCCTGCTGCATCATGACCCGAATGCGACGATGATCGTCCTGCCGGCGGATCACCGCATTGAAAATGTCGAGGAGTTTCGGGCGGTGCTGAGCAAGGCCGCGGAACTGGTGCGCGATTCGGACGTGCTGGTGACAATCGGAATCAAGCCAACGCGTCCGGAAACCGGTTACGGATACATTCAAGTAGAGAAGAATTCGAAGCCGCTGGGCGATGACGTTTTCAAAGTCAAGACGTTCGCCGAGAAGCCCACGCTGCAGATTGCGCAATCGTTTGTGCAGAGCGGGGAGTTCCTCTGGAACAGCGGGATCTTCGTGTGGCGGGCGGACGCGATCATGAAGCAGATTGCCGAGCACCTGCCGCAGTGGTACAGTGGCTTGCAGGAGATCGCGGACGCCATCGGGACGGACCGCGAGGCAGAAGTGACGCGCGTCGTGTTTCAGGCCCTGAAGGGAATCTCGATTGACTACGGCGTGATGGAACATGCACCGCGCGTGGCGGTCGTGCGCGGCACTTTCGGCTGGAGCGACGTGGGAAGCTGGGACGAAGTCTGGCGACTCCTGCCGCACGACGCGAAGGGCGTGGGCACGCGAGGGAATGCGCTGGCCGTGGATACGAAGAACAGCCTGGTGCTGGCGCAGGACCGTTTGATCGCTCTCGTTGGGCTGGATAACGTGATCGTCGTGGATGCCGGCGATGCGATTCTGATCTGCCCGCGCGAGAAATCGCAGGACGTGCGGGCGGTGGTTGAGGCTTTGGAGAAGCAGGGACAGAAGAAATATCTCTAACGAGCATGAAAGCCGAAAGACTCGTTCAACATCTCTCGGATGCCGTTCGCAAGATCGGCTACAAATTGCGCGTCGAGGAGGGAAACTTCCATGGCGGGCAGTGCATTTTTGCTGAAGAGCGATTGGTAATTCTCAATCGCCGGATGAGTTTCGAGGAGCGCGCCGATCTGCTGGCTCAAGTGCTGGGGCAGGAAAACTTTGATCAGATCTTTCTCCTGCCGGAAGTCCGGAGTTACGTCGAGCGCGCGGAAAAACGGCGGCAAACACCGGTAAACGAATAAACGACGGCACCTTTCGGTCGTGAAGTCCAATTCGCACATTGCTGAGATGCTCGCGGGATCGCGGATCGCCATGTCCCGCGTACTGTCGCGGATCGAAAATGATCGCGAGCATTCGGCGGGTATTCTCAAACAGATTTCGGAACGCGTGGGGCGCGCGCTGCGAATCGGATTCACGGGGCCGCCCGGAGCCGGCAAGAGTTCGCTCGTCACCGCTTATGTGAAGCTGCTGCGGACGGCGGGGAAGAAGGTCGGAGTGATTGCCGTGGATCCGACGAGCCCGTTTTCCGGCGGCGCGCTGCTCGGGGACCGCGTGCGGATGAACTCCATTGCCCTTGATCCGGGCGTATTTGTGCGCTCACTGGCGACTCGCGGAGATCTGGGCGGCTTGGCCGAAGCGGCCGGAGACATGGCCGACGTGATGGACGCCTGCGGCTACGAGTACATTCTTTTCGAGACCGTGGGCGTCGGGCAGTCGGAGTTGGAAATCGCGCAGTACGCCGATACGACAGTTGTCGTGCTGGTGCCCGAGTCCGGAGACACGATTCAGGGAATGAAGGCGGGGCTGATGGAGATTGCGGACGTCTTCGTGATTAACAAGGCCGACCGCGAAGGGGCGGAACGCTTTGCCGCCGACCTGCGCAGCGCAATGCGCTTGAAACATTGGGAAGGGTGGACTCCTCCAAACGTCATGACTGTCGCCGTGCAGGACAAGGGGATTACCGAGTTTCACGAACAGGTTCAGCGGCATGTCGAGTTCCTGAAATCATCCGGGCAATTCGAGCAGCGGCGTGTGGACCGTGTGCGGCGCCGAATCAAACGCCTGGTCGAGCATCGGCTGGTCTCCGAGTTCTGGTCGGATCGCCACCTCGAGGAATTAGAAACGGCGATCCGTGCTCACAGATCGCCGTATGAAATCAGCTCCGATCTTTTGCAGAAATCGCGTTAGCGTTTCGCGTCGCGCTCCCATGCTCTCGCTTTCGTAGGACGGAACGGCTCTTCCGCATACAGCATTCCGCATGCTGCGTTGTCTTCGATGCCGCGGCTTTCACGCAGCGTGCACTGAATTCCCTCTTCGACCAGCCACCCCATAAAGCGGTCAATCGCCTCGTCGGTGCTGGGAATCAAGTCGCTGCCCGTGGGATGCAAGTGGATGAGATTCACTTTCGCAGGAACATTTCGCAAGAGCTGCTTCAAGTTTGCGGCGTCTTCGCGGCGGTCGTTGAGCCCGGCGATCATGATGTACTCGAACGTAACCGGGAATTTGGTGACGTGCGCCAGTCGCCGCACGGACTTCATGAGCACGTCGAGCGGATACGCTTTGTTCACCGGCATGATCCTATTGCGACGCTCGTCGGTGGTGCCGTGAAGTGAGATCGCCAGTTTGGCCGGCGGATTCTCCGCAATCCAGAGTTCGATCATCGGCACGATGCCGACCGTGGAGACCGTAATGCGCGACGCCGGAATCGCAAAGCCCTCGGGATCCGCGAGCAGACGCACGGCGCTTACCACGTTGTCATAGTTGTGAAACGGTTCGCCCATCCCCATGAACACGACATTGGTGAGCCTGGTGTCCATGCGGCGCTCGCACTCGAACACCTGCTGAACGATCTCTCCGGCGCTTAGATTGCGGAAGAAGCCCATCCGTCCGGTGGCGCAGAATTGGCAGCCTAAAGCGCAGCCGACCTGACTCGAAATGCAGACGGTTTCGCCGGGACTCTCCGGCAGGTAAACCGTCTCGACGCGCAGCCCGTCCGTCAACTCAAACAGAAACTTCTGCGAGCGGTCGCGGTTCCGGTGAGACTCGCGGGCAAGTGAGAGCTGACCGACCTCGGCCACATTCGCGAGCCGTTCGCGCAGCGCCGCCGGCAGATCGGTCATTTCGGCGAAGCCGCTCGCGCGACGATCGTAGATCCAGCGATAAAGCTGCCGCCCGCGATAAGCCGGTTCTCCCAGCGATTCGGCGAAGCGTTCCAGCTCGTCCCGGCTCTTGCCGGTGAGAATCTCTTTGTTCTGTTGAGTATCCACGATGCTTGTGTGGTTCACAAGATACAATATACGATGACGCGCCCAAAAATTCAAATGCTCTCTACGAGGAACTTGCATGACTCCATCCGGTGATTTGGAAGCCCTGAAGTCGCTGAAACAGTCTCACGACGTGCTGATGCGCGAAGTGGGCAAGGTAATTGTCGGTCAGGAGGAGACGATCAATGGCCTGCTGGTGTCGCTCTTGGCGCGCGGCCACTGTCTCCTTGTCGGTGTGCCCGGACTGGCCAAGACGCTGCTCATTTCCACTCTGGCCAAAGCGCTGGATCTGAAGTTCAGCCGAATTCAATTCACGCCGGATCTGATGCCGTCGGATATCACCGGAACCGAAATTGCGGAAGAGGATCGCTCCACGAGCCGCCGCACATTCAAGTTCATCAAAGGGCCGGTCTTTGCCAACATGGTGCTGGCCGACGAAATCAACCGGACTCCGCCGAAAACGCAGGCGGCGCTCTTGCAGGCAATGCAGGAGCATGAGGTCACTGCCGCCGGCGTGACGTACCATCTCGAAGAACCGTTCTTTGTGCTGGCCACGCAGAATCCGATCGAGCAGGAAGGCACGTATCCGCTGCCGGAAGCGCAGTTGGACCGCTTCATGTTCAATCTCTGGGTGGATTACCCGTCACTCGCGGAAGAGCAGCGCATCGTGAAAACGACGACTTCCGCGGCGACAACGGAAGTCAACAAAGTGTTGAGCGGCGCGCAGATCATGCAATTGCAGGAACTCGTGCGTCGCGTTCCGGTGGCGGACAACGTTATCGAATACGCGGTAAAGTTGGTGCGCAAAACGCGTCCGGCAAACGCGGATGCTCCGCAGTACATCAAGGACTACATAAGCTGGGGGTGCGGCCCGCGGGCTTCACAATATCTGATTCTTGCCGCAAAGACCCGTGCCGCACTCGATGGCCGTCCGACGCCCGAAGAAAACGACGTCCGGGCCTCGGCGCTGCCCGTCTTGCGTCACCGCCTCGTCACGAGCTTCAATGCCGAAGCGGATGGCGTGAAGGTGCAGGATTTGGTGGAAAGACTATTGGCGTAATTTTTCCCTTATCCATGTACACGGTAATACTTCGTTGCGGCTTAGGATTCCAATCGCTCGAGGATTTGGCCCACAAGTCTCTCGATGTTATGGCTCTGCCTGAAGGTACTAAAGTATCGCTCGATTTGCAGAATGTAATCTCGATTGAGCCAGCTCACGTAGTGGTTATGTGCCAGCCTTGTACAGTTCCTCCGCTCACAGTACAAGGAAGTTGAAAGTGTTCCTCCGACCGATATTCGATGGAGCCAATATCTTACGGATGCAGGGCTGCTCAATGGGATTCTGCCGGGTTTGCGAGGTATCGTCGCACGAGAGCAAAGTGATACAATAGAACTGAGCCAGTTTTTTCTTGCTGGCCCGGAGATCATAACGCACGTCGCAGAGAAATTCGCCTCTCGTCTGAGTGGGATAAGTGACTCTATTGGCAGACTTGAACAGACATTCGCCGAACTCATGGACAATGTGTTCGCTCATAGTGAATCTCCCGTTGGAGGATTTCTTTGTGGTCAGTTTTATCCTGCCAAGAAAGTATTGTCGTTCGCTGTTTGTGATTTTGGTATTTCGATCCCTGCGCATCTTGGACGGTTGCCAGCATACATAGGTTCTAACGACGAGACTTTGATCAAGAATGCCTTTGAAGAAGGTGTGACTGGGTCTTCAACGGGCCGTTACGGGTCTGGCTTGCCGTTTGTCAGGGAGCTGACTGGCCGTCTGGGTGGTTGGATTGAAGTATACTCGCGGTGTGGCTATCTTGTTTATGATAGCAATAGCCAACTGACAAGAGCGCAACGAGTGCATATTTGTTTTCCTGGAACCATTCTAAACTTTGACTGGGTTACAAATTGAGAGACAATATGGAGATTAAGGTCAGAGAGATCATCGGCGGTGATGCTGCAATCAGTTTTGATCTTGGTGTGAGAGTTCGAGAGACTTATGTCCACGGAGATTGGCAAAGCGATCCTATCAGGCTGGATTTCAGCGGTGTAAGAAATGTCACACCTTCCTTCCTTGCACAAGTAGCATCTCCTATTCTTGCAGCTGTTGGTCCCGATAGATGGAATCGCTACTTGTCTTTTTCAGACGTGCCTACCACATTTGATCTGGCATGGAAGAAAGTGCTGGACGCAGCAAGAGCGAAAGCATCCTAAGTGCCCGCCACTACCGAATATCTCTCCCCCGAATTCGTCGCGCGGTTGAAGAACATGCAGCTGCGAGCGCGCATGGTGGTCGAGGGTTTCATCGTCGGCTTGCACAAGTCGCCGTACCACGGGTTCTCGGTTGAATTCGCCGAGCACCGCGCGTACATGCCCGGCGATCCGCTGCGCAACCTCGATTGGAAGCTCTACGCCAAGACGGACCGCTTCTACGTCAAACAGTACGAAGAGGAAACCAACCTCAAGTCATATCTGCTGCTTGACACGTCTAATTCGATGAACTTCGGCACGACGGGGATTACCAAGTTCCAGTATGCGTCGTATCTGGCCGCCGCACTGTCATTTCTGATGATCCAGCAGCGCGATGCGACGGGACTGGTGACCTATGACACGGACATCCGGACGTATCTGCCGCCGCGATCCGTACGCACCTATCTGAACGTGATCCTGAGCAAACTCGAAGCCATGCAGCCCTCCAGCCGCACGGACATCGGAAAGAACTTGCATGTGGTTGCGGACCGAATCTCGCGGCGCGGCTTGATCATTGTGCTGTCGGATCTGCTGGATGATCCTGCGAATATCCTTGCCGGCCTGAGGCACTTCCGCCATGACGGCCATGAAGTGCTCGTGTTTCATATTCTTGATCCGCGCGAAATTGACTTCGCGTTTTCCGGCGACGTGCGCTTCCGTGACCTGGAAACACAGGAAGAGATGCCGACGCAGCCGTGGCATCTGCGGCAGGAGTATTGCGGCCTGATGAGCGATTTCATTGAAAGGCTGCGCCGCGGCTGCCGTGAAGACCGGATTGATTACCACTTGTTGAACACGCAAACGAATTACGGCGATGCGTTGGTTCGCTATCTGAATAAGCGCATGCGGCTCCGGTGAACGCACCGGAACACTGGGGCATTCACAAACCTCGAAGGCGACTTCGAGGTTCTTTTTTGCCTCAAACGGGACATTTCGGGGCAGATCTTAGGATGAGTCTGATGTCAAAACACAAGATTGAAGTCATTGTACATTATACGTTTATATTCGCTTGGGCGAATGTCTAATCGTACTGGCACACGAGTTGCTGAACTACATAGCAGTGCGCAAGTTTGACTTCAGTTTCACCTTACAATAGGAAGCTTCTATGGCAACGACTTTGACGCCTCCGTACATGCATTCGTCTGCGCAAAATGACGAGTTTACGAACGAACGTATCCGCCAGTTGCGGACCGAGCTCAACATGACGCAGGAAAGTTTCGCGCATGAAATCGGTGTGACATTCGCGACTGTGAATCGCTGGGAAAACGGCCGCACGACGCCGAATAAAGTTGCGCAGAAAGTGCTGCGGCTGATGGAAAAAAAACTGCGGAAGATGAAGAAAGCATGAAACAGAAGAGCCGGAACTCAATGGTTCCGGCTCGCTGTTTGTGAGCGCGTTGTGCGGAGAGCCGTCAGCTCGCACGCTTGATGTCTAACGACCGGCAGAGCTTTTCCAGCTCCTGCTCGGCGCCGTCTTCCATGTCCTTTGAATCGGCGTAGTCGCGCAACTGCTTGGCGAGCAGCTCGATCCCGGTGGTAATGAAACTCATGGCCTTCGCATCAGCGCCGCGTTCCGCCAGGATCTGCGCCGACTTTCCGAGCATGGTCATTGCTAAACTGTAGGTCAAAAACACGCGGCTGTTTTCCATAGTCTCTTCAAACGATGGCATACGCAACTCCTTCTGTTCATCTGTCGGCGACCTGGTGGTTACGAACCACTTTTGCCTGCGGGTTTAGCGAGGAAAGCGGGCCGTTGTGAACCCTACTTAATATAGTGTCTCGACACGGTTGATGCAAGCGGTATTTTCATCCCTCACTTTTCGCAAAGGCGGCGCTCATGAAGCACGTGGAGCCGGAATTCGATCAGTGGACAGATCAGAATCATGTGCCATTCTGTCCCACTAATGTTTTGCAAACTCAAGTCCGCTCAGGCACGACTCGTGCGAATAGCCACTTGAATATGTTATGGCGGCGATTTCGACGATTGTTCCGGCGTTCACAATCTGGCTCCTCGTCGAAGAGAGGCAACCGTCCGCCATTCCTCTTTCAAACGCTGTGAGGCGCGCACGGAGTTCCCTGGATCATGGATTTTGTGACGGGGTGCGAAATGGTGTGATTGGTGGAAATAAGCCTGTGAAAGGGCTTTATCAACCGTAACAGTTTCACTGCAAAACGACTTGCGATATGTTATGGAGCGTGCTATCTTGGTGGAAACAACGGTTCCCCAAGTTCGGTGCGCTTTTATGTTTCCCGCCTTCGCGGATGTCGAAGTCTATCTTAATTCGTTAATAAACTACGAGTCGCGGTTGCCTTTGGGTGACACTCGCGATCGTCCCAAGCTCGATTCCACCTATCAGGCACTGGCCCGGCTGAAGCTGCCGCTCGCATTGCCGAACACGGTTCACATTGCCGGGACCAAGGGAAAGGGCTCGGTCGTCGCCTTTCTTGAGGCCATTGTCTCAGCGAAGCAGAATGTTCTCTCTTTCTCCAGTCCTCATCTCGTTTCAGTAAAGGAGCGGGTGCGGCTGAACGGACAGCTATTAGATGACGCGCTGTGGTGTAAGGGGTTCGAAGAGATTGTCGCTTTGCTGACAGCGGAGCCGGCAATTCGTCTGAGCTACTTTGAAATGATGTTTGTCTCTTACGTGTGGTCGGCGGTGCATTTGCAAACCGGGGTACATGTTGTCGAAACCGGCTTGGGAGGCAAATGGGATGCGACAAATGTGTTGGAAAACACCATTCCCGTGCTTACTCAGGTAGATTACGATCATATGGACATTCTTGGGCACACGCTGACTGAAATTGCACGTGATAAGGCAGGAATCATCAAACCGCATTCGCGCGTCGTCCTGAGCCGTCAACCGGAGGAGGCGCAAGCCGTGTTTGAAGAGGCGATCTGCCGGAATTCAGCACGGGCTTGCGTGTTTGATCGAGACTATGGCTGGACCGCCCAGGAAAATGATGCGTTTACATATCGCGATGAGCGCGGGACCATCAAAAATCTTGGACTCGGAACTCCCGGGCGACATCAGCGAGACAATGCCGCAGTCGCCATTCAAGCGTCACATTTACTCGATCTCTCGCTTGAAGATTCAGTGATTCGCGAACGGCTGGCGGCGTGCGTGATTCCCGGTCGTCAACAACTATTGACCGGAACCCCGGACGTGATCGTAGACGTCGCTCATAATCCGATCTCCTTTGCTGCGTTGTCCGCAACGTTGCACGATGCGTTTGCAGAGCGCAAGATTCTTGCCATTGTCGGCATGATGAAGGATAAGGACGCTCGTGACAGCTTTATGCAGCTTGTGAATCAGGTCGTGGATATCCTCGTGGTCCGGGTGAACAGTCCGCGCTCCTATGAGCCGGCGGATCTTGCCGCGCTGCTGAACGAGTTGGGCTTTCACGCGACGCCGTGTGAATTATCCACAGATGCGTTCGAACAATTGCATCGTGATCACGCGCATGATCTTGGATTGATTGCCGGGTCTTTTTATCTGGTAGGAGACTATCTCGCCTGGAGGCAGCGTGCCGGAATTGCCTGAAGTCGAGACGGTCGTGCGGGTCATCCGGCCCAAGCTGCGCGGGAAGAAGATCATGGATGCCAAGTTCTCAGTGCCGCGCCAATTGTTGCCGCAGACCGGGGCGCAGATCCGTCGGGGCATTTCACGGCAGACAATCTCCGGCGTGCGGCGGCGGGGGAAGTATATTCTTATTGAATTGTCAAAGGGTGCGCTGGTGATTCACCTGCGCATGACCGGGCGGCTGTACGTGCGCCCGGTGGCTGAAGCCGCGCATCGGCATGAGCGGGCATGGTTCACGCTCGACAAGGAGTCTATGCTCGTGTTTTGCGATTCGCGCACGCTGGGCACGATTTCATATGTAAAGCCGCGCGAAATTGCCGCCCTGGAAGGCAAACTCGGGTGGGAGCCTCTCGGAGAGACTGTCACGGCCGAAGCGGTGCGGGAGAAGCTGCGAACTCGGAAGACCGCCATCAAACCGCTGCTTTTGGATCAAAAGCTTTGGGCAGGAATCGGAAACATCTATGCGTCGGAAATCCTGTGGGAAGCGCGGATCAGCCCGACAAGATCCGCTGCGAGCTTAACCAAGAAAGAAATCGAGCGCATTGCAGCAGCCGTGCCAAGAGTCCTGCGGCGGGCAGTGGAGAAGGGGGGCTCGACGATTCGTGACTTTATGGGAGCCGAAGGCGAAGCCGGCGCCTATCAAAAGCAGTTTCGCGTCTACGAGCGTGCAGGCAAGCCATGTTTCCGCTGCGGGCATGAGATCGTGCGGATTGTGCAGGCTCAGCGGTCCACATACTATTGCAGGGGATGCCAAAAGAAGGCTTGAGACGTCAGGGCGGAGGTTGAGACAGACTAAGCTATGAGAAAAAGCGAGACCGTTTGGTCTCGCTTTGCGATTCAGGATTTTCAAAGTGACTATCGGAGTTGCAGCAGCTTGATCGGCTCCGTCTGTCCGCCCTGCCAGCGGATTTGCGCCAAGTAGAGACCCGACGCAGCTTGCGGTTGCCACTGGAATGTGTGCGCGGAAGCAGGCAGCATTGTACGTTGCACGACTCGACCCAGCACATCGAACACGGTCAACTCGGCCCGGACGTCTGCCGGCACGTTGTAAACGAGCGTGGTGCTTGCGTTGAATGGATTCGGATAGGCGGAGGCGATGCCGATCTGAGTGGGAATCGCGGGCAACGGAGTGTCATGAACATCTCCCAGCAACTCGCCGGCCCAGGCGTAGAGGTGATCCATGAAATCTGCGAAACTCGACGATCCGCTCATGCCGGAGATCGCTTCCATCCCGAATCCGAACAGCAAGCCGTTGCCATTCGCGAACGACACGCCTGACACCGGACCGGATCCGAGCCGCCCATAATAAGACACTTGTGAGCTGGGCCCGATCGGATTGAACGAGTTCTGAGTGCGCTGGTTAGCTGCTCCGTCCGTACCGGTGGTGAGATACCACGTCTCCGGTTCGAACGGCGCTGCGGTCATGGTGATCGCATGGCTGAGAACCGTATCCGAGGTGACCTCGACCTGCAAAATATTCTGGGCGAAATCGGTGCCGGCCAGATTATCCGCGATGTCCTGTCCCGATAGCACGACCTTGTTTCCCCCTTGTACGAAGGCGGTCAGCCACGCCCGATCCTGCGCAGTCAGCACGTCGCCGTTCGCGTTGCCCGACAGCCAGATCACCATACCGTAGCCGAGGTAGCGATCCGTAGGCAAGCTCTGCCCGGCTTCGAGGTCCACAGCATCGTAGATGCGATCCTGATTGCGCACCAGCCCGGTCACGAAATGCTCGACGTCGGAGGTCGGATCGTCCTCTACGATCAGCAAATGCGGCGTGCCGAACGTGAACTCCAGGTCCTTGTGAAACGTGACCTCGCCTCCATTGCAGACGATGTCAATATTTACCACGACCCAATGATCGGCTGCGGAGGCGTTGAACTGCAGCAGTACCGGGGCGAGATCGAATGTGCCGCCTGCCGGCAGTGTGGCGACAGATTGTGACGCGTTGGTCAGCGACACGTCGGGATCGCTCGTGGAGATGGTGATCTGCACGCCCGTAGCGGGGGGCGGGAAGAGCGGCGCGTCGTTCAGCAGCGTGAAGGTGAGTTCGGCGGTCTCACCCTGCTCCATGAAGCGGTCGCCGTCGCCGATGCTCTGCCCCTGACCGTCCGCGTGCAGGCTGAGTTCGTTCAGCACGAAGTGCGGCTCATCTCCCGGCCCGATGCCGTGATCGCCAAACGCGCCGTAAATCAGCGCGGAGTGAGGCGTGCCGTTGCTCAAGTCGCCGTCGTCATCGTCTGTTTCCAGCACAGCGACGAGGTAATCGAAGAAGGTCTCAGAAAGAGCGTAGCGTGCAAAATGCGCGAGCGAATCGGCAGCAGCCACACCCAGCGCAGCGCGAATCGTCCACAGCGGCGCGGAGATGAATGGGCTGTCGCCGTGCACTTCGCCGACCCAGTTCTGCGGAAAGACCATCTGACTTTCGAGATCGCGGAACGCGCTGTGCGGATTGCCGCCCAGCATGTAATCGCCCATCAGCGGGTCGTCGTTGATCGAACAGGCGATGTAATCCGACCAGGCTTCATTCATGGCGCCGGGCTGACCGGTATAGGGCAGCATGCCGTTCGGATAAATGCCGTCCGTGACTCCATGTGTGTATTCATGGTAGATCACGTCGCTGAACATGGCGAAGTTGCTGTACTGCGAGCCGGAACCGTAATAAGTGCCATAGCCGTTCCAGTACGCGTTGTCATAGCCGCTGCCCACATTGGCCACGGCCGGGAGGGGATAGTCGAGCGCGGTGAAGCCGGGATCGAGCGCTTTGTAGTACTCGTGAATGAACGCCGTGTGATAGTACAGGTTCAACTCGGGGTGCGAGGCGTCGTTCATCAGCCAATCCCAATAGAACGGCGTAAACGGCGCATTCACCGTCAGTGTCAGCTCTGCCGCCGGCGCGTCTTCGTTTTGCACGTCAACGTACGGACTGCGCAGCATCGTCAAGAGCTGAGCCTGATTTCCCGCTTCGCGCGAAAACTGGCCCAGCGCATCCGCCGTATCCGGTTGGCCGTTTACCGCAAAAATCTCGTAAGGATGAATTCCCATTTGCGGCTCGTCCTGAATGTACTCTTGCCAGTAGGGACCGCGGATCACGCCCGAGACGACATCCGTGTGAATGCCTGACCACTCGAAGAGAATCTCACCGCTGGCTGCGTTTACGATCGCTTCCCAGCGTTGATCGGGAGCATTGCCGGCAAACCAGATCCAATACACCGGAAGCAGGACGCGAGCATCCATATCGGGCAGCCATGCGGATTCAAAGCGAGCCAAAGCCCACGTTGAGCCCTCTAAATGGCTAAGGACCGAAAGGGCAGCGGAGGAAGCACTTAACACATGCCGCCCGTCAGCGGGCCAATCCGAGTAGTCGCGCAGGCTCCAGCGCATCAAATCACCGCGTGCGTTGAGTGTGACGTCGGCGCGGCCGCAGAGCACCGGCATTTCATCGAGCTGCTGGCGGAAGAACAGCCGAGTCAGGTTGCCGACGGCAAACGAAGACTGCAAATCGAACTGCGCGCGACTGCCGGCGGCGTCCAAGACCATCCGCAACGCGCTGCCGGCGGGATTATTGCGATCCACCGCAACCGGAGAACCGTAGGCCAATACCGGCTTGCTCAAAAGTGAAGATGAATAGACAGACCACTGTTGAAACGCGCCGCCGTCCAGCGTCACGGCAGCTATATGGCGCGAGACATGCTCGACTGCGCGGCTGTCAGGCCACTCGATTTCAACGGCGAAAGCCTGCAACGCCATCAGCAGCAGGGAAAAGGTACAAAAAGCTGAAAACCGGGTCATGAAAATTCCTGTATGAAAGCTCGCTGATCTCCGTGCCTGACGCAGACGAAGCGATCAGCGAAAGTAAAAGAGTCCTACCCTAAACATCGTGGCGTCGGCCGTTTCTTCCGGCACACGCACGCCGTTTTCATTGACCGCATCCCGCGTCCACGTATAGAAGTGATGACGCACTTCCCCGCGCACGCCGATGTGATCCACGCCCCATTTCACTCCCAGTCCAACGTCCACCAGACTGCGCAGATCTTTCGAAGAGATTAGCGTCACGCCGTCAATCGGAATGCCGATCGCGGCTCCTCCGCCGGCCACGGCGAACGGAACGAGGCCCTTCCAGCGGAAAGGGTGGCCGATGACATTCATCAGCACATGGTAGGCGCCGTCATAAGAATGCCAGATCGTGTCGCTCTTGCCGCCGAACGGAATCGTAAAATCGCCGGATAACTCCAGACCCAAAGCCGATGTGATTGTATAGCCGCCCTCCACACTGAACTGCAGCAGCTGGCGGCGGTCGAGGCGCGTCTCGGCCCAGGACTGCAAGGCGAAACTTCCCCCAACTTCAAAGCCGGACATATGAGGCGAGAAGTGAAAGTGGTGCTCGTCGCTCTCGCTCGGCTTTACGAACCAGATGCTTTGGATCTCCTCCTTCGTGTAAACCTGGAGAGGAGGCTGAAGCAGATAACGGTCCTCCCATGCGGTCAGAACGACAACGGCGGTGTCCTGCCGGATAACAGCTCCCTCAAGGAGTTGCCCATTGCGCAACCGCACGTAGTCCTTGGCAACCGCGACGCTCGCAAAAACAATAAAAACAAATCCCAAGCTGGGGAGAAACGATGTGAAACGAGTCATGGATGAGATTCTCTGCCTATGCAAGAGGCCATTTTCTATTTAAAGTAAGCAAATTTCCGTTCATCTGCGAGTGGTGTCTCCTGATTCAAGGGTGAAGAAGATAGAGGATGGATAAGTCACAAATCTACTCAAGTTCTGTTGTAAACATTGTAGATACGTTCAGTTGATTGCGAACAAGCGGTAGCGAACCAATTTCAACGAAAACCTGAACTTCACTTGTAATCTCTCGAGTAGCTTCGTATATTTACTATACTCATGATCCTCCGATCGTGAGTGTGGCCTCTTTCTGTTTGACACCTTAAGAATCAGCTAAATAGACGACTTCTGTAATGATATCCGCCGACAAGCATCCGTCTGTGCTCAGGTCAGTTGCGCGCGAGGTTGTAAAGGTTCTGCGCTGTCGCCTCCATTCGTCATCCGGGCACCTACTCGGAGGCTCAGAGTTTGAGGTCGAGTTTCCGTTGGCCGGCCCTGCCATTGTTGTCGGTCCGAACGGATCCGGCAAGTCGCTCTGTGCGTCCGCACTTCAACTGGCATTGGGCGCTTCGGCAGAGGATGACGGATTGCGGGCCGACCTGCTGGTAGCAGGTGTGGAGCAGATCGAGGTGGAGTTCGCCGTCCGCGGACAGCTCGGGCGGCTTTTGATGTTTCTGCAAACCGGGGAAAAGAACATCCGCTGGGGATCTGGCGAAGATGGGCAGAATGGTTCTCACAGTGCTGCTGAGCGCTCGATGCATCTGCTCTCGGAGCGCTGGATTGAAGGCCCGCAGGCTCGCGACACGGCGTTGCTCGATCATGTTCACTTTGTGCGGAACGGCGATCTGACGCTGCCGGTCACGGGCGAGCTGTTGTCGGGGCTGCGCGCTCTGGCGCTCAATCCGATTGAACGCGAGATGCAGGACTGGACCGCGCGGATGCATGCCTTAGCCGGAGAACGCGAGGACGGCGGGCGACTGGCGCAGGAACGCGACACTCTGAGCAATACGCTGGAGCACATGCGCTACATCGAGGAGCTGCAGCTCAAACTGGAACAGGCGCAGCAGTTCGATGTTGAATTGCAGGCGCGCATGGTGCAGCTGATGTCGCAGCTAAGCATCATTACCGCCGAGCATGAGGAGTGGAGCAAGCTCTCGGTAATGGCAGACCGCGCTCGTCGCGTCGCGGCGTGGCTGGATGAGATTCACTGCGAACACGAAGAAGTGGCGTGGCTGCGCGATCAGCACGCCCAGAGTCAAGAGCGGTTGGACGTGCTCGAGCAAACCTTTCGCGGTGCACCGGAAAACCTTGAATTGCTGCTGCAATCGTATCGTGAGACCGCGGAGCAAATCGCCGGACTTGAGCGCAAGCACGCGGCGGCGGAAGCGGAAATCCAGCGCTTGGATGAAACTATCGCCGGTGCTCAACAGGAGCTTCATGAGTGTATTCCTCCGTCAGCCGAAGAGCTGCAAGCCGAGGTGAAGAGATTTGACGACCAGATCGGCGAAATGGAGGGGCGACGCGACGCTCTATTGCGCGGGCGGATCGAACTGATCCGTCAACGCGAAGGATTGCAGCATCAGTTGCGGCAGGACTACCCGCTGTACCATGAGCTGGATCCGGCGGCACGGCAAAAGTTGCACGAGTACTTTGTGTGGCAGAGCCACGCCGGAGAACGCGCGGCAGCCCGGGCGCGCGCGGAACAGGAAGCCGTCGCCAAACGCGAACAGGAGATCAACCGTTTGCGCGGCGAACTGCGGACTTCCTATTCCGGCTACGAACAGCTGCCGGGAAACGTGAGTGAATTGGTGCGGGAACTGTTCGATCGCCGGCGCGTGCTGGAGACGCTCAAGATTGATTGTGAGGAGCTTCAGCGCCGCAAAGAGACGCTCCAAAAGCGCGGCGATGGCCAGCAGAAGGCGAGCTGGATTGCAGGAGCGGCCGTGCTGGGAGCTATTGTCGGCGCGGTGGCCGGCGGATGGGATTTTGCGCTCTTCGCAGCGCTGGTGGCAAGCGGACTGGCTTTGCTCGTCCTACGAATGGTTTATGGCGGTTCAGAGCGAGAACTCGAAGCGGTGGGGCAGGGTGCAGAACTGATCGCCGGGCGCACTGCAGAGACTGAAGAGGCAATTGTCCGGCTTGAAATGGCGGTCGGCCTATTGACCGCGTTCGCAACCTACGAAGCGGCGACCGCGCAATTGGAACGATATTACCTACTCCGTGAGCAGTTTGACGATTTGATCTCGGCAAACATTACATCGCTCGCGGCGAAGCCCGATCCGGAGCAGGAAGCTCTTGAGCAGTTCCTTCTGCGCTTGCCCGCGAAGCTGATTGAGTTGCCATTAGCCTCGGTGCAGGCGCAATACGGCGCGTTCGAGGAATTGGAGCAGGCGCTGGCCAAGAACAATGCCGCGTGGCGCGAGTATGAAGAGGGCGGCATCAAGACTCTGGAGCTGGCCGAGTCAGAAGCACGCGCGGCGTCTTTACGACAGCAGGGTTGCGACGCCACGCAGGCCGCTGAGCAGCACGCGCGAGACTGTGAAGCGCGCCGGCGTGAGTTGTCGGAACGCTTGACGGTACTCGAGGCCGTGAGAGCCGTGGAGCGCCCGGCGGAAGTCCGCGTGGCCGAACTGGCCGAGGCGCGAGAGCGGCTGGCGCAGATTGTGGAGGACTCCGCGGGCTTCATCGGGCAGATGGAGCCGGAGGTCGCGGTGGAACAACTCGCGGCCCGCGATGCGCTGCGCGCCGAGATCCGCAAGATCCGCGATGCCTTGTCGGCAAAACAATCGCTGGATGAGTTGCGGGCACGCGAAACGCTGCTGGCCGAAGAGCTGGAGTCGGTGAAGGAAAAGCTCACCGAAATGGACCCGCTCTATCTTCTCGACGGCACGATCAGCGACTATGCGGCAAAATATGCGCGTCAATTGGCGGTGGCCAGCGACTCGATGAGTCAAAGCGAAAGCGCGATTGATACCTTGCGGCGCGATCGGGAGACGGTAGAGGTGGAGCATTGGAGCAAACTGCTCTCGCAATGTGAACCGCTTGAGGATGTGCAGTCCGCAGCGCGACAGCTCGAAGAGCAGGTGCGGCGCACGGAACATGAAATGCAGGTCGCCGAAGAAGCGCTCGAACATTTGCATGAGGAGTACAGCGTCGTGGAGCGGACGCACGATGAACAATTCCTGAACGCGATTTCGCAGGTGCTTCTCGCACTTTCGGACGGGCGCTGTCGGCGCGTGCAATTCGCCGCCGATCGTCTCAGCATCGAGCTGGCGGACGGCAGCGTGCGTTCGGCAACGACCCTCTCCGGCGGATTGTTGGACGTAGTGTGGGTGGCGGTGCGGCTGGCGGTGCTGGAACAGGCACAGGATCCGCTGCTGCTCCCCGTCTTTTGGGATGAGCCGTTCACGAGGCTCGATGATCAGCATCTCTCGCGTGTGCAAGACGCGCTGGTGCGTCTCGGGCAATCTCGGCAAGTCGTAATTCTTACTCGCGACTCGCGACTCTCGTCATGGGGCGAATTGGTGCTGTTGTCAGCAACTGAGCGCCGCCTTGCGGAAGCTGTGCAGCATTAGAGATAGTTGAATTGGATAAGAAAACCGCGCGGCAAGGATCGCGCGGTTTTTTTGTTGACGATACGCTTAGGGGATTACACGTCGCACTTAGACGCAGTCATCAGATCGGATGCGCGCGACACCTCTTCCATGTTGAAAATTGTTTCGCGCAGCCGCGCGTGAGCCTTGGAAGTCAGCTTCCCTTCCGTCAGGCTGCGCACTTTGAGATCGAGTTCTTCGTCGGTCATTGGAGCGCGCGGATCGCCTTTCGGCCAGTCGAGACGCTTCGACACGCTGCGTCCGTCGGTCGCGGTGATCGTCACCTTGCACGGCTGAATCCGCGGAAATTGCTTTTCGAACTCCGGTTCGGCGCGCACCTTGATTTTCGGCAGAACGGCGCGCAGCCGCGGGTCAAACAGATGCTGTTCGTCAAACACATCGGGCGTCACGTGGCGGAAAACGACGGCTGCCGCAACACAAAAAGGGAGAGAGTGGTCGGCGGTTTCGCGTGTCGTCGGATTGTATTTCGAAGGATCGGAGAGAATGTCTGCCGCGCGAGACAGGGTATCAATGTCAATTCGCTCAATGCTCTCGGGCGTGAGATTGTGCTCGAGCACGAGATCGAGCACGCCCGAGATCGGCGCATGCGTCAGCGCTTCGGTGGGAAAGGCCTTCATGCCGCACTTGAGAATCTGCCAATCCTTGCCCAAGTCCTCCGTCAAACGGTTCACGTCCCAGTCCGGACCGAGGCATTGCATAAGACCTTCTTTCCCATCCACGACGTGCGCCGGGCCTTGATAACCCTTTGCCGCGAGCAGTGCTGCCTGTACCCCGGCTTGCGTCGCCATCGGGTCCACAGTGTTTTTCATCATCGTGAGTTTGCCCGCCGTCACGCAGCCCAACGTCATCGAGTGCGACGCGGAAATCCCCATCGCATGCGTGAGTTGTTCCGCGTTCAGCCCGAGCATCTTCCCGGCGACGAGCGGCGACACAAACGCCGTCAGCGATGCGTGATGCCATTTGCGCTCGCGGATCCCCGGCAGCGCGGCCTGGCAGAAGCGCATCTCGAATTCGTACGCCAGCGCGATCCCGAGGATGACGTCGCGGCCGTTGCCGCCGCGCGCTTCCGCTACGCTCAGGGCCGCGGGAATGATGTCGGACGGATGCGAGGGGTCCTGATTCCAGTAAATATCGTTGTAATCCAACGCACGAATCAAGAGCGCATTGACAAGGCTGGTGTGCAGTGCCGGTCCGCGCTCGCCGGTGCCGATTACCGATGACTCAGCGGGGCCGCCCAAATCACGCATATACTCGCGCATGATCGTGGCGTCGCGCGTGTCCAGCCCGCCGTACGCGCAGCCGAAGGAATCCCACAAAAATCGTTTTGCCTGATAGACGGCTTCCGGCGACACGTCTTCATATCGCACGCGGGCCGTGAATTCCGCCATCTGCTCGCTAACGGTAACCAAGGAATGCTCTCCTGAGTTATAGATAAAGTTCCAAATTTGCCTTCGCAATGAAGGCAAGAATCGCGACCAACGCGACCAATAATGTCAGGCTCTCTCCGCGGACCGCCGCCAGCACACCGACGCGGGCACGGCTCTTTAGATACGTTTCCGCATCCATCAGCGTCCGCACGGAGAACCAGCGCGGGACCAAACGCGCATACGCGGCAAAGGCGGCCGGTACCGCGGCGCGAAACTGCTCTTCATGCCACTCGATGATCAACCCGTAAACGGCGAGGCCGGCCAGCAGCGTGACGACGACCAGCCACGGCATGCGCGACATCATCGCGATGCCCAGCGCAATCGCCGCTTCTCCTAAATAAACCGGATTCCGGGAAATGGCGAACGGACCCTCGGTAATGAGCGCGATCTCGAGCGGTACGCCCGGGTCGCGGGGGTGGGTGAAGGTGCGGCAAATAATTCGCAGCAGAGCGCCGCTGAAAATGCCGATGCCGCCGGCAATCATCATGGCGACGCCGGTCCGTACGGAGAACTCGCCGTTGCGTGCGATTAGTCCGATGGTTAAGAGCGGCAGAACGCCCCATGCGCGATGGCGCGCCAGCCAGCGGCCGATCCGCAGACGGCGCGGGATCTGTACGCGGCCTGACCCGGACGAACTACTCTCAGGGGGATGATCAGATGCGATCACAAAACGAATCCATGTTTTCAATCGTCAACGCTGTTGCTCTCTGTGGACTGAGTCCCGGCGGTTTCTTGCTGTCTTATCGTCACCGATCGAAGCAAGCCTCAGCGGCTATCCGCAACCTGTTGCCGTCTGCAGGCCTATGAAGCGATTTGCAATTTCTCTTCGAGCGGAAGTCCTCGAAACTTGCTGCGCTTTGACATATTCACCGAGTAAGTCACTCTGCGCGGCTGAATTTGTGTGCTAAATCACTTTTCGCATATCTATGGCATCTGCTCAAGATGAAGACTGTGCAGGTGAGGTAGATTGCGATGGCGTTTGCGCAGATCCAATTCCGAACTCGATGCGCCGGCTTGGCGAACGCGTCAGAGGCCTTGAATTTGCGGATGTACTGAGCGGATAGGGAGGTGCGGCTGCGCAAATTGCGACCGCTGGAGACCCGAGCACATGGAATTCTGCAACATCATCTGGGTCAGGTCTCGAAAAGTTCTTAACTCTGGAGTGCCGGATGTCATACACGCCCGTGCGCATGACCGATTCAACTCGCAACGATCTGCAAGCGCTCGATCTCGCATTTCTGGGGTCGCTCTTGCCCGGGATCATTCATAACTGGGCCACACCGCTGTCGGGAGTGATCGGAGCCACGCAGTTGCTCGAGCGGCGGGTTTCGATTATCCAGGACCTGCTGTCCCATTACGAAACCTTGACCGCCGCGGAGCGCGATGAGCTGCATCGTCAGCTTGACCGCAACCGCACGAACGTGGATATTCTCAGTCGTAATGCCCAGCACCTCGCCGATCTGCTTCAGGTGCTTGTGCAGCGGATAACGCGCGGCAACGGCTCGGCACGTGACGCGTTCCCGCTGCATGAACTTGTGCAGAGCGAGTTGCGGTTCCTGGATGCCAATCTCCAGTTCAAACACAAAGCAAAAAAGTGCATCACGCTCAACCCGGTGACTCCGGCATCCCCGTTCTCCTACGGCTACGTGGCGGCGGTGATTGATGAACTGGTCACATCCGCCATCGGCGCGCATGATTTCGCCAAAGGCCAGATCGAGATGGACTTCTCAACGGGAGCTGAGCATAACGTTGCCGATATCCGCCTCGCCATGCGCTTCATCGCGATCGCGCCCACGGAAAGCCTGCCCGGTCCGATGCCGGTCTATCTCGAGCGGCTGAAGGAGGACGGATGGACGGTCGAATATGCCTCTGACAGCGGAACGATGACGCTGCGTTTGTCTCGCCCGGAGCGACCGCCGCTTGACCGCTGAGCGCAAAATGCGTATATTTCAACGTTGTTTGCAATCGAGATCCTATGATCTCGATTGTTGTTTTGCGAAGTCTTCATTCGAGCAAGCCCATGAACCCGTTTCGTCGGATACAATCCCAAAAACTCTCGGCGGAAGTTCAGCTCGCGCTGGAAGCAGCGCGGCGCGGCGGAGACGTGCTCAAAAAGTACTGGCAGCGTCTGACACAGGAGCAGATTCAGGAAAAGAGCCGGGGAGATCTCGTCACCGCAGCAGACGTGGAGTCGGAGCGGGTGATTGCGGAGTTTCTAAGTCGCGAGATGCCGGAAGCGGCCATCGTTTCCGAAGAAGGCACGATGCGCAGCGGCAGCGGCAGCGGCAGCGTTTGGTATGTAGACCCGCTCGACGGCACGACTAACTTTGTCCAGCGCTTTCCTGTTTTTGCCGTGAGTATTGGCTTAGCTGCGACGCCGGATCGCACTTGCGCGGATCTGCTTGCTGGTGTCGTCTATAACCCGGTTTCCGAGCAACTCTTCTACGCCGCCCGCGGCCAAGGAAGCTATCTTGGCGAACAACGGCTACAGGTGGCCCAAAAGCAGGAATTGGCCGACGCCATGATTGCCACCGGCTTTCCCCGCCGCTATCACCAAGAGCTCGAGACATATTTGAAAGAGTTTCGCGCCCTGTTTCCGCAGTGCCGGGCGATTCGTCGGGCCGGTGCGGCCGCGCTGGATCTCTGTTGGACGGCGCAGGGAATCTTTGACGGCTTCTGGGAGCACAAGCTTTCGCCGTGGGATGTCGCTGCTGGCGCATTGATCGTGCAGGAGGCCGGCGGGATTTGCACCGATTTCGACGGGGCGTCGGCATTTCTGGAGAGCGGAAATGTTATCGGCGCGTCACCGGAGATTCACGCTGAACTGCTCAAGGTAATCCAACAGGTCCGCGAGAATACCGCTCCTATTTAGCGCACATCATCAACGAACAAAATACTTCAAGCCATCCCTTTTGGGATGGCTTTTTGATTGGCTATGGCAACGGCCAGCTGACGTCGGTCTCGTAACCGCTCTCATGGCGGAGATGCAGTGTGACCGGACGATTGGACGAAGGAGCATCGAATTCGTAGATTCCCGGTTTCAGTGAGTCATCCACCAGAGACTTATGTGATTCGCCGAGCAAGTCCAGCTTGACGTGGCCGCCCCGGCGAACATACAGCGAGACCTTACTGCCCGGAAGAATCATGACGGGTAACTCGGATACATTCTCCGCCGCGGCATCCGTGTTGTGAGGCGTTGCCGAGATCACGACGGGGAAAACGGATTCCTTACTCTGGCCCAGCGCGGAAACCTTGTAGTAATAGCTCACGTTTATCTGCGCGGTTGTATCGGTGACGCTGTAATCTAAAGTCTCACCGGAAGTATGCACCGGAATTTCGCTCAAGACTGAGAAATTGCCCAAGTCTTCATAGCCGCGATAGATCCGAAACGACACAATCAGCGGCGATGACTGCTCCAGTGTCCAGTTGATGCGCACGCCGCCCGAAGGCAATGCGTGAGCGGAGAAGAGCGCGAGTAAAGAAGAAAGCTCGGGCAGCTCCGAGGCTGGCTGAGCGGAGGCCGGTGTCAACTGCGCGCCCCACAGCAGTGCGCAGATCAGATACGTCTTGAATGCGAAGTTCATAGATAAGGAAAAAAGTTTGGATTACGTCTCCGAAGAGACAAACGTAGGAACCGCTTGTTTGTCAAACTCGAGCGCCTGCCGGTGGCCTTCGCCTTCGTTTACCGTAAGCAGAATGATGTATCCGCCGGCAAAGAAAACAATCAGCGACAGAATTCCCAGTCGCAAGCTGCCGGTGAGCAGCACCGCCAAACCAAAAACGAGTGGGCCGATGGCGCTGGCAAAGCGACCCGAAATCCCGAAAAAGCTGAAGAACTCAGCGGAACGCTCGGGCGGAATCAGTGCGGCTTGTAACGATCGTGACGCCGCCTGCGAACCGCCCATCACCAGCCCGGCCAGAATTCCCAGCATCCAGTATTCGAAAAGCGGATCGCCGAAAATTCCGAGCTGCCACCCCCAAATGACGACGAGGAGCCAGCCGATCAGGCTGATCTGAATCGTACGCTTGTTGCCAAGTTTATCAGCCAACCAGCCGAAAAGGAGCGATCCGACGAACGCAACGGCTTGAATCATCAAGAAATACATGATCAGGTTCGCGCTTGTCATATGCAATTCCTGATCGCCGAAAATCGAAGCCATCACCACCACCGTTTCGATGCCATCGTTAAAAAGCAGAAAGGCGAAGAAGAAGCGCGTGAAATTCGGCAGCTCGCGCAGGCGGCGCGTGACCGACTTCAGCGATCTCCACGCGGCCCTTACGTCCACCCGAGCCGACTCCGAACCACTCTTGCTTGGTACCGAGCGAAAGAGCGGAAGTGAGAAGAGCGCCCACCAGATAGCCACGGAAAGAAAACAATCCTGAACGGTGAACGAATTCGGCGGTAGCCCGAGTAGTTGCGGGTACTGCAGCATGATCAGATTCACGCACAGCAGCAGCCCGCCGCCGATGTATCCCCACGCCCAACCCAGTCCGGAGACCTTTCCGTAGTCTTCGGGTTCCGCAATATCCTGCAGCAAGGCATTGTAGAAAACATTGCCGCCCGCAAAACCAATTTGACTGATAACAAAGAGCAGCCCGCCCCACACCCACTGCCCCGGACCAACCGTGTACAGAAGCGCGGTGGCAAGGACTCCGCCCGCGAGGTGGAACGCGAGCATCCGTTTCTTCATTCCGCCGAGATCGGACAGCGCGGCCAAAACCGGCGATGAAATCGCTACCACCACCATTCCCACGGCGACAAAGAACGTGAACATCGAGGCGCCGGGTACGCGAATGCCCCAGAGCGTGGTGCCCTCCGCTCCACCGGCGACGACTCGCGCGTAATATACATTGAAGATAACGGCGAGAATCGTCGTCGCATACGCGGAGTTCGCAAAATCGTAAATCGCCCACGCGAAGACCTGGCCCGGATTCCGGCGACGAAAGGCAAAGAGCGAAGCCAAAGCCTTACCGGATCAGTTGCAACGTGCGCGACATCCGCAAATTACCGGACTCCAGACGATACACATAGAAGCCGCTGGCTGCCGGTGTGCCGCCGTCCGTCCGCCCGTCCCACGACACGGTCATGCTCGACCTCTGTGCCGAACCGTTGAAGAGTGAGCGAATCTTCTGCCCCAAGGTGTTGTAAACCGAGAGGGTGACAGGAGCGCCGGAAGTGGGCGAAGAAAACTGAATCGTCGTGCTGGGATTGAATGGATTCGGATAATTCTGTGCGAGCCAGATTGTCGTTGGCAATTCCGGCCGCACGTCCACGAACGTCAAACTGTCGCCAAACCAGCGGAAACAGCGATCGAGGAACGCCCTGCGTGTGGTGCTGTTGTTTAACCCGGAGACCGCCTCCAAACCAAAACTCAAGAACACATAGCTCCCGGTGCCATACGCGCCGGAGATGCCGCACAGCTCCTCATCGCCCGAGGTGTAGCGGAGAATTTCCGTCGCTGTACCGTAGCTGTAAATCGAAGCGGGACTGGTTTGATTGCGCGCGCCATTCAGCCCCAAAAGGAGCAGTTGCACGCCATCCACAAGCGGATTCCCCGCAATCCCATTCACGGCTCGAATGCGAGTATCGCGAGTGCGCAGCGAGCATTGCAGCACGGAGTTGAGGAAAGAAGCCGCCGCCTCGTCCTCCGTGATATTTTGGCCTGTCAGGATCAGATGCCCGCCACCAGTGAGAAAGTCCTGCAACAGAGTCTGATCCTGCGTTTCCAGCGTCGTGATCGAGTCGTCGCCGCAGAACCAGATCACGGTAGAAATCGCATTGAAGTCCGTAAGTTCCGCCGCCGAACGGTGCCAGACCCGCGTATGCAGCGCGGGAAACGAGTCGAGACTCACCACGTACCACGATTCATACGTCTGGTCCGCGTCATCGTCCACAAGCGCAATGTCGGTGCGATTCAGCGCAAAATCCTGCTGCAACGGTGAGATGGCCGAAGTGATCGCCAATGTGGTCTCCGCATCCACGTGTTGAATTGGCGGATTCACAACGAGGCGATTCGTCCCTTCCATCAGGGGTCGTGCCCCCGTCGCGTAGCTGCCGTTCGCGTCAGCCGTCAGCGTCGTCCAGACGGAGTCGGGATAGCCTTCGTGAAAGACGTCAATCTGCGCCGGTACGCCCTGATTGGGACTATCGGCATCCCGCACAGTACCGAACACCTGCACTTGGCGTCGAATGTCAAACGTTGCTCTCACCGTGTCATTATCGGCCACGCTGTCGCTGTCACTTGCTGTCACAGCGGTAAGGGTCGAAAACTGCTCGATCTGGTCACTGTCCGGGACGATCCACGATAATGGCAGAGCGAGAATCGTGTCACCGCCGACCGTGAGCGTGAACGGCGCCGAGTCCAAGTAGCTTCCGCCGGTCACCGTCAATATGCCGGAAACGCTCTCGCGCCCGTTATTTCTTAGTTGCACCGCCACTGTCAGCGGATCACCCGCAAGATACGGCAGCGCATCGTTTGGACTCACGAAAGACCACGCGGCAACGTCATGAGCCGTTGTGCCATTGATCACGCGCTCCATTCCCATCCAGCCCATGTACGCGCTGACCCAGGAATGGTCGTTCGTATCCGGATATTCGATGCCCGGCATGATGCCGCCGTCATCGTCCGTGTCCAGCCCGATCAGCGAGTCGCCGATATACACGGCATTATTCCAATAGATCGAGTCTCCGCTCAGTTCGAACATGCGATGCTGAGCGTTGGCGTACCATGCGCTGAAGGAGTGATTCCATTGCCCGGCTGACTCCCACACTTGGACTTGACTTCCCCACTGCTCAACCCACATCGCTCCGCTGTCTGGGTACTGGGCAAACAGCGATTCTGTCAGCCCCCACACCGCCGTTCCGCCCGATAGCGCCCAGCTTTCGCTGTGCAGCATGTTAGGATACGTCTGCAGCCACGTCCGCAGCGCGCGAGCGCGGTTCAGGCAATGATTGATCCAATCTTGCCGCGCGCGATACACGGCATGGGAGTACATTCCGCCCAGACCCAGTGCCTCGGCATACGCATTTGGGTTGTTAACGCTCCACGAAAGCGGATGCGCCACCATCCATACCGCGCAGCTGTCGGCGTACCAGTTCCACGTCGTGTCGCCGTACGCTTGCCGATACTTGCGGACAGCTTCGAATCCCCACCCGCAATTGTGGGCTGAATAATAGTCGTAGCCGCCATCGCCTTCGTGCCATGCCGGGTAAAAACCGCAGTATGTCTTTGCGTGATCAATGTTGACGCGATAACGCGCCGTGTCGCCGGTCCAAATGGCGTATTGCGACCACTCCCTGATCGCCTCCTGCGTATTATCGGTCTCAATCAGGTTCGCGTCATTCCCCGATTCCCCTTCGATCATCCCGCCGTTGTCAAGCCCCGGACCGGTGAACTGCATCGAAGCGAGGAATTCGCACAACATCTGGAAGTGCGCGAAATACGCGGGATCATCCAGCACGTCGCGCCGTTGAGGAGAACGAGGGAGCACAAAGGGGGGCTGCTCGATGACTTCCCGCCGTCGCATCTCTTCGCGAATCTGCTCGTAAGTCCACGGGCGCGTCGCGAATGCCGGCAAAGCGGCGACCAGCGCGGCGAAGAGAACGAATGCACCAGAAAATGTGCGGCGAGGTGAAAAGTTCATCTTAGAGATCGTGGATAGTGAATCCCGATCGGCGATTGAAAATGTTCGGCATATCAAATCACAAAAACTTCTTGAAAAGTCTCAGGATACCTTGATTCCAAGCGATACGATGCGTGACGCCCGTGCCCTGCGCGATCGTGTGTTTGTTGTCCAAATACCATTGGTAACTGCGGATGAGCGCCTGCGCATTGGAGAATTTTGGCGTCCAGCCCAGCGTCTCCTGCGCCTTTTCCACGGAGACGAAACTATCCTGATCCGCCGTGCCGTAGATCCACTTGTACATCGGCGACAGACCTGTCGCCTCAAACACCGTCAACGCGGCCTTCACCGGCCACGCGGGAGTGCCCCAGGGCCGCGCGCCGCTGCCGGCGTAATCGCACATCGCCTTGACGTCCTCGCGCACCGTCTTGAACTCCAGCGCGCCGATGTTGAAGACATCGTTGACTTTCTTCTCCTCTAACGTGCTTGCCCGGAAAATGGCGTCGGCGAGATCTTCGACTTCCAGCAGCTGATAGCGGTTCTTGCCGTTGCCGATCATCGGAATCCGCTTGCCGCTCTCTACCCAATCGTACAGAATCGCGAAGATTCCTAAGCGATAGGGCCCGATGAAGGACTTGGGCCGAATGATCGGAACGCACAGCTTCGATTGGTATTCAAGGCAGATCGTCTCCGCCATGATCTTGCTCTTGCCGTATGGTCCCACCCCGTGGACCTTGTCCGTCTCGAACAGCGGGTGATGATCGGGAATGCCATACACTGAAGTTGAGGAGATGTAGATCACTCGCGGCACCCCGGCGGCAATGGCGGCTTCCAGCACCACGCGCGTGCCGTTCACATTGGTTGAGAAGATGTCCGCCGGCTTCCACAGCGGCAGAGCCGCGGCTCCGTGAACGATGACGTCGCACTTGTGCTCCCGCAGGAGCTTGTCCATTCCGGCGCGGTCGCGTACATCTTGCTCGATGAACACAGTACCCGGGCGATACTCCTCCGTCTCGTACGGCGCGATGTCGTTAAGAACAACGTCCCAGCCCTTGTCACGGAAATAAAGCGCTGCGTGCAACCCCAAAAAGCCGGCTCCGCCGGTAATCAACACCTTCACGCGGGAAATCTCCTCTTGTAATGACGTTGAATCAAATCCTCCCGAAATCTGCCGAAATCGCCCCTCCAAACACTGCGAAACAAGACGTCGAGTGGCGCCTCAGACAGCCCAAGTACACGCCTCAATCCTAATGTATTGTATTCAAGAACATTGAATCCAGGGGAGCGACTGGCGAGAGGCGTTTTTCTGGCCCGAGAAGTCGAGGCAAGTATTTTAGAAGTCACAAGATACCAATACGAGGGCCAAGTTGCAAGCTGGTTTCGGACAGTGCAAGATGCGATGAAGGCTGGATTTGACAATCTTCTAAGGGAGCCGTATATTACAGTTTTGCAATAGCCTCGGAGCCATGATTCACGAATTGGACAAACCCCGCGAACAGTGCGGGATCATGGGGGTGTTTGCACACCCCCAAGCCGCTGAGCTGACCTACCTCGGCCTTTACGCGCTCCAGCACAGAGGGCAGGAGGGAGCCGGCATCGTCTCCAGTGATGGCGCGGCGCTGTTTGACGTCCGCGGTCAAGGTCTGGTCGCTGACGTGTTTAACGACCACTTGAAGTTTACCCGGCTGGTAGGCAACCGCGCCATCGGTCATGTTCGTTACTCGACGGCCGGAGGTTCCACGGCGAACAATGTCCAGCCGATCGTTGTGCAGACGAAGGATGGGCCGCTGGCGATTGCGCACAACGGCAATCTGGTGAATGCCCGTGAGTTGCGGGACGAACTTGAAGGCGAAGGCGCGATCTTTCAGACGCAGTCGGACACGGAGCTAATCGTGCATCTGATAGCGCGCTCCCGTGCCAAGACGCTGACCGGGCGTGTCGCCGATGCGCTGAAGCGCGTGCGCGGAGCGTTCTCGCTGCTCTTTTTGTCCACGGATGAAATGGTGGTCGCGCGCGATCCGCATGGCTTCCGTCCGCTCTGTTTGGGCGGCAAGGGCGATGCGGTCATTGCGGCGTCCGAGACGTGTGCGCTGGATTTGATCGAAGCCAGCTATGTGCGCGACATCGAGCCGGGGGAGATCGTCTCGATCAGCGCCTCCGGAATCGAGTCGTACTTCTATGCCGCGCCGGATCTGCACATGTGCATCTTCGAGCTGATTTATTTTGCGCGCCCCGATAGCAAGATTTTCGGCGGCTCCGTGGATCGCACGCGCCGCAAGCTGGGTAAGATCCTCGCGGAGGAAGCGCCGGCTGATGCGGACATCGTCATCAGTGTTCCCGATTCGTCGAATACGTCCGCCCTCGGTTATGCCGCCGAGAGCGGCATCAAGTTCGAGATCGGTCTGATCCGCAATCACTACATCGGCCGCACGTTCATCAATCCGTCTCAATTCATGCGCTCGTTCCATTCGCGGATCAAATACAATCCGGTGGAAGGTGTGCTGAAAGATCGCCGCATCGTGTTGGTGGAAGACTCGATCGTGCGCGGAACGACGCTGAAGAAACTCGTGGGCGTGCTGCGCAAGACCGGAGTCAAAGAAATCCACGTGCGCGTCGCGTCACCGCCTGTGAAATGGCCATGTTTCTACGGAATGGACTTTCCGACGCGGAAGGAACTCATCGCCGCCTGGAATGATCCGGAGCAGATTCGCGATTATCTCGGCGTGGATTCACTCAAGTATCTCTCGGAAGAGGGGATGCTGGCCGCCACCCGCGAAGATCCGGGCAAATTCTGCACCGCGTGCTTTACGGGCAACTATCAGGTTCCGCTCGCCGCCGAAGAACGCCAAGAGCTGTTGAGTGAAGGCAACGAACAGTGGGCGCGCGCCGAACTGGAGCGCGTCTTAGGCTCGGTGGAGTGATCGAACCGGCACGCAAAGATGATGCGCCGCGTCCGAAGTGGCCGACTCCCATGATCCCCGGAACGATCAGTCAGACGCGCAGATTCTTCACGCTTGCAAACCTCATCAGTCTGGGGAGATTGCTGCTGCTCTTTCCGCTCTTTGTGTACCTAAGAGAGGGCGAGCGCGGCAACGGCAATCAATGGGCGCTGGTGATCATGGGAATTGCGCTGCTCAGCGACATGCTGGATGGGATGCTCGCCCGCATGCTGCACCAAATTTCCGATTGGGGTAAAGTTCTCGATCCGATCGCCGACAAACTCTGGATCAATTTTCTCGGCCTGTTCCTGGCAATGCCATGGCGCGATCATCCGCTGCCGTGGCAATTTTTTGCGTTGATCATGCTCCGTGACATTGCGATCGTCGGGGCGGCCTTTTACGCCTACAAGCGCATCGGAATTGTGATGGCATCGAATATGTTCGGTAAAGTCACGATGGTCGCCGAAGCGTTGGCACTGATCGCGTACACGGTGTACTGGCGCCCCGGCTTCGCCCCGTGGTTCCGCCCCGAACTGCTCGTCTGGATTGTTTCCGTCATGATCATCGCGTCCGGTTTGGCCTACACACTGCGGCTGCGCGATCTCCTGGCGCAAAACACTCGTCGAAACCCCTACTCCGATTCCCCTCCTCTGAACCTCAGCTCCTGATTCATGGCGCTTCGTCTTTACAATACATTAACCCGGATCGTGGAGGATTTTGTTCCGCGGGAGCCGGGCAAGGTCGGGATGTATACGTGCGGCCCCACGGTTTACAATCGCGCCCACATCGGCAACTTCCGCACCTTTCTTTTCTCCGATCTGGTGAAGCGCTATCTGCGCTATCGCGGCTATCAGGTTACGTGGGTGATGAATTTCACGGACATTGATGATCGCACGATCACCGGCTCACAGAAGGAAGGCATCCCGATGCGCGAATTCACCGAGCGCTACGCGAAGCTGTTTCTCGAGGATCGCGATGTGCTGGGGATCGAGCCGGCCGACATCTATCCCAAGGCCACCGAGCACATTCCGGAGATGGTGAATCTGGTGAAGTGCCTGCATCAACGAAAGCTCGCGTACCGCACGGACGATTCACACTACTTCCGTGTTGCTTCGTTTCCCGATTACGGCAAGTTCGCGCGTCTGGACGTGGAAGGCATGCAGCAGGTCGAACGCGTCGCGGCGGATGCCTATGCCAAGGAAGATCCACGCGATTTCGCGCTTTGGAAGGGCTACGAGCCGGTGGACGGCGACGTTTATTGGGAAACTGAAATCGGCAAGGGCCGCCCCGGATGGCATCTCGAATGCTCAGCCATGTCGCTGAAATATTTGGGGCAGGAATTTGATCTTCATCTCGGTGGCGTGGATCTCATCTTTCCGCATCATCAAAACGAGATCGCGCAGACCGAAGGCTGCACCGGCAAGCGGCTCGCGCGCTACTGGCTGCACAGCGAATTCCTGATGATTGACGCCGACAAAATGTCCAAGTCGCTGGGCAACATCTATTCGATCAGCGATGTGTTGGACAAGGGCTGGTCGGCGCGTGAGATTCGCTACGTGCTGATGGGCACGCACTATCGCCAGCGCATGAATTTCACCGAAGCGGTGCTGGAAGCGGCGCGCGCCTCGCTCGAGCGGATTGACGCTTTCGTTCGCAATCTCGAATATGCCTCGGGGAGTGGGGGAGAGGCGGAAGTTAAGACGTTGATCGAACGCTGCGAGCGGCAGTTCCAAGACGGCCTGGACGACGATTTTAACTATGCCGAAGCCGTTGCCGCCATCTTCAACCTGGTCAGAGAAGGCAACGCGCTCATCGCTCAGGGCAAAGTCGGCAAGGCGGAAGCGGATCTCATCCACTCGCTGCTCAAACGCTTGAACAGCGTGGTGGATTACATCTACCCCAAGCAGACTGCCGACTCCTCAGATGCGGAAATTGATCAGCTGGTGCTCGCTCGTGACGAAGCCCGCCGCCAGAAAAACTGGGCCGAGGCGGATCGGCTGCGGGACGAACTGGCGAAACGGGAGATCATCCTCGAAGATCGGGCCGGAAAGACCGTCTGGCGGCAAAAGTAGCTCCTGCCTACACCGACGCGGTACTGCCTGAGCCTCTGGCAAAGGGCTCGTTCTTCAGCCCAAAAACAAGAGGCACTCCCCAGAGGAGGAAATGACCCGCCAAGCGCAAAATATTCGTAAATAATTGATTTTTATGATATGACGGTGTAAGCCCATCAGCACAATTGCTTGACAAATCACTTGGATCTTTGTAACTTAGGGTCTGTCTTTAAGAAGGCGCAAACCGCCGCTGGCGTAGCTCAACTGGTAGAGCAGTTGATTTGTAATCAACCGGTTGCGGGTTCAAGTCCTGTCGCCAGCTCTGAGCTATCTGAGATCGCTGAAATTACGTCCACTGGCCTCGAGTCAAGGCAAAATCATCCTTGGTGGCATGCCCGAGCGGCTAAAGGGGGCAGACTGTAAATCTGCTGGCATACGCCTACGGTGGTTCAAATCCATCTGCCACCACTTTTTTCCGGATATCCTCCCAGCAGGCTACGGCCTACCTCCAGAATTCTCAAGCCTTCAGATGGTTCCTCAGGCGAGAAAACCACCTGACTAAGGCTCTTTTGTATTTTCTTGCGGGTGTAGCTCAGTTGGTAGAGCATCAGCCTTCCAAGCTGAGGGTCGCGAGTTCGAACCTCGTCGCCCGCTCCACGAGAAATCGAAGGTCGGCTTTTCAATTTTCGATTTTTGGGTTCGCTCGTGTAGCTCAGTCGGTAGAGCGCGTCCTTGGTAAGGACGAGGTCAGCGGTTCAATCCCGCTCACGAGCTCCGTGCGGCATCCACTCTCTTGTTCCGCTTTGGCGATCGATTCAGTCGGCTCTACACATCGTCCATTCGGCGCTTAATTCATCAGATAAACGAATAGCTCACTGAGGAGGAAATCCCAGAAATGGCAAAGGCCAAATTCGAACGCAAGAAACCCCACGTGAATATCGGCACGATTGGGCACGTGGATCACGGAAAGACCACTCTCACGGCTGCGATCACTCAGGTCTTGGCCCAGCAGGGACTGGCTCAGGCTCGTCGGTTTGACGAAATTGACAACGCGCCGGAAGAGAAGGAGCGCGGGGTAACGATTAACGTCCACCACGCCGAGTACGAAACCAAGAAGCGCCACTACGCGCACGTCGACTGCCCCGGCCACGCCGACTATATCAAGAACATGGTCACCGGCGCGGCGCAGATGGACGGCGCGATTCTCGTGGTGTCCGCCGCCGACGGCCCCATGCCGCAGACTCGTGAGCACGTGCTGCTCGCCCGGCAGGTGAACGTGCCCGCGCTTGTCGTGTTCCTTAACAAAGTGGATCAGGTGGACGATCCCGAGTTGCTCGACCTGGTCGAGTACGAGGTGCGCGATCTGCTGAACAAGTATAATTACCCGGGCGACGACGTCCCGGTCATTCGCGGCTCCGCCCTCGACGCGCTCTCCAATATTGACGATCCGGCCAAGACCAAGTGCATTCAAGAGCTCATGGATGCCGTGGACAACTTTATCCCGGAGCCGAAGCGCGAGAAAGATAAGCCGTTCCTGATGCCGATCGAAGACGTATTCTCGATCACCGGCCGTGGCACGGTGGGCACGGGTCGTATCGAGCGCGGCATCATCAAAGTCGGCCAGGAAGTCGAAATCATCGGCTTCGGTGCGCACAAGAAGTCCGTGATCACGGGCGTCGAAATGTTCCGCAAGTTGCTTGATCAGGGTGAAGCCGGCGACAACGTCGGTCTGCTCATGCGTGGTGTGGAAAAGGACGAACTTGAGCGCAGCCAGGTGGTCGTGCAGCCGGGTTCGATCAAACCGCACACCAAGTTCGAAGCGCAGGTGTACGTACTCTCAAAGGAAGAGGGCGGCCGTCACACTCCGTTCTTCAACAACTATCGTCCCCAGTTCTTCTTCCGCACGACCGACGTGACCGGCTCCATCCAGCTCCCCGAAGGCGTGGAAATGGTGATGCCCGGTGATAATACAATCATGACCGTGGAACTTATCGCTGACATCGCGATGGACGAAGGTCTGCGTTTCGCTATCCGTGAAGGCGGCCGTACCGTCGGCGCCGGCGCGGTAACGAAGATTCTCGAATAGGAACAGACGACTGCCGTCCGGGTGAGAGCGACTTGCCCGTTGCGGCTGTTGCTTCCCGCTCATCCGTCCGCACGCTGCGGGCTGTACGGCAGTAGCTCAATTGGTAGAGTCCCGGTCTCCAAAACCGGTTGTTGGGGGTTCGAGTCCCTCCTGCCGTGCCACGGAACCGTTAGTGAAAGCGCTTCATGTTCAAGAAACTGGTCAACTACCTCCTTCAGGTTCGCGTGGAAATGGGAAAAGTCTCCTGGCCCGCGCGCGCTGAGTTGATAGAATCCACCCGCATCGTGCTCGTGCTGGCCTTTGTGCTCGCCGTCGCCGTGTTTATTGTGGACCGGGTGCTTTCCCTCGCGCTCGAGCAAGTCCTGTAACGTTGGATAGGCCGTTGCCGGTCACGTTCGAAACAATCGCCTGCCCAGCATGCGATTGTCCGGAGCACACGGCTCAGTTCACCGTTCGGGATCGTTTCAACACCGTTCCCGATCAGCTCTTTCACATTGTTCGCTGTAACCGGTGTCATCTGCTCTACTTGAACCCGCGACCGGACGAAACGTCCATCGCGGCATATTATGCGTCGAGCGACTACGACCCGTTTATCAGCAGCCGCGAACGAAGCGGGGTCTTTGACACGCTCTACCGCAGCGCTCGCCAACTCTCGGTCAAGCGCAAAGCGTCGCGAGTCGTGAAGGGTCTGCCGGCCGGAGCAAAAACACTCGACGTCGGCTGTGCCACCGGTGAGTTCATGCTGGAACTCTGTCGGCGTGGCCTTAATCCGTCAGGTGTGGAACCGGATCCGGGTGCGGCCCGGTTCGCCCGCGAGCAAAAAGGTTTACAGGTCTGGACGGGAACGATAGAAGAGGTTCCCTCGTCCGCCGGACCGTTCGATCTGATTACATTCTGGCATGTGCTGGAACATGTTCATCGTTTGCAGCGAACGCTGGCCATCGTTTACGATCTGTTGAGCGAGCGCGGCAGACTGGCGCTGGCGGTGCCCAATCCGCAATCGTTGGATGCGCGGCTGTATGACGCCGATTGGGTCGCTTGGGACGCTCCGCGGCACCTCTATCATTTTGAACCTGCGGTGATGCTCGAGCTGCTCGAGCGGGCCGGCTTCCGAGCAGAACGGGCGGGAGCCGTTGCCTTCGATGCGTTCTATCACACTTTACTGTCAGAACCAAAGTCGCTGCCGGGCTGCCTGCGTGGCGGCTGGCGCGGCGCGCAAAGCTATCTGCGCGGACTTTTCTGCGCGGACGGCTCTTCGGAATTGTATTTTGCTCATAAGAGGTCTTGACTCATTACTACGACTCGCCCCATTGACGCTTCGACCGAACTCGCATGGTATGTGATCCACGTCTTCACCGGCCAGGAAGAGAAGATCAAAGCCTTCCTTCAGGAAGAGGTCAAGCGCCTGCACTTGGAGGATCAGATCACTCAGGTGCTGATCCCCAAGGAAGAGGTCATCGAAATGCGCGACGGCAAGAAGAAGAGCAAGACCCGCGTCTTCTTCCCCGGCTACATGCTGGTGGAGATGGTGCTGAACAAGAACACTGAGCACCTGCTCTTGAACACGCCGCAGGTCATTAACTTCGTCGGTCCCAAGAACAAGCCGCAGGCGCTGCGCCGTCCTGAAATTGACCGCATCCTCGGCCACGTGGACCGTTCCGGCCTCGCCCAAATTGTGGAGGTGCCGTTCCAAGTTGGCGAGACCATCAAGGTCATTGATGGCCCGTTCAAAGACTTCACCGGTATGGTGCGCGACATTAACATGGAAAAGCGCAAGGTCAAGGTGATGGTCTCCATTTTTGGCCGTTCGACTCCGATTGAGTTGGACTTCTTGCAGGTCTCCACCGACCTCACCACGTAAACACGATTTTAATCTATCCTGCCGAGCTAAAGCATGGCGAAAAAAGTTACCGGATTCATTAAGCTCCAATTGCCCGCCGGCTCCGCGACCCCCGCGCCGCCTGTCGGCCCTGCGCTCGGTCAAAAGCAGGTCAACATTATGGAGTTCTGCAAGCAGTTCAACGCGCGCACCGAAAAGGATCGCGGGATGATCATTCCCGTCGTGATTACGGTGTATGCGGACAAGAGCTTCTCGTTCATCACCAAGAGTCCGCCCGCGTCCGTGCTGCTCCGCAAAGCCGCCGGTCTGGATAAAGGCTCCGGCGTGCCGAACCGCAACAAGGTCGGCAACGTGACAAGCGCGCAGGTCCGCCAGATTGCGGAAGTGAAAATGAAAGATCTTAACGCGAACGACGTGGATATGGCCATGCGGATGGTCGAAGGCACCGCGCGTTCGATGGGGATCGTTGTTCAGGGATAAGTAATCACCATCATCGCCGGGAGACCCAATCCGTCGCTCGGACCGGCCTGAGGACATTATGACTAAAGACGCGAAGCGCATCAGCGCGAACGCAAAACTGGTGGACCGGCGCAAGGAACACACGCTCGAAGAAGGCGTCGCCGTGCTCAAGAGCACGAAACCGGCGAAATTCAACGAGACCGTGGAAGTGTCCGTGCGTCTGAATGTAGATCCCAAGAAAGCGGATCAGGTGGTGCGCGGCACCGTCGCCTTGCCGCACGGCACGGGCAAAGTCACGCGTGTACTGGCGATCACCAGAACCAAGCACGCCGAGGCCGAAGAAGCCGGCGCCGATTTCGTCGGCGCGGACGACATTCTGGAAAAAATTCGCGGCGGTTGGACGGATGTGGATGTCATCGTCGCCACGCCGGAAGTCATGCCTGACTTGGGTAAGCTGGGCAAGATTCTCGGCCCGCGCGGATTGATGCCGAATCCCAAAACCGGCACCGTCACGCCGAACATCGGCATCGCCATCAAGGAAATTAAGGCCGGTAAAGTCGAGTTCCGCGTGGACAAATTCGGCATTCTGCATCTCGGCGTGGGCAAGCTGTCCTTCTCCGAAAAGCAGCTGCAGGACAACCTCGCGGAATTCTTCCGCAACGTGATGCGGCTCAAGCCCGCCTCCGCCAAAGGTCAATACGTAAAGAGTGTATTTCTGACGTCCACCATGGGACCGGGCATCAAGCTGTCGCGGACGGTGGTCGAAGGCGCAAAGTAAGAACACCATCCATGGATACGACGACCCAAAAACGAACGCCCAAAGCCAAAAAAGTTGAAACCGTCCGCGCGCTGAACGACAAGGTCAGTCGCGCGCGCGGCATCTTCTTTACCGAGTTCAAAGGACTGACCGTGGCGGAAATGACCGATCTCCGCCGCCAGTGCTATCAGAACCATGTCGAGTACGTCGTGTGCAAGAACACGTTTACCCGCCGGGTGATGAAGGAGCACGGTTATGATCAAGCGATGCCCAGTTTCTTCGGGCCGACCGGTCTCGTGTTCGGCTTCGATGATCCGACATCCGCCGCAAAGCTCCTCCACGAGTACTCAAGCAAGAACGAAAAGCTCGTCCTTAAGGGCGGCATTTTTGAAGGCAAAGTAGTCTCGAAAAAGGACATTGAGGCGATCAAGGATCTGCCGACTCGCGAGCAGGCATTAGCTCTCTTGTTCGCGACCATCAACGCCCCGGTCCAGAGCTTCTACAACGTCATTTCCGCCATCATCCGCGACTTCGTTTCGGTGGTTGATCAAATCGCCGAAAAGAAAAAGGCGGCGGCGCAGTAACCCGTACAAGAACACAAAACTCATAAACGGAGAGAGTCGTGAACCAGATCATTGAAGCCATCGAAAAGATGACGGTCATGGAACTCGTAGAGCTGAAAAAGGCTCTGGAGGATAAGTTCGGCGTGACCGCCGCCGCCCCCATGATGATGGGTGCGATGCCGGCGATGGCCGGCGGCGCCGCTGCGCCTGCCGTGGAAGAAAAAACCGAATTTGACGTAGTCCTCGCCGGCGTCGGCGACAAGAAGATTCAGGTCATCAAGGTCGTACGCGAGTTGACCGGCCTCGGCTTGAAAGAAGCCAAGGACCTCGTGGACGGCGCCCCCAAGACCGTGAAGGAAGGCGTCTCGAAGGACGAAGCCGAGAAAATCAAGGCGAAGCTGGAAGAACAGGGCGCGACCATCGAAATTAAGTAATGCAGTCCGCCTGAGTGACAACACCTTCCAGCTCCTTTCTGCGGAACATTAAGGTTGCCGAGTCTGCCCGCGCGACGCGCGGAATGGACTTGGCAATCTTGCATTTTCTGATGACCCGTTTGCATCCCTTTTTTCGGCGCATTTGGGCGGTCAATCCGGCCGAAAACCCGCGCTGGCCCCTACCGTAACCTGGGAGAGTAGCCTTTGCGAGACAATCGAAAAACGATCCAACGCATCAACTTCTCGAAGATCCCCGAAGTTCTCGAACTGCCGGACATGCTTGATGTCCAGATCCGCAGCTTCGAGGATTTCCTCCAGCATAATGAGCAGCCTGCCAAGCGGGCGGCCAAAGGTCTGGAAGCGGTTTTCAACAACATTTTCCCGATTATTGACAACCGCGAGACGCACATTCTCGAGTTTGTCGAATACTATGTCGAAGCGCCGAAGTACGACGAAGATGAATGCCGCGAACGCGGCGTCACCTTCCAGGCCGCGCTGAAAGCCAAGCTGCGGCTCTCGTCCCGCGAAGAGAACAGCGAGACCGGCAACTTCGACAACACGATCGAGAGCGATGTCTATCTCGGCAACCTGCCGCTGATGACGACATCCGGCACGTTTATTATCAACGGCGCCGAGCGCGTGATCGTGTCGCAGCTCCATCGCAGCCCGGGCGTGTCGTTCAGCGATGACGTGCATCCCAACGGCAAAAAAATCTTTACGGCGCGCATCATTCCCTTCCGTGGTTCCTGGATCGAATTCACCACGGACATCAATGACGTGCTCTACGTGTACATTGACCGCCGCAAGAAGTTTCCCGCGACCACGCTGCTTCGTGCGCTCGGTCATTCGACGAATCAGGACATCCTGAAACTCTTCGACTACATCGAAGAGGTGCATCTCAACCGTAAAGACTTGCAGAAGGAATTCGGCCGTCAAGTGGCCGCGGACATCGTCAACGAGTCCACGGGCGAAGTGATCGTGCCGGCCAATGGCGAGTTCAACGAGGAGACGCTGAAGGCCCTGACCGCGGCGAAGGTCAAGACCGTAGATCTGCTCAAGAATCGCAAGCGCGACGTCATCTACGACATCCTGATCAATACGCTGAACAAGGACAAGTCCACGTCTCCGGAAAAGGCGCTCGAAGTCATTTACCGCGAGCTGCGCAGCGGAGAGCCGCCGGACATTGACACCGCGAAAAAATTCCTGCACCGGCTGTTCTTCGACGAGAAGCGCTACGATCTCGGACAAGTCGGCCGCTACCGCATCAATAACAAGCTGCAGCTGACCGTGCCGCTCGAGACCACGGTCCTCACCGAAGAGGACATGGTCGCGATTCTCAAGTACGTGCTCAAGCTGCGCATCGGCAAGCAGTCGTCGGACGACATTGACCACCTCGGCAACCGCCGGGTGCGAACCGTCGGCGAGCAGTTGGCGAATCAGTTCAGCGTGGCCCTGTCCCGCATGGCGCGAACGATCAAGGAGCGCATGAATTTGCGCGACAGCGATTCGCTCACGCCGCAGGACCTGATCAACGTCCGCACGATCTCGTCCGTCATTAACACCTTCTTCGGCACGAATCAGCTCTCGCAGTTCCTTGATCAGGTTAATCCGCTGACTGAGCTGACGCACAAACGGCGTTTATCGGCTCTCGGTCCCGGCGGTCTGACGCGCGAGCGCGCGGGCTTCGAGGTCCGCGACGTTCACTACACGCACTATGGCCGCCTCTGTCCGATCGAAACGCCTGAAGGTCCGAACATCGGCCTGATCTCGTCCTTGTGCACCTTCGCCAAGATCAACGACATGGGGTTTGTCGAAACTCCGTACCGTGTGGTGAAGCATGGTAAGGTAACGAAGCAGATTCAGTATCTGTCCGCCGACGAAGAAGACCGCGTCGCGATTGCGCAGGCCAATACGCCGATCAACCCCCGCGGCGAGTTTATGACCGACCGCATCAAGTGCCGTCACCGGAGTGACTTCCCGATTCGCGGAGCGAGTGAACTTGACTACATGGATGTCGCGCCGTCACAGATTGTGTCGGTCGCCGCGGCTTTGATTCCGTTCCTTGAGCACGACGACGCCAACCGCGCGCTGATGGGATCCAACATGCAGCGTCAGGCCGTGCCGCTCGTGCAGCCGCAGTCTCCCTATGTCGGCACCGGTATGGAGAAGAAGGCGGCGGAAGATTCGCGCACGGTGGTCATTGCTCCGGACGACGGCGTGGTGGAGTACGTGGACGCGAATCGCATTGTGTTCCGTCCGCGCGCCAAAACAACCGAGGGGGGTAACGGCAAAGAGCCGCTCGCCGAGGCGATCACCTACAAGCTCAAGAAGTTCGTCCGCACCAATCAGGACACCTGCATCAACCAGCGCCCGGCCGTCATTGAAGGCGATCAGGTGAAAAAGGGGCAGGTGCTCGTTGACGGCTGTGCCACGGAAAAGGGCGAGCTGGCGCTGGGCCGCAACGTGCTCGTCGCGTTCATGCCTTGGAACGGCTACAACTTCGAAGACTCGATCATCGTCTCCGAGCGCATCGTGTGCGATGATGTCTTCACCTCGATCAACATTGAGGAGCTGGAGCTTCAAGTCCGCGAGACCAAGCGCGGGGAAGAAGAGCTGACTCGCGAAATTCCCAACGTGTCGGAAGACGCGGTCAAGGATCTCGATGAGATCGGGATCATTCGCATCGGCGCTAACGTGCGGCCCGGAGACATTCTCGTCGGCAAGGTGACTCCCAAGGGCGAAACCGATCTGACCCCGGAAGACAAGCTGCTCAAGGCGATCTTCGGCGACAAGGCCGGCGACGTGAAAGATGCCAGCCTCAAGGCGCACACCGGTATGTACGGCATCGTGATCAACACGAAGCTGTTCAGCCGCAAGAAGAAGGACGCCAAGACCCGCCGCGAAGACAAGAAAGTGCTCGAAGATCTCGATGGCAGATTCTCCCAGGATCTGAATGCCTTGCGCCGCCAGCTCGCCGAAGAGCTGTATATCATCCTTCGCGGTCACAAGGCGCATGAAATCCGCGACCGCAATCTGGCCACGATCGTTATTGCCGAAGGCGCGTCCTTCACCGAAGCGGCGATTCGGACCATAGACTTCGACGATATCGAAGGCGGTTTCAGCTGGACCGATAACGAGGCGGTCAACGAACAGATCGAGCAGGCCTTCGAAAAGTACCGCGACCGCGTGTTCCTGCTGAATAGCGAACTCAAGAACGAAAAGTATCGCATTCAGGTCGGCGATGAACTGCCGCCCGGAATCGTGCAGCTCGTTCGCGTGTACGTCGCGCAGAAGCGCAAGATCACCGTCGGCGATAAGATGGCCGGCCGCCACGGAAACAAGGGCGTGGTCGGGAAAGTCGTCCCGATCGAAGACATGCCGTTCCTTGCCGACGGAACTCCGGTGGATATCATCTTGAATCCGCTGTCGGTGCCGTCGCGTATGAACCTCGGCCAGATCTTCGAAACGACTCTTGGTTGGGCCGCGCACCGATTGGGCGTTTACTTCGCCACTCCGGTCTTCGACGGCGCTAAATTAGCCGATCTTGACGAGTGGCTCGAGCGTGCCGATCTGCCGCAAAACGGCAAAACCTATCTGCACGATGGCCGCACCGGCGAACGCTTCTCCCAGCAAACCACAGTGGGCTATATCTACATGATGAAGTTGTCCCACTTGGTGGACGACAAGATCCACGCGCGCTCGATTGGACCGTACAGCTTGATCACCCAGCAGCCGTTGGGCGGCAAGGCGCAGTTCGGCGGTCAGCGCTTCGGTGAAATGGAAGTCTGGGCGCTGGAAGCCTACGGCGCGGCGCACATTCTGCAGGAAATTCTAACCGTAAAATCTGACGACGTCAATGGTCGTGCAAGAACCTACGAAGCAATTGTCAAAGGAGAGAACCTCCCGATTCCCGGCATCCCCGAGTCGTTCCACGTGTTCATCAACGAATTGCGCGGATTGGGGCTGGACGTCAAACTCTTAGAGTAGTCGCCCCCTTTGCCGCCGGTCGGAGGAGCGTCCTCCGCCCGTTCCACCCGTGCAATCCAACGTAGGAGTTATGCATGCTACCGCATTATGCAGCAGAAGAAATTGAAACGGGGAACTTTACCAAGATCTCGATCAGCCTCGCCTCGCCGGACATGATTCTCTCGTGGTCGCATGGCGAGGTGACTAAGCCGGAAACGATTAACTATCGCAGCTATAAGCCGGAAAAAGACGGCCTCTTCTGCGAAAAGATTTTCGGCCCGGTAAAAGATTGGGAGTGTCATTGCGGAAAGTACCGTGGCATTCGCTATAAAGGCATCGTCTGCGATCGCTGTGGTGTCGAAGTCACCAAGAAGGACGTGCGCCGCAAGCGGATGGGCCACATCAGCCTCGCCGTCCCCGTTGTCCATATCTGGTATTTCCGCAGTCTGCCGTCCAAGATCAGCTACGTGCTGAATGTCAGCACGCGCGATCTGGAACGGATTATTTATTACGAATCGTTCGCGGTTATTCATCCCGGCAAGAGCTCCCTGCGCCGCAAGGACCTGTTGTCCGAGTCTGAATACCTCGACGTGATCGCCGAAATCGGGCCGCAGGAAGACCTGCCGCACGAAGAGCGTTTCGTCGCCAAAATGGGCGGCGAGGCCATTCGCGATCTGTTGTCGACCGAAAATATCGAGACGCTGGCCGCCGAGTTGCGCGCCCAAATCAAGACCGAAACCAGTGCCCAGCGTAAGCATGACGCCATCAAGAAGCTCCGCGTCGTCGAAGCCTTCAAGAACTCCGGCGCGTCGGTGAACCAACCCGAGTGGATGGTGATGTCCGTCGTCCCCGTGGTGCCGCCGGATCTGCGTCCGCTCGTTCCGCTCGAGGGCGGTCGCTTTGCTACCTCCGACTTGAACGACCTCTATCGTCGCGTGATCATCCGCAACAACCGTCTCAAGCGGTTGATCGAGATCCGCGCCCCCGAGGTCATCCTCCGCAATGAGAAACGTATGCTTCAGGAAGCGGTGGATTCGCTCTTCGATAACGGCCGCAAGTCCGTCGCCGTGCGTTCAGACGGCAATCGCCCCCTCAAGAGCTTGTCCGACAACTTGAAGGGCAAGCAGGGCCGCTTCCGGCAGAACCTGCTTGGCAAGCGTGTGGATTACTCGGGCCGGTCGGTGATTGTTGTCGGTCCGGAACTGAAGCTGCATGAGTGCGGTCTGCCTAAAGACATGGCCGTCGAGCTCTTCAAGCCCTTCATTATCCGCAAGCTGATCGAGTACGAAAAGACAAAGACGGTGAAGTCGGCGAAGCGTCTCGTGGAGAAGAAAACGGATGACGTCTGGGCGATCTTGGAAGAGATCATTCAGAACCATCCCGTTCTGCTGAACCGCGCTCCGCCTGTGTACGGTGTGGGGATTTATGCCGTTTAACGGCTGCTGATGCATGGCAAGGCGATTGGTCTGCACCCGCTTGTTTGTTAGTCGTTCAACGCCGACTTCGACGGCGACCAGGTGGCCGTCCACATACCGCTCTCCTATGAGGCGCAGGTAGAGGCGCGCCTGCTCATGCTCGCGAATCACAACGTGCTCCATCCCGCGCATGGTCGCCCGATCACGGTGCCCTCGCAGGACATGGTGCTTGGTCTCTACTACTTAACCAAGCGCAAGGTCGGGGAGCCGCTGGAGTGGAAGGCGTTCTCGGATGCGGAAGAAGTCGTCATTGCGAACAACGACAAGAAAATCGGTCTGCACACGCGCATCCGCGTTCGCGCGCATGGCAAGCTTGTGGAGACGACCGTTGGCCGCGTGATCTTTAACCGCATTCTGCCGCCCGACATTCAAACCTCGCGATTCTTCAACGAGATGCTGGCCAAGAAGCGCATTGAAGAGATCATCTATCAGTGCATCCTGACGGTCGGGATCGGCCCCACGGCCGAATTCCTCGATCGTTTGAAGGGCCTCGGCTTTACTGAAGCGACCCGCGCCGGCATCTCCATCGGCCTGAGTGACGTGGAGATTCCGCCGGAGAAGGACCGCCTGATCGAAGCCGCCTATAAGGAGGCCGAGAAGGTCCAGTCGCAGTACGAAGACGGTATCATCACTGACGGCGAACGCTATAATAAGATCATTGACATCTGGACGCACACCAGCACGAACGTCGCCGAGGTGATGTTCACCAAGCTGCGTGATAGCGTCGGCGGATTCAATCCGATCTTCATGATGGCTGACTCGGGCGCTCGTGGTTCCAAAGAACAGATCCGTCAGCTGGCCGGAATGCGCGGTTTGATGGCCAAGCCGCAGAAGACCATGACCGGTCAGAAGGGCGAAATTATCGAAAGCCCGATCACGGCGAACTTCAAGGAAGGTCTGTCCGTGCTCGAGTACTTTATTTCCACGCACGGTGCGCGTAAGGGTCTGGCTGATACCGCGCTCAAGACCGCCGATGCCGGTTACCTCACCCGCCGTCTCGTGGACGTCGCGCAGGACGTGATCGTCCGCGAGGTAGACTGCGGGACCCTCCGCGGCATCTTCCTGGAAGAAGCTCAGGAAGGCGAAGAGGTCACCGAACAGCTTCACGAACGCGTCATGGGTCGTGTGCTGGCCGAGCCGATTTTCGATCCGATTTCCGGCGAGAAGATTCTCGAAGCCCATACCCTCATTCGCGAGCCGGAAGCAGAGACCATCGCCAAGGGTGGCGTCACCCGCATCAAGATCCGTTCGGTCTTGACCTGCGAATCCACGCGCGGAATCTGCGGCATGTGCTACGGCACGAACCTCGCCACCGGCCGCATTGTGGACGCGGGCGAGGCGGTCGGCGTCATGGCCGCGCAATCAGTCGGCGAACCGGGCACTCAGCTCACGCTGCGTACGTTCCACATCGGTGGCGCGGCCTCGCGTGACGTGTCCGAATCCCGGCGTATCGCCAAGCGCGGCGGCCGTGTGATGTTTGAAAACGTGGACTTCATTTTGCGCGGCGACGGCGCCCGGATTTCGATCCGCCGTTCCGGTCTGATCAAGATCCTCGACGAGAACAACCGTCAGGTCGCTCGTTATAAGCTGCCGTACGGTGCCGAAGTGTATGTCCAGGAAGGCCAGCTCGTTGAGGAAGGTGAGCTGTTGTTCGATTGGGATCCGTATTCAGATGCGATTCTCGCTTCCGTGAGCGGTATCATTCACTATGTGGACATCAGGGAAGACGTGACGTTCCATCATCAGGTGGATGAAGCTACCGGTCAGCGGCACAAGGTGATCATCGAGTCGAAGGACCGCAAGCTCAATCCGCATCTCTTGATCGTGGATGAGAACGGCAATCGTCTCGCCAACCACATTCTGCCGATCAGCGCGCACTTGCTGGTCTCCGACGGCCAGAAGATCCTCATCGGCGAACCGCTCGCCAAGATGCCGCGCAAGTCGGGCAGCATCCGCGATATCACCGGCGGTCTGCCGCGGGTCACGGAGTTGTTCGAGGCGCGTCGGCCGAAAGATCCGGCCATCGTCTCCGAAATTGACGGGATTGTCCGCTTCGGCGGCACCAAGCGCGGCGTGCGCATGGTCACGGTCACCTCCATGGACGGTCAGGTCGAGCGCAAGTATGCCGTGCCCTACGGCAAGCATATTCTGGTTCATGATCATGACCGCGTCTCGGCGGGTGAAAAAATCACCGAAGGCTCTGTCGTGCCGCAGGATATTCTCGCCATCCAGGGTGCCTGGAAAGTGCAGGAATACCTCGTCAAGGAGATTCAGGAAGTTTACCGCTCGCAGGGCGTGCGCATCAACGACAAGCATCTCGAGGTGATTGTCCGTCAGATGCTCCAGAAGGTCCGTATCGAGGACCCGGGTGACACCGACTACCTCGAAGGTGATCACGTGGACGGCTTGAAGTTCATTCGCTCGAATGAGAAGATGCTGAACAAGGTCGTCAATGAAGAGCCGGGCGACTCGTCTTTCCGTGTCAATCAGATCGTGGAGAAGACCGAGTTCAACCGCGAAAATCGGAAGATCCGTGCCGCCGCCGGCGCCGAAGCGAAAGCTCGTCCCGCGCGCCCGGCCACGTCCACGCCGGTTCTGCTCGGCATCACTCAGGCCAGCTTGTCCACGGAAAGCTTTATCTCCGCGGCCAGTTTCCAGGAGACCACCCGCGTGCTCACCGATGCCGCCATCTCCAAGAAGACCGACATCCTGTCCGGCCTGAAGGAAAACGTCATCATGGGCCACCTCATTCCGGCCGGCACCGGCCTGCTGCAATACAGCAAGCTCCGCGTCCGCCGTCCCACGGAGGAGGAGGAAGAACTGGCCAAGGACTTCCGAATTACGCTTCCCGCATCCATGTCCGAAGTGGATGAACTGCAGGATATCTTCCCCGGAGAGGGAATTCCTGAGACAAAGAGGCAGGAAAGTTAGCAATCTCCAAGCCATGCACCCGCACAAGATGTTTACTATCAATAGTTTAATCCTGTGCTGGTGCTATGGTTGGGATTTTCTTGGCCTTGACTCTTTATCGTAAAATCCTTTTATTCTAAGTCTAAGCCGAATAATGGAGTCGCTTTTTGCCTACAACACAGCAACTCATCCGGACCAGGCGCGAACCCGCCAAATATAAGACCGCCGCTCCCGCCCTCGCCCGCTGTCCCCAGCGCCGAGGCGTTTGCACGCGTGTCTATACGACCACGCCCAAGAAGCCGAACTCCGCGCTTCGCAAAGTGGCCCGGGTGAAGTTGACCAACGGTATCGTTGTCACCGCCTACATCCCGGGCGAAGGGCATAACCTTCAGGAGCACTCGATCGTGCTCATCCGCGGAGGTCGTGTGAAGGACCTGCCGGGCGTGCGTTATCACATCATCCGCGGCATTCTTGACGCGGCCGGTGTGGATGGCCGCAAGCAAGGCCGCTCCAAGTATGGCACCAAGAAGAAGGCTCCCGTTGCCGCTAAGGGCAGCAAGCCGGCCGCTAAGAAGTAGTTGTTTCCAGTTTCCATCGCATACCTGATTCGATCCTATGTCGCGTAGAAAACGAGCTGTCCGCCGCGAAAGTCTGCCCGATCCGAAGTACGGATCGCTCGACGTCGCTGCTTTCATTAATGGCTTGCTGCGGCGCGGCAAGCGCTCCACTTCCGAGAACATCCTGTACGGTGCGCTGGATATTATCAAAGAGCGCATGAACACGGACCCGCTCGAAGTCTTCGTCAAAGCGATGAAGAATGTCGAGCCGATCGTGGAGGTTAAGAGCCGCCGCGTCGGTGGTTCAACCTACCAGGTCCCTATCGAAGTCCGTCCGTCTCGCCGCCAGGCCCTGGCGATCCGCTGGCTGACGCAATACGCCCGCTCCCGCGGCGATAAGACCATGGCGCATAAGCTGGCCAACGAGTTCATGGCCGCGGCCAAAGGCGAAGGCTCCGCCATCAAGAAGCGTGAAGACACGCACAAGATGGCCGAAGCCAATCGCGCCTTCGCTCACTTCCGCTGGTAACGCAAAGATCTTACTGCCGCCGGGCCTGTCTTGTCCCGGCGTTCTCATTGACGCGCGTATTCGTTATTTTCTGTAAACTTCTTGCTTGACTATAGTGACTGTCGTTAACGTTCAATCGAAGAAGAAGGGTGGGGCGTCTCCCAAGGAGGGGGCTGGCCGTCTGCCGTTGACCATGATCCGCAACATCGGCATCATGGCTCACATTGACGCCGGAAAGACCACAACCACCGAACGCATTCTTTTCTATACCGGTCGTCTGCATCGCATCGGTGAAGTGCATGAAGGCACCACCGTCATGGACTACATGGAGCAGGAGCGCGAGCGCGGAATTACCATTACCTCCGCCGCCACGACCTGCTACTGGCGCGATCACCGCGTCAACATCATTGACACTCCCGGTCACGTGGACTTCACCGTCGAAGTCGAGCGCTCGCTGCGTGTCCTCGACGGCGCTGTGGCCCTTTTCTGCGCGGTCGGCGGCGTTGAGCCGCAATCCGAGACCGTGTGGCGCCAGGCCAACCGCTACAAAGTTCCCCGGATTTGCTTCGTCAACAAAATGGATCGTGCTGGCGCGGACTTCTTCCGCGTCGTGGACATGATCCGCTCCCGCCTGCACGCGAACCCCGTTCCGGTGACGATTCCGCTGGGTGCCGGAGATATGTTTCAGGGTGTCATTGACCTCATCACGTTCAAGTCGGTGATCTGGGTTGAAGACAGCCAGGGACTGCACTACGAGTTCTTTGACGTTCCGAAGGATATCTACGACGTCGCTCAGCATTGGCGTGAAAAGCTGCTTGAATCCATCTCCGATTACGATGATCACCTCATGGAAAAATTCCTTGGAGGCCAGGACATCGCTCCCGAAGAGATTCGCGCCGCGCTGCGCAAGGCGACAATGGATATGAAAATCTTCCCGGTGCTGTGCGGCTCCTCGTTCAAGAACAAGGGCGTGCAGCTCCTGCTGGATGCGGTCGTGGACTACCTGCCGTCACCGATTGACGTCGGACCCGTTCAGGGAATTCATCCCAAGACGGAAGAGGTGGAAGTTCGCTCGCCGGATCCCGATGAACCGTTTGCCGCGCTGGCCTTCAAGATCATGACCGACCCCTACGTCGGCAAGCTGACCTTCTTCCGTGTCTATTCCGGCAGGCTGCAAACCGGATCGAATGTCGTCAACGCGTCGAATGGCAAGCGTGAACGCGTCGCCCGCCTCTTGCAGATGTTTGCCGATAAGCGCGAAGAACTGGAGGAAGTAACCGCGGGTGACATTGCGGCCACCGTTGCGCTGAAGGACGTCCGCACCGGTGATACGCTCTGTGCCGAGAATAAGCCGATCCTGCTCGAGAAGATGGATTTCCCGACTCCGGTGATTCAAATCGCCATCGAGCCGAAATCGAAGCAGGATCAGGACAAGATTTCTGAAGCTCTGTCCCGCCTCGCCGATGAAGATCCTACTTTCAAGGTGGGCTTCAACGAAGAGACCGGCCAGACTGTCATCTCGGGCATGGGCGAGCTGCATCTCGAGATCATCGTGGATCGCCTGTTGCGCGAATTTAAGGTGGATGCCTCGGTTGGCCGTCCGCAAGTGTCCTACAAGGAATGCATCCGCCGGCCGGCGCATCAGGACACCAAGTTTGCCAAGCAGAGCGGCGGCCGCGGACAGTTCGCCCATGTGGTTATTGACATCGTACCGGCCTCGCCCGGTACCGGCCTGACCTTTGAAAACAAGATCGTCGGGGGCGCGATTCCGAAGGAATACATTCCGGCGGTGCAGAAGGGTCTCGAAGAAGCCATGCGCACCGGCGTGCTGGCGGGCTATCCGTTGATGGACATCAAAGCCCTGCTCGTGGACGGCTCGTATCACGAAGTGGATTCGTCGGAAATCGCCTTCAAGATTGCCGCCTCGATGGCCTTGAAAGACGCCGTCCGCAAGGCCAGTCCGGCGCTGATGGAACCGATCATGAAGGTTGAAGTCGTGACGCCCGATACTTACCTTGGCAATGTGGTCGGCGATCTTAACTCGCGCCGCGGCAAGATTCAGGAAATGCACCCGCGCTCGGATGGACAGGTCGTCACCGCCCACGTGCCGCTGTCGGACATGTTCGGCTATGCCACTACACTCCGCTCGGTGACTCAAGGTCGCGCGATCTTCACCATGCAGTTCGATCACTTCCACGAAGTGCCGAACTCAGTCGCGGAAAAAATTCTCGAAAAGAAGTGACCGTCCCGCCTTTACCGGCAGACTAATCTCCATGGCAAAAAAAGGCTACATTCGCATCCGGTTGAAGAGCTACGATCATAATCTGATCGACAAGTCAACCGAGAAGATCATTCAAACGGCGAAGACGACGGGAGCATTGATCTCCGGTCCCATCCCGCTGCCCACGCGGCGCTCGGTGGTCACCGTCAACCGCTCGCCGCACGTGGACAAAAAGTCCCGCGAGCAGTTCGAGACCCGGATTCACAAACGCTTGATTGACATTCACAATTCCACCCCCAAGACGATTGATGCGCTCATCCGCATCGAACTCCCTGCCGGCGTGGACATCGAGATCAAGACATGATTGGCATGATCGGCAAGAAAGTGGGCATGACCCGCATCTTCGACGACAAGGGGATGGCTATCCCTGTCACCGTCATTGAACTCGGCCCCAATCAGGTCACCAACCTGCGCACGGCCGATAAGGATGGTTACGCGGCGGCGTGCTTAGGCTTCGGCCAGAAGCGCGACAAGCTCGTCCGGATGCCGCAAAAGGGTCACTATAAGAAGCTCGACATCACGGCTCCTAAAGTGGAGCGTGAGTTCCGCAACATGTCGCTCGACGGCAAGAAGATCGGCGACACCGTCAAGTGCGACGTCTTCAAAGTCGGCGACACGGTGAAGGTCGTCGGCACGTCCAAGGGCCGCGGCTTCGCGGGCGTTATCAAACGTCACGGTTTTGCCGGTCCGGTGAGCACCCACGGCACGCATGAGTTCTTCCGTCACGGTGGCGCCATCGGTGCGCACACCTTTCCCGGCCGCGTGTGGAAGGGCTTGCGCATGCCAGGTCATATGGGCAACGAATCTGTTACCGTGCGCAACCTTAAAGTTGTCCGCGTGGACGTGGACGCCAATCTGGTGATGGTGCGCGGCGCGGTTCCCGGTCCCAACAAAGGTATCGTTCTGCTTAGCAAGTAATCCTCCTATGCAATTGCCAGTTTACAAGCGGGACGGCAAGCCTTCCGCGCAAACGATTGAGATCCCCGATTCGCTGCTCATCGGCGAGCCGAACGATCATGCCATTTGGCTGGCTGTTCGCAGCGAGCAGGCCGCGCAACGCCAGGGCACTCATGCCACCAAGACGCGCAGCTATGTCCACGGTGGCGGACGCAAACCGTTCAAGCAAAAAGGCACCGGCCGGGCGCGACAAGGTACGAGCCGCTCGCCTTTGATGCCCGGCGGATCCACCATTTTCGGACCGCAGCCGCACAAGTATTGGGTGAAACTTCCCGAGAAAGTGCGCCACTTAGCTCGTCGCAGCGCGATTCTCTACAAAGCCCGCGAGAACAATATCCGCGTCGTCGAAGATTTCCAGATGGACGCTCCGCGCACCAAGGATTTGGTCAGTATCTTCTCCGCTCTGGGAATTGACAATGGCCGCGTCTTGCTGCTCACGGCAGACCACAACGGAATCTTCGCCAAGAGCGCGCGCAACCTCAAGTGGGCGCGTGTCCAGAAGGCCGAAGCCGCGTCCACGCTCGAATTGATGGACTGCACAACGATCCTGCTCCAGCAGAGCGCGGTTCCGCAATTGGTAAAGGTGCTCAATAATGCTGCATAAACGCTCGGTCGTCCGCAAGCCGCTCTTGACGGAAAAAGTCGCCACCCTGCAGGACGCGCACAACCAATACGCTTTTGTCGTGGATCAAAGCGCCAACAAGATCGAAATCAAGCGCGCCATCGAGCTGAAGTACGACGTCAAGGTGCTCAGCGTGAATACGCTCAATACCCGCGGCAAAGTCAAGCGCATGGGCCGCTTCGTCGGCAAGCGCGCCGATTGGAAGAAAGCCATCGTCACGCTCAAGGCCGGCGACAAGATCGAGCTGGCGCAGAACGTATAGTCTCCGTCTGAAGCGAACTCATCATGCCAATTAAGAAGTTCAAACCGCTTACCCCGTCCCAGCGCTTTCGTACGGTGCTCGTCCGTACCGGTCTCCACAAGGGCGCTCCGGAGGCCACGCTCGTTGAAGCGCTGCCCAAGACCGGCGGCCGCAACAACCGGGGCCGGGCCACCAACATCAACACCGGCGGCGGGCACAAGCGGCATTATCGCATCGTTGATTTCCGTCGCGATAAGTATGACATTCCGGCGAAAGTCGAGCGTCTCGAGTACGATCCGAATCGCTCCGCCAACATCGCACTCCTGTTCTATGCCGATGGCGAAAAGCGCTACATTCTTGCTCCGGATGGCCTGAAGATTGGCGACCGCATTCTTTCCTCCCGCAAGGAAGCGGAGATTCGCGTCGGCAATGCGCTGCCGCTTGAAAAGATCCCGATGGGTTCCTTCGTGCACAATATCGAGATGCGTGTGGGCAAGGGCGGGCAGATCGCTCGTTCTGCCGGTGCCGGCGCACAGTTGACGGCGGTGGACGGCAAGTACGCGCTCTTGAAGATGCCGTCGGGCGAAGTGCGTAAAATTCCTGCTTTGTGTCTCGCCACGATCGGGCAAGTCGGCAATGGCGATCATGAATCGGTGACTTTCGGCAAAGCCGGCCGCACGCGTTGGATCGGTCGCCGTTCGCATGTCCGCGGTGTGGCCAAGAATCCTGTAGATCACCCGATGGGCGGCGGCGAAGGCCGCAGCTCCGGTGGTCGTCATCCCTGTACGCCTTGGGGAAAGCCCACCAAGGGCTATAAAACGCGCAACCCGCGTAAGAAGTCATCCAGTTTGATTGTGCGTCGCCGCAATGCGCAGACGAGAGGGTAATTCGCATGGCAAGATCACTTAAAAAAGGCCCGTTCATTGATCCCCGCCTCGAAGGCCGGATCCTCAAGATGAATCAGGTCAACGAAAAGAAGGTCCTTAAGACCTGGTCGCGCCGCTCGATGATCTCGCCCGATTTCGTCGGTCATACGCTGGCCGTGCACAATGGCAAGAAGTTCTTGCCCGTTTACATCACGGAGAACATGGTGGGCCACAAGCTCGGTGAGTTTGCCCCCACCCGGACGTTCAAGGGTCACTCCGCGAAGAAGGCCGAAAAAACCGTCGCGAAAAAGTAGGAACGGAATATGGAAGCGCGTTGCGTTGCAAAATATCTGCGGGTGACCCCGCGCAAGCTCCGCTTGGTGGCCGATCTTGTTCGCGGCAAGAACGTGAACGAAGCGATCAACACGCTCAAGTTCACGCCCAAAGCCGGCGCTCGTCCGGCCTTGAAGGCGATTCAGTCCGCGGTGGCCAACATCGTGGATCACGATAAGGAACGTGAAGTCAATCCGGATGAACTCGTCGTCCGCACGATTTTCGTGGATGAAGGTCCGACCCTGAAACGCTTCATGCCGCGGGCAATGGGCCGCGCCACGCCGATCCGCAAGCGCATGAGTCATCTCACGGTGCTGGTCTCCACGGCCGCCGCACCGATCGAAGCCGCGGACGGTGATCAACCGGCCGCCGCCGAAGCGCCAGAAGTGAAGAAGACGGCTGGACAAAAAGTCAAGGCCGCCGTCCGCAGAATGGACAGCCGCGAACCCAAAACCGCAGCCAAAAAGACCAAGAAAAAAACGGAATAAACAGTGGGTCAGAAAGTCAATCCCGTCGGGTTTCGTACCGGCATCATTCGCACGTGGAGCAGCGCCTGGTTCGATGAGCGCAACTTCGCCGATAAGCTCCATGAAGATCTGTATCTCCGCAAGTATCTCGGCCAGCGTCTTAAAGGCGCCGGTGTCGCGGGCATTCAGATCGAGCGAACCGCTAAGCAGTTGACTCTGACCATTCGCACCGCCCGTCCCGGCGTCGTGATTGGCCGCAAAGGCACGGAAGTGGACAAGCTCAAGGCCGAGCTGCGCCGTCTGACCAGCCGCGATGTGCAGGTAAACATCTTTGAAATTAAGCGGCCCGAGTTGGAAGCCAAGCTCGTGGCCGACATGATTGCCGGACAGCTCGAAGGCCGCGTCTCGTTCCGCCGCGCAATGAAGAAGGCGATGCAGACGACGATGCGCATGGGCGCCGAAGGCATCAAGATTCAATGCTCCGGCTGCCTCGGCGGGGCTGAAATGTCGCGACAGGAAGGCTACATGGAAGGCCGCGTTCCGCTGCACACGCTGCGCGCCGATATTGATTACGCGCTGAGCGTCGCCAAGACGGATTACGGCACGATCGGCGTGAAAGTTTGGATTTGCCGCGGTGAAGTCATCGGCAAAGATAACATGGCCGCAGGCCAGATCCGCATGAAAGAAGCGCGTGAACCGCGTCCCCGAACAGCAGAACGATAAATGTTAACTCCCAAGAGACTGAAATATCGCAAGTCCCAGCGCGGACGCCGTTGCGGGTGTGATTATGCCGGTAGCAACGTTTCCTTCGGCGAGTACGGCCTCAAGGCCATGCGCGACTGCTGGATGACGTCGCGTCAAATCGAAGCCGCCCGTATCGCGCTCACGCGCCATGTCAAGCGCGGCGGCAAGATCTGGATCCGCGTCTTCCCCGATAAGCCGGTAAGCAAGAAGCCGCTCGAAACCCGCCAGGGAAAGGGCAAGGGACCGACTGAGTTCTACGCGGCCGTCGTTCGACCGGGCCGCATTCTGTTCGAGATCGAGGGTGTGGATCGCGCGACGGCGGAAGAGGCCATGCGTTTGGCCGCGCAGAAACTGCCGATTCCGACGAAGTTCGTCGAACGCGAAATCACCCACGCCTAAACCCGTTTTCATCCGAGTTCAACTATGGCAATAGGTTCCGCCCGCCCCTTGAAGATGACCGAGTTGAAGGAACTCACCTTGCTGGATCTTCAGAATCGCTTGCGCGAGTGGGAAGATTCGCTCGAAGCGCTGCGCTTCCAACTCGATTCCGGGCAGCTCCCCAATACCGCTCGTGTGCGCACCATCCGTCGCGACATCGCACGTCTCCGCACGGTGATCCGCGAAGTCGAATTGGGTACGCGCCAACCTAAAGGAATGGCATGAACGACACTCCCGTGACGGCGGCCACGCCGGACCGCGGCCTGCGCAAATCCCGCGTCGGCATCGTGGTCTCCAATAGAATGAATAAGACCATCGTGGTTGCCGTGGAGCGCCGCGTCAAGGATCCGGTCTACCAGAAGTATGTTAAGCAGACCCGGAAGCTTATGGCGCATGACGAGCAGAATGCCTGCGATATCGGAGACCGTGTCCGCATCGCGGAAACGCGGCCGCTTTCCAAGAACAAGTCCTGGCGCCTCGTCCAAATCGTGGAAAAGCGGAAGTAGGGCCGACCAATGATCCAGGAATTTACGATCATGAATGTGGCGGATAACACGGGCGCGAAAAAGGTCCGTTGTTTCCGTATCTACGGCGGCACCAACCGTCAAACCGCTTCCGTCGGCGACGTGATTATGGTCTCCGTCCGCTCCGCCATTCCCAACGGAACTGTTAAAAAAGGTGAGAAGTCTAAGGCCGTCGTCGTCCGTACGAAGAAGGAAGTCCGTCGCAAGGACGGCTCCTACATCCGCTTCGACGAGAACGCCTGCGTGTTGATTGACAAGGATAACGAGCCGCGCGGCACGCGTATCTTCGGGCCGGTTGCCCGCGAGCTGCGCGAACGCCAGTTCATGAAGATCGTTTCCCTCGCCCCTGAGGTCGTTTAACGCTCACGCCGAGCCGGGGTAAGGTCTTCCGCAACCCGGCCGGAATCGGAATCAAAATATGTCCCTACATTCCAAAATAAAAAAGAACGATCTGGTGCTGGTCATCGCCGGCAATGATCGCGGCAAGCGGGGCAAGGTCCTCAAAGTCTTTCCCGAAAAGCACCGCGTGGTCATTGAAGGCGTGAACTTCATCAAGCGGCATCAGCGCCCGACGCAGAATCGTCCGCAGGGCGGCATCGTCACGCGCGAAGGCGCCATTCATGTCTCCAACGTCATGCTGCTTGACCCCAAGTCCGGCAAGCCGACTCGCGTGGGACGCAAGGTCCTCACCGGCGGCGAACGCCAGCAGCGTGTCCGTTACGCCAAAGTCTCAAACGAAATGATTCGCGATGAGCGCTGAACAAGCTAAACCCGGCAAGGGGTCCAAAGCGCCCGCAAAGGCACCCGCAAAAGCGCCGTCCAAGGCCCCGGCCAAGGCCCCGGCCAAAGCTGGCGGCGCGCCGCAGAAGAAGGGCGACAAGGGCGCGGCCAAGAGTTCAGGTCCGCAGATTGGAGATCGTCCCAAGCTTCCGGCGGATTACATTCCGCGCCTGAGGACCCATTACGAGCAGAACGTGCGCACTGCGCTCACCAAGCGATTCCAATACGAGAACCCGATGCAGGTCCCGCACCTCGTCAAGATCGTGGTCAACATGGGTGTCGGCGATGCCGTCGCCAATGCAAAAGCAATGGACTCTGCGGTCCGTGAGCTGGCGGCCATCACCGGGCAGCGTCCGGCGGTCGCCAAAGCGCGCAAGTCCATTTCGAATTTCAAGCTCCGTGAGGGCATGCCGATTGGCGCCCACGTGACGCTGCGCCGCACGCAAATGTGGGAGTTTTTCGATCGTCTGATCTCCGTTGCCACGCCGCGTATTCGCGACTTCCGCGGGCTGCCGGATCGAGGCTTCGATGGCCGCGGAAACTACACTGTCGGCTTGCGCGAACACATCATCTTCCCGGAAATTGATCTCGATTCGGTCGAGAAGATCCGCGGCATGGACATCACCTTCGTGACGACGGCACGCACCGATCAGGAAGCCTTCGAGTTGCTCAAGGAACTTGGTCTGCCGATGCGCAAGCGCGAACCGCGCAAAGTCGCCGAAGCCGCGTAGAACTCAAACCAGACGACTCACAACCTCCGGTTGTGGGATCTGATTGCTATCGTGAACCAATCGTTTATTACGTACCCTAAATGGCCAAGACCTGTTTAATCGCCAAATCCCGTAAGACCCCGAAGTTTGCCGTGCGGGCGCATAGTCGCTGCCGTCGTTGCGGAAGGCCGCGCGCTTTCATCCGCAAGTTCGCGCTCTGCCGCATCTGCTTCCGCGAATTAGCCTCCAACGGTGAAATTCCCGGCGTGGTCAAGGCCAGCTGGTAATTCAATTGTATGAAATGGACTAACCGCAGCCTCCGGTTGTGGATTTCCGTCCCCTCAACGTGCCTGAAACTCTATGCCGACGACCGATCCGATTGCTGATCTCCTGACCCGCGTCCGAAATGCGCTCAAGGCTCGTAAGCCGAGCGTGGACGTGCCGTTTTCCAAGATGAAGGCCGAAGTGGCGCGCGTCCTCATGGAGTGCGCCTACATTCACGACTACGTTCAAGTCGAGGATGGTCCCCAGGGCTATCTGCGCCTCTATCTGAAGTATATGCCGGGTGGCCAATCCACCATTCAGGGCCTGCGTCGCATCTCGCGCCCCGGATTGCGCCGCTACGTCGATCATGATAAGCTCCCGCGCGTGATGAACGGGCTTGGCACCGCGATCATGACCACGTCGCGCGGCGTCATGACGACCAACCAGGCTCGCAAGCTCGGAATCGGCGGCGAAGTCATCGCCGAAATCTGGTAGGCAGAAGTTTTGTAGGGGCGGGTTAAGGTCTTCCGCAACCCGCCCGTCACTGATGATGTTTTGTGCATTGGACTACCCACAACCTCCGGTTGTGGATTTGGCCAAGGGCAATTGATACAGGAGAACGCAACGTGTCACGAATCGGTCGAGCGCCGGTCGCTATTCCCAAAGGCGTGGATGTCAAACTGACGGACCATCACATTGTCGTGAAGGGGCCGAAGGGGCAGCTCCAGCGCGATCTTCACCCGGACATGACCGTACAGGTCTTGGAGGATACGCTTACGGTCACACGCCCGACTGACAGTAAGCCGCATCGTTCGCTGCACGGCCTCACTCGCGCGCTCATCAACAACATGGTGAAGGGCGTAACCGAAGGCTTCCGCAAGGAATTGGAAATCGTTGGCGTTGGCTTCCGGGCCGAACCCAAGCCCAAAGGTGTGCTGCTCAACGTTGGCTATACCCACGGCGTGTTCGTTACGGCGCCGTCAGGCATAAAGATTGAAGTCCCCAAACCGACCACGATTGTCGTGAGCGGCGTGGACGGCGAATTGGTGGGACATGTGGCGGCTGTCATTCGCGACGTGCGCAAGCCGGAACCCTACAAAGGCAAGGGCATCCGCTACGTCGGCGAGACGGTGAAGACCAAGGCCGGCAAGACGGCGAAGTAAACCTGTTCTGGAGTTTTCTCGGTGTCAACTGCAACAGAAAAGAAGATCAAGTCCCGCCTGCGCCGCAAGAAGCACATCCGCAAGATTGTGCACGGCTCGGCCGAGCGTCCCCGTCTGGTGGTGTTCCGTTCCGATCGGCAGGTCTACGCGCAGCTTGTGGATGACGTCGCCGGACGTACGCTGACGGGCGTATCATCCCTCTCGCCGGATCTCCGCGACAAACTCGCTAAGATGAAGCCGATGGATGTCTGTCACGCGGTCGGCGAAGCCTGCGCGCGTAAGGCTCTCTCATTGAATATTAACCGGGTGGTCTTTGACCGCAACGGTTTCCCCTATCATGGACGCGTCAAGGCGATTGCCGAAGGTGCGCGCAAAGGCGGCCTCGAGTTTTAAAGGAACCATGAGCGATTATCAGGACCGTGGCCCGCGTAGTCGGGACAGAGACCAGAACCGCGGCGGCGGCGATTACGGCGCCGGCGGCGAGTCGTTTATCGAGAAAGTCGTCACGATCAACCGCGTCGCCAAAGTTGTGAAGGGTGGCCGGAATTTCTCGTTTAATGCGGTGGTCGTGTGTGGCGACGGACATGGCCGAGCCGGCTACGGCATCGGCAAGGCCAACGAAGTCGTGGATGCGATCTCAAAGGCCACGCAGCAGGCAAAGCGTTCGATGAAGCGCTTCCCGATCATCGGGACCACGCTGCCCCACGCTACGGCGGGCAAGTTCGGCGCGGGCAAAGTATTTCTCCGTCCTGCGTCGCCCGGTACGGGCGTGATCGCGGGCGGCTCGGTCCGCATCATTATGGAGTGCGTCGGCGTGCGTGATGTCCTCACCAAGGTGATGGGCACCAACAATCCGCATAACGTGGTGAAAGCGGTCTTCGAAGCCCTGGGCAAGATGAATGATGTTCGCATGGTGGCCGAGCGGCGCGGCATTTCCATTTCCGAAGTTTACTCTGTATAATCCGTCACCTGCCGATCCGAAAGCAATAGACGTAATGGCGACGAAACTCAAAGTGACATTGATCCGCGGCTTAGCCCGTCGTCCTCGCAAGCAGAAGCTTACGGTACAGGCGATGGGTTTTCATCGGCTGCACGAAACCCGGCTGCTCCCTGATAATCCGGCCATGCGCGGCATGATCAATGCGATCTCGCACATGCTAAAATGGGAAGTGGTTGAAGTACAGGATGGCACGCCATGAGCTTGCGCAACCTCCGACCCGCAGAGGGGTCAACGCATCCGAAAAAACGTCGTGGCCGCGGCCCCAGCTCCGGCGTGGGCGGCAGTGCCGGACGTGGTGAAAATGGTTATCTCGCCCGTAGCGGCTCCGGCCGCAAGGCTGGCTTTGAAGGCGGCCAGATGCCAATCTACCGTCGTCTTCCTAAACGCGGATTCAAGAATATCTGGGCAGAGGAGACACAGGTCGTAAACCTCCGTGATTTGGCCAAATTGCCCGAGGGAGCTGCTGTCGAACCTGAGGCGCTGAAGAAGGCCGGTTTGATCCGCCACGCCGATGTCACCGTGAAAATTCTCGGGACCGGCGATGTGACCCGTGCCTTCGAAGTTCGTGCGGTCGAACTATCCCAAACTGCCCGCACCAAGATTGAAGCGGCGGGCGGCAGGGTAGCTTAATGCTCGACCGCCTCAGCAATATTTTCAAAATTCCCGAGCTTCGGGATCGGATTCTTTTCACGCTCATGATCCTGCTCGTGTACCGCATTGGCGGTCACGTGCCGGTCGCGGGAATTGACGCCGGAGCGTTGGGCGAGTTCTTCCGCCAGAACGCGAATACGCTGTTCGGCCTCTACGACATGTTTGTGGGCGGGGCCTTCCAGCGCGCAACGGTGTTCGCGCTGGGCATCATGCCCTACATTTCCGCCTCGATCATCTTCCAGCTCATGGGAACGGTCGTCCCGTATTTCCAGAAGCTGCAGAAGGAAGGGGAAGAAGGACGCAAGAAGATTACGCAACTCACCCGTTACGGCACGGTGATTATCGCTGCGCTTCAGGCCGGTGGTGTTTCGATCTTCTTGGAGCGCCTCATCGCGACTTCCGGCGCGCCGGTCGTCCCGCATCCGGGTTTCGGTTTCCGTTTCCTGACGATGGTCACGCTTGCCGCCGGAACCACGCTGATCATGTGGCTTGGTGAGCAGATCACGGAGCGCGGCATCGGCAACGGGATCTCGTTGTTGATTTTCATCGGCATCATTGACCGTCTGCCCTATGCGATCATCGAGGAAGTGCAGATGGTGCAGGCCGGCACGCGCCACATCATGGCCGACGTCCTGTTCGTGGCCATGCTGTTTGTGATGACGATGGCGGTGGTGGCGCTGACTCAAGGGATGAGAAAAATCCCGGTGCAGTACGCCAAACGCACGGTCGGTCGAAAAACGTATGGCGGTCAGACCACGCACATTCCGTTGCGTGTGAATTCCGCCGGCGTCATGCCGATCATCTTTGCCCAGTCCATTATGTTCGTGCCGTCGTCGGTCGCCACATTCCTCCCGGAAAGCGCCTTCCGCGACGCCGTCACGAACATGTTCGCGAGCCAAGGTTTCGTTTATCTGTTCTTTACCTTCACGCTGATCATGTTCTTCACCTATTTCTACACGGCGATCGTGCTGAATCCGGTGGATCTGGCCGACAACATGAAGAAGAACGGCGGGTTTATCCCCGGCATTCGTCCCGGAAAGCAAACGTCGGATTTCATTGACTCGATCTTGTCGCGCGTCACGTTGCCTGGCGCGATTGCGTTGGGTTTGCTCGCGATTGTGCCGACCCTGATCGTTAACCAATTCAACGTTTCTTACAATTTCGCTTCTTTTTTCGGTGGGACGAGCATTCTCATTATCGTCGGCGTGGCTCTGGACACGCTGCAGCAAGTCGAGTCGCATCTCGTGATGCGTCACTATGACGGCTTGATGAAGTCCGGACGGATTCGCGGCCGCCGCCGCATGTAACTCGCAAACTCTGTCCTTTTCGCCTTACGGACATGGCCAAATACACGCTCATGCTGGTGGGGGCGGTCGGTGCCGGCAAAGGGACGCAAGCGCAGCGCCTGGCGCAGCAGTTGCGAATCCCGCAGATCTCTACGGGTGACATCCTCCGCTCGGAAGTCTTGGCGGGAACGGAATTGGGGAAGCAGGCCGCGGATCAGATGAATCGCGGTGAGCTGGTCCCGGATGACGTGATTGTTGAAATGGTGAGAAAGCGGCTGCAGCAGGACGATGCCGTTCGGGGAGCGATCTTTGATGGCTTCCCCCGCACGATCCCGCAGGCCGAAGCGTTGGATAGTCTGCTCAAGGATGTGGGGCTGCCGGAGCCGCGAGTCATCTCGATTGAAGTTCCGCAGGATCTGATTGTGGAGCGCCTGTCCTCCCGCCGGCAATGCACAACGTGCGGCGCCGTGTTCACGTTGCCCCGCGATGAACAAGCGATCGCCGATCACCGGTGCCCCCAAGGCGAATCCTGTATTGTCTTGCGTGACGACGACCGTCCCGAAACGGTAACTCAGCGCCTGCGCGTCTATCATGAGAAGACCGCGCCACTCATTGGCTACTTTAAGAAACTGGGCAATCTGCGCGCGGTGTCGGGTGTGGGAACGGAGGACGAAGTTTTCGCCCGCATTCTCATCGCGATGGACCCGGATCTTTCGTGATCATCATCAAGACGGATCACGAGGTGGAGATCATGCGCCGAGCGGGCAGGATCCTCGCCGGTGCTTTTGAGACCGCCGCGCCGCTGATGAAGCCGGGCACGGCCGCGTGGGAAGTGGATCGCGCGGTGGAGGAGTTCATCCGCTCCGCGGATGCGATTCCCGCCTTCAAAAACTACCCGAACGCCGAAGGCTCCCCCTTTCCCGCGTCAGTGTGTTTTTCGATTGAAGCCGAGGTCGTTCACGGCATTCCGGCGCACCAGATTCTGGAGCCGGGCACGATCGTCGGGTTGGACATCGGCGTTCAATTCCAAGGCTATTTCGCAGATTCGGCTTGCACGTACGCCATCGGCGCGATTGACCAGGATCGTCAGCGCCTCTTGGACGTTACGAGGAAATGTCTGGAGCTGGGCATTGCTCAGGCTCGAGCCGGAAACTATCTTTCGAATATTGGGCATGCGATTCAGGTTCATGCGGAATCGAACGGGTGCTCGGTAGTGCGTGAACTCGTTGGGCATGGGATCGGCCGGAGTCTGCATGAGGATCCGCAGATTCCCAATTACGGTTCGCCGAATCGTGGACCGGTCCTGAAAAAGAACATGGTGCTTGCGATCGAGCCGATGATCAATCTCGGGACTCACGAGGTGGAAATGGTCGGCGATTGGCAAGTGCTGACTCGGGATCGCAGGCCTTCGGCGCATTTTGAGCACACGGTGCTTGTGACCGCCGGCAACCCCGAGATCCTGACATAGTAGTTCGGTCAAGAGTGGAGGAGCGGTACGTCCAAAGAAGCGGCGATTAAGGTAGACGGAGTCATTGAGGAGTGTCTTCCCAATGCGACGTTCCGTGTTGTGCTCGAGAACGGTCACAAGGTTCTCGCGCATATTTCGGGCAAGATGCGAATGCACTTTATCAAGATTTTGCCGGGCGACCGGGTGACGGTGGAGCTGTCTCCCTACGACCTGCATCGCGGCCGCATCACGTACCGATATAAATAGCCCGCCCCGGCGGGAACAGGCAAGGATTTTTCCCATGAAAGTGCGTACGTCCGTCAAGAAAATGTGCGAACACTGCCGCATCATCCGCCGTCGCGGGCGAGTGTATGTCATCTGTCCGCGCTTGAAAAAGCACAAGCAGCGGCAGGGATAGCACAACGAGGAATCAGGAAAGTTGAAATGGCTCTGTGCATTTCCTGTTTCCGGTTCCCTCTTTCAAATTTGTTCACCACGAACCCAGAGTAAATAGCGTACAATGGCCCGTATAGCCGGTATTGACATTCCGCGTGACAAGCGCATCGAAGTGGCGCTGACCTACGTGTTTGGCATCGGTCGTCCGCTCTCGCTGAAAATCCTGTCCGAATGCAATGTGGATAGGAACAAGCGCACGCACCAGCTCACCGACGATGAGCTGCTGGCGATCCGCAACAAAGTGGCCGACCTCAAGGTGGAAGGCCCGCTGCGCGCGGAAGTTCAGACCAACATCAAACGCTTGATGGACATCGGCTGCTATCGCGGCATGCGGCATCGTAAGGGCTTGCCGGTCCGCGGCCAGAACACGAAGAACAACGCCCGCACGCGCAAAGGCAAGAAGAAGGGACAGACCATCCGTCGTCCCACCGCCGCCGCGGCGAAATAAGAGATTTGTGCAGGGGCGGGCGAGGATTTCGTCGCTCGCTCGAGATAACGATAACAGGAGATTGATTCGTGCCGCCGACAAAGAAGGAAGGCGCCAAAAAGAAGAAGGAACGCGTTGAGGCCATTGGCGTGGCTCACGTGAAGTCGTCCTTCAATAATACGATCATTACGATCACCGACAACTACGGCAACACGATTTCGTGGGCGTCGGCCGGCAAGATGGGCTTGCGCGGTTCGCGCAAGAACACGCCGTTTGCAGCCCAGCTTGCGGCGGACAACGCGGCCAAAGCGGCGATGAGTCTCGGCTTGCGCCGTGTGACAGTGGAAGTGCGCGGCCCCGGCGGCGGGCGTGACGGCGCGGTGCGTTCCCTGGCGGCTTCCGGTCTGCAAATCATCTCCATCAAGGACGTGACGCCGCTGCCGCATAACGGCTGCCGGCCCCCCAAGCGCCGCCGTGTGTAGCGAGTGCGCGAGCCGCCCAGATTTAGGAATTTTTTAAGCGAGATTCGAATACCATATGGCCACAAACCATCGTCCAGTTTGCCGAATGTGCCGTCGCGAAGGGCGCAAACTCTTCCTCAAGGGAGACAAGTGCCTCGGTCCGAAGTGTACTTTTGAGAAGAAGGGGTATGCTCCGGGCATGCACGGGCGCAGCCGCCGCGGCAAGATCTCCGAATACGGAGTTCAGCTCCGTGAGAAGCAGAAGATTCGTGACACGTACGGACTGCTCGAACGGCAGTTCCATCGCTTCTTCAAGGAAGCCCAGCGGCAAAAAGGCGTGACCGGTGAAAACCTGATGGCAGCGCTCGAGAGCCGTTTGGACAATGTGATCTATCGCATTGGCTTTGCCAGCTCGCGGCGTCAGGCGCGGCAGTTGGTCCGCCACCGCCACTTCCTCGTGAATGACCGGGTTGTGGACATTCCTTCCTATGTGCTTCAGCCCAGCGACCGCATCCGCGTCCGTGAGCGCTCGAAGCGTCTGAACGTGATTCACGACGCCATGCAGAAATCGCGTGATCCGAAAACGATGCCGTTCCTGCAGTTGGACAAGGCGAAGATGGAGGGCGTGTTCCTGTCCGCTCCCAACCGGGCGGAAATACCTTTCGATGTCAACGAACAGTTGGTCGTCGAGCTTTATTCTCGTTAATCAGCCACGAGGGGATACATGAACGGTTTGAACTTCCAGATGCCGGAGACGGTGGAGATTGATGAGTCTACGCATACCGACACGTATGGCCGATTCATCATCCAGCCGTTGGAACGCGGCTATGGTGTGACAATCGGGAATAGTCTGCGACGTGTTCTGCTGTCGTCGCTCCAGGGAGCGGCGATTATTACTTTGAAAATTGACGGTGTGCTGCATGAGTTCTCCACAATCCCCGGCGTCGCCGAAGACGTCACGGAAATCGTGCTGAATCTCAAGCAGGTTCGCTTCAAGCTGCTGAATAAGAAGCCCGACAAGATCACCTTGAATCTGAAAGGGCCGAAGGAATTCACAGCCCGCGACATTCAAATCGGCAACAACGATTTCGAAGTGCTGAATCCCGATCTGCACATTGCGAGCCTGAACCGCGATGTGGAGATCAAGATGGAAATTCAGATTCGAAAGGGACGCGGCTATGTCCCCGCGGAAGAGAATCGCCCGAATGACGCCGTGATCGGCACTATTCCCGTGGATTCGATCTTCTCGCCGGTTCGCAACGTCACCTATACGATCGAGAATACCCGCGTCGGCCAGCGCACGGACTACGAAAAGCTGATCATCGAAATCTGGACCGACGGCTCGATCACCCCCGATGATGCGCTGACCTATTCCGCCCGCATCCTGCGCGATCATATCCAGCTCTTCATCAACTTCGACATCAAGCCTGATCGCGAAGGCGAGGACGAAGATATTGACGAAGAGACGCTGCACATCCGCAAGCTGCTGCGCAAACCGGTCGAAGAGCTGGAGCTTTCCGTCCGCAGCGCGAACTGCTTGAAGGAAGCGCGCATTCGCACGATCGCCGATTTGGTGCGCCGCGAAGAGCCGGAAATGCTCAAGTTCAAGAATTTCGGCCGCAAGTCATTAGTCGAACTGAACGAGGTCCTGAAGTCCAAGGGGCTTCAATTCGGGATGGACGTGGAACGTTACCTTAGCAACGATTTCGAGAAGAAATGAGACATCTGAATAAAGGCCGCAGCCTCAGCCGGTCTACCAGCCACCGCAAGGCGCTGCTGGCGAATCTCGCGCAGGAGCTGTTTCTACATAAGCGGATTCAAACCACGCTGGCCAAGGCGAAGGAACTGCGTCCGTACGCGGAGAAGCTTGTGACCACGGCCAAGAAGGGGCATTTGGCGGCCCGCCGCCAGGTGCGCGAACATCTGTCGCGCACAGCGATTGTGAAGACGCTGTTCGATGAGATCGCGCCCAAGTTCGCGGACCGCAACGGCGGCTATACACGCATCATCCGGCTCGGCCAGCGCATCGGCGACAATGCTTCGTTGGCGATCATCGAGCTTGTCGGCTATGAAGGCGTGATCACCGCCGCGCAAGAGAAGAAGAGCGAAGACAAGGACAAGAGCGCGAAGAAGACGCCCGCCAAGAAAGCCGCTCCAAAGAAGGCCGCCAAGGAAAAAGAAGCCAAGTCCACAGAGAAGAAGGCGAAGCCGAGATCCGCGCCAAAATCCGCGGTGAAGCAAAAGGGTGGCGCGGCCAAGTCCCGGCCGAAGTCCGGCGACCGAGGATAGGTCTTGAAACATGAATTCGATCAGAGGCTGTCACACGCAAGTGGACAGCCTCTTTTCGTTCGGCCTACTGCACTGCGTAGAAGCCACATGCTAAGTGATTTAATTAATTGAAATAAATTTCATTTCGTGCGGCCAGGAAACATGTTCCCCTTACGCTATCCTGCCTCCCACGTCCGTCAAGTCCTTACGACGGTTGCTTTTGCGCCCATGAGTCCTTATATTTGTTGAACGTACAGAATGATGCGAACGCACCTCCCACATGCCTGCTATGTTTGAAATCCCGCGAACCCCAACCGGCACCACCATTTCTTGCAAGGGCTGGGTCCAGGAAGCCGCCTTGCGCATGCTGCTCAATAATCTCGATCCGGATGTGGCCGAAGATCGAGAGCAGCTGATCGTTTATGGCGGTACCGGCAAAGCCGCGCGCAACCGCGAAGCTCTGGCCGCCATTCTTGACGCACTCAGAAAGCTGGGTGATGATGAAACGCTGCTCGTGCAATCCGGCAAGCCGGTCGGCGTAGTCACAACTCATCCCGATGCACCGCGGGTGCTCATTGCCAATTCGAATCTCGTGCCGCAGTGGGCGACGTGGGAATATTTTCATGAACTCGAAGCCAAGGGTCTGATCATGTATGGTCAGATGACTGCCGGCTCATGGATCTACATCGGCACGCAAGGCATTCTGCAGGGGACATACGAGACCTTCGCCTCGCTTGCGGCCAAGCATTTTCACGGCAGCCTGAAAGGCACGTGGACGCTGACGGGCGGCTTGGGCGGAATGGGCGGCGCGCAGCCGCTGGCGGTGACGCTGAACGGCGGGGTAGCGCTGGTGGTGGAAGTGGATCCGCTGCGTCTCAAGCGGCGTGTGGAGATCGGTTACTGCGACAAGAGCACCGAGAGCCTTGATGAAGCGCTTCAGTGGGTGTTCGAAGCTGTGAAGCAGGGGAAAGCGGTCTCAATCGGATTGCTCGGCAATTGCGCCGACGTCCTGCCCGAAATCTTGCGCCGCAATGTCGCGCCGGATGTGGTTACGGATCAGACCTCGGCGCACGATGAGTTGAATGGCTATGTGCCGAATGGAATCTCTTTCAACGAGGCGCTGAAGCTGAGGAAAAGCAATCCGAAAGAATATGAGCGCCGCAGCCGTCAGGCGATGGTCGAGCATACGAAGGCGATGGTCGAGTTCCAGCGGCGCGGGGCGGTTGTTTTCGATTATGGCAATAATCTGCGCGGGCAGGCGTTGAAAGCGGGATATGCCGAGGCGTTTGCGTATCCGGGATTTGTGCCCGCATATATTCGACCGCTGTTCTGCGAAGGCAAGGGGCCGTTTCGCTGGGCTGCGCTCTCGGGTGATCCAGAGGACATCTATGCGATTGATCGCGAAGTGTTGCGGCTGTTTCCCGAAAACGAAGGACTCAGACGGTGGATTGTCGAAGCCACGCCGCGCATTCCGTTTCAGGGTTTGCCGGCGCGCATCTGCTGGCTTGGACAGGGCGATCGCGCGAAGCTCGGGTTGGCAATTAATGAACTGGTTCGGAGAAAAGTCGTCAGCGCTCCGATTGTGATCGGGCGGGATCATCTCGATTGCGGTTCGGTGGCATCGCCCTACCGCGAAACGGAAGCGATGAAAGACGGTTCCGATGCCATTGCCGATTGGCCGGTGTTGAACGCGCTCGTGAGCACGGCCTCCGGCGCGTCATGGGTGAGTTTCCATCACGGTGGCGGGGTGGGCATCGGCGCATCCTTGCATGCCGGTCAGGTGATCGTCGCCGACGGCACGGATGCGGCGGCGAAGCGGCTCGAGCGTGTGCTGACCAATGATCCGGCGATGGGCATCTTTCGTCATCACGACGCCGGTTATGAAACAGCTACGCAGACCGCCCGCGAGAAAAATGTGCGCATTCCGGGATTGAATTTCTAAGCAACTTTCTCATACACTACACATTGCACATGAGCTATACGAACCTGTTACTGGAACGCGACGGCGCAGTCGCCGTCGTCACGGTGAATCGCCCCAAGACCCTCAATGCGTTAAACATCGCCACGGTCGAGGAGCTGTTCAACTGCATTCACGAGCTGGGCCAGCAGCGTGATCTTGGCGCGCTGATTGTCACGGGCGCGGGCGAAAAGAGCTTTGTCTCCGGCGCGGACATTCGGGAGATCTGCGAGCTGAATCTGATCACCGGCAAAGAATTCAGCGAGCGCGGCAATCGCCTGTATCTGTTGATCGAGAGATTCCGCGTTCCCGTCATCGCCGCAGTGAACGGCTATGCCTTGGGCGGTGGGTGTGAGCTGGCAATGTCCTGCCATGTGCGTCTTGCTGCCGAGAACGCTAAGTTCGGGCAGCCGGAAATCAACTTGGGCATTATCCCCGGCTACGGCGGCACGCAGCGTCTGGCGCGGCACGTCGGGCGTGGCCGCGCGACGGAGCTGATGCTGACAGGACGCATCATCAACGCGGCGGAGGCACTACAGATTGGACTTGTGCAGAGCGTTGTTCCGCAAGCCGACCTGATGGCTGCGGCGCGCAAACTCGCGGCGGAAGTGGCGGCCAAGCCGCGCCAGGCGACGATGGCGATTCTCGAAGCCGTGCACGAAGGCTTGCAGGTCGGTCTTGAAGAAGCGCTGCACATCGAGGAAAAACTCTTCGCTTACTGCTGCGGCACCGAGGACAAGAACGAAGGCTGTCAGGCCTTTATCGAGAAGCGCAAAGCGGAATTCAAGGGACAATAGCGTGACGTGTCTGAGCTTCTGATTCGCAATATCGGCTTGTTGGTTACTCCGCATTCCGCGGATCGTGACCGGCGATCCCGCGACGTCCACGCGCTGTTCCACGCGGCCATCCTGATTCGAGATGGCCGTATTGCTGATGTGGGAACCGAGGATAACGTCATTTTGCGCGCTCCGGCGGGCACAATAACGTATGATGCTCAGCGGCGGCTTGTTCTGCCGGGTTTGATTGACACACACACGCATCCGGTTTTTGTCGGCAATCGCGCGCAGGAATTCTATCTCCGCAACGCGGGCAAGAGCTATCTTGAGATCGCCGCGGCCGGCGGTGGGATCCAGGCTTCGGCGCGCAACGTGAATGCGGCGAGCGTCGAGCAGATTGTCGAAGAGTCGCTGCCCCGCTTTCACCGTTCCCTAACCGGCGGTGTCACGACCATCGAAGCGAAGAGCGGTTACGGGCTTGAATGGCGTGGCGAGTTGAAACTCTTGAATGCGCTGGCGCAGATCAAGACGCGCGTGCCGCAGCGAGTGCACAGCACGTTTCTGGTTCACGCTTTGCCGGAGGCCTATGTTACTCGGCGCGCGGAGTATCTTGACCTCGTCACGTCCGGCATGATTCCGGTCGTTGCGGCCGAGAAGCACGCGACAGCCGTTGACGTTTTTTGCGAGACCGGAGCGTTCACGCCGGAGGAGAGCGAGCGTATTTTGCTGTGCGCGCGCGAGCACGGTCTTGACATCACGATTCACGCCAATCAATTCGGCCATTCCGGTGGGGCCAAGCTCGCGGCGGAGCTCGGCGCGCGCAGTGTGAGCCACGTCGAGTTTCTGAATGATGAGGAAATTGAGGCGCTGGCGGCGTCGAATGTCATAGCTGTCATTCTGCCGGCGTGCGTGTTTTACTTGGGGACTTTGCCCTATCCGCCGGCGCGCGCCATGATCGAGAAGGGCATGCGCGTCGCGATTGCCACCGACATGAACCCCGGCAGTTCAATGACCGAGTCGCTGCCGTTCTGTCTCACCGCGGCGGCAATCTATTGCAAGCTGTCGGCGGAGGAATTATTGTGGTCAGTAACGCTTGATGCGGCGCGTGTCCTGGGAGCTGAAGCGGACGTCGGCTCAATTGAGATCGGGAAATGCGCGGACCTGTCCTTCTGGGATCTGCCGGACCTACCGTCTTTGGCTTATCACTTCGGCACACATCGTGCAGCGGCCGCGATGATCGAAGGTGAAGTGGCGTGGGAAGATCCGGATGCGAGCCGAAGATATTAGGATTGGCACCTCCGGTTGGAAATTCGACGATTGGGCGGCGACCTTCTATCCGCTGCGTGTGCCCCAAACGAAATGGCTCGAATACTACGCGGCGCGTTTTCCGGTCGGTGAAATCAACAGCACGTACTATCGCATCGCTCCGGCTAAGGCTTACGAAGGCATCAGCAAGCGCACGCCCAACGAGTTCCGTTTGTTCGCCAAAGTGCATGCGGATGTGACTCATGCCCGGGTGAATGTCGGGGAGTCCATGCGTCAACTGCGTGACTCGCTGGAGCCACTGCGCGAATCCGGTAAGCTACTCGGATTGTTGGCGCAGTTTCCCGCGAGCTTTCATTTGGGTGACGCGAACCTGAGTTACCTGCGCGACGTGCAGCAGATGGCGGTGGATGTTCCGCTGTGTGTAGAGTTTCGCCATCGCGCGTGGGATCATCCGGACATACTGGAGCAGGTGCGCGAAGCGGGACTGACGTGGGTTAGTGCCGACGAGCCCGGCCTGCCGGATTTGATGCCCGCAGATCTTCACGTGACGTCGGAAATGCTCTATCTGCGCCTGCATGGCCGCAATGCGGCGGCGTGGTACAATCGGTCCGCGGGTGACCGCTACGACTACAGCTACTCCGCTGAGGAGCTATCCGAAGTCGGGCTAAAGCTGTTTGACACGCCGCGCACGGCACGGCGCGCGTTCGTATTCTTCAATAACTGTTATCATGGGCAGGCTCCCACAAACGCCAAATGGTTGACGGCGTGGCTCGCGGAGCAGGCGGCGGCACATCAGCAAGACTAAGACATGGGTGCGCTTCTTCAGCGCGCGCTTGACAGCGCGCAGACAGCACAGTGGCACTTCTTTCGCGGGTCATTGATGGACATGGCCCTGCTGCTGCCGTTTCTTCCGTCTGCACCGGATGAAGCGAGTGATGTGATGATAACGGCGCAGGGTGATGGGCACGTGCTCTGCCTAATGGAGATAAGCGGCGAATCCAAGTCGCCGCTGTTCTATGAATCGCCGGCAGTTTCCGTCGCCTTCACGGAGATGCCCGATGGAATCCGCGCATTCCGCTCGTCTGCGGCCCGCGAATTCGAAGCAATCCGGCAGGTCGCGCTTCCCGCATCATATCTTGCCGGTCTGCTTCATGCGGCGGAACGGTCTTCCGCGCTGAGTTCGGCGAACCGGATCTTGTTCGCGTTTCGCGTCGAAGAGCGTGCGGACCTCGAATTTGAGCCGTGGCACCGGCATCTGATCGCTTCCCTAAGCACTCTGGTGACGGCCGATGCGGTTCAGTTTCGTCTGCGCACTCCGCACGACTTTTGGGAGAGCAAAGGCGATAGCTGGAATTGGCCGCTGCGAGAGGCTGTCGTCACCGCGCCGGAAATGGACGCGCGGATGATGAGTGACATATGCCGCGGCGGAGCGTTGTCCTGCATCGAGCGAGCAGAGATCGAGCACCGCTACCCGATTGAAGCCGCCGACCTGCAGTGGATGGCACACCTGCCCCTGCGCAGCCGTACGCAGACTTTGGGCGCGCTGACGCTGTGCTATGCCCGCCCCATCACGCCGTTTCCGGAAGAAAGCAAATTGCTCGAATTGCTGCAGCGGGAGATGTCGGTGTATATGGAGCGCACGCGGATTCATCTGCATATGCAGCGTATGGCCACGATCGACGGCCTGACGAGCCTCTATAACCACCGCTTCTTTCGCATCCAGCTGCGCACGGAGTTTCAGCGCGCGCTGCGCTATCAGAAGAAAATGTCCCTCGTGATGATTGATATTGATGATTTCAAGAGCTACAACGACCGCTATGGACATCTGGCCGGCGACCGCGTACTGGCGGAGATCGGCAAGACTATTCGCTCGACGGTGCGCGACATTGACTTTGTCGCGCGCTATGGCGGCGAAGAGTTCGCCTTGATTCTGCCGGAAGTGGATTCGTCCGGCGGCCTGGTGGTCGCGGAAAAGATCCGAGCGGCCATCGGCGGGCAGCAATTCAAGATGGAGAGCGGGGAAGAGCTCGGCGGGATCACGATCTCGTGCGGCGTGACAGACAACGTGAACACTACAGGTCCGAATGATCTGATTCGCCGCGCCGACCGCGCGCTCTATTGGGTGAAGACGCACGGCCGCAATTTGGTACGTTTGGCGGACTCCGTGGAGGACATCTAATCTGCCGCTGAATGTCCTCTTCATATCATCCGAAATCGCGCCTTACAGCAAAACCGGAGGACTGGCAGACGTCAGCGCGGCGCTGCCGAAGGCTTTGCACAAGTTGGGCTGCGACGTGCGGCTGCTCACGCCGCGCTATGGGTTCATTGACCCGCGGCGACTTGAGCTGAGGAAGACCGCGGACACGCGGCTTGCTCTCGGCAGGCATTCCTTGCAGGCGCAGTTTCTGGAACATGCCCGCAGCGGAGAGCCGCCGGTCTATTTTCTCAATTGCGATCCGCTCTACGATCGCCCGGGAGTCTACGTGGATCCGTTTTCCAATCAGGATTACGTGGACAACGACTACCGCTTTATCGCGCTTTCGAAGGCGGCGTTGAAGCTGCCGCAGGCGGTGAAGTGGACTCCGGATATTTTTCACGCCAACGACTGGCAGAGCGCACTGGTGACATTATATGCCTATTTAGCGCGTGAACGGGGAGAATTTCCGGCGGCGCGCGCCCTGATGACGATTCACAACATGTCCTATCAGGGCTTTTTCCCGCCGGAAACGTTGGCGCGGATTGACGGCGTGGAGCGCTTCTTTCACTCCGGCGGGCCGCTCGAGTTCTACGGAAAGGTGAATTTTCTGAAGACCGGCATCTGTTTCGCCGACGGCATCAACACCGTTTCCCCGACTTATGCCAAGGAGATTCAGAGTGCCTACGAGTTCGGCTACGGGTTGGAAGGCGTGCTGCGCGCGCGGGGGGACCTTGTCGGCATTCTGAACGGAATTGATGCGGACACCTGGAACCCGGAAACGGATCCATTCATTGTCCAAACCTATACGCTCGGGACGCTGGATCGCAAGGAACAAAACAAGCGCGCGCTCTGCAAACAGATGGAACTTCCGTACACGCCCGGTCTGCCGCTGTTGGGCGTAGTCTCGCGAATCGTAAGTCAAAAGGGTTTTGACGTCCTGATACATGCGTTGACGGACATCATCAATCTGCCGGCGCAATTCGTGCTGCTGGGAGCGGGAGATCCCTACCATGAGCACGTACTGCGGGAGATGAGTTGCGTGTTTCCGAAGCGCGTGGCGGTTCGCATCGGTTATGATGAAGCGTTGTCGCATCTGATCGAAGCCGGCGCGGACATGTTCTTGATGCCGTCGCAGTACGAACCGTGCGGCTTGAATCAAATGATGAGCATGCGATACGGCACACTGCCGGTCGTGCGCGCCACCGGCGGTTTGACGGATACGGTGATTGACGCGGATGCGGATCTCGAAAGCGGGACCGGCTTCTGTTTCGAGTCTTACACGACGGAAGAGTTTTTGAACGCCCTGCGACGCGCGATTGCAGCCTATGAGAATCCCGCGCGCTGGCGCAAGCTGCAGCAAAATGCGATGCGGCACGACTTTTCGTGGGGCCGCTCGGCGCGAACCTATGCTGAACTCTACGAGCGCTGCCTGCAGAATCCGCCCCGGGAGGTCGCGTGAGACTTTTCGGCGTGGCGCTCATGCTTTGGTGCTGTCAGGCAGCCTTTGCGCAGTCCGCGGAGGCATGGACACAAGTGCTGCCGACGGCGGCCGTGGAACTGCGTGATCCGCATTCGATATCGCTGGCGCCCGATGATCTGTTGTACATTGCGGACACCGGTCACCATCGTGTGATCGCCATTGATGCGGCGGGCAACGTGCGTTATGAAACCGGCGGCTTCGGCATGGCGCACGGGCAGTTTCAGTGGCCGCGAAAAGTGATTGCTAATCGCGGCGCCGCAGTTTGGGTGCTGGACTATGGCAATCGAAGAATCGAGAAGTTTTCACGCGCGCTGGAGTATCAGGGAACGTTCGTTATTCCCTCCCAAGACGGCGGAGCAACGCATCAAATCGAGGAGTTCGCCGTGTCGCCGCAGGGAGATCTGTACGTCTTTGACCGCGACGGCGGACGGCTGGTGCGCTACGATCCGTTGTTCCGCGCGCAGGGCGAAATCGGCCGGCAGAGCGGAGCCGACTTCGTTTCGGCCATCAGCCGGATGACGTATACGCAGCGGATCGGCTTGGTCTGGTGGGAACGCGGCGGCGAGCAAGTGCGCGCGACGGATCCGTTGTTCACGTCGGTGCGCTCGCTGCATCTTGACAAGCCGGAGAGTCATCTCGTTTTGGCGGCATCCGACTCCTGCGTGCTGCTGGCGACTTCTGAAAATATTCGCACGTGGTGCGACGCGACGTCGCCGCCGGCTCTATTGTTTGATTTGAAGGAATTCGGTAATTTGAACGTGAAGCGGCTGGATGACTTGGCGCTCGCCGATGACGGCAGTGTTTATCTGCTCGACGGCTTGAGCGGCGCGCTCTACCGGCTGTCGCCTGCAACGAGGTAAATGTCGTTCTTCCCCCGCGTGAGGTTTGGCCGGAGTGAGGCGCATGTCTGGCGAAACCTCGGCCTTCTGCTGCTGATTGCCGCGCCATTCGCGGTACAGGCGATCCCGACTCACACCGGGAGCGCGCGGTTTGTCGCGGATCAACCGCGCGACACATTGTTTACGCTGCCCGTGCCGTGGGTTGTGCTGGATTCGGTGCGCGTGATGCGCAACGCGGATACGTTGGCGGAATTTACGGATTGGCGCGTGATGGAGCCGGGAAACCGCATTTGGGTGTTTCGCCCGCTCGCGCCGGCGGAGACGTTGCGCGTCGAATATGCATATCAGCCCTATCCGCTCTACCGCACGTATTCGCGTCATGCCCTGCGGGAACTGGGGCGAGAAATTGCGCGCGCGGATTCGGGAGACACGTCACGTATTGCCCCATCGGAAATAGCGACACCGGCGACCTCGGAAGGGTGGAGCCGGCTCAACAAGTCCGGCTCGCTGATTCGCAGCGTGCAGGTGGGGACGAATCAGGATCTGGCACTGGAGTCGGCGCTCAACCTGCAGATTGACGGGCGCGTCGGGCGCAATGTGGACGTTATTGCGGCGCTCACCGACCAGTCCACGCCGATTCAGCCGGAAGGGACGACGGAGTCGCTCAATGAGTTGGAAAAGGTGTTCGTCTCCGTTCGCAGTCCGCATCTCGCGGCGACGCTCGGCGACTTCACCTTGGAGTTGCCGGGCGGCGTGTATGATAGTTACACGCGCAAGCTGACCGGAGTGCTCGGTCAAGCGAATTACGGTACGGCATCAGCCTCCGCGAGTGGCGCTGTCAGTCGAGGACAATTCCAGACGAATTCGTTTTCGGGGCGGGAAGCGAATCAGGGGCCGTATCCGCTCACCGGCAAGAATGGCGAAGTGGGAATCCTTGTGCTCGCGGGAACGGAGCGAGCTTGGCTGAACGGCGAGCTGTTGCGGCGTGGTGAAGGCAATGACTATGTGATTGATTACTCCGCCGGGGAGATCACGTTCACCTCGCGGCGATTGATCACGTCTGAGTCGCGAATTGTGGTGGACTTCGAGTACGCCAGTGAGAACTACGAGCGCTTCTACGGCGCGGCGCGCTCGCAGGCCGGATTTACCTCGAACAGCCTGAACGGCGCGGTTACGTGGATCAGCGAATCGGACGATCGCAACCGGCCGCTCGGTCTGGCGCTGAATGAAGCGGATCGGGCGGCGCTGCAAGCGGCAGGAGACGAGCCTTCGCTGGCTGTCTCCTTTGCTGCGGATTCCGTCGGCCCGGACAGCGGCGACTATTATCGCGAAAATATCACGCTCTACGATAGCACAAGTCATGATAGCATAACGTACTTCATATTTGTCTTTTCTCCACGTGATTCGAATCGAACCACTGGATCGTGGCGCGTGATGTTCGATGACTTCGGGATCGGCGGCGGCGACTACGAGGCGGCGGCCGACCCGTATGGAATTGCGTACTTCCGCTGGGTGGGGCCGGGGCGGGGCCGGTATCTGCCTTATCGCCGATTGCCGCTGCCCGAGCGGCATTCGGTCGGCGATGTGAGGCTGAGCAGCGTACCGTGGGGCGGTCTGTCGCTGACTGGCGAACTGGCGGTGAGTAATCGCGACGCGAACACGTTCTCCAGCTTTAGTGATGACGACAATGTTGGCGGCGCCGGCACGCTGGGCTTGATTTTCGGTCGCGAAAAGCTCAACTTGCTGGGCTGGAAGCCGTTTCGCGTGGATGCGAATGCTCAGGTGCGGCGGCGTGATAATCGGTTCGCTGAGCTGAATCGCACACAGGAAATCGAGTTTGAGCGCGCGTGGGACGTCATCCGTGCGGCACAGACGGAAGAGACAATTCGCGAAGGCTCCTTGAAACTCACTCCGTGGCGCTCGCTCTCGCTATACGGAAATTATGGCGATCTGTCGCGGCCGACACAAACATCGTGGCGGCGGAATGTGGGAGCGTCGTATGCTCTTGGTCAACGGTTTCGCGTCGCCGGATCGCATCTGGATCTGGAGAGCAGCGATCGCGCAGCGGGGCGCAAAAGCAATTGGATTCGGCAGCATGGGGAGACAAGCAGCACTATATGGCGTTTCACTCCGCGCGCCAGTTTAGACCGCGAGCGCAAGCGCAACACCCGCGCGACCGGTCTGGATGGGTTCCGTTATCTTGACTATCAGACCGGGTTGGCGGCGGTGCTGCCGTACAACTTGGGATGGGACGGTGAGTACGAGCGGAGGTTGGATGATCTTCTTTCCGCAACCGATAGCTTCTACGCGCACTCGCGAGCGTATACGGCGTCGTCCGAGTTGCAGTGGCGGCCGCCGGAAGGCGGCTCCACGCTGCTCAGGTTTGCGCACCGGGAGAAGAATTTTGTCTTCAACGATTCGTCGGATGTGGTAAACGACGTGGGGCGGCTGGAGTCGCTGATCGCTCCGCGTTCGCGGCTCTTTGAAACGAATCTTGTTTACGAAGTCGCCAAGTCGCAGGCTCAGAACCAAATCCTGGTAGCAATTCAGGTGCCTCAGGGGACCGGGAACTATCGCCGCGAAGAGGATCGGTTTGTGCCGGACGATCAGGGCGATTACATTCTCGTGCCGCGGAACACCGGCGAATATGCGCCGGCGACGGAGTTGACTACGAATGCGCTGATCTGGCTGCGGCCCGACGAACTCTCATCAACGACGTTGTCGCCCTTGATCCGTGCGCTGTCGAGCGAAACGGAGATTCAAATCGAGGAGCACACGCGGCGCCCGCTGTCCGCCCGCTTGCTGCTGCTCGATCAGTCGCAGTATCGCGGCGACTCGACGCTGTCCGGCACGATGGCCCTGCGCGAAGATCTGCACATCCGGCGGCTGAGTCAGAAGTTGGCACTCCGGTTGCGCTATCGCACGACGGCTTCCTTGCAGAATCAGTTCTTGAACGGCGGGCAGGAGCGAAGTCTCCGCGAAGGCGGAGTGCGTGTGCGGGCGAAATATCTTTCGTCATTGCGGGGGGAGACGGAAGCAACGCTTTCGCGCGAGCGCTTGCGCTATGTCAGCGGCACATTTTCGAATCGGGATATCAACCGTTTCGAGCTGTCGCAAGATAACACGCTCACGATCAGCCGGGCGTGGGATGCGGGAATGGCGTTCAAAGAAACGGAAGTCAATGATGAGCTGACCCGCACGCGAGCCAGTTTGCAGGAAGTCCGGCCGCACGGCACCTACAACATTCTCGCCAAAGGGCGGATGGATGTGGAAGGCAGCTGGATTCACGCGTCGTCGAACAAGGCAACGATTCCGTTCGAGCTGAGCCGCGGGGCGAACCGCGGCGATAACTTTCGCTGGTCGGTACGGGGAACGTATCAATTCGGACAGAACTTTTCCGGCTCTTTGAGTTACACGGGGCGCGTGGATGCGGGCGAGCGCACGGTGCACACAGGGCGGCTTGAGGTAAGGGCGACGCTATGAAACGCACGTATTGCCTTCTCCTCATGATGATTCTCTTTGCCGTTTCCAGCTTCGCCGATGTGCGCGTGGATCGCGTGGTCTTTCATGGGGCGCGCGAATTCTCATCCGGCGAACTCAGCCGCTGGCTGGACGTGCCGCTCAAACAGAGCCTGCCAGATGACACTCTGAAGCAGCGTGTTCAGGCTCTCGAGGATACATTAGTCTCGCGGGACTTTCTGTTCGCGCGTGTGGACAGCTTTCGTGTCAGCGAACGCGGAAAGCGCAGCGAGCTGCACATCTATCTGAATGAAGGGAGTCTGGCGAGAGTCCAGAGCATACGCTGGCTCGGTGACAGCACGCGAGTTCCGGCGGCGGTCGCGTTACGAACGATGACGCGAACAGGCAGCACGTTTCGCTGGTCGAATGTGTCTTTCGATGCCGATCTGCTGCTGGACTATTTTGAGACGTCGGGTTATCCGTTTGCACGGGTCGAAATCAGCCGCATCGAGCCGGACAGCGCAGCGAAGACCGTCAGTCTCTGGCTGCAACTGACGAGCGGCCCGCTGACGCGAGTTGACTTCGTCTCGTTCGCCGGAAATCGGCAGACGAAGGAAGCGTTCTTGCTGCGCGAGACGCGCCTGCGGGAAGGCGACATTTACGATCAGCGCAAGGTCACCGCTGCACAGCGACGCTTGCGCCGACTGCCGTTCGTGCGACAGGTGTCTCCTCCGACACTGGTTGTGAACGAATCCGGCGAGACAGGCGTGCGCTTCGGAATCGAAGAGGCGCGTAGCACGCTGATTGACATCGCGGCGGGTTATCAGCCCGCAACGGATAACCGCAAAGGACAAGTCAGCGGTCTGGCGAATCTTGAGTTCATGAATCTGTTTGGGGTGGGGAGGAGCGGGCATCTCCGCTGGGAGCGGCCCACGAGCTCGACGCAAGCGGTCGAGGTGGCATATACCGAACCGTGGATTCTGAAACAGCCGGTGTCCTTGCGCGTGGACTTCCGCCAGCGGATTCAGGACACGTTGTATGTGGAACGTGCGTTTGGCGCTCAGGTCGGATTCGATTTCGCGTCACAACTCTCAGCATGGGTAGCCGTGAGACGTGAAGCCGTGTACGCCGATTCCGCCTCGGCCGCGCTCTACAATTTGCCGGACTCGCGCACGACTTATTTGGAAACCGGGTTGAGCTTCGACACGCGCGACGAGCCGCTGAATCCGCGACGCGGCGCGTATTTCTCAACATTCATCGGGAACGGTTGGCGCGAGCGTGACGAAGTCCAAGCGGGACAAGCCGGCGGGACTTTTCGTCAGGAGCGCGGTGGAGTGGACAGCGAGATCGCGCACGAGCTATTCCCGTTCTGGATCGTTGCCGTTGGACTGCATGCCCGGGCGATTCGCAGCACCGAGCCGGAAATTTTGCTGCCGGATCTTTATCGCTTGGGCGGCGCGCGCTCACTGCGCGGTTATCGAGAAGAACAATTTTTGGGGTCGCGGATCGGATGGACCTCAGCCGAGATCCGCTACTGGTTAGGACCGCTGTCACGAGTCTTTATGTTTGCGGACGCGGGCGGTGCGTTTCGCGAGCAGTTCGTGAATGGAGCGAGTCAGTCATCAACGTTGTATCGTGCGGCCGCAGGGTTGGGGCTGCGGCTGGAAACCAACATGGGCGTGTGGGGCATTGACTATGGAGTCGGCCAAGGGGACAATCTGCTCGACGGGAAACTGCACGTTTCGCTGCTGAGCAGCTTCTGAGCCAGCGCGGTCGCCCCGCCCATCAACTTTCGGAACAAGGTGAAAAAAGAACTCATTATCAATTCGACGGTCACCGAATCGCGAATTGCTCTGCTCGAAGACGGAGTGCTGGTCAATCTATTCGTCGAGCGCCCGGAGCATGAGCGCAATGTCGGCGACATTTACAAGGGAATCGTGCGCCGCATCATGCCGGGGATGCAGGCCGCGTTCGTGGACATCGGTTGGGAGACGGACGGCTTCATTCATTTCTCCGATCTCTATCAATCGGCGGTGGACATTGCCGAAGGCGTCGAGATGGAAGACGTGACGCTTCCCGAGAAACGCCGCGGCTTCAAGCGGGCGTGGAAACCGCGCGCCGAGCTGAAGGCGAATACGGAAATCCTGGTGCAGATCATCAAGGAGCCGATGGGGAAGAAGGGGCCGCGGTTGAGTTCGCAGATCTCGCTCCCCGGACGTTTTTTGGTATTGGTGCCGGGTGACAACTTGATTGGCGTCTCCAAGCGCATTCCGGAGTTCAAGGAGCGGCGGCGGCTGAAGACGGTTCTCAAGGTGATCTGTCCGGACGGCTTTGGCCTCATCTGCCGTACGGTGGGCGAAGGCAAAACCGAAGCCGAGATCAAGCACGATCTCAAGGTGATGATGCGGCTTTGGAACATGGTCGAGAAGCGCGTCGAGCGCGACCCGGCCCCGGTCCGCGTCCACAAAGAAGCGCCGATCACGTCCAGCTTGATTCGCGATCTTTTTGCGCCGGACATTGACAGTCTGGTCGTGGACAGCAAGGCATTGCATCGTGAGATTCGCGCGTACGTGAACTCCGTTGCTGCGCCGCTGCTCGATCGCGTGCAGCTTTATGAAGGTCAGGAGCCGATTTTCGACGCCTTCAAAATCGAATCGGAAATCGAGAAGGGGATCGCGCGCCGCGTCTGGTTCGGCGGGGGAAGCTATTTGATTATCGAGCAGACCGAAGCCGTGGTGACGATTGACGTGAACTCCGGCCGCTTTGTCGGCAAGCAGGACCAGGAGGATAACAACCTCAAGGTCAATCTCAGGGCGGTGCAGGAAGTCGCGCGGCAGCTGCGCCTGCGCGACCTGGGCGGAATTATCATCATTGACTTCATTGATCAGACCGACGAAGCGAATCGCCGCAAGCTCTTCGAAGCGATGAAGCACGCGCTGAGGAACGATCGCGCGAAGTGGGATCTGGCGCCGATCAGCCAGTTCGGCATCATGGAGATGACGCGCCAGCGCACCAAGACCTCGCTCACTCACACCTTCAATCAGCCGTGCCCAACGTGCGCCGGCACCGGGTTGGTGGTTGTGAAGGAGACCGTGGTGACGCAGATTCAGTCATGGGTGCGCCGCTTCCGGGCCAGAACCGGTGAGATGGGGCTGACAATCCGGGCACATCCAGAGATTGTGGAGTTTATCACAAAGGGGTTGCGATCGCACCTGCGGCAGATCATGTGGGACTCTTTGCTCTATATAAAGCTGGAGCCGGACCCTGAGTTAAAGCTTGAAGAATTCAAGTGTTACAGCTGGAAACAGAAGCGCGAGGTCACCGAGGAATTCCGAGCGTAGCGCCTTGACAATATCATAGGGAATTCGTATCTTACCGGCCTGTAACAAAATAGGCGAATTTGCTCCATGTACGCTGTTTGTGTAATCCCCGGCCGCCAGATTAAGGTCGGCCCCGGTGCGACGATCCGAGTAGATTATCAGGACTCGCATAGCGAAGGCGACAAGATCGTGTTCGATAAGGTGTTGCTCGTTTCGGACGGCCAGAACACGAAAATCGGTACGCCGCTCCTGAGTGCTCGCGTGCTCGGCACCGTGATCTCGCACATGCGCGACAAGAAGCTCGTCGTGTACAAAAAGAAGAAGCGCACGGACTATCATAAGCAGCGCGGCCACAAGCAGCGCTACACGACGGTTCGCATTGATTCGATCGAAGCGTAAGCCGTCTCTTATTTCTTCATTGGAGATTTCTCATGGCGCATAAAAAAGGACAAGGTTCATCCCGCAACGGGCGCGACAGCCAGCCGAAGATGCTCGGCGTGAAGCGTTTTGCCGGCCAAATAGTGAGTGCGGGCGAAGTGCTTGTGCGTCAGCGCGGCACGAAAATTAAGCCGGGACACAATGTCGGTCTGGGCCGCGATCATACCTTATTTGCCTTGATTTCCGGCCGCGTGGAATTCGTTTCCAAAGATGCCGCGCGCAGCAAGGTTGTGCACATTCTCCCGGTCAAAGCCTAACTGCTCGCATCGTCGAACCGGTGCCGCCGGGACGATAGTCTCCATCTGATCTTTTCGCGCGGCCATCTCCGATAGGCCGCGTTTTCTTTTCGCGCATCCTGCGCAACCGCTTTCTTCCCAAACACTTCGCATGACTGCAGCCCACTCTTTGATGGTGTGGCTGGTGTCATGAGCCAAATTTCACAACTCTAACTGGAATCCGATTATGAAAGTCACTGTCATCGGTGCCGGTAACGTCGGCGCAACGTGTGCTTACATCCTCGCGTCGAAAGGCATTTGCAAAGAGGTCATGCTGCTGGACATCCTCGAGGGGATCCCCCAGGGCAAGGCGCTCGACATGTACGAAGCCGCTCCGATCGGCGGCTATGAGACCGCGGTCAAAGGCACGAACTCGCATGCCGACACCGCCGGCTCAGACATCATTGTGATGACCGCCGGAAAGCCGCGGCAGCCGGGCATGTCGCGCGACGACCTGCTCGCCGTCAACGTGGAAATCATGAAGAACGCGATCGGACCCGTCGCAAAAGCGTCGCCGAATGCGTTTATCGTGGTCGTCTCCAACCCATTGGATGCGATGTGCTACGCGGCGCTGAAGCTCTCGGGATTTCCCTCGCACCGCGTGATGGGCATGGCGGGAATTCTGGATACGGCGCGCTACCGCGCGTTTCTTGCGATGGAATTGAATGTGTCCGTGCGCGACATCGCCGCGGTCGTGCTCGGCGGGCATGGCGACACGATGGTGCCGGTGCCCCGTCTGACCACAGTGGGCGGCGTGCCGCTGACGGCGCTCCTGCCGAAGGAGCGGATTGATGCGATCTTGCAGCGCACGCGGGACGGCGGCGCAGAGATCGTGAAGTATCTGAAGACCGGTTCGGCCTTCTACGCTCCGGCTGCCGGCGCCGTGGAGATGTGCGAAGCGATTATTCTGGATCAGAAGCGCGTGCTGCCCTGCGCCGTGTGGCTTACCGGCGAATACGGCACGAAAGATATTTACATGGGTGTGCCGGCCATTCTGGGTAAGAACGGTGTGGAAAAGGTCCTCGAGATTCCGTTCACGGACGAGGAGAAGGCCATGTTCCAGAAGTCGGCGGAGGCCGTGCGCGGCATTATCGCAGCCACGCCCGTCTAAGTTCCGATCACAAGGAGCTCGAATATGAAGACTGTCGGTGTTGTCCTCTCCGGCTGCGGATTTTTGGACGGCGCGGAAATCTACGAGTCCGTGCTGACTCTGCTCTTTCTCGATCGCGCCGGAGTCAGCTATCAATGTCTTGCCCCGGACATCCCGCAGATGCATGTCGTCAATCACGCCACGCGGCAGCCGGCGGCTGAGTCGCGCAATGTACTGGTCGAAGCGGCGCGCATTGCCCGCGGCAAGATCGAGCCATTGAACGACAGTTGGGTGGATAAGGTGGACGCCGTGATCTTTCCCGGCGGCTACGGGGCCGCAAAGAACTATTGTGACTTTGCAGTGAAGGGAACGGAATGCGCGATAGATCCGGTCGTGGAGTCCTTCATGACCAAGGTTGTCGCCGCAAAGAAGCCGATCGGTCTGATCTGCATCTCACCCGTGGTGTTTGCCCGCGCTTTCAAAGGGAAGAACTTGCACCCCAAGCTCACGGTGGGCGTTCCTTCCGGCGCCGCGGACGCTGTGGAAAAGTTCGGCTCGACGCACGTCGTTTGTCCGGTGATCGAGCACGTGGTGGATCGCGAGCATAAGGTCGTCACCACTCCTGCGTATATGTACGACGCCCGCATTTCTGAAGTCGCACAAGGCATCGAAAAACTTGTTCGGGATGTGATTGCGCTGATGAACGCGTAGGTTAACGCGGCAATCCGCGTCTTCTTTTGTCCACAATCCGTTTGGATAACGCAACAGGGATCGGTGACTTTCAATCCGATCCCTGTTGCTATGTAATTGCCTATCAAAAAGGCCGCGATGTGCGGTCTGCATTTTGCTATTCTTCGACAATCGAGGGTTCCATGAGTTTCAGTTTTCCCATTGATCTGCGGAGCGACACGGTCACGCGGCCGACTCCTGCTATGCGAAAGGCTATGGCGGAGGCAGAGGTTGGCGACGACGTGTTCGGCGAAGACCCGACGGTGAACCGTCTTCAGGAACGTGTCGCCGAGATTCTCGGTAAGGAAGCCGCGCTGTTTGTCCCTACGGGAACGATGGGAAATCAGATCTGCCTCGCGGCGCAGACGACTCCGGGCGATGAAATCATCCTCGACTCGAATGCGCACATTCTGAATTACGAAGGCGGAGGACCGGCGAAGCTCTCCGGGCTGCTGGTTCGCGCGCTTCCGGGACAGCACGGATTGTTGACGGCGAATCAGATCTCCGATGCTATTCATCTGCCGGGCAACGCGCACGTGGCGCCGACGACGCTGATTTCCGTCGAGAACACGCACAATCGAGCGGGCGGAACGATTTACGCGTTGGACGAGTTGAAGAAAATCCGCGCCGTGGCTCACGCGAACAAAATCCGTGTGCATATGGACGGGGCGCGGATCTGGAACGCAACCGTTGCCACAGGGATCAAGGAATCCGAGTACGCGGCGCAAGCGGATTCGATTTCGGTCTGTTTTTCGAAAGGGCTGGGCGCACCCGTGGGCAGCGCGGCGGCGGGAACGAAAGAAATGATTCAACGCGCGCACCGCTTTCGCAAGGTGTTCGGCGGCGGGATGCGGCAGGCCGGCATATTAGCGGCGGCAGCCTTGTACGCGCTCGAACAGCATCGCGAGCGGCTTGTGGAGGACCACGAGAAAGCGGCATTCCTCGCGAAAGAGCTTACCCAGCATCCGAATCTCGAGATCGAAGCGCCTGTGCAGTCGAACATTCTGATTGTCAGACTGAAGAACGCCGCACAAACGGCGGAGCAGCTCGTCGAACGCTGCAAACAGGATCGAGTGCTGTTCTTCCAAACTAGCAAGCAGACGTTTCGCTTGGTGACGCATCTGGACGTACCGATGGCCGCGATGAAACCGGCGGTGGATGTGATCTTAAGAAAGGTGAATCAAAGCTAAGTAATGCCTGAACCTGCTCTCACTGTCCTCGTGGTGGACGCCGAACCGCATGTACTGGATATGCTGCGACGCTATCTGGAACAAGGCGGTATGACTGTCCTCACGGCGACCGATGCGGAACAGGCACTGGCGTTGAAAACTCTTTCGCGCGTGCAGGTGGCGCTGGTGGACATTCGTCTTCCCGGCCCGATGGATGGCCATGGTCTGGTGCGGGCATTGAAGGCAGCCTATCCGGGTATGGCCGAGATTCTCCTGTCAAGAGATGCGAACCTTGACGAAGCAATCTCTGTCGCGGCGACGGAGGTCTTTTCTGTTGTGAAGAAGCCTTTCGCCTCGCTAAGTGAGGTTCGACTGCTTGTCGAGCGTGCGGCGGAGGTCAAGCGTTTGGAAGCGGAAAACCGCCGCATTCGGCAGCAGCTGGAATCCTCGACCGCGGATCTGGAACAGAGAGTCGCCGAGCGCTCCGGGGAGATGCAGCGCTACCAGCGCGTTCTTACGCATCTGTTCACCGCTATGTCCCGCATGGGGCTGGTGGACGCAGCCGATAGCCTGCTCAACTTCGTCTGTCAGTCCATCGCCGAGGCTGGAGCGTTTCGGCAGGTGGTGGTTCTTCTGGGAGATGACCAGTTCCGCATTCGGCACGCCGGAGTTTGGTCAACAGCGGGTAACGTCGAGCAGCTCCGGCAGTCCCTGCGCGCGATGCTGGGCCAGCCGGTGCGTCCATTTGAATTTCACCGCATCGAAGAACGCATCGGAAAGGCCATCTTTGCCCGTTCCCTTACGAGCGGCGACACGCCCGCGGACATGCCGCCGCCTCAATGGTCACCGGGCGATCAACTCTTCCTGCCGATTCTGCGGCATGACGGCGCGGCATTCGGCTATCTCAGCGTGGATGCGCCGATAGATGGCGCGCGGCCGAGCGAAGACATCGTTCACCTATTGGATGTGCTCCTCGATCACAGCGCCTCACACATCGAGGCGCAGCGCATCAGAGAGGAGCTTAAGAAGCGTGCTGATGAGCTCGAGCTGCGTGTCCAGGAGCGCACCAGCGAGCTTCAGCTCTCGCAGGAGAAGTTTACGCGTCTCGTTAACTCGACTACCGACATCGTGTACATAACGGACGATGCGAATCGGCTTATCTATCTCAACGAGGCCTTTGCACAAACGCTCGGCTACCTGCGGGAAAACTATGTCGGGCGCCCGCTGCTCAAGATGCTGGAAGAGCTGATGACCGACAATCCCATGAATCGCCGCACGCTGCAGGAATTGTCGGCGGCGAATGGCGATCATGCGATTCATCACATCGAGGTTGTCGCGCGGTCGGGAGATAAGCGCATTCTCGAAATCAATCGCACGATCATGCGGCAGGCGGGAGCCTACCGCGGCTCGCAAGGCATCGTGCGCGACGTGACGGAACACCGCGCACTTCTGCAGCAACTGGTGGCGACGGAGCGCTTAGCGACGACCGGACGGCTGACCGCGGGCGTGGCGCACGAGATTAACAACCCGCTGCAAGCGATCACCTCGCATCTGAGTGCCGCGCAGCAGAAGATTCAGGACAAGCAGGACCCGGGAGAAAATCTCCGGCAGATCCGCGAAGGCATAGAACGGATTCGCCAGATTGTGCGGAGCATGCTGGATTTGCATCGCGCTCCTGCGGCACCCCGCGTTGCCGTGAATTTGAACGAACTCGTGGACAAAGTCGTCTCGCTTGTCGGGCGCGACCTGCGGGAAGCGTCGGTGGAGCTGCGCCTGGATCTCGCCGCCGACTTGCCGAGCATTCAGGGGTCGCCTCAGGAATTGCAGCAGGTGCTTCTGAATCTGGTCTTGAACGCGGCGGAAGCGATGCCGAACGGCGGACAGCTCACGATCAGCTCTCGTGCGACCGAGACGTCCGTGGAGGTGCGCGTGCAGGACACGGGCACGGGGATCTCGCCGGAGCATCTCTCGCAGATTTTTGAACCGTTTTTCAGCTATAAACCCTCCGGAACAGGTACGGGACTCGGACTGTACTTGAGCAAGAACATCGTCGAAATGCATCAGGGAAAGATCAACGTGCTTTCGGAGAAGGATAAAGGAACAACGTTTGTTCTGACTTTTCCGATTCGCTGAACGAAATTGGGAAATGAAAAAAAAGCGCACCGCAGGATGCGCTTTTTGTATTTGAAATTCCCTGCTCCTACCCGACAACGGCGCCGCTCTGAATGTCGTTCTCTACAGTCAGCAGCGTCAGTTTGCCGTCGGCCTTTGCGGCGAGCAGCATCCCTTCGGATAATTCTCCGCGCAGCTTGGTCGGCGTCAGATTCGCGACGACGATGATGGTGCGGCCGACCAATTCTTCCGGCGCATACTCTTTGGCGATCCCGGCGATAATCTGGCGCTGTGCGGCACCGATTTCGATTTGCAGCCGCAACAGCTTGTCCGCATTCGGAACGCGCTCGGCGGAAATTACTTTTGCTACCCGCAGATCAAGTTTGGCGAAGTCTTGAATCTCGATGGGCTCTTTGTCGGACAGCTTGGACTTTGCCGGCTTCGGCGTCGTGTCTGCGGCGGGGAAATACTCGGGCAATAGCTGGGGAAGCGCCGTCTCATCAATCCGTGGAAACAGCGACCCGGCGTGAACGAACTTCGTTCCTGCGCGCAACCGACCCCAGGAGGTGGATTCGGCCAGCGTGAAATTCTCGACCGGCTCTCCGAGGCGCGCCAACAGGTTCGCCATGCGCTCGGGCATGACGGGCGAGAGGATCACCGCGGCAATCCGCAGCGCTTCGGCGCATTCATAGAGCACTTGTCCCGTCCGCGGTTTATCCGTCTTAACCAAGGCCCACGGCGCTGACGATTCAAAATAGCGATTCGTAGCCCGTACCAGCTGCAGCGTCTCCTCGATCAGCGTGTGCAGGCGGAACTCTTCGACCAGCTCCGGCGCCGCCGCCACCAGTGACGCGGCGATCGAGGCCAATTCTCCCGGCTGCGCCGGTGGTTCCGGCATCTTGCCGTCGAAGTGATCGCCGACGAGTTTCCCGATCCGTGACAGCAGATTGCCGAGATCGTTGGCGAGATCGCTGTTGATCCGCTGCACGAGCAAAGCCAGCGTGAACTTCGCATCCAGACCGACCACCATGTCGCGCAGCAGGAAGTAGCGAATCGCATCCGCCCCAAAGGCGCGCACCAGCGGCCGCACCGCGACCGGCTGCCCTGAAGATTTGGAAATCTTGGCGTCCTTGAAATTCCAGTAGCCGTGCACCGTGAGATGCTTATACGGCGGAATTCCGGCGGATTGCAGCATCGTCGGCCAGTAGATCGCGTGCGGCTTAAGAATATCCTTGCCGATCACATGCTCGACATTCTGCCAGTAGGATTCCCATGCCGGATCGCTGCCATAGCCGATGCCGGTGAGATAGTTCAGCAGCGCGTCATACCACACATAGGTGACGAAGTTGCGATCAAAGGGGATTTCGATCCCCCACGTCAAGCGCGATTTCGGGCGAGAAATGCACAAGTCTTCGAGTGGCTCGCGCAGAAAGCCGAGAACTTCATTCTTGTAGCGTTCCGGCCGGACGTAATCGGGGTGCTTGTGAATGTAGTCAATCAACCACTCCTGATACGCACTCATGCGGAAGAAGTAGTTCTTCTCCTCGACGAACTCCGGTACCGTACCGTGGTCCGGACACTTGCCGTCCGCCAGCTCCTTCTCGGTCAAAAAGCGCTCGCACCCCGTGCAGTAGTAGCCGCCGTATTGGCCGAAATAGATGTCGCCCTTGTCGTAGACGCGCTGCAAAACCTCCTGCACGAGTTTCTCGTGATTCGGATCCGTCGTCCGGATGAAGCGATTCGGAACGACGTGCAGCTCCGGCCAGAGTTGACGGAAGCGGCCGCTGACTTCATCCACGAACTGCTTTGGAGAGATTCCCGCTTTGCCGGCGGCTTTGACGATCTTCTCGCCATGTTCATCCGTCCCGGTCAAAAAGAACGACGGTTCGCCAAGCAAGCGGTGATAGCGTGCCATCGTGTCCGCGAGCACCGTCGTGTACGCGGTACCGATGTGCGGGTCCGCGTTTACGTAATAAATGGGTGTCGTGATATAGTAATTCTTCATGACCTATTCGTCATCCCCGTCATCATCGCTACCGGATGCCGCTGGAGCTGCTCCGGGCTGTGCTGGTCCGGACGGCTTCTTGCCGCCGCGACGGCGACGCTTGCGACGTTTCTTAGATTCGATCTTGGCCGCGACGTCCAAGTTTGTTCCGACTTGGATTTCACCGGCACCGCCTTCGCCCTTCATGCCGATGCCGCCACCGGCGAGCAGCGTGATCTTCTCACCGGCTGCGGATTCGATCACGCGCGGATGATCGTCAACTATCGGAACCGCGGACGGAGGCGCTTCCTGTTTGCGTCCGCAGGTGCAGATGCATTCGGTTTTGGGCATCTCGGGACGCCAATTTGTCAACTGAACAAATTCCTGCGGCGTGAATTTCTCCGTGTCACCGCCCCCGTAGCGGATTTGAATCTGCTCGCGCACAACGTCAATCTTCTCCACCAATCCGTCACCCTTGGCCTCGTCGCGCACCGGATGCCCGATCTTCGGGCAACTGCGTTGAAACTCGCGATAGACATCAAGTTCATAGCGCAAACAGCACTTCAATCGGCCGCACATACCCGATAACTTGGAGGGATTCAGCGGCAGAAACTGATCGCGCGGCATCTGCGTGGTAATCGGCTTGAATTCCGTGAGAAAGGTCGCGCAGCAGAGCGGCTGCCCGCATATCCCATAGCCGCTCGTGCGTTTGGTTTCGTCCCGCGCGCCGATCTGCCGCAGATCAATCCGGGTGCGAAACGTGCCGGCGAGATCTTTGACCAGATCGCGGAAGTCCACGCGTCCTTCAGACGTAAAATAAAACGTCATCTTGCGCCCATCCCATTGCAGCTCCACGTCTACGAGCTTCATTTCGAGATGATGGTCGGCGATCTTTTGCTTTGCGGCGCGCTTGGCTTCCGCCTCACGCAGGCGATTCTGCTCCAGAATCTTGAAGTCCGCGCTCACGGCTTTGCGCAGCACGGAGTAAGAAAGCACCTGCTCGCTCTCCAGGCCGGGGCGCCAACCGATGTAACTAACCTTGCCCAGATCGTGGCCGCGTTCCACTTCTACGATTACCGTGTCGCCGGGGCGGAAGGGAAACTGCATCGGGTTAGCGGCAAATTCCTTGCGCCGTCCTTTGAACTCCATTTCCAGGATGTCATTCATATTTCTACCGGAGTCTGTCGTTTCGTCTTAACCCACGTGCCCAGCGCGTCATGCAAACGGATGGCGAGAGCATAGAGGATCATGTCTTTCGTATAACCCTTAATCAAGTAGGTGGTGGATTCATCCACGGCATGCACGGCCTTTTCGAAATCCGCGTAAGGGAAAGTGCTGATGAAGCCGCGAATATTATCTTCCAGATTCCCAAACGCGACGTGATGATTGCTGCTACTGGGCGACGCGTGCTGCAAGAGCGCCGCGTCACGCAGGAACACGCCCAGCATCTCCAAGCCGGCAAACTCAGGAAGAGATCCCGAATCGAGCAGGTCCGTCGCGGCTTGCGGCAGGAGTGACGGATCACACGTGGCGGTCCGTCGCAGAAAGGCGAGTACGTGGTTCTGCACCTTCTCGATATCCGGTCCCGCTAATTCGCGCGCATGGACAAAACTGCCGCCGGAAAGTCGTGCGGCCAACTCCGCCTGCTGTTCAGGGACATCTTCCGCGACCAATGCGTCGCGGATCTCCTGATTTGAAAGCGGCGGCACGCGCAGGCGCTGACACCGCGAACGGATCGTCGGTCGCAGCCCCGGCTCATTTTCGGTCACGAGCAGAAAATAAGAATTCGGGTACGGCTCCTCAAGAACTTTCAGAAGAGCGTTCTGCGATTCCTCATTCATCGCATCGGCATGCAGAATCACGAATACCTTGCGCCGGGCCTGGTACGGCTTCATCGCCGCGGCTCGCAGCAAGGAGCGTGTGAACCCGAGCCGAATGTCCTTGGCGCCGGGCAACCTCGTCGGCGCGTACCAATCGTTTGTCAGCGCGGACAGGACTTCCTGGATTTTCGGCGCGAAATCTCTCTCCTCATCATCTCCTCCGCCGGATTTTTTCGGCGGCAGGGGAAAGATGATTTTCATGTCCGGGTGCTGAAGCGCGCGAAAACTCAGGCATTGCGGACACTCGCCGCATGGGGTTATGTCCTCGCGCTCGCACAGCAGCAACCGCGCAAACTCCAAAGCGATCGCCGCTTTGCCGATCCCGCGCGGTCCGGAGAGCAGATAGGCATGCGCGGCGCGCCCCGAACTCAGGCTCTCCCTGAGCAGTTGCCGCGACTCCATCTGCCCGATAATCTGTGGTTTCGCGGGTGCTTTTACCGCGGCTGAAGCCATGCCATTGGGTCTTTCTTTTCGCGTCCCGCCCACAATTCGAAGTGCAACCGATATTTCTCTGTCGCGGCGTCGTAGCCCGGTGCGCCCACCACGCTGCCGGCAATCACGTGATCTCCCGGCTTCACGTTCACACTCGCCAGTCGCGCATAGACCGTATAGTACTGCGCCGGGTGCTCGACGATGCACACATTGCCGAAACCTCGCAGCCGGGTGACGGACGACACTTGTCCGTCCGCGACGCAAACAACATCGGCACTGCTGTTCGACGCCAGATCAATTCCCGGATTGTCCGTCACCGTTTGCAGTTCTGCGTTGCGCGTCAATCCGTAGCGTTCGACGACGTCACCCTCCACGGGCCATGGCAGACTGCCTTTCATTAGCTGGAGCGGTACACCCGACACAGCTTCGCCGTGTGCGAGCTTCGTAACCATTTCCTCAATGGCCGACGTGGCCGCCTGAATCTCATTTTGGCGCGCTTGCAACAGTGCACGATCGCTCTGCACACGTTTCAATTGGCGCTTAAGCGCCAGTCGGTTGTTCTTCAGCGCGCGGCGATCGGACTCTAATTGACGATCCAGTGCCGCGGCGTCCTCGATTTGAAGACTCAACTCCGCATTCTGTCGGGTTAGAGCAAGGCTCTGCGATTGCATCATTGCCTCGGTCGCCTGCAGCGAATCTAAGGTCCGATGCACGGCGACAAACCCACCTTGCTGCCGTTCGCGAAACCGCAGCCACACGGCGCGCCGTTCGACCAGCTCCTCCCAACTGTCGGAGGCAGATAGAAACTCCAGCGTTGCCCATTCGCCAAGGCGGCGTTCGGTGATCAGAGCTTTCGCCAGTGACGACGCGGCATCGGCATGCAGTGCGCTCAGATCCTCGTGCGTTTCGCCGAGGTCCCATAATGTTGCCTGCATCGCAGCAATCAACTGGCTGTTAACGTCAACCGAATCCCGCAGAAGACTTGTCAGCTCCTGCTCTTGCCTCACCAATTCCTGCTGCAACGCCGCCTTCGCCTCGACCATATCCAGCTCCGCCAGTACCCCTTGTTCGCTGGCGGCCGCATCCGCTAACTTCGCCTCAATGCGATCCAGCTCCGTCCGTAGCGAGTCCAAGGCCTGCTTCGAATCGAAAGCCCCGCCCTGCGCCAAGGAGGAGCAGACACTGGTCAGCACATAAACAGCTATTATTGCTAAGGTTAGTTGCAATAGAGAGGCAACAATTGTTAAAACAACAAGATAACCGATCCATCCACTAAAAGCAAGCCCACCGTCAAGCCTGACGAATTGATTTTCCGCGGGAACTGACCTATATTTCAGATAGTGCTTCACATGGTATCCGCCTGAAAGTGGCAATCGTGCAGCCGTTAACTTGAGGGATTTTCACATGTATCGAAGTGTATTAGTGGTACTGCTCGGCGTCTGCATCCTCACTCCGCTATCGGCCCAGCCGCTGAAGATTCCTGACGGAAATCTGGTTCGCAAGGCCGAGATGCACAATGCCGGCCGCTGGCGCGCGCTGGACGCCGACAGTACGCACTCCTACGACATGCTTGAACTTCAACTGGACTATCGCGTGGAAGATGGTGCCGTACCGGCGACGGGAGTCGCGAGCTTGAAATTGGTTGCCGAAGAAGGCATGTCCATTGTTCCTTTCAATGCCGAGAATTTGCAGATCACGGCTGTGCATGAATACGGCACTCCGTTAACTTTCTTCCCGCAGAACGACACAGTTTACGTGCAACGCACGGTAGCAGCAGGTGAAACGTTAACACTGGATTTCACGGTATCCGTACCCATTGTTGCGAACAACTCCGACGTCGGTTACCACGCGGGCTGGCAGCATGTCTTTACGTTTACGGAGCCTTACGGCTCGCGCCGGTGGTATCCCTGCTTCGACCAGCCGTTCGACAAGTTCAACCGGGTTAGACTTGCCGTCAACATGCCTGAACAGTGGTCGCTTGCGGCCAACGGCGTCCGTGTTGAGACCACCTATCCCGCACCCGGCCGTAAGCGGGAAGTTTACGTCCACGATCATCCTATCAGCACATATCTCGTGATGATTTGCGCGGGCCGCTACAGCGAACACTACGAAACCGTTGACAATGTCCAATATCGCTACTTCGCCTTTCCCGAGGATTCGCTTGCCGCGGCATACGATTGGGAACGGACGCCGCAAATGGTCGCGCTCTTCAATCAACTCTTCGGCCAGTACCCCTTTGGCGAGTACGGTATGGTGCAGGCGGCGATCTTTAATGGTTGGGGCGCGATGGAGCACCAGACCTTTACCACCTACGGCTTCAATCTCGTGGACAGCATGCGTACTTTCGAATATATTGTGGCGCACGAGCTGACGCACATGTGGTTCGGCGATGCGCTGAGTCCCGTCGATTTTCGCAACATGTGGTTGAATGAGGGCTTTGCCACTTACGGTGACGCGCTGTGGCAGGAACATATCGGAGGTGAAGAGCATTACCGAAATGTCATGGCCAATTTCGCGACTTACTATTTTCAGGAAGATCAACAAATCCGCTATGCGCCCTATGATCCACCGCCGGGGTATCTATTCGGTACGGTGATCTATCATAAATCAGCCTACATCCTCCACATGCTTCGCGAGCAGCTGCTGGGCGACAGCCTGTTCTTCACTGCATTGAATGCGTATGTCAATGCGCATCGCTATGGCACGGTGGACACCGAGGACTTCATTGCCGCCGTCAACGGCGTGGCGAATGAAAACCTGCACTGGTTTTTTGATCAATGGATCTATCAGGCCGGGCATCCGGTGCTGCAGGTGACGGTTACTCATGGAAACCCGGAACCGCACAGCGTTACCGTCACGGTGGTGCAACAGCAGACAGACGCGCCGATCTATCGTTTGCCGATCAGTGTGGATGTGACAACGCAGCAAGGGACGTTCCCGCGTCAGTTCTGGTTTGATCAACAGACGCAATCCGTGACGCAAACCTACGGCTCGCCGGTCACAGATGCTACGATGTCAGCGTATCAGCCGCTGCTCTATCAGGGGACAACAACCAACGCTCCAGATCCGCCGCAGGCACCCGTAGCGCGCTTCGAGTTGAACGCGCCGTATCCGAATCCGTTCAACTCCACGACGCATATCCCCTTTGATGTGTCGCGGTCGGTTCAGGTCACGCTCTCCTTATATGACCTATCAGGGCGCCTTGTGAAGATCATTTCAAGCGCGACCTATGCTGCCGGACATCATGAGGTTTCGTTCTCGGCGGGTGAAAATCTGGCGACCGGACTCTACATTGTCGCGCTCGACGCCGCAGATACGCGCCGCGTGCAGAAACTGATGCTTTTGAAATAGGAACTCTATGCAACTCGTGATCGTGGCCGTGGGCAAACTGCGCGAAGCATACTACCGCGCGGGGGTGGAGGACTATTTGACGCGCACGCGGCGGATGCTCCCCGTAGAGCAGATCGAAGTCGCAACGGGCAGCGGTGAAGAGTCCAATGGCAAGGGTGCCGGAACGATCCTGCGCGAAGCCGCCGCGATCGAGAAGCACTTGAAGCCCGGCGGCTTACTCGTTACTCTGGAGCCTTCCGGAAAGCCGATGACTACTGAACAGTTTTCGGATTGGCTGCAAACGGCGATGAACAATTCCGTACCGCGCGTCACGTTTGTGATCGGCGGGGCGTGGGGTCTTGCCAAATTGCTGATGGAAAAAGCCGACTTGCGGCTGAGTCTTTCGCCGATGACATTTTCGTATGAGCTGGCGCGGCTGGTCTTCTCGGAACAGCTTTACCGCGTTGTGTCTCTGTGGAAAGGCTTGCCCTACCACAAAAAATGAGTATAACAGCTTGTTTTTTAGGATCTAAGACGCTCCTACCCGAGTTGACAAGGGAGCATAGTTTCCGTATATTACTATGTTTCCAACAAATCCTTTGATGTCAACAAATAATCACGTTTCTCAAGAACAAATCCTGGACATCCTGAAGACGATCAAATTCCCCAATCTTTCGCGGGATATTGTCTCGTTTGGCTTGATCAAAGGAATCGAAATCGAAGACGGCCTCGTGCGTATCAAGGTCCGCGTTTCTGCGCGTGACAAGAATGTGCCGGTGGCCATCGAACACGATATCTCACGTGCCCTGCGCGATCTTCCCGGCGTGAATGAGGTGCAGGTGGACATGAGTTGGGTGCAGCCCGAGAGCGCGGCACCGCATGCCCCGCATTCGAGTCCGCCTTCTGATGTGCCGCTGCTGCCCGGCGTTCGCACCAAGATCGCCGTCGCTTCTGGCAAAGGGGGAGTGGGGAAGAGCACGGTTGCCGCCGGTCTGGCATTAATGCTGCAAAAGCTCGGCTTTCGCGTCGGTCTGGTGGATTTTGATATTTACGGTCCAAGCGTGCCAATGATTATGGGCATTCAGGAGCGGCCGCGCGTCATCAACAATCGCATCATGCCGCTCGACCGAAACGGGATAAAGCTGATGTCTATGGGATTTCTCGTAGATCCCGGCACGCCGATGATCTGGCGCGGACCGATGGTGCATCAGGCTACGGAGCAGTTTCTCCGCGACGTGGACTGGGGCGAACTCGACATTCTTATTGTGGATCTGCCGCCGGGAACGGGCGACGCGCAGATGACCTTGTCGCAAAAAGTTGAGCTGGACGGCGCAGTGATCGTCTCCACGCCGCAGGATCTTGCCTTGATTGATGCGCGCAAGGGCGTGGCGATGTTCCAGAAGCTGAACGTGCCCATTCTCGGCATCGTTGAGAACATGTCCGGCTTCACCTGCCCGCATTGCGGTGAGACCACGTACATCTTTGGCCATGGCGGCGCGGAGTACGAGGCGGAAGAACTGAACGTTCCGCTCCTGGCGCGCATCCCGCTGGTTCCCGAATTGGTACAGGCGTCGGATGAAGGAGATGTCACCTTGGCAATCGAATCCGTGCCCGCTTTGCGCGAGGTCTATACGAGTATGGCGGCACAGATCGCGGAGCGGATTCATCTCTCCGCTGCGGCGGCACAGGCTTAACACACAACGAACAGATTCCAATGCCTACCCCTGAAGAAGTCTACAACGCACTGAGCGGAGTTTACGATCCTGAGCTTGGTCTGCCGGTCACCGATCTTGGCTTGGTCTACGATGTGCAGGTCAATGATAAAACAGCCGAGGTCAAAATGACTCTAACCTCGATGGGCTGCCCGCTCGCCGGCACGATTACCGAATATGCGAAGCGGGCGGTCATGGCCGTTCCCGGGATCGAGGAGGTGAACGTCGAGATCATTTGGGATCCGCCGTGGTCGGTGGACATGATGTCCGACGAAGCCCGCATGCGTCTCGGCATGCTCTGATCGTATTTTCCGCTTCAATTTTCGCTTTTCATTTTCAATTTCACTTTCTCCCTTTTAAACTTCGTTCCCGAGAGAACGGAAAGGGCTGCATGATCGAACCCCGCTTCAAAATCCCTGTGCTCGTCGAGCATCGGGATTTTTTTCTCTGGAGGCAACCTCAAACGCACATGAGCCGCACCCATGGACTATAAAGTTAAGTCGGTGCTGGTGGACGCGGCCGGCTTTAACCGCACCATCACCCGCCTGGCGCACGAAATTATCGAACGCAATCGCGGCACGGAGCGCCTGGGTCTCGTCGGCATGCAGACGCGCGGCGTGTATCTGGCGCAGCGGCTGGCGAAAAAGATTGAAGAGATTGAGCGGATCGAGCTGCCTGTCGGCGTGCTGGACGTCACCATGTATCGTGATGACTATCGCACTACGTTGAAGCAGCCGCGCGTGCAAGTCACGGAGATCCCGTTTGACCTCTACGACATGAATGTCGTGCTGGTGGACGATGTGCTCTATACCGGCCGCACCGTGCGCGCGGCATTGGATGCATTAATGGATTTCGGCCGACCCCGCCGCATTCAGCTCGCGGTGCTGGTGGATCGCGGTCATCGCGAACTGCCGGTGAAGCCTGATTTCGTCGGCAAGAATGTTCCGACGAGCATAAACGAAGAGGTGCGCGTGCAGATGGCCGAAGTGGACGGCGAAGATGCCGTACTGCTCGTGGAGGTGCCCGCCGCATGAGCCTGCTTCCGCACAAGCATCTGCTCGGCCTCGCCGATTATTCCGAAGAGGACATCAACACGATTCTCGACACCGCGGGGCATATGCGGGAGATTCTCGATCGTCCCGTGAAAAAAGTTCCCACGCTGCGTGGCGTAACGGTGGTGAATCTCTTCATGGAACCCTCCACCCGCACGCGCATCAGTTTCGAACTTGCCGAGAAGCGCCTATCCGCCGACACGCTCAATTTTTCGGCATCCGGCAGCGCGCTGGCAAAAGGTGAAACGCTACTCGATACGGCGTTGAACATCGAGGCGATGAAGATTGACGTCGTGGTCATGCGGCATAAGTCCGCGGGTAGCGCGCACTTCCTCGCACGGCATCTCGAATCCATCATCATCAACGCCGGCGACGGTCAGCATGAGCATCCCACGCAGGCGCTGCTGGATATGCTCACGCTGCGCGATAAGTTCGGCACGCTGCGCGGTTTGCGAGTGTGTCTGGTCGGAGATATTTCACACTCCCGGGTCGCGCTGTCCAATATCATCGGACTGAACAAGCTCGGCGCGAAAGTGGTGCTCTGCGGACCGGCAACGCTGATTCCGCGCGGCATCGAGAAGATGGGAGTGGAGATCACTCACAGTCTCGACGAAGCGATTCAGAACTGCGACGCTTTGAATATCCTGCGGATCCAACTCGAACGGCAGGCCGGCGGATTGTTCCCGTCGCTGCGGGAATATCACAAGTATTTCGCAGTGACCCGCGCGCGGCTGGAGAAGGCGAAAGCTCCGCTGACGATTCTGCATCCCGGCCCGATGAATCGCGGCATTGAAATCACGTCCGACGTGGCCGACAGCGAGCATTCCGTGATTCTTCAGCAGGTGACGAATGGCGTGGCCGTCCGGATGGCGGTCCTTTATCTGCTGGCCGGCGCGCAGCCCCAACTTTCGGAGGCCAAAGCCTGATGGCAACTTCTCGCTCAAAATATGCTCACTTTGATCTTCCCGCCCGTGCGGAAAATCTCTTCCTTGCGGGGGCGCGCGTACTTGATCCGCGCAACGGCGTGGATCAAATCCTGAACTTGCACATTCGGAACGGCGTGCTGGATGTTGGCTCCGCCAATCCTCCCGCGGGCGCCGATGTAATTGATCTGCGCGGACACATTATCACGCCCGGCTGGTTCGATCTGCATGTGCATTTCCGCGAACCGGGCCGCGAAGTGGCGGAGACGATTGTGTCCGGCTGTCAAGCCGCGATGAACGGCGGCTTCACCGGCGTGGCCTGCATGCCCAACACCGACCCGCCGCTGGATAATGCCGGACTCGTGCAGTGGGTCATCGAACAGGGGTCGCGATATCCGGTGGATATCAACGTGATTGCCTGTGTCACCCGCGAACGCGCCGGAAAAGAGCTAGTGGACATGAGTGAACTCGTCGAGAGCGGTGTGCGCGCGTTCAGCGACGATGGCTCGCCGGTAAAGAACACCGCTGTGCTGCGCTATGCGCTCGAATACTCCAACATGCTTGGCGCCAAGATTTTCGAGCATGCGGAAGACGGACACTTATCTGCCGGCGGTTCGATAAATGAGGGCGAGTGGTCCACAAGGCTCGGCATCGGCGGCATTCCCTCGATCAGCGAAGTCGTGGACGTTGTGCGCTGTGTTCTGCTCGCGGAGTACACGGGCGCCGCGGTTCACATCTGTCATGTGTCCACCAGGAGCGGCGTGGAATGGATTCGTTGGGCCAAGCAGCGCGGGCTGCGCGTGACGGCCGAAGTCTGTCCCCATCATCTGCTTCTGACTGATGAAGCCTGCAAGGACTTTGACACGAATTTCAAGATGAATCCTCCGCTGCGCGGAGAGGAAGATCGTCTCGCGTGCATCGAAGGGTTGCGCGACGGCACGCTGGACGTTTATTGTACCGATCACGCGCCGCATCCGTGGGAAGCCAAGATGCAGGAGTTCGACCTCGCGCCGTTCGGAATCGTGGGCATTGAAACGGCGCTTGGTTTGGCGCTGACACATCTCGTTCCGTCCGTTTTGTCCTGGCCGCTGCTGCTGGAGCGAGTCGTGTACGCTCCGCGCGAGATCCTGTCGCAGCCAATCCCGCGCGTCGCGAGCGGCGAACCGGCGAACCTCACGATGATTGATCCGGAAGCTTCATATACTGTGGATCCGGCGACGTTCCGCTCGCAATCGCGAAACACGTCGTTCGCCGGTTGGCCGTTGAAAGGCGCGGCGCGCGGGATCGTGAATCGCGGCTGTGCGCTGATCAAAGATTGATACTCACGAACGTAGTTGAGGCAGACATGAACAAACTTGTTCCGGCGCTCGTCCGCTTGCTTATCGTTTTGGCGATCTGTGTGACCGGCTGCGGCAAAGGTACGGTAGACGAAGGCACGGTCGTCTCAATTGTCTACTCCACGGACACGCGCGCGAAGCTTGAGGGCTGCGGCTGCAAAAAGAATGGCGGCGGCATCACCAAGCGCGCCGCGAAGATCGAAGCTGCGCGCGCCGAAGACGAAACCGTCCTCTATCTCGATTCGGGCAATTTTCTCACCGGGACTCCGGAGGCCGACAGCTCCAAGGGCGCGGTCACCGTGGCGGTTTATAACGAACTCAGCGCCAACGTGGTCAACGTCTCGGAACGTGAACTCGCGGCGGGTCTGGACGCGTTCAAGACGGCGAAGAAGAATTCTAACTTCGACTATGTCTCTGCCAACGCGCGCTACGATGGCAGCTCGCTTGCCGACGATTACGTGATAAAGAAAGTCAAGGGCGCACGTGTGGCGATCGTGGGCCTCTGCGGGACCAAGGACGTGATGCGGTATGACAGTCTGAAAGGCGGGTCGGAAATGACCGTGGACGATCCACTGACGGTCGCGAAGAAGGTGATCCCGCCCTTGGACGAAAAGTCCGACATCATTGTGGTTCTCTCGACGTGCGGTGACGCCGTAGACTCCGTGCTGGCCAAAGAGTTTCAGAGGATTGACCTGATCATCGGCGGGCGCAGTTTTCGCCCGAACTGCGATGCGCCGTGGGTAGTGGGCAATACGCGCATTCTGCGTGCCGATCGCGACGGCAAAACCATGGGCCGCATGGACCTTGTGTTTGGTCCCGATCGCAAGATCAAGACGTATAGCCCGTCCACCATTCACATGGAGACGTCGGATCCCTCCAGCGAGAAAATGCTCGCGGTGGTCCGCAAGTTCATTCCTACGTTCACGGACAGCCCCACGGAAGGTGTGCGCATCGTGTCGTCCTCGCCGATTCCGTAATTCCTGTAACGCACTACGAAAAAGACCCCGCTGTTCAGCGGGGTCTTTCGTTTGGATGCTTTGAAAAGGCTCAGTCCATCTGTCGGCGAAGGAACGTCGGCACTTCGAAGCGATTCTCTTCGAACGGCTCATCGCCGACGACGAGCGGCTCCACGCGGCCGTTCACTTCGCGCGTCAGCTTGCGCACGCTCACATCTTGTGCCTTCATCACCTGCGGTACGGCCGGTTTCATTTCATAAATCGTCGAACGCACCGGCTCCGCGATGCGCGGTGTGACCAGCGGCATTCCGTGCGGCCGCATGCCGTTGACGTGCCCGTTCGTCGGCAGCGCGGCACGGGTGAATCCGGTCGCGATCACCGTCACGCGGATCTCATCTGTCAATGTCGGATCAATCACCGCACCAAAGATCACTTCCGCGTCTTCGCCCGCGGCATCGTAAATGGTCTGGGTCGCATCGGACACGTCATGCAGCGCCAGATCCGTTCCGCCGGTGATATTGATGAGAATCGCGCGCGCCCCTTGAATCGAGACCTCTTCCAGCAGGGGAGAGGAGATCGCCTGCTGCGCCGCTTCGATTGCGCGATGCTCGCCGCTGGCCGTGCCGACGCCCATCAGCGCGTCACCCATCTGCGCCATGACCGTGCGCACGTCGGCGAAGTCCACGTTCACCATGCCGGGCGTCGCGATCAGATCCGAAATGCCCTGCGTCGCCTGCAGGAGCACGTTATCGGCCATTTTGAATGCATACGTGAGCGGCGTGTTGCGCTCCACGATCGCAATCAGCCGCTGATTCGGAATGACAATCAGCGTGTCCACATGCTCTTTCAACTCGGCCAAGCCGCGCTCGGCATACATCATTCGCTTCTTGCCTTCGAAAGCGAAGGGCTTGGTAACGATGCCCACCGTCAGCGCGCCAATCTCCTTGGCAATCTGCGCCACAATCGGAGCCGCTCCGGTACCGGTGCCGCCGCCCATGCCCGCGGTCACAAACACCATGTCCGCGCCCTGCAGCGCGGTGCGCAATTCGTCGCGGTTCTCTTCCACAGCTTTCCGCCCCACGTCGGGGTTCGCTCCGGCCCCAAGACCGCGCGTCACCTCGCGTCCGATCTGAATTCGCTTGTTCGCTCCGTTTTGCTGCAGCGCCTGAGCGTCGGTATTGACCGCAATAAAATCCACGGACTTCAACCCGGACTCGATCATGCAGTTCAAGGCATTGCCGCCTGCACCGCCTACGCCCACTACCTTCATGCTGGCATTTCCGGAGATTTCGTCAGCAAACCGGAATCGCATGGACTCCATGTGCGCCCTCCTCCAAGCTGTATGTTAAAACATTCCTTGAAACCAGTCTTTGACTTTTCCGCGCGTCTGTCGCACCCAATGCCCGTTGTTGCGATCAGACAGCTCACCGCTGCCGAGTCTCTGCCGCGCATAGCGTACCAGCCCGACTCCCGTAGCGAATTTCGGCCCGAACTGCAATCCATCCTCCGGCGGCACGTCGCGCGGCGCGCCGATCCGTACCGGTATCGCAAAGATCTCCTCTGCGATCTCCAGCATGCCCGGCATTGAGGCTCCGCCACCGGTCAACACCACGCCGGCGCCCATCGAGTCCAGCGTACGCGAGCGAATCAGCTCGTCCCGCGCCAACGTCAAGATCTCTTCCACCCGCGGCTCGATGATCGAGACCAGCATCGAGCGACTCATCGCCCGCGGCTCGCGTCCGCCGACGCCCGGAATCTCCAGAAATTCGTTTTGGCTGATCGCCCGCGGGTGCGCCGCGCCATGCTCGATCTTGATGTTCTCCGCTGATTCGAGCGGTGTACGCAACCCTACGGCAATGTCTCGCGTGATATAGTCACCACCGTATCCGATCACGGCCGTGTGCCGGATCGCTCCGGACTGAAAGACGGCGATGTCCGTCGTTCCGCCGCCGAAATCGAGCAGCACGACGCCTAATTCCATCTCATCCTTGCTCAGCACGCTCGCCGCCGAAGCCAGCGGCTCCAGGACGAGTTCGATCACATTCAGCCCCGCGCGCTTGCAGCAAGTCATTATATTTTGAGCAGAAGAGATGGCGCAGGTCACGATATGCACGGTCGCCTCGAGCCTCACTCCGGCCATGCCGATCGGCGCGCGAATTCCCCGTTCCGCGTCCACGGCATAGTCCTGCGGCAGCACGTGGAGCATGCGGCGGTCCATCGGCAGCGCAATGGCCCGCGCCGCTTCGACGACGCGGCTGACATCCAGCGGAGTGACTTCCCCGGTCGGCTCGCTGCGTGACTTGCTGATCGGAATCGCCCCGCGCGAGTTAATGCTCTTCACATGTTCTCCCGCGACTCCCGCCCATACCGCGTGAATGCCGACTCCGGCCTGTTCCTCCGCCTGCTGCACCGACTGCTCGATGTCCTCTGTTGTCTGCTCGAGATTGATGACCACGCCGCGCCGCAATCCGCGCGACGGCACGCAGCCGATTCCCAGCAATCGCAGCCCGTCTTCGGTCGGCTCCGCAATGACGGTCGCGATCTTGGTGGTTCCTAAATCGAGGCCGCATATCACATTGTGATGCGCTGTTGTCTTCTTCATCCGTTCCCGCGCTCCGTGTTATCCACCGGCTCGGCGGCGACGACGAGTTTGCCCGGAATCCGCAAATCAATCGTGAAAACCGCTGTCTGCGAGCCGTTCATCTCACTCTGCTTAAGATAATGCAGCAATCCGATCCATGCAAGTTCTCCGACGCCTTCGCCGACAATTATTTCGACGCGCGGTTCATTCATCATCGTGCGAATCTGTCCCTGCCGATAGTAAACTTCGCTGAGATTTTTCCACATTTCATCGGACACGGAACGCGCCACGAGGATCTGATGGAGCAATTCGAGCACCGACGAGTCGCTCACGCGTTTGCCGTCCTCGAGCTTCACGGAGCGGGGAGGGGTCACGATCGGCAGATCCCACACCCAGTTTTCCGCAGGAGGAGAAATCGCTACGCTGTCCGCAGTGAGCACCATGAGCCGCTCTCCGCGCACGGCAGCCACCGGGATTCGCTCCTGCACCGCCAACTCAACCGTATCCGGCAGCCGGCGCACCACGCGTACCGACTTCACCCAGGGATTCTGTGCCACGCGCTTCTCAATGGCGCCCATCGGGAGAGTGAACATCGAGTGCCGAGTAGGGATCTTCGCCAGCGCGATCACAACCTCGTCCGTGATAATCTGGCAGCCGGTCACCGAGACATGATTGACGCGAAAGTGGGAGTTCCAATTCATGAGTTGCCCGGCCATCAGTTCCGCAAGCCACGCAGACCACCACGGCGAGCCAATCACCAGCAAAGCGAGCAACACGACCGAGGCGATGCGCCGTCTCCGCTGCTTCTGACGCTGTTCAGATCTCGATGGCAAACGGATCCTCCTGAAATCCCACCGGCTTCACCTCGTTCTCCAGCAGCACATGAAATTGGTCGTACACACGGCGACGGATCTCTCGCACCAAAGCCGCCACATCTCGGGCAGTTGCGCCACCGGCGTTAATGAAAAATCCGGCATGTTTGGGCGAGACTTGCGCCCCGCCAATCCGCAGCCCTCTGCCTTGTACGTCTTCAATCAACTTGCCGGCAAAGTAGCCCGGGGGCCGCTTGAAGATGGAACCGGCCGAAGGAAAATCGAGCGGCTGCTTCTCTCGACGGAGCCGCCATACTCGCCGCATTTCAGAGAAGACGCTCTCCCGGTCACCGGGCTTCAGGTGATAGCGGCTATTCAGAATGATCATCGGCTGCAAGAGCGGCGCGCTGCGATATCCGAACCCGACCTCCTCTTTGCGCACCGTCTCGAGTCTGCCTTCGGGCGTGAGCACATCCGCGTTCACAAAGGTGTCGGAGATCTCTCCTCCGTAAGCTCCGGCATTCATATACAGCCCGCCGCCGACCGAGCCGGGAATTCCGGAGAGTGGTTCCATCCCCGAGAGCTTACGTACTCCCGAAAATGTTGTCAATTTGAGCAACTTAGCGCTCGGGCCTGCGATGACCAGGTCGCCGCGCTGCTCAATTGTCTCCGTCTCGCCGCCGGCGCGGATCACGACACCGGCAAATCCGTCGTCGGAGACAAGAAGGTTGGAGCCTAATCCGAGATAGAAGCACGGGGCGCCTTCTTCGCGCAGGATCCGCATCACGTCCACGACCTCGGCAATAGTGGCCGGTTGGACGAACATCTCCGCAGGGCCGCCGATGCGAAAGGTCGTGTACGGCGCCAGCGGTTCTTGTTCGGTGACGCGACTCTTGATGTGCTGGAGCAGCCGCTGCCGCAGGGCCGCGTTCATACGTTTGGCTGCGCCAGCTCCTGCGCCACACGTGTGATGGAACCCGCTCCCATAACCACTAACGCGTCGCCGGGTTTGATCTGCTCGCGCACCTTCAACGCGATCTCCTCACTGCCCATCATTTCGATCTGTCGCGCGCCAACGGCTCGGGCCGCATCCGCAATCAGCTCAGATGTCACTCCGGGAATGGGCCGCTCGCGAGACGGATAGATGTCCGCCAGCAAAATGACGTCGGCAATAGCCAAAACTTCTCCGAACTCGCGATAGAAGTCCCGGGTTCGCGTGAACAAGTGCGGCTGGAAGAGCGCTACCAACCGGCGGTCGGGCCAGCAAATCCGCGCCGTGCGCAGCGTGCTTGCGACTTCGGTGGGATGGTGCGCATAATCATCCACGATGACCACGTTTCCAACTTCACCCTTGACCTCAAAGCGCCGATGCACCCCCGAGAACCCGGCCAGCCCGTCGCGCACCGCCGCCAGCGGAATGTCCAGCTCCAGCGCGATGCCGATTGCCGCCAGCGCATTCAGCACGTTGTGTCGTCCGGGAATCTGCAACTCGAACGGCATCGCCTCGCGCTCGCCGATGTACAGCGTGAAGCGGGTGAACTGCCCCTCATGCTGCAGATCCACCGCGCGCACATGGCAGGAATCGCTCAAACCGTACGTCACGACCGGCCGCTTGATGCGCGGCAAAATGCTCATGATGTTTGGTTCATCGCCGCACGCGACCACACTGCCATAAAACGGAACCTTGTTGGCGAACTCCACGAAAGCGTCCTGCACCCCTTCGAGATCAATGTAGGTGTCAAGGTGCTCCGGCTCGATCGTCGTGATGACCGCAAACGTCGGCGTCAGTTTCAGAAAAGAGCGGTCGAATTCGTCGGCCTCCACGACGAGCAGATCGCCGCTCCCCATCTTCACACCGGACTGCAGCGCGCGGACGATGCCGCCCACTATCAGTGTCGGATTCAGGTCCGCACGCTGCAAAATCGCTCCAATCATCGAGGTCGTAGTCGTTTTGCCATGCGTTCCGGAGACCCCGATGCCAATTTTTAATCTCATCAGCTCCGCGAGCATCTCGCTGCGCGGAATGATCGGAAGATGCGCTTCGCGCGCCGCGCGCAGCTCAACATTTTCCGGCCGCACGGCAGAGGAATAGACTAGCACGTCTGCGCCCTGTACATTTTCCGCCGCGTGCCCTTCGGAGATGGTCGCTCCGAGTTGCCGCAAACGAGTGGTAACTTCGGAGAGCTGCAAATCGCTGCCGGTCACGACGAATCCCAGATTGAGCAGCACTTCCGCAATGCCACTCATGCCTGCGCCGGCAATTCCCACCATGTGAACATGCCGCACCCGGCGAAAGAGAAACGGTGAGCTCATGTGGCCCGCCTTGCTGCGCGAATGGCGATGTCGGCAATCTCCAGCGCCGCTTCGGGCCGCGCCAGCGATTTCATTGCCGCTGACATCGCGCGCAAAGAGCCGTCATCAGCCACACACTCTTCAATTGTCCTCAGCAGTGACTCCGGGGAGAGATCGCGGTCGGCAATCAGCTTCGCGCCGCCGGCGCTCACCACGGACGTTGCGTTCACGGTTTGATGATCATCGGTCGCTAACGGGAAGGGGATCAAGACCGCCGGGACTCCGGCGACCGCCAATTCGGCGAGTGTCATCGCTCCCGCGCGGCAGATCGCCAACTCGGCCATCGCGTACGCGCCCGGCATGTCTTCGATAAAGCTCTGCACGTTGAGGTGCTTGTCGCGTTCCGTCGTGTGGATGAGATGTTGATCAACGCTTTTCGGCACGCCCGGCTTCCCGGTTTGCCAAATCACGTTGTACATTTTCAGTAATTCCGGAAGGAGCGGCCCGATCGCTTCATTAATCGAGCGCGCTCCCAGTGATCCGCCGATCACCAGCAGTGTCTTGCGCGCCGGATCGAGCAGCCAGTTGCCTCGCGCGTCATCTCTGCTCAGCGTACGAAATGAAGATCGCAGCGGATTTCCTGTGTAATGGACACGGGAAGAGTTCATTCGCCGACGAGCGTCTTCAAATCCGATGCAAACCGCCGCCGCGCGCTTCGCCAGTTTCTTCGTCGTCCAGCCGGGGAAAGAATTCTGCTCCTGCAAGACTGTCGGAATGCGCAGTTGCTGGGCGATCCACAGCACCGGTCCGGTCACGTATCCGCCCGTGCCGATCACAACCTGCGGACGAAAAGAAAGATGCAGAACGAGACTTTGCAGAAGGCTAATCGCCAGCTTGAGCGGAAGCAGAAGGTTCTGTGCCGGATGATGACGGGAAAATCCGGAGATCCAAATTGTTCTCAGTGTCTCGCCCGCTTGCGGAATCACGCGCGCTTCGATGCCGCGCTTCGTTCCGACGAAAATAACTTTCGCCTTTGGTTCGCGCTGAGCAATTGCCTGGCGAATCGCCAGCGCGGGAAACACATGTCCGCCGGTGCCCCCGCCGGCGATAACTACCCGCAGCGGCGTGAAAGAAGTTTCGGTCACTGCATAAACAGCGTTGATTCGTAACTCTGCCGCCGCAGCGCTTGCTTCGAGATATTGAGGAGAATCCCTACCGCTCCCAGTGACATCATCAGTGAAGAGCCGCCGTAACTGACGAAGGGCAGCGGCTGTCCCGTCGGCGGCAGCAGCCCCAGCGTGACGCCCACATTCACGAAGAGGGAAAGCGCCAGCGCGCAAGTGATTCCCACCGCGAGGAAATAACCGAAGTCGTCGGGAGCGCCGCGTGAAATTTTCCACGCGCGGGAGAAAAACGCGAGAAAGGCCAACAACAACGCCGCCGCGCCAAAGATGCCCAGCTCTTCGCCGACAATGCTGAAGATAAAATCTTTGTACGGTTCCGGCAGGAAGAAGTGCTTCTGAGTCGAGCCGCCGAGACCGAGGCCGGAGATCCCGCCCTGCCCCAATCCCACCAAGGATTGTTTGACATGGTAGCTCGCCTGCGTCGGGTCAAGGATGCCGCTAAAGAACGACGTGAGCCGCTCGCGCATATAGGGAGTGACCCAGGCGAAGATGCCGAACAGCGCGACCGCAGCGGCGCCGGGAATCAGCAGCGGTTTGAGCTTCACGCCTGACAAGTAAAACATGATCGCCGTTCCGCCGAAGATGAGCGCCGCCATCGAGAGATTCTTCTCCGGCGCTACCAATCCAAGGATGACCGCCGCAATCACGAGCGTTCCCTTATAGACCTGTTTGGGATCCGCGGCAAAGGAGTCCTGCCGCATCTGACTGAAACGCGCCGCCAGATAGGCGATTAAGGCGTATTTGGCCAGCTCCGCCGGCTGAAAGCTCATCCCGTAGAGATTGATCCACCGCTTGGCAGTTGCGCCGGGCGCTTGCGGGACGAAGTACACCGCAATCAACAATCCGATCGAAATGATCACGAGCGGGCGCCCCAACTTCTCGAATACGTGATAATCCACGAATGACAGAATCATGAGACACGCGAGGCCCCAACCGAGTCGTCCGAGGTGATTCCAGAAGATCGCGAGGCTGTCTCCGTCATGCGATTCCCACGAATGCGACGAGGAGGACGTCATGACAAAGATCGCGCCGCAAATGCACAAGCACAACGTGAGGACCAACAACCAAACGTCATAACCGGCGCGGTTCTCCCATTCCGGTTGTCGCGGAGAGCGCGCCGTCGCAAGATTCATGGCAATGCCTCCACGCAGGCCTTAAACACGCGTCCTCGCTCTTCGTAATCCTTAAATTGATCGAACGACGTGCAGCCCGGGGAAAGCAGGATCGTGTCTCCCGGCTCGGCGATTCCACTCGCCTGCAGCACGGCGTTACTCAAGGTATCGGTGTATTCGATGGGTAGATTTGCCGGGAGTTCCGCCCTGATCTTGGCCGTCGCTTCGCCGAAAACGATGAACCGCTTTACCGGGCGCGAATACCGGTCAGCCAGCGGGGCAAACGACTCCTTCTTCGGCCGACCGCCGAAGAGCAGAATCACGTCATTCGCAAAGGCATTAAGGGCGGTTTGCGTCGCGACCATATTGGTGCTCTTGCTGTCATTGACGTAGCGCACGTTCCTTTTTTCAGCCACGAATTCGATGCGATGTTCAACGGGTCTTGCCTCACGCAAGGCCTGCCGGATCGCGTCCATCGGCGCTCCAAAGGAGAACGCCGCGGCGGCAGCGGCCAGTGCGTTCAGCTCGTTATGCCGGCCAATCAACGGAAGTGCCGCGCGAGGCATGAGCAGCCGATCTTTCCCTTCATAGCGATACCACAGCGAGTCACTGGCGGTCCAGAATTCGTATTGCGCGCTCGTACCGAATCGAATAATCTTGGAATGAAAACTGCGCGCATACGCCATGACGCGAGCATCGTTTCCGTTCGCCACCGCCACGTCGTCACCGGTCTGATTGCGAAACAGCCGAGACTTCAGCTCGCCATACACTTCCATCGTGCCGTGGCGATCCAAATGATTCTCGAACAAGTTCAGCATCACGGCCACGCGCGGGTGGACGGTCGGCGCATGCTCCAGTTGAAAGCTGGACACTTCCACCACGAATGCCCGTTCCGGCGGAGCAGGGAGGACGTTACTCCACGCATTCCCCACGTTTCCGACCAATGCCGAATCGAGTCCCGCCGCTTGCAGCATCGAGTGAATCAGATGCACTGTCGTAGTCTTGCCGTTCGAACCGGTGACACCGATCCACGGATTCGGGCAGAAGCGAGCGGCCAGCTCTAACTCAGACCAGACCTCAATCTCTCTTTGATCCCAGCCGGCCGCCAGCTCCTCAGTTGGCACCACACCGGGTGAGAGTATGATCAGATCAAGTGCTTCACTGGCGATTCGCTGATGTCCGCCGGTTTCGACCTCCGCTCCCAACGCCTTCAGCTCTCCGACAGCTTCACGCAAGGCTTCCGCCGACTTAACATCCGAGATCAATGCGCGCCCGCCGAGCCGATGAACGAGTCTCGCCGCGCCGATCCCGCTGCGCGCCATGCCCAGAATCCCCACGCGCTTCCCCGCCAGGAAGCTCCCCATCTATCGCACCTTGAACATCGTTAGACTCACCAGAACCAACAGCACTTCCACAATCCAGAATCTCACCACTACCTTCGACTCATGCCACCCCAACTGTTCGAAATGGTGGTGTAGCGGCGCCATGCGAAACACCCGCTTTCCCGCGCCGTATCTCTTTTTCGTGTACTTGAAATAGGCGCGCTGAATGATCACGCTCAAAGCTTCGGCCACGAACACGCCGCCGATGACGATCAGGAAGAGTTCTTTCTTCAACAGAATCGCCATCGTTCCGAGCGCCGCGCCAAGCGCCAACGCCCCGGTGTCCCCCATGAAGACCTGCGCCGGATAACCATTGTACCATAAGAAGCCCAGACCCGCGCCGAGCATGGCCGCGCAGAAAACGGTGAGTTCGCCGGCGCCGTCCAGATAGACAATATTCAGGTAGTCGGAGAACTTGACGTTGCCGCTGACATAGCTCATCGCGGCAAACGCGACCACGGCAATGGAGGTTACGCCGATCGCCAGCCCGTCCAATCCGTCCGTGAGGTTAACGCCGTTTGACGTTCCAGTAATCACGCCGATCACCACGAGCGAATACAAAATGCCGAAATCCAGCATCAGGTTTTTGAAGAACGGCATCGTGGTCAGCGTCACATTTGACGAAAACCCCTGTCCGAAAAGTTGCGGATAGAGCAGGATGAATGCCGCGATGAGCGCGCCAAGCCCGATCTGGCCGACCAGCTTATACTTCGCGACCAGTCCTTTCTTCGTCTTACGGACGGCCTTCAAGTAATCGTCAAAGAACCCGACCGCGCCCATCCATAAGAAAGCAAGCAGCGTGAGCAGGACGTAGAAACTTGTCAGCTTGGCCAACAGCAGCGTCGGCACGGCCACAGCGATCAGAATCATGATGCCGCCCATCGTCGGCGTTCCGGCCTTGACCAGATGCGTTGCCGGTCCGTCCTGACGAATCGCTTCGCCGATCTGCATTCGTTTCAGCAGCGCGATCATGCGCGGCCCGACATAGAATGAGATCAACAGCGCCAGCACCGCCGCCGCTGCCGAGCGAAACGTAATATAGCGAAAGAGATTAGCTCCCGGCAGCAGATCGTGCAGCGGAAAAAGGAGGTGATACAGCATCAGCCGAACACTTTCATCAATTGCCGGATCGCGCGCTCCAACTTGACTCCGCGCGATGCCTTCACCAGAATTGCATCTCCCGCCTTCACGACATCCGCCAAGTGCGGCTCCAATTCTGCATAATCCGCGAAATAGTCGCTCTTTACTCCGACGGCACGGGCTGCTTCCGCCGTGAGTTTCGACAGTGGCCCAATTAGAATCACTCGATCGAAGTGATACCGGGCGAGTGCTTGTCCGAGTTCCCGGTGCTCGCTTTCCGCGTAATCACCGAGTTCATTCATGTCGCCGAGAATCGCGATCTTCCGCGTACCCGGGAGTACGCTCAGCGTTTCGATTGCCGCGATCATGCTCGCCGGATTCGCGTTGTAGGTGTCGTCAATGATCGTCATGCCGCCGATCTGCAGCACGCAGGCGCGTCCTTGCACACCCTGCCACGCCGCAATCGCTTCCTTGCACTCTTGCGGTGAAATTCCGAAATGCCCGGCGACCGTCAGAGCCGCCAAGGCGGAAATCGCCGCCGGCTTCCCCGGAATGCTCAACGTGATGTCCGTTCCTGCGAACCGGAACCGCGCGCACCCCTGCTCGTCGTAGTGCAGCTCCTCGCCACGGTGAAATTCCGCCATCCACGTTTCCGGCGGCGCCTGAAAGCCGTACCCGATCCGTTGCCGGTTTTGCTCCGCTTCGCGCCGGCACAACTCATCATCCGTCGGTACAAAAGCAACCCCACGATGCGCGACTGCTTCATATAACTCTCCCTTCGTCTTCGCGACGGCGTCAAGAGTGCCAAATCCTTCCAAATGCGCTTTGCCGATGGACGTCACCAGGCCATGAGTCGGTCGGTAGATGTCACAGAGCTCGCCGATTTCGCCCGCGTGCGACGCTCCCATCTCGATGACCGCTATCTCGCAATCGCGTGCAATCTCCAGGAGAGTGAGCGGCACGCCCAATTCGTTATTCAAATTTCCGCGTGTGCCTGCCGCGGGATAGCACAGCGACAGCAAGCGCAGAATCAAGTCCTTTGTTGACGTCTTGCCGTTGGTGCCCGTAATGCCCAGCACAGGAAACGTCCATTCGTCTCGCCATGCCGATCCTGCTTGCGTCAGTGCGCTCCGAGTGTTTCCGGTTCGAACAAGCGGAAATTTCGAGAGGTCGCTGTGCAGCCGTGCCCACGCTTGATCCACCACCGCGAGTTTGGCGCCCTGCTCAAAAGCAGTGGTGACAAACTCATGCCCGTCGCGGTCGCCGGCTAACGCCCAGAAGGCATCACCCGCTTGAATCGTACGCGTGTCAATCGAAATCGGTCCCAACAAGGTGGCCGGGTCTATCGCCGGAACCTCGCACCCCAACACATTGCATAGCCAGCCGACAGTCGGGAGGTTCACGTGTGCTCGCCGAGCTTGGTAAATTCCTCGATCACCACATCGCGATCGTCGAACGCGTGCTTTACCCCTCGGATCTCCTGATAGGTCTCATGCCCTTTGCCGGCAATCAGCACGATGTCTCCGTCGCGCGCCTCGCGCAGCGCCCGTGCAATGGCCCGCCTCCGATCTGCGTCTCTGAGATGAAGATGATTCTTGGACAATCCGGCTTCCATGTCGTCGAGAATCGCTTCCGGGTCCTCGCTGCGCGGGTTGTCGCTGGTGAGCATGACCAAATCACTCATCTGCGCCGAGACTTCAGCCATCAACGGTCGCTTGCCGCGGTCTCGATCTCCACCGGCGCCAACCACCGTGATGATGCGTGAAGGATTCAACGCCCTCAGCGTGCTCAAGATCTTCTCCAGCGCGTCCGGCGTGTGCGCGTAATCCACCACAACCGTGAACAAAGCCTTCAAAGGGACGATCTCTGCTCGCCCGCGCACAGGCCGGGCAACCACCATCCCCTCGCGAATCGTCTCTATCGGAACGCCCAGTACGTCGGCCGCAGCAATCACTGCCAGCACGTTATAGACGTTAAATCGGCCAATCAGCGGCACGCGCATTGCCGTTTCCCCGTGGCGGGAGTGCAGAGTGAAGTGAAGTGCGTCTCGCGCGAGAACGATCTTTGTAGCTTGATAGTCCGCCGAGTGCTCAATAGCAAAAGTGAGCGCGGATCCACTAATGGCTGGCAAAATGCTATTTGCCGCCGGATCGTCTGTATTGACAATCCCGGTACTATTCGCCGGCAATTCCTCGAACAATCTGACCTTTGCCGCGAGGTACGCAGCTTCCGTGCCATGATAATCCAGATGGTCTCGCGTCAAATTCGTGAAGACGGCCATGTGAAACGAAATCCCCCACACGCGCTCAAGATCAATTCCGATAGACGTAGCTTCCATGACCACGTGCGTATACTTCAACTCGACCATCCGCGCGAAGTGCGCCGCTAAATCCGACGACTCCGGAGTCGTGCGCGGCGAATCGGCTTCGCTCCCCTCGTAAAAAACGCCCAGCGTACCGATTAATCCGGTGCGATGACCGGCAAATTCCAGCAGCGATTTCAACAGCGAAGCAGTGGTGGTCTTGCCATTCGTGCCGGTAATGCCCACCGACGTGAGTTTCCGCTCGGCGTGATCAAAGAGCGCCCATGCTGCTTCCGCGAGCGCCTTGCGCGCATTCGGGACAAGAACACGGGGTAGGGTAGAGGCGATGTCGGCCGTCGTCGAGATGACCGCCGCCGCTCCGCGCTGCTCGGCGTCGCGGATGAACGCGGCGCCGTCCGTTTTCAATCCGGGAATGGCTACGAACAGACTTCCCGGCCGCACGCGCCGCGAATCGTATTCCACCGACATGATTTCCGGATTTGCGGCGGCATCGAATCGTGCGCCGCGAATCGCTGCGGCGATCTGACTCAGCCGCTTGCGCGTCACCATGCTCGCGCTATTTTGAATCTCCGTAGAGTTCGCAAATCGTTCCGGCCGGCACACGGGTCCCCGGCGCCGGAGACTGTGTCACCACGACCCGATATCCTGACAGCTTGAAATTCATATTCCGCCGCGAAAGTTCCTGAACGGCCAAGCGCAGCGGCCAACCTTCCAATGATGGCACAGTGACAAACGTGGTGTCGCCGGAAATCATACTTCCATCTTGTTCCGTCGTAAACAAGGTGGAATAGCTCACCGGAACGGCAGTCATCTGTGGCGGCGCGGATTTATCCGTCTTCTTCTCGCTCGTGGCGAATTCCACGCTCTTCGCGGGCGGCACGAGATCGAACTCCTGCGTGCGAAGGGCAATAATCTCTTCGGCGACGCGTCTGAAGACCGGCGCGGCGACAGCGGCTCCGTAATACTCGCCGCGCGGATCGTCCACCACGACCAGCAGCAGGTACTTCGCCTGATCCGCCGGAAAATATCCGACGAATGACGAGACAAATCGCTTGTCGAAATATGTGCGATGTACCTGATCTACTTTTTGCGCAGTACCTGTCTTGCCGGCGATGCGCACGCCTTCAATTCTGGCGGCTTCTCCGGTGCCGTGTTCCACCACGCCGACCAGCATGTCCGTCAGCTCGGCGGCAATTTGCGGAGTCATCACTTGACGCACCACCTCGACCTTATAATCAGTGCGGTCGCCCGAGGGATACTGCACGCCCTTCACGAGGCGCGGCTTCATCAATTTCCCGCCGTTCGCGATGCTTCCATAGGCCATCGCGAGCTGCAGCGGTGTGCAGGAGATGCCGTGCCCGAACGCGAGGTTTGATTGCGTCGGCCCTGACCACTGCGAGGGCGGCGGAATGTAGCCTGCTTGCTCACCGAGAAGTTCAACCGTGGTCAGATTGCCGAAGCCGAAGGCACGCAACTTGTCATAGACTTCATTCGGCGTGAACCGTTCACACACCTTCGCGGCGCCGATGTTCGACGAGTAGGCCAGCACATTGTCGAGGCTAAGGTAGCCGTAGCCGTGCGGGTGCGAATCGTGTAGTGTTGCACCCTTAACGCGATATACGCCGTTCTCGCAAAAGATCTGCGATGAGCGGCTAAGCTTGCCGGTCTCCAAGGCCTTTTCAATCGGCACGATTTTCAGCGTAGATCCGGGCTCATACACGTCCGTAATCGGCCAGCACTTCCGTTCTTCTGGCTTGGCATCGCCCGGGTGATTCGGATCGAACGTGGGCAGCGTTGAGAGGGCGAGAATATCTCCGGTCACCGGCTCGATCAGCAGGGCACAGGCCCGTTCGTATTTTCGTCCTTTAAGTCCCTCGCTCAAGGCGTTATCTACGATCGTCTGCAGTTGCACGTCAAGGGTCAGCGTGACCGTCGCGCCGTAATAATCGAAGGGAGCATCGTAAACCACCGGGCTAATGGACTTGCGATGAGCATCGATCAGACACAACTCGCGATGCACTTCCCCCGACAACGCATCGTTCATCGAGGCCTCGATGCCTTCCTGCCCGTTGCCGTCTATGTTTGCGAAGCCGATCACTGCCGCAGCCTGCGACTCTCCCGGATACGCGCGGCGCGGCTCCTCGTCGAATTGCAGACAGGGAACCTTCAACGAATCCAACTTCTCTTTTACGGCCACGTCCACGCGCCGCGCCAAATAAACAAATCCGTCTGACTGCAGTTTTGAGCGAAGGGTTATCTTCGACATCGGCAGATGGGTCGCCAACGTGGTCGCGAGCTGCTCCGGATCTGTGCCCGGCTTGGGCCGATAGCCGACCGCATAGGTCAACGGCAGCGTGACGGCCAACGGGATTCCATTTCTGTCCCGGATCTCGCCGCGGTTAGGCTTCTGACAGACCATCAATTCTGATTGCCGCCGCGCGATCCCGCTCCAGCGCGTGTGCTCGAAGACCTGTACCTGCACGAGCCGGGCGAGAAATACCGTGAACATGAGCAGCAGCCCGAACGCTAGCATTCTTTCGCGCTTCAACGGACGGTCTCGTTCGCTCATCGGTGCGACTCCAGTTTCACAACTTCGCGGCGTGCGCTCGTCGTCAACGCGGCGTCGGCCACCTTGAGTTCGCGCACGCTGTTTGGCAGCGGCCGCCAACCGTGCTGATCGCGCGCCCACTGCGAAATTTTCGGAAAAGACGCTTCGGTATCTATCAATCCCGCGAGGTGCTGAATCTCTTTGTTGAGTCCCTCGATCTGTGTCCGCTGCATGCCCACATCGAGCGACAACCGTTCGTTTGCCACATTTCGCCATGTCACGCCGACCACGATGATGCCGAGCAGCACGATTCCCGCGCACAGCCGCAGGACGGGAAGCTGCTGCCGCAGCACGCGGGGAAGTTTTTTCGGCCGGTATACCGGGGTACTCAAGGGAGAAGCAGGATGGGCCACAGGAGAATCTTACGCTATTTTTTCTGTCGCCCGCAGCTTGGCGCTGCGTGCTCGGGGATTGCGGGTGATTTCTTCGTGATCCGGAATCACGGGTTTCCGGGTGAGCAGGCGTCCCGTGGGCCGGGCTAAAGGAGGAAAAGGCAGTCGCCGATCGTCCGGCGGATGCGCCTTCTCATGCGTGAAGTCCTTGACGATGCGATCTTCGAGCGAATGATAACTGATCACCACCAGCCGTCCGCCGCCGTTCAAAAGCTCCCAGGCGGCGTTCAAACCGGATTGCAATTCCTCGAGTTCGTGATTGACTGCGATGCGCAGCGCTTGAAATATTCTCGCCAGACTTTTTACGCGCGTTGCCGGCACCGCGTTGCTGATCACGTTGGCCAACTGATCCGTCGTGGTGATCGCCTCGCGTTGTTGTCCGGCGATTATCGCGCGGGAAATTCGCGCGGCCTGCGGGTCTTCGCCGAAATCACGAATCAGCTTTGTCAAGTCTCGCTGGTCGAGTCTGCTCAACAGTTCTGCCGCGCTCTCACCTGAGGTCGGATCCATGCGCAAATCGAGTGGAGCGGAAAAGCGGTGAGAAAATCCCCGCCGCGCCTCATCAAGCTGATACGATGAGACGCCCAAATCCATGAGCACCCCGGCGACCTGTCCAATCCTGTCGTGCAGCCGGGCTGATAGTTGTGAAAAGGGAATCTGAAAAAGTTGAACGGAGGCAGGAAGTACGTGTCGCGCGTATTGAATCGCCTCGCTGTCGCGATCGCAGCCAATCAATAATCCGCGTGGAGATAAGCGCTCAAGAATGAGTCGGCTGTGCCCCCCTCCGCCGACCGTCGCGTCAACATAAACCCCATCTGGGGTCGCTATTAACAGATCTATCGCCGCCTGGCCCAGAACGGGCACATGAAAGACTTCGGTCACAGACGCTCATGAGGATGGGGTGAACTCTGGCCGCCCCCTCGGCGGCCCGCCTACTTTAGGACGACAATCTCACGTCTGGATGCGTTCTCCTCTGGATATTTGCTTCAGAATTGCGTAATTTCAACTTCTGAAAACAAGATCCCCGCAGCCCGTCTGCGGCCGGGCTGCGGGGTTATCCGCACTAAAGGCGGATGGCGCTGGAATTCTTCTGGTTGGAACGGGGTCGGGGGCCTTCCACGAGTCGCCGCAGCGAGGCTTCCGTGGCCGCATTCATGCGCGCGATCCCTCGCAGGTCGAGCACAAAATAGCGGCAGCCGCGATTACGAAAGTGCTTGACGATTTCGGCGAGCTGATCATACTCGGGAGCATGAATCTCGCCGGTCAACGCGATGCTGACTTCATTTTCCGTTTGATGAATCTGCGCGTGTAGCCCCATCACTTGGCTTTTTCTGCTTTGTGGCCCTGGTCAATCAGCCGTTGCCAGGCATCGCCCGGCGTGATACTCAATTGTTTTCTATGCTTTTCGAACGCCTTCGCGTCCCAAATCGTGAAGTGTGTCCGACGGCCCATGAAAACGATGTCCCGCCCGATCTCCGCTTGTTCAAGTAGCCTCTGCGGAACGGTGATCCTCCCTTGAGTGTCAAGCGTCCGATGAACAGCTTCGCCAAGCAGCAGAGTGTCCCGTTCCAGACTGTTCAGCGTAGCAAACTCGGTCCCGTCGGAGTCGGCCTTGTCCCAAATCGCATTGAAGAAGTCCAGCGGAAAGGCGTTCAGATATTTTAAACTTCCTAAAGTCAATATGATAGTACCTTCGGACTCCTCGGGGAGGGCATGGCGGTAATCGGCAGGAATGGACAAACGCCCCTTGTCGTCTATAGACGCTGGATACTGGCTCAAGAACGGTAATCGGGGCCGGGGGGTGGGCATGTACACCACTTTCATCCAATCCTTGGGAATTACTTCCAAAGATATAGTAGCGACGGCTATTTGTCAAGCTATTTTTGCAAATTTATGAAATCTGTGGATAACTCTAACCTTATCCATGAAGGATAAATAGGGATGTTGTCCACACGTTGTAAACATGGTTTCCGCGTTTTGAGAGGTCACATCGAGAGGCATCGCCAAATCTGCGGTGCCTTTGCCTCATTCTGCCCATGCCGAAACCCCAGCAACATTTTGCGCCTGTTCGTATCAAACTATTTAAATTATATGAAGTTAGACTCCATCCTGACCTTCCACGTCATGAACCCAAAGTTACTCCACACGCCGCCTCGAATTCTCCGCCTCGCCCGCACATTCGCTGTCCTCTTGCTGAGCCTCACGTCTCTTGCAGTTGTTTCCGGTTGCAAAAAAGAGGAGAATGCCTCGGTCAAGCTGTGCACGGCAAAGGTCGAGCGCGGCAATCTCACTCAGACGGTTGTGGCGACAGGGCGAATTCAGCCTCTCCACCAGATTGAGATTCGCTCGAAATCGGGAGGCACGGTGCGGAATATCTTCGTAGAGGAAGGAGACTGGGTAAAGAAAGGGCAGAAGCTGCTCGAGATTTCACCGGAGGCGTCTCCCTCGGAGCAGGTGCGGGCGCAAGCGGAGCTGCATACGGCCACAGTAGATCCGATTGAGGCCTTGCGCTATGAATAAATATTGCATGCTCGGCCTTCTGCTATTCACTTCCTTCTTCATCAGTTGCAAGAAGGACGAAGAAGATCGCACACAGGTTCGGGATCTATGGTCCACCGGAAGTTATCCGGTGCCGTCGCCGGCAGATGAACGCGTGCTCTTTGTACAGGAGCAGTCGCCGGCCGGACTATACGTGCTGAACGGTGATCACGCGGATCAAGTGCCGCTGGGCGCGCTCGCCGTGCGCAACGATTATGTCTGGACGCGGGATGCCGCGCGAATTGTCTTTTCCGTCCCGGGGGATCCGGGGAGTGAAAATTCAGGAATCTGGATCTCTGCAAACGGCAATCCGCTGAACGTGCAGCGGATTTGGGATCGTGGATCGCATCCGAGTTTTTACCCGGTGGAGGAAAGATTGGTGTGCGCGGGGCCGGAAGACGGGAGTGCGGACGAGGGAATTTGGCAGCTTGATTTCACCGGAGCGGAGCGCGCGCGACTGGCCGATCACGGTGTGGCTCCGGAGATCTCGCCGGACGGACTTCTGATCGCTTTTCTGGTCACGACCGGCGGCTCCGAAGGGCGAACACTTGTAGTGCTGCATCGCGACTCGCACGAATTGGATACGCTGGCAGTGAATGTGCTGCGCCATTCGTGGTTAGGAGATTCGCAGACGTTGGTATACGAGAACGTGCAGAGTGGTGCGCCGCCGCGGTCGTGGATTAATATCGTGCAGCCTGGTGACCCGCTGTCGGGAGTTCCAGTCGCGCCCGGCACCGCGCCGGCAGGTTATCTCAGCTCGAACGAGTTCGTGTATGCGGGCATCAACGGTGATGTGTTAAGCGGGATCTACTTGGCATCGCGCGCTCAAACTCCCCGCCGGATTTCGACCATCGGCACGAACCCAAGGCATGCCAGTGGAAATCGAGTGGTTGCGCAGGATGGCGATCATTTGATTGAGATCACTTATTAGAGGCTTGTCAGCGCAACAAGAAAAGCCCCGTCAACGACGGGGCTTTTTGTAGGCTCTGCGGCACTTATTCAATAGTGCGTAACGACGTGCGGGTCCTCTTCGGCCATACCCGTGACGAACTTGCGCACGATTTCAATCGGCGAGTCGCGCGTCTCCTCGGGTGTGCCGGAGTGAATCACCTTGCCTTCGTGAATCATCACGATTCGGTCGGACACTTTGTAGGCCGAAACCATATCATGCGTCACCACGACAGTGGTGACCTTCAACTCCTCGTTCATGCGAATGATGAGATCGTTGATCGTGTCCGCCGTGATCGGATCCAGACCTGTCGTCGGCTCGTCGTAGAGAATGTACTGCGGCTGCATGGCGATGGCGCGCGCCAATCCGACGCGCTTCTTCATCCCGCCAGAAAGTTCCGCCGGCTTCATTTTCTCACTGCCGGGCAGACTGACCAGCTCCAAACATTGCGCGACACGGTCTTGGATCTCCTGATCGGTCATGTGCTTGTGCGTGCGCATGCCCAGACTGATGTTCTCTTCCACCGTCATCGAGTCGAACAGGGCCGCGCCTTGAAACAGTATGCCGAATTGCTTGCGGATCTCATACAATTCTTTCCGTCTGGCGTGCACGACGCTCTTATTATCCACCAGAATGTCACCTGAATCCGGCATTAAGAGTCCGACCATGTGCTTGAGCAATACCGATTTCCCGGTGCCGGACTGGCCGATAATCGTGAGCGATTCGCCGGTGGAGATCTCTAAACTGATCCCCAGCGCCACCTGCTTGTCGCCGAACGACTTGTATAGGTCGCGGATTTCTATCATCGAATCAGTAGGCTTGAGGAAAGGCGCAAGAGTTTAGAAAAGAATGGTGGCGAGGACAAAGTCAAGGACGAGCACCGCAAGACAGGACCAGACGAAGGCCTGAATCGTTGCCAGGCCGACGCCTTCCGCGCCGCCTTCGGTGCGAAAACCGACGTAGCAGCCGATCATCGAAGAGGTCATGCCGAAGAACACTGACTTGATCAATCCGGCGAACACGTCATAGACCTTGAAGAAGTTTGGGATCAGCCCCCAGAACTGATTAGACGACAATCCCAGAAAGACTGTCGTCACTAACGCTGCGCCCATGATCGCCACAAACACAGCATGAACCACCAGAATCGGCATCATGACGGTCATGGCTGTGATGCGCGGAACGGCGAGATAACGCACGCTGGAGATCGCCATGGATTCGAGGGCGTCAATCTGCTCCGTGACCTTCATCGTGCCAATCTCCGCCGCGATCGAGGCAGAAACGCGTCCGGCGATCACGAGTCCCGTGAGGACTGGGCCAAGTTCGAGCATTACCGCTTTGAACGTTCCCGGACCAATAAGATCCATAGGCAGATAGCCTTCGAGCTGATAGTGCGTCTGCCAGCCGGAGACCGCGCCGGTAAATAAGCCGACGATTAACACGAGCGGCAAGCTGTTCGTGCCCAAGTTGACCGCCTGGCGAAAGAACAAATCGCGATCGCGCAGCAGGCTGCGCAACTCCACAACCACTCGTCCCATCAAGATGCCGAAGCGGCCCAGCTCGGTCAGAGCATAGAGCACGCGCCGGCCAAGTCCCGCCACGACATCCACGGCAATGTTTGCCATCAATGTGCTCGCACGTTAATACTCGGCGCCGATCGAGAAGAAGTAGCGCGGCTTGGACGTGTCTACCATGTCCGTGGACCAGGCGACGTCCCAGCGCAAGATAAAGAACCAAACCCACGAGCGGACGCCAAGACCGTAAGCCACCTGCGGATCGGCCAGACGCCGCTTGTTGTCCGCTCCGACCTGCGAAAACTTGAATTGGTTGTCGTTCCACGCGCCGCCGATGTCGGTGAAAAGCGATCCGCGAATGTCGCGGAACCCAAGCGGCAGCGGCCAACCCAATTGCAGGCTTCGAATGAGCGGAAAGCGGAATTCCTGATTCGTGAGGAAGAAGCGATTGCCCGTGCCGCGCTTCTCGAAATAATCGCCCCCGCGAAACGGAGTCACGAAGGAGGAGAAATAGAAGTAGTCTATCTGATCCGTGGGAATTTCATTGTTCTCAAAGCGGCGATTAATCCAGTTGGAAACGCCGCCGAGGAAGAAGCGCTGCTTGTCGGGGCCGCCCGAGGCGCCAGCGGTGAGGCGCGAGGCCCAGGTGTAATCGCGGCCCAGCCGGAAATAATTTCGCATATCACCGGTGACGGTATAGAACTCCGCGAACGCGTGATCGGACCCTTCGTTCTTGCCGAGCTTCGGACTGTATGACCCGGAGAAGCGATAGCGCGAGCCATTCGCGGGTCCAACCGCTCCCCATAGGATCGTGTCGTGTACGTAAGCGAGTTCCGGCAGAATCACCCGCCGGCGCGATTCAAACTTGTAATCAAGAACCGGATCGCCATACCAGCGCGAGCGGTCAATCGCATAGCCGCGCAGATTCAGCTCGGTCCGCGCGTATTTCGAGAACGGGTACGCGAGGTTAATCTCCGTCTGAATCGTCTGGTCGCGGACGTTCGCGGCGTCGAGGTAGTACACGTAGCGGAACAGCCCCACGCCATAATTGATGCGGCGCGGCAGGTAAAAATATTGAACGGAGAAGTTCGAGTTGTCAAGATTGTTGAAATCATAATAGAGGTCCGTGTTGATGTAGATCAACTGATTGCCCATTACGTCGGACAGCAGGATCTGCCCCGTCCCCTGCGCGCCGAAAAACGAGCTGTACGCAGCGGTCGCATACACGAAATCCGGCGTAAATTTCACTTTGTATGTCTTGGCAAAAAAGCCGCCGCCGGGCTTGCGGGTGCTGATGGTGACAGTGTCGGCCATCGCCTGTTCTTTTGGCCCGTTCTCCGTGTTTTCGCCTTGCCGGAAAACGTAATTCGCATACGGGCGCGTATTGTCTCTAATTTCCAGCGTGGTGCTTTCCACCGTGCCTGTGGTGTCCGGCGTTTGCTTCGGTTCAGGGCTGCCGTGGCTGCGGAAGTTGGTGGGCCGCAGGGTCAAGGCCGGCAGCTCCGTCGGATTCTTGATCAGGAAGATGTCATAGCCGCCGTCGTAAAAGGACGTAAAGACGAGCCGTTGCGTGTTCAAGGAGTAGCTTGGCTGCAGACATCCGGTGAGGCAGTTGGTGAGGGCGAAGACTTCGCCCGTTTCCATGTTACGGCGATAGAGATTCCAGATGCCGCTCTCATCGGACGAAAAAATGAGATACTTCCCGTCCGGCGAAAATGTCGGCTGTCGTTCGGCAGTCAGAGTTGAAGTCAGACGAGTCGCAAGCGAATCTCCTGCGTGGATCCGGTAGAGGTCCATCTGCCGGTAGCTGACTTTCCAGATCTTTACATCGCCACCGTAGCCGGTCACACGGACGGAATCTTGGCGGTCCGACGTAAAGACGATATCCTTCGAGTCGGTTGTCCATGTCGGATCGTCGTCGGAGAACACGTCGTTTGTGACCTGAGTCAAGTGATCGGACGAGAGATCATACACGTAAATGTCCGACTCGCCGTCTTTCAATCCGACGAAGGCGATCTTGTCGCCGTCGGGGGAGAAGATCGGATTAAAGATCCCGTCCAAAGCGAAGCGGAAGGTGCGCGTGATCTTTCGTTTCCCGACATCGAGAATATAGACGGCATCCTGATTGCCGGCCTTCGTGGCGAAGGTAATAAGCTTGCCGTCCGGTGACCACGAAATCCGCGCGTCGAGCCATTTCAGCTGCTCAAAACCGCCGCTGCGTTCGCCTCGCAACAGGCGCTTCAGATGCCCGGACTCAATATCCTGCAGCCAGACGTCAAAATAATCGGCGCGATCGGAAAGAAAAGCCAGCTTCTCGCCATTGGGGGAGATGCCGGGGCCGTTGTTGACGAAGTTCCGCCACTCGCGATGCTCCGTCAGTTGCTCGCCCAACTCGTTGGGAGGCTTGAGATCGGCGACGGTTGGCCAGTAAATGCGGCGCAGCCAGTTCTGCCACTGGCGGTTGAAGTCTTCCATGCTGACCCCGACCGCGCTGCGCAGCGCGCGCTCGACATCCCGCGTATTACGGACCTTGTTGACGAACTCGCCGACCTTTTCCGGGCCGTAGCGGCGGTCCAAATAATAGAAGACGGACTGCCCGCCCTTATAGGCAAAATAGCCGCCCAGATTGTCTATGTTCGGGAGGTAACCAGAGATTGTGGCGTCGCGCATGAACATGTCCGCCTCGACGTCCCAGCCGCCGCGCGATTCATATTCGGCCAAGCCTTCGGAAAACCAGAGTGGAATATTCGACGTGGAAGCACCGATGAGAATGGACTGGAAACCGGTGCCGTAGAAGAAGCGGAGGTTTACGGCATGCGTCAACTCATGATGGACGACGTGGCGGAATGCCTCGTAATTCCCGGTGAAGGGAATAACGACCCGATTCTTGAAAAATTCGGTAAAGCCGCCAAGCGATTCTTCGGGAATCCCGCCGCTCACATTCGTCTGCTGGAAATTGTTGTGCGAGCGATAGGTGACGATCGTGATGCGGCCTTCAAGCGTGTAATTCCAGTCTTCCTGAATTTGCGCCAGCGCCGCTTCCGCCGTTTCGGCGGTGAATTCGGCGATCCGTTCCGCGCCCTCAGTGAAGTAGATGTCAAAATGCTCCGATTGGATGAATTTCCAGTCGAATTTCTCGTACTGCACCTTGTTCTTTCCGAACTGCTGGCCGAATCCGGGGACAGCCGCGAACAGTGTCAGCAGAGCCGCCAGCATCCAGATCCTGCGGCTGCCCGGTTCACCGACGATCTTGCGTGGAGTCAAAGTCAAAGCGCCCATGTGCCCTTCATTCAAGAAACCGTATCTCTCTGTATTAAACCGAGCAAGCAACAAAAGTTCCAGCCGTCAAGGTGCATTGCACGCAAAGTCAAAAGCAAACATGCCCCGAAGCGCGGCTTCAGGGCAGGGTATCGGTAGGGAATCAGCGCGCGCTTGGCCTTGCGTCAGGATGGACCCAAGACCTCCTGCACCATTTCCAGCAATTCTTCCGTCTTAATGGGCTTTGTGAGGTAATTGTACGCACCTTCTTTGATCACCTGTACGGTGTCTTCGATCTTGGGATAACCCGTCAGAATCACAATCGTGGCCGAAGGATCCACTCGCCGAATCTCGCGGAAAACATCAATGCCGCTGCGGCCGCGCAATTTGACATCGAGAAAGGTCAGCGCCGGAGCACGTTCGACATGGGTCTTGACGGCATCATCTCCGTTGGTGGCGGTGAGGACATCGTAGCCTGCGGCATTCAGAAGATCAGACATGACCTGCAGGATCATGGTGTCGTCATCAACCACCAGCACCGTGCGTGTGCGCGCCTGCGCTTCCGCAAGTGTCTGTTTTTCTATGTTTTTCTTGATCTCTTCCAAATTGTGAGCATCGTACAGCCGCCAGCCCCGCCAGTCGCGGCGCACTTTCGTGATCAAGCCTTCCCGTTCCCATTTGAAAAGGGTAGACTTGGAGATTTGAAGATGCTCGCAGACTTCCTTGGAAGAATAAAACTTGCCGTCGCTCATGTTGTCGTCCTGCATAGTCCGCAAACTATATTAAATATACCTTGAATATAACAGCCCTGTTCTCCAATGTCAAGTCCAACATACTACCCTGTCAGCTTGACTGATAATCAAAACCTTATTTTACAGCCTTTTAAGACAGAAAAAACTCTGCTTACTTCTTCTCCTCGTCCTTCTCGGGATCTTCACGCATCCCTTCCTTGAACTCCTTTGCGCCTCTCCCAAGTCCGCGCATGAGATCCGGAATCCGCTTCGCTCCGAAGAGCAAGAGGATAATCACCAAGATCAGAATGATTTCGGTCGTGCCAAGCTTTCCCATTCGTTGCTCTCAATCTGCCTGAATTTGCGGTAAAGATAACGATTTAACTCATGTAAATCAAGGACAATATGCTATGGCGTCGAAGCCGACTGAATAATGTAAAACGCCCTGACGTCCTGCCCCACCGCGCCAACAGCGGTAAGCGTCGTGTCCGATGTCGTGCCGATCAGGTTCGTAAAGGGTCCGGTTGCCGACGTGGCCTGGAAGACATGGTAGTTAGGCGCTCCGGTAGCAGACCAGAGCAGCTGAATGTCATTACTGACCCGGCGAATCACCAGTTGGGAGGCTGCATTCCAGTAGCCTTCCACGTGAATGATCCGATTGCCGCGCTGGGTAATCGAGTCGAAGGCGGTTTCCAAGCGCCATTGAGCCGCGCACGGATCCCAGACATACGAGCGATTGGCACCCGCGGAAGATGTGTCGTGACCGAAGGCTTCGGTGCCACCGGCGATGTTCTTGACGGAAACGTAGAAGTCCGAGGCAAAAACAAGCGGCGGGTTCACAGCATCATACAGCAGCGTATGAGTCCTGAAGCCAGTGCCGGAAGGCAAACCGCCGATCACATTGCCGATTGACCCTTTTTGCAGTTGACGCAATACGGTTCCGGGCAATCCGCCGGGGCCATCCGCGGCCAGCACGCGGACAATGATCGCACTGTGCGCGGAGTCCGGATGAAAGCTTGCAATCGAGACATCCGCCGCACAGAGCACAAACGGAACGACGGGCGGAGTGAAGCGCACGGCCCATTCAAAATCAGCCTGAACCGACCAGCCGAAAATCTCCGGCGTTTCGTCGTCATAGGCAATCGGAAGACCGCAGGACTGACCGACAACGAACGAAAACGTGTCGGTCGAATTGGTCATGAGGTCGCTGTCCGTGGCGCGCAGGAAATAGTCCCACGCGCCAAGGCTCAACGTCAGATTCGCGGCCACTTCCGTCCCGTATCCGGTAGTATTCATCGTTACGGAGTCATAGGCGCCGATGCTGCGATAGAAGAGTTTCGTTGTGACGCCGCCGGGCAAGTCGTCACTCACTTGCGCCGTGAAACCTATAGGATTGACCTCCGTGTCGCCGCGTGGATCGTGCGCGATCACCGGCGGCTGCGGCGGGAGATGAATGGAAAAATTGTTGCTGGACACATCAGTAAACGTGGTGTCGCTCAGGAGCCGCACTCTCACGCGGGCTTGCTGCGTTGACGGCCCGGTCACCGTCCATGATGCCGAGCCATTCTGCACCGGCACTGACGCGGAAATGACCTGCCAAAAGCCGTTCGGATACGTGCGATTCAACGTGACTTCAACGTTTCCCGAAAGACCGGCGGATGCCCAAGTGATCGGATGGTTTGAACCAATCAGCCACGACTCGCTGCCGTCCGGCGCCAGCAAACTCAAATATGGAACGGCGATAGTAAAGTCAGATTGAGAAGTGTCTCCGGGAATCGCATTATTCACGCTCAGGATTCGTATCCGAGCGTGAGTGGTTGCCGCGCCGCTCACTGTCCACGCTTCAGACCCGTCGTTGATCGCACTGCCATAGAGCACCTCCCACGAGCCGGAGGGGTAGTTCCGGTTCAGCTCGATGCGAACATTGTCCGAGACTCCCGTCGTACTCCAGGCAATCGTTCCGCTTTGGCCGAGGAACCATGTTTCACCGCCATTCGGTGCGAGAAGTGTAATGACCGGGGTGGCGACAGCGAAATTCGCGTCGGACACATCACTGACGCTCGGCTGTGAATCCGAGATGACCTGCACGCGCGCGCTGGTAGTGGCGGGCGGGCTCACTGTCCACGGATGTAAACCGTCGTTTGCCGTGTTGAGTACGATGTTCTCCCATGCGCCCGCGGGGTAATTTCGGTTGAGCTTGATCGAGACCGTGCCGCTTAGGTTTTGGCTGCTCCATGTAATATTCTGTGCGTATCCGGCATACCATGTTTCGCCGCTGTTCGGCAGAGTTACGACAAGTGAAGCCGGAGCCTGCAGCGAGCGATACAAATCAAGATATACCGGCAAGTGATCCGACACCGTATGCAGCGCATTGGCGACACTGTCCGGAACAGCCGTGTTCGTTCCGGCATTGATGCTTTGATTGAAGTGATTGCCGTCGTTGCCGACTTCGGTGTAAGTCCCGTTCACATAATGCCAGCGAGATCCGGACTGGAATGCATACGAAAGCAGCAGGAAATCGAACCGATCATCGAGACCGCCCGTGGCGCCGCCATCGCCCAAGTTGTCGGTGCGCGTGGACTGAGTATGGACTCCGGCGAAACTGGAATTGTTGTTCCAGTCTCCCAGCGAGTTGATCGGATCGTACAACCTGCCTGAGTTGTCGCTCTGGCTGCCGATCAGCTCCTGATACGCTGGCTCGGTGCTCGTGTAGAGGTTCATGTCGCCCGCCGTGATCAGAAACAGGCCATCCGGCAAGCTGTTTAGATGGTTGCGAAGCGTGTCCGCTTCGGCGAGGCGATCCTGTTCGAATCCCTGCGACGATTTCAAATGGCAGGAATAGATTCGCAAATCTACGGAGTCCGCGCCGACTCCGGCGGGCCGTAGTTGGAATCCCGTAATATCACGCAACTGCGTGTGGAGAACCGTAGTGTCAACAAACGAAAACAACGACGACTTGAAAAACAGGGCATTGTCCGTGTCCGGCCCATCCAAAAACGGGGCGCTGGAATAGGTCCCCGGTTGGCCCGAGTTTAGCACATTGCTGAGAAACCCGGAAACTCCGGCGGCGCTGATCATCTCCTGCACCACCAGAATGTCCGGGCTGACGTACCGCAAGATCTTACGAAACTCCGGATTGCGCGTCGCCGAATTGTTGCCTGGGTAGTTTAAGAGGTTATAGGTCATCACGCGGACCGTGTCGTAGGTCTGCGCGGACGCTAAACGCCCGCCAAGGGTCAGGAATCCAAGGAAAAAAACGACCCAAAATCGCCGTAGCATGCTCATCTTACCACATCATTTTGCATGGAAAAACATCATGATCGTCTGGGCGAAAAGAGATTCGCTCCAACAGCGTAATTTACTACCAAAACCTCCGCAATGCAAGCGCTTTTTCGTCCCCAACCTCAAAATTTACTTGATATTTACGACCGAAGTCTGTATATTCGCGTTACGCCAAAAAGGGCGATTAGCCCAAATTGTACTTATGTTTACATCCGGCGCACAGAGGACTGCCGCGGTTCAGTTTTGCTGGAGAAAGGCCTAACGATGTATCCAAAGGACACTTATTCCTCTTCCTCTCCGGTGATCCAGGCCATCGGACGAACCACCCATATCCGGTTTCATTTTCATCAGGTCTCGGTCAGTACCCGGTCGTCTCTGGCAGCGGCCACCCCGCACTGGGTCCCGCCAATTGACCTCTACGAGACGGAAAACGAGCTGGTGCTCGAGGTCTGCCTGGCGGGAGTCCCCACGGAAGATGTTCACTTGCAGATTACCGCCCGAAGGGCGCTCCTGTCCGGCACGCGGAATAACACCACTAACGCCGGCATCAGGAGCTACTTTGTGATGGAAATCGAGCGCGGGCGCTTTAGCCGCTCGATTGATTTGCCGTTCCCGGTCGAGCCCCAATCGGTACAGGCGACCTATGCGGCCGGGCTGCTCACCGTCCGCGTGTGCAAACGCAGCGGGTCCATGCACGGCTGCCGCAAAGCCAATTCGCGGGAGGGACTTGAATGACCAGTCCTGTGGACGTGAAGGATAAGAAGTCCAACGTTGACGATTCCGCGAACAATGGCGGAGAGACGATCAAGATTCCCGGCGTGCTGCCCGCGCTGCTGCTCAACGATGTACTGATTTATCCGAATACGATCGTGCCGCTCGTCGTGACGACGGAGCCGATGATCAAGCTCGTTAATGACGCGCTGGCCGGCTCGAAAATGGTGGGCACGTTTGCGCGCATCCCCGACGTGGAATCGGAGCAGCCGGAAGATCAATTCTACAAGGTCGGCACTGCCGCGCAGATTCTCAAGATGTTTCGCGTGCCGGACGGCAGCATTCGTCTGCTGGTGCAAGGGCTGATTCGCATCGAGCGGAAGCGCATTTTCGAGACCGAGCCGTACCTGCGCGTGGAAGTGAGCGTGCTGCCGATGGATCGCCGCCGCTCGCTGAAGGTCGAAGCGCTGGTGCGCCGCCTGCTCGCCGATTTCGACAAGTTGGTGGACGTCTCGCCGGGGATTCCCGAAGAGATTAAGATCGCGGCGCACAATATCAACGACCCGGGCGCGCTGGCGGATATCATGGCGTCGAATCTCAATATCAGCGTCAGCGAAAAGCAGGCGATTCTCGAAGCGAACGATCTTGAGGGGCGGCTGACGCTCGTCGACACGCACGTGTCGCGGGAATTGAAACTTGCGCAGATCGGATCGGAAATCCAAAGCAAGGTGGACTCGGAACTGGCGGGCGCGCAGAAGGAATACTATCTGCGCGAGCAGATGAAGGCGATCCGCAAGGAGCTGGGCGAAGAATCGGAAATCAGCGCAGAAGTCCGCGAGTTCGAAGAGAAGATCAAGCAGGCCGGACTGCCGGCGCAGGCGGCGGATGCGGCGACCAAAGAACTGGAGCGCGTGCGGCGAATGAACACCGCGTCGGCGGAATATATCGTCTCGCGCACGTATCTCGAATGGCTGGTGTCGCTGCCCTGGACGAAATCATCTGCGGAAGAATTGGATCTGGACAAGGCGCAGAAGGTGCTTGACCGCGATCACTACGGCTTAGAGGATGTAAAGAACCGCATTCTCGAGTTTCTGGTCGTGCGTAAATTGCGCAAAGAGCAGCGCGGGCCCATTTTGTGCTTCCTGGGGCCGCCCGGAGTGGGGAAGACGTCGCTCGGGCAATCCATTGCGCACGCGCTCAATCGCGAGTTCGTGCGGATGAGTTTGGGCGGAGTGCGCGACGAAGCGGAGATTCGCGGCCATCGCCGGACGTATGTGGGTGCGCTGCCGGGACGCATCATTCAGTCCGTCAAGCGCGTCGGCGTCAATAACGCCGTGTTCATGCTGGATGAGATTGACAAGTTGGGCAGCGATTTTCGCGGCGATCCCTCGTCGGCGCTACTCGAAGTGCTCGACCCGGCGCAGAACTCGACGTTTCAGGATCACTATTTGGACGTGGAATTCGATCTCTCCAAGATTTTCTTCATCACCACGGCGAACGACCGCGCGCAAATCCCCGGCCCGCTGCGTGATCGGATGGAGATTATCGAAATCCCCAGCTACATCACCGACGAAAAGGTGCAGATCGCAAAGCATTATCTCGTGCCGCGGCAGATCGAGGCAACCGGGCTGCGCAAGCAGCAGATCAAGTTCACCGACAGCGGTTTGATCGCGATTATCGAAGGATACACGCGGGAGGCCGGTGTCCGCCGGCTCGAACAGCAGATTGCCGGCGTCTGCCGCAAAGTGGCGCGCGGCATTGTGGCAGGCGAAATCGAGCATGTCACGGTCACGGACAAGAGCGTGGGCGGCTATCTCGGTCCCGCGCACTATATTGACGAGAAGCTGGGACGCACGTCGCGCGTGGGGGTGGCATACGGCTTGGCGTGGACGCCGGTCGGCGGCGAAGCCTTAGTGATCGAAGCGACGTGGATGCCGGGCGCGCGGCAGCTGCAGGTTACGGGACATCTGGGCGACGTAATGAAAGAGTCGGCGCAGATTGCGCTCTCATATCTTCGCGCTAACGCCGAACGCTTCAAGATTGACAGCGAAGCGCTCGCGCGCCACGATGTTCATATTCACGTTCCGGCAGGCGCCACTCCGAAAGACGGACCGTCCGCAGGAATCACCATTGCCGCTGCGTTGGCGTCGCTGTTCACTGGCCGCCCGGTGAAACACCACGTGGGCATGACCGGCGAGATCACGTTGACGGGCAATGTACTGCCGATCGGCGGACTCCGCGAGAAAATCGTCGCCGCCAACCGCTACGGTTTGGAGACGATTATTTTGCCGCGTTCAAACGAGAAGGATCTCTATCAGGTGCCCGACCATATCAAGAGCACGATGAAATTCGTTTTCGTGGACGAGATGGACGAGATGGACGAGGTGATCAAGCTGGCGCTCGAGCAACCGAAGAAGTCGAAGAAAAAGGCATGATCGCGCTGTCCCGCCCCCGCACGTGGCCGATCTGGGATTTGCTTTTTCCGCCGCTGTGCGCGATCTGCGGGCGTTTGCTCGAGCAGGATGCAGTGTTGTACTGTGCGAGCTGCTGGACCGATGCCCCGCTGGTCGAGACTCAAGAGCTGCCGAAGCTCAAACATGTTGATCAGGTGCGGGCGGGATTTCGCTACGGCGGCGACACGGTGGTGAAGGCCTCCGTTCATGCCTTGAAATATGACCGCCTGAAGCTCGTGGCCGGCGCGATGGCTCAATACCTCTTGCCGCAGATTCCGGTCAGCTTTTTCGAGCCGAGAATGGTTTGGACAACGGTCCCTTTGCACTGGATGCGCCGCATGAACCGCGGCTTCAATCAGAGCGATCTGCTGGCCTCACAGTTGGCGGCCATCACCAATCATGCCGCACCTGTGCCGCTCTTGAAGCGCACGAGAAACACGCCATCGCAAACCGCCCGCTCCTACCGCGAGCGTACCGCCAATATCAAGAATGCGTTTGCCTTTCGACCCGACATTCCGATCCCCAAGTCGGTGTTGCTGATTGATGACGTCATTACCACCGGCGCCACGGTGGACGAATGTGCGCGCGTGCTGAAAGCGGCGGGCGTCGAATGGGTTGGCGCGTTGTCCTTCGGCTTGACTTCGCACAGTTGAGAGTAGAAGACTGAACTCCACAACTTCATGGTGACACTTCCCCGCGCGCTACGCATCTTCCTCCTGATGTTCCTGCCGTTGTCCGCCTACGCTGATTATTCTCCCGGTCAACTCATTCTGCGATTGAATGCGCCGCCGCAGCGCACGATGGATGGAGTCATTCAGGCGACAGGCGTCACCGGGATAGATGCCATGGTGTCTGCCGGGCAGGCGCAGGTGACGCCGACGCTCGCAGAGTTCGCAGATCGCTTCCGGGAGGTGGAGTCCATCGTGTCGTTGAGCTTCTCTTTGGAACGAAACCTCGATTCGCTGGAAAACGTGTTGGCCGCAGACCCAAACGTCGAGTGGGTGACGCGGAACTACATTTACGATACCAACTCGCTGGATGACGGCTTCATTCCGAATGACAGCCTGTTCAGTGAAGAATGGTGGCTGGATCGAATCTCCGCCCCGCTGGCATGGGAAATCTCACAGGGCGATACGACTATCGTCATCGGCATCATTGACACCGGCGTGGACTATCTGCATCCCGACATCGCGCCGAATCTGTGGCACAACTGGGCTGACGCCGACAGCGACGGCGTAGATGACGACAACAATGGTTTCATTGACGATGTGATCGGCTGGGATTTCGTGGACGCGCCGACGCTCCCGGCATATGGCGATCATCTGGTGCGCGACAATGATCCGATGGACGAGCCGGGCGGCATCGCGTCGGGACATGGAACCTACGTGACCGGCATTGCTTCGGCCGCCACGGACAACGAATTATGCGTGGCCTCGATCGGTTTTCATTGTCGCATCATGTGTCTGCGCGCCGGCAACACGGACGGAAACCTCGAGGAAGATGACATTGCGGCGGCGCTGCTGTATGGCGCGGTGAACGGCGCGTCCGTCATCAACATGAGTTTTGGCGATGTTGTGGCCTCGCCGTTATTGCGGGAAGCTGTAATGCTGGCGAACGAAGCCGGAGTGGTGCTCGCGGCCTCCGCCGGCAACCAAGGCTCCTTCCCACAACGTATTCATTACCCATCGGGTTATGCCGAAGTTATTTCCGTGGGCGCCACCGACCGCTACGACCGGCGCGCGGACTTCTCGAACTACGGCCCGATGGTGGACGTCATGGCTCCGGGTGATCAAATTCTCTCCACGATTCTTGGCGGCAACTGCGGCGAATGGACCTATTCCTCGGGAACGAGTTATGCTTCGCCCATGGTCTGCGGTGTCGCCGGTTTGATTCGATCTGTCAACCCGCAACTTTCACCCGCCGACGTCGCTCAAGTTATTACCAGCACCGCGGACGACATCGGTAGCGAAGGATGGGATCCGCCAACGGTGCATGGCCGCGTGAACGCGCGCCGTGCCGTCGAACAGGCGCAGTACGGATCGGATGTCGTCGCGCGTATCCGCTCGCCGCGAATTGATCAGGGGATGTCCGCTGACTTCACAGTTTCGGGCGAAGCCTGGGGGGCCGTGTTCGACCACTATGAACTCTCCCACGGCATCGGCGAGAATCCCGACGAGTGGATCAGCGACGTGATCAGCAGTGATCGCCACTATGGCGACGTGCTTGGCACCGTCACTCTTCCGGCAGTGGATACCGTGCTCATCGTTCGTCTCGAAGCCGTCGGGACGAACGGGTTCTACTCCGTGGACAATGTGCACGTGTTCGTGCAGCGCGCCGCGCCGCGAATTGACACGATGTGGACCTTGCGCATGTTGGACTACGATACGTACGGTGATCTCGTGCAGGTTAGATCCAATCAGGTGACGACGGCGAGTTTTATTCTGACCAACGCCGCCGGGGACTCACTGCGCGAAGATTTCGGCTACGTGTCTGATACTCATGCGGGCACTTTGTCGTTGCGAAATCATCCCGGAGCATGGACCGCGTGGGTGCGCCTGGAAAATCGCGCCGGGCTGGTGACCGTTTCGGATTCATTTGCGTTCGAGATTAGCGAGCCGCCGTTCACCACGAATCTCTGGGAACGCACGACGACGAATCTGCCGAACGGATTTATTGGTCCCTTTACCACGGATTATGATTGCGATCACTTGCCGGAAGTTTGGGTGCAGCCGACGTCGGGCGAATTCACCAGCGATTATCTTCAGCCGTTCAAGTGGGACGGCTCGCAGTTTGTTCCGGCTTATGTAAACTACCCCGTCAACATTCCTCAGGCCACAGGCGACGCCGACGGCGACAGCCTGATCGAGATTATGGCGCGCTTCGGCCAGAGCACGATCATCTGGGAGCAGATGGCAGCGTGCGGAGTGCCGAATAACGTTGTGCTGCTTGATTCGGCCAGCTTTATCGGCGCGGGATTTGTGACAGTAGATTCGGCGAGCGGTCGCCAGGAAATCCTTGCTCGCGTTGAAATCACGGTCAACAACTTGACCCGCCAGCGATTCGTGCTGTTTGACGTGCAGGATGATTACGCGCTTGTGCCGACGGACACGCTACCCAACACTACGAGTGGCAGCAATGATCTGGGGCCGCCGGTCGTGCTGTCGGGCGACTTGGATCAGGATGGCTTGCTGGATTTCGTTTTCGGCGACTACGACGGCGATGTGATTTTCTGTGAACGCAGTAATGGCCACACGGAGCAGCGCTGGACGACTCGACTTCCGATCAATGACGCGACCTCGTGGCTCGGACAAGGTGATCTGAACGGCGACGGTACGCTTGAATTGATCGCCGGTTGCCGTTCGAATGCCGGCGGCGGAAGCGAGAGTCAGCGCCGCGCTCAGCATTGGGAGTATTTTATTTTTTCGCGGGCGGGTGACAACAATTTCATCGCGACGGACTCGATATTTATTCTGGGGAACGAAAATGTCTCATCGCATCACGCCTCGGTTACGGTGGCGGACGTGGATGCTGATGGCCGCGGCGATATTCTGATTTCGGCCTATCCGGATTACTATATCATTACATATGACCAGTCATCGGGTCGCTACCTTCCGCGCTGGTATTACACCCCGTCGGAGTCCAATACGTCGCTGGTAGTGGATTTGGATGGTGACGGCGTAAACGACATTCTTGTGGCCGACGGCGAATCCGTGCTGCGGATCGAAGCCGCGTCCGCGTCTGGCCAGCGCCCCGCACCGCCCTTGCATTTGAGCGGCGAGCCGCTGAACGCGACCACCGTTTTTCTGCAATGGTATTCTGTTCCCGCCGCGGATAGCTACTTTGTCTATCGCGCGGTCGCGATCCCCGACTTCCAGCGCATTGCCGTCGCGACGGATACGTTTGCGGTGATCGGCTTGTTGCCGCAGGACTCGGCCTTTGTCTACACCGTGACGACGGTGGATAGAGCTTATCCGATTCCGGAAAGCGTGCAATCGAATTTTGTCACCCTCGCGGCCAACAGTCCACCCACGCTTGACGACACGGCTCAGTTCGTCGAGCCGCATCATGTGCGGTTGCGCTTTTCGGAGCCGATGGGCGAGAGTGCGTTGGCACAATGGAACTACCGGTTGGATGGCTCCGTGATTCCGGACGTCATTTTGGGCGATGAAGGCAACCGCGCTATTGTACTGGCTTTCACTCACGGATTGACGGATGGCTGGCACACCTTGACCGTGCGTGATCTGCGGGATGCGCAGAATTCTCTCCTGCCGGCGGAAGAAGATACGGTGGTATTCAACGTGGTGCGCGTGCAGACGGAGGGGCCGCACGTGCTTTCCCATCGCATCATCGGCGGCCCCAGCGCATCGCAAGTGGAAATTTCTTTCTCCGAGCCGATGTCAGTCACCGTGCTCGATGCTGCCAACTATCAGATGGATGCTCCGCATCATGTAACGGACGTGCACGATCTGGCGACCGATCACAGCCGTGTACAGGTCATGCTCGATCCGCGCTATCCGGTGGGCGCCCTGGATCTGCCGGCGCGCCTCCGCCTGCGAAATCTAACGAATGCGAGCGGCGCGCCGATGGACACGAGCGCCGGTCGTGCTGATCTCGTCTTGGGCGGTGCCGCGGAGAGCATCGCCGACATTTTCGTCTATCCGAATCCGTATCGTGGCGCTGGCCCAAACGGTGAACAAGTCGTCGTCTTCGCCGGACTTCCCGAGCAGGCCACAATCCGCATCTTTACGATCCAAGGAACGCTGGTGCGAAGGCTCGACCATCAGAATTCGACGGGAGCCGCGCGCTGGGATTTGACGAATGATCAGGGTGAAGCTGTCGCCTCCGGAGTTTACCTCTACTCCGCCGTGAGCAGCGGGGAGACGGTGCGCGGCAAATTCGCGATCATGCGATGATGCCGCCGATTCTGATCGGCCTCACCGGAGGCATTGGCACCGGCAAGTCTTCCGTGGCCGCGCTGTTGAAAGCGCGCGACGCTAAAATCGTTTCGGGCGATGAATTCGGCCGCAGCACACTGGAAAACTCGCCTGCGCTGCTCTATGCGGTTCGTGCCCGCTTCGGTGACGATGTTTTCGCGCCGGACGGCAAGCTGCTGCGGCGCGAGTTGGGCAAAAAAGTCTTTGCCTCCACGGCTCACGCTCGTTGGCTCACGCGGCTGACCTTCCCCGCAATTTACGAGCTGTGGTACGACGCCGTGCGCACGGCGAAGGAACGCGTGATCGTATTTGACGCCGCGTTGATCATGGAGTGGGGAATCGAACGCGAGTTCGATTATCTGCTTCTTGTCACGGCGTCGGCGGAGACGGTTCGTCAGCGTTTGGAAGCCGGCGGCCGCTTGTCCGAGGCGGAAACCCGTTCCCGGCAGGCGGCGCAGTTTACTCCGCACAACGGCGTTGCGTTAGCCGACTACATTATTCACAACGACGGTACGCCGGATGCTCTCGCCGAGCAGGTTGACCGGTTCTGGCAGGCTGAAATTCAACCCAAACTCCAGCAGAGGAAGACAGAAGAAAATGCGTGATCGGATTCGTTATCTGGCGCTTGGCTTGCTTGTGCTTGTCGTATGCGCACCGGTTTTGGCCGAGGATTACTCGCTCATCCAGTTCCTCAACATCCAATCGGCGACCTCGCCGGTGTTCAGCCCTGCGACGCGCGATATCATCTACAAGACCAACATTTCGGGAGTGCCGCAGCTATGGGGAATGTCCGCGAACGGCTCCTATCAGCGTCAGGTCACCTTTGACACCAACGGCGTTGCCGGTGCCTCTTGGTCGCCCAAAGATGATCACGTGATGATCTTGTCGGCGGCCGTCGGCGGCAACGAACGCACTCAGCTTTTTCTCTTGGATTCCTATGGCGCACCGCTGAAACGCATCTCCACCGATGATGCGGCGATTTACTCGATGGGTCCGTGGGCGCGTAGCGGCGAGCGCTTCGCCTATGCGTCAAATACGCGGACCAAGAAGGACTTCGATGTTTATGAGTACACATTAGAAGATTCCACGGGCCGCTTGATCTATCAGAGCGACGGGACGAACAGGCCCGCGGCGTACTCGCCGGATGCGCGCTATCTGATTATCGTGCGCGAGTACTCCAGCGCTAATACTGATCTATTCTTGTTCGATGCCAATACGAAGCAGACGCAATTGCTGACCGAGCACACCGGCGATGTCTCGTCCACGGACCCAGTCTGGGATGCCGATGGCAAGGGCTTCTACTTCCTTACAGATCGTGACCGCGAGTTCAAAGGCATCGCCTATTGGCCGCTTGATAGCGTTGATTTTCGCCGGGTGGAGACGCCGGACTGGGACGTAGAGGACCTCGCGCTATCCGAAGATGGTACGATGCTCGCGTGGAGTGTGAATGAGAATGGAAACTCGAATTTCCACTTCCGCGATTTTCGCCGCGGGTGGGATAGTAACCCGAACCGTTTGCCGGCAGGCATCATCCGCGATCTCGTGTTTTCACACGACGGTAGCAAGCTGGCGTTCACATTCGGGTCGGCAACGCGTCCCTCTGACGTCTGGGTATATGACACTAACGCTGACAAGATGCGGCAAGTCACGTTCAGCGCGACTGGCGGGATTCCATCTACCGTTTTCCTCGAACCAGAAATGCTCGAATACTCGTCGTTTGATGGCCGCAAGATTCCCGCCTACTGGTACACGCCCGCGAATTCCACAGGGAAAACTCCGGTAATCATCGCCATTCACGGCGGACCCGAGGGCCAGGCCCGGGCGACAATGTCGGGCCTCTATCAATACTTCTTGCATCGCGGCTATGCGATTCTGGAACCGAACGTGCGCGGGTCGTCCGGTTATGGCCGCACCTATCTCGCTCTGGATAACGTGCGCAAGCGGATGGACTCGGTCAAGGATCTGGAAGCGGCGGCTCGATGGCTGAACGCGCGGAAGGATGTGGATTCCAAGAAACTCGTGGTATTTGGCGGCAGCTACGGCGGGTTCATGGTGTTGTCGGCGCTGACGACTTATCCGGATTTGTGGGCGGCGGGTGTCAGCGTCGTCGGCATTGCCAACTTTGTCACGTTTCTTGAGAACACCGGCGTCTATCGTCGCGCGCTGCGTGAGCCGGAATATGGCACGCTGGAAGCGGATCGCGACTTCCTTGTGCAGATCTCTCCGTTAACCCACGTGAACAAGATCAAGGCGCCGCTGTTCTTGATTCAGGGCGCCAATGATCCGCGCGTGCCGAAAGGCGAAGCCGACCAAATGGCCGAGGCCATTCGCACGCAGGGCGGCACCGTCGAGTACATGCTCTTCGATGATGAAGGTCATGGCTTGACCAAGCTCAAAAATCGAATCGCCGCGTACTCCGCGGTCGCCGCGTTTCTGGACAAGCATGTTTCCGCGAAAAAGTAGCCGCTTGACTTTTAGCCCTCACGTTCTATATTGAGGGAAACTGTTGCGGATGTAACTCAATGGTAGAGTGTCAGCTTCCCAAGCTGGAGGTTGCGGGTTCGACTCCCGTCATCCGCTCAGATAAACAAAAACAGCCACTTATGTGGCTGTTTCGTCATGCTGAAAACGTCACTCGGTCTCAGATTGGTCGCGTTGCGCGCTCTAACCACGACCTTTCGCGTGCTTCTAAGTGCGGCGATAGGACTTTTCGCACATGGGCATGATAGGAATTAAGGTAGCTTACCTCTTCGACAGTGAGCAGACGCTTGTCAATCAACTTCGTTTCGATCGGACACAGCGTCAAGTTGTCGAAACGATAAAACGTTCCTTTGCTCTTCGACCGCTGCTTATCCTCGGTGACGTAAACCAGATTCTCGATACGGAAACCGTAACGTCCCGGCTCATAGTATCCCGGTTCATTGGAAAGAACCATTCCGGGAGCCAGTGGCACGCCGGTATCACGCGTCGGAGAAATAGACTGCGGCCCCTCATGCACGCTCAGATATGCTCCCACGCCGTGTCCCGTGCCGTGGCCGTAGTTCAGCCCCGCATCCCACAAGGACTTGCGCGCGAGCGTGTCAATCTGTCGTCCGGCTGTTCCGGCGGGGAAAGGAGTGAGCGTCACCGCCAGGTGCCCCTTCAACACGCGCGTGTACTGATCCTTTTGCTTTCTTGTCGGTTTGGAAAAGCAGATCACTCGCGTGATGTCCGTGGTGCCATCCAGATACTGTCCGCCCGAATCCAGCAAGAAGATTCCCCGCGCCGCCAGTCTCGCGTTGGTTTGCGGCGTTGCCGAATAATGAATGATGGCCCCATGCCCCGCATACCCCGCAATCGTGTCGAAGCTCGGCCCTTTATGCATCGGGTCCTGCTCGCGAAACTCCGCCAGCTTGTCCGCAACCGAGATTTCGGTGAGCTTGTGCTTCTTCACCGCGCTCTCGAGCCAGCACAAGAACCTCACCATGGCAACCCCATCGCGCACGTGCGCAGCCTTTATCCCCGCCAACTCGGCGGCATTCTTGCACGCCTTGAACATCGTGATCGGCGATTCCAGCATCACGAACTTCGCCTTGCCGTCCAGAAGTTCCGCCACCCACTCGTTCGTTGTCACCGGATCGAGCCACACTCTTTCGCTGGGCTTGGCCAGCTTCTTCAGCGCGTCGCGGAATTTTTCGTACGGCTGAATCGAGACGGCTTTCCCCAACGCCGCTCTTACATTCTTGTCAATCTTGCTCCGATCGGTGAACAGCGTGGCGCTTTTTCCTGTAACAATCGCATAGGCAATCACGACCGGATTATTCTCCACGTCCGTTCCGCGGATGTTAAATAGCCACGCAATGCTGTCCAGCGCGGTGATCACGTGCGCCGTTGCTCCCGCCGTGGCCATCGCCTTTCTGACGCGACCCAGCTTATGCGCGACGGATTCCCCGGCGTATTTCACCGGATGAACCTCGACTGGACCACCGTCATCCTCCGGCTTGTCTGTCCACAGCCGATCCACCAGATTCTCCTCGACCGCAACCAGCCCCAATCCGTAATGCTCCAGATCTGATTTCACGCGGCGGAATTGCGCAATGGAGATCACCTTCGGATCCACGCCGACCTTCGCTCCGGATTTCAATTGCGAGCCGAGCCAACCGGCAATCGTCGGCGTCTTCGCTTCTCCTTGCCGCATGAGCGTGATACCGCTCCCGGCCAACTGCGTCTCCGCTTGCAAAAAGTAGCGGCCGTCCGTCCACAGTGCGGTCTTGTTCGTCGTGACTGCGACCTCACCGGCGGATCCGGTGAACCCGCTCACCCATTCGCGCCGCCGCCAATAGCGCGGCACATATTCATCCATATGCGCGTCCGAACTGGGCACCACATAGGCGCTCAACCCGCGCTTCTTCATCTCGCCGCGCAACGCGGCGATTCTCTGTTTCGCTTGCATCGGTTTCTCGATCACTTGCTGATGTTGTTTGCCATGCCGATATTCATCAGATGCACTTAAAAGCGCAGGTGTTTCACGCTCTCGCCCGTGCGCTGCAATTCCCGCAATGTCTCGACGCCGATCTGCAGGTGCAAATCGGCGTGCTCCTTCGTTACCAGCCGGTCTGTTTCCTCGGTCTTGATCCCCTCCGGCACCATCGGCGAGTCCGTCACCAAAAGCAGCGCCCCCTTCGGAATGTGATTCGCAAAACCCACAATGAAGATGGTGGACGTCTCCATGTCAATCCCGATCGCCCGCACAAGTTCCAGATATTCTTTGAATTTCTGGTCGTGCTCCCACACACGACGGTTCGTCGAGTAAACGGATCCGGTGAAATACTCGCGCCCGTGCCGGTCAATCACTTCGGCAATCTTTTTCTGCAGTTTGAACGAGGGCAGCGCGGGCACCTCGGGCGGAAAATAATGTGAGGAAGCCGCGCCTTCTCTCAGTGCCGCGATCGGCAGAATAAAATCCCCCGGTGCCACATTCGATTTCAGCCCGCCGCATTTTCCCAAAAAGACGCAGGCTTTCGGCTCCACCGCCGGCAACAGATCCATGATCGTTGCCGCGTTCGCCGAGCCGATTCCGAAGTTGATGATCGTAATCCCATCCTTGTTCGTCGCTGTCTGCATCGGCCCCGTCATCCCGCGGATCGGACAGCCGAAATCCTGCGCAAATTTCTCCAGATAGTGCGAGAAATTCACGAGCAGGATGTACGGCCCGAACTCCTCTAACGCCGTTCCCGTGTAGCGCGGCAGCCAGTTCCGAACGATCTCTTCCTTCGACATCAGCATAGTTCCTGAAAGTTCCGTAGTCATGCCGAAAATTACACAGATCCAACGCAATAAGCAAGTGAGCGGTTCAAGACTCACAGGACACAAAGAATTGAACAACCGTTCAAAAAACATGCTCGAAGACGATTTTCTTCAGTCAACCTCCCGAGGACAGACCACTCCGCGTGGCGTATAATTTGCCCTCAAAATCCGGACAGGTTGAGACCCCGGAGTATCCGCCTTGAAAATCCTCCGGAAACTTTGTATGTTGTATCCGTCCGGTTGCAGAATGACAACGCACGTTGGATGTGACGCCGCCCATCGAGGCCGCCGCATCCTCTCACTTATCACCGGTGATGAGCAAAATGAAAATCAGCGTTTTTGGGTTGGGCTATGTGGGCTGCGTTTCCGCAGCCTGTTTTTGCGATTTGGGGCACGAGGTCTGGGGAATTGACGTAGATCCCTCAAAGGTCGAATTCCTCCAAACCGGCAAGAGTCCGATCGTCGAGAAAAACTTGCCGGAGTTGATCGAAAAATATTGGCGCGCGGGCACGCTTCACGGCACTACGTCCGCGGAAGAAGCCGTGCGCAATACCGATCTGTCGCTGGTCTGTGTCGGCACGCCGTCGCTCCCTTCCGGCGCGCTGAATATCGAGTATGTGCAACGCGTGGCTGAAGAGATCGGCGCCGCTATGCGAACTCTGAACCGCTCGCACACCGTCGTCATCCGCAGCACGCTGCTCCCCGGCACCACCCGGCGCGAGTTATTGCCGCGTCTCGAAAAGCACTCCGGCAAAAAGGAAGGCGACGGCTTCCTGCTCGCCTACAATCCCGAGTTCATGCGCGAGGGCACCGCTGTACTCGACTTTTACGAGCCGCCCAAGACGGTCGTCGGCGGAGTGAGCAAGCAAACCGCCGAGCAGGTCGCGCAGATATATTCGACTCTAACCGCGCCGCTCTTTCTGACCGACATCGAAGTCGCCGAGATGGTCAAGTATGCCGACAACGTTTTCCATGCGGTGAAAATTGTCTTTGGCAATGAGATCGGGGCCGTTGCCCGCGAGTTGGGTGTGGACAGCCATAAGGTCATGGACATTTTCGTCCACGACACCAAGCTCAATCTTTCGCCCTACTACCTGAAACCCGGCTTCGCTTTCGGCGGCTCGTGCTTGCCGAAAGATGTTCGTGCCATCGTCAGCCGCGCGCGCGAAGCCAATGTCAACACCCCGATGCTTTTCTCACTGATGCCCGCCAACGAAGAGCACATCCGCCGCGCCGTCAAGACGATTCTCTCCTTCAACAAGAAGAAGATCGGCATTCTCGGTTTCGCTTTCAAAGCGGGCACGGACGACCTGCGCGAAAGTCCGATGGTCGAACTCGTTGAAGCGCTGCTCGGCAAAGGCTGCAAGGTCAAAATCCTCGATCGCAATGTGTCGCTCGCGCGGCTCGTCGGATCGAACCGCCAGTTCATCGAGAGCACAATTCCGCATCTGGCCGAGCTGATGACCGATTCCGCCGACGAATTGCTGGAACATTCCGAAGTGCTTGTCGCCGCGAACAAAGATCCTGAATTCCGCACGATTCTCGACCGCGCCAAGCCGGAGCAAATCATTTACGATCTCGTGCGCACTTGGCCGGAGATCCCGCGCGAACGGAAAAACTATTTTGGCATTTGCTGGTAAGGTCCTGATCCTCGTCGAGAACTTGTCTGTCCCGTTTGACCGCCGGGTCTGGCAGGAAGCGACCACGCTTGCGCGCAATGGTTGGCTGGTGAGTGTCATTTGCCCGCGCATGGTGGATCGTCGCCCCGTGGAAGTCCTCGAAGGCGTTGCGATCTATCGCTATCCGCTGCCCTTTACCGCCCGCGGCGCGCTCGGTTATCTGATCGAATATCCGTGGGCGATGGCGATGACCTTTCTCTATGCGCTCTACGTCTTCGCGCGTCGCGGCTTCCGTATCATACACGCCTGTAATCCGCCCGATCTGTTCTTTCTCGTTGCGCTGCCGTTCAAGCTCTTCGGCGTCAAGTTTCTGTTCGACCAGCATGACCTGAGTCCCGAGACCTATCTCTCGAAGTTCAACGGCCGCAAGGACTCCATATACAGAGTGCTGCAATGGCTCGAACTCTGGACCTATCGCACGGCGACGGTGGTCATTGCCACGAACGAATCCTATCGTCGGACGGCCATTGAACGCGGCAATCTGAATCCGAAACAGGTATGGATTGTCCGCAGCGCTCCCGACTTGAAGCGCTTTGTTCCTGCGAGTCCTAGTCCCGCGCTGAAAAAAGGCAAGCCCTATCTGGTAGCCTATCTCGGGACTATGGGGCAGCAGGATGGTCTCGATTATCTCTTGCGCAGCGTCTCGATCTTGCGCCATCAATGGAACCGTACCGATATCCGGTTCACGCTGATGGGCGGGGGAGAGAATCTTGCCTCGCTGCGAGACTACGCGCGCGAACTGAATCTTGAAGACGTGGTCGAGTTCACGGGCCGCGTGTCGAACGAAGTAGTCTGCGAAGTCCTGTCCACCGCTGATCTCTGTGTCGCCCCGGATCCGATCAATCCGCTGAACGACAAGTCCACGATGAACAAAATACTCGAATACATGGCGATGTCAAAGCCGATTGTCTCTTATCGCCTTACCGAGTCCGCCTACTCCGCCGGCGACGCCGCGATCTTTGCCGCCGATAATGACGAAGAGGACTTCGCCCGCAAGATCATCGAATTGCTTGAGCATCCCGAGCAGCGCGAACGCATGGGCCAGAGCGGCTACACGCGCCTGAAGAATGAGCTGTCCTGGGAGCACAGCTCGGAGCAACTCTTGTCAGCCTACAAGTCTCTGCTCTAACTTTGTGATGGCTTCGGCGCCGGCGGAAACAACAGTCTCGCCGCAATGCCTATGATAATCGCCGCAATCAATCCTGCGAGTAACGAAAACAATAGCTCGCTCGCCTGTTTGCCTTGATGCAGCTGCCGCGCCGCCGTCGCGCCTGACTTCGACAACGCCAACAACTGGTTGCGGGCTTCTGCGGGGCGGTAAACTAACCAGAACTGCTGCTGATTTCCGCTTCCCGATGTCACGGCCACAGATTCACCAATTCCGAGATTTTGAATATCGGCGGCCCGCGCCGCCAGCTCGGCTGCTTCACTGGTGATCTCACCGGCGCCTTCGCGTAAACGGATTTTCGTCCCCAAGGCCTTCTCCCATTCCGCGGGAATTGCGGCTTTGCTGATGACCGGTGGTATCCGGCTCAGGCAGAAATAGGAGACCAGTTCCGCCTCTCGGCGTAGGAGGCGCGCAACTTCGCCTCCCTCCAGTTCTTCGTGTGCCGCACGGCGGTCGGCATCCGTCAACACCCAAAATGCGGTCCCAAAGACGGCCGTAAAGGCGATTGCGGATAAGATGATATAGCGTGTCATGAGTTTCCTAATGAGCCTGTTTCTATCCTAAATATAGAATTATCAGAGTCATTGTCAACCCTGCGCGGTGCGACACAAGTACAGATGGTTGTCAATCCGGCGGTCTTGGGCACACTGGTTGCTCTTGTGGCAACCATGTAGGATTTAAATGCAACCTACAGCTAACCTTCAGAGTATAAGTACCACGCCGGGGCCGATTATCCTACCATGCCGGGGGAAGTGGCCGACCGTAGACCCCACGGCCTTCGCTTGAGGATTACGTCTCGGTCGGGCATGCCGCGGTTCTGCACGGCTGACCCGCGCAGCCTTCTCTGATAGGAATCGGCGTCTGTGTGCTGAGCCATGCTGAAATCGGCTCGGAGAGCCTGATCGCTGCGATCCGTGGTCCGCGAAGCCGCCATCACTACACTGGGGAACTTTGGGCCGGACTTCCTGCATCTAAGAAGCGGTAGCTTAAACCTGAAGGGCGGCAGGCGCTCTATAGTGCAGCGGATCGTTGCGCGATATACCGTCTGTATTACCTGGGGCAGGAGGCGGACATCCCGCGTGACCTGTTGCCTCGCAAGAAATCCTGATTTTCACCAATAGTCACAGAAGAGCCAAGAATGTCCACACTCAGAACATCTTCGCCGGAGAATATGGGCACCGTGAAGTGGTTTTCGATGAAGAAAGGTTTCGGATTCATTGAAGCCGAAGACGGAGAAGAGGTATTTGTTCACTTTTCCTCCATCACCGGAAAGGGGTATCGTGTCTTGAACCCCGGTGACCGCGTGAGTTTTGAAAAAATTCCGGGTCCGAAGGGTAATCAGGCGTTTCACGTACAGATTCTAAAGCTGCAATAAGCCTGCAAAGTTCTTTCATAGTGGGCCGCTTGCGATTGCAGGCGGCCCCTTTTTTATGTATTTTTCAAAGTGGGCAAAGCATTTGCTCTACTCACCCTAAGACGCCTCATTTTCTATTATTTTGTTGTGATGCTCCAACCGCCCCGCCAAATCCGCAACGTTCTCGTTGCAATCGCCGCACTCTTCTCTTGCGCGGCGAGTTTTGGCGCTCCGGTGGTTTTGAATTCTGCGTACCCATCAGACGCACAGCTTACCCTCGTCTCCGACACGCCGCGCGAAACCGTTTTCGAATTGCAATTTGGTCTCATGGATGTCAGCACCGTTCAGTTGAACGGTACTGACTGGGTCACGCTGCATGTGGACGGTATGCAATCCACAGCGCAGAGCGGTTGGCCGGAATTGCCGCAGCTGTCCGCGTGGGTTCTCGCGTCAGTAGATTCGCGCGTTGAGATTCTCGAATCCGAATTTGTCGCGCGTACTTGGGGCAACATTATTCCCGCGGCTGATCCGCTGTCGCGCAATGCGCCGGCTCAGTTTCAGCGAATTCCTGCGACCGAGTTCTATGGCGGTACGGCGCTCTATCCATCATCTCCGGTTTCCATCTCACTGCAAGGCCAACTGCGTGGCACGAATGTCGGTCTGGTCACCTTCACGCCGGTGCAGTTCGATCCGGTCTCGCGTCAGTGTACGATTTACACTCGGTTGCGAGTGCGCATTGATCGCTCGCGCGGCGCGCTGGATCAACTCGCGCCGCGAAGTCCTGCGACGTCGTTTCTGCTCGAGCGGTTGTTGGCCGGCAACGGCAGCATGCAGCCGGCTCAAGCCACGGGTTCCCCGCGCATTCTGGTCGTCACCGAGCCGCAGTTCGCGTCTGTGTTGCAGCCCTTCATGGAATGGAAGCTGCGCTCCGGTCTGCCGTCGCGCCTGATCATTTACTCGCAGGTGGCAAACTCCGCATCTCAGTTGCGCAACTACCTCGTGCAGCTCATGGATTCGGCTCAAGTGCCGCCGGATTACTTGTTGCTCGTCGGCGATGTGGACGTCATCCCGGCATTCTATGGAGTGGGACAGAGCCTGACCGACCATCTCTACAGCACACTGCAAGGCAACGACTACCTGCCCGACATCAGCCTTGGTCGCTTGCCCTGCCACACCGCGCTCGAGTGTTCCGACTGGGTCAACCGCATCCTCGCTTACGAGCGTGACGGCTCAATCGCCAACAGCGTAGATGCGACGGTGTTTTCCAGCTCTTCGGCCCTCGATCCGCAGCACGGCACGTTTGTCCAGAACCTCTTCAATTCCGCCGGCTTCTCCACTGATCGTTTTCAAGAGCCGCAGAACAGTTCCCTCTCGCAGCTCATGAACTCGTTGAATGTGGGCCGCGAATGGGTCTTTTACATCGGTCACGGCTTTCCACAGGCCTGGTCGTCGGTCAGTCCGTATTTCGACAACGCGCACACCCACGATGTTCAAACAGCCGCCTCATCCATTGTAGTTTCGGTAGCCTGCGGCACGGCCGATTTCGATTATCCCGGCTCTTCAATCGCCGAGCATTGGGTGGAGCAGTCGGCTGCCTCCGGCGTCCTTGCCTATTTCGGCGCGACGGAACCCACCGCCTTCTTCTATTCGGACACCCTTGGCCTGGGCGTCTTGCGTGCGGTCTTCAATCAACACTTCGAGCGGTTGGGCGACGCCGCCGACTACGGTAAGCTGGCCACTGCGCAGGCCTTTCCGCAAGGTTACGGCGGCCTAACCGAAGAGACAATCCAACAATTCGAATTGCTCGGCGATCCGTCACTGCGTATCTTTAGCGCCGCGCCTCAGACGCTGAACGTCACTTATTCGAATGCGATTCCGGTGAACGTAGCCACTCTGCCCGTCGCGGTACAGAGCAACGGTCAGCCGGTCGCTAATGCCGACATCTGCATCTCGTCCGATGCCGGCGACTTTTATGTCCTCGAGCAAACGGACGCGAGCGGCGAGGCGGCGTTGCCGATTGGTCTTTCCGATCCTGTAGTGCTGCACGTTGTCGTGACCGCACACAACGCAGTCCCGTACCACGGCACGCTACATGTGATTCCGCTGAACGGCCCATTCCTGCAACTGGCAGGAATCACCGTCTCTGATTCTCTCGGCGACAATGATGGCCGGGCTGATCGCGGCGAGGCCTGCGCTCTGCGTGTCGCTCTCGCCAATCTCGGCAACCAGTCGTCTACTGCCGGTACGCTCTCGATCAGCACGAGCGACCCTCGGCTGCAAATTGCGCCCGCTGCGGTGTCCTTTTCTGCGATCCTTGCCGGCGACACAGTCTGGGGCAATACAGCTGTCCCTGCTCAAGTGGGTATGACCGCCGATGATCTCGGTGCAGCACTCCTGCTCGTGCACGCTCTGCTCGAAGACAACAGCGAGCTTTCGGTGTTCCAGTCGCTGATCCTGCACGCACCCCAACTCGAATTCATGGATCATACGATGCTCGAGGATTCCGGCGACGGCGATGGACAGCCGGAACCCGGCGAAACGATGCGTCTGATCCTCCGCTTGCAAAACATCGGCAGCGATCGTCTGGCCGCGCCGGCCGTCTCGTTGTCGGCGTCGTCGGACTGGATTTCGTTGCGCGATACGCTAATGACATTCTCCACGGTGCCGGAGGGCGATACAGTAGTGGCCGCTTTCGGTCTGCAAACTTCACTGAACACTCCGCGCGGCGAACCTCTCAGTTTCACCTATTCGATTTCAGGCGCCAATTTGCCGGTCGAGAGCGGGAGCGGCGTCGAACGCATCGGTCAGGTGCCGGTGTTTCTGTACGTACTCGACGAACAGCCGGAGCAGGTGGATGCGATCGAGGCGTCGCTTGCGTCGCTGGGCATTGAGTACGAGCGTGCCGTTCAGCTCCCTCAAAACCTGAATCGCTATCGCAGCATCTGGATCTTCTGCGGCGTATTCCCCAATCAAACTCCGCTCTCGGAATCAGCCGGGCAACAGCTCGCAACCTATCTGCAGGACGGCGGCAACTGCTATCTTGAAGGCGGCGACACGTGGGCTTTTGATCCGCCGACTGCGATGCATGCCTTGTTCCATATTGACGGCGTGCAGGACGGCACCGGTAATTCCGGTCCCTTCCACGGTGAATACGGCACGGAGTACGAAGGCTACGCGTTCGAGTACAGCGGCGAAGACATGTTCATTGATCAGCTTGCCCCCGGCCCCGGCGCAATGGTCATGCTGCGCAACAATCGCCCCGGCGCCAACTATCCGGTTTGCATCTCTTACGCCGGGCCATCCTACCGTACGATCGGCTGCTCGGTCGAACTCGGCTCTGTCGTGGACGCCGCGTACCCCTCGACCCGCGCACATCTCGTCAGCGACATTTGCCGCTGGTTCGGCGTTGTTTCACGCGTGGACATCTATCCGCCCGTCATTCTCCACGAGCCGATCACTGAATATAATAGTCAATTTGCTGCGATTCCGATTCTCGCGGACATTCAGGATGCGACCGGCATTCAAACCGCCGATCTGATCTACCGCGTCAACGACGGTGCGGAGAGCACGGTCCCGATGTCGCTGAACAACGGCCTTTACCGCGCGCTGCTCCCCGGCGCACGCTTCGGCTCCGAGATTCGTTATCGTCTCCGTGCCACCGATAGCAGCCCGTTGCATTCGACGGCGGAAACGGCAGAGTACGCACTGGAAGTCGTCGCCCGCCCCGACCTCCCCGTGGCCTATGACTTCGCCGCCATCTCGCGTCACGGCCTCGACGACCGCGTGTCACACGATGAGGACGGAGCATGGACCATCACCGGCACGGGCGATGAGCGCATGTTGCAAATGCAGTGTTTGTCGAACGGGCATGTGCAATTTACCACCGGACCTTTTGATTGCTCCTCGTTGTTGACGGCTCACCTGCAAGGATCTCACTATCTTCATCTGGAATCGGGCGCCGTCGCTCGCATTCTGGCGAGCGCCGACGGCGGCAATACGTTCCCGATCGTACTATGGGAACGATCTTCAAACACCTCCAAGAGTTCAGATGGCGGTGCACTCGTGCTCCATGACTTAGATGCGCTGACGGGTCAATCATCCGCCGCCTTGCGCTTTGACTTTCAGGGCCCCGGCTTCTGGCGAATCGGAGACTTTGCGGTAAGCGGCCAAACATCTCTCGTCACCGCTCCGGTGAAGGGCGTGACGATTTCCGCGCGCACAAATGGTGTCCGTCTCTTTTGGCCGCGCAATAAGGATGCGCGCCAGTATCGCATTCTGGCGACATCGGACAATAGCGGAAATTTCGCGCCGGTGGCCACCACCCGGGATACGACGTATTCCGATCAATCCGCAAAGGATTTCAATTTCCGTCTGTATCGCGTCGAAGCCATTCTTCGTGACATCGCTGCTCCATCGCTTTCTTTGGACTCAACAGAAGTGAATTCGGTGTCCGCTCGTGAAACAGAGCGCCAGTGGAATCTTCGACGGCACGGACTACCATAAACTTGACTGATCACTCTACTGCATCAGCGAGGCCGTGATTTCGATCACGGCCTCGCTTTTCATAGAAGAGCCTTACTTGACAATGCGGCCAGACATTCGTATTCTATTAAATTAAAACAAACGTTGCGTAGGCTCTGTGAGATGAGTTTTATATTATTGTTATTGCTTGCTTTGCAATCTGTCGTTGTGGCGGCGCCCCGCAACGCCTCCCCATGGGTCTCGCATCTCGACGGCACATTTTCCCAACGGATGCATTGCGGACTTCCGCGTGCGCTTGATGAAGACAGTCTGCATTTTTACGACGTTCTCCATTTCGAGCCGCATCTTTCGTTGAATTTCGCGAATCAACAGCTATCGGGTTTCACACTCGTAGAGTTGATCACACCTGAAGCGCAATTGGAAAGAGTGGACTTTCGTTTCACGCATTCGCTGACGGTTGATTCCGTGTGGGCAACGGAAAATCACGCCGCGACGCTGCAAAGCTCGGGAAACGACAGCATTCAGGTGTTTCTGTCGCCTGCGCTGACCGCCGGCGATACGATCATCATCGGCATCGCTTATCACGGCACTCCTGAGATCATTGATAACTGGGGCGGCTTCCGCTGGGCCAACGCGTCGCTCTGGCGTCCGGCAATCGCTTTCAGCAACGGCGACGGACTCGCTACGAATCCCCCGCCGATCAATTACACGTGGTTTCCCTGTTACGAAGACCCGAATGACAAAGCCGCGTGGGAATCTTGGTTCACCGTTCCCTCGGGCAAGGTCGTCAGCTCCAGCGGGATCCGCGTGGACACGTTGAACCACGGCGACGGCACCACCACGTGGCACTACCGTTTGGATCAGCCGGTCTCGACCTACTTGTTCTTCGTCTCCGCGTCCGACTATGTTATTCAAACGCAGCGCGCGAGTGACCCCGTTATCGAGAACTTCGTTTACCCCTCGCGCGTCACGCAGGCGGAAACGCATTTCTCGAATGTGCCGGTTGTGCTCGACAGCTTCGTCGCGCGCTTCGGTCCTTATCCTTTCGATCGCATGGGCTACAACATGGCCCGCATCGGTGACATGGAGCACGCCACATGTGTGACACACCTTGATCAGCTCGTAAGCGCCAATCACATCTACGATCCCTTGCTCTTTCATGAAATGTCGCACATGTGGTGGGGCAACTGGGTCACGCTCGGCGACTGGCGCGATCTCTGGATTAACGAGGGCTTCGCCACCTACTGCGAGGCCCTGGGTCTCGAAGCGCTGGGCGGCCGCCCCGCCTATGATGATTACGTGGTGAACAGTCTCTACCCCGATGGACGCAGCGCCACCGACAGCTATTCCATCTACGATCCGGATTACTACTGGGGCCAGACCGTCTATCAGAAGGGCGCCTGCGTCATGCACATGCTCCGCGAGCTGCTGGGCGACACCGCGTTCTTTCAGGCGTGGCGCGAATTCGGGCTGGAGCATGCTTTTGCCAACGCGATCACGGCCGACTGGCAGGCCAAACTCGAGCAGCATTACGGCGGCAGCCTCGATTGGTTCTTTCAACCGTGGGTCTATGGCACGCGTTACCCGCGCTATCAGGCGCATTACATTCAAACCGATCCGACGTTTGTTCTGAATCAAGTTCAGACCACAGCCACTCTCTTCCGCATGCCGATGGACATCGGCTGCATAGTGGCGTCGAACGACACGTTCGAATTCACGGTCTGGACGGAAGCGGTTCAGCAGCAGACGATCACCATCCCCGATACCATTCTGAATCACGCGGTGCTCAATCTGGTTCTGGATCCCCACAACAAGATTCTGAAATCCGCGCAGGTTTTCATCAGTGATGCCGCTGACGATGCGCCTGCGGTGGCGTACGATTTCAAGATCGAATCCGTCTATCCGAATCCCTTTAACCCGGCGACCACGCTCACCTTTGCGCTTCCTGTACCGTCGCCGGTGACTCTTTCTGTTTACAATCTGTTAGGACGAGAGGTGGATCGCACGCTTCTCGGTTCCTTCGTCGCGGGGAAACATGCCGTATCCTATGACGGTTCCACGCTCTCGTCCGGCGTATATGTTTTTCGCCTCGCATCGAACTTCGGCGTGCAATCAGCCAAAGCCGTCCTTCTGAAATAACCATCTACACCTACTGGAGCAACTGTCTGAAATGAGCAAATTCGTCTATTCCTTCGGCAACGGAAGTGCCGAAGGCCAGGCCGACATGAAAGGCCTGCTGGGCGGCAAAGGCGCGAACCTCGCGGAGATGAATCTCCTGGGCATTCCCGTTCCCCCCGGCTTTACCGTCTCGACCGAAGTCTGCACCTATTTCTATGCCCACGACCGCAGCTATCCGCCTACGCTGCGCGATGAAGTCAACAAGGCCATCGCCGACGTCGAAAAGCTCGTCGGCGCCAAGTTCGGCGATCCGTCGAATCCGCTCCTCGTGTCCGTCCGCAGCGGCGCCCGCGCCTCGATGCCCGGCATGATGGACACCATTCTCAATCTCGGCCTTAACGATCAGACGGTTCAAGGTCTGATCAAGCGCAGTGGCGATCCGCGCTTTGCCTACGATTCCTATCGCCGCTTCGTCGCCATGTACGGCGATGTTGTGCTCGACCTCAAGCCGCAGTCGAAGGAAGAAGAAGACCCCTTCGAAATGCTGCTCGCCGAAAAAAAGCGGCAGGTCGGCGCCAAGCTCGACACGGATCTCTCCGCCGATGACCTGAAGGATCTCGTTGCTAAGTTCAAGGCCATTATTCGCGAGCGCAAGGGCGTGGACTTCCCCGAAGACCCGCAGCAACAGCTCTGGGGCGCCGTCGGCGCCGTTTTCGGCTCGTGGATGAACGAACGCGCCAGCGTCTATCGCCGCCTCAATCGCATCCCCGAATCGTGGGGCACCGCCGTCAACGTGCAAGCAATGGTCTTCGGCAATCTCGGTGACGATTGCGCCACCGGCGTCGCCTTCACGCGCGATCCGGCCAATGGCGAAAAGATCTTCTACGGCGAATTTCTTGTCAACGCGCAAGGCGAAGACGTCGTCGCCGGCACGCGCACTCCGCAGCAGGTCACGCTGGTCGGCTCGCGCCGTTGGGCCGAAGCGCACGGGATCTCCGAAGACGACCGCGCGAAGAAGTTCCCCTCGCTCGAAGAGAGAATGCCCGATGCCTATCGCGAACTCATCGGCATCACGGACAAGCTCGAGTCGCACTTTCGCGACATGATGGACATCGAGTTCACTATCCAGCATCGCAAGCTCTGGATGCTCCAGTGCCGCGTCGGCAAGCGCACCGGTATGGCCGCCGTCCGCATTGCCGTGGACATGGTCAACGAAAAACTGATCTCCCGCGAGGAAGCGGTCATGCGGGTCGAGCCGCTCATGCTCAATCAGCTGCTCCGGCCCGTCTTCGATGCGCAGGCCCTCACCAAAGCCGAACGACTGGCCAAAGGCTTGAACGCCGGCCCCGGCGCGGCGACCGGCCGGGTCGTCTTCCATGCGTCCGACGCCGAAGCGTGGGCACAGCGCGGCGAACAGGTGATTCTCGTTCGTATCGAAACCTCGCCCGAAGATATTCGCGGCATGGACGCCGCACAGGGCATTCTCACGCAGCGTGGCGGCATGACTTCTCACGCGGCGCTTGTCGCCCGTCAGATGGGTAAGGTCTGCGTCGCCGGCTGCGATTCGCTGCAGATTGATTATGCGAAAGAAGAGATGCATGTCAAGGGCAAGATCGTCCATCTCGGCGATTGGATTTCCCTCGACGGCTCTACCGGAGACGTCTATGCGGGCCGCATCAACACCAAGCCTTCGGAAGTCGTGCAGGTACTGCTCGAGAAAACCCTGAAGCCCGAGCAGGCGCCGACTTACAAACTCTACGAGAGCCTTATCGGTTGGGCCGATGAGTTCCGGCGCTTGAAGGTACGCACCAATGCCGACCAACCCGATCAGTCTGCAAACGCGATCGCCTTTGGTGCCGAGGGTATTGGCCTCTGCCGCACCGAGCACATGTTCTTCGGCGGCGATCGCATTGACGTCGTTCGCGAAATGATCCTGGCCGACACCCTTGAAGATCGCAAGCGTGCCCTCGCCAAGCTGCTCCCGATGCAGCGCAGCGATTTCATCGGCATCTTCCGGGAGATGGCCGGCAAGCCCGTCACCATTCGTCTCCTCGATCCGCCGCTCCACGAGTTCCTTCCGCACGGCGACGCTGCCGTCGCCGCTCTCGCTGTGAAAATCGGTGTCCCGGCCGAGAAGATCCATGACAAGGTAAGATCCCTTGCCGAATCGAATCCCATGCTCGGCCATCGCGGCTGTCGTCTCGGAGTTGTCTATCCCGAGATCACCGAGATGCAGGCCCGCGCGATCTTCGAAGCCGCGGTTGCCGTCAAGAATGAAGGCCTCGTCGTGTTGCCGGAAGTCATGATTCCGCTCGTGATGACGCTGGCTGAGTTCCATGCGCAAGCCGAGGTCATTCATCAGGCTGCCAAAGCTGTTCTCGGCGATCGCTCCGACATGAAATACCTCGTCGGCACCATGATCGAGCTTCCGCGCGCCGCCCTGATGGCGGATGAGATTGCCAAGGAGGCTGAGTTCTTCAGCTTTGGCACCAACGACCTCACACAAACCACGATGGGCCTTTCGCGCGACGATTCCGGCAAGTTCCTGCCGTTCTATGTTGCCCAACGCATCCTGCCCGAAGATCCGTTCGAATCGCTGGACACAGCGGGCGTCGGACAACTCGTGCGCCTCGCCACGGAGCGCGGCCGCGCCGCTCGCCCCGCGCTCAAGGTCGGCATCTGCGGCGAGCACGGCGGCGATCCCAACTCCATCTACTTCTTCGACAGCGTCGGCCTCGATTACGTTTCCTGCAGCCCCTTCCGTGTGCCGGTCGCGAGACTGGCGGCCGCGCAGGCAGTGATTCGCGCCCGCAATGCCAAAGCCAAGACGGCATGATGTGTCGGGCCGAATTGCGCAACCCGGCCGAAAGAAATGAACTCTGACGACTTCCTGACGATCGCCGAGCCTGGCCACGCTCAAACGCGTGTGCTGGGCTCGCGATTTTTGGGAGCGGCCTTGCCGTTGAGCAGGGTGGAGGAAATAGATTCTCTGCTCGAACTGGAGCGCAAACGCTGCCACGATGCCACGCACTGGTGCTTCGCCGCGCGTTTTGGCGTCGAACCTAATCTCTCGGAGCGCGCCAGCGATGCCGGCGAACCGAAAGGCACCGCCGGGTTACCCATTCTTCAACAAATTCAAGGTCGTCATCTGACAAATTGTCTGGTCATCGTCACCCGCTATTTCGGCGGCACTAAGCTGGGCACCGGCAATCTCGCGCGCGCCTACGCCGACTGTGCCGCGCTTGCGTTGGATGCGGCCACTACTGCTCGGCGCGTAGTATTGAAATCGCTCGTTGTGGAATGCTCCTATGACTTGCAGAGTTTGGTCTATCACGTCGCACAGCGCTTCGATGCCGCCGTGGAACCGTTGGCTTCCGTCGCTCAGGCTCGCTTCCGTTTAAGTGCTCCTCAACGCCGGTTTGATGCGCTTTCCGCGGCGTTGACCGATGAAAGCCGGGGCCGGATTCACATCGAGGCGTCGCTGTCGTGAGTCTCATGTTTTATATCTTCTTGGCCTTGTTGTTGAGTGCCTTCTTCGCCGGCACCGAAACCGTTTACACGGCCTTTGATCGTATTCTCGCGGTAAGCTGGGGTCGGGCACGCAAGCTTGGCGGCCGCATCGTCCAGTTCTTTTCATTGCATCCCCACCGCTTTCTGAGCACTACGCTCATCGGCAACAGCATCGCCAACGTCTCCTATTCGTTTCTGCTGGTGATGTGGGCCGATTCGCACGGCATCGGTCACGCCTGGGTTATCATTCTCGGTCCGCTCATCGCCCTCATTTTTTGCGAGATTATCCCCAAGACCGTCGGCTACGCTGCCGCCAACGGCGTGGTGCGCCACGTCTCGTTTCCCCTGCTGATCTTTTATTACCTCTTCATTCCCATTCGCATGTTGATCTACCCCTTCGTGCGTCTCGCCTCGCGTTCGGAAGAGGAGCAGCGGCAGGTCATGGGGAATGAGCCCTTCCCGATCTTGAAGGAGCTGGATCAAATCCTCGTCGGCGCGCGCGAAGAAGGCACCGTATCTCCGGAGGAAGGCGAGATCTTGACGCGCTATCTCGATGCGCGCGAATTCAAAGCCCGCGACATCATGACTCCGCGCACCGAAATGGTCTCCATCCCGCGTGACGCCACTCCCGATCAAGTACGTGACATCGCGAGCCGCCACTTGCATACCGTCTTCCCGGTGTACGAAGGCGATCTCGATCACATCGTCGGCTGCATTCACGCCCGCGATCTGCTGAAAGAATTCAATTCGGTGAGCGAGCTATTGCGCCCGATTCACATGGTCCCCGAGTCCAAACGGCTCGTGGATTTGCTCAAGGATTTCAAGAAAGGTCGCGAGCAGCTCGCCATCGTCGTGGATGAATATGGCGGCACCGATGGCTTGGTGACGATCAAAGATGTCTTCGAGGAACTGGTCGGTGCCGTGGCCGAGCGCTGGGATCCCAACGAACCGATCATTAAGCGGCTGGCCCCCGGAAAGTTTATTGTCTCCGGTTCTGCATTTTTGGAAGATATTGCCGCAGCCACCGGATGGACGCCTCCGGAAGGTGATTATAATACTCTGTCAGGCTTCCTCTCGGCGCATCTCGGCCGAATCGCTGAGATCGGAGAAGAAATTGAATTTGATCAGGTTACGACCCGTGTTATCCGTCGAACCCCCCGCCGTGTCGAGGGATGCCTCCTCAAAGTGCGCACTTCGACGAACAACGGTGAAACAGCCGCTTGACATTCCGGTCAAGGTTTCCTATATTCAGTCTTACTTATTGCGGGGTGGAGCAGTCTGGTAGCTCGTTGGGCTCATAACCCAAAGGTCGTAGGTTCGAATCCTACCCCCGCTACAAACATAAACAAAACGCCCGCCGGTTCTCCGGCGGGCGTTTTTTCATATTGTCGAATCATAGATTCTGCCGTCGCTACTCGATCCTGCGCGTCATCTTTCTCGCCGGATTGCTCGCGATGTCGCGCACGGCATACACGTGCACGTTATCGAGATTTACCCGTCGCATCGGAGTATTCACCATGAGATAACGCGGGCACAGCGGCTGCTGCCGTACGACAAGCGTCGGCGAGTTCTCGATGAACTCCGGGTGCTCGCCCACATGCACTTCATACCAATCCACGCCGTCGCGCACTTCCCATTCCAACTGCGGATATCCGAACACAGTCGTGACGGCGTAAGGAATCTCCTCATATCCCGGGACCCGGTCCGGTCCTGCTCCCGGCGGAAACAGTGCTACAAACGTCTCCGTAGGCGCCCCGCTTGGCGCGCGCCGCGTTTGCCCCCGGCTGTCCGTAACTTCGAGATAATACTCCAATCCAGTCACGCTTGGACTGCCAAGACTTACCGTTGCGGCATAGGTCTCCGGGCTGACGCTGTTCAGGGTCAAGCTCGTCCACGATCCCGAGGGCAGCAGGCGATAGCGCAGAGTGCGCGCGGTCAGCGTCGGCGGTATGGACGCGCGGAACAAATCGGCCCACATCTCCGCCTGAACGACCACGCTGGACGGATGACTGGTGAACACCACCGGCGTGTGCACGATATACGGCCCTAAGTTCCAGGCAAGATCGGCGTAATCCGGCACCAGATCATACATCGTGCTGTCCCAATCATAAAACTGCATCCCGTTGCAGGTATCGCGGTGACGCCGGGCTACAATGGCGCCATCCACACATCTTGCGAATCCCGATATGCCGTACGACGCGACGACCGAGCTGTGCGCATTAGCCTGGAAGTAAGAAAAGCTCGAATCCAGATTTGTTGAGTAATCCGTCATCCCCATGATTTGCACCGGCGTCGCCAATTGCTGCAAAGATCCGATAGTCCAGGGCGGAGTCGAGATCGGGTGCAAACGGGGATCGGCGACCCAGATGTCGAACGCATCCCCGTAGATGCGAACCGAGGCATCGGGCCGGAACGATTGAATACTGTTGTACAACTGCTGGCAGTAGCTGCCTACAAGCTGACCCGGCGAGAGACCCCGGGATGTGCACAGCGGATCGTAGTCACTGTAGCAGATCTCATTGATGTGAATCTTGAATCCGTCCGGATGCAGCAGAGAATCCAGCGTGCGGATTCGCGACTGATAGGCCAGTAGCGGCGCGGTCAGGCTGAAGCATGGCGTTTGGCGCCCTGCTTGATAGCGCACCGCGCAGTACCAGTCCACGGTCACTGAATCGTTATTTGCCAAGCGGCCGCCCGTCAAAGTTGTCAGGCGCGGAGCCATCACAAACTGCTGGTAGGTTGTGCCGCTGGTGTCTGTGATCTGGTAGTCTGATCCCTCGATCATCAGAGTATGTGCCGGTTCCTTGTACACCTGCATCGGAGTGTCGGTGCGTCTCACGATGGATTCGATTTGCCCGGCCTCGATGGAAACGTCATCAATCCACATCGTGCCTGCCGTCCCCAGTATCGGCCCCACGAAGACAATCACGGAATCAGCATACCCCGATGAAAGGCTGAACTCCTTTAGCGTCCAATCCTGCGTAGTCGGAGTAGAATAATCCACAAATCGCATATCCAGCATTCCATACACCGGTTCCGGTGACTGCAGCATGGCGCGCATCTGACCGGCAAATCCCGACAGCTTGTACCAGTACTTGATATGCAGATAGCGATTGTGTCCCACGTAAACCGAATAGCGCCGTAAATCCAGATCGCTTGGAGCGCCGCTGCTTAAAGCAAATCTCACCGAACTCGTGCCCGAATGCCGGGTGACTTGATCGCGGGAGATGTAAGCTCCGTATTCCGGCCGGTAGATCTGCCACCCTGTCGGTAGCGAACCGCTCCAGGTCTCGAATCCCCCGTTCGGTACTGTCAGGCCGAATCCCGCGCTGATCTCCGACAGACGGCTGGTGACCACCCGCATCTTCGTCCCTTGCTGCGGAATTCCCTCTAGCCAACTCGGCTCGGGCACATAGACTCCGGTGCGATCCGCCGACATGCACAACCTCACCCCTCGGTCCCGCAGGCTGTTCCGAAACGATGCCGCCGACGAACGGTAGAACGGCGACGAAAGGGTGCCGGCGTCTGGGTCGTTCCATTCGATCTCGTTCATCTTCGACGAATAGGCAAGATCGGCCACGTAATTTACAAAGTTAGCTTGCTGTTGCGTCCGCATGGAGGCATTGATCGTCGTGATGCGCTGCGGAAAGTCCGGCCAGTCGCGAATGTATGCGCGATCAACGTACATCGAGCCGTTCGTCTCCGACATCAAATCCACAAGCGACATCACTCCCCAGCGCATCCCGCTCAAATCGCTCGCCCCCAGCAGAATCCGATCATCGCTGACGTAGATCTGATATTCTTCCCCGTGCGGCATCGCTCCCAGCCCTGCAATCTCCGTTGAGTCAAGCGCCGCCACGAGCGCGGGCATTCGCGCCGCCGTTCCCATCCACAACGCCGGCGTCTGTCCGCTGTACTGTGACCAACTGATCACGATCGGCACGCGATAGACTTTCGCGCCGATTCTCTGCACCGCTTCGTCGCGGACAAGAATCTCCTCGCTCGTCGGATTATCCGGCGTCACCAAATAAAAAGTGCCCGCAATGCAGACCGGGTCATAAGACAGCGGACCCATCTGCTGCGGGTGCGGATGAATATCTCGCAGCCCCGCCGCCGCGCTCTGCGCCAGCAGCAGGGTCATTACAATCGCTCCCAACACCGTCAAGTTCGCTCGCTCTCTCACAATCGTTCGCTCTCTTTCATCATCGGCGGATGCTAATGCAATCGCCTCACGCTGTCTCAAAATCGCATCCATCCGCCGCTCTATTCATTCAATTGACATCAAATCGCGTGCCATCTGCGGACCGTTCCGCGCCGCTTCCAAACCCTTGTTCCCAAGTCCAACGGCCACGCCCACCGTCACAGCTGAGCCGCATTCTGCATGCCAACTATGACCGTTCATGCGGTCTGCCGCCCGGAGAACACGTGGTTCTCATAGAGAGCTGCGGTGCGTTATTTCTTTCGCAGCGCTGGAAGCAGCTTCGATTGATTATAGCAAATGCTAAGTGGAAAGTCAACTGTTATTTGTATCCTGCCCGAATCTGGCGGCCTGCATCATTAGCACTGCATGATTTTCGTGATTATTGGTGCGATGTGCGACAACTTGGTGAGATCAAATCGTACATTCAGAAGTGCACTTGATCTTGCAGTTGACAGGATGGTGCGATTCAGTCGCCATCTCTCGATCTGTGTTGTTTTCCTATGATTCTCGTATTATATTCATACAATTCAGATTATCCGGGTCAATAGTAATGCCTCTGCGCTTCTGTTCACGCGTCTCGCTAACGATCGTTGCCCTGTCCCTTCTTGCACAGGGGCTTTTTGCCCAGCAGCGGGACATCTGGCAGCATTTTCTCCACACGGAGGCACTTGCCTGGGCCCTCGATGCCGAGGCCGTCCACTTCTCCAGTTGGGCCCGCAACGGCGGCAACAGTGATCTCGGTTGGTACTACGGCACGGACTCCCACGGCTGGAAAATCATCTGTGACATGGACGGCCCCGGCGTCCTTACCGATTTCTGGTGGCACAAATATCCCGCAAGTCCCTCTTGGCGCTGGCGCATCTACGTGGACGATACAACAACCGCGCTGATTGACACGAGCATTTTGCAGCTTACTGGCTATGTCCCGCCTTTCACAACCCCGCTCGCGGACAGCTCGTCCAACGGTTTCTTCTCTTATGTTCCGATTCCTTTCCAGAATCATCTGCGCATCACGTTCAGCGGTCAGACCACGATTTACTATCACGTCACCGCTCATCGTTACCCTCCCGGCACCACCGTCGAGTCGTTCACCTTTCCTCCCTCCGCGGATTATCTCGCGCATCTTGATTCCCTCCGCCAGCGCTTCTTGAATCCGTCGCAGCCGATCTTCTTGCCGGATCCAACTGCGACCTTCGGCGGCCAGCTCTCACTGCCCGCGAGCGCCACTCAATCATGGATCTACGATGGCAGCGGTATGACGCGCCGCATTCTTTTCCGCTTGCCGGTTCACCCGCAATCCGTCCTTGAGAACTTCTGGGTCCGCGTTTATACCGACGGCTATCCATTCCCGGACCTTGATGGCCCGGTAAGCGAACTCTTCGCCCAACCCCTCGGCTGGCACAACTACACCTCTCTACTCACTGGCACACGCAGCGACACGCTGTACCTGAATCTCCCGGTCTTCTTCAATTCGCATTTGCGTCTCGAAATGATGAATAGTACGGGTGTTGCACAAACCGCTGGCCTTTGGGCGGAAGTCATTGAGCGCGCCCCGTCTGAAAATCCGCCGTTCCGTGCTCGCGCGCAATACCACGAAGAAAATCCCACGACGGAGTGGGAACTGTATGAGTATGCGAACTTCACCGGCGCCGGCAATTACGTTGGCTCGCTGTTCGACACCCAGCAGGATGATCCGCACGTGCTCGAAGGCGATGAAATGTTCTGGTTCGATGGCCAGAGTATCCCGGCGTGGCACGGCACCGGCACCGAGGACTATTTCAAAGGCGGGCGCTACTGGTATCCCGCGTATGCGCAACTCCCGCTGCACGGCTGCATCGCTTACTTGGGCGACAGTGCCGCCGCATATCATTGGCATCTGAACGACGCCTTGCCATTCAATTCGAGTCTCCGTGGCGCGACCGAGGTCGGTCGTTTCGGGCAAATGACCGGTCACTATCGCACCATGGCTTTCGCCTACGTAGAACCCGAGCGGTGGCGCATTCTTGATGCCGACGGCAGCAACTCAAGTTCCCCGAACGAACTAATGCGCATCGTCGGCCGCCGCCTGATCCCCGGCTCTGTCGCCACTGACATCACGATAGGAGATGTGCCTACGTCTGTGGTTGGCGGTTCCGCGCAGGTCAATGCCGATTCGCTGCTCGATGTCACTATCGCCGCACCGGAGACGCTTCAAAGCGGCACCTATCCCATATCTCTCATCGTCGAGCAGGATACGATGGTCATCTGGCCGAACTGGCGGCACGAATCGTCTCCATTCTTCAGCTTCATTCCTCTGCGCGACGACTTCGACACCTGTGTCTTCACCACCGACACTCTCGAAATCACCGGCCACGGTTTTCCCCTCGGCGCGACGGTAAGTCTCGTTGCTGCTTCGTTCTCGCTGCCATGGACCTCGCCTGCGCCCATCGTTGACAGTCTCGGATGCTTGCACGGCTTATGCACAATTCCCGAGCTGCTTCCCGCCGGCGATCACACTCTCATTGCGCAAATCAATGGCGTTCCGGTTGCGTTCTCCGCTCGCCCGCTCAAGAACCGCGACTTCTATCGCCTCGAACTGGAAACCATGGACCAAGCGTCGGGTTTGCGCTTCCGCGAAGAATGTGTTTGGGATTACGCCGCGTCCAACAATACCGATCCCTGGGGCCGCGATTGCGTGCGAATGCTGCAAGGCACGGGCATCGGCAGCTATTCGACTCTGAATTTCTACTACCCGGTGAGTAGTAACTGTCACCTCGAGTACTTCTGGGTCGTCTGTCCCGCCGGGGCGATTTTGCGCACGAAGATTGATACGCTCACCAGTCTCTCCGCCTACAATTCGTATGCGCCGATCCCGTGGGGGCGCTGGGTGCGCAGCGACACCGTGCGCAGCGACTTGTTCTACTTGTCCGCGGGCTGGCACTCCTTCCGCATCGAAATTGCAGGACGCGATTCCTTGGCCACCGATTGGCAAGGCATTCTCGATCAGATTCTCTTCGTCCAAGCGACTCCGGTTGATCCTGTGCCATCCATTCCCGATCGTGTGCGCAATCTCACCCTCGCCGTTCGCGATTCTCTGGTCGAGCTGCGCTGGAATCACGTCCGCACCGACACACTCGGTCAACCCATTCAGCCCTCTCATTATCGCATTTTCGCCGCGCCCAGTCTCGATTCTGCGTTCACGTTCTTTGCCGAAATCCCCGCCACCGACTCCGTTTACCGTGACAGCACTTTGGCAAATCCAGAACTCTTGCAGCGGTTCTATCAGGTCATCGCCATCCTTCCAGAGCAGGGGAGAGGGACGTCACAGGGACGCCAGCCTTCAACTCCGCCATCCGCTCCCAATTTGGGCGTCTCACCATCGTCGAAGAGCACTCGAGAAAAGTAAACGATTCAAGAAAGTGGAGAAACAAGAAAACACAGGCCTAAACCTGTGTTTTTTATGGAGCCGCTGAACGGACTCGAACCGTTGACCTGCTGATTACGAATTATGGTCTTGAACATGAAAAATCAATCGCTTAGAAGTCGTGGGAGAATTGGGGTAGAAAATGTGCCAAATGCACGACGAATTGCATCCGTTAGTTCATGCTTTCCGATGACCGCGTAATACTTCTTTGTCGTGCTCTCGTCCTCGTGTCCAAGGATCTCCATGACGACCACGAGAGGCACTCCCTTGAGCAGGAGATTCACGGCGAACGTGTCTCGCAGGCAGTGCATCTTGAGCCGCTTCACGCCCGCCACACGGCACACCTCCGTCCACTTGTCGCTTACGCTGCCGCTGTCCACGGAGAACGGGAAAAGTCGCCCACGGCGCGCAACAGGCCAGTTATTGAAGACGGCGGCAAGCTCCGGCAGGAGTGGAACGAACCTAATACGGCGGCTCTTCGATGACGGCGCTGGGACTGCAATCTGGTTCTGAGTAAGGTCCACCCACGGCCAGATCGCGCGGGGGTCGGTTGGAGCCTCCCAGTGCAAACTCCCTGCCTCGTTCTTGCGGAGGCCTGACATCATCAGGACGGCAATTAGCGGGTGCATGGGAAAGAACGGGCGACTCTGTTTGTCTTTCAGGTGAACGGAGGCTGCTGCCGCGAGCAGTTTCTTGCACTCCTCGATGTTGTAATAGTCCACGAACGGTAGAGGGTCTGTCTTGACCATTTGCACCTCGGGCGGCTGCCAGTCATACTCCGGTGCTTCGCGTTTGATCCACCGCAGAAACGCTCGCAGATTGGCGAGGTGAATGTTGATCGTGTGCAGCGACAGCCCGGACAAGGACGTGCGGAACGCGTGGACATGGTCTTTGCTGATTCCGGCGAGGGGAATATCACCGCACACTTTCTGAAAGCGTACGAGCGTTTCCCTGTAAGATCGGACAGTCGAGGAGCGGCGATTCCGCTCTTCGCAGTTCTTCAGATAGTTGTGAGTGGCGGCTGAGATGGTGTGCCCTGTCTTGGGCGGGTCTTCACGAAACGGGTCACCGCCAGCATCAAGCTCCTCCTGCATGTCCTTGACGTGATCCATAGCGTCACGCTTGGGGAAGTCGCTGACTAAGAGGCCAGTATTGTAACTGCGCCATTGCTCGCTCTTGAGCCGGACGTTACCATACCAGTATGTCCCGGCCTTGAGCTTTCGCTGATAGACCGGGTACTCCCCGCGCTTCAACTTCCTCTTGATGCTGTCAGCCGTCATTTCTTATTCAGACTCGCGCAATGGACGACCTGAACGCAGCCGCGAGATGGGGCCAAAGGGCTTCCCCCGCCTCTTTTCCTGTTCCTTGACAAACTTGGTTACAGCGACTTCCACCACTTCCCCCGTTGTCAGTTTCAGGTGGTGCGCCGCCCTGCGGATCGTCTCCACCATCTCGGGAGTCAGATAGGTTTGCCAGCGGAGTTTGCCGCCTGATACCCTTGTTTTCTCTGCCATAGTTTGATGTGCCTGCATATTGGATACGAATGAACCGACCGCGAGCCTCGGTAGGGCTACCCCCTAAAATACTACATTGTGTCGTATTTTGCCAGTCCTGACCTGTACAACCCTGCCTTGAATAAGGGTCTAAACAATTTGCAGTTGCTCTGAAAGTGATAACCTTCGCCCTCTCCGAGGGAGCGTTGTCACTATTTCCCCGGTCTGAGAATCAAAAGCAACGAGGAAAGCCTTGTCAATGTAGGGAACATCCCAAAGCGAACGCCGGGCCGTGTCTCTCGCACAAACCGGGCAAGCCCCTCGTGAATAGTCCGAATGAAGATCGAGCGAGTAGCCGAATCGAAATAGAGGCCATGACGCTCCATGAATCTAAGCCGCGCGTGTCTCCGCTGTGCTTTGCGAATTGAACAGGACATAGTAGCTCCGGTTGATTTGTGCAAGCGACGGGGGCCAGCAGATGAGACCGCTAACCCCTGCCGTTGCTGTGTGCTACTATTTGCTGTTCGTAGTTTCCTGCCGCCGAGCGCGTCAAGCGCATAACCATACCCGGGAGCATCGGGTCGTTGTGCACGAAGTATGCCTCGATTACTGGACACCTCGGCCCCGCGCATCTGTCTTTGAAGTCGTTAAACTCTCTGAGACTGTGCTCAAGGCGATTTAGCAGGGAGAAGAAGTTAGGGTCTAATACTTCCATTTCCCCCGTTATCTCCCCGTGCGCCGCGCCGACGTAATAACTCCGCACCCCGTCCTCGATTTGGATTTCAAAATAGAAGTCCCACTCGCCGCGCGCCGTCTCAAAGATGTCCTCCATCCTGAAATGAAAAGCCGTAAGCTCCCGCTTTAGCTCTTCCGCGCGCTGTGCATCTGCCGTTGCAATCAAATACTGGAGTTCGCGTCTCCACGTTCTGAGATTCTGTCCTTCTAACATTGTCGTTCTCCCGTTTACCTCTTGGTGTTTTCTTAACCCAGATGGAATGAAACGTACCGTGTTGTGGTATAATGTAGTACATTCCTTTCCCATTTGCAAGGGGTAAGGAGAAAAAAACCGAAATAATTCTTAAGTCACTGAATTTACTTGTCGTGTGATCTACTTGGCTGCTGTCTGTCCACGACGGCTCATAATGTCTGCCGTGATGCTCGCAAGAGTTCTGCGGCCTGTGACGGCAAAGGACTGCGCCGGATGCACTGTATTCCGCAGTTTGTACTCTTCGATCTTCTCTTGCGGATAGCGATACTCTTTTCCGCTCCTGCCTCCGAAGACAATCGCACCTAACTCACCGCGTCGCCGGGCGAGCCACGAACTGCTGACATTGAGCGCCGCGCATACTTGGGCGCTTGTCAGCAGAACGGAGATCCTGATAGGTTGTGATAACCGGGCAGACACGAATTGATCCCAGTGAATTAGTAAGTACTTAAGAGTGGGGTAAAGTTGATACCCCTTGCAGCGCTCGCTCGCCCTTTCAGCCCCAAGATGTATGTGAAGAGCTTGTCGAATCGCTCCCGAATCCAGAATTGGCATACAATCACCCTCTGATTAGGTGTTCCACTTGAAAGCATCTTCCCCATACAACGGGCGGGGACGGTAAGGACGTAACGGTTGCCGCGCGCCATACGAATCAAAGCTCTGCATCTCCCTGTCATATTTTGCCCCCGGATCGGAGTAGGGAGGAAGTCTGCTCTCGTTTGTGAACGGGCTGTTTATTGGTAGCGCGGTGTATGGAGTAATTTGCGCGTTCCCAATTGGTCGCTGAAGTGATCGCGACAGGGAACGAGAAACCATGTTGTTAGGCGAGGAAGAGCTAACCAATGCACGCCCGGGCATTCGTTGTTCACTGTACGCATCGGTTAGTTTTTTGATCGCATCATCTCGCGCGCTAATCGCTGACCAAGCCCCAAGTCCTCCCGCCACGTCGCCGATAGTTCCACCCCACAGATCAGCATTCGATTGTCTGCGGTCACTGCGGTATTGACGGAGACGGTTCTGCTTTTCAAATTCCAAGTCCGAGGCGGCTCCGGCGAGTCTGTCCTCTGCTGCGGCGTACACAGGAGCTTGTGCGCTACTAACGATCTGACCCATTGCCCCGCCGGTCACGCCTTGCGCGGTCCCGGCTTCAGCGGCGGCTTGTCCGGCCATACCCGCCTCGGTTGCGGCTCCGCGATTGACGTACTTGGACAAGGCCGCCATAATCGCTTGAGTATCCAAATCGTATTCGTCTCGCTTGGGACGCGACAACAGACGGCCTAAGAAATTGCCGCCCGTACCGAGCAAGCTGCTCGCAATGGCAGCCGCGAGTGCATCATCTAAAATAAACGGCATTCTAAGCCTCCTGTACTGTTTGGGTCTTCGACCCGTATGTGATCATTTGGAGCATCTAAGACACTCCGTTCCGTTGGTGCTGTGCCTCATTCCCGGCAAGGTCACGAATAAGGCATCAGAACACCTAAAAAGAAATATCTCTTGTCTGAGGGCTTGCCAGACCCTCATTTTTCTATCTTAATCAGCCAGAAGCCGGAGTAACCCAGAAACCCTGCCGGTTACCCGCTTAGCGCCCCGACGCGGCAATTGACACACTTCATGCGTACCCGCGCGCGCGAACCTGACTAATGAGCTGGCGGGGCGCTCGCATCGCTATGAGAAGCCTTCTTCGCCGCCCGATCGCGCTTAATCTTTTCCACCAATCTCTGCACTTTGGGTGATGGCTGGCGTAGCGCGACGAGGCGCTTTCCGGCCCTGATTTCCCATCGAGCCACAAGTGCCTGTGCCTGACTGAGTCTGTACCGTGCCTTCATGGTGTGCGAGATGAGGGAACAGGAAAGAGGTTTGCCGGTTGCTGGAAACCTCAACATTTGTCGCTCCCACTCTTCCAAGGCGCGATTGTGACGGCGGGTTATCACTTCGCCGTACAAATCGCTCACCTCGGGGTCTTTGTGGGCAATTCGGAGCGCGTGAAAATCATTTACTCCCGCATCCTCCGCCGCGTCGCACAAATGAATGTACTTCCCAGCACGAAGCGCGGCGATTAGTCTGTCCCGCGCGTCTCCATACTCAAGCTGCTTCAATACTCTCCTCCTCGCGCGCCATAAACCGCCCAATATCCCGCGCTGCTTTCCACCGTACCCGAAATTCCCGATCCTCGCCAAGCCACCGCGTAACCGTTCGCATCGTGACTCCGACCGCCGCCGCGACAAGCGAGTCGCCGAGTTCCGGCTCCTGCTCGCGTAGCCGCACAAGGCGGTCTTTCACCTCAGAATCGTCAAGTGAGGAGGTCATAATCATGTTCTGAACCATTGAACTCGGTACGCCGTAGACTTCCACGCTTGCCCCTCCCTTAGAAAATTGTTTCCGGCTCATCGAGTGACAGGTTCTCGAAAGCACAATACTCCGCCCGCCATGAAAGCCAACATGAGCCGGTCGCCCCGTTGCGGTTCTTGGCGACAATGACCTCGCACAGGTTCTCAGTCTTACGTTCGACCCTCCTCTTGGCAACCTCAACAGTCATGGTGCGCAAATTCTTCTGCTTGTCATCGCCTGAGTCTGTCACGTAGTACCACGGACGGTAACAGAGCATGACAATGTCTGCGTCCTGTTCCAGCGACCCCGAATCTCGCAGGTCGGACAACTGAGGTCTTGGATCGGGGCGGGTTTCCGCAGCACGGTTAAGTTGCGAGAGGCAAAGAATTGGCACATTCAACTCCCGCGCCGTGAGCTTCAGACTTTGGCTTACGTGACCGATCCACTGCGTTTGAGACGCGGGTAATTTGTTGCCGGGGCTAATCAGTCCAAGGTAATCCAGCATCACTAATTCGCATTTGCAGTCGCAGACAAGCCTGTGAATCTCGCCCAGCACTTTGTCCAGCGACCGCAACGAGTGGCTCCCGGCACTGAAGATCAAGGGAAATTCTGCCACGTTCGCTGCTGCATCAATTACGTTGGTCCAGCCTTCTCCCAAGTCATCACCCCCCAAGAGGTCGGCAACGGGAATTCTCGTTCGTTTTGAAAGCAACCGTGTCCCAAGCTCAGCATTAGGCATTTCCAGTGACACGATCCCGACTTTGTGACCACTTCGAGCCACATTTTCACAGATGTCTAATGCAAGCGAGGTTTTTCCCATGCTTGGGCGACCACCCAGTAGGATCAACTGCCCGCGCTCAAAGCTGCGTACGTACCAATCCAGTTCATCGAAACCCGTCCGCAACATGGATTGAATATTTCGCCGCCTGTCTTCGAGAAAACCTATCGTCTGTCTCATTACCGTCGAAGAATCGTGAGGCCAGACCTCCGACGTGCATCTACGAACGTCAGAAATTGCCTCCTCCAACCTGCTGACAAGTTCTTCAGGCTTGGCTAATGCTGACCTTGCCTCAACTGCGGCCTGCTCTGCCACAGCCGCAATTCGGCGCACGGCGTATTCTCTGATAATTACGGAGAGATAGTCCCGGATTTTCGCTGCGGAATAGGCATTGTCGGCAAGGTCAAGGATGTACAGAGAACCCCCGACTTCTTCTAACTTCCCTGATCCCTGCAATTGATTAACGAGGAGCGGAACATCCACGGATGTGCCATTCTCGGCAAGTCGCTTAATAGCGGCAAAGATAGCCCCGTGTTGCGGCTTTCGGAACACTGCCGGATCGAGGTGGCGAACTTGGCTCCACGAGCCTCAAAGGCCATCAGGATCGTTCCTAACAGGGCAGCCTCTACGTCCACAGAGATTGGTGTCGTTGGTTGGATCTCAGGCATTGGCCGGACCAATTGTAGAGCCTCCGAGCTTCCGTGGTGGGGGAGGGGTATATGTTCGCAATGGGATTTCTTTTTCTGGCTCTTGGCTGACCCCCGCGCGCTCAGCAATACGCTGCCAGTTGGTCTCCGGCTTGATTACCCAGTCGAAATCAGCCATGAATCCTCTGTTGCTATGTTCCCCGTGCTTCCGATAGTAAGGGTCTCCGGCCAGTCCGGCCAACAAATCATCGAATGTGTACCCTTGCTCCTCAATTTCCTCCATCCGGGTCAACGTGGGGATTCGCCGGGGGACCATTAAATACTGATTGAGGCTTGATCGGCGGCACTCTATCAGCCTTGAACTTCGCCGCGTACTCGTTCCAGAGATTGACGGCACGTACAAGCACCAAGTCCTCAGCAGCCTTTCGCTCTTCCCATGGTGGTTGACCGTTTGAATGAGGCTGCGTAGCCGTTTCCGCCACTCCCTTACATTCACTTCCTTTCTCTTGTATTCCTTTCCTTTCCTCCGGCAGCGTGTCGTCAGTTTGACGGCAGTTTGACGGCAGTTCTCCGACAATTGTACTAACATTCGATAAAACAAAGCCATTCAGGTCCAGATCAACCCATGAGTCTTTGGTCGGCTCTGGCCATTCCTCTCGCTCTCGTTCGAGTCGGATTCCGGGTTGATTATCAAGAAATTTTGGGACATAAAGGTACAACATGCCGTCAGAGCGATAGGCTCGCGCAAACCCATATTCCACCAGTCCGCCGACATACCTCCGGCAATCTTCCGCCGTCTGGTCGTCATGCGGGAATATCTGACTCTTCAGGTAGTTTGGATCTGCGGAGACGTTTTTGCCCTTGTCAATGAACGCAATGAGCCGGTGATGCATGACCAAAGCCCATGTCCCGTAGGCCTTGCCATATTCAGCCAGCTTCTCATCCCGTCCGGTCTTGCGGAGAATCATTCGACCGTGTGCCATTTAACCCTCTTCTCTCGCCAACTGGATAGCACGCCTTAATTCGACTGATGCCATGCGAAGAGCTAATTCGTAGCCATTCCATGTACGGTCGTTGATCTCTTCAAGGCTCTTTTTGTGGTAAAAGGCGACGCCTCTGTTCCACCGCGCGAGAAGATCGTCTAATCGCCCTTCTAAGTTCGGAGGCGGAGGTTTTGTTGGAGACATAGAAACGACTGTCATGCTCGCTCCACGATTGATTTTGCAGACGAGCCGACCAATTGCTCTATTTGCGCAACGCATAGCCCAAGCGCAGACAGATAACCGCCGCCAAAGCCTACCATGCCACCCTGTTCTCCTGTCATCACCTTGTCCTGTTGCTCCGCAACTTGTGCCCGCCACCTCGCGAGCGTGCTGTCAATTTCCGCCTGTAACTCCGATTTCATGCGACCTCCTGTAAATGAAAGCCCACGCACGTGTCGCGGTTCACGTGCATGGGCGTGTTCACAAACTGCTATGCAGTTCTCGGCTTCACCTCTGACCGCGATAGGCAGAAGGAAAGCCGATTGAAGTTTTTGTTAACGGGTGCTCAGTTTTGGGCACAAAAAAACGGGCGAGCAATCCCTGTGGACTGCTGGCCCGTTTTATTGGTTACCTGCAAATTCCGACGCCAATTTCTTGGCGCCACTATTCTCTATCGCTTAACTGACAAAATTTGTGTCAGAGATGGATAGGCTTATGTCTGGTGCGGGCACGAGTCGTCCTTTTCATCGGATAGTCTCTGCAACCCACAAAGGCGGCAAACCTGCTCCCGCCTCCAAGCAAATCAACCTAAATAGGTACGCAGTATCTATGCCAAAACATAATACATTATGTTATATCAACTTGAAACTAAGTAATTTATGCTAATATGTGCAAATCACGATTTGGTGTGCAAATTATGCACATATATTAAGCCTTGAGTGGCTAAATTCTCTTGCCAAAGATACCATTCTTGATCTCAACGGTAATTCTGTGAAGTCTGGGGCAGTCCGAACCTGGCGGACGATGGCGATACATCTTTCCCTTCGGAGCCTGATTGTCTTCGATATGATCGGGAGGACTATCTTCACTTAGTTGTTCACGCGTCTCATCGTTTACCTGAAGGCCATAGGCAGCACAAAGAAGTGGAGCGATTCTGACGAGTTCAGTCCATGTCAGTTTGACCATGACTCGTTTGATCTTTTTGCCTGCATCTATGTCGTAGATCACTTCTCCAGTAAACCGCACCTCGGAAATGCGACCAAGCACTTCTATTGGATCTACGTTGAGGTTGTTTAGATCGAGTGTTGTGATCGCGCTCCCTTCTGAATTCAAGGCTGCTTCCATCGAAATTGAACCAACTGTTTCCGCAGGAACTGCAACCGCCAGCAAAAGGACAGAAAATGTCCTGCTTTCAACTCCAACGTGTCAGCTTATTCGGTCATAGAAAAGCCCTCCAAGTGCGTCTGCCCACGCACGAGAAGGGCTATAAGGGACTCGGGGCAAATCCTCGGCTTGCGGGCAGACAAACCAGAGGGCTGCATCAGATGGCGTCAATATATGGTTTTGGTAGCGAGGAAGCAAGTGGTATTCTCCGCTATGGGCCGCTCCGCCCTGCGCAACAGCAGGGGAGAGCTTGGGAATTAGCTATTCACTCTCATAAATTCTTACAAGTTCTTTGAGATTCTTTATCGAAAAGTCAGCAGAAAGTCTCGGACATTGAAGACTTGTTGACATATGGCTGCGGGTAACCTCGCACAGAGCCTCCGCCTAACCGCCGTGCCGGGCTACCATATTTGAAATAGTCCTGCACCGTCATCTTGTGCGGCTTGTTCGCCGCTACCCACTCGCGCACGGAGTTGAGATCAAATATGTACTTTTGGCCTCCCCGCAGATGCGGAGCCGGAACGGTTCTGAAGCGGAACAGGTGCTTATTCTGTTTCATCCATTGGCCTGACCGCTCAGGCTCCAACAACTTTCCCGCGACCGAGGGAGTGCCTCCGTCGCGGTTCATTAGTCACCTCGCCTATCGGGACCCAAATGTCCTGCCCAAAATGACTGCGAGTTTGCCGCAATTAACATCTCCGTCCGCGAGCGACCAGTCCGATTAGGACCGCAAAAGCTCTCGACGAAGTTCCGGTCGTACCGCCATGATAACCCCTTACATCCTCTACCCGGAATCTGCTCGCGGATAAACTGTTCGCCGTGTTTCCACAGCCATGAGACCAAGCAGGGAAGCCCCGCACGCTTTAACATGGCGCGGACTTCAGCGCTGGTCATACCTTCAAATGCCTGTGATGACGTGGACATTGGGTGGTTCCTTTCGCTCCAGAAATTGGGGGTACGCAGCCATATCTCTCAAGATATGGTCAGTTTCATTAATTGCAACTCAGCAGCGACCTCTTCTTGACAAATGTTCAATTCTGGCTTAACTTCTTAGGTATTTGCACCGATGTTCAATGTAATCAACAAAAGCTGATCTGAATGCAGGAAAGAAAGATTGTTTTCCTTACGCTTAGCCACTTCTGCCTGATAGCTCATAAGTTGAGCGGAGAGGAGGTCTCCTGTAATCCGCTGGCAATTGTGAAGGGTAGCACGGCGCTGGATGCGTCGAACGAGGCGACCAGATGGGGTGTGAAGGCGGGAGATATGGCGAGACAGGCGAACAGGCGTTGTCCTGGACTACAAGTGATCGAATCAATCCAGACGTCTGCATGGAGCCTTACGAACGCGCATGGAACGTATTTGCGGCGATCACGCCGATAGTCGAGCCGGCCGATTATCACTGCGGGAAATCATAGCAGACTCTAAAAAGGACTGCCGATCTTCGGGGCGTCCTTTCTTAAACATATAGAGGCACAACAGCCCGATTTCTTAACAATCACGAAACATGTTCTTCATGTTCGGCCAACATGGGATTTGCATATTAAGCCTGAGCCAATCGGTTGCCACCTCAGTTTATCTCTGCCGGTCAAGGAGAACTTCCATGAAAGTCACGATCTGTCTGTTCGCGATCTGCCTACTCACTGCTTTGGGACTTCAGTCCTGCTCGCGTGATCATTCAATGGTCAATAGCACGTTGAGCAACGATCCGGGGCCAGGTTCGGAATGGACTGTCTTGTTCTACGGAACGGACAATTACAGTTCCGAAGGCAACGGTTCAGTCATGGAAGCTGTTACTCAACTGCAGAATGCTCACCTGATGCAAGGCATTCATGTCGTGGCCTGCATCAGTTCTCCCCAGACCGATGGTCATGCTCGCGTGTATCGCATGGCCACTTCGGGAAATGCCGAAGGTGGAATTGCCGGGGAAACGAGCTTCATGGATTGGGGCAGCCGGGACTTGTCGTCCGCTCAGACTTTGAGTTCGTTTATCGAACTTGCGCTTACCGAGTCTCCCGCTGAAAGGTATGCACTGATTCTCGCCGGTGATGGACAAGGGTGGCAGGGCGGCTTGACGGACAACATCAATGGCAACGGACAACCGATGACCCCAACCGACATGCGTGCGGCTATTACCAGTCTGAGCGTTGCCGGCAATCCGGTGCATTTCAATGTCGTCGCGTGGTTCGCTCCGGAAATGAGCGGCCTCGAAACAGCTTACGAGTGCAGGGCATTTTCGGATTACATGGTCGCGTGTCCGTATGCGATTCGGCATGATTTCGCGCTGTCGGTTCGCTACTGGATGTTTGATTTGAACGGAATTCCGGAGATAGATGGCGAGCGCTTCGCCACGGTTCTCGTGGACGGCATGATGGAGGGTTTACAGCAAGAAAGCACACCTCACCAGTACAGCGTCCTGCGCCTGGCCCGAGTCGCCGCCGCCGCATTTGAACTCGACAGTCTGGCCGCCGCCTTGACTCCGCATGTCACGGACTACGCGCCGCAGATTCAAGCGCTCCGAGATTCGTCTTGGGTCTCGCAGACGGATGATTCGCAGGCCGTTGACCTCGGTCGGATGGCCGTGAGCGCGCAGCGCGATTCGCTGCTCTCCCAGGAAGCGGCGATTGCCGAAGCCGCCGAGCACCTCACTCTCGCCTTAAACGAACTGGTCATTTACCGCCGTTCGAATCAGCCCGCTGATGATCGCCTCGGCGTGACGCTGTACTTTCCAGCTACGGCCGACACCACGCTCTTGACGACCTATAACGCACTTTCACTTCCCTCCACGCATCCGCAGTGGCCGACATTTCTCCGCACGCTTGGCACGTCAGCCCCGGTGCAGACTGTGATTCAAGGCACGGTGCGCTGGAGCGGACATCCCCTGGAGAACATCCACCTCTTTCTGAATACGAATCAAGTTGGCGCCGCCAACATCGCGCTAACGAACGCGGCAACGCTTTCAGATTCCGTCGGGCAGGATCAGGCCAGTTATACATCAACCTCCAGGCTGGAAGCGGATAGCATCGCCTGCTATATCGGTCTCTTTTTGGATTTTGATCACGATGGAGCGTTGACGACCGGTGACCGCTACGGCTACTACCATTCGAGCTCACCGCTGCGGGACTGGATCGTCTTGCGCAGCGGCGATCAGCTTGAGAACATCAACGTTCAGCTCACGGCCACGTTCTGAACCGGCCCGTCGTTTCTAAACGTAACATAGATGATTAACCGAGGTATGCTCTTGCGGATGTCGCGCGCCCTTTGTTGCTGCTTTTTTGCACTATCGCTATTTGCAACTCTGTGCTTGGCGCAGGGGAACGGAATGGTCGAAGGTCTGATCGTGGATGCCGAAACGGGTGACCCGATGATCGGAGTCAGCGTGATGCTTGAAGGCACCAGCCAGGGAGCGGCCACCGATCTGGACGGCAAATATCAGATCCGGAATGTTCCGGCAGGGACGTATAACCTGAACGCAAACTATATCGGTTACGGCAAGATCACCGTTACCGGTGTGGCGGTAGATACGAACACGACCGTGACCCTGAATCTCCAGATGCGCAGTGAAGCCCTGCAAATGGGCGAAGTGGTAATTGAAGCGCGGTTGGTGAATAACACCGAAGCCGCGCTCTTGAGCCTGCAAAAGAAGGCGCCAGCGCTGTCGGACGGCATCAGCGCCGAACAGATCAAAAAATCTCCCGATTCCGACGCGGCCGAAGCGGTGAAACGTGTGACCGGCATCACCGTGGTGGGAGACAAGTACGTCTTCGTGCGCGGGATGGGCGAACGGTACAATAACACGCGGCTGAACGGAACGACGATCGCCAGTCCCGAACCACTGAAACGCACGGTGCCGTTTGACATTATCTCGGCCAATCTGCTGGACAATATCGTCGTCAGCAAGACGGCGACGCCGGATCAGCCCGGCGACTTCGGGGGCGGCTCCGTACAGCTTTCCACGAAGGAGTTCCCGGAGAAACTCACGTTTCAGGTTTCCACTACGTCTTCCTATAACGATCAGTCCTCATTTCGCGGTTTCAATTCTTACAACGGCGGAAATCGCGATTGGATTGCCACGGATGATGGTTCTCGCGCGATTCCCGAGCGAGTTGTGGAAATGACGTCTGATCCCACATGGCAGACAAACACGCCCCTCCGGCGCGATCTGGCCAAAGAGTTCAGCGACATTTGGGAACCGCGGGCGACTACAGCGCCCTTGAATGTCAGCCGCAACATATCGCTCGGCAACCAAGCCACCCTGCTCGGAAGGCCGCTGGGCTATTTGCTGTCGGTCGCTTACGGAGATGCGTACAGCCGGCGGGATGAAAAGGTGTTTGCCTATACGGCTCGCAGCGATTCGATCCAGGGCACCGTGATCGTCCCCTATGAGGATTTCAGCGTCAATCGTTCGACACGCTCCGTAAACTGGGGCGGGATTTTCGACTTGAATACCAAGCTCTCACCCAGCCACAAGCTGAGTCTGAAGACGATGTATAATCGGAGCGCGGACGATGAAGTCCGGATCACGCAGGGCTACGGCGGCGAAGGCGAACTGTTCCGCAGCTACCGCTTGTCCTGGACCGAACGGGCGCTGCTCACCTCACAGCTCAAGGGTTCGCATGAGCTGGATGCGCTGCTGAGTTCACGGCTGGAATGGACGGCGTCATTATCCAAGGCGTCGTATGACCAGCCTGATCGGCGCGACGTCGCGTACATTTTCAACGATGACGAAGCGGTGAACGCCTGGGAATTCTGGGCCTCGACAACCAGTGGGTATCGTCGTTTTGCCGAAATGGACGATGATGTCGTCGAAGGGCAGGCCGATTGGACTATTCCCACAAAACTCTTCGGTGATCCTTCTTCAAAAGTGAAGCTGGGTGGACTGGTGCGTCATATGGATCGGCAGTTCCCCACCCGCAAGTTCCAGATGCGCTACGAGCGAGACCCGGGAACGCAGGCCATGAATCTCGCGCTGCCCCCGGAGGTCATCTACTCACCCGCGTCCATTGAAAAGTATTTCGTCCTGTCGGAAATTACGAGCACGCTGGATTCGTACGAAGCAACCATGGACGTGGCGGCCGGTTATCTGATGGCCGATGTGATGCTCGGCCGTAAATGGCGCGCCGTCGGCGGCGTGCGGGTCGAACAAACGGACCAGTTCTTTCGCACGTTTCCTTACCCCGGCTCAACGTCTCCGGAGAATATTGAAGGCGGCCCCAAGCACACCGACGTGCTGCCATCGTTGAACCTGACCTACAAGGTCAGCGAGCAAATGAACCTGCGCGCCGCCGGTTCGATGACGATTGCCAATCCCGATTACGCCGAAATTGTGCCGACTCAGGACGATGATTACTTCGAAGGCGGATCCAAGGTAGGTAATCCGAATATCAAGTACACGCGCATTGTGAACGGTGACCTGCGGGCGGAGTTGTATCCGTCGCCCGGGGAGAATCTGTCGGTCGGAGTATTTGTCAAGCAGATTAAGGATCCCATCGAGCACGTCCTGATTCCCTCCGGCGCAGATGTCGTTTTGCGTCCGGAAAACCTCGTGGACGCGACCAACATCGGCGGCGAAATCGAATTCCGCAAGTCGCTCGATTTTCTGGCGAATAAAATCGGCGATTGGACGCAATATTTTTCCGCCATCGGCAATCTGACGCTGGTCTCTTCCGAAGTCAAACTGCAAAATGAACCGTATAGTGTGGCGAATCCGGAGGGGCTCTTAACCAGCTCTAAGCGGCCCATGATGGGTCAATCCGATTATGTGATCAATGCCACACTGGCCTTCGATCAGCCGCACTGGGGGACAAGCGCCCGAGTCTTGTTCAACACGTTCGGCGAGCGGATTAGCCAAGTCGGAGGTTCCGGCATCCCGGACACATACGAACAGCCGTTTTCCAAGGTTGACCTCTCCGTCGGTCAGAAGCTCGGTCCCTATTGGGGTCTGAAAGTGCAGGCGACAAACCTGCTGAACTCTGAAGTCAGCTTCAAAACGGGCGATAAACCATTCCAACAGTATAGAGTTGGACGCAATTTCTCCTTTGCGGTCTCCTATTTCATCTAAGCAGACCCACCGAGAATCTTATTGATAAATTAGCATTCTCCTCATCGCTATGTAATGCATCAAGGGTAGATTTTGGGCATTCCAAACCAAGGAAACGGATTCCAAGATTGTTGAACGCATGCAAGAAAGAAGGAGAATGCTCATGACCCCTCGTCGTCCGTTTGTCATTCTGTTCGCGCTGTTCGCCTTGACGATGTTCGTACAACGCTCGTTTGGCCAGATTGGAGCGCCACAAGAGCTTACGATTTACCCGTCCGGCAGCGACGTCATTCTGCGGTGGCAGCCTGTGCCCGGCGCCACCAGCTATTACATCTACAAAGACACAAACCCGAACGTTGATCTCGGGTTTCCCTTTGATGTAACGGCCAACACCACGTATACGGACAATACGGGCGCCGGATTGAAGTTCTTCTATGTCGTGACGGCGATCGTTCCGGTGGGCTGCCTGAACGGCACTGTAAACGATACCAGCGGCACAGGTCTGGGCGGAGTGTTGGTGTACGGCACCAAGCAGGGTGATCCCAGCGTGGTCATCTACGGATACACGCTCAACGACGGAACGTATTCGATTTGCGACGCTCCCGAGGGAACCTACGATCTTTGCATCTACAAAGTGCGCTATCCGGTTCAGACCTACACCGCGTCCATTACGAACGGGAACACCACGACGCTGAATCCGCAGTTCATTAATTTCGCGTGGACGCCTGTGGCTGGCCACCTCACATCCAATACGGCGTGGACGAATGACAATGTCTATCAGTTGGATGGCTACGTCTGGGTGGACAGCACGTATACACTGACCATTCAGGAAGGCACCACGATCTTGGGCGATTATCCTGACATCGCGCTGCTGGTCGTTTCGTCGGGCGCCGATATTCAAGCCGTCGGCTCGAAGTTAAAGCCCATCGTCTTCACCAGCAATCGTCCCGCCGGTCAACGCCAGCCGGGCGACTGGGGCGGCATCGTGATCAATGGCCGGGCCCACAACAACCGCGGCGCTATCGCCAACGGCGAAGGCAATTCCGGTCCCTATGGCCGTCTCGACAGACTTTATGATGACGAGAGCAGCGGCCGGATGAGCTATTGCCGCCTGGAGTTCCCCGGGTACGACTTTACGCCGCTGAATCAACTGAACGGTCTGTGCTTGCAAGCTGTAGGCGGCGGTACGCAGATTGATCATATCAACGTAGTAGACTTCAAGGATGATGCGATTGAATTCTTCGGCGGACACGTCAGCCTTAGCTACCTGGTGCTGACCGACGGCGAAGACGATGCCTTTGACTGGACCGAAGGCTGGGATGGTACTGCGCATCACGTGGTCATCCGTCAGACCCGCGAGCTCTCTGATCGCGGCTTGGAGTGCGACAATCAGTCCACGGACGGCGGCGGCAATCATGACGCCCAGCCGCGTTCGCACCCGTATCTTTCCAACTTCACGGTTATCGGCAAGAAAGGCGTTACCGGCACGGACGGCGACAACTTAATTACGGTTCGCGCGGGCACGGAGTTCTACTTCAGAAACTTCATCGTGACCCGTGGCCGCCGTGACGGCTTCGATCTCGATGATACCGCGACCTCGCTTAATGGCGCGGACGGCCCGGCTGACGCCAATCACGACAGCGTGAGCATGGATTACAGCATCTTCTGGGACAACGGCAATGCCGCGACCGAAGTAATTGACCCAAGCACGGGCGCGGGCATCGGGGACGGTCACTTCGAGGTGGCCGACAATGAATACGACACGCCGAACTGCCAACCCACCGCGGCCTTCCCGATTAACACGATTCACATCGCGGCGCCTACCGGTTGGGCGCAGAACATTTCCCGTTTCAACGGCTGCGGCTACGCCGGGATCAACGCCACTAACCATGTTGCCAATCCGTTGCTGCTCAACGTGACCACGTGGCCCAACGTCCTGGATGCACGTCCGGCGGCAGGCTCACCCGCACTGAATCCGGCCAACGCGGCGCCGTCGCTTTCACACGGCCTGCCGGTCGTTCCGTACGTCGGCGCGTTCAGCGGCCCGACGGATAATTGGCACATCGGCTGGACAACCTCGGCCACGAATAACTAATTACTCGCAGTGCGGCAAGACCGCCCGCTCGCCGCGCCGGCAAACTGTGAACCAATTCGCTTCATGATTCTGCGGAATGAATCGAGCACGATGACACGTTTTCACACGGTTTGTCGGTACGGCGGGCCGGGCGGATCATAAACAGGCCCGACGCGCACTTCAATCTGGATTCTTCTCAGTTAGCGTGGCCCAGATTACCGGCTGAATAGGATGATGCAATAACCTGATGGCGTACAACGAATGACTGAAGGCGCTCCTTACTTTGCCCTGTCCGATGCGGTGTCCTCACCGTTCCAGGACGCACATGACGTCATGACCAGCCTCAAGCCCAAAGCCCGAATTCTGGTCGTGGACGACGAACATGATCTGCTGGAATTGGTTCGCTACAACCTCGCGCGTGAAGGGTATCATGTCTCGTGTGTGGACTCCGGAGAAAAAGCGCTGGAAGAGATCCGCACGAAATCTCCGGATCTGGTCATTCTCGATATCATGCTGCCGGGCGTGGACGGGTTGGACGTCTGTCGGCTGGTAAAATCGTCCCTGGCCACCGCGCACGTGCCGATTCTGATGCTCTCCGCGAAGTCTGAAGACAGCGATCTGGTGGCCGGCTTGGAACTCGGGGCGGATGACTATCTGACGAAACCGTTCAGCCCGCGTGTGCTGATCGCCCGAGTAAAAGCGATCCTACGCAAGTCACAGGCAGTCCTGCCGCAGGACGCGTTTATTGACGCCGGACCGATCACTGTTTTTCCGGCCAAACACGAAGCGCAGGTGAACCATCAGCCGGTGGACTTGACCGCCACGGAGTTTCGCATTCTGGTTGCGTTAGTGACTCGTCCCGGCTGGGTCTTATCGCGCGACCAGATTGTCGATTCAGCTCGCGGGATCAATGCAGTTGTGACGCAGCGATCTGTGGATGTCCACATCGTGCGCTTGCGTCAGAAGCTCCACCCGCATGGTGAGTGCATCGAAACCGTGCGTGGGATGGGTTATCGCTTCCGCCCGCCACAGGATTGATCGACACGAGACTTAATGACAAACAAGGCGCCCCTGCGGGCGCCTTGTTTTGTTTTGCGATTTGTCGCATCCTCACTCGTGCCGGAATTAGCTTGACTATTCCCCGCCATTAATGGCCTCCGTCTGCTGTCGCGAGGATTGACAGCCCGTGGACTTGGCATCTGATAAGGCTGAGGTCTTAGCTCAGGTGCAGATGGGGGAGAGGGGGCACAGCCTAACACACGCCATTTACTACGGAAGTAAATAATACACCTGTTCAAACGCAAATATTCAACTTACAAAAGTCACAAGAACAAAAAAACAGCCCTGTAAAAGGCTGTTTTTTATGGAGCCGCTGAACGGACTCGAACCGTTGACCTGCTGATTACGAATCAGCTGCTCTACCAACTGAGCTACAGCGGCTTGAATTTTTGTAAGATCTTCATTATACTAAATCTCCAATCCTTTGTCAAGCCCAGGCTCAATTTGCCACGCCTCCTCAAACCCGCCTTCTTTGCCCGCCCAACCCTCGACGTTGCCTCCGAGTTGATAGGTTGTGTCCTCGAAGTCGAGGGCGTCTCCGGCCGGATTGTCGAGGTTGAAGCCTACACGGACGACCCCGCCTCACACGCCTTTCGCCGCACTGAGCGCTCCGCCATCATGTACGAGACCCACGGCTATGTGTACGTCTACTACATCTACGGAGCCAATCACTGCGTCAACATCACCACCGACAAGAATCACGTCGGCGCCGTTTTGATCCGCGCGCTCGATCCGCTCACCGGCATCGCCTCAATGCAAAAACGCCGTAGCACGGACAAGCTCACACAACTCTGCTCCGGCCCCGGCAAGCTCTGTCAAGCCCTCGGCATTGATCTCACGTTCAATTGGACCTCTGTCGGCGAGCGCATCAAGATCTATGCTGGCAAAACGCACGACATCGTGACGAGTCCGCGCATCGGCATCACCAAAGCCACAGACCTCCATTGGCGCTTCTACGAAGCCAACAACGCCAACGTCTCCCGCCCCAAGTAGCTGATTCGCCGAGCGGGGTCAATCACACGCAACCGGAAGCTATCCGATCACCCGACCCCGCCGCAAGAACCACTAACAGGTGCGGTGTCGGCTGCGAATCAGAAGCATAACGAGAGCAAGAATTGAGCAGCCGACCCTCATCCATGATTTCACCTCCAACTCCACTAACTCCTCATTTCGATCTTCAATTTTCGATTTTCGATTTTCCTCAAACCTCTCCAGCTTGTCCAGCGAAACATAGTAACTCTTCAGCCCTTCCGTACAGTTCTTACACATTTCCCTCCCTCGCCCCTTCGTGATCAGCTCGCGCCGGAACTCGTTGTAGAGCGGCGCGTGCCAGATCTTCCCGAAGTCATCCGTCAGCGCATTCCCCATCGGTAGATCTTCATCCTTGTCGAAGCAGCACGGCGCCACCGTCCCGTTCCAATCTATCATCGTCGAGAACCACAGCCGCTTGCATGATTGATACGTCCGCTTCGTCTCCCACCGCTGACTCTTCCGCTCATATCTCCTTAGTTCTTCCATCTCCGGTAGATACTGCGCCGCCTGTTCGTCGGTGTAGATCTGCGTCGTTTTGATCTCCACCGAGTCCGCGCCCCATTGTGCCGCCACCTTGCGCAGCTGCGGAATCTCATGCTCGTTGTGCTTCATCGGCAGCCACTGCATCACGATCCGCGGCGTCTTTCGCTTCAGCTCGTCTCTTCGTGCGCAAGTCTCCTGCATCGCTTCCACGACCACGTCCAGATGCCCGCCGATTCGGTAAATCTGATACGTCTTCTGCGTCAATCCGTCAATCGAAAAAATCAACTCATCGAGACCGGAGTCGATCAACCGGTTGATCAAGTTCCGCCGCCGCATCAGATTCCCGTTCGTCGAGGTCATCGTGTAGACGCCCTTGTCATGCGCGTAACGGATCATCTCCGGCAGCTTGTCGTTAATCGTCGGCTCGCCCTGATTCCATAGCGCCAGGACCCGCACCTGCGGCCCCACATTGTCGAGCATCTTCTTGAAATCGTCCAGCCCCATCGTTCCCAAGTCCCGCCGCAATTCCCGCGCCCCGATGGGACAGAGGGGACAGCGCAAGTTGCATCGGCTGATCGGCTCCATGAAGATATTGATCGGCCGTCCCCACACCACGGGCCGCCGGATCACGTGCGAGAGCACAAAGCTCGCCGTCACTTTGGCTGCATTCCCGGCGATCGAGGGTCGAAGCGAAAATCCGCGCGGTAACATCATACTCTGGTGAATCGTGAGGCGAATGCGATAATAACGGTGAGACTCAACTCTCTATCATTTGACCAACAAGTGCGGCAATCGCCGGCGCCGCCGTCAGCCCCGGCGATTCAATCCCGATCAAGTTCACAAATCCCGGCAAACCACGCGCGCTCTCTTCGTGAATATAGAAATCCCCCACCGGTTCTCCCGGCCCCGAGAGCTTCGGTCGAATTCCCACCATCACCGGATACAAATCCTCCGCCCGCACTTTGGGCAAATAGCGCGACAGTCCAACCGCTACCCGCTCAATATTTTCCCCTCCGTTTACGGGGGGGGTAGGGGGGGGCGGAGACTGTGAGAATTGCGGCGGCGCATAGTCTTCAATCTTCTCACGCAAGTATTCCGCCGTCGGCCCAAACCGAATCCCCCCGCTCAAGTCCACACAAACGTGCACGCCCAGCGAGGCCCGAGCGTGATCCGGCACCGGATAGACAAGGTGCGAGACCTGTAGTCCAGCGGCGCTGTCAATTCCATAATACACTCCCCGCGACCACCTCAGTTCAAGTCCCAGCGTATGCACGTCCATTCCCGCAATTCGTGCCACCTCATCTGCATACAACCCTGCGCAGTTCACCACGCACCGTGTCGTAATCTCCGTCCCGTCCGCCACCGTGATCTGATAACCGCTTTCCTCTGCTCGAGGGGCGTTTTCAATTTTCGATTTTCGATTTTCAATTTTCCGTACTTCCGCATCATACGCAAAATCCGCCCCCTCATCCACCGCAACCCTGCGAAAACAATTCATCATCCCGTGGCTGTCCACAATCCCCGTATTCGGTGAGAACAGCGCCCCAATCGCTCGGACGTCCGGCTCCTGCTCGCGAAGCTCATCTGCGTCCGCCCATCGTAATTCTGTCACTCCGCAGCGCTCCGCATTCGCTTTCAACTGCGCGAGCAGCTCCCGTTCTCGCTCATCGGTCGCGACGATGTACTTCCCGATCTTCGAGTAGCCGAACTTCCCCTGCGCAGCCAGATCTTCGATGATTTTGCGTCCCTCGATGCACAGCCGCGCCTTTAGCGATCCCGCTGCATAATAAAGTCCGGCGTGAATCACTTCCGAATTCCGGCTCGACGTTCCCTGTCCGAACTTCTCACACTTCTCCAACACGATCACGCTGCCGCGCGGCGCCAATTCCGCCGCCACCGCCAGCCCCACCACCCCCGCGCCAATCACGCAATAATCGTAATCCACGTCTGCCTCAGGTGCTTGTTAGATTGACTGCGGTGCCGGTTGCGAAATAGTGACAATTGCAATCGCAAATGTTGCGCAGCCGACCCTCATCGTACCACGAATATACCGTTTCCAGACGAGGATTTCCACAAAACTCGGTTCATCCGTTCCATTGCTCTTTTGCCAAATTCTCCTTATCTTGAACAGGCGTGCATTTTGCACCCAACAAATTGTTTTACTTTAAGATAAATAGACACATCGGAGGCTCACCATGAAACGGCTCGCCCTGATTTCGCTTGCCTTGATCGCCCTCGGAGTCGTTCTGTACCTCGAACAGACGCCTCGTCATCCCATAGAACAGGATGAAGAGAAAGGTCCGTTCCCCAACAACTGGTTCATGCTCCAGCGGCAATGGCCTGATCAAACGATCCCTGTCGCCGATTATCTATCGGCTCATCGTTCTGCGGCAGCACTGCGCCAATCTCGTCTCGATGATCAGCCGCCGTGGATTCCGGTCGGTCCGAATAATATCGGCGGCCGCATCACCGACCTCGTCGGTCATCCCACCAACGCACAAGTCTTTTATGTCGCGGCCGCGTCCGGCGGCATTTTCAAAACGGTGAATGGCGGAAGCACATGGACGGCTGTCTTCGACAATGCTCCCGGTCTCTCCATGGGCGCGCTCGCGATTGATCTGGCGCATCCGGATACGATTTACGCCGGAACCGGTGAAGCCAACTCCGCCGGCTATTCGTACTTCGGCACCGGCGTTTACCGCACATACGACGCCGGCGTTTCGTGGACGCATCTCGGTCTCGATGAGACCCGCTACATCGCCCGCGTCGTCGTGGATCAGGATAACCCGCAGAGCGTCTGGCTCGCCGCGATGGGCGAACTCTTCGTCACCAATCAGGAACGCGGCGTCTATCATTCCAATGACTACGGCGCTACGTGGAATCGCGTGCTCTTCGTTAACGACTCCACCGGCGCATCCGATGTTGCCATCAATCCGCTGAACCCGCAAATTGTTTACGCCGCCATGTGGCAGCGCATCCGCGACGTCACCAATCGCGATGTCGGCGGGCGCGGCAGTGGGATCTTTAAAAGCACCAACGGCGGCGCGAACTGGGTACGCCTCACGTCCGGTCTCCCGCCGCAAGGCGAAAACGTGGGCCGCATCGGCCTGTCGGTTAGCGAGTCCAATCCCAGCATCATCTACGCGATCTATGCCGATCATCCCGGGTATTTCCTCGGCATCTATCGCTCCAGCGATGGCGGCGAAACCTGGAGCCAGACCAACGACGGCAACCTCTCCAACATCTACAGCAGTTTCGGCTGGTACTTCGGCAATATCCGCGTCCGTCCCGATAACTCCGACGTCGTCTTCGCGCTCGGCCAAACGCTCGCCCGCACGACCAACGGCGGTCAAACGTGGACCTACATCGCGAACAATGTTCACGTGGACCACCATGCCATGTGGTTTCATCCCGCGCAGCCGACCAATATTCTGCTGGGACATGACGGCGGTGTGAATCGCTCCACGAACAACGGCAATGGGTGGACCTTCCTCCCCGGCCTTCCCGTCAATCAGTTCTACGCCGCGGATGTGGACTATCTTCTGCCCCAACGCCGCTATGGCGGCACGCAGGACAACGGCACGCTGCGTACCACGACCGGCAATGCAAATGACTGGGAGGAAATCTACGGCGGCGACGGCTTCTATGCCCTCGTGGATCCGACCAATTCGCAGCGCATTTACGCTGAATATCAGTACGGCGGTCTGGCCCGCTCTGACGATGGCGGCAGCTCTTTCATGGGCATCATGTCGGACGTGGATCCGGGCGACCGCATCAATTGGTCCATGCCCGTAGCCATGGATCCCTCAAACACAAGCCGCCTCTATCTCGGCACTCATCGCATCTACCGTACCAATAACTACGGTGACAACTGGGCCGCCATCAGCGGTGATCTCACCGATGGCGGCGGCAACGGCAATCTGATCTTCGGCACGGTCACCACGATCGGCGTGTCGCCCGTGAATTCACAGGTCACCTACGCGGGTACCGATGACGCCAACGTCTGGTGCACGCAGAACGGCGGCACCAACTGGCAGAACCGCTCCGCCGGTCTGCCGAATCGCTGGATCACTCGGGTCGTGCCCGATCCGCATCAGGCGAATGTGGTCTATGTCACCGTGTCCGGCTTCCGTAACAATGAGCAGGATGCCCATATCTTCTTCAGCGACGACTACGGTGCGACTTGGCAGAACATCAGCGGCGATCTCCCGATGGGACCGCTCAACGATGTCATCCCGGATCCCGATGTCGCGAACCGCCTATACGTTGCTTCCGATTTCGGTGCTTTTGTTACCACCGATCTCGGCGCCCATTGGGTTGCCTTGGGTGAGAACCTCCCGGGCGTTCCCGTCATTGATCTCATTCTCCACAACCCCACCCGCACCTTGACCGCCGCCACCTATGGCCGCTCGATGTTCACGCTCAACCTCGCCGAGTTGACGCTCAACCGTCCTCCGGTAATCAACTCCTTCTCGCCGGCGAACATGGACACGCTTCTCGTTCCGCAAATGCTGATGTTTTCCGTGCAGGCCTCCGATCCCGACGGCGATCCGATTACCTATGTCTGGTCCCGCAACGGCGATACCGTGAGCACGGCCGCCTCGGTCGAACTTCAGTTCGCCGATTCCTTCATCACCGAGCACATCATCGTCTCCGTCTCCGATACTGCTCTGTTAACCACTCACGAGTGGTCGTTCTACACAACAACGAGTACGTTCGCGGATGAATTCATCCTTCATCCTTCATCCTTCATCCTTTCTTCTTTCCCGAACCCCTTCAACAGCTCGACCACGATCAGCTATAGCCTGCCTCACGCCGCTCGCGCCGAGCTGAATCTCTTCGACATCACGGGTCGCCGCATTCAACAATTGTTGAACGGCAGCTTGCCCGCGGGCCGGGGAACAATCAACTGGACAGCCGGCAGCCTCCCCTCCGGCACATACTTCTTGAGTCTGTCCGCCGCCGGTGAAACCAAAATCCACAAGGTGCTCCTAATCCGCTGATGAAATCTTCGCGACTCCTTCTTATCGCACTTGCTCTTCTTGCTGTGTCGCTGCCGCTCCGTGCGGATGACACGTTGCGCGTGATGACCTACAACTCTCTGAACTTCCGCGGCCAGCAGGATGCCGACCGCCTCCCGTACTTCCGCCGCGTCGTCGGCAATGTCCACCCCGATGTCGTCGCCATGCAGGAGATCATTGCCGAAGATGCCGTGGATCAGCTCCTGTCGTTCGCCTTTCTTCCCGACGAAGACGATTGGGCCGCTGCTCAATTTGATAACGGCCCCGACACCGACAACATTCTTTTCTTTCGCACGTCGAAGGTTTCGCTGGTCTCGCAGCGCCACATCTCCACCCAACTGCGCGACATCAACGAGTACGTCCTCCGCCCGGTCGCTCCCGATACGTCGCAGCGCATCCGCATCTACTCCGCCCATTTGAAGGCCGGCAACACGGAGAGCGACGCCCAGCGCCGCGCCGCCGAGTGCACCACGCTGCGCCAGCAACTGAATCTGCTCAGCCCCGGCTCGCTCTTCGTCATGTGCGGCGATTTCAATCTGTACAGCTCGAGCGAGGAGTCGTATCAGATTCTGCTTTCCGCTTCCGATCCCGACGGCCAGCTCTTCGACCCGATTGACGAGCCCGGCGATTGGAGCAATTCCGCCACATTTGCCGCGATTCACACGCAATCGCCTCGCTCCACCTCCTTTGGCGGCGGTTCGAGCGGCGGCATGGATGACCGCTTCGATTTTGTTCTTGCTTCCGCGGGACTCATGGACACTGCCGATACCTACGTCATTCCCTCCACGTATCATGCGGTCGGCAACGATGGTCAGCACTTCAACGAGTCCATCAACGACGGTGTGAATTATGCCGTTCCGGACAGCATTGCGGATGCTCTCTATTACGCGTCCGATCACCTGCCCGTTGCGGTGGATGTATTGCTGCGCGCGTCGAGCACTCCGGTTGCTGATCGCCCTCTGCCTCAGCAGCTTGAGTTGCTCTCCTGCTATCCGAACCCTTTTAACTCATCGTTGACCATTCAGCTTGCCGATCCCCATGGCTCTGCTACGCTGACCGTGTTGGATGTCTTGGGACGCCGCGTGTACGAGCAGTCCGTTACAAGTCAAACCGTGCATCTCGGCTTCTCTGCTCAAACTACCGGCGTCTACTTCATTCGTCTGGTAACTCCCATTGCCGCCGCGACCCAAAGAGTCCTTCAGGTTCGATAATTCCATCATAGCTTTCCGGATTCCTCATGCGCAATCACACTTTGCTTAGACTGTCATTGGGAGGCACGATCAGTAGCCTCGCCGCACTCATCCTTTCTGCGTTCTTCATCGTTTCGTGCAGCAACGACGAGAACAGCAATCCCCCGCCGCCGTCTTCAGCGCTCATCACGGTTGATTACGAGAACGCCCGCATCATCGAAGTGGACCCCACGCAGCACTGGGCCTTGCTGCTCCATGATCGTCACTCGCCGTCCGGCACGGCGATTGAACTGGTTGATCTCGCCTCCCGCGTGCGCATCACTAGCCGTATCCTGGATTATTACGATGTCTTTGACATCAAGTTCATCAGCACGACCGAAGGTTGCTTCGCCGGTCGCCCACAGGGCAATATCGGCTATGCCGTCCACTTCTTCACGCTGCCCAATCTCGCCCTCGGCACGCGCGTAATGACCGCCGACACCTCCGGCGAACCCGGTACGCTCGCCGTGGATTCTACCGGCGGTTACGTTTACTATTCTCACGCGGGTGGCGGCGACAAGGACGCCATTTACAAAATTCGCCTTTCGAACAAGCTGATCGTGGATGCCGACAACGACGGCGCGGTGCCCTATTCCTTCGACAACGATCTTGTCGCCGGGCTCTTCGATCATCCCGCTCAGATCTTCTTCGATCGCGCCTCACAAAAGCTCGTTGTCGCCAATCTCGGCGCAAATCATGTCACCATGCTGAACGCCGCTCTGTGGAGCACGCTCAGCCGCGCCTCCGATTTGGTTTTTCCGATCAACGGCGCCACTCAATTGAGCACCGAGGGCGGGTCCGGCAGGCCTCGCGCCATTCGTCTGGCTTACGGCGCCGGTGTGTACGTGTTCGCCGGCGTAAGCGACGGTCAATCTTATCTCGGCCGCTTCGGCGTGAATTCCATCGGCCTCGACCTGCTGGAGACTTTCCCGGGCCGTACATGGCTGCTCGACAAGGCCAATCTGCGCATTCATCCGCGTGAGGAAGTCTTTTCTGTGTTTGTGATGGAAGAAGACACCGGCGGCGTCGCCATTGGCCAGTATCGCATGAATAATCTCGTGGAGGTCGCCGATTCTCCATATCGTGCGCGCCATCTGCCGGATTCCGTCATTTGCTCCTTTGGCCTTGACACCGAAGCCGACCAACTGATTCTCGCCGATAGCGAATCTCCCCGCCTTGAGCTGATCAACACTCAATAGTCACGAGTACTGCCGAGGCGGGTTCCTCCTGATCAAACGCAGCACGTGCTTCTATCCGAGAACCCGCCCGAAATGTCAGCGGTGGTGACGCCTGACAACTACCGACCCATCACCGATGGGTGGGATTGAAAGTGCGGTGTCGGCTGCTAATCACGAGCACGACGAGCACAAGTGTCGAGCAGCCGACCCTCTTCGTTCACCGTTCCGCGTTACATCGTTTTTTCTGCTCTGCTTTCATTTTTCAATCTTCAATTTTTCTTCATGCGCCTTCCTCTCGTCGCTATCGTTGGCCGCCCCAACGTTGGCAAATCCACGATCTTCAATCGCGCTACGCGCTCGAAAAAGGCGATCACCTCGCCTGAACCCGGCGTGACGCGTGATCGTCATCTGGGCGAGGTCGAATGGCAGGGACGTACCTTTAACATCATGGACACCGGCGGCTGGGTCCCCCGTTCGGAAGATTTGTTTGATGCCGCCATCCGTGAACAAGTGGAGTTTGCGCTCGACGAGTGCGATCTGGTGCTCTTCGTCAACGACGGCCAGACCGGCCCGACCGATAGCGACATCGAAATCGCCCGCATGTTGCAGCGCGGCGATCGCCCGTCCATTCTCGTCGTGAATAAGGTGGACAATGAGCAGCAGGAAATCGAGGTCGGCGCGTTCTATCAACTGGCGCTCGGCGATCCCATGCCGATGAGCGGCACCAACGGTCGCGGCTTCGCCGACATTCTCGATCGAGTCGTCGAGCTGCTGCCGGAGCAGGGGAGTGGGGAGGAGCTGAGTCGCCCGCGCCCGCTCGTTGCCATTGTCGGTCGTCCCAATGTGGGCAAATCGTCTTTTGTCAACGCCGTGCTCGGCGAGCCGCGCCATCTCGTCACCGAAATTCCCGGGACAACCCGTGATTCGATTGACACCATCATCACCTACTATCAGCAGCAGATGACGCTGATTGACACCGCCGGTTTGCGGCGGCGCAGCAAGGTGAGCGAGGCCGTCGAGTTCTACACCACCGTTCGTACTCGCCGCGCCCTCGAAGAGTGCGACGTGGCGGTGGTTCTCACCGATGCCACTGACAACGTTGTCTCTCAGGACATCAGAATTCTGCAGGAAGCCGCCGAGTTGGGCAAAGGCATGATCCTCTGCATCAACAAGTGGGACATGATCGAGAAGGAAACCAACACTGCCGTCAAGCGCGAGCGCGAATTCGATGACCGCTACGCCACGCTCTCGTATATCCCGAAATTTTTCATCTCCGCGCACGAAAAACAGCGCGTCTTCCGGATCTTGGAGGAAGTGCTCAAGGTTCACGAGGAGCGGCAGAAGCGCATCGAAACCTCCAAGCTGAACAAGTTCATCGAAACGATGATGGAGACCAATCCGCCGCCCGGCATCAAAGGCCGCGACGTGCGCCTGATCTATGCCACGCAGCCCGAATCCGCGCCGCCGCTCTTTGTTTTCTTTACGAAATATCCCGACTTGGTCACCGAAAACTTCAAACGCTACCTCGAGCGCCGCCTGCGCGAGGAATTCGGTTTCGCCGGTGTCCCCCTCAAACTCGCCTTCCGGAAAAAGAGCTGAGTAGCCGAATCAAGACCAACTTCGATTGTCATTCTGGACACCGCGCAAGTCTTCGAAGCGCGGGCGTCCAGAACCTCTCAGGGTCTCACCAATTTGAGATCCGCCGAGCGGGGTCGATCCGAGAAGTTCATCAACACTCCGAGCACGCGACCCCGCCGCAAGAAGCACAAACAACAGCCTCGCCGTGGGGGGGCTATGGGTCCCGGCTATCGAACGCATCACACGAATGAGACCCGCCCGGCTACCCAGAACGCACCTGACCACTTAACTCGAGAGCACATTCATGAGTCACTTTCGCACGCACAAATGCGCTTGGCTCCAGCGGATTTCATTGATAATCCTGTTCTTCGGCATGCTGCTGATTGGGTGTAAGGAAGAATCGGAGCCTGATCCGGAACCTGTAGAACGGACGCTGACAATCAGCGGCCCAAGCGCAGGTACAGTCTGGATCGAAGGCCACACAGTGGTCATCCCCTGGAGCTCGACGAACCTGAGCGGCGACGTGAAGATCGAGCTGGATCGCAGCTACCCCTCCGGCGCGTGGGAGAACATTGTCACAGGCACCCCAAACGATGGCAATGAGTCTTGGACGGTCACGCTGCCGGCTTCGCCTTCGACGCGCATTCGAATCATGTCTGTCACCTATCCGGAAGTCGGCGATACTACGGAAAACTCTGTCGCTATCGTCTCGGCCATGACCCGCGCGGAGGCTCTTCCCGATGACGCCGTAAAGATCACGCCTGTCATGGATATTTTCCCGCCGGTTCTTCGTTCCACTATCTGGTCTGCACCGGTGCCATTGCCGGGCCCGGTGAACACCGCGGGAGTGGAAGATTTACCCGTCATTACCCCCGACGGCCAAAACCTGTTCTTCTTTTTCACGCCGGATGCGAACGTGGCTCCCGGCCTCCAAGCCGGCGATGGTATGAGCGGTGTCTGGTGGTCCCGAAATATTGGAGGCACATGGAGCGAACCCGAACGGATCATTCTCTTTGCTGGTGAAGCCCTTGATTCGCCGATCCATGTGCAAGGCGATGTCCTTTGGTTTGCCTCGGCGCGCGCAGGCAACTATGGCGAAATTGACCTCCACACCGTGCCGTGGCAGAATGGCTCGTGGGCGGATTGGCAAAATACGGGTCCGCAATTAAATGAAGTACTTAATGTCGGGCAACTCGCCTTGACAAGTGACGGCCACACGATGTATTTTGATCGGTTAAACGACGCCGGAACGAACTTCGAGCTTTGGCAGACTGTTATTTCTCTTGGCGGTTGGTCAATTCCCGTGGCATTGACGAGCGCGATTAATACGGCTGGGCATGAAGGTCAACCGTGTCTCACTCCCGATAACTCGGAATTCTGGTTTACGCGTGATCCGAGCGGTTTCGGTTCTCCCGGGCCGGCTCTGCTTCGTTGTACAGCTTCGGACAGCGCGTGGGCGAATCCGGAAGAAATCTTGTCAAACTTCTGCGGTGATGTCACGATAGACGGCGACGGCAATCTCTATTTCACTCACGTGTTCATCGACAGCAGCTTTCACATCATCGAGACCGATATCTACGTCTGCTATCACAGATAAGAGTCTCCCCCTGCTTCAGTAGGGGGATCAAGGGGGTTCGAATCTGCTTCTAACTGGGATTTCCGATTTGGAACTTGGGACTTGAATTCTCTTCCACTCACCGCTGATGTCGTCGTCCCCACCGTGGACGGCGAATTTTCTTATCGGGTGCCCGAGCGCCTGAGCCGCGCCGTCACGCCCGGCGTCCGCGTGCTCGTGCCCTTCGGCTTCCGCCGTCTCACCGGCTACATCGTCCGCTCCAGGGAGCGCGACGACCCCAAAGCGGTGAAGGAGATCGAACACGTCCTCGACCCGCATCCTGTCTTCTCGCCGAAACTCCTTGACTTCACCCGCTGGGTTAGCGATTACTACCTTTGCCCTTGGGGCGATGTACTGAAGGCCGCGTTGCCCTCCGGCATTTCTCTCGACGAGCGAAAGTACTTCGTTTTGGATGCGGGTGATGAGCATCCCGACATCGTGCGTCTCCGCGAAACCACCGGCCTCGAGCACAACATCATCACGGCGCTGCGCAAAGGTCCGCTGTCCGCGGAAGCGATGCGCAAGCAATTCGGTCTGAATCCGAAAGCCGCCGTCTTGCGTCATCTCCACGAAGCCGGCTTGATCTCGCACCGCCCGGTGCTGCGCCCGCCGCGTGTCAAGTCGAAATTCGATTCCGTTGTCACGCTCTCCGCCCGCGCCAAAGCGTCCTACGGCGCGGATCTCTTTGGACAATTGCGCTCCGTGCACCAGCAGCATGTGCTCCGCGAAGTCTTTGAAATGGGCCCCGACGGCATCTTGCGTTCGGATCTGCTCAAAGGGTCTAATTCCGCGCGCAAAACGGCCTTCGCCAAACTGCTCGAACTTGGCCTGATCGAGCTGCGCGTGGAAGAAATCTCCCGCTGGAATCCCCACGACGAAGTGATTCCGAACATCGTCGAACCGGCGCAACTCACCCCTGTACAGATCGCCGCTGCCGCCGCCATCACTTCTGCCATAGACCGCAAAGAGTTCGCCGCCTTCCTGCTCTTCGGCGTTACCGGTTCCGGCAAAACGCAGGTGTATATCAACGCGATTCGCCACGCCCTTGCGCAAGGCAAAACCGCGCTGGTCCTGTTGCCGGAGATCGCGCTCACGCCGTTCGTCTGGGGCCGTTTCTACAAGGCGTTCGGTGATCGCGTCGCCATTCAGCACAGCGCCCAATCGCCCGCTGTCCGTTACGATCTCTGGCGCCAGATCCTCGAAGGCAAATACCCCGTCGTCATCGGCGCCCGCTCCGCCGTGTTTGCCCCGTTGGAGAATCTGGGACTCATTGTGGTGGACGAAGAGCAGGAGTCGAGCTACAAGCAGGAAGAGCCGTCGCCGCGTTATCATGCGCGCGACGCCGCGCTCGTTCGTGCGCGCATGTCCGATACTGTCGTGGTTCTCGGCAGCGCCACGCCCTCCCTCGAAACGATGCACCACGCGCTCGGCGGCCGCTACCACATGTTGCGCTTGCCTGAGCGCGTCGGCGGCGCCGTTCTCCCCGAGGTCAAAGTGATATCTTGGAAGCAGAAGCCGGAGCACTCCAACAGTGCTGAGGCGGAACCGGTGCCGAAAGCGCGCGGAAAGAAAAGAGCGCTCACACACGTCGTCGAGCTGCCGATCCTCACGCCCGAACTGATCGAGAGCATCGCCATCACGCTCGAGAAGAAAAAGCAGGTCGTTCTGCTGCAAAACCGCCGCGGCTTCTCGCCGTTTCTTGTCTGTGCCGCCTGCGCTTACCTGCCGGCCTGCCCGAACTGCTCGGTAAGCCTCACCTACCATCGCAAAGGCTCCGTGCTGCGCTGTCACTACTGCGATCATCGCGAGCCGCTGCCTGATTCCTGTCCGCGCTGCGCCTCGAACGACTTCACCGCCCAAGGGCTCGGCACTCAACGCTTAGAAGAGGAGGTCGCTGTGCACTTCCCTAATGCGCGCATTCTCCGCATGGATTCCGACACCGCCTCGCGTCGCGGCGTTCACGGGCGCATGGTCACAGCATTCGCCGCCGGCGATTACGATCTGCTCGTCGGCACGCAAATGATTGCCAAGGGCCTCGACTTTCCCGATGTGGACCTCGCCGCGGTCGTGCAAGCGGATTCGGAATTATTCTACCCCGACTTCCGCGCCTCCGAGCGCGGCGCGAGTTTGATCTTGCAGGTTTCCGGTCGCGCGGGCCGCCGCACCGAACGCGGAACCGTCATCGTGCAGTCTAACATGCCGCAGCACAATGTTCTGAAGACCGCCGTCAGCGGCGAATGGGAGCCGTTCGTGCAAGATGAGTTGCGCCAGCGGGAACTCGGCGGCTTCCCTCCGTTTTCCCGGCTCGTTCTCGTGCGCACGCTAAGCAAGGACGAATCCGCCGGCGTCCGCGCTTTGCTCCGCCTACGGCGTTTGCTGCAACAGCATGCGATCAAGGACATCCTCGGTCCCGCTCCCGCCGTCGTGGCGCGTGTAAAGAATCTCTATCGTCACCAAATCCTCATCCGTTCGCTGCGTTCGGAGGACCCCGCCGGCACTCGCCTGCGCACCGCCGTCCGTACCGCCCTCGCCGAATACAAAGTCGCCAAACCCGAACAAGGTGTTCACCTCGAGCTTGACGTTGATCCGCAGAGCATCTCATAACCCGCCGCGCGCTACCGAAACACGCGCAATCAGCACCGCTCGCCGAGCAGGGTTGCCACTCGCGTGCACCGCGAGAATCTACAGCACAGCGACCCTGCCGAAAGAACGAAAAATCAGAAGCCTTGTCATCCTGAACCCCCAAGTCTTCGAGGGGGTGAAGGATCTCATGTTTTCTCTGGCTGGGATTTGGAATTTGTCTTCCGCCTTCAATTTTCAATTTTCAATTTTCAATTCTTTGGTAGCACTGCTTCTTCTTGCCGGGTCCGTGTTCGCTCAATCCCGCGCGAACAACTATCTGCAGCAGGACTCGTCGCATTTCCGCGCGGTCTTTTGTCCCGAAGATGTCGGCGTGATCCCCTCGCTCTGGCAAACGCTGCACGATCGCGTGGCCACGGTCGAGCTGCAGCTCGGCGTCAGTTTCAAGGACACCGCCACCTTTGTCATCACTCCCACCGAGCGCGAATGGCTGCGCATCACGCAGGGCGCGCCGCTTTGGGCGAACGGCATCGCCTATCCCGAGCGCGGTGCGGCGGTGTTGAAGTCGCCGCGCTTCAGCATGCAGTACGGCCCGCTCGGCACGACCGCAATTCACGAGTACGCGCACTTGCTGCTGCAATCCGATGCGCCGGACGCGGGCTTTCCGCACTGGTTCGATGAGGGCGTGGCGTCAGTTGTCGCCGGGCAGATGACGTTCATGGATCACACGCTCGTCGGCCGCGCCGTCACGGCGCACCGCCTGCACACGTTTTCGGATTTGCAGCATCTGATGGCCATGCCCGCGCCGGAGGCGCAGCTCGGTTATGCCGAGTCCGCGCTCGCCGTGCAATTGCTCGTCGAAAAATTCGGCTGGCCGGGCGTAGGCAATCTGATTCACACCGTGCGCCAGGGCGTGTACTTCGAAGATGCGTTCGCGCGCACCTTCAGCGTTCCGCTCGGCCAGTTTGAAAGCGAGTACCGCGCAAGTATCGAAAAGACTTATCGTCTTTCTTGGCTCAGTGACACCGAGATCTGGGTCTCCGCGCTCTTCGTTTTGGCGGTCTTTGCCGCTGGAATTGCCGCATGGCGCAGGCGGCGACGCAAGCTCGCGGAGTGGGAGCAGGAGCAGCGCGGGACAACAACCACCGTTTCCGGCGACGCTCCCTATGTCATCAACTACGAGTTGATCCGCTCGCGCCGCGAAGAAGAGAACGAGGAGCGCGGTACGAAAAATGAGGAACCGCCTTCAGACGAAGATCGTCCGTAGCCGCGCTCGTTTTCAGTTTCTCTGTTCTTTTTCGCCAGCAGCTTTTCCAGATTCAATCGCAGAGTCTTCTCAATCTGCGCCTCATACCGCGATATCCGTTCGAGGTTGAGGACCTCTTTCTCCCGGATTTGCGTTTCGTGATCAACGCCGGACAGGTAGGTCACGCGCCGCCCGATCCGATAATCCAGTTCGCACGCGCGCAGATAGCGGAAAAACGCCAGCGCCGTTTGTTCGACCAGCAGCGCATCGCTCGCGCTCTCCGGTTGGAATTCCCGCCGCAAATCCGCTCGCAATTTCTGAAACACTGAGCGCTCGGCGTCGTTCAGCGCCGCCACAAACATCCGATCCGTCGCCGCCAATCCATGCGGCGGCCGCACTCGCTCCACCACCCGCCCGCGCGGATCCCGCACCAACATCTTCTCCCGCTTTTTGACCGGCATTTCCGCCGCCTTCGCCGCCTCACCCAACTCTTCCATCTCTCTATCTCCGAGGTTAATAACGATTGTCCCTACCCGCGAAATGAGCTTCGCGGCGTATGATTTATACGCATAATATAACCTCTGAAGTGCTGTTTGTCAATACTTTGGTGAACATTTGTGTAACTTACGCCCACCCCGGCACATACCCCCAATTGGCATTGCACTTAACCTCTCCTTCTGAACATCCTCGCCTCTCGGTAGAGGCAGATTTTGGCAGACTCAATGCGAGGAATCTGGCAAATTCGTGAGTCTCCGATTGGCTTCTGCCGTTCGTCGTAGGGGCGGATTGCATCGCCCGTCTTCTTGTGTATCTTCTCGCAGCGGCATGTGTCAGCGCAACTTGTCCTCGAACGAAGTGAAGAGCCTGTCCTGAGTCCTCGAAGGAATACCCCGCTCTGAATAGCCCATTACCATAGCAATTACGTTTGATCTTGCTCACGCTCCGCCACTATACAAATACCGCCGAAGAATTGAAATTCCCAAGATTTCCCTTGACAATCCGAATCCGCTTCCATAGCTTTCATCATCGTTGCCGAGTGCTTTCTTAGCCGGAGAATACCGTGAGCGGTGACCGCAGCTTTTCTCCCGATCTGTCGGGATTTCAGACGTTTACAGACAATCGTCGCACAGACCTTGCCCTCAGGTGAGGTTTGTCCTTTTTCTAAGGGAGGCACAAATGGCGAGAGGCACACTTGTGGAGGGGAGGCTCTGGATTGTCGTGGCTTGGCTGGTCGGGTTGGCCTCGTGCGCGTGGGGGCAGGAGTGGCAATCCTATCAATTGACCAACCTTCCCGGAACGTCCGTACGAGAGTGTAGCTCGGTCGCGGATACGTTTGGAAATCTCCACCATTACTTATACTGTCAGATGGATCCAATCAACTTGCGAGCCGAACCCGTTTACTACATGCGCACGGATTTCTACGGCAATGTTCTCACCGATACCGTGCGCTTAAACAATTTCGCTGGAGACTACCCGGCACCCCGTTGCGTTCATGCGTTGACCGATGGCGAATACTCGTGGTGTACCTTTGTGGAGTTCGCAGGACCGGAACAGCCGCGAGGTCTGTTTCTCACTCAGCGTGACCACAACGGGTTTGAAGTAATGCCGCCCACGCTTGTTGGATACGGGGTGTCGTCAGATGAGAATTCGTCGGCTGTTTTGGATGCCGCCAACGGCACTATCCATGCCGTGGCGGGAATGATTCCTCCTTATTACTACCGCTTCACCGTCACCGCCGAGACCTTGCTGTGGCGCAAACCGATCAACGGAATATTGACGGAAGGACTTAATACCAGTATGATTTTGAGCCCCGCTGATGGTCGCCCTTGGGCATCCATGGTCACAGCCAACAGCCAGACCGGCTTTTTCCTCGTAGTGCGATTTGGTGCCGATACTTCGCAAAGCACGTTCTTGCCGCTACAAGGGTCGGGCGTTGGCGTTGGACATGATCAATTCGGCATGGATACTAATCGCAATTCTGACTTCGGAATCGGCGTTGACACCGCACACATGGCCTATGTGCGTCTGGATTCAACCTTTCAGAACATCCTCGACTATCGGACGGTGAGCCGGTTTGACGGGTCCGGTTCGCTAAAAACAGATGCCGCGGGGAATTGTTTTTACGTCTCTTCGGTGGGTCGCAGCCTCTACTGGATGTTTAGACGCTATGACGGGGAATGGATACATCCGCTTGCCGCCATTGATTCCAACATGGAGGCTTTTGAGTATTCGATCGTGGAAATGGATACAGGACGATTTGCCTTCACTGCCGTGAGCTTACCGAGATTCCAAGACTTTTCGCAAGTCCGGCTATATATTTATGGCTTTCCGCCAAATGGGGTGACTGCGCCGAAGCCTGCAACAACAGCGGAATCACTCTCCGCGTATCCAAATCCCTTTGGATCAACGCTTCAACTTTCGCTACCTGGGTTGCAAAACCAATCCGTGGTTCTGTTCGACATCTTAGGTCGAACCGTCTGGTCGCAAACTGTGCCCGCCGGTATTCATGACGTGAAGGTCAGTGATCCTCGACTCGCGCAATTACCTTATGGAATTTACTTTCTGGCCCTGCAAGGGCATAGTTCAGTTGTTCCCATCCAAATCACTCACATCAAGTGAAGGAGGCTGTCATGAATATCATGCTTCGCATCATGCTTCTGCTGCTTGTCGCAACTGCAACGCTGAAGGCTCAAATCCTCAACACCGATTGGCACTCGGGCAGTAACAACGCCGACGAGCAGACGTCGGGTCCCGTGGTCTATGATCTCACCGGCGACGGCCAGAAAGAGGTCATCCTGACGGGTAGAGAGGACATTTGGGTGCTTAATCTGGACAATCCCGATCCAGACAACTATCTGTATCACTGGACAGCGGCGACCGGCTATGAGTTCTGCAGTCCGGTCACAATTGCCCACTTGTCTGCAGACGGTTACCCGTGGGTTGTCGTCGGAGGATCGCATCTGAATCATTACGGCCACAACCAGTGCCCGTCAAGGAATCAGAACGGCGTCTGCTCGACATGGCCTGTCAATCCCAACTGGCCAGATCCGGATTGCCATCTGATCGAGTTCGGCGGAGACTGCTATCATTGGCAATCCATCATCCACGCTTGGAAAGTAGCTCCAACTGGAGTAGAGAACCACAACTCTGATTCGTACCTTACACAACGTCTCACCACGCCAGCGGCTGATGACGTTGACGGCGACGGCGCAGATGAACTCTGCTTCGCTGGTTCAAACAGCTACGGAATCGCTTTTCCAAACGGGGATATGTACAGCACGGTCGGCGTGCATTTCTACAAGTACAACAATGGGTTCATGGAACTGGGAGCCGATACCCGTAAGGAACTCCCTTGGGGACTTTACGAGTACTTCAACGAATACTCTCCGACCTTTCGGCAAATTGCGCAGACCGTTCCCGCTGCTGGTGACCTTGATGGCGATGGCAAGCCCGAGTTTGTCGTGCAGCTTCTATGGCGCATTCAAGCTTACACATTTGCAACCAACCCAAATGGCGAAATCCTATGGGAAGACAGCACAATGAACGGTGCGTTTCGATGCCTGCCGCAGAAATGTCTTGTCGAAACTGATGCGTGGAACTACGCCTGGGATGCGATGCGTTCCCCAGGTCCAGTACTTGCTGACTTAGATGGAACAGGTCAATTGGACGTATTTGCAGAGACCGACGATGGCGGTGGATTTGTGTGGAAGTTTGACGGTTTGGATGGCACTCGGCTTACGCCTTATCAATACGCACCCGGCCCTCCAGAGGAGGGTGGCAATGGCAGCGAACTCGGTGTCGCCGACGATTTCGAACTTGGCCAACCGAATCTTCTCGGTGTCCTGAAAGCAACGAATGAAGGACAACATGTCACATATGTTCGCACTCGGCGATGGCACGGAAATCTGGCAACCTTTGATGGCACCGTGCAACCATATCCATTCCCTTACAATAGTGAAGGGGATCAGTACCCGGCGGAGGACGTGTACACTCCGGCGCTATTGCCCACCGACACCGGGACTGGCTTCACCGTAGACTTTCCCGTGCACGACCAGATCGCTGAAGAAGACCAGTTGGTTTTTCAGCGTACTCTCGTCCGTGAGAGTTGGCCCTGGCATGTAAGAACTCAAGATGCCCAAAGTGGCCCTGTGCAATCAAATATCACTGCCGCCGATCTCAACGGCAACGGCCTCATGGAGTACGTGTTTTCCAATCGTATCAGCGGCACAGAGTCGCATCTGTACGCCTACGAGATTCCGTTACCCTACAATCCGGAGAAGAACGAGTGGTCGGGCTACCGAAACAGCCCCAAACACACGGGCCTCTACGCTCAGCCGGTGACAGGACTTCAGCAGACAGCCAACGCCACATGGTCAGGGCGGATTACTGTCAGCGGCACATATACTGTTGGCGGAGGTCGGACCTTGACAATAATGCCCGGCACCGTCGTCGAATTCCGACCCGGCGCATTGTTGAGAGTGTATGGATCGCTGGTCGCGGTCGGTGCGGAAAAGGACTCCATTTACTTCAAGCCCGACGGCACTGCGCAATGGGGCGGGATCGAACTGCTGAACGCTACATCCGCAGTCCTTAACTACTGCGTAATCCATGGCTGCAACACCGGTGTTTATGCGCAGACCAGCGTCCACGATCAGATCTTGCACAGCCGGATCTACGATGTGACCACAACCGGCCTTGAGGTCACCCAAGTGCCCAGCCGAACTGCCCTGCTTTGTGAGGACAATGTCATCACCGATGGGCTCTATGGCATTCGCGGCACATCCAGTTCCGGCGAATTTCATAACAATTATGTTCATCACTGCCTGCGCGCTGGAATCTACTGGTACGGCGATTGGGGTGGGCATGCCGCCCAGCGTGGTTTGATGGAAACATCGTGGAAGCGAATGGCGGCCCAGGAGGTACGGGTGGATTGGGCGGCGGGTACTTCACCTCCACCACTGCCCGCCTCGCCTGCAATCTCTTCCTTGACAATGTGCCCTATCAAGTGAACTGTGACCTGTACGCCGACATCGTCATGAACGGAGTCCTAAATGGGGCCAACAACCGTTTGGAGAGCCAGCAAAGCGATCTGTGGTGCGGTGCCTGTTCGCCGCCCACCTGCCTTTGCGACCCGACAACTTCCAGTTTCAAGCCATTGCTCTGGCTGTACAAATCACTACCGCAACTAAACGACGGGCGCAACGCCTTCGTTTTCCAGGGCGACGGCACATTCATCTATGACAAGAGTAATCGCTGCCCGACATATCGCGTCGTGAACCTGCGGCAGAATTACTACGAGGCATCGGGTCGGCTTGCCAACCCTCCCGCTCTCGGCAACAATCACTTTTGTCCGACCACTGGTTTTGCCGACGGAAGCCCGCTGCAGCAGCCACCTCTCTGCGTCGAGTTTGTCGCGGAAGGCCTGACCGACCTCGAGTTACTTTATCAATTGGCGATTACGAATGAGCAGAGTGGCAATCTTGCGCAAGCACAAGGGCTTTATGACAGCATCGTCACGCAATACGGCGAGACTGCCGAGGCCCGGTGGTCTGCTCGCGGATATCTGCGCGCTGGCTTGGCAGATGAAGTGCCTTTCATGCAACAGCACGGCTCGCTCTATGCGATGTGGCTGGATGAGACGCTGCCGCTTGAACTAAGACAAGCCGGGCGACGGGAAGCCATTTGGGCCTTGATTGCGGGAGAGGAATATGGATCGGCGCAGTATGAATTGGAACCGATAACGCAGGTTGAATCCGATCCCGACAGTCTATGGGCACTTGTGACATTGGAACTGGTAATGTTGCTGGAGCAGGGTGGGCCGGGGATTCAGAGTGTAGGAGACCGGCAGCCAATGCAGGCGCAGTTGGCGGATTTCCATGATCATCTGCATCAAATCATGGGCCGGGCCACGGATGAGGAGGTTCTTGCTCAATCCGCTCTGCCAAAGTCGAAAGATCTCGCAGTGGCCTATCCGAACCCCTTCAACTCGACCGTGACGATCCGTTACGAAATGCCAACCGCAGGCAAAGTCCAACTCGAGATCTTCAACCTGCTGGGGCAGAAGGTTGCCACGCTCGTGAACGACTTCCGCGACATGGGCACGTATTCTCAACAATGGAATGCGACGGACGTCCCCTCCGGCGTGTACTTCTACCGCTTCCGCACCGGCAGCCACTTCGAAACGCACAAGCTGCTGCTGCTGAAGTGATCTGCGACGAAGTCGCAGATCATCCTGACGAAGCGATAGCTTCGGAAGGATCTCCATGGTCACATGAAACAGGCTCCCCGATTCCCCGGGGAGCCTATTTCCAATTTTCAATTTATTGCTTATCTTACAACTTGTTCCAATACCGGGCTGGGGAAGGAGCTCCCGCCCGGCCAGTTCAATCCAAGGGTCCGCATGACAATTTGCGCCTCGATGTGTCTTCACGGTTCTTGCACGTTAGTCCCTGACGGTCCCATGCCGCCAGTGAATTTCACCGGAGCATCCCCATGCGTCTGACCCTTTTCGCCCTTCTGCTTTCATCCTTCATCCTTCATCCTTCATCCTTTGCCCGCGCTTCCTCCGCCGGCACCACCGGCTTTGAACTCTTCCGCACCGACGGCTACGCCCGCAACTCCGCCCTCGGCGGCAGTCAAGTAGCGGTCAGCGGCGGCCTCCACGCCCTGTTCAGCAACCCGGCCGGGCTGGCCGACATCCATCACCCCTCCGGCAGCGTCGGCTTCTTCAAGCACGTCCTCGACCTCAATTCGGGCAATCTCGCCTACGCCCGCCCAGTAAAGAAGCTCGGCATACTGGCCCTCGGCGTAACCTATTTCGACTACGGCAAGTTCGACAAGGCCGACGAGAACGGGCAGAAGCTGGGCGATTTCGGCGCATCCGACATCCTGCTCACGGCTTCCTTCGCCCGCGAACTCAAGCCCAATCTGCTCGGCGGAGTCTCCCTGAAGTTCCTCAATTCGACGATAGACTCCTACTCCGCATCCGCCTTGGCAGCGGACATCGGAGCCATCTATCACACTGGCTACGAAGGCTGGGATGTGGGTGGCGGTATCTATAATATTGGTTTTGCTACATCTGCATTCCTGACCCAGAAAGACGATCTCCCAACTTCTTATAAATTAGGACTTTCCGTTCCGCTCGAACACCTCCCCGTCCGTTTGTCCTTTGCCGGGGAATACTCAAGTGCCGAAAGTGTCCGTGGCGCGGGCGGTTTGGAGCTAACCTTTACGAAGTTCCTGATGGGCCGGATCGGCTATAACACTATCGGCATCAACCAGCGGGTCGGCACTGAACGCGATGCCTTGGCGGGCTTTTCCGGAGGAATCGGACTTCATGCCAAGAACCTCTCTTTCGACTATTCGCTGAGTTCCTATGGCGAAATCGGCTTCTTGAACCGGTTCACCTTGAGTAGCACCTTTCCCGGCCGGGAAGGGCGTTAAACCGTCTTACGCGACGGGTGTCTATTGAATAGACAAGCAAGTGGCGGGGGGGACGACCGCGAGCTGGTGCGTCAGGCGCAGGCCGGAAGCGAGCGCGCCTTCAATGAACTGGTCCTGAAATACCGCAAGAATGTCTATTTGACGGCGGTCGGCATGATTGGGGATGCCGACGACGCGGAGGACATTGCGCAGGACGTGTTTGTCAAGGCCTACGAATCGTTGAGCCTATTCCGCGGCGATTCGGCGGTTTACACGTGGCTTTATCGCATCACGGTGAACCTCTGTTTGAACCGATTACGTAAGCGCAAAGTGCGCTCGTTTTTTGGACTGGAAGAGATTTCGCAGACGCTCGCAGTTCCTGAAGCTGCGGAGTCGGCGGAGTTGCAAGAGTTGAACAAGCGTCTCCGGAAAGCGATTTCCGAGTTGCCGGAGAAGCAGCGAGCAGTCTTCATTTTGCGGCATTTTCATGAGCTGCCGCATGCGGAGATCGCTAAGATCATGGATCGCGACGTCGGGACGATTAAGGCCAACTACTTTCAGGCGATCCAGAAATTGCGGGCGAAGTTAGGGCCGTATGTCGAAGTGAAGGACTGAGGAGCAGGAGATGAACCGGGTCGAGTTGATGGAACAGTTGAGCGAAGCATGGGATACTCTGCCTGAAGACGTGCGGGCGGAGGTCGTTTTGCTCGCGACATCCGATCCTGAAGTGCGGCAGGCGATGGACTTCAGCCGCGCGCTATCTGCAGTTCCTATCACTCGCGCTTTTCCTGAGTCGGCATCCTCTGATGGGGCGTTTTTGACGTCGGTTCGAAATCGCATAAGCCACCGAACGGTGGTAGGTTACGCAAAGCTTCTTCCTAATGCCAAGGGGGTAGCGATTGCGGCATCGGCGTGTGTGGTGATTCTGGTGGCGGTGATCGTGGGCGGACGTAATCAGACTCCGACTCCGGTGACGGAAGCCAGCCCGGCCCCAGTAGCTGAGATGCGAACGTCGGCGGTTGCGGAGGATGACGCGGCCCCCATCTCGGTGGATTCGCTGGCGAATGCGGGGGTGAATGCCTTGGAGCTGGCGGCGTACCTGAATGTGTCGGATGTGGCGGAGCAGGTGATTGATACGTTGGATGGGGACACGCTGCCGCTCAGCGATGAGCTGTTGGCGCTGGATACGGGAACTTTGCAGGAGGTGTTAGACGACCTTGAAGCGACGAGCTTTTTCTAATTGGCCGGCGTTGCTGCTGGTGTTGATGACGGTCCTGAGCGGGAGCGCGCTGGCGCAGCCGCCGGGGGGACCGCCGGATCCGCGCGAGCGTGAACGGATTCAGTCGGTGATCATCGGCAAGTTTGCAACGGAGATGGACCTAACGCCAGAGCAAGCGGAGAAGTTCTATCCGCGGTTGAAGCAGTTTCAGAACCGGATGGAGAACTTGGAGCGCGACGCGCATCAGGCGCGAATGGAACTCGATCAGCTCTCACAGACGCCGAACGGTGATCCGCAGGAGCTGAACTCTCTGCTGCAAAGGCGCAAGTCCACCGAGCAGGACAAGGCGGCCATGAAGGAGGAGTTCTTGTCGGACATCTCCAGTTTTCTGACGCCGCAGCAAGTCTCGCGCTGTTCGATCCTTCTGGATGACATCCCGCAGAAGATGCGCGAGTTCATCCGGGCCAAGGAGCGGGAGCGGGCCTACGGCGGTCAGCCGTCCTACCCGGATTCGCGACGCGAGGGTGCGCGGCCCAGGCGGCGGGGCTACTAATACGCCGAAGCGCCGAGATTGAACACAAGGCCACTTGCGGATGCGGGTGGCCTTGCTTGTTAGGGATAGTTCGTGCATATTTAGACGCAGAACCTGAACCTTGAGACCTGAAAGTCCCGCCGGATGGCTCCTGCTGACACTCCCACCTTATCCATCATCATTGTCTCGTACAACACCCGCGAGTTCCTGGCCGGCTGTCTCATATCATTGCGGCGGGTGAGGGATGAAGCGGAGTTCGAAGTGATCGTGGTGGACAACGCATCTGCGGACGGATCGGCGGCGATGGTGCGGGAGCGGTTTCCGGAAGTGCGGGTGATCGAGGCGGGGCGGAACGCGGGGTTTGCGGCGGCGAACAACATGGGACTTGCCCAGGCTCGGGGCAAGTTTTTGTTTTTCCTCAATCCGGACACGACCGTTCCACGTGGAACGCTTGTTCAACTCGTGGGATTCTTAGGTGGAACTCCGAGTGATTCCGGACGCCCTGCCTTTGACCCACACCCGGGAGGGTGTGGGCTAGTGGCAGGTGCCCAGAATGACAAAGTTGCGGTAGTGGGGGCGAGTCTGCTCAATTCGGACGGGTCTTGGCAGGCTTCGACGTTTGAGTTTCCGAATCTGTGGCGGGAGTTTTGGAATTTCCTGCCGGAGATCAAGGGATTTGTGATGTGGTCGGCGAAGAAGCTCTCGAAGATCACTCCGCTGAAAGAGAAATGGGATTTCGCGCCGCGGCGAGTGGAGTGCGTGAGCGGAGCGGCGCTGATGGCGCGAGCGGATGCGATGCGCGAGGTCGGCGGCTTTGACGAGGGCTTTTTCTTGTATCACGAAGAGCGCGATCTGTGCTACCGGCTCGCGGCGGCGGGATGGGAGATCTGGACTCTGCCCGGCGCGCCAGTCACGCATTACGATGCGCAATCATCCGGCTACAGGACGAATCGCTTTCCGCGCTCGCCGATTCTCGACTATCGCGTGTTGGGAATGGACCGCCTGTATCAAAAGCACCGGCCGCAGTGGCACCGCAAGTGGAGGGTGTTGGCGAGGGGGATGCTCAGAGTGAGGGCCGGGTGGAGGAAGGTGAAAGGAGACAGGGAAGGGGCGAGAGAGTTGCGCTCGATAATAGGAAAACTACAAACCAAGAACTAAAAAGGCTGAGTCAAAGAAGCGAAGAGGCGAAGACTTAAAGAGCAGCGTAGCCTCCTTCAGCATTGCCGCATCGTAGAAGTACCGGCAGCCTTCTGGACACAGGTTGTGGGAGAGACCGGCCTTGATGACCATGACCTCCCACTTGCGCCCGGTTTGATCGCCTGCCAGAATCCGGGCTTCCGAAATCCGTCTGAACCTGATACGGTGCATGCCCTGAACATACGTCCCTTGACGCTCTGCATCAAGCCCTTGAGTAACAAACCCCTACAAGGTTCGTACGAAAGTTGTAGAAGTTTTTCGTTAGCACCTTCTTGTGAGGGAAATTTGACAAGAGCAATCAGGTTATCTCTTGAAATTTCTAAAGTCCGATGCCTGAATGACTTGAATTTCGGCGCGAGAGTAGTTATCTTGGGGTAAATTCACACTTTGGCAGAAGATTCCTCTTTGGCGAGCGTCTGTGATCGAGCGAATCTTCCCCGGAGAAGTGGTGAGATTCGCTTTTTGTTTTGCACGCAGCCTCAGGTGCATAGTCCAGGAGGAAAACTTAAATGATCAAAAGATTTGCGCTTGGTGGAATGTTACTGTGTGCCATTGCCACGGCTTCGATGGCTCAGTCCCGATTTGTTTTCCCGGTTAAGCACAATCAAGTTGTCTACGCACCGCACAACATACGCAACCCTCGTTCAACAGAAGGCGGATGGGTTGTGTACAATGGTTTTGGGAACTCTTGTCCTAGCTGCCCCGGTGGCCCCGACTATCCATACCACCCTGGCATGGACTATAATCGCTATGATGGCAATGAAGATACGGACAATGATGTTCCGGTCTACGCAATTGCCGACGGAACCGTGATCCGTGTAAAGAACATGGGATATCTTGGGTGGGCCATACTCATCCGGCACGACCTACCGAATCCCGAAAACCTAAGTGCGTATGTCATCCCTAATACCAATCCGACAGACCAAATTGTGAACGCTTCATCGGTTGTGTCGATGTATCTTCACCTTTATAACAACGCTTTCGGATTGCCATCAGGTGACCATAGGCCCCCCAACCCAACTTTGACTGTGGTGAAAGGCCAGTTACTCGGTTTCATTAGTAGCGACCCGGATCTTCGGCATCTCCATTTTGAAATACGAGCTGGAACTAGCGATCAGACTGCTGCCGCTAACGGCCACCAAAATGCAGGTTATTACGACAGCCGACAGGCGATAACGGATTTTGGGGACATAGATCCGGAGTCTTTCATTGAGGACCATGTTAGCTTCGTGGGTTATTTTGCAGATGGTTGGCACAGCGACGGAGTATCGCAGAGTCTTGCTCTCAAGTATAATATCTTGGCTACAGCAAACCCTCCGCACATTCTGGGTAGCCCCTGGAATCATGGCCCATATGGCGTATGGGTTCACGAACAAAACGGTATGTACATTCAGGACTTCAACGGTCCAGACAACGGATTCGATTCACCATATACTTCACTTGTTCGCAAAGTGGGAAGCTATCCTACATGTCTACTTCGAGATGGCTTCTGGTTTCATTGGGCGGAAGAAGCACATGCAGGATGGGAAAACTTCGGCGCTCCAATTGAAGACGAGGGCGGCAATCCCAGCCGACAACGTTTCAAGAGAAGCGACGGGTCGGAAATCTTTTTCGTGTGGGATGATGCGAATGACATAGTTCTAGTAGAAGATGCCGTCAATGGAAACCAGATCGCAAGCAACAATGTGACGTTCACTGGAGCCGCATCTTCGAGAGAGGTGGATGGGATATATCACTCTGGCATCAGTGTAACGCCGTTCAACTTGCCTATCAGTTTGTTAAATGGATTAACGCACAATGGCTTCTATGCGTTTGTCAATAATGAACGAATAGACATTCCTCAATTCGTAGTCAATGGCGATATGACCATTGAAGTAAATGGCTGTGGTCTGCCGTATGTCACTGGGGTTACGGCGAGCGACGACGAGTGCGGGGTCGTCATTGTAGAATGGGATGACCTGCCGCAGGCGCAATATTACCTTGTCCTTCGCAACGGTGTAATCATCGCTGACTATCTGTGGGAAAGTGTCAATGCGTACTCCGACCAGACCGCCGCGCCGGGAGTGATTTACAACTACGCCATACAAGCAAGGCAAGGAGATTGCATAAGCGAACAATCCTTGGCAGACCAAGGAAGACGCCGTTCAGGCGTCCTCGCTGCGCCGTCGAATTGTGCTGCTTCAGAGTCAGAGTGCGACGCGATTATCGTCTCATGGCAAGACAATTCAAATGATGAGGATGGCTTCTATGTATTTAGAGATAGCCCGTATGAGGTGTGGCTCGTACCCGCAAACTCAACCTCATTTGTCGACACATCCGTTGAAGGAGCGACCTATTATGTTCAGGCACAAAATGTATGTGGTTGGTCAGATACCTCAAATCATGATTACGGTCAGATAGTTACCTCACGACCTCCTCAAGTTCAGTACATTTGGGCCTCTGAAGATCAATGTGAAGGTGTTTTGGTTACGTGGCTAGACGTGATTATCGAAACGTCTTATCGCGTGTACCGAGATGGCAGTTTTATTGGTGCCACGCTGGCCGACGAAATGAACTTCATGGATAACATGGCACTTCAGGGGGAGCCTCATGGTTACTCGATTGAACCAGTTCGCTATAACTGCCCAGGTCTGATTTCAACAATTGTCACAGGCATTAGGCAGGGGCCTCCCGCCGCGCCAACGAATTGTGAAGCCTCAGAAAGTTACTGCGGCGAAGTCCTCGTCACTTGGACGGATAACAGTGACAGCGAGGCGGGCTTCAGGATTTTTCGAGATGATGCTGTGATAGACAATACTGGACCCGACGCGACGTCCTATCACGATCAAAACCCGATTGGATTGGCCACCTACCGGGTGCGATCATTCGACTCGTGTAATAATTTTGCGGATTCTAACTCGGATCAAGGCGACACCGTCAGCCCACCTTCGCAAGTTCAAGGAGTCTCCGCCACCGATGACCGCTGCGACGACGTGATTGTAACGTGGTTGGATCTGGCAGGGGAATCCGGCTACCTTGTTTATCGCAACGGCATTCAAGTCAGCAACGTCCTGCCGACTAATGCCACCAGCTATAGTGATGCCACTGGTGATCACGGAATCCCGTTTCAATATACCGTCACCGCGCTAAGTGCGAATTGCGAGGGGCCGCAGTCACTTGCCGATGATGGGCAACGTATTGCGTGTTGTCCTTTTTCACGAGACACAGTGTGGACGAGAACTTATGGGACATCACAACTTGACTTCGGGAGGGCAATTATCGAACGAGAAGACGGCGGTTTCACCCTCGCTGGCTGGACATTACTGCCATCAGGCTATAGCGATGCCTATGTCGTCAATACAGACCCTGTTGGCCAGATCACGACCTCATACGCTTACGGAGGCACGTACAGTGATGAGGTTTATAACATAAGACGTTTCCCGGGCGGATATGCACTTGCCGGGATGTATGGCACTCAAGGCCTGGGCGAAGAGATGTTTCTCATTCTTCTGAATTCATCGGGTGGAATACAAACTTCTTATTACTACGGTACTGCGGAAAACGAGCGCGCATATGACGTAGTTTCTTCAGATGATGGTGGATTTGTTCTGACCGGAACTACTAATTCTGGCGCCGATTATTACATAGTCAAGGTAAGCTCTGCCGGCAGCCCTGTGTGGACTCGCATGTACGGCGGTCCCTATGCTGACAAATCATTCTCTATTGATAGGACATTCGATGGAGGCTTCGTTGTTACAGGCTACAATCTACGGATGGGTCAAGGCCAGGATTATTGGACCATAAGATTAGATGCAAACGGTGATTCGCTCTGGAGCAGGACTCAAGGTGGTACGGGTACCGAAATCGCCAGAAGTGTGCGGCAGACATCTGACGGTGGATACCTAGTCTTTGGGTCAACGACTTCATTTGGCGCAGGTGGTTACGACTTCTTTCTAGTCAAGATGGATCCCGTCGGTAATGAGATTTGGAGCCGCACATACGGTGGAGGTGCAGATGATTTCGCGTACGACATGGATTTGTCTTCGACCGGTAATATTGTCATGTCTGGGTCAACACGTTCCTTTGGTGCGTGCGGCGAGGATATGTATGTGGTACTTGCAGACAGCGGCGGCGATACGCTTTGTACAAGAATGTATGGCGGATTAGGCAATCACACAGCTTATAGCTGCGATATAACTAATGACGGCGGGGTTGTCTTGGTTGGAGTGACTTCGGGACCCGGCGGACTTGACTTCTACGCGATAAGATCGGCCCCAAATTGCCTTGTAACACCACTCACCCCGCCGAATGTCGTTGTTCAACGGATCGGTAATGACATCCGCTTGAATTGGACAAATACCAATGCGCCGGCTTACAAAGTTTATTCTTCGACAAATCCCGACGGCCCCTTCACAACTTTGGAAGAGAGCACGGCCGATACGTTATTTGTTGATGCTGATATCACTGAGCTTGTGAAGTTCTACATCGTGGTCTCATCGAGCACGCCTTGACAAGTACGGTTGGACTTGGCTGACTGAAAAAGTCCGGGCTTGAAGAGTTATGCCATCGCAGCAACCAGCGATTCCGGCACGATGATCCACGAGCACCCGCAGTTGATGGTCTCACCCGGCGGGCCGGAGGGGTCGCGAGGGTACATGAGCTTGATCCTACCCTCGTACAGCTTGAACGGCTCCGTCACGGGAACTTGCTGGCCTTCAATTCACTGATGTTTTTCGCGGCGACCCGGGCGGAACGGCCCGGAGACCCATTGCTTAAGCAGTTTGTTTGGACTTTCCACCAAAGCGGCAAGCGACTGAACCTGCGTGTCGAGCGCGATCGAGTACACGCGCTGCACTTCTGTGCGAACGATCCGCTCCGCTTGATAGCTCACGCCACGCTGTCCGGCGCGACTAAGCAGCGTGTCAAGTTCCTGCATAGTTTCGTAAGGTGTCAGGCCGCGGACGGCGGTGGTGAAGTTTTTGGTGGTGAAGTAATATCGGCGGGGTCTCAGTATCGGACTACCTAAGAGGCTGCGGACCCATAGACCCCGCGCGGCGAAGTATGGGGCGAGTGCAGGAGCACTCGCCGCCGCGGAAAGCAAGCCCCCCACTCGGCGAGTGGGGGGTAGTTATTTCGGCGGAGTGGGTTGAGTTTGTAGCTTGTCGGACTGCGAACGAGTTCTCTGTTTCCCCCCTTGATCCCCCCACGAAGTGGGGGGAAACTGCTCCAGGCAAAGTGGGGGGAGATTCTCTTTATTCTACTGGCGGGCGGCGATAATGAGGTAGAAGCGGCGGGTGAATTGCGAAAAATCCGTGATAATGAAGGGCGGAGTCGTCACCGAGGTCCAGTCGGCGTTCGTGAAATCGGTGGGATCGTCGGAAGACAGCACAAAATAGAAGCTCGCGTTGACGGGAGTCCAGTTGAGAATCAGCTCCTGGCCTTGCAGAACGATCGTGAGATCGGAGACCGGAATGAGCAGCGAATCCCACGTGACCGTTGCCGGATTCGAGAAGACGGATTCGCTGTCGGAATACTGGGCGGTTACGTTATATGCATAATCGCCTGAAGGCAAGCGCGAAAGATTGTCGTCGTAAGTTAGAGCTTGAACGAGCGAGCTGATGCGGGTGGAGTCGCGATAGACATTGTAGCCTTGAAGATCGCCCGTCAGTACGCCTGTCGGCGGAGATCGCCATGACAGATGCGCGGTGGCGCCCGTAAGCAGTGCTTGCAGGTTTTGCGGCGCTGTGCCGTTGTTAGCGCGAACCACGCGGACATTGTCCACGTACCAGCCTTCGCGGGTGGTGACATTGTCGCTGCCGAAATGGAAGCGGATTTGGACGTCACCGGAATACGCGCCGAGATCGCACACGACCTCACGCCACGAGATGGTGCCGCTGAAAATCGGGATGCGACACGTGAACGGACCCGTGTAAGGGTTGCCACCGCCGGTCGTGCAGCGCACATGTTTGTTATAGCCGGCGGCGGGAGTGAGTTGCTCCCACGGTCCGCCATTCGCAGAGATTTCGACAATTCCGCCGTCATAGGCCGAGTCGGGATAGGTTGGCGAAGACTCGGCTTGAATATAGTGCCAGAAGCGAAGCTCCTCATGCCCGGTCAAGGTGATGGTCGGCGTGAGCAGAACCGCGTCCAGATGGTTCATGTAGTTTCCTGTCCCGGTGCTGCCACATTTCCAGGAATGAGTGGGGGAATGCGACATCTCGGTAGAGATGTGCCACTGATCGTTCCAACCCTGTTGATTCGGGAGATGAGTCCATGCTCCTTCGCCATTTTCGATGGGATCAGAAAAACCGCCGATCGGTAATTCAAACAGGAGATGATCGGTGCGATTTCGTGTCATGGCGAGCGCGAGGTAGAAGCAGGCGCGGTCGGTCGGAGGAGCCGTTGGAGCAGCGGTGAGGATGAAGCCGCTCAAAGTTGCCGTTTGACCGGGGGCGAGTGCAGACAGCGTGACGACCGGCTGAGGAATGGTCAGATCGGCATAATCTGAGGTCAGCGTTACAACCAGCGAGTCCATTTGAGCGGAGCCGCTGTTCTTGAGAATCACGCTTAGAACGACGGTTTCACCGGGGTCGAACAACCCGTTTGCGTTTCCCGCAGAGTCATTGACAATGACCTCCAAGAACAGAGGTTTGCTGGCGTGCGCCATGATGTTGAAGCCGTAGTTCCACACATTGGCAAGGGTATCTGTGGTTGTGATGCTGACGGGAATCACGTGGCTATCGGCGACGCTGGGTGAAACAGTAGCGCGGAATGCATTGGAAATGGAGTGTTGCGATTGCGCGGGAATCAACCCATAATACTCTGTACTGTCGGTGAAAAGCAGGTTTAGGTCGTCCGTGGAAAGGCGGACCATCACGCCGATCGCGTCGAGTGAACCGACGTTATTCTCGATGACAGTGATCCCAAGCTGTTCGCCGAATTCTACCATGCCGTTGTCGTTTCCGCCGGCGCTGTCGCTGACTTGTTGACCGCTGACCAACAGATATGGGCCGGGGGTTACTCCGGAGGACAGAGATCGTGCGGCTATATTGCCCCAGATGTCGCGGCTGCCGACGGCGAACAGGTAACGGTCGAGGGTTGGAGGGACGGGCACGCGCATCACAACCGAGGTTGTGCTGAACTCACGCAGACTTGAGAATCCGGTGGTTTGTCGGTTGATGAAGCGCGACGAATCGGTGATCTCAGTCGTGTCGTAATAGATAGTGTACGTATCGAAAAAGCGATCAACAGCCTGGGGAGACCAGCGCAAGTAGATCGAATCGGCGGTGAACGGAACCACCTGCGCGAGTTGAACAGTGGCTGGCGGAGTGGTATCAGGATAGAGATACGTAAAGCGAAGAGCGCTGTCCATCGCGGCGACATAAGGGTTGTAGTAGGCGAGCGCGAGTTGATACGTCTCCCAGGTCGCGGGCATGTTTCCGGGCAGCCAGGTCTGCCATTGGGGCGGACTCCAGATTCGGTCCGGATACTCGTCAATCTCCACATGGATGAAGTTCTCCGGATCCACATACTGGTTATGATTCTGGTGGCTGTACACTCCTTCACAATTCTGCGGCGCACCCAACGAGTTGTTTACGGCCGGGATTGGAATCGTGTCGGCCGCGCCATAGAACGAGTAAGCGGGATTCGACCACAGACCGACGTACTGGTCTATGCGGGCGGTGATTTCAGGGTGACCGGGCAGGCCGTTGATGGGGAACTCGCCCATAAAGTGTATGATGTCCAAGTGTGCGGCGCGATCCCGCAGCGGCGGATTCGGCCGGCTGTCGTCGGCGAAAGCGGAGAGCTGAATATCGTTCAGAGTTGGGTGTCTTAAGTAGTCATAGGAATGCTGTTGGATGGAGACCAGCGGCGACGTCGGGCCGGCGTCGAGGAGATCATAGAGGACCTCATGCATCAAGGCAAAGGGAGAGCGACAGTTGCGGGTGGGATCGCTTAGCGAGTAGTTGTTGTTGTAACTCGCGTGCGTCGTGTCCCAAGCGACTTCGCGGCTGGCTCCGGCGATCATCATGGCACGGGCGTCCGTGCGGATGAAGAGATCGAGTCCGATGGGGACTGCCAGGAAATCGTCCTCCGGGTGCGGCATTTCGATGTTCAGCTTGGGGAATCCGGCCGTGGGATTGAAGACGAACAGTCCCCAGCCGTTGCGAAAACTGCCGATGACGTCATCGGTGGAGATGGAATCCACATTGTCATCCACGTAGCTGCTGTCCAAGCGCTCGCGCAGAAGGTAGAACGTCTTGTTCAGCTCGGTGTCGTTCAGTTCCACGAGTTCGTAATTCCAAAGGGAGTCCTGCGCGGAGACGATCGAATCCACCATCGGCCATTGCTCGTTGATGGCCGCTGAGTATACTGCTCGCCACAAATCGAAAGTGGAATCTCCCGAGGCGTTGTTTGGGATGACAAAGTAACTGCCGAAGCCGTTGGTTTGCGGATCGAACCAGTCCGGTCCGTAATCGTTGTAACCCGAATCGGCGATTCCTTCCGAGACATGACTGGCCCAGTTATCATAGGCGCATCCCGGAGCCGAGCCTAAGACGAAGTCGCGCAGAGTGCCATCTTCAGTGACCCACGCGGGCAGCCGTGTGGTGCAGAATAAGGTAACTGCGATGAACAACCATGGTCGCATAGAGTGCATGATAGTTTTCCTGAAAAGTGCGTACAGAGAGCTGTGCAGATTGCTTCGCGCTTGGGCGCAGCAACGTTAGAATCCATCACATACAACTTAGCTTGTGACGCTACCGAATGCAACGGAAATCCTCAACATTCCATGTTCGCTCGCCGAAGACATATTGGCATAAGAAGTTGATTACTAACCGGGTAGGAGGAAAGCTGACATAAACTGTCAGGATATCTGGCCTTGGATGCCTCCGAATGCCGTATATCCATGCCGGGTCAGGGAGAGGCATTAGTCCTTTCCAAAACGTTGCGAGTGAATTCTGAGAAAACTCGGTCTCGCGGCTCGTGGCCGCGGATATGAAAGGAGCGTAAGTCTTGCATTTTCAACGGGCGTTTGGCGCTGGATGTAGCTTGGGATCGATGAAAAGGCTTGAAGTTGCCTTGACTATTACGAGGGGACTCTTATCTTTATTGGATTAGGGGTTTTCCGGGCTGAGGCGAGGGAAATCCCAAGTCCCGAACTCCATGTCCCGAATTCCATTCAGAGCGCATCTCGAGAGGTTCTGGACGCCCGCGCTTCGAAGACTTGCGCGGTGTCCAGAATGACAAGTATCGGAAATCTTACGGAATTCGGCTTGGGAAGACAAAGAACAACAAGCGATTTGTGCATAAAGGTCTATCATGGCGAACGTAACAACGGACAAACTTCGCAACATTGGATTGTTCGGGCATGGTCACAGCGGCAAGACCATGCTCGCGGAAGGGATGCTGTTTTCGATGGGCGTGACGACGCGCATGGGGAAGATCGAGGACGGTACGACCGTCTCCGATTTTGGCAAGCAGGAGGTGGAACGGCAGATTTCGATTTCGGCCACCGTGCTGCGGGGGGTGAACAAAGACCACGCGATCAACATCATTGATACGCCGGGATTCGCGGACTTCATCGGCGAAGTTGTTTCCAGCTTGCGCGCGGTGGACCTGACGGTGCTGGTGGTGGACGGGAGCACGGGGCACGACATCGGACATTCGCGCGTGTTCGACATGGCGCATGAAATGAGCCTGCCGCGGATGTTTTTCGTGACGAAGCTCGATCGGGAACATGTTAAGTGGAGCGAGACGGTTCGCGACTTGCAGGAAGAGTTCGGCCCGCGCGTGCAGGCGGTGACGTTCCCGGTGAATGCGGGAGTGGGTTTCCATACGATCGCGAGCGCGGTGACGCTAAAGCAATACAAGTATGCGCCGGATGGCTCCGGCAAGTACACGGAAGAGCCGCTGAGCGGTCCGGCGAAAGAGCAGGCCGAAGAGTACCGCGCGAAGTTGATGGAAGCCGCCGCGGAAGCGGATGACGGGCTGCTGGAGAAATATTTCGAGAATGGTGAACTGAGTGCCGAAGAGCTGGAACGCGGCATGCGTTTGGGTCTGGCAAAGGGTACATTCTACCCGGTGTTGTGCGGCGCAGGTTCGGCGAACATCGGCGCGCATCACCTGCTGGATTTTCTCGTGGAATACGGTCCGTCGCCGCTTAATTGTCCACCGGTCAAGACGCGCGTGGTGGGCAACGGGCAAGAAATTGACCTTACCGTCGATCCGGCCGCGCCGATGGCGGGATTGGTGTTCAAGACAACAGCCGAAGCGCACGTAGGCGAGCTGTCGTTCGTGCGAGTGTACAGCGGCGAAGCTCATCAGGGCACGGATCTGCTGAATCCGAATACCGGAAAGACGGAAAAGGTGGGGCAGATTTTTTATATCAACGGCAAGAACCGGCTTCCTGCGGAGCGGTTCGTGGCGGGCGATATCGGCGCGATGGTCAAGCTGAAAACGACGCACACGGGCGATACGCTTTGCGATCCGAAGCGCCCGGTGCAGTTCCCGGACATCAATTTCCCGTCGCCGGTGCTGGAAACGGCCGTGGTGCCGAAGCACAAAGGCGAAGAGGACAAGATCGCGACCGGGCTGCATGCGCTGCACGCGGAAGATCCAAGCTTTACCCTGACACAAGATGCGGAATTAGGGCAGATGGTCTTGAAGGGGCAAGGCGATTTGCATCTGAACAATATTCTTGCCAAGCTGCAAGATCGTTTTACCGTGCAGGCGGACATGGTAGAGCCGCGCGTGCCGTATCGCGAGACGATTCGCGGCAAGGCGGAAGCGGAAGGCAAGCATAAGAAGCAATCCGGCGGGCGCGGGCAGTACGGCGTTGTGTTCCTGAAATTAGAGCCGAAGCCGCGCGGCGACGGCTATGAATTCGTGGACGCGATCGTGGGCGGCGCGATTCCCGGGAAGTTTATCCCCGCGGTGGACAAAGGCATTCAGGACACGCTGTCACGCGGCGTCGTGTCCGGTTATCCCGTGGTGGATATAAGGGTGACGTTATTTGACGGTAAATTCCATGACGTTGATTCGTCAGAAATGGCGTTCAAGATTGCGGGACGATTGGGATTCCGCGAGGCGTTCAAGAAGAGCAGGCCGACGATTCTCGAGCCGATCTATGATCTGATGGTGAAGGTGCCGGAAGAATACATGGGCGACGTGATGGGCGATCTGTCTTCGCGGCGCGGCAAGATCCAAGGCATGGAGAACGAAGGACGCTATCAGATCATCCGCGCGAAGGTGCCGCAGAAGGAGTTGTACCGCTACGCGACAGCGCTGCGCTCGATGACGCAGGGGCGCGGGATGGCGACGCAACACTTCTCGCATTACGAGGAAGTGCCGCCGGAAATTCAGCAGAAGCTGCAGGCGGATTACGTGGAAGAAAAGGAAGAGGATTAATCGCGAATGGATCGCCTGTGGGCGCCATGGCGAATGGAATATATCTTGTCCACGGTCAAAGAACCAGACGATACCGAGTGCGTGTTTTGCAAGCTGCTCGCCGACAGCAACGACGAGCGGAATCTGATCGTGCATCGCGGCCGGCTGGCGTTTGTGGTCATGAACATATTTCCGTACACCAGCGGGCATGTGATGGTCGTGCCGACGCGGCACACCGGAGACTTCGGCTCGCTGTTGAGGGATGAGCACCTGGAATTGGCGGAGTTGATCCGCCGCTCGCAGGATGCATTGACGAAAGCGATGCGTCCGCACGCTTTCAATATTGGGATGAATCTCGGCCGGGCATCCGGCGCGGGTATCGTGGACCATCTCCATTACCACGTGGTTCCGCGCTGGAGCGGCGACAGCAATTTCATGTCCACGACGGCAGACACAAAGGTGATGTCGGAGAGTCTGCCGGACACGTGGAAGAGACTCAAGCAAACCTTTTAGTTCCCTCCTTAGTCCCTCCACAAAGCGGGGGAGAATCACACCTCAAGCATGGCTTATCCCCTTCCTGCGCTCAATGATTCCGTTGGGAGAACCAGCCGTACCGACACTTGGTGGCTGATGCCGACGCTGATGGCGGCGGCATTTATCGCATTTATTGTCTATGCTACGTGGGCGGCGCTGCAGCCCCGTGAGTACGCGGAATTCGGCAACTACTTGTCACCGTTCTATTCGCCGGACCTCTCCAAGTTTTTCAAATGGTGGAGATGGTCGCCGGCGTTTTTGATTGTATGGCTGCCCGCGGGCTTTCGCCTGACCTGCTATTATGGGCGCAAGGCGTATCATCGCTCGCTGGTGATGAATCCGCCGGCGTGCGCGGTGGGGAAAGGCGGCAGTTCCGCAAAGTACAAAGGTGAACGAGCGCTGCCGTGGGTGCTGAATAATCTGCACCGCTATTTTCTCTATTTGGTTCTGGTGCTGGTGGCGTTTCACTGGATTCACTTCGTGGAGGCGTACCGCTTCGACGGGCAATTTGGCATGGCGCTGGGGTCGCTCGTGATTTCAGCGGATACGATCCTCCTCAGCTTGTACGTGTTCAGCTGCCACTCTTTGAGGCACATCGTGGGCGGCAACGTGGATTGTTTCTCGTGCGCGCGAGGCGGAGAAGCACGATACAAAGTGTGGTCGGGTGTGAGCAAGCTGAATGAGTACCACAACACGTTTTTCTGGCTGAGCCTGTTCGCCGTGGGCTTCGCCGACTTTTACGTACGGATGGTGGCGATGGGGAATTGGACAGACGTGAGGTTCTTCTAATGTCCAATTACCCATTCACCCAACCCCCTAACCCCCAAAAACAAGTTTTGGGGGAATGCAAATGACAAATTACATCGTACATGATACGGACGTGCTGGTGATCGGCGCGGGCGGGGCCGGGCTGCGGGCGGCAATCGAATCGGCGGCGCAGGGCATGAAGACGGCGGTGGTGATGAAGTCGCTGCTGGGGAAAGCGCATACGGTGATGGCGGAGGGCGGCGCGGCGGCGGCGATGCGAAACGCCGATCCGCGAGACTCATGGCAAACGCATTTCCGCGACACGATGAAGGGCGGCAAGCTGCTCAACAATCCATGGATGGCGGAAATTCACGCGAAGGAAGCGCCGGATCGGATCAATGAACTCGAAGAGTGGGGCGCCGTTTTCGATCGCACGAAGGACGGCTTGATCATGCAGCGGAATTTCGGCGGGCACACCTATCCGCGACTTGCGCACGTGGGCGATCGCACGGGGTTGGAGATGATCCGCACGCTGCAGGACAAGATGGTTCACATGCCGGCAGACGTGTTCATGGAAATGACGGTGACGCATCTGTTCAGAACAGGCGACGCGATCTCGGGAGCGTTGTGCTATTCGCGAGTGACCGGCGATTTTCATGTGTTCCATGCCAATGCCGTGATTCTGGCGACCGGCGGGATCGGAAAGTCCTGGAAGATCACATCAAACTCGTGGGAATACTCAGGCGATGGTCAGGCGCTGGCGTGGGAGGTCGGCGCGGACTTGCTCGACATGGAATTTGTGCAGTTTCACCCGACCGGCATGGTGTGGCCGATTTCGGTGCGCGGGACGCTGATCACGGAAGGCGTGCGCGGCGAAGGCGGCGTGCTGAAGAACAACAAGGGTGAGCGTTTCATGTTCCGGTATATTCCGGACACATTCAAGAACGACGTAGCCGCGACAGAAGAAGAAGCGAACCAGTGGGTGAAGGAAGTGGTCGCGGGCAAGCAGGCTACCGTGAGACGGCCTCCGGAATTGCTGACGCGCGACGTGGTGGCGCGCGCGATTCGCAATGAAGTGCGCGAAGGGCGGGGCAGCCCGCACGGCGGAGTGTTCCTTGATATTGCCACCCGCCGGAGCGCAGAGGAGATCAAGCGGAAACTGCCTTCGATGTATCACCAGTTCATGAAGCTGGCGAACGTGGATATTACTAAGGAGCCAATGGAAGTCGGGCCGACGTGCCACTATATAATGGGCGGCGTGCGCGTGGACCCGCAGACGGAAATGTCCACGGTGAAAGGCCTGTTTGCAGCGGGCGAGGTCGCGGCCGGATTGCACGGCGCGAATCGTCTCGGTGGAAACTCGCTGTCCGATCTCGTGGTCTTTGGGCGGCGCGCGGGGTTGGGAGCGGCGGAATATGTGAAGCGCGAGAAGCCGGCCGGCAAAGTCAATAGTGCGGATCTCTCTCGCGCGCTTACGGAGAATCTTGCAGCCTTTGATCGTAAGGGTGGGGAGAATCCGTACACGGTTCATCGGGATCTCCAGGACATGATGCAGGATCATGTGGGGATCATGCGCGACGAGGAGGGGCTGAAGCAGGCGCTGGTGCAGCTGGTTGAGTTTGAGAAGCGCGTGCGGAACATATCCGTGACCGGAGGCCGCGCGTACAATCCCGGCTGGCACTTGGCGATGGACTTGCGCAGCATGGTGGTGGTGTCGCGAGGGGTCGCGTTGTGCGCGCTGGCTCGCAAGGAGAGCCGGGGCGGCCATGCTCGTTCGGATTATCCGGGCTACGACCCGCATTTTGGCAAGATGAATCACGTGACGCGCAACATCAACAATGAGATGAAGGTCGAGGAGTTGCCGCGGCCGGCGCTTCCGGATCACTTAAGAGATCTCGTGGAGGAAGCGTAGCATGGCGCAGAACATTCTGATGAAGGTGTTCCGCGGCGACAAGAGCGGCGGCGGACTTCGCGATTATCAAGTACAAGTGGACGAGGGAATGGTGGTGCTCGACGTGATCCACAAGATCCAGGCCGAGCAAGCGCCGGATCTCTCGTGCCGGTGGAATTGCAAGGCGGGGAAGTGCGGATCGTGTTCGGCGGAGATCAACGGCAAGCCGAAGCTGATGTGCATGACGCGGATGGACACATTCGAAGCGGGGAAGCCGATCACGGTGGAGCCGGTGAAGTCGTTTCCGATCATTCGCGACCTGGTGACGGACGTGTCGTGGAATTATGAGGTCAACAAGAAGATTCCGTCGTTTAAGCCGCGTCCGAAGAATCCGGACGGCACATGGCGAATGATGCAGTATGAGATTGACCGCGTGCAGGAGTTCCGGAAGTGCATCGAGTGCTTTCTGTGTCAGGACGTGTGCCACGTGCTGCGGAACAGCGCCAAGCATGAGGAGTTCTTTGGGCCGCGGTTCTTGGTGCGATTGGCGGGATTGGAGATGCATCCGCTGGATGCCGCGGACAGGACGAGGTTGATCAAAGAGGTGGCGAGCATCGGGTACTGCAACATCACGAAATGCTGCAGCGAAGTGTGTCCGGAGGAGATTCACATCACGGACAACGCGATCATTCCGCTGAAAGAGCGCGTGGCGGACAGGTTCTATGATCCGCTGACGAGGTTGTTCCGGATTTTGGCGGGGAAGTGACGAAACGATGAGCGATGAACGATGAACGAGGGAGGATCGGCTGCTCAACTTCTGTTTTCGATGTGCTGCTGATTCGCAGCCGACACCGCGATTGTAGTGCTCCCTTCAGCGGGGTCGCAAAGACGGCGGACGGAGCCGCCGAATAATCACGTAGCGACTCCGCTCGGCGAATCCAGGCGATATGCTGAAAGATGAAGTTTCATACCGAATACCTCACATTCAATACGCGGAAGCGGGAAGAGTTTGTCAACATCACCCGGCAGGTGGAGGAGGCGATTAAGAAGTCGGGGGTGAAAGAAGGGATGGTGCTCGTTTCAGCGATGCACATCACCGCCGCGGTGTATGTGAATGACGCGGAAGACGGGTTGATCGAAGATATCAAGGAGTGGCTGCAAGGGCTTGCGCCGGAGAAGGATTACCGGCATCATCGCACCGGAGAAGACAACGGGCAGGCGCACCTGAAGAATTTGATTCTGCATCATCAGGTGATCGTGCCGATCACGAACGGCCGGGCGGATTTCGGGCCGTGGCAGCAGGTGTATTATGCGGAGTTCGATGGGCGGAGGGCGAAGCGAGTTATTATCAAAGTTATGGGAGAGTGATTGGTAGCCGGGCGGGTCTCAATTGTGCCATGCGTCTGTCCGTGCTCAGCATGGACCCGGCACGGCGATTGACATAATGATGAAGAAAACGCTGAAACACTGGAATGCTGAAAGGTATAGTGGGGACTGATGGCGGATTATTTTCAAGATTCTATCAGCAAGCAAGTAGATGAGTATTTGCTGTCGCTGCTGCCGGAGCGGGACCCGGTGTTGCAGAAGATGGAGCAGTATGCGTTAGCCCGCGGGTTTCCGTTTATCGGGCCGCTGGTAGGGCCGCTGCTCTCGTTGTTGGCCAAGAGCATTCAGGCAAAGACCGTATTTGAGCTGGGATCGGGATTCGGATTTTCCGCCGTGCATTTTGCGCGGGCATTGCCAACGGATGGCAAAGTGATCTGTACCGACGGCGATGCGGAAAATGCGCGCGTCGCAGAGCAGTTTTTCCGGGAAGCGGGACTTGCGGGTCGAGTGGAATTTCGCGTGGGGGACGCGGTCTCGATCTTGAATGAATATCCCGGGCCGTTTGACATCATTCTGATGGACATTGACAAACACGGGTATCCAGACGGATTTCGCGCGGCGTGGCCGAAGCTGCACGTGGGCGGGTTGTTCATCGCGGATAATCTGCTGTGGCACGGAAAGGTGTGGAGCGATGATCAGTCGCCAAATACGCAGGGGGTTCGCGAACTGACAAAGCTGCTTTACTCGACCAAGAATGCGCAGACGGTGGTTCTGCCGCTCCGAGATGGGGTAGCGGTGACGTTGAAGATGGGGTAAAAGGAAATCCCAAGTTCCAAATCGGTAATTCCAAACTCCAGTCAGAGCCGCCCCCCCATTATCCCCCCCGTGAACGGGGGGGAGAGAACACTGAAGTGGTTCAAGGTGTGCCGTGAGAGCGAATTGAAAGCAGGGCAGGCGCGCTCGATCATGCTGCTGGCGAGGCCGTACGCGGTGTTCAATGTGGATGGGAACTTGTTCGGATTGGACGCGGCGTGCCGACATGCGAAGGCAAATCTGGCGGCGGGGAAGCTGGACGGAAAGATCGTGGAGTGCTTCATGCACGGCTGGCGCTATGACGTTACGACGGGGGAGTGTGTCACCAAATCGTACGGACAGGTGACGACGTATCCGACGAAACGGGAAGACGGGTTTGTGTGGATCGGGATGGAATGGCCACCGCCGGCGCGGGAGGACTAATCCGAAGCCGGCGGCGAATGAATAGAATCTTTTTTTTCACATTGGGACTTGAGTGTCATAACGGTCCGGAGGACATCATGGACGGTTCACGAAGAGTTTTGGCGTTGATCATCACGGCACTGCTGGCTTGCTTCGTGATGTCGAGCGGCACTTGGGCGGCGCCATATGAGGTACCCTTCAAGAGCGGCACGGTGCTGCCGCCGGCGCAAGCGTACAGTTTGCCGCAGAACGCCGCAATGGCGGTAGATCAGAGTCGGGTGCACGTATTCTTGCAGCTGGAAAACCATTTGGCGGTGGGAGATCGCGCGCGGCTGCGCGCGCAGGGGATCGAGCTGCTGAGTTATTTTCCGGACCGCGCGTACGCCGCATCTGTGCCGGCGAATCTGGATTTGTCGCAAATGCCGACGCTGGGGGTACGGCATCTGTCGCCGATGCTGATGGACTACAAGCTGCATCCGCGGGTGATGGAGCAGGCATTCGGTTCGTGGAGCGCGATGAGCGACGGTCGGCGCATTTTTGCGGTGGATATCATGTCGGACGTGTCGCTCGCCGATGCGGCGGCACTGCTGCAGAATCTGGGGTGCGAGGTGGGCGATCACCTGAACGCAGCACACACGCTGCTGGCGGCGTTCGCCCCAGTTCAGGTGTACGACGTCGCGAATGTGGATTTCGTATTGTTTGTGGATGAGGCGCCACCGCCAATGGACATGGTGAACGACGTGACGCGCGTGCGCTTGCATGTGAATGAAGTGCAGGCCGCGCCTTACAACCTCTCGGGCGCGGGCGTGAGCGGCTTGGTGTACGATGGCGGCATGTGCGACAGCACACACCCGGACTTCGGCGACCGCGTGCATTGGAATGAAGTGGCTGCCGTGGCTGACCATGCCACGCACGTGTCGGGAACCTTCGGCGGCAGCGGCTTGAATTCCGGCGGGCAGTATCGCGGGATGGCGCCGAACGTGACGATGATCAGCGGGCAGTACGACGCCTGCGTGCCGTACTGTCTTTATGAAAGCCCGAACGATTTTGAACCGGACTACACCCGCGCGCGGAATGTATTTGACATCGAATTGACGACGAACTCGATCGGCGCGAACATTGATCGAAACGGCTACCCGTGCGAATGGTTCGGCGATTACGAGAGCACGTCGCGGCTGCTGGACCAGATGGTGAACAACACGGCGGGCGATCCGCTGATCATGTGCTTTGCGGCGGGGAACGAGCGGGGCGGCGCGAGCTGCGCGAATTCGAGCTATCGCTGCATGTCGGTTCCGGCGGGAGCGAAAAACATCATTACGGTCGGCGCTTCCACAGCCACCGATGGAATCGCGGGCTTTTCATCCTGGGGTCCGACGGATGATGGGCGCGTGAAACCGGAAGTCTGCGCGAGAGGCGACAATGTGACCTCCACGGTCCCGGGCGGCGGTTATGAAGGCGGATGGGCGGGCACTTCGATGGCGACTCCTGCCGTGGCCGGTGTTGTGGCGTTAATTTTAGAGAAATGGCACACGATGTTCCCGGGTGCGCCGGATCCGCTGCCGGAAACCGTGAAGGCGATTCTGATCAACTCGACGACGGACATCGGGCCGGCGGGCGTGGATTTTCAGACCGGATACGGTTTGGTGAACGCGCTGAAGGCGATTGACAATATGATCGCGGGCGGCATACTGGAGAGCGCGATCGAGACGGGCGAAGATTTTACGCGCACGTTTACGGTGCAAGCGGGGCTGAACGCGTTGGACGTCAGTCTGGCGTGGAGCGACCTGCCGGCGACGGGGAACGTGACGCCGACGTTGATCAACGATCTGGATCTCAGTCTCACAGATCCGAGCGGCACTCCGTACTTGCCGTGGAGACTCAATCCGAATAATCCGGGCGGCGCGGCGACGACGGGCGTAGATACAATCAATGTGTGCGAGCGCGTGCACGTGGCAAGCCCGGCAGCGGGAACGTGGACGCTGCATGTGACCGGAACGCTGAATGGTGCGGAAACGCAGAAGTTCGGATTGAGTGCGAACGTGGCATTGGTTACGGATTGGGCGACGATTACGGGACAGGTGCGGAATTCGAATCAGCAGGGGATTCCGGGGCGCGTGTTCGTGGTCGGCGGAGCGCAGGCCGTGAATACGGACGCGACGGGCAATTACCTGTTTGCGGTGCCGGGGAACGCGACGTATCCGGTGCGGGCGATTTCCTATGGCTTCGTGCCGCAGACGGCAAACGTGGTCGTGACGACCGGTTCGACGACACAGAACTACTCCCTGACTACTGCGCAGAACGGAACGCTGAACGGGACAGTGCTGAATCAGTTTGGCACGCCGCTCGCAGGAGCGGTGGTCTCGTTTGACTTCCCGAATGCGGCGATTCCGAACGATACGACCGACGCAACAGGCGCCTACGGCGCAACGCTGCCGGGAGCGAACAGCTATGGCGTGACTGCGGACTATTTCGGTTTAGCGGTCTCAGGAGTGGCTACGGTGCCGGAAGGCGGGAGCGCGACGCTGAATCTTACGCTGAATGATCCGCGCTTTGCACCAGCGGGACCGGACGCGTATGGATACTACTGCTATGAAGCGACGGATCCGGGATTAGGTCAGGCCTACAGTTGGTTCGAGATCAGTCCGGCGGCCGGCGGGCCGGGCACGGCGATTACGCCCGGCACGGGTAACGATTGGGTGGCCGACATCAATATTCCCTTCCCGTTCCGGTTCTACGGGCAGGAGAACACGCAGTTGCGCGTAGGCGCGGACGGCTGGGTGGGCGGCGGTCTCGTAAATCACAACAATCGCCGTTACGTCAACCAACCGATTCCGACAGATTCGTTGCCGAATGGGATCATCGCCGTGTTTTGGGACGATCTTGATCCGGCACCGGCTCCGGGTGACGGCGACCTCTCGTACTACCATGACGCGGCGAACGGGCGGTTCATCATCGAGTATCACAACGTTTCGCACTATACGCCCAACACGAATCACGTCACGGCGCAGCTGATCATCTACAATCTGACGACTCGGCCGACGCTGACGAATGACAATGAGTTCGTGGTACAATATCAGGCTGTGGACTATTCGGACAATTCGCCGAACGACGCCGACGCAAGCGTAGGCTGCGAGAACTATCAGGGCGACGTCGGTCTGCAGATAGTTTACGGCGGGACGTACGATGTGACGTGCCGTGAACTGGCGGCGGAGACGACGCTGCGGTTTACGACCGGCATCGTGACCGGCTTCGGCGCGGTGCAGGGGCAGGTGAACATGATTCCGCCGCCATCGAACTGGAACAACGTGAATGTGCAGTTCGGACCGTACACGATTCATCCGGTGACGGGCGGCTCGTTCTTGCTGGACAGCGTGATTGCGAACACGTATGCGATTACGGCGACGTCGGCGGGCTATGAAGTGATTACGGATACGATTACCGTCACGGATGACGGAACGGTGACGGTGAATTTCGAATTGTATCATCTGGATCCGGCGACAAACCTGACAGGATCCTATGAGAGTGCGACGCATACCATTCACTTGAACTGGAACCCGCCGGCGTGGTCGGACGGTGCGCCGCCGATCCGCGGCGGAGGTCGGGCGCTGGACAGCTTCGAAGGGTATCAAGTCTGGCGCGGCGGCCAGGGCATTATCGCGACGGTGCAGGATACTTTCTACAACTACAACGTCACACAGAGCGGCAGCTACAATATGTGGGTGAGGGCGATCTACGGCGGCGGCACAACGGACACGACGAATCACTACCGCGTGAACGTGGATTTGGCAGCGGATGATGCCGCGAGTCTGGTACCGACGGAGTTCTACCTGTCGCAAAACTACCCGAATCCGTTCAATCCGACGACGCAGATTGAGTTCGGGCTGCCGCACTCGGCGAAGGTGACGCTGGCGGTGTACGATCTGTTGGGCCGTCAAGTAGCGCTGCTGGTGGATGAAGTGCGTGATGCCGGCGTGTATCATGAGACGTTCAATTCCACCGGCATCGGTACGGGTGTTTACTACTACCGGATGCAGGCGGGCGACTTCAGCTCGGTGCGTAAGCTGTTGATTCTCCGATAGACGGATTCTACGATAGCACATTGCGACAGCCGAGGGTTCTCCGGGAGGACCCTCGGCTTGCGTGCAGGGTCGGCATATTTGTTGCGCCTCCTCGTTGCTTGGTTGCAACCTCGGCGGCAGATTGATTGAAACGAGAGCATGAAAGTACAACCGATCGGGACCTTTGACGTTGTTCCGGAAATTCCGGACGAGCTGAAAGAGCTGAAGACCTTCGCCTACGATTTCCGCTGGACGTGGAACCGGGATCTGGCGATGTTGTTTTGGCAGATAGATCCGGAGTTGTGGAAGCAGACGGGGCGGAATCCGGTGCGCTTGCTGCGCGGCGTTTCGGCGGCGCGGCTTTACGAGCTGGCGAAGGATCCGCCGTATCTGGAGCTCTACCGGAAGTGCGTGGAGGATGCGAAGACGTATGCGAGTTCGCCGTCGTGGTATGAGACGCTGTGCGGTCAGTGCCCGAAGAAGGAAATCGTGTACTTTTCGATGGAGTACGGCATCAACGAGAATCTGCCGATCTACAGCGGCGGATTAGGTGTGCTGAGCGGCGATCACCTGAAGAGTTCATCGGACCTGGGCGTGCCGTTAGTGGGCGTCGGACTGGCTTACCGGCAAGGGTACTTTCAGCAGTTGCTTACGGCGGACGGCTATCAGACCGAGTTGTTCCCGGTCAATGATTTCGAGCAGATGCCGATTCTTCCGGTGCTCGATGAAAAGGGAAAGAGAATTCTCGTCGAGCTTCCCTTTCCGGGGCGGACCGTTTACGTCGGCGCCTGGAAGGCGCAGGTGGGGCGCGTGCCGCTGATTCTGCTGGATACCGACGTTCCGGAGAATGATCCGACTGATCGGCGAATTACCTACATGCTCTACGGCGGCGACAAGGAGACGCGGATTCAGCAGGAGATCGTACTGGGCATCGGCGGGGTGGAGATGGTGCAGCGGATCGGCTATGACGTGACGGTGTGCCACATGAATGAGGGGCACTCGGCGTTCATCCAGTTCGCGCGCGTCATCAAGGCGATTCGGGAGCACAAGCTGACGGCGGCGGAAGCGTTTCAGCTGGTCATGGCCGGAACGGTGTTTACGACGCATACGCCCGTGCCGGCGGGGATTGATCAATTTCCCGCGGAGCTGATGGACAAGTACTTTGCGCCGGTCTATCAGGCGCTGGGGATGCCGCGGGACGACGTGCTGGCGATGGGAAGTCGCGAGCCGGGAGTGCCGGGGCAGCCTTTCAACATGGCGATCTTTGCGCTGCGGACAGCGAACTACACGAACGGCGTGAGCCGCCTGCACGCGGACGTCTCGCGGAATTTGTGGAAGGAGAGCTTTCCTCGATTACCCTATGACGAGATTCCGATTGACTACATAACGAACGGCATTCATCTGGGGTCGTGGCTGGCGGATGATATGGGAGCGCTGTTCGACAAGCATCTGGGAACGGAATGGCGGGAAGCTCCGGATCACAAGAGCGCGTGGACCAAGACCAAAGAGATTCCGGACGAAGAGCTGTGGGCGGCGCGGAATCGCCTGCGCGAGCGGGTGGTCAACTACACGCGGCGACGGGTGGCGGAGTACCGGCAGCGGGTGTTTGGAGTGGAGACGTCCCCTCGTGAGCTGGCAACGATTCTGGATCCGAACGTGCTGACGATCGGGTTCGCGCGGCGGTTTGCGACGTACAAACGGGCAACGCTGCTGCTGCGTTATCCGGAGCGCTTGCTGGCGCTGCTGCGCAGCAAGGAGCGGCCAATACAGATTATCTTTGCGGGGAAGGCGCATCCTCAGGACGAGGCCGGAAAGGCGCTGATCCACGATATCATCTATTTTGCGCGGTCGGAAGGCGTGGAGCACCGGATGGTGTTCATCGAGAATTACGGGCTGGGCGTGGCGCGTTTTCTGGTGCAGGGCGTGGACATGTGGCTGAATACGCCGCGCCGTCCTTTGGAGGCGAGCGGCACGAGCGGGATGAAAGTGCTGGGAAACGGGGGCCTCAATTTCAGCGTGCTCGACGGCTGGTGGGACGAAGCGTATGAGCCGGGAGTGGGGTGGGCGATTGGCGGCGAGCGAATCTTGAACGACGAACGGATACAGGATGACCGCGACGCGCAGTCGCTCTATGCGCTATTGGAGAATCAGATCGTGCCGCTGTTCTACGAACGGGACAACGGAATCCCGCGCGAGTGGCTGACGCATGTCCGGCATTCGATCACGGCCCTGGCCCCGCGATTCAACTCGCACCGGATGCTGAAAGAATACTGTGATGAGTATTACATCCCGGCGCTCTACCGCTCGCATCGCTTGGCGAGCGACAGCAAGGCAGCGGTGAAGGGACTGACGGCATGGAAGGAGCGGGTACGGCAGAACTGGGGTGGTGTTTCGATTCAGCAGATTCGGACGCACTCGCAGGAATGCGGACCGGACGGGCTGGAAGTCAACGTGGAAGCGGACGTACAATTGGGCAACCTGACGCCTGACGACGTGGAGGCGCAACTCTACTATGGGCTAGTCGCGCCGGATGGAACGATTGAACCGGCGGGGATTGTGCCGTTGGACTGTGAGCCGTCAACTAACGGGACGGTATTCAAAGGCAAGGCGACGATTCCGGAGAGCGGTCGGTACGGGTACACCGTGAGAGTTATTCCTTCGCACCCGCACCTGGATCATCCGCTGAAAATGGGGCTGGTGCTCTGGGCGGACAAGGCGACAAAATAATTGTGCGACCTGCAAGCGACTACAAGAAAAGCGACCCGATCGGGTCGCTTTTCAAGATATTGGTTCAGATGCACCGGCGAGGGGAGAATGTGTCCGCAGAGTGCACGTGGGTTGCACTCTGCCTTGATTACTCGCGGGTGATGGTCTCAGGAGTGGCGCGGATGATGCTGCCCCCGTTATCCGCCGCGCGGACGCGGACGATGAACTTGCCGTCAACGTCCAAGCCATACGAAACAAATTCAAACGTGTTGCTGAGCGGCAACTTGCCATAGGTGTTGCCGTCAGAATCCACTAACTGATCCTGCAAGTCCTGATAGCTTGCCGCTGCGGGGGGATAGCTGTTCCAGTCGACCTCATAGTAAGCTAAGAGCTTACGAACGAGATCGAGGTCATACGTGGCAGCGGCAACGTGGCTCTTGTCACGGAAGTTGGCATAGCGAGCGATCGCCAGCGAGGCCAGAATGCCGATCACCATGACAACCACCAGCAGCTCGACCAGCGTAAAGCCACGCCGACACTTGTGAAACCATGCTTTCATATGTCCACCTCGTGATCTTTCATGGTGTATCCGAAAGCAAATTCAGTACCAGCGCAGAGGGTCAGGACTCATCGAAAATTCCGGAGTCGCTCAACAAGAAACGCAGGCTCGCGGGGAGCCTGCGTTTACACAAAAGGGAGAAGAATTCGTTTACTTCATGTAGAACATTTTGCGAGCGACGGCGCCGTAGGGCGTCAACAGCTTGTAGTAATACATCCCTGAAGTCAGGCCGCTGGCGTCGAACAGGAACTGATGAGCACCGTGCTCCATGTCGCCGTCATACAGGTTCGCGACAGTTTGCCCGAGCACGTTCATCACACTCAAGTTGACATGAGCTTCGGCCGGCAGCGTGAAGGCAATAGACGTAGCGCTGTTGAAGGGATTCGGGTAGTTCTGTTCGAGTGACAGGTTCATACGCGCGGTCGGCGGCTCGGGCGCGGAATTCGGAGCCTGCACGGTCACTGTTCCTGCCATGCCCGGAGCGTGCGGGTCACAGTGATAGTTGTACGCGCCGGGAGCGATGCCAGCAAAGACAAACTGATAGGTCCAGGGAGCCGAGGCCGGATTGCCGCTGAGGAACACCGGCGTGGGGTGCAACTCACGCACATTGTGTGTACCGCTAGTGGCGTTCCAGCGCACCGTATCGCCCTGCGCAATCGTGATACTTGCGGGCGTGAATTGGAAGTTGGCCACGTTCACGTTCCAGACAGTTGCTCCGGCCGGAATGGCCATCGTCAGCGCCGTGAGAAGAATTCCAATCCACTTCGTAAACCGTTCCATAAGCACCTCCGTTGCCATTTGAACTAACTGTCGCTACTTTCGCGCAAGGTATAGTAGCAGATTTCCGGCTTAAAGCAGAATCCGCAGGATTCGAATAATTGACGGCTGGCCCGATTGTCAGTGTCAATCAACGCGGCAATTATCAGCGCGCCTTGAGATTTCAATGTATTGGTGCAGGCTGTGACAATAGCCTTGGCGAGGCCGGCGCCGCGATACTCGGGAAGCACAGCCAAGCGTTCAATCCAGCCCTTGCGTCCATCGTAAATTGCGAGGGCGGCACCTACCATACGATTGTCGGAGAACGCCGCCCAGCCCATATCATGCGCGGCATTCAGAAATGCGCGCAAGCGGGGCAGGGAATCACGCCCGTGGGGACGGAACTCGAGGCCGGCGGCTATCCAAAGTTCGTGCAGCGCTTCGGCATCCTGCTCTCTCATTGGATGCAGAATGGCGGACCGAAGGGTTATTGTGCGCTCTTCGCGGACTGATCCGCTGATCGGGGAGCACATCAGTAAGCCGAGACTGCGCATACCGCAGGTTCTGTAAAGCTGGATAGCTGTGTCGTTTATACTCGAAACGAGAAGCCATAGTTCCTCGGAACGGAGCGCTGCTGCGCGTTGCTTTGCAAACTCAAGCATCTGTTTTGCCAGCCCCTTACGTCGAAACTCTGCACGTACGGTGATGTCCCAAATCCAGAGTTCGCGGCGACGGTTAAAGCGATTACGAGTAAGGTGGAGCCAGAGCTGGGCCGCGTGCTCGCGATTGGGACCTTCCAGCACGTAGATCTCGCTATCCTCAGTAAAGGCATGCTCGCGTACAAAGCTTGCAAACGTCTGGCGCATGCGGGATTCCGGCATTTCAGGCCGTTCGTGCATGAACGCACAGGTTGGCAGTCCAAGATCAATAAAATCCTGGATATCGGAAGAACGAAGGCGTCGCAGGACGAAACCGGGAATAGAAAACTCTTCGCTCTCGAAGCTGGTTGACTTTTGATCAAGAACCATGAGAAAGTCTCAGTTCATATTATGACATATGCAGTCAGGAATGCCTCCACTGCATGTGAAAGCGCAAGAAAATGATCCTATATGGTGGTTTCAACATTGATCTGGAGCAACCTAAAGCTCTTAATAATTAAACTCTTTAATTTGGAAATGCAAGTGTTTGGCACTGAGAAGTGCGGGTCGCTTTGTCCTACCAAGAGCTGGAACAGCATAATGGATTTGTTTGTATATTATGAGTAGCTGGCTGACGAACAGCCTGGATTATGCAAACAAACAGAGGATTCTTGGTATGGCGAAAAGAATCGGAATGATCGTGGCAGCCGTGTTCGCTGTGGCTGTGGTTTTTGCGGGAGCGCGCACATTTGCTTGCGGCGGTCATAGCTGCAAGGGTGCCAAGACCGCCAGCGCTGTTGAGAACAAATCGTGCTGCGCCGGGACAACAGGAGCTGCAATGGCTTCGGACAAGTCAGGCGCGAGCTGCGCATCGAAGGCTGGCTCGGCCAGTTGTTCGATGAAGGCCAACGCGGGTGGACATTCTTGTGCAAGCAAGAGCAGCATGACGCATGCGGGGTGCGGCACGGCGGGCGCCTCGAAAGCCTCCTATGCGGCGAACGTTTACGAGGTGCGTGATGGTCACTTATGGGCTGTCTGCAACGGCAAGAAGTTCGAAGTGACGACAAGTACGCCGTATAGCGAAATCGGGCGCGCGCGCTACTACTTTGCGGATGAAGACAGCAAGGTGACATGCGCCGAGAAGATGGCGATGATGGCCAAAGAGCTTGACCGAGAGACCGTCACTCTGGCAACGGCTGAGGGCAACGTGACGATGGACACCGACGGTCACAAATACGCGGTGTGCCCGGTGTCGCATGACAAGTTCCTGATCACGGCGGACTCTCCGGCGAAAGTCATAGACGGGCAAAAGTACTATGTATGCAGCGACAAGTGCGCGTCGCAGCTGATGCATACGGCGGATGCTTCTTCGGCCAACTGACGGGTCGGTTCGAGTCTATCTCTAATCCTGATTGCGATTTGCTGGGCCGTGTTCGTGAGGACACGGCCCGGTTTTTGCAATCATTCTCTTGCATAATATCATAATAAACAGCACTTTGTTTCGACTTTCAGGGGGCTCGAAGGGTTGGGATCAGGAGCAAGAGCGGCTTGACAAGGGATAGAGAATTCCTTATATTTCAAATTCCTCACGCTTATCGAGCGAAGTATGGGCCTGTGGCGCAGTTGGGAGCGCGCTTGAATGGCATTCAAGAGGTCAGGGGTTCGATCCCCCTCAGGTCCACAGAAGAAAATGAAAAATGAAAAATGAAGAACTCGCGGTCAAAGTAGCTATCGGTTTTTTGATTTTTGATTTTTCTTCTGCGGGAGTAACTCAGTGGTAGAGTTCCACGTTGCCAACGTGGCTGTCGCGGGTTCGAATCCCGTCTCCCGCTCCAAACAAAGGATGAAGGATGAAAGATGAAGGATGAAAGAGGCGCGGCGACTCTGCTTCATATTTCACACTTCATGCTTCATACTTGGTCCGGCGCCGTAGCCAAGTGGTTAAGGCGGAGGTCTGCAAAACCTCTATTCAGCGGTTCGAATCCGCTCGGCGCCTCCCCGCTGACTCCGGGCTTGCCGGGGTGGTGAAATGGTAGACACAGGGGACTTAAAATCCCCAGGGGCTAATTACCCCGTGCCGGTTCGACTCCGGCCCCCGGCACAAATCGGGTGATCGTTCTTGCAGCATGACCGCGCTCGCAGGTTGTGCTTTTTTATGTTGAGTGTTCTTTGGCGCCGTTTGTACCCCCTTTGTGTTTCCCCCACTTCGTAGGGGAAAGCAGACTCAGGGCGATTAGCTCAGTTGGTTAGAGCGCTTGCGTGACATGCAAGAGGTCACAAGTTCGAATCTTGTATCGCCCACTATGAGCGACCTTGACCTCACGATTGACGAGAAGCGGCAGGTCCGCGCGCCGGAAGGCGTTCGTCCCAAGGATTTGCTGGACGCGAATCAGCAGGTGGGGGCGAACGGCATTCTCGCGGCGGTGCTGGACGATCAGATTTGGGACTTGTTCCGGCCGATTGATCACAGCGGCAAACTGCGGTTCGTGACGTTTGAGGATCCGGAAGGCAAGCTTGTTTACTGGCACTCGGCCGCGCACCTGATGGCGCATGCGATCAAGGAGCTGTGGCCGGAGTCGCAGTTGACGATCGGGCCGCCGATTGCTGACGGCTTTTATTACGACATTGATTCGCCGCACGTCTTCACACACGAAGATTTTCCGCTGATCGAGGCGAAGATGGCGGAGATTTCGAAGCGGAATCTGCCCCTGGTGCGGAAAGCGCTGGGCAAGGATGAAGCGATTCAGCTCTTTGAAAGCCTGGGCGAGACTTACAAAGTGGAGCTGATCCGTGATCTGACCGAGAAGCCAATCGGGCAAGATGGAGCCGAGCTGCCGGATCTGAACAGCAATGTTGCGCCTGTGTTGGAGCTGACGATCTACGAGCAGGGGAACTGGCTTGACTTGTGCCGCGGACCGCACGTGGATACGACCAGCCGCTTGAAGCAATTCAAGATTCTGTCGGTGGCGGGAGCGTACTGGCGCGGCGACGAGAGAAACAAGATGCTGCAGCGCGTGTATGCCATTGCGTATCCGACAAAAGAGCAGCTCGACGAGCATCTGCGGCGGCTTGAGGAAGCAAAGCGGCGCGATCACCGGAAGCTGGGCAAGGAACTCGACCTCTTCAGTTTCCACAATGAGTCGCCGGGCGCGGTGTTTTTTCATCCCAAGGGACAAATTATCTGGGATGAGATCACGCGCTACTGGAAGGCGAAGCATCGCGACTTCGGCTATCTGGACGTGCGCACGCCGTTTCTGCTGAATGAAGAGTTGTGGCATAAGTCGGGGCACTGGGACCACTACCGTGATAACATGTACTTCACGGAGGTGGAAGACGTCACGTTTGCGCTGAAGCCGATGAACTGCCCGGGACACTGCCTGATCTATGCGAATCATCAGGTCTCGTATCGGGATCTGCCGCTGAAATATTGCGAGTTGGGAACGGTGCACCGCTATGAAAAGAGCGGCGTGCTGCACGGGCTGTTCCGCGTGCGCGTGTTTACGCAGGACGATGCGCACATCTACGTGACGCCGGAACAGATCGAAGCGGAAGCGGCGAAGGTTGTCGAGTTCATTTTCGCGATGTATCGCGATTTTGGGTTTGAAGATTACCGGATTGAGCTTTCCACTCGGCCGCCGTCACGCGTGGGGTCGGATGAGATTTGGGATCGCTCAGAACAAGCGTTAGAGAACGCCCTGAAGCTGCTGAATGTGCCCTATAAGATCAATCCCGGCGACGGCGCGTTCTACGGACCGAAGATTGATTTTCACATCAAGGATGCCATCGGGCGGACGTGGCAATGCGGCACCGTGCAGTGCGACTTTTCCATGCCGGAGCGCTTCGGGTTGGAATATGTCGGCGCGGACGGGCAGCGGCATACGCCGGTGATGATTCACCGCGCGCTGTTAGGTTCGATGGAACGGTTCATCGGCATTCTGGTTGAGCACTATGCGGGCGATCTGCCGCTGTGGTTGTCGCCGGAGCAGGTGCGAATCCTGCCGATTACGGATGTGGTGAACGACGCGGCGCAACGGGCGCTGGAACAGTTCAAGGCCGCGGGAATCCGCGCAAGCGTGGATCAGCGCAATGAGAAGCTCGGCTTCAAGATCCGCGATGCGGAAGTGCATAAGACGCCGTATATGGCCGTGATCGGCGCGCGGGAAGCCGAAGCCGGCAAGGTCGCGCTACGGCGACGGAAGGAAGGCGATCTGGGCACGCTAACGGTGGACGAGGCAATTGCGCGGCTGCAAGATGAGATTCAGCGCAAGGTCGTGCACTGACTGATGACTCTGCGCGCCGTTTGTTCCCCGTGGGCCGGGAGATGAACGGCTGTCTGATAACTTTCTGATTCTTGCCCTTCACCATCCCCCGTATGCGGGGGGAGACGACGATAACGGAGGGATATCCATGGCAATTGAACGGCGATCATACGATCACGTGGTTTAACAGAGAGGCAGTTTACGACCAGACCAGACGGGAAAGACACAACTCGCACGAATGAGCGAATACGCGCGACGGAAGTGCGAGTAATTGGGAGCAGCGGCGCCCAGTTGGGCATCATGCCGCCCGACAAAGCACTCGCGATGGCGCAGCAAGAGGGGTTTGACCTGGTGGAGATTTCTCCCTCGGCGACCCCGCCCGTAGTCAAGATCATGGACTACGGCAAATTCAAGTATGATGTGGCGCGGAAAGAACGTGTTGCGCGCAAGAAGCAGCAGGCCACCATACTCAAAGGGATTCGTCTTTCACCGTCCACGGATGATCATGATTTGATGACCAAGGTCCGGATGGCGCGGAAGTTCATCGAAGAGGGGGCGAAGGTAAAAGCCTCCATCATGTTTCGCGGTCGGATGATCACCCATCAGGAATTCGGAACGCGCATGCTGGAGCGGATGGCGAGCGAGCTGGCGGACATAGCCAAACTCGAAACCCCGCCGAAGATGGAGGGGCCGCGCCAGATGACGATGATTTTGATCAAGAAATAATTTACATACAGGATAGGCCATCATGCCGAAGATGAGAACAAAGCGGGCGGCGGCGAAGCGGTTTTCGCTGACCGGCTCGGGAAAAGCCAAGCTGCGCAAGCAGGGACGGCGGCACGGGCTTTCGAGTAAGAGCCGCAAGCGGAAGCGCGACTTGATGGGAAATTTTGTCGTTCACAACGCCAACCTGAAGCAGCTGCGGCGGCTATTGGGCACGGCGATTCAGTCGTCCGAGTAATTCAGAAGCGGGAATAAACAATGCCACGCGCAACCAACAATCCGGCGACACGCCATCGCCGCAATAAAGTTTTCAAGGCCGCCAAGGGGTACATCGGCCGCCGCGGGACGCTGATTCGCGCCGCGACGGAAACGGTGGAGAAGGGCTGGGCCAGGGCGTTCAAGGATCGCAAGCGGAAGAAGCGGGATTACCGCAGTCTGTGGATCATTCGGATCAACGCCGCGGCCCGCAATAACGGGATGAGTTATTCGCGATTTATGGCGGGGCTGAAAACGCAGGGAATCGCCCTTGACCGCAAGCAGCTTGCCGACCTCGCTGTGCATGATCCGGGCGCGTTTACCGCGCTGGCCCGGCAAGTCTCGGCACAGTAACCCCCTTAGTCCCCCTACTGAAGTAGGGGGAGACTGAAGCGCAACGTCAAGCGATTCCTTCGTTGAAGGGGTCGCTTGCTTATTTTCGGAGAAGGAATGCACGCGAACATCGAACAAATTTTCGCCGAAGCACAGCACGATTTCGAAAATGCTCAGTCGGAGCAGGACGCGGCCAGCGCCAAGATCAAGTACTTGGGCCGCAAGGGACTGGTGGCTGATCTGTTCAAGCTCATTCCGTCGCTTGAGCCGTTGGACCGAGCAATGTTTGGGCTTCAGGTAAATGCGTTGAGATCTGGACTCGAGCAGCTTGCAAACCTGACGATGGAAAGGTTGAAGCCCAAACCAAGCAGTCCGGCGGTGGACGTCACAATGCCGGGGCGGAGTTGGTTTGTGGGAAGTTATCATCCGCTGACGATTGTGATGCGCGAGGTTGTGGATATTTTTCGCGGGATGGGATTTCGCGTGGCAGAAGGGCCGGAGATTGAGCTGGTGAAGTTCAATTTCGACATGCTCAACACGCCGGAGTGGCATCCTTCGCGCGATGAATCGGACACGATCTATTTGCCGAATGGCTTTGTCGTGCGGACGGAGACATCGCCGGTACAGGTGCGGACGATGCTTTCGCAGCGACCGCCAGTAAGAATTATTTCGCCGGGACGAGTGTATCGCCGCGACCGGCCCGATGCGACGCACTCGCCGATGTTTCATCAGGTCGAAGGCTTGTACGTGGATGAAGGCGTGACAATGGCGGACCTGAAAGCAACGCTGCTTTCGTTTTATAAGCAACTCTTCGGAGAGCAGACGAAGATTCGGATGCGGCCGCACTTTTTTCCGTTCACGGAGCCGAGCGCGGAAGTGGACGTGAGCTGCTTCTTCTGCAAGGGGTCGGGATGCCGGATCTGCAAGAATACCGGCTGGCTCGAAATGGGCGGGAGCGGGATGGTGGACCCGAACGTGCTCGAAGGTGTGAATTACGATTCGGAAAAGTATACCGGCTATGCGTTTGGATTGGGGATTGACCGAATTGCGATGCTCAGATTTGGCTTGGACAATATTCGCCTGCTGGTCGAGAACGACGTGCGGTTCTTAAGGCAGTTCGTGGGGGCGGAGCAATGATTATTTCCTACGCCTGGCTGAGTGAGATGGTGGACGTGCCGGTGTCTCCGGAGGAACTCGCGGAGGTACTGACGTTTCTCGGTCTCGAAGTCGAGGAAGTGAATCGCTATCGCCCTTCGCTTGACAAAGTTGTGATCGGTGAGGTGCTTGAATGCCGTCCGGTGGAGGGCAGCGATCATCTCTCGTTTACGCAGGTCTATGTCGGCAACGATACGCTGCCGATTGTCTGCGGCGCGCCAAATGTGAAGCAGGGGCAGAAAATAGTGGTCATGCTGCCCGGCTCCACAACGACGGACGGCAAGGCGATCAAAAAGGCTAAACTGCGCAGCATCGAGTCGCACGGGATGATTGCTTCGGAACTGGAACTCGGCCTCTCACATGAGCATCTCGGAATTATCGAGGGGGACGAGACCTGGCGCGTCGGAGCGAACGCAAGCGACTACATTGATTTGAGCGATACGACGTATGACGTAGAGATTACGCCGAACCGCCCGGATTATCTTGCGCATGTGGGAGTCGCGCGGGATCTTGCGGCGAAGTTCAAGATTCCGTGGCGGAAGCCGGAGCATACACTGACGGAGACCGGAGAACCGGCGTCGTCACAGATCAACGTGGAGATTCTTGCGCCCGAGGCGTGTCCACGCTATGCCGCGCGAGTGATTCGCAACGTGAAGATCGGCCCCTCGCCCTATGCGACGCGCTTGCGCCTGACGCGGTGCGGCGTGCGGCCGATCTCGAATATTGTGGACGTGACCAATTATTTGATGCTCGAATACGGGCACCCGCTGCACGCATTCGATCAGCGGTTCATTGCGGGGCATCAGATTCGCGTGCGCTATGCCAACTCGAACGAGACGTTCGTGACGCTCGACGGCAAGGAGCACGAACTGGATCCGCGTGACTTGCTGATTGCAGACGCGGAAAAGGGGATTGCGCTGGCGGGAGTCATGGGCGGTCTCAACAGCGAGATTCGAGACGACACGCAGAATGTAATTATCGAGTGCGCGTATTTCGATCCGGTGCACATTCGCCGAACGGCGAAGGCGCACGGACTGGGGACGGAATCGTCGCGGAGATTTGAGCGCGGAACGGATCCGAATCACGTGGACCGGGTGATTGACGCCACCGCGGCTATGATGCACGAGCTTGCGGGCGGAGACGTGCTCGCCGGACGAGTGGATGAATATCCGCGGAAGATCGCTCCCAAGAAGATTTCATTTCGTCCGGCGCGAGCGATGCAGATCATCGGGATGGAAATCGCCACGACGCAGATGGAAGATATTTTCGCGCGGCTGGGGTGCGACGTGGCTGCGACGAGCGTGCCGTGGAGCGTAATGGCGCCGACGTATCGGCCCGATCTGGAGCGCGAAATTGATCTGATCGAAGAGGTCATCCGCGTGTACGGCTATGACCAGATTCCGATTGCGCCGTCGAGCAAAGTGCCGTTGACGGGAAACGCGAATCCCATGCACCGATTCCGAACAAGAGTCGTGGACGTCATGGTCAGCCTCGGTTTTCAGGAGACGATGTCGCTCTCGATGTATACGCCGGACGAGCGGCGCGATCCTCCGGACATGCCTAAAGGGGTGGAACTGGCTAATCCGGTAACGGATGACATGCAGTTCTTGCAGGGGACGCTCCTGCCTCAGTTGCTCAGGTCGGCGGCCTCGAACTGGCAGCGCGGAGATCGGACCTTGCGCCTGTTCGAGGTGGGGCGAGTGTTCCAACAGGGGACAGCAGACGATCCGCGAACATGGGAAAGTCAGGTTCTGGGCGCGGTCATGACCGGCGCAAGCTATCCATTCAGTTGGGCTCACCCATCTAAGCCATTTGATTTCTATGACTTAAATGGCGCAATAGATGTTTTTTGTGCCAAGATTCTGCTTGACAAAGACGAGATTTTTTGCTATGATATTGAAAGCGGTGAACTTCTGAAAGGTAGCCTGCGCGCGAAAGGCGAAATTTGCGGGCAATGGGGCATATGGCCGGCCGAGATTATGTCCAAGCGGGACATTGACGCGCCGGTGGGGTGGTTTGAGCTGGACTTGGGGCTGCTTCTCAAACATCGTCGCGAAGAAGTCAAATATGCGCCACTGCCGCGCTTCCCGATTTCCTGGCGCGACCTTGCGATGGTGGTGGACGAGTCGGTCGCCGCGGGCGATGTGGTCAAGGTGATTCGTCAACATGGCGGCGACTATCTGGTGCGCACGGAACCGTTTGATATTTTCCGGAATGCGGAGAAGTTAGGGCCTCAGAAGAAGTCACTGGCGATTCGGTTGGACTTCTCGCATCCGCAGCGCAGTTTGGAAGCGGAAGAGGTGGATGAGTGGATGCGCACCATCGTCAGTCATTTGCAAACCGACTGCGGCGCAATATTACGTTAGTCGCGTTAACTTTGATCAGGAGCAGATTCCGCATTTATGGATACGAAATCGCTGGAGATTTTGGAGACTAAGATTGCGCAAGTATTAGAGCGCGTGCAGACGCTGCAGTCAGAGCGCAATGCTCTGCAGCAGCAGGCCGCGACCTGGCAATCGCAATACGAGGAAACCGCGAAGCAATTGGACGCCGTCACGCGCGAGCGCGACTCGTTGCGGCACAATCAGCGGGATCCGGAACAGGAAGAGTTAATACGTTCCAAAATAACGGCCCTACTTGCCAAGTTGGAGGCCGCATAACGGGGCGCCGGGTCGGAAACAACCGTGATATCGGACGATAAAAACGCACGACCCGACGGTGATCGGGATAGTACGGTACGCGTGACCATCTTGGGTCAGGAGTACCCGATACGGGCCGACGCCGATGCGGATTATGTCCGAGAAATTGCCGCTTTTTTAGACGATCGCATGCGGGCTATTTACCAAGCTGAACCTTCCAGACCTCCTTTGAAAATTGCCATTTTGACGGCTTTGAATTTGAGTGATGAAGTCATGACCTTGCGCCGTGAAAACCGTGAAGTGCAGGAACGCTTTGAGACAAAGGTCCGGGAGTTCACCGATCATCTAAATCGAGGACTTCTCGAGTAGTCGCGTCATCGGCTGCGCCCATCCGATCATCTGCGGAGGAAGTTATCTAAAGTACGCTTGTTGACATACGAACGTTTAAACAATCCCTGCCTAAGCCAGGCTTTTTCAAGAACCAACAGGAAAAAGCTAAGGGAGTTCGACTCTGGCGTCTATTGCAAGCCTAAATCCATTTTCGGATGGATTCCCCCGGCGACCTCGGTGGCCGGTGCGGATAGAGGAAGCAAGAACCGCGCAGGAGGATTCCCACAATGTATGTACCAGGTTCTTGGTACATCGCCGCGCCGGCAGGGATCGTTTTTGCCCTTTCTTAAAGGAATCAACCTATGAATAGTACGGTCGTCATTGTGGCGATCGCTTTGGGCAGTGCGCTGCTCTTTTTCGTGGTCGGGTGGTTCGTCGGACGGAGCCTGATTCGCGCGAATTTTGCGGCCGCTCAAAAGGATGCAGAGCGAATCGTAGCGGACGCACAAAAGCAAGCCGAAACGCTGTTCAAGGAGAAAATGCTCGAGTTGAAAGACGAGCAGCTTCGCCTGCGAACGGACATGGAGAACGATATCCGGCAGAAGCGCGACGAGCTGGCCCGGCTCGAGCGCTCGCTGAAGGATCGTGAAGGGATTGCCAGAACCAAGGGCGAGGAGCTGGACCGTAAGAACAAAGAAGTTGAGCGACTTGTTCAGTCGAATACACAGCGCGAGAAGGCCCTGCAGCAGAAGCAGGCCAAGATTGACGCGCAAGAGGCGGAGACGCAGGCGGTGCTGGAGCGGGTGGCCGGATTGACAAAGGAGCAGGCGCTGGAGGAGCTAAAGGAGTCGCTGCTCGACAAGGCGCGCGAGTCCACAGCCGAGTTGGTCAAGGATATGCGCGACAAGGCGCGGCTGGAGGCAAACAAGGAAGCGCGCGAGATCGTCATCGCCGCCATTCAGCGAAGCGCGGCGGATCACGCCGTGGAGAGCACCGTGTCGGTCGTGCAGATTCCGAATGACGAGATCAAGGGGCGGATCATCGGACGCGAAGGGCGGAACATCCGCGCGTTCGAAATGGCGACCGGAGTGGATATTATCGTGGATGATACTCCGGAAGCGGTGATCGTTTCGGCGTTCGACCCGCTGCGGCGGGAAGTTGCGCGGATGGCGCTCGAACGGCTGATGGCGGACGGGCGCATCCACCCGGGACGGATCGAGGAGCTCGTCAAGAAGTGCGAGAAGGAGATGCAAGAGCAGCTCGTGCAGATCGGCGACAACGCGTGCCATGACGCGGGGGTAAGCGGTCTGCATCCGGAGCTGATCAAACTATTAGGCCGGCTCAAGTTCCGCACGAGCTATGGGCAGAATATCTTGCAGCACTCGATCGAGGTTGCGCACCTGACGGGACTGATGTGCGCGCAGTTGGGGTTGGATCCAAAGCTGGGACGGCGCGCGGGATTGCTGCACGACATCGGCAAAGCCATTGACCGCTTCACCGAGGGCACGCACGTGCAGATCGGTGTGGAGTTGGCCAAGAAATATCGCGAGGCGAAGGTCGTAATCAACACGATTGCGGCGCATCACGGAGATGAGGAGTTCACTTCGCCGATTGCCATACTGGCGCAGGCGGCGGATGCGATCTCGGGAGCGCGGCCCGGGGCGCGGCGGGAAACCTTGGAAATTTACATTCAGCGGCTGCACAAGCTGGAAGAGATCACGAACGGCTTCCGCGGCGTGCAGCGCTCGTATGCGATTCAGGCGGGGCGCGAAGTGCGGGTCGTTGTGGAACCGGAGCGTATAACCGATGCGATGGCCGAGATAATGGCGATGGAGATTGCGAAGAAGATCGAGTCCGACATGGAATATCCCGGCCAGATCAAAGTAACGGTACTGCGCGAGTTCAGAGCAACCGGTGTCGCGAAATAAGGTGACCCCCCCTGAATCCCCCCCGCAGGCAGGGGGGAAAAGAGTGCGGATTCTCCTCGTGGGAGATGTTGTCGCGAGGCCCGGAGTAGATGCCGTGAAACGGCTTCTGCCCGGGCTTTTGCGTGCCGAACAGGCGGATTTTTGTATTATCAACGGCGAAAATGCGGAGCAGGGGAAAGGGCTGGCGCCGAATCTGGCTCGCGAGCTTCTCGAAGCGGGCGCGGATGTGATCACGGGCGGGAATCACACGTTGTATCGCGACAAGATTCAGGACGCAATGGAAGAGGATCGGCGATTGCTCCGGCCCTTCAACTTTCCGGAGGGATCGTGGGGACGAGGGAGCGGAATCTTTGACATGCGCGGGGGACGGCAGATTGCGGTGCTCAACCTCCAAGGTCGCGCGATGATGACGCCCAGTGACGATCCGTTTCGGACGGGAATGACGGAGGTCGCGAAATTGCGCGAAGAGACGCGACTGATTATCGTGGATTTTCATGCCGAAGCGACGGCGGAGAAGCTGGCGTTTGCGCGGTATGCGGACGGGCAGGTGACGGCGGTTATCGGAACTCACACGCACGTGCAGACGGCAGATGAACAGGTTCTCGAGAGGGGAACGGCGTACATCACAGACGTGGGGATGACCGGGTCGCACACGGGAGTGATTGGAATGGCGACGGAGAATGCGTTGCAGCGATTCTTATACCCGTTCGGTCCGACGAGGACGGTGTGCGCGGAGGGAGACGTGCGACTGTCGGCCGTCGTCATAGATGCGGATCCGTTGTCGGGAAAGGCGCTGGCGATTCGCCGATTGCACAAGCCGGTGGAATGAGGCGGGCGGTGCGACAGATTTCCGCGCGCGTGTGGACGGGTTCCGGCACGGTGCGGAGAATGGTGATTGAGATTGCCGGGGAGCGGATCGCGCGGCTGCTGCCGGAGACCGCGGTTCTTCAACCGGATGCAATAGTTTATCCAGATAGTGCGCTGCTGCTGCCGGGATTGCATGACTCGCATCTGCATTTGCTGCCCGGCGGTTTGCAACTGCGGCAGGTGGACTTGCACGGGGTGAGCAGCGTCGAAGAGTTTTCGGATCGGCTGCGGGACTATGTGGCCCGGCACGATGCGGACAAAGCCGCTTGGATCGAAGGCAGCGGCTTAGACGAAACGAAGCTCCGGATTACCCGCACAGACATTGATAAAGTGTGCGCGGATAGTCCGGTTTTTATTTGGAGCCATGACCTGCATACGGCGATCGTGAACTCGGCGGCATTGATTCAGGCGCGGGTCGAGGGAAGGATCAAAGACCCGGAAGGCGGCAGATTCGAGCGTGATGCGTCGGGGATCTTGAACGGCGTGCTGCGCGAGACGGCGGCACATCTGCTGCGAAAGATGATTCCGCCGCCGAGCGCGGAGGAAGCGCGTCAGGCGTTGATGATAGCGCAAGAGCAAGCGTTATCGCGCGGGCTGACAGCGGTGACGGGGAGCGCGCGGCGAGATGAGATTCCGCACTATCTCGAATTTGCCGATTGCTCTGATTGCCAGCTGCGGATCAACCTGTGGAGAGTGAGCGACCGATTCAACGTGGAAGAAGATCTCTTCGAGCGGAGAGTGGGAAACCGGCTTCGGTTTGCGGCGCAGAAGGGGTTCTTGGATGGCGCGTTAGGTTCGCAAACGGCGGCGATGTGGGAGGCTTATGACAATCAATCAGAGAATTCCGGCGTAGCGCTGATCCGTGAGGGGCCGCTGGCGAGGTGGATTCGCGCCATTCACAGTGAGGGATATCAGATCGCACTGCATGCGATTGGGGATCGCGCCAACTCGATTGTGCTCGACGCGTTTGAAATGGCGGGGGCGTGCGGGCGAGGGCCGGAGTACCGGCCGCGCATCGAACATGCGCAGATCTTGCGGCCGCGGGATATTGCACGATTCGCGGAATTGGGGGTCATCGCTTCCATGCAGCCGATTCACTGCACGGCGGATATGCGTTTTGTCGAGCCGCGGATCGGAGCCGAGCGAGCGACGCGGGCGTACGCGTGGAAGAGCCTGCTCGATGCCGGCGCAACGTTAGCATTTGGGAGCGATTGGCCAGTGGAGGATCTGAATCCGCTGGCGGGAATTCATGCCGCCGTGACGAGACAGAATGAGCGCGGCGAGCCGCAGGAAGGTTGGCAGCCGCAGGAACGCATTAGCGTGGAGCAGGCATTGCGCGCGTACACCGGAACGGCGGCTTATGCGGCGGACTGGGATGCGGAGATGGGAACGATTGAGGAGGGAAAGCTGGCAGACTTTACCGTGCTATCGCAGAATCTGTTTGAAATTGCGCCCGATGAGATTCTCAAAACGAAAGTACTGGCGACGATTGTCGGCGGAGACATGGTGAATGAGTCAAAATAAATGCCCGGTGATGCCGGGCAATTTCATCTTGCGGATTCAGGCTACAGCTCGCGTTTTTTCATCCATTCGACAAACTCGCGCAAGCCGTCGCGGAATGGGGCATCGTGACGGAAGCCCAGCTCCTGTTCGGCAAGCGTGGTGTCGGCATAAGTTTGAAAGACGTCGCCGGGTTGGAAGGGCAGAGTTTCGCGGCGCAGCGGTTTGCCGACAAATTCTTCGATGTCACGCAACAACTCCTTCATCTGTATCGGACGCGAGGAGCCGAGATTGAAGATGCCGAAGCGCGGAGTCGCCGTTGCGCCCCAGTGAATTGCGCCAAGGATGCCGGCGACAATGTCGCGAATGTGAGTGTAGTCGCGGCGCGTGCGGCCATCGCCAAAGACCGGAATCGGTTTCTCTTGCAGCGCGAGTTGGACAAACTTGCGAATGGCAAGATCGGGGCGCTGGCGCGGGCCGTAAACGGTAAAGAAGCGCAGGCAGGAGATGCTCATGCCGTAAAGATGATGATAGGTATGGCAGAGCAGCTCGCCGGCTTTCTTCGTCGCGCCATAGGGGGAGACCGGTTGATCGGTGCGGTCGGACTCGCGCAGCGGCATCGTTTCAGAATTGCCGTAAACGGATGACGACGACGCGAACACAAAATTCTTCACAGCGGTTTGACGCGCCGCTTCAAGCATGACCATTGTTCCACGGATGTTGACGTCGGCATAGAGTTCCGGATTCTCGAGCGAGGGCCGTACTCCGGCGCGCGCGGCGAGATGAACAATCGCGTGCGGCTGGAACTCGTTCAGCAGGTCGCGAACGAGCTTATCATCGCGGATGTCGGCTTCGATTAAGGAAAAGAGCGAGCTGTTCCGGCACGCACTCAGGTTCTGCTCTTTCTCCCGCCGCGAATAAAAGGAGTCAAAATTGTCAAGCACCGTCACTAATGCGCCGGCATCGAGCAGAGCCTCGGCGAGATGCGAGCCGATAAAACCCGCGCCGCCGGTGACGAAGATGCGCTGTTGCGAGAGGCGATTAGAAGACGGAAGAGGCATTGAATCTGGATGCGATTTGGCGATGAATGGATGATGATTCTGCAAATGTAACGCCGGAATGCGGAAGAAGCAAGTTGCCAGGACGAGGCAAGGGCGATAAATTGGCGTAACTTAAATAAATACAATACCATTTGAGGCAAGTTGGCTCTTGACTCCGGGGCGAAATTATTGTATATTTCTGTGTTGCGAGGGAAATCCGGTGTCTTCCGGAGCGATTTCTGAGGCGGAGTAGCTCAGTTGGTTAGAGCAGCGGAATCATAATCCGCGTGTCGGGGGTTCGAGTCCCTCCTCCGCTACCACACCTGTCCGCGAGGCCGCCTCCGCTCGCGGCCTCGACACGCTTTTGAATCACCCGTAACCTTCAGGACTGAATCGCCAGTGGCTGTTCCGACGCTTCGCTGTGTACAGTGCTCGAAAACCCCGCTCGCCAAGAGTGCGAGTGGTTTTCAATGCGTGGTCTGCGGGCGGGCGTACCCGGTTCATGCGCATAAAAGGATTCCTGTCCTGGTCAGCGAACGCTCGCCGCTCAAGACCGCTGAAATCATAACGGCGCGGGTGGAACCGCAGACGGCGAATCTGGCCGTTGCGCAGAAGCACTGGCAGACGGGAAAGTTGATCGAGCTGCTGGCCTCGGCAAAAGGCAAGATCCTGCTCAATTTCGGAAGCGGAGACGGCGGCGATCGCCAGTGGCTTGAAGCGAAGGGGTACGACGTCACAACGTTCGACATCTATCCCGGTGACTACACCGATTACATTTGTGACGGACATGAGCTGCCGTTCGCGGATGAATCCTTTGACGTAGTGACGTCTACGGCGGTGTTTGAGCATCTCTACAATCCATTTCAAGCGGCTAAGGAAATTGGGCGGGTGTTGAAGAAGGGTGGCGCGCTGGTGGGATCGTCGGCATTCTTAGAGCCGTTTCACGCCGAGTCGTATTTCCACATGACGCATCGCGGACTAACGGAGGTTTTCACCCGCGCCGGTTTCTCGGAGGTGCAGGTGTATCCGGGGTGGTCGTTCCTCGAATCGCTCAACGGAAACTTCTGGATCTGGAATCAGCTGCGGCCGATTCGCAAGTTGTCCGGGGTACTGAACCGGATCAAGTTCGGGTGGGGGAAATGGCTGTGGAAGCTGGCGTATTCCGCGAAAGGGAAGACGGAGCCGGAGCGCCTGCGATTGGGCTTTTGCGGGTCGCTGATTTTCAAGGCAGTGAAGTGAACGAGAAATCCTCATCTACTGATATTTCGACTCAGGCCCTTGCACGTGCGCAGGGGTTTGTCGCTTCTCGACTGGGCTGGGTCGAGCAGATCGATGCGTTCTTGCGGGAACGAACTGCGCCGGGTGATCGTTTTCTGCTCGCCGTTTCGGGCGGCGCCGACTCGATGGGGATGCTGGCGCTGCTGCACGATGAGTTGAAGGTGGCTGTGGAGCAGCTCGTGGCGGGGCATGTGCAGCATGGGATTCGCGCGACAGAACATCGAGATCTGAAGGTAATCGAGCAGGAAGCGGGCACGAGGGGAATCCGAGTTCTCGCTCAATCTGTGAATGCCCCGGCACTGGCAAAGCATGAAGGCTTGTCGCTGGAAGCGGCGGCGCGCCGCGTGCGTTATCGGGCACTCGAAGAGATGGCGGAAGAAGCAGGGTGTCGATGGATTCTTACGGCTCACACGCTGGATGACTCGGCCGAGACCGTTTGGATGAGGATGAAAAGCGGAGCACCGTGGTATGAATGGACGGGGATTCCGCGGCAGCGGGGGCGAATTCTGCGGCCGCTCCTGAAGACAAGCCGGGATGAACTGCGAGCGTGGGTCGCGGACCGGCGCATCGCCTTTGTCGAGGATGAGACAAATGCGGATCAGCAGTTCTCGAGGAATCGCGCGCGCACGGAAATGGTGAGATTTGAGGCCGTTTGGGACGTGACGCGAAAACAAGAGCTTGCAAAACTGGGCGAAATCCTGGAACGCTCTTTGGAGGTTCAGCGGCAGCTGGCGCGACGGCTGCCAGTGGCGTTTCGAGGGCAGTCGGGAGGCGGGTCAATCGGCCTTGCAATTGACAGGATTTTCATTTATTTTAAAAGTTTGACATTCCTTCCGGTCGAGGTGGCGTGGGCCGATTTGACCGGCAAACCGGAGGCGCGTTTGTCCTCCGCAATCCGTCGCCAAATCATGGATGTGCTGGCCGGAAGCGCGCCCGAATCAGTGATCATGCTGCCCAATGGCGTGCGACTGATGCAACGCAGGGAGACGGCATGGGTTGTAAGGAATCTGCCCCAGCTGGTGGACCGGGAAGTCAGTGTCGGATCGTGGCCGGTGCCTGAAGTGGGCGGGATGCTGACAATCATCTCCAATGGGTCAGGTCCGGGATCGCACTTGGCATCCCGCTTTGCCGAGAAACCGTTGCGCTTGAGAACGTGGCGCGCGGGAGACCGGATTAAGATTGCGCGCCGACCGGAAAAATTGATTTCGGACTTATTGAATGAGGCGCGGCTCGATCCCGCGACGCGGGAAGCGACGCTGGTGCTGGCGGATGACTACGGGCCGGTGATGATCCTGGGGGGACCGATTGCCGAACGCGCCCTGCCGACGGAACATGATACCCAATCCTTGCTTGTAACCTGGACCACGGATGCCGGAACTTCAGACCAAGATTAGGTTGTCCCCTGAGTACATCGGTGAAGCGCCGTACCGCTTCCGCCGCTTCATCAGTTCGAGTGTGATTCAGGAGCACGTGCGCGATGTGGCGCGCCTCATTCGCGAGGATTATCACGGCAAGACTCCGATTATGATCGGCGTGCTGAACGGGGCGTTTATCTATATGGCGGATCTGGTGCGCGAGATGGCCATTCCGTGCGAAACCGATTTCATCAAGCTCTCGAGCTATCGCGAAAAGATGGCGCCGGGAAAGATCGAGCTGATCAAAGATGTGAATGCCGATTTGAAAGGGCGTCACGTCATTATCGTGGAAGATATCATTGACACGGGAAATTCAGAGGAGTTTTTGCGGCGGCACTTTGCAGCAAAGGAGCCGGCGAGCGTCGCCATGACGGCGATGTTCGTCAAGCCGCAGCGGAACAACGGCAAGACCGTCGCGGAGTATATCGGTATGGAAATCCCCGACGCGTTTGTCGTGGGATACGGGCTCGATTATGCTCAGCAATGGCGGGAGTTGCCGGATCTTTATGTGCTGAAACCGGATGAAGGGCACGAGTGAGCAATAATTCGCCAAATAGCAGCAACGGCAAGCCGCGCAAGCCAGACGATCGCATTGAATGGCGGCGGGCCACGCGAACGCTGTATATCTTCCTGCTGATTGTCCTGGCTTCGATTGTCGTATCGCAGCTCATCGGGCATCGCGCAGCGGAGACGGAAGTGCCGTATCATGTGTTCGAAGACAAGGTCGCGGCGCATGAGGTGGAGCGCGCGCTGGTGGCCGGGCAGACGATGCACGGAGTCTATACCGACGGCGGTCGTTTCCGCACCACACTTCCGCCCAATGTGGATTCCGGATTGGTGGACCGCTGGAGAGACGCCGGCGTGCGGCTGGAATTCAAGGAGAAGCGGCCCGATCTTGGAACGTATCTGCTGAATCTGCTGCCGTGGATTCTGGTCATCGCCTTTTCGCTGTTCATGCTGCGGCGAATGCAAGGTATGGGGCCGAAAGGGCTGTTCAGTTTCGGCAAGAGCAAGGCGCGGCTGGTGAACGAAGGCAAGTCGAAGATCACGTTTGCGGACGTGGCTGGAGTGGACGAAGCCAAAGAAGAGCTGCGCGAGATTATCGAGTTCCTGAAGAACCCCAAGAAATTCGTCAAGCTGGGTGGACGGATTCCGCGCGGCTGTCTGCTGCTGGGGCCTCCGGGAACGGGCAAGACTTTGCTGGCGAAAGCGGTGGCGGGAGAGGCGTGCGTGCCGTTCTTCTCGATCAGCGGCGCCGAGTTCGTGGAGATGTTCGTCGGCGTCGGCGCGAGCCGCGTGCGCGATCTGTTCGAAAACGGAAAGAAGAATGCACCGTGCATCATCTTTGTGGATGAGATTGACGCCGTCGGGCGGCATCGCGGCGCGGGATTGGGCGGCGGCCACGACGAACGCGAGCAGACACTGAACCAATTGTTGATCGAGATGGACGGGTTTGAGGAGAACGACGGGGTGATCCTGATCGCCGCGACGAATCGGCCGGACATTCTCGATCCGGCGCTCCTCAGGCCGGGACGCTTCGATCGGCAGATTGTGGTGGACCGGCCGGATCTGCGCGGGCGCATCGGAATTCTGAAAGTCCATACGAAGAACAAGCCGCTGGCCGAGGACGTGGACTTGGAGATAATCGCCAAAGGCACGCCGGGAATGGCCGGGGCCGAGCTTTCGAACCTGGTGAACGAAGCGGCGTTGATTGCCGCGCGTCGCGACACCGACAAAGTGGCGATGATTGACTTTGAAGCCGCGAAGGACAAAGTCATCATGGGTATCGAGCGGAAGTCCGTGGTCATCGGCGATTTCGAGCGCAAGACGACGGCGTATCACGAAGCCGGACACGTGCTGGTGGCGAAGTTCATCACCGGCGGTGATCCGGTGCATAAAGTCTCAATCATTCCGCGCGGACGAGCGCTGGGCGTGACGCATTTCGTTCCCCTCGACGATAAGCACAGCTACTCGCGCACGTATCTCGAAGGGCGGTTGGCCGTGCTGATGGGCGGGCGCGTGGCAGAATGGTTAGTGTTCAAGGAATATACCAGCGGCGCGGCGGACGATTTGAAGCGCGCCACGGAAATCGCGAAGCAGATGGTGACGCAGTGGGGCATGTCCGAGAGTCTCGGGCCGCTGACCTACGGGCGGCATCACGAAGAAGTTTTCCTGGGCCGCGATTTCAGTCATGAGCAGAACTACAGCGAACGCACGGCGACGATGATTGACAATGCGATTCGCGAGATCGTGGAAACGGGTCAGGCGACCGCGGAGCGAATTCTCACTCAGCAGAACGACCGCCTGCACAATCTGGCGACATCGCTGATCGAGCGCGAATCACTGGATGCGCTGGAGATAGATAATCTTCTCGGCATTGCGCCGCAGCCGAACGGGGGAAAGCCCCCCTTGGATGCAGGCACACCCCACGAACTACAGGCAGGGTCGTAAGCGTGCTGGACCCGCGCGAAGAAGAACAACTTCGCCAGCTCATCCGCAAGGAGCTGGAGAACCGGGAAAAGCTGAGAAGCCGTCCCGTTTCGCACCTCGGCGACGGCGATCTCTCCGAAGAGCGTCAGCGCGTGATCAAAGATGAAATCGCGGAATTCTATCGCCGCCGCGGCGGCTACGAGGCGATCACGAATGAGCACGGCGAGCTTGAATGGCTGACGGAAGTCGAAGCCCGCGAGCGCGAGCAGCAGATTCCGGTGGATATGGAAGAGCTGGAAGAGGGGCAGCGCCGCGTGCGCCTTCGCATCGTGGCAATGTGTGTGCTCTTTTTCGCGGCGGTGGTCTTGCTCTTCCTGACGATGCGCGAGAGGAGCGGCAGCATACAGGTTGTCAGCAATGTGCCGGATGCGACCATCATTCTGGACGGCGCCTCCACGGAATTTGAGACGGATTTCAAGCTGGAGAAACTGCCGGTGGGACCGCACCTGATTTCGATCACCAAGCCCGGCTACGTGCCGGATGGACCGGCCAGCTTGCGCGTGGAATTGAAAGCGGGGAAGAACGAGGTAGTGGCATTGAAATTGAAGCCGCAGACGGGACGATAGATGATTGACAAGCCAAAGATCGAAGCCGCGGTGAGAATGATCCTCGAGGCGATCGGTGAGAATCTGATGCGTCCCGGGCTGATGGAAACGCCGCAGCGCGTTGCCGAGATGTACAACGAGATCTTCGCCGGAATGGAGGGCGATAACGGCGAAGAGCTGAAGGTGTATCCGACCGATCATCATGAGATGATCATTCATCGGGACATTCCGTTCTTTTCGATGTGCGAGCATCATCTGCTGCCGTTCTGGGGCACGGTTTCGCTGGCGTATATTCCGAAGGATGCGATGGTAACGGGATTTTCGTCGCTGGCGCGGATCGTGAGGATGTATGCGCAGCGGCCGCAGCTGCAGGAGAACATGGCAACGGGGATCGCCGATACGATCATGCATCGGCTCAAGCCGATGGGCGTGTTCGTGGTGATTCGGGCGCAGCATCAATGCCTGATGATGCGCGGCGAAAAGGTGCAGGGAAGCTGGACGGTGACGTCGGCGGTGCGCGGCGCGCTGGCGAATCAGGCCACGCGGCTCGAAGCGCTGCATCTGATGGATGGACGCTAAGACGACGCCCGCGCGGATCTGGCGCTATCGGGGGGGCAGTTTTATATTGGGCGAGCGCACGCTCCTGATGGGCGTGGTGAATGTTACTCCCGACTCCTTTTCCGACGGCGGCAGATTTTTTTTGCGGGATGCGGCGATTGAGCATGCGCTTCGACTGCAAAGTGAGGGCGCCGATCTGCTCGATTTCGGTGCCGAGTCTACTCGACCGGGAAGCGATCCGGTTTCCGATGACGAGCAGCTGAGACGACTGCTGCCGGTGCTGGAAGGGGTGACGGATCGGCTGCATATTCCGATTTCCGTGGACACGACATCCGCTGTGGTCGCTCAGGCCTGTCTTGAGGCGGGCGCAGCGATCGTCAATGACATTTCCGGTTTTCATTTCAATGCGCGACTCCCCGGTGTCTGCGAGAATTATGATGCCGGAGTGGTGCTGATGCACATCCAAGGCTCGCCGAAAACGATGCAGCGTGAGCCGCATTATGAGGATTTGTTCGGCGAGATTCGCGGCTATCTGCGGGAAGGCATTCAAGCCGCGGAAGATGTGGGTATCTCGCGCGATCAGATTCTCGTCGATCCCGGTCTTGGCTTCGGCAAGACGTTTGAGCAGAACTACCGGCTGCTGGGGGGGCTGGAGCAGTTTCGGGATTTGGCGGCGGGCGTGCTGGCCGGGCCGTCTCGCAAAGGGTTTACGGGAGAATTCAGCAAACTGCCGGCGAATCAACGGCAGTATTCCACATCAGCGGCGGTGGTGGTTGCGGTGCTGCACGGCGCGGACGTCGTGCGCGTACATGACGTCGCAGAGATGCGGCAGGTGACGGACATTATTGACCGGTTCAAAGCGGTACACAAGCATGAGCGTGTCGGAACTCAAGATCGTTAGATTCGCGGCGGAGCATGTGCCGGAGGTCGCGGCGATCGAAGCGGTCTCCTATCGCGATCCGTGGAGCGAAAACAGCTTTCAGGAGACGCTCGTGCTTGCGGACTCGAGCTGGGTCGCTCGCATTGATAATATGGTCGCCGGCTATCTGATCACTCAGTGGGTGCTGGACGAGATTCATGTTCTGAATATCGCCGTAAGAGATGAGTTCCGCCGGCGGGGTGTCGGCGCGAAACTGATGACACATCTCTTTGACTTGGGCGTGCAGCGCGGAATGCGTGACATTTTTCTGGAAGTGCGTGCCTCGAACGCGCCGGCGCAAAAGCTATACAGGAAATTCGGCTTTTCAACCTTGGCCACACGACATCACTACTATCCCGACGGCGAAGGCGCCTTCATCATGTACCGTCAATTGCCCGCCGCCGATGACTTGAATGGGGCGGCGACGTTGACGAACGAGCAGGTGGGAGACGAACATGGCGATTGAGTGGTTTAAGCGGGATCGCGAAGGCGTTGAGCCGCAGCCGAAGAAATCAACTCCCGACAATCTCTGGATCAAGTGCGAAGGCTGCGGGGAAATTGTGTTCCGGCGCGAGCTGGAAAAGCGCATGCTCGTTTGCCCCAAGTGCGGATTTCACTTTCCGATGTCGAGCGAGCGCTATGTGGAACTCATCGCCGATGAAGGTACATGGAAAGAGTTCGCATCGTCGCTGAAGTCGGTTGATCCCTTGGGCTTTCGCGATCAACAGAAGTATGCGGACCGGCTCGCAGCGTCTGTGAAGAAAACGGGAAAGAACGAGGCGATCAACACGGGAACGTGCGCGGTGGGCGGCTATCCGACGGTGCTGGCGATCATGGAGTTCACCTTCATGGGGGGCAGCGTGGGGAGCGTGGTGGGGGAGAAGATCGCGCGCGCGGTGGATCGGGCATTGGAAGAGCGGCGCGCGCTGATTATCGTGTCGCGATCGGGCGGAATGCGGATGCAGGAGGGGATGATCTCGCTGATGCAGATGGCGAAGGCGAGCGTTAAGCTGGCGCAGCTCAGCGAGGCCGGTCTTCCCTACATCTCGATTTTGACGAATCCGACGACGGGCGGGACGACGGCAAGCTTCTCCATGCAGGGAGACGTGATCATCGCCGAGCCGGGCGCGTTGATCGGCTTTGCGGGACCGCGCGTAATCAAGCAGACGATAGGACAGGACCTCCCGCCGGGTTTCCAGCGCAGCGAATTCCTTATGGAGAAGGGGTTCTTGGATCGCATCGTGGCGCGCGGCGACGTGAAGGCAGCGCTGGTAACGATGCTGCATTTCTTTGCGGGACGCGAGCAGTTTTCTAAATGAGATTATTGGTTTCGAACGATGACGGAATTCAGTCGCCGGGATTGCATGCCTTGGTGGAGGCGGTGCGGGGCATCGGAGAAGTGTGGGTGGTCGCTCCGGACCGCGAGCAATCGGCGGTCGGGCATGCGATCACGCTGTCCGATCCGATTCGTCTGATTCCGTGGGAGGACGTGCAGGGCGCGGATCATACCTACGCGATCAGCGGCACGCCGGCAGATTGCGTAAAACTGGCGCTTACGGAATTGATGCCGGAGCCGCCGGATATCGTGGTGTCGGGGATCAATCGCGGCGAAAACACCGGGATTTCGATTATTTACTCGGGGACCGTTTCGGCGGCGACGGAAGGGACGATCAACGGGATACCCTCGGTTGCGCTGTCTCTCGATTCGTTTACGTCACCGGATTTCAAATTGGCGGCGGTCGTGGCGCGGCGGGTCGTGGAGTTAGTCGCGGAGCGTGGTTTGCCGGAGGACACGCTGCTGAATGTGAATATTCCGAACCTTTCGCTCGATGATTTCAAGGGGTTTCGCGTGGCGCGGCAGGGACGAGCGCGATTTCAAGAGACCTTCATGAAGCGCGCCGATCCGCGGGGCAAGATCTATTATTGGATGGACGGCGCCAAAGTGGCGCTGACGGAACGCAATACGGATGGCACGGCATTGCACGAAGGATATGTGACGCTGACACCGATCAGGCTGAATTTCACGCATGAAGTGTTCATGCGCGAATTGGAAGAGTGGCCGCTGGAGTTTCGCGTGGGGGCGAAGCTGTGAAGCACCCGGAGCGGATTGCAATTCTCGATTTCGGCGGGCAGACGACGCAGCTTATCGCGCGGCGGCTGCGCGAGGCGGGCGTGTATTGCGAGATTCTGCCGTTCAATGCGCCGCGCGAATCGGTGCTGACGCCGGAGACGCGGGGCCTCATTTTCTCCGGCGGACCCGCAAGCGTGCATGAAGCCGGATCGCCTCACCCGGACCCGGCCGTGTACGAAGGCGAAGTGCCGGTGCTCGGAATCTGCTATGGGATGCAGCTCATCGGGCAGCATTACGGGTCGCCGGTGACGCCGGGACCGCAGGGGGAATTCGGACCGAGCAAGATTACGCTGCGTGCGAACGGCGGGTTCTGGAAAGGGATTGGAAGTTCGCTCGACGTCTGGATGAGTCATGGCGATCACATCGAACGCGTGCAGGAGCCGCTTGTGCAGATCGGCGACAGCGAACGCGGCATCGTGTCGGCGGTAGCGCATCAGACGAGGCCGATTTATGGCGTGCAGTTCCACCCGGAAGTGACGCACACGCCGCGAGGCGGAGATATTCTGCGGAATTTTGCGTTCGAGATCTGCGGCGTTAAGGGCGGCTGGAGCATGGCGTCGTTCATTGACGACACGATTGCGGAATTGCGACGCGTGGTCAAAGACGGGCGCGTGCTCTGCGCGCTGTCCGGCGGATTGGATTCGACTGTGACGGCGTTTCTGCTGGCGCGGGCCATCGGGGAGCAGCTCGTTTGCGTGCATGTGGACGGGGGGATCTCGCGCAAGAACGAAACGCAGCAGATGAAGGCGGTGTTTGACCAGTACGCTCACCTGAGCGTGGACATTGTGGAAGCTGAGGAAGAGTTCTTTTCGCAGCTGGCGGGAGTCACGGATCCGGAGCAGAAGCGGAAAGTCATCGGGCGGGTATTCATTGAGGTCTTTCAGCGTGAGGCGAAGAGATTCAAGCAGGTGGAGTTTCTGGCACAGGGCACGCTTTATCCGGATGTGATCGAGAGCGTGTCGGTGAAAGGGCCGTCGGCGACGATCAAATCGCATCACAATGTCGGCGGCTTGCCGGACAGTTTGCATCTGAAGCTGATTGAGCCGCTGCGCGAGCTGTTCAAGGATGAAGTGCGCGAAGTGGGACGGCTGCTGGGCGTGCCGGAAGATATTTTGCAGCGGCATCCGTTTCCCGGACCGGGTTTGGCCGTGCGCATCCTCGGCGAAGTCACGCGGCGGCGGCGGGATATTCTGCGCGAGGCGGACGCGATCTTTATCGAAGAGCTGCGGAAGTCGGGATGGTACGGGAAGACACGACAGGCGTTTGCGGTGCTGTTGCCGGTGAAGTCGGTCGGAGTCATGGGCGATCAGCGCACATACGATAATGTCTGCGTGCTGCGCGCCGTGGATACCGACGATTTCATGACGGCCGATTTCACCCGTTTCCCCTATGAAATACTGGCACGCGTGGCGAGCCGGATTGCGAATGAAGTACGCGGAATCAACCGCGTAACATACGATATCACCTCGAAACCCCCTGCAACTGTCGAATGGGAATAACGCTACGAATCTGTCTGTCGTAGAGTCCGGGACTGTTCACTTTTACCGAGGGTAGATTATGTGCGGAATCATCGGCTACGTTGGTCCCCGGCAGGTTGTTCCGATTTTGTTTGCGGCGTTGAAGCGGATGGAGTATCGCGGCTATGACTCCACGGGAGTCGCGGTGATGACGCCGAAGGGCATGGTCGTGGAAAAGGATGCGGGCAAGGTCGCCAATCTGGAACAGAAGGTGATGGCGATGAACTTGACCGGGACGACGGGCATCGGTCACACGCGCTGGGCGACGCACGGCGTGCCGAACCGGACGAACGCGCACCCGCACATGGACGGGACGCATCAGATCGCGCTGGTGCACAACGGCATCATCGAAAACTATTCGTCGTTGAAAACGGAACTGGCGAAAAGCGGGCACTGCTTCACGACGGACACGGATACGGAAGTTGTCGCGCATCTGATTCAGAAATTCTATGACGGCGATCTGGTGAGCGCGGTACAAAAGGCGCTTAAGCTCGTCCGCGGGACCTATGGGCTGACGATCGTGAGTTCGCGGGAGCCGAACCGGATCGTTGCGGCGCGGATGGGAGCCCCGATGATTATTGGCCACGGACAGGGCGAGAATTTCGTCGCCTCGGATGCCGCGGCCTTCTTGCATTATACGCGCGACGTCACGTACATGGAAGACGGAGAGATCGCCGTGATCACGGCGGAGCGCGTGGAACACCGGACGCTGGCCGACGACCTTGTGGACAAACAGCTGGAACAAATCACTTTTGATATCCATGAGATCGAGAAAGGCGGATATCCGCACTTCATGCTCAAGGAAATCTGCGAGCAGCCGAAGACGACGGCCGACTCGATGCGCGGCCGCCTGCTTCTGGAAGAGGGCACAACGAAGTTCGGCGGCATTCGCGCCTTGGAAGACGAATTCTACAATGCGCGCCGGGTGATCATTCTCGGCTGCGGCACCAGCTGGCATGCCGGATTGGTCGGCGAGTATCTCTTCGAGGAGTTGGCGGGAGTGCCGGCGGAGGTGGAATACGCCTCCGAATTCCGCTATCGCGCGCCGATCATCGAACCGGACACGATTGTGCTGGCGATCTCGCAGTCCGGTGAGACGGCCGATACGCTGGCGGCTGTGAAGGAGGCGAAGCGGCACGGATCGAAGATCTTTGGAATCTCGAATGTGGTCGGCTCCAGTATCGCCCGCGAGACACATGCCGGCGTTTATATTCACGCCGGCCCGGAGATCGGCGTGGCGTCCACGAAGGCATTTACCTCGCAGATCTCCGTGCTGTTCATGCTCGCGCTGGCTCTGGGGCGCTCACGACGAGTGAGTGCGAGTGAGGGGCGGGAGCTGGTGCGAGAGCTGCAAGCGATCCCGCAGAAGATCAACCGCATTCTGCTGGATCGCGAGCGGATAGAGACGATCGCGCACGAGTTCAAAGACAATCGGAATTTCCTCTATCTCGGTCGCGGAGTGAATTTCCCAGTGGCGTTGGAAGGGGCGCTAAAGCTGAAGGAAATTTCGTACATCCATGCCGAGGGCTATCCGGCCGCGGAAATGAAGCACGGACCGATCGCGTTGATTGACGAGGACATGCCGGTCGTGTTCATCGCGATGAAGGACGGAACGTACGAGAAGGTGCTGTCGAACGTCGAAGAGGTGCGGGCGCGCGGCGGACGTGTGATTGCGATTGCCACGGAGGGCGACACGCATCTCGAACAGAAGTGTGATCAAATTATCTATGTGCCGGACACGCATCCGTTGTTGACGCCGCTGTTGAGCGTGATTCCGCTGCAGCTGCTGGCCTACTATATAGCCGTGCAGCGCGGCTGCGACGTGGATCAACCGCGCAATCTGGCGAAGAGCGTCACGGTTGAGTAAACCCTCTTTATCCGCATGATCAGTTATTGGGATGCCGTGATTCTGGGTCTGGTGCAGGGGTTAACCGAGTTCCTGCCGATTTCGAGTTCCGGGCACTTGGTGATGGTGCAGCATCTGTTCGGCCTGAAGAGCATGCTGGCGTTTGATGTCTTCGTGCATTTCGGAACGCTGGCGGCGATCTTTGCGTATTACCGGCGGGAGATTTGGAACATGGCGATGTCGCCGCTGTTTCCGAGCCGCACCAAAGGCGCGCGGCGGACGCTCTTTCTGATCATTATTGCATCCGTGCCGACAGCGGTCATCGGATTTGGCTTTCAGGACTTCTTGAAGAGCACCTTTGAAACTCCAGCGGCGGTAGGCATCTTCTGGCTGGTGACCGCCGGTCTCCTGTTTACGGCAAGCCGGCTGCGCGAAGGCTTCGAGATGGCCGAACGCATGACGGTGTTTGACGCTTTGTTGATCGGGCTGTTTCAAGGGATTGCGATTTTGCCGGGCGTGTCGCGTTCCGGTGCCACGTTGACGGCCGGAGTGATCTGCGGGTTGCGACCGAAAGAGGCCGCCAACTTCTCGTTTCTGCTCTCCATTCCGGCCATTCTTGGCGCCAACATACTCGAAATGGACAGCTTGAATGCGCTGACCGGCAGCGAATGGAAAATCTATCTTGCGGGAGGATTGGTAGCGGCTGTGACCGGCTACGCCGCAATCTGGATGCTGCTGAAACTCCTCCATCGGCGTATCATTTCACCTTTCGCCTGGTATTGCGTGCTGGCCAGCGCGGTCGTCTTGTTCACACTCTCGTAAGCTGCAATGAATATCAGGAAGCCACTGATCGGTGTGACGCCGGGAATCGCAGGACCTTCGGAGCGGCGCGAGTTTTCGCGGACCGGCAATGTGCTTTACTGCGGCGCGGACTACGTCAATCGAATTCACGAGGCGGGCGGCGTGCCGCTGCTGCTGACGATTACCGATGATCTGGACTCGTTAACCGCCATGGTAGAAATGATGGACGGTCTTCTGCTGACGGGCGGAGAGGACGTGCATCCGGCGCATTACGGTCAAGAGCCGCTGATGCCGGAGATGATTGCGATGGCGGAACGCGACCATTTCGAGATCGAGCTGCTGAAACAGTTCATGCCGACGCAGAAACCGGTGCTGGCCATCTGCCGTGGGCATCAAGTGCTTAACGTCGCGTTAGGTGGGTCGTTGATTCAGGACATCCCGTTATTGAATGGATCCGCCCATCATTTTCAGAACGCCGCGCCGCCGGCAACGACGCATCACGTGGAGCTGGAAGAGAATTCGATCGTGGCAGTGGCGTTGGGCGCAACCTCGGTGAGCGTGAACAGCTATCATCATCAGGTGCTTGACGCTGTCTCCCCGTCGCTGCGAGTGGTGGGACGCTCGGAAGAAGGCTTTGTGGAGGCGGTTGAACATTGCCATCTTCCCTATGTAGTGGGGGTGCAATGGCACCCGGAGCGGCTGTGTGTGGACGATAGTGGGCAGCACCGCCTGTTTGAAAGTTTCGTGAACGCGTGTATCAAGCATCGCCATGGCGGGGCGTAAGGCGTCGGCGAAGCCGCCGGCGATTATCGTCGTCGGAGGGCCGGAAGAGTATCTTGTTCGCGAGAAACTCGACGAACTGCTGCGCGAACATGTGACGGACGAAGCGCGCGCCTTCGACTACAGCGAATTCCGCTCGAATGACGCGGACGCACGAACGTTTTGGAACGCATTAATCACGCTGCCGCTGCTGGCTTCGCGCCGCGTCGTGGTCCTGCATCTTCAAGGCGAGCCGAAAGATGACGTGCAGCGCGCGTTGACGCAATATGCGGCTCAGCCGGCAAGCGCGACGCTGCTGATTGTTGTGCAAGTTACAGACGGCGCGTCGCTCGTCAAGATGAGTGGCGACGTCGAGACGATTTCATGTGCGCTGTTCAAGAAGCCCGCGGAGCGCGCGCAATGGGCAAAGAATTACGCGAAGCGGCAGGGCAAGGAATTGTCGGCCGATGCGGCTGAATACCTGGTGAGTATTTCTCAGTCGCGACTGACGGATCTTGCAGCAAAGCTCGATCATGCCATATTATATGCAGGGGATGCCCGCGAGATCACCGGACAGGACCTGCTGAAGGTTGCCGGAGTCTCGACTGAGTACCTGCCGTGGGATCTGGAGGATGCCCTCCTGAAGAGGCGTCCGCAGAAAGTATTTCAAATCGCCAAGTCCATGGAGGCAGGAGGAGAGGAACTTCTGCGACTCCTGGCCTACCAACGAGGATCACTCCTGCAACTTTGGCAGGTTGCCAGCGTCACAAAAAAGGCGAGCCGGGCAAAATCAGATCAAAAAGGTCAGGATTCTACAGAAAACGAAATTTCTGCGATTCTTGGTCGAAAATCGTGGAAATCAAGAGATTTTCGTGACGCTGCGGCGGCGATTGGCGAGACCCGACTTCGGAAATCGGTAGTAGAATTGTTGGAGTTGGAAGTGCGGTTGAAGACCGGCCGGGCGGGGTGGCCAGGATATTATGAGTGGCTTTGGAGACTTTTCCGGACTCCAAGACGCGTCGGAACTTCCTTTAACCTTTAGGAGTTATCAGCTACAGAATGCCACAGGGCACTCAAGGTTCTCTGACAGACGAAGATCTGATTCTGGCGTTTCAGAACGGCGATGTCGCCTCGTTTGAGGAGATTGTTCGCCGTTACCGGGACCCCTTATTCAATTTTGTAGTGCGTTTGCTGGGCGATGCTTTCTACAGTGAGGATGTCGTTCAAGAGACGTTCTTGCGCGTGTTCCGGAACAAGCACCGCTATCATCAGGTCGCGAAGTTTTCGACGTGGATCTATACCATCGCGTCAAATCTTGCCAAGACCGAACTGCGGCGGAGGAAAGTAAGGAACTTCTTCTCGATCAGTTCGAAAGGCGAGGACGAGAAAGACTACGACATTCAGGACACCTCAACCGATGTTGAGCGGGACGTGGACGGTGTCCTAAAGAATGAGATTATTCTGAAAGAGATCAATGCACTGCCGTTTCACTTCAAGGAAGCGGTGTTGCTGAGAGACGTACAGGATCTCTCGTACGAGGAAATAAGTCAGATCCTAAATGTACCTCTGGGTACGGTCAAATCACGGGTCAACCGGGGAAGAAGCCGACTGCAAAAAAAGCTAAGGTTTTTAATCGAAGAGGAGTCGGATGGTGAACGAGACAAGCGAGCGACTTCATGACGGAGCTGCCTATTCAAGGAAGGGCGAAGACGAAACTGATGCACAGTTACTAAGAGTCCGGGAGCTCTTGAGTTCTCTTCCGAAAGACTCCTGCCCGGCAGGTTTTGAATATCGGCTGACTCGGCGCCTGCAAGGGGGAAGCGATCAGTCACCGGTGGCGGCGAAAGGCTGGATGTCCGGATGGCTTGGAGTTGGGTTAGGATTTGGGGTTGCGGCTGTGATTGCACTTTTCATGCTGGATTTCAAAGGTGTGCAAAGCAATGCTGTCGGCTCGGCGCCCACGGCGGAGCAAGTTGTTCCGGCCAGCACGGATCTGAATGCGGGGACCAGCACGGTTGCGCCGGTGGAGCAAGAAAAACTTCTCGCCGGGACCGCTGATTCCGTCGAGCGAAACGAAAACCCGACCTACGTTTCACCGGATCGCTTGCAGCAGGTAAGCGGGGGTGGTAACGCATCAACTTCCAAGTGATTTTTGGTGAAAATGCGCGGAGCAGAGGGACCGCTGAAAAGTGGTCTCTTTTATTGGAGACCGCGTGCGCTTGACATTGGATGCTTATCTTCTTAAATTTAAGGGTTACAGTCGAACACAAATCACAGCGGGAAGGAAGATTTAAGTGGCAAAGAAACAAACATTTGCTGATAAGGCACTGAAAGCCAAGAAGCATGGTCTGAAGACCGCGGAAGGGGAAGACGTCTTGCAGGTGGTGAGGGTACAGACCTTTGTCGAGGAGGGCGGCAGCCTGAGAATGGTGAAAAAGACGGTCAAGATCACCGCCAGCAATCAGGGTCAGCACTTCGGAGGATGATCCCCCGACTACTGGTCGCAACCAGAAATCCGGACAAGCTCCGCGAGATTCAGGACAAATTGAGAGGCATGCCTCTGGAAATCCTGAATTTGGCGGATTTTCCGTTTGTAAGGAACGTGGCTGAAGATCAGCCAGACCTCCTGGGGAATGCGGTCAAGAAAGCTGTGGAAGTGGCGGCGGTAGCGAGGATTCCGGTGCTTGCGGATGACACCGGATTGGAAGTGGAGGCGTTAGCGGGAGCGCCGGGAGTCATGTCTGCGCGCTATTCGGGGCCGGGAGCAACGTATGATTCGAATTGCCGAAAACTGCTCGAGGAAATGGCGCATGTCCCAAGTGACAAGAGACATGCAAGGTTCCGTTGCGTGATGGCGCTGCGTACCGACGATGGATTGTACTGCGTTGAAGGATCACTCGACGGCGAGGTTGGTCATGAGCAGCGCGGCACCTTGGGATTCGGATACGATCCGGTGTTTGTGTTGGCGGATGGACGCACGCTGGCCGAACTGACGCTGAATGAAAAGAATCAGATTTCCCATCGGGGGAAGGCATTGGACAAAATGGCGCGAATCATTGAACTTGTCTTCAGGGCCGAGTAAACTTCTCCGCATGGAATGAAAAAGAGGTTCCGTCCGCGGAACCTCTTCTTGTTTGATCGCATGATTGTTGATCAGAACGTGACCATTGTCTCCACGCGGACAGTGCGGTGACGTTCGCCGTTGTAGAAGGTGACGCGGTGATCGTAGACTAAGGCGACGTTTTGGGCCAAGCCGATGAAGACTTTCGCGCCGTAAATCGTGCCGTCGGTGCGGGTCTTGCCAAAGAGGCGGTTCACGTGCGGCTCCATATAGTAGCCGGCAACTTTCTGCAGCCGGGTGACTTGCGGCGGAGTGATGCCCGCTTCGCCATAGAGCGTCTTGCCCCCGGCGTAGTGGTTGCCGTGCATGTCCTCATACCAGCCGAAAAGATAGCCGATGTTGGCGACAGACAAGAGCGCATCCGCATAGTAGCCGGTGGCGCGGCCGAGTCCTTCGAGCGTTTTCTCTTTCGTAATGAAGGTATTGTTCTTGAGCTGAACGCGCTCGATCTCATAAACGTAATTGAAGAAGTCGCCGCGGAACTCTTTGTAGTATTGGCGGTATTCCGCACCGACTTCAAGCGGGCCGACCACCATGCGCGCGCCAGGGAAAGCCCAACCCCAGCCGTGATCCACGATTCTGGCGGCCTGAGCGTAGGCCCAGAGCGAAACCGGGCGCCCTTTCAGAATCGGAAGACCGACGTCCGCGCCGAGCATCGTCACCGATTCCTTGAGTCCCCTGTAACTCAGAGGCTCCTGACGGATATCCGGCAGATAGCCCCAGTCAATCAGCGAATCGATTTCGCTGCTATTGAGAAGTTGCATAAGCTGGTTGCGCCGGGCGAAGTCGTTCGCGCCGGGAAAGCGATCTACGGGATCGGGCACTCCATCGTTGTCATGGTCCTGCAGTCCGGCGAACTGATTCCCGTCGTGTGCCACGGTTGCCCCGAGTGTGAGCCGATTCAGGCTCGTCTCGTAGGAGAAGCGGGCAGCAAGTAATCCGGGCTGATCCAGTTCGGTCAGGTTGTTGATCATCGCCTGCCAACCGACCTTCTTGTGCTGGCCTTCGGTGTAGAAGCCGATCCGCTTGATCTCGGGATACTGGATCGTGTTCGAATAGCGGCGCATGATGATGCCGTAGCCCAGCGTGACGTTATCGAGCGCACCGACGCGGGCGTAAAGCGGATCACCCGGCAGGCCGTAACGAACATAGTAAATTTTCTCCACGTAGTCGCGGCCATCGTCCCACTCGTTATTCTTGAAGTTGCCATCCGGATCGAAACGGAACGTGAGATCGAGACCAACGCCCCATTTCCCGAACGGGATATCCGGACGGAGTCCGAACTGTTGATACACCTGGCCGTTGATGACGACAATTCCAATCGTGCCGTTCCAACGAATCTTCCCGGCGGGTGCGTCGGAACTGGGCATCGGTGGGTCGAAGGCGGGGTCTATCGGCTCCTGTGCGAAGGCCAGACCGGCCCAAAGGCAGAAGATTAGTCCGACGGTTCCATAGCGCATCTGTATCTCCAGTTGAGAATAGTCTGGGGTCACCATAATGTAACTCGTTCACGACCAAAAGTCAACGGGGAACGACGTTTAGCACTTGATTTTTCCGTGGGTTAACCGTATATTTGAAGTCTGATTTCCAAAGGATTATGGACTACCCGACATACTTAGACAATGCGGCCACGACACGGCCTGATCCGGCTGTCGTAGAGGCGATGCGCGAGGCACTTGCGGAGGGTTGGGGCAATCCGTCGAGTATCCACGAAATCGGGACTCGGGCGCGCCGCCGGCTCGATGAGGCGCGGCACTCGGTCGCGTCGCTCGCGGGCTGCCAAGACGATGAGGTGTACTTTACGTCCGGCGGCACCGAGGCGGACAATTGGGCGATTCTGGGAACGCTCGATTATTTCAGCGGAAAGAAGTCGCACGTTGTGACGGTTGCGACCGAGCATCATGCCGTGCTGGATACCGCGCACCGGATCGAGCAGCGCGGGCATGCCGTGACGATTCTCCCGGTAGATCGGGAAGGACGAGTCAAGCCATCCGATGTGAAGAACGCTTTGCGTGACGACACGGCGATCGTCTCGATCATGCACGTGAACAACGAGCTGGGGACAATTCAGGATATCGCCGCGATCGGCGACATCTGCCGCGAGCGCGAAGTAACTTTTCATACCGATGCCGTGCAGAGCTACGGTAAGATCCCGTTCACGTTTTCGGAATTGAATGCGGACATGATGAGTATTTCGGCTCACAAGATCTACGGGCCGAAAGGAGTCGGTGCGCTGATCATCCGCCGCGGCACACGCATCAGCCCGCGCTTTATCGGCGGCAGTCAGGAGCGAGGCTTGCGGACCGGTACCGAGAACACGCCGGGGATTATCGGCTTCGGCAAGGCTGCGGAACTGTGTGCGGCACTCCTGAGCAAAGAGATGTCTGGCCTGAAGCAAATGCGCGACGAGTTGGAAACGCGAATTTCGAATGAGATCCCGGACGTGCAAATCAACGGCTCGCGCGAATACCGCAGCCCGGGTTTGCTGAACGTCTCCTTTATCGGCTGTGAAGGGGAAGCGCTCCTGATCGCGTTTGACCGCAAGGGCTTTTGTGTCTCCACGGGCAGCGCGTGCAGCGCCGGCGCCGTGGGGGCGTCACACGTCTTGATGGCGCTCGGCATGGATGTGATGGATGCGCAGGCGGCGATTCGGTTCTCGTTTGGCCGTTTCAATCAGCGTAACGACGTGGACGCGGTGATGAATGCATTGCCGGCGTTGGTGGCGAAGCAGCGCGCCGTGTCCACGATGACGGTGAAATAAACTCGATGACTCTGCCGCTTTCAACTGTACAGCGATCCATGCTTCCGACGGAGGGACGCCCCACAGTGGCCGTAGCCATGTCGGGCGGGGTGGACAGCTCCGTCGCGGCGGCGATCCTGGTCGAGCAGGGCTTTGACGTCGTCGGGCTGACGATGCATCTCTGGACCGACGAGAAGGGGAAGGAGATGTCGCTGAATCGCGCCTCAGGCTGCTGCAGCATCACGATGTCGCAGGACGCCCGACAGGTCGCGGAGCGGCTTGGGTTCAAGCACTACGTGCTCGATCTGTCAAAGGAGTTTCATGGTTCGGTGGTGCAGAACTTCGCCGGGGAATATCTGGCGGGGCGCACGCCGAATCCGTGTGTGCGCTGCAATACGTTCGTGAAGTGGCAGACGCTGCTCGAACGGGCGCGCAAGATCGGCTGCGACTATCTGGCGACCGGTCACTATGCTCGCGTGGATCGCTCGGGGGAGCGAGCAACTCTGAGCCGGGCGCGGCATCTCGAAAAAGATCAATCGTATGCCTTGTGGGGGTTGTCGCAGGACAGTCTTCAGCACACGCTTTTTCCGCTGGGTGAACTGCCGAAGAGCGAGGTGCGGCGCATGGCGGCGGATCTGCAACTGGTGACGGCGGACAAGCCGGAGTCGCAGGACATCTGCTTTGTGCCGGACAACGACTATCGCCGCTTTCTGAAGGACAACTTCTCCTCCGAGCTGACGATGCTCGACAAGGGGGAAGTGATCGGGCCGGGCGGCAAGCTGCTCGGATATCACGAAGGTGTTGCGCACTATACGGTCGGCCAGCGCAAGGGATTAGGTATTTCGGCGGACCGGCCGCTTTATGTGATACATATTGATCCGGCCGCGAATCGGATTTATCTGGATTACGATGAGCAGTGCTTCTTCGATTCGGCGCATGCCTACGACTCGAATTGGGTTTCCGTCGCCGAGCCAGAGAGCGAAATCGAATGCACGGTTAAGGTGCGCTATCGCGACGAACCGCATCCGGCGGTCGTCACACCCGGACCGAACCGCACGGCGGCGATTCGTTTTCAAAAGCCGGTGCGTGCCGTGACGCCGGGGCAGTCGGCGGTGTTCTACGATGGCGATCTGGTCTTAGGCGGCGGAGTTCTCTCCCATCATGAGGCGAGGTGAGCAATGAGCAAGAGTGATGTATTCCCGCGCGTGACCGCGCCGCAAATTATGCGCTGCAAAGCCGAAGGGCGCAAGATTGTCGGCCTGACCGCGTACGACGCGGTCTTCGCGGCGCTGGAAGAGGAAGCGGGCGTGGATTTTCTGCTCGTAGGCGACAGCGCCGGGAATGTGATCGCCGGGCACTCGACGACGATACCCATGACTCTGGACGCGATGCTGTTTCTCACTCGCTGCGTGTCGCGCGGCACGTCGCGAGTAATGGTCATCGCCGACATGCCGTTCGGGAGCTTTCAGATCTCGGCTGAAGAAACGGTGCGCAATGCCGTACGCTTTCTCAAAGAGGGCGGGGCGCAGGCGGTAAAACTCGAAGGCGCGGGCTATCTGTTGCCGACGGTGAGGCGGCTGGTGGATGCGGGTATCCCCGTCATGGGACATCTCGGTCTCACCCCGCAGCGGATCAACATCTTCGGCGGCTACGGAGTTCGCGCGAAGAGCCGCGAGGAAGCGGATCGGTTGATGGAAGACGCTCAGGCATTGGAAGAGGCCGGGTGTTTCTCCATCGTACTGGAGAAGATTCCGAGTTCACTGGCAAAGGCGGTGTCGCAATCCCTGCGCATTCCGACCATTGGCATCGGCTCCGGGCCGGATTGCGACGGCCAGATCCTGGTGAATTACGATCTGCTGGGGATCTTCGACAAGTTCAAGCCCAAGTTCGTGCGCCACTACATGAACGGTGCGCAGATGATTCGCGATGCGGTCGGCTCATGGGTGAGCGACGTGCGCGAGGGGACGTTTCCGTCGTCAGCGGAGAGCTATGACGCTGCGCCGGGCGAGCCGAAGATGACCAGTGACACGAAAGACGACTGATCGCCGATGATGGAGATCGTGCACGAACCCGGCGTGATGACGCAGTTAAGCGAAGGCTTTCGCCGGGACGGCAAGAGAGTCGGATTTGTGCCGACGATGGGAGCGCTGCACGAAGGACATCTGTCTCTGGTGCGAGCGGCTCGGGAGCGCAGCGATCGAGTCGCCGTGAGCATTTTCGTCAATCCGCTGCAATTCGGTCCGAATGAGGATTACCAGCGCTACCCGCGAAACGAGGAACATGACGTCGAACTACTGCGGCACGAAGGCGTGGACGTGGTCTATCTGCCGTCGGTCAAAGCCATGTACCGCGAAGGCGCGACGGTGACGGTGGATCCCGGGCATATCGCCGGCATCTTTGAAGGCCAAGTCCGGCCCGGCCATTTTCAAGGCGTCTTGACGGTCGTCGCCAAGTTTTTTCATCATGTGCGGCCGCATTTGGCAGTTTTCGGACAGAAAGATGCGCAGCAACTTTTCCTCATCAGGCAGATGGCGCACGATCTTGATTTCCCTGTTGAGATTGTCGAGAGCGACACGGTGCGCGATACGGATGGTTTGGCGCTCTCGTCACGGAACGTATATTTGAAGAGTGGCGAACGGCGGCGCGCAACCGTGCTTTATCGCGCGCTCTCAGCCGCCAAGGTTGCTTTCGAGCAAGGCGTGCGCTCGCTTGAGCAACTGCAAATCGCGATGAAAGACGTGCTGGTACTCGAGCCGGATGCCTCGGTGAATTACTTGACTGTCGTGGACGAGCACACCTTCAAGGAAGTGGATCCGGTGCCCGAGTCGGCCCGTTTGATCGGAGCGATCCGACTTGGCTCGGTGAGACTGATTGACAACCTGCGAGTGAGCGCGTGATTGCAGTCTTGATCATGGCGGCGGGCAAGGGCACGCGGATGAACAGTGATTTGCCCAAAGTGCTGCATGTGATTGACGGACGGCCGCTGATTGCGCATGTTCTGGCCGCCGCACGGGAACTTAGCCCCCAACGCCTGATCGTCATTGTGGGGCATCGGCGCGAAGAGGTCATAACCGAAATCAGCGCTCCTGACGTGGAGTTCGCAATTCAGGAGCCGCAGCTGGGTACTGGTCACGCGGTGTTGCAGGCGAAGCCACTCTTAAACGATTTTGCCGGGGAAATTGTCATATTGTCGGGGGATGTGCCTCTGTTGCGGGCGGAAACTCTGCAACGGCTGATCCGCGACCATCGTACAAGAGATGCCGTGGCGACCGTGTTATCCACCGTTTGCCCCGATCCGACCGGCTATGGGCGGATTGTTCGGGACGAACAGGGCGAATTCACGCAGATTGTGGAAGAAAAGGAAGCAACCCCGCAAATCCGTTCGATTTCAGAGATCAACTCGGGCATTTACTGCTTTAATTCCAAGAGTTTATTCTCGGTCTTAGCGCAGGTAAAGGCGGAGAACAGCAAGGGCGAATACTACCTGACCGATGTCATCCGAATGCTGAAGGAACGTGGAGAAGCGGTGCAAGCCGTTAATATTGCAGATTTTTGGGAAGTGCGCGGAATTAATACGGTCAGCGAATTAGCGGCGGCGGAGGCTACCCTTTTGCGGGGGAAAGCTATTAGCTGATCTATTGACTTTTTCGCTTCAACTTCTTAATTTATAGAATCAAGCATACCAAGAGGATAGACCGATGCGACTGCGTGCAATATGGGTGGGACTGCTGATGCTGGGACTGGTGGGTATTTCGTCGGCTCAATACCGCGATCAAAACCCTGCCGGTGATCCGCAAGAGTATTTTCGAAACTCTCCAAACCTTGGTTTGCAGAGTTTTCGTGGGCTGCTCGATCCCTCGCGGATGCACATGTCGCATTCGCTGAGCATGGGGTATGTCAACGGGAACGGCGTGAGCGCGTCGCGCGGGTTGTACATGAATACGCTTGAGTATCAGATCTCGCGTCCGCTCTCGGTGACGACGCATCTCGGTTATCAGTTCCAGCCCAGCGGACCGGCGGAATGGAATCCGTCGAACAACAACACTCAGTTTGTCGGCGGCGCGGATTTGAACTGGCGGCCGACCAGCAACTCGGCCTTCCGGTTGTCCGTCTATCGGAACATGGCGTCCGATTACTATTATTCCCCACTTGGTTGGGATCCGTACGGCTACCGTTCGCAGTTTGACCGGCCCTGATTGCCCCGATTGCGCACCTTTTGCTTCAGTCTCCCGCGAGTTCCAGACCGAGACGATTTCTCTCGGTCTTTTTTTCAGGAGCATAGTTGTCGCGCCGTTTTTATCTGAGATCTAAGGCGACTCCAACGGCGTCTGCGCCGCGGGTAAAGGCGAATTATCCGATTTGGTTTTTGCCATTGATGGCCGGTGTGGGAGCCGTTCTGGCGGTGCTGCTATTCTGGGCGATCAGCAGAGACAAGACGGATGCAGTGCAGACGGAATCGCTGCGCGGTCTGCTGAGTACCGAGATGATGGTGAAGGATACGAGCGCCGTTGTTTCTCAGCCGACCGCGGCGACTCCGAATTCAGCAGCAGTCCCGAAGACTCCGACGGTTTCATTGAATGGAATTCGGGTGCAGGTGTTGAACGGCTGCGGCGTGAAGGGATTGGCGCGGCGGATTTCGCCGGCATTGAGAGCGTGGGGGCTGGACGTGCGCGAAACGAAAAACGCTCCGCATCCTGACTACGAGCGGAGTTCGGTCATTGATCGCCGCGGAAACCTGGATGTCGCTCGCGCGTTGGCGGATTCGCTGGGCATTGACAAGTCGAGAGTCACTTCGGAAATCAATCCGAATCTGCCCGACATTGACGTGAGTGTGATTGTGGGCAAGGATTACAAGCGGCTGAAGTTGAATTATCAAAACGTAACGGGAGATTAATCGCTGGCCAATAAGAATTCGATGTCGCTGGCCAAGGTCATCGCCGATGCAGCGATCGAAAAGCAGGCGACGGACGTGGTCATACTTGATTTGAGCGAACTTGACGCCGTGACCGACTGCTTTGTGATTTGCACGGGCGAGGTCAATCAGCACGTGCGCGCGATCGCGCACAATATTGAGAAACAAGTCAAAGAACAGACCACCGATCGCTTGCTGCACCGGGAAGGCACCGAGGCGCTGAATTGGGTCATTCTCGACTACGTCAACGTGGTGGTGCATGTCTTTAAGCCGAGCTTTCGCGAGTTCTACCGGTTGGAGAATCTGTGGGGAGACGCGGAGCTCATACCGGTAAGTGACGACGCCGTGAAGCCCAGGCCGAAACCGGCGCCGCGCAAGCCAGCCATGAAGAAAGCCGCGACTCCGAAGAAGGCTCCCGCCGCGAAGAAGCCGGCAGCGAAACCGAAATCCGCTTCGACCGCAAAGACGACTCGGGCCAAGACGACGAAGTCGAAATCGTGAATCAGGCTCACACGCACCTTTTTGCTGCATTGACTGAAGCGCTTCGTTCGCTTGGTGTTGCAGAGCCGCGTGTGGTGCTGGAAAAGCCGCGTGATCCGCGGCACGGAGACATCGCGACGAATGCGGCGATGATTCACACGAAGGAGATCGGCAGGCCGCCGCGAGAAATTGCTGAGGCCTTACTGCGTGAGTTAGAATCGAAACTGGATCGCACGCTGATCGCCCGCGAGAGCATTGCCGGGCCGGGCTTTATCAATTTTGTGCTGGCGGATGAATTTCTGCGTTCGCTGGTAACGGAAGCGGTGCGCGAGCAAGACAATTTCGGCAGAAACGAGGAGCTATCGGGGCAGCGCCTACTGATTGAGTTTGTCAGCGCGAATCCCTCCGGTCCGTTGAATGTTGTGAGCGCGCGAGCCGCGGCGGTGGGGGACACGCTGGTACGCATGTTCCGGGCGCGCGGGGCGACGTGCGATGCCGAGTTTTATGTCAACGATGCCGGGAATCAAATCCGGCTGCTGGGTGAATCGGTGCGCGCGCGGTATGAAAGCGAGTTGGAGAATCCGACGGAGATTCCGGAAGGCGGCTACCACGGCGAGTACATCGTTGATTTCGCACGGCAGTTGGTCGCCGAGCATGGCAAGCGCTTTCACGAGATGCCGGCGGAACAGGCGGCAAACGAGCTCGGGCAGATGGCGGTCGAGCGGCACGTGACGTGGCAGAAGGCGTCACTGGAAAGGTTTCGCGTTGCGTTCGATCGGTGGTACCACGAGAGCGAGCTGCGCAATCGCGGCGCTGAGTTTGAGGTTCAGGAGAAGCTCAAAGGGCGGGGCGCTGTTTACGAAAAGGACGGTGCGCTTTACCTGCGCACATCCGAGTTCGGAGATCAGCAGGATTGGGTGATTGTTACCCGCGACGGACGGCCGACATATTTTCTGCCCGACATCGCCTATCACCTGGACAAGTTTGAGCGCGGCTACGATGTGATCATTGACATTCTCGGCCCTGATCATCACAGCTTTATTTCCAAAATGAAAGCGGGGTTGCGCGCGCTGGGACTGGATGCGGACAAGCTCGAAGTGATTCTCTTGCAGCACGTCACACTGCTGCGTGATGGCGAACCGGTGAAGATGTCCAAGCGCGCGGGCAAGCTGATTGAGATGGACGAGCTGCTGGAGGAAGTGGGAACGGACGCGGCGCGCTACTTTTTCCTGCTGCGGCGTACGAGCACGCCGCTGGATTTCGATATTGAGCTGGCGAAGAAGCAATCCGATGAGAACCCGGTCTATTATGTGCAGTACGCCCACGCTCGCATCGAGTCTATCTTCCGCAAGGGTGGCGCAGATTATCCCACGGCCGAAACTGATTTGACGCCGCTGAATGCTCCGGAAGAGTTGACGCTCTTGCGGCGGATTCGCGAGTTCGGCGACGTCCTGCAGGATACGACGGGTTCGCGTGATCCGCACGCGATCACGGTTTGGCTACGCGAAGTGGCAGCGCAGTTTCACAAGTTCTATCAGGAATGCCGCGTCTTAACCGAACCGGCCGAACTTCAACGCGCCCGCCTCGCGCTGTGCCGCGCCACGCAGATCGCGCTGCGGAACGGCCTTGCGCTCTGCGGCGTCAGCGCACCCAAGGAAATGTAACTCACGTTGAAAAAAGCCCCTGCTTCTTTCCGCTTGTTGTCGCGCGCCGTTCCCGCTCCGAATCTGGTCGTCGTCGGCAGCGTGGCTCAGGATATTTTACATACGGCGAAGGCATCCACGGGCAAAGTGCTCGGCGGATCGGCTGTACATTTTGCGAATGCGGCGTCGTTCTTTGCCACGGTCGGCACGGTCGGAGTCGTGGGAGATGATTACCCGCTCGACAAACTCGAGTTTTTGCGCAAGCGGGGAGTAGATCTCTCGGGAGTGACGAAAGCGCAAGGCGACAGCTTTTTGTGGGAAGGGCGTTACTCGGCGGACTTTCTCGAGCGCGAGACGATTCGCACCGAGCTGGGAGTCTTTGCCGATTTCAAGCCGCTGCTGCCGGAGCACTATCGCAAGCCGAAGGTGCTGTTTCTGGCCGCAATTGAGCCGCGCCTGCAACTGGACGTGCTGCGGCAGGTCGAACGCCCGAAGCTGGTGGCGATTGACACGTTTAAGCTGTGGATTGACATTGCGCGCAAAGATTTCCTGAAAGTGCTGAAGCAATCCGATCTGTTTTTGTGCAACGATTACGAAGTGCAGTGGCTGACGGGCGAGCACAATCTCTACAAAGGGGCGCAAGCGCTGCGCAAGATGGGGCCGAAATGGCTGATCGTCAAGAAGGGCGAACACGGCAGTTTCTTCTTACATGAAAAGGGCATGTTCATCTCGTGCACGTATCCGGTGAAGAATGTGGTGGACCCGACGGGAGCAGGGGATGCGTACGCGGGCGGCATTTTGGGGTATCTGAGTCGCGGCAAGACGATCAATGAGAAGGAAGTGTGCCGCGCGATGGGATGGGCGAGTGTGATCGGATCGTTCTACGTGGAGGGATTTGGTTCGGACGGGCTGAAGGGCAAAAAGTTCTCGGATATCGAGCAGCGCTACGGCAAGTTCCGCAAGCTGTTCGAGATTCCATGAGAGATCCGCTGAAGGCGTTGCAATGGGAGGGCGACGCGCTGTGGATTCTCGATCAGCGCAAGCTCCCCGGCAGCATTGCGTGGATCAAGGCGCGCAACGCGGAAACGGTAGCCCGGGCGATTGAATCGTTGGCCGTGCGCGGGGCGCCGGCCATTGGAGTGACGGCGGCCTACGGTGTGGCGCTTGCATCTCTCCAGCGCAACGCGACGCAGGAGAAGCTGCTTGCGACAATTGAGAGACTCGCAAAGACGCGGCCCACAGGTTACAATCTTTTTCAGGCGCTGGGCCGCATGACCGAAGCCGTGAATCGCTCGCCCGCGAATCTGACGGCTCGGATGGTCAAACTGGCGGAGAAGATACACCGGGACGATGCGCGCTCCTGTCTGGCCATGGCGCGCCACGGGGTGAGCGTCATGACGCGCGGCGAACGAATTCTGACGTACTGTCATACCGGAGCGCTGGCGACCGGCGGGATCGGGACCGCACTGGGCGCAATCAAGCTCGGTCATCAGCGAGGCAAGGTGCTCGACGTGTTCGCGTGCGAAACTCGTCCCATCGGTCAAGGGGCGCGCTTAACGGTGTGGGAATGCGCGCGGGCAGGGGTGCCGGTGACGTTGATCTGCGACAATATGGCGGCGGCATTGATGCAAAGCGGCCGGGTGACGCGAGTGATGGTCGGCGCGGATCGCATCGCGCGCAACGGCGACACTTCGAACAAAATCGGGACGCTGAGCCTCGCCAATCTGTCGCGCAACTACGGCATTCCGTTTCACGTTGTGGCGCCGACGACAACCTTTGATCTTTCTTTGAAGTCAGGCCGCGACATTCCGATCGAAGAGCGCAAACCCGAGGAGGTGACACGCATCACTCCCGGATTGAGCCAGGTGCGCGGTTTTCACGTTTGGAATCCCTCGTTCGATGTGACGCCGGCGAAGCTGATTACGAGTCACATCACCGACGCCGGAGTCCTTCGCCCGCCGTTCCGTTTCTGACGGCGCGCTTGAAATTTGTTCAATCACTGAGGCTGGAACGATGAGAAAACTTGGGATGGCGCTCGCAGTATTTGCTTTAACGAGCGCAGCGCTTGCCGGCAGCATGGAGATGACCTCCGCCCGGCTTTACAAGAAACAGGGCGAGCTGATCAAGTCGCTGCAATTCTATAACACGGAACTTGAGAAGAATCCCGGCAATGTCGAGGCGCTCTTCGAGCGCGGCGAGCTGCTGGGCGAGATTGCCATTGACTCGGGCAAAGTCAAAATGCAGGCGGTGGCGTCGCAAGATGCCGCTGACCCGCAGCGCGCGCTGTTTGAAGCGATGCTGGCTGATTTCAACAAGGTGAGAAGCTCCGCCGACAACAAAGACGCCAAGAAGATGGGCAAGAAGATGAACGAGATGCTCAACCGCTTCTGGGCGACGTACTACGGCGCGGCGACGAAGAGCGACACGCTCAAGAACTATGACCGGGCGCTGGCGCAGGTGGACATGGCGCTGCTGTTCAAGCCGCAGGATTGGCGCACGGAGGCTCTGCAAGCGCAGCTCTTCGAAAAGAAGGAGCAGACAGACAAGGCGCTGGAGGCGTGGGAGCGCGCGCACCAGCATCTCGACGCTTCCGGTCTGGACAAGGAGAAGCCGGAGGAATACAAGCAGGCGGCGGAGGTGATTCACGCGCGGCTGCTGGAAGGTTATTACAATTCGGGGAAGTATCTCAAGGCCATTGAGTACGCCGAGCAAATGAGCAAAGACGATCCCACAAACTCGGATGCCGTGCAGTTTAAGGCGTTCTCACTGGCGCAGTTAGCCACCGATACATCAATTTCTGATCAAGAACGCGATTCGTTGCGAGCGGTTGCCATTGAAGCATTGAACGATGCGCAGAAAACAAGCCACGACAATGCAACGATCTTGTACACGATTGGGCAGTTCAGTCTTCAAAGCAGTGACACAGCAGCCGCGTTGAAGGCCTTTGAGGAATATCTGACGAAGAAGCCGGACGACCGCGATGCGCTGTTTGTCGTGGGGGTCCTCTACCTTGAAGGCGGTTCCTACGTCAACACGGAAAAGGCGCGGGATAGATTCAAGACACTGGCGGAGACTCATCCTGACGACAGCGCGGCGTGGATCAACTACGGCATCGCGACGATTCGACTGGGTGACAACGTCAACGGCAAGAAGTACATCGAGAAAGGCAAAGAGCTGAGCAAGCAGTAACTGATGTCCAAAGGTCTCGCCGGTTCGCCTTCCACACACGGTCTCGAGATTCCGCGCCACATCGCCGTCATCATGGATGGCAATGGGCGTTGGGCGCGCACACACGGGCTCAAACGCTCCGACGGGCATAAGGAGGGCGTGAAATCGGTGCGCGAGGCAGTGGAGGTGTGCGGTGAACTGGGTGTGGAAGTGCTCACGCTGTATGCCTTCTCGAGTGAGAATTGGCGTCGTCCGCGTAGCGAAGTGGATGCGCTAATGAATCTGCTGGTAGTGACGATCTCGCAAGAGGTCGAAGATCTCCGCAAGAACAACGTGCAACTGCGGGCGATTGGCCGCTGGCGGGAGTACGATCTCATGCCGCGCAAGGCGATTGAGTTAGCCATTGACCGCTGTAAGGGCAACACCGGTCTGATTCTGAATCTGGCGCTGTCCTACGGCGGGCGACAGGAAATTGTGGATGCGGTCAACAGCGTGCTGCGAGAGGGGAAGAAGCAGGTGTCGGAGGAGGATCTGCAGGGCCATCTCTACACGAGCGGGCTTCCGGAACCCGATCTGCTGATTCGGACGTCGGGCGAAATGCGCATCTCCAATTTTCTGCTCTGGCAGTTAGCTTATGCCGAAATCATCGTCACAGACGTGCTGTGGCCGGATTTTCGCCGGGCACAGTTGATAGCGGCGATTGAAGAGTACGGCCGCCGCAACCGGCGTTTTGGGCAGGTCGTGGAGGCGGAATGATTCCGGCGACCGACATGACCGCGTTTTCGCTCCGCGATATCGCGGGGGAGAGTCTGATTCAGGAGACTCCGTATCCGGTCGTGGCCCCGCGCTCGATGGAAACGCTGGCCTTGGTGCTGCACTACGCGCGTGTCGAGAATCTCCACGTGCTGCCGCTGGGTACGGGAAGTTCGTTCGACAGCGATTTTCAGTTGCCGAATGTGAAAGTTGTTGCTGTGTTGAGCGGCGGGCTGAGCGGAATCGAAAAGCTCTCGCCGACGGGATTTCGCATCTTGAGCGGTACACCGGTGGCGCGGTTGTTTCGCTCGGGCGCAGCTCACGAACGCAAGACGTTAGGCGGGTTGATTGCCGGGGCGGCTGGTGTGCGGGAGGATGTGGAGAAAGCAATCTGGTCCAATATGCTGAAGATAGAAATAATGAACGGAGACGGAGAGCTGCTGCAATTTGCCGGGCCAAGTCGAGCCTCGGCTCATGATCCGGGGCTGGCATCCTTGCTGTTCGGGTCACAGGGGCGGATGGGGGTGATAGTGTCCGTGGATTTGCGGGGGCCGCTGCCGCTGGAAATTCCGGAAAACGACGCGCGACCGGTAGGTGCCGTGCTCTCCCCGAATGAAGCCGTGACCAAGCGCGCGGAGTTGGCACGAGTGTTGGATCCTAATGGCTTGTTTGCATGGTAGGCTTGAGATTCGATGAGGGGAAACACGCAACGACGCAAATGGGCGATCCTCGTTGCGGCGGCTCTGTTGGGGCTGGCCGCTCTGATCGGAGTGTTCTTTTGGGCGGTTCAGCGGCCTGAATTTCGTTCTGCTCTTTCTCATCGTGTTGACAACTATCTGAAAGAGCAGCTCGGCGACCGCGCATCCGTGCGCGACATCCAGATTGGGTGGAGTTCAATCACGATCACGGATCTGGTCGCGCCGCTCGACAGCAACGGTTCGCAGATCAGCATCGCCGTGGCTCAACTAACGGTGAATCCGACCGATTTGCTGCGCACGCCGCGGCAGCCGCTGCGAATCGTTAGGGGGATTCGTGCCGAGGGAGTCACGGTTACGATTGCGGAACCGCAAGGTCGCGCACCCTCAGGTCATTCTCAGCGGTCGTACACTACCTATCGAGTCTCGCCGAAGTTCTACGATTTCTTGCGCGACCTCGACAGCTTGCAGGCCATATCTGTCAAGGACGCATCGCTTCAATATTCCACGCGGGATTCCTGTCTGGTGCTCCTGCGGGATTTTTCGCTGTCGGTGGTCCGGGAAAATTCCGAGCTGCGACTGAGCGGGGCCGGGTCTTATTTGAACAATGCGCACGCGACGCTAACCCTGAGCGGAACGGTGCAACCGGATGACCGGAGCGGAGAACTGTCGCTCATGGCGACGATTCCCGCCGGCTCGCTGCCCATGCTCAGCGGCGCGCCGATCATAACGAGCGGAGGAAAGATTTCGGCTCGCGTGGTACTCCGCGACACGTTGGCTACGGTGACATTCGCCGCAGCGCTTGACAGCGTGACTGCCCGCGTGCGTAAGGGGGAGTTCAGTGCGCTACGATTGCGAGTTGCCACATTCGGCGACACGCTGCGGCTGGATCCGCTTGACGTCAGTTCATCGTTTGGGCGCGTGCATGTTGCCGGTGATCTTGATCTGTGTTCGCGCGAGGTAGTGTTGTTCGGTCACGGGCGGAAGAAGAGACTGCCGGACCGGTCACAAGATTCCCTCTCCGGCGTCTCGCAAATAGACAGCCTCGAATTCGATTTCAAGGTTTGCGGCCCGGTGTTTGAGCCGGTGATCACGCTGAACGCGCCGCAGATTCGAATTGCGGGGCAACGGGTCCGTGACGTGATTTTGGAGGCCGCACTGGAATCCGGCGAACTCGTTATTCGATCGGCTGCCGCTCGCCACGAGGCAGGCAAACTCGAGGCGCACGGGCGGCTTGCGCTCGATTCGACACTGGCTTGGCATGCGGCAGGCAGATTTCTTCCGGATTCGGCGAGTGCTTCCGGCGAATGGCGAACACGAGTCGGCGCAGTTGAGTTCGATGCCGACGGATACGCTGCCAACCTTGCGGCAAACGTTTCGCTGTTCACCCGCGATCGCCGTCAAGTTGGAGTAGGACGGGTCACTTGCGCGGACAGCTCATGGAGCATGGACTTCACCCGACCGGACGGCCGGCAGGCCACGGCCGCTTTCTCCTTCGCCTCCGGACAAGTTCACGCGTCCACGACCAATGCGCACGTGATTCTCAGCGCGCTCTTCAACGATCCAAGTCATTTGCTGGATTCGTTCGAGACGCTGAGCGTGACGTTTTCCGGAAACTCGGGTTCCGGGACCTTGTCGCTGCAATCGTCGCTACGAGCGGATTCGGTCTCGCTGCTGCCGCAAATCTGGCGCGACGTTCAATTCAGCGGGAGCTACGAGCGCCAGCCGGACAGGACGACGGCCATACTCGGGCAGTGGTCGGGAGCAAACGGTGAAGGTCAGCCGTTCGATGGTTCCGCCGACATGAGTCTGCATAAGAGCCGCCTGGACATTCATCGTTTGTTCATTGATCAGGCGAGCACGGCATTAGGTTTCGTGGATTTTGCGGCGAATGAGTTGGATCTCGAAGTCAATGTCGTTGATTTGCCTTTTGACAAGCTGCCGTTAAGGCCGGCGTTCGCGCGTCGAGCGCAGGTCGCCGGCAGCACAACCGGACGGGTGCATGTGTCCGGCAGTTTTGAGATGCCCGTATGGACGGCGAGGCTGGCAGTAGTGGACGGTGCCGTGCTGGGAGTTCCCGGGTACTGGATCAATCTCGACGCGGACGGTCAGGGGTTGGCCATTGATCTGCATCAATTCGAGCTGGGCCGCGACATTCGCCGCATCGTGGTCGCGCAAGGGATGATTGATCTCACGCAGAACCAGATTGCGGTCACGGCAGAGACAGGAGCCGGTCGGGCGGAGGATTTCGTGACGGCGCTGCTCGGGCGCACCGGCATTGTCAGCGGAGCGCTGGATGGGCGCGCGGCCATTTCCGGTCAACTTACACACCCCGATGTCGAGGTGGAGTTTACGATCAATGACGGGTTTCTGTTCAAGGAAGTCTTTTTCACCGATTTGACGGCTTCGGCTCAGGTGCACGTCGGTGCGGACGGTATTGCCAACGTCAGCCTGCCGCAGTTCCAAATCAGTAAAGATACTACGTACTCTTTTGCGGTGTTGGGAAATGCCGCGCTCGCGACGGACGGACCGCTGCAATTTCATCTCGAAGGCCGCGGCGATTTCTTGAACATCCTTGACCAGATGGATCGCGAGTTTGCCGGATACGGCAGCCACGGCACACTGGCGATGGACATCGGCGGGACGGTGGATCATCCGCAATTCACGGGCGGCTCTCTGGTGCTGCGCGACGGGCGGTTCACATTTCCTTCCGCCACTCCGGCGACGATTGACGCCAATTTGGATTTTCATGCGGATGCGGATGGCATCCAGTCCGGTTCGATTGACTTAAGAGATGGCGACCAAAGTTTGATATTGACGGTGCGCGGCGACTGGGCGACGGCGTACCCGGAGCTCAAACCACTGGTGGTCCCTTCACCCCGATTGTCGCTGGGCGTGCTGGAAATTCGCACCGGTCTGCACGGGATGCCGGTTCGTATTCCGGGATTGATGAGGCCGGAATGGCTGGGGCAGGTCACGTCCGGTGCGGATATCTATGCGCCAATTGTGATTTCCGCGGAGGACGATACGACGCTGCAAATCTCCGGTGACGTCGAGTTGCGGAATGCCCGCGTGACGTTTCCCTTTGCGGGCAGCGGCGGGACCGGAAAGAACCGGCCTGTGACGCAATGGCTGCTCGACCGTCTGACCGAAGCGGAGTGGAATTTAGATGTCTTTGTCGGCCAAGGCGATCATTACGACGTGGAGATAACCGGCCTTAAAGATTCGGATCTGTTCGCATCGCTGCGCAATTCGCCGGTCTTTTCCACGTTGGCCGATTACTTCGATCATTTGAATGTGGATGCCGTTATTGAGCCGTCGGAGTCGCCGCTGACCATTCGCGGTACGATCGCCGATTCTACGTTTCGTCTCGACGGCCGACTTACCTCTTTGCGCGGGCGAGTGGAGTATCTCGACCAGCGCTTTGCAATCAGCGGCGCGATCTGCGATTTCGACGAGACGAATATTATGCCTGTGCTGGAAGGGCGGGCATCCACGACGGGTGCAGATACGTCCGGCCGTCGGGTTCCGGTCTATCTTACGATGTACGTCATTGATCGCGAAACCCAAATCCGGCAGCGCCGGGGACGGCTTGATGACTTGACTTTCGTGTTGGAGGACGATGCCGGTGATCCGCCCGAAGCTGTGATCGCTTTGTTGGGGTATGATGTCGGATCGGTCAGCGGCAAGGCACAGGAACTGGTGACCAGCTCTGTGGTGCGCGCGATCGGGCGGCAGTGGATTGATCCGATCGAGCGCCGGATCGAAAAGTGGACTCCGCTCGACGAAGTGACGTTGAATCCGACCGGTGGCAGATCGACTACACTCGCCCGGCAGCAGAAACAGCACGCTTCGCAAAACGAGCAGCTTCAGTCTCCCAGCGCGGTCAGGTTCTTTACCGGCTCCCAGCTAACGGTTGGCAAGTACATCACGAATGACGTCTTTCTTACCTATACCGGCGAACTCGCTGAGAGTCGGAGCGCCCCGGAAACCGGGCGCCTGAGTCTTGTCCATCTCTGGAATTTGGAATACAGAATAAAGCCCGTCTCGCCCGATTTGCTGTTGGATTTCGCCGTAGAGTACGACGAATTCGAGCGGCGGCGGGACGAGTCAGTCTCCCTTAAATACTCGTTCGCATTGGAGCCATAGTTGTCCAAGCGGTATCTCAGCATCTGGCCGCTGATTCGAGCGGCTGCCGTAATTCTTGCCCTTGCGTTGTTTGCATCCTCCGGTTCGGCTCAGGAAAAAATCCGCATTCTCGGGATCTCGATCTCCGGGAACAAGACGACCGATGCCGGGCTGATCCGCGCCCACTCCGGTCTGACGGTTGGGCAGGAGGCGACCGGCGATGACATTCAAACGGCGATTCAACAGCTTTGGAAGCTGAACCTGTTCAGCGACGTGCAGATCGTCGAGGAGCGGGAGACGCCGGAAGGCGTGTACCTGCTGATCAAGGTGGAGGAGTTTCCACGCCTGGAGAAACTGGACGTCAAGGGCAACAAGAAGCTCAAGGGGGATGATCTCAAGAATCTCCTTGTCTTGACTCCGGGACAGGTGGTGCAGCCCGGCGATATTGTGCGTCTCAAGAACCGGCTTCAGGCCAAGTACACCGAGATGGGCTACTTGCTGGCCGAGATCGAGACAAGGACCTATCTTGACGAGAAGACCGGAAAGGAAATCGTCGAGGTCAACATCCACGAGGGCAAGAAGGTCAAGATTAAAGACATTCAGTTTGAAGGCAACAAGGTCTTCACGGATCGCCAGTTGCGGAAGAAACTGAAGGAGACAAAGCGCAAGACGTTTTTGCGCGGCGGCGAATACAAGCGAGAGAAGGTCGAAGAGGACAAGACTAACATCACGGACTTTTATCGCAGCAAAGGCTATCGCGACGCCGAGCTGCTGGGCGACAGCGTGCGCTATTCCGATGACCGGCGGTGGATCTATTTGACCTTTCACGTTTCGGAAGGCGACCTGTATCACTACGGCGGCTTTGCCTGGAGCGGTAATAAGCTGTTCGCGAACGATCAGTTGGCGGCGCGTCTGCGCGTGAAGCCCGGCGATCTGTACAACGGCGCAAAGATGCAGCAGAGCACGGCGGACGTCGGCTCCATGTATTACGAGAAAGGGTATATTTACGCCAACGTGACGCCGACCGAACGCGTGCGCGAAGGGCACATAGTGGACGTGGACCTGAACGTGGCGGAGGGCAGCGAGTTTAAGGTCAACCGGGTGGTCATCGAGGGCAATACCAAGACCAAAGAGAAGGTCATACGCAGGGAAATGGCCCTTTTCCCCGGCGAAACGTTTGATGTGACCAAGCTTCAACGCTCGGTGCGCGAAATTACGATTCTCAACTATTTCTCTACGGTTGTGCCGGACGTCGTTCCGATATCGGATAATCAGGTGGATCTCTTCATGAAAGTGGAAGAGAAGTCCACCGATCAGGCCAATGTCTCCGCCGGCTACAGCCAACGGGACGGCATGATCGGCTCGGTCGGTTTCCAGATGAATAACCTGCTGGGCAACGGCCAGCAGTTCTCGCTCGACTGGAACTTCGGCAAGGTTTACCGCTCCTTCTCGATCAGCTTTACGGAGCCGTGGTTCAGGAACACGCGTACGCTGGTCGGCGTGTCGTTCTTCGATACGCACCGCGGGGGCAGTTTTTACGGATTTGACGAGGATATCATCGGTGGTTCGCTGCGGATGGGGCGGCGGCTGCGCTGGCCGGACGACTACTTCCGCCTCGACTACGTGTACCGGCTCGACCGCACGAAGTACTCTCGCTTCACCGCAGCCTTCAAGCAGAGCAATCCGCGTGATTTGCTCGAGAATGTGCCGCGCATCTCGTCGAGTTTTTCGCAGATCATCACTCGGGACAGCCGCAACGATCCGGAATTCCCGTCCTCCGGTTCCGTGAACACATTGCGCACCGAATTGACGGGCGGACCGCTGGCCGGTGACGACCAGTTTGTCAAGGGCGAGCTGACACATCAATGGTATCTGCCGCTGGCGGGGCCGTTGACGCTGGCGACGACTACGGAGGTCGGATTGCTCGACGGCCTCACGCGTGATTCGCGGAATATTCCCTACTTCGATTATTTCTTCATGGGCGGGGCGGGACTTTCGCTCGGAACCGGCTTGCGCGGTTACGATGAACGCGAAGTGGGGCCGCAGGCTGGCGGATTTGCCGTCGGCGGCAAGACCAAGTTCAAACAATCGTTTGAACTGCGTTACCCGATCGTGCGCAACCCGACTATTTTTGTGCTCGGTTTTACCGAGGCGGGCAATGTGTGGCGGAGTTTCGAGGAGACCAATCCCACGGACCTGCGCCGCTCCGTCGGGTTAGGTGTGCGGCTCTTCATGCCGTTTATCGGCATGATCGGATTTGATTACGGTTTGGGCCTCGATTATCTGGATGCTCGCGGTCTGCGCACGACGCGCTGGGTGCCGCACTTCCAGTTCGGTCGCGGATTCTAAGATTTGGACTTCAACAACAGGAGATAGGCTGTCATGAGAACTTTCGGCATAACCCTGCTCTGCCTGCTGGCCTTGGGCGGGTGGATGGGGACCGCAGTGGCCAAGGAAATTCGGCTCGGGTATGTGGATTCGGATCGCATCCTCGAAGCCTTCAACGATTACCGCGACGCGCGCCAGAAGCTGCAGGAAGAGGAGCGGACGTATATCACCAAAGCCCAGGGCATGGAAGAGGTCGTCAAGCAGATGACTGACGAACTCCAATCGCAAAGCCTGATGCTTTCGGATGAAGCCAAGCAGGAGCGGCTAAACAGGCTGCGCGAAAAGCAGACGGAGCTGGACAACTACCGCAAGGAAATCTGGGGCGACGGCGGCAAGCTGTATAATCGCAATCTTGAGCTCTCCAAGCCGGTGCTGGACAAGATCAATCAGGCGATTGAGAAGGTGAGCAAGGAAGAGAATTACGACTTCGTGTTTGACGCGGCCTCGGCCAACATCGTCTTTGCGCTGCCGGAACATGACATCACGGACAAGGTTCTCGACTTTTTGAAAAAGGAATAGTCGCGTGTCCCTTGCGATGACCACGGCTCAGATCGCGGAGTTTCTCAACGGCAAGCTGACGGGTTCCGCAGAGATCGTCATCGAGGATGTGGCGAAGATCGAGGATGCCGGTCCCCGGCACTTGACGTTTGTTTCCAATCCGCGCTATGCGAAGTACCTTGAGACCACAGGTGCGGGAGCCGTGCTGGTGAGTCAAGGGATGAGTTCGGATCGGATCGCCGTGATCGAAGTGGTGGATCCCTACGCGGGGTTCCTGCTGCTGCTCGAGCACTTTCATCCGGTGCAATCGTGGCTGCCGCAAGTCATTCATCCCACGGCGGTCATCGAACCTACCGCCGTTGTCGCAGAGAACGTCGCGATCGGAGCATACGGCTATGTCGGCCCGCGGGCGAGGGTAGGCCGGGACACGAAGATCTTTCCGCACGCCATTATCGGCGCGGACGTCACGATCGGCGAACAGTGTGAAATTCACTCGCATGTCAGCGTGCGCGAAGGCGTGGTGCTGGGCAACCGGGTCGTGATTCAGGATGGCGCGGTGATCGGTAGTGACGGTTTCGGGTTTGCGCCGACCTCGCAGGGTTATCGCAAGATTCCGCAGATGGGCCGGGTAGTGATTGCGGATGACGTGGAAATCGGCGCGAACACCACCATTGACCGCGCGACGCTGGGAGAAACTGTTATCGGCCGCGGCACGAAGCTCGACAACTTGATTCAGGTGGCGCACAACGTGACAATCGGCTCCGACACCGTGATCGCCGCGCTGACCGGCATTTCCGGATCCGCCCAAATAGGAGATCGCTGCCGCATCGGGGGACAAGTCGGCGTGGTGGGCCATCTGCGAGTGGGAGATGAAGTGATGATCGGCGCGCAATCCGGTGTGGCCGGCGACGTCGAAGACCGAACGATTGTATCGGGCAGTCCTGCTCGGCCCCATGCGCTGTGGAAGAGGATCGAAGCCGCGCTGGGCTGGCTTCCGGATCTGCTGCGTCGCGTTCGCAAGCTGGAAACGGCCGTCTTTTCAAACTCTTCGGAAGATTCCACGAGGACCCCGCTATCGTGAGTGATCGCCAGAAAACAATTGCACGTGCCGTCACGCTGAGCGGCGTTGGCCTGCACACGGGTCATCCGACTCAGATGACGTTTCATCCCGCGCAGCCGAACACCGGCATTCGCTTTGTGGTGCCGAACGGGAGCGGTCAGGTTGAGATCCCGGCGCTGGTGGACTATGTTGTGGAAATTTCGCGCGGCACCGTGCTGGGCAAGAACGGCGTCAAAATTTACACGACGGAGCATGTGCTGGCGGCCGCAGCCGGTCTGGGAATTGACAATTTGCTGATCGAGATGACCGCCGATGAGCCGCCGGCGATGGACGGCAGCGCTTATCCGTTCGTTGAAGCGCTGCAGGAGGCCGGAATCGTGGAACAGGATGCGCCGCGCGAGTATCTTGAAGTTGAGCGCACCTTAAGCTATCGCAATAACCGGGACGCCATTGACATCGTCGTGGTGCCGTCTGCGGAGTTTCGCGTCACCTACATGATTGACTATCCGCATCCGTCGGTAGGCACGCAGTACACTTCCATGTATTCGATGGAGGAGTTTGTGCGCGAGTTCTCGAAAGCGCGCACCTTCTGTTTGCTCTCGGAAACGGAAAGGTTGAAGACGGCGGGACTCATTCAGGGGGGATCGCTGGAGAACGCCGTCGTCTTTGTGGATGCGGAGATGAGCGAAGAGAATATTGACCGGCTGCGACGGCTCTTTCACACAGATGACAATGTGAAGCGCGGCAAGATCACACTCGATGACCGTGAGTTGCGCTATCCCAATGAACCGGTGCGCCACAAGGTGTTGGACCTGATAGGCGATCTGGCGCTGGTGGGAGTACCGGTGAAGGGGCATGTGCTCGCGGCCCGTGGGGGACATTCATCGCACGTGGAAGTGGCGAGGATGCTCCGCAAGGTGCACGAGACGCAGAGCCTGACCCGCAAATACGGGAGCAAGACAGGGCAAGGGTATGTCTTCGATGCGCAAGCGATTGAGCGGCTGCTGCCGCATCGCTATCCGATGCTGCTCGTGGATCGCATTCTGGAGCTGTCGCCGATGGAACGCGTGGTCGGACTGAAAAACGTCTCGCGCAACGAGCCGTTCTTCGACGGCCACTTTCCCGGCCACCCGGTGATGCCCGGCGTGCTGATTATCGAAGCGATGGGGCAAACCGGTGGCGTACTCTTGCTGAATTCGGTGGAGAATCCGGAAACCAAAGTCGTGTACTTCACCGGGTTGGACAACGTCAAGTTTCGCAAAACCGTGATTCCCGGGGATCAGATTCGATTCACCGTGCAGATGCAGTTTTTTCGCCGGGGCGTGTGTAAGATGCGCGGCGAAGCTCATGTGGATGGAGTACTCGTCAGCGAGGCGGACATGACCGCGCTGATCGTGGATAGATAAACCGGGGTAACTCTTCATGGCGAAAATTCACTCCTCAGCTCTTGTTTCTCCCCGCGCGGAGCTGGCGGATGATGTGGTGGTGGACGCGTTTACAATTATCGAAGATGATGTTCGCATCAGCGAAGGCTGTGAGATCTCGAGCAACGTTCGCCTGCATGCCGGCGTGCGTCTGGGACCCGGAGTCCGGGTATTCCACGGAGCCGCCATCGGCGGCGAACCGCAAGATCTGAAGTTTGGCGGCGAAAAATCGGAAATGTTTATCGGCGAGAAGACGATCATCCGGGAATTCGTCACCGTCAGTCGCGGCACAAAAGCCACGGGCAAGACCGTAATCGGCAGCAATTGTCTCCTGATGGCCTATGCGCATGTAGCTCACGACTGCGTTATTGGGAATAGCGTTATCCTTGTCAACTCCGTGAATCTGGCCGGGCATGTGGAGATTGAGGATTTTGCGATTGTAGGCGGTATCGTTCCCGTGCATCAATTTGTGCGAATCGGCCAGCATTGCATGATCGGCGGCGGTCTCCGGGTGCCCAAGGACGTGCCGCCGTATATTATGGCCGGCGGCCAGCCGCTGCGCTACTACGGTTTGAATTCGGTAGGCCTGCGACGGCGCGGCTTCTCGGCAGAGACGCGGCAGAACATCAAGCAGGCCTATTACTATCTTTTCCAGTCGGAGATGAATACGAATCAGGCCGTCGCTTACATCAAGGAAGAGTTGGGGCATGTGCCCGAGGTGCAGCATATTCTTGATTTCATCTCCAAGTCCAAGCGCGGCCTGTTGCCGGGCCATCGGCTCTCAAGCCGCGAGCAGGAGCAGGAAGAAGTTTGACGCGCTTACGCATCTTACAGGACGGAGCAGATGACGGCGACCGCTTGATGGCCGCCGATCTTGCGCTCTTACAGCAGGCGGCAGAGAGCGCATCCGATCCGGTGCTTCGCTTCTACACGTGGACGGTTCCCACGATTTCACTCGGCTTTCATCAGTCGGAAGACGTGCTCGATCACGACCGGATGACTCGGGATCACATGCCGTGGACCCGCCGTCCGACAGGCGGCGCGGCGGTGCTGCATAGCGACGAATTGACCTACGCCATCGTCGCGTCATCCGGTGACGCGGGAGCAGGCCAGCGATTGCAGCAGTATGTCAGCGCGGCGATTGCGGAGGGCTTGCGCACGCTCGGAGTGCCTGCGGACGTAGATGCGCGCGGAGAACCGCTGTCAGCTTTACCTAACCGCACCTCGTGCTTTGTTCGTACCTCGCGCTGGGAAGTGACCGCGCGGGGACGAAAGCTGGTGGGCAGCGCGCAGCGCAAACTTGGCAACGCCTATCTGCAGCACGGCTCAATCCTGATCGGCGACGATCATCTCCGAATTGTGGATTACCTGACGATGACGAATGAGGCAAGCCGCGAGCTGTTGCGTAAGCGTCTGATGTCGCGGGCAACGACCATTGCCGAAGAACTTGGGCATCCAGTGAACTTGGAGGATCTTCGGATGACTCTGGCGCAGAGTTTCCTAAGCAACCTGCCGCTCCTGCACGTGTCAACGACGCCTATTGTTGAGGTGTTGTGAAGCGGCTGCTGCTGCAAGGGGCGACCGGCTCGATCGGAACGAGCACGCTCGGGGTCATTCGAAAACACGCGGATGTTTTTTGCGTCACGGGGATCGCGGCGCATTCGAATGTTGAGTTGCTGTTGACGATTGCCGCGGAGTTTCGGCCGGATTCGCTGGCGCTGGAAGATGCCGCACATGCGGCAACCGTTGCCAACTTTGCGAAATCGAACGGCATTCGCCGCACCTATTTGGGAAAAGGCGCTGCGATTCAGCAGGCGGCCGAGGATGAATATGATCTCCTCGTCAATGCGCAGATGGGCGGCGCCGGGCTTGAACCGACCATGGCGGCGCTAAACCGCGGTATTTCGGTCGCTTTGGCCAATAAGGAAACATTAGTCGCCGCGGGACCGCTGGTGATGCAAGCCGCGGCGGATCACAGTGCATTGGTAATTCCCATTGATTCGGAGCACAGTGCAATCTTTCAGTGCCTGCGGGGAGAGTCGGAAGCGGAAATTCGGCGGATCTGGCTGACGACATCGGGCGGACCGTTCTGGGGGAAACCGCACCGCGAGCTGCGCGATGTAACGGTAGAGCAAGCTCTTGCTCATCCCACTTGGAAGATGGGGCCGAAGATCACGATTGACTCAGCTACACTATTCAACAAGGGGCTGGAAGTTATCGAGGCCACTCGCCTCTTCCATGTCGGGCCGGATCAAGTCGGCATTGTTGCTCACCGGCAGTCGGTTGTGCACTCCATGATCGAATTTGTAGACGGCAGTATCAAGGCTCAATTGAGCCGCCCCGATATGCAGCTGCCGATATTGTACGCGCTGTCTTACCCTGCTCGCGTGCCAAGTGAGATTGTCCGCACCGACGTTGCGTCGCTGGGAACATTGACCTTTGAACCGGTCCCCGAAACCGCGTTCCCTTGTCTCGATCTGGCCTTCGCGGCGCTGCTCAAGGGTGGCACTGCACCGGCTGCGCTCTCGGCGGCCGATGAGATTGCGGTGCATGCGTTTCTCAATCGTCAAATCAAATTCACGGATATTGCTGACGTGATTCAACACGTGTTAGACCTGTGGCCGGAAGAGCCGTTGCGCGATCTGGCGACCGTCGTTGCGGCTGACGCCCGTGCGCGACTGCTTGCGGCGGAAGCCGTACGCTTGCGCGAGCGGAAAGCGGGGGCGGCCGTATGCTGATCACCCTACTGGCGTTTCTGGTCGTGGTTGGAGTGATCGTCACGCTCCACGAGCTGGGGCATTTTCTTTCCGCGCGGCTTACGGGGATGCGGGTGAACAAGTTCTCGATTGGCTTTCCTCCGCGTCTTTATTCGCGCAAAATTGGCGAAACTGAATTCTCCGTCTCCTGGATTCCACTGGGCGGCTACGTGCAAATTGCCGGCATGGTGGACGAGAGCATGGACGAGGAGAACAAGCCGACCGGCGCTCCGGATGAATTCATGTCCAAGCCCGCGTGGGCGAAAATCTTTGTGCTGTCGGCGGGCGTGCTGATGAACTACCTGACGGCGTTTGTGATCATGACGATCCTTACGCTATCGGTGGGGATTGCAAAAGTGGAAAGCACGGCGATCGGCGACGTTCTGCCCGACATGCCCGCGCAGCGATGTGGAGTGGAAGCGGGTGATGAAATCGTCGCCGTCAGCGGCGTTTCGACACCGACGTGGGAGAAAGTTGTTGAGACGATCAGTACGGCCGGTGATACGGTAGCGCTCACTCTGCGCAAAGTGAATACCGGCGAGATCGTGGACGTCAAGATCCCAACGCAACTTACGCAGCAGGAGGGAGACGCGCGGAGAGTGATCGGAATTACTCCGAAGGTGACGTTTCGACCCGCGGGGGTTTTTGAAGCGCTTGGCCGCGGAGCCCGGTTCTGTTACGGCACGACGAATGGGATCATCAACTTCCTCGGTGATCTCTTTGCCGGGCGCGGTAGCGTTTCGCAGCTGGCCGGGCCGCTGGGCGTGGCGCAGCTTTCCGGCGAAAGTGCGCGGCAGGGTATCAGCGCCTTCTTGTTCTTCATTGCTTACGTGAGCGTCTCGATCGGCTTTTTGAATATTCTCCCGCTGCCGGTACTCGACGGCGGCCATATCGTCTATGTCCTCATCGAGTCCGTCATTCGCCGGCCGATTCCTTCGCGGATTAAGCTCTGGATTCAGCAGGTCGGCGTCGGATTACTGATTCTCCTGGTGTTGTTTGTTTCATACCACGATATCCTGCGGATCTTCTCCAATCAATAACCTGCAACGCTTCGCGAGCCTGCTGCTCGCCACACTACTCTTTGCGTGCTCTTCTCCGCTCAGCGCTGCGGTTGACAGCAAGTCGCGAGCGATGGATCAGTTTATTCGCGGCACCGTTGCCGACCAGATGGGCGACCGCTACCGCGCCGCGTTTCACTATCAGGAGGCGCTGCGTTACGATTCGGCATCGGCTTTCATCTGCGTGGCGCTCGCGCAGGATTATCTGCTGCTGGGAAATCCGGCTTTGGCCGAGGAGCAGCTAGACCGGGCGCTCCGGTTTGATCCCAGGCACGTCCCGGCGCTCGAACTGAAGGCCATGATATTCCGGAGTACCGGCAAAGTCACCGAACTGCGCCGCACGCTGAAGCGTCTCGTCGAATTGGAACCGCGAAACACGCGCTACTTGCGAGACCTGCTCTCGATCAATCTGGCTCAGCAGAATTACGACGAAGCCGACAAGCTGTATCAGAGGATCGTCGGCATTGAAGGCGAGACGGATGAACTGCTGAAGCAGGTGGTGACCGTCTATTTGATCAGCGATCAGCCGAAGCGGGCGCAGCCGCTATTGGAAAAGCTCTACGAGCGCGACAGCACGGACGCTGGCGTTATGTACTCGCTGGGTACGATCTATCTTGACAACGGGGATACGACGCGCGGGGTGACGTTCATGCAGCGGGCAAATCGTCTAGAACCGAAGGAGCCGCGCTTCTGGGTCGGACTCGGCGTGCTGGCGCTCGATCGTCGCGACTATCGCGCCGCCGTTGCTCTTGCCGACAGCGCCATGTCGCAAATCGGTCCGAATGCGGGTCTCTACACGATCAAAGGCAACGCTCTGAGCAGAGCAGGGGATGACCTCGCAGCCGTCGAGGCGCTCGAGCAGGCGATTTCGCTCGATACGACGCTCTATACGGCGCTGGGGTCACTCGCGCTGGTCTACGATCGTCTCGACAGTTTGGAACGCGTGGAACAACTTTACGCGAGCGCGATTCGTTTGTCCGACAGCGCTGCCGTTTACCTGAATAATCTGGCGTATGCCTACGCGACGCGTGGCGTGAATCTCGATCTCGCGACCACACTGGTGAACGGCGCGCTCGAGCGTGACCCGAAGAACGCGTCCTATCTGGATACGAAGGGGTGGATCGAGTACCGGCTCGGCAACTTTGATGAAGCTGTTCGCTGGCTGAAGAAGGCCGTGGATGCCGACGAAAAGAATGCCGAAGTGATGGAACATCTGGGCGATGCCTACGCCAAACAGGGCGCACGCGGCAAAGCCGAATCGGCCTACAAACGCGCGCTGACCCTGGACCCGCAAAATGAACAGATTCGTCAGAAGCTGGCCCGTTAGCTTCGTCGGCATTTGCGCTGTGCTGCAGCTATTCCTACTCGGGTGTGCAGCCGGCTCGAAGTTTCAGCGACCGGTGGATGATCAAGCGCTGGCGGCGGACGCGCTGCACCGCTATCTTGATCGCTGGGTCGGCTGGCGTTCGCTGACAGCCAGCGTTCGTTTCACCCTGAGCACAGGAGATACGACGGTGACGGCGAAGGGGCACATCCTGTACCTGCTCGGCGAACGCTTTGAGTTGGGATTCGTGAAGCCTTACAATCGGTTTCTCGGCAACTTCTACATAACGCCCTCGCAGTTCGTCTATTGGGACGTGGGGGCAACGCCGCACGCGTTTTCGGCGCAGGATACGGTGAATCTTGGGCAACTGATTCCAATCCCTGTCCCGAATTGGGACCCGCGGGACCTGCTGCCGTTTCCGGTCAGTGGTCGCACCGGCGGATTTCAACCGGATTCCATGCGCAGCGAAGGCAAGTCACTCGTGATTTATGGAGTCGGCGATGGCGCCGCCTACCGTCTCAATATTTCCAAGAGCACCGGCTTAATTGAACAGGAATGGGTCTCGCGTGCCGGACACGAGCCCATGCTCAAAAAGTATAGCAAAACACGCACGATGAGCGGCTGGCCGGTCGCCGTGCGTGTGACCTGCACGGATGAGTCCGGTGAATTTGCCTTGGATTGGTCGCTGAAAGGCGTTTCGCTCGAAGCCGAACCGTATCACTTGCCGACGGATTCCACCTCCACTCGCTCCATTGGTTCAATGCCATGATCACTGAACTCGCTGCCCCCCGCATCAGCGTTGTGATTCCGCTCTTCAATGAGGAGGAATCGCTCCCCGAGCTGCACGAACAGATCCGCTCCGTGATGGCCGCCGAGAATTGGTCGTACGAGATCATATTCCTTGATGACGGCTCGCGCGATAGGTCGCTGAGCGTCTTGAAGCAATTGGCGGAGCGCGACGAGAATGTGCGGGTCATCTCGTTCCGGCGGAATTTCGGCAAATCCGCGGCCCTCGCGACGGGATTTCAGGCGGCACGCGGGACGTTCGTAATCACGATGGATGCGGACTTGCAGGACGATCCGCACGAGATTCCGGCGCTCCTCGCCAAACTGGATGAGGGATTCGATCTCGTGTCCGGCTGGAAGAAAAAGCGCTACGATCCGATCACGAAAACGTGGCCCTCAAAGCTGTTCAACCGCGTCACAGGGAGACTTTCCGGCGTCCGGCTGCACGACTTCAATTGCGGATTGAAAGCGTACCGGCATGCCGTCGTGAAGGAAATTCCGGTATATGGTGAGTTGCACCGCTTCCTGCCTGTGCTGGCGTTCAAGATGGGCTACCGGATCGGCGAGATTCCCGTCCAGCATCGTGCGCGGAAGTACGGCAAAACGAAGTTCGGCGCGAGCCGCTTTCTCAACGGTTTCTTTGACTTGTTGACCGTGCTCTTTATCTCTGACTGGACGCGTGCGCCGCTGCACCTGTTCGGATTGATCGGCTTGATCTGTACGCTGCTGGGATTTGCGGTTAACCTCTATCTGACTATCGGCTGGCTTAATGGCGTGTGGATCGGCAACCGGCCGCTGCTATTTCTCGGCGTGCTGCTGATGGTGATCGGCGCACAATTCTTCTCGTTCGGTCTGATCGCGGAAATGATGGTCAATAAGAGCGAACGCGATCGCAGATACTCGGTTAAATTGGATACCGGCGTTCCTGAAACCTCCCGCTCGGTGACTGTGGCCGGGAAGTGAGCGAATGACATGAGGCTGACCCGCCGCCTGGCCTATCAGCATGTGGGGACATTCAAAGGCATCCTCTTTCTGGTCGGCATGGTGCTCATCGTTTCCGTGCTCGTGTACACGCAGGTGCTCGTGGGCAAATTGCGCGATTCCACCCGGCGCTCGCTCGAGCAGAAAATCCGCGCCTACTCTGTTCTGATCAACAGCGATCAGCCCGAGCTGATAGCGATGGCTCTGGACCAGATTCAAGCGGTGGATTTTCCGATCATCGTCACGGATTCGCTCGGCAATCCCAAACATTGGAAGAACATCGGCATCGCTCCGGCGGACACGGCGGCGGAAAACATGAGCAAGATCCGCGGCCTCTTAAGAACGATGGACGAGCAGGGGAACGATCCGCTGCCCGTGCCGATTGGCGCCGATCAGGTGGACTGGTTTCACTACGGCGACTCGATCGTCATCCGGCAATTGCGCTGGCTGCCGTGGATCGAGATTCTCGCGGCAGCGGTATTCGTTATCGTCGGGTATACCGGCTTCCGCACGATCAAGCGCAGCGAAGAGCGCATGGTGTGGGTTGGGCTCGCGAAGGAGACCGCGCATCAGCTCGGCACTCCGCTGACCTCGCTGATGGGGTGGATTGAATTGCTGCGAAGCGGCACTCCCAAAGAGCACGCGCTCGAAGAAATGCAGCGCGACCTGGCGCGCTTGGAAAAGGTTACGGCGCGCTTTTCGCAAATCGGTTCCGATCCGACGATGGCGAACGTGCGGATTCTGCCCGTGATTTACGAGACCGTGGACTACTTCCGCCGCCGACTCCCGCGCAGCGGAAATCCCATCGAACTTGTCGTGAATTTCCCTTGCGATCCGATCATTCGCGTAAATGCCGAACTTTTCAGTTGGGTCTTGGAGAACCTGATTAAGAACAGCATTGACGCGTTGCGCGACACCGGAGGCGCGATTCGCATCACCTGCGACGAGAAGCAGGATTGGCTCTTTATTGACGTCATAGACAACGGCCCGGGCATTCCCGTGCGCGATCGCCGCAATGTTTTTCGACCGGGATTTTCGACCAAGACTCGCGGCTGGGGGCTGGGATTGTCGTTGGCACGGCGCATCGTGGAAGATCAGCACGGTGGACGACTCTTCATCAAGGACAGCGCGCCGGGGAAAGGTACGGTCATGCGCATCGGTCTGCCCAAGATTCAAGCCTCGTGACGAACCGCTATCGCATTTCGCGCACGGTGCGAAGTATTTCTGTCCTTGGCCTCGTGCTGGTCGTTTTGATCGGTCTCGAAGTCTTCTCGCGCTTTTTGTTACGCGGAACGTCGAGCGATGCTCCTCCGCACCTGGTGCAGATCGCCATTCCGGAGGGCGCAAGCATCGGGGAAATTGCCACGATCCTGCGCGATTCGAGCGTGATCGAACATCCGCAACTTTTTCGCTATGCCGTCCGCCTCATGGGTGCGGACAAGAAGATCCCGGCTGGTAACGTTGCGGTGTTGACCGGGCAGTCGTTGGTGGATCTGATTCGCACGCTCACCCGGGCGAAAGCCGTGGGAGCGTTTGTCACGCTGCGCGAGGGCCTGACTTCGCTGGCGATTGCCGGGATGCTGCATAGGGAATTGGGCATTGATTCGGCCGCCTTCATGGCGCTCGTGCGCGATACGCTATTCGTGCAGGAGTTGGGACTGCAAGCGCCCAGTCTGGAAGGTTTTTTGTACCCGGACACCTATGCGTTTGCGCTTGGCTCCGATCCGCGGCGGCTGATCGTGCGCATGGTCGAGAATTTCAAGATGCATCTGCCCGCGGACTTTGAGCAGCAAGCGGCGCGCCTCAACATGAGCCTGAATGACGTGGTCACGCTGGCGAGCATCGTGGAGTGGGAAACGATGGAGGCGCAGGAAGCGCCGATTATCTCGTCGGTTTACCACAACCGCCTGAAGAAGCACATGCCGCTGCAAGCCGACCCAACTGTGTCGTATGCGCTCGGCAAAGGCCCGGCGCGCTTATACTACAGCGATCTGCAAGTAGAAAGCCCATACAACACGTATCGCTACGCCGGACTGCCGCCGGGCGCGATTAACAATCCGGGCGCACGTTCGATCATGGCGGCGCTGAATCCCGCCTCCACAAGCTACTTGTTCTTCGTCTCGCAGGGCGATGGCTCGCACGCGTTCACATCGAACTTGTCCGATCACCTTGTCGCCAAGCAGAAACTTGATCACCTTCGGCGTGACTATATGCGCTCCGATTCGCAAAAGTCGGACTCGCTTCACGCCGACACTGTCTCTATCTCCGGATAATACTTCGCTGCAATAATCACTTGTGCACCCTCCGTTTGCCGCTTTTTATGATACGCTGAATCCTGAACAACGGGACGCCGTCGCTGCTCCCGATGGTCCTGTGCTGGTGCTCGCCGGAGCGGGCTCCGGAAAAACTCGCGTCTTGACCGGCCGCGCTTTTTATCTACTCGCGGAACGCAATGTCCGTCCCGAATCCGTGCTTGTCATGACGTTTACGAACAAGGCGGCGCGCGAACTGCAGGATCGTTTGCGTTCCTATTTGGGCCGTTCTGAAGACGTACCGTGGGCCGGCACCTTTCACTCGTTTTGTGCGCGGCTCTTGCGCGTTTACGGTGAAGACATCGGCCTGTCGCGCAATTTTACGATCTATGACACGGACGACTCTGAGCAGGTGTTGGCATCGCTGCTCGCGGAGAAGCGAATTGTCAAGGAGGAGCTCAGTCCGGGCGTTCTGCGCGCTTGGATTTCTCTTATGAAGAACGGCGGCCGGCTCCCGGGAAAGCATCCGATGCATCGCCTGGCCGGGGATCTGCTGCCGCTATACAATGAGCGGCTTCGTTCGGCACAGGCCGCGGATTTTGACGACTTGCTGCGGCTGCCGCTGGAGCTGTTCGAGAAGCATCCCGGAATTCGCGAGCGCGTTCAGCGGCGGTATGAGCACGTGCTGATTGACGAATTTCAGGACACGAATCGCATTCAATACGATCTGGCGCGCGAACTCGCCAAGCCGCAGAACAATCTCTATGTGGTCGGCGACGACGATCAGTCCATCTACGGCTGGCGGGGCGCCGATTCGCGCGTGCTGCTCGATTTTCAGCAGGACATGCCGGGCGCGCGCGTTTATCGGCTCGAGCAAAATTATCGCTCGACGCAGCCGATTCTCGATGTTGCCAACGATCTGATTTCACAAAATCGTGTGCGCAACGAGAAGCTGTTGTGGACGGCGAACAAGGGCGGCGAAAAGGTGACGCTGCGCACTCTGTCGCGGGCCATGGACGAAGCGCACGAAGTTGTTGGCGAGATCTATCATCTGGTCCGCGCGGCCAAGCATCGCTGGAGCGATTTCGCCGTGCTGTTTCGGACGAATGCGATGTCGCGCCAGTTCGAAGAAGTGCTGATCGGTCAGGCGATTCCGTATGCGGTGGTCGGCGGCACCCGCTTCTATGAGCGCCGGGAGGTCAAAGACGTGCTGGCGCACTTGCGGTTGATGGTGAACCCGGATGACGAGCAGTCGTGGCGGCGGGTCTTCAAGACTCCGCCGAAGGGCATCGGTGCAACGACAATCGAACGCATCGAAAAGGCCATGCGCGCCTCCAGCTCGGGCTTTGGCGGCATCCTGAAGCGTCTTGACGAGGTGCCGGACGTTCCCAAGGCAATGCGTTCCAAGTTACAGCAGCTGGTGGACAGCCTCGCGGATCTACGAGAGAAGATTAAGGGGCGTTCGCTGCTCGAGCAGGTGCAAACTGTTTTGGATGCGAGCGGTCTTTGTGAGCACTATCGCGATCAGGATGAACTTGAAACCGAGGATCGCGTTTCCAACCTTCTGCAATTGGTGGAGGCGGCCCGCGAACGCGAACGCGAACACCCGGAGTACGATTTGGTCGAATTCCTGAATGAAATTGCGCTGGTGTCCGACGTGGATGATTTGGACAACGCCATCGAGCGCGTCACGCTGATGACGTTGCACTCCGCGAAGGGCTTGGAATTTCCGGTTGTGTTCATTTCCGGCATTGAAGAAAATGTTTTGCCCCATCAGCGGAGTCAGGGGTCGGCCGCGGAAATCGAAGAGGAGCGGCGGCTGTTGTATGTCGGAGTCACGCGCGCCCGGGAGCGGCTCTATTTGACCTACGCGCAGACCCGGTACATTAACGGCATGCTGCAATTTCAAGAGCCGTCCCGCTTCCTCCGTGACATCGAGCCGGCGAAGTTGCGCGGCTGGACGCTGCCGCCAAAGAACCACGAGCCGGAGTTTCACGACGAGGACGACTATGAAGCGCCGCGCCGGCAAACTCGCGCACCCTTACCCAATTCCTGGTCGTCCAACAAGAAGACAAACGGTGCTTCCATCCCGCTCATGCCTTTCAAGATCGGCGATCTCGTGCAGCACCCGGAATTCGGCTTGGGAGTCGTGACCGCAAAGTCCGGCGATGCCGCCGACATGAAAGTTAGGGTTGCATTCAAAGGTGTGGGGTCCAAACTTCTGGCCGTGAAATTCGCGCAACTGAAGAAAGTGGAATAGTCTTGACTGTCCACGACCTCATCTGCGCTGCGTTGGCGGAAGATTTGCCCGATGGCCGCGATATCACCTCGGAGTTCTTTACTGGCGAGTCTGCCCGGGGCGACGGTTGGATTGAGGCGCGCGAGCCGGCAGTCCTCTCGGGAATTGACGTGGCGGCGGAGGTCTTTCGGGTCGTGGACGAGAGCCTGAGGATCAACGTGTTGATGCACGATGGCGAACGCGTGGACAAGCTCGAGCGAGTCTTGACCATCTCCGGTCCTGCGCGCTCGATCTTGCGTGCCGAACGCACCGCCCTGAATTTTCTTACGCATCTGGCGGGCATCGCCACTGAGACGCGTGAGTTCGTTGATGCAACGAAACCGTGGGGCACCGAAATTCTGTGCACGCGGAAAACGTTGCCCGGCCTGCGTGAACTGCAGGTAGCCGCGGTCCGGCATGGCGGCGGCAAGGCCTATCGCACAAATCTCGCCGATGCGGTCCTGATCAAAGACAACCACCTGAGCATCGCCGGAGGGCTTGGCGCCATCCGCGAGCACCTGCTCAAACTTAAGCGCGAGAGTCCCGAGGCCTATCGTGTGACTCTTGCTGATGGAAAGATCGAAGTGTCGTCGCCGGCGGAGATCGAGCAGGCGCTGGAGATGGGGTGGACGCATCTGCTGCTCGATAACTTCACTCCGACCGAGGCTGCAGAGGCGGTGCGGAGATGGGGAACGCACGTTTATCTTGAAATCTCCGGCGGTGTGAGCCGCAAGAACCTGGAAGAGTACGCGCGCACAGGAGTGCATGCCATTTCCGTCGGCGCGCTCACCCATTCCGTGAAAGCTGTGGATTTCTCCCTGGAATGCGAATGGAGACGCACATGAAACCGAGATTGCTGGTTGTGGATGACGAAAAGAATCTGCGCGCGCTGTATCAATTGGAGCTGGAGGATGAGGGCTACGACGTCGAGGTCGCGGCAAACGCCAGCGAAGTGTTGGAGAAGCTCGAGGCACAGGATTATGATCTGATCGTGCTCGATATTCAGATGCCCGGCATGTCGGGGATTGACCTGTTGCAGAAGATCATGGCCCGCGACAAGCGGCAGCCGGTGATTCTGAACACAGCCTATCCCTCGCACCGCGACAACTTCATGACGTGGCCCGCCGACGCCTACATCGTGAAGAGCGCCGATACGACGGAGTTGAAGCAGGCGATCAAAAAAGTATTGGCGAAGCGTTCGTGAGATCCGCCTCCACAAGAACTCTCGTCATGATTATGGCCGGCGGCCGCGGCGAGCGACTCTTTCCGCTCACTCGTGACGTGGCGAAACCGGCCGTGATCTTCGGCGGCTCCTACAAGGTGATTGACTTTGCGCTCTCGAATTGCTTCAACAGCGGCTTTCGCCAGATCTACTTGCTTACGCAGTACTCCAACGTGACCATGAACCGGCATATCCGGCTCGGCTGGGATGCGCTGTTTCGCGGCGAGTTGGATGAATACATCGAGGCCCTCCCGCCGCAGCACCGCAGCCAGGAAGACTGGTATCATGGCACCGCTGATTCGCTCTTTCAGAATATCGAAGTGCTGGAACAGCATCGTCCGGATTTCGTGCTCGTGCTCTCCGGTGATCACGTCTATAAGATGGACTACCGGCGCTTGCTCGAATACCACACGCAGCAAGGCGCAGAGCTGACGATCGCTGCGGTGGAATCCGATCCGGTCACGGCCCGCGATATGGGCGTCATGGCGGTGGACGAAGAATTGCATGTGAAGTCGTTTTGGGAAAAGCCGAGCGATCCGCCGACAGTCCCCGGCCGTCCGGATGTGTGCCTTATCAGCATGGGCATCTACGTGTTTTCGACGGCGAAACTCGTCCGTGAGCTGATTCGCGACGCCAAGAATCGCAACTCCAAGCACGATTTCGGCCGCAATGTGATTCCGGCGATGATCGAGAGCAAGGATCGCGTCTTTGCCTATCCGTTTGTGAATGAGCCGGCCGGCGAACCGAGCTACTGGCGGGACATCGGAACGCTGGATTCCTATTACGAATCCAATTTGGATCTCGTTTTGCCGGAACCGCATATTGATCTTTACGACGGGGAGTGGCCGATCCGCACGCATATGAGTTCGCGGCCGCCGGCGCGGATCGTGGACTCCACGCTGGATCGTTCGCTGGTCGGAACGGCCATTGATTCGCTGATCAGTGCGGGCTGCATCATCTCGGGCAGCCGGGTGGAGCGTTCGGTACTCTCGCCCGAAGTCCGAGTGCACACGGGTGCACAGGTAAGCGAATCCATTCTGATGGACGGTGTGGATGTAGGCCGGCGAGCCGACGTGCGTCGCGCAATCATCTGCCCGCAAGTGCGAATTCCGATGGGGGCTCAGATCGGTGTGGATGCGGAGCAGGATCGCGCGCGCTTCATTGTCACTCCCGGCGGCGTGACCGTCGTACCCCGCGGATATTCTTGGACGTGATCGAACCATGACAACACATTTGTCAGCGAGACTCTCCGATGTCTGAATTGCGGCATGATCCGATTCAACGGCACTGGGTGATCGTGGCGACGCAGCGCGCCGGGCGCCCGCACGGCTATCATGTCGAGGTAAAGGAAGAGCCGCCGGAATTTTGTCCGTTTTGTCCCTGTAACGAGGATAAGACGCCGCCCGAGATCTATGCGATTCGCGAAGGGTTCAGCGCGCCGAATTCGCCCGGTTGGCAAGTGCGCGTCGTGCCCAACAAGTTCCCGGCCGTCGGAGTGGAAGGGGCGCTGGAGCGATCGGCGGTAGGTCTGTATGATCGAATGAAAGGCATCGGCGCTCACGAGATCATCATTGAATCCCCCCTTCACACGCAGCACATGGCCGAGCAATCGGTCGAACATCTGACCAACGTCATCCGCGCCTATCGCGAGCGGATGACGGACTTGATGCGCGATCACCGGTTACTCTATGTGATGCTGTTTCGCAATCACGGTGAAATGGCCGGTGCGACGCTGGCGCATCCGCACTCGCAGATCATTGCGCTTCCCATCTTACCGAGCGTCCTCGAATTGGAATTGGGATCGGCGCGCGACCATTACCGTCGCAAGGAGCGTTGCCTCTTCTGCGACATCCTGCAGCAGGAGCGTGAGGCGAAATCACGGATCGTCGTGCAGCATGAAGCCTTTACGGTCTTTGCCCCCTACGCGAGCCGCTCTCCTTATGAGCTGTCTTTGATGCCGAACCAGCATCACGCGGATTTCACCAGTTTGACCGATGCCGAATGCGCCGACCTCGCCAAGACGCTCTCTGAAACCCTGAAGCGGCTAAAAAACTGCCTCGAAGACCCACCCTACAACTTTATTCTCCACAGCGCGCCGAACATGGCTGCAAGTTCCGTCGCGGTGCAGGAAACCCCGCGCGTTCAGGACGCCTATCACTGGCATATCGAGATTATCCCCCGCCTGTCCAAGCCGGCAGGGTTCGAGTGGGGAACGGGGTTTCACATCAATTCCATGCCTCCCGAGGAGGCAGCCGAGAGCCTTCGGGCTGTTAGTCCGGCTTAATTCGTGACTTATCTCTCCTCAGCTCTGGTCTCGATTATCCAGTTCAAAATAAGACATAACTTAATAATAATTAATAGTTAATCCTTGTGTTTGTGCCTCAACTCGCTGACAATAGGGGTCGCTTGACATTATTATGTTGTTTGATTAAATTTAAAGGCTTTAAAAAGATAGGAAGCCCCGGATGGATACGACTTACCACGCCAAGCCCACGGACGCGCAGCGGAACTGGGTGATCATTGACGCCGAGAACCAGATTCTTGGCCGCTTGTCCACGCAAATCGCCAGCGTTTTGCGCGGCAAGAATAAGCCCCAGTACACGCCTCATTGCGACGTCGGTGACTTCGTTGTGGTGATTAATGCCGAGAAGGTGCGCGTTACCGGCGGCAAGGCCCGCACGAAAGAGTACTTTCATCACACGCAGCACCCCGGCGGTGCCACGTGGACGTCGTACGAGCGCATGCTGAAGACGCATCCGGAGCGCATTATCGAGCGCGCGGTCAAAGGCATGATGCCGCGCACGCGGTTGGGCCGAGCGCAGCTGCGCAAGCTCAAGGTGTATACTGGCGCCAAGCATCCGCATGACGCTCAGCAGCCGGTTGCCGTTCAGCTCTAAACTAATCTACTCTACAAGATACATGAAGCAAACTCGTTATTACGCTACCGGACGCCGCAAGACGGCGATTGCGCGCGTATGGTTGACGCCCGGTTCCGGCAAGGTGGATGTTAATGGCCGCGACTTGCTGGGTCACTTCAAGCGCGACGTACTCCAAATGCAGATCGAGCAGCCGCTGAAGGTTACCGATCAGTTCGAAAAGGTGGATATTCGCGCCCGCGTGCTGGGCGGCGGATTGAGCGGCCAGGCCGGCGCGTTGCGTCTCGGTATCGCCCGCGCCTTGACGCAGATGAACGAAGAGCTGCGTTCGGTGCTTCGCAAGAATGACCTGATGACCCGCGATCCGCGTGAACGGGAGCGCAAGAAGTACGGTCAGCCCGGCGCCCGTAAGCGCTTCCAGTACTCGAAGCGATAGGCCTTCTGTTTCCGGCCGGGCTGCGAAGACTCAGCCCGGCTCGGCGTTTTTTTCGCGGCGGTTGCTTTCGAATTTTCGATTTCTGTTTTCGTTTTTATTCATTCTCACCCGTTCGGATCGAAGGCGGGTGTCCGGTCAACCGGATGGTCCTTCGAGAAGAAGAACGGGGACGTTTAACCCGGAGATGGCATGTCTCGTGTGACGCTGCAGCAGTTGTTGCTTGCCGGATCGCATTTCGGCCATTTGACGCGCCGGTGGCATCCGAAGATGAAGCCGTTTATTCTCATGGAGAGGAACGGTATTCATTTGATTGACCTGCGCAAGACGCAGGAATGTATAGAACGCGCCTGTGCCGGATTGGCGGAAATTGCCGCCAAAGGGGGACAGGTGCTTTTCGTTGGAACCAAGCCGCAGGCTCGCGATGTGATCGTCGCCGAGTCGCGCCGCGTCGGAGTGCCCCACGTCAGCGATCGCTGGCTGGGCGGCACCCTCACCAACTTCCAGACCGTTCGCCAAGGCATCAAGACGCTCAATTCGATTGAGAAGAAGATGACTGATGGCACGTTCGAGAAACTGTCGAAGAAGGAACGCCTGATGATCGAGCGCCGCCGTCAAAAGCTGCTCGAATCCATCGGCGGTATTCGCGATATGGCTCATATTCCCAGCGCCATGTTTGTGGTGGACGTGCGCCGCGAGCGTATTGCCGTGGCCGAAGCGCGCCGTCTCGGAATTCCGATTGCCGCTATCGTGGATACGAATGTGGATCCGGACTTGATTGATTTTCCGATTCCGGCCAACGACGACGCCTTTAAATCCATCGCTCTGATAACACGTTCGGTAGCGGACGCGGTGGGTGAGGGGGTCTCCCGTTATCGTGCGACGGCGGCTCAGGTGCAGGAAGCGGCGCCGGACACGTCCGTCCGTGACGCCGAGCATCGTCAAGGGCGTGCGCGGGATGATCAAGGCGCGGCGCGGCGCCGTCGCGTGCGTCGTCCAGGTGAAGACAGTCCGGTTGCTCCCGGTCGCCCGGCTATGCTGCCTCATCGCGGCGAAGAGAAGCCGCCGGTGGATGAGCCGGTTGCTCCTCCGGCAGCCGAATAACTCATATCCAGTTAATCTCAACTCACAGGAATAGATCGTGGCAGAATTTGAAGTGAATGCGGCAACGGTCGCCGAGTTGCGGCGCGAAACCGGTGCCGGCATGATGGACTGTAAGAAAGCCCTGCAGGAGTCCGGCGGCGACAAGGAAGCGGCGCTGGCCTATCTGCGCAAGAAGGGCAAGGCCGCCGCAGAAAAGCGTACCGAACGCAGCGCGAATGAAGGTGTAGTCGCCTTCGCTCGTTCCGAGGATGGCCAGACCGGTGCCCTTGTCGAAGTCAACAGCGAGACCGATTTTGTCGCAAAGAATGAGTTATTTCGCGAATTTGCGGATAATGTCGCCAAGCTCGTGCTCAATTGGACAGAGGCCGAGGGCAAGAGCGTGGATGATCTCAAGACGCGGCCGCTGGGGAACAGCACCGTTGCGGAAATCCTGAGCGAGCTGGTCGGCAGGATCGGGGAGAAGCTCGAGATTCGCCGGTTTGCGCGCGTGCAGGCTCCAAACGGCTTTGTCGGTCATTACATCCACGCGGACACCAAGCTCGGCGTGATGGTGATCTTGCGGGGCATTGACGGTTCGAATTCGGAAGCGCAGCAGTTGGGTCGCGACTTGGCCATGCAAGTAGCAGCCGCGTCACCGGCTGTGGTGAGTCGGGACGAAGTCCCGGCGGAAAAGGTCGAAGCGGAGCGCGCGATTGAAATGGATCGCGCCCGCGCCGAAGGCAAGCCGGAAGCCGCGATTGCCAAAATTGCCGAAGGCCGCATCAATAAGTGGTTCTCGGATGTCGCGCTGCTCGACCAGCCGTTCATCAAGGACCCCAAGGTGATTGTGAAAAACATGATCGCCGAAGCGGCGAAGCGCGCCGGCGGCGAGGTGCAGGTGAAGTCGTTCGTTCGCTTCCGGGTCGGAGCGTAACGTATCGCGCGCGTCATGCGATATCGTCGCATTCTCCTCAAACTTTCGGGTGAAGCTCTCGTCGGCGAAGGCGAATACGGAATTGATCCGGTCACGCTGAAGGCGATGGCGGAGGAGATTGCCGAAATCCGGGCGATGGGTATGGAGATCGCCATCGTCATCGGCGGCGGCAATATCTTTCGCGGATTGAAGGGCGCGGCGGTCGGCATGGATCGCGTCACGGCGGACCAGATGGGTATGCTGGCGACAGTGGTCAATTCGCTCGCACTGCAGGATGCCTTGGAGCAGTTAGGCGTCGTCACGCGCGTCCAGTCGGCGATCTCGATTCAAGCCGTAGCCGAGCCGTTCATTCGGCGGCGGGCGTTGCGGCACCTCGAGAAAGGGCGCATTGTGATCTTTGCCGCGGGCACGGGCAGCCCCTTCTTCTCCACGGACACGGCGGCGGCGCTGCGGGCGACCGAGATCAAGGCGGAAGTGTTGTTGAAGGGCACCAAAGTGGACGGCATCTATACCGCGGACCCGGTGACACATCCGTCCGCCACGATGTACAATAGCATCACCTACCTCAACGTCGTCGAGCAGCAGCTCAAAGTGATTGATTCGACGGCGGTGACGTTCTGCATGGACAACAACATTCCGATTCACGTTTTTAACTTTAAGAAGCGCGGAAACCTTCGCCGCATCTTAGACGGCGAAAAAATTGGGACATTGATCGCACAGGCAGGCGTATCATGATCAAAGAGATCATCGCAGACTGCGACTTGCGCATGAACAAGTCCATCGAGAAGATCCGGCAGGATCTGGCGCATTTGCGCGCCGGCAAGGCATCGGTGGGACTGGTGGAACCGATTAAGGTGGAATTGTACGGCACGGAAATGCCGATCGCCCAGCTCGCCACGGTGGGAACGCCGGACGCGCGCACGATTACGATTACCCCGTGGGACAAGACTTCCCTGGGTGCGATCAGCAAGGCGATTCAAAAATCCGAGCTGAGTTTGAACCCGATGAGCGACGGCTCGATGATCCGGCTGATTATTCCGCCGCTCACGGAGGAGAACCGGCGGGACCTTGTCAAGCGCGTCAAGAAGGAAATCGAAGAGGGCAAGGTCGCACTGCGCAACATTCGCCGCGACGACATCGAGCGGATCAAGAAGCTCGAAAAAGAGCACAAGATTTCCGAAGACGACTCGCATAAGGCGCAGGAAAAAATTCAGGAATTGACGGACAAGCATATCAAGGACATGGATCACCTTTTCCAGTTGAAGGAAAAGGAAATCCTCGAAGTCTGAACGGTACAGGCTTCGCGCTCTTTGTGACCTCGCTGCACTGCGATTTCCTGCCTTCAAGCTGGGACACTTTCGTGCTCACTATCTATGATTTCGGCTGGACGATCGGGGCTTTCGGCCTGTTCTTCACGCTGTTTCTCTTGTTCGTGCGATTCTTCCCCGTGATTGTGATGGCCGAAATGAAGGTCGGTCTGCCGCGTTCCTCGCCGAGATCGCATTGACCCGGCGACGCGCCGTGACACGATTGGTGACACGCTCTTGCCTACCATAGTTAGAACCCAGAGGAAATGGAGCACAGTATGAACGACAGCGCATTCACCCCTCAAACGGTCAGCGTGGAATTCAAAGGCGAGGCGCTCCCCCTGTTCGGACGCGGTCTGCTCATGGTGGTCTCGCAGTTTCTTGTCATTCCGCTGCCTTGGGCGGCCGCAGCCTTCTATCGCTGGATTATCGGCAACCTGTCGCTGTCGGACGGCACGCAGGTTAGTTTCAGAGGCAAGGCCGAAGAGGTCTGGGGAGCCTTCATGCTCATCGGTCTCCTTTGCTGGGTCAGCTTCGTCCCGTTTCCTCTGGTGCCGTTCTTGGTCATGTTTGCCGCGGCGGGACTTTGGATCGTGGTCTTGCGGTGGATTGTGCGAAGCATGTCACTGAGTTGCGGCACCGCGCTCTCCTTTGAAGGCACGTACTGGCAGTACATCGGTTGGTCGCTGCTCGTCGCGATATCGGTGTTCACCATCATCGGATGGGCGTGGGCGGGCGCCGCGATGACGAGGTGGCTGTGCCGCAGCGTGAAGGGCGGTGGTCACGTCACCGAGTTTGTCGGAAGCGGCGGGGCGATTCTATGGCGCGCCTTGGTCACAGGCTTGTGCTGCGTCTTCATTATTCCTATTCCGTGGATCACTTTGTGGCTGTTCAAGTGGTTCGTGGAGCAGGTGAGAATCCGAAAGGCCGTCGCCTGAGACCGCCGATCTGAAACGTCATGCAACCTGCGGATCTCCGGCCGTCTTCGCCATGAACCACATTTCACCGGCACGCGCAGAGAACATTCTGGATCAGGCTCGCGGCAAGCGAATCGCGGTGCTCGGCGACTTTATGCTCGACCGCCATTTGAAAGGCACGGTGCGGCGGATCAGTCCGGAAGCGCCGGTGCCGGTGGTGGAAATCGAGAGCGAAGTTACGGTGCTTGGTGGAGCGGGAAACGTAGTGCAGAATCTGGCGTCACTCTCGGCCATACCGGTGGCATTGGGAGTGATTGGTCGGGACCAGACCGGGCGAACGCTGTTGATGCACCTCGAGAACGCAGGAGCCGACATCCGCGGGATGGTGAGCTGCGACGGCCGGCCCACGACGGAGAAAACGCGGATCATCGCCAGCGATCAGCATGTCGTGCGCGTGGATCGAGAGACGATGGCGGATCTTGACGCCGAAGCGGAAGAACGTCTGCTGGCGGCCTTGGAGAGTGCGCTGCCTTCGATTTCCGCGCTGATTCTTCAGGATTACAATAAGGGCGTGCTTACCGAGCGCGTAATCGAAAGCACCATCGCCAAGTGCGGCAAGCACGGAGTTCCGGTAAGCGTTGACCCGAAGTTTGACCGGTTCTTTTCATACAAGCAGACTCACCTTTTCAAGCCGAATGTGCGGGAAGTGGAGCGCGTGCTGGGCATCCGCGTCCGCGATGACGGCCAATTGCATGAGGCCGGACGGCAGCTCTTCGACCGCTTATCGCCGGAGCGAGTGCTGATCACGCGCGGGGAGAAGGGAATGACGCTGTTCTTGGACCGCGACACGTATGAGCATATTCCCACGCGGGCGATGAAGGTCCATGACGTGTCGGGAGCGGGGGATACCGTAATTGCTACGTTTGTCGCCGCGGAATGCGGCGGCGCCGAGCCGGTGGAAGCGGCGGTGCTCTCGAACTATGCGGCGGGCGTGGTGTGCGGAGAGGTTGGAGTCGTGCCGATTGATCGTCAGCGGCTGATTGAGGTAATTGAAGGGTAGGACTCGGGCGACTAGCTCAGCTGGTTAGAGCGCTGGTCTCACATACCAGAGGTCATAGGTTCAAGTCCTATGTCGCCCACGATGGATACGGATACCGATTCGCTGATGATGAGGCTGTTGAGTGTGGAGGAGGCGGCGCGGCGGAGTTATGTGGAACACATCCGTGGCGGCACCGTCGTCTTCACGAACGGCGTCTTCGATATTCTGCATCGTGGGCACATCGAGTACCTCGATGCGGCGCGCAAACTGGGCAACCGGTTGTTCGTGGGTTTGAACAGCGATGCATCGGTGCGCCGGATCAAGGGGCCGCAGCGGCCATTGGTGAATGAAGAAGACCGGGCAATTGCGCTGCTGGCGCTGCGCTGCGTGGATTTCGTGGTGCTGTTCGACGAAGACACGCCGATCAAATTGATTGAAACCATTCAACCGCACATCCTCGTGAAAGGCGGCGACTATGAGCCGAACGACGTCGTCGGCGCGGATTTGGTGCGGGCACATGGCGGAAAGATGGTTACCATCCCGTTCCGCGACGGCTACTCGACGAGCAAACTGATTGATGAGATTGTAGAGCGGTACGCGGATTCATGTTTGAAGACCTCACCACACGTTTAGATAAAGTCTTCCGCGATCTGCGCGGAGTCGGCAAAATCACGGAAGCGAATATCCGCGAAAGCGTGAAGGATATTCGCCGCGTGCTGCTGGAAGCCGACGTGCACGTGAGCGTAGTGCGCGATTTTCTGGCAACGGTGGAAACGCAGGCGCTCGGACAGAATGTTCTAAAATCCGTCTCGCCCGCTCAGCTCATTGTCAAGATTGTCCACGACGAACTTGTTAGGATTCTCGGGGAGAAGGAGAGCCGGTTAACGACGTCGCCGCAGCCGCCGACCGTGTATATGGTGGTGGGCTTGCAAGGTTCCGGAAAGACGACGTTTACGGCCAAGCTTGCGCGCTATTTGAAGACAAAGGGCAAGCGCCCGTTGCTCGTCGCGGCGGACTTGCAGCGGCCGGCGGCGCAAGACCAGTTGCAGATTTTGGGCGATTCGATCGGCGTGCCGGTGTTTCGCGGTGACGCGAAGGATCCGGTGGCCGTTTGCGAAGCCGCGCTGCGCCATGCGAAGAAGGTCAGCCTCGATCCGGTGATTCTGGACACGGCGGGCCGTTTGCACGTGGATGAGGAGCTGATGCGTGAGCTGGAACAGGTGCAAAAGCTCACTAAGCCGACGGAAATTCTGTTTGTGGCCGACGCGATGACCGGACAGGACGCGGTCAACTCGGCACGGGCCTTTCATGATCGGCTCCAGTTCTCGGGTTCGGTGCTGACGAAGATGGACGGCGACTCGCGCGGCGGCGCGGCGATTTCGATTCGCTCGGTCACGGGCAAGCCGCTCAAGTTCATATCGGTCGGCGAGAAGCTGGATGCGCTGGAGCCGTTCTATCCGGACCGGATGGCGGGGCGTATTCTCGGCAAGGGCGATATCGTTTCGTTCGTCGAGAAGGCACAATCTGTCGTGGACGAGGACAAGGCCGCCGAGCTTGAAGCGAAGTTACGCCGCGCGGATTTCACACTCTCGGACTTCCTCGATCAGCTGCAGCAGATCAAGAAAATGGGATCGCTGCAGAGCCTACTCGGCATGATTCCAGGCGTTGGTGCGCAGCTGAAAAATGTGCAGGTGGATGAGCGGCAGTTCAAGCACCTCGAGGCGCTCATTCTTTCGATGACCCCTGAGGAGCGCGAGCGGCCGCAAATTCTGAACGCTCGTCGCCGCAAGCGGATTGCCGCGGGAGCGGGGCGCACCGTGCAGGACGTCAATCGCCTGATCCAGCAGTACGAGCAGATGGTGGCGATGATGAAGCAGCTGCGCAAGGCCGGGCCGGGGCAGATGAAACGAATGCTCGGACGATTACAATAATTCACTAACATACAGGAACGGATAGTGTCGGTAAAGATCAGACTCACCCGAACGGGACGGAAAAAGCAGCCATACTACCGCATCGTAGTGATGGATTCGCGTAATCGTCGCGACGGCGCCTACATCGAACAGCTCGGAATCTACCAACCGAAGCGTCAGCCTACGGTGGTCGTGATTCAGGAGGAGAAGGCGCTGTTGTGGCTTCAGCGCGGAGCGATTCCCTCGGATACCGTTCGCACGCTGCTCTCGCAGAACGGGCTGATGCTGCGCCACGACTTGCTGAAGCGCAACACGGCGCCGGAGAAGATCGAAGAAGCGGTTGCGAAGTGGCGAGAGGACGCGTTGGCGCGCGCGGCGAAGCGCGCCGAAAAGAGCACGCGCAAGCGTAAGGCGAAGGGTGCCGAAGCCGCGCCCGCCTCTTAAGAATCCCCGCATTCTTTAAGCATATTGGGGTGTCCCACACCATGGAAGAGTTCATCAGTTTCATCGTGAAGCATTTGGTGGACAACCCCGACGCGGTTCGCGTCGAGCGAGTCGAAAAAGAAAGCGGCCGGGCGACCTACCGGCTGCATGTTGGCGACGGCGATCTCGGTCAGGTAATCGGCAAAGAGGGCAAGACTGCGAAGTCCATCCGGACTCTGGTGATTGCCGTGGCGGCCCGGAAGGGACTGCGCGCCGGTTTCGAAATCGTGGATCCCGAGCGCGATCACGAAGACGGTGCCGGAGCCGCCGACATCCATTAAGGACGAAGCCGGACTCTCGCCGGAGGACCTGCGCACGATCGGTGTGATCACCGGCGTGCACGGTCTGCAAGGCACGTTGCGCGTGGCTCCGCTCTCCGATTTCCCGGAGCGCTTTGCCGCGTTGCGCACGGTCTATCTCATGCGTGACGGACTTGTTTTGGGCGAGCATCAAGTCAAGCGCGTGAAGTGGATGCAGGCGCAACTGCTCCTGACTCTGCGTGAAGTGACCAAACGCGAGAACGCCGATTTGTTGCGCGGCGTGGAAGTCTGCGTACCCGAGAGCGAAACGTGGCCGTTGCCGGAAAACGTCTATTACACCACCGAGCTGATCGGTTATACGGTGGTGGCAGAGGACGGCATGACAATCGGCACGCTGACGGACGTGGTGGAAGGTGCGCAGGATACGTTGGTCGTGACCATGCCGAATGGCGAGCTGCTGGTTCCGTTTGTTCATGAGTGGGTGGGCGAGGTGAACACGGAGCAGCGCACGATACAGATCTTGAATTGGCGGCGGTTGACGGAGTCGGAGGAGATTCCGGAGTCGCCGGAAGACCGATGATCATTGACATTCTCACCGGATTTCCCGAGATGTTCGCGGGGTTGGTGAACAGCTCGATTGTCCGCAATGCGCTGCTGTCCGGGGCGGCGGACATCTGGGTCCACGATCTCCGGCATTACACGAGCGACCGGCACGGAAACATTGACGACGCGCCCTACGGCGGCGGTGCCGGGATGGTGCTCATGGCCCAGCCGGTATTCGCGGCCCTCGATAGGCTGCGTGAGCAACGTGCCGGCGATCCGCAGCGGATCTACTTAAGTCCGCAAGGTGAGCGTCTGACCCAGACTCGTGTGCGCGAGCTTATTAGTGTCCCATGGCTGGTGCTCCTGTGCGGCCACTATAAAGATGTGGATGCGCGGATCTTCGAACGGGACGAATGGAGCGAGCTTTCGATCGGCGACTACGTGCTCTCCGGAGGCGAGATCCCGGCCGCCGTGCTGGTGGATGCGGTGGTCAGGTTGCTGCCCGGCGTCATCAGCGACGCCGAATCGGCCGACACGGACAGTTTTGAAGACGGGTTGCTCGACGCACCGTACTTCACCAAGCCGGAAGAGATCGAGGGAATGCGCGTTCCCGACGTGCTTCTGAGCGGGCACCACGAGAAAATTCGGCGGTGGCGAGCGGAACAGCGGATCGAACGGACGAAGCTGAAACGGGCCGATTTGTGGGACGCTCATCAGGCGCGGCAGAAGAAGAATTAAGAAAAATAACTATAGAGATTTCGTCATGGATCGGATTTCCAACTGGACGCAGGATGATCTGCGCAAAGATATTCCCAGCTTCGGCCCGGGCGACACGGTTAACGTGTGGGTGCGCGTCGTCGAAGGGGATAAGGAGCGCCTCCAGGCGTTTCAAGGCACGGTCATTGGCCGCAAGAGCAGCGGATTGAACGAAACGTTCACGGTGCGCAAGATTTCGATGGGCGTGGGCGTTGAGCGCATTTTTCCGGTGCACTCGCCGACCGTCTCGCGCATTGAAGTGCTGCGTCACGGCGATGTTCGCCGCGCAAAGTTGAATTACCTGCGCGGTCGCAAGGGCAAAGCCACCCGGGTGAAGGAGAAAGTGCGCGTGGTTGAGACCGATACGCCAGCGCCGACAGAATGAGCTAATCGCGTTCGGTCCCCTCATTGCGGGAGGGGAAAAGAAAATTAACACCAGCGGTTGGTGTCCGCCGAGGGCGGAAGAATAGGGAAGACGGTGCGAATCCGTCGCTGACCCGCAACTGTGATCTTCGCGCGAAGCGTGAAGTAAGCCAGGAGACCTGCCAACTGTTAACAATCCTTCGGCAGTAAGGTTTCGGTGGAGGCTCTCCGTAAACGCGGAGAGATCAGTATGAATCCTGAGTCCCTGCCGGCCCGGTCGCCGCTGTTCATGACGCGGATCGCATCGTTTGTTGCGGTGGGGTTGGTCGCGGGTATTGCTTTGGCCGCTGTTCCCAATGTTGAATTGGTGACAGCGGTTTGTTTTTGCGCCGGGTTTCTGCTGGGAGCGGCGGCGGGTGTCATCACCGGAGGATTAACGGAGGCGCTGTTCGCCGGCTTTAACCCGCTTGGCAGCTCGCTGGGTTTCCTGCTCGTAGCGCAGGTGGTCGGAATGGCGGCCGCGGGGCTTCTGGGCGCGTTCACTCGGCGTCTAACGGGCGACAAAACCGGATTTCTTTTTTCTGCAATCGTGGTGAGCATGGGAGCGCTCATCACGCTTTTTTTTGATCTGATTACGAACCTTGCTTATCCGTTGGCGGCGGGATTCTCCGTTTCGCAAACGATGGTCACACTTGTGATGGGCGTGCCGTTCGCAGTGATTCATATCGGCTCGAACGCGGTCGTGTTTGCGCTCCTCGTCGTTCCCTTGCTTCCCAAACTCAAGAAAGTTCTGGCGGTCTCATGATCCGCATCTTCGCATTTCTTGCTCTTCTGCTTTTCCTCGCGCCCTGCCTCTTTGCGCAGGGGCCGGTCTTCCCGTATCCGTATTTGTGGACGCTCTCCTATGAGGATTTGAGCGACATTCTGCGACGGTATCCGGGAATGCATCCGCTCGATTACGGCACGTTCGGCGCTCCGGTTCTCTTCCGCCCCTTTGGCTTGAATCCGTGGGAACTGCGAGCCGAGCGCGATCTGATTCCTCAAAATCGGCGCGGCGACGGCTTATACGATACGAATCTGCAGCCGCCGAGTGAATTGGACACGATTCGCTGCGACTTTCTTTCCGGAGGCGCCGCCGGGCAGTTTCGTTTCGACACCCGCAGCGTGGTGGTGGACACTCCCTACACGGAATTTCAGATTCGCGAAGGCTACAACGGATTCGGCACCGTGGATATTGTGCACGGGCAGCGCGTGTACCGATCTCTGAATCTTGAAGTCACTGGACGGCTCGGGTGGTACAACGGCATGCGAACAAGCACGGCGTCGCGACTCGTGAGATTGCGCGGAAGGTTAGGCTTTGACCTCGGACAGCGCTGGCGAGCGGGCGTGACATACTCAGGCTCACACGTGGATGCAGAATCGGAATTGCAAGCCAACGGACCATACACGGAGCGTGAAGAGGCGATCTTCGAGCTGAACGAGAAGGATTCGATGCGCACCGCATTGGCTCCGGCCCTGCGCTTCTATGTCCGGCAGGATCGCGAAGATTGGGGTCGGGCGTTTCGCATGCGCGAGGGCGTGGGGGGATGGGTCGTGCAGGCACATACCCATCTGCCGCGGCAGCACTTCACGTTTCGCCATCAAGGTGCATACGCGGAATTGAATTATCCCGGCGTCAAAGAGCTTTACGAAACGACGGCGGAAGTGTTTGTGCAGGACTCGCTTGACCTGGCGCGAGTCGGCGTGCGAGTGTTCGGCGCACTGCGGGGCGAGATCGTAGCGAATGATCCGCGGGACAATTCGTGGAAATACCTGCCGAACGGCGGAGTGGAAGCGACGGCGCCGGTTGGCCGGGCACTGAACTTGTTTGGCGGGCTGCACTACGTGGACGAGCTGTGGCCGGTGGCGTGGGCGCATGCAAGGTATCCACTGTCGGCACGGCCACTGTTGATCGCTCCTGAATTTGACAACCTGAGCTGGACTTACGAAGGGCGAGAGCGGGGCGATGACCGCTTTCGGAAATCGCTTGTTGGATTGCGTTGGCGGAAAGAGGGCGCATTCGTCGAGCTAACCGGACAGAGAGTTGACCGCGCCGGCCAGTATGCAGAGAAATTTGTCTATGCTGACACAGCGCTGACATCCCAGAGCCGACTCATTGACGAGAACGGAACGCTTGGCGCGGCGCTGACCGCGCAGATCCCCTTGTGGTATGGGCTGCGGCTGGATTCGTGGGCGTCGTGGCAAAGCGTAAGCCCCAGCCTCAGCACCAGCCCGAGTGGAGAGACACGTTCCTTTACGCGCATGTATTTTGAGCATACCTATTTCAAGGCGCCGCTGATTGTGCGGGCACACCTCAGCCATGAGTACTTGGGCGAGCGGGAAGCATATTCGGACAAGGGCCTTCGAACGCTGCCGGCGGCGAACATTGCCAGTTTCCGCCTCTCCGCAACGATCGAAGGCGTGACCCTGATGTGGGGCGTGGACAATTTCTTTGCGCAGCACTATGAGCTTCTGCCGGGGTACAAGCAGATCGCGCGAGAAGAGTATATCGGCGTGGTCTGGAAGTTATGGCTGTGATTCGCGCGCTTCTCATTCTCCTCTTGGTTTCATCTGTCGCCTTCGCACAACCGGGGGCGAGCGTCGAATTCCGTGTCTCGCAGGAGCGAGCGCGGATGACGGTGACGCTATGGCCGGTGAATGAGACGCGGACGGCGAACGTCTCGGGCACCGTCGTGTTTGCTGAACTTGCGGCGGGGGATTATCGCGCAGAGATCACGGTGAGTGGATATGCTCCGGTGGATACGAACTTTCGACTGGCATCCGGCGAGACTCGGCAGATCTGGATTGCACTGCGAGCCATCTCAACCTTGTCAGACGTGACAATTGAAGCGACTCGAGAGCACGTTCACGTATTGGCGTTTGAGCGAACAGAGATCGAACGCAGCGCCGCGCCATCGTTAGCCGAGTTCCTGGAGCGGCAGGCTGGGCTGGACATGAGATCGGATGGCATTGCGGGAGCGGCGAAGAGCGTGCGCATCGGCGGCTCCAACACGAATCAGGTGCTCGTGCTGGTGGATGGACGACGGATTCAGGACTATGGATCGGGATCGGCGGACTTGTCGGCGATTCCGCTGGACTGGATCGAGAAGGTCGAGGTCTATCGCGCTGGGCAGACGGCGTCAGGAGGCGATGCCATCGGCGGCATCGTCAATATTGTGACGCGCGATCCGTCATCGGCGCGCGAACTTTCGGCGCAATCTGCGTGGCGGGAAACGCATCAGCAGTTTTCGGTGACGCGAGCCGCGAAGTTTGACAAGATCGGCGGTCTCTTGTCCTATTCACGGCTCCAAGGCCCGGGCAACTACCGTTACACGATCAGCGAAGATGACGGCACCGACCGGTACACACCGAACCTCGGGCAGTCGTCGCGGCGAGTGAATGCGGATGTGGCGCGAGATCAGATTCTGCTGAAGCTGACGAGTGAATTGTCGAGTTCATGGAAAGGTTCGGTGACGGGAATGTTGGATCGGGCGGAACGGGGCATGCCGGGATACCTTGCGCCCTATCTGACGTCGTTGGCGAGACAACAAACGTCGCAGAGTGCGGTGAATGGGACAATATCGCAACATCGTGCGGAACATGATGCGGACTTTAGAGCATCCTATCAGCAGGGATGGAAAGAGTTCGGAAACCCCGATCCACTGGCAATTGTGAAACACAGTGAGGAAACCAGCCGCGAGTGGGAACTGGAAGCTCGCGGCAGTATCCATGTGAAACGTGCGATGGTCAGTGGCGGAGGATTGGCCGCGCGGGAAATGCTATTGGGCGAACACTTGGCCGATGACGCGGTGACGCGTGACCGCTGGGCCGCGTGGGGTCAGTGGCAGCAGCAAGTAGCTCTGAAAAAGGACGTTAGCGTTCGCGCCGAGACGGGCTTGCGGGAAGAAGGTTTCGGCGACGACCGCGCCTTGTTGCCGCGAGTCAGTCTCGCTGGAGACTACGCGCCGAGCTGGCGTACCGGAATGACTCTCTCATGGGGGGAAAGCTATCGCGCACCGGATTTCTATGCGCTGTTCTGGCAGGAAGACCAAAGCGCGCAGGGCAATCCGGAGTTGAAGCCGGAACGTTCGCGAGAGTGGACCGGATCGGCATTCTTCGAATCAGCTGCCCAGAACCGGACCCGCTGTGAAGTCTCTGCATCCGATCAGCGCATTGAGCATCTGATCTACTGGCGTCGGACCTTTGAAAATCAATGGAAGCCGTTCAATCTGAAAACGGCGACAGTGAAAACTCTGGACGCGTCACTCTCGCAGCACCTCTTGAATGAGCAATTGCGGATGCAGCTTGCAGCGAACTGGACCGAGGCGCGGGATGCCACCGACGATCGGAATACGGGCGGCAAGTATCTCACGTTTCGCCCATTGTTCAGTCAGCGGGCAAATGCGTCCTACGAAGACCGCCGCGTCCGAGCGACTCTGAGTTATCGGCGAGTTTCCAAGCGAGCGGTGCTCGAGACCAATTCCAAATGGCTGAGCGCGTATCAGATCGTGGACGCTCATCTGAGCTGCCGAACGACATTGCATCGCGTCGAACTCGAGCCGGAGATCGGCGTGGAGAACCTGTTCAATGAAAACTATCGCATCATTCGCTTCGCGCCGATGCCGGGGCGCGAGTGGTATCTGTCGTTACGACTAACCGTTTCCTGAGGAGTAAAGGATGGTTCTGCTGTTGAGTGTTCTTCTAACCTTAAGTCTCGCCTCTGCGCAGGACAGACTGTACGTGGTCCAGGGATCGGATGAATCGTTAGGCCAGATTAGCTTGACTAATGGTCAGATTACCACTCACGTATTGGATCTTGGCGTTTGGTGCAACGATATCGTCGTTCACGGAACGCGGCTATTCGTGGCAAATTCCGGCGACAATACAATGCAGGAAATTGACGCGGTTTCGAACACGACGGTGCGCGTGATTCCGCTCACCACCGGAATCAACCCGTGGTCGCTCGCGTTCGCGAATGATGACACGCTGGCGGTGACCTGCTGGGTGAGTCGGAACGTGCTGCTGCTGCGCTATAGTGACGGCACCGAAATCGGATCCGTGTCCATGCCGACGGGACCGGAGGGAATTGTGGTCATCGGCGAGCGGGTGTTCGTGTGCGAAACCGGAGTGGACTTTCCGAACTACAACCCGGGACAAGTGCGGGTTTACGATCGCCACTCCTGGCAGCTGCTGGATAGTGTGCAGGTCGGCGTGAACGCGCAATTCGCGGCTGCGGACGGACTGGGCCGCCTGCACGTGGTGTGCACGGGAGACTACGCGGCAGTTCCCGGAGCAGTTCACATCCTCGACCTGCAGACGCTGAGTGTGGACACCATACTGGCGATCGGCGGCACGCCGAATACCGTGAGCTTCGGCGGCGGCTATGCGTTCGTGGCGGCGGGAGGATTCGGCGATGCGGGGTATGTTTACAAGTATCGCCTCGCCGATTACGAGATTCTAAATGATGCGAGCAATCCCATCACCACCGGTCCCGGCGCGACCGACATTGAAGCCGCCGACGATGGCACCTTCTATGTGAGTTGCATGCAGGTGGACGAAGTGCGGCACCATGCGCTGAACGGAACCGTGCTCACGACCTATCCCGTGTCGGACGGTCCGGGCTATTTGACATTCTATCCGGCCGCCACGACCGACGCGAACGATCACCGAGCCGCCGTTCCGGCGGAGATGCGGCTGGTGGACGCTTATCCGAATCCGTTCAACGGAGTCGTGACCCTGAGTTTTGACGGCCCGGTTCACGCGCCGGGAGAGGTGAGAATCGTCAATTATCTTGGGCAGGAAATCGCGAGGCTTCAGGTCGGAGCGGGAGACAGCCGGCTACTCTGGTCACCAATTGGCCTGACCAGCGGCAACTACTACGCGATCAATGGTCACCAGGCGGTCCGGATCGTTTACCTGAAATAATGACCATTTCCTCGATAATCTTAGCTGCGATTGACGAAGGTTGTGCCACGCGCACAACCTTTGTTCATTCTGTGTCGCATACATTTCAGCGACCTGAACATACGAACCCACAAACTTGCGTGAGTTAACTTCAAATTCTATAGAATATTGCTCTTTGAACAAAGTGTCTGGAGGAGAAACTCTTATCGAGATGAGTTGAATCATGATTATCGTGCATTATTGGCCAGTTTTGGACATGGGAGGAGAGGCTTTTCGACAGGCTTAGTCAGGGGGAAGTTGGTTGCTATTTTCGGGTAAGAATTGTATTTTACGGGTTATCTTGAGCGACCGAAACCTGCACCAACCCCCCCGCCAAAAGCGCCTCCTGTCGGGCATGCGCCCCACGGGTCGCCTCCATCTCGGCAACTACGTCGGCGCCCTCGAAAACTGGGTGAAAATCCAGCGTGAGTTCGAGAGCTATTTTCTCGTCGCCGATTGGCATACGCTGACGACCGATTACGAGCACACGAAATCGGTGCCGGACAATACGTGGGAAATGGTCATTGACTGGGTCGCGGCCGGCCTGGATCCGGAGCGCAGCCCGATGATCATCCAGTCGAAGGTCAAGGAGCACGCGGAGCTGTTGCTGATCTTCTCGATGCTGATTACCACGGCGCGGCTGGAACGGAATCCCACGCTCAAAGATCAGGTGCGGGATCTGGAACTCGATGACCGGGTGAGTCTGGGGCACTTGGCCTATCCGGTCTTGCAGGCAGCAGACATCTTGATTTACAAAGGCGAGGTGGTGCCCGTCGGCGAGGACCAGCTTCCGCACGTCGAAATCTCGCGGGAGATTGCGCGCCGCTTCAATAATGTCTTTGCGGCGGGCAAACCGATCTTTCGCGAGCCGGATGGCCTGCTTTCTAACTTTCCGCGGCTGCCCGGAGTGGACGGCAATCGCATGTCGAAATCGCTCGGCAACACGATTCTGATTTCCGATCCGCCCGAGCAGATCCAGCAGAAGATGCGCAAGGCGGTGACCGATCCGCAAAAGGTGCGCAAGGGCGATCCGGGGCGGCCGGAGATCTGCTTGGTGTTCACGTATCACAACGTATTTGATAAGCCGGCAGTCGAAGAGATTCGCGCGGGCTGCAAGAGCGGGGCGCTGGGGTGCGTGGAATGCAAGCTGCGCTGTGCCGCCGCCATCAGCAGTCATTTCGAGCCGCTGCGCACGCGGCGCGCGGAATTGGAAGCCCAGCCCGAGCACGTGCGTGAGATTATCGAAGGCGGCACCGAGCGCGGACGTAAAGTGGCGGCGAGTACGATGGACGAAGTTCACGCCGCGATGGGGTTCGGATGAGCGTGTGGCAAGTCAAACTCCCGAGCTTTGAAGGACCGCTTGACCTGCTGCTGTTTCTCGTCGCGCGGCAGGAATACGATATCATGGATCTGCCGATGGCGGAAATCACCGTATCCTATCTCGCGGTGATTGACACGATCGGCGTGGAAAATCTGGAAGACGCGGGCGAGTACATCTTGATGGCCGCAACGCTGCTGTCCGTCAAGGCAAAGATGATGCTCCCGCGGCCAAAGTCGGAATCGGAAGAAGAGGTGGAGGACCCGCGACGCGAACTGGCGGAACGATTGCTGCTTTACCAGAAGGTGAAAGAAGAGTCGGAATCCTTCGGCACGCGCGAAGCGGTCATGCTCGAACGATGGGAAATGGCGCATGCTCCGGTGCCGATGGCGGCGCAACCCAGTCCGGAGGAAACGCTGTTTCCGATGAGTGTTTATGATCTGTCCCGGTGCATCGAGGACATTATCCGGAGAAAGGAAAGCCGGCTCGTACATCAAGTGAAACTGTTTCGCGTGTCGCTCGAGGCTCGGATCCGCTGGGTGCTCGACCTCGTCTTGCGACAGGAGCGATTTGGTTTGATTCGCCATCTGCAGGATGAAATGGAGCGGATGGTGTGGGTGATGAGTTTCCTGGCGATCTTGGAACTGGCAAAGCGGCAGCAGATTCACGTCGAGCAGAACGATCTGTTCTCCGAAGTGTACATCAGCAAGTCTGTGGTGCCGGAGTTGGAAGCGGCATGAGAAAAGCGCTGAAACGCCGAACATCGGAAAGCATGGCACGGAAAAAGCAACAAGCAGAGATCACGAACGAGCAGGAAGAACTCCGGGAGCCCGAAGAGCAGGTTGAACCTGTTGGCGAGGACACGGAAGCGATTCAACGCGCCGAGGAAGACCATCGGTTCTTGCTGGCCGCGGCGGAGGCGTTGGTCTTTGCGAGCTTGGAACCGCTGACCGAAAATCAGTTCGTGGCCGCTTTGGGTCAGAAACATCGCGGGAAACTGGATGAATTGGTGCAGGAGCTCAATCGCGAGTATGAGCGCGAAGGACGGGCATTTGAGATTCTGCACGTGGCGAAAGGTTATCAATTCTTCACGCGGCAGGATTTTTCCGGATTGCTCAGACGAGTGTTTGCCGAGCGCGCAAAATCGCGCGTGTCGCGCGCCGCTCTCGAAACGCTGGCGGTCATTGCCTACCGCGGTCCGGTGACGCGGGCGGAAATTGATGAAATTCGCGGAGTGGATTCGGGCGGAGTACTGCGTACACTTCTGGAACGCCGCCTGATCGAGGTGCAAGGCCGCGCCATTGTGATTGGCCGGCCCTTGCTGTACCAAACAACCACAGAGTTCCTGAAGCACTTCGGCCTGTCCGATTTGTCGGACTTGCCGCGGGATTCGGAATTGAGCAGGGAATGGGGGCAGTTGCGGGCAAGTGAGGCAGGCATACCGGAAGAGCCGCTGGCGATGGAAGGATTCGCGGCGGATCCGGACGCATTGCCGGAAGACGCAACCAACGGCCGCAAGGTGATCGCGCTTGCCGACCCGTCGGCCGAGGCCAACAAGGACATTGAATCATGATTCTGAACAACTCAACGGTTCTGATATTAGGCGGGTGGGGTCTTGTCGGAATGGCGACGGCGCGCAAGATGCTGACGCGCGGCCCCGCGAAGATGATCATGCATTCGCTGTTGAAGAGCGAAGCGGACGAAGCGTGTGAAAAATTCAGCAAGGAATATCCCCGCGTGCAGTTCATCCCGGAATGGGGTGACATTTTTGTTCGCGAAGGGTTGAAAGACCGGCCGCGAAAGGACGTGTTGAACGACCGCATGACGCGGCGGCAGTTTATGGAGGATGTATTCGAGCGTCCGACGCCGGAGCGCTTGCAGAGCTTTTATCTGCATAAGATGATCAGCAACTATAAGCCGGACGTGATCGTGGACTGCGTCAATTCGGCGACCGGGCTGGCCTATCAGGACATCTATTCCGCTTATTATGACGTGAAGCCGCATCTGGATCGCGAGCATGAAGGAGTTCCGGCGGACGATCCGTTTTTTGAGAAGGTCGAGCGCTTGCTTGACGTCATACACACGCCGCAGCTCATCCGGCACATTCAGGTGCTGATGGATGCAGCGATGAAGGCGCAGGTGCATACGTACATTAAGATCGGCACGACGGGCACCGGCGGCATGGGCTTGAATATTCCGTTCACGCACTCGGAAGACAAGCCGTCCGGGCAGTTGCTGTCGAAGTCGCTGATGGCGGGAGCGCACTCGATGCTGCTGTTTCTGATGGGACGCACGCCCGGCTGTCCATACGTCAAAGAGATCAAGCCGGCGGCGGCGATTGCGTGGAAGGGCATCGGTTACGGCGAGATCAAGCGCGGCGGCAAGCCGATTCCGCTCTACGATTGCACTCTGGATGCCGCGGAAGTGCTGGGCAAGCAGTTCCAGCGTCAGAAGGAAAAGGCCGGCGTACCGTTGGGCGAGAACTTGAAGGCCGTGTACATTGACACCGGCGAAAACGGAATCTTTTCGGCCGATGAGTTCTATACAATCACCGCCGCGGAGCAGATGGAGTTTGTGACGCCGGAGGAGATCGGGCAGGTCGTGTTGTGGGAGATCGAAGGCGGTAACAGCGGCTTCGACGTCATCGGCGCGCTGGACTCGGTGGTCATGGGACCGTCGTATCGCGCGGGCATTCTGCGCACTGGTGCGCTCGAAGAGATGAAGCGGCTGGAACACGAGACCGGAACGCACAGTGTAGCGTTCGAAATGCTCGGCCCGCCGCATCTGTCCAAGTTGCTCTACGAAGCGCATTTGATTCGACTTGCGTACCACGATCCCGCCGAAGCGCTCAAGGATACCGCCGAAGGCATGTCGTCGAAGCTGTTGGAGCTGTTGGAACGCGACCGGCAGCTGCGCGCCACCATGATTTCCATTGGGCTGGCGATTCTGCTGCCGGATGGCAAGCGCCTGCTGCGCGGACCGGATGTCAAGATTCCGGCGTATTCCGGGAGCAATTTGGTGCCAATGGAAGACGGCTCCATCGAAGAATGGGCCGATAAAGGTTGGGTGGACCTGCGCTCGAAAAACATGGCGAAGTGGCAGCGTAGGATTGAAGTGTACCTACTCTCCATCAGCCGCAACAGCGAAGATACCTCGTCGGGCATGCCGTGGGAACGGATGAGCTTCGGTGAAGATGACGAGCACTTCCCCGGAAAGATTGTCACGCACATCTTTATCGAAGAAGAAAAGGGAGCACGGATCAAGTCGTGACCGGGAAACGCGGTCTCATCGTGGCGATTGACGGGTTGGCCGGTTCGGGCAAGTCCACAACCGCCAAACTCGTGGCGAAACGGCTCGGCTACATGCACATAGATACCGGTGCTATGTACCGCGCGGTAGCGCTGAAGATGTTGCGTTCGGGCGTGGAGATCAATGACAACGCCGCGATCGAAGACATGCTCCGGAATACCGAAGTCTCCGAGCGCGAAGAGGATGGACTGACCTTTGTGCTGCTGGACGGCGAAGATGTGACCATCGAAATTCGCACTCCCGAAATCTCACTGTGGGTCGGTCCGGTCTCGGAGAACCCTTTGGTGCGGGAGCATCTCGTGCGCTGGCAGCGGGAACTCGGCCGGAACGGCGGAGTCGTCTTGGAAGGACGCGACATTGGAACGGTGGTCTTTCCGAATGCCGACTTGAAGGTGTATATGGTCGCCGACTTGAAGACTCGCGCCAAGCGGCGCCGCAAGGAGATGTTGTTGCGCGGGATTGATCAGAGTTCCGGCGACGTCGAATCGGCGTTGGCAACGCGAGATTTGCGCGACAGCACCCGCGAGCATAGTCCACTCCGCAGAGCGCATGACGCCATTGAACTCGATACCAGCGACATGACGATTGGCGATCAGGTTGATCGCGTGGTGGAATTGGCCAAGAAGATGGAACAGAGTAGCGTGAACCGCTAATCCATGCGACTCGGTTATGCGCTTTGCCGCATGACATCGCAGATCTTCTTCCGGTTGATGTACGGAATGAAGATCGTCGGAATGGAAAATCTGCCGCGCACGGGCAGCGTCATCGTTGCCTCCAATCATCGCTCGAATTTCGACCCGCCGATTCTGGGCGGAACCGTTCCGCGGGAAGTCTCGTTCTTTGCCAAGTCGGAGCTGTTTGAGAGTCCCGTCCTCGGAAAGCTGATCCGCTATTTGAACGCATTTCCGGTGCATCGCGGTGAGTTTGACCGGGCATCGCTTGAGAAGTGTCTTGCGATTCTGAAGAACGAAGGCTGTCTCCTGTTTTTCCCGGAAGGCACGCGCGCGCCGCACGACGGCTTTCTCGAAGCGAAGTTGGGCGTTGGCTGGGTAGTCTGTTTATCTGACGCTCCGGTGGTGCCTGTGTACATTCATGGCAGCCGCGAGCGCAGACCGCAGTTGCGCGGCAGACCTGGAATTACTTTGGTAGTAGGCAAGCCGATTCCGGCCGCGGAACTGAAACCCGTGGATTTGCGCGGGCGCGAGCTGTACCAGACTGTATCCGATCGTATCCTCGAAGCCATCCGTGATCTTTCGCTCCATACGCCACTTGGTCGGGTGCGGGAGAAGGGACCTATTTACGATCGAGAGATTATCAAGAACGAACGTTTGAGATAGAAAGCCGAAAACACAAACCCCGTCCTCGCTCCGGGCGGGTATGGACACCGGAGCAGAATAATGGAACCAGAAACCACAACCATCCCAACCACAGAAATCGTGACGGCGCCGCTGCCGGTGACCGCCCGTGATGACGTCCGCTTCAAGGGCCGCAAGGTCAAGCCCGAAGAGCTGCCCGAGAATCAAAAGGAAACCCATCACGACTCACAGGACCTTGCCAGTCTCTATGACAAAATGATCATGGAGTTTCGCGAGGGTGAAATTGTCAAAGGCAAGATCATTGCCGTCGGTGACAAGGGTATCTCGGTGGATATCGGCTTCAAGTCGGAAGGCATGGTGCCGATCGAAGAATTTGTGAATCGGGAAGAGTTCAAGGTCGGCGACGACATTGAAGTCTATCTTGATCGCGTCGAAGACGCCGAGGGGCAGCTGCTGCTCTCGAAGCGCAAGGCGGACTTCCTCAAGGTTTGGGCGCGCATCGGCGAGATTCACACCAACGGCGAGATCACCAAAGGCAAGATCATGCGCCGTATCAAGGGCGGCTTCGTCGTGGACCTGATGACCGTGGATGCGTTCCTCCCCGGTTCGCAGATCGACGTGCATCCCGTGCGCGATTTCGATGCCCTGGTCGGCCAGGACATGGAGTTCCGCATTGTCAAGCTGAATGACATGCGCAAGAACATCGTCGTCTCGCACAAGGTGATTGTGGAAGAGAGTCTCGCCGGGATTCGCGAGCGCGTCCTGGGCAGCCTGAAGGTCGGCGACATCATGGAAGGCACCGTGAAGAACATCACGGATTTCGGCGTGTTCGTGGACTTGGGCGGCGTGGACGGCCTGCTGCATATTACGGATCTCTCGTGGGGCCGCGTCAATCACCCGTCGGAAGTCGTGCAGCTTGATCAGAAAATCACGGTCAAGGTGCTCGATTACGACAAAGAGCGCAGCCGCATTTCGATCGGTCTGAAGCAGCTGCAGGCGCATCCGTGGGAAGGCGTCGAAGAAAAATATCCGGTGGGCGCGAAGGTGCGCGGCCGGGTGGTCTCGATTGCCCGCTACGGCGCGTTCGTAGAGTTGGAACGTGGGCTGGAAGGCCTCGTGCACATTTCGGAAATGAGCTGGACCCAGCACGTCAAGCATCCGTCGGCGATCCTGTCGGTCGGCGATGAGGTGGACGTGGTGGTGCTGAATATTGACAAAGAGAACCGCAAGATCTCGCTCGGTCTCAAGCAGGTCGAGCCGGACCCGTGGCACAACCTCGAACAAAAGTATGCCGTCGGTTCGCGCCATGTAGGCCGCGTGCGCGATCTGGTCCCGTTCGGTGCGTTCGTTGAACTCGAGGATGGCATTGATGGTCTCGTGCACATCTCAGATCTATCGTGGACGCGCCGCGTGCGCCATCCCGGCGAAGTGCTGAAGAAGGGCGACGATATCGAAGTCATCGTGCTCGGTTTTGACCGCAACGAGCGCCGGATCGCCCTGGGTCTCAAGCAGGCGCAGACGAATCCGTGGGATGAATTCGAGCAAATGTACGCCGTGGGCACGAAAACCACCGGCCGCGTCGCGCGAATTCTGGAAAAGGGAATCGTCGTCGAGTTGCCGCGCGAGGTGGAAGGCTTCGTGCCGAATAGCCAGCTGAAGCGTCTGGCGCGCGGGCCGAAGCAGCCGCTGAATGTCGGCGAAGAGTTGCCGTTGGAAGTGATCGAATTCGATAAGGAATCGAAGAAGATCATTCTGGCAGCGCAGGCTCCGGCCGGTGTGGAAGCGGAAAGCGAAGTGGACGAGGATACGTACAAGCAGTACGTCGTCGGCAGCGACTCCGAAGCCGCGCCGACGGACGAGGGTATTTCTCCGCCCGCCGAAACACCGTCTGGCGAAAGCCCGAATCCCGACGATCAGCAAGCGTAATCATTGATCGCGACAGGGGTGGAGCGCTTTAACTCCACCCCTGCCTTACTCTATGTCATCCGTCACGTCTAACATTCTTGCGCCCAAGGTGGCGATCTCCACACTCGGCTGCAAGCTGAACCAGTACGACAGCGAGGAGATCCTTGCTCAGTTCCGCTCGGCCGGCTATGAGAGCGTGGAGGACGCGTCGCAGGCGGATGTGTGCGTGGTGAACACCTGCGCGGTGACTGCCACCGCGGAGCGCAAGGCAAGATCGCTGTTGCGTTCGATGCACCGCAATAGTCCGGATGCCAAACTTTTTGCCGTCGGCTGCATGTCCGAGCGCACGCCGGAGACATTGGCAGCGATTCCCGGCGTCAATGCGGTACTGGGGAATCGGGAAAAGTTGCACATTCTCGATTTTCTACCTCGCGAAGCCGGCGGGAATGCAGCGGCAGTATTTGTGGGCGAGACGGCGCATACGACAGATGTCACGGGCGACGTGATGGTCAGCGGACTGCTCGGGCGTACGCGCAGCTTCCTGAAAGTGCAGGATGGATGTTCGCAAAAGTGCACTTATTGTATTATCCCGAAGCTTAGGGGAGCAGGGCGAAGCCTCGCCGTTCGCACGGCCGTAGAGCGCGCAGAACATTTGGTCGGGCAAGGCTTCATCGAAATCGTCTTGACTGGTGTCGCGCTGGGCACCTACGGCTTTGATCGGGACGAGCGCGACGGTCTCGCGAGTCTGCTGGCGGCGTTGGAACAAGTGGAAGGGCTCGAGCGAATTCGTTTGGGCAGCGTCGAACCGTGGGCGATCAGCGACCGGATGCTCGATGTCGTTGCCTCATCCGAAAAGATTTGTCCGCACCTCCATATCCCATTACAGAGTGGGGAGGATTCGGTCCTCCGCCGGATGAACCGCCGTTACACGACCTCGCAGCTCCGCCATATCTTTGACTTCGCGTTCTCACGGCGCGGCGATTGGGGGTTCGGCACCGACATCATCGTCGGCTTCCCCGGCGAAACGGATGAACAGTTCGCGGCGACTCAAGAGTTTCTGGCGAACTCGCCGATTGCCTACGTCCACATCTTCCCCTACAGCTCGCGCCCCGGCACGCCGGCAGCCAAGCTGCCGGGACACGTGAGCGAGGCCGTCAAAGCCCAACGTGTGGCTGCGCTGAAGGAAATAGACAAGACACTGCGACGTCGGTTCGGCAAACAGCACGTCGGAACGGTGCAGCGCGTGTTATTCGAACAGCGGCGCGTCGGAGAGTTTCTCGCCGGCCATGCGCCGAACTATCTGGATGTGTATGCGCCCGCCGATTCAGATGTGGCGGGTCTGATCAAGAATGTGAACATCACACTGCTTCACCCCGACGGGGTCGTGGGTGAACTCATCAACTAAAGCAACCTCATGAGCATTCCGAGCCTGAACACGGACCGTTTAGTACGTACATTCCTGGAGTTGGTGCAGATTGATAGTCCTTCGAAGAAAGAAGCGGACGTTGCCGATTATCTGGAGCGAAGCCTGAAGCCGTTGGGTGTGGAGATGTGGCGCGACGATGCCGGGGAAAAGATCGGCGGAAATTGCGGCAACCTGCACGTGAGGATGACCGCAAACAGTTCCAGCGCGCCGGCGATTCTGTTTTCATCGCACATGGATACGGTCATGCCCGGATTGGGAATCAAGCCGCGCGTGGAGAACGGCGTCATTCGCTCCGACGGCGCGACGGTGCTGGGCGCGGATGATAAGTCTGGCGTGGCGGTGATTGTCGAGACATTGCGTGTGTTGCACGAATCCAACGTGCCGCACGGTCCGGTCGAGGTAATCTTCGACGTCGCCGAGGAGATCGGGTTGCTTGGCGCGAATCATGTGGACCTGAACCGGGTCAAGGCGAAGTGCGCGTTTGTGCTCGACAGCGAGGAGCTGGACCACGTGGTCCACCGTTCGCCAAGCGCCAACCGTTTGTATATTGAAATTGACGGCGTGGCCGCCCACGCCGGAATGGCGCCCGAGCGAGGAGTATCAGCCATCGAGGTCTTCGCCCATGCGGTGTCCGGCATGAAACTGGGGCGGTTGAATCCGGAATCCACGGCGAATATCGGTACCGTAAACGGTGGCCGGGCCACCAACATCGTCGCCGACAAGGTAATTGTCACGGCGGAGGCGCGCAGCCATTCCAACGATTTTCTGGAGGCGCAGTCCAAGCACATGGTCGAGCGCTTCGAGGACGCAGTCAAACATTTCACCCGGACCTCCGACGGAAAAGTGATTGCGCCGGCGGTTCACGCCAAGGTCAAGCGCGAATTCAATGCGATGAACATTGCTTTTGACTCACTGCCGTTCAAATTGGCATCGGAGGCGGGCAAGTCGCTCGGCATGGAGATGAAGCCCTTAGCCATCGGCGGCGGCACCAATGCGAATGTGTATAACGAAAAAGGTCTTCCGGCGGTCGTCATCGGCTGCGGAATGAAGGACGAACACACAACCAGCGAGCACATCTACATTCGCGACATGGAGACGAGCGCGCAGTTGTGTTTGACCATTCTCGTAAAGAATCACGAGTTCGCGAGGTAGCCGGAGAACAATTGTTGTTCCTGCGACGACATTCCGCTATCGGGTCCATCATCCATTGCATCCTTGCCCTCGTGCTCGTCGCGGCTGCGCGTCCTGCCGAGGGCTTGACGTTCTTTGAGCAGCGCGAGCCGTTCAGCGGCCCGGTGCAGCCCGAATTGCGCGCCGATCCGACTCAGGTTGTGATAGATCTTTCTGGCCCATGGGAGTGTGTGACGGAACCGGATCAGCCGCCGTTGCAGGTTTGGCTGCCGGGGTCTTTTTGGGGCGATGAAGATGAGCTGACCTTTCGCCGGACTTTTGGCGTCGCTGATTCGCTGCGGCCTTGGAATTTTCAGATACAGGTGCCTGAAGCCAGCTATGCCGTGCAGGTCTGGGTGAACGGGCGAATGTTGTCCTCCTTTGCCGGCGGGCATCTCGGCTTCTCCTGCGATGTCAGCCGGGACGTTTTGCGTTACGGTCAGGCCAACGAGCTGATGCTGAAAGTCAGTAACAAGCTTTCTCCGCGTGAAAGTTTGCCGCTGGCGCCGCAGGCGCGGGACGTACGTAATTACGGCGGCGTCTTTTCCGGTGTCTATCTGCGCGGCGTGCCGGCGTGGAGCATCGAGGCGGCGCGCATCCTGACTCGAAAGAGCGGCGCGGAACAGGTCGCGGCGGACGTTCAAGTGCGGATTGCCCGCTATTCGCCGAATCCCCTGGGTGCCGACAGCGGAAGCGCGGGTAAAACCGTTCAATTGGCGGCGGCGATTTGCGACAGCTCCGGAAATGTCCTCGCCGAGGCCCATCGCGACTTGAGTGGCGGCGCGAACGAAGCGGAATTTCAGGCGGCGGTTTCATTGCCGAGTTTTGCCGCGTCCCCGTGGTCGCCGCGTTCACCGGTTCTCTATAATTTGACAACTGCGCTGGTGGTTGGAGGTGATACGCTCCACCGCCGGGTGGAGCGGATTGGATTCAAGCAACTCGACATTCGCGGCGGCGATATCTATCTCAACGGAGAACGGATCCGCTTGCAGGGGATGGATTATGTTCCGGAACATCCGCGCGGCGGTCGTGCGATGGCCGCCTCGTACCTGCGCAGCGACCTCGCGGCGATGAAGGACTTGGGCGTGAATCTCGTGCGCGTCCCGCACGGCCCACCCCCGCCGGCCTTGATCGGCTTGGCCGATGAGATGGGGGTGCTCCTGCTGATAGAGGCAGGAGTAAGTAACGTGCCGTCGCCCTTCCTCAACGGGGGCAAGTTCCGGCAACTGTGCGAACGAGCCTATTCGGGACTTATTAGCGAGTATGGCAGTCATGTGTCGGTCTTAGGCTGGGGGATTGGCTCTGATCTGGATGGGACGGACTCCGAAGCGCAGCAATTCAACGATTGGCTGTACAGGTACGTCAAGGATTTGGACGGGCGGCCCTGCTATACGGAAGCTCGCGACACTGGGATCGCGGGACGCTCTGATTTTGTTCTCCTGTCCTCTCCATCCGACAGCGTTAGCTTGCCTGCGGCAAACGACAAACCGGTACTGATTGCCGGGTTAAGGACGCTTGTCTGTCCGGGCGATCCGGATCAGCGCAATTTATCGCTCGGCTTGATCAATCAGGCGAACTACTTGATTCGTGAACTGGAACGAATCAATGCTGACCGCGGCGTGGACGGCTATTTGATTCACTCGTTTGCGGATTATCACGGCGAAAGTCCTCTGGTCGCGCAGCCGAGTCACACGGATCCCTATCTCTACAGCTATGGCGTCGTCGGCTTCAATCGCACCGAGCGCGTCGTGTACTTCAAGCTGCGTGACCTGGTGCAGACGGGACAGGTGTCTGCGCCCATTTCGGCGCCGGTGACGCAAAGCTCGCCGCTGGCGTTTCCGGTGGTCGGCTTGGCTGCGTTGTTGTTGATCTCGGTGGAGATGCGGCGGAACAATGTCTTTCGCCAAAACCTGAAGCGCGTGTTCATGCATCCGCATGGCTTTCACATGGATCTGCATTACCGGCGCTTCCTGCACACCGCTCAACCCTTGCTGCTGTGGCTGCTGGAGTCGCTTACTCTGGCGCTCGTGGTTGCGTCCGTGCTGTACGCGTTCCGGAACGGCCTCGCGCTGGATTACTATCTGACGCATTTCTTGCCGTCTCCCGAGTGGAAAGCCGGGCTGGTGAACCTGATCTGGCACCCGGGTTCTGCGGTGATCTTCTTCACCGTCGTCTTTCTGGCGCTCATTCTGCTGCTGACGGTTTTGATCCGCGTCATTTCAATCCCCTTCCGCGAGCGAATGGACTTCTGGCAGGCCACTAATTATGTGATCTGGTCGCTTGCCGCCTTGCTTTTTCTGCTGCCGGTTGGAGTGATTCTCTTTCGCGCGCTCGAAACGCCAAACTTCTTGAATCCATCGCTCTTTGCCATTGCCGTCGGGCTGCTGTGGTGCCTGCAGCGGCTGCTCTCAGCCCTGCGCATTGGCTACGGTACGACGGCGTGGCGAATCTATCTTTCGGTGTTGGTCGTGTTGGGGCTGGTCATCACGGTGGTCGTAATGGTGCTCGATCACAATTACGGGACAATCGCCTATCTCGAATACTTCGACCGCGTATTCGGCGGTCTTTAACCTATCATCTTGAAGACAACACATGTTGAAATCAGATAAGATCCTCGGCGTCGGCGTCACTTTTGATGACGTGCTGCTCATGCCGGCGCGCTCGGACGTCCTCCCCTCGCAGGTGGATTTGAAAAGCCGCTTCAGCAGGAATATCCAGTTGAATATTCCCCTGGTTTCAGCGGCCATGGACACCGTAACGGAGGCCTCGTTAGGGATTGCTCTGGCCCGCGAAGGCGGCATCGGCGTCATTCACAAAAACATGACGCCGGAGGAGCAGGCGCGGGAAGTAAACCGGGTCAAGCGCAGCGAGTCGGCGACGATCTTGAAGCCGCACACGTTGCCTCCCAATGCGCGTTTGGCCGATGCTCATGCCCTCATGCGCGACAAAGGCATCAGCGGCATTCCGGTGGTGGAAGGCGAGAAGTTGGTCGGCATCGTCACGAATCGTGATCTGCGCTTTGAGCAAAATCTGAATCTGGAAATTCGCGAAGTGATGACTCCGCGCGAAAGGCTGATCACGGCGCCGGTCGGTGTGGATCCGAAGGCTGCCGAAGCTATCTTGCAAAAGAATCGCATCGAAAAGCTGCTGCTGGTGGATAAGGAAGGACGGCTGGCGGGACTGGTGACGGTCAAAGACATTCAGAAACGCTCGCAGTTTCCGAATGCATGCAAAGACGCCGACGGTCGCCTGCGGATTGCCGCCGCGATCGGGGTGGGGCTGGATGCCATTGAACGTGCTCGGGTGCTGCTCGACGCCGGCGTGGATGCGCTGGTTGTGGATTCCGCGCATGGTCACTCGCGCAACGTCATTGAGACCGTGCGTCTGCTTCGAAAGACGTTTGTCGGTGCGGAATTGGTGGCCGGGAATATCGTCACCGCGGATGCGGCGCGCGATCTGATTGAGGCCGGCGTGGATGCGGTGAAAGTCGGCGTCGGTCCCGGCTCCATCTGCACGACCCGAGTGGTCGCGGGCGTCGGCATGCCGCAAGTCACCGCCATTATGGAAGTGGTATCCGAAGCGCAGCAGCGCGGCATTCCCGTCATCGCCGACGGCGGCATCCGTTACTCAGGCGATATTGCCAAAGCGATTGCCAGCGGGGCGTCATCCGCGATGATCGGCAGTCTTTTCGCCGGAACGGAAGAAAGTCCGGGCGAGACCATTCTGCTCGAAGGGCGAAGCTACAAGCTGTTCCGCGGCATGGGTTCGATCGGAGCGATGAAGCGCGGAAGCGCGGATCGCTATTTCCAATCCGCGTCCGAAGCGAGCGGGAAGTTTGTGCCGGAGGGGATTGAAGGACGGGTGCCTTACAAGGGACGCTTGGCGGATACCGTCTTTCAATTGATGGGCGGCTTGCGGGCGGCGATGGGCTATTGCGGAGTGAAAGACATTCAGGAGTTGCAGGAGAAGTCACGGCTCATACAGGCAACTTCGGCGGGCTATCGCGAGAGCCATCCGCACGATGTCACCATCACGCGCGAAGCTCCGAATTATGAAGCGCCGCGCTGGTGAACATTGGAGGCAAAAAAGAGCCGGTGCATTAACTCTGGCTGGAGGGGAGGAGCGCCAAAGTTACACCGGCTCGGCGGGGATGATTACGAGGGAAATCTAAGCGGCTGGCAGAGAGTTTACGTGACGAGACAACTTCGCTTTTTGACGAGCGGCCGTGTTCTGATGCAATACTCCCTTGGAAGCCATAATGTCCAACACCTTGAAAGCCTCCACCAGCAATCCGGCGGCTTGCTTCGAATCTTTGGACAGGAGCACACGCTTCTCCGCAACGCGGGCGTGCGATTTATCAATTCGATTCCGGGTACGAGCGGCGGCGCTGGTGCGCATCCGCTTTTCATTCGACTTGTGCTGCGGCATGGATCCTCTTAATTGAACTCCTGTCCGGGGTACCGTCCCCAGAGAGGGTCCGGTCGCATACTTTTCAAGTCTGAAATATACAGAATGATAAGTATTTTGTCAAGGGAAATTATTTCCCCATGATTCTCGATTCCGAAATTTTTCAACTTATTGAAAAAGCAGAATCTATCACCGTACTTACCGGCGCTGGGATCTCCGCTGAATCCGGAATTTCGACATTTCGGGCGAAAGACGGGCTTTGGTCAAAATTCAAACCCGAGGAATTGGCCAATGTAGAGGCCTTTCTGGCCAACCCGGAAAGGGTCTGGGAATGGTACCAGCATCGCCGCGACATCCTCGCCACAGCCAAACCTAACCCCGGGCATTACGCGCTCGCCGAATGGGAAAAATTAGCTCCGAAATTCACGCTGGCAACGCAAAACGTTGATGGCTTGCACCGCGTCGCCGGAAGTCAGAACATTCTCGAGCTCCACGGCAACATCCGCATCAATCGCTGCCAGCAATGCGGAACCGAGAACACGGATGAAACGCTGGTTTTCAAAGGTAAAGTGCCAAACTGCGAGCGCTGCGGCGGAATGCTGAGACCCGGTGTCGTATGGTTTGGCGAGTACTTGCCTGAGCATGAATTACAAGCGGCTTTTGCGGCTGCTGAGAGTTGCGATCTGTTGTTGACGGTGGGCACATCCTCACAGGTTTATCCCGCGGCGGCGCTGCCCGAAATCGCACGGGCGGCGGGCGCGGCAGTTATCGAGGTCAATATCGAAGAGACTCCGTTTACTTTTTTGGCTACACGTCATCTCCGCGGCCCGGCGGGCGAGATCCTCCCTGAACTCGTCGCGGCCTACCGACGGTCCCACGCATCGCAAACGGAATCGCAGGCTTCACACCCATGAATCGCTTAACCTCATATCTTGCCGCTCTCGCGGTCGTTTTGGCGTTGCTGTCCTTCAATGGTTGCGCCTACTTCAACACGTTCTATGACGTGAAGAAGAAGTTCAACGAGGCCGAAAAAGAGACGAATAGTCGTCGTCCGCCGGATCAGCAGCCGTCCGGTACGCCCCCTCGTCAAAACGCACCCGCTCCCCCGCGGCAGGCGCAAAGTGTCCCTATTGACAAGTACCAGAAAGTTATTCAAGCGGCGTCCCGTCTGCTCGAGTACTATCCGAAGAGCCGGTGGGTTGACGATGCCTTGCTGTTGATGGGAATCTCCTATTATCGAATCGGAGACTATTCCCGCGCCGAGCGCAAGTTCACCGAGCTGATTACGATCTTCCCGGACAGCAAGCACGCCGGCGATGCGGTCATCTGGAAGGCGCGCACGCTGCTCGAACAGGATCGGCATTCCGACGCTACGGATCTTCTCAGCAAAATGGCACCGCAGCTCAGGCAGCGCCGGCAGCGTGGACAGGCCGAGCTGCTCTTGGCGCGCACGGAATTTGACGCCAAGCATTGGATCGAAGCGGCCGCGCATTTCCAGATTGCCGAAGAGATGATCGGCCGTGGCGATGAACGCTGGGAGGCCCGCTACTCCTCTGGAATCTGCCGGTTCGAACAGAAAGACTTCGCCGGGGCGGAGAAGGCCTTCGAAGCCGTTGCCCATGCGACCAAAGACCGGCGTCGCGCCTACAACGCCTATCTGTATACGGCACGTTGTGCGGTCGCTCTCGGTGACGCCGCGCGAGCCGAGAAGATTCTCCTGCGTCTGAAGGATAACTCGAGTTTTGAAAATCTGGCGGACGATGTGGATCTGGAGCTGGCGGAATTGGCGGTGCAGACAGGCCGGGTAGAGGAAGGAATCGAGATCTACAACAAATATGCGGAAGAGCATGCAGCGGGCGAGCAGCGCGGTTTGGCCTTTTTCCGCTTGGCTCGCATCTATCGCTCGCACCATGTAGACATGCCGCAAGCCAAGGCGTTCCTGGACAGCGTCCTTCGAGTCGGCGCGGCTCGCGAAGTGGTGGACTCCGCGCGCGCCATGAAGGACGAATTGACGCGCGGTTTGCTGGCGCTGGATCGCGTTCGTGCTCTGGGGGACAGCATGCACCAGATTGACGTGCAGCGGGTCATGTTGCTGCAGCGCAAGGCCGGCATGACTCCGCTTCCAATGACGCCCGTAACGGAGCCGGATAGCCTTCCGGAAACGCTTGGTGCTCCCGAGGAAATGACCACAGGACTCGATTCAAACCAGGGGTTGTCCATCGCTCCGGATTCGATTGCCGCGATCAAGGATTCGACCGTCTTTCCGGGTGCTGCTGCCGACAGCGCTGTCAGTGCCGTCGTGGATTCGGCCGCTGAACCGCATCGCATCTCACCGGCGACGCTGGCGGCGGACTCCATCATGCGCGCGATTCGCCAAAGTCTGCCGCAAGACACGTCTGCCGCCGTCAGTCCGGCGGATACGGCCTTGGCGGCGCGAGTACCGGTTAAGTCCGACACCGCCGTGACGGATGAAATGGCTCAGTTGGAGCGGACGGCGATGCGGATGCAGCGCGAATACCAGTTGGCTCTCCTCCATGTCGCTGAGTTCTACGACTTGAGTCTTGCAGAACAAGACAGCGCGATGGCCTATTACCGCCGCGCGGCCGCATCCAAGGCGAACCGGCTGGTGTATTGGAAGGCTAACTTGTTCTTGGCCGAGAACGCCAGTCATGACAGCGCACGGGCGCCGGAAGCGATGACCTTTTATCAGGCCGTTGTGGATGCTGACAGCGTTCCGCTAAGAGCGGCCAATCTCGCACGCAAGGCGCTGGGCCTGCCATTATTGGAGCTGCCCCCGAACCCGCAGGAAGAGGCTTTCCGACTCGCGGAGCAAGCCAGTGTCGCAAACGACGTTTCCGCGGATTCGCTGATCCGACTCTATGGCAATGTGATCGCCATGGATTCGAACACTGCGGCGGCAAAGCACGCCCTGTTCGCACAGCTCTATCTTTACGAACAGCGCCTCCAAAACTCCGACTCCGCTCAAGCGGTGGCTCGTCGCATTATCGCCATGTATCCGGATTCAGCATTCTCGGACCGTCTCAAAACGCGTCTATTGCCGCCCGATTCGATGTCCATCTTCTTGATGTCCGATGAGGAGTTGTACAAGACCGCGGCGGTGCTGGATTCCGCCTTTGAAGAGACGCCGACAGAGGGCGGCTGGCCGCCGCCGGAGGAGACGCTGAAAGGACGACGCTTCGACTGATGAAAAATCTCGCTCAGCGGCTGGCGGTGGCGGCAGTCGGCATTCCGATTCTGCTCTATGCAGCGGTTCGCGGGCAGTGGCCGCTTATCGTAATCGTGGCGGCAATTCAAGCCGTCATCCTTTGGGAATGGAAGAAGCTGAATGCGAGCCGCGGAGCGAATATTTGGATTCCCGGCGCCGCGCTGAGCGTGTTAGGTCTCGATTACCTTGTTTTCACTCGTGGACAGCCGGCCGCTGTTGGGATCGCGACTGGCCTCGTGTTTCTGGCGATGCTGGGCGAAGTCTTCCGCCGCGATCACCAACCCCTGAAGAATCTGGGAGCGCTGGCGCTCTTTTGGGGCTATGTTGCTTTGCCGCTGGCGCTGTGGATGGTCCTGAACGATACCGCCGCCGCATCTCGGCTTCGCCCGGCCGGACCCTTAGCGCTGCTCTTTGTTGCCACATGGATCTGTGACACGGCGGCTTATTTCGGCGGCAAGCAATTCGGACGGCACAAGTTGTACGTCGCTGCCAGTCCTAATAAGACCATCGAGGGATTCGTCGCGGGACTCATCGTTGCGACCATTATCTTGCCGCTCGCTTCCTTGTTGCAGTTGGCGTCCCCAAGGACGGTGGATTATATCGTGCTGCCGCTGATTGTGGGAATTGCCGGGCAACTGGGCGACCTGCTCGAGTCGCTGATGAAGCGCGAGCTTCAGGTCAAAGATACGTCGTCCGTCCTGCCCGGCCACGGCGGCTTTCTTGACCGCTTCGATTCGCTGCTGATTTCGTCGCCGCTGCTGTTTGCATACCTCACTCTGAGTCCGGCGTAGCCTGGAACAGTACCGTAGATCTCCCGCTGTGAACTCAACCGCCGACCGCGATGTGGCGCGCATGTTTGGCCGGATTGCGCGCACGTATGATCTGCTCAATCGTCTCTTCTCGCTTGGTGTGGATCAGCGTTGGCGGGCCGCCGCCATTCGGCGACTGAAGCTGCACGGAGAGCCGCTGACGATGCTCGATTGCAGCGCAGGGACGGGAGACATGTCTTTTGCGGCGCACTGGGATAACGCCACAATCACGACCTACCTGCTCGACCCGGCCGTCGAAATGCTCGCGGTTGCCGATGCCAAGGCCGGGTTTATTCCGCCTGCCAGATTCAAGCTCATCGTAGGCGTCGCGGAGACGCTGCCCTTTCAAAATGAGAGTTTTGATCGCTTCACTGTCGCCTTCGGAATTCGCAATTTTGTTGACCTGCGCGGCGGCATGGGTGAACTGTTTCGCACGTTGAAGCCCGGTGGTCGAGGCGCGATTCTCGAATTTACGCCGGATCGCTCGCGGATCGTTGATCGCATGTTTAGATGGTACATGCGGCGCGTGATGATTCCCCTTGGCGCCAGGATTTCCGGCGATCCGCAGGCCTATGCCTACCTTAACCGGACGGTGCAGAACTTCCGCTCGGCGCAGGAACTGACTCGGCTCTTCGCGGACGTTGGCTTTCGCTGCGCGGAAGTCAAGCCGCTGTCGTTTGGGATTGCGCATCTGTTCGTGCTGGAAAAGCCGTAGCAACTTACCTTCGAGAGGCTCGCGATGGTCTCGCCGTGGCTCTCCGACCTGCGCAAGATTCCGCTGCTGCCGCTGACCGTTTCAGTCGCGGGCGGAGTGATGCTTGCGCTGCATGTGGACCTCGTGCCGCGGGTAGGATTCTGGCTCTGCGGCTTGGCTTTTCTCATGGCGCTCGCTGTGATGCTGTTCATTCAGCGCGCGTGGATCGGTGTCATCGCGCTCTCGCTGTTCTTCGGTGTATTCGGTGCCTATCGTGCGAGCGTGGCGCTCGACCGGACAACGCGCCGGCAGCTCGCGGAGATCGCCGCAACGGACAGTCTGGTGACCGTCTGCGGCCGCATCGCGCTTCCATCTGCGGACAGCCCTTCCGGCAGCCGGGTTCTCTTGGAGGATTGCTCGCTGACGTGCGGTCCGGAAACCTTGCGCGTTTTGTCGTCAAGGATCAGGCTCTACGCGGATTCGGCGCAGCTCGCGAGTTGTGCGTACGGCGACAATGTCTGGGCACAAGGACGGCTTAGTGTCGGACGAAAGCTCTATGGCACTACCGGAGGCCTCATCTCCGCTTTGGTGAAACGGGAGGCTGCCGCTGTCTATGCGGACAGCCTGTCGCTCTTTGTCTCGCCCGCCGGTCACTGGCACTGGCGCAAGACCGTTGACCGATTTCGCTCGTTTGCGCGCTCCACGTTTCATCGCTATTTGAGTGAGGACGCGGCCGCGTTATCCAGCGCGCTGTTGCTGGGCGATCGCGGTGAGTTTGGCCGCGAGTTCACCGGACACCTGCGCGTGACCGGGCTGAGTCATATTTTTGCGCTCAGCGGCATGAATACCGGTCTCATTGTGCTTGTGATCTGGCTGGCCTTGAGCTGGCTGCCAATCCCGCATTCCTTGAAATTGTGGCTGCTGCTCGGCGTGGTGCTGCTCTACATGGAGATCGGGCGGGAGGCCCCGTCATTGGTCCGCGCGTCGCTGATGGCGGCGGCCTATCTGGCTGGATTGCTCCTGCACCGGCGAGCCGTGTTTCTGAATCTGATTCTGGCCGCGGCCTTCATTGAACTTCTCTGGAAACCGCTGGATCTTGCAGATCCCGGATTCCTTCTCTCATATTTTGCCGTCTTCGGACTGGTCGGCGGATATCGCGCCGTGCGCGAGGGCCTCCTAAAACTCTGGAAGGCTCGTCCGCGTCCCGCCGTCAAATACGCCGCCGGCCTGATCGCCGGCATGTTGGCTGCGCAATTCGCCACGCTTCCGCTCGTGGCGTATCTCTTTCATCGCATGCCGGCGCTCGGAATTCTGGGCAATCTGGTTGCTGTGCCGGGCTTCGCCTTGATGTTGATGCTAACCGTGATTCTGCTCGTGTTCGCGCCGGTTCTGCCGCTTGTGGCAACGCTGCTCGCGCCCTCGCTTAACCTGATCGCATGGCTTTTGGGAAAGTCGGTGCACGTGGCGGCAAGCTTGCCCTACGCGAGCGTTTCAGTCCCGGAATTCTCGCCTGGCATTTTGACGATTCTCGTTGCCGCAGCGTGCGTGACTCTGCTGGGATTGGGTTATCGTCAATGGCGATGGATCGCCGTGGGCATATTGATTGCGGGAAATGTAGTCCTTTGGGGAAATGCGATGCGCGAGTCTTCGCCGCCGTGTGTCGTGACGTTTCTCGATGTCGAGAACGGCGACGCCACGCTGATCAGTGCCGGTGGTTGCCATGTTCTCGTGGATGCCGGGCCGCGCATCGCGAACTGGTCCGCGGCCGCGAGGATTCTGCCCCTGCTTGCCGAGCGAAAAATTGAAGCGCTGGATGCAATCATTCTGACGCACCCGGACAACGACCATATCGGCGGAGTAGCGGAATTATTGCAAGCGATTCCGGTGCGGCACATCTATTCGAATGGTGACAGCTCCAGCTCGCGCACTTATTTGGATGTCTCCTTGGCCGCGGCGCAGGCCGGGCTGAAATTTGAAACTCTGCGTGCCGGTCAGGTGTTGCGCATGAGTCCTGAGGTAGCGTTGACGGTCATGTCCCCGGATTCGGCCATCATGCGTGACGAACGCGCGGATAATCGCCGATCCGTTGTGCTGCGCCTGCAAGCTGGAAACGCCACCGCTCTCCTGCCGGGTGATGCGGACAGCACTATTGAACGCCAGCTCGTGCTGTGGGGGACTCTGTCCGACGTCGAGCTGTTGAAATGCGCGCATCATGGCTCGAAAAGTTCGACCTCCGGCCCGTTTTTGGATGCAGCAACGCCCAAGGAAGCCGTGATCTCCGTCGGCAGGCGCAACATCTTTCATCACCCCTCGCCGGAGGTCATCGCCCGGCTGAGCTTGTACGGCATTCCGGCAAGACTCACATCTCGAGAAGGTCACATCACATACGTCGAGCGCGGCGGCAAATGGGTGCGGGAGGAATCTTTACTTCAGCGCTCCATACGGCGGTGGAGATTAGCAGCATGACAAAGGCTCCTCCTGTCTCAACCATCAGCTTTATAGGCGATGTGGTCTCAATCGAGCAGTCGTTGCTGGAATCGGGAATTACGAGCTTCTGTGGCGTGGATGAAGCCGGACGGGGGCCGCTCGCCGGGCCGGTTGTGGCGGCCGCCGTGATCTACAAAGACTGCGACGCGCTGCGCCGGGCCTGTGACTCCAAGATTATCTCGGCGGCGGTGCGCGAGTCGCTTTACGAGCACTTCAGCGCGGAGCTGTCCTACGGCGTGGGCGTGGCCACGGTAGAGGAGGTGGATACGCTGAATATTCTCCGCGCGTCGCTCCTCGCCATGCAGCGCGCGGTGGACCAGCTCGACCACCCCGCGGTTTCTCTGATTCTGGTGGACGGCAAACATCCGCTGCCCGGTGCGATCATGTCGCGGGCGATCGTGGATGGCGATGCGCGCGTCCTCGTGATCGGCGCGGCTTCGACTATTGCCAAGGTAACGCGCGACCGCCTGATGCAGGACTACGACAAACAGTTTCCCGAATACGGCTTTGGGCGGCACAAGGGATATCCGACGCTGGAGCACCGCGAGGTGCTTAGACGCATCGGCCCCTGTCCGATCCATCGCAGAACTTTCCGGGGTGTCCGTGAATTTTTTGAAGTCCCTGCTCCAGCGAATTCTCCCCAAGCGAGTTAGGGCCGGGACCGGCGAGCAAGGCGAGGCGCTCGCCGCCAGGCACCTGATCCGCAACGGGTATCGAATCATCGAGCGCAACTGGCGCTGCTCGTTCGGCGAAGTGGACATTATCGCCGTGCATAAGGATGTCTGCGTCTTTGTCGAGGTCAAGAGTAGCGGCAAACTCCACTGGATTCGTCCCGAAGACCGCGTGCGGAGCCGCAAGCAGGCGAAACTCCGAAAGCTTGCACATTATTATGTCAAGCGGCAGCGCATCGAGTCTCCCTGCCGCTTTGATGTCATTGCCGTCTGGTGGGAAAATGGCGAACCGCAACTCAAGCACCTCGAAAATGCATTCTAAATTCAACGTTTCATTCTTGATTTTATTCTCATGCTGCGCATTGAAGGCGCACTCTCAGGTTACGCTGAACGAAATCATGTTCGACCCCAGCGGCAATGAAAATACGGATGAGTTCATCGAGCTGTACAACAACTCGCTCAACAATCGCAATCTGAGCGGCTGGACGATCTCCGACGGCGAAGGCAGCGACAGCCTCATCGCGCTGGATCAGGGCCTGATCGTGCATCCGGGACAATACGTCTTGGTCATGGACCCCGACTACTTCCCCAGCGGCAGCACCACTTACGATGGCCGCGTCCCCGAATCCGCTCTGGTCGTCACTATTTCCGGCTCGACTTTCGGCAGCCGCGGCCTCTCCAACAGTTCGCCGGAAACGGTAACCCTGTTCGACGCGGACAGCAGCGTCGTCTCCTCTTACACATACACCATCGGCAATCTGCCCGGTCGCTCAGAAGAAAAGATTCTCTTCACTCTCGGAGACGACAGTTCCAACTGGGCCGACGCTCTGGTAGATTTGGGAACGCCCGGCTACCGCAATAGCGTCACGCCGCCCCAGCGCGATCTCGGTATCACTCGCATGACCGTTGCACCAAGCGCACCACAGCCCGGGGAGTCATTCAATCTCACCATCACCGTATCCAATCTCGGCCTGTCGTCGCTGTCGGATTCCTTGACGCTCTACGAGCGAAGCGGCGGCGTGGACTCACTCACGCTCCTCGACGGGTGGACCTTGCCTATGCTTGCTCCACACGACTCTGTGGTGCTCTCAAGCTCGGCGGTAGTTGCTTCGGAGTTGCCGCGCTATTTCGCTGCTCGCTTGCCCGGCACCGACGACAATCTGGAAAACAACTCCCGCGAGTGCGCGGTCTCGCCCTCCGGCTTGCCCGGCAGTCTGATCATCAATGAAATCATGTATGCACCGGAGCCGGGAATGAGCGAGTGGGTGGAGCTGCTGAATCCCAATCCCATTCCGATTTCCTTGAATGGCTTCAGCTTTGGCGATGGCACCGCTCTCGCCGACTCGACGCGAAGCTTCTCTTTGCCGGACATGACTCTTGATCCCGATTCGATGCTGGTTCTGGCTTCGGATTCTGCCGTTTTCTTTGAACACTTGCCACCCACAGCGCGTGTCTTGGTCTGGAATTCATCCAGCGTTTCTCTGAACAATAATGGCGATTCGCTGCTGCTGTGGAATCAATCGGGCGACCTGATAGATCGCGCGGATTATCGCCCATCGTGGGGCGGTGAGCAGGGTATCTCACTCGAACGCATTTCTTCGTCCGCTTCCACCAACGATCCGCTGAATTGGGCCTCGAGCCTAGACAGCACGGGTGGCACGCCCGCGCGCGTGAATTCTCGCGCACTTCCCGCAGCCGGAGTCACGGACGAATTGCTGCTACTCGAGCCGAATCCTTTCTCGCCGGACGGCGATGGGCGGGATGATCTGTTGGCCGTGCGCATCAACTTGCATGACGCCGATGCGCGAGTGGATCTGAAGATTTACGACGTGCGGGGCCGAGAGGTGCGGCGTTTGGCCTCAAGAGCAGATGTCACCTATCACGGTGAAATCCTCTGGGATGGCCGCGATAGTCAAGGACGGATGCTGCCGACCGGGCTTTACATTGTTTACCTTGAAGCACTGGGTCGCGGCGGCACGCGTATTCAATCGGCCCGCCGCGTGGTCGCGCTGGTTCGCCCCTCATGAGGCTGGCGCATTTCGATCACGTCTCGTTAATCCTGCCGGGACGCGCGCTCTTTGACGATGTCTCGTGGTCCATTTTCCGCGGTGACCGTTATGGCCTTGTGGGCCCGAATGGAGCGGGGAAGACGACGATGCTGCGCTTGCTCGTCGGCGAGAACGAGCCGACGATCGGCGCGATCAACCGCACTCGCGATCTGACGGTCGGCTACCTTCCGCAGGAAGGCATCACGCACAAAGGCAAGACGCTCTTTGAGGAAACGTGGAGCGGGCTGCCGGATTTGCCCGCTCTGCAGCGCGAAATCGAGCACGTGCATCAGCAGCGGACGGTGCGGCCCGGCGACGACGAGCTGATTGAGCGGGCCGGGGCACTCGAGCATCGCTGGCAGGACCTCGAAGGCTATCATGCCGAGGCGAAGGTCGCGCGCGTGCTTGCCGGTCTCGGTTTTAAAGAAGCCGACTTCACGCGCCGTGTCGAGGAGTTCTCCGGCGGCTGGCAGATGCGCATTGCGCTCGCCAAGTTGTTGCTTTATGACCCGGACCTGCTGCTGCTCGACGAGCCGACGAATCACCTCGACTTGCCGGCGCTCGTTTGGCTGGAAGATTTCCTGAAGAAATTCGAAGGCGCTCTGATTATTGTCAGCCATGATCGCTACTTCCTCGATCGCGTGATCAAGCACACGGCGGAATTGGAGCGCGGCGAGTTCACGGTCTACCCCGGCAACTACAGCGAGTACGAGCGCCGCCGCGATGAACGTCTGGAGCAGCTCGGTGCGATTGCGGAGCGCCAGTCGGAGGAGCGCAAGCGTGTGGAAGCGTTTATCGAGCGCTTTCGCTACAAGGCCAGCAAAGCCCGGCAGGTCCAAAGCCGCATCAAGGCGCTCGAGAAGATGGAGACGGTGGACGTGCGCTCCGCGTCCAAGAAGGTGCGCTTCCATTTTCCGCCTGCGCCGCCCAGTGGCCGGATCGTGCTCGAATTGCATCGCGTCCATAAGAGCTACGGCGCGAAGGAAGTCTTTCATGATGTGGACCTCGTCTTGCACCGCGGAGAAAAGGTCGCGCTGGTCGGGGTGAATGGGGCTGGAAAGTCCACGCTGTGCCGCCTGATCGTCGAGGTGGATCGCCCGACGAGCGGCGAAGTCAAGATCGGACATAAAGTCGAGATTGACTACTTCGCGCAGGAGGCGGATTTTCACCTCGATTCCAGCCTGAATGTGCTCGATCAGATGGAGGCGGAGGGGCGCGGGGAAACACCGGAGCGGATGCGCGGGCTGCTGGGTGCGTTTCTGTTTTCCGGCGACGACGTTTTCAAGCCGGTCTCGGTGCTTTCCGGCGGTGAAAAGTCGCGACTGGCGCTGGCGAAGATGCTCCTGCATCCCTCCAATTTCATTATCCTCGACGAGCCGACTAATCACCTCGACATGGCGTCGCAGGACGTGCTGCTGAACGCGCTGAAGTCCTATGACGGAACGCTGCTGATCGTAAGCCACGATCGTCATTTCCTTGACCGGCTTGTGGACCGCGTGCTGGAGATTGACGGCGGAGTGCTGCGGGATTGGCCGGGCAACCTCTCCGAATATCTTGCTCGAAAGAATTTGGCCGGAGCGGATGGCAATGCAGCCGGCAAGCCGGAGCAGGCCGACCGCATTCCGGTCAGCGCCTCATCCGACGCGTCTCGTCCCAAGAGTCGTGAGCAGAAGCGCGCTGAAGCAGAAGTGCGTAATCGCTTCTCGAAGCAGCTGCAGGAGGTGCAGGCGCGGGAGAACAACCTTCAGGCCCAGATTGAGCAGCTCGAAAACCGCAAGCGGGCTCTCGAAGCTCAACTGGGTAGTGAGGAACTGTATCGCGAGCCGGAGAAATCCAAAAAGCTGCTCGCTGAATATGAGAAACTTCGACGCGATCTCCCACAGCTTATTGCAGAATGGGAGCAAGCCGCGCAAGCAGTCGAGGTGATCGACCGCGAGCGCGATGCAGAGGTGCGAAAGCTCATCGGAGACACGGCTTGATTTTGTGAAGAATTACTCGTATACTGAAAGTCTTCCGTTCTCAGAGTCCGCGGCGGTGATAATTTCAGATAAAACAGGTTCGCTCTGAACTCATCTCCAACATATGCTCAGCCCGTGGCCGTCGTTGCGCTCGGAGGGAACGCGATTTCGAACCCGCGCGAGCCGGACACGATCGCCAATCAATTCCGCCACACGCGCGAGGCGCTTGTCGGTGTCGCTGAACTGGTGAAGCGCGGCTATCACCTCGCGATCACGCACGGCAATGGCCCGCAAGTCGGGAATGCGCTGCTGCGCGTCGAGCTGGCGAAAGGACGCGCGCCCGTGTTGCCGCTCGGGGTCATCGTCGCCGACACGGAGGGCGGCATGGGATACATGATCGAGCAGTGCATGCAGAATATTCTGCTGCGCCGCAATCTGCGATCTGAAGTACTCACGGTCATTACACAGGTTTTCGTAGATCCGAAGGATCCCGCTCTCGCCAATCCCACCAAGTTCATTGGCCAGTATTATTCGGAAGAGGAAGCGCTGCGGCATGCGGAAACCGAAAAATGGACGGTCAAGCAAGACGGTGACCGCGGCTGGCGGAGAGTCGTCGGCAGTCCTGAACCGCTGCGAATTCTTAATGCCGAGCCGATCAAGCGGCTGATAGAACATGGGACCATCGTGATCGCTGCTGGCGGCGGCGGAATCCCGGTCTATGCCGAGCTGAATGGCTGGCTGGAAGGCGTGGACGCCGTGATTGACAAGGATCGTGCCTCCGCGGTGCTTGCGCGAGACATCGGCGCGCAGGAGCTGTTCATTCTGACAGAACCGGAATACGTCGCGCTGAACTATGGCCAGCCGAATGAACAGCGGCTCACAAAACTCACGCTGTCCGAAGCACGGAAGTATTTCAACGAAGGTCATTTCCCACCGGGCAGCATGGGTCCCAAAATCGAAGCCGCCGTCAGCTTCCTCGAATCCGGCGGCCAGCGGGTAATCATCTGCGCGCTGAGCAAATTTGTCGAAAGTCTGGATGGCCGCAGCGGAACCGTCATTCTTTCCAATTGATTTCTACTCTGCTTACTCCCCCTGTATTCCTAACATAAATCTGTGGAATGAAGATTCACGAACATCAAGGCAAGGAGATTCTGTCGCGCTATGGTGTGCCGGTGCCTCGCGGAAAAGTTGCTTTTTCCGTGGACGAAGCCGTCGCCGTCGCGAGAAGTCTTGGATCATACCCGGTGGTGGTGAAGGCCCAGATTCACGCCGGTGGCCGGGGTAAAGGCGGCGGCGTGAAACTGGCGATGAGTCTCGATGATCAGCAGCTTCCCGGCAGTTCGAGCGACGTCCGGCAACTCGCCTCGGCTATTCTGGGAATGCGACTTGTCACACATCAAACTGGACCGGAAGGCAGGAGGGTGCGTCGCCTGCTCATTGAAGAAGGCATGAATATCAAGCGCGAACTCTACGCCGGATTGCTGCTCGACCGCGTAACGTCGCGCAACATCTTCATGGTTTCCACGGAAGGCGGGATGGAAATCGAGAAGGTGGCCGCAGAGACCCCCGAGAAGATTGTCAAGCTCACGATTGATCCGACCACGGGTTTCCAGTCCTTCCATGCCCGTCGCCTGGCCTTCGCGCTGGGTTTGAGCGGTGATGCCTTCAAGAGCGCCGTCAAGTGCTTCACGGCCCTGTATCGGGCGTACGAAGATTCCGATGCGAGCCTTGTCGAGATCAATCCGCTGGTCGTCACAGGCGACGGGAGGGTAGTGGCACTCGATGCGAAAGTCAATCTCGATGATAACGCGTTGTTCCGTCATCCGGACTTCATGGAAATGCGAGACCTCAACGAGGAAGACCCGGCGGAAGTCGAAGCGTCCAAGTCCAATCTGAACTACATCAAGCTCGACGGCAACGTTGGCTGTATGGTGAATGGCGCCGGTCTCGCAATGGCCACCATGGACATCATCAAGCTGCACGGTGGGCTGCCCGCCAATTTCCTTGATGTCGGCGGGACGGCGAGTGCTGAAACGGTGGAGCAGGGCTTCAAGATAATTCTCTCGGACAAGAATGTGAAGGCCGTCATGATCAACATTTTCGGCGGCATCGTGCGCTGTGATCGCGTCGCCGGCGGTGTGATCGAGGCGGTCAAGAACACTCACGTCCAAGTTCCTATCGTCATCCGTCTCGAAGGCACCAACGCCGACGTCGCCGCGAAAATGCTCAGCGAATCCGGTTTGCAATTTCTCGTTGCCAAAGACTTGACCGACGCCGCTCAGAAGGCGGTCGCGGCCGTGCGCAGCGCGAAGCCGGAAGCCATGAAACTCTGATCGGAACCTCACACAATGGCCATTCTTCTCACAGATAAAACTCGCGTCATCGTGCAAGGCATCACCGGCAGTGAAGGCACCTTTCACACGGGACAGATGCTCGAGTACAACACAAAAGTGGTCGGCGGCGTGACCCCCGGCAAGGGCGGACAGCTCTGGCAGGACAAGCTCCCGATCTTCAACACGGTGCGTGATGCGGTGGAGGCTACCAAGGCCAACGCTTCGGTGATCTTCGTCCCGCCGCCGTTTGCCGCGGATGCGATTCTCGAAGCGATTGATGCCGGAATCGAATTGATCGTCACGATCACCGAAGGCATTCCAGTACGCGACATGGTGACGGTGAAGCAGGCCTTGCGGCAGTCGAAATCGCGGATGATCGGCCCCAACTGCCCCGGAATTATCACTCCCGGCGTCGGCAAGATTGGCATCATGCCCGCGTTCATTCACAAAGCGGGCCGTTGTGGATTGATCAGCCGCTCAGGAACTCTGACCTACGAAGCCGTGAAGCAGCTCAGCGATCGCGGCATCGGACAATCCACCTGCGTCGGAATCGGCGGCGACCCGGTGAACGGCTCATCCTTCACTGATGTTCTCCGCTGCTACAAAGACGATCCCGATACGGACGCCGTGGTGATGATCGGCGAAATTGGCGGCAGTGCCGAAGAAGAGGCGGCGGAGTTCATCAGGAGCGAATTCAAAAAGCCCGTGGTCGGCTTCATCGCCGGTCAAACCGCGCCTCCCGGACGGCGCATGGGACATGCCGGCGCGATCATCGCCGGTGGCAAAGGCACCGCTTCGGAAAAGATTAAGGCTTTGAAGGCCGCCGGTATCCATGTGTCCGAGTCCCCCGCCGACATCGGCAAAACGATGGAACAGGCCTTGGCGCGCCGTTAATTCGATAACATTACCATAGGGAGTGCATGGAAAAGACGCTCATGATTATCAAGCCCGATGCCGTCGCCGCGAGGCACATCGGCGAGATTGTTTCCCGGGTCGAAAAGGAAGGGTTTCAAATTACCGGTCTGCGCTTTCTGCACCTGACCAAGGAACAGGCTGAGAAGTTCTACGAGGTGCATCGCGAGCGGCCGTTCTTTCCCGATCTCGTGAGATATATGACCAGCGGCCCTGTCCTGGTCGGACGTTTAGAGCGACCAGACGCCGTCGAGCACTGGCGCAAGGTCATCGGTGCTACCGACCCCAAGAAGGCCATTCCCGGAACGATTCGCAATCTCTATGGCACAAATATCGAAGCGAATGCGGTGCATGGGTCTGATTCACCGGAAAACGGTGAAGGCGAGACAAGGTTCTTCTTCGAGTAACCGCTCGAACGACAGAAACCCTGAGTTTGTTTTGAAGGGCCCTGCCATCTGGACGGGGTCTTTTCATGCCCAAAGCCCGAAACTTCATGGCTTGACTCTGGCTCCAATTCTTTGTATCTTTAAAGGTTTAAAGTGTAGGAAAAACATAGAACTCAGTCACAAAAACGTCTCCTTTGTCCACCCCGCCTGTGCCGCTCTTGGTGCGATCGGGCTAATTGCCGGACTCGTAGTTACGACCTCGATATATGGTCTTATAGTATTGTTTTTATTGATATTATTTGGATCATTGTTATTGCATGTGCCCTTGAGAGTCTTTGCCACCGGCCTACGTAAGGCCTGGTTTCTGATGGCTCTGACTTTCATGCTCCACCTCTTGGTAAGTGGCCGTGGTGCGGTTGATTTCAAGGATCTTCTTAACCTCGATTCACGCCATTTCAACGTAGCGGAAGCCACTCTGTTTACCTTCCGCCTGGTTCTGATTTTGTCCGTCGGGATTTCCTTGGCGTACGTCTATAGTTCAGCAGAGCTTGCACGAGTGGTTGCCCGAGGTTTCGGCAGACTGCCGTTTGGCCGAAAACTTGTGGCTCAACTCGAGCTTCTGATCATGCTGGCGCTGCAATTCGTACCCTTTCTGGAGCAAGAGAATCAGAGGCTTGAGCTCGCCTTGAAGGCGCGAGGGCAGGATTTCGGGCGCGGAACTGTCGCTAAAATCAAAGCGTGGCGGAAAATGATGTTTCCGCTTCTGGTCAATGCGTTTCAGCGGGCGGATCACGTATCACTCGCGATTCAAGCCCGCGGATTCGATCCGGAAATTCGCCGCACAAGCCTGAATGCGCGACCAGTGCCGCCGGAGCAGTGGGTGATGACGACTCTCTTCGTCGCGACGTGTTTGGTTGTGCCTTGGATCTGAATTGTTACCGGCTGACGGTCGAATACGACGGGACCGAGTTCTCCGGTTGGCAGATTCAGCCCGACCAGCGGACCGTGCAAAAGGCGATTGAAGATGCTGTGCGTGTTCTGTTTCAGGAATCGTCGAATGTCAGCGCGGCGGGCCGCACCGATGCGGGAGTGCATGCGACCGGTCAAGTGATTCACTTCCGGACGCAAACGTATCGCTCACCGCATGTTGTGGTTCTTGGCCTGAATGCAAATCTCCCGCCGGATGTTCGAGTGAAGACGGCGGAGATCGTGGAACGAGATTTCCATGCACGATTCAGCGCCAAGTGGCGAAGTTATGTCTATCGCATTGCCTGCACGCCGATAGCGGTCACAAGACTGTACTGTTGGCAGTGCCCTTTTGACTTGAATGTCGGCGCGATGCAAACCGCTGCCCAGCACATTGTCGGCAGCCACGACTTTCGCGCCTACGCGCACGAGATGGAAAAGGAAACGCACTACCTGTGCAACGTGTATCGGGCCGAGTGGGCGGCGAACAACGGACGTCTTGAATTTCGCATCGAAGCAAATCGCTTCCTGCATGGCATGGTGCGCTTGTTGGTTGGCACCTTCGTGAACATTGGCCGGGGCAAGCTGCCGCCGGATGGCCTGCGCGAAATTCTGGAGTCGCGGGACATTCGACAGGCCGGGCCGAAAGCTCCGCCGACCGGTCTGACGCTCGAAGCCGTCGGCTATCGAGCGTGGCCGGAGCGCTGAAGGTTGATGAAGTGGAATCATTCTCTCGATAGTATGACACGCGTTCTGAACTTTTTTGTGATCGGGTTGCTGGTGGGGCTGGTCACGATCTATCAATTTTACCAGAACGAGAAATTAGAGGGACAGCTCCGGCTGCTGCAGCAGGAGATTGGGACCGGCGATCACCTCCGGCTGACGGGCACTCCCGGATCCGGAGATGTGCCGACAGGAGCGGGCATCAATCGCATCGGCTCACCGCCGGAAATGCCCCCCAATCAGGTTGACATCTACGCGAGCCGGCAAAACGCGATTACCCACGCCATTGCCAGAACCGAGAATGCGGTAGTCGGCATAAACGTCGTGCAGATCAAGGAAGTGCGAAACCCAATGTTTCCGGCTGATCCATTCGTGTGGATGCTCTATGACGAACGCATGTGGCCGCGCACGACAAAAAAAAGGGTTAAGAATCTCGGCTCCGGGTTCATCATCAGCTCGGACGGTTACATCGTAACCAACGAGCACGTCGTGCAGGACGCCGAGCAGGTAGTGGTCACTACGACGTCCGCGCAGAAGTACGAGGCAAAGGTGGTCGGCACCGATCCGCTGTTGGACATGGCGCTGTTGAAGATTGACGCCGCCGGTTTGCCCTGTATCCCGTGGGGTGACAGCGAAAACGCCATTGTCGGCGAGTGGGTGATCGCGATCGGAAACCCCTACGGCCTGTTCGACGTAAATGACCAGCCATCCGTGTCGGTTGGCGTGATCTCGGCGGTGCATCGCGACTTTCAGAGTGATGGCCGCTTGTACTCCGACATGATCCAAACGGACGCCGCGATTAATCGGGGCAACTCCGGCGGCCCGCTGCTGAATGCCGATGGACAAGCGGTTGGCATGAACTCGCTGATATTCTCGGAGACCGGCGGCTCGGTGGGCATCGGCTTTGCCATTCCCGCTCATCGCATCGTGGCGACAATTGACGATCTGCTCAAAGGCGGCGTCAATCGCAACTACTGGATCGGCATCCGCGCGATGGACGTCTCGCCGTTGCGGGCGCGTCTTCAGGGTTTGGACAAGAGCTGCGGCGCGCTCGTGACCAGTGTCGAAGAGGGCAGTCCTGCTGCTACGGCCGGCGTGCGGATGGAAGACATCATTCTGGAAATGAACGGGCAGCCGGTGCAAAATGCGTTGGCGGCGAGAGAAATGCTTCGCAGCACCGACCTGCGCGTAGGGGGCAAACTTACCATGAAGATTAGCCGCCGCTCCAAAATACTTGATGTGGAAATGACGTTGGCGCCGCTGCCGACCCAAACCTCCTACAACACTCAGTAAATTATCTACGATGATTGAACGCTATTCTCGAGCACCGATGGCGAAGCTGTGGACCGAACAGGCTCGCTATGAGAATTGGTGGAAGGTTGAGCTGGCGGCGCTTGACGTTCGCGTCGAACGGGGGGAATTGAGCAAGGCTGTCGCGGATGAGATCCGCGCTAAGGCTGAATTTACGCCGGCGGAGGTGGCGCAGGTCGAGGCGGAGGTGCAGCACGACGTCATTGCGTTTTTGACGGTCATCGCGAATTACGTCGGCGAGAACTCGCGCTTCATCCACCAGGGACTGACGTCGTCGGATGTTGTGGACACCGCATTTGCCCTGCAAATCCGCGACGCGTCGCAACTGCTGATGGAGGACTTAGCTGCGCTGCGGGTGATTCTGCGCCGGCGAGCTTTGGAGTTTCGCCGCACACCGGTTGTGGGGCGCACTCACGGCATGCATGCGGAGCCGACCGTCTTCGGGTTAAAGTTCGCGCTGTGGGAGGACGAGATTACGCGCCACGAGACACGATTGCTTCAATGTCTCGAACGCACGCTCGTCGGGAAGCTCTCGGGCGCCGTGGGGAATTACGGCCACACCGATCCGGAGATGGAAGAGGCCGTCATGCAGCGGCTTGGGATCGGCACGGCGCCGATTTCCACGCAGGTTGTAAGCCGCGAGCGCCATGCCGAGTTTCTCTCGCTTCTGGCTCTGATCGGGAGCACGGTTGAGAAAATCGCCACGGAGATCCGACATCTGCAGCGGACCGAAGTAGGTGAGGCGTATGAGCCATTCGGGGCCAAGCAGAAAGGCTCATCAGCCATGCCGCATAAGCGTAACCCGATTCTCTGCGAACGTTTATGCGGAATGGCGCGGCTCTTGCGCGGTTACGCACTGGTGGGTCTGGAGAACGTCGCGCTGTGGCACGAGCGGGATATTTCTCATTCCTCCGCCGAGCGCATCGTCTTTCCGGATGCGTGCATCGCGCTCGATTACATGCTGCATGTGCTCATCAAAGTTCTCGATGGGCTGGACGTGCGGCCGGAGCGGATGAAACGAAATCTGGAATTGACGCAGGGGCTGTTGGCATCGGAGAAAGTGCTGTTGGCCTTGACCGAAGCCGGATGGACCCGCGAAAACGCCTATGTTCGCGTGCAGCGCGCCGCGCAGGCGGTGCAGCGTGACGGGATTTCGTTCGCGGCCGCGCTGACAGCGGATGCGAAAGTGTTGGAGGCGTTAGGGCAGGAGCGAATCGCGGACTTGGTGCGTGTCGAGCCACGCTATGATATGGCGGAACAAATTCTCCGGCGCTTGGAGATTTTTGAATAACGATGAAGCCGGAGTTCTTCGCGGAGAGAGGAATTTGGAAAAACGGGAACTCATTTTAGACGGATCGGCGAAACGGCTGTTTTCGACCGAACGTGACAATCTCGCAATCCTCGAATTCAAAGACGATTTCATCAGCGAGAACGGCGCCAAGAAAACCAAGATTCCCGGAAAAGGGGAGATCAATTCCGGAATTTCCTCGTTTCTGTTTCAGTACCTCGAGAACTACCACGTTCCGACTCACTTCGTCGAGCGGATCAACGTAACCGAAGTGCTGGTGCGGCGCCTCAAGATGATTCCGATCGAGGTTGTCGTGCACAACATCGCCTCCGCGTCGCTGGCGCTGCGTTTCGGCATCGCCGAAGGCGAGGTGCTGGACTTTCCGATCATCGAGTACTTCCTCAAGCACTCGGGACTTGGCCACCCGATGATCAACGAGACGCACGCCCTGGCGCTGGGCTACGCCCGAACTGAGGATATTCGCGCGATCGGCCGGATGGCGTCCAAGGCGAACGCGATCTTGAAGTCCATGTTCGAGCGGCGCGGGCTGCAGCTGGTAGAATTCAAACTCGAATTCGGAAACGTCGGCGAGAATATTTATATCGGCGACGAGATTTCGCCGGATACGTGCAAAATCTGGGACAAGAAGCGCAATCGAAAGCTGGACAAGGAACGCTTTGCCCACGATCTTGGCGGCGTCGAGAAGGCGTACAAAGAGCTGTTTGACCGGCTGACGCGATCCATTTGAATCAGTCAATAACAGGGCGAGCGTAGCTTTTGAAATTTGCGCCTGAAGGCTGGCAGTTATTCAGTCCGCTCAGCGCGGTTGCGGTCGTTGCGCTCATCACCTGGCTCATCAGCCGAAGTTCACCACTCTTGTGGGCCGCCGTTGCGATCACCGTCATCAGCGTGGGCGTGCTGATGTTCTTCCGCGATCCCGAGCGGCACGCGCCCAAGGATCCTCAAGCGGTCGTGTCGCCGGCGGACGGAAAGGTGATTGTCGCCGAGACGCTGCCGGACGGTCGCAAACATGTCGCTATCTTTCTGTCGGTGTTCGATGTGCATGTCAATCGCGCGCCGATCACATGCCGCGTGACCGGAATCACGAGCACGCCGGGGGCCTATTTTCACGCGGGCTCGCTGCGCGCCGCGGGCGAGAATGCGCGCGTGGATGTCGAGGCGGAGAGTGCTTGGGGTCCAGTGGCCTGGCGGCAGGTGGCCGGTTCGATCGCACGAAAGATTTCGTGCCGGGTGAAACCGGGCGACGAGCTAAGGGCCGGTGAACGCTTCGGTCTGATCTACTTTGGTTCGCGAATGGATGTATTCTTGCCCTCGACGGCGACGTTGACCGTGCAGAAGGCTGCGCGAGTGGTCGCGGGCGAGACGGTGGTCGCTACATTTTTATGAGAGGAAATATGTTCCGAAAGTTGCCCGCAAATATCGTAACCGGCGGAAACCTGTTTTGCGGTTTTTTCTCGATTGTGTCCGTGATAGACGGGCATCCGGTGCTGGCGGCATGGCTGATCATGCTGGCGGCCGTCCTGGATGCATTTGACGGCAAAGCGGCTCGCTTCTTCGGCGGCGGCTCGGCGTTCGGATTGCATTTTGATTCGCTGGCGGACGTTATTTCATTCGGGGTGGCGCCGGCCGTGCTGATTTACAGAATCGCGTTCAACGATCTCGGCCTGCTCGGCTTGATCGTGACGTTTGTGCCCGTACTGTTTGCCGCAGTCCGGCTGGCACGGTTCAACGTGTCGGCTGACGGCGAGGCGCACGACTTCGTGGGACTAAGTTCTCCGCTGCACGCCTGCCTGATTGCGTCCTTCACCGTGATGAGCTTTTCCCGGTGGGGCGAAATCGTGGACTCGAATGTGCTCGCGGGAATCGTGCTGGTCAGCAGCTTGCTCATGGTCAGTCATCTGCCGCTGCCGGGATTGCCGCGCTTCACGCTGCGGCTTCCCGGATATAATCTGGCGAAAATGCTTTTCCTGCTGGCCGCGGTGGGATATATGATCGTGAATCCGGCACGCAATGCGTTCCCGGGTTTGACAGTGCTGATTGTCACCGCGTTTGTGATCGGGGCGATCCATGCGCTGATGGGGCGGCGTGAGGATGATGAAGAAGACGGCGACTTGGGCGAAGAAGAACCGGAGCGCGAGCATGCGTGGATCTTTCGAGGCCGCCGATGAAAGCTAAGGTCTACGTCACCTACAAGGCCGGCGTGCTGGATCCGCAGGGGCAGACGGTTTGTCAAACGCTGCGCGATCGCGGTCAGGCGGCGGTAAGAGACGTGCGCATCGGCAAGTACATCGAGTTTGAGCTGGACGAGATGCCGACACCGCAAGCCGAAGCGCTGCTCGCGAAAATCAGCGACGAACTCCTGGCCAATCCGATCATCGAATCCTATCGCGTGGAAGTGTGATGACGTTTGCCGTAGTGACCTTTCCCGGGTCGAATTGCGACCGTGACTGCATTGACATCGCGGGGCGCGTGCTGGGCTACACGGTGAGAGACGTGTTTCACAAGGAGAGCGCGCTCGGGCCGTGCGACGCCGTGATCATTCCCGGCGGGTTCTCCTATGGCGATTACCTTCGGGCCGGCGCCTTGGCCAAGCTCTCACCGATCATGGACGACATACGGCGGTTCGCGGAGCAGGGAGGACCGGTGCTCGGGATATGCAACGGCTTCCAGATTCTCTGCGAGGCCGGATTGCTGCCGGGCGCGTTGATCCGAAACAAAGCGCTGCTGTTTCTCTCGCGGCTGGTGACGATGCGCGTGGAGAATAACCAGACCATGTTCACGACGAAATACGAACAGGGGCAGCTCGTCACCATGCCGATCGCACACGGCGAAGGCAACTATATCGCGGATGAAGTGACCATCGCCCGGCTCGAGCATGAGGGGCGGGTCGTCCTGCGCTACATGCCTGCCGGGCCGGATGACTCAACCGATGGCAATCCCAACGGAAGCACCCATGCTATCGCCGGGATCATCAACGAGCGCGGCAACGTGCTCGGCATGATGCCGCACCCGGAGCGAGCCACCGATCCACTGGTTACGCGGACCGACGGCGCCGGAATTTTAATCTCCATCGCCAACCATATCATGCGAGCGGAACGCGGCATGCCCATTCGCCCCAAAGAAATGACGAGAGTCTCATGAACTTAGGGGCCTCCGAGATTCTTCTCATTCTGATTGTGGTGCTGCTGTTGTTTGGTGGGAAGCGGCTGCCGGAGTTGGCGCGATCGCTGGGCAAAGGGATTTCCGAATTTCGCCGGGCGACTCAATCCGTACAGCGCGAGCTGAACAACCCGTTAGTGGAAGAGCCGCCCAAGCCGGTGCACCCGCCTGTTTCACCCAACATAACGTCAACCGAACAACCACGCGTCATTGTTCATGCCCACCCTGCTGCCCAGCCCCGAACAGCTCAAGAGCCACCCCCGTCAGATACCTGAGGCGGTCGAGGAGTCGCTGCGGCTGATTCATGCCGGAGCGACTCTGAATGCGTTTATCACTGTGCTGGACGAGCGGGCGCGGCGGCGCGCGGTCGAGGTGCGTGATGCACTGCTGCGCGGCGAGGATCTTCCGCTCGGCGGCTGGATTATTGCGATCAAGGATAACATATCGGTCGCCGACGAGCGTTTGACATGTGCTTCGGGAATGTTGCGGAATTTTCACGCGCTTTATACAGCAACGGCAGTCAAGCGGCTCGAATGCGCCGGCGCGATTGTCGTCGGAAAAACGAACCTTGACGAGTTCGCGATGGGCTCGTCGAGCGAGACGGGGTTTTTGGGCAGCGTGCATCATCCGGAAGATCCGACGCTGGTACCGGGCGGTTCATCGGGCGGCAGTGCGGTAGCCGTGGCGGCGGGTTGGGTGCATGCCGCGCTGGGCAGCGAGACCGGAGGAAGCGTGCGGCAGCCGGCGGCGTTTTGCGGCATCGCCGGTCTGAAGCCGACCTATGGACGAGTGTCGCGCTACGGGTTGGTGGCGTTCGGTTCGTCGCTGGATCAGATTTCGCCGTTTGCGCAGACCTGCGCGCGGCTCTTTGACATTTTTTGCGTGATGGCGGGCGAAGATCGCAACGATTCGAGCAGCGCGGCCGTGCCTGTCCCGAATCGGAATGGCGGATTGGCAGCGCTGAAAAAGAAATTGCGCATTGGCCTGCCGAAAGAATATTTCGTCGAGGGTGTGGCGCCGGACATCGCCGCGGCGATTGAGCGCTTAGCAGTGGACTTGCGGAAGGCGGGGCACGAGATGATGGACGTCTCGCTGCCGCATACGCATTATGCAATCCCCGTGTACTACATCGTCGCGCCGGCGGAGGCAAGTTCGAATTTGGCGCGGTTTGACGGCGCGCGGTATGGTTGGCGGCATCCGCAGGCCGCGGCGCTCAACGATATGTACGAGACGACGCGCGGCGAGGGGTTCGGCGCGGAAGTGCGGCGGCGGATCATGATCGGCACGTACGTTTTGTCGGCGGGATACTACGACGCCTACTACAAGAAGGCACAGAAGGTTCGACGGCTGATTCTGAAGGACTTTCTTGAAGCTTACGAAAAAGTAGATGTGATTCTCGCGCCGACCACGCCGACCACCGCCTTCAAGCAGGGTGAAAAAGTGGCGGACCCGTTGGCGATGTATCTGTCCGACATTTTCACGGCGCCGACGAATCTGGCCGGCATTCCGGCGGTGAATGTTCCGATCGGACGCGATTCCAGCGGGCGGCATATTGGAGTGCAGGTGGAGGGGCCGCTGTTCGCCGAAGAGTTGATTCTGCAGGTGGGGGCGCAGATCGAGGAGCTGACGGGAGGGCGCGCGGCGTGAGTTGGGAAATCGTCGTCGGCCTCGAGGTTCACGCGCAACTCGTTACGCAGACCAAGGCGTTTTGCCGCTGTCCGAATCGTTACGGCGCGCCGCCGAATACGCTCACATGCCCGCGCTGTCTGGGCATGCCGGGCGCGTTGCCGGTGCTGAACCGGGAAGTGGTGCGGCAGGCGACGAAGCTCGCCATGGCAATGAACTGCACGATTCATCCGCATTCCAAGTTCGACCGGAAGAATTACTTCTATCCGGATCTCCCCAAAGGTTATCAGATCTCGCAATACGATGAGCCGTTCAGTTCGAACGGCTACCTCGATATTGACGTTGACGGCACGACGCGGCGGATCGGCATCACGCGAGCGCATATCGAAGAGGATGCCGGCAAGTCTATGCATCAACTCGACGGCACAACCGTCGTGGACATGAATCGCTGTGGCGTGCCGCTAGTGGAGATCGTGAGCGAGCCGGATCTGCGCTCTCCGGCGGAAGCGGCCGCCTATTTGAACACCGCGCGCGAACTGCTGCGGTTTATCGGCGTCTGCGACGGCAATATGGAGCGCGGCTCATTGCGCTGCGACGCCAACATTTCTGTCCGGCGTGAGGGCGAGCCCGTGCTTAACGAGCGCTGCGAGATCAAGAATCTGAACTCGATCCGCAACGTTGAACGGGCGATTCGTGCGGAAGCGGAGCGGCAAATTGCGATCTACAACTCCGGCGGCGAGGTGCTGCGGCAGACGATGCTCTGGGACGAGGAAACCGAAGAGCCGCGCCCGATGCGGCGCAAGGAAGGCTCGGATGACTATCGCTACTTCCCGGAGCCGGACCTGATGGAGCTGGAGATGACGCCGGCGTATCTTGGCGAGCTCCGCAAGGAGATGCCGGAATTGCCGCGCGAACGCAAACAGCGCTATCGCGAGCAGCTCTCGCTGCACGATGAGGCGGTTTCTCTGCTCGGTTCAAATCGCGCGCTGGGTGATTATTTCGAAGAGCTTATGAGAGCCGGTGTAGATGCGCGGGCAGCCTCGAACTGGGTGCAGGGCGAGGTGCAGCGAGTGCTTTTGGAGCGAGACATCTCGATCGAAGATTTCTCGCTGTCTGCGAGATCTCTGGCGGAGCTGATCAACGCCGTCGGCAAAGGCGCGATTTCGAACAGCCTGGCGAAGGATGTTTTTCGCAAGATGCTGAATGACGGCCGCAGCGCCGCGCAGATCATCGAGGCGGAAGGGCTGGCGCAGGTGAGTGATGCCGACGAATTACGGGCGCTCCTGGCGAATATTCTCAGTGAATATCCCGATGATGTGCAGCGTTATCGCTCAGGCAAGAGAAATTTGATGGGTTTCTTCATGGGGGAAGCCATGAAGGCCACCGGCGGCCGCGCGAATCCGAAGATGCTGAGCGGCCTCCTACAGGAAATGTTGAACGGCGAGTAAAACCGATACGGATGAATCTCAGAGAACCTGATGCAGCTTACTTCTCTCACGATTTCCGGATTTAAGTCCTTTGCCAAGTCCACTACCCTGACGTTCGCGCCGGGTATCACGTGTGTTGTGGGGCCGAACGGCTGCGGCAAGTCCAACGTGGTGGACTCGATCCGCTGGGTATTGGGTGAGCAGCGCTCCTCCGTGCTGCGCGGCGAGCGTATGGACAATGTGATTTTCAACGGCACGGTGAGCCGCAAAGGCTCGGGCCTGGCCGAAGTTAAGCTCGTGATGGACAACAGCAAAGGCCTGCTGCCGGTCCCCTATGCCGAAGTCGAAATTGCGCGGCGGCTGTACCGCGACGGCACGAGCGAGTATCTGCTGAACGGCAACGAATGCCGGCTGAAGGATATCACCGACATGCTGCATGACAGCGGCATGGGGCCGAATCTCTATACCATCCTGGAACTCAAAATGGTGGAGGAGATTCTGCGTGAAGACGGCGAAGGGCGCCGCGCGCTGTTTGAAGAAGCGGCGGGCGTAGCAAAATACAAGCTGCGCCGCCGGCAGGCGCTGCAGAAGCTCAAGCAGACCGATGACGATCTGCTGCGGCTGAACGACATTGTTACCGAAGTCGAGCGGCAGGTATCGTCACTCAAGCGGCAGGCGCTGCGCGCTAAGCGCTATCAGGAATTGTCGGCGCAGATGAAGTCTGTCGAGACGGCGCTGGTCTATCGAAATTACGTGCGGCTGCGGAATGAACTTGCTCCGCTGGAGACGGCGATCCGTGAAACTTCGGCTGCGACGGAAGAGGCGAAAGCGGCGGTGCGGCGCGAAGAGTCGCTGGTTATGGAACTGCGGACGACCGAAATTGACATCGAGCGCGAAGCCGCCGAATCTCGCAAGAATTTGAGCGCCGTGGTGGCGGAAATCTCGACGTTAGAAGCCGAGGAAGCCAAGCTGCGGGCGCGCGATCAGTCGGCGCGCGAGACCATAGATCGCTCACGCCGCGAGCGGCTCATGCTTAGCGAAAAGCGCGAAGTCTTGCAGGAACGTTTGCAGGATGTTCAGCGCGTCCGGGCCATGCACATGGACGAACTTGCTCAGGCCGAAGAGAAGCTCTCCGCGGTGATGAAGAAGTATCAGGTCGAGGAAACCCGGCTGCGTGACATCGAACGGCGCGCCCAAGAGCACAATGAGTTAGTCGCGCGGCTCCGTCGGGAATTGGCGGATCGCCAGAAGGAACACGGGCAAATCATCGTGCGCCAGGCGGGGTTGATCAGCCGCCGCGAATTGCTGCAACGGGATCGAGAGACGCTCGATCAGGAGCGCCAGTCCGCTCAGAATAGGCTGGTCGGGCTGGAAGAGCAGCGCGAACGCATCGCAGCTGAAGAGGCGCGTGTCAGAGAAGAAGAGGCCACCGCCGCCGGGAAGATTCAAGAGTTGCAAGCGCAGCTTCAATCGCTGGATGAGCGTTCACGGCAGCTCATCTCATTGACGGAGTCGCTGCACTCCAGGTTGGAGCTGCTCGCAACGCTGGAGCAGAAGGGGCCGCGTTCCGATCGGGCACTGCGCACGCTCAAAGAGAAGAATGTCGGCGGACTGCTGGATCTGCTCGGCGATACGCTCGATGTTGAAGATACCTACCGTCGTGCATTTCAAGCGGCGTTGGGTCCGGCGGCGTACTATTATTTAACCGAGTCGGTCCATGCCGCGCTGGAAGCGATCGAGACGCTGCGCCGTGAGTCGGCCGGGCAGGCGATGTTCGTCTCCTTGCCGGATTTCCGAAGCAACGGTCACGTTGCGCTCACGGCTCCTGAGAACGCGATCAGCATGGCGCTCGATCTTGTGAAAAACGGATCGGCGAACGCGGTCACGCGCGAGCTGCTGGGACGAGTAGCCATTGCGCGCGATTGGCCGAGCGCGCTGACACTTCGGGAGTGGGCAAGCGAACACCAGGCCACGGTGGTGACGCTGGACGGGCAATGGCTGAACGGCTCGGGGATGCTGCGCGGCGGCTCGGAAGAGACCAAGACGACTGTGGACATCGGTCTGGGAAAGCAGGTTGCAGAATTGCGCAGCCGGCTGGAGGACGCGCAAAATGAGCGCGAGTCTATGCAGACCGCGATCCGTAAGACGCGGGTGGAGCTGTCGTCGGCAGAGCAGGGGATGTCCGTGGTGCGCCATGCGCTCGCCGGAGTACAGGAGAAGCGCGCGGTTCTGCGCGATCAGCAGGTGAAATTTGAGACGCTGCTCTCGAGCCTGCAGAATCGGGATCGTTCCGCCCAACAACAACTGACGGAAATAGAGCGCGAGCTCACCGCCAGTCGCTCCGGGCTGGAGGCCGCACAGAAAGCCATGGACACCGCCGAGGCGGATTTGGCGAGCACGGAATCGTCGAGCGGTGAGCTGACGGCCGAAGTGGCGGTTGCCAAGTCGCAGTTGGACCGGCAAAAGGATCTAAAGCATGAGGCGGAACGCGGTCGCGACGCGATTCAGCACCGGATCGAGCTGTCTGACGCTGATGTGAATCGGATCGAGCAAACCCTCAACGAAATCGCCGAGTCTATCGTTGTCGCGGAGAAAAATGCGGAGGATGCGGCGAACGAAATCGTCAGTCTGGAACAGCGTCTGAGCGAGCTGGAAAACACGCTGATCGAGCGCTTCCGCCGCCGCGACGAACTGGCGCAGAGAACAGACCAGATCGGCCAGCGGCTGGACGAGGTTCGCAACCGCATTGCGGAGCAGGAGGAGCACCTTCGACATCAGCGCGAGGCGCAGGCCGGTGAATTGGAAGGCGAGCGCCGCATCGAACTCGAAATCGCTCGTCTGAGAGGCGAAATTGACGCCTTGCTCAACAATGCTCGTACACAGTACGACTTGGACCTTGCTGCGCCCGACTTTGCTCAAGCGCACGAGGCCGAGCTGGCGTCAGAGGCCACGCCCGAGATGTTCCAGGAGCTGAAGCAGAAAATCGAGCGGCTTGGTCCGATCAATCTGGTGGCCATCGAGGAGTACGAGCAGGAGAATGCGCGCCTCGATCTGATGCTGAGACAGCGCGAAGACCTGCTCCAAGCCAAGCAGACGCTGCAGGAGACGATTGCGCGGATCAACGAGACGGCGCAGGCCAACTTCCTGCACACCTTCGAGGCCGTGCGCGCGCATTTCCAAAGGCTGTTTCAGGAATTCTTTGTCGCCGGTGAGGCGGACCTGATTCTCAGCGGACCGGACCTGCTGGAGGCGGATATTACCTTGTGGGCCAATCCTTCGGGCAAGCGCCTGAAATCCATGTCGCTGATGTCCGGCGGCGAGAAAACGATGACGGCGATCGCGCTGTTGTTCGCACTTTATCAAGTCAAGCCTTCTCCATTCTGCGTGTTCGATGAAGTGGATGCGCCGCTGGACGATGCGAACATTGACCGGTTCAACCGCGTCATTCGCATGCACAGCGAGCATACACAGTTCATTTTGGTGACGCACAACCGACGCACGATGGAAATCGCGGACAATTTGTATGGCGTCACGATGGAGGAGGAAGGGGTCTCGAAGATTGTATCAGTGAGACTGCTGGCGGCGGTAGCTTAGGCAATCTCCTTTGCGGGAGGCAAAATGAGTCGGCGAATTTTCGCAATTTCCGTGCTGCTGCTGATCTGCGGTGCCTGCGCGGCGAGCGTATCGGTGGATCTGGATCATGCGAGTTTTCGGGCGAACGACAGTCTGGCGTATGTGGAAGTTTTTGCGTCGGTACAGCGCTCGCACTTGAAATATGAAGAGGCCGGGGACAGTCTGCGCGCCGAGTTCATGGTACGTCTGGACGTGCTGCAAGACACGTCAAGCGTGCTGTCGGATACTTTTCGGGCCATAGATGCAGTTCCGAAGGCAGATCCTCCGACAAAAGGACAGTTTTTCCCGCATGTTTTTCGGTTTATCATGAAGCCCGGCGCTTACACGCTTCGGGCATCGTTGTTTCAAGAGGCACCGGAACCGCGCGACGTGGCCGTGGACACGATAACCGTCATGGCTTATAGGGAGGATCAGCTCGCCCTCTCACAAATCGAGTTGGGCTGCCGCCTCGATTACACAAAAGAGAAATCTCCGTTCGTCAAGAACGGCGTACTGATCGTCCCGAATCCCACGCGATTTTTCGGCACCGACCTGCCGCTGTTTTACTACTATGCCGAGGCGTACGGGCTGGATTATGATTCGGCCAGGGCGGACTCCTATGCGGTGTTCCGACGCATCATTCACGCGGAAAACGGATCGCCGGCCCGGCCCGAGGTGAAGAAGACCTATCCCACGACCGGGTCTTCGGTCGTGATCGCGGACGGCTTTCCGATCTCCACCTTGCGTACCGGAACGTATGAGCTGGAATTGGAGGTGAAGAGCTACGGTTCCGGCAAGAGCACGGCCATGCGCAAGAAGTTCTGGACCTATCGCCCGGATGATTTCATCGCCGGGCGGATGCCTGACCCCAGTCGGGAGTACAAGGAGAAACTTCTTGAGGCTGATCCGCACGTGCTCGATTTTATTGCTCCCGACAGCGCCTTGCTGCTCATGAAGTACGTTCTGACCACGGATCAGTCAAAGCGCGTCGAGCGCCTGAATCAGGAAGGGAAAGAGGAGTTTGTGCATAGCTACTGGAAGCAGCGCGAACTTGAAGATCCGGGTGCGGCGAATCGCTATTTCGCTCGTGCGGAAGAAGCCAACCGGCGCTGGGATTATCTATATCGTCCGGGCTGGAAGACGGATCGCGGGCGAGTTTTCATTCTTCACGGCGAACCGGATCAAGTAGAGCGAAACTACGCCGGAGCGCAGCTCCCTGATCACGAGCTGTGGCAATATGACAAACTCGAGGGCGGCGTGATCTTCGTTTTCCTCGATCAGAGCGGTTTTGGCGATCTGGATCTCGTGCATAGCACGAAGCGCGGCGAAATCAATAATCCCAACTGGAACGTGACCGGCCCGCGCACCGGCTCGTCTCCGCGCGAAGGCTGGAAGTGAGCCAGACGATGGTGACGGCCCGCGGACTGGGAAAGGACTATTTTGACGCCGCGGGTGACGTCATCCACGCCTGCCATGACTTGAATTTCGAGGTTCACGCCGGCGAAGTGTTTGGCATTCTCGGGACGAACGGCGCAGGGAAGACGACGACTCTGCGCATGCTCTCCACCGTCCTGAGGCCGACTGCCGGTGATGCGCAAATCGCCGGATGGAGCGTCGTGCAGCATCCGGACCAAGTGCGCAAGACCATCGGCTTTCTGTCGGCTGATACGGGAGTCTATGGCCGCCTGACCGCGCGGGAAATGGTGCAGTATTCCGGGCGACTGCATAACCTGCCCGATTCCGAAATCAATCACCGGCTGCACGAGATCATGGCGGTACTGGACATGGAGTCGTTTCTCGACCGCCGTTGCGATAAGCTCTCGAGCGGTCAAAAGCAGCGTGTCAACATTGCCCGCACAATTATTCATGACCCGAGGGTGCTCATTTTCGATGAGCCAACCTCCGGTCTTGACATCTTGGCCGCGGCGCAAATCGTCCAGTTCATTAAGGACTCCCGCGCGCGGGGCAAAGCGGTCATTCTTTCCACGCACATCATGCGTGAGGCCGAAAAGCTGTGCGATCGCATCATCATCATTCACCGCGGGCAGGTTCATGCCGCCGGCACTTGGAGCGAGTTGCAGCTTACCTACGGGAAACAGGATCTCGAAGACATCTTTCTGGAGGCGATTGGCTACGTAACGTCGTAGACCGTCAACATTTTCTGGCCTTGCTTTTGCTGACTTAAGAGTGCTTCATCTCCGAGCGTAATCAGATGGCGCGGAACAAAGCTGTAACTAACCAACTCTTAAGGAAAAGCATGCTGGGAAGCGATTTCGATCTGCTGATCGTGGACGACGATCCGGAAATCCTGGACCTCCTGTTGGATACCTTTACCGATTGCGGCTACCGGTGTCACGCGGTAAACGGCGTCAGTCAGGCGCGCGAGGCGCTGGCCCGCTATACCTTTCGCCTTGTTCTTTCTGACCAGAATTTGCCGGACGGCAACGGAGTGGATTTCCTGGCCGAGATCACGAACCTCGGGTTGAACAGCGTCCCGATCCTGATGACGGGCTTGCTGGACATCAAGGTCGCCATAGAAGCGATCAATCGCGGCAAAGTTTACAAGTTCGTCACCAAACCGCTGGATTTGATGCTGCTTACGCAGACGGTGCGGCGGGCGCTCGATCACCACGCCGCGAAGCAGGAGCGGCGCATGCTGACGTTTGAAATGCTCGCGAATAACGAGCAGCTGCGGCGCGAATCGAGCCTGCAGAAGCGCACGCTGCATGATGCGGCGAAGCGGATCCGCGAAAGCGAAGTCACGGTCGAGCAACAGCAGTCAAAGATCGAGTCGCTGAATGCGCAGGTGCATCGCGCATACCTGCAAACCGTCACGTCGCTCTCGGCTGCGATCGAAGCGAAGGACCGCTACACCTGCGGACATAGCGAGCGGGTGTACTACTATTGTTCGTTGATGGCCGATGCGCTGGGGCTGTCGCGAGCGAGGAAGTCGGACATCCGCTTTGCCAGCGTATTGCATGATGTCGGCAAGATCGGCATTCCCGATTCAATTCTCGCGAAACCGGGTGCGCTGACAGCCGAGGAGTTTGAGGTCATTGCCACTCATCCGCTCCTGACGGATGAGATCCTTCAGCACCTGCCCTTTTTAGGAACGGTGCGGCGAATCATTGCCGAGCATCACGAGCGTTTCGACGGGACCGGCTACCCGGCAGGACTGAAAGGCGAGGATATTTCGATTGAAGGCCGGATTCTCGCAGTGGCCGACGCGTACGATGCCATGCGTTCGGACCGCCCCTATCGAAAGGCTCTCTCGGAGGAGAATGCGATTGCCGAATTGACTCAGGGAGCGGGCAGCCAGTTCTGCCCGCTATGCGTCGGGTCGCTGGTTCTCTGCCTCAGGATCAAGGGGGAATACGCGTCTGAGCGTGCCGTGGAGTGGAAAGACGACCGGTGGGTCACGGATTATTGCCAGACCCACTTTGCCTCAAATGAACAGGCACATGAAGTGTAAACAATTGTAATAACACAGTTTACAGGTCTCGTGGAAAAACCGAGCAAATTGGCGGAAACATAGATTTAGCTTGACTTTGATGCCACAAATCATTAAACTTGTGCATCTCAGATACGTCCCCCGGCTGTTTCACAGGAGAAGAATGACCGTTCGATAGAGGTTTCGAGTTCGCAGATTTATTTTCCTGGCAGGTTTTTTACATTTTGAACTCTCCTCAATTTGACGGTTACTTCACGCTTCCAGACTCTCGCTTAACGGGACCGAATGCGGCGATGTGCCTCATTCGGTTTTTTTGCTTTTTCGGAGGCCCTCACGATTAGAGTACATAGCATGGTCTGTGTTGCCGGCGGGACGTTGGCACTTCTTCTGGGATTAGCCGGCTACGCCTTTGGCGAGGTCAAAATCTTTGAGTCCTCGGTATCTGCACTTCGCTGGACCTACTCACCGGGAGCGCCTGTGGTAGAGCAGCCCGACACGATCAATTCCGCGGGAGTTGATCTGCAGTGGGAAGATACCGGTGTGCACTACGCGGGGGATTTCAAGTATCCCGTGCGTGTATTTTTGCTTGCTGTTCCGCCCGGCACGACGCCGCAGCTGCGCATTGAAAATGTGAACGCCACGCCTCGTCGTGACGGATTGGCCGGCCGGCCATCTCAAGCGCCTAAGGACACAGAGAAGGCTGAACGCGCATGGGCTCGACTCGTGTCGGTGAACGAATGGCGCGGCTATCGTCTTGCGCGTGTCGAAGTTTACGTGCAGATGGGCGACTACGATCAGTCCTCGATTTTGAAGGACGTTTCGCTTGCCGTGAGCTTCACCGGCGAAGCGACGCCGGCCTCGCGCGCGACGTCTGATGCCGACGTGCTCGCCAGCATGGCGCTGAACGGCAAAGAAGCGGCGACCTGGTGGCAGCCGCGCGCAAAGCGGCATTCGTTTTTAGACCAAGCCGCAGAGGCATGGCCGACGTTTCCGCTCTTCCGGCTCGGTGTGGAAGAAGCCGGCCTCTACTCGATGGACGGGTCGTGGCTGCGATCACGCGGTGTGGATCTGATTGGCCAACCGTCGTCGGCGATCAAACTCTTTGGCAATGGCGGTCGTCCTTTGCCCATGCCGCCGGATGCGCCAACCGATTCTGTGTTGATTGAGAATTCGATCTGGGTGGACGACGGCAGCGACCAGCGCTTCGACGAGTCCGACCGGATTTACTTTTATGGCCGAGGAGTAAAGGGTTTCAACTGGGCGGATGGCTCTTATTTGAACGACGCCATGCACCAGAGTCCCTTCACTCGCGAGAATGTCTATTTTGTCGGCCTCGATCTCGGCGGCACTCCCGGATTGCGCATGGAGAGCATGCCGACCGGCGGCGACGCGCAGCAGATCTCGATCACGGAAGGCCGCGAATACGTGGAGAATGATCAGTTTATCTTTTCTACGGGGCTTTCCAACGAATCCGGGCTGATCTGGTACATGTCCACGATCGGTCCATACGAGAGCCGCACGCTCACGATCAACGCCGATAATATCATTGCCGCGGACACTGCGTGGCTTACGCTGGACGCCGAGGCAATCAGTGCGGTCAATAATAGGTTCACGATTCTCGCCGGTCCTGATCAGACGGTCGTCAGCGAGGACTACTTTGTTTCTCAGCCGTTCCGGGTCATGATTCCGCCGGGAGTGCTGGCGCCGGGCTCGAACCGCATCGTATTGCGCAACGACTCGACCGGCACGCTCTACGTCAACTACATCGAACTGGAGTTCAAGCGCTCGCTTTCCGCGCCTTCCGGGACCTTGGAGTTTTATTCTCCCCGGGGTCAGGTCGGTACATTCCGTTATGCCGTGCAGGATTTGTCGGCGAATGCTCATATTCTTGATGTCACCGATCCGCTGCATCCGCAAATCGCCACGGGCAACACAATTGTAGATCCGGCAGGCGCCGATACGCAACGAACCTATTTTGCCGTTAACCCGGACCGCGTGCGCACACCGATCTATCGCGGCGCAAAACCTGACGGCACAGAAGACTATCCATCATTGCGTGATCCGGCGAACCCGGCGGGGGTAGTCATTCTGACGTACGACGCCTGGTTCGATCTTCTGGGCCCGCTGAAGGACTTCCACGAATCTTATCGCGAAGAGCCGCTGCCGACGGTGCGCGTGAAGCTCTCGGATGTTTACGACGAGTTTGGCTGGGGGGTTCGCGACGCGGTAGCCATTCGGAATTTCCTCGAGTATGCCTACGAGAATTGGCGCGGCCCTGACGGGGGCGACACGCTGAAGTACGTACTGCTGGTCGGCGACGGCGATTACGATTATCGCAATATCCTCTCGTCGGCGGATGACAACTGGATGCCGCCGTGGGAAGATCGCGATATCGCCAGGGACGACTTCTTTGCCACTTTCGACTCGAATTCGAATGCGCTGCCGCAGCTCTATGTCGGCCGTTGGCCGCTACAGAGCGAAGGCGAAGTGGAAGCCGCCATGAATAAGACGATTGCCTATGCCACGACCCCCTTGTACAGTCCGTGGAAGATTACCGCGACTTTTGCGGCCGACGACGAGTGGAAGGACGGGCGCTGCACGGAATACGTGCACACGGAGCAGACGGAAAACCTGATGAACAGCGTTCTGCCGTCGTACTTCATATTCAAGAAGATCTACGAGATTTTCTATCCGCTCCGTGCAACTCCGACCGGCGCGCAGAAGCCGGACGCCACGGATGACTTGATTGACGCGATTGATCGCGGCACACTGATCGTGAACTTCGCCGGACATGGCAATCCGCGGATTTGGACGGACGAGCAGCTATTCGTGATGGAGCGTGATCACAACCGGTTAGACAATCCGCGGATGTGGCCATTGTTTGTGGCCGCCACCTGTTCCTGGGGTCAGTTCGATCTACCCACAGAGCGGTGTTTCCCGGAGCTGTTGCTGGCCGATCCGCAGGATGGAGCGATCGCTGCTCTCGGAGCGACGCGGCTGACATACTCCGGCGCCAACATCAGTTTCACGACCGCATTTTATCGCGAGCTGTTCCGACCGGGTTTACAGGCGCGGCGCAGCTTCGGCGAAGCTCTGATCATTGCCAAGTTCGCCGATGCGAATCAGAATCAGAAGCTCTACCACCTTTTCGGCGATCCCGTGCTGCGTCTGGCGACTCCGGAGCATTTCGCTCGTGTGCTGACGCGCGACGATTCCCTGCAAGCGCTGGCGCTGTTTCATTTGAGCGGCATCGTATCGCGCGAAGACAGTGGTGAAGTGTGGTCCGATTTTCAGGGTGTCGTGGAGGCCCGGGTGTTCGATACGGAAGACTCATCCGTTTACTATTGGCCGGACCGTTACAACTGCGATCTGCGTTCGAACAACGCGTTCTATTACCGGCTGCCGGGCAACGCGATCTTCCGCGGCACGGCTTCGATTCGCAACGGCCAGTTTGATGTGACCTTCCGCGTTCCGCGCGACGTTCGCTATGGCGGCACCAACGCGCGCATCAGCGTGTACTTCTACGGCAAGAGCGACTCCGGACCGGATTCGGCGGACGGCATCGGCATCGAAGAACACATTCTGATCGCCAATGAAGCTGCCGCCGTCGCGGATTCCATCGCGCCGACCATCACGACCTGGCTGGAGAAGGCTTCGTTCCGATCTGGCGATCTGGTCAGCGGTGCTCCCCTGCTGCACGTTGGTGTGGCGGATTCGTCCGGCGTCAATCTGTCCGGCGAGGTCGGTCATCGCATCACGGTGCGCGTGGATGACGCCGCGCCGGAAGACCTGACTCCCTATTTCAATTACGATCTCGATAGCTATACGGGCGGAGGTTTAGAGAAGAACATCGGCCCGCTGTCGCCGGGGGAACATCGCCTGGTGGTGGAAGCCTGGGACTCGTTTAACAATTTGAATCAGTCCACGCTGACCTTTACAGTCGGTCAGGCGGGCGAAGCCGGCTATGCCGTTCGCGACGTGCTCAACTATCCGAATCCGATGAAGGACGTGACGTGCTTCACGTATTCTCTCACCCAAGGCGGGACGACGAACGTGACCATCAAGATCTTCACGCTGTCGGGCAAACTGGTCTGGGAAGAGCGCGGATTTGGGACGAATATGCTTTTCAACAGCAACTCCGACCGCGCATGGGACGGACGGGATCGCGAAGGCATGCAGCTCGGAAACGGCGTCTATCTCTACCGGGTGAAGGCGGAAAATCAGAACGGACACACGGCGGAAGCCACCGGGAAACTGGTGATTCTGCGGTAAGCGCAACACAACAAAATCAAGATAAAGTGAGTGGAGGATTCATGAAGAAGACAGTGCTGAGCGTGCTCCTACTGGCGCTGTTGATTCCGGCGGTGAGTCAGGCGGCGAGCGTCAGTCAAGCGACGCTGCTATTCTTGAAGATCGCTCCGGGGGCGCGGCCTGCCGGCATGGGCGAGGCCTTTGTGGCGATTGCGGACGATGCGACCGCAACCTGGTGGAACCCGGCGGGGCTCGGTTTTCAGCGTGGACGCGAATTCACGATGATGTACGTGCGCTGGCTGCCGCAGTTTAACCTTTCCGACCTGTATTATGCCTACGTGAGCGGAATCTACGAGGTGCCGGAATGGGGCACTTTCGGCGGCAATGTCATCTTCCTCAATCTGGGCGAAACACAGCGTCGCGGCCCTTCGAACGAAGACCTTGGCACGTTTTCTTCGTACGAAATCGCCGTTACCGGAACCTATGGCGCCGAGATTAACCCCAATCTTGCGATGGGCGTGGCGTTGAAGCTCGCGTACAGCAGTTTGTCGCCCGGCGGCGGCGCCGGTCAGGAAGCTGGCTCAGGTACCGCCACGGCGGTGGCTGCTGATTTGGGGTTGCTCTACAAGTCTCGATTGCTCCGCGGTCTTTCGTTGGGCGCAAATCTCTCCAACATGGGACCCAAGGTCTCGTATATTGACCGCGCTCAGGCCGATCCGTTGCCGACGAATCTCAAGGTGGGTTTTGCCTACAAGATTCTCGATCAGGAATTCAACAAGCTCACGATCGCTTCGGACCTGAACAAGGAACTTGTGAAACGCGACAAGTTCGGCCGCTCGGACGAATTCTACGAGGCTCTGTTCAGCTCATGGGGCGACGGCGACCTGATCCCTTCGCTAATTTGGAATGTCGGTGCGGAGTACTGGTATTCCACGCTTGTCGGTCTGCGCGCCGGATACTGGAATGACGAACTCGGCAAGGTCTTTCCTTACACGTTTGGCGTGTCGTTGAAGTACAGCTCATACCGGTTCGATTTCAGCTATCTGACCGCGGGTCAGAACCACCCGCTGACGGACACAATGCGTTATTCACTGACGGTTGATCTCTAAGCCTAAGCCTGTGCTCCTAAGAACCTTCGGCGTATTTCTCTCGCTGATCTGCCTCGTCGCCTTTGGCACGGCAGCGTTTGCCGCTTCGCCGCGCGTGGCGTCGGCTCCGCTCGCGGCGCAAGGCTTGGACGAGCCGTGGCCCAACGGCGATTCGATCCGCGTCTGCGCGATCCGTGTCGAGTTCCTCGAGGATCAAATCACCGGAACCACCGGTAATGGCCGGATGGGTTCCTGGTTCCCCGACAGTCTTCATATTGATCCGCTGCCGCATGACAAGGCCTACTTCGAAGACCATCTCGCCTTTCTGCAGCACTACTATCAAACGGCATCCAAAGGGAACCTTGGTTTTGCCGCGTTGGATGTGTATCCCACCGATCCGATCGGAGCGTATCAGCTTGCTTTCCCGATGTGGCACTACAACTACAATACGGATGATGCCACGCTCAACCGGCGACTGGTCGAACTGTTCGTGCAATCGGCACAGCTCGCGCAGGCCGATGTGGACTCTGCTGCTGACGGATTTGACAATTACGACGCGATCCTGATTTTCCACGCCGGTGCCGGCAAAGATTTCGGTTTCGGCTATGATGCTACGCCGTTCGATATTCCCTCGGCCTTTATTAATGAGCACGACCTGCAGAGTTACCCCGGAACGATTCCAGCCGGAGTAACGCGCGGGCTAATCTTGCCGGAAGGCGAAAATCAGCAGGAAGCGCTGGATCTGGGGGTCGAGCTGTCGCTGAACGGGATCATGATCAAGCTCTTCGGCAATTGGCTCGGATTGCCCGATCTGTTCAACACGCGCACTGGTCTAAGCGGCGTCGGCCGCTGGGGGATGATGGATCAAGGTTCCGGCAATTGGGGAGCCTTGGTGCCGGCGCTGCCGGATGCGTGGTCGCGAGTGTATATGCAATGGGAAGACGCCGTAACGGCAATTCCATCGCATGACGGTGACACGATTCGCGTGGCGAGATTCGGCGTGGGCGGCTCGCCGGAGATCATTAAGCTGCCGGTCACACCGCGCGAATACTATTTGCTGGAGAATCGTGATGCGGATGCGGATTCCATCGGTTATGTGGAATTAAGAGATCGCGACAATCTCGAGATGCGAGCATATGCTGACGGGAGCATTGCAATCGAGTCTGGTTTTCGTGTTCCGGTGAGCGCCAGTCATTATGATTTTGGAATTCCGGGCAGCGGCATTCTGATCTGGCATATTGACGAGGATGTGATTGACGCGAATCTGGAAACGAATACGGTTAACGCGAATCCCGATCATCGCGGCGTGGATCTCGTCGAGGCAGATGCGTCGCAAGATATTGGAATGGAGTATGGGTTTGCCTCCGCCGGATCGGGCGCCGAGTTGGGAATTCAAGAGGATGCGTGGTACTTTGGTAACCAAGCATGGGCGGCGGCGAATGGCGGCACGATCGCCGTTCGCTTCACCGATCGAACGTATCCTTCCGCTCGCCTGTACGATGGCGCCTATGCCTATTACGAGCTGACGAATTTCACAGCAGTGGATTCGGTGATGTCATTTCGGCTCGCGTCGTCTCTGGTTGCTCCGGGGTTTCCGGTAGCGCTGTCTGCCGCGGCAGAGTGGGGCGTGGCGGACTTGGATGGCGACAGCACGCGCGAACTTTACCTCACATCCGACGGACATCTGTATCGAGCCGATTCTACGGGTTTGACGGAATTGATGCCGATTCCCGCGGGCGTGCGGCCCAGCAAGCTGCTGCCAACGGACCTGGATCATAGTGGTAAAGAGGAGTTGCTATTTGAGGGGACGCGGATCGGAATGCTGTGGAAATATGGCGGAGTGGACAGTTTGCGTGTCACGGGAAACCTGTCATCGCCGGTCCGAATTTATCCAGTGTTGACATCCGACAACACACCGCTGTTGATGACATTGGATTCGACGACCACGCCGGGTGCGATCATCGCGAGTCTCTACTCCTTAGATCTAAGTCTCGTGGACATGCAGGTCGTGCTCGAAGGTGGCGCGACGAATTCCATTCCATTGAACGTGGAGTCTTTTCCCGCGGCGACCTTCGTCTTCCTGCGTGAAGGAGAAGCGGTCGCCGAGCAAGCGACGCCCACCGGTTTCGTCGAACTTTGGCGGATCCAAAACGCGCGCATTCAGGCGAGCGGAACGGTGCTGACAGAGCCGCAGCGCCGGTCAGTGTACCTGAATGGCTATGGTTACGTGGATGCGTTCACGGGTGACACCCTGTGTCTGGAGCCGCAATGCACTGCCCCCGGTGTAGATTGGGATAACGACGGCGTTCCGGACGGCGGTGGGATCGCGGGAGTTCAGAATGTTCCGCGCGAAAATGCACCCGACATTCCGGCGGATACGGAGTGGGTTATTGACCTCGACGTGAACGGCACACCCGACTTGCTTGGTCTCGCCAATCAGGTTCCAACAAACGCACTGGGCAATGTGTACACCCGCCTGTATGCGGCAAAGCACGACGGCCCCGAGTTTAGTGGATTTCCGATGGCGACGAATATTGCCGAGGCGAGAACGCCGTTTGGATTTTCGAAGGACAATAATCTCTACACGGTGTTCGAACTGGTGGCGGATGGGCAATATTTCTACTCAGTAAACCGCGTGCCGGTTCTTCCGCGCACCGGAACGCGCTTCGCTTATCAGGAAGAGAATGCGATTATTAATGTCGGCGCATTGCGGCCTCAGGTATTTGATAGACCAGACTGGCTTTACTGCTGGCCGAACCCGACGAACAACGTCAGTCATATTCGTGTAACGCTCAGCTATCCTGCCCAAGCCGCCGTCAAGGTCTTTGATCTGGCTGGCCGAAAAGTCGCCGAGCTGCAAGGGGCGTCCAGTGTGGCGGGAGCGTTCGAATTGCTCTGGGATGTGAGCAATGTGGAAAGTGGTGTCTACGTCGGTCAGGTAACGGCGACGGGCGTCGGAACGAGCGAGCGAGCCCAAGTCAAGATTGCGGTGGTGCGTTAGTGAGCAAGTTCTTCCCTGCGCTTTTGGTCGCACTGCTGCTCGTCGGCGTGTCGCACGCGCAATACGAAGATTTCAACCATTCCGAATTGAAGTGGCTGAACTTCGAGACCGAGCATTTCATTATCTACTACACCGAAGGTCTCGAAGACGTCGCACAACTCGCGGCCAAGGTGGCTGAGCAGGTGCACGGCCCGCTGGTCAAGCTCTATCAGTACGAGCCGGACACCAAGGTCTCGCTGATCTTCTCGGACTACGACGATATTGCGAATGCGGCGTCCTATTTTCAGTCCAACAAGATCAAGTTCTACGCGACTTCAATGGACTGGGATTTTCGCGGCACGCACAATTGGGTGTATAACGTAGTGTCGCACGAGTACACTCACATGATTCAGCTGGGCGCGACGCGCAAGTGGACGCGCCACATCCCGGCGGCGTATATCCAGTTTCTCGGATATGAAGAAGAACGGCGGCCGGATGTGCTGTACGGCTATCCGAACCGGCTGATCAGCTATCCGCTGCCGTCGGTCACCGTGCCGGCGTGGTTCGCGGAAGGGACAGCACAGTTTCAGCAGAACGGCCATGATCACGATTTCTGGGACAGCCACCGCGACATGCTCCTGCGTCAAGCCACATTGTCTCATCGCCTGCTCTCGTTCAACGAGATGGGCTATTTCGGCAAGACCAGTCTGGAGAGCGAAGGCGTCTACAATCAAGGCTTCTCGCTTACCCAGTACATTGCCGAGAAAAGCGGCGACCCCAAGTCATTGGAGCGCGCGAGTGCGGCGCTGTCGTCGCCTTTGCCGGTCACGATGGACAAGGCGCTGGAAAAGGCAACGGGTAAGCGCGGCCAGCTATGGTACAATGAGTGGAAGGCCGATCTTGAGCGGCAGTATGGCGCTTTGTACGATGAATTGGCGCCCACGCTGACCCAAGCCGATACCGTACCCACCAAGGGCTTCGTCAACCTTCGTCCGCGTATTTCGCCCGATGGCAAGAAAATCGCCTTCATCTCGAATCAGAAGCGCGATTACTACGGCCAGTCGAGCCTGTATATTTTTGATCTCGAGAGCAAGAAGTCGGAGCTGGTGGCCCCCGTCGTGCAAGGCGACCTGTGTTGGTTGCCGGACGGATCGGCGATCATCTTTTCCCGACAGAGTCCGCGTCCGCCGTACGGTTCCGCCCAGCACGAATTGTACGCTTACAAACTCGAATCGAAGAAGACCGAGCGGCTGACGAATGGCCTGCGCGCGGAATACGTGGATGTCACTCCTGATGGTCAATGGCTCGCGTTTACGATTAACGAGCAGGGACGCCGCGAGATTGCACTGGCGAAGATGCCAAGCCTCGACGGCAAGATCAAACGCATCACCAAAGAGACGCTGACCTATCGCCTTCCCGCTCAGCCGCATGAACAGTATTACGGCCCGCGCTGGAGTCCGGACGGCAAGCGGATTGCGGCGGCACAGCACTTGATGGAAGGGCGAAGCCTCCGCATTTTCGATGTTGCACCCGATGCTTCCGGTCTCACTCTGAGGAAAGAGATCAGCGGACAGAATCTGGAGCTGCGCGATCCGTCCTGGACGGATGACGGCCAACATCTGCTCGCGGCGTGGGATCTCTCGGGAATCTCAAACGTCTATCGCTTAGATGTCGAATCGGGCGAACGGGATCAACTGACAAGCGTGCTCGGCGGCGCGTTCTATCCCGAGCAGCGCGGCAATCTACTGGTGTTTACCGAGTTCGGCGGCGACGGTTTCCGCGTCAATTACTTGCGTGATCCGCAGACCATTCGCCCAGTTCGCAATCCGCTCGACGAGAAGACGCCCTACGCCGCACAGGTTCCGGAGCCGACATTCTCGCTGGATACTGAAAAGCATGAAGGCAAGCCTTACAAGCCTGCCTTCGAGAAGCTTTACTGGTTTCCGCGCGTGGCGTTCGACTACGGTACGTTCAAGCCGGGGACGTATCTGCTGCTGAATGATATTCTCGAGAAGCTGACGTTCATCGGCGGCTTCGCGATCAATCAGAAGAAAGACTACGATCTCTTCGGCCAGGCGGAATATCACGGTTTTTACCCGACGTTTTTCGCTGAGTTCTACAATATCCAGCGGCGGCTGTCGTCGCATTTCGCGGACTCCTCGCGGATCATCGGCGAAGAAGGCTTTCAACCGATTTACGATACGTTCCGCATTCGCTATCGCTACAGCCTCTATGAAGTGGATGGCGGGTTGCGCTGGCCGCTGGGGGCGAATCGCTATCTGAAGAGCACGGTGGTGTATGATCGCTACGTCGCTCACAACCGCTTTGACGACGGTACCAGCATCGGCATTACCTACTTCAAGGGCTGGGCGGGACGACTGGGCTATTTTACGGATCAACGCCGCCGCAGTCTGGCGAGCGAGATCAACCCGCTCGGCGGGCACAAGGCGTTTCTGGAGGTCTCTCGCGCCAATCACCTCTTCTTCACCGATCTCGAGATCGGCGGCAACGCTGTAGGCTTGCAGGAGATCTACAAGCCCTACAATTATTGGATGGGCGAAGGCGGCTACGAAAAGTATCTCAAGCTCCCCGGCTGGGATCATTCGTTGGAACTTCGCGGCAAGGGCGGCTACATCGCCGAGCGCGTGGATCCCTTCTTCTTTCTCTATGCGGGTGGGTTGCCCGGCATGCGCGGGTATTCGTACTACAGTCTCGGTGGAGAGCGCACCGCCGTGGCGACGGCGACCTATCGCTTTCCGATCGTCCGCGAAGCCGACGTGAATTTGTGGCCGCTTGCTGTTAATCGCATTTACGGCTCCTTTTTCTCCGATGTGGGCAACGCGTGGCGCGGGGATTTTGAAGCCCAAGATCTGAAAACCGACATCGGCGCCGGCCTGCGCATTCAATTGCACTCGTTCTACTCCTACCCGACCGCCGTGGCCTTTGACGTCGCGTACGGTTTGGACAGATTTGCGGTCGTCGAAGACAACAACCGCACCGAGTACGGCAAGGAATGGCGCTACTATCTCACGGTGCTGTTCGACTTTTATAGCCCGTTTACGCATTTTCAGCGTCCAAATGAATTTTGAACCAACAACTGATAAACCTGGAGGAACTTTCATGAGGAGCAAGTGGATGATCGCCGGCCTGGCGCTGCTCCTGCTTGTTGCGGCGGGGCCGCGCATGGCGACGGCCGCCGAGTGGAACTACTCGACGTATCGTGTCCAGATCGCCGACGACGAGCCGTCAACCGGACAGGGTGGGGAGGAAGCGTCGATGACGCCGGCTGTCACGGGGAAGAAGAGCATCGGCAAAGGCGTCATGTTCTCATTAGTGATTCCCGGAGCCGGACAGTTGTACAGCGGTCAGTGGTGGCGTGCTATCCCGTGGCTTGCCATCGAAGTCGGCGGCTGGGCGATGTTCGCCAAATATCACGGTGACGGTCAGAGCAAGACGGATGAATTCGAAACCTACGCCGGGCCGCGTGATGACCCCAATCATTTCAACGTGAACGCCTATCTGCTGCGGGAGTATCAGATTGCGTCCAGTGACGCGTACAACACGGAGCCATTCCAAGGCACACTTGCTGAGTGGCGCTCGCTGGAATGGAGTGGCATAAATGGGCGTCAGCACTATCTCGAAAATGCTCTCGGCTACGGCCACGACGTTATGACGGACGACATCCAGCAATACTACGAGATGATCGGCAAGTACATCAACCAGTTCGGCTATGGCTGGGATGACACGTACGATGACGAGAACGGGAACCCCCTGTTCGATCCGAATATCGAAAACGATGATCCGGCTCTCTGGCAGTCTTCGAGCGGAGACGATCCCGCCACCGTGGGCTTTGACGGCACATCGCCGCGTTTTGATCTTTACCGCGATCTGCGCGGCCAGGCCAATGATCTGCTCAACAAGAGCAACACTGCCATGGAAGTCGTGCTGGTCAACCATATTCTCTCGGCGCTGGATGCAGCGTTTGCCGTGCGCAGCTACAACAAGAAGCTGGAGCCTTCCAATCTGGGCGACCTGAACTTCCGTTACGACATCAAGACGATCAATGGCGACAAGGCGCGGTTCCTCACCGCATCCGTTGCGCTCAACTAAGCTGATGGTGACCTCGCGCATCACGTTTCGGGGCGCTCTTCTCCTGCTGCTGCTGCCGTCGCTGCTTGCCGCCGCGCCGTCCAAGCCGCGGCGCGGCGCGTTTTTGCAATCGCTGGTGGTTCCCGGCTGGGGGCAATACTCCCTTGGGCGTAAAGACGCCGCGCTGGGTTTCTTCGGCACGGAGCTGCTGATGTTCGGCGGTATGTTGACGCTCCGCTCCTACGGATCGAGCGCCAAGACCGACTATATCGCAATGGCCGCAACCTATGCGGGAGTGACGGGCGACCATCCGCATTCGTTTTACGTGGACGTCGGCAACTGGATGAGCGTGGACGACTTCAATGAGCGCCGCTTGCAGGAACGCAGCTTCGGCGAGCTGTACACGGCGGAATCCGATCGTTGGGAATGGGACAGCGATCAACATCGCGCCGAGATGCGCAATCGCCGCATCAAATCCGACCGCGCCTACAACAGCGTACTTTACCTCGTCGGCGGAGTGGTGTTGAATCACGTCGCATCGGCGATTCATGCCGGCCGCGCCTCTGCTCAGCGCAGTCACGCGGATGCCGGCTCTGCGCCGCCGCCGTGGAATGTCGGGCTGTCGCCGGCATCGCGAGCCGGCGGATTGAAATTTACGCTGTCGCATACGTTCTAACGTCATGCGGGTGCTCATCAGCGGAGCTTCGGGGTTCATCGGATCGCAGTTAGGCCAGCGGATGGCCCGCGACCACGAGATCCTCGGCATCACCTTCCGCTCCTCCCGGCCGCTGCCCTTTCCTGCGCAGCCGGTAGATCTCACCGAGGAGCGCACGGTGGCGTTTGTCGTTCGCGAGTTTAGGCCGGATGTGATCGTACATTCGGCTGCGCTCTCTCGAGTGCTGACCTGTCAGAAAGACGCGGCGCTGGCGGAAGCGGTGAATGTCGGCGCGACAGGGCGCTTAGCGAGGTGGGCGGAGCGCATGCACGCCAAGATGATCTTTCTCTCCAGCGATCAGGTGTTTTCGGGAGACAAGGGTCTCTACATCGAGAGCGATGCTCCGAATCCGATCAACGTTTACGGAGCAACGAAACTCTCCGCCGAGCGCATGGTGCTCGAAACGTCTTCGGCTAATCTCGTCATTCGCAGCAATTCCGTTGTCGGCCCGGCGCAGGGCCGCGGAGAGAGCTTTTCGGATTGGGTGTTGAAGCGGCTGCAGTCCGGCATGCGAGTGCCGCTCTTTCACGATCAATATCGCAGTCCGCTCCACGTACGCACGATGCTCGACGTGTTGGTGTCCGCCTGCATTCATGACGTCACGGGCTTGATCCATGTCGGCGGCCCCAAGCGCATGAGCCGTACCGATCTCGGCTATGCTGTGACTCGCGCGTACGGCCTCTCTCCCGATTTGATAGATGTCACTGAACTAAGTTCGCACCCGGATGCGGCGATCATGCCGCGCGACACGAGCTACAGGATCGCGCATCTGAAGCAAGTCATGCCGTACATCAAGTTTGAATCACTCGAAGACGAGTTCCTCAAAGACGCGCGGCAGGCCGAGGTGAGCACTTGAGACATCGCTTCATTGGAAGCCGATGCCTCGTCAAAGGCGAGCCGGGCGACCGCCTGCCGGATCTGCTGGTAACACTGGCAAAACAGCACGGCTGGAAATCCGGTTCGGTCACCGGCCTCGGCGGAGTCAGCAATGTGCATCTGGCATACTTTGACATCGAACGAAAAGAGTATCTCCCGATTGACGTCGCCGGAATCGTCGAGCTGATTTTGCTGACCGGCAATCTGAGCACGGTCAATGACGCGCCAATGTGGCACCTGCATGCCGCGGTGAGTGATCGCGAAGGCCGCGTGACCGCCGGACATCTGATGTCGCTGGAAGTGGCAATCGCGCTGGAATGCTGGATCGAGGCGGAAGCGGAGCCGGTTGCTCGCCGCAAAGATGAAGCGACCGGTCTCAATTTGCTGGATCTGTAGCGCAGAATCATTGTTCAGAGAGACGCTATGCAAGATTTGAGCGAGCGCAAGTATTTTGTGGCGGTGGCGGGAAACATCGGAGTGGGAAAAACAACCTTAGCTCACGCACTGGCGGCGCAGCTCGGCTGGCGCTGCTGCCTCGAGCCGGTGATCAACAACCCGTACCTCGACGACTTCTACGCCGACATGTCCCGCTGGGCGTTTCATCTACAGGTTTACTTTCTCAGCAAGCGCTTCGAAATTCAACGCGAAATCGAGCAGGCCAATTGCTCCTGCATTCAGGACCGCACGATTTACGAGGACGTCGAGATCTTCGCGCAAACGCTGAACAATCGCGGGCATCTGGTGAATCGCGATTGGGACAACTACCGCGCATTGTTTGAGACGATGACCAGCTATCTCAAACCGCCCGATCTGATTATTTACTTGCGCTGCGATGTGGACACGCTGATGCGCCGGATTCAAGTGCGCGGCCGCCCTTCTGAAAAAGGCATCAATCCGGATTACCTGACCGAACTCAACGACGCCTATGAAGCTTGGATCACACGGGCATCGTCTCAGTTTCGCGTCGCCGTGGTGGATACGGGAAGGGCGCAGGAGCTGAACGCCGAGCAAGTGCTGGATCAATGCCTGGAACTTCTGAGATTGAAACTTCAACTGGAGATGCCGCTCACACAATGACACGCACAGAACCACCTGCCTTTCCGGCAAATCCCTGGACACCCGGCTTCCTTACGGCCGTCGTCGTCGCCGGAGTCGTTGCCGGCATCATCGTTTGCGTGAAGCAGATACCATTCAATGCGGTGGATGCGGCAATCCCGCTGCTTGCGGCCGTGCTGGCCGTGCTGGCGTGGAATCGCTTCCGCGCCGCGCAGGCGGCCGCCGGCTTGTCGCCCGCAATCGCGTACGGGATCCTCGCCGCGTCGCTGGCCATTGCCGCCTTTGGCTTGTCGCGCCAATCAAACGGCTCGACAGAGTGGATGCTGCTGGTCGCACCTTATCTCCTGATCGTTTTGTATTGGACGACGCTTGCAAAGGTTCGCGGCGCCGTGCTTTGGATCGCAGCGCTGCTGTTTGGCGCGCTGTTTCTGGACACGGCTGTGTTGCTCGGCAAGTTATCCTGCGGAGGTTTTCCCGCGATCCTTGCCGCCTTACTGAGCTTCATCGTGCATGCAACCCATGAGCTTGAACTGCGTACGCAGGTTCCCGAGTCGGATGCCGATCCGCACGTTCATGTCATTCACCATCGCGCGCTGGCGTGGATCTCGATTGTGTTCTTTCTGTTCGGTGTCGTCAGCTTCTGGCCGTGGCTGGGCAAGGTCTATGGAAACGCCTACTTTTGGGTGTTGACGCTCGGCGTTCTCATGCCGTTGCTCTATCTCTGGGGCCGCTTGCGTCAACCGCGCAGGCAAAACTCGTATCTCGCGTTGCTGCGGTTTAATCGTTTGATGCCGTATTTCGGAATGGTATTGCTGGCTGCCATCGCTCTGGGCTGAATTGTTAGATGTTCGTTTGACACTGGTGTCGGCGTCGCCGCGACGGGCCGAACTGCTGCGGGAGCTGCAGGTTCCATTCGATATTCAGCCGTCGTCTGCGGCGGAGTATTGGATGGCGGAGTCGCCTATGCAGCTGGCGATGGATAACGCGCGCCGCAAAGTTGAGCGGTCTCCACTCTTTGGAGATCGCTCGCGTGTTTTGATTGGCGCGGACACTCTCATTTCCTGCGAGTCTCGGCTTTTGGGCAAACCGGCCGGGATCGAATCCGCGCAGCGCATGTTGAAGTTTCTGTCCGGCCGCACGCACGAGGTCATCACCGGCGTCTGCATCTCCGGTTCGTCTGCCGCGCCCGAGTCATCTCTTCAGATTTGCGCGGATGCGGCCACGTCCCGCGTCAGCTTTCGCGAACTCTCGCCCGCGCAGCTTCGCGACTATCTTGCCTCCGGGGAGTGGCAGGGGAAGGCCGGGGCCTACGCGATTCAAGGGTTGGCCGGCAGCTTTGTCACCGAGCTGGATGGCGATTATAACAACGTCGTCGGACTTCCGATTCAACTGATTCATGATCTCCTCCGCCAAAAGTTCGTTCATAGCCGCTTTTGCTGAAGAGCTGCGGCGCGCGCGCGTTTACAATCGCGTAGAGCTGTCCGACGTAGCGGAACAGACTCATCTTGCCGTAGAATTCCTCGAAGCCCTGGAACAGGGCAGGTGGGAGGCGATTCCCGCACCTTATGTCCGTGGCTATCTCTATCTGTACGCGCAAGCCGTGGGCATGAACGTGGACAAGGTGCTGCAAAGTTATGACGATTTCGTGCGCGCCCGTGCAGAGGAAGAGTCCGCTGAACTTGATTCCAGTTCTCCGCTCTTGCGGCAGCCCGAGCGTGTCGGCGTCACTCGCGCGAAGATTCGCGCGGCGTGGTTCACCGCCATTACGCAAAATCGGCGGACCGCGTACGTGGTCATGGTCATCGCAACGGTCGTTCTCATCAGCGGTCTATATCTCTCGCGCCGGACGCAGCGCTTTCAAGTCCGCCCCGCGTCGTTCTTAGAGACAGTTGCCGAGTATGGGTCAGTCTCTCACGGACCCATAACTCAATTGAATCTGTCCGTTTCAGATTCGTTATTGACCACCGGAGATCATACCTCGCGGGAAGCCACGCTGATCGCCGCGGATACGGGTCTCGTGACGTTTTCCGGAGAATTCGGTCCAGAGCGACACTTGGCATTCTACCCCTTCGATACGCTTCTAATCCAATACAGTACAGATATTTATGTGTCCGTGCAGCCCCAGAACGCTGCATTTGTCCTCGATAATCATGGTGAAACTCTCATACCCACTCACACTGGAAATGACATTGCTTTTTATGCACTTACCGAGAAGAGGGGGAAGCCTGCCACTATGGTCCTGGATTCCGCGAGGGAACCGTAAACCATTGACTGTAGTGGAGAAATTGCGTATATTTCCTTGTTACTTCTTTTCACAAACAAGCAATCGCCCCCTCTTTTCCGCTTAGTTTTGCCTCTCTGACATGGTCTATCTCACAGCGGTTTTTCTCGCCCTCGTCCTCGTCTCGATTGCCGAGTATATCGCGCATCAGCGGCGAGCCTACTCGATTCCCATCCGCATTCATGTCAATGGTACTCGCGGCAAATCCTCGGTAACGAGGCTGATTGCGGCCGGCCTCCGTGCGGGCGGAATCCCGACCATGGCCAAGACCACCGGCACTCTGCCCCGCATTATTGACTTCGAAGGGCTGGAAATCCCGATCGTGCGACCCGCCGGCGCTAATATCATCGAGCAGGTCAAGATTTTCCGCTATTTCTACAAGCGGAAGCCGCAAGCCGTCGTCATCGAGTGTATGGCGGTGAATCCGGAATATCAGTGGATCTGCGAACACAAATTCCTCCACGCGACCGCCGGTGTTATTACCAACTGCCGTCTCGACCATATCCTTGAGATGGGACCGACGATCGAGAACATCACGCGCTCTTTGTGCAACACGCTGCCGGCAAACGGGATCGCGTTCACCAGCGAAGACCGGATGTTCTGGCTCATGCGACGGCAGGCGCGCAAGGTCAACTGCAAGCTGTATCGCGCGAATCCGGACACGGTCAGTTATCTCGAGCTGGGCCGCTTCGATCACATTGAGCATGCGGATAACGTTGCGCTCGCCCTGGCGGTCTGCGAGCATTTCGGAGTTTCGCGCAGTACGGCTCTCGAGGGCATGTACCGCAGCCATCCCGATGCCGGCGCACTGCGAGTTTACGAGATCACCGAAGAGGATAAAGTCATTCAGTTCGTTCACGCGCTGGCGGCGAACGATCCCGAGTCCACGCTCGCCATCTGGAAAAAGATGAGAGAGCTGACGACGGACTTGGGGACAGTTTTCGTGATTCTGAACACGCGTGCCGACCGCTATGACCGAACGATCCAGCTACTGGAAATGCTTCAGCAGGGGATGCCTAACGACTTTCAATACCTCCTGCTGTGCGGCGAACGCACCGACACGGTTTTTTCCAGTCTTCCCCGCTATGCGATAGACCAGAAAACGGCGGTCAAGATCGGAATCGTACCGCCGGAAAAGACCTTTAAGGAGGTTTTTCAACGTACGACCGGAGTCGCTACCGTTTTTGCCATCGGCAACGTGGGCAAGGGCGGACTGGACATCGCCAAATACTTCGCCGCCAGGAAGTGGGCTCGCCAACAGGCCGCGGAGTTAGCACAAGCGGAAGCGAAGATCGCTTCCGTCTAAATCAGCGCGGGAAGCCTTAGACTATGCCTCTTGAGGATGGTTTCGAATGATTGAGCTGACGATTGGCTTGGGTGTTCTCACCAGTCTTCTTTTCCATGAGGTGTTTGGCGCGGCCGCCGGCGGCATTGTGGTCCCCGGCTACATCGCCTTGCACTTGCATGAGCCGCTGCGGCTGCTGGGAACGCTTGTCGTTGCGTATATGGCGTATCTGGGGATTCGCCTGATTTCGCGCTTCATGTTCGTCTATGGCCGGCGCCGGCTGGTGATCGCCGTGCTGCTCGGCTTTATTTTCGGCTACATAAGCCGTCAGATCATCTTGTACGAGTTTTCCGCGGTGGATGTGCGCCTTGAAGCGATCGGCTTCATTATTCCCGGCCTGATCGCCAACTGGTTCGAACGGCAGGGAGTCGTAAAAACCGTGGCAACGATGCTCATCGCCGCTCCCCTCGTGCGCATCATCGTCATTCTCTTGACAGACGGGACGATCTATCATGTATAGACCATCCCTGCGTTCGATCTGGACGCTGATCGCGCTCGCCATCATCTGCATCGCGCTGTATGAATGGAGCGAGAATAGCCGTGTCGAGTACAAACTGCCCTACTATTCCGAGAAGATTGCCGCTGCCAAGTTGATGGATCGTGCGCTGCGCGCGCTGCAGGATGTCACGATGGAGAAAGGGATCTTCGCCAACGAGCCCTATCCCGATCCGCGCCTCACCGCGATTGTCGGCCAGCAATTCTCTTTGCTCACGACCGACTTCGACGTTTTCGAAACGAAACTGATCGGCGCCAATCCCAATTTTGCCGCGGCCGTCGTGGATCTGCTCAAGCAGGCAGACATACAAAAGGGGGATCTGGTCGCCGTCGGCTATACCGGATCACAACCGGGAGCAAACATCGCAGTTCTTTGCGCGTGTGAAGCCCTGGGCGCCACGGCAGTGACCATCAGTGCCGTCGGATCCACATGGTGGGGCGCCAACGATCCCGATTTGACCTGGCCCGACATCGAGCATACGCTCAATACCGATGGCATCATTCATTCTCGCCCGGTCGCCGCATCCATGGGCGGCAGCGGCGACAAAGCATTCGGTCTGTCCAAAGTCGGGCAGGATCTGATTCGCGAATCCGCTGCGAGGAGCAATCTGCCGCTGATTCTCGAGAACAATCTGCCCGCGTCCATCGCTCGGCGCATGAAGTTTTACAAGAGCGCCGCCGAGGGCCGTCCATACAAAGCTTTCGTGCTCGTCGGTCAGGGCGAGGCGGACCTCGGCAACGCCGCGAACGCGCGCTTGCTCGGCAGCGGGTACCAAAGCAAACTGCCGGCGAAAAACTATCCTGCCCGGGGTGTTGCCCATCTCTTCAACGAGCAGGATGTCGCCATTATCAATCTCTCCGATATCGCCGCAATCGGCGAACTCTATGGTCTGGGCGGGCCGCAGATTCCGCTGCCGGAGGTGGGCCAGGGCGACGTGTACGTTACGGAACGCTACGACCTGCGTGTCGCCGGGATTTCCGCCCTGATTGCGCTCGCCCTGATTCTGGTCCTCGTTCGTCTGGACGCCAAACTTTTCCGTTTGAGAGAAGCGGGCGTTGACCCCGACACCTTGATGTAATGCTGAGTTTCGTGCACCTTTGATTTTCAGGCAGGCTAACATGCATTCGAAGAGACTTCACATACTTTGGTTGATACTGGCATTTGCCGGCTCTGCGTTGGCGGCGGATTACCGCTACATCGCGCCGTATGCTTTCGATCAGAAGATGGACGTGCACATCGGCGGCAAGACGCGCTCCTACTTCGTGCTGAGCGACGACAAGACCGTCGAGGTGAAAATCAAAGGTCCGACCAAGCTGCGGGTTATCTCCCGCGCTGTTTTGGAAACCGGCCAGGATAGCACCGACTACAGCTATATCAGCAAGCGTGAGGGCGCGCAGAAGTCGCTCACCGTGAAACACCATAGTCACGTCTTCGACAACGGCAACCTCCCGGGCGAAGGGGGCGGAGCCATGACGGCCGGTCGTACACGTGTGATTGACGTTCCGCGCGGAGAGCAGACTTTCAGATTTTCCCTTCCGCGCAATTCCAAGCAGACGGTGCTCCTTCGTTTTGCGCGCGAGTCCAACGAATTCGCTCAAGGCGATAAGATCGTGGCCATGACCCCGATCTCTTATACGACACGAGTTGACCTGATCACCAAGGAAGAGACGTCAGCCTATTATCGCGTCGGCGGCAATGACAAGGTCATGCTCAAGCTGATCGGCCCGCTCACGCTGAAAACGCTCAGTCGGATCGAGTTCGATCAGAACATGAGCGGCCGCCAGAAGTGGCGCGTCCAGGTGATCGAAGACGGCAAAGTCAAGGCGACGCATTCGTTTTCGGCTGTATCGAGTCAGGTCACAACCTATCGCGAATCTGCGCCCTATGTCCCCAGCCGCGCCGAAGCGTTTTTCATCGAAGTTCCCGAAGGCACGCACGAATACGAATTCCGCTTGCCGGACAATCATCGCACCGTGCTGTTCCGCTATCTGCTGCCGGAAAAACAACTCGGGAAAGATTAGGCTGTGCGCCGAATCATTTTCACGGCAACGCTGGCATTGCTCGCCCTTTTGCCCGGAGCGGCCGAAGCCCGGCGCAAAGCGCTGCCCAAAATCGAGTGGGGCTTGGATCTCGCGGCCGGAGCGATCTACAACAGCAATATCATCGGTCTTTCGGCCGGTGACCGCAGCGCGTTCTTAAGCGATCCGAACGCCTTCCCTACACCGCTCGAATCCGTGGATGACATGGAGAACGAACTGCAGATTCACCCCGATGTTCGCTGGCGCGCGCCGCTGAATCTGATGCTGGGCGCGGATTACCGGCTCAAGTTCGTCCATCGCCTGCGCAATGAGTTTACCGACTACCAGACGCACAGTCTCACCCTCTCGGCGAGGCCGCGCATGGCGGGCTATCGCTGGTCGGCGCGCATGCGCATCTTTGCGATGCCGTCTTACTATCTTCGCGCCTATCGGGATCGCGACTATGGCACGTGGGAAGCGGCCCGGTTCGCAAATTGGGATTACTCGCTGTCCGGAAGGCTTCGCTGGTGGCAGTCGCTCTGGTCTGAAGCGGGAGCCGGTGCGGGGACATATTACTACAACAAGAAGTTCACCGAGTACGACAGCGAATATCGCTACGGCACGGTGGCATCCGGTTACGATTTTGGCACGGGCTGGTCAGTCAGCGGCACCTACGCCCGGCGACTTTCTGACAACATTGGCAAGAACCAGCCCGGTGTCTTCAACACTCCGCCGGAGGACCCGAGCCAGCTCGGAGACAGCGAGTATGGCGACTCCGATTTCAACGAGGACGACGTGACGGCGCAAGTCTTGTCGCGCCTAGGCTGGGTGATTCCATTGCCGACCGAAGTCTCTCTGACCTATCGTTGGCGCCGGCGCGTTTACACCACGAATCGTTCGTTTGAGCTAGACCCGTTCCATCGCGGCCGCCTCGATAACCGCCATCAGATAACCGTGGCAGCGGATGTCGCGATTGTTTCGCGCTTGACGGCTGCACCGTACTTCACCTATGACGAGCGTCGCACCGATTCGCCGAATCAGCGAGTCGTCCAAGTTAAGAGTTTTGTCCGACGCGAATTCGGCTTGACGCTGACCTGCACAATCAAGTGATCGACGCCTGTATTCAACAAAACAGCCGCTGCAATTGCAGCGGCTGTTTTGTTTTCATACGTGGATCAACTACTTGACGAACGATCTGTCCTTCCAGATCACTTCGCGGCGCGTGATAATCCGCCCCAACAACGCCATCGCGTATGTGAATGCAAAGATGGGGTACAACGGCAGCAGCCAGGCAAAGCGAGCGCAGCCGTTTCGATAGAGTGATCTCACCGCTACGACACCGTCTCCCGCAATCAAGAGTCCATACAGGGCAAGGAACCATGCGGGCGAAAGCAGGAGCCACAGCGGCCACGCGGCGTGCACCGCGAAGCCAAAGGCCAAGGCTGCCCGAATCCCCGGTTTCACATGTCCCCAGCCCGCCAACCACCGATGACGCTGCCGCATGAATGCTGCAAAGTCTTTCTGCGGCAAGGTCCACAGCAGCGTCCCGCGATCGGACGGAAATACGGCCCTCCACCGTCCCGTCTTCTGCAGTGCACCCAGTAAGGATATGTCTTCGATGGTGTGGAAATCAAGGTTCCGATAGGTGCCAATCTCTTCGTATGCTTGCCGGCGAACGGCAAAATTGCTTCCGATCAACGCCTGCGTTTTGCCTAGCCCGGAGAAGCCTGCACAGGTCCCGAGTAGGAACGATGCATCCACCGTTTCAAACAAGGTCAAGAGTGTGTGACTCCGCCGCTGCGGATCGGGATAGATCGGCCCGCAAACTAGTCCCACGTCATCCGTGAAATAGGACGTCATCGTCTTGGCCCAATCCGGCGGAATCCGGTTGTCGGCATCCGGCATCAGGATGATCTCGCCGGTTGCGCGGTCTAAACCCTGAGCCAACGGACGAGTCTTGGCACGCAGCGACGACTGCGTCTCGGGTTCGACGTCGAAGACCTCATACTTGCACCGGAACCGCCCGCGATAATCCTCGAGAATCTCCCGCGTCCGATCCTCGGACTGGTCATTTACGATGATGATTTCGAGCTGCTCCGCGGGGTAGTCCAGCGCCATCAACGAATCGAGCAGGCTGGGCAACGATTTCTCTTCGTTGCGGGCCGGAATCACGATGCTGACGGGCGGCGAATCGAAACGGCGACGATAGCGGGAGTGGATCGCCGATGCGATCACCGCCGCAATGACAAAGTAGATAAGCAGGATCAGCAGGAAAGCGACCGGGATCACAAGTGCGAGGGTTGGAGGAGGGTAGATTGCGTGAGTGTGACGAATCGCCAGCCGCGGCGCGCGACCTCTTCAGCCAAACGCGGAAGTGCTTGAACCACACGGCGTGAGGCGTCATGCCCGTCATGTAGCAGGACGATTCCGCCGGAATGCAGACCGGTGCACAGCCGTGTCTCCAGGTGATGAACGTCCTGGGCGACCCAATCGCGGGCATGTTGCGACCACAGCACGCCGCGATAGTGCTGCCGGGCAAGGAGCTTCATCGTGCCGAAATTGAAGTGGCCGAATGGCGGTCGAAACATTCGCTGAAACGGGATGCCTTGATTCACGAGCAGATCTTCCTGATGACGAATATTGGACGCCTGCCATTCCTGCGAACGCCAAAGATGTGACGCGTGCTTGTAGCCGTGCAGCGCGAGCACATGACCTTCGGCGATGCATTCCCGCAGCAGCCCGGCGTTGCCTTCGCAGCGTTCTCCGGTGACGAACATGGTTACTTTGACGCCGAGATTGTTTAACGCCCGCAGCAAATTACCGGTGGTGCGAATGTCCGGGCCGTCGTCGAATGTCAGCGCAACGGCATCCGGCGACGACAGCCGCCAGATCCATCCCGGAAACAGCTTTTCTCGAAGTCTTGTCTGCACGATTTAGTGAGAACTCGTGGTCGCTGCGCGCCGTGGCCGTACGAAGCGCCGCAGACGTACCATTCCGCGTCGCCACCGCGGCATGCGCGGCGTGCGATACCAATCGCCTTTCCAGCGAAAGGGCAGCAACAACCCGCCGAATCCCAGCAGCGGATAAAAGTAGAGCTGCAGAACAGCATACGGCACGAAATAAGGGAGCAGTCGTTCCTGCTGGAATACGCGGCACCCGATGCGAACCGTCGCATAATCCCAGGCCAGTTTCCACAGCAGGATTGCGGAGAGTGCCAGCCCGGTATGCGGAGCGGCCAGAATGACGAAGGGTATGGCGCCCAATAGCAGGTAATAGACGTAAATTCCAAACAGGAAGGACAGCATGCTTGCCTGATACGTCAGCCCTTTGGAGGCCCAGCGCAGCCGCTGCTGAAACAGCTCGCGCACGGTCAAAACTGGCAGCGAGCGAACTGTCGTTTCCGGTCGCGCAGCATAAACGATCTTCCAGGCCGTATGTTTGGATACGCGCTGCGTGAAGAGCACGTCGTCCCCCGAGACAATGGACGCCAAATCGCCAAACCCGGAGATCGTATCATAGACCTCCCGGCGGTAGAACAGATTCGAGCCGTTGCAGCTCGCCGGCACACCCGCTCCCGCTGCTCCGGCTGCCAGCGAATTCTGAGCAAAAAAATCGAGCCATTGGATCTTTTGCCATGCGGGCGAGTCGTTCTCCGGCAAATCGAACACGGTCAAACCCGCTACCACGCCCACGTCCGGCGCCAGATGCGAGACCATCGCTGTGATCCAGGACGGATCATAGATGCAATCGGCGTCAGTGGTGGCGACAATCTTCCCCCGCGACTGCTTGATGCCAAGCGCCAGCGCGTTCTTCTTTGGCGACCGCGGATTCGTCTCCGTCACCCGCACCGCCCGTACGTGCTCAGAGATGTTCGTCCATCGCTGCAATACCAGCGGTGTGCTGTCCGTGCTACGGTCATCTACAACGACGATTTCCCATTCCCCCGGATAATCCTGTTCGACCAGCGACCGCAGCGTGCGCTCCAGAACCTCGGCCTCGTTTCGTGCCGGCATGATTACACTGACGGACGGCCATGTTTCGAACTCGACTTTGGGATTCTTGCGCAGATTGCGCAATCCCCGAATGAAGCCGATTAATGCGCCGGTATAGACGACCGTTATCGCAGCCAATGCAATAACATAAGTTCCGAGCACGATGCTCATGCCGTCCCCCGCAGCGGCTCATTCCAATTCGGCATCCGCAGCGACGACATGAAGGGCAGCCCTGCCAGCCCGGGCAGGAAGACATTGATGACAAAGAGCATCAGAGATGCCGCCACGGCGGTAGGTGCCGCAACGCCAAAACCGGATAAACAAATGACCGCCGTCCATTCTCCGACGCCGAGATTCCCGATCCCCAGCGGGATATTTCCCTTCAGGAAAAACGTGAGCAGCGCGGCCATCATCCCGGCAAAGATTGGCACCGGCGCGCCAAGCGCATGAAGCAGGACAACAAACTGTAAAAGCGAGCTTCCGACACTGAGGATCGCCAGCAGCAGCAGCCATGCTCCGCGTGCCGGACTGACCAATTTGAGTACCTCAATCGCCCGCGCCAGCTTATCCCGGAACGGCAGCTTTTTCGTCAGCCACAAAAGGGGCCGTGATATGACTCTGGGAAATATTCCAAGCGCCAGAATGACCACACCCACGAGAACGCATCCGGCTCCCGCAATTCTTCGCACGGTCGGGTAGGGAGGAAGCCACCCCAACAGCGGTAACAAGACGAGCGCCATCAACCCAACCCCGTTGATGACGATAGCGCTGTACATTCTCTCCAAGAACGTCAGCCCCGCCGCGCGGGAGAGAGAACAGTTGTGCAGGGCCAGCGCCCGTCCATATTGTCCAACTCGCCCTGGAGTGATTAGCCCAAGCGTGAATCCCACCCAGAATCCGCGATGTATGTCAGCTTTGCTCACGTCCGGTCCGGCATCTTTGGCCAGCGTTGCCCAGCGCACATACTGCAAATAGAGTGTGGGAATAGCGAGCAGCAGCACCAGTCCAAGCAACGCTTTGTCCATGCCCTGAATCGCTGACCACACGTCCCGAAGCGGCACTTGCCAAAAGAGCAACCCGAGCAACGCCAACGTCACGAGCGAACGAATTATCGTCTTGCGAATCCGCCGCGCGCGCTCCTCTGCGCTAGTGATCAGCGGGACAAGCGCCGGTGTGTTGACAAACGTGCTCATGATGCGGCACTTGCAGATGGAACCGTACGAGCATGCGAGCGGCCCCGCCACACGAATGACGGTCTTAAGAGCATGAGCGGCCGCAAGATGAGGTAGAAGGGCAGCAGCAATTCCGTAAACACGAGGTCCGTCACTGAAAGTCGAGCGCCAATTCGACGACTGAAAACCATGGCCGCTCCAGCATCCACAAAAGACTTTGTGATGACGGCGCACAAGAACAACGCGAGCAAGGGAAGGCTGAAAAGAGCGCCTCCACCCAGAATCAGCAGCGCGATCCCGGAGAGAATGGTCAGCACAAATGCGATGCGCCATCCGATGGGATAGTAGCGGGTTGTGCTCTGATGCCGAGCCGCGGCATTCATCTGCGCACGCAGCATCGGTGGCCGCAGATCCGCCACCAGCGCTTCAGGGCCATTCGCAAACTTGACCTTCCATCCGTGCCGCGCGATCGCCTGCGCCATCAAGTCGTCGTCGCCCGAAGCGACGGTTGGACAAGCATATCCGCCGATATCTTCAAATGCCTGCCGGCGAAACGAGAAGTTCTGCCCGGTTACTGATGCCGGGTGACCGTAGCCCAGTGCCGATGCCGACGCATAGGCCGTCATGAACCGTTCAAGCCGGTACATGCGATTCCCGAATCCGCTTCTAACCGGCGGCAAGGTTGGGCCGGCCACCGCCCCAGTCTTCTTGTCGTAGCGGCCGACCATCGCCTTTGCCCATCCCGGTTGTACATCCCCGTCCGCATCCGTGAACAGGACTATCTCCCCGTGTGTCCGCCGGATAGCCTCGGTTAGTGCATGTTTTTTGGGGCCGTATCCGCTTAGTGCATCTGTGGCCTCAAATACCTGCAACCGCCCGCTCGATGAGTGAGCCAATTCCCTGGCAATTTTTAAGGTCTGATCCGTCGAATGATCGTCAACGAACAGGATCTCAGTCCTATCGCTCGGGTAGTCCAAAGCCAGCAGGGCCGAAAGGCACTGCCCGACATACGGCTCCTCGTTCCGCCCAGCGACAACCACGGATACGAAAGGCAGCTCCTCATGGGACCGAGCAGTTTGGTACTGACGGCGGAGGATTCCCCACGCCCAAAAGACCGAGGTGCCGGCCACCACGGCCGCCGCCGCCAGCCCCAAGGCCGGCAGGTCTCCAACAAACTGGCTAAATAAGGAGTTAAGCATGGACAACATGGAAAGGTGAAATATATTGAAACCCGGTGCGATATGCAAGCCGATTTCAAGGAAAATCAACCGAGTGGAACCATTTTCCATGTCCCGAAATGTAAGATATATCCGTATTTAGAGGTCAGAATCCTCCCTGTCTGTGAGTTGCTATTTGGTAATGATTTTAGTAGATTACATCGCTATTTACGTACTATAGCAGATCCCGGCCTCCGCCGCCCGGAAGGGCGGTCCTGTTGTCAATAAACTTGCGGACACGGCTCAGTGGATCCCCGACGCGAAATCGAACGGCTTCGGGCGGAAATCACCCGCCACGATTACCTTTACTACCGTCTGGCCCGGCCCGAGATCTCGGACCGGGAATATGACGCGCTCTTTAGGCGGCTTCGCGAACTCGAGCAACAGCATCCGGAACTCGTCACTCCGGATAGCCCGACGCAGAGAGTCAGCGAGACCCCGGCGCCCGGGTTCACGCAGGTCAAGCATCCGTTCCCGCTAATCTCGCTGGACAACACCTACGACGAAAGCGACCTGCAGGAGTTTCACCGCCGGGTGGTGTCGGGGCTCGAAGGCCGGACGCCGGAATATCTTTGCGAACTCAAGTTCGACGGCGTCGCCGTAATAGTGAAATACGAAGACGGCCGCTTTGTTCAAGGTGCCACTCGGGGGAACGGGGCCGTCGGCGATGACATTACGGCCAACCTCCGCACGATCAGGTCCTTGCCGCTTCGGATCTATCCGGCGAATGCTCGCACTCCGATAGATTCCGTTTTCTTTGCTCGCGGCGAGGTCTATATGAACAAGAACGATTTTGTTCAGTTCAACGAGGAGCGGGAGGCGGAAGGCAAGCCACCCTTTGCCAATCCTCGCAATTCGGCAGCAGGCTCTCTGAAAATTTTGGATTCCCGCATTGTAGCTACCCGGCCATTGAACGTCGTATTCTACGGCTACGACGCCGACGGCAAGTCGCGCCCGGAGACGCAAGCCGCTGCCCTGCAGCGACTGGATGAGTTGGGACTTCCTGCCAGCCCTCAGTGGGAAATCGCTGAGAACATAGATCACGTCGTGGCGTATTGGCGCAAGTGGCAAGAGAAGCGCGATCAACTACCCTACGAGATTGACGGCGTCGTCGTCAAAGTGAATCACTTTGCCGATCAGCGCATTCTCGGCATGACGGCGCGATCGCCGCGTTGGGCAGTTGCCGTCAAGTTTTCCGCGCGCCAGGCGAAATCCAGACTTAACGATGTTATTCTGCAGATCGGCCGCACCGGAACGCTGACTCCGGTTGCCGATCTGTCGCCGGTACCTTTGGGCGGTGTGACCATCCGCCGAGCCACGCTGCACAATTTCGAGGAGATCAAGCGGCTGGATGTCCGGGTAGGGGACACCGTTGTTTTGGAGCGCGGCGGTGACGTGATTCCCAAGATCATCAGCGTTGATTTGGACCAGCGTCCTGAAGATTCGCGCCCTTATCGCCCGCCGACTAAGTGTCCGTTCTGTGGCGCGAAGCTCGAGCGTGAAGAAGGCGAGGTCGCACTCCGCTGTCCGAATCCTGATGATCCGGAGGTCATTAAACGGCAGATCGAGCATTTTGCCTCACGTGGCGCTCTTGACATCGGCGGTCTTGGCTCAGAGACTGTCGAACTGCTGGTAGATGAGGGACTTGTTCGGGATGCAGGCGATTTGTTCTCTCTTGCGAAAGAGCAACTCCTCGCGCTTGAGCGCTTTGCGGAGAAATCGGCGGAGAACCTGCTCGCCGGTTTGGGGAAGGCTAAACAGCAGCCGCTGGATCGGTTGATCTTTGCCTTAGGCATTCGTTACGTGGGCGAAGGCACGGCGCGCAATTTGGCGGTGCGGTTGAGTTCACTCGAGCGTTTGTCCGGCGCGGCTGTGGAGGAGCTGGAAGGAGTCCCCGAGGTGGGCACCCGCGTCGCCTGCGCGATTGTGGACTTCTTCAGGACTCCGCACGCCAAGCGCCTGCTGAGCAAGCTCCGGAAAGCCGGCTTCTCGTTTGAAACCGCCGACGATATGGTTCACGGCGACGCGCTCGCCGGCAAGACATTTGTTCTGACAGGATCCTTGGAATCAATAACTCGCGACGAGGCCGAACGAGCGGTAATTGCCCTCGGCGGCCGAGTCACCAGCTCCGTTTCCAAGAATACTGATTTTGTTGTAGTCGGCGAGAATCCGGGTTCCAAATACGACAAGGCGCAGCAGCTTGGGGTCAAGACGCTGACGGAGAAAGAATTCCTGCGTCAGATCAAACCCTGAGCCGGGCTTCAAAAATGAAGATTTAGGCAAATTACATAAACGAGAGCTAACACTCCCCTATGGCGACGACGGCAGATATCCGCAAGGGTCTTACCTTGCAAATGGAAGGACAGATTTTTCAGGTTGTAGATTTTCAGCACGTGAAGCCCGGCAAGGGCGGGGCGTTCGTACGCATGTCGCTGCGGAATCTCAAGAACGGACGCGTCATTGACCGCACGTTGAACTCCGGAGCTTCGCTCGACATCGTGCGTGTCGAGGGCCGCGACGTGCAATTCCTCTATCGGGACGCCGAAGAATATCACTTCATGGATCAGGAGTCCTACGACCAGGTGACGCTCGGCAAGGAGATGATCGCGGACAACGACATTTGGATGAAAGACGGCATTATCTGCCGCATCAGCTTTTTGGATTCCGTGCCACTGAGCATGGAAGTTCCCTACTTTCTCGAACTAGAGATCACTCAGACGGCTCCCGGCGTGAAAGGTGACACGGTCTCCGGCTCGGGGAAACCGGCGACGTTGGAGACTGGCGCGGTGGTTCAGGTGCCGTTCTTTGTGGATCAAGGCGACATCATCCGCGTGGATACTCGCACGAAGGAGTATCTGGATCGGATTAGGCGGGCCGGCTAAGCGGACCTGAAATGAACGACTCTCGAGGCATATTCGCAATCTTATCCCTCGCGGCAGGCCTCGTGCTGTTCATCGCGGCGTTTCGTTATGCCTTTTTCAAGCAGGGGTCCATACTTCGCCGCAAGCGGGCATTCACCTCACTGATCTATGGTGTGCTCTTTGTGATTGCGGGCGTGCTGCTCGGGTCTCGTCAAGGCGAACAGGTAGCGGCAAGGCAGGACGCGTCTCCTCCGACGGAGAGACAAGCAGCTTCGGAACCCGCGACTCCGCAACCAGTTCCTCCGCAGGCTTCACAACCTCAATCGGAACCTGCGCCGCGCGATTCGATAGTTGCTGCCAGGCGCGATACGACAGGCCAGCAACAGGTTGCAGCCGGTCGCGAGACAGTTCCACCGCCGGTCGTGGACTCGCCATGGGAGCATCCCATTCCAAAGCCTCGACCCATAGTGACGGCCCTGTTGCCTGCTCCGGAGTTGAAATCGTCGCAGGACGACCAACTGTTGTCCAAAGCTCCTGAAGAGCGCATCGCCCTGGTTGTCACTCGTGCCTTTGCGGCGATCGAGAACTTTTTCGACAAGTATGCGTCGCCCGCGCAAAAGGTCAAAGCTCCTGCCGGCAGCCGGATGGCTCACGCAGTTTCGGTCCACATCCAGTTTCCGCGCGTGACCTTCGAAGAAGAAACGGCCGATCTCACGCCCGAAAGCGAATTGGCGCTGAGACGATTAGCCAAAGACCTGGCACAAGATCCGGACGTTAGCCTTGAGATTCAGGTCCGGGTGGACAGCGTCGGTCCGGAGGCACTCAATTACATGCTGACTCAGGCACGGGCTGCCGCCGTCAGAGATTATTTAGTGGTAGAAGGTATACCGGCCGAGCGATTGATCGCGCGCGGGTTCGGAACGCAGCCGTTCCCCCAAGGCACGAGCAATCTGATCGCCTTCGTCGTCCGGCGGTAGAAAGGAGAAAATTATGGCGTCTGCACGTCCGAAGCCCGAACGCGGGCGGCTCGAGTTGCAGGAGATTAAGCGACTGATTGAAATGATCGAGCGCAGTCCGATCACTGAGTTCGAGCTGGTGGATAAAGACCTGCGCATCCGTATATCCAAGAATGGCAAAGAGTCAGCGCCGGTCCAAGTGATGGCCGCTCCGGCTATCCCAGCGGCTGTGCCTATGCCGGTTGCACCGGCGGCAGTCTCAGACGGGCAATCGGCGGCCGCTCCTCCAGCGCCGCCCAAAGCCGCGAGCTTTGTCGAAGTCAAGTCTCCGATGGTGGGAACGTTGTATCGCGCTCAGGCTCCCGACGCCGAGCCTTACGTCCGTGTAGGAGATAAAGTGGAGCCGGGCAAAGTGCTTTGCATCGTCGAAGCGATGAAGCTCATGAACGAACTCGAGTGCGAAGTGAGCGGTCGCATTGCTGAAATCTGCGTCGAGAATGCGCAGCCCGTCGAGTTCGGCCAAGTGCTCTTTCGCATTGACACCTCTGCCTGATGTTTGATAAAGTTCTGATTGCCAATCGCGGCGAGATCGCTCTGCGCATCATTCGAGCGTGCAAAGAGCTGGGGATCAAGACGGTGGCCGTTTGCTCCACCGCGGACCGCGACTCACTGCATGTCCGTTTCGCCAACGAATCCGTCTGCATCGGCCCTCCGCAGTCGTCCGAGAGTTATCTTGCGCCGAAGGCGATCATTGCCGCGGCGGAGATCACCAATAGCGGTGCGATCCATCCCGGCTATGGTTTTCTCGCGGAGAATGCGGATTTCGCGCAAATTTGCATAGATCATGACATCGTTTGGCTGGGGCCGCCGCCTGCCGTGATCGAGAAGATGGGCAACAAATCCGAAGCGAAGCGGACAATGCACGCCGCGGGCTGTCCGGTCATTCCCGGAAGTGACGGCCCGGTGGCGAATGCCGCGGATGCAAAGAAGATGGCCGAAGAGATCGGGCTTCCGATCATGATCAAGGCTGTCGCCGGCGGAGGCGGACGGGGGATGCGCATGGTCATGCGGATGGAGAATCTCGAAGCCGCCTTTGAAATGGCGCGCGCCGAGGCTGAAGCCAGCTTTAACAACGGCGATCTTTACATCGAGAAGGCGATCATCGAACCTCGGCATGTCGAGATTCAGATTTTAGGCGATGGCAAAGGGCATTGCATCCATTTGGGCGAGCGCGATTGTTCCACTCAGCGCCGTCATCAAAAACTGATTGAAGAATCGCCGTCTCCCGCAGTGGGCGCGAGTCTTCGCGCCCGGATGGGCCATGTCGCCGCGAGCGCCGTCGCTGCGGTGAACTACAGCTCCGCCGGCACCATGGAGTTCCTTTTGGATCGCGAGGGCAACTTTTACTTCATGGAGATGAACACGCGAATCCAGGTCGAGCACCCGGTCACCGAGATGGTGACGGGCATGGACCTCGTCAAGGAACAATTGCGCGTGGCTCAGGGGCATCCCTTGCCGCGGCAGGAAGACATTCAGTTCAGCGGTCACGCGATCGAGTGCCGCATCAACGCCGAAGATCCCTCGCGCAGCTTCATGCCGTCGCCCGGCCGCATCACCGCGTTGAACATTCCGGGAGGCCCGGGGATTCGCGTAGATACTCATGTCTATCAGGGCTATTCCATCCCGCCGTACTATGACAGCCTGATCGCGAAGTTGATTGCGCACGGGCGCGACCGGGAAGAAGCGATCGCCCGGATGCGGCGCGCGCTGGACGAATTTGTCGTGGAAGGCGTCAAGACGACCATCCCGTTCCACAAGAGCGTGCTGGAAACCGAAGCCTTTATCACGGGCAACGTACATACCAAGTGGATCGAAGAATTGATGGAGCGTGAAGCCGCCGCAAAAGTTCCGGTTGCTTAGTACGCTCCGTTGGAAAGGACGGCTGACATGCGCTGGTTACTTTTCGTTCTTCTCATTGTGCTTTCAAGCTGCAACCGCGACAAGGGCACCGGACCAGACCCGGGGTTGCCAGGCTCCGGCACTATTTTGTACTTCGCTGATTGCAACCCGTCCAGTGACTCCGGTTTGGGGACACTGATCGCGGATGGAAGTTTCGTCTGTCAATCGGATATCGTTCTTTATGGAAGTGAGATCGTGTGGCGCAGCAACCTGTTCCATGACCTCTCCGGCGCGATTACTGAGGGTTACCACCTGGTATTCAGTCGCGAGGCCCTTCAGGCGCAGGACTCGTCATATGTCACCGTGCACTATGCGGGCATCGGCACCGATATCACTCGTTATTACACGCTGCCGCCCGGCGAACTGATTTCCGTGCGTGAAGAGAGTCAGACTTCCACGGTCAACATGCCGGCGGACAGCGCTGCCGGGGTTACGATTGGAATTACCGGCTACAGCGTGCGCCTGAACGCGGATCCGGGAGCCGGTTCCTATCTCGTAATCGGCGTGGAACGCAACATGCTCTGCGAGTTCACCATCTTCCAGGGCGCGAATGGCGGCGAAGGCGATCCGAACGGCGTCGTCAACTTCTCTTATCTGCACGCTCCGTCCGACGTCACCAGTCATCTCTTTCTGGATTACACCGGCGGCGCTGCGCTTTCGAATCAAGTCTTCACGTTTGGCCCGCGCTACGGCGTGGCCTATGTTGCCGCGGAATCGGGCGTGTGCCGTGACACCGCTTTTTTCTACGCGCCGGCGCCGTCACAGGGATTTCGCGTAGACACGCTCACCTGGCAATCGCGGGCCTTGAGCGATGGGCAGAATGTGTGGCCCTACAGTTATGATTACGCTCTCGACACACTCGGAGCTTGTCAGCGGGTACGAGTTTACTTCCCCTCCGGCTTGCTCATGTTCGATCGTTTCATCGCCTCGTGCTCCGATCTCGTTGAGGTGACGTACGATCACATGAATCGCCTGATCTGGCTGATTCAGCGCTCAGAGAGTTTGCTGGACACGGCCTGGGGGTATGCGACCACCGGAGCACTTGATACAACGGTAATTGCCGAAAGCATTCCGCGCGGAGATCTCGTCCGCGGCCGTTGGATCAGTTCCAGCGTAGAGCACTACGTCCGTCATCTGTACGCGACTCCGTTTACCGGCGGCACGGCGGCTTTCGTGGCCGATGTTCCGGAAGTTCTGACGCAGGACTCGTATGGCTTCGTCGGCATCGCTCCGCTCGGTGCGACATCCTTCGGCGAATGGACCGTCAACATCTTTGACACGCTCGGCAACTGGATTGCCCGGTATCCGATTCTCGATCGAGACAATTCCTCTGCAATCTTCGCCGGCCTTGTTTCGGCCGACAGCGTAATCGTCTATTCCGTTTATTTGAATAACGGTGCGGAAATTCGCGCGCTGAAGCCTTAAGCGGCACGTCACTGTCTTTTTGTCTATTCCGGGGCGCAATCGTCCCACTTACCTTACCATACAACTGAGGTTGCTTTCATGAACATCCCGCAGGGATTGCTGTACACCAAGGACCACGAGTGGGTGAAACTTGACGGCGATGTCGCCACCGTGGGCATTACGGATTTCGCGCAGGGCGAGTTAGGTGACGTGGTCTTTGTTCAGCAGCCCGACGTCGGCAAGCACGTCGCGCAGGGCGAATCTTTTGGTACGATCGAAGCCGTGAAAGCGGTGGCCGATATTTACTCTCCGGTCAGCGGAGAAGTTGTTGAGGTGAACAGCGTTCTCACCGACACGCCGGAAATAATGAATCAGGATCCGTACGGCGCCGGCTGGATCACCAAGATTAAGGTCTCAAATCTCGCCGCGGATAAGGTTCATCTTATGGATGCGGCGGCTTACACCGATTTCACCTCCGCCTGACTCTTCCCATCTGAACTGACTTCTTCACATATGCGCTATATTCCGAATACCCCCGAGGATCGCGAGGCGATGCTGCGCGATATCGGGGTCTCTTCGTTTGAAGATCTGCTCGCACCTGTTCCGGAGCCGCTGCGCTTCCGGAGACCGCTGAACATCCCGCTCGGCAAGTCCGAGTGGGAGGTCAAGACTCGCTTGACCGCGATGGCCCGCCGCAATCTGAACGCCACGGCGCTTGTGAGCTTCATGGGTGCGGGGAGCTATGATCACTTCGTCCCTTCGGCGGTGGCCGCCGTCGCCGGACGCAGCGAATACGTCACGGCCTACACGCCCTATCAGCCGGAAGTGGCGCAGGGCACCTTGCAGGTCATCTATGAATTCCAAACGATGATTTGCGAGCTCTTTGGCATGGAAGCGGCTAATGCCAGCCTCTACGACGGCGGCACTGCGCTCGCCGAAGCCGTCATGCTCGCGCAGGGGCACACCCGCCGCAACACGGTGTTGTGCCCGGATAGCGTGCATCCGCATTACCGTCAAACCTCCCGCACGATCAGCAATCCGCTCGGCCTGAAATTTGGCAAACTGCCGATGCGGAATGGAACGATTGCGGAGGAAGATCTGGCGGCGGCTTTGAATACCGACGTCGCTGCCGTTGTCTTCCAATATCCGAACTTTTTCGGTATTATTGAAGTTCTTGCGCCGCTGATCCGGCGCGTTCAGGAAGCCGGGGCGCTGGCCATTGTGGTTGCCGACCCGATGGCGATGGGGGTGCTTGAGGCTCCGGGAAAACTCGGCGCGGATATTGTGGTCGGAGAGGGGCAAGCTCTGGGTAATACCATGTCCTTCGGCGGTCCATATCTTGGCCTGTTTGCCTGCAAGATAGGCCTTGTTCGCCGCGCACCCGGGCGCATTGCCGGGGTTACCAAGGACGTTGACGGCCGGCGCGGATTCGTGCTCACTTTGCAAACTCGCGAGCAGCATATCCGCCGCGACAAAGCGACATCGAACATCTGCACCAACGAAGGCTTGATGGCGACTCGCGCAACGATCTTCATGTCATTGCTTGGACCGCAAGGTTTTCGTGACGTCGGGGACGCCTGCGTGAGACGCACAGCGTACCTTCGCAAACAGCTGCAAGCCGTCGAGGGCGTGACCTTACCGTTTTCCGGACCTCACTTCAAAGAATTCGTGATGCAGATCAAGGGTGACGTTTCCGCCTATCTCGAGTTCATGGCCAATCATAGTATTCTCGCCGGCGTGCCTCTTCACCGCTTCGGAATAGGCATGGACAACGCTCTCCTTGTCGCGGCCACCGAGACTCGCACGAAAGCCGAATTGGATGCCTTTGTCTCCCTCACGCGGGACTTCCTGAAGGGAGGCGCCCGATGAGCCGCGAACGCAATCTCCAAACGCTGCAAAGCGAAACCCAACTCATCTTCGAGCAGAGCCGCCCCGGTCGTCGAGGCTATCAGATTCCCACGCCCGCTGACGAGTTCGCTCTGGAATCACTGCCCGAAAACGTCACCCGCAAGACTCCGCCGCGTTTGCCGGAAGTCTCCGAGAACATCGCCGTGCGTCATTACGTCAATTTGTCGGTGAGAAATCACCACATTGACCGCGACTTCTACCCCTTGGGTTCTTGCACGATGAAGTACAATCCCAAGATCAACGATGAAATGGCGGCGCATCCCGGTTTCGCTGAGATTCATCCGCTGCAGCCGGCCGTCACCGTTCAGGGCGCGCTGCAAGTGATTGATGAACTGTCGCAGGCGCTGCTTGAAATCTCCGGCATGGACTACATCACCCTGCAGCCCGCCGCCGGTGCACAGGGCGAATTGACGGCGCTCCTGATGTTCCGCGCCTACCACGCCAAGAACGGCAATCCGCGCAAGCGCGTGATCATTCCTGACAGCGCGCATGGCACGAATCCCGCTTCGATTATCATCGCCGGCTACGAAGTGACCGAGCTGCCGTCCGGGCCCGATGGGCTCGTGGATCTTGAAGCTCTGCGCAAAGTGGTGAATGAAGATACCGCCGCGCTGATGATCACCAATCCAAACACGGTGGGTCTTTTCGAGAGCCGCATTGCAGAGATTATTGATCTTGTGCACCGCGTCGGCGGTTTGGTTTACATGGACGGCGCGAATCTCAACGCGTTGTTGAGTGTCTCGCGTCCCGGCGACATGGGTTTCGATGCCTGTCACATCAATCTGCATAAGACCTTCTCGACCCCGCACGGCGGCGGCGGGCCCGGCAGCGGCCCGGTCGCGGTCAAAGCGCATCTCGAGCCGTTCCTGCCCAAACCCGCGCTGCAGAGAACAGGCGACCGCTTGTCCTGGGATTGGGATCGTCCCGATTCCATCGGTCACATTCACACGTTTTACGGCAATTTCGGCGTGCTTGTCCGCGCGCTCGCTTATATTATGAGCCTCGGTCGCGACGGGCTGAAGAGCATCAGTGAGAACGCGATCATCAACGCGAATTACCTTCGCGTCAAGCTCGGCGGAGTCTTCGAGGTGCCTTACAATTCCCCCTGCATGCATGAAGTCGTGTTGTCCGGTGATTTGCAAAAGGCGAAAGGCGTTCGCACCACGGACATGGCGAAGCGTCTGCTCGATTATGGCTTTCATCCGCCGACGGTGTACTTTCCCTTGATCGTACACGAAGCGCTCATGATCGAGCCGACGGAGTCTGAATCCCGTGAGACACTCGACGAGTTCATTGAGGTCATGCTGAGAATTGATCAGGAGGCAGGCGAGAATCCGGCCCTACTCAAGGGTGCCCCCTATACGACGCCCGTGCGCCGTCTCGATGAAGCGCTCGCGGCGCGCAATCTCGACATTCGCTACTACAAGGACTGACGTCAACCCATGGCGCAGAGCGCGGCGAGGCCGATTCCGGTTTCTGAAGACATGCGGTGGCTGAGAGGTCTCGGCCTTTCGACGTTCGTAGCGTTCGATCTCGAGACGACCGGCCTCGACCCGGAGGAAGGAAGCATTCTGGAAATTGGGGCGGTGCGCTTTGTCAATGGCAAAGCCGCCGCTTCGTTTCACAGTTTCGTAAAGTATGACCATCCGTTGCCGCCGTCGGTAACGGAATTGAACGGCATCAGGACGCGAGACGTGGCGGCGGCACCGGCGTTCGCGTCAATCTCTAAAGAGTTTTTGTTGTTCCTCGGCGACGAACCGCTGATCGGTCACACGACGGACTTTCATCTGGCGTTCCTGCGTGCGGCAGGTCAAGAGCTTGCGGGGCCGGTCGCCTACAATCCGTTCGCGTTTGCCCGTTCTCCGGTCTTGGATATCGCTTTGATCGCGCGCACATTTTGGCCGGAACGCGCGGTGTTTACGTTGAATGCTCTCTGCGACGATTTCGACATAACGGTCGGCTTGCATACTCGAGCTAAAGAGGATGCGCGCCGCGTCGGTGAACTGACGATCGAACTGGTGCGACGATTGCCCGAGCGCGTCTGGCGTGATCTAGCCAGCGACCTCCACGGCTTGATCGGCTCGACCACTCATCGCAGCCGCTTTTTTTTCGCCGGCTTACTGGATCTCACAAAAGATATCCCGAAGCCCAAGCCCGTTCTTGATTCGGACAGCGATGCCGAATTGAGTGAGCTGATTGAAGAGAGCGTCTCTGAACTGCTCGGCAAGCATGGCGTCTTCGAACGCGCGCTCAGCTTTTTCTCCGCTCGCCCGATGCAGGTGGAAATGGCGGAGGCGGTTGAACAGGCGTTTCAAAATGACGAAATCCTGATTGTCGAAGCTCCAACCGGTGTCGGCAAGTCGCTGGCCTATCTCGTTCCGGCCCTGCGCTGGGCTGCGGGGCAACCTGAAGCCGGACGGCAAGTGATCGTCTCGTCCTACACCAAGATGCTGCAGGAGCAGTTACATCGCAAAGACATTGGCGAGATTCGTCAAGCGCTGGGGCGGCCGTTCCGTTCAGCGGTTCTCAAAGGCCGCAACAACTATCTGTGCAAGCGCCGCCTGCGTACTCTGCTGTGCGAAGCGCATGAGCGTCTGAGTGATTCTGACAGAATTCAGTTGATGCCGCTCCTGCGCTGGTCTGAACTCACGACGACCGGTGACATTTCGGAGATCAGCGCTTTCGGTTCGCGTACCCATGCTTTCTTGTGGTCGCAGATCGCTTCCGACTCGCTGGCCTGTGCCGGAGGCACCTGCAGCGCGGCGAAAGGCGACTTTCATCGCCTGGCGCAGGAGCGCGCTGGCAAGGCGCAGATTCTATTCATCAATCATGCTCTGCTGTTTTCGGATTTTGCGCGGCTGACCGTTGGGGATGCCGAGCGCCGCCGCTTTGTGCTCGATGAGGCGCACCAAGTGGAAAAGGCGGCCGTCGCGGCGATGAGCATTGAACTCAGCCCGCTGATCTTCCGCAACGCACTCGCCACACTTGTTGACGAACGCACCAGTCGAGGTCTTCTGCCGAGTGTCTTAAAGTCTCATGCTCATCACCTTAAGGACGAAAGCGCGCGGTTGGGTTCCGAGATCACTGAACAAGCGCGCAACCTCTACCAATCTGCAAGGCAGCAGTTTTCCGGATTGGGTGAACACGTTTATGCGTTCAATGGCGACTCTCCGCGCTCGCAAAAGATTCGCTTTCGGCACGACGACGGCTGGCACCGCGAAGCCGCTCGCGCTTTGAACCCGTTTTATATTCAATGGACTGAGTTTGGCTCGCGCCTGAATAAGCTCATTGACGAACTGGCCGACCTGCGCGGCGAAGAGCGCCTCTCCGCTGAAACGCTGGTTGAACTTCGCAGCGCCGCTGACAATGTTCTCAAGATCTCCGAGGATTTCAGCCGAGTGCTCACGGAGGAGGATACGGATTGGGTGAAATGGATCGAGGCCGGTCGCGTGGATCACGGAGCGTGGTGCGCGCTCTACATGTCGCCGATTGACGTCGGCCCGCTGATGCAGAAGAGTATCTGGCCTGCTGTCGGAAGTGCTGTGCTGACCTCGGCCACCCTTACCGTCGCGGACAATTTCTCCGCCACAAAATCCGCGCTTGGTCTCGAGGGATGGGACGAGCGCCCCGTGCGCGAGCTCATCGTCGAATCGCCCTTCCGGCTTGAAGAGCAGATGCGGATGGCGGTGCCGATGTATCTGCCGGATCCGCGCGGCAGCGATCCGCTTTTTGTGGAGGCGCTCGGTGAATTAGCGGCGCTAATCGTCGAGCAGCATCATCGCGCGACCGTCATTCTTTGCACGTCCAACGACATGGTCGAGCGTCTTACGCAGATTATCGCTCCGGCCGCCAAACGCGCCAAGCGTCCGCTTTTCAGTCAGGGGCGTAGCAGTTCCCCGATTGAACTACTTGCGGAATATCGCAAACACCGCCATGGAATTCTGATCGGCGCCGCGACATTTTGGGAAGGAATAGACCTCGTCGGGGAATCGCTGGAGATTCTGATTGTGAGCAAGATTCCCTTTGATGTGCCGACCGATCCGTGGTTCGCGGCGCGCTGCGAGAGCGTGCAGAACGGGGGAAAGGATCCGTTTCGCGAGTATTCCGTGCCTGCGGCGACGCTGCGATTAAGACAGGGTGTCGGCCGATTGATCCGTCATGCCAGCGACCGCGGCTTTGTCATTATTGCCGACCCGCGACTGGTGAACTCCCGTTACGGTGAAACGATCCGCAAGTCTCTGCCCGTCTGGCTTCGCCCCGTCCGCAGCGCAGAGGAGCTTTTGAGCGGCATTTCCACATTCTTCGGCGAAACGCAAGATGATTAGCGGACTCGATCATATTTCGATAGCGGTCAACGATCTGGATGCTGCCGCCAAGCTCTGGCAAACGGTCGCACAGGCCGAGCTTGTGCATCGGGAACTTGTGCCGGAACAGCGGGTTGAAGTGGTCATGTTGAGGATTGGGTCGTTGAAAATCGAACTCATTTCGCCGACGTCGCCCGATTCTCCGGTCGCGAAGTACTTGTCCGCGCGCGGCGAGGGGCTGCACCATATTGCCTTGCTCTGCGATTCGGCTCAGGCGGAGTTGGATCGCGCCAAACAGAGCGGCGTGACACTGATTGACGAACAGGCCCGCAGCGGTGCGGAGCACAGTCATGTCGGGTTTGTACATCCGCGCGCGCTCGGCGGAGTATTGCTGGAATTTGTGGATCACGCAAAGTAGTCATGAAGTGTCTGGTCATTGATGAGTCTGGAACCCAAAGTACAAAATCTTCCCAAATCGCCGGGAGTTTACCTATTTAAGGACGAAGGCGGGCAAGTACTCTATATCGGCAAAGCCGTCTCGCTGCGCCATCGTGTTCAGTCGTATTTTGCCGAGCAAGACGGGCGCTATCAACTGCCGGCGCTGATGAAGCGCGTCCGCGACGTTGAGGTGATCGTCACCGACACCGAGCTGGAAGCGCTGATCCTTGAAACCAATCTGATCCGGCAGCACAAGCCGCGCTACAACATTGATCTCAAGGACGACAAGTCCTTCCCCTTCTTGCGGATCACGAATGAGCCGTATCCGCGGGTCTTTCTCACCCGGCGGCCGGTGAACGACGGCTCCCGCTACTTTGGTCCTTACAGCGATCTTTACCATCTGAAGGGTCTGATCCGGCTGGTGCGCGGCATGCTTAAGATTCGCTCATGCAATCTGTCGTTGACCGATGAAACCATCGCCGCCGGAAAATTCCGCGCGTGTCTCGAATTGCATATCGGTCGCTGCAACGCGCCGTGCATCAGCAACGAGTCGCGCGACGATTATGCGCAGCGGGTCCGCGATTTCGTGGATGTCGTCGGCGGACGAGGCGCCCACGTGATCGCGCGGCTCGAGCGCGAAATGGACGAGCTGGCCGAGCAGATGAAGTTTGAGCAGGCCGCTCAACTGCGTGACTGGCTGTCCGCGCTGGACAACCTGACGCAGCGGCAGAAGGTCATCTCTGCCGAGCCGATCAACCGGGACGTCTTTGGCATGGCGATGGAGGATGAGAGCGGTGTTGTCGTAATCATGCAAGTGCGCGGCGGCCGTATGCTGGAGCGGCTGAGCTATCGCTTGAACCAATTGCGCGGTTCCGAACCGGCCGAGGTGCTGCAAAACGCAATCGAGCGCTATTACGCGAATCCGGTCACACTTCCTGACGACATTTTTCTCCCGTTTGCAGTCCCGGAGCAGGATCTGCTTGAGAAATGGCTGCGCAAAGTTGCGGCCCGCAAGGTTGACATTCGTGTCCCTGAACGCGGCGACAAGGCGCACCTTGTGGAGATGGCCCAGCGCAACGCCGAACTGCTCCTCGCAGAGACCAAGGCGCTGCGCGAGGCGCAGGATCGCGAACCGTCATCGCTGAAAGAGCTGCAGCGCGTCCTGCATTTGCCCAAGTCTCCGCGCGAAATCGTCGCCTTCGACATCTCCACGTTGATGGGCACGTCGAAGGTTGCCTCGATGGTTGTCTTCCGCGATGGCCGCGCCGTGCGGTCGCAATACCGCAAGTTCAAGATCCGCACCGTCGAGGGTATTGACGATTTTGCCAGCATGCGCGAAGCTGTGTCCCGGCGTTTTGCAAGATTGAAGCGCGAGAAACAGCCCTGCCCGGATCTGGTTCTGATTGATGGCGGCAAGGGGCAACTGTCTGCGGCGGTGGAAGCGCTGGAGGAATTGCGCATTCGCAATCAGCCGATTGTGGGTCTGGCTAAGCGGCTCGAAGAGGTCTATGTCCCCAATGACTCGATGCCACTGAGCATTCCGAAGACCTCATCCGCGCTCAAACTGCTGCAGCACGTGCGTGACGAAGCTCACCGCTTTGCCATTACCTATCATCGCCAGTTGCGCCGCAATTCCTCGCTGAAATCTCTGCTTGAGGACATTGAAGGCGTCGGCCCGGCGCGGCGGAAGGCGTTGCTCAAGCATTTCGGCTCGCTGCCTAATCTCGAGGCCGCGTCGCTGGACCAGATTCAAGAGGTGAACGGCATGACGCGCCCCGTGGCGTCGCGTGTCTATGAGTACTTTCAACAACGACGAATGAGGAACGGTGCCTGATCAACGCCCCATCCGCTACCCCGTAGTAACTCTCCGAACGGCGCTCGAGCACGGACTGACGGAAGATGAGTTCGCGGCCATTGAGAAAATCTTAGGGCGCACGCCGACCTATGTCGAACTCGGTTTGTACTCCGTCATGTGGTCCGAGCACTGTTCCTACAAAAACTCGATTCTGGAACTCAAGCGTCTCCCGCGGCGCGGCAAGCGCGTCCTCGTTGAAGCCGGGGAAGAGAACGCCGGCGTGCTCGACATCGGGGACAATCTGGCCGTCTGCTTCAAGATCGAGAGCCACAATCATCCCAGCGCGATTGAGCCGTATCAAGGAGCCGCCACCGGCGTTGGAGGCATTCTGCGCGACATCTTCACAATGGGCGCGCGCCCGATCGCTGCGCTGAACTCGCTCCGGTTCGGCACGCTGGAGAATCCTCGCAACCGTGCATTGCTCCGCGGCGTGGTCAAGGGCATCGCTGATTATGGCAACTGTTTCGGCGTTCCCACAGTGGGCGGCGAAGTTTATTTCGATCCCTCCTACACCGAGAATCCACTCATAAATGCGATGGCCGTCGGCATCGTCGAGAAGCATCAAATAGCTCGCGCCATTGCCTCGGGTGTTGGCAACCCGGTGTTTGTCGTCGGCTCGGCGACGGGCCGCGATGGCATTCACGGCGCTACCTTTGCGTCCGAAGATCTCTCGGAAGCGTCTGCCGAACGTCGCCCGTCGGTTCAGATTGGCGACCCCTTCAAGGAGAAACTTCTGCTCGAAGCGACGCTCGAGTTGATCACCTCCGGCGCATTAATCGGTGTTCAAGACATGGGCGCGGCCGGTATCGCATGCTCGTGCAGTGAAACGGCGGCTCGCGGCAAGAGCGGGATCGAGATCAATGTGAATCTGGTCACGCGCCGCGAAGAAAACATGAGCGCTTACGAGATCTGTTTATCCGAGTCTCAGGAGCGCATGTTAGTCATCGTCCAGAAGGGCAGGGAGGATGTGGCCAAGCAAATCTTTGCCAAATGGGATCTGCATGCCGACGAAATCGGCGTTGTCACCGACACCGGGCGCTTCGTGGTCCGCGAACAGGGCAAGATCGTCGCTGATGTTCCCGCCGAAAGTCTCGTCCTCGGCGGCGGCGCTCCGCAATACAAACGTACTTCCGAGCGGCCGGATTATCTGGATGCTTTGATTTCGTTCGATCCGACTCATCTTCCCGAACCCGAAGCCTACGATCACGTTCTGCTGGACTTGCTCGCATCTCCCAACATTGCGAGCAAGCGTTGGGTGTTCGAGCAATACGATCACACTATCGGTACGAATACCCGCGCCGGCGGCGGACGCACGGATTCAGCGGTTGTGCGCGTTCCCGGAACCCATCGCGCGCTTGCCATTTCGGTGGACTGCAACTCACGGTACGTCGCGATTGACCCCCGCCGCGGGGCTGCGCTCGCCGTACTCGAAGCGGCCCGCAATGTCGCTTGTTCCGGCGGTGAACCGATTGGCATCACCAATTGTTTGAACTTCGGCAATCCGATGAATCCCGAGACCTATCACTTCTTCCGCGAAGCCGTCTCCGGAATTGCCGAAGCATGCGAAGCTCTTGCGATTCCCGTCACCGGCGGCAACGTCTCGTTTTACAACGAGAGCGGCGGCAGACCGGTGCTTCCCACTCCGGTTATCGGGATGGTCGGCCTGATCCAGGACGTTCGTCGAGCCGTCACCACCGGCTTCAAATCTACCGGCGATTTCATCGCCCTGCTGGGCAGCATCGGGCCTGATCTTGGCGCGAGCGAATATCTCTCCATCGTTCACGGTGCTCAGGCCGGCGCTCCGCCGCGTGTAGATTACGACGCAGAAAAGGCTCTGATCAAGCTCCTCGTAGAATCGGCAGAACTCGGCCTCATCCGCTCCGCTCACGACATCTCTGAAGGCGGGCTTGCTGTCACGCTGGCGGAGAAATGTATCGCCGGCGGCATGGGATGCGTGCTTACGTTCCCGTGGAAAGGCCGCATTGTGGACTACCTGTTTGCAGAGAGTGCTGCCTGCGCTGTCGTCTCGGTTTCTCATGACCAATGGTCAGCCTTCCGCCATGTGGCCGAGCAGCACGGAGTCCCGCTTCAGATTCTGGGTCGGGTGGGAGGGACGCAACTGGTAATCAACGACTGGATCGCGCTTCCGGTCAAACAACTGCTCAGCATTTACGAATCAGCCCTTCCCGCTCAGCTGGGCGAACACGTTCCCACCTCAGCCGAGCTGTTGGCCGGATAGGCTCTTCCATGCGCTCCCGAGGCCTTAATTGCCCGGATTATTTTGTCCGTAGCCATTAAAAATAATGAGTTATAATGTGTTTCTGGAGGCCGGATGGAGTTGCGTTTTCGATCTATCTATCATATATTTAAAGAATAAGAATTCCTACCCAGTAATCCGGCTTTACATCCGCCCCCGTAGCTCAGATGGATAGAGCACCAGCCTCCGGAGCTGGGAGCACAGGTTCGAGTCCTGTCGGGGGTACCAACCTGAGGAACCGGTATGGCAGATAACACGACCGATCCCTTGACCCCGCCCGCAGCGGAGGTCACCGAAGATGAAAAGCTGATGGCCATTCTGGCCTATGTCCCTTTTCTGTGCCTGATTCCGTTCATGCGCCAGGATCGCACCGAATTTGTTTCCGGACACGTGCGCTTGGGCGTGACGCTCTTCGTCATCGAGATTTTCGCGCTGATTCTGCGCTATATGCGAGTCGTGTGGGATCTCGTCATTCTGCTCTGCATCATCGGCGCGCTGGCCGGTATTGTGCATGTTGTACGTGGGCGGCGCTTCTTCCTGCCCTATTTATCAGATCTGCTGTCGCGTAAATTCTGACGCGTCCGTTACAGAATTGCCATCTTCCCGACGCATGAGAAAGGAACCCTGAGTGCGTATAGCCGAGCGAGTCCAGGAATTCCAAACCGCGCGCCAAGTCATGGCCGCGGGTGTCTATCCCTACTTCCGCGCGATTGAATCCGATCAGGATACAATGGTCGAGATGGAAGGCCGGAATATCTTGATGCTCGGCTCGAATAATTACCTCGGGTTGACCAATCACCCCAAGGTGAAGGAAGCCGCGATTGAAGCGTTGCGCCGCTACGGAACCGGCTGTGCCGGCTCCCGGTTCCTTAACGGCACTCTGAAAATCCACATCGAGTGCGAAGAGCGCCTCGCGGAGTTCATGGGCAAGGAAGCCGTCCTCGTATTCTCCACCGGGTTTCAGGCGAACTTGGGCGCCATCGCAACGCTTGTGGAACGCAACGGTTACATTGTCACCGATTCTCTCGACCACGCGTCCATCATTGACGGCGCGCGCCTCTCGTTCGGCAAGATGGTTAAGTTCCGTCACAATGACGTCGAGGACCTGGACCGGGTGCTGGGCCGCCTTGGACAGAAGCCCAAACTGGTGATTACTGAAGGTGTGTTCTCGATGGAAGGCGATATTGTCAAACTGCCGGAGATCAAGGCGGTTTGCGAGCGCCACGACGCCGATCTGCTGCTCGACGACGCGCACGGCGTCGGCGTATTGGGCAAGGGCGGGCAAGGCACGGCCGACCATTTCGATATGACAAACGAGGTGGACATCATTGTCGGCACGTTTTCGAAATCACTTGCGTCGGTTGGCGGTTTTGTCGCGTCTTCCGAGCCGATCATTCACTTCCTGAAACACCACAGCCGTGCGCTGATCTTTTCCGCGAGTCCGCCGCCCGCGTCGGTGGCCGCCGTGATCGCCGCCATCAAGATCATTCAGGAAGAGCCGGAGCGGCGTGAGTTGCTGTGGCGAAATACTGATTTCCTGCGCAAGGGCTTGCAGGAACTCGGGCTCGACACCGGCACAAGTGAGACCCCGATCATTCCTGTCGTGGTGGGTGGCGCGATGAACGCGTTCACGATTTGTCGCATGATGCAGGATCAGGGGGTATTTGTCAACCCGGTCGTACCGCCGGCCGTGCAGCCCGGGCAAAGCCTGATTCGCTTTTCCGTGATGTCCACTCATACCATCGAGCAGCTCGTCTTCGCGCTCGAAATCATCGCCAAAATGTCCAAGCAATTCCATCTTGAATCTGCCCATCATCATACCAGTGCGCACGAAGCGGGAGCTGCGGGAGTTTCTGCGGTTTCCGTGGACGGTGCAGGGATCTGATCCCGCCTGGGTGCCGCCGCTGCTGATTGACCAGGCGGCGCGTTTTAAGAAGAATTTTCCGTTCTACGAGCATGGCGAAGTGCAGTCGTGGCTGGCGCGTTCGCCGGAGGGCAAGATTCTCGGGCGAATCAGCGCGATCACCAATCACCTGCACAACGACTTCAACCATGATCGAGTTGGGTTCTTCGGGTTCTTTGAAGCGGTCAACGATGTAGCGGTGGCGCGCGCGCTGCTCGATACGGCGGCGGAATGGCTGAAGCAACGCGGCATGGACACGATTCGCGGTCCGATGAATTTCTCGACCAACGATGAATGCGGGATGCTGATCGAGGGATTCGACACTCCGCCCGCGATCATGATGCTGCATAACCCGGCGTACTACAACACGCTGATGGAAGCCTGCGGTTTTGTGAAGGCGCGCGATCTCTATGCTTACCAGATGCGTGAAGGACAGCTCAGCGAACGCGTGACCGGGCTTGTCCCAAGACTTTCGCAGCGCCTCAACCTTCGCATTCGCCCCTGGAACAAGAAAGACTTCTGGGGCGAAGTCAAGCGCATCGAAGAGCTGTACAATCAGGCGTGGGAAGCCAACTGGGGCTTCGTGCCGATGACGCACAGGGAATTGCGCCTGATGGCTCAGACTCTGAAGCTGGTTTACGATCCGCGCCTGATCTACTTTGCGGAGACAATGGACGGCAAGACGGTCGGCTTCAGTCTGGCACTGCCCGATATTCACGTGATCTTCAAGAAGATCAATGGCCGCCTCTTTCCGACAGGCCTTTTCAAGCTATTGACCGGAAAGAAACACATTGATCGCGCCCGAGTCTTGTTGATGGGTGTTCTGCCTGAATACCGGAAGCGCGGCATTGATATTCTGCTGTACGCAAGCACGTATAACAGTGCCCTCGCCGCCGGCTACCGCTGGGGCGAATTCTCGTGGATCCTCGAAGACAATGTCATGATGAATGAAGCGGTCCTCTCCATCGGAGCAGACCGCTATAAGACGTGGAGAATCTGGGACCGGGCGATTTAGTCATTCTCTAATTTTTTCGACGTAACGAGCACGCACATGTTTGCTGAGGTATTATCGGCCGCACTCTTAGGAGTAGATGCCTATCTGGTGAAGGTGGAAAGCCACCTCGAGAATTCGGTCAACAATCCGTTTCTCGTCGTCGGCCTGCCGGATAATGCGGTGAAAGAGTCGCGTGAACGCGTCTCCGCAGCGATCAAGAACTCCGGTTTTATCTTTCCGCAGCGTAAAATCACCGTTAATCTGGCTCCTGCCGACATCCGCAAGGAAGGCAGCGCATTTGATCTGCCGATGGCGATCGGAATCTTGGCAGCGACCGGACAATTGGTGTCACCGCAGCTTCAGAACACGGCCATTCTGGGCGAGCTGGCGCTTGACGGCAAGATCCGGCCCGTGCGTGGTGCCCTTTCAATTGCCACCGCTCTGCGGAAATCCGGAATTAAGCGCTTAATCGTCCCGGTCGAAAATGGCCCGGAAGCGGCGCTCGTGCCGAATATCGACGTCTATCCGCTCGGATCGCTATGCGATGCGGTTCATTTCTTTGACGGCTCCAAACAGCTTGATCCACTCGTTGTGGATCGGGAATCTCTATTCTCCGAATCCCGGGAGCACACGGGCGATTTTGCTGAGGTCCGCGGCCAGGCCAGTGCGAAGCGCGCACTCGAAATCGCCGCCGCCGGTGGGCATAACATCCTGATGATCGGTCCGCCCGGCTCCGGGAAAACCATGCTCGCCCGCCGGTTGCCTTCGATCCTTCCCGAGTTTACGCTCGACGAAGCGCTGGAAACTACCCGCGTGCACTCGGTCGCCGGAATGTTGCGGCCAGGTCAGGCCATCGTCGCCAAGCGTCCCTTCCGTTCGCCGCATCATACCGTCAGCGATGCAGGTCTCATCGGCGGCGGCATGTACCCTCGCCCGGGAGAAGTGTCTTTAGCGCATCATGGCGTGCTCTTTCTCGATGAACTTCCCGAATTCCATAAGAACGTTCTGGAAGTGCTGCGCCAGCCCCTGGAAGACGGCATCGTCACGCTGTCCCGCGCGGCGATCAGTCTCAGCTATCCGGCCAACTTCATGTTGGTCGCTTCGATGAACCCTTGCCCGTGCGGCTACCTCACGGATCCCACGCACGAGTGCAAATGTACTCCCGAGCAGGTGCATCGCTACATCTCGCGCGTGTCCGGCCCGCTGCTGGATCGCATTGACATTCATGTTGAAGTGCCGCGCGTGCCCTGGAAAGACCTGTCGGGCGGCGAGACCGGAGCCGACTCCGCAACCGTGCAGTTGCGCGTGAGCTCGGCCCGTCACCGCCAGCATCGGCGTTTCGCCGAAACGCGCTCGGATCTGTATTCCAACTCGCAGATGTCGAATCGCGAGATCGAGCGTTTCGCTCCGCTGGATGCGGCCTCGATGAATGTTTTGCATCAAGCGATCGAACGGATGGGATTGTCGGCGCGGGCGTATCATCGCATCCGCAAGATCGCGCGCACGATCGCCGACGTTGAAGGGGTAGAGGAAGTTCAGTTGCCGCACGTGATCGAAGCCGTGCAGTACCGCTCGCTGGATCGCATTCACGAGTACGCTGCTTGACCCGTTGCGCGCGAGCAGGATAAGTTAACGAGGACGTTTTTGGAGTTAGTGCTTCCGCGCATTGAACGGATTGCCGCCGCCCGCCCCGCTGCAGTGGCCATTGAGACGCCGAATCGTTCGGTCTCGTATGACGAACTGATCGGCGCCGTTCGCCAGATGCAGTCGGCGCTCGCGGCGCGCGGCGTCGCCAAGAACAGTCTTGTCGCGCTGCTGCTTCCCAACGCTCCGGAATTCGTCATTGCGCATCTGGCACTGCTTCAGCTCGGGGCGATCACTTTCGCGCTGCATCCCGACAGCCCGGCGCGCGACCTTGAAAGTGCGCTCGGCGAATGCAAGCCCGCCGGTATCATCATGGGCCGCGCCGCTCTGCAGACGCTGGGTAGGGATTCGGCGTCGCTTTCCACGATTCCGCTGCGAATTCTCATGGGAGAATCACCGGGCGAAGGCTGGTTCTCCTTTGCGGAGCTTCAGTCCGGCGATATGAGCAGCGAGATCGCATCCGAAATCGCCGAACAGGACGTCGCCGTTATTGCTTACGCTCACGGCGTAACGGGTTCTCCCTGCGCCGTCGAGCTGACGCATTCGAATTTCGCGCATCAGGCGCATCAAATCGGCCGGGCCTTGCGCCTGCGCGACACGGATCGCGTCTTTCGCAGCGGCAGTTTCTCCTCGATCTTTGGACTGACGCTCGGCGTTCATCTTCCGCTGGTTTCCGGCGCGACGATTGTGCTGGGCGATCATTACTCCGACATGGTGGACACGGTCCGGCAGCGGAATGTCACCGTTCTGACGGCATCTCCCGCCGAATATGCGCGTCTCAACGATCCCGTAGCTGACAGTTCTGCGGAGCCGGCGTCGCTCCGCCTCGCGATCTGCTGTGACGGCAAGTTGCCGGAAGAAACGCGTCGGAAAGCGGAAGCGCGGCTCGGCCGTGAAATCGTCATGGGGTGCGGCTTGGTTGAGACCTGCGGCTTGTTCGCCCTGAATCTGCATCCGCACGAAGAGAACCGCCTGCACGTCGGCGAACCGCTTGCGGAAACCGAGATTGCCATACTTGATGAAAACGGCAAGCGCAAGGGAGCTGGGAGCGAGGGTCGTATTGCCGTCCGCGGACCGTCAGTCATGCAAGGCTATCGCAATGCTCCTGATCGCTCAAAGGATGCTCTGAAGGACGGCTGGCTCTTGACGAATTGCTTCGGCTCGGTGGACTATCACGGGAGTCTGAACGTCCTGGCCTACAGCGGTGAACGGGTGGTCAAAGGCGGCTTTCCGGTTTACGTCGGCGAAATCGAGGGCCTGTTGCGTTCTCACGCGGCTATCAAGGACGTGGTGGTCGTAGGCGTTCCCGATCAAGTGTACGGTGAAGAGCTCAAGGCCTGCATCGTTCTAAGGAACGGAACGAACATTGCTCCTAACGATGTGATTCAGTTCGCTAAGGAGCAGATCCCCGTCTACAAATGCCCGCGCATCGTCAAATTCTACAAGGAACTTCCGCACACGCCGGATGGTAGAATCAGAAGGGCTGCGTTGCGGGATGACAAGTCGTAAGCGTAACGCTTTTGCAACATTACCGACTCCAAAACCTGCCTTTCGTACTCGCGAGATTCGATGATTTAGGAGGTAGTGAGTGATCCCGGTTGAAGTGATTGGTATCTCCGTCTGCCCGCCCTATCAGGGCTATGTCGTCATTCTAAAAGAGCGTGACGGCGAACGCTGGCTGCCGATCTTCATCGGCGCGGCGGAAGCGCAGAGTATTTCGTTTCTGCTCCAGAAGCTGGAACACACGCGCCCCATGACGTACGATCTTATTGCCCGTATTCTCGATGAGGGCGGGGTTACGGTGCTGTCGTCCTCGGTCAATGATCTCAAGGACAACACCTTCTACGCGGTTGTGGAATTGCGCGTCTCCAACGGCGAAATCCGTCGTGTGGATGCACGCCCATCGGATGCGATTGCTCTCGCCCTGAAGTCACAGGCGCTGATCCAGGTTTCCGAAAAGGTGATGGAAGGTGCGGCTGTTTCTAACGAACCGGTCAATCGTTCCACGCTCGAGCAGATTGCGTTCCTGCACCAGAAGCTCAAAGAGTGCGTCGAGAACGAGGCCTACGAAGAAGCCGCCAAGATCCGCGACCATATTCGTTCCCTGGAGACCAAGTTGGGCAGCGTCCCCAATGGGGAAGAGGGCGGGGACGACCCTGAAAAGCGGGCCGAATAGTCAGGCGGATAGGCAGTTTGAAGCGATCTGAGTTTGCCGGGCTTCCCCCGCGGAAGCCCGCGCTTTGTTTCCAGACTGAAGCGTATTCTGGAACGACTGCGTCCGGCCGCGACGGTAGAGGGGTTTGAATATTGTAAGTATTTAATATTTATTATCTTACTTGTTCTTGTTTAGCATCATGGGTAGTAATTAGCGTCAGATGGGTCCAATGGGGCCGTCTGAAAAGACTTGATCTTTTGCCAAGTTCTTGTTATATTTTTTGTTTGAAGGTGATAGCGTGAAAATTCACCTGCCCTCGTACCCCCGAGGGATTCATCATATTCGCGAGTCGGTAGAGCCTGCCGAACTGGACCTGGATCCTGCCACGTTTGCGGCCCCAATTGATGTCAACATTACGCTGGATCGTCACGACCCGTACCTCGAGTTTGATATCCTGGTGCAGTCGAATGTCCGGTCGCAATGTGATCGTTGCCTGATTGATTACGATTGGGAGCTTACCAACGCCGGTCCCATGCTTTATGTGCTGGGACGCTTACCATCCGGTGAGGCGGTGGATGATCCCGGGATCGGCTACCTTCCTGCCGGCGCTCCCGACCTGAATCTCACACAGGACGTGCGCGACATGATTATGCTGGCGCTTCCCGGAAAACATCTCTGTCGCGAAGATTGCCGCGGTCTCTGTGCCGATTGCGGCGCCGACTGGAATCTTCAGGAATGCGCCCACCAGTAGTAGAATTGATCTTCTCTAAGTAACCTACGGATTGCACCCCTCATGGCTGTACCCAAGCGACGTACCGGGAAATCCCGCCGCGACCGGCGGCGCGCACATCACGCTCTGACCAGTGTCAATCTCGCCAAGTGCGGCAACTGCGGCGCTTCTCTGGCTCCGCATCGTGCTTGCCCAAGCTGCGGATACTACAACGGTCGGTTTGTTGTCCAGGTGAAAACCTCTTAGTCCACACATTCGGATCGCTACGGCGATGATTGTAGCACTTGATGCGATGGGTGGGGATCATGCTCCGCAAGTCCCCGTTCAAGGCGCATTAGACGCATTGGATGAACTGGGTTCCAATCTGCGCGTCATGCTGGTTGGCCCGGAGAAGAGCATCCGGCGCGAACTGGCAGCCCGCGGACGTGAACACGAGTCGCGCATCGAAATCGTGCATGCCGGCGAGACCATTACGATGCATGACAAGCCGGCCAAGGCCATCCGTGAAAAGCCTGATAGCTCCATCCTCAAGGCGATCCAGCTCCATAAGGACGGCAAAGCGGATGCGGTCGTGTCGGCGGGCCACACGGGTGCGCAGATGGCGGCCAGCTATCTTGTTCTGGGCTTGATTGAGGGCGTCCGGCGCCCCACGATCGGCGGCTTAATCCCGATTGGCGGCGGCCGCTTCTCGATTCTGCTGGACGTGGGCGCGAACACCGATTGCAAACCGATCAATCTGCTGCAATTCGGCATCATGGGCGCCGTTTTTATTGAGCTGTTTGCCGGTGTCGCCAATCCCCGCGTCGCATTGCTCTCGATCGGCGAGGAGAAAACCAAGGGCAACGATCTCATTGTTGCATCGCATTATCTGCTCGAACAGAGCGGCTTGAACTTTCTCGGCAACGTGGAAGGCGGCGATATCTTCAAGGGCAAGGCCGACGTCATCGTCTGTGACGGTTTTGTCGGCAACGTCATACTGAAATTCGCGGAGTCGCTTGGCCCGATGATTTTCGGCCGCCTGCGCGATCCGAACGGTGCATCCAACGAGGTCTCCGAACGGCTGCAGCAAATGCAAAAGGAGTTCGATGCGGCCGAGATCGGCGGCGTCCCACTGCTCGGCGTGAACGGGATCTCGATTATCTGCCATGGCAATTCCAAAGCCAAGGCCATAAGAAATGCAATCCGTGAAGCGATAACCCTCGCGCGCGGAAACTTGCCCGGCGCGCTCAGTGCCGGAATCGAAAAATTTAAGGCCGGCGTCATCGCGCGTGGTATGGCGCTCTTCAAAGGCATGCATGACAAGCACGACGAGCTGGAAGTTGAAGACGAAGATAAGGACTGATTCGTAGAAGTGGCACGCAAGCCGTTTGCTCGAATTGCCGGAACCGGTCACGCGGTTCCTGAGACGATATTGACCAATGCCGATCTCGAGCGTATTGTGGACACCACCGATGAGTGGATCACGACGCGGACCGGGATCAAGGAACGGCACGTCGTCAAACGCGGCGAAAAGCTTTCCGACTACTGCATCAAAGCCGCCCGTCAGGCCATGTCTCAGGCGGGCGTAACCGCCGAAGAACTCGATTTTATCATCCTCGGCACGATCTCCGGCGACATGCGTTTTCCCGCGACCTCGATCTACATTCAAGGCGCGCTGGGCGCGGTGAATGCTACGGCGTGGGACGTGAGCGCCACGTGCTCCGGCTTTCTGTTCTCGCTCTACGAAGGCGAAGCTCAAATCGCTTTGGGGCGCGCCCGGAAGGGGTTGGTAATGGGGGCGGAATTTCTCACTCCGATCACGGATTGGTCCGATCGCGGGACGTGCGTGCTGTTCGGCGACGGGGCAGGTGCCGCCGTGCTGGAGCAGGCCACCGACGACCGCGGCGTCATCGCCACGCATATCGGCACGAGCGGCGAGCAGGCGCACTTGCTCTACTGCCACGGCTCCGGTTCTGCCGGCTCCCTGAACAACGCCAATGGTCATCACGACGATTTCCTCAAGATGAACGGCAACGAAGTGTTCAGACATGCCGTTCGCACGATGGGCAAAGCCGCGACGGAAACGCTGCGCCGCGCAGAGATGACTCCTGACCAGATAGACTGGCTGATTCCGCATCAAGCTAATATCCGGATCATTGAAGCCACTGCCGAACGCCTGAATCTGCCGATGGACCGCGTGGTCGTGAATATTGACCGCTACGGCAACACGTCTTCGGCGTCTGTGCCGATTGCTCTTGACGAAGCTCGTCGCGGCGGCATGATCAAGGACGGGCAAACCGCGCTGCTGGTTGCCTTCGGCGGTGGCTTTACCTGGGGCGGCGCCGCCGTCCGCTTCTGACACTGTCTGATCTAAGCAAGAGAACTCGTTGTCCAATATTTTTCTTTTTCCGGGACAGGGCTCACAAGCGGTCGGGATGGGCAAGGACCTTGCCGAACGCTTCCCGCTGGCGAAGCAGCGTTTCGAGCAAGCCGACGATATTCTCGGATTTGGTCTTGCGGCGATCTGCTTCGATGGTCCGGAAGATGCCTTGCGTCAGACTCGCGCCACGCAGCCCGCGTTGTACGTGCACTCTTGTATCGTCGCGGAGTTGCTTGCCGAGCGCGGTTTGAGAGCATATGCGGCGGCCGGTCACAGCGTCGGAGAATACGCGGCTCTGACCTGCGCCGGAGTGTTCAGTTTTGAAAACGGATTGAAACTCGTCAAGGCGCGCGCCGAAGCGATGCAGCACGCCGGCGAGGTAAATCCCGGGACCATGGCCGCCATTGTCGGTCTCGACGATGAGGCGGTTCGCGAGTTGTGTCGGGAAGCATCGAGCGAAGGCGTCGTGGTTCCCGCCAACTACAATTCTCCCGGCCAACTGGTGATCTCCGGCTCTCTTAATGCTGTTCGCCGAGCGGTGGAGCTGGCCAAGCCGCGCGGCGCAAAGCTCGCGAAAGAGCTGACGGTGTCCGGCGCGTTCCATTCGCCCCTGATGAGGCCGGCCGCGGAAGCTCTTCAGTCCGCTCTGGCAAACGTGCCGATGAACAATCCCGCCATCCCTGTGATTTCAAATGTGACGGCTTCACCGCACACGAGCGCCGAATCCGTTCGCCGCTTGCTGGCCGAACAGTTGCTTGCTCCGGTTCGCTGGACCGACAGCATGCAGGAACTGGCAAAGTTTGAAGATGTGCAGTGGTGTGAAGTCGGTTCCGGCAATGTGCTTTCCGGGCTGCTGAAGCGCACCGTGAAAGGCGCGGCCGCGAAAACCGTGTCCGCGGCGGCTGACATGGATACCGTCATCGTTGAAGCGAGCGTGCTCTCATGAACCGCGACTTTGCCGGCAAGACTATCTGGATCACCGGTGCCGCGCGCGGCATCGGCAAGTCCATCGCTCGCGAATTCGCCGCCTGCGGCGCGTCCCTCGCTCTGTCCGACGTGCTTGAAGCCGAGCTTGCCGTCACCACGGCGGAGCTGCAAAAAGAGTTCAACGTCCCGGTTCACTACGCCGTTCTCGATGTGACCGACAGCGCTGGTGCGGAGCAGTTTGTTCAAGCCGCGATCGAGAAGCTGGGCGGTCTTACGGTTCTTATCAATAACGCCGGTGTGACTCGCGACGGCCTGCTCATCCGCATGACCGAAGCAGACTGGGATCGCGTACTCGATATCAACCTGAAGGGCGCCTTCGTCTGCATGAAAGCCGCCGCGAGGGTGATGATGAAAGCGCGATACGGTAAGATTATCAACATCGCGTCGGTCGTTGGCATCATGGGCAACGCCGGACAGGCAAACTATTCTGCGTCGAAGGCCGGCATGATCGGACTCACCAAGTCTGTCGCCAAGGAGCTGGGCGGGCGTGGCGTGCGTGTGAATGCCGTTGCTCCCGGCTTCATCGCTACGGAAATGACGCACCAACTTGCGCCCGAAGTGCGCGACGCGTATCTCAAGGCTATTCCCCTCAACTATCTGGGTGACCCCGCCGATGTGGCGCGTGCTTGCGCCTTCCTGGCGTCGCCGGATGCGGATTACATCACCGGTCAGGTGATCGTCGTGGACGGCGGTCTGCACACCTGATCCTACTCACTCGAACCCTCGGAACTCAACTCTAACTGGAGGCTACGTTCATGGCGGAAAATGGTCTGGAAGCCAGAGTTCGCAAAATCATTGCCGATCGTCTTCAAGTGGATGCGGAAAGCGTCACTCCTTCTGCCAGCTTTGTCGAAGACTTAGGAGCCGATTCTCTCGACCTCGTCGAATTGGTGATGGCTTTCGAGGAAGAGTTCAGCGTAGAGATTCCCGATCAGGACGCGGAGAACATGAAAACCGTCGGCTCGGCGATTGACTACCTGAAGAAGAAGGTGGACGCATAGCAACTCCCTTGCAACCATCTCACCGCACATGAAACGTCGTGTCGTCGTCACAGGCATGGGAGTGGTTTCCCCGGTGGGCAACGACCTGCCCTCGTTTTGGTCGTCGCTCATCGCGGGCCGCAGCGGAGCCGGACCGATCACCCAGTTTGATCCGGAAGCCTTCGCGACCAAGTTCGCCTGCGAAGTCAAAAACTTCGATCCATCCGCCATCATTGACGCCAAGGAAGCCCGCCGAATGGAACGCTTCACTCAGTTCGGGCTGGTGGCCGCGCATGAAGCGCTGACCGATGCCGGCCTGCTGAACGAAGTGCTTCCGAACGGGCATTTGGAAATCGGTGTGATTGTGGGCAGCGGGATCGGCGGTCTTCAGATATTTGAGAACCAGTGTAAGATTTATCTGGAACGCGGGCCGCGCCGGATCAGCCCCTTCTTCGTGCCGATGATGATTCCGGATATCGTGTCCGGGCACATCTCCATCGCCTACAATCTGAAGGGGCCGAATTTCGCGGTCGTGTCGGCCTGTTCGACCGCCGCGCATTCGATTCACGTCGCCGCGCGCTTCATTCAGGCCGGCGAAGCGGATGTGTTCGTCACCGGCGGAACGGAAGCTCCGATCAATCACCTCGGCGTCGGCGGCTTCAACGCGATGAAAGCTCTCTCCACGCGCAACGATGCACCCGAGAAAGCCAGCCGCCCGTTCGACAAGGGTCGGGACGGCTTCGTCATCGGCGAAGGCGCCGGCATTATGGTCATTGAGGAACTTGAACATGCTCGCGCACGCGGCGCGAAGATTCACGCCGAATTGCTCGGCGTCGGAGCGAGCGCTGATGCCTTTCACATCACGGCCCCGCATGAGCATGGTGAAGGCGCTCGCCGCGCGATGTTTGCCGCATTGAAGGATGCGGGAATCGCAAAAGAGAGCGTGAACTACGTGAATGCTCACGGGACGTCCACTGACGTCGGTGACCCGGTCGAGTCCAGAGCCATCCGCGCGGTCTTCGATAATCACGCCGATAAACTAGCCGTGTCTTCGACGAAGTCCATGACCGGCCACTGCCTCGGCGCGGCCGGTGCCATCGAAGCCATCGCTTCGATCATGGCGACGAAGACTGACATCCTTCCGCCCACGATCAATCTCGATGATCAGGATCCCGAGTGCGATCTGTATTTCGTTCCCAACAAGGCGGAAAAGCGCGCGGTCAACGTGGCTATGTCCAATGCCTTTGGGTTCGGCGGACACAATTCATCTCTGATCTTCGGCAAGCTGATTGATTGACATCATGTGAGTAGCTCATGACCGGTTGGCTTTCACGCTGGCTGCCTTTCATGCGCGGGAATCTTTCGCGCGAAACGGTGCGGAAGTTCGCCGCGCTGGAAACGGCCATCGGTTACCGGTTCAAGAACAAATTGTTGCTGCAGGATGCCCTTCGCCATCGTTCGGCGCTGCAGCAGTCCGGACATGATCGCAGCCGCTCCAACGAACGGCTCGAGTTTCTCGGCGATGCCGTGCTGGATTTCGTGATTGCCGAGTACTTCTTCAATCTTTTTTCTACGATGGCCGAGGGCGAACTGACCAAGCTGCGCTCAGTCATCGCCAGCGGTTCGGTTCTCGTTCGCGCCGCGGACAAGATCGAGCTTGGCAAGTACATTGAGATGAGCGCCAATGAAGAGCGCACCGGCGGCCGCAGTCGGGCCTCGATTCTCGAAGATGCGTTTGAAGCGCTGATCGGCGCCATCTATCTCGATCGCGGCCATCAGGCGGCAATCGAGTTCGTTGAGAACAATCTGCTAGCCAATTGGCGAGACGTCGTTCAGCAGAAGGAGTTCATTAACTACAAGAGCCTGCTGCTCGAACATGCGCAGGCCAAACAGTGGTCTGCTCCGCTGTATACGTTGCGAGAAGAGTCCGGCCCGGATCATTCCAAACGGTTTGTGGTGGACGTCGTGATCAACGGCGTCGTGCACGGCCGCGGCGAGGGCCGTTCCAAAAAGGCGGCGGAACAGGAAGCTGCGCAGCGCACGGCCAGTCAGCTCGGTCTGGTCCCGCAATCGCAGGCTCACGCGAAAGGTCAATAGGCAAGTTGCGGAGCGTCTATAGCATTTTTGCGACCGGTTTTCCTTGTTCATGATTCGGCTGCCCAAGTTTTGCCCCCTGTGTGGTGGTCAACTGCATCTGCAGCTCCATGACGGCCGCGAGCGACCGGTATGCTCCGCCTGTGGACATATCGTCTATGTGAACCCCGCTCCCTCCGTCGCGGCCATTCTGTATCAGGAAGGCCGCGTTCTGCTCGTCAGAAGGGCGATTGAGCCCGGGTACGGTCTCTGGAGTCTGCCCGGCGGCTTCGTCGAAATGGGCGAAACTCCCGAAGACGCGCTGATCCGCGAGGTCGAAGAAGAAACGGGCTTGATCTGCCAGCCATTGCGCTTGCTGAACGCGCAGGGCGTGCTCGGCGGCTTCTATGGCGACATTTTGGTGCTCTGCTACTCCGCTGAAACAACGTCCGGTGAATTGCGCGCCGGATGTGACGCCAGTGATGTGAGCTACTTCGACCTGCACGCGCTGCCGGCTATCGCTTTTGATGTGCATCGCAGTTTCATTTCGCAATACTTGTACGAATGTCATGGAATCGCTCTCGCTTGAGTTTCGGATGGTACCTAAACTTCTTGCTCTCGCATTGGTCGCACTGCTGCTGGTCGCCATCGGCTGTTCCATTGAGGAATCCGATCAGGGCGTCAGCGGCTCAGTGTACGTCAGCCTGGCCGATACGTCAGGTGCGCCAATTGAACGCGCAGCGATCTGGGTGGACGGTCAGGCCACCTCTCGGCTCACGCCCGCGACGATTTCCGGTTTGAGCACCGGCCGTCACGTGGTCACGGTGGTTCGCCCCGATGTCTACGATGCCTCCGACACGGTTGAAATCGCCTTTCAGGATACAGCTCGACTGGCGTTGACCACAACGTTCAAGCCGCTCGGCCCGGTGGAACTCGTTTCCGCGCCGGACAGTACGGTTCTTGTTCTGAACAATTTCCCGTCCGGTACGACTCCGCCGGCTGTTTTGTATGTGGGCATCGGGTCGTATATCGCCTCACTGTATCTTCCCGGTCATGCCACCGACCTCCCCGCGCAATGGACGCTGACCGTGACGCAAGACGACACTGTGCATATTCCTGCGAACTTCACGGCGCTTGAATCCGGCTCGGAAGTGGGTCGCCTGGCTCCGGTCTTCGCGCTCGCCGATGATCTGGACAGCACGATCTATCGCTTGCAGGACTATCGCGGCAAAGTGCTGCTCCTGACGTTTTTCTATTCCGACTGCGCTCCCTGCGTCGCGGAGATGCCCTACATCCAGAATGTCTACGAAGATCCGCAGTACGCCGGACAAATAGAGTTCTTCGGAATTGACCCGCAGGACCCGTACTTCGTCTTTTCTCAGTTCCGCATCATTCGCCATCCCGAATTGGGATTGACCTTTCCGCTGCTCTATGCGCTGCAGCGAGGCGTCAGGGAAGCGTACAACGTGATTCCGTTCCCTACCAACATCTTCATTGATCAAACCGGCCGTGTACGCTATCGCGAAGCCGGCGTTGACGAAGAACTGCTGCGTAATCGCATTGAAACCATGCTCGCCGAAGCCGGCGATTGACCGCATGACATTCCGCTGCCTGAGCTTTCATTCTATTTGTTGAGTTGCTAAATGAAAAAGCCTTTGTTGCTGACGCTGCCGATAATGTTCGTTTTGGGTGTTGTCGCCCTGAACGCTTTTGCGGACAGCCGCGATTGGTCGCTGCAGAACACCAAGGGCGAGAAATTCACTCTCTCGGATAACCTCGGGCAGCGTCCGACGATTCTGGTGTTCTGGGCTACGTGGTGCACGCCCTGCAAGAAAGAGTTGGACGAACAGCGCGCTCTTTTCGACACGCTGGCGGCCCGCGGGGCGAGCGTGCTCTTGGTTGCCGAAGACACGCAAAAGTCTCAAGCCAAGGTCAAGCCTTACGTGGAATCGAAGGGCTATGCTTGGCCGGTGCTGCTTGATCCGTCCGGCGAAGTGCTTAAGCGGTACGGCGGTGTTTCGATCCCCTACACCGTTGTGCTGGATCGCGACGGCAACGTGCAGCACAAAATGCGCGGCGCCGTGAAAGATGCGGTGCAGTTCCAGAATATGATTACCAGCTTGATGAAATAAGCCTTTGCGCCCATTCATCCCCGCACTTCTTCTGGGACTTCTGCTGTCCCTCACGGTATGCTCCGCACAGACGGACGGGTTCACGATTCAAGGTTCGAACATCGCGCGCCTTGACGAGGGCCGCGAAGTGGACGCGCGGCGCGCCGAGTTTGCCTTTCCGGATAACACGTTGACCCGCCGCTTCTTTGAAAACCGCCTTCGTCTCGATGTCTATCGCGGCAACCTGCGCGTCGGCGGACGCCTGTTGTACTTCCGGCCTTCTGAGGCGGACAAAGCCCAATTCGGCTTGTACGACGAGAGCCGGATTGACAAGCGCTATCTGGAAGCAACACTGGATCCGTTTAAGCTTCGTGCCGGACATTTCAGCGACCTCTGGGGCAGCGGCCTCGTTTTCAGCGCGTTTGAGAATCGCGAACTCTATTTCAATTCCGAGTTGGACGGCTTCCGCGGCCAATTGGATCTCGGCCCACTCTCGGTGACGGCTATACGCGGCAGTTCCGAGAACGGCTACCTTGTGAAGCACGCCGAGGTGTCCGGCGCGCACATCTCCGGCCAGATCGGCAGCTCCACCGTCGGCGTGAGCTACGCGTTGATTGACAGCGTGGCGGCGTATCCCGACGATCGCACCGTCCGCGGAGTTGACTGGCGGTTTTCGCGCGGCATTGCCACCGTTTACGGCGAGCGCGCTTGGAATAAGATCGGCTTCGGCAGAGACGCGCCGGAGACACATGCAACCTATGCAGGTTTTGTGCTCAGTAAGTGGAGCTACTCGCTGCTCTTTGATTACAAGGATTATGCGTACCGCCGCTACACGCCGTTCCAGAATCCGCCCACGGTCTATCGCGAAGTCGGCCCGCGCTTGCTGCAAGGCCGCGAGCCGCATACCCTGAATCCCGCGGACGAGATCGGATATCAAGTAGAGCTTTCCGGTCAGGTGGCGGCGAAAAGCTACGTCACACTGCATTACAACTTGACGAGCCGGCACAAGCCGTCTGATAATATTGTGCCGCTGCCAACCCTCAAACAGGTCAATTCTCCATACTGGGAATCGTTCGTGAGTCTCGACCAGGACCTGCCCCAGAAACGCCATCTTTTTGCAGAAGTGGGAATGAACGAACAGGCCGCCGTGAGTTGGCAGAAACGCAAGTGGGTTTGGGCGAAGTTTCGCATGCCGGTCCGCCGCAAAGCGAATGTCGAATTCGAGACCGAGCAAATGCTTGTCAGCGATCGCACGCGGGGTGACCGCGACTTCCACGATCAGCTTTACGGAGTGGCATGGGAGCCGACCACCACGTTCTCTCTCGCCTTGTCAGCCCAGTTTTCGGACGATGAAGATCTGCTGCGCAAAGAAGGCCGTGCGAAGCTGCTGACGGATCTCAAGCTCTTTCCGCATGAAGCTTCGTGGCTGTCCGCCGAAGCCGCCATGATGTTCGGCGACGGCGCGCATCGCCTGATTGCCTTCTACGGCCGCGAGCGCGGCGGTCTGCGCTGTTCCAATGGCGTCTGTCGTCAGGTCCAGGCCTTCTCCGGCTGGCGACTTACGCTCGAAAGTTCACTGTAATCGCTCATGTCATCTGAGGATCCACGTCGTGCTTTGCCGGCCGTTGATGCGGTGATCAATCATCCGCTGCTTGCCGATGTGCGCGAGCGGATCGCGCCGGAATTCCTCACGTCAATCGCCCGCGATGTCGTGGCCGAAGCCCGCGCCGCCGTCGAGCGCAAAGGCACGCCGGATCTTGAAACTATTGTGAAGCACGTGGTTGGCCGTGCGAATGATCTGTTGAGACCGTCACTGGTTCGCGTCATCAACGCTACTGGCGTTATTCTGCACACGGGTTTGGGGCGCGCTCCGATGTCGGAGTGCGCTGCCCAGGCTGTGCACGATGCGGCGGGATACGCGGCGGTCGAATTCGATTTGAAAACCGGCGAGCGCGGTGACCGGCAGTCGCATGTCGAGCCGCTCCTATGTCTGCTGACCGGCGCCGAAAGCGCGGTCGTTGTTAACAATAATGCCGCCGCACTGTATCTCGTGCTCAATGCGCTAGGGTACAAGCAGGAAGTTATCGTCTCGCGCGGTCAGCTCATTGAAATCGGCGGCTCGTTCCGTCTGCCCGACATCATGGCGCGCGCGGGCGTCAAGCTGGTCGAAGTCGGCACCACCAATCGCACGCGTATAGAGGACTATCGCGAAGCCGTCACGAGCAAGACCGCAATTCTGCTCCGCGCGCATACGTCCAACTACCGCATTGAAGGGTTCACGGAGTCGGTTGAGATTGCCGATCTCGTCAAACTGGGGAGGGAGCGTTCAATTCCTGTTGTTGACGATCTTGGCAGCGGTGTGATTTGGGACTGGACCCGCTACGGTCTTCCCCACGAACCCTCAGTGCGCGAAAGTCTGGCCGCCGGCGCTGATCTGGTGCTGGTGTCCGGCGACAAAGCCCTTGGCGGCCCGCAGGCGGGGATTACTTTGGGCCGCCGCGATCTGGTTGCGAAACTCAAACGTAACCCGCTCGCCCGCGTGCTGCGTGCAGACAAATTATTGCTCGCCGGGCTGGAAGCAACTTTACGCGACTACCTCCTGCTGAATCGCGCCCCGGATACGGTGCCCGTGTGGCAAATGCTGACGGCCTCCGTCGAATCTCTGCGCGAGCGTGCCGAGCGTCTTCGCTCCGCCCTGGAACCGCTTGCCGACTGGCAGGTATTAGAAATACGTGAAAGTGAAGCCGAAGCCGGTTCCGGAACAATGCCGGCCATCGGGATCCCCAGCGTGGCGGTCTGCTGTCTTCCTAAGAAGTTGACCGCAGCGCGCTGGGCACGGTATCTGCGCTTGAGCCGTCCGCCGGTGGTTGCCACGATCAAACAGGATCTTGTCTGGCTTGATCTGCGAACCATCCTCGACCGCGACCTGCCTGATCTGTCCAAGAGCATTGCGGCCGCTGTCAAACAAACGTCGCGAAAAGAGTAGCCATGCGTTTAGTAGTGATTTTGCTCTGCTGCTTATGCACTTTCAGTCTGGCTCTCGCCGCGCACGTCGAATGGGTCAAAGTGGACGGGGCTATCGGCCCGATTGCTCATAAGATCATCGGCGAAGCTTTGGATCGCGCGGAAGCGAGCGACGCGGAAGCTTTGATCATTGAATTGGACACCCCCGGCGGCTTGCTTTCGACGACCCGCTTGATCGCCAAGCGCATGCTTGCGGCTCACGTTCCGGTTGTGGTCTATATTTCGCCTTCCGGCGCGCGTGCCGGTTCGGCAGGCGTCTTCGTCACGTTGGCCGCCAACATCGCGGCGATGGCTCCCGGTACGAATATCGGCGCCGCGCATCCGGTGGACATCGGCGGCGGCTCACCCGGCGGAGAGAAAGACTCGTCCGGAGTGATGAAAGAGAAGGTCACCAACGATGCCGCGGCATTCGCGCGCACGTTGGCCGAACATAATCACAAGAATGTCGAGTGGGCCGAGCGCGCCGTGCGCGAGAGTATCTCGGCCACTGAATCGGAAGCGCTCAAGCTCGGTGTAGTGGATTTGGTCGTCGGCACGCGCGACAGCCTCTTGATCCTGCTCGATGGCCGGGTCGTGGACGTGGAAGGCGTCTCCGACACGCTGCATACCGCCGGCGCCCAGATTCAGGAGACTCCCCTGAGCCTGCGCCTGCGCATTCTGGACACGATTGCCGATCCGAATTTCGCCTACATCTTTCTGCTGCTCGGCGTGTACGGCATGTTCTTTGAACTTTACAATCCCGGCCTGATTCTCCCAGGCGTTGTCGGTGGGCTGTCGCTCATTTTGGCGTTTTTCAGTTTGCAGCTGCTGCCGATGAGCTGGGCGGGCTTATTGCTGATTCTATTGGGCATTCTATTTTTTGCGCTTGAAATTAAGATCACCAGCTACGGGCTGCTGAGCGTCGCCGGAGTCATCTCCATGATGATCGGCTCCCTGATGCTGTTTGATCCGGCTAAAACAGGTATTCGTGTGGGACTTCATCTAATCATCCCCGCGTCCATCGTCACTGCGCTTTTCTTTGCGTTTGTGGTCGGCATGGGCATTCGAGCACAGACTCGCAAAGTGACGACGGGCCCGCAAGGACTCATCGGTGAAATCGGAATCGCCAAGACGCTTCTTGCGCCGCAAGGAAAAGTGCTTGTACACGGCGAACTCTGGGATGCCGTGAGTGATGAGCGCATCGAACCGGGCGAGCAGGCCGAAGTGAGAGCGGTTCACGGAATGACATTGACAGTCGCACGAGCACGAACCACGGTATAGAACCCTAACCCGACGAGCAAGGGAGGATCTCCATGCTTCCGTTGTACGGTTTTCTTCTGGTCTTTGGAATTATCATCATCACCAGCGCCATCCGGATTCTGAACGAGTACGAGCGCGGGGTCATCTTCCGCCTCGGACGGTTTGTCGCCGTCAAAGGGCCGGGATTGATTCTGCTCATTCCGCTGGTGGATCGCATGGTCAAGGTCAGCCTGCGCACCGTGGTGATGGACGTGCCGCCGCAGGACATTATCACGCGCGATAACGTCACGCTGCAGGTCAATGCCGTCATCTACTTCCGCGTGCTGTATCCTGACAAGGCCGTGATCGAAGTGGAAAATTATCTGTTCGCCACGAGCCAATTATCGCAAACGACGCTGCGTGCCGTGCTCGGCCAATCCGAGCTGGATGATCTGCTCGCCCAACGCGACAAGATCAACGCTGAATTGCAGCTGATTATTGACCGCCACACGGAGCCGTGGGGGATCAAGGTCTCGATGGTCGAAGTCAAGCAGGTGGATCTGCCGCTCGAAATGAAGCGCGCGATGGCCAAGCAGGCCGAAGCGGAACGCGAACGCCGCGCGAAAGTGATCTCCGCCGAAGGCGAACGGCAGGCTGCCGGCGTCCTGGCCGAGGCCGCGGCGATGATGGAAACGCATCCGGTTGCCATTCAATTGCGCTATCTGCAGACCTTGATTGAAGTCGCCTCGGAGAACAACTCGACGACGATTTTCCCCGTGCCCATAGATATGATCGCCGCCTTTACGAAGAAGCTCGAACAGGATGCTAAGCGCACTTAGCCGGATGACACATGACTCATAAGGGATCTCGAAAACGTCATAAGCCCTCCAGCCGCGCTGCATCGTCAGTGATGGCGATCATGGGCGCCATGCTCAAGATTTTCGTGCCGTTGATCCTGATCACGGCTGTGGCGGCTTGGGTGCTGACGCATCATTCGCAGTCCAAAGGCATGCTCCGCGTGACGACTTCGATTCCCGGCGCCGACATTTTTCTGGACGGCACCATGTCCGGCTTGCAGACCGACACCACAATTTCGGATGTCCCCGAGGGCCGCTGCATTGTTACGGTGCGAAAATCGGGCTTCGTTTCCGATCCTGAAATGGCTGTCGCCGATGTTAAGGAGGGGCAAGTCGTCCGTGTGAGTTTTGTACTCCGGGCCGAGCAGGCTCAACTCAAGACGGATTCGATTCCGCCGCTGCGTCAGGTCCGGCAGGAAATCTTCAGCACAGGCGAACCGATTCGTGCCGTACCTCCTGCCGTCTATCGGCGCAACTCCCGCTTGGTGGACTTCTCCAAGCGCGAGCGTACGCCTTCTCAGCCGCAGATCACATCCACCGAGCCGCCTTCAGGTAGCGGCGATCAGTCGTCGCAAACTCGGGCTGAGGGGTCTGCGGCCCAGGAAGCAACAGGAATTCAGGGTACCGAGATCACCGTGTCATCCACGCCTGAAGGGGCGCAAATCGTGGTCAACGGGCAGACAACTCCCCGCACTACGCCCTACACCTTCCATGGTTTGGAAGAAGGCATGTACATCTTTCGTCTGTTGAAGCCCGGCTATCTGGCCAAGCCTGACAGCATCGCCGTGGTGCTCTCGAGTGATTATCAGAATGAGTTGGCCGCCTTCGAGCTTCGTTCCGATGCCGCGCTGCCGAAACCGACGTTGACGATCGCCACGACGCCTCCTGCCGCCGGGATCAAGCTGAATGGCCGGCACCAGGGCGTTGGTAAAGTCACGGTGGATGCTGCGTACGGAACTCAAACTATCGAGTTTGCGGAAATTCCCGGCTACAGGACTCCGCCTCCCGCAAAAGTGGAGCTGACGACCGACGCGCCGCATCAGGACGTTACGGGCACGTATGAGAAGATTGTCGGCAACTCTTATCTCGCGGTCCTTCCCGCGGAAGATCTTGGAATGAAATTTGAGAGCGGAAAACTGCGTGTTCTGGTTGACAATGAACTGCTGCTTGATAATTCCAAAGAGCGTTTCGACGCCACGCTGATGGGCCGGATACTTTCAGGCAAACGACTGGTGCGCATCGAGTATGGCGACCTGGCCGACGACATTCATGTCAACCTCACCGATGGGCAGGTCTCCGAAGTCAGCTTTCGTGTTGAGAGCTTCTTCAGCAAGCGCCGCTTGCGCCTGCGCGAAAAAGACTCGATGCCCATTGATAAGTGGGAGCAGAAGTCGCGCCGCTTGACCGTTCTTAACGCGAGTTGATACGCCGCTTGCACCCGGGGAATGCGTGAGGGAACGCCTGCAGAAAATTCTGGCGCGCGCCGGTATTGCTTCGCGCCGCGCCTCCGAGGACTTGATTCGCGCCGGCCGCGTCCGCGTCAATGGCAAGGTCATTGATATTGGCGCCTCTGCGGATGCGGAGGTGGACCATATTGAGTTCGATGGCAAACCGATTGTCAGGCCGCGCGCCTCGCGGGTACTGCTGCTGAACAAACCCGCCGGTTACGTCAGCACCAGTCGCATTGATCGCGAAAAGGGGCGCTCGGTTCTTGACCTCGTCCCGTCCGATCGCCGCTACTTCACCGTCGGCCGCTTGGATCGTGACAGCTCCGGTCTGCTCTTGCTCACCGATGACGGCGATCTCGCGTACCGTCTCACGCATCCCAAGCACGGCACCCGGAAGTACTACGAACTCGAGACCAACCGCCGCCTGGAAGACGAAGAGTTGGACAAACTCGCCACAGGCGTGATGCTGGATGACGGCGTCGCCCGCGCCGTGGAAGTCAAACGGCTGCGCGGTTATCGCATCAAACTCGTCCTCGGGGAAGGCCGCAATCGCGAAATCCGCCGCATGATCGAGGCGCTCGACGCGCGCGTGCGCTCACTGCATCGCACCGGCGTCGGTCCCTTGCGCCTGCAGGATCTGCCCCTCGGTCACTGGCGCGAACTCTCCGCTCAGGAAATTGCCGCCCTGCGCGGCCCCGCTCAAGATCCGCAAACCTGAAGTCGTTTTCGAGGCGAACATGTACCTGGTAGATGAAGAACACCACGTCATCCACGATCTGTCATTCGTCAAGTACGAGTGTCACGTAAAGGATATTCCCGAAGACAAGCGCCGCAAAGTCTACACTTTGGATCAGGTCAAACGCATGGTGGATACCAGCCATCGTCCGCCCTATAACGGCTGCCGCTATTGCCTCTCGGAATTTCATTTGTTCGACATGCAGAGCATCTTCAGAAGCTGATCTATCATGGCACGCGTGATCATTGGCACAGCCGGGCATATTGATCACGGAAAATCCGCGCTCGTCCGCGCGCTCACTGGCACCGATCCCGACCGCCTGCCGGAAGAAAAACATCGGGGAATTACCATTGATCTCGGCTACGCTTTTCTTGCTGGCGTAGCCGCTATTATTGATGTCCCCGGCCACGAAAAGTTTATTCGCAACATGGTCGCCGGCGCCGCGACCGTAGATTTCGCGCTGCTGGTCGTTGCCGCCGATGACGGCGTCATGCCGCAAACCCGCGAACATCTGCACATTCTTCGCTTGCTCGGTCTGCAGGCCGGCGCCATCGTCATCACCAAGATTGACAAGGTCGAACCGGACTGGCTCGAACTCGTCGAGGAGCAGATCGTTGCGGTCGTACAAGGCACGTTTCTCGCCGACGCTCGCATCTTTCGCGCGGATTCGCTGTCGGGGAAAGGCATCGCCGAACTGCGTGATTATCTCATCCGCACTCTGAGCACGTGGCCTTCGCGTTCAGATCGCGGCGTTCTGCGCCTGCCGATTGACCGCGTCTTCACGATCAAAGGGCGCGGCGTTATCGTCACCGGCTCGATGCTCTCCGGCCGCGTCCGCAAGGATGACAAGGTCACCGCGCTCCCCGCCAACCTCGAACTGCGTCTCAAGCATCTCGAGTCCGAGGGCCATGACGCGGATGTGTTGGAAGCCGGTCAGCGCTCCGCGCTGAATCTGGTGGGGGAGACCGAACGCCTCGAACGCGGCTTGACCATCACGCAGCCCAACGCGTTGCTGTCGTCCGCGCGTGTAAAGGTCGTGATCGAATTGCTGCCCGGTATTGCACGGCTGAAAGATCGGCAGCGCATTCGTTTCTTGATTGCGACGCAGGAGATCATTGGCCGTGTTCAGCTCCTGAGTGCCGATAGCGGCAAGACGTACGCCAATATTCTGCTCGAGGAAGAGGCCGTGGCGGTCTGGGGTGATCACTTTGTCTTGCGCCGCTATTCTCCGCTCGAGACTCTCGGTGGGGGAGTGGTATTGGAACCGGATGCTCCGCCTCTGCGTACTCGCTTTCTTGAACGGGAGCATGAATTCGCCCGCGCGCTGGATGTCTCGTCTCTCTCGGCTGCGGCTTATGCTCTCCTGCGCTATCGCGGCGAGTACGGTCTGAGTGCGAGTTATCTGGCCGCCCTGCTGGGGATGCCGCGTTCCGCCCTTGCTGATCTGTGGCGCGACAAGGGCGCGGATCAGGTTCACGAATTCGGTGAATATCTTCTCCTCGATGAGCATCTCCGCCGGCTCGGCGACCTGCTGGTCAGCCGCCTCACGGATCTGCACTCCAAGCAAAAAGACATCGCCGGCTTTGCCGAAAGTGAAGTCCGCGCCGGAGAGCTGTCGCATATTCCGCTTCCCCTTTTTCAGCAAGTCACGGAGCACTTTGTCCGCGCCAACCGCATCGCCCGCGATGGAGCCATGTTCCGTCTGCCCGCGAAGCGGATCGAGCTGACTCCGGCGCAAAGTGAACTTGTTTCCCGCATGCGCGATGTGATCTCTACAGAAGGTTTTGCCCCATCATCTTCATCAGTGCTTGCCGAGAAGCTGGGCAAACCCAAGCCAGAGGTCGAGAAGGCGTTGGTATTGATGGAGCGTCTTGGCTATGCCCGTCGCCTGGGCCTCGATCTTTTCTTTGATGCGTCCGCCTTCGACAGTGCCGTGAGTACGCTTGAGGAGCAGCTTCGCGCGGGCCGCGAACTCTCCGTGTCCGACGTGAGCCAGGCGCTCAATTCCTCTCGCAAGTATGTCGTGCCGTTGCTGGAATATCTGGATAGCAAAGGCATCACTCAGCGCCAGGGCAACGTGCGCGTTCCGGGACGCAATTTGGCAGTCGCTGAACAACGCCCATGAGCCCGCATCTCTAACATAATTGCCATTGTTGAAAGTCATCCTCTGCATCATGGACGGCTATGGCCTGCGTGACTCCGAAAAGGCGAACGCAGTCAAACTTGCGCGCACGCCGCACCTCGATCACATTTTTCAACAATATCCGTGGGCAACGCTCAAGACCAGTGGCCTCGACGTCGGTTTGCCCGCAGGGCAAATGGGCAACAGTGAAGTTGGCCACATGAATCTCGGCGCGGGGCGCGTCGTCTATCAGGACATCACGCGCATTGACCGGGAAATTGAGACCGGCGACTTCTCGCGCAATCCCGCGCTCCTCGATTTGATCCACGAGCTGAAGCACCGCGACCGCTATCTTCATCTCTTCGGCCTGGTGAGCAACGGCGGCGTTCACTCCTCGATGAATCACATTCGCGCAATACTCGAGTTGTGTTGCCGCGAGCAGTTCTATAATGTGGCTCTTGATGCGTTCACCGATGGCCGCGACACGCCGCCGCATTCCGGCGCGGAGTTCATTCGCTCCGTCGCTGAATGGATGAAAGAGCTGGGTGTGGGCCGCATTGCCACGGTCAGCGGCCGCTACTATGCGATGGATCGCGACAAGCGCTGGGAGCGCATCGAGCAGGCTTATCGCGCGATCTGTTTCGCCGAAGGCGCCAAAGCCGAGAATGCGCTTTCCGGAATTCAGGATGCCTACGCTGCCGGCGTGACCGACGAATTCATCGTACCCTTTGTCGTGAATTACCCCAAAGCCCCCACGCCCTTGACCGCGGAGGACGGCGTATTCTTTTTCAACTTTCGCGCCGATCGCACTCGTCAGTTGACTGATGCGCTGACCAAAGCGGACTTCGCCGGCTTCAACGCTTCCGTCAAGGTGCCGCTCTACGTTACGATGACGCGCTACCGCGAAGATTACATCTTTCCTATCGTGTCGCATTCGCAGTCTCTCTCGCGCATCCTCGGCGAAGAACTGGCCAAGTCCGGACTGAAGCAGTTGCGCATTGCCGAAACGGAGAAGTATGCGCATGTCACTTACTTCTTCAATGGGCGCGAGGAAACTTCCTTCCCGGGCGAAGATCGTATGCTCATCCCGTCTCCCAAAGTTGCCACGTACGATCTTCAACCCGAAATGAGCGCGCCGGTGGTCACCGAAAGAGTCTGCGAGGCCGTTCGCTCTGAACAGTACAGTTTCATTCTGATTAACTTCGCGAATTGCGACATGGTCGGTCATTCGGGAATGTTGGAAGCGGCTGTCAAGGCGGTGGAAGCGGTGGATCGGGGCGTGGGCAGGCTTTGGGAGATCGCGCGCGCACACGGGTATGCGATGCTACTGTCATCCGATCACGGCAATGCCGAGGAGATGTGGGATGAGACAACACACGGTCCGCATACTGCGCACACCACGAATCCCGTGCCCATCATCTTATTGAGCGATACGCCCATCGGCACAGTGCGTGAAGGTGGTCGCCTCGCCGACGTTGCCCCTACGGTGCTCGACTTATTGAATCTCTCTCAGCCGCCGGAAATGACGGGTCAATCGCTGCTTATCAGATGAACTCACCCGCCGGGCGAATTGCCATCCCGCTGAGCATCGCCCTCGTTGCAGGTATCATCTTACGCATCTACTTTGCTCTCGCCACGCCGATTGCTTCGGAGGCGGTTGCGGGGCATCTCTCGTCATACAATGATGAGCTGGCCCATGGCCACTACGCGCTGCACCTGCTCGAAACCGGCCGGCTGCCACAGAATATCGAGTCCATCGAGACTGAAGGCGCGCTCAATCGCGGCCATTTTGAGAACTATCAGCCGCCGCTCTATTATCTGTTAGTCGCCGGCCTGAGCACGACGCTCGGCAAATCGTCGCTGTCAGGTATCATTCTGGTCGGCCGATTCCTGAATGTCATTCTCTTCCTTGGCATCCTGGGGCTGTTCGTTCTCATCGGCAGAGAGCTTGCCCTGCCTTCCGTCGCGATCTCATCGGGCGTGATGTTTCTCTCGCTGAGCGGTGTCATGGTGCGTTTTTCTTCCACTGCCACCAATGAAGCCCTGTTCTGGCTCTTCGGCAGTATCATGCTCTGGACGGCGCTCAAGATCATGCATTCCGGTCTCTGGTTTGCCTCCACGGCCGTGTTCTTTGCCTCATCGGTTGCCGCGCTCTATACGAAACTTACGGCAATTCTCCTGTTGCCCTTGCTCGCGTTGGTCTTGCTGAAGCAGCGGAATGCTCGCATGATCTTTCTCGTCAGCATGACATACGTGTTGATCGCGATCGTCACGTTGCCGCTCTGGTTCCGCAACTTGCACGAGTTCGGTTCGGTCTTTCCGTTGGCTGCCGGTTTCGGAGCGCCGCAAAGCGCCATTCCCGGCTTCGGCTTCCTGACGTATGCCTTGCGTTCCTTTGTCTTTCCGTGGCAGGAGTTCTGGCAGGGTTGGATCGGCCTCGCCCTGATGCTGCCGTTCTTTCTCTACCTCATCGTTTCAGCGGCGGACAAAAGGACCAGCCGAACGCTTGTTCGCGAGCCCGTATTGAGCGTGGCCTTGCTGCTGACATGTGTCGCCTTTCTCTGGCTGAATTTTCGCTATCACCAAGCCGAAGCGCGCTATCTCTTTGCGGCGTGGCCGGTCGTGGCGTTGCTGTTTACCGGAATGGCTGATCGCGTTCGTGCGCCGCTGCTGCTGTTGGTCGTTTTACTGCTCCCATACGCTCTATTTCTCTTGCCCGCACTCGGAAGTTAGTTGCTCCCTCAACTGAAAAGGCTTGGCCGCGACTCGCTCATCTACGGGGTTGGCCATATCGCCTCCCGTTTGCTGACGTTTCTGCTGCTGCCGTATTATAGTTTTCACCTGGCCCCCGCCGAGTACGGCGAGGTCACGCTCTATTTTCTCTTCGTCGCCGTCGTCCAGACCTTTTATTTCTATGGTCTGGACATTGCATATCTTCGCTACTTCGGTCTGTCGAAGGAGACAGCGGATCAGCGCACAATCACCGGTACGGCCGTTTCCGTATCGCTGGTCAGCTCGCTTTTCTTCACGCTCCTGATCTGGATTCTCGCGCGTCCCCTCGGGCATCTCTTGATCGAGCAGCCCGTTCATCCGGAGGTGACGACGGCGATGATCCGCGTCTGCTCCGGAATCCTGTTCTTTGACACGCTGTCCGCTTTTCCGTTCATTCTGCTTCGCGGCACGCTGCGTCCGGCGCGCTTCATTGCGGTCAAACTTGCCAACGTCGCTGTCAATATCGGGCTGAACATCTGGTTCGTCGGCTATTTGAGCCTTGGCGTCGAAGGCATTCTATATTCGAATCTCATCGCCAGCGCTCTCACGGTTGTGATCATGCTGCCGGACCTGATCCGCTTCTACAAGCCCGTGATTAACCGCGCGCTGATCGGCGAAATGATCAAGTTCGGCTTCCCCAACGTGCCGACCTATCTCTTCGTCATGATCGTCGAGCTGGTGGACCGCAAGTTCGTGGAGATCTATCGCGGATTGGGTGAGGCAGGCTTATACAGCGCCGGTTACAAGCTCGGCATGTTCATGGCCGTCGTCACGGGAGCGTTTCGCTTTGCCTGGCAGCCATTTTTTCTCGCCCATGCGTCCGAGGAGAACGCCCCGCAGCTTTTCGCTCGCGTGATGACGTATTACTTGCTGATTACCGTCACGCTTTTCCTCGGCCTCAGCTTTTTTGTCAACGAGATCATCACAACCGAGTGGCCGCGCGTCGGATATCTCCTCGACCCCCGCTACTGGCCCGGCCTCACGGTGTTTCCGATCATTCTGCTCGCCCACATTTTCGATGGGTTGTATGCGAATTTCATGGTCGGTGTCTATCTCAAGAAACTCACGCACAAGTTGCCCGCCGTGACCGGCGTTGCTGCCGCGCTGACTATCGCGCTGAACTTCCTGCTGGTCCCGCGCTACGGCATGATGGCCGCCGCCTGGATCACGCTCCTCGCGTTTGCCGTTCAGGCGGGACTCTTGTGGTATGTCGTGCGCGGATCATACACGGTTCCGTACGAATGGAAACGGATCGTGAAGCTTGGCCTCTGCGCCGCCGTCTTCTATTTTCTCGGCTCTTTGCCCGGACTGTCGAACCTGTGGGTGCGCGCGCTGCTCGTGATTCTCTTTCCCCTCGCGCTTCTAAGCATCGGATTCTTTGACCGCAGCGAGCTCCGCCACTTGCGCCGCTTCTTGCTTCCCGGATGAAAATACTCTATATTGCGGCCGAGCACGTCTCCGGCACGCTTGCGCTTTTTCAACAGGAACATCGCCGCCGCGGCGACGAGTGCCGCTACGTCACCTTTTGGCCGAGTCGCTGGAAATTCCCCGACGACATCTGCCTCAATCTCGGCCTGATGCCCAATCGGGCCTGGGTTCGCGGGTTGCGGGAGTCGTTTCTCCGCTTGCGCAGCCATAGCACGAATCAGCCGCTCGCGGCGGACAATATATCTTGGAATCCCGGCGCTCTCGAACGGTCGCTCTTCAGACTGCGCGATTTCATTCACTGGCCGGATATTTACTCGACGATCTGGCGCAACCGCCTCGACACGTTTGACATTATTCAGCTCGACGGCGGTCTTGACTTCACCCGCGACGCCCGCTTTGTGCGATATTGCAAGGCTCAGAGCAAGCAGATTGTGGCCTTTTACCACGGCACGGATCTCCGCAATCGGGGCATCGTTGGTGCCGTGGATGAGTGTGTGGATTTGCGCTTGACGAGCGAGTGGGATCTGCTCGAGTTGGATCCGCGGCTGGAATATCTCTACTTGCCCTTTGACACCTCGCGCTTTGTGGATCGCGAGTACCGTTTTCATGACCCCATCCGTGTCTGCCATGCTTCGCGCAATGTCTTCAAGGGGACCTCGCATATCATCGCGGCGGTCGAGCGTTTGAAGCAGCGCCATGCCGTCGAGCTGGTAATGATCGAGAACATGCCTCACGTCCAAGCTCTGCAACTCAAGCAGGAGTGCGACATCTTCGTGGACCAACTAACCAACGCGGGCGGCTGGGGATACGGTATGAGTTCCGTCGAAGCACTCGCGATGGGGCTGCCTGTCGTCACTAATACCCCTTTGCAAATGGCATCGCGCATCGGTGCGCACCCGTTTGTTCAGGCGGATGCAAGTTCCGTGGAAACCATGCTTGAAAGTCTGATCACCAATGTGTCCCGTTGTCGCGACCTTTCGCGTGAAGGCCAGCGCTGGGTGCGCGAGCGCCACGACGTCAGGACCGTCGGCGATCAACTCTATTCCTATTACCGGCGTATGGGATGGATCGAGAACTCCCATACCTGAGCGTCGTCGTCATCTCGTGGAATCAGGTGGATTTCCTGAAGCGGCTCGTCGAGCAGTTGCTCGAGCAGGACTACTCACGGGTGCACTACGAAATTCTGGTCGTAGATGACGGCTCAACGGACGGTTCCCGCGAGTGGCTGAAGTCTCTGGCGGAAACTTCCGTCCGCGTAATTTTCGGGGCAGCGAATCGCGGCCGCTCTGCTTCCCGTAACGCCGGCATCCGCGCCGCGCGCGGTGAGATCATCGTGATGATTGACGGCGATCACACCGTGCAGCGGAACTTCCTTTCGGTTCATGCCGAACGCCATCAGCATGAGCGCTGCGTCATTATCGGCAAATCCGATTTCGTAGAGCACCCCGAGTTTCGTGCGCTGAATTCCTATCTGAACGGCGGCGGTGCGACTAAGCGCCCTGCATACGCGAAACTGCCGGGGCGCTACTTCCTTACTCGTAACTGCTCAGCTCCTCGTGACTTGTTGATGCAAGTGGGCATGTTTGATGAGCGCTTTTCGGCGTGGGGTGGGGAGGACCTTGATCTTGGTGTGAAGTTGGAGTTGACCGGAGTGCCGATCTACGGCGAGCCGCGCGCGCTCGCGATTCACCATCACTTGCGTCCGCTGAACGACCTGCTTCAGAATCTCTATATTTACGGCCGCGACGGCATTCCCGTTCTGCTTCAGCGCCATCCGCAGCTCTTCCGCGAGCTGAACCTGCACCGGACGATGCCCGACCCGAAGTTGAAAACATCCCGCGTCACGTTTAGGCATCTTTTCTATCGTTTGACGATGCTCGCGCCGGTCTATCACTCAATGCGCCTGTTCACCGATTTGTTTCGCCGTCGCCTTCTACCGCGCGCGGTCTTCGACTATCTTCACTTGCGCCAGTACACTCGCGGCTATCGCGCAGCGCTTCGTTCCAAATGAATACCACTGCAATTCGTGTATCAACTGATTGACGGCCGGGCTATTTCCCGGCAAATCCAAGACGAAATTCAAGCGGAGATTGCCAAGCTCCGCGATGAGTCGGGTATCGTCCCCGGCCTCGCCGTCGTGCTCGTTGGCGACGATCCGGCCTCCAAGACGTACGTTTCGTCGAAATCGAAAACGAGTTTGAAGCTGGGCATGCATTCTGTTCAGGAGACGCTTCCTGCCACAATCAGCGAGGCCGAGCTGCTCTCGATCATTGACCACCTGAACGCGGATTCTGCGATTCACGGCATTCTGGTGCAGCTTCCGCTGCCCGCGCATATCAGTGCGGAAACGGTCGTTAGTCGCATTCATCCCTCAAAGGACGTGGACGGTTTACATCCGTTCAACGCCGGTCTGCTCTGCGCCGGTCGCCCGTCGTTTGTTCCCTGTACGCCGCTTGGCATTTGCGAGTTGCTGGTGCGCTCCAGCGTGCAGATCCGTGGGAAGCATGTCGTGATTCTGGGTCGGTCCAACCTCGTGGGTCGCCCGCTCTCGGTGTTGATGTCTTCCAAACATCGCTTCGGCGACGCGACGGTGACCGTCTGCCATTCGCGGAGCGAGCATTTGAAAGAGATCTGTCGTGCCGCCGATATCCTTGTGGTGGCTATCGGCCGGCGCAAATTCGTGACCAAGGATTTCGTCAAACCCGGCGCGGTCGTCATTGACGTCGGCATTCATCCGGCGCAGGAAGAAGGCGGCAAGATGGCGGGCGACGTGGATTTTGATGATGTTGCGGCGATGACTTCGCTCATTACTCCTGTTCCCGGCGGTGTGGGCCCGATGACGATTGCCATGTTGATGCGAAACACGCTCGACGCGGCCCTGCGCGCGGCTGGTAAAAGCGTCTATGTCGCGTGACTTTAACCATGCAGATTGAACGCGCGGTTTTCGTCGTCACCGCGCTGATAGCTGGCATCGTCTATGCATTCACGTCCGCACCCGGCCTGGGTTTAGTGGACTGCGGCGAGCTGACGACGGTCACAACCACGTTGAGCATCGCGCATCCGACCGGCTATCCGCTGTACACCTTGCTCGGTCACGTTTGGCAGATGATGCTGCCGCTCGACCCGTCCCGTGAGATGGTGCTGTTTTCGGTTGCCTGTGCTGCGCTCGCCGTCGGTCTGATGGCTGTCGTCGCGTATCACCTGCTGACGCACCTACTGTCGCTTCCGGGCGTGATCGCTGGCGCAGTCGCTATCCTGTTCAGCGCCGCCTTTGCGTTCTCAAGATCGGTGTGGACCTCCGTCTCGTTCGCCGAAGTCTACCCGCTTACGCTGCTGCTGGCCGCGCTGTTGCTGTGGATTCTCGTGCGGCTTTATCTGGCTGAGGAGAATGTGCCTCATGCCGTGATTCCGCTCGCCGTCTACGTGTGGGGACTTGGGTTCGGCAATCACTTCACGATTCTGTGGTTCTTTCCCATCGTGCTTTGGCTCGCAGTGCGCTTCATCCTTTCCTCAGAGCGCAGGCTGCTTGCGATCGTCGCACTTTGTGTGCTCTTTGCGGCCGGAGCCTCGGTTAACTTGTTTTTGCCAATACGTAGCGCAGTCGAGCCGCTGTTGGACTGGAGCGATCCGCAAACTCTGCCGAACTTGCTGCGCCATCTCACCGCGTGGCAATATCGCGTTTGGATGTTCCAAGGCGGTCTTGCTGACTTTTTCAGTGGTTTGCTCAACTATCTGATCAGTGTGCCGCGCGATTTCGGTCTCCTGCTGACGATATTCGGCATCGTGGGCTTCGCGTACACGCTGGCAAAGCGTCAGTGGATACTGCTGACGCTGTTCGCGACATGGCTGATCGGCGTGGCCTACAACCTGAACTACTCGATTCCGGACATCGCCACGTATTTCGTCGCCTTCTATGCGCCGCTCTTCGTTCTCAGCGTGTTGGGTGTGGTCGCCCTGCTCCGGATCGTGGCGAAGCTGGGAACGTCCGTTCGGTACGGTGTGGCACTGATCGTAAGCGTTCTGTCCGCCATCCTGAGCTTTGCCGCGGTCTTGCCGGAGGCGAATCACCGCCATGACACGTTCGCCGAGGATCATGCCCGCGCCGTGCTGGCCACGCTCCCGGAGAATTCTATCGTCTTTCAGGCGAATTGGGACATTCAAAGCCCGGTGATCTATCTTCAGGACGTCGAGGGTGAGCGTGCGGATGTTATTATGTACGATCTCGCGCTGTTGCAGCGCCCGTGGTACTTGAAACAAGAACAGCGCCGCCACCCGGAGGTGTTTTCCGGATGCGAGGACAAACTTGCGGCATTTGAGGAAGCTGTCGCTCCTTTTGAGCGCGGCGACATTTACGACGGCCAGCAACTTGAAGCGGCATACGTGGACATGCTGAACTGCGTCATCGAGCGCCACTATCATGAACGCCCAGTCTATGTAAGGGACACCCGCAGTGTCGGACATCCGGGAGTGGCGGCGAAATTCCCCACCTATCCCGGCGGCTATTTCTTCCGTGTGGCCGGAACCCCGCTGCCCGAGCCGATGCTGAATCCCGAGGCGTTCCTGCACAGCAAGCCTTCGTTCGACGAGCGCGATCAATATCTCCTGCGCCAGGCGGCGGTGACCGCGGCATTGCGTGGATCATTCAATCTCGACTCCGGCGATACTACCGCCGCGAACGAGTGCCTGAAGCTTGCAACAAGACTTGCCCCGCAGGATCAAATTGTCACTCGCTTCGCCGCTCAAATGAACTCTATCTCCACCGGTTCGCGTTGAAGCCATCTGTGTTCCTATCGGGCATCGGCGGCATCGGCATGGCCAATGTGGCCGTCCTCCTGAAACAACTCGGCTATGATGTGAGCGGCTCTGACGGTCAAGTTTATGAACCGGCCGCGACGATTCTGCGGGACGCTCAGATTCCGGTCAAGTCGCCTTATGCCGCCGAAAATTTGCCGCGCGACGGCTCGCCGCTCATCATCGGCAATGCTCACTCACGCGGGCACGTCGAGGTGGAAGCGGCGCTCGATGAGTCGCTGCCGATGTACTCATTTCCGGAGTTTCTTGGGCGTCACGTCTTGCCCGGCCGCCACTCGATTGTCGTTGCCGGAACGCACGGCAAGAGCACCACGACCTCGTGTCTCGCTCACCTGCTGCAATCGGCCGGTGACGAACCGGGTTTTCTCGTCGGCGCGCTGCCGTTGAATTTTCCCGAAGGCGGGCGCGCCGGGCGCGGCAAGGCGTTCGTGCTCGAGGGCGATGAATACGACAGTGCCTTCTTCGACAAACGCTCGAAATTCCTGCACTATTTCCCGCGCACGCTCGTGCTGGGAACGGTGGAATTCGATCACGCGGACATCTTCGCGAATCTCGATGAGATGCTGCTTGCCTTCCGCCGCCTGATTAATCTGCTGCCGCGCTCAGGACGGCTCGTGTTTGCCGCCGAGTGCGAGGCCACGCGGCAACTAACGGCTAATGCGCCGTGTCCCGTGATTTCCGTGGGATTGGACGAGTCCTGTGACTGGCAACTGTTGCCCGACATTCAGATGTTAGCTTTTCGCGATCCAACAGGAACGACGCATCGCCTGAGCTTTGAACTGCCCGGTCGTCACAATCGCATGAATGCCTTGATGGCTCTGGCCGGAGCGATGGCGTTTCAGGAGAACTTGTCGGAATACCTGTCCGGTCTCGCATCGTTCCGCGGCTTGAAGCGGCGGATGGAAAAACTTCATGACAGGCACGGAATGACGGTGTACGACGATTTCGCTCATCATCCGACCGCTATTGCATCCGCGATTCAGGCGGTGCGCGAGCAGCACCCGCACGCGCATCTGACGGTGATCTGCGAACCGCGTTCCAACACGATGGTCCGCAACATCTTCCAACGGGAGCTGACGCATGCCTTCGCCGGCGCCGATCGCGTCATCTTCGGTACGATTCACCGCCAGGATCGAATTCCCGCGGATCAGCGCCTCGATCTGCAGTCTATCATTCGCCACATTCAGACGACCGGAGCGCGCGCCGAGCAAATTGATAATCCGCAGATCGTCGAGACCTTGGCTAACGAAGAGCGTCCATCGCCATCCGTTTTTCTCTTCTTGAGCAACGGCTGCTTCGATGGCGTGCCGCACGAATATGTCTCCCGGCTGAAATCTAAACAGCTTACCAAGCTGAGCACGTGAGCGCTGGCGCTCGCGTGGGGACGGATGGGGCTCTGGTGGCCCCCGCGGTCTTCAAAACCGTTTGCGTCCGCCTCGCGGCGGAGGGCTGGGTTCGATTCCCAGACGTTCCCGCAACTAACCGAAAACACCCGTTAAATCGCATGAGGAACTCATGGCCCAAAACCGTTTCGTAACGCAGTGGGTCGAGGACGTGGCGCGACTGACGAAGCCGGATCGCATTCATTGGGTGGATGGATCCGAACAGGAGCGCGAGCACTTGACTCAAGGTATGCTGGATCGAAAGGAATTTCTCCGGCTGAACCCCGCCAAATGGCCGAATTGCTTTTACTATCGCTCGCACCCGTCCGACGTCGCGCGGACGGAAAAGGTGACCTATATCTGTTGTGATCGTCCGGACGCCGCCGGGCCGAACAACAATTGGATGTCATCGGCCGACGCGAAACGGGACATCTTGCCGCGCTTTGACGCTGCCATGCGCGGGCGAACGATGTACGTTATTCCTTACGTTATGGGTCCGGTCGGCGGGGCGTCGAGCCGCGTCGGTTACGAGATTACCGACTCGCCTTACGTTGTCCTGAACATGGGCATCATGAGCCGCATGGGTAAGCCAGCGGAGAAACAACTCGGCGAGAGCGACGATTTCGTGAAGGGCATGCACTCGCTGGGCGATCTGCTGCCGGAAAATCGCGCGATCTGTCATTTCCCCGAGCGCAAGGAAATCTGGTCCATCGGCTCGGGGTACGGTGGTAATGCGTTATTGGGAAAAAAGTGTCACGCGCTGCGTATCGCTTCGACGCAGGCGCGGACGGAAGGCTGGCTCGCGGAGCACATGCTGATTCTGGGTTTGCAGAGTCCGCAAGGCGAGATCACCTACATCGCGGCGGCGTTCCCGTCGGCCTGCGGAAAGACGAACCTCGCGATGGTGATACCGCCGGATTCGATGCCGGGCTGGAAGGCGTGGACGGTGGGGGATGATATCGCGTGGATGCGATTCGGCGAGGATGGGCGCTTGTGGGCCATTAATCCGGAGGCGGGATTTTTTGGTGTGGCGCCGGGAACGAGTATGAAGACGAATCCGAATGCGATGCTCTCCTGCCGCGCGAATTCGATCTTCACGAATGTCGCGCTGGCGGCGGACGGCGATATCTGGTGGGAAGGCATGGGCGATCCGCCGCCGCAGCTCACCGATTGGAAGGGCAATCCGTGGACGCCGGCGAGCGCGGAAATGGCCGCACATCCGAATTCACGGTTCACCGCGCCGGCAAAGCAGTGTCCTTCGATCTCGCCGCATTGGGAAGATCCGCAGGGCGTGCCGATCTCGGCGATTTTATTCGGCGGCCGGCGCGCGCATGTGACCCCGCTCGTCATCGAGTCCCGAAATTGGAATGACGGCGTGCTCAAGGGCGCGTCCACGGCCAGCGAGACGACCGCCGCGGCGACCGGCGACGTTGGCGTGCTGCGGCACGATCCGATGGCCATGCTGCCCTTCTGCGGCTATCACATGGGCGATTATTTCGCGCATTGGGTGGCGATGGGCCAGCGCTCCAGCAAAATGCCGAAGGTTTTCACGGTGAACTGGTTCCGTGTGGATGACAACGGCAAATTTTTGTGGCCGGGCTACAGCGAGAACGTGCGCGTGCTGCAGTGGATCGTAGATCGCTGTCAGGGCAGGGGAGAGGCGGTGGAGACGCCCGTTGGCTGGCTGCCGGCGAAGAATGCGCTGAATACGGAAGGACTGAAGATCGCGCCCGGCGCGCTGGAGCACTTGCTGACGGTCAACCCGGCCGAGTGGAAGAAGGAACTGGCCGAGACCCGCGAGTATTTCCAGACATTCGGCGACAAGATGCCGAAAGAGGTATACCACGAACTCGATGAGATCGAGCGGCGGTTGATCTGATTTTGGCTTTGTAGGGGTGGGTTAAGTCTTCGCAACCCGCCCGTGTGAGCCTCGCGACAAACAAACGGTTTGTCATCCTGAATCCCCAAGTCTTCGAGGGGGTGAAGGATCTCATGTTTTACTCGCGACGATGAGCCAATGGTTTGTCATCCTGAATCCCCAAGTCTTCGAAGGGGTGAAGGATCTCATGTTTTACTCGCGACGATGAGCCAATGATTTGTCATCCTGAATCCCCAAGTCTTCGAAGGGGTGAAGGATCTCATGTTTGCATTATTGACTAAGCAGCAGGTTCCGGCCTGCTGTTTCTCTTTGTCGGCTGTCAGCTTGTCCGTTGTCGGCTTGTCGGGTTATGCGCCGCCCTTCCTTCAGCTTCCTCAACTGTTCCCACGACAGCCGGAACGTCCGCTCGATCTGCCGCTCATATTCCGCCAGCTTCCCTAACCGCTTCATGTCGTACTCGTCCACGTTTGGTTTGCCTTTGTGAAAAGCGGATGGTTGCAGGGCGCTGGCGGTAATCGTATGGTCAATCGCAAACACCCGCAGCAGCCGGAAGTGCGTGACGGCGATATGCTCGACCAGCATGCGTTCCAAGGTGGCGGCGGGCTGAATCTCCTCGATCAACTGCGAGCGCAGGCGGGCGAACAGGTAGCGCTCGCTGTTGTCCAGCATGGAAACGTACACTTTGTCGGTCGAGCGCAGGCCGTGTTTGAGGCCACGGACGCGGTTCACGCGTTTACCGACTCGGCTGATGGCATATTCGGCCCGCGGCGCGGTAGGTAGTAGATTATCTTCAGACATATTGAGAGGCCTTTCAAATTGAACTGTAGGGGCGGCCCTGTGTGGCCGCCCTTCGTCTATTCCAACAAAACTAGGCAGCACGCTCCCGCGTGCTGCTTTCTATGTCCTTGGTGAATCGGAATTATCGATTTAGCACCCAGCTTGGCACAAATATACAATCTAATGTTGTATAAGTCAAGAGGTATTTGCTAATAAGTGCAATTTACGCCCATGCCAAGACTTGAGCCGAGGTGGCATTGAACTTACGCACTCGCGCGCGGGTCAGAGACAATGAAAAGAGAGGCATTTTTGTGCCTCTCTTGCTTTTGCCGGGTCGGACAAATTGGAAAGTATTGCATTTGCTGTTGATTGCGTGTCATCCAATTCCGCCAAGTTTATGAAGAGGTTGAGATTTTCCTTGAGTTTCGCGGAAGGGCGGTGTAGATTAGTAGTGATTTGAACCAATAGAGGAAATGGATATGAAACACTTATTTGCTTCAATTTTCTGTCTGGCGCTGATCTTCAACGTCGGTGTCGCACAGATTCTATCTCCGAATGATGTACTCATAGACGAGTATGTCATGGATTTCATGCAGTACGCATACCATGCTACCCCAGCCTTGGGTGCTGGCACGAATTACTACCTGCGTGTCACCGGAACCTACGGTATCTCAGAGTCGCGCGTATGGGCCGATGGAGCTTATGACTATGACAGTGGCCCGCCACCTTATGCATATCGGGCATGGCTCTGGAACGGTTCGACCACCCAGCGCCCCAGCCCGGATGTATATGAACCCACCCATGTTTATTACTTTCCATTCGTCAGTGACGGAACAACTGAGGAGTTTCTTTGGGAGGAGTATAATCCAAACAACTATGGTGATAATGCGGGATCATTGACGATACAGGTATGGCGATCTGTGCCGCCATGCCCGCCGACAGCACTGCCATTCGTTGATAACTTCGATTCGCCAACTCTTGATTCCTGCTGGTTCTGGATTCGTGAAGATTCAAGTCACTGGAGTTTGACGGAAAGACCGGGGTGGATGAGACTCGCAATGCAACCGGGAGATTATCATTGTGGCGGGGGTAAGAATTTTCTGGTCCGGAACGGACCACTTGGCAACTATCGAATCGAGACACACCTTCAGATTCCGGCGCTTTTTGAGGGTCAAGGCGCGGGACTGCTGTTGACGAGATCCGATTGCGAATATGTTATATTGTGGCGCCAAGTCAATAGCATTGGACAACAGATCGTTCTTCAGGGAGGCCATGATTGCTGCGCCAATGCGAGCACAAATGTTGTGAATCCGTTGTCGCTCCAGGACATCTGGCTGCGCCTCGATGTGCAGGATTCCTCCTTCGAAGGCTTCTGGTCGGCTGACGGAAATTCATGGACCTCGCTTGGCGTGCATTCGGAAAGCTGGCTGGCGAATGATGATGTGCGCGTTGGCATTTTGGCGGAAGACGTTTACAGCCACGGAGCTGCGAATGCAGATTTTGACAACGTCAGCATTAGCCGAATTCCGACTATGGTTTGTGGCGACGCCTCCGGCGTGTGGGACTTGGCGCACTCGCCGTACTATGTGAATTGCGACGTGACGGTTCCAGTGGGGCAGACGCTGACGATCCAGCCGGGAGTGCAGGTGCTGTTTACCGGGCATTACAAATTCTACGTGCTCGGGAATCTTCAAGCGATTGGGACCGAACAGGATTCGATTGTGTTTACGCGGGCGTTTCCGACGGAGGAATCGCGTGGATGGGGCGTTCGCATAGAAAATTCCAACGTCATATGTAATTTTGACTACTGTAGTTTTAGCTATGGTAAGACGGGGCCTACGAGCGACTCAGAAGCCCACGGAGGTGCTGTGCTCGTCTTGCAGAGCGCAGGAGCAAATTTCAACCACTGTGCTTTTAGGGATAATTATGCGTTTGAAACAGGCGGCGCGATTTGCGTCACAGGCTGGCCGCGAACGGATTTCGTGACGATACACGACTGTCTATTCGAACGTAATGAGGCGGCTGCAGTGGGCGGATGGGCAGGAGGCGGTGCAATTGGTTTAGGAGTTGCCTCGTATGCGCTAGTAAACCGGTGTGTGTTTAATACGAACCACTCAGGTGGAAGTGGCGGAGCAATTGATGCGTATGCTGGCCCAGCAAGCGTGATCAATTCCTCATTCTACGGCAATACGTGCGGCGTTTCCGGATCCGTTCTTCGGGTATTCTATGATGCCCATGATATTAGCTTGGTTAATAGTATTGCCTGGGCCAACGGAGCATCTGTTTTCGACGGAAGTGTGAATGTTACCTACTCCGACATTCAGGGCGGCTATCCCGGCGCAGGAAACATCAACGCTGATCCGCTGTTTACGGATGCGGCGAATGGGGATTTTCATCTGACGTATCCGTCGCCATGCATTGATACGGGAGATCCGGCTTCGCCCTTGGATCCCGACGGGTCGCGGACGGATATGGGGGCGTTTCCGTATAGCGGGCCAAAACTGCGGGTGATCTTTCCGAACGGCGGCGAAAACTGGACCTTGTTCAATACAGATACGATCCGCTGGAGTGGGACGGGATTTGCAGGCGGAGTGATGATTGAATTGAACCGCGACTATCCGAATGGCCCGTGGGAAGTGTTGGTAGAAAGCACGGACAACGATGGGGGGGAGCCCGTGGCGTTGAATGAGCCAATTTCGTCGCATTGCCGCGTGCGCGTCTCGGCCGTGGAAGATGTGTTCACGGATGTTTCGGACGGCGATTTCTCGCTTGTGCCATCGCAAGGGTACCTGGCTCTGGTGAGGTCAAGTGTGCCGGGTACGGCCATTTTGGCTTGGAATGCCGGAACGCTGGAATGCCCACAGACCGCGACTGAGGTATTTCGCTTCAAGAACTTTGGCAGTGCAGCGATCACCGTGTTTCGTGCGGATAACGTGAGCAATCCGGCATTTTCGCGAATCACCGACTGCGCGTTGAGCTACTCCTTAGCAGCCGGAGAGATGAGCGCATGCGGCGTCACGCTGAGTTTTGCACCGGAGGACAACGGGAGCTTTGTGGACACGTTGCGGGTGCATACCAACGCGTCGAACGGCGTGTACGGCTATGTGAACATTCCGCTCTCGGGGTCGCAGATCTCGACGCCGGCGACGCCCCAAGTCGTGATCGCAACGCAGGGGCCGGATGCGCACCTGTGGTGGCCTCCGATCACGCAATCCACGGGCGGATGCCCGGTGACGATCACGCGCTACCTCGTGTTCTTTGCGGAGAACAGCAACGGGCCGTTCTGGTTCCATGGCGCCACGGCGGACACGGCCTATATCCATGCGTTTGCCGTGCAATATGCCGCCGCGATGTTTTACCGGGTGTACGCGGTCAGCGCGCCGGGGAACGTGGTGGACGGGATTCCGCAGGGGATGAGGGAGGAAGAAGTCTGGGAAGCCCTCCGTTCGACCCCCTAATCGCCGAGGGGGGTTAGCACGGCGGACCTTTTCAAACCTGACTAACTGAGCGCGCGTTACCCACCCGGAATCGGGATTTCCTTTCGGGCGGGTAACGCACGTGTCGAGCGTACGACCGCTGGTGAAATTCTTGTGCTAACCCGCTCCGGCGGAAAAAACTCGCCGAGGGGGGTTAGCGCGGTGGACCTTTTCGAACTTGACTACCTGAGCGCGCGTTACCCCCCCGGAATCGGGATTTCCTTTCGGGCGGGTAACGCACGTGTGGTGAGTGCGAATGCCGATGGAATCGTCATGCTAACCCGCTCCGGCGGAGAAGGTTTCGGCGGGGTCTCGGATCGGGTTGTTGAAGATCACCGGGACCCATAGACCCCGCTCGGCGACGCTTGGTTTGTCATCCTGAATCCCCCTAAGTCTTCGAGGGGGGTGAAGGATCTCATGTTTTTCTTCCATCAACAGAAACACGAGATTCTTCAGCCTGCGAAGCCCCAAGACGCAGGGTTCAGAATGACAAGTGCTTTGGATTGTGGAGCGCGCTTCGGTGCTTGGCCTTTAATCAACTCAACATAATATCGCTTATGTGACTTTGGCTGATCAAGGAAAGCCCGATTCTGTGGTTCCTTTAGCCTCCCCCCTTCAAACCAAGGCTATCCTGCCGAGTCACGGGGGTTTAATCCATAAGAAGAGGGCGACCAGATGGCCGCCCTTTCAATTATGAATGGCGCACTCCGTGCGGCGCTACCGCACAACGAGGTTCACAATCCGGTTCGGCACCACAATCGTCTTCACCACCTGCTTCCCGGCCAGAAACGCCCTTACCTTCTCCTGATCGGCGGCGAGGCGGCCCAGTTCGGCGTCTGCCATGTCACGGGGGACGGTGAGCGTATCGCGGAGCTTGCCGTTGACTTGAACCGCGATCGTCACTTGATCTTCCTTGGCCTTTTCTTCGTCGAACGACGGCCACGGCTCGTCGAAGATGCTCTGCTGGTGGCCCAGCGTTTCCCAAACTTCTTCAGCCAAATGGGGTGCGAAGGGCGCGAGTAGGCGGACGAATTGCTCCATCACCTGCACGACGGCCGGGGAGCGCGTGACGTGCTTCAGGTCCGATCCGACCCACGCGTACATCGCATTGTTCAGCTCCATCAGCCTGGCCAGCGCGGTATTGAAGTGGAAGTCCTGCAAGTCCGCAGAAACGTCCTTAATGGTTTGGTGAAGTTTGCGGTCTACATCTGCTGGTATTTCGCCGTCTTTTCCCCCATACTTTAGTAGGGGGGTTAGGGGGGTTGCGTCTTCAATCGTCTTCCCTAATCGCCACACCCTCGCAATAAACCGCTCAATCCCGGCAATTCCCGTTTCATTCCAGTCTCCCCCCTGCCGGTAGTCGCCGGAAAACATCAAGAAACAGCGGAAGACGTCACTGCCGTAACGATCGAGAATCGGCTCCGGCGCGACGACGTTGCCCTTTGACTTCGACATCCGCTCGCCCTGATTCAGAATAATCCCCTGATGGACGAGCCGAGTGAACGGCTCCTCGGCCTTCAGGTAACCGGCGTCCTTGGCGACTTTGGCAAAGAAGCGCGAATAGATCAGATGCCCCATCGCATGTTCCGGACCACCGACGTACTGATGCACCGGCAGCAGCGAGTTCAGGTGATTCGTGTCGAACGGATCCGTACTCAGCCGCGCGTCGGGGTAGCGCATGTAATACCATGAGGAATCTACAAACGTGTCCATCGTATCCGGATCGCGTTGGGCCGGGCCGCCGCACTGTGGGCACGTCGTATGAATGAACGACGCAACGCTCGCGAGCGGCGACTTGCCTTTCGGTTTGAACTCGTGGATCTCCTCCGGCAACAGAATGGGCAGGTCCTTTTCCGGCACCGCGACCGCTCCGCATCTTGAGCAGTGAATAATCGGAATCGGCGCGCCCCAATAGCGTTGGCGCGAGATTGTCCAGTCCCTAAGATGCCATGTCACGGTGGGTTTGCCCAATCCAAGTTCCGCTAACCTCTCCCCCACTCTGTGGATGCCTTCGTGCGTCGTGAGACCGTCAAAGCCGGGCGAGTTGAACATGATGCCGTCGTCAACGAAAGCGGCATCAAGCTCATCATCTCGCTCCTCGGCCCCCCCTTGCCCCCCCGTAAACGGAGGGGAAATGACCTCGCGAATCGGCAAATCGAACTTCTGGGCGAAGTCGAAGTCGCGTTCATCGTGCGCAGGGACCGCCATCACCGCCCCGGTGCCGTAACTGCCGATAACGTAATCCGCGACCCAAATGGGAAGTTGCTCGCCCGTCAACGGATGCTGAGCGTATGATCCGGTGAACACGCCGGTCTTGGGACGATCCGCCATCGCACGGTCCACTTCGCTCACTTTGAGTGCAGTTTGAACGTATGTCTCCACCTCGGCGCGCTGCTCATTCGTCGCGAGCTGCATCACCAACGGATGCTCGGGAGCAACGACAACATAGGTCACGCCAAAGAGCGTATCCGCCCGCGTGGTGAAGACGTTGATCCGAGTCTCTTCTCCCCCACGTTTACGGGGGGGAATAAGGGGGGGCGATGCATTTTCAGGGAGAGAGACTATCAGAAACTCAATCTCCGTCCCCTCCGATTTCCCAATCCAATAGCGCTGCATGGCCTTCGTCTTTTCCGGCCAGTCAATTGTCTCGAGACCGTCGAGCAGGCGCTGATTGTACTCCGTGATCTTGAAGAACCATTGTTTCAAGCTCTTGCGGGTAATCGCTGTGCCGCAACGCTCGCAGGTGTTGTCGGACTCGACCTGCTCGTTGGCGAGCACGGTCTGGCACTCCGGACACCAGTTGACCAGTGCCTGCTTCTGATATGCCAGGCCGCGCTTGTGCATCAAGAGAAACCACCATTGCGTCCAGCGGTAGTACGATGGATGTGAGGTATCCACTTCATAATCCCAGTCGTACATCGCACCGATCCGCTTGAGCTGCCCGCGCATGAACTTCACATTGTTCGCCGTCGAAACGCGGGGGTTTATGCCTGTCTTGATCGCGTAGTTTTCCGCCGGCAGACCGAAGGCATCAAACCCCATCGGCTCGAAGACCTCGTACCCCTGCATCCGCTTGAAGCGAGCGAACGTATCCGTGGGACCGAAGCAATACCAATGGCCAATGTGCAGCTTGTCCCCCGAGGGGTAGCTGAACATCACCAGCACGTAGAACTTCGGCTTCTTTGAGTTCCAGTCGAACTTGTACGTCCCGCGCTCTTCCCAGCGTTGCTGCCACTTGGTTTCAACGGCGTCGTGAGGGTAGGCTTGCTCGGAGATGGGTTTTGGGATATTCATGATTGAGATGACTTCGTAGCAGATAACCCGGCTTTGGACCGGCGCTTGTGCTTCCACCATTCGAGTACGATGGGAAGAATGGAGATGCCGATAATTGCAAAAACGACGAGCGTGAAATTACTCTTCACAAACGGAATATTGCCGAAGAAATACCCCGCAAACACAAACGTCGAGATCCACAGTATCGTGCCGAAAACGCTAAAGGCGAGAAACCGCGGGTAGCGCATCGCCCCGATCCCAGCCACGAACGGGGCGAATGTGCGAATAATGGGCACAAACCGGGCGATAATCACGGTCTTGCCGCCATGTTTCTGGTAAAACGCATGTGTTCTATCTAAGTACTTACTATTTAGTAACTTAGATGACTCCTTGTGAAACACCTTTGGCCCCACAAACCTGCCAATCCAGTAGTTGGTAGAGTCGCCAAGTATCGCCGCGGAGCAGAGCACCAGCCAAAGTTGTTCCACGTGAAAAGCACCAATCGCCGCAAATGCTCCGGCGGCGAACAACAGGCTGTCGCCGGGGAGAAAAGGCGCCACCACAAGGCCGGTTTCACAGAAAATGATCAGGAAAAGGATGAGGTATGTCCAGCCGCCGTAATCCTGGATGATCTGGCCAAGATGGACGTCCAAATGAAGAACGAAATCTATGAACCAGTGGATGAGTTCCAAGAGGCTCCCGGGTAAAAGCGAAAATTAAGAACGGCTTCAAAACGGATCAGATTCCGGCCGGGTTGCGAAGACTTAACCCGGCTCGGCGGGAATTGCGTTGAAGAGGAAGAGCCGCCCGTTTTGCAGCGAGCGGCTCTCGTTTTGAGTCTTAGTCGGGGCGACTGGATTTGAACCAGCGACCCCTTGGTCCCGAACCAAGTGCGCTACCGGACTGCGCTACGCCCCGAAGTACTCCGCTAATTTACTCAAAATCTGTTTTGAACCGAACAGGTAATTACTGCTCGACGTCGTTTTGCCAGCCTTCACGGCCAATCAAAGGGACAAAGGAAACGGTCCCGGCTTCATGCATGACCGCTTCATCCCCGTGCCGCTCGACCAGCAAAAGCGACTGCGACTGCTTCTCCCCCATCGGGAAGATCATCATACCACCATCTCGAAGCTGCCCGAACAACGTGCGCGGAAAGCTCGGTGCGGCGGCCGTTATCAGTATCTTGTCGTAAGGCGCAAACTCCGACCAGCCGATGGTGCCGTCGCCGTGCCGCAATACGACATTGCGATAACCCTGCTGCTCAAGAATAGTTCTGGCTCGCAGCAGCAGTCGAAGATGACGCTCAATGGAAAAGACCTTGGATGCCAACTCCGCCAGAATTGCCGTCTGGTAGCCCGAGCCGGTGCCGACTTCCAGCACTCGGTCCGTGGGCTGAATTTCAAGTAGGGCGGTCATGCGGCCCACCATATAGGGCTGGCTGATGGTCTGCCCCTCTTCAATCGGCAGCGGCGTGTCTTCGTAAGCGCGGTCGCGGAAGGCCGGTTCGACATATTCATGCCGTTTGACCTTGCGCATAGCGTCCAGCACCCGGGGATTGCGGATTCCGCGCCGTTCGAGCTGCGTGAGGACCATATCCTCGCGGGACAGCTTCGGGTTAAGCACGCGGATCTCCTTTACAAACTAATTGCTTAAGTGACGGCTCGGCTATTCTCAGTAGACGTTAAGGATAGGAAAGCCGCACGAGAAAGTCAAGTCCGTCAGCGCGGGCTCGTACTGTCCCTGGGTTCGGCGCTGCCACGATAGGCGCGCACTCGATAGAATTGTCGGATCAGGCCGATAGTCCCGCCGACGTCCGTCAACGTTGTCCCAAAGGTGGATCCGACCAGCGCGGTGAAAACAGAATCGCTGGAGACAGCCGACTTATAAAGATTGTAGCCGTCGGCGCCGGTCACGGGCTGCCACCGCAGAATCAAGTCTGTGCCCGATGGCAAGATCGTGAGCTGTTGCGGCGCGGCCAGCTCCGTGATTACAAAATCCGCGTCTGATGTGTCTGCCGCGGCGGGCAGATCAATACTGCGGACGCGAATCCGGGCGGAGCTTGATATTGGCGCGTTCACGAACCAGACTTCAGAACCGTCGTCGAGTGAAGGGCCGAACAGATCTTCCCATGTTCCGCCGTTGGCGAAATCGCGATCAAGCTCGACGATCAGGTCCCCGGTCACATTGGCCGAGGTCCAACTGATGGTCTGCGCTTCACCGAGGTACCATGTCTGACCACCATTCGGCATAGAGACGGTGATCGAGGGCGGAGGCGGCGTAATCGAGAAGTCACAGCAAGACAGGTCGGCGACCGAGGGGAAACTCACGCTGGTCACGCGGATGCGCGCATTCGATGTCGCCGCGCCGGCCACGGTCCACGCCTCGGAACCGTCATCCGGAGTATTTGCAAAAAGCGTTTCCCAGCCGCCATTGGGGTAATTGCGACTGAGTTCGATATTCACATTGCCCGTCAGACTGCCGGACGTCCACATTATAGTCTGCGAACTGCCGACAGGCCAGCTCGCGGCGGAGGCGGGAGCGGTGACCCACAGCGAACGGACGAAGACGTTGCCAATCATCAGCGTGGGATGGACCTCGCAAACGTAGGGATACGTGCCGATCGGCGGAACGGTGTCCGCGGCAATCGTGTCAAAGCGAACCGAATAGGTCCACGCGGCTCCATTCGGAGCGTTGCCAAAGAGCGAAGGTGTCGCGTTGTGGTGGACGTTGTGGAGTCCAGCCAGATTTGCATGCGTCCAGCGGACGGTGTCCGTGGGCAAGATCGTGGTGTTGGCCGGAGTAAATGAGAAACTCTGCACAGTTACGGTAACCTGCGTCGCGAAGGCCGTTACCGTGATTCCAAGCACCACTGCCAAAACCGTCAGCACGTTGCGAAACATCGTAAGCTCCTCGTGATAGTGACATCCATTGTCGGCCCTGAAAGGTGCGCGCAGCGATGGATGCTGCGTGTGCGACAAGTCAACTTGTGCGATGTGAGTACGGTGGTATGCCGTGCGTCTGTCCGGAGGCGGGGCCGGACGGATAATGTGCGGCGAGAAGACCTTAGATCCGGGGAGATCTATTCGCGACAGGCCTTGCGCCGAATGTGCTCAGAATCAAGCTCCGTGTGAATGAATGAAAGCAGTCACTTGTGTCGGGGCGACTGGATTTGAACCAGCGACCCCCAGACCCCCAGTCTGGTGCGCTACCAAACTGCGCCACGCCCCGAAGACAAAAATCCAAAAAGCGAAAATTGAAAATCCCAAATCCCAGTCAGAAACGCTTAGCTCAGCAGTTTGAGGATTTCGTGAAGCTCACGCTTCACTTCCTCCAAGAGTTCTGAATGCTCCGGATGGCCATTATTCACGAGTAGGCTCTGTTGATCAGACGCTTCCGGCTCGGGGACAGATTGGTCCTCATCGAGCAAGCTAATCTGCGACCGCGCTCCGGCGATCGTAAATCGCTGTTCATAGAGCAAATTTTTGATTCGCTCGATGGTGCGCAGATCCTTCTCTTGATACAGGCGATTGCCGGACTTGCTCTTCTTGGGACGGAGTTGGGGGAACTCCTGCTCCCAATAGCGAAGCACGTGAGCGGGGATGGCGAATTGTTCGGAGACTTCGCCAATCGAATAGTACAATTTGCGGAGTTGTGGTCCTCGCCTATCCAATGTCACGATCCATGCCCCTGAGCCACAAACTGCCGGGAAATATAGCGAATTTCCCCTGAGTTCGCAAGCAACACAAGGAAAATGAAGAGATTCGAGTCACGTTCACGAGCGCCCGGTGCTGCCGAAACCGTTCTCGCCGCGAGATGTCGCTGACAACTCTTCTACTTCCATCCACTTACAACGCACGACTGGGGAGATGACGAGCTGGGCGAAACGTTCGCCGCAGGGTATGCTCACTGGCGTTGAGGTGACGTTCATGACCAGAACTTTCAGTTCGCCGCGGTAATCCGGGTCAATAGTGCCGGGAGCGTTTGGTAAGATCACTCCCGAGCGAAGAGCAAAACCGGAGCGCGCCCGTACTTGACCTTCGTAACCTAACGGAATGGCAATGCTAAAGCCCGTCGGCAGCATTGCCCGTTCACCGGGCTGTAATACAACATCCGGTCCCGCGTGGCACAGATCCATGCCCGCAGCGCCATCGGTCTTGTAAGATGGCAGGTCGTGGGGCGCGTGCGGCAGCCGATGAATTTCGACCGTGACCGAGAACACGTTTATGACCTACTTTGCAAGGGCGCGAGCCTTGCGCGCGGCGGGCTTGCGCTCCGGCTCGACGATGATCGTGACCAGGCGGTCCTCATGCAAAAGCTCCTTGGCCAGCGCCTTCACCCGCGCGGGAGTGACAGAGTCAATGTGTCCGCTAACATCTTCGAGCGTGAGGTACTTATTGAGATAGATCTCAAGGCGAGCGAGGCGCATCATGCGGTTGGAGACGCTTTCGAGACCAAGCATGATGTTGCCTTTGATCTGCGTCTTGACGCCAGCGATCTCCTCTTTGGTCAGCGGAGTATCGCGCAAATGGCGAAACTCATCGAGGACCATTTCGCGTGCACGCTGCAGGCGGTCGGAATCGGTCGCGAGATACACGCCTACCAAGCCGGTGCCACCCAACGCCTCAGAAAAAGAGTACACGGAATAAGCAATTCCGTGTTTCTCGCGAATGTTCTGGAAAAGGCGGGAGGACATGCCGCCGCCGAGGATCGTATTCATCACCGAGAGCGTGAACCGTTCCTTCGAGCTGAAGGACAATCCGCGACCGCCGATGACCAGATGGGCTTGCTGTATCGGCCGGCCGTAGCGGCGCATCCGCGGCTCGAGATCGGGAAGCCGTTCCATGGCCGGCCGCTTGGCGCGGGATGTAAACTGAAGCTTGGTTTTGACCAGCTTCACCAGCTCGCGGTGAGAAACATTTCCCGCAGCGGCGATCACCATGCCGGACGGGACGTAGTGCTGCTCGATGAAATTCACCAGCGACTTGCGCGTGAAACCGCGGACGTTGGACGGCGAGCCGAGGATCGGGCGCGCCAAGGGATGGCGGCCGAAGACTTCTTTGACGAAGTACTCATGGGCAACGTCATCCGGCATGTCCTCGTGATCGCGGATCTCATCGAGAATGACTTGCTTTTCCTTCTCGATTTCCGATGCATCGTAGACGGAATTCGCGAGGATGTCGGCAAGAATATCCAAAGCCTGTGGCAATCGCTCGTCGAGCACGTGAACGTAGAAACAGGTCAGCTCGCGGCCGGTGAAGGCGTTGATGAAGCCTCCCCCCTGCTCAATCGTGCGGGCGATGTCCAGCGCGCTGCGGGTTTCGGTTCCTTTGAACGCCATGTGCTCGATGAAGTGGGAAATCCCGTTATCTTCCGCGGATTCATGACGAGAACCCACCTTTACCCAAATCCCGAGGGCTGCCGAGTGCACACCGGAAATGCGTTCGGTAATCACGCGCATGCCGCCGGGAAGTTCCGTTTTCTGATACTGGGTCGAGCGAGCCAATTGTTTAGAGAGCCAGTGTTAGAGTCGTGCCGCCGGCAGGAGCATCAATTGTTAACTTTACTTGGTTTTTCCGGACGGCCATGCGGATGATGGCCCTCTCCGTGCCGCTCATGCCCTCCTCCTCCGCCGCCGCTGCTGCCACCGGAATGACGCGGACGGCGCTCTTCGGCGACAAAGCCTTCCGGAGTGGGCAACAAAGCCTTGCGCGAGAGGTCAAGTTTGCCGGACGAATCCACGTTGACCAGCTTCACGTCCACTTCATCGCCGACGTTCAGATGGTCAGTGACCCTTTGAATGCGATGGTGTTCGATCTCACTGATATGGAGCAGACCTTCGCGGCCGGGCAGAATCTCGACGAACGCGCCGAAATCGGTGACCTTCTTCACCTTGCCATGATAGACTTTGCCGACTTCGGGCATTTCGACCATGCCCTTGATGATGTCCATGGCGGCTTCGACGCTTTTCATGTCGGTAGACGAGACACAAATTGTGCCGTCATCTTCGATGTCAATCGAAGCGCCGGTTCGAGCAATGATGTCGCGGATGTTTTTCCCGCCGGGGCCGATGATCAAGCCAATCTTTTCAGGTTCCACGCGGAGGAAGACGATGCGCGGAGCATGCGGTGAGATTTCCGGACGCGGAGCAGGCAGCGCTTCGGCCATCTTGCCAAGGATGAAGGCGATTCCCTCCCGCGCCTGCAATATGGCGGTCTTCATCAGGTTGAGCGAGATGCCCTTGATCTTGATGTCCATCTGACAGGCGGTGATGCCGTCCCGCGTGCCGGTGACTTTGAAGTCCATGTCGCCCAAGTGATCTTCATCGCCGAGAATGTCAGAGAGAATGGCAATGTCATTGCCTTCGAGAATCAAGCCCATGGCGATTCCAGCGACCGGTTTGCGAATCGGCACGCCGGCGGCTTCCAAGGCCAGACACCCGGCACAGACGGTGGCCATCGAAGAGGAGCCGTTCGACTCCAGAACATCGGACACGATGCGAATCGTGTAGGGGAAATCTTCCCACGCGGGGAGCACGGAATGAAGCGCGCGCCAGGCGAGGTTTCCGTGACCGATTTCGCGTCGGGACTGCCCGAGGAACTTGCGAATTTCGCCGACGCTGAACGGCGGGAAATTGTAATGCAGCATGTAGGGCTTGGTGTACTGGCCCTCGATACTGTCAATACGCTGCTCGTCGAACTTGATGCCCAGCGTGACGGTCCCTAACGCCTGTGTTTGACCGCGGGTGAACAGCGAACTGCCGTGCGTGCGCGGCAGAACGTCCACTTCACAGGTAATCGGGCGAATCTCGTTGGACTTGCGCCCGTCGAGACGCTGCCCTTTCACCGTGTTGCGGCGCACAACTACCTGAGCGCGATCGTGCACCCAGGTCTTCACTTCTTTCAGCGATTCGGGAAATTGAACGAGTGTCAGCTCCTGCGCCGTCACTTCAATCTCTTTCCATGCTTCGCGGCGCGCCTGCTTGTCGGTGAGATGGCAGGACTGGTCAATCCGGCCACCGAAGTGCTGCTCGAGAAACTGTTCGAGTTCCGTGTTCTTCTTGGGGGGCTGGACCTCGTGCTTCGGCATGCCGGCGAGCGCCATCAGCTCCTTCTGGAGCGCAACGATGCGCTTCACTTCGGCATGACCGCGATTGACGCCTTCGAGGAATACGTCTTCGGAGACTTCCTTGGCTTCGCCCTCGATCATGATAATCGAATCTTCAGTACCGGCAACTACCAAATCGAGCTGCGACTCTTCGAGCTGCTTGTACGTGGGATTGATAATGTACTCGCCGTTGATCAAACCGATGCGGACCGAGCCGACCGGCCCGAGAAAAGGAATCTCGGAAACGCAGAGCGCCGCGGATGAGGCAATCGTGCCGAGCACATCAGGATCGTGTTCACCGTCGGAGGAGAGTACGGAGATCATGACCTGAAGTTCCTGATGGAAGCCATCGGGAAAGAGCGGCCGCAGCGGGCGGTCGGTGAGGCGCGCCGACAAGATCTCCTTTTCGGAGGGGCGGCCTTCGCGCTTGAAAAAGCCGCCGGGAATCCGCCCCACGGCGAACATCTTTTCGCGGTAGTCAATCGTCAGCGGGAGAAAATCGAAGTCGTTTTCGGCATCGAGATTTCCTACGACCGTTGCGATCACGACCGTATCGCCGTATTTCAGCCAAATCGAGCCGTCGGCTTGACGCGCGACACGGCCGGTTTCCAACTCGAGCGTGAGACCGCCGAGTTCCATCGCCTTCTTATGAATCATTCTTTAGCTCCGTTAGTATTAGCGGCGCAAGTTGAGCGCTTCCACCAACGCGCGATAGCGCGTGATGTCTTTGCGCGTAAGGAAGTTGAGCAAGCGCCGCCGCTGTCCCACGAGCAGCATGAGGCCGCGTCGCGAGTGCTTATCCTTTTTGTGAGTCTTGAGGTGTTCGGTCAAGTGATTGATGCGCGCGCTGAGCAGCGCCACCTGAACTTCCGGGCTACCGGTATCTCCTTCGTGCCGGGCGAACTGTTCAATCAGCGGCCGGCGATCTACAGTAACAGACATGTTCCTTCTCGTTCCGTTGTCTTCTATCTGATTTGTTTCGTATGAATCAGGTTTAGGGGACCGCGCGGATCAAGCCGCGCTCCGCAAGGATTTCGGCGGCGAGTTCGACATCGCTGTGAATCTGCGCGGCAAGTTCGCTCTCCGAAGCGAATTTTTTCTCGCTGCGAATGCGCTCCACGAACTGCACTTCAAGTTCATCACCGTAGATATCGCGGTCGAAGTTGATGAGGTGCGCCTCGAGCGAATGCTTGCCTTCGCCAAACGTGGGGTTATACCCGATCGAGATGGCCGCGGGGAAACTCTCGCCGTTCAGGCCAGCCATGCCGGCGTAGATGCCATCGTGCGGGCTGAGCTTTTCGGGGCGGATCAGCCCAAGATTAGCTGTGGGGCAATTCAAGCGACGGCCGCGACCGAAGCCGTGAATGACCGTGCCGCGCAAGCTGTAATATCGCCCGAGGCCGTCGGCGGCTTCCGCGACCATGCCCTGCGCGATCAAGCCGCGCAAATAACTCGAGCTGATGATCTGCTCGTTGACGCGAACGGGATTGACGACCTCCACCGAAAAGCCGATGGTGCGCGACATGGCAATCAACGTCTCGCGATCACCCGTGCGATTCTTGCCGAACGCGTGATTATAGCCGATAATGATGCGTTTCATGCCGACACGGCCCTTGAGAATGATCTGCACGAAGTCGTTCGGCGCCAAGTGCGCAAGCGAATGGTCGAAATGAATGACCATGGCGAGGTCCAGGCCGGTTTCTTTGAGCAGATTCAACTTCTCATCAGTCGTGGTCAGCAGCGCCACAGGCGCGGCGCCGTCACGAACGACATCGCGGGGGTGCGAATCAAACGTAATCAGGACGCTGCGCAGCCCCTGCTGAGCGGCGGATTCGACAACGCGCTGAATGATCGAGCGGTGTCCGATGTGCACGCCGTCAAACATGCCCACCGTGACGACGGAGTCGCGAACGTCAGTGAAATTGGACCAGGAACCGCGAAAAATGTCCATCAGTAACCGGCGAATTCAGTGGATCGTTTGAAGATCTCGGCCAGCGTCAGCGCATGACGCGAATCGTAGGGTCCGACGGCCGTGCGCGAGAGCGCGGCGAGGGTGCCGCCCCATCCGAAGCGCTCGCCCAAATCGCGGGCAACGGACCGGATATAGGTGCCGCGCGAGCAGCGGATCAACAGTTCGATCTCCGGCTGGCGCTGGGACAACAATTGCGCCGAATAAATCCTGATGGAACGCGGCGCCATCGTAACGCTCTTTCCCGCTCGTGACTGGCGATACGCGCGCTTCCCCCCCGTCTTAAGGGCCGAGACGGCCGGCGGCGTTTGCTCAGTCAGATCAGTCAGCGCCAGCACTTCGCTTTCGATCCGGCCGGGGTTCCACTCTGCGATCAAATGCGTCTCGAGCACTTCGCCTTCGAAATCATCCGTGGCCGTAGTAAAGCCGAAGCGAATGCGCGCGCGATACTCTTTGGGCAGATCCATGAACTCTTCGGCTCGCCGCGTCGCCTCGCCGCAGAGGATCAAGAGCACGCCGGTCGCTCCGGGATCGAGAGTGCCGGCATGACCGACGGACTTCCAGCGAAGTTTGCGGCGGATCATGCTGACAACGTCAAAGGAGGTGCAGCCGAGCGGTTTGTGAACCGATAGGATCAGGCCGGACGATGTCAAAGCTCCGCAACGGCCGGTTTGGGAGTGGCAACCTGCACGGCTTCCAGCAGCGCGGGCAGCAGGCGTTCGCGGATGGATTCCAACGAACCGCTCATCCGAAAGCCGGCGGCTTTTTCGTGTCCGCCGCCGCCGAAGTGCTGGGCGATGGCGGAGACGTTTACAAAAGTTTTCGAGCGCAAAGACACGCGAATCTTGCCTTGCGGCGCTTCGCTCAACATGGCGGCGATTTCGACTCCGCGGATGGAGAGCGCGAGATCCACAACGCTGTCGGGATCTTCCACCAAGTGCTCGCGCTTCACCATCAACGTGCTGATCTTGCCGTCACCGAACAGGGTGAGGGTTGCGTAGATGGCGCCGACCGAGCGTAAATCCTGCTCCGTGAGATCGTAATAGAGGCGGTTCGTGATCTCGGTGGTGTCTGCTCCGGCGCGAGTCAGCTCGGCGGCAACTTCAAAGACCTGCGGGCTCGTATTGGAATAGCGAAAGCGGCCCGTATCGGTGAGCAAGCCTGCGAAAAGATTGGTCGCCAGATCGCGAGTCAGATCGCATTCCACGGCGCGGCAAAGTTGAAAGAGCAGTTCGGCGGTGGCCGCGCAGCCGACGTCCACGAAATTCAGCGCTCCGAAATTGTCGTTGGAAATGTGGTGATCGAAGTTTACCACAAATGCCGACGGCTTCAAGAGCTTCTCGACGTCGCCGATACGAGAGCGATTCGCAGCATCCACAATCACGGCCGTGTCATAGGACGCCTGCGGTTCGCCGGGCGGAAGAGTGACCACGGTGGCGGCGCCCGGGAGCCACTGCATGCGCGGGGGAAACGGATCGGCAAAGACCAGATGCGGCTCGCAGCCGAGATGCAGCAGGATGTCGCGCATGGCCAGAGACGATCCCAACGCATCGGGATCCGGATGCGCATGTGTCGAGACAAGCACGCGCTTGCCGTGGACCGCGTTCTGAAAAGAATCGAGATCCTGACGGCGATAAATCACTTGGGCTCCTCGCCTTCGCCCGGGGGAGATTCGTTCTGAATCTGCTTTAAGAGCATTTCGATGCGGGCGCCGCGGGCCGGAGTCTCATCATGCAGAAATTTCAGGTCCGGGTGTTGACGCATCACGAGGCGGCGCGCAATCTCCGTGCGCAGCGCTCCGCGCTTGCGAGTCAGCTCCTGCGCCACGCGCTGTGCCGTGCGCTCCTCGTGCTTCCCCAAAACGCTGAAGTAAACGCGAGCCAAGCTAAGATCATCGGTCACTTCGACGTCGGTCACGCTGACCAGTACGCCGTCGGGCAGTCGGACATGCTTGCGGATCAACTCCGGCAAGTCACGTTTGATCTCGGCCGCCACACGCAACGGGCGGTTTCCCTTGGCACCGTGAGGCATGATCTTGGGCTACTCGTAAAAGCGGATCTCAGGCGCAATGACTTGCACGCGAAGATCGCCGTCAATGAACTCGAGAACGCTGCGCAGAGTCTGTTCGACAGCGCCGGCGTTGACACCGGCTCCGGAAACGATGAATCCACCGCGCTGCCAGACGTCGCCGAAGTCCGCTTCCGCCACCGATACGTTAAAGCGGCCGCGGATGCGCTCCTTGAGCGAAGTCATCACGCTGCGGCGGTCCTTGAGCGAGTGGTTGTTCGCGAAGTGGAGCTCCACCGTCAGCAGCCCCAGGCAGTGCTTCATGCCGAGGCGGATTCGAGCTTGCGCTTGATTTCGACGACTTCGAAGATCTCGAGTGTGTCGCCGACGCGAACGTCGGAAGCGCCTTCGAGACCGATACCGCAGTCCATGCCGGCGCGAACTTCGCGGACGTCATCCTTGAAGCGGCGTAGCGAGGCAAATTTGCCGCGCCAGATTTCGCGACCATCACGAAGCAAACGGACTTGGCTCGAGCGTGTGACCTTGCCGGAGACAACGTACGAACCGCAAATGGTTCCAACCTTGGGAATGGTGAATAGCTCGCGGATCTCGATCAGACCGACGACGTCTTCACGCGTATCCGGCGCCAACATGCCTTCGAGAGCGCTGCGGATGTCATCTTCCATTTCGTAAATAATGCGATAGACGCGGATGTCTACCTGTTCACGGGTCGCCAGCTCGCGCGCTTTGATGTTGGGATGCACGTGAAAGCCGAGAATGATCGCGCCGGTCGCCGATGCGAGCAAGACGTCGCTCTCGGAGATGGCGCCTACGCCACGGTGAACGATCTTCACGCCGACCTCACCGGTGGTGAGACGCTGCAGAGTATCGCAGATCGCTTCGACAGAGCCGTCGGCGTCGCCCTTGACGATCAAGGACAGCTCGCGGATGCCGCCCTCGCGGATGCGCTGCGAGATCTGGTCGAGACTCAGCATGCGAATCTGGCGGAAGGTCTGTTCGCGCTGCAGCAATTGGCGGCGCATGGCGATTTCCTTCACCTCGCGCTCGCTCTCGAAAACGACGAAAGTGTCACCGGCCTGGGGCGCGCCGGAGAATCCGACCACCTGTACGGGCTGGCCGGGACCGGATTGCGGAAGGTTCTCGCCGGATTCGTTTAACAAGGCGCGGACCTTGCCGTACTGCTGACCGGCCACAAAGTTGTCACCGACGCGGAGCGTGCCCGCCGTAATGACCAGCGTCGCAATGATGCCGCGACCCTTCTCCAGTCGCGTTTCAATCACCGTCGCGCGAGCCGGGCGATTCGGATTCGCCTTCAACTCAAGCACGTCTGCCGCGAGCAACAGATCTTCAAGCAGATCATCGAGGCCCTGGCCGAACTTAGCGGAAATTTCGGCGGACTGAACCTTGCCGCCCCACTGCTCGACGAGCACGTTGCGCTCGGCCAATTGCTGGCGAATGCGCTCGGGATCGGCGTTGGGCTTGTCTATCTTGTTAATGGCGACGACGATCGGCACGCCGGCCGATTGCGCGTGATTGATCGCTTCCACCGTCTGCGGACGGACCTGATCATCGGCGGCAACAACGAGCACGACGATGTCGGTCACCTGCGCGCCACGGGCCCGCATGGCGGTAAAGGCTTCGTGACCGGGAGTGTCGAGGAATGTAATCGAACGGCCGTTGTACTTGACTTCGTACGCGCCGATGTGCTGAGTGATGCCGCCGTGCTCACCGGAAACCACAGAGGTTTTGCGCAGGAAGTCGAGCAGCGAGGTCTTGCCGTGGTCCACGTGACCCATAACGGTAATGACGGGCGGGCGGGAAACAAGATCCTCGGGCTTCTCGTCCTCGGTGTCTTCCGCCTCTTCTTCGGCAGTCTCGGAGACAAACTCCACCTGAAAGCCGAACTCGTCGGCAATCAGCTCGATCAGGTCTTTTTCGAGACGCTGGTTGATCGAGACGAGCTTGCCCATGCTGATAAACTTGCCAATGACCTCATTGACTTCGACACTCATGAGATTGGCGAGCTCCTGCGTGGTGACGAACTCGGTAAGCCGCAGCTTGTCGGTCTCCTCCACTCCCACTTCGACATCACGTTCGCGACGGCGATGACGTTTCTTGCCGGCATCCATCGAAGCGAGCGTTTGCTTGATGGCGGCGGAGACTTCTTTCTGATCCACGCGGCGGCGGCGCTGCTTGCGACGAGCGATTGCATCCCGTTCGCCCTCGATGATGGCCTTGCGATATTTTTCCGCCTTTTGAGCGGCGAGCAATTTTTTCTGCTTCTCAAGCTGCTCAATATCTTCTTTGGTCGGGCGGCGCTTATGCGGGGCTGCGGTGGCGTCGCGCGCTTTGGCGGCGGCCGAGGGTTGTTGCGACGTCCGAGCCGTAGCGCCCTGCTGTTGAGCCTGGCGATCCGCAATCATCGCAGGACGACCGGGGGCTAAGCGCTGACCGGCAGGACGAGCGGGCTGCTCACCTGCCGCACGCGGCGGACGCTCGACTTGCGGACGCGGACCGTGCTCCTCGGCTTGGGCATGCGGCGCACGCTCGGGCGCACCTTCGGCGCGCGGGCGGCGAACTTGAGTACGGGGCTTGGCCTCCGCGCCCTTCGGGCGGGCAGCAGCTTCGTCCTGCTTCCGTTTCCGCACGGCTTCGCGGCGCGTGTTTTCTTCGCCAATCATGCGAGCGCGTTCGGCTTCCTCGGCACGGCGCTTCTCATCGGCAAGGCGGCGCTCTTCTTCGTCCTGATGAGCCTTTTCTTCGACGAGACGCGCGGCTTCCTGCTCTTCGACGGCCTTATCTGCTTTGCGCTGACGAGTCGCTTTCTGCTCCTCGACCTGATGGACAAGGGTCTCCGCGGCCTGTGCCTGATTGGCGAGGTCGTCGAGAATCTTAAGGGATTGCTCGGTGCGCGCGCGTTCCGCTTCGGCGCGGCGCGCCTCTTCAAGCGCGCGGGTTTCGTCTTCGATCTGCCGCTGCCAGCGCGCCGGATCAAACTTCTTGATCACCTCGGTGTACATATCGTCGGAGAGCTGCGACATGTGGCCCTTGGGGACGGCGAAACCGCGGTCCTCCAAATAGTCCACAATCGCCGGCGTGGCGACGTTCAATTCCTTGGCGACTTGGTAGATCTTCTTCGCTTTTTCAGCAGCCACTCAGATAAAACCTCTTAACCTTCAGAACGGGACGATTCAGTAGGAGACTCCGCGTGTTCATCGGCGGACGACTCGGCAGGTGCGGTTTCCTCGGTGCCTTCCGCGTCAGCAGTCGCGGTCAGTTCACCTTCGGGTTCCGCAAAATACGTATTGAGAACTTGCAGGATGCGGTCGGCATCATCTTCGGTCATGCCGTCCACCAGCAGCAAGGCGTCGCGTCCGGCATCGAGCACGGACTCCGCCGTTTCATAGCCGGCAGATGCGAGCTTGGCTTTCAGCAAATCATCCAACTCTTCGACATCAACGACGAGCAGATCTTCAGGAGCGAGATACTCGGACTCCTTGATCGGTTCGATCGTGTAGCCGGTGAGCTGTGAGGCAAGACGGACGTTTTGGCCGCGACGGCCGATGGCGAATTGAATCTGATCATCGGGCACGACCGCGGTCGCCGACTTAGACTCTTCCTCCACCATGACCAGCAACGGCGTGACCGGGGCCATGGCGCGCTTGATAAACATTTCAGCGTCGGGACTCCAGTGCACGATGTCAATCTTCTCGTTGTTCAACTCGCGGACGACCGCCTGAATGCGCACGCCCTTCATGCCGACGCAGGCCCCGACGGGATCAATGCGCTTGTCATGGCTGGCGACGGCAATCTTGGTGCGATCACCCGCTTCCCGGGCGATGGACTTGATCTCGATGATATTGTCGAAGATCTCAGGAACTTCGAGCTCGAACAGGCGGCGCACGAAACTGGGGTCGGCGCGCGATAACACGATTTCCGGATCTTTGGTCGTGCGATTGACTTCCTTGATCAAGGCGCGAATAACTTTGCCGCGAACGTACTTCTCGTTGTAAATCTGCTCGGCCTTGGGCAAGATGGCGTCGTGGCGATCGAGATTGATGCGGATCTCGCGGCGATTGATCTGATGAATTTCGCCGGTGATCACTTCGCCGATGCGAGCGGAGAACTCCTTGTAGGTGTTCTCTTTCTCGATCTCCTTGATCTTCTGCGTCAGATTCTGCCGCGCGGACGTCACCAAGCGACGACCGAAATCGTCAATCTTGACAAGTTCGGCGTACGTGTCGCCGATATCGAGATCGGGATCAAGACTTTCGGCGCGTGAGAGCGAAATTTGCGTGACCGGATCGGTGAGGTCATCGTCTTCCACCACGGCTTTTTCGCAGAAGATTTCGATATCGCCTTTTTCGAGATTGAAAATGACTTCGAAATTATCCGCGCCGCCGTACTTCTTTTTGATCATGGAGAGAAAAACGCTCTCGATGATCTCCTGGAAGACATCGCGGTCGATATTCTTGTCCCGCAGAATCTGCGTAACGGCTTCGACAATGGGCGTGTTCATGGGTTCGCCTCCGTGCGCGGAGATTTAAACTCGGGCAGCACCTTTGCGGACAGGATTTCTGCGAATGCCGGTTTCCATTCGGATTTCTCGCCGACGAGCGTGATGCCCGCGGCGTTGACGTCCGTCAGCCGTCCGCTGATCTCCCGTGGCCCCCGTTCTCCGTTGATCGTGATCTTCAATAGCCTTCCAACATTTTTCAAGAACTGCCATTCATGCCGGAGCGGATAATCCAGCCCCGGCGAACTCACTTCAAGCCGGTAATCGGTATCCACCAAACGTTTCTCGTCAATGAGATGCTGCATCTGCCGGGAAAGGCGCACGCAATCGTCAATGGACAATCCGCCGGAGCGGCGATCGCCGATCGCGCGAACTTGCAGGCGGCCGCTCTGGTAGCTTGCGGTCAGATTGAGGAGCACGACTCCTTCGTCTTCAAAGAGCTGACTGATCTCAGCTTCGAGCCTCTTCGGGGAGTACTGCACTATGGTTCAACGGCTTCAAAATTCGATAAAAGAAAAAGTGGGTTGCACCCACTTTCTGTAGATGGCAATATACGGATAATCTCAGGGAAACGCAAATTCGACAGAGGGTTACTTGAGCGCGTCGAGGTCTTTGCGGGCCTGCTGTACGGACATGGACTCAGGGTAGTTGTCCACGATCCGCTGCAACGCCTGTTTGGCCTTATCGGGCTGGTCAAGCTTCTGCGCCAGCCGGGCCACATTCTGCAAGGCCTGGGGGGCGAAGGCGACCGAGGAATACTTGTCGGCAACCTTGGTGTAGGTCTCGAGGGCCTGATCCAGCTTCCCCTGCGCTTCCTGAGCCGCTGCAAGTCCGGAAAGTGAGGCAGCGTCCAAAGCATTATCTACAGAATAATCTTTAAGATAAGTCGAGAACTCGTTTTCGGCGGCGGGGTAATCGCCCTGCTCGAAGTCAATCCGGCCAAGAAAGTACTGGGCCTCACCGGCAACATTGCCGCTGAACTGGGTCTTGACCGTTTGAAAACCCTGCTTGGCTTCTTCCAGCTTTCCAGACCCATAGTTCATTTTAGCCATTGTCAGCTGATAGCTTTGTTCGAGCCGGGAACTCTTCTGGGAGCTGTTGTAAAAGACGACCGCGAGAACAATGACTGCAAGTGCAGAGAGTGCTCCAATGACCCACGTCTTGTTCTTGTGGTAGAAGGTCTCCGCTCTGAACGTAAACTCAACCAGTTTGTCCTGTTTGAGTTCCTTCTTGGTTAGCTTGCCCTTTGTTTTTGCCGCAATTGCCTTTGCCATCAGTCGCTGATTTGGTTAGCCTGAATAGTGAACACGCTACTGAATTCGCCCCTTGTCGAGACCCTGACTGCCGGGGCGATGGTTCGTACCCCCGAGAGGACTCGAACCTCCGACGCAGAGTTTAGGAAACTCTCGCTCTATCCTGCTGAGCTACGGGGGCGAGTATCCGTAAACCATGAATTTACGATATTTTCAGGCCAAAATCAAGCCGACGCCTCCCCCAACTATGGCCTCAGTCAGGGATCAGTTTGCCCGGGTTGAAGATGTTCTGCGGGTCAAGTGCCTGCTTTAGCCGCTTCTGGACGGCGATCTCCGCCGGAGTCATAGCGATGGAGAGATAGCCGCGCTGCACGTGACCGATGCCGTGCTCGCCGGAGATGGTGCCGCCAAGACTGACCGTCAATCCGAAGATCTGCTCAATCGCTTTGGGCAGATCTTCTTCCCATTGCCGATCCGTGACATTCACTTTCAAAATATTGCAATGCACGTTTCCATCGCCGGCATGACCGTAACAGATGACGGAGAGACCCCAGCGATTGCAGATCTCGTGCACGCCCTTGACAAGCCGAGGCAGATTCGAGCGCGGAACAACAGTGTCCTCTTCTTTGTACGGCGCAATGGCTTTGACCGCTTCACCGGCGGCGCGACGAATGTCCCAAATCTCCATTTGCTGCGCGGCAGTTTCGGCCAGGAAGATGTCTTCCACACCGGATTCTTCGAGGACGCCGGAGATGATCCCCATTTCGGAGTCGAGGACATCTTCGAAATTGCCGTCCACTTCGATCAAGAGAATTGCCGCGCGGTCGGAGAAGCGGATGGGTGCGCCGCGGTGATTCTGAATGGCCTGCAGGCAGTCGCGCTCGAGGAATTCGAGCGCACAGGGAACGACGCCCGTCTGCATGATGGCGGGCACCGCAGCGGCCGCCTTGACCAGATCATCAAACGGCGCGAGCAGGGTGCGGCGATACTTGGGCAGCGCAATCAACTTCAGCGTGATTTCGGTGATGACTCCGAGCGTGCCTTCGCTGCCGACAAAGAGTTGCGGCAGGTTGTAGCCGGTGACGTCTTTGAGCCGTTTGCCGCCAAAGGTTCCGAGTTCGCCGCCGGACAGGACAGCTTTGATACCGTAGACGTAGTCTTTGGTGACGCCGTATTTCAGTGCGCGCGGGCCGCCGGCGCCTTCGGCAATGTTGCCGCCGATCGTGCAGGAGCCGCGACTCGCCGGATCGGGCGGGTAAAACAACCCTTCAGCTTCGACCGCTTCCTGCAGATGCTGAGTGATGACACCCGGCTCGACGACGACGAAGAAATTCTCTTTGTCAATCTCGAGGATGCGGTTCATGCGCTCGAGGCTCAAGAGAATTCCGCCGCGGGTGGCAAGTGCTCCGCCAGACAAGCCGGTGCCGCCGCCGCGAGGGACAATGGGAATAGACTCGCGCTCCGCAAGGCGGACGATCTCTTGTATCTGCTGAGTCGAATGCGGACGAACAACGACCTGCGGGGCAAAGCGCAAGTCCTCCGTCTCGTCGTGCTCGTACTTGTCAAAGCCTTCGGCTCCGGGCAAGATGACATGCTCAGCGCCGACAATCGAAATAAGAGTGGAGATCCAGTCGTGGCTCATTTCAGCGAACGCGAAAGTCTTTGTAGGAGGCAGGGCCGTCGAGATCCTGTACATCCAGTGAGGTAACATGAGACAGGCGTGGGCCGACGCGAAGCTGATTCAGCAGTTGGTTCACCTTTTCGGGTGATCCTTCGATTTCCGCTTCGACGCGGCCATCGGGCAGATTGCGCACCCACCCGTTTACACCCAGCAACTCCGCTTGTTCAACGACGAAAAAACGGAAACCGACGCCCTGCACGCGGCCGCTGACAACAACACGTTTGCGCACTGTTTCGCCGGACATACGCGGATTCCTACGGCTTTAAGCGGGACATCATGCGCGGGAACGGAATGGTCTCGCGCACATGCGACAGCCCGCAAATCCATGAGACCGTGCGCTCAAGACCGAGGCCGAAGCCGGCGTGCGGAACACTGCCGAATTTGCGCAGATCGAGGAACCAGTCATAGGACTCGAGCGGGAGTTTTTCGTGCTCGATGCGCTTCACCAGCGTGTCGTAGTCATCTTCACGAACGCCGCCGCCGATGATTTCCCCGCGACCCTCGGGAGCGAGCATGTCGAAGCCAAGCGCAAGACGATCATCCTCGGGATCGTGCTTCATGTAGAAGGCTTTGATCGCGGCCGGGAAGTGATGCATCATCACGGGACGATCGAACTGGTTTGAAATGATGGTCTCCTCGTCACCGCCGATATCATCGCCCCACTTAATGTCGTGACCGGCCTTGTGGAGCATGTCAATCGCATCGGTGTATGTGATGCGCGGGAAGGGCTTTTGGATTTTCTCCAGAACCGAAAGATCGCGCTCGATGGCCTGCAACTCCTCTTGGCGAGTTTCGAGGACTCTTTGCACCACGTAAACGATCATATCTTCCGCGAGTTCCATGTCACCTTCGAGATCGAGGTAAGCCACCTCGGGTTCGATCATCCAAAACTCGGTCAGATGGCGGCGCGTTTTTGATTTTTCGGCGCGGAAGGTGGGGCCAAAGGTGTAAATCTTGCCAAAAGCCATCGCGCCGGCTTCGCCGTAAAGTTGCCCTGATTGCGTAAGATAGGCCTTCTCGCCGAAGTAATCGGTTTCGAAAAGCGTAGCGGTCCCCTCGCAGGCCGACGGAGTAAAGATCGGTGGATCGAAGAGCGTGAACTTGCGCTCGTCAAAGAAATCGCGAATCGCCTTCACAATCGCGTGACGGATGCGCAGAATAGCATGCTGCCGCTTGCTGCGAATCCAGAGATGGCGATGATCCATCAGGAACGCCGTGCCGTGCTCCTTGGGTGTGATCGGATATTCAGCGGCGATGGAGACCGGGATCACGCGCTGCAGGACCAATTCATGACCGCCGGGAGCGCGCTTGTCGGCGCGGACAGTGCCGACGACGACAAGGGAGGATTCCTGCGTCATCTCATCAATTCTGGCCATCATTTCTTCGCCTATGTCAGCCAGCGAAGCCACAGCCTGAATGATGCCGGTGCCATCGCGCACCATGAGAAAGCGGATCTTGCCTGACGAACGGGCATGATAGAGCCAGCCCTTGACGGTGACGCTTTCGCCGACGTGGGAGGCAATGTCTTCTATATAGACGTGATTGCGCGAATCAGTGATGATAGGATCGAGCGGCATCCGAAGTCTTCCTTGTGATCAATGTTCAGATTTGAGTGAGCGCAGCATCAGTTCAGAGACGGCAACCTGCGGACTCTTATGCTCGAAGAGCACGCTGCAAACGGCATCGGTAATCGGGACGCTCACGTTGCAGCGGCGCGCCAACTCCTGAGCGGCGCGGGCGGTCCACACTCCCTCGGCGACCATGACCATGTCGGCGAGAATGTGATCCAGCGATTCGCCGCGACCGATGCGTTCGCCGACGGTGCGGTTGCGGCTTTGGCCGGAGGTGCAGGTCGTGACCAGATCGCCTAAGCCGGACAGGCCGGAAAAGGTCGCGCGTTTGCCGCCGAGCGTTTCGGCGAGACGCGTAATCTCCACTAAGCCGCGAGTGACCAGCGTTCCTTTTGCATTGGCGCCGAGCTTCATGCCGTCGCAGATCCCGGCAGCAAGTGCGATAACATTTTTTAGCGCGCCGGCCAGCTCCACTCCGATAACATCTTCGGATGTATAAAGGCGGAACGCCGGCGTCGAGAAGCTCTGCTGTATCGTCTGTGCCGTTTGCGCGGAGCTTGACGCCACGACGGCGGACGTCGGCAGACCGGCGGCGACCTCGGGAGCAATCGTGGGGCCGGACAAAACGGCGAAATGGGCCGCTACCAAAGTCGGCAGTTCCTGCTGCGCAATCTCTGAAATGCGATTCAGAGACTGCTGCTCGATGCCTTTGACCAAACTCAACAATATCGCCTGCGCGGGCAATTCTTGCGCGCATTCGAAGAGCACATTTCGGCAGTGCTGCGCGGGGACGCTTAACAGCACGATCTCTGCATCTGCGAGAGCTTCCGGGAGCGACGAGGTAACAAGAATATCCGACGGGATGACATAGCCGGGAAGGTACTTCGTGTTCTCGCGGGATTCCCTGACGCGGGTGGCCTGTTCGGCATCGAATTCCCAGAGCGCGACGCGGTGCCCGGCTTGACGAGCAAGCAAAGCAAAGGTGGTTCCCCAATTGCCGGCGCCGAGAATGGCAATGTTCACCAGGGTCCTCTACGCAATGGGTTTTTCGCGGCCAGTAAGCAGCCGCTGAATGTTTTCACGATGCGTGAAGATCAAGAGCAGACACAGAGCTATCGCCGCCGCATATAACTCCGCCGGGCGATTTCCCAATATTGCCATGGCGATCGGCAACATGATGGCCGCCGCGAGCGAGGCAATGGACACGCGACGGAACGGCAGAAAAACAAGCAGCCAAACTCCGAGTGCAAGGCCAACGGCAGCCGGATCGAGAGCAAGCATCACTCCCGCTCCGGTAGCAACGCCTTTGCCGCCGCGAAAGCTCGCATAGGGCGTAAAAACGTGACCGAGTACTGCGGCGACGGACATTGCGACTTTCGTTTGCGTGACAGGATCTGATGCGGCCAACAGCGGTGCAATGAAGACGACCGGAAGCAAGCCCTTCAACGCGTCCAGAATCAGGACGAGAATGGCCCACTTACGACCGAGGATGCGAGAAACGTTGGTGGCGCCGGAACTGCCGGAACCGATTGCGCGCGGATCAACTCTCTTGACCGCGCGCGTGATCCAGATTCCAGTGGGAATGCCGCCGACGAGATACCCGATCACGGCTGCGAGTAGCAGATTCACCGCGTGACTCGACCAATCGTGTAAACACGTTCGCCGTGAGACTTCAGGTGCGCGGTCACGCGTTGTGCCTCGCTCTTTTCAACGATGGCAATGGCGCCGATGCCCAGGTTGAAGACACAGCGCATCTCGTCTTCAGGGACGGAGCCTTGCGTCTGAATCAGCTCGAATAGCTCCGGGCGCGGCCAGCTATTCCAGTCAATATCGAGTGGCAAGCCTTTCGGCAACACACGGAGCGTATTTTCCTCAATGCCGCCGCCGGTGATGTGAGACAATGCATGGAGCGCGGGATCGCCGATCAAGCCCTGCAGCGACGGCAGATAGCAACGGTGCGGTTCCATCAGAGCATCTGCGAGAGATTGGCCGTGCTTCAGGCGGCGGTGCTTGATCTCGCCGGATTGCACATCTTCGGCAAAGACTCTGCGCGCGAGCGAATATCCGTTTGTGTGCAGACCGCTCGAAGCGAGACCGAGCAGCACATCACCTTCGCGGACGCTCTTGCCGTCGAGCATCTTATCACGCTGAACAATGCCGATAATCGTACCGGCCAGATCGAAGTGATCAGGAGCATAGAGATCCGGCATTTCCGCCGTCTCGCCGCCGAGCAGAGCAACGCCGTACTCTCGACAACCTGCGGCGAAACTCTCCGCTAACGTGCCGGCGACATCGGGGGAAATGCGCCCGAAAGCCATGTAATCGAGAAAGAACAGCGGAGTTGCGCCGCACATGAGAATATCATTAATCGAATGATGCACGAGGTCGCGGCCGAGATTCTCGATCATGTCAAGACGATGTCCGAGCAGAACTTTGGTGCCGACGCCATCCGTGGAGGCGACGAGCACGTTGCCGGTAGGGGAATCATCGAGCGCGAAAAATCCGCCAAAGTGACCGACATCAGTCAGTACACGCGGCCCAAAGGTCGAGCGCGCGGCAGCAAATATTTTGGATTTCGCGGCAGCGGCCCGGTCGAGGCCCACGCCCGCAGATGCGTAATCTGTCATAACGTAAGAGTTTAGTGAATTACATGGGGAAAGTCAAGTCCCCGTCGCACGTCGCTAAGTAGATAAAAGGGTTGATATTGTGAAAAGAATCCCTAAATTAGGCAGTAAGGACAAGAATCAGAAACAATGCTCTATCCTCTCTGGAACATCCCTGTTTTGGGCGGCGGAATGGTGATCGCCGCGATTGCGATCTTTCATGTCGTGATCGCACATTTTGCCGTCGGTGCGGGATTCTTGAACGTCTTAACGGAGCAGAAAGCGCGGCGGACCAAGGACGCGACGCTCTTGCTGTTCGTCAAGGACAATTCCATTTTTCTGATCTATCTCGCGTTTGTCGCGGGGGTGGTCAGCGGAGTCGGGATTTGGTTTTCCATCGGACTCGTCTCGCCCGAGGGAACGACGTTTCTCATTCGCCTCTTCTTGTGGGTATGGGCGATGGAATGGCTGTTCTTTCTGGTAGAGCTTGCATCCGGCTACGTCTATTACTTCACCTGGGACCGGATCTCGGCGCGGGCGCACCTCATCGTGGGTTGGATCTATGCGATCAGCGCGTTCATGTCACTGGTGCTGATCAACGGAATTCTCACGTTCATGCTGACGCCGGGGGCGTGGCTGCAAACGGGAAGCTTGTGGGATGCATGGTATAACCCGTCGTTCCTGCCGTCGCTTTGCATTCGAACGGTCTCAGCACTGGCTCTCGCCGGGATCTTCGTGGCGATGCTGGCGTCACGAACGAAGAAGTACGACCGACCCGAGCGGGCAAAGATCGTGGCATGGGGGGCGCGATTTATGCTGCCGCTGGGACTCATGCCGATCTTTGCCCTATGGTACTTTGATCGGATTCCCGCGGCGGCGCGAGACTTGGCGATGGGCGGAGCGATTGCGATGACGGCGATGTTCGCGTTTGGAGTCATTACCTCTTTCCTCGTGGCCGTCTATGCGTTTTTCGGCATGCTCAGGAAAGCGCGAGATATCAACTTCGAAACTGCGGCCCTATTGGCGGCGATTGCGTTTATTTCGACCGCTTCGATGGAATTCGTGCGTGAGGGAATTCGTAAGCCGTATCTGATGACTGACATCATGTATTCGAACGGCATTCTGGTGGCCGACGTGCCACGGCTGAACGAGAGCGGAGTATTGCCCAATGCGAAATGGGTTGTGCCGGACACAGTCAAGTATTCCGGCCTGATTGCGCAGGGGGAAGCGCTGTACCGCCTGGAATGCCTGCGCTGTCATGAGGTCAATGGGTATAATGGCATGACGCCGCTTGTGCGGGACTGGAACGACACGCTGATACAGACCACGCTCAACCACTTGGACAAGATTAAGGGATTCATGCCGCCGTTCATCGGAACGGAAGCGGAGAAGCAGGCGCTCGCGGAATACTTACTCACGCTGACCAGAGGGTGGAAGGATTCGACGCAAGTTGTGGCGGAAAGAGACTCAGTTGAGGAGATTGCACAGTGAATGTCTACCCCCTCCTCCCTGCCCCGGCGATGCTGCTGGACCACCTCCTGGGCCTCGTTTTCATCATTCACGTGATGTTCATGAATTTCGTGGTGGCGGCGCCGTTTGTGATCGCCTGGTATCTGCTGGTGAAGGGCAATGACGGCCGGCAGCGGGCGCGTTGGATGACGGGAGCATTGCCGGTGGCGTTCACGTTTGCAATCAACTTCGGAGTCGCGGCGCTGCTTTTCGTGCAGGCGCTCTATGCAGAGAGCTTTTTTACCGCCAATATCATTCTTGGCTCTGTGTGGCTGTCAGTGATCGGATTGCTCATGGCAGCGTTCTATGGCACGTATGTGGTGAAGAGGATTACTGAGAAGCCGAATGTAAGCGCGCGGTTGGGCGGTCTGGTCTCGATTATCGTTGGCGTACTGGTGTGGTGTATCGGGCTGATCATGATTTCGAATTACTTTGCCTCGACGAGCCAGAACGACTGGACCGCGCTGCTTGCTCAGCCGCATGGTGTACTGCACAATTTCACCTTCCTGCCACGGGCGCTGCACTTTGTGCTGGGAGCTTTTGCCCTTACCGGGTTCTGGATGATTTGGATTGCACGCTGGAAGGAGCGGCGCGGAGAGGACCATCCCGATTTGGCTAAGTTTCAGCAGCAAGGACTGACGCTCGCGGCGGCGGCGACTGCGCTCGAGATTGTGATCGGCATCTGGTTCGTGCTCTGGCTGCCGCAAGAGACGTGGGATAAGCTGTTTAGCGGGTCGTTCGTGAGCATCGTATGGATGTCGGGCGTGGCGGCGGGACTGTTGATGCTGGCAAGCCTCGTCGTTGCAAACTTCTCGCCACGTCCGGGAGTATGGATCAAGACCGCCAGCGGACTGCTGCTCTATACGCTTATGGGCATGGCCTCAGGCAGAGATATTGTGCGACTCGCGGCGTTTGGATCGGACTTTCATCTGCGAGAGCTTCCCGCAACGCCGCAGTCAGGTGCCATTCAGTTTTTCACGATCCTGTTGGTCCTTGGCGTCATCACGATCGCGGGACTCTTGTGGCTGGTGTGGCGTTCGCCGAAAGTGCGGGCAGATTAGGACATCAAAGAACGATATTAAACAAACGACAGCCTCGCCGCACGGCGAGGCTGTTTGCGTTGGACTGTGCCGAGGGCCGGAATCGAACCGGCACGGGGCCAAAGCCCCGGCAGATTTTGAGTCTGCTGCGTCTACCAGTTCCACCACCCCGGCAGCTTCAGGGCCAATAAAAAACCACCAGCCAAGCGGAGCACAGTAATCGTGGGGGCCAATTACCATAGCTGCGACGCAACTGGTGGTATAAACGGCAGGCAAGGTCGGTCTTGGCCTCACCCTAATATAATTAGAGAAAAACAGAAACGCAACATCCGATCTCGACGCGTCTTACCATGCCCAAATGGGTGAAAAACTGATCGAGTTTTGCTATATTGCGCTCAGCTGTGACTCCGCGAGGAGTAGCCCTCAAAGTCCCTCAGTCTTAGGCTTGCCTACGAACGCCTCTAATCTAAGCTATTGATTTATGGCAATTTCTGTCCGCCTGGCAGGATACAATGTTGATGCGGAACTCTTGCGGGACGTAGTTTCTGTCCTCCAGGAGCTTGAGCGGGAGAGCCAAGAGGGTGACCCGGCTAGGGCTGCCTCTATCCTCCGCAACCTTGGGGAGCACGTCCGCAGCAACCTTGCGGCAGAAACGTTTACACCGGAGACCATTTCAGCGGCCTATGCCCGGATCAGCCGCGATCCGAAACACGTGACCGAGTTACGGCGAGCGGCGCGATTCGGAGTAACCCGCGCGAGGAAATCCAACGAGTCCATTATATTTGGCCTCGGACATGCCTCGGTGGCTGAGCATGCGGCCTTCAATTTCGATGTTTCGGGCATTTCGCGATTGGCCTCGGAAGAGTTACAGTCACACCGGCTCTTGAGCTTTACCGAAAAGTCGCAACGCTACATCACCATCAGCGCGGACTACGTGGTACCGCCGGAAGCGGTCGGAACGCCGCTCGAGCAGCAGTTCCATCGAGTCGTTCCCGCGCTGTTTTCCGCCTATGACGAGTTGACGACTGCACTCACGGCGCGCTATCTGCCGGCGAACGCCGACGAGTTGTCGAAGCAGGAAACGCGGGATCTGGAGAATAGGGCTAAGGAAGACTCCCGTTACCTGCTGCCGCTCGCGTGCTGCACGCAGATGGGAATGACGATGAATGCGCGGAACGTGGAGCATGTGGTGGTGGAGCTGTCCGATCATCCCTTGCAGGAGGTGAGAGAATTGGGCGCGGCGATTTCGACGGCGGTGGGAAACCTCGCGCCGTCACTAGTGAAGTACACCCAGCGGGGCAAGTTCCCGCGAGAAAACCGACAGGAGCTGGCAAAACTCGCTTGCAGCCTTGGTGGATCAGGCTCCGTGGACGTACGCGACGGTCCCAAAGTGCGATTTGTGGACGCGACGCCGGACGGTGAAGCGAAAATCTCGCAGGCGCTGGCCTTTTCCAGTTCGCAAATGCCGGCGGGCGAGGCTGTGTTCGAGAACTCTGAAGAGGTCTGGCGGGCGGCATGCCGGAATCTCGGCCTGCATGATTCGGTCCTGCGGGAATTCGAGATGGCGACAATGACGTTTGAGGCGGAAGTGAGCGCGTCCTGTTTTGCGCAGCTCAAGCGGCACCGGATGATGACGTTGCTCGCGCAGAATTATGACGCAGAGGCGGGTGTGGTTGTGCCCCCGAGCATAGAAGAGGCGGGGTTAACCGAGAGATTCCTGATGGCGGTGGAGCAATCCCGGCAGGCGGCGCGGGTTGTGGCGCGCCACAACCCGCTCCTCATGCCCTATCTGCTCACGAATTCTCATGTTAAGCGAGTGCTGATTCATGCGAACGCACGAGAGCTTTACCACTTTGCGCGCTTGCGGTGCGATGCGCACGCGCAGTGGGAAATTCGATTGCTGGGCGAGCAACTTATGCAGATCGCGCGCGCGAAATGGCCGCGGGTTTTCGCGCTCGCCTGCGGGAAGGACCGCTATGGCGAGACGTATCGCGAGAAGTTTCCCGGCGAGTAAGCAGACCATTCAGAGCGAAAAACGAAACACCCGGCCAGACGGCCGGGTGTTTCGTTCAGGAGACTCAAGGGTGCGAATTAGGGATTGTAGAATTGCACGCGATAGGTCGCGGTGGTGTCCGCGAGCGTGTCATGCGTCTGCAGACTCACGTAGTACGCGTGAATAATCTCGTGCGGGTTCTCCTGGTCGTTGCCGCCGGCACCCCAGTAGATGAGAGGAGGGTTGCAGCCCCACGGGTACTGTCCAAGCGTGTCCATTGACGTCGCGGTGGAAGTCACATGATCCGGTTCGACGTCCGCCGTGAACGACAGCAGTTTGCCGGACGATATGTTTCCGTTCGGATCGAAGAGACGGACATAAATCGGATCCGAATTGCCGCCGCCGACCGGAACATAGATCGTGCTCGTGTCGTCAAGCATAATATGCCATTCCCCGGTTGGGCCGGGCCCGGGCCCGGTGGGGCCGGCCTTGTCACGGCAGCTCACGAACGGAGAAAGAGACAGGGAGAGAACCACCGCCGTAAAGGCAGCGCCAAAGCAGATCTTGAGTGAGCGAGGCATGACGATTCCACCTCAAATAAAAGGTGATCAGCGAGTCAACAGCATCCGCGCCAGAATGCCGAGGATAATCCAGAACGGTATTGAAATCAGCAGCGCCACATTCAGGCCGCGCAGGGTGGTCAGGTTCGAGCGCAATTCAAGCGTCGCCAACGCACGATTCATCACGACCGCGAGTTGGTGCATGTCCACCGGCTTGACGAGATAGTCATAAGCGCCTTCTTTGATCGCGTGCGTCGCCGTATCCAGCGTCGGAAAGCCGGTGACCATGATGAAGAGCACTTTGGGATTAATCTGACGCAGCTCGTGAAGCAGTTCCATGCCGGACTTGACCGGCATCATCAAATCGGAAACCACGAGGTCAATTTTTTCGCGGAGGAAGATGCTCAGCCCCTGGTCAGCGCTCTCCGCCTCGATCGCCGTATGCCCCTTCTCCTCAATAAAGTCCCGCAGCAGGGCGCGATAATTGGCATCGTCATCAATCACAAGGATACGTGCCATAGTCAAGAACCTCGGAAGGTGGATATGAAACAGTTAGAGCGGAATATTGCCGTGCTTCTTGCGCGGGTTGAAATCCACTTTGGTGCGCAGCAACTCGAGACCCGCGATAAGACGCGCCCGGGTTTCCGCGGGGGCGATGACTTCGTCCACATAACCGCGCGCAGCGGCGGCGTAAGGATTCGCAAACTTTTCCGTGTACTCGGCAATGCGCTCGTCCTTTTGCCGCACGGGATCGGCAGCATCCTTGATCTCTTTGGCGAAGATGATTTCGACGGCACCCGACGCGCCCATCACGGCGATCTCCGCCGACGGCCAGGCAAAATTCAGATCGCCGCGGATATGCTTGGAACTCATGACGTCGTACGCGCCGCCATAGGCTTTGCGGGTGATGACAGTAATCTTCGGGACCGTCGCTTCGCAGTATGCATAAAGCAGTTTCGCCCCGTTCGTGATGATGCCGCGCCATTCCTGATCCGTGCCGGGCAGAAAACCGGGAACATCCACAAACGTGATGATCGGGATATTGAAGGCGTCGCAGAAACGCACGAAACGACCGCCCTTGCGCGACGAATCAATATCCAGTACTCCTGCCAGAACCGCCGGCTGATTGGCAACGATGCCGACGGAATGGCCGCCGACGCGGGCGAAACCGACGATGATGTTCTGCGCCCAATCGCGGTGCACTTCCATGAAACTCCCGGTGTCCACGACGCGCTCGATCACCTGCTTCATGTCATAAGGTTTCTGCGGCTGATCGGGAATGATCGCGGCGATCGTCTCGTCATGCAGCGGCTGGTCCGCCGGAGGAACGAACGGAGGGCTTTCGAGATTGTTTTGAGGAACATAGGAGAGCAGGCGCCGGATGTCCAGCAGGCATTCGGCCTCATTTGCGCAGGCGAAATGCGCGACGCCGGACTTGCTCGCGTGCGTGTCCGCTCCTCCCAACTCCTCGCTCGAAATATCTTCGTGGGTGACCGTCTTTACCACTTTGGGGCCAGTCACGAACATGTAGCTCGTATGCTGCACCATGAGCGTGAAATCGGTAATGGCCGGGCTGTACACCGCGCCGCCGGCACAGGGACCCATGATGGCGGAGATCTGCGGGATCACGCCGGAGGCGAGGGTGTTGCGCAGAAAAATTTCCGCGTATGCACCCAGTGATACAACGCCCTCCTGCACACGCGCGCCGCCGGAATCGTTAAGACCGATGACGGGTACGCCGACTTTCATCGCCATATCCAGGACCTTGCAGATCTTCTCACCGTGCGCTTCGGACAGGGACCCGCCAAACGTCGTAAAGTCCTGCGCGAAGACGTAAACCATGCGGCCGTCAACGCGCCCGAAGCCGGTTACCACACCGTCCCCCAGGATAACTTGATCCTGCAGGCCAAAGTCCGAGGAGCGATGGGTGACGAGCGCATCCGTCTCGGTGAAAGTGCCGGGATCGAGCAGGATTTCGAGCCGCTCGCGCGCGGTGAGTTTGCCCTTGGCGTGCTGGGCGTCAATGCGCTCCTGGCCGCCGCCGAGGAGAGTCTGTTTGCGAAGGGCTTGAAGTCGGTCGAGCTTCTCTTGCATGGCTCTCTGAAGTTACAACATGCCGCTGCGTTTGCGCAGGATCCATTCAGCGGCGAGGAGTCCGATAATTATCCAGACGAGGAGCGCGCGATTCCAAAGCGGAAACTCGCGGTGGGTGGTCACGGCTCGCGGCGTGAACTGAAGCGCGGACACCAAGGAATCTGCCTTGGCCAAGGGGACAAAGCGACCGCGTGAGACCGTGGAGACCGCTTGCAGCACGTCAAAGCGCGCGCGTGTGTCCACCAATTCGATGTTGAACGCTTCGACGGCGAACAGTCCACGATCGGTGCCCAGCGTGTCGGACTCCACTGAGGCGGAGGCGACGAAGTTATATTCGCCGTCTGACCAGGGAGACAGCTCGCCTTCGTAGCGGCCGCTGCCGCGGCTCCGCATGGCAACGAGTTCTGATCGCGATCCGGAGGTGACGCGCAAATGGATTGTCGCATCATCACGCGGAGCGAGATCGGAACCATACACCTGGCCGACAAACTGCACTTTCTCTCCCCCGGAATACAAGCGCTTGGTCGTGCGAATCTTCACGCGTTGTTCTTCGGCGGGAGCGATCAACCACGCCACGAGGCGCGAGATCAATTGATCGTAAAACGAGGCGGAGGCGGCGCTCGCGTTATCCATTCGCCAACGGTAGAGTCCCCAGCAGAAGAACGCGGCTCCATGCTTGCGGCCCATTTGCCAGAGCGCCACGGCGGGTTCATCTTCAGTCAACCCAAGCGACTCGCGCGAGAGCTTGACCGCGACCTGCGCGCCCGCCTTCACATCAAAATTATCCAGCCCGCCGGACGTCGGCGGCAGATCCGCCCACTCCTTGGGAAGCGGGGTTTTGCCCGACAGGGCCGAATGAGCGGCGACGGAGCGCAGCAGCACGCGCTCTTCGGAGAGCGCCTGCTTAGCGGGAGTGAAGGGCAGTTCCCCGGCCAGCGTCTGCAAGTTGCCGGCTGCAATCTGCGGACCGGCAAAGAACAACACGGGGATATCGCGTTCGGATACCGACTGCGCAATCCGCTGCAGGCTGGCCTCGCTCGTGTTCCGGGACGGGTAGTTCATGAGGACGATGAGATCCGCGCGACTGAAATCGTCCTCAGTAGGAGCTTTCTCGTGATAGAGCAAGTCCGTGCCCATGGACTCGGCAAACAGATCGACCTGGAGGGTCGAGTCCTCTTCCAGCGTTTGGCGCAGGATTGTCAAATCCGGAGTCGGTGGGCCGGAGAACAGCAGAACTTTCGATTTGTTCTCCAGGACGCGGATGATTACTGAGCGGCGATTGTTGTCGAGCAGCGACTCGCCAGCGACAGAATCCAGAGCCGCTACTATACGGATGTCGCCGGGATGGTCAGTCGTAAACGCGAGATTGACCGACTGCTCCGTGTCCTCGGCATCGAAATTCACCGTTTGGCGGCCGTATTCTTTCCCCTTGGGGCCGGTCAGGCGCAGCGTCGCTTGTTGTCCTTTGAGTCCACGACCGCGCACGCGCAGTTCGACCGGAACGGTGCTGCCGACGTACGTGATTTCGTTCGTCAGCATTTGAGAAATGACGGCATCGCGGCTGGCGGCAGTATCCCCTACTCCGATCGTGTAGATCGGAGCCGGTGACTCTGCAGCGATGCGGACCGGGTTCTCGCCGCTATTGTATGCACCGTCAGAGACGACGACAATCGCGGCAAGATTCTCTCCGGCCAGAGTCTTCTCCGCGCGTTCAATGGCACCCGCAATGTCAGTCCCCACGCTCGAAAATGCGACACCATCCACAGAGTCGGAAGTTATTTCACGCGTCGAATCGGAAAAAGTGAAAACGCGGAGTTGCGACTTGTCCGCCAGTTGCCGAGTGCCCGAGGACGCGAGCCAGTGTTTGACGGCGGCGGCTCGATCTTCGGTTCCCCTCGAACTGCCGATAGAAGCCGATACGTCAACGAGTAAGGCTACGGTGGGAGGCTGCTTTCGGCTGAAGATATAGGAAAGGACAGGTTCAAAGAGCAGCAGAGCCAGCAAAACCAGTGCCGTTCCACGCAGCAGCCAGAGGACGCTGCGGCGTACTTTGGAGGCTGGCGGCAGCGTGTAGCGATAGACTGCGTAAGCGACTGCCAACAAAACCAGCGCGGCAAGCACATACCACCAGGCGCTGCTTGACAGCGTAAGGCGAATATTCGAAACCAGCAAGGGGAAGACGGCGGATGAGGTCATGCCGCGGCACGCTCCGCGCTTAACGCACTAAGGGGCCAGCGCGGGTGCACGGATGTATCACAATCGGTAATGCCGGCCTCCGCGAGTTTCCATGCAAGATAGCCAATCATCGCCGCGTTATCCATGCAATATTTGATCGGAGGAAAAATCGCAGGAATAGAACGAGTCGCTGCCAGTTCGGAAAGCAGTGTGCGCAACCGCGAATTCGCGGCCACGCCGCCGGCTGTAACGATCGCGCGTGGCTCCGTTGCTTCGACGGCGCGGCGAACCTTATTGATGACAGACGTCAGGGCGAATTCCTGAAAGGACGCCAACAAGTCTGGCGTTCGATTGTTTTGGAGAATCTCCGGATGATCGCGCAACGTGTAGAGCACAGCCGTCTTCAGACCGGAGAAACTGAAATCCATCGAAGTGTCCGCAGACGAGCGCATCAGTGCAAAACTAAGTGCGTCACCGGAGACCGCGAGCTTGTCAATCTCGGCGCCGGCGGGGAAGCCAAGCCCGACCAGTTTGCCCACTTTGTCGTACGCTTCGCCAAGCGCGTCGTCAAGAGTGCTGCCGAGGATGGTGTATTCGCGCAATCCCTTCACCAATACCGTCAGCGTATGCCCGCCACTCACGAGAAGCACAACAAATGGCAGCGGAAGTGGCTCATATTCAATTTCCGCCGACCATAGATGTGCTTCGAGATGGTGCATCGGTCGGAATCGAAGGCCGAGTGCAAGACTCAATCCACGGGCATAATTGGAGCCGACCAGCAGCGAGCCGACCAGACCGGGGCCGACCGTTGCAGCGATCTCGTGAATCCCGCTCAGCGTAGTAGGCGCCTGTTCGATCGCCTCGTGAGTCAAACGATCCATCAACTCGAGATGACTTCTTCCGGCCAGCTCAGGAACGACGCCGCCGAATTGCTGATGCACGGATTGCGTCACCGTGCGCAACGACACGACCTTGCCGCTCTCGATAACGGCAACGGAACTCTCATCACAGCTGGATTCAAAGGCCAAAATTCGCACTTAGGACTTGCTCAGAGACGCCAGTTGATCTGTTGTGAGCGGTTGACCGCCGCCCAAGATGGCGGCATTGATTTGCACCCGGGCAAGAAACTCGGCGCGTTCTAAACGATACAACGCTTCGCGCACGGTACCGCCGACCGCGACAGCCCCGTGGTTCGCGAGCAGATAGACCATTGCTTGCGGACTCTTGATGACAAGGTTGTTGCCGACGTCAGGCGTTCCGGGAGTGGCGAAGGGAATCAAAGCGATCTCGCCCACCGTCTGAAACGCTTCCGCGAGCAACTCGACCGACGGCACAACGTGAGCCGCCGCAAATGACGTCAGCGCGGGGGCGTGGACGTGCAAAATGCAGCCGATCTCTGGACGCGCGCGATAGAGCGCGCGATGCAGCCCCCACTCAGTGGAACCGTCAACTGGCGTTTCGTCATCCAATAAGACTTCGACAACATCCCATTCAGTCAGACTGCGCTTCTCAATCCCGCGCATTGTCAAGAGCACGCGCTCCACACTCAGGCGCGCGGAGAAGTTGCCATCCGTAGCGGGCAGGCAGCCGGCGTCGCGCAGAACGCGCGAGGCGTGGATCAGGTCCTTGACTAGATGCTCGCGATCCAAATCAGTTCTGCCCTTTCGGAGTGATCAGGCCGAAGCCCGTATACTTCTTCAGCGCGGCGGGGATGGTCAATGTGCCGTCGTCGTTCTGGTAGGTTTCGAGCAGCGCAACGATCAGACGCGGGGTGGCCAGGCCGGAGCCGTTCAGCGTGTGCAGAAACTCAGGCCTGTTGTTTTCTTTTCGACGGAAACGAATGTTGGCGCGGCGAGCTTGATACGCCTCGAAATTAGAGCAGGAGGAAACCTCGAGCCAGCGTTGCTCGACCGGCGCCCACAGCTCAATGTCATAGCATTTCGCCGCGCTGAACGAAAGGTCGCCGCTGCACAATGCCACAACGCGATAATGAAGCTCCAGAGCTTCGAGAATGGCAAGGGCGTCCTGAACCAAAGATTCCAGTTCCTCATAAGAGGTCTCCGGCGTGCAGAATTTGACGAGTTCGACCTTGTCGAACTGATGCACGCGGAGAAACCCGCGAGTCTCTTTGCCATAGGAACCGGCTTCGCGCCGGAAACAAGGTGAATAGCCGCAATAGCGAATCGGCAAATCGCTTTCCGCCAACAGTTCGTCACGATGGTAGTTTGTGATCGGGACTTCGGCCGTAGGGATCAAAAACAGATCATCCACGTCGCAACGATAAAGATCCTCTTCGAACTTGGGCAAGTTGCCGGTGCCGATCAGACTGGCGCGATTCACGAGAAACGGTGTCGAGATCTCCGTGTATCGCCCTGTCGCGCGGTGCGTGTCGAGCATGAAGTTGAGCAGCGCGCGCTCAAGAATTGCCCCTGCGCCCTTGAAAACGGCGAAACCGGAGCTGGTGATCTTGGTGCCGCCAGCAAAATCCAGAAGTCCGAGCGACTCTGCTAAGGCCAGGTGATCTTTCGCCGGGAAATCAAATGTTGTCTTGCTCCCCCACTCCCGCACAACGACGTTTTCCTCGGCGGTCTTTCCCACGGGCACGCTGTCATGCGGAGTGTTCGGGATGCGGAGCAGCAGGTCACGGAACTGTGTCTCGACCGTGCGCAGCTCTTCATCCAACGCCGCAATCCGGTCGCCGATCTGACGACTCTCATCGCGTAAGGAGGAAATATCGGCTCCGGATTTCGCTTGCTGCGCGATATCGCGGCTGAGGCTGTTCCGGCGCGCCTTGAGATTGTCCGCCTCCTCGATCAGCGAGCGTCGGCGCTCATCGAGGGCCAACACTTCATCTACACCGCGAAGCTCGCCTTTTCTAGCGAGTCGCTCGCGGACAAGGTCCGGATTCTCCCGGATCGTTCGAATATCAAGCATGTGCTCTGAACTTGCCCGTTGCTTAAAGTCCTTCACCGCGGAGGATCACGAAGAGCGTCATGAAGAGGATCTTCATATCCAGCGGCAGGGACATATGTTCGATATAGTAAAAATCGTACTTGAGCTTCATGGGAATCTGGTCGGCGCGGCTGTCATATTTCAAGTGGACCTGCGACCAGCCGGTGATTCCCGGTTTGACATTCAAGCGCCGCTCGTAAAGCGGAATCTCCCGCACGAAACGCTCGACGAACTCGCGCCGCTCCGGTCGTGGTCCGACCAGACTCATCTGCCCCAGCAGGACATTGAACAGTTGCGGCAGCTCATCCAGACGTGTCGAGCGTAGGAACCGCCCGACTCGGGTGACACGCGGGTCCTTCTTCACGGCGAGCACCGCACCAGTTGTTTCTTCTGCGCCCGTACGCATCGAGCGAAACTTATACAACGTGAATTCGCGGCCATTCCGTCCGACGCGACGCTGCGAATAGAAAATAGGCCCGCGCGAATCCAACCTGATCAGAATTGCGAACAACATCCAGATCGGCGCCGTGAGGAGTAATAGAAACAATGAAGCCGACAAATCGAACAGCCGCTTCAGCGCGCGCTCGGTCGGTGAAAGAAGTTCCGGACGAACCTCCACCAAGGGATGCCCGGGGATCCGGTTCGGACGCACTTCTCCAACCAGTGTGGGATACTGATCGGAAACAACGAAAGACCGGATCGTCACGCCGCGGAGAAACCGGACGAGCCGCGAGAGCTGGGTCATTTCGAACGGCTCGACCGCCAGCAGGACGGCGTCGTACTTCCGGGTGGCAAGACACCGCGGTAGCCGGGAGTACTCACCAACGCGACGGATGGGGCTGGATGGCCATGCCGCGCCCCGGCCGACGTAGTCGTGAATATTGAAACCCAGCTCCGGGTGCAGCTGCACGTAGCTCGCCAGTTTGAGCGCCTGCGGGCCGTCGCCAACCAGCAATGTTCGCGACGTGCCGAAACCGCGCACGCGCAATCCGCGCAGAATCGTCGAGAGCAGAATCCGGTCCCCGGCTACGATGAGGTAGATTCCGATGCCGTAGCCCAACAGAATCACCCGCGTTTCCGGCAGCGGCCGGTTCGGATCGAAGGTGAGAATGAACAGAATCAGTATGCCAAACGCCGTCGCTTTGAACGCATTCGCCGCAATGTCCCCTCGCGCCTGCAGCGGATCATACCGATACAGCCCGAACCAGGCAAGGAGCAGCAGCCAATAGACCGCAACAACCATGCTGGGAAACAAGAGTTCCGGTACTGAAAACGTGATCGGATTGAGAAAGACGCCAGAGCGAAAGCGAGCAACGTAAACACCATAAAACATGAACTCCAAGCAGACAACATCTGCCAGAAACAAACAGAAACGCGGTATCCAGCGATGTCTCATGCGTCATTCGGAGCTGACTAAGCAGTCATTTTCGTAATGATTTCAGGCTCGGGTTCTGCATACACACTGGGACAAATGCTGATCAGAACTAACACTAGCCAATAAGGTGTGCTGAAAAGCATGTTTTCGAAAACCGATCCAACAAATAGTCCAAGGACGGTAGCGACAAGAGCAATTTGGATTTGTCTGGCTGACGTGTCACAAGACCGGCTCCCCCATGGATTCCTGAGTGACTGGTATAAGGAGTACATCACAAGAGCAAATAACACGGCTCCAATCAACCCATACTCCGACAAAACTTGGAGATATGTGTTGTGAGCGTGAATTACCCGAAATGGCACGCGAAAATAATCATCGTGATTGGCACGAAATCCGCCCATGCCGATACCCAGAGGAAAGGTCTTCTCTGTGATGGCGATTCCGGCAGAATAGACATACGCGCGCTGATTAAACGAAGAGTCGGCGCGGCCTTTGGAGAATGATGTCAGTCTTTGACCGAAACCGACCGGAATCAGCCATACAATTATCAGGATCGCTATTGTTGCAGCGATAGCAAGCTTCCAACGGTATCTTGAGGCCAAAATAACAACAGCAAGCGACGCGCCCAATCCGAGCATCGCTGCGCGCGTAAGGGAAATACAAATGGCAATGATTCCACCCAGTACTGCCAGAGCAATCAGAATCTTCATCCATTTGCGCGTCTCGCTCTGGCCCCAGAACGGTACTAACAGGGCCACGAATGGCATGACTGAATGTGCCATCTCATTGCTGCCGCCCCAATGCCCAAAGTAGCGAACATCGGTGAGACTTGCCCTCGAGGTCACCGACTGCAAAACAGCTGGGTTGGTGAACAGTGCATAAATCTCGTACACGGACGAAATAGCTGTAAAGACGATGCCTGCAGCAAGGGTGAGTACCATGAACCGAACTTGACGCGGGGTTCTGACCAATTCGGGCACGATCAGCATGATCGCCACTGTAGGCCAGATTATGTTCAGTGGAACATACGGTTCTGACGGGCTCCACAGCAATGACACAAACATCCAGGCCACAAGCAGAACGCTCCAGCCAACAAAGGGCGGAAATTTCCACGTATAATCTCTTCGATAGAGTTTCACGTAGATAAGGGCGAAGAGCGTAAGGAGCAGCGAGACCGAGTACAGCTTCGGAACATACGCACCCACTCTTGAGGTAAGCGCAAAGAAGACTATGGCCATGCCCCAATCGGGGTAACGAAACAGAATCAGCGCTGGCGGAATCAGACCAAGGGCGATAGCAACCAGTGTGGCCTTGCTCCAGAGCAGCCACAGCAAAACACACGCCGCTGTGACCGCTCCAAGTGCACCGCCCAACAGCCACTGCCTTGTTTTCATCCGGCGCGTTTTTTTCGAATCAATCAACATGCTTCAGCGTTGCATGGACTCAAATGCTTCTTCTTCTTGACCAACTTTCACGAATGTTCAAGAGAGGTTGATGCTGCGGGTCGCGCGGATCGCGCGATGCACGAGCCACCATCTCAAGAAATAACGCAACAACGCTCGCGAAAACAAATGTCCCAAAACCGCCGATTACAATCATCAATCCGCGCCGCGGCCACACTTTCCTCGTCGCAAGTGCAGGGGGGTCTAGTCGCAACAAAGTTGGTGTGTTCCGCAATTCTGCAATCTTAGCTTGCTCATATTGTTGCAGCAAGTATCCGACGAGCAGCTGTTGAATCTCAATTTCGCGGAGCAATCGTAAGTAGATCCTTCCTTGGGCAGGGACCTCGTCAATTGACAAGAGAAAATCCGTGCGGCTGGAGTTACTTGCGTGCAACAGAGCTCGAATACTGGAATCAATGCTGGCGAGCTTATAGCGCGTGAATTCGGTTTCTGGATTCTCCAAACCCAACATCTGGCGATTCATTTCAAATTCCACCTCTGTCGCCAATCGCTGCGCCTCTAGCGCAGCCGAAGCCTGAATGGTTGCTTTGATCTGCTCCTCAATATTGAGAACGCCGGTCTCAAGTTGAAAGGAGTAGAGGCTGTCTTCCAATGCGGCCAGACGTGCTCGCTCATCATCCAACCGATGTCCGACAAACTCTTTTTCACTCGATGCCGCAAGCGACTTCAACTCCTGATTTCGCTTGTCTAGCTGATCTGCGTAGAATTGAGCCATGTCTCTTGCCCGCACAGGATCATGATCTTCCACCTGAATGTACATATCTGTTGACAACTCCTCTTTATCGAACATGGTTCTGGAAGCGAGCGCTTCGATCACATCTTCGATCGGTCCCTTTTGCATCTTGTACACTGACCTAAGACCGAAATGTTCTATGACGCGTTCAGCCATCCAGCGGCTCTTCAATATTGACATATACATTTCCAACGGAGAATTCCCGCCAAGGCTGGGCACAAGGTTCGCCAATCCTCCCAAAGTGCCCATCTTAGAGGCAATCAGTGATCCAATGCCTTGGTCGCCGCTCTCCTGAGGACGGACCACCGCAGTACTCTTGTAGCGAACTGGAACCAGGTAGACGATTACCGTCACTGTCAGTACAACCAAGAATACAGAGGCAGCTATGAACCTTCTCCATCTCAGCAAAAACGCGAAGAAGTCCAGCAAGTTCACTTGATGTCGGGAATCGTCAGGCATGGGATTCTTTGGGGTGAGGGAACGGGTACGGGCGTAGCGTACACAAAGCTAACGAAGAGAACTAGTCTTCACGATGCGGAAAACGCGGCCTCGCCGTAACGAGCCGCGTCTTCTACTTCAACACAATTGCGGCGCGGCTTGGGATCAGTAATCCGTGTAGTACAGATAGCGGTGATCCTCGACGCCGACTTCCTTTTCAGCCTGCGCGAGCCAGTCGGTGTAGAGATTGTTCTGCTTCGTCTGGCGAAGGCGAGTCTCGATCTCGCTGCGCTTCGCCTGAAAGCCCGCCGAATCGGCGTTGGCTTTGGAAAGCAGCACGGCGACGTAGGCTCCGCGGGCGTTGCTCAGAGGATCAGAAATCTGTCCGGGCTGCAAGGCAAACATGGTTTTGGCAATCTTCTCATCCGAGCCGAAAACCTGCAGAAAATCCCGCTGCAAATGCTCGCCGGTCGTATCCACCTTCAAACTCTCGCGCGCCGCTTCGGAGAGGAATTGCCCAGGATTGTTGACTTTGGTGCGGAACGACTTCGCCGCGGCCAACGCCATGTCTTCTTGCTTCTTGCGAATCAACGCGCTGCGAATAGACGGCTCGGCCTCAGCCAGCGGCACCGCGCCCTCAGGTGAAATCTCGCGCACCTGAAACACAGAGTAGCCGTCCGTGCCGCGAACCTTGGTCTTGAAGACGTAACTGATCGCGTTGATCTTGGAGCCGAAGGTGAAGTCCATCACCGGCTGCAAAGAGCCGACGCCCGGAATGGAACCGTTGGCGTTTTGCATGAAAAGATCGGTCTGCTTGACTTCGAGGCTGGCGGGTACGGCCGCCTTCTCGAAGCCGTCCGTTTTGGCCGCGTCGGAGAAGTCTTTTGCCTTCTGCGAGGCGCGTTCTTCCGTGTCCGATCCCACTTTCCACTTGATTAGAATGTGGCTCGCCCGAACGGAGTCGCCGGCAGCAGCGGTCTTGTGATCCACAACCTTGATGATATGGGCGCCGAAGCGTGTGTTGATCGGGCCGACGACCTGACCCACCGGGGTATTAAACGCGGTCGAATCGAATTCTTTCACCATGCGCCCGGAGGTAAAGTAGCCGAGGTCTCCGCCCTGCTTGGCTGAACCTTCGTCTTCAGAATACTCCTTCGCCAACATCGCGAAATCCTCGCCCGCCTTGGCGCGAGTCAGGGCCTCCTGAGCCATCTCCATGATGCGGCTGGAATCATCAGCCGTCGCTACGACTGGAATCGTGACATAGGTCAGCTTGCGGCGCTCTTTGCGCTCGTAGTCGGATTTGTGCGAATCGTAATAGGATTGAACTTCCTGGGCCGTGATACTGGTGGTGTCCACCGTGAAGTTCTTGAGCGGAAAGGTTACTGCGGCGGCTTTGAATTTGCGCGACGTAGCCTCGTACTCGTCCCAAACTTCATTCGGCGTCACGAACACCGGGGCGATGACTCGGTCAATGACCTTCTGGTTGGCAATGCTGGACCGATAGTCATCCTCGATCTGCACCAGAGTGTTCGCTGACTGAGGATCCCGCAGGAACTGGTCGTACTTCGAGCGGTCGAAAGCGCCGTTGGTCTGAAAATTCTGGTTTTCCTTGATCCAATTCGGCGGATTGTTGCGCACCGCAAACGCCACTTCCTGATCGCTGGTCACGATGCCGAACTTTTCGCGGTATTCGGTGAGGATCTGCTCGCGGACGAGGTCATCCCACGCCTGCTTGCGGACTTGCCGAATCTGAGTATCGTTCAACTCCGCTTCCGGATTCTTTTGGCGCTCTTGAGCGACCCGGTCCTGAACGAGACGATTATAGCGATCAAAGAGGATTTCGTGTTTGCCCACGCGCCCGACCACGCCGTCCAATTGACCCTTGCTCTCGAACCCACCCATTCCCCACGAAAAGACAATCGTGGCCAGGAACGCGCCGACCAGGATCCACATGATCAACGGCATGTTCTCGCGCATCTTCGCTAGCATTCTTCCAGGCTCCCCATCATATTGATTTTACGAAACGTTAAATATAGCATTCTCGGCCTTGAAAAGCAAGCTCTATGGGAAGAACCGGTGATAGATTGTAAGTAATTGATAATTAGTCGAATACGACTTTCATCCGCGAATCCAAAAGTCTGCCACCAGAGTTGCAATTCTGGCAGAGGTTGTCTAAATTATCACCATGCGGAAGTTCGATTTAATAACTGACTTAAGACCGCAAGGCGACCAGCAGCGGGCCGTAGATGAACTGGTGAACGGGTTGACCCGGGGGGACAAGTTTCAGACCCTGCTCGGAATTACGGGGTCCGGCAAGACCTTCACGATTGCCAATGTGATCCAGCAAGTTCAAATGCCGACACTGGTCATGTCTCATAATAAGACCCTCGCGGCACAGCTATTCGGTGAGTTTCGCGGTTTTTTTCCGAAGAACGCTGTTGAATTTTTCATCTCCTACTACGATTATTACCAGCCGGAAGCCTACCTGCCGACGACCGATACGTACATCGAGAAGGAAACGGAAGTCAACGAGGAAATTGACCGCCTGCGCCTGCGTGCCACCTCCTCCCTGATGGAACGGGAGGACGTGCTGATCGTTGCCTCGGTCTCCTCGATCTACGGCTTGGGATCCCCCAAGGACTACCGGGAGCTGCTGCTGTTTCTCACGGCCGGGATGGAATATGATCGCCGGGACATGTTGCGGCGACTAATTGACATGCATTACACGCGGAACGACATTGAATTTCCGCGCGGCACGTTTCGGGTGCGAGGCGACGTGCTGGAAATTCACCCTGCATATGAGGAGACGGCCTACCGACTCGAATTCTTCGGCGACACTCTGGAAGCGATTAAGCATGTCAAGATCCTGACGGGCGAGGCGCTGGATACGCGGGACACACTGGCCTTATATCCGGCGAAACACTTCGTGACCTCCCAGCCTAATTTGCGTCGGGCCATGGCGGCGATCAGCACCGAATTGGATGAGCGGCTGATCGAGTTGCGGAGCCAGAACAAACTTCTGGAGGCTCAGCGGCTGGAGCAACGGACGCGATTCGATCTGGAGATGCTGCGTGAAGTCGGATTCTGCACTGGAGTCGAGAATTACTCACGCCACATGACGGGACGCGCGGCCGGTGAACGGCCGGATACGCTATTCGACTATTTCCCGGAGAAATTCCTGTTGATTGTGGACGAATCGCACGTGTCCGTGCCGCAAATTCGCGGTATGTATCGCGGCGACAGGGTGCGAAAGGAAGTGCTGGTGAACTATGGCTTCCGGTTGCCCTCGGCGCTGGACAACCGGCCGATGTTCTTCGAAGAATGGGAGAGCAAGATCCACCAGTGCATCTTCGTTAGCGCGACTCCTGCCCAATATGAAATTGAGAAGAGCAAGGGCGTGCTGGTTGAGCAGATTATTCGTCCCACCGGTTTGATGGATCCCGAAATCGTTGTGCGTCCGACGAAGGGGCAGATTGACGATCTACTGACAGAAATTCGCGAGGTGGTGGAACGGAAGGAACGGGTATTGGTCATCACCCTGACCAAGCGGATGTCCGAAGATCTTGCGGAGTATCTGGAAAATCTGAATATTAGGGTGCGCTACCTGCACAGCGAGATCCAGTCGCTGGACCGTATCGAGATTCTGCGCGACTTGCGGCTCGCGCACTTCGATGTGCTGGTCGGCATCAATTTGCTGCGTGAAGGGCTGGATTTGCCGGAAGTCTCATTAGTGGCGATTCTGGACGCCGACAAAGAAGGCTTTCTCCGCAGCGAACGAAGCCTGATGCAGATTGCCGGCCGCGCGGCGCGAAATGCCCGCGGGCGAGTGATGTTTTATGGTGATCGCATCACGGACTCCATGCGCAAGGTGATCGAAGAGACCGGGCGGCGGCGGCAGATTCAACGCGAGTACAACGAACTGCATGGCATTACGCCGCAGACCATCGTGAAATCGGTGGAGGACGTGCTCCGCTCGACGACCGTCGCGGACGCTAAGGTCAAGGAGATCGTGGCAGTGGCGAAGAAGGACTTCATGAGCGTGTACGACATGGAAGAACTCATCTCCCACCTCGAGAAGGAGATGAAAGCCATGGCCAAACGACAAGAGTATGAAAAAGCCGCCGAGTTGCGGGATGAAATCCAACGTCTGAAAGACCAACTGAAATAATGTCGTTTGCGCGCGTTGCCGTCCTGCTTGTGTGTATGTTGCTCGTCGTTTTCGGTTGCCGCAAGTGGCCGACCAACACGCGCCCTGAGGAAGGTCAAGGCACAGCCAGTTTCGTCGGCGTTGGCAGCATTGACGCCGGGCCGAGCAACGTGCTCCTCGTGCTATCGGATCTCGACTCCGCCGGGTATCACTCCGGTTCAATTACCTACCGTTCCAGCACCACGACGTTTTCCGAGCTGCATGCGGACACGGTGTCCGATTCGCTGAATGTTGCGTTCACGCGGAACAATGTGCTCTATCGCGCGGCCGGGGTTCAGACAACGACGAACGTGACTCTTATTTTTTCGCAGCCGTCAAATCTTCAACCCTTGGTCTTGAATCGAGAGGTCGGCGGCTACAACATGAGCGGGTCGTGGAACGGCGAGATGTCCAGCACCCTGCCGCAAGGACAAGAGATTGCCACGATGTCAATGAGTCAGACCGGCGAGCTCTTTCTCGGAACGGTGCAGGTGTCGCTGACCGAACCGTGGACGTTCAACTTGAATGCCGGCAATTTACAGAGCGCCAGCTTCACGTTGTCGGGAAATGTGTCCACGAGTGGAGAGAACTATCCGGCCACCTTCAGCGGCATGTATGCCGGACCGGACAGCATTCATGGGACCTGGGATGCGGGGCAGAATCCTGCGATTGACCGCGGTGAATTTTACTTCTTCCGTTCGTTTCAATAGGCTACGGTTCGAAGTGCGAGAGCACTAACTCAGCCATCTCGCGCATGGAATAGGGTTTGGGCAGCATGGCGACGATGCCATGCTCCTCCGGATTGTCGAAGAGCTTGCGCGGCTCTCCGCTGGAAATGATCAACTTGATATTTTCATTGATGCGCCGCATCTCGCGCACCAGCGTTTCGCACTCCATGCCGGGCATGGCATAGTCCAGCACGGCCAGTTCAACATTTGCCGACTCCTGTTTCAGCAGACGCAAGGCTTCGAAGCCATCATTGGCAATGATGACCCGGACGCCGAATTCGTTTAAGACCTCACTGACGAGCGTGCAGATTGAAGGCTCGTCGTCTACCATCAGCATTGCTTTCATTTGCAATAGGATTTCCTATTTCAAGTCTGCGTTACCACCCTTTCCGACTCAATTACCTTCAATTCTTGTGCCACCAAATTGAACGTAAAGTGCTCGCGCAACTGTCGCTGACCTTGCCGGGATTCGGCCGATGAAAGTTGCGGTCATTGGTTCTGGCGGTCGTGAACATGCCCTGATCTGGAAACTTCATCGGCACCCGCTGGTAAAGCAGATTTATGCCCTGCCCGGAAACGGTGGCACGTCGGTGATCTCTGAGTCCGTTCCGGTACGAGCAGATGACATGAAAGAACTGCTCCGGGCAATTCTCGGGATCCGTCCGGATCTGGTCGTCGTCGGCCCGGAGATTGTCTTGGCCAGGGGTATCACGGACGCGTTGCAGCGGGACAACATATTGTGTTTCGGTCCGACCGCACGTGCGGCGCGGATTGAGTCTTCCAAAGTCTTTGCCAAGCAGCTCCTCGCGCGGCACAATGTGCCCACCGCTGCGTTTCGCGCATTTGATTCGTTCGATGACCTGAAGGCGTACGTCCTGCGCGAACCGGAGCCAAGTAACTGGGTCGTCAAAGCTGATGGATTGGCGGCGGGAAAAGGCGCATACGTCTGCTCGTCGCTCGATGAGGTGCTCGAGGCCGCTCACGCTCTCTTAGTTGAACATGTTCTGGGTGAAGCAGGCCGCACCGTTGTATTGGAGCGGAAACTGGTCGGTCGAGAGGCCTCGGCTCTCTTCTGGTGCGACGGCGAGCATTTTGTGCCTCTTCCGGCGGCGCAGGATTACAAACGTGCTTTCGATGGAGAAGCGGGGCCAAACACTGGCGGCATGGGTTCCTTCGCTCCTGCACCGCATCTGACACCGGCCCTGTGCGCGGAGGCAGGGCGCATGATCATCGAACCGACGCTGCGGGCACTGGCGAACGAGGACTCTCCTTTCAAGGGAATCCTGTACGCCGGATTGATGCTCACTGCCGACGGACCGCAGGTGATCGAGTTCAATTGCCGTTTCGGCGATCCTGAAACGCAGGTGATCATGCCCGTATGGCCGGGAGATATTCTTGAAACTATGCTCGCCTGTATCAACGGCACTTTGAATGAGCTGAGCGTAGCCAGTGTGGCCGACAAGCATGCGGTTTGCGTCGTGCTTGCTGCGAATGGTTACCCCGGCTCTTATGCAAAGAACATTGCGTTGCGAGCCGTTCCTGATACGTCCTCGGCGATCACGTTTCACGCCGGAACAGCCTTTCACAACGGGCAAGTGGTCAGCACGGGCGGCCGAGTTTTGAACGCCGTCGGCGTCGGCGACAGCATGGCGGCGGCTCGCGCATCGGCATATCGACTTGCCGAGCAATTGGCCGTTCCCGGTCTCTACTACCGCAAAGATATTGCGCTCTCTTGACGATGGCTTCCTCCGACATTTCACAACTCATTCTCGGTAACAGCGAACCCGTTCGCGCGCTGCGCAATCTGATTCAGCAGGTCGCGCCGACGGACATTGCGGTCCTCGTGATCGGTGAGAGCGGAACCGGAAAAGAGCTGGTCTCGCGCGCGATTCATGAACTCTCCAATCGCCGAGCCAAGCCTCTCTTATCGGTCAATTGCGGAGCCATTCCGCCGGGGATTTTCGAAAGCGAAATCTTCGGTCATGAGCGCGGAAGCTACACCGGAGCGGAACGGCAGCGCATCGGTTACTTTGAGCAGGTGGATGGCGGAACACTCGTGCTGGATGAAATCCGCGAAATGCCACTCGCGGCGCAAGTGAAACTGCTGCGCGTGCTCGAAAACGGGGAGTTCATGCGCGTTGGATCGAGTAAGCCGCAGCGCGTCAATGTGCGGATCATCGCCGCAACCAACGTGGATTTGAATGAGGCCGTGGCGCGCGGAGACTTCCGGCAGGACCTCTATTACCGGCTCAAAGCGGTCACCATTAATGTGCCTCCCCTGCGCGACAGAGCGGACGACATCCCCTTACTGGCCAACTACTTTATTCGTAACTTCTGTGAGCGTAATCACTTCCATCCTCCGCGGTTGAGCATGGAGGCACAGCGATTGCTTCAGAGTCAGTACTGGGCCGGGAATATTCGTGAACTTAGAAATGCAATTGAAACCGTGCTGACCTTGAATCGCGGTTCAACCGAGATTACGGCTGAAGAGGTCCGTCCTTATCTGCCATCGGCGGGAAATCCGTTGTTGCTGCCGATGCCGATCAGTCGCCCGGCCGACCAGCTCGATCGAGAAATGCTGTTGCGTACTCTGCTGGACATGCGGCGGGAAGTATCCGAGATTCGGGCGATGCTGATTTCCGCGCTGACGCGCGCTCAGAAAGATGAAGCGGTCAATAGCAGCAAGCTGGAAGATCTGGAGCGCGATCAGATTCTGAAGATTCTCGAAGAGAACGGCGGCAACCGGCGCAAAACGGCAAGGGATTTGGGAATTGCTGAGCGCACACTTTACCGCAAATTGAAAGATTATGAAATCGGCTAAGCTCGCTCTCATCTTGTGCCTGATGCTCTTCGTATCGTGCACCTATTCGTTTCGCGGTCGAGTGACCGGGGACGTAAAGAGCATTGCCATTCCCACATTCGAGAACGAGTCCGCGGAATTCGGCATCGCCGAGACGATCACGGAAGAACTGATCCGCGGTTTCCAGCGCGACGGCACGCTGAAGGTCACCAGCCGGGATCAGGCCGATGCTGTTCTGCTGGGGCGCGTCATTCGGGTGGAGGATCAACCCTACACAGCGCGGGCGGATCAGACGGTGGACGAATACCGCCTTTCAGTGACGTGCGAGATCGAACTTGTCAATAACAAAACGAATGAGTCCGCCTGGAAGCAGACGTATCCCGCTTGGGCGATCTATCCGTACACCGGCTCGCTCGACGTGCGGGATCAGGCGCTGCGGGAGGCGGTGGGCAAGCTTCGCGAAGACCTCCTTAACCGTATTGTCGGAAACTGGTAATGCAAATTCTTGAACTTTCCGCCGCGACCCACGACGAATGCGTAGCTCGCATGGTGGAGTCTGCGCGCCGGGGGGAATTAATCCTTTTCCCCACCGATACTGTCTATGGTATTGGAGGACTGGCATTCAGCAATACGGTCATCGAAAAGCTGCAGCGGCTGAAACCGGATCGTTCCGCCAAGCCGACAGCAGTTCTGATTGACAATATCATCCGCATGAGCCAGTGCGCGAGCGACGTTCCGGGACGAAGAATCGTGAAGCTGGCGGAGACGTTCTGGCCGGGTCCATTGACTCTGGTTTGGAAGATGTCGAATGCCATTCCGGCGCAGTTTCAGACGGCCGATCATTCGCTGGGATACCGAATTCCAAATCACCCGTTTCTGCTCGACGTGCTAAAAGAGCTGGAAAGCCCGTTGTGGGCCACCAGCGCCAATTTGCCAGGACAGCCTGCGCCGCGGATCTACTCCGAAGTGAAGCCGGCCGTGCTGGAGGTCTGTGATCTGGTGATCAAGACGCAGGCTTTCCCTCAGGGCAAAGCCTCCGCGGTGGTGGACGTGCGTGGCCGGGAGCCGGTCATGATCCGTGAATCGGCGATTCGAGAGGACGACATAAAGCGTGCTTGGAAATCGAGTTAAGCGTGACCTTGAGTGACGGTCAGGGAACACTTAGTAACGCCTTTGGGTTCAAATAGCATGATCCTCGAGATCTTATGTAGATTGGCAGAACTGATTCGAGCGCGAAGCTGGAGCGTAGCGCTTATTTTCTCATTGCTTTTCGCATTTTCAATCTATGGACTGGAAGATGATTCGGGTGCAAAGAATTGGAATTGCGAGGTTCCCGAAAAGATTCCTTTCTCCATCGGCGAGCAGATAGATTATCGCGTGATGTTCGGGATTATCCCCGCCGGTAAAGCCCGATTAGCCGTTGTCGGCATTGACACAGTTAACGGACAGGCGGCATTTCATGCGGTGTCCACGGCGCGTTCAGCAAAGGCTTATGACTTGGTTTTCAAGGTGCGGGATTCCGTCGAAACATGGATTGACGCGGATTCCATCTACTCGCACTATTTTCGCAAGAAGCTCAAGGAAGGACCTTATCGCGATGAGAAGGTTGTTCGTTTCGATCTGGCGTTAGGAAGAGTTTACATTTGGGATGACGGAGTGAACCGACCTCCCCTCATCGTTCCGCCGCGCGTGCAGGATGTCTTGTCCGCCGGGTACAAGGTTCGTACGCTGCCGATGACCGTCGGCGACACGCTGCATGTGCTGACGCACGATGTCAATAAGACCTATGATTTGATGGTGGTTGTGCATAATCGCGAGCGCGTGGAGACGGACATGGGAATCTATGATTGCCTGAAGGTGGAGCCGATTCTCCACAGCGGCGGCATTTTTAAGAAGGAAAAGGGCGCGCGAGTGTTCGTCTGGGTAACGGACGATGAGCTGCACATTCCGGTGAAGATGCAGTCCAAGGTGTCCTTCGGCTCCTTAACGGCGATCATGGATGGCTATCGCCCCGGCAACCGGCAAGCCATGAAGTAAGTTTTGCATCCCGAGCCATAGACTCTAACACTTTCACTGTGTCCCGCTACAAGACCATCTCCCTCGACAAGGTTCAAACGTATTCCGTGCAGGAACGGTTCTCCAAAGTTGAACGGGACGCGTTTGCGAAGCCGCTTGACGCGGCGGCTTCATTCGAAGATTTCTGGAAATCACTGCCGGACTTTCTGGCGGTGCGCGAACTGCGCGAATTAACCGCGCATATTGCAAACGCGAAGGGTCGCCGCCCGATCATGTGGATGATGGGCGCGCACCCGCTCAAAGTGGGTCTCTCCCCTATTCTGCTCGATTTGTTGCGGAACGGTTATGTGAGCAGTGTTTCCTCGCACGGGGCATTTGCGGTGCATGATTGTGAGATCGCGCTTTTCGGACGCACATCAGAAGAAGTTGCCGACACGCTGAAGGATGGGCGTTTCGGCATGGCAAGAGAGACGGGTGAATTCTTCGTACGCGCCATCGCCGCCAGCGCCGGAAAACAGATAGGGCTCGGCGAAGCATTAGGCGAGGCGCTGATTCGGGAAAGTGCGCCGTATCGCGCCGACTCCATTCTCGCCCAGACCTTGGAAGCCAATATCCCGGTGACGATTCATGTGGCAATCGGGACGGATATCGTGCATGAGCATCCCGGTTTGTCCGGAGCGGCGTTGGGCGAAACGTCGTACCGCGATTTCCTGATCTTCTGCGAAGTTGTGTCGCGGCTGGGAGACGGCGGCGTGGCATTGAATGTGGGCAGCGCGGTAATCATGCCGGAGGTTTTCCTGAAGGCAATCGCCGTGGCTCGGAATCTCGGGCATCCCTGTCACAACTTTTTCACCGCCAATTTCGATATGATACAGCACTATCGCCCGACGCAAAATGTCGTCCGGCGCCCTGTGATGACAGGCGGGAAGGGGTACAGTTTCACCGGGCATCATGAAATCATGCTTCCCCTATTGGCGGCAGCACTCAAACTGGCGAGCCGAAATCAATAGTGAGTTGGTGATAGAGCGGAATCTTCTCGGCTTTCGCGCATTTACTTGACTTATTGGATATGATAATGTAACTTTCATCCACAGTTGGATCACACGACCGTCGTTTTGCACACTACCACGTGACCTTGATTTGAATTCCGCTTGGATCTTTCGACCTCTCCCCCCCCCGCCTTCCGGTTTCCTCTCCACAGCCTTTGTTCAAAAAGTTCACAATCCCTCGGACTGAACTGATGATGTCTCTTCGTGTCCTGTTTGTCGCTTTCCTGATGGCATGTTCTCTCCGCGCGCATGCAGTAGAGATTGTCGTCGTGGGCAAAGGTGCCGCGCCGTCGGATGTGCAGTTCACGGACATCCCTAACGACGGCGGCACGGGATTTCATGTCACGTGGAAGCCGTCGAGCGAACCGGGATTTTCTATTCTAAGCTACGAAGTGCAGCTCGCCAAGTCTCCGACCGATACGTTCAAAGTTGTGGGAGCCACGAAATTCAATGTGCACGAGCTGGACCTGCTTTCCGGAGAGGACATTGAGATTCGCGCCGGAGTAGATTACTACGGGAAGGTGGTTGCGCTGGACTCGACGGTTATGGCCGTCAGAGATTTGTTGAGCACAGACACCACCGCGATGAAAATGGTCAAAGTGCTGCGGCGCAGCGAGTCTCCGGCAGTCGGACCGATGCAAACACACGCGTCGTGGTTCAATACCGGCCGCACGGCGGTCTTGGTCCTGATTCTGCTATTCTTCAGTCTTGTGCTTGTTATGGTTCGAATGGCGCGCCGCGGCAAGCCGCTCCGCTTCCGCCACATCGCCGGGATTGACGCGATTGATGAAGCGATTGGGCGAGCAACCGAATTAGGCAAACCCGTGCTTTACATCCCGGGGACGCAGGACATTGATAACATCCAGACGATCGCCTCGCTTCAATTGCTGACGGCTGTCGCCACGAAAGCGGCGACGTATGACATTCCGATTATCGTCCCTCTGAATCGCGCGTTCATGGTCTCCGTGGCGGAAGAGTCGGTGCGCCAAGGCTTCATAAACGCCGGAAGGTCGGATGCATTCAATCGGGACAATATCCGTTATCTCTCCGATGAGCAGTTTGCCTTCACCAGCGGCGTGACCGGGATCATGATGCGCGAGAAGACCGCTGCGCACTTGTACCTCGGCTCGTTTTTCGGCGAGTCGTTGATTCTCTCGGAAACGGGTTTCGCCACGGGAGCGATCCAAATTGCCGGCACGGCCAACGTGCACCAGCTGCCGTTCTTTGTAGTGGCGTGCGACTACACGCTGATCGGCGAGGAGTATTTTGCCACCAGTGGCCTGGTGACGCGCGATCCGGAATTGCTGGGCACGCTAAAAGCCACAGACTATGTAAAGCTCGTGCTGATCGTGGCGCTGGTGCTGGCAGCTGTGTTGGGTTTGTTTGGCATAAACTTTATGCATTCATGGTTCAATATTACTTAGCGGGACAACCGGCATGAAGCGCGAATTTCCGATGATCATCACGTTCGTTTTCGGCGTGTTCATGATCATCCAATATTTCATACCGCACCCGATCGTGAATAACTTCGCGGGGATGCTGCAGAGCTGGGCAATCATTGTCATCGCCTTTTCTTACGTGCTCGGCTCGGCGAACATTCTCCGCATTAACGGCGAGATTCTCTACCGCCGCGGACAGGATTGGCCCTACAAGCTGGTGCTGGTGATCGGATTTCTGTTGATGCTGATCACCGGTTTGGCGGGCGGCATCGAGGCGGGATCGTTTGCCAACGACCGGCTGTTCATGTATATTTACATTCCGATGTCGGCGACGATGTATGCCACGCTGGCGTTCTTCATCGCCTCGGCGGCGTTTCGCGCTTTTCGCATCCGCACGTGGCAAGCGGCGGTGCTGGCGATTACGGCCGTGGCGGTGATGCTGGGGCGCACCCCGATCAGCCAATTTTTTTGGTCGCAGTTTCCGGAATTCGTGGACTGGATCATGAACGTGCCGAATGCCGTCGCCCAGCGCGGGATTCTGATCGGCGCGGCTCTCGGCGCTATCGCGACCGGCTTAAAGGTCGTGCTCGGGTTGGAGCGCAGCTACTTGGGACGCGACTGACATGAACGATCTGCTGAAACGCTTTGAGAAACTCGATCGCCGGTGGATCTTTCTGTTTATCGCGCTGGCGGTGGCCGTGCCGCTGTTCGTGGATCTTGGCATGTCGCCGTCCACGACGCCGCCGGTGCAGGACTTTTACGATCAGATTGAACGCCTGCCGGAGCGCTCGCTGGTTCTGTGCTCCATGGATTACGATCCGGGCGGCAAAGCAGAACTCAGCCCGATGGCGTACGCGGTGCTGAGACATTTGATGGACAAAAATTGCCGCGTCGTGATTATCACGCTCTGGTCCACCGCTCCGGGGCTGGTAGAAGGACTTGTCAATGACGTGTGCCGCGACGAGTATCACCGGAAGTATGGCGAGGATTACTGTTATCTCGGCTTCAAGGAAGGCCGTGAAGCCGTCATGGTGGGCATGGGACGTTCCATTCGAACGACCTTTCCGCAGGATCATTACCGCACGCCGATCAGCCAGCTCCCGCTCATGAACGATGTGGAAAACTATTCAAGCTTTCCTTTGCTCGTTAATATCTCTGTTGGTTATCCGGGCACGAAAGAGTATGTGCAGTATGTCGAGTCGCGATTCGCGATTCCTCTGATCAGCGGCGCGTCGGCGGTATCAGTGCCGGAGTACGCTGCCTACTACACGAGCGGACAATTGCGCGGACTGCTGACCGGCATTACCGGCGCGGCGGAGTACGAAAACCTGATCAAACACAAAGGGCTGGCGATAATCGCCATGGGCGGCCAGACGATGGGCCACCTGATCATTATCTTCTTTATTCTGGCGGGGAACCTGATTTATTTCGTGAATCGGCGAAGGCGGACGCGCTAATGGAATTTCTCTGGCTTACCCTGGCGGCGTTTCTCACGCTGGCGGTTTTCAGCTTTCTCTACAAGGACAACCCGTTCTACAAGTTTGCCGAGCATCTGTTTGTCGGCGTGGCGGCAGGCTATGTGGTCTGCGTTGAGTTCTATCAGGTTTTCCTGCCGAATTTGTGGCGGCCTCTTACTCAGGATCATCGCTGGGAGATGCTGATCCCGCTCGCGCTCGGAATGGCCTTGTTCACACGCTTCACGAGTAAGTGGGCGTGGATTTCGCGCTGGCCGATGTCCATTATCATCGGAACCTACTCAGGTTTGGCCGTGATCGGCTTTGCCTCGGGCGATCTGGTGCTCCAGCTGCAGGCGAGCATGGTGCCGGTGATTTCCGTGCCCGATGTACAGTCATTCACCCTCCACCCCAGTGTCATGACGTTCCTGCAAGCGCTGGCGAACCCGGTCTTTACGGTCGGATTGATCTGCGTCCTATTCTATTTCTTCTTCTCGGTTGAGCATCGCGGTACATTTCGCTTGATTTCAACGACCGGCACCACTCTCCTGATGATCGGCTTTGGCGCGGGGTACGGCTATACGGTGATGACGCGTATCGCTCTGCTCTTCGATCGGCTTTACTTCCTGTTCGTGGACTGGCTGCACATCGCCAAAGTCTGAGTCAGCGGCAGCCCTTCAAAAAGAAAACCGGCGGACATTGCGTCCGCCGGTTTTTCTGATGCGCTGGCTAACGAATTCAGTGAATCATTCGTCCGATGCGCTCCCATCGGATTTTCTCGTAAAACTTATGAATCGGAACGTTCTTGTTCCATGAGAAGTAGATGACCAGCGCTTGCCCCACAATATCGCTCTCGCTCAGGAAGCCCCAGTAGCGGGAGTCCGCCGAATTATCGCGATTATCACCCATCACAAAGTACTGCCCCTCCGGCACCGTGGCCGGGCCGTAGTTGTCGTGGTTCCAGCGCGCGCCGGCGGGTGCAAAGATGCCGCGCTCACGCGCATCGGCTGGCAGCGGCTTGGTCGCCGTGAACTTGGAACGCGGCGGATCCGGAAAACGCACACCGTCCACGTAGAGCTCCCGCTGCCGCACCTCTACGGTCTGCCCCGGAATTGCCACGCAGCGTTTGATGTAGTTCAGGCTCGGATCGAGCGGATACTTGAAGACAATGATGTCGCCCGACTCGACTTTGCGCGGTCCGGGAATCCGACGCGCCGGCAGACTGAAGCCGATTTTGGTAAACGGAATCCCGATCCAATCGGGCGTACGAATGCCGTATACGAATTTGTTGACCAGCAGAAAATCACCCACTAAGAGTGTGTCTTCCATGGATCCGGTAGGGATGCGGAACGCCTCCACCGTGCTCACACGGATAAAGAACACCATGATGACAAGCGTGACAATGAACTCAAACCACTCCCGCACCACACTTTTCGGCCGGGCTGCAGCGGATTTGGACAAGGGTTCGTTAATGCTTTTTTGCGCGGGAAATTCCAAAAGGTACCACCTGTGCCTTAATCTTTGATGTTGAGCAGTTTCTGTCTGAAATAGCTATTCGGCGCGAAGAATCGCCAAGAAGGCCTCCTGCGGGATCTCCACGTTCCCGATAGATTTCATACGCTTCTTGCCTGCTTTTTGTTTCTCCAGCAGCTTTCGCTTCCGCGAAACGTCGCCGCCGTAACACTTAGCCAGCACGTTCTTCCGCAGCGCTTTCACGGTCGAGCGCGCGATGATCCGCGACCCGAGGCTGGCTTGAATCGCCACGTCGAACAACTGCCGTGGAATCAGCTTCGCCAACCGGTCGCAGACGCGCCGCCCCCAGTCGTAGGCCTTTTCCGTGTGCACGATCACCGAAAGCGCGTCCACAACCTCGCCGTTCACCAGAATATCGAGCTTCGTCAATTCGCTGGGACGGTAATCCAGCAGCTCATAGTCGAACGACGCGTAGCCGCGCGAAATACTCTTCAACCGGTCGTAGAATTCAAAGATAATCTCCGCCAGCGGGAATTCGTAATGCATGTTCACGCGTGTGGACTCGATGTACTCGGTATTCAAATGCATGCCGCGATATTCCACGCTGAGCTGCATGATCGGCCCGATGTACTCCTCCGGCGTGATAATCGAAGCCCGAATGAACGGCTCTTCGAGGTGCTCAGTCACCGTGGCCGGCGGCAGCAGCACGGGATTGTCCACGAGCTTCGTCGTGCCATCTGTAAGAATCGCCCGGTATTCCACGGAGGGTACCGTGCAGACGAGGTTCAAGCCGTATTCGCGCTCCAACCGCTCCTGCACGATTTCAAGATGCAGCAGCCCGAGAAAACCGACGCGGAAGCCGAATCCCAGCGCCATCGAAGTTTCCGGCTCATAGATCAGGGCAGAATCATTCAACCTTAGCTTGCCCAGGGAATCGCGAAGCAGCTCGTAGTCGTTTGTGTCCGCGGGATAGAGCCCGGCAAACACCATTGGTTTCACTTCGCGGTAGCCGGGCAAAGGAGCGTCGGCCACATTCGCGACGTCAAAAACCGTATCCCCCACGCGTAAATCGCGGACGTCACGGCAGCCGGTGACCACATAGCCGACTTCGCCCGCCTCGAGCGTATCCTTCCGGATCTGTCCCATGCGCAGCAGGCCGACTTCGGAAACGTCATACTCCTTCTGCGTTGCGCCAAAACGTACGCGCATGCCGGGCTGGATTCGTCCCTCCATCACTCGCACATGAGCGATCGCGCCGCGATACGTCTCATACATCGAGTCGAAGATCAACGCCCGCAACGGAGAATCTGAGCTGCCGGTGGGCGGCGGTATCTTCTCTATGACCGCCTTCAGCACGTCCATCACATTCAGGCCGGTCTTGGCGCTGACCTTTAACACTTCGTTTTCCGGCACACCGAGCAGATCGGAGATCTGACGCGTGACTTCATCCACCCGCGCAACAGCCAGATCAATCTTGTTCAGGACAGGGATAATCTCCAACCCCACATCCAACGCCAGATAGAGATTCGAGAGCGTTTGCGCTTCCATCCCCTGCGTCGCATCCACAACCAGCAAGGCGCCCTCACAAGCGCGGAGGCTGCGCGACACTTCATAGGTGAAGTCCACGTGCCCGGGCGTGTCAATCAGATTGAGAATGAACTCGCGGCCATCCGTATGCCGGTACTGCATCGTAATCGGATGCATCTTGATCGTGATCCCGCGCTCCTGCTCCAGGTCCATCGAATCCAGCACCTGCTTCCGCATCTGCCGCGGATCTATCGTGTGCGTGATCTCAAGCAGGCGGTCGGCCAGCGTGGATTTGCCGTGGTCAATATGCGCGATAATACAGAAATTGCGAATGTTATCCGACATGTAGGTTTGCTCAGACTTCCACGCGGCTGACCGGAATATCATGCCGCATTGGCACGACAATCCACATGATCAGGTAAAGGATGATGCCCGCACCGCCCGCAAAGATGCCGGCAATGAACAACAGCCGCACGATGGTCGGATCAATGTTGAAATACTCGCCCAACCCCGCGCATACTCCCGCAATCTTGTGGCCGTGCTCCACCCGCACGAGTCGCTTCGGCTCGGAGTAACCGGCAGTCGTGCCGCGCGGCACAGCCCCTTCTTCCGCCCCTTGCGAGTGCACGGTGTCGGACGAACGCACAACCGGTTCCCGTCTCCACATCAGCATCACAAGTCCGATCGTTAGCAGCACAATCGGCCCGGCCAGGCGTATGCCGTGAAACAGGTGAAACCACGGTAATGTCGTTGCAGCCAATGCCAAGAGTCCCACGATCACCAGCAGCACGCCGAAGATCCGGCGCGCATCCCGCCGTGAACTTTCGTCCTTCGGAGCGACAGTTGCGCATGCCTCTTCGCTTTCCACGGGAATAATAATCCACGCCAACACATAGATGAGAATGCCCGTGCCCCACGACAGCAGTGTCAGAGCAACATAGAGCACTCGCACCAGTACCGGATCCAGGCCCATATACGTAGCAAGCCCGCCGCAGACTCCCGCGAACACGCGATCCCGACGGGAGCGGCTCAATCGCCTTACAGTCGTTTCCATCGCAGGCTCCTCAAAGTTGTATCGGTAAGATTTCCAGAATCGTCCACTGCACCATGCCGGACGGAACTTGAATTTCGATCGTCTCCCCGACCTTGCCTCCGATCAGCCCCTTCCCCACCGGAGAATTATGACTGATCTTTCCTTCCACCGGGTTAGCTTCCGACGGCGAAACCAGCGAGAATTCTTTCTTGGTCTTCTTCTGCTCGTCGAACACTCGCACGCGAGTATAGACTCGCACCTGATCGGTTTTCACACTGTTCTCATCCACCAGAACGGCGGAGCGCAGCGTAATCTCAAGCTGGAAGATCTTTTGGTCAATGCGCGTCAGTTCTTCACGCGCCGCATGGTACTCCGCATTCTCAGAGAGATCTCCATGGCCGCGTGCCGTCTCCAGCTGCTTGACCATCGCTGGCCGCTTCACGGTTCTCCACTCATGAAGCTGAGCATGGAGTTTTTCCAGACCCGTCTTGGTGATATACTGCGGTTCCAATCCCTTTTTCGTCTCCGCTATGGTTGAGTCCTAAAATACTCGGTCAGGCCGCGCACGACACCCTTGGCCAACTTCCGTAAATACTTGTCCGAGCGCAGCAGTTCTTCTTCGGGCGGATTCATCACATAGGCCGCTTCAAGCAGCACCGCCGGAAATGAGGTCGGCCGCACAACCGCAAAATTCGCGTCGTACAGGCCGTCGTTCAGCAAACCGGAGGCTTTGAGCATCTGCTTGTGCAGGATCTCCGCCGCCGGTCGCGAGAGCGACTGATAGTAGTAGGTCCCTGTGCCGTGTTTCAGGAACGGATTCATGCCGTCGGGTAATGCGTTGGCGTGAAGGCTCACCCAAAAATCGGCATGTTGCGCCCGCCCAATCGCTATGCGCTCATACAGCGGAACGTCCACGTCGCCGGTGCGCGTCATGACGACACGTGCGCCTTTGCGCTTCAGCTCTTTGGCGAGAATCGTCGCCCAGCGCAGCGTGATGTCTTTCTCCAATGTGCCGAGTGGACCGATCGCGCCTTTGGCTTCGCCGCCATGCCCCGCATCTACGAGGACGGTCTTGCCTTTCAGCTTGCGCTCCCGCTTCGCGAATGGCTCGCGCGCGTTGATGCGCAAACTGTCAGCCAAGAACGTGATGTCATACCCCCGAGTCAGCGGTTCGCGGAATCGCAAAGAGAGTTGCACTCCCTTCGCGTCCGGTGACCACATGGCCTCTTGCAGAAAGTCATCTCTTCCGGCAAACTGGAAACGATCCACCGCCAGCGCTGTCTGGAAAAGAAAAACGTCGAGCTGCTTGCCGTCCGCCGCCAACTCCGCAGTCCACGGCACCGCTCGCGTCATGCTGAAGGCGCAGCGGCACGAGTCACCGTTCTCCTGACACGCACCGTTTCCGATGCGAGCCCGCGGCAAGGTCGAATCCGACTCCGCAGTGACAAAGCGCGGCTCAATGTATCCGCTGAACGACGGCGCAAGCTCAAACTCAATGAAGCCTTCGTGGTACCCGGTTGCCAGCAGCGGCGTTCCCCTCACGGGAAACAGGTGATAGCTTCCGCCCGGCGTTGCTCGCGTATGCGCATTTGCGTCGCTTACTCGCACAACACGTGGAAAACGAATTCCCAAACCCGTGTCCGGCAGCGACGGGATGTCCGACTGAAACGCGTACGGCACCGTCTGTCGCTCGAGGAGCCGCCCCTTGTCTGTTAGAGTTACGTCCCAAGACTTTGTTGCCGAGTCGCGTCGCAAGGGCAAATAGGCCAGAAACGCCCCTTGGGCCGTGTACGGCACCTCAACGCTGTTGATGGTCAGTTGACCCGCTGGCGGTGTGATATGCCCGAAGATGAAGCTGGAATCGAGGCCGTCTGCATAGACAAACGGCTGATCCGCACCCGGCAAACGAGGATAGACCACCACGATTTCTGCCGCTAAAGCGAGCTTACACAGAACAATCAGCGCCGATATGACCGCCGCGCGCCGGGTCACTGCTCCTCGCACACATATCGAATACCGTGCAAAACAAGATCCGGTTCCACGCGCTCGATCGTGCGGCTTTGCGGCTTGAGCAACCCGGCAAAACCACCCGTTGCGATCACATGCGCGCGTGCCGGCAGACTCTTTTGGATCCGTTCCACAATCCCGTCAATCATATCCAGCGCGCCGTACAGAATGCCGGACTGAAGGGCCGTTTCCGTGCTTTGGCCGATGACGTGCGGCGGAAATTGCAGCTCGACTACAGGCAGGAGCGCCGCCGCGCGATGCAGCGATTCCGCAGCGGTCGAGAGTCCCGGAGCAATCATTCCACCCAAATACACCGCATCCGCCGAAACGACGTCAAACACGGTGGCTGTGCCAAGGTCCACGAGAATCAGCGGACCGCCCGCCATCTTGAAGCCCGCAACCGCACCGCACAAACGATCCGCTCCCACGGCCTGCGGCGGCTCGTAAGCGATCCTTAGCGAGCGTACACACTCGTGACTGATAATCAGGGGAGTAACGTGCATCCGCGCGTCAATCATGCGCGCATACGCCCTTGTCAGCTCCGGCACGACCGATGAGATCCCCGCATTCGTCGGCGCGGGCAGCCCCGCAATCAGGCGCTCCACGAGTACCCACAGCTCATCCGATGTTCGCGGCACGAGTGTGGACAGCCGCCACGTCTGAAGCAGGCATTCGCCGTCAAACAACCCGATAGTCGTCTGCGTATTGCCGATATCAATGGCTAACAAGTGCCCGCTCAAGACTCAATGTCTCCGCTGAAAATCCCTTGTATGACGTTGTCCTTAGTCCGAAGAAGCAATTGTCCGCGTTCTCCCAGCCCGGCGAATTCACCCCTTAGGACGAGCCCGCCCTCTATGCGATTCAATTTGGCGCCGACGGGCGGCCCCAGCCGCATCCAGCGTAGACGCAAGACCTCGATCTCATTTTCCAACGCCAGATCATGCAGCTCCTCCAGACGATTCAAAAGTTCCGCCAGCAGAACTTCTCTGGCCAGGAGTACGCCGGTTTCCGCTTCAATCGTTGTCGCCGCGGAGCGAAGTTCCGGAGGAAAGTCTTCCTGCGAGCCGCGCACGTTGACCCCCATGCCAAGAATCGAAATCAGAACTCCATCGCTCGTAAGTGCCTGCCCAAGCACCCCCGCAAGCTTGCGGTCATTCATTAGTACGTCGTTGGGCCATTTCAAACGGACAGAGGACGTCGCCCCAAACTTCTCGTGCAGCAGTTCTCCCAGTGCAATTGCCGGCAGTAGGCTCAGGAAACTCAGTTCCGCGCTTCCCGCTCGATTTCGCAGCAATAGCGAAAACAGCAACGAGTTCTCGCTCTGATCCAGCCATGTGCGACTCTGTCGCCCCCGCCCCGCCGTCTGATGTCCTGCCACCACCACGCCGCCACTTATCGTAAACTGCGCGTGGTTCTCAGCCAGCCGGCGGTTTGTCGAGTCCACCTCGGCCAAATATACGAGTTCTCGGCCAAACCGTCGCGTTTTGAGATGCCGGTGAAAGAGCTTTTGATCCCAACTCATACCCGGTCTTCGAACTCGCCCCACACCTGTCGTAAGGCATGCGAGATTTCGCCCAATGTCGCAAAATTCTCGATCGCACCAATAATTAACGGCATCAGATTCTGCTCGGACTTCGCCGCGTTCTGCAATTGACTCAGTGCTGCGCCGACTTTCACATTGTCCCTCTTTCGGCGCAACTCGGCTAATCGGCGCTTTTGTCCTTCTTCTAATTCCGGCGCAATCCGCATCACCGGAGGCGACACGTCATCGTCGCCGGTAAAGCGATTCACGCCCACGATAACCCGCTCGCCGGATTCGATCTCGCGCTGATAGCGATACGCCTCCGCCGCAATCTGATTCTGAAAGTAGTGCCGCTCAATCGCCGTCACCGCGCCGCCCATCGCCTCGACTCGCCCCAGCTCCGCCCACACTTCTTGTTCCAAATCGTCGGTCAGCGACTCGATGTAATAGCTGCCTCCCAGCGGATCCACCGTATCTGCAACTCCGGACTCGTAGGCGATCACCTGTTGCGTTCGCAAGGCGAGCTGAGCGTTGCTCTCCGTCGGCAGCGAGAGCGCTTCATCCAGCGCATTCGTATGCAGACTCTGAGTCCCGCCCAACACGGCTGCCAGGGCCTGAATCGTCACCCGCACGGAGTTGTTCTGCGGCTGTTGCGCGGTCAGCGTGCATCCGGCGGTCTGCGTGTGAAACCTCAACATCATAGACTGCGGATTGCGCGCATGATATTCGTCACGCATGATCCGCGCCCAGATCCGCCGCGCCGCGCGGAACTTCGCCACCTCTTCGCACAGGTTGTTGTGACATCCCCAGAAGAATGCCAGCCGCGGAGCGAACTCATCAATCTCCAATCCGGCTTTCAGCGCCGCATTCACGTAGGCTTTCGCATTGGCAAACGTAAACGCCAGTTCCTGAATTGCATTCGCTCCCGCCTCGCGAATGTGATAGCCCGAGATCGAAATCGGATTCCACTGCGGCAAATGCTCACGACAGTACCCGATAATGTCCGTCACCAGTCGCATCGAGTGCCGCGGCGGGTAGATGTACGTTCCGCGCGCGATGTACTCTTTCAAAATGTCATTTTGAACGGTGCCGGCGAGCTTGTCCTCGGCGATCCCTCTCCGGCGTGCCACGGCGATGTAGAGCGCCATCAGAATCGCGGCGGTCGAGTTGATCGTCATCGAGGTGCTGATCTTGTCAAGCGGAATCCCATCGAGCAGCGCGCTCATGTCTTCGATGCTGCAAATCGCGACTCCCACGCGCCCCACTTCCCCGTGCGCCGCCGGATCGTCACTGTCATAGCCAATTTGCGTCGGCAGGTCAAAGGCAATGGATAAGCCGGTCGTGCCCTGCGACAGAAGGTATTTGTAACGAGCATTGGACTCTTCGGCCGTGCCGTAACCGGCATACTGCCGCATCGTCCACAACTTGCCGCGATACTGATTCGGATAAATCCCGCGCGTGAACGGATAATAACCGGGATAACCTAACTTATCCTTCGTATCGAACTCGGGATTCGGCTCGTAAAGCCGCGCAACTTCGATATGACTGTCCGTCTCGAAGCGCGGTCTGCGCTCCGGTTGGCGGCTGACCAATCGCTCCACGGCCCGCAGCCACTCCTCGCGCGCGCTCACTCGAGTCACAGTATCCGCAGTTGAATTCATCAGTCAAGAACGACGAGCACGTCGCCTTTTTCCACGGCCAACCCTTGCGACACGCGCACCTCCTTAACCACCCCGTCAATCGGTGCGCGAATTTCATTCTCCATCTTCATGGCTTCAAGAATAACGAGCGCTTGCCCCTTCTTGACTTCCGATCCTGCCTGGCACTTCACGCGCACCACCAGACCCGGCATCGAAGCCCTGATGTCCGCACGCGCGTGCGCCTTAATTCCCTGCGCGGCGAAACGCTGCAGCAGGCGGTGACGCTCCGTCTCATGTTCCACCGAAAACTCTCGCCCGCCGTACATCGCTCGGATCTCTTCGCCGTTGACGTCGAGCACAACCCGGAATTGTCGTGGTCCGCTGTGGATGACGATCCCCCCGGCGCCATCGTTCACCACGGAATCAATGAAAACATCTCTCCCGTTAACGGTCGCGCGATGATCGTCCAGCGCCACATCGTACTCCCGTCCGTCCAAGCGCACGACAACTTTGCGAGCTGCGGATTTCATTTGTGAATCCCCCGCATGGCCGCGCGCCGTCCGGCGGCTGTCCAAAGACTGCCATCAGCGGCTTCCGGCGCTCGATGATTCGTCACCAATTCCGGCCCCGGAGCGCTCAGCGCCTGCGCCAGTCCGGCGACGATGATTTCCTCATCCGGCACCGCGCTCTGACTCTCTTGCTCAAAGCTGGAAACAAACTCGTTGTCCACTGTCCGCGTGTGGAAATCAGCGCGCGCAAACTTCTCGCTCGCCACAATGTGTCGGCAGAAGGAAATATTGGTGCGCACTCCGGCAATTTCGTAGTCCTCAAGTGCTCGCACCATGCGTTGCCGCGCGGCTTCTCGTGTCTCCGCGCGCGCGATCAGCTTTGAAATCATCGGATCATAGAAGCGGGAAACTTCCGATCCCTCACGCATGCCGCTGTCCTCGCGCAGGCCGGGACCGCTCGGCGGACGCAGCCGCTTTAAGATTCCGGTCGAGGGAAGAAAGCCGCTGCTAACGTCCTCCGCGTAAATGCGCACTTCAATTGCATGCCCGCGCGGCGCAATATCATTCTGCGAAAGCGGCAACGGCTCACCGGATGCGACAAACAGCTGCAAACGCACCAGATCAAGTCCCGTCACTTCCTCGGTCACGGGATGCTCCACTTGCAGGCGGGTGTTCATTTCCAGAAAATAGAACTTTCCGTCGCTGTCAAGGAGCATTTCCACCGTTCCGGCGTTCACGTAGCCGCACGCCTTTGCCGCCGCCACCGCCATTTCCCCCATGCGCCGACGCATCTCAGGCGTCACTACCGCGGAAGGTGATTCCTCGATGATCTTCTGATGTCGCCGCTGCAGTGAACATTCGCGCTCGCCGAGATGAATCGTATTGCCCCGCTGATCGGCAAACACCTGAATCTCGATGTGTCGCGGCCGCTCCAAATACTTTTCCGCGTACAGCGTGCCGTCTCCGAATGCTGCCAGCGCCTCGCGCTGCGCCGACTCGTAAACTCGCTCAACCTCGCCCGGGTCGTACACGGCGCGCATCCCTTTGCCGCCGCCGCCTGCTGCCGCCTTTAGAAGAATCGGAAAACCGTGCGTCTCGCCAAACTTGCGCGCTTCCTTTGCCGAGCGAAGCGGGCCGTCACTTCCCGGCACGACCGCCACTCCCGCTGCTTGCATCAGTTTGCGCGCCGACGTCTTCGACCCCATCGCAGAAATGGCCTTCGCCGGCGGTCCGATCCAGATAAACCCTGTATCAACCACGGCCTTTGCAAATGCTGCGTTCTCGGACAAAAAACCGTATCCGGGATGAATCGCGTCTGCTCTGCTCAGTTTTGCGGTCGCCAGAATCTTGTCCTGCCGCAAATAGCTTTCCGCTGCCGGTCCCGGACCAATCAGATAGGCTTCGTCCATCACCTCGACATGGCGTGAGAACTTGTCCGCCTCCGAGTACACGCCGATAGTGGCGATGCCCATTTCGCGGCACGTGCGCGCGATGCGCACCGCGATCTCTCCGCGATTAGCGATGAGCACTTTGCTGATCATGCGATGGCGGCGTCCCGGCGTGTCATATAGGAATCCAAATCAATGCGAATCGGCACGCGCACGGCGCCGTGGTCTTTGCGATCGTAAATCAGATAGCCGTTCTGCAGAGCGAAGTTCAGTATGTCCCGCGTCAGCTCCACGTCCTTGATGCAATAGGAGGTCACCAGATCCAGCTTTCCTTCCTTAAACCACGCGAGTGACTGCAAGCCGTCGGCTGTCTTCTGCTCTCCCAGCGTGCCGCGCACAAGCGTATCCAGCTTCAATCTCCTGCCCAGCGACTCGGTGACGACTTGCAGCAGATCAAGAGTCGGCAGGCGCCCGAGATTCTCAAAGGTGTAACCGCGTAACACCTCATAATCGAATCCGACGATGTTGAAACCCACGATCAGATCCGCGTTCTTCAGATGAGCAAGCAACTGCTCGACCTGCGACTCGTCATAGGAATGAGTCTGCCCCGTCGTACTGTCCCACACGACGCCGATCGCCAACCGCATGTGCCGAGCCGCCGACCATCCGCCCACCTCTTCCGCGGATCTTTGCGTTTCCAAATCCACGACGAGCACGCGCCGATCGGTGGGAATTGCGCACGCGATCCACGACTCTTCCTTCACTTCTTCCGCTATCGGAGCCGTGACGGCGTGTTCGACCGGTAGTTCCTCGTCCAGCTCCCGCAGCAGCATATCGAGTACCGCAATCGCCGCTTTCTTATCCAGCGGCTTGTTTCCGGCTCCGCACTTCGGCGACTGGATGCACGATGGACAGCCCTCTTCGCAGGAGCAATTGCGGATCAGATCGAGCGTGCGCTGCATCAGCTCCTCGATCAGCTCATACACCTTCTCCGCTATGCCAATGCCGCCCGGATAGCCATCGTAAAAGAATACTCCCCCGCCCGGCAGCTGCTTGTGGCGAGTAAAACTGATGCCGCCCACGTCCGCGCGGTCACACAAAGCGAACAGCGGAATCAACGAAATCGCCGCGTGCTCCACAGAGTGAATGCCCCCCATGAAATGCAGATCGTCCTTGGCGAGCGCAATCGGCACATGCGCGGGAATATCAATCCATACGCTGGTCGTCACATAGCTGTACGGCGGCAGGTCCAGCGGCTCCACCGACAGCAATTCCTGCGTGTAGATCCGCCGCCGCTCATAGCTGTGATAGGTCTCTGTGACTTTCACCTTACCAATGTGCACGCCGATCGAGCGCACCCGCTTTTGCAAACGGTCGTCAATGATTTCCGTTTGCTTATCCGAGCGCACCATCGTGTAAATCGCCGTCGAGGTTGGCTCGACGTACGCACGCTTGCGCTCCAGATCCAGGCGCTCGACCCGGTACTGCTCCCCGGCATGAAGATAGATCGCACCGTCATGGCATTCGCGAAACACCGCCGCGCCGGAAATCTCGCCGATCGCCTTCTTCCGCGACTCGCAGTAAATATCAAACGTCCCGCCAACATTCCGCAGACTCACGTTGGCATGCGGCCGGGGACGACCTGCAAACCACTGGTTGCCGGAAGCGCTGCGCACCAGCGCTCCCTCGCGCTCGAGCTCGCTGATGACGCCTGCATACTGTTCGACGTTAATAAACGGATCGGTTCGCATCAGCGGAATCTCCGCCGCCGCTGCCGGCAGATGCGCGCGCAGAATGTCTTCGTTGCCCTCGTTCACCAGCGCGTGCTCATAACCGCGGGTGAAGAACGCGTCCGGATTGCTGAGAAAGAACTGATCGAGCGCGTCACTTCCCGCCACCAGCACAATGGCGCTTTCCGCGCCGCGCCGTCCCACTCGTCCCGAGCGCTGCCAGAACGACATCACGCTTCCTGGATAGCCCGCCAATATGCAAAGATCGAGGCCGCCGATGTCAATGCCCAATTCGAGCGCGCTCGTCGAGATCACTCCCAGCAGCTCGCCGCTTAAGAGTTTGCGCTCGATCTCGCGCCGCTCCTCGGGAAGAAACCCGGCGCGATACGAACTCACTTTGGAAGCCAGATCAGGACGTTGATCAATGATAATCCGGTGAATGACCTCCGTCGCCACGCGCGCCTTGGAAAACACGATCGTTCGCAATCCGTTGTCCAAGGCCTTGATCAGCAGCTTCACTACTGCGCCGGACATTGAAGCCTGCGGATTGGCAAACACGATGTGCCGCCCGGCCATCGGGGCGCCGGATTCATTGATCAGCGTGTACGACCGTTGCGTCAGCCGTTCGGCAAGTTCAAGCGGATTGGCAATCGTCGCCGAAAGGCAGATGAACTGCGGATTCACCTCGTAGTAGGCAAAGAGCCGCGACAGCCGGCGAAATACCTGCAAAATCTGCGACCCGAACACCCCCCGATACGCGTGCAGCTCGTCAATTACGACGTACTTTAGTCGCTTCAGAAATTTCTCCCAGCCCTGATGATAGGCGAGAATTCCCTGATGCATCATGTCCGGATTCGTAATCAGGAACTGCGGCGGAGATTTCTTGATCTTCGCGCGTTGCGATGACGGCGTGTCGCCATCATAAATCTCAACGGTCAGCGGCAGGATGCCTTTCAATTGCCGCTGCCAGACTTCGATCTTCGCTTTCTGGTCCTGTTCCAGCGCTTTGAGCGGAAAGAGCAGCATCGCGGTCTGCTCAGAGTTTTCAAAGAGCGATTCCAAGACCGGCAGAAAGTAAGTCAACGTCTTGCCGCTCGCCGTCGGTGTTACCACGACGACGTTTTCGCCGCCGCGAATGGCTTGAATCGCCTCCGCCTGATGCGAAAACAGCCGCTGGATGCCCTGCTGTTTCAGTACCGCCCAAATTTCCGGTACAAATGGCGGCTCAAGACTGCCATGTTGCGCGGGGCGCTCGGGCAGGAAGGTCCGGTACTTGATCTCAAGACCGTCCTGCTTGTCTTTCGCCAGATTGTCCAGAAATCGCGCAATCATGATCTCCCGCCTGCGCTCCTCTACAACCGCTTTGTCTGCCGGTAAAACTCATAGGTCTCGCGAAGCGCTTGCTCCGTGGAATATTGACAGGAGAAGTTCCACGCACATCGAATCTTCTCGGTCGAGCACACCCATCCTGTCGCCAGCATCTCGCGCACCTTATCGCTGCTCAAAAGGGCTGCATGGCCGGACAATGCTTGGATGGTATCGTTGATTTGGCCGATACCTCTTGCGGCAAAGGCCGGAATTCTGATTTGCCGTGCTCGATTTCCCGAGAGTTGACCGATGATTGCTGCTGCCCTGCTCCAGTCCAGCGGTTCTTCATGGGCGACGAAATAGGTCTCGCCGAGGCCGCGATTTTCCTCCCCGGCCGTCAGCAGCGCTCGCGCCATGTCTTTGACATAGATGTAGCTGTAGCTCTGCCGCCCCGAGCCGAGGACCGGATACACTCCATATCTCGCTACCGCGCGAAACAACGGCACGAACTGTTCATCCCTTGGACCCAAGACCGATGGTGGCCGGAGGATGACCCATTCCATCGCTCCCGCGACCTGCCGGAGTCGGTTCTCACCTTCGAGCTTGCTCTTGCCGTAATCCGTCAGCGGACGCGGCGGATCATCTTCGCGCGAGGCCACACCGTCCTGTGCGGGGCCGGACGCTGCGTGCGTTGAACAAAGCACGAAGCGTTTCACACCGGCGTCCCGCGCCGCTACGGCTAACGTCTCGACGGCCGCGGCATTCACCTCGTAGTATTCCGCTCGCCGCGCCGTCTTCGTCACCGCCGCGCAATGCACGACGACATCTACATTCCGAACCGCGGCACCTATCGAATCCGGATCGGAAAAACTCCCCACCGCCAACTCAACCGACATGTCTTTCAGCCACGCGAGACGCTGGGGGTTGCGAATCAAGGCTCGCACCTGCCACCCGGCCGCCAGGTAAGCCTCCACCGCGTGGCTGCCCACAAAGCCGGTGCCGCCGGTAATGAGTGCGCGGCGACTCACGATCCCACCAATTCGCGCAACTCCTGCGGTGCGCGCACGAGCTTTCCATCTACCGACAAGAAGCAATGCTCCGTAAACCCGCGCGCAATCTCCTGGTCGTCGCCGATGCGACGGATCTCGTAATCAAACCGCACGCGATAAGCGCTCGGAAGCGTCATGTGCGTGCGGATCTCAAGTTCATCGTCGTATCGCGCGCCGCTGATGTAGCGGCACCCGCTCTCCACCACTGGCAGCCGGATTCCCTGCTCTTCGATCTGGCGATAGGGTTTCCAGCTCTCCCGGATCAATTCCGTTCGTCCCACCTCAAAATAACAGAGGTAGGTAGCATAATATACCCACCCCATCGCATCCGTCTCGGCATAGCGGACTCGCACGCGGGTTGTTCCCGTCGCGCCTTTTTCGTCAGGCTTCGAGCCAGAACCCCATCTTCTCATATTTTCTGTGACGTGCCGCGATTCGCTGCTCCACTGATAGTTGCTGCAATCTCTCCAATGACGTGACGATCTGCTGCTTCACTCGTTCCGCGATCTGATCGTAATCATTATGCGCGCCGCCTGACGGCTCCGCTATGATCCCGTCAATAATCCCCAGCTCCATTAAGTCTCGTGACGTGAGCTTGAGCGCTTCCGCCGCCTGTTCTGCCTGCCCGGCGTCGCGATACAATATCGAAGCGCAGCCTTCGGGAGAAATCACCGAGTAAACGGAATACTCCAACATGTGAATCTCATCCGCAACTGAAATCGCCAAAGCGCCGCCGGAGCCGCCTTCGCCGATCACAATCGTCACGATGGGTACCGGCAGTCGGGCCATTTCAAACAGGCTGCGTGCAATCGCTTCCGCCTGCCCCCGCTCTTCCGCGCCCAAACCCGGAAACGCTCCCGGCGTGTCCACCAGCGTCACAATCGGCCGGTTGAACTTCGCCGCCAGCCGGAACAGGCGCATCGCCTTGCGGTAGCCTTCCGGATGCGCCATGGCAAAATTCCGGTAGAGATTTTCCTTCGTCCCTCGGCCCTTTTGATGTCCGATCAGCAACAGTTGCTGACCGGCGATCTCCGCAAAGCCCCCGACGATGGCGTGATCATCCGAGAATCCCCGATCGCCGTGCAGTTCCAGCCAGGAGTCGCAAATCCGCTGCACGTAATCCAGGCTGTATGGCCGGCGCGGATGGCGAGCCATCTGCACCTTCTGCCACGCCGAGAGATTCTCAAAGACCTCCTGCCGCATGCGAGCCGCTTTCTTCTCCATGCGGTCTATCTCCACGATCAGGCTCTTCATGCCCGAGCCCGCCGCGAGCTTGCGCATCTCGCTGATCTTGCGTTCCAGCTCGACCACCGGCTTCTCGAAATCCATCACGAATAAATCAGCGAACGAGCCTTTGCTCGCGCCTGCGCGATCAGGAGCGGAAACTGTCTTGCTTTCTGCCGTACGTTCTCCCATGCGTTGCTTGAATGCGATTTGTGCCGAAGAGGAGTTCACCGGCCGCTGCGGAGCTTCGTCCACAACTCCGCCGATGCCACGCCGAGTCTGACCAGCGCCAGCGAGAAGCTCGAATAACGCCCCCGCAGCCGCTTGTCAATGAAAATGTGCATCGAGCGATAGAATTCGCGCTGCGCCACTTGCGAGTGCTTGCTCATGCTTGCGCCCTTCATGTGCACCACGCGCGCCGACGGCACATACCAAATCTCGTGTCCGGCATGCCGAATCTTCCAGCAAAGATCAATGTCGTCGCCGAAAAGAAAATAGTCTTCGTCGAATCCGCCGAGGTTCCGAAACATGGCCGCGCGGACCAGCATGCACGCCCCGGAAAGCGAATCCGTTTCCACTTCGAAGCGCGGATCGAGGTGCCGGCGCTGATAGCCGCCCAGCGAATGGCTCCGCGGAAAGACCCGGTCCAGCCGTGAGAAATAGGCGAACGAGTTTAGCGGAGTCGGAAACCCTCGCCGCGAGCTGTATTGAAAGTTCCCCTGTTGATCTGTCATCTGCGGGCCGCACGCGCCGGCCGTCGCGCGATGATCCAGAAAACGCGCGAGTTCAGCGACCCCCTGCGGATGCAGCGTGCAATCCGGATTGAGCAGGAGCAGATACTCGCCGGAAGCGACGCGTGCGCCCTGATTCATCGCCCGGCCGAAACCCACATTCTCTGCATTCCGCAAGAGCGTCACAGCCGGGACTGTCCGCGCAACCAGGTCCGCGGAGCCGTCGGACGACGCATTGTCCACCACTATGATGTCGCGCAGCCACTCGCGAGCCGTCTCTCTTAAGCTCGCGATGCAGCGGCCGATGTGCTCGCTCGACTCATACGTGACGATAACGACCGAGACGCATGGCCGTGCGCTCATCACAGCTTCCCGAATAGCGACCTCAAGCGCAGTTTCCAGACCATGAGCACCGCCTCGCGGACAATCGCCCGGGACATTTTCGATTGTCCCACCCGGCGATCCACGAAAATGATCGGGATTTCCATCCAGCGGAATCCCTTGCGCCACGCCTTGAAGTTCATTTCGATTTGAAAGCTGTACCCGTTCGAGTGAATGCGGTCCAAATCAATCGCTTTCAAGACTTCGATGCGGAAGCACTTGTAGCCGCCCGTCGGATCCTTGATCGGCATCCCCGTGATCACCCGCGTGTACAACGACGCGAAGTAGCTCAGCATCAACCGGCTTAACGGCCAGTTGACGACGGAGATGCCATTGACGTAACGGGATCCCAGGACGAACTGGTAGGTCTCAATCTTCTCAAGGAAGCGCGGCAGATCCGCCGGATCGTGCGAGAAGTCGGCGTCCATTTCAAAGACCACATCGTAATGGTTCGCAATCGCGTACTTGAACCCGGCCACGTAGGCGGTGCCCAGACCAAGTTTGCCGGCTCGCTGCAAAAGTCTGATGCGCGAGTCCGCCGCGGCACGCTCCGCGACGTATTGGGCGGTTCCGTCGGGAGAATTGTCGTCCACCACCAGCACATCCAGACCCAGATTCTGCTTCAGAATCGCATCGAGAATCAACACGATCGTGTAGCGCTCATTGTACGTCGGAACGATGACCAGTCCTTTCACAGGCGCGACCCCCGCTGTTGAAACTCAGTCAGACGCTCCGCGATGCGGCGGTCGTGAAGGGCCAGAATGCGCGCGGCGAAAATGAGCGCGTTTTGTGCGCCCGCCTTGCCGATCGCCATGGTCGCCACCGGCACACCGGACGGCATTTGCACGGTCGCCAGCAACGCATCCATGCCATTCAGGCTCGATCCCGGCAAGGGAATTCCAATCACGGGCAACAGGCTCTCCGCCGCACAAACACCGGCCAGATGCGCCGCCATGCCCGCCGCCGCCACAATCACCCGCGTGCCGTCACTTTGCGCGGCATGCAGGCGCTCGCGAAGTTGCGTCGGGTTTCGGTGCGCGGACAGCACCTCCAGCGTGTACGTCACGCCGAAGAACTCTCCCAAACGGTCTACGCCGTCAAAGTACTCTCGATCCGAATTCGAACCGATCAGAATAAGGACATCGGCCACTTTTAGCCTTTTATTTGCTGAGGAATGGGGGCTGTCCCTAAATCAGGAAAAAGACCATCACCGGTACCGACGGATGATGGTCTATCCTATGCTATCGTTATCAGAAGGCTCTTTGAACGCCTTCGCGACCCGAATTACCGACGGAAATCCACCGGCGCAAGCACCTTGTCGAAATAAACGCGGAAGCCGACCGAGCCATATAATCCGCTCAAATTGACTTCGATCGGACGACTGCCGCCAACCGTGGTGACGCCTGTACGCACGCCGGCCGACGGCTCGTATGAGAAATTCGCCGCGTTCGCAATGCGACCGCCGCCCTGAAGATTCAGCCCGAGACGATCGGTGAGCAGAAACTCCAGCCCGGCGGATCCCAATAGACCCCACGCGCGGCCAACCGCGTCGTACACGTAGCGGCGGCCGAAATCATCCTGAATCTGAAGCTCGGTGTTATAGTAGGAAAGTCCGATTCCCAGATTCAAGCTCAGGCGATCCCCGATCGTCGGCACCAAATTGGCCTTGACGAAAAACTCGTTGGCATGCATCAGTATTGAGCCGTTCATGGCGGAATCGGCGTTGGTGCTCGCCACTTTGTTCTCTACATCAAGCAATGCATTATAGCCAACTTCCCACATCGCGTGACGCATCGGACGATAGATGAGGCTGATGCCTCCCAGCGGTCCGCTGTCCGCCGTCGTCAAGGTATTGCCGGAGCGTTCACGCTGCATAAACTCCGCGCCCTGAGAAATGTCGCCCATGTCGTACTGGCCAAAACCGCCGCGCAATTCGACGCCGTACTGTTGGGGGCTGGTGTAGGCGAATGCTGTGCTGGAACCCGCAGCAATTACCAACGCGCAAACCAAAAGGATTCCAAGAAAACGATGCATGTTCAAAGCCTCCTAAAATGACAGAAAGGAAAGGAAAATATGGAAATCAACCGCCGATGGTTTTCGAAGAAGACGTGTCACCCGTCAGCCGCTGCCGGATCTGATCCAGCCGCTGCTTGGCATTCTTGTCCGTAGGATGCCGGGACACCCAGTCCTGCAGCACTTCCGCCGCCTTGTCCGGCTTGCCGGCATTCTCATAACTCTGCAATAGCGCGCCGATCGCTTGCCCGTCGTTCGGGTTCATGTGGTACGAACGCTCAAAGTACTCGGCCGCCAGCGCGTACGCGCCGCCTGAGTACAACTGCGAGCCGACCGTGTACAGTTCCTCCGGCGTCGGAGCCGGCGTGAGTCCGGCTTCAATAATCTTGCTCGCCTGCGCCGTGTCGTTAAACGACGTGATCCAGATCGAAGCCAGCCTCGCCCTCGATTCCAGCCGCAGGTCCGTTCGATCCGTTGCCAATTCGAGCCGGCGTCGCAGTTCTTCCGGCTTGCCCAGATCCGCATACATTCGCCCAAGCTGAGCGGACAACTCCGGATTACCGATCGGACGCACGGATTCCGGAACCGCCTGATCCATCATTTCCAGCAGCGTCAGCGCCTTGTCCCGATTCGCGAGCTTGTCGAAGTTTTTCTCTCGGTCGGTCAGCGATTCATATTTCGCCGGCGTAAACCCTGACGGATCCGGCTGCGACGAATAATGGTAGGCCAGCTGCAAGAAGGCCGAGCGGTAGTTCTGGAGCAGCTTCTGAGCATTATCATCGAAGTGCACGTGCGGATTATCAATTCCGCGGAAGTGCCCCTGGAACGTATCGAATAAGTGTCGCTCGATCGCCGCCGGATCAATCATCTGCCGGCCAGCCGGATTCACCCGGAACACGAGACCTTCCATGGTGAGGAAGTCGCGCAGGCCGACCATGTTCGAGTTGGCGACGGTCACCGCGAAGTAGATCGGCTTCGGCTTGGGAGTCTTGGCCGGATCCCAGTTCGTGCGCAGAATGTCCAGAATCATGACGTCCTGTACGCGCAGAAAATTCGGTTGCCGGCTCTCGTCCTGCTTATACGGCACGTACATCGCCGCCGGCACGTTCCACGACATCTTGCCTTCCGGAGTGTTCAGCTCGATGTGCTGCTTTTCCGGCGGCCAGTAGCGAGAAAGTATTGCCGTGGCGTCATGACCGTCTAAATAACGATCAACGTATGCGTCGCTGAACGAAATCGGAACCTCCGGCTCCCGGTGCCGTAACTGCTTGATATACCAACCGGTATTCAGCAAGCTGAGGTTCGCAATGCGCACGTCTCGGCGCACCCCTGCCACTTCCTGCAAATACCAAACGGGGAAGGTATCGTTATCGCCGTTGGTGAACAGGATGCCGTTGGGCCCGCAGGACATCAGCATGTTGTAGCTGTAATCCCATGCCACAAAGTTGCCGCTGCGGTCCTGCATCGGATAGTTTTTCGCCAGCAGCATGACCGGGCTGAGCAGCACCAGTAGAGCGGCTGCCGCCAGCGCCGCCGGGCGCTTGGTTTGCGCGGCCTTGACTTTCTCCGTCACCCATTCCAGTACCGCGGCAGAACCAATCCCAATCCAGATCGCGAACGCAAAGAACGCTCCTACATAGGAGTAATCCCGTTCGCGAGGCTGCGGATCGTCCTGATTCAGATACAAAATGATTGCGTAACCGGTCAGAACAAACAGCGTGGCGACGAACATCCACCCCGTCTTGTCTTTCGTGAACTGGTAAACCAATCCGATCAGGCCCAGCATGAACGGCAGGCAGAGCACAACCGCCAGCCAGCGCAACACCCCTTGTGGATCAGGATTCACGAACGAGACGACGCTGTAATTAGGCTGCACGCCCGCGTCCTGAAACTCGCGGTCCGGTGCCCCTTCACGGCCGATAAACTGCCAGAAGAGATACCGGTTGAACATCTTGTTCACCTGATACCGCCAGAAGTAGTCCATCTCGCTGCGATACTCAGGATCATTGTTCCACATGCGCGGGAAGATCGCGCGGTCGCCGTATTGCTCGCGGTTCAGATACGATAAGAACTTTGAAGGCGTATCAGGATCGTTCTCGTCAATCCCCGTATTCAACCCCGAGCGAATATAAATCATTCCGTACGACGAGTAGCCGACAACCACCAGCAGCAAGCCACCCATCGCCACACCGATAATGCCGTGCTTGTTCTTGGTTGCCCACCAGAACACCGAGGCCACCGCCAGAATAGCAATCAACGGCGCCCACAAATTGACTCTACTCGCCATGCCGGGCAGCCATTTGACAACGCCCGGATAGATGAGAATGAAGATCAGCGCTGTAGCCGCCGCCATGCCGAGGAACGATCCCATCGCAAACTTCTTGCGACGGAAATACATCAGCATCGCCATTGCCGGCAGCGTGAGAATATTTAATAGGTGAACGCCCGTCGAAAGCCCCATCATGTAGGCAATCAACAGGAGGTAGCGCTCATTCCCCGGCTCGTCCGCCTTTTGGTACCAGACCAGAATCAGCCAGACCGTAATATGAGTAAAGAACTGGCTCAGGGCGTACACTTCCGACTCGACGGCGTTAAACCACATCGAGTAGGACCATGACAGCGTCAGCGCGCCGACGATTCCTCCCCCGTAGGTCACAATCTTGTCCAGCGCGGTTTGCTCGGTGCCGCGGATGTGACGAATCATGCGCACGACAATCAGATAGGCAAACATGATCGCGAACGCGCTCGCCAACACGGACATCCATGTCACTCGCACCGCGATGTCGGACGAGAGCGGCAGGATGCTGAACACTCGCCCCACCAGCAGAAACAGCGGGGAACCCGGCGGATGCGGCACCGCCATAGTGTATGAACACGCGGCAAATTCGCCGCAATCCCAAAACGATACCGAAGTCGCCATCGTCATCGCATACACGATGAGCGAGGCCATGAAAACAATGGTTGCGCACCAGCGGTGCGCGTCGAGTTTCAGGTTCCCGATATTAATTGCGAGTATGTCCTTTGCTTATTCAAGTAGTAGCGCCGCACCACGCTGAACGGCAGGATCACATGCCGCAGCTCGCTGTCCTTCCGCCGGCGCAATCGCTGCACCGCCCGGCGCTTCCGTATGATCGATGGTAAATGAAATAGGACGTAAATGTGCGCGGCCAGGACCGCCGCGGACCGCTTTGGTTCACCGCGAAACGGCGACGCCAGCACGGTCACCCAGTCCAAGAGCCATCTCACGGGCAGGCAGCGCCACAGACTTCCGGCGCTGTAATTCTTCAGCAGCATCACCAGCCCGTTGCGGTGATTGTAGTACATCTTGTGGTAGCGCTCGGCCGACAATGCCGCACCGGCATAATGGTATACGATTCCGCGCGGCGCAGCCACCACAACTCGATCCATCAACCAGAAGCGCCAGCAGAGATCCAGCTCTTCCATGTGCAGGAAGAAACTGCTGTCCAATCCGCCGGCCGCCACATAGTCCGACCGTCTTACGATCAGCGCGGCGCCGCACGCCCAGTGGATCGGCACAGAATCGTCGTACTGACCGTGATCCTCTTCAACCGTTCCGAAAACCCGGCCTCGCACTAAGGGGTAGCCGTAACAGTCTATGAAGCCCCCGCTGCCACCAGAATATTCAAAGAGGTTCCGCTTCTGCAGTGACCGCAACTTGGGCTGAACGGCGGCGATGCGCGGGTTCTCGGCCAGAAGTCTGACCGCCTGATCGAGCCAATCCGGCTCTACCTCCACATCAAAGTTCAATAAAACAAGTACTTCGCCTTTAGCTTCAGGGATGACCGTGTTATACGCGCCACTGTAGCCAAGGTTTTTCGTCGTAATATGAAGTTTTACGTCAGGATGATGCTCGCGAAGGTAGGCAATACTGCCATCAGAAGAGCAATTGTCAACGACAATGAACTCGATCGGCGCGTAGGTGGTTCTGCGAAGGGTCTCGAGGCATCGGGGCAAAAACGCCAAGCCATTGTAATTTAATATGATGACAGATACGAGTGGCAGGGCGCTAGCGGATCCCGGTTGAGCATGCAAGTCTAAAAAGTTAAACAAAATGCGCGCAATTGTCAAGCAGAATTCTCGACTGATTTCACTCGAGGCTTGCTTGACTTTCCTAAATTCGTTGGATTGTGTCAGCCGGCAGCCAACCCTGGCGACCATCCGCGAGTCGAATCCGCGCCCAGCCAGCAAGGTTTTCGGACGTTCGGACCTTTGTGCCTTCGTGTAAAGTGAAGACCTGTGTCGCCGACGCGTCCGGTGCCGAAAAGACATCCACTTTCGTCTCAAGCACGACAGCGTACGAGTAGGAGTCGAGCCGTGATCGCCAGCCATACCAACCTGCTGAAAGGAGATAGACCGCGACCAGGCTAACGAACAACGAACGCCCTGAGGCACGGAAACGCGCGGGGCTGAACCGCCAGAGCGCAAATGCAGGAATTAACAGAATGCCGCAGAAGAGTAGTACTCGCCCAAGCTCGCGCAGACTGAGACTGTCTCGCGCGGCGTCAACCCAATCCCAAATCGCGAGCCGCACCGGGGCTTCAACACGGTCTACTGTCCCCATGCGAGCTAACCCGAGGTTCACCTCAATGTCGCGGTCGCGAGGCATCAGCTCTCCGGCCCGCTCATAATAGAGTATCGATCGCCCAATCTGCCCCATCCGATGGTAGGCATTTCCCAGATTGTAGTACAACGCACCGCTGGCCTCACCGCGTTGTAAAACTCGTTCCCACGCATTCGCTGCCGCCTGCCAATCGCCCTGTCGGTACTTGTCTGCGCCCTGCTGAAACAGCGTCGCAGGCTCCTGAGCACAGACAACAAGCACGAAAGAGACCAGCAGAATGACCGTCCAACGCAGCATCATGCGGCCACCTTGGCGCGAATAGCGCTCATCTCGGTAATCAAGGCGTTAGCGCGTTTGACGAGCTGGGCTGTGGACTGTTTATCGGCCAAAGCGGGGGCAAAACGGACTAAGTCACTTTCGCGCAAAATGGCTGTAAGACGGCTAAACATGGCCGGATCCAGTTTCTGGGTCTCCCAAAGTGACTCTAATTGCAGTTCGGTCAAATTCTCGACTTCGCTATCCAGAATCGCCGAGAGCATCGTGTGGAGGGCAGCAGTGACTTGCTGGGATGCTGCGTCCACGTTGCCGGTCTTGACATGTTTCTCAGCGGCGGCGATGTTGGCGCGAGCTTGCTTGAGAGCCTTGCGATACGCTTTGCGCGGGTCCTCCTCGCCTTCGCGACGGCGAGTGACGAGCACAATCCCGGCGATAACCGCCCAAGGACACGTTGCAAAGAGCCAAAACGTGACGGTGCGATGCGGTGCGCCGGAGAGCGGCACGAAGGTGTCGGATTGAGTCTTGATGAATGCGAGATCGGTCGCGATGGACTCGACACCGCGTTTGGTAGCCACCGGAATTCCCGAACTCGACGCACCGCCCTCGCCCTTGACAACGGCGAGAGTCATTGCGTTCGTCATCAGCGTTGCGTACTTGTCGCTCGACGGATCAAAGAAGGAATACGAGATCGGCGGAATGATCTGCTCGCCCGGAGCGCGAGGGATCACCACGTAGTCAAAGCGTTTGGAGCCGCTGATTCGTGTCTGATCGCGACGAATCTGCTCGCTCGACTTCGGGTCATAATGATCCACGTCGCGTGGAAACGCGATTATCGGTTCGGGCAGCGTCTTGATGTTGCCGACGCCCTCAATCTGCACGGTCAGCGTCACCGCTTCGTCGGTCATCGCCTTGGTCTTATCCAGTGACGCGGAGATTTTGTACGAGCCAACCGCGCCGTTGAAATCAGCCGGGGCGTCGGTGGACGGAAGCGGCTTGATCTTCAGCGTCACGGGCGGCGACGCAACCTGAAGCGGCTCCAACTGGCGGCCGAGTGAGAAGAACGGATCATTGAAAATGTCGAGCGGGTCGCGGCTACGCCGGCGGGCGTCCCTTTGGACCTTGGTGTTGATGACCAGAGGGTCCACCATCAGATCGCCGGTCGTTGTCGGAAACAGCGCAACCTTGCGCAGGATGCCGACTTTATAGGCACGGCCATTCACCACTTCATCGGTGAGAGCTTGATTCGGCGAGACGCTCAGTTCTTCCACCCAAAAGCCGCTGGCCGTGGGCAGCTGCTTGATTTCAGGCTGCGTGATTTGAGCGGCAAAATAGATTCTGTAGGTCAGCGTGATTTGTTCGCCCTGATAGGCCTCGGTCTTGTCCGGCGACACGCGGACAAACACGTCCGGCGAATCACTGTCGCGTCCTCCCTGCCCTTGCGGCTTCGGAGCGGACGCGCCGACGTTGACAATAATCTGATTGGAGGTCAGCGTCTTGCCGTTGACCGCCATCTGCATCGGGCCGATCTGTTCGCGTCCCGGCTTCACCGCACGCAAGCGATAGATGTAGGACACAGACGAGGACGACCGGCCATTGATGAACTCATAGCTGGTACTCGTGTACGGCCCGGAGACGACCTGTAAGTTTTGCAGCGGCGGGAGCGGAGGCTGGTCACTGCTCCCCGCACCACTGAGCGCGACGGTGAGGTTCACCGCCTCGCCAACGGCGACGATGGTGCGGTCAATGGTCAGCGTGAGCTTCTCTTGAGCAAAGACCGGAGCGGCGGCGCAAAGCAGGAGCAAACAAAGGAGCCGTTTCACCAGTCCTTCTCCCGCTTAGGCCGCGTCTGCACTTTGACCTTTTTCGCCTGTTTCAAGGCGTCCTGCTCGTTTTGCAGAAGCGCATTCAGAATTCGCTCCGCCTCCTCGGGAGACATTTGCTTGGCGCGTTGCGGCTGCTGCTGGTCCTGTTTCTGCTGTTGATCTTGCTGCTGCTGTTGTTGCTGTTGCTGATCTTGCTGCTCTTTCTGCTGATCCTGCTGATCCTTCTTGTCCTGGTCTTGCTGTTGCTGATCCTGCTTGTTCTGATCCTGATCCTGTTGCTGCTGATCCTGCTTCTGCGGTTGTTGCTGCTGCTGAAGCATGCGACGAGCCAATTCAAGATTGTATTTCGCCGCCGCGTCCGAAGGAGTGCGCTTCAGAGTCTCGACATACGCCTGAGCCGCTTTGTCGTACTTCTGAGATTCGAAATAAGTGTTGCCCAGATTGTAAAAGGCCGCTGCCTGATCTTCTGTCGAACTCTTTGGATCAATCGAACTCAAATAGGATTTCTCGGCCGGCTCAAACTGCTTGCCTTGATACATCAGGTTGCCAAGGTCGTAGAGAATGACCGAGCTATCCCCCTTTTGCTCGAGCGCCTGCTTATAATGCAGCATCGCGTCATCGGCCTGACCTTCCTGCGCCGCTTTGTTTCCGCGCTTGGTTTCGGTGCGCGGCGTCGCCCAGGAAGCAGTGGCCGTAACAAGAATGAGCAGTGCGAACCAGAGCCTGATCATGCGGTCCCCTCCGCTGTCTCCTGCTTTTGCCGAGTCACGATCATCTTGTGCCACGAGTTCTTGCGTTCGGAAAGAAAGAATTCCAACAGGAGCAGAAGCAATCCCGGCAGCACAAAATACTGAAACCGATCTTCAAAGGCCGTGTACTGCTTCTTGCCCAGTTCGCGCTTTTCCATCTGCGCAATATCGTCCCAAATTGCCTGCAATTCCTGTCCACTCTGGGATGCCCGGTAATACTCTCCCACTCCCGCCTCGGCCACTTGACGCAAGAGTACTTCATTCAAACGAGTGACAACGATGTTGCCATCCCGGTCGCGCTTGAAATCCTGCGAGCCGGTCTTGGCATTCTTTACCGGAATCGGCGCTCCCTGCGGCGTGCCCATGCCGATGGTGTAGATGCGGATTCCGTCCTTGGCGGCTTCCTTGGCAACCTCGACGGCCTGCTCTTCATGGTCTTCTCCATCGGAGATGACCACGATCACGCGGCTTCCGCCTTCCTCATTCTTGAACGAATTTTTCGCCGCGTCGAGCGCATCGGCGAGCGCGGTACCCTGCTCGGAGACGAGATCCGTGTCCAGGACCCGGGTGAGCAGTTTGGCCGCGCCATAATCGGTCGTCAGCGGACAGTGCACAACCGTGGAACCGGCAAATGCCACCAAGCCCACGCGGTCGCCTTTCAAGCCATTGATGAAGGTCTGGATCTCATGCTTGGCGTTTTCGAGTCGCGAGGGGCTAAGATCCTGACAGAGCATGCTATTGGAAACATCCAGCGCGATCATGACGTCAATGCCCTCGCGCTTGACCTCTTCGACGCGCGTGCCGACTTGCGGATCGGACAAACCCACGATCAGAAAGAGCCAGGCAATTACCCACAGCACCGACTTCCACTTCAGCCGCGACCCACTCAACGAGTAAGCGATCTTATCGAGCAGGTGTGGACTGACAAAGGTGGCCGCTGCTTTACGCCGCCGGCGATAGCCCCACCACAGCAAACCAGCCCAGAAGGGGATTAGAACGAGCAGCCACAGGAATATGGGGTAGCCGAAGCGAATCATGGCAGCTTGCGGAGTCCAGTTAGTGAAAGCGCCATTTCGAGAAAGAGGAATACCAGCGCACCGAGCAGGAACGGGCCGAAGACTTCCGCGACGCGGCGATATTCCTCGACATTGATCTGCGTGCGTTCGAGCCGGTCAATCTCCTGGTAAATCTGCCGGAGCACCTTTTCGTCTGTCGCGCGGAAATATTTTCCGCCCGTGGTCTTGGCGATCTCCTTCATCATATCTTCATCTATCGCTACCGGCACGTTCTGGTAGCGCTTGCCGAACACGGTCTCAATCGGATAGGGGGCGAAGCCGCGCGTGCCGACGCCGATCGTGTAAACGCGAATCCCGAGCGCCTCCGCCGCCTGTCCCGCTGTCACCGGATCCAACTCGCCGCGGTTATTTTGCCCGTCGGTGAGCAGGATGATTACTTTGCTCTTGGCTTCCGACTCACGGAGACGATTGATCGAGGTGGCCAGCGCCATGCCGATCGCCGTACCGTCCTCGACCATGCCCATCTTGAGGTCGCCAAGCAGGCTGTTGATGATCGAATAGTCGGTGGTCAGCGGACACTGGGTAAAACTCTGGGCGGCAAACGGAACGATACCGACGCGATCCGAAGCTCGTCCTTTAACAAAATCCTGCGCGACCTGCTTTGCCGCTTCAAGGCGATTCGGCTTCAAGTCTTCCGCAGCCATCGAGGTCGAGGTGTCAATACAGAGGATGATGTCAATCCCCTCGACCTTGCGTTTGGTCTCCGCATCAAACTTCTGCGGCCGTGCCATCACGACCACCAGCAGTCCCACCGCGAGTGCGCGGAGAACGAACGGCAAATGGCGCAGGCGAACGCGCCACGTGCGATTCAGTCCCTTCAGGTTTTGTACGGCCGGGAAACGAAAATCCGAGGTGCGGCGATTCTCGCGCCAGAAGTGGAAATAGGCCATGAGCGGCACGACCAGCAGCAGCCAGAAGAATTCGGGATGAGCGAATTTCATGCGGCCTTGCTCTCCGCTTCCGGCAGCTCCGCCGGCTTCGTCGCAGCTACAATTTCAAACCCGGTTTCCAGCAGAGCGTCGCAGCGCTCCACCGGCGGCACGTATTTCGCGAATTTCACCAGATCCGCTTCATGAAAGGTCGGCAACAGTTTTCGCTCGATAACGCGAGGGAAGGAGTCCTCGCGCAAAGTGCTTTCCAAGTCAAAGGTCGTCATCTCCAGCGCGGGGAATTCATAGCGGCGCTCGAGGTAGTTGCGCATGATCTGCGAGAACTCGCTGAAGAATTCCTTGAGCATTCCGCGGGCGGGGTATTTCTTATCCTTTAAGGCGATGAGATCGCGTACCGCCTGATCGTACGGCGGCAATAATATCACCGGAGCGGCGATCTCGCCCTCCTTGACTTTGCGGAAATAGCGCCTCCAAATCCACACTCCGGCCAGCACAAGCAAGAGCGCAACGACCGTCCACGTCCACGGACTGCGGATGACTTGCCGGATGAGATCTTTCCAGCGGAACGGGTGCTCGCGATAGGGCTTGATCGGCAGCGGCACACTGGCGGTGTCGGGAAGAACGGAGCCGATGGTTACCCCGAGCTGCGGAGTGTAAAGCGTCTCGGCTTGCGCTCCGCTGATCACCACCACCGGCAGCTCGCTGAGCACAAAGCGCCCGGTGTCATAGATCGCCAACGCGTACCGCAGCAGCGACTCTTTGGCCAGTCGAGAGGTGTCTATTCTCAACAACGTAAAGTCAGCTTGCTCCGGCGCGGGGAAACGGACCGCAGACGGCGGCGCTCCGGAGACCTTCACTTCCAGCCACAACTCATCTCCGACGCGCGCGTCTTGCGGAGAAAGGGTCGCGTCCACTTGCGCCGCGCGCACGGGCAGAGAAAAACAGACCAAGAGGAGAACGGCGAGGAGAGATTTCATGTCAGCGCCGCAACTCCCGCCGGCGGAAGAAGTCCACCAGCGAGCGAATGTAATCGCGATCGGTCGAGAGTGGGAGATAATCCACACGGGAGCGTTGACACTCGTACTTGATGGAATTCTGCCACGTCCGAAAGTTCACTTCCAGGTCACGCCGCACTCGCGAAGACGAGGTGTCCACCCAGGCAGGAACACCGGTCTCCGCATCATGAACGCGGACCAAGCCGATGTTGGGCAACGTATGCTCGCGCGGATCGGTGAGGTGAACGGCCGTCAAATCGTGCTTGCGCCCGACCACGCGCAGCGCCTTTTCGTAATCGGTATCAATAAAATCGGAGATCAAGAAGGCAATGGCGCGCTTCTTCATAACATGATTCATGTATTCGAGCGCGCCGCGAATATCCGTGCCGCTGCGATGCGGCTCGAAGGTGATCAACTCACGCAAGATGCGCAAAATGTGGCTCTTTCCTTTGCGGGGAGCCACATATTTTACGATGCGATCCGTGAACAAGACGAGGCCGACCTTGTCATTGTTCCTGATCGCCGAAAACGCAAGCACGGCGGCCAGCTCGGTGGCCATGTCCATCTTCATTTGCGCGCCGGAGCCGAAATGCGAGGAGCTGGAGACATCGCAGAGGAGCATCACCAACAGCTCGCGTTCTTCTTCGAACAGCTTGATGTAGGGATGCCCCATGCGCGCCGAGACGTTCCAGTCAATGGTGCGCACGTCGTCGCCGATCTGGTACTCGCGCACCTCGGCGAAGTTCATGCCGCGTCCTTTGAAGACGGCGTGATACTCGCCGGACATGATCTCGTTCACGACGCCGCGCGTCTTGATCTCGATCTGCCGGACTTTCTTCAGAATCTCCCGAGTGTCCACAGCGAGCCTTACGGCACCTCAATCGTGTTGAACATCTTCGTGATCACGTCTTCGGAGGAGACCTCTTCCGCTTCCGCCTCATAGGAGACGGTGATGCGGTGGCGCAGCACGTCCATGCCGATGGCGCGAATGTCCTCCGGCACCACGTAGCCGCGGTGGCGCAAGAAGGCGTGCGCGCGGGCGGCCTTAATCAAGTAGATCGAAGCGCGCGGGGATGCACCGTACTGAATCAGCGGCTTGAGGTCAGAGAGTTTGAACGATTCCGGCTGACGGCTGGCGAACACGAGATCGAGGACGTAGTTTTCAATCTTGGGATCCACGTAAATCGTCTCGATCAACTTTTGGATGCGGAGAATCTCTTCGGGGAGAACGACTGCATTGACAGCGGGAACTTCGGACGTCGCGTAGGCGCGCATGATGCGGATCTCTTCGTCGCGACGGGGGTAATCAATGCGGATCTTGAGCATGAAGCGATCCACCTGCGCTTCGGGCAGCGGATAGGTGCCTTCCTGCTCGATCGGATTCTGCGTGGCAAGCACCAGAAACGGCTCGGGCAGCATGAAGGTCTGTTCGCTGATCGTGACCTGGCGTTCCTGCATCGCTTCGAGCAAGGCCGACTGCACTTTCGCGGGGGCGCGGTTGATCTCGTCAGCCAACACAAAGTTGGCGAAGATCGGGCCTTTTCGCGTGGTAAAAGCGCCGTCCTTCTGATTGTAAATAAGAGTGCCAATCAGATCCGCAGGGAGCAGATCGGGCGTGAATTGAATGCGCTGATACTTTGCGCGAATCGTGGCCGCAAGCGTCTTGACAGCCAGCGTTTTTGCGAGGCCGGGTACTCCTTCGAGCAGAATGTGTCCGCCGGAAAAGAGCGCGATGAGCAAGCGCTCCATCATATAGCGCTGGCCGTAAAGCACTTTCGATGTCTCCGCCAGGATGCGTTCGGCGATCTCGGACTCGCGTTCTACCCGTAACGTGATTTCCCGAATGTCTTGATCCATGTGTTCCGTCGTTTACTTTTCGCGACCCGCCGCGTCAAACTCTACTCGCCAGGGAGTTACTACGATAAACACCTGCATTACCCGATTTGTTCCGAACGAATAAGAAAGAATCCCCGGATGGGGATTCCTCAAAACCCAAAGCGAATCGCAACACACCGGCGCGCCCAGCTTAGTGAGCGGTGTCGGCCTTTGTTTTTGCCGTGTCGGCGCGACTCGTCAGCACTTTGTTCAGCTCCTCGATCTCATTCACGTCCTTGCCCAAGTGGTCTAATTCCCACTGAGCGTCCTTGACGAGATCGTTTTCAGGGTAGTTCTTGATAAACGTGGAGTAGGCCTCCTTAGCCATATCCATATTTTTCAAATGATTAGCATAAAGATAGCCAATCATGAACTGGCATTGGGGCGCTTGGGCCGAGCGGGGAAAGCGCTTAACGATCTGCTGATAGGACTCGATGGCGGCCGGGAAGTTACTTTGTTCCTGGTACTTTTTTGCCTCTTCGAACAATTGGGCCTCGGTTGGGCCCTTCTTACAGCCGGCAAACAGGATAATGGCCGCCATTACTGCCAAAGTACACGCGCTTCGCACTCGCATTCGACTAAACCTCATGACTTGGAGGGACAGTTTACACTGCGACGAATATACACGGGAATTCGGTAATAATCAAGCACTTTTTGGGGCGATTGGGAGGCAAATCAGGAATTTTGCCCCCTTTCCGCCGGTTGGCTGGATGATGATGCGGCCGTTGTGATTGCGTACGATCTGCGCGCTTATCGCCAAACCGAGGCCAGACCCGGTGGGCTTAGTGGTGTAAAAGGCGTCAAAGATTCGATTAACCTCATCCGCCGGAATACCGGGTCCGGAATCCTGAATCGAAACCCAGACCTCCTTATCGTCTGCGCGACTCACAATTGTAAGCGTGCCGCCTCCCGGCATGGCTTGAACCGCATTGCGGAGAACATTGAGCAGCACCTGCCGCATCTGTTGGCCGTCCGCCCAGACGCGCGGCAGCTCAGGGTCAAGATCATACGTGACGCGAATCAGATCCTCATCAATTTCCGCATCCATGAAATGAATGGTCTGGAGAACCAGGCTGTTGATGTCCACGTCGGTGAAACGGGGAACTGCGGGACGAGAAAACTCGAGCAGCCCCGACAAGATCAGTTCGAGGCGATCCGTTTCCTCGACGATGACTTTGACTTTACTCTTGTTGCGGTCATCTTCCGGAAGCGTCTGGAACACGCTGCGGGCAAAGCCGCCGATCGCGGCAAGAGGATTTCGAATTTCATGCGCCACGGAGGCCGCCACTTCACCGATTGCGGAGAGTCGTTCCGTCTTCACGAGCCGGTCGCGGCTCTCTTTCAGCTCGCGATTGGCTCTTGTCAGTTCGTGCAAGCGCTTTTCGAGGCTTTGCAGCAAGCGACTGCGCTCAATCGCCGAAGCGGCCGCATTCGCGAACAACTTCAGGCGATTGAGGTTTCCTTCTTCAATCGGCGCGCCGGTGACCAGATTGTCTACGAGCAGAACGCCAATCACATCGTCGCGAGTGGCCAGCGGCACCACGGCGAATTCCCGCGCTTGGTATTGCTCGTAAAAGGACGGCGGCAACTCGTCCAGCTCCTGCGAAGGACTCACCACTCGCGCTTCACGTGCCTGAATGACCTTCAAGAACAGCTCGTGCTCGTGATCCAGCGGAATAACCAGTTGGTGCGCCATATGTCCTGCCGTATCGTCTTCCGCGACGACGGCTTGGCTCTTGCGTCGGAGAATATCGGGGAGCGACCAACCCCGCTCGGCCAACTCCTGCCAGATGCGACCCGCTTCCTCGGCTGATCCCGGGCCCACGCCGGCCTCGCCTTGCAGTTCCTGGCGCGCTTTGTCGTACGTCAGGATAAAGGCGCGATTGAATCCCAGCCCGTTGCCGGCCGTCACGCCGGCAAGCACGATCCTCATTACGCCGTTAAGATCAATTGTGGATTGAAGCGCATCGCTGACCTCGGCGAGAATCTGCAACTCCATCACTCGCTGGTTGAGTTCGGAGGTCATGCGCTGATGTTCCGACATGTCGCGCACAATCGAGTGATAGTAGCGCTTGCCCTCGAGCTCGACGCTGCTCGCCGCGGTCTCCACCGCGATCGGACTGCCGTCTTTCCGGATTAGAGGCGTGTCCTCGTAGCGCCCTGTGCCGGCGCTCATGACCTCTTCGATCCGCTGCCGCAGAGTTTGCTCTTGATCGCCCGAGCGCAACTGAAACATGAGCATGTTGAGAAGTTCGTCGCGCGAGTAACCGGTCAGCTTTTCCGCCCGCGGGTTCACGTCCACGATCTGCAGCGTGTCGGCATCCACGAGAAAGATGGCATCATAGGCGTTTTCGGTCAGTCGGCGGTACTTACGCTCCGATTCTGCGATCTGCCTTTCCAGCTCGCGTTTTTCCGTGACGTCCCGCGCGATGCCCAGCGCCCCCGTGACCCCTCCGCGTTCGATGATCGGGTCCGCCGACACATAAACGATGATCTCGCGCCCGTCCGGCCGCAGCAGCCGCACGTCCCGTGTCAGGCTGCGTCCTGCCAGCAGTTCTTCAAAGTGCTGTCGTGCCATGCTCACGTCGTCTTCAGGAAGGAACTCCCAGAAGTGGCGTCCGAGGAGCTGTTTCCACGTGAGACCGAGAATCTCCTGCACGCGCCGGCTGACAAATGCAAATCGCGCCTCGGCGTCCAGCCGGAAGATCACATCGCTCACATTGTCTATCAGCAGACGATAGGACGCCTCGCTCTGCTCAAGATGCCGCTCGAGGCGGAAGTGTTCGACCGACTGTACGACCTCATCGAGAAACAGTTCGACGAGCGCCAGTGATTCCCGCTGCGCAGGAAACTCGGTATCGGGTGCGGCCAAGCGGCAAATGCCCCGCATTCTCCCTTCCCCATCCTTCAGGGGAACCAAAAACGTCTTTCCTGTGTCACCATCCGCAAGAACCACGACCGAAGACCGCTGGTCTCCAATTCGAGCGGCGAAATCGCGATAGGCGACCTCCGGGTTCTCCGGAAAGCTCTCGATCCCTTGCGCAACGATACGCCATCCGCTGTCCGGGTCCTGATAGAGTATCAGGCACTCGCGGAAGAAATTCGGAGCCGTCAAGGCCGCGGCGGCGCGCTCCAGTTTTGCTTCGATGGTCCCCGCCGCGAGCACATCGGGCACGGCCACGAACATCGCCGAAAGCTGATCCTTGAGCGCGGCGATCTCGCGCACCTTGTCATCTACCATTTGCTGCAAACCGGAATTGAGATTTTCGAAATCCTGTCCCAATTCCCGATTGTCACAAATCAACGCCTGCCGTTCCAGCAACATCAGCAGCCACTGCGCAAAGTGCGGCGACGCGACGAAGGCCGGGTCCACGTGAAGCAAACGCTGCGCGAAGGCCCCTGGCTTTGAGAGGGATCCTGCGGCTGTATCTACGGTCACGATGGGCACCGGGGACGGCCATGTCTCGAGCATCGCCATTGACTCGCTGCTCATCAAAGCCACGACCGCGCCGTCAGCGCCCGCGATTGAAAGAGCTTCATCTGCGCGACGGGCTATGACGAGTTGAATTTGCGTCGCTGCCAGTGAGGTTTCGAGCAACGGGCGCAGTTCACCCATCGGATCAAAGAGCAGGACTCTCGCGCTCTTTACTCCGGGCATCGGCACGTTCTTGTCGCTGAAATCAGCGAGGGTCATCCGGGCGGCCAGGCGAACGAGCGGCCGCCAAGCAGATGCGCATGCAAGTGCCAAACGGACTGCCCCGCCGTCTCTCCATTGTTAATTACGACCCGATACCCGTTCTCAAACCGCTCAGAACGGGCAATCTTCGCGGCCGACTCGAGCAGTTGACCCAGCAAGTCGCGATCCTGATCGTTCGTCTCCGCCAGCTTGGCGATGTGCTGTTTGGGAACGATCAGAATGTGATGCGGAGCCTGCGGCTGAATATCCCGAAACGCAAAGACTTGCGCATCCTCGTAGACTTTCTTCGAGGGAATTTCGCCGCGCGCGATTTTGCAGAATAGGCAATCGCTCATGCTTGGCCCTTCGATTTCGCCGCCAGTCTCATCTTCGCTTTCTTTTTGCGCGTTTGGCGCCGATGGTGCCGCTTCATTTCCGACTTGTGACGTGCCATGATCATCACCTCCATCCTTCTGTTATTACAGATAGATGAATTTACCATTTCGCAGCGTCATATTCAAGCCGGAAAAGCGTAGGGGAGGGTCGGCGATGCAATTTCCCATGTTCTTTTAAGCGTCACATTTATAATCCTTTAGGCTTGCCAGAAAACGACAAACCTCATTTTGTGTTGCCAATTTCGGATTCTTGGCGCGCTTGACATTATGGCTTGTGATGCTTAAATTTGGGATTCGTTTTCCGGAGTAGCTCAGCGGTAGAGCGGGTGGCTGTTAACCACTAGGCCGGGGGTTCGAATCCCTCCTCCGGAGCCGATTCACTATCAAAGCGCCGAACGGCCCGCCCGCCATCGGCGCTTTGTTTATCTCATGGCACCCCCCTTCTCTTCCCCCCATTGGAATGGGTGGAATGGTGAGTTCAAATGAAGGGCTGACGACAACGCAGATTCCGGCCGGGTTGCGCGCGCTCCCGCCTTCGAAAAACATTCCGTTCTCTGCGCGTAACCCAGCTCGGCGAGAATTGACGAGGAGCTTGATATGAATGAACGGTTTCCGCCAAGTACGCCAAGCGCAGGGGAATACCATCACTTCACTCCGCGCTTCTCGTCCGACGTTAGCGACTACGGTGTTTATGATGTGTCCTCGCTCGAAAAGGACATCACGGCCGTAGTCTGCGTGAGTTTTTTTGTCGAGTGACCGTCCAAACCTCTCGGATTTCCGTGGGCAGAACCGCGCAGTTCTGCCCATTCATTGTAAGAATCTATTATTCCTTAAGTTAATTACTTTGCGAGACGCCACATCGCAGCCTCATGAGCCTTCAGCGAGGAGACCTGCTAATCCGCTAAGTTGCAAGAATAGTTGAAAGAATGTAACTTATAAGGTTATCCATGACTTCCCACCTCCATTGACCTTGCCAACCGCATGACCAAGAAAAACGGATCGGGAGCCTCGGCACCCCCCGCCCCACCTGTTGTAGTTCCTATTGGCGAAGAGCACGTCGGCCTAATGGGCCAGATTCGCAGTTTTCCGCAGCGCTTTTGGATGTTGAACATGATGGAGATGATCGAGCGTTGCGCCTATTATGGCGTGCGCGTGGTTATCCCGATCTACATTGCCCAAGCCGATGAACCGGGCGGCCTGCATTTCACTCAGGTTGACAAAGGCCTGATCTTCGCTATCTGGGCGGTTGTTCAGACTCTGACGCCGATGTTCTCCGGCGGCTTCGCCGATCGGTACGGCTACAAGCGGACGATCGCCCTGTCCCAGGCCTTGACGATTGCCGGTTATCTGATCATGGGGACGCAGCGCACTTTCCCCGGATTTCTCTTCGGCGTCTGCGTGCTGGCCTTCGGCACGGCCATTTTCAAGCCGGGCATCCAGGGGACTCTGGTACAATCCATCACCAAGAAGACCTCTTCCGTCGGCTGGGGAATGTTCTATATGGTGGTGAATGTCGGCGGATTCCTCGGCCCGCCTCTGGCTCACTTTTTTCATGGCATAGGCTGGCCGGCGGTCTTCTTCGGATGTGCGGCGATTCTCTCGCTCAATTTCCTGATGCTCTTCACCTATAAGGAGATTCCACGCGGCGGAGACCAGCGCGGCACGCCCTGGACGATTCTCAAAATGACGTTCCGGAACATCATCAAGGTGCGGCTGCTGATGTTCATACTCATCATGTCGGGCTTCTGGCTGATGTTCATGCAGCTGTTTGACATGCTCCCGAACTTCATCGTGGATTGGGTGGATACGCGTTCGCTGGTGCAGATGTTCAACCTCCCGAGTTGGATGACGAACGTCACGCCGCGCGGAACGATGATCGCTCAGGAGTGGATGATCAATTTCAACTCCGGCCTGATCGTGGTCTGCGTGATGTTTGTCTCGTATCTCGTCTCGCGCATGCGGCGGTTGACATCCATTCTCATGGGCATGACCATCTCAGCGGCGGGACTGCTCCTTGCGGGATTTACGATGGCGGGCACGTTCTGCATTCTCGGCATTTTGTGTTTCAGTGTCGGCGAAATGCTCGCCAGCCCAAAGATGAGCGAATATTTGGGCGTCATTGCTCCCGACGGGCAAAAGGCGCTGTACATGGGTTACTCCAACATTCCCTTCGCGATCGGCTGGGGATACGGCTCGTGGATGGGAGGGCAGATTTACGACAAGGCCGGCGATAAGGCCAATCTCTCACTGCGGTATCTTCTGGATCACTTCGGCATTGCCGAGGGTGCAACCCGGGAGGCCGTGCTGGCGAAACTTCAGGCCGCCGGAATGGACGCCTCGCGCACGGCCCAGTCGCTAACCGAGTTCTTCACCAATTCGGAAGGAGTAGCCCGCACGAAAGCCTTTGCCCTTCTGCAGGCGGTCTCCGGCCAGGACGCGAATCAGGTGACACTGCTCTTGTGGAACACGTATCATCCTTACACGCTGTGGTATCCCTTCGTGGCGATCGGCGCGGCTTCGGCCATCGGCATCGCCATCTACTCGCATTTTGCCAAGCGCTGGGAAGGGAAAGATATCTAAGCCGGACATTTTGCCTTGAATCCGCAGCCGCACATTCAACCCGCTACCCGGACTGAGCATATCACCTACGCCGTGCGCGACATCGTACTGCTGGCGCAGGAAGCTGCGCGTTCGGGCAAGGAGATGCTCTATCTCAATATCGGCGATCCGAATCAGTTCGATTTCGAGACGCCGCCGCACATCTTGAATGCGATTGAAGCCGCGCTGATCATGAACCACAACGGCTATTCGCCGTCGTCGGGAATCAAACCGGCAATCGCCTCAGTGGAACGCGAGGCGCATCGCAACGGCATCGAGAACGTGTTGGATATCTTCATTACGACGGGCGCGAGCGAAGCCATCGAAATCTGCCTGACCGCGCTGGCGAATGAAGGCGAAAACGTCCTCATTCCGATGCCGGGCTACCCGCTCTACAGCGCGATTTTGAGCAAGCTCGGGGTGATCGAGAATCCTTACTACCTCGATGAAGACAACGCCTGGCAGCCGAGCTTGACCGACATCGCCTCGAAGATCAACGAGAAGACGCGGGCGATCGTGCTGATCAATCCGAACAACCCGACCGGCTCGGTGTGCAACGAAGAGACGCTGCGCGGGGTGATTGAGATTGCGCTCAAGCACAATCTCGTGATCTTTTCGGACGAGATCTACGATAAGCTGATCCTTGACGGCGGCAAGCATATCTCTATTGCTGCTTTGAATCAGGATGCGCCCGTGATCACGTTCAACGGACTCTCTAAATCCTATCTCGCGCCGGGTTTCCGGATGGGTTGGGGAATTGTCAGCGGGCGGGAGCCGGTAATGCGGTCGTATATTGAGGCGATCAATAAGATTCTCCGTGCGCGGCTGTGCGCGAATCATCCGATTCAGTATGCGATTCAGCCGGCGCTGGAGGGGGATCAGTCGCATCTGATCTCAGTCAAGGCTAAGCTCACGCGGCGGCGGGATATTACGGTGAAGCGGCTGAATTCGATTCCCGGAATTTCCTGCGTGAAGCCGGAGGGAGCGTTTTACGCGTTTCCGCGCCTGCACATTGACGAGAGCGATGACTTGTTTGTGCACGGGCTCGTGCGCGAGACCGGGGTCGTGGTGGTGCCGGGCTCCGGCTTCGGGCAGGTGCCGGGAACAAAGCACTTCCGCGTGGTTTTTCTGCCGAACGAGGAGATCCTCGAAAAGGCCTTTTCACAGTTGGAACACTACATGGACACGTATCAGCGTCGCGTGCGCGCGGCGTCCTGATCATAAGAACTTAATTCAAAAAGGACCATGATGAAACGCATTTCCCTCGCCGCACTTGCCATCGTTCTGCTCGTAAACTTTGCCTGGGCCGCGGACGCCCCCGCCGTGAAGACATACGGCAAAGCTCCAACCGTCAAAGAGCCTACAGCGATCTCAAGCGTGAAGGCAGACCCAACGAAGTACAAAGATCAAACTGTGCTGGTGTCTGGCAAGATCGTGGACGTCTGCAAGGGGGCCGGCTGCTGGGTGGAGGTCGAAGCGGCGGACAGCTCGCGGATCATTTGCAAGAGTCTCGATGAATCCGTGACCTTTCCCAAGGACGTCGTGGGAAAGACAATTCAGGTGCAAGGCAAGGTGATGTATGACGCCAAAGCGCCGGGGACGAAGATGGCCAAGCATGAAGGCGGCGAAGCCCATGCCTGCCCCGCGCCGCAAGTTTTGCTCAGCATCGAAGGCGCGACGGTAGCTTCGGCGGTTGAAGCGGTTCCGGCTGCGGCTCCCGAGAAGAAAGAATAATCGCATTCAACGAGTATTCAACAAGAAAGCCCCGGTTTTGCCGGGGCTTTTCTGATAGCGGAATTCAGAGAACTTAGGGGACGGAATACTGAATGAGATTCAGCAACGTCTCTGGGAACATGCCGATGACGAGAATCAGAATGGAAGACAGCACGAGCGCGGTCTTGTAGGCCGCAGGCTGAGGGACCGTGCCCTCGCCTTCGGGGGCGGTCATGTAGAGCAGCGTGATCAGGCGCAGATAGTAGAACGCTCCCACGGCGCTGTTCAGAAGACCGATGACGGCCAGCATGATATGCCCCTGCTGAATCGCCGCGGAAAACACGTAGAGCTTACCGAAGAATCCGGCCGTGGGCGGAATTCCTGTCAGCGACAGCAGGAAAATGGTCATGGTGATGCCCAGCAGCGGGTAGGTGAACCCCATCCCGCGCAGCGCATCGTAATGATAGCCGGATTCCGTCCGCCGGTTGAGCAGAATAATCACCGCAAATGCGCCGAGATTCATCAGCGCGTAGGAGATGAGGTAGTATCCCGTCGCCGCAAAGGCCGCCGGTGTGCCCGCCACAATACCGACGAGGAGATACCCGGCGTGCGCAATGGACGAATAGGCGAGCATGCGCTTGACGCTGGTTTGGCGCAGCGCGACGACATTGCCCAACGTCATGGTTGCAATTGCGAGCCACGTCATGACCGTGCTCCAGAGCGGCGAAGCCGGCTCCAGTGCGATGCCGAACACGCGGATCAACGCCACAAACGCCGCCGCCTTCGGGCCGGTGGACATAAAGCCGGTAATGGTCGTCGGCGCGCCGTCATAGACGTCCGGGGACCAAAAGTGGAACGGCACTGCGGCAATCTTGAAGGCAAATCCGACGAACAGCAGGGCCACACCCGCCACCAGCATCGGCCCGAGTTCGTAATCTCCCTGGAAGTATGCCGCCAAAGCCGAATAGTCGAGCGATCCGACGACGCCATACAGCAGCGCAATTCCGTAGATCAGGAACCCGGACGAAAACGCGCCGAGCACGAGGTATTTCATTCCCGCCTCGGCTGACTTCACGTCGTCGCGCTGGAAACCAGCCAGCACATACAACGCGATGGACATCGTCTCCAAGCCAAGAAAGAAGATCAGCAGATTGGCCGCCGTGACCATCACAATCATGCCGAAGATGCTTATCAGCAGAAGCGAGTAGTACTCTCCCAAGCGGATTCGCCGCACATGCAAATAGTGCGGCGAAAACATGACGGTTAGAATACCGATGACAGCAAACAGCACGCGGAACAGCGAGGCAAATCCGTCGCTGAACACGGTGTTGTCAAAGATCGTTCCGCCATAGCCCCACGTCGCAATCGCCGCTCCGGCGCTGGCTGCCAAACCCAACGATGACAACACCGGCAACATGCCCGGCCGCGATTTGCCCTTCCAGACGTCGGCCACGATCACCAGAAGTGCAGTAATCACGATGATCGTCTCGGGCAGTACGGCGAGAATATCAGTATTGGTGACTGGAATCATTTCAAGGCACCACCAATTGTGACATATTCGCCGCCTGGAACTTGCTCAGAACCAGCTCAAGTGACGGCTGCATCCGCGAAATGAATGGTTCGGGATAAACGCCGATCCACAGCACGAAAACAATCAGCACGCAAATGGGCAGCGCTTCCGGCCACGTGATATCTTTCAAGCGCGCGTTGGCTTCGTGCGTGATCTGCCCAAAGAATACACGTTGATACATCCACAACAGATAGACCGCCGCGAGAATGACGCCGGATGTTGCCAGCACCGCATACCAGGCATTCGAGGTGAATGTCCCGAGCAAGATCAGAAATTCGCCCACAAACCCATTCGTCCCCGGCAAGCCAATCGAGGAGAGCGCGACAATCAGAAAGAGTGTAGCATAGAATGGCATGACCTTAGCAATTCCGCCGAAGTCACCGACGTCGCGGGTATGACGCCGGTCGTAAATCACGCCCACCAGAAGGAACAGCGCACCGGTCGAGATGCCGTGATTGATCTGCTGCAACAGCGATCCGGTGAGTCCTTCTATATTCAGAGCGAACGTCCCCAGCATCACAAAACCGAGGTGCGCGACGGATGAATAGGCGACCAGCTTCTTGATGTCGCGCTGCACCATCGCCACCAGCGCCCCGTAAATAATGCCGATAATCGCGAGAATGCTGATCAGCGGCACATAGTGCATTGAGGCCTGCGGAAACATGGGCAGACAGATGCGCAGGAAGCCATAGGTTCCCAGCTTGAGCAGCACTCCTGCCAGAATCACGGACCCGGCCGTTGGCGCTTCGGTATGCGCGTCCGGCAGCCACGTGTGCAACGGGAAGATGGGAACCTTGATGGCAAATTCGAGCGCAAACGCGAGGAAGAGCCACGTCTGAATCTCCAGCGGGAACTTCGATTGTTCCGTAGCCAGAAGGAGGTTGAAGGTATGGCTGCCGGTGGCGGGATCAACCGTATGGAAATAGACGTAAAGAATGCCCGCGAGCATCACCACCGATCCGACCATCGTAAACAGGAAGAACTTGATGGTGGCGTAGATGCGCCGCGGCCCGCCCCAGATGCCAATGAGGAAGAACATCGGCACCAGCAGCACTTCCCACATCACATAGAACACGAACAGATCCAGCGCGCAGAACACGCCGATCATGCCGGCTTCCAGCAGCAGGAAGAAGAAGTGGTACTCTTTGATCTTCGTGGTGATGCTGCCCCACGAACTGACAATACACAGCACCGACAGCAGCGTAGTCAGCAGCACGAGGAACAAGCTGATCCCATCAATTCCGAGATGCCACTCGGCGCCGATGGATTGAATCCACGGCGCCTGTTCCACCATTTGATAGCCCGGTTCACCGACGACAAAATTCGCATAGACCAACAACGAGACCGCGAATGTCGCAAATGTGCCGGCCAGCGCCAGCGTGCGGATGAGCTTCTCATTCGACGCCGGGATCAGCAACAACGCGAGCGCGGTCAAAACGGGAAGGGCAATGCAAATCGAAAGAATCATGCGCTTATGCCCATACCGAATAGAGGAAGAACGACAACACGGCGATCAGTCCCAAGCCCATGAAAATGGCATAATTCTGCACAACACCGGTTTGCAGGCGACGAACCAGACCGCCCACACCGCTGAAGAACGAGGCGATCCCGTTGACAAAACCGTCTATCGTCCCCTCGTCCACATACTTGGCCGAAAACTCGGCGGACCTGACGATCGGCTGCGAGATGGAGCGGTCGTAGATCTGATCCACAAAATACTTATTCAGGAGCAGCCTGTACACCGGGGTCTTGCTCAGCGCCTCGACCGTCGCAGACTTCTTCATGTACCAGTTGTAAGCCAGCCAGATGCCGACGAACGCGACCAGCACGGACAAGATCATGACGACATACTCGGTGCCGTAGGACGCTTCGTGCACAACGACCTCGGCATGCGCGCCGGGGGTTTGAATCACCGGTTCCAGCCAATGCTCAATCCAATTGCTTCCGCCCAGCGCAGGCGACAGCCCGGCGTACCCGCCCACCACCGACAGAATGGCCAAGATAATGAGCGGAACCGTCATGGTTTTCGGCGACTCGTGGACGTGCGCTTCGGCATGCTTCGATCCGCGGAACTTCCCAAAGAAAGTCAAATACACAAGCCGGAACATATAAAACGCGGTGCAAAATGCCGCCGCGCTGCCGACTGCCCAAAGCAAATAATGCTCGCCTTCGAACGCCTTCCACAGGATTTCATCCTTGGAAAAGAACCCGGCGAGTCCCGGCACACCCGCAATGGCCAGAGTCCCGATTAAGAAGGTCGGATACGTAGCCGGCAGCTTCGACTTCAATCCGCCCATCTGCCGAATATCCTGTTCGCCCGACATCGCATGAATCACGGAGCCGGAGCCAAGGAACAGGAGTCCCTTGAAAAACGCGTGCGTCACCAGATGAAAGATTGCCGCGACATACGCGCCGACTCCCGCCGCCATGAACATGAAGCCAAGCTGGCTGACCGTCGAATAGGCCAGCACTTTCTTGATGTCGTTCTGCACGAGACCGATCGTCGCGGCAAACAGGGCAGTGAATCCGCCGATGACGGCGACCACGTGCATCGCCTCCGGCGACAGCGAATAGAAGAAATTCGAGCGCACGACCATGTACACGCCGGCGGTGACCATCGTGGCGGCATGGATCAAAGCGGAGACAGGAGTCGGGCCGGCCATGGCGTCCGGCAGCCATACATAGAGCGGAAACTGCGCCGACTTCCCTATCGCTCCGGTGAACAACAGCAGACAGATCGCAGTGATGACTCCCGCTCCGGGCGTGTACAACCCGGCCATCGGAATTAACTGCGTGAATTGCAGCGTTCCGAACGTCGTCCAGATGAGGAAGATTGCCAGCAGAAATCCAAAGTCACCGATGCGGTTGACGATGAACGCTTTCTTGCCGGCGCTGGCCTTGGCTTCGTCCGTGTACCAGAATCCGATCAGCAGATAGGAGCACAGGCCAACTCCTTCCCACCCCACAAACATGAGCAAGTAATTGTTGCCCATGACCAGAAGGAGCATGAAAAAAACGAAGAGATTCAGGTAGACGAAAAATCTCCTGAGCCCTTCGTCGCCGTGCATGTAGCCGATCGAGTAAATATGAATGAGGAAGGAGACGCCGGTGACAACCAGCATCATCACCAAGGAGAGCGGATCCAGCAAGAACGCCGCCGACGCGCTGAACTTGCCGGCGGCAATCCATGTGAACAGATCGAGTTCGTAGCGCCGGGCCTCGGGACTCATCCCGAGCATCTCGAAAAAGATACCGAGTGTGACGAGAAAGCTGAGGCCGATCATCGCAGACGCAAGCCCGCCGACCAGTTTCTCGCTTGACTTTCCGGTCAAGAAGGTGTTGATGACAACACCGAGCAGAGGGAAAAGTGGCACCAAATAGGCGAGGTCGAGCATGGTTACCACTTTAGAAAGTTCGCGGCGTCAATATGCATCGTTCCCAGATGACGCCAAATCGCAATCAAAATGGCCAGGCCGACGGCCACTTCCGCCGCCGCGACGCACAGCACAAAAAACACGATCACCTGACCAGAGACATCCGCCGTATGCCGCGCGATGGCCACAAACGTCAAGTTGGCGGAATTGAGCATCAGCTCCACAGACATCAAGATGACGATCAAGTTCTTCCGCGTGAGCACTCCCATCACGCCGATGGAGAAGAGCACCGCGGACAAGAGCAGGTAGTGCGTGAGTTCAATCTGCACTCGTGTCCTTCGCATCCGGCTTGCGGACCAGGGCAACCGCGCCGACCACCGCCAACAAGAGTAAGACGGACGTCACCTCGAACGCGTAGAGGTACTTCGAGAACAGTACGCTCCCCACGTCCGTCACCTTGCCGTATCCATCAGGCAGCGCCGAGTTGGATGGAATCACCGAGGCGCCGCTCATGATCGAGAGAAACGCGGCGATCAGGATGAGACCGGCCACGGCGATGCCGGCGATTTGCCAGCCGGGGGGAATTCGCTCCTCGATCGGCTTGAGATTGAGCAGCATGATCACAAATAGGATCAGCACCAAGACCGCGCCGGCATAAACGATGATTTGAATCGCGGCCACGAACGGGGCGGACAGGAGCACATAAAGCCCCGCGACACAAAACAATGTGACGACGAGGTACAATGCACTGGCAATCGGAGAAGGACTGGTGATGACGAGCAGCGCCGAGAGGATGGAGACCAACGCGAACGCGGCAAATAGGACAGTTTCGATCATGTCACTGTAAATTCAACGACATTTTCGCCAGAAAGAATCGAAAATATACCCAAAACTGCCCTTAAAGTCAATCCATTTGTGAAGGAATTCGCAGGCTGGGGTGCAGGGCCGCCAGCCCCGCAACGAACTCATCTAAGTTCTTGTATCGCTTGAAGACAGAAGCAAACCGGACGTAAGCGACCTCGTCTATCGGGAGCAGTTCATCGAGCGTCCATTGTCCGATCTGAGCGCTGGTGACTTCCTTACCTTCCGCGGCCAACACTTTGGCTTCCACGGCAGCGGTAATGATGTCCAACTGCTCGACCGATACGGGCCGCTTGGTGCACGCCACGGACAGTCCGCGGAAGACTTTCTGGCGGTCGAACGGCTCACGAGTGCCATCCGTCTTGACCACCAACACGGTCTGCTCTTCGACCGATTCGTAGGTCGTGAAGCGGCTGCCGCAAGCGGAACACTCGCGGCGGCGGCGGATCGCATTCCCCTCGCGCACCGGACGGGAGTCAATCACTCGATCTTCATCATTTCCGCAGTTGGGGCATTTCATCGTCGCGCAGGTCCTCAGCAGCAGTTCAGTTAGACGGGCACTGTGTCGGCGTTACAGGTCGCGCAGGAGCATGGGTCTTGGATATAGAGGGAACTGAGCGGCCAGCTCCGCGACCTCACGCTTGACACTCTCGAGGACGGAGGGATTCTCCATGTTGTTCAGCGCTTTGTCAATCAGTCTCGCCACAACCTTCATATCGGCTTCTTTCATGCCCCGCGTCGTGACCGCCGGGGTGCCGATGCGAACACCGGACGTGGTCATTGGCTTCTGCTTGTCGAACGGCACCATGTTCTTGTTGACCGTGATGCCGGCGACTTCCAGCGCCTTCTCGGCCGCTTTGCCGGTCCAACCCTTATTCGACAGATCCACAAGCATCAGATGATTGTCGGTGCCGCCGGAGACGAGGTCATAGCCGAGCGATATGAATTCCTGAGCAAGCGTCTTGGCGTTCGAGACGATCTGTCGCGCGTAGTCCTTGAAAGAAGGAGAGAGAGCCTCTTTGAAGGCTACGGCCTTTGCCGCAATGACGTGCATCAACGGTCCGCCCTGCACGCCGGGAAAGACCCACGAATCGAGGGCTTCGGAAATCGTCTTCGGTTTCGGCATGCCGGAGAGCAGAAGCTCGCCGCCGCTTTCGCTCGAGAGAATCATGCCGCCGCGCGGACCGCGCAGCGTCTTATGCGTCGTCGTGGTCACCACATGGCAGTGCGGCAGCACATTCGGGTGCGCTTTACCCGCGACGAGTCCGGCGAAATGCGCCATATCGCAGACCAGATAGGCGCCGATTTCATCGGCGATTTCGCGGAACGGCGCCAGCTCCCACGTCCGCGGGTAGGCTGATGCGCCGGTCATAATCAATTTCGGCTTGTGCTCGCGAGCCAGACGCGCGACTTCGTCAAAATCAATGCGTCCCGTCTCGCGCTTGACGCCGTAGCTCACCACCTTGAAAAAGCGGCCCGAGAAGTTCACCGGCGAACCGTGAGTCAGATGTCCGCCGTGCGCGAGGTCCATCCCCATGAACGTGTCGCCCGGCTTCAGCAGCGTGTAGTACACGGCCATGTTCGCCTGCGCCCCGGAGTGCGGCTGTACGTTGACCCACGGGCATTGGAAGAGCTCACATGCGCGGGCAATCGCGAGGCGTTCCGCCTCATCCACGAACTCGCAGCCGCCGTAATAACGTTTCCCCGGCAGCCCTTCCGCATATTTGTTCGTCATCACGCTGCCCATCGCCTCCAGCACGGCAGGCGTGACAAAGTTTTCCGAAGCGATTAACTCCAACCCTTCATTCTGCCGCCGCCGTTCATGGTCAATCGCGGCGAAAATCTCCGGATCGGATTGCTGTAAGCGAATATCCGCCAGCATTCTCAGAAGTCCTTCAGCAAGTTGTAAGTGAAGTTCGGCAGCCGCTCACTGAGGAATCCGCGGCCGCGAGCGCTGGAACCAGGTTTCCGCAATCTCGACCTGAAATGAGAAACGGAAAAAGGTCTCCGTGGCGCCCATTTTTTTCTCGTCCGTCCCGCGCTTCCCCACCTCCGCGGCCCAATGCAGCCAGCCGGAAGATTTGGCGATGGGGATAGAGGCACCGGCACTCACACCGATATCCGCCACCGGGTCACCGCTCGCAGTCATCCAGTAGTGCTTGCGATAGAACAACCCGGCACGATACCCCCCCAAATCAAATCCGGAATATAAAGGAGCGCGGCGTGCCAGTCGCTCCAATCCCACCGACACAAACAGCGGGTCCTGTACGTGTCCGTTCTCCAGTGATGTCCCTGAAAATCCGTAATCATGATCCGACCACTGCCCCATGTACACATCCGCCACACCGACAAAACTCGGATTCAATTTGTAACTAAGCCCGAAGCCAAACTCACCCGGTGAGTCCGCGCGGTCGTCGGTCTTCACCGTCGAGTCGGTGCCGCTCTTCGAGAGTTCCAGCACGTGATTGCCCTTCGAGCGCGGACGGAAGAATCCGCCGGCGCCCAAGCGATCCGTTACTTTGTAATACCCGCCGAGCGCAAAGGACCATCCACGAAAGGTGTTGGTCGTCGTGTAACGCACGTCGCGGTAATCCGTGTCGCCGAAGTCAATGATTGTCGAACGCTCATTGTGTAGGAACGAATAAATCACACTCACGCCGAGGCCAAACCGTTCCGAGAATCTGTAGGCATTATCGAAGCGCACATCCACAGTGCTCCCCGTCCACGTAGCACGCTCTTCGTACAGCTGATGAGTCGTGTCCGGAAGAAACACCGCCGAACGAATTCCGATCGTATGCAGATCCTGCCGCCGCACCGGTTCGATTCCCGCTCCCAGCTTCCAGCGGCTGGTCAGCGGAATATACAAACGAATATCCCGCCATGACATTTCGCCATCGGTATCGGTCAGACCATTCGCTGTGGTGTTCCAGAAGCCGACTTCAGCGGCCATACGCATTGTCGTTCGCGGAGCAAACGCGGCCAGCGCGGGATTCAAGGCATTGAACGACATCGAATCCTGATAGCCGAACCCGCCCCCGCCAAGTCCGAGCGTACGAATTCCGCCGCCCACCTGCTGCTCCCCCACTCCGTTGGCCGAGAACATGGACCCGCCGGCGAGCGCCGTGCCGCATCCCACCATGGCCAGCAGAAAAATTGCTATTGTTCTTCGGTAAGCCAAAGCTTCAACCTTGGTCTGAGTGAATCGGGGACGGAAGGATGTGAATTGTAAAAAACCTGCCGGGTCAGGTGACCGTTCTCTTCGCTAGTCAATACTTGAAACCCGGTATTCGACACGGGATTGGAAACCCAGCCGGAGACGATCCAACTCACATCGAACTTGATCATGGTCAGTGTATTGAACGTCGTCGAGGCTGTGGCCACAAGATTGCCTTTTGCGGAATCCGGATTTGTCATCCACGCTGATCCCATTATCGTACCCTCTTTGTACGCCAGCCCAACGCTCGAATACAGCATATTTGCGGCATGCAGGGTGTCCGCGTACAGATATAACTCGGCATGGGCGACCGACCGATGGAAGACGCTGGTCACCGAATCCAGTGGGAAGTACAGCGCCGCGCGCTGCGGAAATCCCTGGCTCAAACACAAGCGCGACGAGTCGCACACGGCGGAACTCGTCGCAAGAAAAGCATCGTGCTCCGGAGACTGACGCACAAACAGCGTGGTGTCTGTCCACGCGCTATCGGTTTGGCGCCACTGCACTCCGTGGATTTCCAGCACGGCGCGCAAGCTATCTGCCACGACGTTGCCGCTGTAGAAATCCAAGAGCGTACCGATAGACTTCGGTTCAAAGAGCAATCCCCATGTGGAGGAGTCGCGCGCCACCCATTGCGCCCACAGGGATTCCGGAACTGTGTAACTGAAGTTGATCTCGGAGGCCGGAATCAGCAGAGAATCCAGTATTGGATAACCTAACCGCCCGGGCAATGCACCCGCCAGAAGCGAATCCTGCGTCCAATGCTCCTCGATCTCGCGAATGCGCACTTGCAGATCCGGCGCGTTCGTTTCCGGCCAGAGCCGGTTGCGAGTGAGTTTAAGCACCATGCTGTCCACGCGCACGCTTTCGGGCAGCGCCGCTGCGGGATTGAATTGCATGGCAAAAAAGGCGTAGAAGTCGGCAGCCTCACCGACTTGCAAAGACAGACCGCGCCCGTTCGTCACGTTGGGATTCCACTTGACGCCCAGAGTCGCCGTGCCGGAGATTTCGGTGAATACGTCTTTGCCGGTGTTGTTAACGGCATCTATCCCGATATCCGTTTCGCGTTGAGCACAGCCGGAGATCAGCCAAAAGGAAACGATCAGGAGAGGCCAAACCAAGGAACTGTGGAGGAAGCGCACCGGTGGGGTATCTAAGTGTGGCAAAATCAGGAGTTAGTCCGTGAGGGTTGAAGGTATAAGAATATACAAAACAAGTTGATAATTGTCAACAAAACATGGTTTTGGCCACTATTGCAGCCTAAGTCAGAAGAAAGCGGAGGCGCTCTGCTTTGGAGCGCCTCCCAAGGGTTAAGCTGATCAGGCCGAGGATTTTGCCATCAATTCAAAGAACTCCGCGTTTGATTTCGTGTCGCGCATTTTTTCGAGCAGGAATTTCATGGACTCGATTGTGTTGTTGTGATCCAGCACCGAGCGCAGCGCATACATCTTTTGCAGCACCGGCGCGGTCAGCAACAGCTCTTCGCGCCGGGTCCCCGACTTCATCAGGTCAATCGCCGGGAAGATTCTCATTTCGGCCAGGCGGCGGTCGAGCACCAGTTCCAAATTTCCCGTGCCCTTGAACTCTTCGAAGATCACTTCGTCCGCGCGCGACCCGGTATCAATCAGGGCTGTCGCCAGAATCGTCAGACTTCCTCCCTCTTCGATATTTCGCGCCGCGCCGAAGAAACGCTTGGGTTCATACAACGCGTTCGCGTCCACACCGCCGGAGAGCACACGGCCCGAGTGCGGCATCACGGTATTATGAGCGCGGGCGAGACGCGTGATCGAGTCGAGCAGAATCACCACATCCCGCTTCATTTCGACCATCCGCTTCGCCTTCTCCAGCACCATGTTGGCGACTTGCACATGCCGCTCGGCCTTCTCATCAAACGTGGAGGAGACCACCTCGCCCTTGACATTGCGCTCCATGTCGGTGACCTCTTCCGGACGTTCGTCAATCAGCAGCACCATCAGGATCACGTCGGGATGATTCTTCGCGATCGCATTCGCAACGGTCTGCATGATGATTGTCTTGCCGGTGCGCGGCGGCGCCACGATCAATCCGCGCTGCCCCATGCCCAAGGGGGTGAAGACATCTATCACGCGCAACGTCGGATCTTTCGAACCCGTTTCCAACTGAAACTTGCGATTCGGATAGAGCGGCGTGAGATTGTCGAAGTGAATGATATCCTTGACCGATTCCGAGTCCGCCATGTTCACGGATTCGACCTTCAACAGGGCGAAAAAACGTTCGCCTTCTTTCGGCGGGCGTACCTGACCGGCCACGACGTGCCCAGTGCGCAAGCCAAAGCGTTTGATCTGCGACGGCGAGACATAAACGTCGTCCGGACTTGGCAAATAGGACGCGCTGGCGCTACGCAGGAAGCCATAGCCATCCGGCAGAATCTCCAGCACGCCGGTGGCCAACACAACGCCTTCCTTGGCGGCTTGTTTGGCAAGGATCTTAAAAATCAGTTCGTGCTTGGGCAGGCCCGCCAGTTCGGGCACTTCCAAGCTGCGTCCGAGCTTCATAAGCTCGGTCATCGGGAGGACTTGAAGTTCTGCAATGTCCATGATTCGATCGGGGTGGGAGACGGTTGGCGGGACTCGTGATGATTTCGGCAGGCAAATAAACGCGGCGTCAGGCCAAGGTTGCCGCGGAATTGTTTTTCTGATTGATAAAGTGAGGCGGGATTTGTGCGGCGCGGATACTCACCTCGCCGCTCGCCAACGACGCCGCAAACAGATCCTGCACGACCCGGTGCAGGGCGTCGGAGACATCCGTGGAAAAGATCTGCACGTGACCGACATCGCTGCCGTCACGCAAGAGAGACATATCTGCGAGCTGCCGGCGCAATTGCTCGGCCGTCACCTGCGGCGTATTGATCAACGCAACGTGCCGGCCCAGTGCCGCTTGAATTGTATCGCGAAAATATTCGTAATGCGTGCAGCCGAGCACCAGCGTATCCACATTCGCCGGCATGATCGGATCCAAATAGTGCTCCACGATCCGCCGCGGAATTTCTCCCTCCGTCCAGCCTTCTTCGACCAGCGGCACGAGTAGCGGACAGCCATTGGAAAACACGAGCACTCCCGGCACGAGTTCCGCCAAGGCATGATCGTACGCCTGCCGTTTCACTGTCGCCGAAGTGGCGATCACTCCAATGCGTTTTGATCTTGTGCTTTGCGCCGCGGCGCGGGCGGTCGGATCAATCACGCCCATGAGCGGCACCGGGCTGCGCGCGCGCAACTCATCGAGCGCCACGGCGGAGACGGTATTGCACGCAATGACCACGGCCTTCGGATCATGAGCAAGAAGAAAATCGAAACACTCGCCGGCAAAGCGCGCAATCAGCGCCGGGCTCAGCGACGCGTAGGGTACCCGCGCACGATCGGCAAGGAAAATCAGATGCTCGTGCGGAAGCTGACGGTGGATTTCAGCGGCCACCGTCAATCCACCTAAGCCGGAATCAAAGACCGCAAGCGGACGATTCTTCAAGGAACAGGGATGGTTTAGCGTGAGGCGGACGTCTCAAGCGCGCGCTTGAGTTTCAGGATGGCTTCGCTCAAGCCTTCGGCAATTTTCTGCCGGCCACGCTCAGAAGAGAGGAGTTTGGCGTCGTCCGGGTTCGACAGATACCCGCATTCGAAGAGAATCGCCGGCATCGAGGCTCCCATCAGCACATAAAACCCGGCCTGATCCACGCCGCGATCGAGCAGTCCCGCGCCGGCCGAGACTTCGTGCTGCGCCAGAGCGGCCCATAGTTCACTGTCTTTCATGTACTGACTGGTCGCCATGGTGAGGAGGATGAAATTGGCCTCCGTCAGATCCTGATAACTCCCATTTCCGTCCTCAAGTTTCACGACCTCATTTTCGCGCATTGCCGCATCTACCGCGCGTTCGGTACGCGCCGGCTTCAGGAAATACGTCTCGATCCCATGCGGATCCGGTGACTTCAGGCTGTTGCAGTGGATCGAAATGAATAAGTCGCCGTGCTGCGCGTTCGCCAAACTGGTTCGTTCATGCAGCGGCAGAAACGTGTCGGCGGTGCGAGTTGTCACAACCTTGAGCCGCTGGCTCTCCAATTCGCGCACCAGCCGCCGCGCGATGTCGAGCGTCACCGTCTTTTCCACCAGACCATACATGCCTGAGGCGCCGGGATCCTTGCCGCCATGACCGGCATCAATGATGATCGTCCCGAGTTCCCACGCGACCGCACCATCACTGTGCGTCACTCGCGGGAGCGCCTTTACTGTGATCGAGGCGCCGTCCTGCCCAATGACCGCGCGATCGGCAAACAGGTTCGAGAGGTTCGCTGCCGGCACCCACGTCGTGCCGTCCCACTCCTCCGGCGTCACGCGCAGCTGCACAAATGAATCGTTCACCCGCGCAAAAGCGTTTCCCTGTTTCAGCGTGACCGCCCAATCGGGCAGCATCACCACAAACTTCTCATCGAACTGGTCCGTTTGCCATCCGGCCTTATCCGCCAGCACACCCAGTGGAATCGCCCGCTCCTGCCCGCGATCGAGATACGGCAGCCGCCCCAGCGAATCACCGTTTGCATCCAGCAAGGCGAACGTTCCCGCCCACGCCGACAGACTTGATGACAAGATGCAGATAGAAAGAAACAGTACTCGTCGTAACGACAAAATTCTCTTCCTCCCGTTTCCTTTCGAATGCCCGGGGAATGTACGCAGGTTAGCGCAACTTTCCGCGCAGCGCCGCTCCGATGACGCGGATCGGCTCCGTAATGGCGAAATCCGTCAGCGCGAGCCGGCGCGTCAGCGGATTGCGCACGTGCTTTTTCAGCAAGCGCCGCAGGCTGTTCCATTTGCGAGTCAACTTAGGGCGCGACAAATTCCCTCCGATCGCCGCCGAAACCTTGTGCCACAGTTTCGCCTGCGGCACGTAGATGATCTGAAATCCGGCCGCACGCGCACGAAGACAAAAATCCACGTCTTCGCAATAGAGCTGGAAATTATCGTCCAGCAGCCCCACCGTTTCAAAGACCTTTCCGGACGCAAACAGCGCACATCCCGTCGCCCAAGCCGTCTCTTCCATCCGCTCGTATTGTCCTCGATCCAGTTCGCGAATCCCGCGATGCGCAATTCGAGCGCGGCGCAGATTCAGCTTGCCGCCGGCGTACCAGAGTATGTTGGGACGATCGGCATAGTAAATCTTGGGACACAACACCGCATTGGGATGCTGCTCCGCTGCCTTCAGCAGCTCCGTAAGCAACTGTTCATCAACGACCGTGTCATTGTTGAGCAGCAGGATGTGTGAGCAGCCGTCGCTCAGTGCGCGCAGGATGCCGACGTTGTTGCCGCCCGCATAGAGCAAATTGCGCTCGTTGGCGATAAGCACGATTCGCTCACCAAACTCGCGGTGCAGAATTTCAACGCTGTTGTCGGTTGAGCCGTTGTCCACGACATAGATGCGTGGCGCTGGTCCGGCCAGTCGAATCAGGCTTTGCAGACACTCGCGCGTGTCCGCCAGACCGTTCCAGTTCAAGACGATGATTCCAACGAGCGGCGTACTCACACGCGCTACCAGCTTACACTCAATTGCGCCGCGCCTTCCCGCGACTCGCCGTCGTCGTCTAGCGTGTGGGCGAACTTTACCGCGACATTCAGAGGGCCCGCACTTCGCGAGATCATTCCCGCCGCTCGCCGTCCGCTGCCGGAGTAGGTGACAACGGGAAACGCACCGATTGGCGCCGTCTCGTACGCCCGAATCGCGGCGTCGCCGCTCTCAATGTCGAAGAAGGTGATGCGCAGAAGCAGCGTCGCCAACCGGTTGGGGTATTTGGTCTGCAAAAAGAGGAGCGAGCCGCGCTTGCCGTCGCGGTTATCATCCGAGTGCACCGAGCGCAATTCGAGCCGCAGCTTGAATTCAATGTCTTGTAACAATGTCAGCTCGAGCCGCGAGCGATCCGTGCGCTTCATGACTTCATGTGACTCGGTGCCGGAGTCTTCATTCCACGTTCGCCCGGCGAGAACTTCTGCATTCAGGATTGCCGTGAGGGGCAGCTCAGAACGGATCTCAATACCGCTCGACGTTTTGCGCAAGGGCAGACTGGCAGTGCGAAAGGGAGTGCGCGAATTCCACGCATGAAGTCCGAGCACATAGGCGCTGGATGCAAACCGGAGACGAATGCCGGTACGGTTCGTGTTTACCGCCTCGTCGCCGAAAGCGCCCCATGCCTTCGAGTGCGGGGAGAAGAAGTCAGGCGACGCGTAACTATGATAGAGCGAAAGACCCAGCGAGTTGCGCCGCATCGCAAGCACCGCTCGCGCGGCGCTGCTTCCGAGTATCGAACGTGCCGCTTCCGCAACAAATTCAAGTCTGCGGCAGCCGCCGCTGAGGCTCATTCCGCCAACGTCGAGCCGCCGCCCGCGAAAGACAAACGGCTGAACCGGATCAGGTCCAGGATTGAACTCCGGTGAAAACAGTGATCGCGCTCCGCATACGCTCATTCGCCACTGATCGAGATGAGCAGCTACTTCAGCGCCGAACAGCCGCTCTTCCACCTGATCATCACGCGCGGCTTCAGTCAGCGAGGTGACAGACTCGCCTTCCGTAATACGCTCAACTCCGTCGTTCGCCGTTATCGCATCGAGTCGCTGACGACTCATCAACGCGGTGACACCAAACATCCCTCGCGTCACCTGCAAACCTGCTCCGCGAAACATCGAGAGCTTGTCACTCGTCGGTCTCGACTTCAAACCCGAGGCATAGGAAGGAACCAGTGCAGTCCCACGCGCCAGCCAACTCGAACTGCCATAGGCCGAGCCAAACACCAACCCCGTGCCGGACTCGAATTGAAAATCTCCCGCCATGGCTCGCCAGCCTTGACCTGCTCCCACATACGCGATGCCAACCGATACATCCTGCAACGCCTGTGGCCTTGATGCATCCTGCCGCATCATGATGAACCCCGACGCTCGTTCGTTGGAGGAGAAGCTCCCGCGCAAAGATGAACTGCTTACACTCTTGACTTGTGTCGTTGCTCGCACCCGTGCTCGTTCCACACGCGGCACCACAGCCGTGTAACGCTGCAGCACTTCGCGCTGCTCCCCGCTCCACTCGGGCATTCTGAGAACATCTTCGATCCGCCGAAAGTTCCCCTGTTCCGTTCGCGCGTCGAGCAGACGTTTCACACTCATCTCGTCCAAGAACGGGAGCCGGAGCAACTCATTGCGGTTCATCCGATTCAAGTCCAGCGGATGTTCGCGCAGCTCATCGAGCCATTCCTGCACGATCTCCGGCTGCGGCGAATTCTCGACCCATTCTTCAATGGCTCCGGCGAGTCCGCTCTCACAGGCCATCGTAAGGCCGAGCAATAAGCAGAACGGCTTCATCAGCGGAGCCGCATTGCCAATCCAACATCATGCGAGACCCCCAGATCCGGATGCAGATCTCCAGCATAATAAAAATACCAGCGTCCCGCTTTGATCTGTACTCCTGCCGATGGCCGCACCGGCTCTGCCCGCGCGCCGACTTGCAGCGCGACATTCGAAAGCACTTGCGCTTCGGCTCCTACTCGATATTCGGTCGCGTGATGCGGTTCCTGGAGGATGTCGAGGACCACAGACGCTTCGCCGGGGAGATGGACTGCCGCTCCAACCGTCAGCGACTCGGCCAGGCGATCCTGATAGCCGTTCAACTTCGGATCGTTCAAGTTTCGCCAAACCGCACCGATTATCACTTGTGGATGCGCCTGAATCAGCATTCCGGCATCCATACCCAATACGCTGCCTCGCGCATAATTCTTGACGTCCAGCCACCCGGCATTCAAAGCCACGCCAAGAGTCAACAAGGCTCCGATCTTTCGTGCTGCCGCAAGCCGGAGGTTCGATTCGCGATACAGGTCAGAGCCGAACGTCCCCGCGTGCAGCGCCCACGGCTGGCCATACGCACTTGTGGTCACGTCCGCAGATTCCCGATTCAGTTCCGGGATGCCAAAGAGCTGGGACCACTGGGCACCTGCCCACCTCCAACCGCCTGCTGCCAGTGCCGGATTCCGGTTGGCCTGCCACGCATCGCCCTCCAGCGCCACTCCGCCACCCCCCAAGCCAGCGGCACGTGGCCCGAAAGCACTCCCCTCGAACGCAGCCAGAACGGGCGACAAATGTGCAAGCAGCACCACGACTAAGAAAAAGTCAAGTCGTGTTCCGCCCTTGACTTTCGAGCGGACAATCCGTATTATAAGGGCATGAATCGCAGCAAAAATCTTGCGGCCCTCGTTGCCATGTGCCTGGTGGCTGTCTTAGCCGCCACCGTAGGCGCTCAATTAGTTATCCCCGAAGTCACCGTAGATACGCAGAATCTACCCGATGAGGCGAAGGCGAAACTGAACGGCCTGGACTCTCTGCTCTCCACTTATCTCGCCAATGACGGACAAGAGTGGAATCGCGATGAAGGCGGCTATGATTTGCCGGTCCAGATCAGTATTTATTTCACCGAGTACAACCCGAATCCGCAGGAAGACAAGTACAAAGCGAACCTGATCATCACCAACCGTCAGGAAACGCGTTTCGACGACAAGCGCTGGGAATTCGGCTTACGTCAGCCGATTCAGCTGACTCGCAACCCCTTCAATGCGTTTGCCGGTGTGGTGGAGTTTTATGTCTGGGTGCTCGAAGGGATCGAGGAAGACAAGTATGTCAAGCTCGGCGGCCGGAAGTATTTCGACAAAGCCCGGCAGGCGATTCTCTCCAGCACCGGTTCGCTCTACTACTTTGGCTGGGACAAGCGCGATGAGCTGCTGCGCGCTTACATCAGCGATGATAACAAGACCTGGCGCGAGTTCAACTTTTTCTATTACACCGGACTTTATTACAACGAGCAGCAGAATTACGCGTTCGCGAAAGACTATTTGTATTACGCGCTCGTGAAGCTCCAGAAATTGCCGATTGATGCACAACGGCCATTCCTGGAAACGAACCACCGACAATTTGCCGAGGCTTTAAAGACTGCGGGGTATGAAAAGGGAGTCAGGGCGCTCATCAGGTTGGATCCGGCTCATACGTCCGTCTACGAAACGATCGCGCCAAAGGAAGGGAACGGGAACTGAGGCAAATATACCCAATCTTTGTGGGCTTGTCAAGTCTCTACATTTTAACGACAAGAAGGGAATCCAACCGTACTCGGTAATGGATTCCCTTCTTTCAGAATAGCCCCCGAACGAGTCCTGTCAAGCCGGGAGGCTGAACGGCTGAGTTACAGCTTGCGCATTAATCCGATGACCTTTCCCAGGATTCGGAAACCGGGAGTACCGCGCTCGACCACGATTGGCGAATAGTAGCGGTTCGCCGGCTCCAGGCAGACCCGATCCCCCTGGGGACGGAAGTACTTAACCGTCGCTTCCTCACCTAACAACGCCACGACGATATCCCCTGGATCCGCGGTGCTTTGCGGCTTGGCGAAGATGACGTCCCCTTCCAGTATGCCGGCCTCTTTCATCGAGTCGCCGCGCACCTTCAGCGCAAACGTATCATCCGTCGTCGCCAAGGAGCGATCCACCCGCATATGCCCTTCAATATTCTCGGTTGCGAGCAACGGCGCTCCTGCCGCCACGCGCCCCAGAATCGGCACTTCCCGGATCTCGTCGGCAAACTTGGGCGCAACCGTGCGACCGGTCAGCTCAATCCCCCGCGAGAGCATCGGGCTCCGCTGCAAATAACCCTTCTTCTCCAAGCCATCCAAAAGATACCGGACACCATTCGTTGAGGTGATGCCGATATGTGTGCCGATCTCCCGAAGCGTCGGCGGCCGTCCCTTGACCCGGATCTCCTCTTGAACAAAGTCAAGAGCTTTGCGTTGCTTCTCGTTAAGCTGTTCGGACATAGTGGTTCTTTCTATCTTGCACGTTCGTGCAAAATATACAGCACACCCGTTCAAAAGTCAAGTGTTTTTTGAAATATTTTTGACCGTTTTTCTGCCCCGCGCCTTTTGGCGAGCCACTTTTCCGTACCTGACGTGGCACACAAACTCTAATGAAATAACTTGATCATCATCATAAAGCATGTTTTATCACCTATTTACCACGAGCGTGTGACACAGATTTCAGCGAATCTCGCCGGAAAAGGAGGCTTGTGAGGTGAACTTGTTGATAGTTGCCGCGGTTTCGGGACTCATCCTCTTCTACGCCTATCGGGTGTACGGCAGGTTATTGGTGCGCCTCCTGAAATTGAATCGGGACACTCCGACTCCCGCCGAAACCCTGCGAGATGATGTAGACTACGTTCCTACGCCTCCAAAATACCTCCTCGGCCAGCATTTCTCCGCCATTGCGGCCGCCGGGCCGATTGTGGGCCCAATTCTCGCCGGAGTCATGTTTGGCTGGCTGCCGGCGCTAATCTGGATCCTCGTCGGTTCAATCTTCATCGGCGGCGTGCATGATTTCGTTTCGCTCGTCGCCTCGATTCGCCACAAAGCGCGCTCGATTGCCGACGTTGTGCGCGAGCACATGACCCGCCGCTCCTACGTGCTCTTTCTGCTGTTCGTATGGATCGCGCTCGTTTACATTGTTGTTGCCTTCACCGACATTGTGGCGGGATCCTTTGTGGGCAGTCAAGCGCTTGAGAATGGCATGACCGTGAGCGGCGGCGGAATTGCGTCGTCCTCTATGCTCTATCTTGCGCTGGGCGTGCTGATGGGCCTCATGGTGCGCTACGCCAAGCTCTCCATCGGCCTCGCCACGGCGATCTTTCTTCCGCTCGTCGGCGTGGTGATCTGGATCGGTCAATACATGCCGCTCGATCTGGGCGCGGCACTCAATCTGACGGACAATCAGGCCCGCGTAGCGTGGGATGTCTTGCTGCTCGCTTATTGCTTTGTCGCGTCGCTCGTCCCCGTGTGGATTCTCTTGCAGCCGCGCGGACATCTCGGCGGTTATTTTCTTTTCGTCGCGCTAGCGGGCGGCATGCTGGGCATCATCTTCGGCGGCAAGGGCATCGAGTATCCGGCCTTTACCGGCTGGGTGTGGAGCACTCCCAAAGGCGAGACGTTTCCGCTGTTCCCCCTGCTCTTCATAACGATTGCCTGCGGTGCATGCTCCGGATTTCATTCGCTGATCGCCTCCGGCACGACTTCAAAACAACTCCGCTATGAGACGGATGCGAAGCTCGTCGGCTACGGCTCCATGCTGATGGAAGCGATGGTCGCCGTGGTCTCGCTCTGCTGTGTGATGATGCTCTCGCATTCCGCCGGCACGGCGCTGATCGGCAAACCGAATCTGATTTACGCCCAAGGCGTCGGCAGCTTTCTGAGTGTCATGGGCATCCCCGCGGCGTTCGGCATCTCCTTCGGACTACTCGCTTTCACCACGTTCGTTTACGACACGCTTGACGTTTGCACGCGATTGGGACGTTACATCGTGCAGGAACTGACCGGCTGGCAAAATCAATTCGGCCGCTGGATCGGCACGGCGGTCACGATCTTGGTGCCGATTGTTTTCGTCGCGCAAGTCATGGTGGATGCCGCCGGCAATCCGATTCCTGCGTGGCGCACCTTCTGGCCGCTCTTCGGCGCAAGCAATCAGTTGCTCGCCGCGCTCACGCTGATCGGCGTGACGGTCTGGCTCTATCGCACCTATCGCTCCCGTTGGGTCTGGTACGTCACGGGCTTGCCCACGGTCTTTATGTACATCATGAGTTCATGGGCGCTGGTACGCTTCATCGCCGAAGGATTCCTCCCTGACGAGGCGTTCACGATTCCCGCTGATCCCGTGCCATGGGTGGCGTTGATTCTGGTCGGCCTTGCCATGCTGCTGCTCGTAGAAGCATTCCGCATCATCCGCAAAGTCCGTTCCGGACTGGCTAAGCCCGTACCCGTTCCGGCTTAGTCAAGGTTTGTTCCAACAAGAAAGGGATTCCGATTTTTCGGAATCCCTTTTCTATTTCCATTCGAATTATTTATCGTTCAATGATGATGGTGACCGGGCCTTCATTCACCAGCGACACGGACATCCTGGCGGCGAAGATTCCGGTCTCGGTATGGACGCCTAACGCGCGCAAATTCTCGACAAACTTCAGATAGAGCGGTTCGGCAAGCTCCGGCGGCGCAGCATCCACGAAGCTTGGTCTCCGCCCTTTCTGCGCGTCGCCGTACAACGTGAATTGGCTGATTACAAGCGCCTGCCCGCCGATCTCGAGCAGGCTGAGGTTCATCTTTTCCAGAGCATCCTGAAAGATCCGCAATTCGGCCGTTTTGCGCGCTCCCCACTCCATGTCTTCCGGCCCGTCAGCGCGACCTACACCGAGCAGAATCAGCAACCCGGCTCCGATCTCTCCGACCACCTTTTCCGCTACCGTCACTTTCGCCGATGAAACGCGCTGGACAACCAGTTTCACCGATTCGTCTCCCAAAGCAGCACTTCGCGCACGACCGGCTCTGTTCGCACCGTGTCCGTCAATACTGGGGTATCTTCGGCGACACTGATCCGATACACGTGCCCTTGCTGACGACCGCACACGTAGAAGGCGCGTTCGCTCGCAGCATAGCGGATTCGCCCCGGCGAGCTGCCGACATCAATATCCCACTGCTGCGATTCGGCCAGATTCCAGAGACGCACGCGCCCGAGCAACGAATCTGACGCGGCGAGAATTTGTCCGTTTTCATTCATCGCCAGATCGAACGGTCCGCTCCCCGCCTCCATGAATCCGGTTACGGTTCGTGAGGCCGCATCCAAGATTTCCACCAGCCCGGGCGATCCGCGCCGCGCGACGTAGGCATAGACTCCGTCCGGCCGAAAGGCAATCGCTGTCGGCTCCGTCGCAAACTCCAAGGTGTCCAGCGGTTGGAAGATGCTCAGGTCGTACACGATCACCGCACGACTTCCCTCACAGGCGACCCAGAGCTCCAAACTACTCGGCGGGCGCAATGCCAGGCGCCGCGGCGCGACGCCGGTATCCAGCGTATCGAATTCGTGCGCGGCAACGGAGTATTGCCAAAGAGTTGCGTTCTGCGTGACTACATACGCGTGACTGCCGGACGTGGTGAGCTGCATGTCTATCGGCACTCCGCCCAGGCTCGACGCCGCGACTTCCGTCAGGTCCGGCAGGCTGAACACGCCGATTCGCGCGTGATTATCGTCAATTACGACCATCCGGTCGCCCTGAAAGTTGATTTGCGCGCACGACACTGACCAGGAAGCAAGCACATGAGTCCCGGTCACTTCGCAATCGTTCAAATCAAAGAAGGTCATCTGCTCGTTGGGATTGCTGAACGCAATTCCAATCGGCGGCGCCAGCGAATCGAGCGACGATCCGGTAGGGCCTTTGGAGTGACAATTTGCGAGCAGCGCTGCGACAGTAATCAGTGAAAGTGCTGCCGCCAGGCGTGCGGCTGCGGCGCTCACCACGCTATGCTTTCACGTCAATCATGTGACCCAACTTGTCGCGCTTGGTTTGCAGATAGCGCAGATTCATCTCCGTCGGCGAAACTTGCAGAGGCACGCGTTCCACAACTTTGATTCCGTGACTCTCCAGCTCTTCCACTTTGCGCGGATTATTGGTCATCAAGCGAATCTCATCCGTTCCGAGATCCTTGAGGATCTGCGCGCACGCGCCATATCGGCGCAAGTCCGGGTGGTAGCCGAGATGAAGATTCGCCTCGACGGTATCCATTCCTTCATCCTGCAGCTTGTAGGCCTGCAACTTCGCGCCGAGGCCGATGCCGCGGCCTTCCTGCCGCAGATAAACGACGACACCGGCGCCATCTTCCTCGATCCTTCGCAGCGCCATTTCGAGCTGCAGTCCGCAGTCGCAGCGCGCGCTGCCCAGCACATCGCCGGTCAGGCATTCGGAATGGGCACGCACCAGCGTCGGCTTGCCGAGCGGAATCGGCCCTTTCACGATGGCCAGATGATCCTTCTTCTCGTAAATGTCTTCGAAGTGCACCAGCGTGTAGGTGCCGAATTTCGTCGGGAATTCCACGCGCACGCGCTCTTGCACGAAGCGCTCGTGCCGGGTGCGATGCTTGATCAGCTCCGCCACAGAGATCATCTTTAAGCCGTGGCGATCGGCAAATTGGCGCAACTCCGGACGGCGCATCATCGTCCCGTCTTCGCGCATCACTTCGCACAACACACCTGCCGGAAACAGTCCCGCGAGCCGCGCCAGATCCACCGCCGCTTCGGTTTGCCCCATCCGTTCCAGCACGCCGCCCGCTTTGGCGCGAATCGGGTGAATGTGGCCCGGGCGCGCGAAGTCGCATGGCTGTGACGCCGGATTGACGATCGCTTTCACCGTGGCCGCGCGATCCTCGGCGGAAATCCCAGTGGTTGTGCCGTGCACGTAGTCAATCGTGACCGTGAAGCCGGTCCCCTTCAACGCCGTATTGTGCGATACCATCGGCGGAAAGTTCAACTGTTCCGCGCGCTCTTCGGTGAGCGCCAGGCAGATCATCCCTTTACCGTGTGTCGCCATGAAGTTAATGGATTCCGGCGTCACACGTTGGGCGGCCTGAATCAAATCGCCTTCGTTTTCGCGATCCTCATCGTCCACCACGACCACCATCCTGCCTTCAGAAATGTCAACCAGAGCGTCTGTAATCTTGTCGAGCATGTTAAATTCCTCTGCTGGCTGCTCAGCGCGTTGTTACCGGCTGCTGATACGGCTCATTGACGACCGTCCGCCAACGCTCCGGCAGCAGCTTTTCAATATACTTGCCGATCAAATCCACTTCGAGGTTCACGCGTGTCCCGGCCAGATAGTCCGAGAACACCGTTACTTCCCAGGTATGCGGGATGACGCCCAGCGTGAGCACATCCTCCGTGATTTGCGCGACAGTCATGGAAACGCCGTCAATGGCAATCGAGCCTGTCCCCACCACATATTTCACTAACTCAGCCGGCACACGAATGCTCACCAGCCGGCTGGTTTCCAAGGGCGTCACGTCGGTGACAACGCCGACTCCATCCACATGCCCCTGAACCAAGTGTCCGCCCAATTCGCTGCCCAGCGCCAACGGCCGTTCCAGATTCACGGATGATCCAACGCTGAGATCGCCGAGATTCGTCTTCTCGAGCGTGATTTCCATCAGCTCAACGCTATACCTCTTGCCGTCCCGCGCCACGACGGTCGTGCAGCAGCCATTGATCGCAACGCTGTTGCCGATGTCGAGATTGCCGTACACGTCACCCGCTTCGACGTGTAGTCGCCGCCCCCCCGGCAACTCGTCAATCGCCGCGATCCGGCCTTTGCGTTCAACGATCCCTGTGAACATCTTTCTCCAGCTCCAGCCAAATATCGTCACCGATTCGGCGGTTCTTGCGAATCGCGAATCTCGGTATCTGATCCATACCTGTCAAGCCCAGCTCCCAGATCGAAGGCCGCCCATCCGCGCCGATGATGATCGGCGCAATGGCCACAATGAATTTGTCGCACAGCCCGGCCCGCATAAATGATGCGTGCAGCGTGCCTCCGCCCTCGACAAACACCGACGTCAGTCCCTTCTCGGCGAGCAATTTCATCGCCGCCACGAGATCGAGCTTCCCATCCGGTCCGCTTGGGCACTTGAGCACCGTGGCTCCGGTCTCTTCAATCCGCCGCCGATTCTCAGGATCCGCATGCGGCGTCGCCAGCACCCACGTCCGCCCGTTGTCTTCCTGATGCAGCACTCGCGCGTCCGGCGGAATTCTCAGCAGCGAGTCCATCACAATCCGCAGCGGGTTTCGCCCCTCGATATGCCGCACGGTCAGTTCCGGATCATCATCAATCACCGTTTGCGACCCGACAATCACGGCATCCAATTGCGCACGCAAGCGATGCACTTCCACTCGCGCCGCTTCGCCGGTGATCCAGCGCGATTGCCCATTCGCCAGGGCAATCCGCCCATCGAGCGATTGCGCCACCTTGAGCAGGATCCACGGCCTTCCCTGCGTGATGTACGTGAGAAACGGCGCATTGATCTGCCGCGCCTCGCGCTCCATCACACCCACCACGACGGGAATGCGCGCCGCTCGCAACTGCGCGATTCCTTTTCCACTCACCAACGGATTCGGGTCTTCGTGCCCTATCACGACTCGCACGACTCCTGCGGCAATCAGCGTATCCGTACAAGGCGCAGTCTTGCCGTGATGGCAGCACGGCTCCAGATTGACGTAGATCGTCGCCCCGCGCGCATCTTGCGGCTTGAGCTTTTTGAGCAGCGCTACTTCGGCGTGCGTTCCGCCGAACATTTTATGATGCGCTTTGCCCAGCACCTGCTCGCCCTTCACCGCCACTGCTCCCACCAGCGGATTGGGGCTGGTGTGTCCCAGCCCTTTCATCGCTTCGTGGAGCGCGAGCTTCATGAAGTGCTCATCAGCCTGCAATCGGCATCGCTCCTTACGCCGCCCGCGCGAATTTCCGCAGCGCGCAATCCATGATTTTCTGTATGAGCTGCGCCGGCTCCAGTCCGCGCGCCCGCGCTGATTTCGGCACCAGCGAGTTTTTCGTCATGCCCGGCAGCGTGTTGACTTCGAGACAGACAAACTTGCCATCATCCGCCAACAAGAAGTCCACGCGCGAAAACCCCTCGCAGCCCAGAGACTCGAAGGCTTTCACCGCCGTCTTGCTCATGGCCGAAGCGATTTTGTCGTCTATCGGCGCCGGACACAAATAGTCCGTTCGCCCCGCCGTGTACTTATTCGAGTAGTCGTAAAACCCCGCCTTGGGTTGAATCTCAATCACCGGATAGGCTTCGCCGGCGATCACGGTCACCGTCAATTCGCGGCCTTCGAACAGCGGCTCAATCAAGGCATTATCGTGCTGCCCGCGCACCGCATCGAGCGCTTTTGACAATTCAGTTGCCGCATACACTCTGGTCAATCCGACCGTGGATCCACCACGCAGCGGCTTCACGACGACCGGATAACTAATCCGCGCAGCGAGGTCTGATTCCGCTTGTTGCGGACTCCCCATTGCCGGAAAATCCACTGTGAAACCTGGCAGCACCGGCACGTCCGCCGCCCCCATCACAACTTTGGCAATCTGCTTGTCCATGGCGAGCGCAGACGCCACCGACCCAGATCCCGTAAACGGCATCTGCAGCCATTCCAATAGCGCCTGCAACGTTCCATCTTCGCCATAGCCCGAATGCAGAATCGGAAACACGAGATCGGGTTTGAAGGCATCCAGTTGGTCAAGCAGATGCCTCACCACATTCGGATCATAGCCCCGGCCGCGCTTCGGAGCGGGAGCTTCCACCCCAATCTCGGATGGAGCAAGCGGCTGATCTGCACGATATGTCCGTCCCGGCTGCTCGGGGTCGTATTTCAATACGTCATGCCCGGCTTCGGCAATCCAGTTCGCGACGGAATCGCCTGACGCCCATGAAACCACGCGCTCCGCCGACGCTCCGCCGCACAGCACCATCACCTTCATTTGCGCGCTCCCACGGATTGCCGAACGATGTCCAGTGAGTGCTGCAACTCCGCCAGTACGCGGTCGCGTCCCCAAATTCCCATCAGCTTCGCCAACTCCGGGCCATGAGGCTGCCGCATCAAGGCCGCGCGCAACGGCTGCCAGAGCGTCTTGCCTTTCAGACCGTGAGTCTCTCCGGCGGCAGTTGCCGCCTGCTTGAACTCTTCCTCCAGTCGAGGGAAATCAGTCCAGACACCTGCATCGAGCGCCGCCATCCGCGCCATGAAATCCGCTACGACCGCTATGCCCGCGTCATTGTCCATCAGTTCCATGACTTCCCGCACCGGCGGCGGCAGGGGAGCCAACACTTCGCGCACTTTTTCGGCCAGCGCTTCGTAGCCCTCCGCTCCGCCGCGGAGCACCTGCATGGCATATCGCGTGCGCGGTTCGCCGGAGGTCCGGATGACGTCTTCAAGCAAGGGCGTCAGATGCGCAAACAGCGCATCCTCGTCTTCCGCCTTGATGTACTCGGCATTCATCCAGCGCAGCTTGGCAAGATCGAAGACGGCGCCCGCCTTGTTTACGCGCTCCAAAGAGAACTCCTGCACCAGCTCTTCCAAGGAGAAGATCTCGCGGTCATCGCGGGGATGCCAGCCCAGCAACGCGACGAAATTGATCAGCCCTTCGGGAAGAAAACCTTTCTTTCGATAGTCCTCCACCGCCACGTCGCCGGAGCGCTTTGACATCTTGCTGCGGTCAGCATTTAACAACAGCGGCAAGTGGGCGAACACCGGCGGCATCCAGCCAAAGAACTGATAGAGCAAGACGTGCTTGGGCGTCGAGGGCAGCCACTCTTCTCCGCGAATGACGTGGCTGATCTCCATCACATGATCGTCCACCACGTTCGCGAGGTGATACGTCGGAAAGCCATCCGATTTCAGCAGCACCTGATCGTCAATCGTGCTCGTTTCGAAGCTCACGTCGCCGCGAATAAGATCGGCGATCTTGACCGTTTGATTGTCGGGCACGGCCATGCGCCATACATGCGGTTCGCCCGCCGCCCGCCGCCGCGCCACTTCGTCCTTCGGAAGATTTCGACAGCGCCGGTCATACATCGGGACCTGCCCGCGCTGCGCCTGCTGCTTGCGCATATCGTCCAATCGCTCCGTGGTGCAGAAGCACCGATAGGCGTGACCGGCATCCGCGAGCTGCTGTAAATGCTCGCGATAAGTCGCTAGCCGCTCCGATTGGACGTAGGGCGCCACCGGTCCCCCGAGGTGCGGCCCTTCGTCGAAATGAATGTTCAACCAAGCGAAGACGTCAATCAGATTTTCGACGGCGCCTTCCACCTTGCGCGTCTGATCCGTGTCTTCGATGCGAAGGATGAACCGGCCGCCCTGCTGTCGCGCATAGAGATAATTGTAGAGCGCCGTCCGCAATCCGCCGACATGCAAGAAGCCCGTCGGACTCGGCGCATATCGCGTTCTGACACTCATGCCGCGTTTCGCTCCAGCAGTACCACAGCCATCGCGGCAATTCCTTCCTTGCGCCCCGTGAACCCCATTCGCTCCAATGTTGTTCCCTTGATTGAAATCTGCTCCGGTTCGGCCTTCATCGCTGCCGCCAGCGCCTGCTTCATCTGTTCCGAATAGCGCGCGATGCGCGGCTCTTCGCACATCACGCTCACATCCACATTAACGAGAGAATAATGCGCGCGGCTCACGGCGTCCCAAGTCCGCTCCAAGAGCAGCGTTGATCGGATGCCTTTGTACTGCGCATCTGCGGGCGGAAACAGCTTGCCTTTATCCCCCAGATTTGCCGCGCCGAGCAGCGCTTCCATGATCGCATGGCAGATCACGTCGCCATCCGAATGCGCTTCCAATCCGAATGGCGCCGGAATTTCCACCCCGCCCAGGACCAGCGGCCGACCGTCCACTCTGCGATGTGCGTCCACCCCAATCCCGATTCGTAATTTCATTCACAAGGTCCCAAAGTACGACAGGGCTCACGGCGAATTGCCCGCATGAGCCCTGTGTAGTGAAGGTCGAAATCAGCACAGAATGGGGCAGGGATGAAAGTCACGGCTGCTGCGCAAGAATCTCATGAACCCGCTGGAGATCGCTGGCGGTCGTCACCTTGATGTTGCGAACATCTCCGTTCACCAGCCGCACCGCTCCGAGTCGAAAGTGCTCCACCAGCGACACGTCATCCGTTCCTTCGAACGGCTCTGCGGTCAACCGGCGATACGCTTCCAACGCAACCGCCCATCTCAGTGCCTGCGGCGTTTGGACGGTAAACAGATCTTTGCGGTTAACGGTCTCGACAATGATCGCTGGCTGACCCAGCACCCGCTTGACCGTATCACTGATCGACAACCCCGGCACGACGGCGGCAAATTCTGCTGTCAGTCCCTCGAGCACTCGTTGAATCAGGCTCTCGTGAATCAACGGTCTTGCCGCATCGTGAACCAGTACGGTATCACACACTTGCGTGACGGCGGATAACGCGAGACCCACGGACTCCTGTCGAGTACCTCCGCCGGCTATCACCTTTACCCGAACGGGGACTCGATCTCGATAGTGCTGAAGGTAGTCGCGCGGCGCGGCAATCACCGCTTCCACGCAAGTGTTCATGTGCAGGAAGGGCCGCAAGGCGTGCAGAAAGAGCGGCTCGCCATCAACTTCCACCAGCGCCTTTGGAATGTTCGAGCCAAGGCGGATGCCGTCACCCGCCGCCGGCATGAGCAGCGCAAAGGTCAAACGATCAGCATCGCATCGCCGTAGCTGTAGAAGCGATACTTCTCTTTGATTGCGTGGCGATACGCCTTCATGACAAGTTCTTGATCCGCGAATGCCGACACCAGCATCAGCAGCGTGGATCCGGGGAGATGAAAATTCGTGATCAAGCGGTCCACCACCTTGAAGTGGTACGGCGGATAGATGAACTTATCCGTCCATCCGCGCGCGGTCTTGACCCCGCCGCCGAAATTGGCGACCGTCTCCAGCGTGCGAGTGACACTCGTTCCGACGGCGATAACCCGCTTGCCTTTTCCGATGGCGCCGTTGATCCGATCCACCGCGCCCTGATTGACTTCGTAGTACTCCGAGTCCATGCGATGGCGCGACAGGTCTTCCACCTGCACCGGACGGAAGGTTCCAAGACCGACGTGCAGCACGATCGGTACGATGTCAACACCCTTCTTCGCCGCCTTCTTGATCAGATCATCCGTGAAGTGCATGCCCGCGGTCGGAGCCGCCACAGCGCCGGAGACTTTGGCAAAGATGGTTTGATACCGCTCACGATCTTCCACTCGCGGTTCACGGCGAATGTACGGCGGCAGCGGCGGCTGGCCATACTTCTCGACCAGCTGGCCGAAATCGCCCTCATAGTGGAAGCGCACGACGCGCCCGCCCGATGTGGTATTATCAATCACCTCGCAGGTGATTTCGTTGCCGATCATGATCGTGTTGCCCGTGCGCACTTTGCGCGCCGGCTTCACGAGCACTTCCCAGAGTTCCTCCGTCAGGCGGCGCAGCAGAAACACTTCGATTTCCGCTTCCGTCTTCTCTTTGAATCCGCGGAGGCGCGCCGGAAACACTTTCGTCTCGTTCACCGCCAGACAGTCGCCCGCTTCCAGATAGTTTACGATGTCCGTGAACTTCTCATCGCGAATGGCGCGGCTGTCGCGGTCCACCACCAGCATGCGCGACGCGTCGCGCTTTGCCAGCGGCTCCTGCGCAATCAGCTTTTCCGGCAAAGCATATTTAAAGTCGGATAACCGGGGCGTAGTCTGCACGCCGCGCGGCTGATAAACGGCCGATGTGATAGGCATTGCTTCTCTTTCAGTACGTTAAACCGTATCCGACAAATTATCCGCGCCGGGTCTCGTCAGTGATCCGGCGGCACTATATCTTTAAAGCAGTCTGGCGCGGAATTCGGCCGGCAGCGTCACGCCGAAATGCTCGTATGCCAATTCGGTCGCCACACGCCCGCGCGATGTCCGTTTCAGGAAGCCGTGCCGGATGAGATACGGTTCGCAGATCTCCTCCAGCGTTCCCTCGTCCTCCCCAACCGTCACCGCCAGCGTGCCCAGACCCACCGGGCCGCCGCGGAATTTTTCCATCAGAGCGAACATCAAGCGCTTGTCCAAATCGTCCAGACCGTGTTCGTCTATTTCCAATAGTTCGAGGGCTTGCCGCGCCAGATCGGCGGTGATCCGGCCATCCCCGCGCACCTGCGCCACGTCGCGGATTCGCCGCAGCAGCCGATTCGCCACGCGCGGTGTTCCCCGCGCGCGAAGAGCAATTTCGGCGATCCCCTCCTCGTCACACGTGACTGCCAACAGCACGGCCGACCGCCGCAGAATTTGCGACAGTTCGTCCGGGCCGTAGTAATCCAGCCGCAGCGTGACTCCGAAGCGCGAGCGCATCGCTCCGGTCAACAAACCGGCGCGCGTCGTTGCGCCGATTAATGTGTATCGCGGCAGATGCAGCTGCACCGAACGCGCCGCCGCACCCTTGTCAATCAGGATATCCAGCTTGTAATCTTCCATCGCCGGATACAGGTACTCTTCCACCGACGCGCTTAACCGGTGGATTTCGTCTATGAAGAGCACGTCTCCCGGCTGAAGGTTAGTCAGCAATCCCGCCAGATCCGCCGGGCGCTCCAGCACCGGCCCGGTGGTCACGCGAATATTGGTGCCCATGGCTCGCGCAATCAGATGCGCCAGCGTTGTTTTCCCCAATCCGGGCGGGCCGTACAGCAGGACGTGATCGAGCGCTTCCCCGCGCTCGCGCGCCGCCTGCAAAAAGATCGAGAGTTGTTCTTTCGTACGCGACTGACCGACGAAATCGTCGAAGGTCGTGGGTCGCAGCGAAAGTTCTAATTCGTTATCTTCATCGTGTCGTTGAGGCTCAACGATACGCGGCATTAACTCATCCTAAGCGATAATTTGACTAACTCTTCGACACCCGCGGCGCCCTGCTTTCGCGCGTTCTCGACCGCCTTTTCGGCTTCGGCCCGCGAGAAGCCCAACGCATTGAGGGCGTCCACTGCGGCTCGGATGTCGCCGCCCGGTCCCGACAAGCTGGTCATCGCGAACTCCGGATGCTCCTCGCCAAGTTTCTTTTTCAGTTCCAGAACGATGCGATCCGCGATCTTCGAACCGATTTTCGGGATCGTCTTCAGCCGATCGCTATCGCCTTCCGAAATCGCGCGGCGCAGCAGATCCGCTTTCGCCGCCGACAGCATTGTAATGCCCAGCTTCGGCCCCACGCCATTCACGGAAATCAGGTGCTGAAACATCCAGCGCTCTTCCTGCGTCGAGAAGCCGAACAGCGTGAGCTCGTCTTCCCGCATCTGCAGATACGTCCACAACAGCACTTTCGTTCCCACACCCGGCAAATCGTCATAGGTGGTAAGCGAGATGATGCTCTTCACGCCCAATCCGCCGCAATTCACCACGGCGTACGAGGGCGACTTGGTGACCAGCACCCCTTCGACGAAATCCATCATTTCGCCAGCGCTCCCGCCATCACGGATTGCGCTCTCATGCCGATGCAAAGAGCCGCCGCCAGCGCGTCCGAAATATCCTCTTCCCCTTTGTCGAACTGCAAATTCAACAACCGGGAGACCATAAAACTCACTTGGCTTTTGGTTGCCGATCCGCGCCCGGTAACGGCCATCTTCACTTCGCGCGGCGCGACATCACGCACCGGAATCTGCTGCACGACCGCGGCCAACACCGCTGCGGCCCGCGCTTGTCCCAATTTCAAAGAAGAGATCGGACTCTTCCCCACAAATCCGCTCTCGACGGCGCACTGCGTTACGTTGTAATGCTTGGCGACTTGCTGGAGCTCGCGAAACAACTTGTCGAGCCGCTCCCCTGTGGGTTCCGCGGGTCGGGTTGAGATGCGTCCGGAGTCCACATAGGTAAACTTGCCGCCGACTGCCCGAATAACTCCCCAGCCGGTTGTCCCTAATCCGGGATCTACTCCGAGCACGATCTCTTCTCTTGCGGGCATAGAAGGCGTCCTACCGGACCGCCTCCATCACCGCATCGTCCATTTCGAAGTTGGCGTACACGTGCTGCGTGTCGTCCAGCTCCTCCAGCGCATCAATCAAATTCAAGAGCGTCTTGGCGTGGTCCGTTTCCACCTTGACCGTATTCTTGGGCACGTAAGAGATTGCCGCCGAACTCACGACTTTTCCCTTGCTCTCGATTCCCTGTTTCACGCGATAGAGCGCGTCCGGAGTTGAGAACACTTCCCACAGCGTTTCGTCGCCGCGGACGTCTTCCGCGCCTGCGTCGAGCGCGATCTCCATAATCTCGTCTTCGGTTCCCTGATCGCCTTCGACCGTGAGCACGCCCTTGCGTTCGAACATCCAGGCCACCGATCCCGCTTCCGCCATCGTGCCGTTACGCTTAGAGAACGTGTGCCGCACTTCGCCCACGGTGCGGTTCTTGTTGTCGGTCACGCACTCCACGAGAATGGCAACTCCGCCCGGGCCATAGCCTTCATAGACGATTTCCTCAAAGATCATCCCTTCCAGCTCGCCCGCGCCCTTCTTGATCGCGCGATCAATGTTGTCGGCCGGCATGTTGGCCGCCTTGGCCGCGTCAACCGCCGAGCGCAGACGCGGATTCGCATCCGCATTCGATCCGCTCAGCCGCGCCGAAATCGTGATCTCTCGAATCAGGCGCGTGAACACCTGCCCCCGCGCGGCGTCCACTTTCTCCTTCTTGCGACGAATCGTCGCCCATTTACTATGACCAGACATAAACCCGTGCTATGTTAATTACCGGATGCTCTGCTCGCTTGCTTCGTAGGTTCGATTCTGTTCCACCCACAAACGGATGTATTCGATCGGGACGGTGGTAGGGGTTCCCGGGCCAAAGAGTTTGCCCACGCCCATTTCTTCCAGCTTCTGCATTTCCTCTTTCGGGATAATGCCCCCGCCCGTCAGCAGGACGTCGTTCAGCCCCTTCTCCTTCATCAGCTTCAGGACCGCCGGGAAAATGGTCATGTGGGCGCCGGAAAGGATGGACAAAGCGATCACATCCACGTCCTCCTGAACGGCCGCCTCCACGATCATTTCCGGGGTCTGACGCAGCCCGGTATAGATGACCTCCATGCCGGAATCGCGAAAAGCCGCCGCCATGACCTTAGCGCCCCGATCATGCCCGTCCAAGCCGGGCTTAGCTACTAAGATCCTAATTTTTCTTTGCATAGACTACCTGAAGGAGAGTTTCCGGGGAGGGTAGGGATTAATGGACAGACTCCGCGGCTATCAAGCTCCTAATATACAAAAAAATAGGCCGGAAATCAATGCTTGAATTCCGGCCGGGCCATAGTATATGCTGCTAAGTAACTTAAACGACTTTCTTTGTAACATCTTTCTCCATCACTTCAACCTTCTGTTGGCGCTTAGCGGTACGGATGGCATGGATTGTTCCGCCAACCGCGATTAGGGCCATGCCGATCCAGAAAAGCACATGCGGCATTTCGATCTCCTGGGCGTCGGCGAACATGCCGTAGGATTCGATGAGGAGTTTTGCGGAGATCCAGCCGATAAGCAGATAGGCAACGTCTTCCAGCCCGGGCCAGCGCTCTAACACCTTCAGGAATCCTCCCGCGGCCACGCGGACGGCGACGATCCCTAAAGCCACGCCGGCAAAGACGATCCACAGATTATCCGATAGGCCAACGGCAACCAGCACACTGTCCAGAGCAAAAGTAATGTCTGTTAATTCGACAAGAGCAACCGTGCCCCAGAAGCTGCTGCTGCTCGCAGTCACTGCCTTTGCGCTGTTGGAGGCGCGCTGCTTGAAATGTCTGCCCGCGAGATAGGCGAGATACAGCCCACCGGCGGCACGCAGATACCACAGCTTGATGACCCAATGCGCGACGGCCAGCATTAGGAAGCGGAAGACAAACGCGCCGGCAACGCCGTACATGAGTGCGCGCTTCTGCTGATGCTTCGGCAGCGGCCTGACCATGATGGCCATGACGAGCGCGTTGTCCGCCGAGAGCAGACCCTCGAGAACAATGAGCGTGAGAATTACGTAGACTGCCTGGCCTAAACTGATTTCGGGCATGAAAAGATGTCTCGCAGGGAAAATGATTGACGGGGCGAAAGATAAGGATTCACAGCGAGATATTCAAGTTAGGGAACGGCTGCCGCCGGTTCACGAGCATTGGCTCATTGATCCATGCTCATCAGACAAATTCCAAACCCAAAATCGAAAATCCCAAAGCGAAGTCAGAACCGAGAAAAGAGAACAAACGAACTGGGGGTTAGTGGTTTAGGGACAAGGGGTTAGGAGTGGTGACCCGGAACGAAATCCTGCGTATCATAGATCTCTCGCCGAGAAACTCGAACAGAGCGGTGTAACGACGCACGATCTCGACACTTACTTGTCGCCGCTCTTAGTGCGAGAATCGAAATATTCAGCAGCAAATCGCTTCGCGGACTTTGACATTGCGACAGGCTCAACGTTCTGCAGTGCATTGCGCACCACAGGAGGCAGCGAGTGTAGCACCAAGGTGTCGCGCAGCCACGCAGCACGTTCTGGGTCGGCCCTAAGGATTGCATCCACTTCCATCAACAATTCAGGTTCAGTAAGTCCCCATACGATTCGCGCAAACACCTTTCGCACATAGTAACGATTGTGATCGAAGGCAAGTTTGGGAAGTCGATTCAGAATGAGCAGTCGAATTTCCCGATCATCAGTCGCATTGAATAGCATATGGTAGAAGTTGGCTACGGTGTCACAATACTCAAACGGCAGACCCACACTTACGGCATCATCGTACGCTCGCAGGACTTCGCGCATCGTAGCAATCTGGCTGACAAGGAGTCTTCGGAAAATTGGTTCTGGCACCTCCGGGAGTGCGCTTGTCAGAAACAGCTCATCGTCCAGATTTGCCATTAGGAGTTTTGCAACTTCCTCGAGGCTATTGTCTTCTCCGTTCTCACTTGAAAGGATGGACTGTAACAAATTGCGCAACGCGACAGACGGCAGAACCAGCTCGCTGGCGCGCTGTGTCACGAACTGAAGGCCGTTCACGAAGCCTTCAACGCTTTGGTATCTGCAATCCGCATCTATCTCTGTTGCTTTCCTAACAATGTAGCGGAATTTGGCAGGGACTTTGTTGAGATCAGGGGCCGGGAATGCAATCTCTCCTGTGAGTACCTCATACAGTATGCGACCGAGAGCGAATACGTCAGCGCGTTCGTCAACGCTTTTCGCGTCACGGTACTGTTCGGGGGCCATGTACTCGAATGTGCCCATTCCAATATTTGACATAGTCAAAGAAGGCGAATCACGAGTTACCAACCGCCCCAGTCCGAAGTCGGATACCTTCCACACAAATGTGCCGTCATCGTTTCCGAACATCAAAACGTTTTCAGGTTTGAGATCGCGATGGATCACGCCATTCGTGTGAGCATAGGAGAGTCCCGCCGCAATATTGAGTACGATCCAGAGTTTGTCCTCGCCATGCCGTCCGCGAATGTACTGTCGCAAGTTCACTGTGCACTTAGGCATGACAAACCAGGGCGGGTCCTCTTTCAGATTCATCGCAACCACAGGTACGATGTTGTCATGCTTTAGCGCGCTTTGCATGCGTACTTCACGTGCAAACCGCCTCACATCCTCCTCGCACGCGCCCTTTCTCAATCGCTTAAGTGCATGAATTGAGTTATTATCGTCGCGTGTGCACTCGAAAACTTCGGCAAATCCACCAGATCCTATTTTCGTACCAACAATGAACTTCATTATTCCTCCCTATGCGTACGGATCAAGTTCAACGAGCCAAACACCGAAAAGGGCTAAGCCAGATGCGCACTTCCCATGATTGATATACAGAGAAAAGCGGCGACCCAACCGAACTGTCGATTAGAATCTCATGCCGACGAAGAACATCGGGAAGGCGAAACGCGGTTCAGGCCGGGCCAGCGTGGACCGGCCTGATTGAAATTCTGCGCCCGCAAACAAGCCAAACAGTCGAGCGCCTCGGAGCAAATCTGTTACCTCATTTGGAATCTGGTCCAAACTCTTTCATCGCATCATCTAATCCATCGTAGAAGGCCTTGATCAGAATCTTGATCCTTTCCGGAAAGTCCTCCCACGAACCTACCAGCTTTGCACACGTAATTGCTCCCACAGCTTTGACGACTTCCACTTGCACAGCCTCTGAGTACACGCGAGGATTACTCGATGACATCTTTCACTTTTCCTTTCGAAAGGTTAACTGCCGGAATATCAGTTTGAAAAGAGCTCAGGGCTCTATTTCTTCTTGTTTTCGTCCACTTCGACGAATTCGGCTTCTTCGACGCCGCCATCGCTTTTGGGTTGCTCGCCGGAGGGCGGAGCTTGCTCAGATCCCGGAGCGCCTTGCTGCTGATAGAGCTTTGGCGCGATCTGCGCCCAGATCTGATTCAGCGCATCCGTGGCGGAACGAACCTCGGCGATGTCGCTGCCCTTGAGCGCGTTCTTCACGCGATCCACGGCGGCTTGCAGCTTGGCCTTGTCGTCGGCGTCAATTTTCGCCTCGAGTTCTTTCATCTGCCGTTCGGTCTGGAACACCAAAGCGTCGGCGGCATTGCGCAGATCCACTTCCTCGCGGCGCTTCTTGTCCTCGGCCTCATGCGACTTGGCATCGGTCTTCATGCGCTCGACCTCTTCCTTCGACAGGCCGGAGCCGGCGGTGATCTTGATGGACTGCTCCTTGCCGGTGGCCTTGTCCTTGGCGCTCACCGAAAGGATGCCGTTAGCGTCAATGTCGAATGTCACCTCAATCTGCGGAACCCCCCGTGGGGCGGGCGGTATCCCGTCCAAATTGAAGCGGCCAATGGTCTTGTTGTCCATGGCCATCGGACGCTCACCTTGCAGCACATGAATCTCCACTGCGGGCTGACTGTCGGAGGCGGTCGAGAAGGTTTCCGTGCGGCGAGTGGGGATCGTCGTGTTCGCGTCAATCAGCTTGGTCATCACGCCGCCCAGCGTTTCAATGCCAAGCGACAACGGCGTGACGTCGAGCAGCAGCACGTCATGCACCTCTCCCGCCAAGATCCCGCCCTGAATGGCCGCGCCGATCGCCACGACCTCGTCCGGGTTGACGCCGCGATGTGGTTCCTTGGCGAAGAACTCGCGCACCAACTCAAGAATGCGCGGCATGCGCGTTGCGCCGCCGACCAGAATGATCTCGTCTATTTGACCTACCGACATACCTGCATCTTTCAGGGCGCGGCGGCACGGCTCAATGGTGCGTTGAGCGAGGTCTTCCGTCAATTCCTGAAACTTGGCGCGGGTAATCAGAATGTCGAGATGCTTGGGCCCTTCCGCCGTGGCCGTAATGAACGGCAGATTGACCTGCGTTTGCGCGCCGCCGGACAGCTCGATCTTGGCTTTCTCCGCGGCTTCTTTCAGACGCTGGAGGGCCATCGGATCCTTGCGCAGATCAATGCTCTCGCTCTTCTTGAATTCGTCGGCGAGGTAATCAATCACCCTCTGATCCCAATCGTCGCCGCCAAGGTGCGTGTCGCCGTTCGTGGACTTCACCTCAAACACACCATCGCCCAGATCGAGAATCGAGATATCGAACGTGCCGCCGCCCAAGTCATAGACGGCAATCACTTCATGTTTCTTCTTATCGAGGCCATAGGCCAGCGCGGCCGCGGTCGGCTCGTTGATGATTCGCAGCACTTTCAAGCCGGCGATCTCCCCGGCATCTTTGGTGGCCTGACGCTGCGTGTCATTGAAGTACGCGGGCACCGTGATCACCGCCTGTGTCACTTTTTCGCCCAGATAATCTTCGGCGGACTGCTTCATCTTCTGCAGAATCATGGCCGAGATTTCCTGCGGGCTGTAGAGCTTCTCGTCGGTCTTGACCTTGACATGATCGGCTTCCGGCAGGACTTCGTATGGCACGAGCTGGCGCTCATGCGTGACTTCGTCAAAGCGCCGACCCATGAAACGCTTGATCGAATAGACCGTGCGCTTTGGATTGGTGACGGCTTGCCGCTTCGCGGCGGCTCCCACCAAACGCTCGCCCGTTTTTGTGAACGCCACAACGGAGGGAGTGGTGCGCGCTCCTTCCGAATTCGGAATCACTACGGGTTCGCCGCCTTCGATGACAGCGACGCAGGAGTTCGTGGTTCCGAGGTCAATTCCGATGATCTTCGACATGGTATCTTCTCCGGTTACAGACAATTTCTTGTGGGGTCAATTCAAAGAAGTACTTGGCAAGTGCCATGCCATATCTTTAAGTAAAATATAAACTTGAAATTAGGAAAATGGAGACACTTTTGTCTGACAAAATGTTATGACAATTTGTCATGTCGTCTGCCGGATTCTGCGCCACATCTGCAGGGCGGAGCGATGCCTCTCCTCGGAGGTTGCCGTGCGAATGGCCTCCAACACAAGATCAATCTCTTCAGCCGAAGCGCCCAGATTGAGGGCGCCACGCAAATGGGAATGCAGTTGGCGGGGAAAGCCCTGAACGGCGAGGACGGCAACCTCCAACAGTTCGCGCCATGACGACGGAAGGCCGGGGCGGCTCAACACCAACCCGTACCCGATCCAGACAGTCCACTCGGCCAGCTCGGGGGAGACACGCTCCAAATTGGCTCTGAGTTTTTCCGTATTGCCTTGATAAACCCGCGCCTGCAGCTCCTGTCCGCGTTCGCGCAATTGGCGCAGATCGAGTAATACGTCTTCACTCGTGCGCTCGTTGATCTCCGCGCCATAGATGTCCTCGATTTGGAATGCCGCCTCAAGTGATGTTTGGAACCCTGCGAGCAGAAAGAGCTGTAGTGATGCTTCGCGCAAGGCCTCCAGCGGGTGCCGGCGACGGCGATAGACCTCGATCAACATCGCGGCGTCCGGACTTTGCGGTTCGAGCCAGGCGGCCGAGAGGGCCGATAGGAGCAAAAGCGGCTCGTGCTGGGGATGCTGTTCAATCAGGGATAAGATGTGGTCTGTGTTCATGGGATGTTCAATAGAAGTGAAAACAGAACGAGCTTCGGTGGCCGCGAGACGTTGATTGCGGTTGCCGAAGCTCGATAAGTGAGTTCAGATTTCGGGCGAGTTGCGAATAAACTCAATTCACCCCTACAGGACCATCATTAGCTCGTGATGCGCTTCTTGTCCACGAAGATCGGGTGCCAGCCCTTCTCCGTCTTGATCACCATGCCGGAAGGCACGGAGCCTTCGGGCGCAGGCGTGGGCAAGGTGTCAATTTGCGCATGCTTGATCTGATCAATAATCGGCACGGCACGAGGAACCGCACCGCCCGGCTGCGGAGTGCGCACGCCCGGTCCGGGCAAGCGTCCGGTCTTCTGCACGGCTCGCTCGCGCGCGCCCACCGGATCAATGCCGTGCGCCTGCCGCAATTTGTCCAGCTTGGCGCTGATGGCTTTGCGCGTCACGCCGAAGCGGTCGGCGAGTTCCGCCATCGGCACTTTGCCGTAGTTCTCTAACAAGTACTTCTCTTCCGCCGGTGTCCACTTCTTTGCCATTTGTCATCCCTCCGTATTCAAGGTTCTCGCTCATTAACAAGAACGGTATGGTACCTATTTCAACAGAATCATTTTGCGAATTGCCACAGACTGCGACGTCTGCAAGCGATAGAAATATACTCCGCTGGCGGCCGCGGCGCCATTACCCATTCCGCCGCGCCAAACCACCCGATGCCTGCCAGCGACGGCAGGGCCATCCATCAGAGTAACGAGTTCACGGCCAAGCAGATCAAAGACACTGAGTTTGACGAGATCGTTATTGGGGAGATCAAACTCAATCGCCGTCTCAGGGTTAAACGGATTCGGATAGTTCTGATGCAAGGCGATGCCGGTCGGCAATTCGACTGAGCGCGGATTGGCAGACGTGATGAGCGGCGGTTCGGTCGTGATCTTGATCGCGCGCCCCGCCTCCAGCGTCGCCGCGCCCGCGGCATACGTGCCATGGTAGACGTAGCTGAAGCCATTGGTCTGGGTCGGGCTTTCCATGCCGATCGTTGCGCCTTGCTGGCTCGTGGCACGAATGGACACCTCCTGATAAAGGAAAATCCACTCGGCATCCCCCGACGTGGTCGGATAGGTCGCCGGATTCAGCAGTTGCAGCTGGAAGGTCTCCTGATACGTGCCGGAGACGTCATGAACATGATACCACTCCACGATGAAGCGATCCGTGGTTTGGTCATAGTAATAGCAGACCTGTCCGGTTTCGCTCCCGCCCTGCGTGCGCCACAAATTGAACCAGAGCGGAGCAACTACGCCGGAGAACGTGTCCTGAAACGGCAGCTGAATGTTGTTGGCATTGGTCGTTGAGGTGCGTCCCGGTCGCGCCCAGCCGTCCGTGGAAATCGAGATCGAATCGAACGTGGAGCCGTAATAATTGTAATCGAAAGGCACCGGAATGGCGAACGTCTGATTCCCTTGCGAGAAGGGCAGCTGATCACCGGGTCCACCCGCGTCAATCGCAATTTCGGTCCACTCATAATCCGGGCGCTCGCTGTAGAGGGAGTCTGTATTGTCATATACCCAGTAGTGCACGCCGGCGTCTGCGAACGGATCGGCGGAGGTAACGTTTCCCATGGTCACATGTACCGGAATGCCCGCGGCGTACGTGTAAGAGCCCATGTCCACGCTTACCGTTAGCGTGAGCAGCGCGTCGTGTCCCGCGGGGGTGGCCCACGACGAGCGCACGGAGAACGCGTCATTCGGCAGCGCGTAGTCAGTGCTGTCGGCAATCGCCGCGAGTGGAGCGTCTCCGTCTTCAATACTCACCATAGGGTCGTCCGTCGTCAGCGTGCACGTTCCGGCGGCAAGATCCATATTGCCGCGATTGCGAACAGTAATCGCCAAGCCGACCGCTTCGCCGCGATCCCATAGTCCATTGTTGTCGTCCGCGACGGCAGCCGATTGCAAAATGACTTCAGGCGCAAAAACATTCAACGTGACCGGCCAGGGTAGCGAGGGGCCGTTACTCATTACGAAGGTAACGATGAAATCCAGCGCTTCGCGCGCGCCGGCGGCCGCCGCGACGTCAAATGTAAACGGCGTATTCGCCGTAAGCGCTTCGCCGGCGGGCACGGTCCCGAGCTGAATGGTCGGCTGCGTCACCGTGACATGCGGATTCGTGATGCTTAACGTCGCACTGGCGTTCAAGGCATCAGCGGAACCGATATTCCAGAGAATCTCCGACCAGTTAACGGTTTCGCCCGGGTTCACATGCAGATCGCCGTTGCCGCCTGGAGTGTCATCCAGTGTGTAGCCGGTATGGTAGAGATATGGGCCTTCGGGACCCACGATGACCGTTCGGCGGTACGCCACAGAGTTCCGGCCCGTGATCGTCAGCATCATAGAATCGGCGCCAAGCGTATTCAACGGCAAGGTCACGTTCGCCTGCCCCTGCAGGAGCCAACGGGTGACGAAATTCTGATCGCCGAGCCACGCGGTGACTTGCACACTATCCGCCTGAAGTTGAGCGAGATTGCTCACGCCGACGATATAGTTCACCTGCTCGCCGGAGGGCACGGCGGCCGGGACGACTCCCTGAATGCGAATCGGTGTGTCGTTGAATACCTGAAGTGAAGGATCACTAAGCACAAGATACTGGCGCATCATGGTGTTCATGACTTCCAGCACCGGACCCTCATCGAGGAAGTCCGCAAACAAAGCCCAGGTCATCATCTTGCCCGCGACAAGAGCCGGCTGAAGATTCAACACGTCGTAATTCAGAAAGGCCCGATACAATAGGGAGTCCAGACAATCATTATAGACGGTGTGCGTGTTAAAGCAGGGTCCGATGAAACCGGCCGAGCCTTTGGGGGTGTTGACCGTACCTGCCAGCATCCACTCCTCGCCGAAGCATTGCCCTTCAGGGGCGTCGAACTTCGCGACCCCGCAGCCGATCCCTGTTACGATCGGGAGCTTGCGGATATTGTTCAACTGCGCGACTTGCTGCACAAAGAACTGAATTCCCCACCAGCCGAAGTCCCAACCGCTGCCGCGATAGTTGACAAAAGTCTGACCTTGATCCACGGCGTCAATCATCGGCTGAGCGCCGCTGCCAGACCAAACGGAATCGATCTCACTGAACCCATGTGCGAGCAGTTCATAGGCAACATAACGGACTGTCTGACGCTGGCTCAGCTCGGTGTTATCCGCGGCAACCACGGCCCTCTCGAATCGCAACGAGTCCGCCGCGAACGTGTCACGTTCGTGCAAGATCTCCTTCGAGGCCAGATTGACGACTTCGGCAGGGGAATTGACCGACCAGCGGCCAATGAACAGGTCGGGAAAAGTGTCGCTGCCCTCGATGTCCGAGAAGTAACCTTCATTGGTGTAGGGGCTAAGCTCGGGATGGCTTGCACCGCTGAAACGTGTGGGTGGATCGGTCGTCGCCAGCATGGAAACTGCAAGCTGTGTTTCGTCTCCGACCAGTATGACGTAGTCAATACGCGGGCTGGACGAAGCGACTTCGGAGATAATACGATTTTGAATGTCATCGGCATTCGGATTCGATCCGATGGAATTTTCCGGAACAATCGTGACCTTGATTCCACGCTGCTCCTTCCAACGCACGTAATCGTTCAGCACCGATACGTAGAAATTCGGCACAATCATCAGAAGATGCGACTCGGAGTTGACGTGGATGTTCGGAATGTATTCCCAATTCGTCAAGGTTGCTTCAAACACCTGGCGCCAAGGGCGAGAGAACGATGTGCGGGGAGTCGTGACAGGATTCACTCCTGTTTGATCATCAATCTCAATACTGATGGTGGCGGAAGTGATGACCTCGCAGGTGGAACCGTTATTGGTGTAGGTGATCGGCTTGACGGTCAGCGGCGCGACACGCACCCCGCTCAGAATTCCGACGCTGCCGATGATGGCCGTGGGCTGTCCGGGAGTGTTTTCCTGCAAGGCAATGGTGGGAGAGACGTTCATGGTGGTCGTCTCCCAGGACTCAATGACCGCAGATGGATTGCCGGTATTGGGCAGAGCGACCAGAATCGAGAAGCGCGGCAGCAGATGCGGGGGATTATTGGACGTATTCATGTTTTCCCACAGCCCTGGCAATCTGGTCGCAAAGTTGACGGGAACTCCCTGCGGGAGGTGCTCCATTTCGAAGTGGAGACGCACGCGGTCCGCGCTCGCCTCGAGCACGGTGACCGTGGGTGAGAACGCGACATCGTCATAAACCCCGAACGGAGGCTCGGCAAAGGCGTCCGGCAGTCCCATCGCCAGACACAGGAATACGATCGTCACAGGTATCAAACGACTACGCCACATGCGGTCTGCCCTTCCTTGGTTGTGCGTACATGCCTCGTTCAACTGGATTTCCGCGTCGTTAAAACGCTCCAAAGATGCAACGCCCTTGTCATCTAAGATAATAGTTTACAGTGCGTTAGAAGTGCTTAGGCGGGAAATACTGGGATGGGATGCCTCTACTTGGAATATAGAGGATTGGGACGGGCATGTCAAGTAATCTCAGTGATAATTAGAGAATTATCCGATCTCCGGCTTAAAGCCAAATCCGCTTATCCATACTTGCTGTGTTATTATCGCCACAAATTTTTCCTGCATTTTGTTTTACGACGGCCAAAAGCTACACTTTGGATATGAACTTCATTATATTTCTGCATGCTGATTGTATCTACCGGTTGTACCTAATGAATTAATTATTAAGTAGTTATGATTTTCTTTATTCGCCATGCAGAGCCTGAGTTCGGAGAGGCTCCCATGGCGTGCAATTTGCTGCAATACGTGGTGATATTTGGGACAAAGGCCGAGGTGTCAAAACCCGGCAAAAACCTTCTGAGGTACTTTACCATGAAACATGCTTTTCGAGGATTGATTTGCACCGTTCTTTGCGCGGGACTTTCTTCAGCCTGGGCTGCCCCCGCTCAACCTGACGACAATGCGCGGTTAGTCCAGCTCTGGAATCAAATTTCGCAGCTCAAGCAGAGCGATTCGGAGATATCGGCGGAACTCTACGAGCAGTTTTTCAGCCTCGAACAGCAACTTTATCCCGAACGCTTTTCTCCGGGACGCGGACTGGACCAAGGCATGGATGCCTGCCCCGGTTATCTGATTCAGCAGCCAGTGCAAGGGTTATTCGATTGGGTGGATTATGGGCAGACGTACAATTTGAATAACGACTGCCCGCTTCCACGGTGCCGTAATGGCCGCGATGTGGTTTATCAATTGAGCATCACACATCAGGACTCGCTACAGATCACCACGTGCGGCTCGGGCTTTGACACGTATCTCTGCATCTATGCCGGCGCATGCTGCGAGCCTGGTTCTCAGCCTACCTTTTTCAATGACGATTCGCCGATTTGCGGACCGAACTCAGCCCGCAGCGCCATTCGCGGCTGCTTCCAGCCTGGGCTTTATTACATTGTCGTGGACGGATTCAACGGCACGGCGCAGGGGCACTATCAGCTTAATATCCAGAGTCTCACCGGCGGTGCCTGCGGGCAGAACCCGCCGTTGGAATGTCCACCCGACTACACACAGCACGTTGAACTTGGAGACGAAGGCGTGTGCGAAGTCGGGACGACAATCAGCTGTCCGGCTCGCTACTGCGGCGAAATCGGCGGTTTGGGAGATCTCGACGTCTTTACGTTTACGCTGGAACAGTGCGCTCGCGTCACCCTATCCGTGTGGGGGAATGACACCCCGGGTCACAGTTCCACAGGACACGGCCTCAATCCGGTGCTGAATTTGTACACCGTCGGCTGCGAAGCGCCGATTTACACGAATGACAATGTCAGCGGGAATCCGCCGGATATCACCGGCAACGACAGCCGCATCGTGACGCTCTGTTTGCGTCCCTCGACCTACTGGGTCGAAGTCAGCGGCAACGCGACCATCGGCTTGTATGAGTTCGGCTATGACTGTGAGTTCTGTGAGCCGTCAGCGCCGATCGGCGGCGTGCTGCGCGACAACCCGGCGCCGGATTGTTTGTCGTGGCCCGCTCAGCCCGGCTTGCCGACGTATTACATTTGGCGTCTTCTGCCGGGCGGATCGTGGGAGCTGATCGCCACGATTCCCGAGACGATCTACTGCGATCCCAGCGGCAATGCGGACGAAGCACAGTATCAAGTTTTCACTGATCCGTGCGGCGTTCCGGGCGCAAACTAAATTTTGAGTATGGCCAGCGCGGCCATCAGCCACGCGAGGCCGGTGACAATATGCGAGCGTGACTTCACACGTTCGTAGAGCTTAAGTCCCTCTTCAGCCTCCGTTTCGGACATGTTTCCGGAACGGAGGTTTTTTTGTGCGCGACGCAAAGCATTCCACGTCAGCAACACCCACAGCACAAGGAGGAGACCGAGTGTTTGCTTCGTGGCAAGCCAAAAGACCACGCCAAAGGCGAACCACGGATAACCCGACTCCATCACGCGACCAACCCCGGTGAGCGCCGTGAACAGCAAGACGATGTAGGCCCACTGCGCGAGCCGAAGATGCAGCGACGCCAGCGCGCGGCGTTCAACCACGGAAGAGCTGCGGCGGTATTGCTTGCCGATAAAGATTTCCGGGATCAGCAGACCGACCAGATTGGCCATCGCGAGAATATGGAGAAGCGCGGTAAACGCCATAGACAAATGCCTCTATGAATTCAGTTTTGTGAGCGGAGCCATTGCCGGACGCCGGAACCGCGAGTCACGAGCGCGTCCAAGCCGGATAAGCCGAAGGTCTCGCCGCGCCGTTTCAATGCTCGGCGTTCACATGCGGCGACACGAATAGTCCCGACCAAGGACGGAATCTCCGCAAACAGCGCCGGGTAGCGAACTAGGCGGAGCAGTTGAGCCAACTCGAACGCGAGCACCGAGCCGATATTTCGCCCGATGTCGCGCCACTTATCGTTACGAATCATCAACAGATAGCGATTGCGAAAGACCAGCTTACGGGTTGTCGCGCTACCCTTGGTGGAACCGCCTCGCACGTGGCGGCCGATCGCGGCAGGGACATACCATGAGTGCCATCCGTGGAGGTTCATTCGCCACGCGAGATCCACATCCTCGTAATACGCAAAGTAGCTCGTGGGAAAAATCTCGCCATCCGGCGCGATGTCATTCATCGCGGAGCGGCGATACAGTGCGGCGGCCGCGCAGCAGCCGAAAACACGCCGGGCCTTGCCATGCTGCCCTTGGTCCAGCTCACCCGTGCCGCGATCCCAAACACGGCGGCTGGCGAAGATTTCTATCCCTACGGAATCAATGACGTCGAGGCTTTTGCGCTGCTCGAAGCGCAGCAACTTGCCGGACAATGCACCGATTTGCGGCCGGTCTTTCGCCGCGGCGAGCAAACAAGAGACATAGTTAGGATCCAGCACGACGTCCGAGTTGAGCACGAGATGCCATTCGCCGAACGTCTTGCGGAAGCCGATATTATGCGCGGCGGCAAAGCCGAGATTCCTTGCGTTACGGATAATCCTGATGCCGGGGAAATGCTGCTCTGCCAGTTCTGCAGAGCCGTCCACCGAGGCGTTATCCATCACCACAACCTCCAGCTCTACCCCGCTCTGCTCAACCAGCGATGTGAGGCAGGGCACGATGTGCTCGCGGTTGTTCCAGTTGATGACAGCGGCGGAAATTTTCATACAGGGAATGGGTTCACTCACGGCAGGGCGCGGAACTCAAAGACAAGCTCAACGAATGAGGCGATTGGCGCTGATGACAACGGAGACCGCGAGAACAAGATAGGAGCAGACGGTGATGACTGGCACCACGCCGATACCAAAAAGAGGCACACAGATGAGATTGCCGATGACATTGATCAGCACACCGAGAACGAGAACTACGACGACCGTTTTCGCGCGATTCATTCCGGCCAAAGCATTGCCAAGTATGGAGTAGAGCGGCTCGAAAAACGTTGCCAGAATCAGAATCTTGAAGAAAGGAACAGCCGGGATGTACTTCGCTCCGAGAATGGCGGGGAAAACCGCACCCGAGGCAAAGTAGGCGATAACATTGATCGGGATCAGAAGCAGCAGCATGGTGGAAAGCACGGCAATCAACCGACGCCGCAAGCGGACAAGTTCGCCGGCGGCGGCGAGACGTGAAGCGACCGGCAGCGCCACCAAGTTCACCGCCTGGGAAACGATGGCATACATCCTCATGAGCGTTCGCGCCGCAATGTAAGGGGCGAGTTCCGCCGCATTGACAAAGGCCCCCACGAGCAGCACGTCTCCCTGCTGCATGTAGATTTCCCCCAATCCCATCAGGCCGATCCAGCGGCCTTGATGCGCGACTACCCGCCAGTTCGCCAGCGTGGGCAACTGCCACAACACCGGCGAGGCTTTAAACGCCCATAGCGCAGATGCGAACATCGAAATGACGTTCAGGACCAAGACTCCGTCGGCGGTCTGCAAACGAGCGTCAAAGGGCAGCAGCCCAAAGAGCAGCAGACTACCCAGAAAATAGGCTGCATCAATCTTGAAACCGGTGGCATAGTCTCCGCGCGCTTGCGCCAAACCGAAACCAATATCGCGTGGGACGAGGATCAGCAGCGCGATCACGGCCAAGAGAGGTGCCCAGCCATCAACGCCTAACAACGGCAAGACAATCAGCGCGCAGATGCCGCCGATCGCAGCCGTCATCAACCCCACCCACAGAACTGATCCGGTTACGGAATTGGATTCGCCGCGCGCGCTCAACGCGACCAGCGGCACGATCCACATTCCACGCGGAATCACCGCCCAAAGATTCACAAAGGCAAACGCAATTCCGTATTTTCCGAATTCGGCGGGCGGCAAAATGCGAATGACAAAAAGCACAAGACCCGCGCCATACAGGGCGGGCAGGGCTTTGATCGCCAGCGGCCAAACGGCGCGGCGCAGCATGGGCATGAACGCGAAGTCGTCGGCCGCTTCCGCGCCGATTACACGCTTAAACACCGGTCTCCGTGAGGTTAGAATTCGAGCTCAATCGGGGCCAATGTTTGCACGAACTCGCGGCGCTGCGTGAAGGTCTTCAGGTATTCCGCGGCACGTAGAACTTGTCGCTCTTCCGGAGTCAAGATGGCCAGCTGGCGCATCTCGTGAATGGCCGTGCCGAGGTGCTGCTTCAAAAACTTGATGAAATCCTCTTCTTCCGGATAGTAGCGCAACTGCACGTCTTCCGCTTTCACATTGGCTAGCTTTTCCGCTTTGCTAATCGCCGCCGGCAAGCCGCCGAGCTCATCCACCAGCTTGCGCTCCAGCGCTTCCTTTCCCGTCCAGACGCGACCGGAGGCGACCGCTTCCACATCAGCGGTCGTCAACTTGCGGCATTCGGCAACGTGACCGACGAAATCGTCATAGATGCTGCCCATCAAGTCCAGCAGCACGGCCTTCTGCTCCGGGCCGAGATCCTGGTCGAAACGAATGAATTGCGACCACTTGCCTTTCTCGACCGTTTCAACCCGCGCCTGAACTTTCTTGTACAACTCCTCGGCCGTGGGGATAACGCTTACGACACCGATTGAGCCGGTGATTGTATTCGGCTCCGCAAAAATGTAGTCTGCGCCGCAGGAGATGTAGTACCCTCCCGATGCCGCCACGGACCCCATCGAGACCACGACGGGCTTCTTCGCTCTTAGGCGCTTCACTTCCTGAAGAATCAATTCGGAGGCGAGGGACGACCCGCCGGGAGAATTCACTCGCAACACGACCGCCTTGACGTTGTCGTCATCGCGCAACTTCTTCAAGTCTTTGTTGAAACTTTCGGGTTCAATAGATTTCTCTCGGCCGAGCGGATCGGTCGGATCACTCATGTACTCAATGCCGCCTTCGGCAAACACCACCGCGATCTTCTGCTCCCGGTGCGGCGAATCGAACGAACGCAGGTATTTGTAGACTGAGATCCTCTCCAAATCTTCGTCCTTGGCAAGGTGATCCTGAAGCGCCTGCCAATCCATCACCAGATCAACGAAGCGCTTCGCTTGAGCCTCGGGTCCGCTGATCAGGTAATGTCGGCCATGAAAGAGTTCGTCTTCGAGTTGCTCGCGCGTGATGGCCGGGCGATCGGCCGCGGTCTCACTGACATAGGTATCAAACAGTCCATCGAGCAACTGCTGCAAGGTCTGCCGCAGCGGTTCCGACATGTGGTCACCGGCCAAATTTTCGAACGTGCCTTTGTATTCGCCGACGTGAAGCACGTTGAATTTGAGTCCAACCTTCTCAAAGGTTTTGCCGAGATAGGTCTTGGCGACCCCCAATCCGAGCATGACCATGCCACCCGAGTGCGACGGGACCATCACAATCGTGTCGGCAATCGAGGCCAGATAGTAGTCGCGGTCGGTAGCGATTTCGAGATAGGCGTAGACCGGCTTGCGGCTCTGCTTAAAGTCGCGCAAGCTTTCGCGAATTTCACGCAGGTCGGCCATTCCGGTCGTACCCGTCGGTCGCAAAATGACACCCGCGATTTTCTCGTCGGTCTGCGCATGCTCGAGCGCGCGGAGAATTTCGGACAGGGATGGCGAGCGATCGCCGCCGAGAAAGCTGAAGCGCGGCTCGACATGGTGCTCCACAATCCGGCCCGTCAGTTCAATGACCAGATAGCTGTCCGGTTTCAGAACTGTGCTCTGCTTGACGCCGTGAACCAGCGACGAGAGGAGCAATCCGCCACCGATGAAAATCAGCAGCAGGAAACCGCCGAAGATCGCGAGGATCCAGCAGCAGGCTTTATTTTTCACAGTTGTTCAGCGATTTGAGTGGGTTTGTCATGGGACATGGCTGGGGCGGGTTTCGTCTGGCTTCCGAGCTTTTGCTCTTGCGCGTTAAATGAAATGGTATTAAATTCTTGGCAGACGTCCCTGTGTCTTATGGGAGCGCAACCAGAAGCCGATGTTGCGAGCTGTCAACCACTTGGGGCACGCTGTTTGCTCGACCAAACTCTATTAAATCAAGCTCGTTACAAAGTCAGTTTATGAGATCCGACCGGCTCATTATCGGCCTCGCGGTCATGGTATTCCTGATTGCCTACACCGCGGCCATCTTCAGCTTCTTTACGGCACAGAAAGGCGAGACCCAGCTCGTCTATCTGGCGCTGGTCGGACTGCCTCTTGCGATTGCGATGGTCGTCTATCCGCAGGCTGCGCTGATCCTGCTGGGGGCGTTGGTCTATTCGATTGACTGGCTCTCGGAATACTGGGCAGTCGTGCCGCGGGAGGCCACGTGGCTGATTGACATCCTGATTCTGATCCTGATTGCCCGCACTGCGTTGTTCATGCCGGTACAGCACGATCGCATTCAACAGATCGAACGGCTGATTTACATTATTCTCGGCTTCGTGCTGGTCGCGGCGCTGATCAACGGAGTCAGCAAGACCACACTCCTGGTCGGATTGCGCGTCGGCTTCCGGTATGTGCTGCTGTTTGTCGCGGCTTACCACTTAAACGTGTCGCGCAAGTGGCTGCGGGGGTACTTAGTCTATCTCCTTCTGATCGGACTGGTTCAGACGCCGATTGTCCTTGCGCAATACCACTTCTTAGGCTGGTCCGATCCTGACACTCTATGCGGGACGTTCGGCCGCAGTCAAACGCCGGGGATCGCGATTTTTCTACTCACGCTGTTCTGCTATTTGGCGGCGCGGATGATCGAGGAGCAGCGCGTCCGGTTCTCTTACCTCGCCATCATTGTGTGGATGTCCGTCAGCCCGGTGTTGGGTGAAGTAAAATTCTACTTCATGTTCCTGCCGCTGCTGATCCTCTTCCTGATTCGAGCCGAGTTTTTCAAACGACCGATGGTCGCGCTCGGCCTCTTTGTCATGGGCATCGCGATGATCTTCGCGGTGGATTACATCATCGTCGAAACCGGCGGGTGGAAAGAGGGGCGCAATCCGCTGAGCTACATTCGGACGCTGCCGGAGGTCTTCTCGAAGGAAATACAGGAGCCGCAGACCGAGCGTTATGAGCGCGGGTATCGCTTCATTTATGCCTTGCGTCTGGCCGCCGATTCGCCCAAGAGCCTCCTGCTTGGCAGCGGCACCGGCTCGATCACGCACTCGTATGTCGCCACCGCGCACTCACCCAAAGCTGCGTACTTTTCGCGGTGGGGTCTCTCTTCCAGCGCGGCAACGATTCCATGGATGCTGATCGAGTACGGCTATCTCGGCACGGCGCTGTTCATGTATCTGCTCTGGCTGATCTTTCGGCGCGGCAAGATTCTGCGGCAATCCCGAGACATGGAGCTGCGCGTGTACGGCCGCTTGCTGGAAGGCATGACCTTCTTGTATGTGGCGTGGCTCTTCTACGCCAATGCCTGGCAGTCGGACAGCATGAACTTCATCTATTGGCCGCTCGCCGGACTGATTGTGTTCTGGAGCTATCGCGAAGAAGCCGCCCAAGAGCTGGCTCTGGCTGAACAACGCCAGCAGGCCATACGCGCGGCATCGTCAGATCCCGTAATCCAGGTGCACAGCGTATGACTCGAGCAGAGAGCCTAACGAACCAGACTTCGACCGACCTCAGTAATAGAGGTCTCGCCGATTCGTTTGGTGTTAACCTCATTCGTACTTTATAGATACCATGGAAAGCGTATCGTCCGCAGAAAGTAGGCAAAGTTGTAAATTAGAGCGCCCGTGCTGTAGGCAAGAAAAAAACCGGTTGTGTGCACCGAAATTCGTGGCAAACGCTCAATGCTGAGGTTAGCAAGCCCCCAAGCAAACGTCAGTCCGATGACTCCCAAGAGTGGAAATACGAATCGCCCATGCCCGTGAGAAAATCGCACAGCAACCAGAACCACGGCCACATTGAGGAGCAGTGTCGCGAGAAATCCAACCATTGGCGAAACAGCCTTGGAGGAGAATCGTTCAGTCAAAGCAAAGCCGTGTCTGATTGCGCCAACCACCAGTCCGATCAGTGCGAAATACATTAGGTGGACCCCGACGGAGGGGAAAAAGCGCACCTTGTTATGTTCGCCAGCGGCAGCCCAGATTGACTCCTTCAGATAATTTTGAGCATCGCGGAGCGCATGAAGCGGAGTGGCCCATTGCAGCGGCGGCTCGGCAATTGCCTCACCCATTCCCAGCGGCTGGCCGTATGTGTTGAGGTTCCAGTACACCAAGGGACTCCACAGCAATATCATGACGCCAGTAATGATTGCGCCGTGCGACAGCGCCGCGCCAACTGTCGTTTCCTTCCGCCACAAACGCGCAAGATACACAAAGCCGATCGCGGCGATGGCCAAAAGTGCGGTAGCCTTCGTCAGGAGCGCCAGCCCAGACAGCATGCCAAGAATGATGGCATTTCGTCGCGACGGTTTGTCAAACAGCCGTTCCAGGATTAGCGCTGACCACAGGCAAAGCGGAATGTCATTATTAATCGAGCTGGAGAGTGCCACCCAGGAGGGTGCCAACGATACGTAGCCGATTGTGAAGATCGTGAGAAACGCGGATTCGACTCCCAGTCGGTCAAGCATCCGCAGCGTCGCCGCGGCAAACAGCCACCAGATCAGGATCGAAACTGCCCGCAGCGCCACCACGGCGGCATGCACACTACTCGTCAGCGCATTGACAAGACCGAATATCGGCCACAGAGCAACGTAGTAGAGCGGCGGCTGGTGATATTCCCAATCATTGGTCGGAGCGTTGGTCGTCGTCTGAACAGCCAATGTCTGATGTTCGTGGAGATAGCGGACGTAATTGAAATGCGCTTCCTCATCGGGTGAGTTGAAGGTCGGATTCAAGAGTGCATATAGGATCCGAAATCCCAGTCCTGCCATCAGCAGATATCGAATGAGTTGCCGAGTAGAAAGCGGCGACTGCCCGTCTCTTCGAACAAGAAGTACCCAAACAGCTCCGGCGGTAATGAGGCTAAGTAGAATCAAGATAGCCAACGCGGCGTGCCCAATCATGTTCCGCTTTCTCCCTGTGATTCTTATGTCTGCACTGCGTCTGCTATGACATCACGCCGGTCATGACAATTTGAGTTCTTGCCAATTCGACGAAAAACCCGATACCGCGGTATCGGGTTTTTTTCGTGACCCCACGGAGAATCGAACTCCGATTGCGAGAATGAAAATCTCGAGTCCTAACCGTTAGACGATGGGGCCGGGAAAGAAATTGAAAATCGAAGATCGAAAATTGACAGGTGATGGAACGGCTGCCCGGCGATGACTTGCCGCCTCGGGCCGTTCGCTTCACGTCTGACACTTCAATTTTCAATTTTCATTTTTCAGTTTAATCCTGCTGGGGTGGCTGACGGGATTTGAACCCGCGACCCTTGGAACCACAATCCAATGCTCTAACCAACTGAGCTACAGCCACCACGGAAAATCGCGACGTGCGTCGAAATACTAAGCTTTGGCTTTGGCGCGCGTGCGGGACGCTGGCGCGGCCATCTTCGACCCGAGCACCGGCTTCAGCGCGTCCTCAAGGGTCGGCCGCCCAATCTCCTGCAAGTCGTACGCGACCCTCACCGTCGGCTTGGCAATGTTGATCACGCGATTCAAATCAATCGGCGTGGCAATGACCACCGTGTCCACCTTGGCGCGGCGGATCGTCTCTTCGAGATCCTTCATTTGCTGCGGACCATACCCCATTGCCGGGAGCAACGCGCCGATCTCGGGATACTTTTGGAAGGTCTCGGCAATCGTGCCCACGGCCCACGGGCGCGGATCCACGATGTCAGCCGCGCCGAACTTGCGCGCCGCCACCACGCCGGCACCATATTTCATATCGCCATGAGTACAGGTAGGACCATCCTCGATCACCAGCACCCGCTTGCCATGGATTCTGGAAGAATCATCCACTTGAATCGGCGAGGCCGCTTCGATAACCATGGCCTTCGGATTGGCGGAGGCAATGGACGCGTGCACGCGCGCGACCTGCTCGGGCGATGCGCTGTCAATCTTGTTGATCACGAGCACGTGCGCCATCCGTAAATTGGCTTCGCCCGGATGGTAGTGCATTTCGTGGCCGGCGCGCAGCGGATCGCAGACCGTGATATGCACGTTCGGACGGAAGAACGGCAAATCGTTATTGCCGCCGTCCCAGAGCACGACGTCGGCTTCCTTTTCGCACTGGCGTAGAATGCGCTCGTAATCCACGCCCGCGTAAACAATCGAACCGCGCGCGATATGCGGCTCGTACTCTTCCATCTCTTCGATCGTGCAGTGATGCTTCTTCAAATCCGCGATGGTGGCGAAGCGTTGCACCGCCTGAGCCACCAGATCGCCGTAGGGCATCGGATGCCGCACCACCACCACCTGTAGGCCGGCGGCCTTTAGGATTTCCGCGACGCGGCGCGTGGTCTGCGACTTTCCCGAACCCGTCCGCACGGCGCACACCGCGACGACCGGCTTCGAGCTGCTCAGCATCGTGTCTTTCGCGCCGAGCAATCGGAAGTTTGCTCCGGCCGCGATAACTCGCGACGCCCAGTGCATAACATGCTCATGCGAGACGTCGCTGTAACTGAACACGACCTCATTCACCTCTTGCTTCCGAATGGCCGCTTCCAGTTCAGCTTCGTCAACGATCGGAATCCCCTTCGGGTACAGTTCGCCGGCTAACTTGGCTGGGTAACGGCGGTCGTCAATGTCGGGGATCTGAGTAGCCGTAAAGGCGACAACATGATAGGCGGGGTTATCCCGATAGACCAGATTGAAATTGTGAAAGTCGCGGCCTGCCGCGCCCTGAATAATCGTCCGGGTAGGTTTGGACATAGAAGTAACTTGCGTTCCGCATAAAATTGAACCCTTAATGTATTGCTTTTGATGAAAAAAGTCAACTACCCCGGCCTGTTGACCCTCCTTGTCCTTTGACCACTTGCGATTTGCTAACTACTGTTTATGCAATGCTTACATATTTTTGCTACGAAGTCCTCCTTTCCAATAAAGAAGCGGATTCCGTAGGAATCCGCTTCCAAAGCTGCCGTGCCTGGTGTCAAAGTCAGATAATATGGCTCCCCTCATCGGGACTGTCCGTCACGTCCATGCACGTACCCATGTAGCCGACAAAGCGCCCGCTGACGGTTGGACGCGACCGTCCGTTGAACTGAACCCAGCGATACTGCCCGTCGTTCCGTCGCAGGCGGCAGCGGGCGGAAAAGTCAAGCTGGCGATCGAATGCCGCGCGGTACGTGTCCAGCACTCGCTGCAGATCATCGGGATGGACTTCGGCGGTCCACCCTTCCCCTTTGGCTTGGTCAACGGGCCGGCCGGTGAATTCCTCCCACGCTCGATTTACAAAAACAAACTGCCGCTTGGCGCCGGACATCCAAATGATCGCGGGCACGGTGTCAGCGAGCACGCGGAAGCGCAGTTCACTCTCTTTCAGCGCCTTCAGCACACGCCGCGATTCGGTGACGTTGCGCACCACCGCAATGACTTGCTGCCGCTCAGGCAGAGGCACCACGCGCGCTTCAAAAGTCTTGCACTTGCGGTCAATCACCAGGTCATATTCGAGCGAGACCGCTTCTCCTGTTTCCGTAACGCGTTCGAGTGCCGACGTGAATGTCGCAGCGACATCGGGGGGCAGCACCTCCTGCATTGTCTTGTTCAGAAAGACATCGGGCGTGGTGTAGAGGTCGTCCACACTCCCGGCTTGGTAGTCAATGATCATTCCATTTTGATCAATTCGGAAATACAAGTCAGGCAAAGCACGGAAGATGGTTTGCAACTCCTCGCTCTTACGCTCCAGCTCCGCCTGCACTTTCTTCTGCGCGCTGATGTCGCGCTGAACGCCGAGAAAACCCACGATCGTTCCGTCATCATCAAAGATGGGATTGGCCGAGCCTTCGACGGACACGAACCGTCCGTCTTTGGTCTTGTTGATGATTTCACCGTTGATAGTCTCGCCATTGGTGAGCTTTTGCCAAACCTCTTCGTATATGGCCGGCGGCACCAACCCGCTCTTCAACACCCGCGGCGTTTGCTTGCCCACGACCTCATTGGCCGAAAAACCATAGAGGCGCGTGAACTCGGGATTGGCGTATGTGATTATGCCCTCCCGGTCAGTCGTGAAGATCACATCGCCAGCGGCCTGTACTGCGCGCTTGAGCCTCATCAAGTCCTTTTCCACTCGCTGCCGCTCAATGACGGACGCGATCTGCGACGCTACAGCAGACAGAATGCGCTCATGGTTGGCGTCAAAAGTTCCCGTCGAAGAATAACTCTGGACGACGAGCGCACCAACCACGCCCGAATTGGCAATGAGTGGAACTCCCAGCCACGAGAACGCGGGAGAACCAAGCAATTCGATTTCTCCGCTCATCACAATCCGCTCAAAATCCTGCGGGCTTAGCCGTAGCGGCCGGCCGTGACGAATGACCCAGGACGTCAGCCCCTTGCCCAGCGGCACCTCCGGCGGCGGCAGGTCCATTTCGTCCACGAAATAGGGGAAGCTGATCATCTCGCGCTGCGCATCATAGAGCGCAAGGAAGCGATTCGCGGCAGGCATGAGGCGACCCACTTCGGCAAAGATCTGGTCAATCATCTCGTCCGGCTGTGACGCCGTGTTGACGATCTGCAGAATGCGGACAATAGTTTCCCGTTCGAGCTCGGCGCGCTTGCGTTCCGTAATGTCCTGCGCCTGCATCACGAAGTAAACTCCGCCATTGACGAGGTCAGGCAGCGCGCTCACGTTGACACTTGCCCAAATGGATTCGCCGCTCTTGTGAAGATAGCGCTTCTCAAAACTAATATTGTCCACCTCCCCGCTGAGTAGCCGGTGCAGAATCTGAAAACTATCCGCCAAATCATCCGGATGCGTGATTTCAGCGAATGCCTTGCCGATCAGCTCCGAATGATCGTAGCCCAGCATCCGACCGATGGCATCGTTCACATTCTGAAAGCGGCCGTCGGAAGCGGTAATGGTCATGCCGATGGGTGAGGATTCAAACACACTGCGGAAGCGCTCTTCGCTTTGGTGAATAGCCCTTTCCGCACGCCGCCGCTCGGTCTCGTCCCGCACGACCGCAAACAGCAAGTCCTGCGAGCCGATGCGCATTGAAGTGAGCGACACTTCGCAGTCAATCAGCGTCCCGTTCTTCCGCATGTGAGTCCATGGAAAGGTTTGCGGAGTGCCCGACAACGCTTGGTTGATGTACTCTACCGCCGCAATGGTGGACAAGCGGCCATCGGGCTGGTACTCGGGCGAGTGCTCCGCCGGAACGTGACCGATGATGTCCTCGCGCGTGCAGCCGAACAGCTCGCAGGCCTTTTCGTTGCAGTCGCGAAAAATGTGATCCAGTACGAAAAAGCTGTCCCCCGAGCAACTGAAGACGGTGCGGTAGTGAGCCTCGCTCTGCCGCAATGCTTCTTCGGTGATGAGTTTCTGCTCCATCAGGCGCGCCGTTTCCACCTTGTGCGCGACTAATTCGGCAAACAACTCAAGGTAGAAGAAGACTTCGCGCGTGGGGCGTTTGCCGTCCACCGGGTCGTCGCAGTTAATGCAGCCGATAATCGCGTCCTTGGCGCCGTACAGCGGCACATAGGCCAGATCCATCGGATCCCACTCGTCGCCGGGCTGCACTTCCCGGCGGCCCGGACAAATGTTTTCCAGCGGCATGACTTTGGCCACGCTATCCGCCGGCACAAAATACGAGCGGCTCACTTTGAAGCACTCAAAGTCCGGTCCGTACATCCGCGCGCGCTCCGCTCCCGGGCGCCGGTGGGTTTCCAGAAACTCGATGTCCGACGGCGTGCAGCCGGCATAGGCCGATTCCACAATCTCGAAGTTGTCATACAGGCTGACAGAGACCGAGGCCCAACCTGCGCACTTGACAGCCGCCGCAACCTTTTCCAAGGCCTCGTGAACCGATTTCGCTTCCTGCACATCGGCGGCGGCCTTAAACAGTCGCATCAGCTTGTCGCGCGACTCTTCGAGCTGCTTGGCATATTCGTCCAGAACCTGCAGCGAGTCAAAGCGATCCTGTTCTTCTGATATGCGCTGGAGCTCGGAATCCTCGAGTTCCTGCACGCGTGCCCGCAGATCTTCGAGTTCGCGGATCAGGTCTGGGTCAAGTTGTGTAACACTGATTGTGTTTGACATAGCCAAATGAGGTTTAGGGATTTTTGCCCTGATTTGCTGAGAGGCGCCCGAGCAGGCAGAATGTTGCCGCTCGGACAGATACAGATGTTGTTGATCCGCCACGGCAAAAACGCCGGGTCAGCATCAAAATATGCTCTTAAGCATAGCCGCCACATCTATTAATCGTTCTGACTTGCCTTTCGCCCGCAAGTTCAACGGCGCTATTTATCCCTTGGAATGCAAATCCAGTTCCTCAAGGTTTTGCAAACTCCCCCTTGCCGTTTCAGCATAGAAGTTTGCCCGTAGGTCGCTATGCCATGCGGTATATGGACTTAAAGTTCAATTCTGGGTGGCGCATTATTGCTTCCTCGATCCATTTGTTTTATATTAAGGAATTCATCGTGCACTGGTCTGAGCTGTCGAAAAACGAAAAGGTCCGTCAATGAAGCTCGCTCGCATTGTTGTGGTTCTGGTTTGCAGCATTTGGCTGACGCATGCCTCTCCTGCCGCTTCTGTTCCCGCACTCGCTGAATCTCAGTCCGTACTTACCTTCTGGCAACGTTTCTCTTGCCCCGACCTTCCCTGCGGCCTGTTTCTTGCTCACCCCGGCAGACAATTCGTGGTGTATCATCAGTTCGTAGTTAATTCCGACAAACTAACCCAATTTAAGATACAGAGGTGTGATGTACCTGACTGTTACTAAAAGCGTACCAAAAACAGCGCACCTTTAGACATCTAAGTATATGATAGATATTTTGTTACAAATTATTCGAAAATACCCTTTATGCATTGATTTCCCCGGCAAATTGTGGTAAATTATTCTGAATGAGTGCCTATGATTCCGCTGAGCTACACTTTTTTTGAGGCGAATGTTAACATGAAACGCTGCCGACCCGCTTTCTTTCACTCGAACACAATGCACGTTTTCACTTTGCTTGTTGCCTTAAGCATCTGCATGAGGGCGGCTTCGGCGACCGGACTAAGTGAGACACATGTTGCCAATCCGCTCGGATTCGCCGCAGTCATCGCCGATACGACCGGTCTTCCTTCGCCTTTGAGCATCTCGAGTCCTTCTGCGGGCTTCACCCAAGTCACCCTGCATGAACCTGACATTGTCGTCGGTCAGCATACGGTGGAGTTTGAGACCTATCAGTCATTCTCACTGCCGGGCGAACCGTCTGTCATGGGTGAAAGCGATCCGATGGTGCCGCAAGTGGCGCGCTTCTACCGGATTCCGAATACCGGCGGCGTGAGCCTTGAAGTCACGCCTGGCGATTTCGAATTGGTTGACAATGTCAATCCGCTGCCTGTCAAATTTGAGGATCAGAGTTTCTCCGCAATTCGCAAGTCAGGCGTCTATGATCAGGATCAATGGTATCCGCCGGTCGTAGCGGAGATGTCCGATCCAATGGTCATGCGGGACATGCGTATTGTGAGAGTCGTACTCTACCCGGTTCAGGTCAATCCGGTTACGCATCAGGCACGCATCTACCATAACATCAGCGTCAACATCGTTGCCAGCAGCGGCCCGGGCGAAAACGAAATCACCCACCCGCGCACAATTTCCGCGGACTGGTTGCCTCTGTATCGGCACATGATCTCCAATCTCGATGAAGACGCTTTGACCGATGTCACCGCCACGCCGGGCAGCATCCTTATTGTCACCAATAGCAGCACCGCCGTGCGTCCATGGGCTGATAGCCTTGCGACCTGGAAAAAGCGAAAGGGCTATGATGTGACCGTTGACGCCCGTGCAAGTTGGACAGCCTCGACCGTTCGCTCCGCTATTCTCACCGCCTATCAGACATGGGACCCTCCGCTGGAATATGTCGTACTGATGGGAGACCCGGGATGGACCTATGGTGTCCCGATATACTCCGGGGCGGAATTTGACCACGCCTATGCCAGTTTGACAGCGGGTGATGAAATCGAAGATATCGGCGTCGGCCGTTTGTCCGGTAACAGTTCCGCTGTTCTGGCCGTCATCAACGCCAAGATCATGATGTATGAGCGCGAGCCGCACATGCAGACTGGTGGCGGCGCGGTGGACACAACGTGGTTCCACAAGGCTTTTCTCTATGCGGGAGTCGCTCGGCAATCTGCCGGCAACTATCTGCTGATGCGGTGGGGGCAGGATCAATTCGTCCGCAATACGGGCGTGAATAATGTGACCGTGCTGACGCACCCCACGGACGCAGTTGTCACGTCCGACGTCACCACTCAGATTGACGGAGGGGTAAGTTTTTTCCTCTGGCGCGGAACATGGGTTGGAGGAATGCCGACAAATATGGCAGATCTGACCGCTCCTGCCGCACGTCTCCCCATAACCATGACGGTCACGTGCAGCGCAGGAGACTACGCCGGAAATGGAATTAGTGGCCCGGCCGAGGGTTTTCTCTGTTATGGAACGACGGCCAACCCGAAGGGCGGCGTGTGCGGACTCGGTACATCCACCATCGGCACGTCGAATGGCGCGAACGTTGTTTTGGCAGGTGGACTCATCTATAACATCGCAGACGCAAAGGTCGAACACTTGGGCACAGCCGTGGCTGGCGCCAAGGCGATGTTGTATGCCGCGTATGGTCCCACTTTTCCGGATCCCGACCCGTATGTAAATCCCGGTGCGCCGATCGCCCTGAATTTCACTCGGTACTTCAATCTGCTTGGCGACCCGAGCCTTTCGATGTGGACCGACGTCCCCAAGGCGCTTACTGTTACACACCCGGCGACGGCTTCGGTCGGCACGCACTCCATGTCACTCGACGTAACGGAGACGGCGACCGGACTTCCCGTTGCAGATGCCATGGTCGTACTCTGGAAGGGCACGGAAACCTACGAGCGCCATCTGACCGACGCCAACGGTCACGTCCAGATGCCGCTTTCGATTTTGTCTACTGGCAATCTGCTTGTCACGGTAACGAAGCGTGCCTACAAACCGTATTTGGCCACGGTGACCTGCTCTGCTGCCGCTCGATATGTTGCCTTATCGTCCTACACTCTGGACGATGACAACAACGGCAACAGCAGCGGTAACGGGGACCATCGTCTGAATCCCGGCGAAACGATCGAATTACCGCTCTATCTTCGCAATTTTGGGACCTCCACCACCGCGACAAACATCAGCGCGAGCCTGACCAGCAATAATGCAAGGGTCACGGTGTTGAGCGGCACGTCCACATTTCCTAACCTCGCGCCGAGTGATTCTGCAGTAGCTGCAACAACTTACCGCTTCTCGATCTCTTCGCAGATGCAGAACGATGAAGAGGTGCTGCTCACGTTGACCGCTACGGCCTCGGCTGTGCAGACCATTAGTACGATCGCCCTCTCCGCATGGGCCGGCGAACCGATTTATGTGAGCCACCAATTCTCCGGTACCGTCACACCCGGCTCTACCAACAATCTGCAGGTGACACTTCAGAACCGCGGATCAGTGACCCTCGCCAATGCGGTGGGCCAGCTCGTCTCGCTTTCGCCCTATATTCAAGTGACGGATGGACAGGGTACGTATGGAAACATCCTCGCCGCTCAGCAGGTGGCAAACAGCGGAGATCTCTTCACGCTTTCGTCCAGTGCATTGACCTATCCGGGAATGCAGGCCCCGTTGCGAATTATCCTGACGACCAGCAATGGATACGAAGATACCGTGCAGTTTAACGCGAGCATTGGAAGCGCCGCTACGACGGATCCTACCGGACCCGACTCCTACGGCTATTACGCTTACGACAATACGGATGTCAACTACCCGCATCCCACATACAGCTACGTGAACATTTCTACGGGTGGCGGCACGAACCTGAATCTCAGCGATCCGGGTGACAAGACGACTCCAACTCCGATCTACTCGGCGTGGGTACATCTGCCATTTGGATTCAAGTTTTACGGTCAGGTTTATGACACGCTGACCGTTTGTTCCAATGGCTGGTGTGCTTTCGGCAACCAATCGTACATTGACATGTTCCGCAACTACGCTATTCCGTCCATGGGCGCCCCCAATGCCATGATCGCTCCCTATTGGGATGACTTGAAGACCAACGGTGCAGGCCAAGGCGTTTGGTACATGAATGACGCCGCCAACCACCGCTTCATAGTCCAGTGGAAGGCCGGCGCCGGATCGAGTTACGCCACCGCCTTGGATTTCGAAGTGGTGCTCTACGACACGACATTCACTCCGACCCCCAGTGGCAATGGTCGCGTTGAAGTGCAGTACAACACCGTCGTGATGAACCTTTCGAATTACAGTAGTGATGAGCCGAACGGTTCAACAGTCGGCATTCAGGCGCCCGGAAACACGGTGGGTTTGAGCTACGCCTACGGTGCCAGCTATGCTCCGGGAGCCGCGATCCCACAGACCGGACGCGCCATTCGCTTCACGACCGAGGGTCCGCAGTCTCCGAATCCGGCGATTGCCGTTATCACTCCGAACGGCGGTGAAAATTGGTTCGTCGGCCTACCCTACAACATCTCGTGGTCGAGCTATTCGATTAGCGGCAATGTGAACATCACACTGAATCGCACTTATCCGGCTGGGGCTTGGGAATCGCTCTTCTCGAATTCGCCAAATGACGGTGTTCAGCAATGGATTCCCACCGCTGTCAATTCCACCGCCGCGGCACGAATTCGCATCATTGGGGCGACGCAAAGTACCGTGGGCGACACGTCTAACGCGAATTTTTCACTCCAAATTCCGACGGTTAACTTGACTGCCCCGAACGGAGGTGAAATCTTCCTGATCGGCGCTTCTACTGCCGTCACGTGGTCGTCGAACCCCACTCTGCCCATGATCGTGTCGCTGAATCGTTCCTATCCGGGAGGGGCATGGGAAGTGCTCGACTCCGCCGCCATTTCGGGTTTGGAGTGGGCAGTACAAGGTCCGGCCACTTCCACTGCTCGCATTCGCGCAATTCTCGCGGCCATTCCTACGTTCGGCGACACGTCCGCCGCAAACTTTACGATCGGTGTTCCTCCGGCAATCGCTCACGATCCTCATGCCGACCAAATGCCGGGCACGGCGCTGTTCGTCGCAAATGTAACAGATGACGTTCCAGGCTTTGCTTCCAAGCTCTTCTATCGCATGGTGAGTGCGGGCTTTTATGATTCCGTGACGTTCACGTCAACGGCCAACCCGGACGAGTTTTCGGCGACGACTCCGTCGCTCGCCGCAAACCGCTACGAGTACTATCTTCGCAGCACGGACACGCAAAATCTGTCCACGTTCTATCCGGCCACCGGGACCTTCAAGTTCGATGTCGGCATTCTCGGCGCGAACTGGCTGGGCTGTGACGATGGCACGGCGGAAGGCTACAACTGGGTAAACGGACCCGGCTTCAAGTGGGCCGTCAAGTTCACTCCGAGCGCGTATCCGTTTGCCTTATCCGGTGGACGCTTCGCCGTTTCACCGTCGCATCCGACACCGCAGCATGACCGCGTGGTGTTCACCGTCTATCTTGCGGATGGCCCCGGCGGGTTACCTGGAACCGTCGTTTTCAGCGACACGACCGGCTCGCCCGGCAACATCATTGGCGGCTTGCCGACCGGTGCGGCATGGGCCTATGTGGTGACGCGAGTGGCCGGTTCATCGCTGACGCTCAACGCACCCTTCTATCTGTGCGTGGAGAACAACAGCCCGCGCTACTATCCGGTTTCCTTCGGACGCGACAGCAGCAGCGCGCGGTGCCACACGTCGTACTACTATGACCAGTGCGAACTGGCGTGGTTCAACGAAGACGACGCCGGCAACCCGAACGGCCGCCCCGGCAATCGCATGATCCGCGCGATTGGATTCGCCCTGACGCCGCCGACCGTGGTGATCTATCGCACCACGAACGACGTCACGTTGCGGTGGGCCGCGACCGGCGCGCCGTATTACAAGGTCTTTGCGGCGACCATTCCGACCGGCCCCTTCGACACAATCATCGGTACGGTAACTACGAACACGTTCATTGATCTGAACGCCGTCAACCTCAACGTCAAGCGCTTCTATCGGGTGGTTGCTTCGGATGGTCCCTAAAGCGGATGGCCATGAATAATCAAACGACCCGGCAGCAACGCCGGGTCGTTTCATGTTGTGCTGGTTGTGTCGGGCTGTAGGAAACAAACTCCTTTGGCGATAGAATTACTCGCCGCGTACCGCTGCCACGCGATAAAACTGCTTCGGCAGGCTGGGATCGAAAGGCAATATCAGCTCATTGGTTGTGGATTCAATGCCCGTATCGTCAAACTGCTCACTGTCAAACGAGGCCTGCAGATGATAATGATCCGCCCCCTGTACGGCACTCCAACGGAAATGCAGACTGCCATCCTGAACCGCGAGCGTCAGTCGCTGAGGAGTGGGATCGACGACCGTTATGGCGCGTGTCAGCTGCCAATTCCACGTCAGGTCGCGTGCAATCAGATACTCACCTGCAACCACAGGCCGGGTGAGCGAGTGTGTCTGTTTTCCACCGGTTGTCATCGTACCGGCAGCCAGAAGCTCGACGAGGTTTTGGCCAAGCGAATCACCTTGCCAGATCTCAATTAAGTGCGTCCACGAGGCGAGCACCGTGATCTCCGTGTCGCCGTGCCACGGCGGAATGCAAATGGCAGGTAAATACGGTCTGAATTCGTACAGATGCACAGGAATACACGCGTCGGCAACGAGGTCGCCGTCGGCATCCGGAAGAAAAAGCGCGCTGTCGCCCGGAGCAGTAACATGTGGCAGGTGAGCATCGAAGAAGTTCACGATCACTCCTTCGCCCAAGAAGATATGTATGTCGATGTCAATGCCGCGAGCTGCGAGCAACCCGTCAAACCCGGGCCAGAATGCACTTGCGTATACTCCGCCAACTTCATCAGGAATTCTATCTTGATCGAAGTCCTCCAGCTTGAGAATTTGCTTGGTGAGAGTGTCGAGCACGAAGAACCGTCCTGTGGACTTACTTCGATCCATGGCAAAGAAGAATGCGGGCGGCCACGCCGGTGGGCCAAAATCACGCACAGCCTCTATGGATGACACTTGCCCGCTGCAGACACAAAGCGAGAGGATGCGGCCAACTCCGAAACCGGGGACTCCGCCGCAAATCAGCGAGCGCACACAGCCCGGCGGCGACGTCGGCAGATTAAGGAAAAGAAGGTGATCCGAAGCTCGCATACCCAACAGGGGGAATTGGCTCCACGTACCCTCACCCCACGGGAAAGTCGTGAAGGTGTCTACACCTGCCATGCCCTCGGTCGTGTCGCAGACCAGGAAATGCTCGTAGGCCTGTGCCGCAATCGATCGAATGTTCCGCACCGACTTGCTTTCTTGCTCGCCGGCATGAGCCCATAGCGCGCTATTGAGATTTGCCACACAGAGTCTGTACCAGCGGTTCGTATCGGCGACACCGCACGAATCCTTATACGATTTTTCCATCGAACACGCGGGAATCTCCAAATCCCATTCATCGTCCTCTTTTTGTTGCTTGTGCTTGCGCTCATGGACGAGAATTTCTTCCAGGTGCACCCACGGGATCAATCCGGCAATCACGCTGTCAAGAAAGCTCTCCCTCAGAACGAGTTGATCGCCATCGGTTGTGGGTTCGTCATCCATATCAGTCCTGCCGGCGAACCCTCCCTCTCCAGTCGTATCCACGCGGATCCGTCCCGAATTAAGCTGTTTCTGAAGATCATCGGCGATATCTCCGCAAGGTGCCGTCCGGTGCGCACCGCTTGCCATCTGATAACCAATACTTGCCGGCGGAGGTGTGCGAATGCTGTCAATGGCGCGTTGCACTCCCTGTCGCTGGCCAGAGTTGAGCGAGTCCGTTCCCTCCGGAGTCGTTAAGTTGCAAATGATGCCGCTCGGTTTGAAGTTGCTCTGATTTCTGGATGATTCAGCGATCGCAATAAACATGACCGCACTGCCCACAACAAGCAAGATATTAATCCGCATGACGACTGCTCCTTTGCAAATGCAAACAGCACGATAGGCAGCGCATGTCTGCGTCAAATAAAAAAAACCACTGACGGATCTCGACAGTGGCAATGGATCAGAAGGTAAGGTTATTGAACGAGCCGCATGCGATCTCGGGCGGCCTGTGGATCGCCGAATCGCAGACACTCCTCTGCTGTCTTGGGATTAGAATTGTAGCGGCCATGCCTTTTTCACTCGCCTAAGATGCAAGCCGAAACACCCTGATGCCGTGGCAGACGGCTTGGGGTCTTCCGGCAGAATCACCAGCGATTCTCAGAGCAAATATAACACCAGACACACGGAAATGCAAGAGAAGTCGTATGGTCCTGCAACTTCCTTTATTCCGCTTAGAGTTCTGCCGCCGACTAATACGCTTAACTTCTTGTTTCTATGATTATTAGTACACTACTTCACCTACTGAATAAGACAAACCCGCGCTTGCAAGAACGCGGGTTCGTTGTGTTGCGTGTTTTTGGCCAGCTACGCCGGTACGACTTTATACCCGTACAGGTGCAAACCTTCCGGGCTGTCGTCGTTGATCTTGCGGAACTCGACGCGCACCGCCATGCCAATTTGGATCTTATCCAATTGCACGTCGGCAATTTGCGTCGTAATCCGCCCGCCACCTTCGAGTTCCACAATGCCCAGCGCGTAGGGGCTGAGCTTCTCGAACCCGCGCGGCGCTACCCGAATCACGGTGTACGTGAGCAACTTGCCTTCATAGTTTAACTTCGTCGGCACAAACTCGCGATTGCCGTTGCCCGGCTCCACCAGGCGCGGCGGAAAATAAGTCTTGCCGGTGACCTTGGACTTCGCGGCTTCCCCGCGGTAGCGTTGCGGACACTCGCGCCAATATCGTGCAGTGATTCCTGCCATCTATTTGATCTCCTGAAATCTTGTTTGTGCTCGCCGAGGCAGGTTAAGTCTTCGCAACCTGCCCGGAATCTTAGAGCGCTTTGAGAATGTGCACCACCGACGAGCCGCCCGAGCCGCCCATGTTCTGCGCCAAGCCGATCCGCGGCTTGTTCACCTGCCGCTTGCCCGCTTCGCCGCGCAATTGCAGTACAAGTTCAATGATCTGCGCAATGCCCGTTGCGCCGACCGGATGACCCTTCGACTTCAAGCCGCCCGACGTGTTGACCGGCTTCGCCCCGCCCATTGCCGTAACTCCGGTTGCTGCCGCTTCCCCACCCTTTCCGGCCGGGAAGTAACCGAGAGCTTCGGTCACGCAAATCTCGGCGATGGTAAAGCAGTCGTGCACTTCGGTCACGTGAATGTCATTCGGCCCGACGCCCGCCATCTTGTACGCCTGCTGTGCCGCAACTTCGGTGGACTTGATCCACGTCATATCCGCGCGGTCATGCAATGCAATCGTGTCCGTTGCGGCACCGGTACCGATCACCGCCACGATCGGGTGATGCTTGAATCTCGTCTTAGCCGTCTCGACCGAACAGAGAATCATCGCCGCCGCGCCATCCGTGATCGGCGAGCAGTCATACAGCCGCAGCGGATCCGCTACCATCGTCGCTTTCTTCACATCGTCGAGCGACAACTTCATATGATATTGCGCGTGCGGATTGTTCAAACCATTCAAATGGTTCTTCACGGCAACATGCGCGAGCTGATCGCGGAACACGTCGAACGGCAGCTTGTACTTCGCCTGATAGGCATTCGCCATCATCGCATACAACCCGGGGAACGTCGCGCCGTTATAGCACTCCCATTCCTGATCGGCCGCCGTTGCGAGCGCATAAGTTGCCCCGCCGCCGTCCACGTCCAGCATCTTCTCCACGCCGCCGACCATAACGATCTCATTCAGACCGAGCGCCACATCCATCCAGCCCGCGCGCATCGCCATGCCGCCGGAAGCGCAGGCCGCTTCTACGCGCATCGCCGGAATCGGGCACTGCCCCAGATAGTCTGCGAGCAGGCTCGCCAGATGCTCCTGCCCGACAAAAAGCCCCGGCGACATGGACCCTACGTAGAGCGCGTCAATCTTGTCTACGCCGGCATCGCCCATCGCCTTCAGCGCCGCGTCAACGAAGATATCACGAAGCGACAGCTCCCATAGCTCGCCCCATTTGTTGACGCCCACGCCGACTACTGCTACATCACGCATATATCTTATTCCTGTTTAAGACGCCGAGGCAGGTCAAGTCTTCGCAACCTGCCCGGAATCTGGATCACTTGTTAATGCCCCGCCATGACTATCTTCCCGCGGAACTTCGCGTAGGTGCCGTAATCGAGATACACCTTGTTCTCGTGCAGCTGCGGATGCGTTTTGGGCGCCAGATCGGCCTTGCCCACGATCGCATCGGTGGCCGTGAAGACGAAGCCGTCGGAACCGGAGCCGGAACCGTAGCTCACCATGAAAATCTTATCTCCGGGCTTCGCCACGTCGAGAATAGCGGTCAGCCCCATTGGCGACGCGCCGGAATAGGTGTTGCCCAGCCATGGCGTGAGCCAACCGGTCTCGTACTGCTTCTTATTGAAGCCCAGCATCTCCGCCACGCGCATCGGGAACTTGCCGTTCGGCTGATGAAAAACCGCGTACGCGAAATCGGACGGCTTCATGCCGGAAATTTCCAGCAGCTTGTTCGCCGCTCCCAGCGTGTGCTTAAAGTATGCCGGTTCGCCCGTGAAGCGGCTGCCGTGCGCCGGATAGAACGCATGTTCTCTCCGCCAAAAGTCGGGCGTATCGGTCATATAGGACGTCGTGAAGTCCACCGTCGCGATCACATTCTTCGCACCGAAGATGAACGCCGCGGAACCCGCCGACGCCGAATACTCGAGCGCATCGCCCGGCGCACCTTGCGACGTATCCGCGCCGATGCCTAAGCCGTATTCGATCAGCCCAGCCTTAACCTGCGCATAGCACACATACATGCCTTCGGTACCGGCCTTGCACGCGAATTCCATATCGGCGCAGTGAATGTCCGGCGTCGCGCCGAGCGCTTCGGCCACAATCGTTCCCGAAGGCTTGACGGCATACGGATGCGATTCCGAGCCGACGTAGATCGCGCCAATGCGTATCGGGTCAATCCCCGCGCGTCTCACGGCGTATCGCGCCGATTCCACCGACATCGTGATGACATCCTGATCCGGTCCCGGCACACTCTTCTCGAAGAGCATGAGGCCGCGCTTGTAGGCATCCGCGTCTGCGCCCCAGACCTTGGCAATCTCTTCCAGCTTGATGCGGTAGCGAGGAATATACCCTCCCCAACCGACGATCCCGACTTTCCCTTCCGCCATTCATCCTCCAGCTTTGTTCGCCGAGGCAGGTCAAGAGCTTGTCCTGAGTCTTCGAAGGATCTCGCAACCTGCCTGGAATATTGATTCGCGCAAAAGACAAAAATACGAAATCCTGATCAAAGAGTCAATAGAATTCCAAATCGTATCTTCCTTGTATATATTGATTTTACGCTTGCCTAAAATATCACAAACCACGGCACAGCTCGCCGGGACAGTATGCGCCCGCCTCTGGTCGAGTCACGTCGGGCAGGCCGTCGGCCCGCTCTCATAACCCGCTCTCATAAGAAGGGGCCGACTCAGAAGCATAGAGTCAGCCCCTTTTCCTTTTCGGCCTACTCGACATTCGTAGCCAGTTCACTCAAGCAGACGATGAGTGTTGAACGTCAAGACCAAATGCTGATTGCTCAAATCACTCCAAAGATCGTCAAAAGAGGCCGCCCCATACTTATGGGACAGCCCCTTGACGTGTTCAGAATATCGTGGGAACGACTCAGTTGCTCACTTGAGGCGTCTCCGAAAGCGCGGGCAGGCGAAAGGCGGACAAAGCGGACGGTGTCGTAGTCACATAGTAGAACTTCTTGTTGAACGCGGTGACCGCTCCGGCATCAGAGTAGTTCAGGTTGTCCGTTTGAGCGAGTTCCACAAACCCCGCGTTCGGTACATCCGAGCGATAGACATGAAACGGCACGTGCGCGGGATCGGCCTGCCAGGAAAGCAGAATGTCGTTGCCGGAGCGCCGGACGACCAGCACCGGTGTCACGACAACCGTGTCGTTGAAGGCCATAGACCAGTGCCCTTGATCATCGCGGTAGCGGATGGAGAAGCGGTGTAGGCCGATGGGCACGCCCGTAATCGTCACCGCAACGTCCTCGTTTCGCTCATCCCACGCGCCATCTACAGGCAACGGAATCGGCACGCCGTTTCCCGGGCTCGGATCGGCGTTGATGAAGTATTCGGCGGCGGCCAGGTTTGAAGGAGAACTGCTCGGTGGAACGGCGAAGATCAACACGAAATTCCGCGTATCGGCCATGCTCCATATTCCCCGGTCGTCGCGATACCGGATATTGAAGCGGTGCAGGCCCTGCAGGAGATTTACCGGAATCAAGCCGGCAAAGCTCACGGTAGTTCCGTCCGTGATGTCAAGCTGCGTTGCGGGCAGTGCGTCGAACCAATACTCGAGATGCGTGATCGGATGAATCTCTGCGGTACCGCCAGTGCTCTGGATGATCCAGAAGTATTTTGCGACGGGCATGCTCCATATGCCGCGGCTGTCCTGATACCGGAGGTTGAAGAGGTGCAAGCCCTGCGAGAGGTTCACCGGAATCAAGTCGGCGAAGCTGACCGACGTGCTGTCGGTGATATCAAGTTGCGTTGCGGGCTGCGCATCAAACCAATATTCGAGATGTGTGATCGGATAAATCTCCACCGTACCGCCGGTGCTCTGGATGATCCAGAAGTATTTTGCGACGGGCATACTCCAGATGCCGCGGTCGTCCTGAAAGCGAGTGTTGAAGGTGTGCACGTTACCGACGGCCAGCCCGGTAGTGGGCACGAGCGCAGCGTAGGACATATTCGGCGCATCGGGTATGTCTATTGTCGTGGGTGCCAAGTTATCAAACCAATATTGCGCCTGCACCACGTTATGGTACGTGACCGCGCCGCTCGTCGCCGCGATAATGTAAAAGTAGCGGCTGTCCGCCATGCTCCAGTAACCTTCGCTGCCGCGGTAGCGCAGATAGAGTTTGTGCACTTGCGTCGCCGCCAATCCGGTGGAAGGAACCATCAGACCAGAAATACTGACATTCTCGCCGGGCGTGATTGCGATGGGCGTGGCCAGACCGATTCCCGGATCGGAGTTGATGTAATATTCTGCCTGCGTGATTGTCAAAGCGAAAGCGCTCGATGCGAGCAGACAGAGCACCGCTCCGAAAGAGATGAGCTTCATCATCTGCTCCTTTTAATAGCGTGGGCCGATGCGACCCGTGGAATTCACATTCAGCGAATCGCCCGACTCGATCAGGTTCGGGATCGTGAGGGACGTGGGGAATGGGTAAGCGGGAATGCCGTTGTCCACCAGTGGGCGCGGTCCGCCGTAAGCGCCGACATCGGAACGTGATCCGTCCGGATCAAAAACCAGTGGATGACCGGCATTCGTGAGCATCAGACCGCCGGCGCCGGCATTCAGATGCAAGTCACTCGTGCCGATTTGATAATTGGTGGCGGAACTGTAATTCATGAAGGGATTGTTCGCGCCCAGTGAGATATTGTCAGTGGAACCGGCGGGGAAGGCCGGAGCGGTGGCATCGGCGGCCGTGTAATCCAGAACACTGCCCGCAAGATACGTCCCCCAAGATGGCGTGCCCGTCCAGTCATAGAAGACATTGTTGATGGCGATGAGGGGTTGATTGCCCGTGAGGTTAAAGGCGCGGTTAAAGTTGACCATCGAGCAATTGTGTACCTCGACGGGGCTGCCGTTGGCACCGCTGGCGACGACCTGATTAACGCCGGGAGACGCCTGCGTGTTCGCCAGCACGCAGCCGCGAACCACTACCGTTGAATTCGTGGTCGTAGCTACGCTCACATGCGCAGAGGCACCTTCCTGAATAAGCACACAGTCCTCGACGTAAAGGCGGCACGTGGTATTCTGGGTGACGACAGCGCCGGATGTGCTGCGGAGCAGACAGCGTCGCACCGTGACGGAATCGACGTTGTTGTTCGTAAGGAAGGCCCCAGAAGTGCTTTGGATACGCAGTCCTTCGAAAAGACTGCCATTTGCGCCCGCATTGTAAACATTCACCGAACCGTTCACGGTGACCAAATCCCAACCGGCACCAATAACCGTGAGGCGGCGATTGTTGACCGACAGATTTTCGCCGTAGGTTCCGGGTGCGATCAGGATGGTGTCACCCGTAACGGATGCACTGATCGCATCGCCAATGGTCTGGTACTGGGCGGTACCAAATTGATTTACGGTGCGGATCGTGGCGAAGGCTGGCGCACTAACCGCCATCGCAACCGCAACCAACATCACTTTTCGAATTGAGATCATGCCACAAACTCCTTTCGACGATTGTTACAAATTTCACAGAAGCAAGCACACTTGAAGGCTTTGCCGACTTATCCGTTAGAAGGTAAGGATACGACAATTGTTGAACGGAGTCAAGGAGTTGGTGGGTTAGCAGAATTATTGCGAGAACAATCGGGTAGACTCTACATGAGGGCAAGGGACGCGCTGAATCCGACCGGCGGCATGTGTCTGCACATACCCCAAATTCATGCCCCGAATGAAATTTCCCCAAAAACTCGTTTGGGGGGCAAGGGGATTAACTCCCTGTTTTTCCTATGTAAACTTCCTAACTTCTTGTTTTTCATCCGGAACTTGCCCTGACGAAGGAAGGGTCCTTCCGCCTTCGTCCCTAGATTTCGGGTGGGTAACGCGCGTTCAGTTTATCTAATTTGAAGAAGCACTCCGCGCTAACCCACCTCGGCGAACAAAGGGTACGCGCGCCCCGATCCCGCCGGAGCGGGTTAGCACCACGATTCCGCCAGCACTCGCACTCACTACACGTGCGTTACCCGCCCGTCAACGATTCAGTATGGGTAACGCGCGCTCAGTTAGTCAAGTTCGAAAAGGTCCACCGCGCTAACTCCCCTCGGCGATTAGGCTTCTATTGCGCCGACGCGGTCACGCGATAGAAGTACCTCGCGGGTCCGCCGATAATTCCGCTGTGGACAAACCCGGTGCTATCCGAGACTCCGATCTCCAAGAATGGCCCACTTTCGCTGCTCGACGCATGGACATGATACAGTGGATTCGGCAGCGGCTGCCCACTGATCGTTTCCGTGACCGGATTCCAATGCAGATTGATGTTGTTCCCTGTCCCGCGCTTGACCACGAGACTTTCCGGAGCCACGGCAAGTACCTGTGCCTCGCCATAAAGCGGAATCACAAGTGTATCATCGCCCGCGCGCTCTGCCACAATCACCAGTTCATCATAGTACGATCCCGCAACTGACGGGGCAAACGTGACGTGCACATTGTATGTTGAATTGGGACTCACCTGTCCGTTCAACCCGCTCGTGTCCACGATAAACGCGGTAACCGTATGCGAGATTTCGCTGACGATCGTCGGCACTCCGCCCGGATTGTAGAGCGAGATCTGGGCGACAGAGTCCGCGCCGATGTCCTGCAGGCCAAAGTTCATCTCCAGAGGAGAGACAAACAGCAACGGACTCTGCGGATAGTAGAATGCGCCCATATCCGTGATCGTGCTGTCGGGATCAAGTGGAGATGCGGGATCACCGGCATCAATGCAGGGTGAAGCTGATTGCAGGTGAAAGTCTCCGTTCAAGGCGTCCACGAACAGGGGATCAAGGTTGATGTTACCAGTGCCCGCATAGCCGCCTTGGATATCGGAATAGGACACCAACGCACTACCACCATCAGTAGTTATTGACGGGCCGTTGGAGAAGGCCATGATGCACGAGTTCATTGTCATTGTTGCACCCCACACATGAATGCAGCCATGATATGGAGTAGTATTCTGAGCAAAGGTGCAGTTTTGAAAAATAGGCGAAGCGCCCTCCTCAATGAACGCGCCACTCGCCTCTGCGGAGGAATTGCCGGCAATAAGGCACTCTGTGAAGGAAGGGGTAGAACTATTTCCAATGATTAACGCACCGCCGTGAGACGATGAATTCCCGAGGAAACAAGTGCGAACAATCGTACCGGTTGAATGCCACCAGTTTCCACCACCACCTTCATTGACACTGTTGACATTGTTCTCGAACACACAATCTGAAATGTTCGTTTGAGTGTATCCAGCAGCGAGGCCGCCTTCGTTATGAACGATTCGACAATGCAAAAAGCTTACTGCTGCATGGTCCATGGTTACTCCGTAATTGCCGGACCACTGAACGCAACAATATGAAAGCGAGCACGGAACTTGCGTGAGAATAGAGATTCCATTCCAGCGAATGCTTCCGGCTGCGTCGGTTCCAGAAAACAAAATTGAATCTTCCGATGTCCCTAATGCACTAAGCGCACCGTTGACTGTGAAGCTATATGATCCAGTAAACAGCACCTGCACCCCCGGCTCAATTGTCAGCGTCTGCCCCGCCGGAACCGTCACATCACAATTCACATAATACGGCGAGTGTGCCAAGTCCCACACGCCGGAGACATTGCCGCAGACATTCGTGCCGGGCAATGGATCAACGCGGAAGTACTCGAAGTCGACTGGAATTTCCGGGGGAGAGGAGTTTACTGTGAGACCAATACAGCCAGCATCCAACGTCTGGGCACCTGTAAGCGCGTCTTGCACTGGAGAAAAGTGAGTCCAGTTGACGGAGTCAGCGCTAAACGAAGCCAGCCACGTGTTGGCCACATGGACAAAACGAAGATACATCAAAGTGTCAGTGCATGGCAGAACTTCCCACGTGAAGTTGCCGTCGTCAACAATCTGAAGGTTTAATATTTGTCCCCCTAATCCAGCGTCGAAGTGGCGGGTTAAGTAAAGGAAATTGTTCCAATCCTGTTGTAGCATCAGGCCTGCATTTTGTTGGCCTCCCGTAGACGGATCAAACGATATTAGTGTTGAAACGATTAATGGTTCATTCTCAACGCGCCGAAAAAGCAAATTTGGAGCAGCACCCCAACCTCCACCCCAGTCTTGGCATACTATCCTCAACCACCCCGGCCTCGCCGTCAGACTCCAGTGGCTCGTATCTTCCCGAACCCATGACCAGCAAGAATCCAGCGTTGGAGAAGCGAAGTTGTCAACAAACGGCAGCGTGGTGGGCGGGCATGGCACGATCTCGAGTGTGAAGTACAAAAGAAATGACTCCTGAAGATCATCCCATTGGCCGTTATATTGCTGCAAACATGCGTAGTTTTGATCACCCCCGGAGTTATCAGGCTGGCCGCCAGTCCAGCGTGTGTAGGTAACAGGTTCGCCGCTAGCCCAGCGCCAGTCTCCTTCGACGACTTCGTCGGTGAATCCTATCCACGCATCACTGTGTACACCGACATACACCCATAGCAGATCATTCTCAGATTGAGAACCAATACACGCAAGGCGACCCCCCTTTGACCTGCATGTGCTGTCAGCTGCCAACCAACTCGCAGTGTACTGGCTGACGTAGTATCGGTGCTGATTCAACTCGCCGATATATGTAAAGCCACTTATCTGTGGCTGCGCAAACGCCTCCGCGGTTAGCACACACATGAAAGTAAGTAGTACGAGTTTCATCTCAAGTTTCCTATGAAGTTTGAATCACTTAGAATGTAAGGTGCAATTGCGCGAAACTCAAGGGAAATCTCAACCTTTGCATAAACTTGACGGAATTGGATGATTCGTAATCAACAGCAAATGCACGGCTTGCCAACCCGCCCGACCCAAAAGAGAAGAGAGGCGGTTTGCATGCCTCTCTTTTCATTATCTCTGACCCGTGCGCCGACGCGTAACTTCAGTGCTGTTCGCCCCTATTTCCAATTCCACCCGTTAATTGAACAAATTGTCACTAAACTATTGACAAACACAACTTCTCTCGCTATATTGTAGTCCAACATTATGCAGACCGTGTACTTTCAACATCAATGATCGTTAACGGCATAAGAAACCACAATCAGCGCCGCCGTGGCGGGTTAATGTTCCCGTTGATTGATGCAAAACATGAGATCCTTCCACCTTATTCAAGCGACGCTCGCTTGCTTGAAGGTGTCAGGATGACAAACCTTGCCAGACTCTGCCCGACAAAACAACTACCCCCCACTCGCCGAGTGGGGGGATTGAGAGTCGCTTTTCGCTTTTGCTCTGACTCGGATTTCGGATTTCCGATTTTCTGCCCCACCGTGTTTCTGCTCTTTGCCTCTTCGTTTTTTCGCTTTTTCGCTTCATTTCTCATTTCCTATTTCCAATTACACATTTGAATTACCCCCAGTTCGTTCCGCACAAAACAAAAAAGAGCAGCAGGCCGGAGCCTGCTGCCTAGTGACTAACCTCTCCCCCCATACGATGGGGGGACTAAGGGGGGTCTGACTCGGATTTCGGATTCTACGCGCTCGCTCTCCCCACCTCCCGAAAACTCACCAGCCGTTCGTGTTCTTCATCCCACAATCCAAGAAACATGGTTTTCAGACTCGTGCGGATCGTCAGGGTGTAGGCGTGCTGGAGTTCCGGAGTTTCATCATAGACTTGCTGCAAGCGATAATTCGGAATCCGCTCCTGCAAATGATGCACATGATGAAATCCGATACTCCCGGTGAACCATTGCAAGACCTTTGGCAGCTTGAAATAGGAACTGCCTTCCGCTGCCGACGCCGTATTATCCCACTCCGGCTGGCGCTTCCAATACGCCGGATCGAATTGATGCTGAATGTAAAACAGCCAGATCCCCGCCGCGGCCGCCACATACAGCACCGGCGCCGCGATCAAGAAGAGCTTGCCAAAACCGATCCATAATCCCAGCAGCAGAAACATCACCGCGACCGTTAGATTGGTCACGTGCACGTTGCGGCGCTCGCGCTTCGATGTCTGCACTTTGTCGAATACAAAGCGATTCGTAATCAGATACAGCGCCAACGGCCCCAGCCCCAAAAAAACGAACGGATTGCGATAGGCGCGATACTTGAAGCGCTCGAATTTCGTCATCCGCTGATATTCCGCCACCGTGCGCGTGCTCACGTCGCCAAACCCGCGATGATCCAAATTCCCGCTCGTCGAGTGATGCAGCGCGTGCTGCCGCCGCCAATAGTAATACGGAATCATCGTAAACAAACTGCACATTCGCCCGACGCGATTATTCCATTGGCGCGACATGAAAAACGAGCCGTGCCCGCAGTCGTGCTGAATGATGAAAATCCGGACCACGAATCCGCCGCCCAGAATTCCCAACGCCAACGTGATCCAGTAGGAAACCGACAGGGACAAGAACATCAGGTAGAGGATTCCGCAGAACGGCAGAATCGTGTTCACCAATTGCCAGATGCTTGACGCTGTTCGCGGTCCCCGATTCTTCAGAGACGTCAGCGTCTGTTCATTTACCGGCATGCGCGCTCCACAGATATTTCTAAAATACAGCCCGAATACACTGCCAGTGCTCACATCTCTAACAGCTGGACAGCCTTTCTGACCTCCAAGTTACCGATTTTAGACAACAAAGTCAAGAAAGGCGGCCCGAAGGGCCACCCCTTGTTCAGATTGCTACTTGTCTCTGAGTTCCGCCTTGAATTTCTCCTGGTCCGAGAACTCCGCCGGATATTCCAACTCAGCCAGATATTTCCCATTTTCCCTTCTGAGCGTCGGGAAGATCAGGCCGCGACCTAAGGGCAAAATCGCGGAACGCTTATCAATTTCCTCGCGCAGCGGGTCCACGAAACACCACTGCTCGCGCAGCGTGGCCGCACCCGCCTTATCACCCGCAGCCTTGATGTTGCCGATCGTGGCCAGCAGCTCTGACACCTGTTTGTCGAGCGTCAGCAGGTCCAGCTCGAATCTCATCTTGCCATCTTCCTGCACCTGCTTGACTCCGCCGTGCGTGAGAAAGTAATGGTACATCAGGTTGCGCGCCTTGTTATGCGCCTGCTCCGGCACAAAGCGCAGCGCCGCAATCATGCTCAAGAGCATTCCATACTGCCCGGCATCTGATGTCTCCTGCGAAACAATTCCCGCCTTCGCCACCCGCGGCATCGCCCACATGGCAAAGAGTTCCGCGCGGGCTTCTTCCAAGGACGAGTACTCATTCTCCAGATAATCCCGCGCCTGTTTCACCTGATGCCCGGAGTCCATTGCGCCGGTGGTATGCCCCAACTCATGCAGCGCCGAGTGGATCTGCGTCGCCTCGAACATCAGCTCCCCATACTGCTTGATCGCGTGCTGTGTCAGAAACTCATTTGCACTGAGCGCCCCGGAAATCTTGTGGACGGCTTTCCCGGTATTGCGATACACCATGTTTACCGAGCCCACGTTGGACACCACCCAGTCATCGTTTGGCAGCGACTGCGCGATGATCGTTGCCGGGCTATTGACGTAACCGCCGCTCCAGTTCAGCACGTCCACAAACCGCAGACGCGGCAGCTTGGATGCGTCAATCTCTAATTTGCGATGGTCCCATGGCGCCGTGCGCTCTAACTCCGGCAGGATGTTCACGAACGCCTTCAGCATCGCCTGCGCTTCCGCATTCTCCACATGCACCACGCCTGCCGCTTCGCCGCGAGCATTTTTCCAGTTGTCCGTATACACTTCCAGCGCACTGCTGATCACGACGTCGATCTTGCAGCCGTGGCGGATGAACATGTAATCCGCCAGCCGGCGCGACTCCGTCGTGCCATGCCGCAGCTCTTCGATCTTGCTGTCGAGGTAGATGCGGAATTCCGGATACGGAGAAACATCGCGCGCGGCTTTCAGATGCTCGATGGCCGGCTCCAACGTCGCTCGGTACTTGTCTTCGTTCAGGCGGATCTTGACGTGTCCATCAGCGCGATACACGGATGAATTGACCACGTTGGCGTCAGCGCCGAGCTCTTTCCAATCTTCGTCATTCATATCCGGCGGGTAGAAGCCCGCGCGGTCCGGCACGGTCAGTTTCCCGAAAAGAAATGGCGCAAGCTCGTCATACTCCCGCTGAAGTTCTCCCGCTTTCTGCATCAGCTCCTTGACGTCCGCTTCCGGCAAACCCAGGAGCGTGTTCTTGCGCGGCAATAGAGTGTAAGGGCTGTTCTGCAGATCAAGCAGCGTGAGATAATTTTTGATCGCCGCTTTCTGTTCTGCGCTTGCGACGTCGGCGAGCCGCTGCACGAAACGCTGGATCTTCGACGTTAGCGGCTCGTATTGGTCGCGGAAGATCGGATTCATCAGCGCCACGGCATCGGCGAGATGTCCTAACACTTGAATCTCAGCCTCCGTGAAGCCATCGAGGCTGAACTCCACGCGCGTGAATGCGGCTTTGCGGGGCGGCTCGTCCACTTGCCGATATGGGATGTAAGTAATTTCAGAACTTGGGGTTGACACGCTGCTTGCCTTTCCGCTCGAGGTAGTTTTCTTAGTCTGTTCCAAACGTAACAAAGATACGCCGCGGCGGCATCGAAATCAAGACACGACCGCGATGACAAATTTGATGTATTCAGTCTCCGGCATGGCGGCGAGGATCGGATGATCGGGTGCTTGTGACCCCTGTGAAACAAGGCGCAGCGTTCGTCCGGCTTTTCGCGCGGCATCGCGCAGCGCTTCGCGCCATGCCGCCGACGTGACCAAACCGGAGCAGCTCGACGTGGCGAGCAATCCCCCACTCTTCACGCGTGCGATCGCCCGGGCATTCAGATCACGATAGGCACGCAACGCCGGGCCGACTTTGGTGCGGCTCTTGGCGAGGGCTGGCGGATCCACAATCACAACATCATATATTTCCGTGTGATCTTTCAGCCATGGGAAAATATCTTCTTTCAGAAACGACGAGCGCGCGGTCGCTTGATTCAGGTCCGCCGCGCGTTTCGCCATATCGAGTGCTGTCGCTGACGAATCCACAAAGGTGACGTGGCCGGCGCCGCCCTTCAAGGCGTATAAGCCGAACGAGCCGGTGTAGGAAAAGAGATCGAGCACGGTTGCATTCGCCGAAAGAAAGTCCCGCACCAACCGCCGGTTCAAGCGCTGATCGAAGAAAAATCCCGTCTTCTGACCGCTCAACGGATCGGCAAGCAGCGTGACGTCATCCTGCACGAACTGCAGCGGCAGCTCGTACTCGCCGACGGCAAACTTGCGTTCGAGCGGCAGTCCTTCCAGTTCGCGCACTCCGGAATCATTGGCCAACAAGATCGCGCGCGGATGCAACTCACTTTGCAGAGCGGAGATGACAATTGGCAACAGCTTCTCCATCCCGGCCGTGAGCGATTGTACGACGAGCAGATCACCAAAGCGATCCACGATCAGCCCCGACAACCCATCCGACTCGCTGTAAATCAGACGATAATAGCGCTCGTTTGTTCCCAGCAAGCGGGATCGCAGATCGAGCGCGGAGCGGATGCGCACGCGCAGGAACGCCTCATCAATTTCCTCGCGCGTTCTTGTGAGCAGGCGAACGGCAATCAGCGAGTGGGGATTCAGCGTTCCAATTCCGATGAATCCACCGCCGGCATCGCGAATTTCGACGAGTTCACCGGGGGGGATCTCTTGAAACCCGTCACGCAATTCATTCGAAAATATCCACAGATGACCGTCTCTCACGCGGCGATCTGAATCCGGTTTCAGAAAGATTTTTGGCGAAGGACTCATATGAAAAACCACGAACTCAAGTTATGAAGCTAATAAACAACAAGTTATACAGGCTGTTGGAGGCTTGCATTTCAATCTTTGTCCTTGTATATTATCAGGATACACAGGAACAACGTCCCAGCTATGTCTGACATCTTTCACACGATCATTTTGACGGCGCGTCCGGCAGCCGGAAAGAGCGAGGTCATTGACTTCCTTAAGAAACAGAATCCCGACGACCGACGCAAGATCTATCATGTCGGCGAGATCGTCGAGATTGACGATTTCCCGTACATTTGGGAAAAATTCGAAGAGGATCAGATTCTGACTAATGCCGGACGTGCGCGACTTTGGACAGACGATAAACTCTACTTCAAAGAGGGGTGGGCGTGGGATTTCTTTCTGGAGAAGATGAACGTCGCGTTCCGCAAGTATTTGGCCACGGGCGATAGCGGCAAGACCGTGCTCTTTGAGTTTGCGCGCGGCGGCAAGAGCGGGATCGCGCATGCGCTCGACGTCATTTCTCCGGAAGTCTTACAGCGTGCGGGCATCCTCTACATCCAAGTCTCGTATGAGGAGTCCGTGCGCAAGAACCGCCGCCGCTTCAAGCCGGATCAGGCGCACTCCATCCTGTTTCACAGTTTGCCCGATGAGAAGATGGAGTTCTACTACAAAGACACCGATTGGCCGCAGCTCGCCAACGGCAGATTAGAAGGCACAATTCGCACGCAAGACGTGAATGTCCCGTTTGCCGTACTGGTCAACGAGCCGGAAGTTACGGACAACGTCTCGAAACTGGCACCCGCGTTAAGGAAAGCGCTGGACCAGTTGTGGAAACTCTATCAAGCGAGAGGCCAGTGACTCCTACCTCAAGAATCAAGCAATTCCGGCGTGTGGAGAAGAGCTGGGAGGAGTTCTGGGCGGAATTCTGGCGCATCCGGCTCGTGCAGGACGACGACGCGGTGATCTGGAAAAACCAACAGGTCATGGAGTTCTGCTGGGATGTGCTCGAATTGCGCAAGGGCATGACCATGCTCGATCTCGGGTGTGGCGCGGGGTATCAGGCAAGAATGTTTGCCGAGCGCGGAATCCGCGTGCATGGGATTGACATTTCCAAAAAGCTCACGACGTATGCCGCGGCGCAAGCGAAAAAGCAGCGCGTCCCGGCAACGTTTGAAGCGGCTGACATGCGAACCTTCACGGTGAAGGAGCCGTATGATCGCGTGGCCGTGCTGGGCATGAGCTTCGGGTTCGGTAGCGACGAAGAGAATCGCGCAACACTGCGCAATATTTTTCGCAGTACGAAGCCGGGCGGGAAAGTGCTGTTAACGGGACAGCATCCTTACTCCGCCTCCACGCACACGGGGCCGGAGTGGATGGAAACGAATGAAGGATTTCTCCTGCATCGCGGCGACTTCGATCCGATCACGTCACGCCTCGGCGGTTCGTGGGAATTGGCGCGACCCGACGGGACCATTGTGACCGAGGGCGAGAATCCGGAATCCGACGGCATCCGCTGCTACTCGGTCCCGGAAATGCGGGATCTGATGATTGACACAGGGTTCGCCCCACCGCAGTTCTATGGCACGTGGATGCTACCGCCGATGGAGGTGCAGTGGTTCTCGATGGAGATGATCACCGTGGCGGAGAAGCCAAAGAGCGAAGCTGCCAAGAAACGAAGAACGAAAACGGCGTGACGACACGATGAGCGTTATCGGACAAGATATCAGTCCACTATTGAAGCCGAAGCTGGGAGTGCGGCTGGGGAAGTTCACCCTCTCGTCGCCGGCGCTGCTCGCTCCGCTCGCGGGGTATTCCGACACGGCGATGCGGCGGATCTCTCGGCATTATGGCGCGGCGATGGTGTTCTCCGAAATGCTCTCCGGCGAAGGCGCGCGGCGAAACAACAAGAAGACGTTTCGCATGGCCGCTTTTACCCCGGAAGAGCGGCCGTATTTCGTGCAATTCTTCGCCACAAATCCGGAGCAGGCGGCTGATGCGGCGCGCATTTTGGCGGAACTCGAGCCGGACGGCCTCGATCTCAACTTCGGCTGCCCGGTGAAGAAGATCATTCTGAATCAGGGCGGTGCGGCGCTACTCAAGGACATCTCGCTTCTCGCGCGCATTGTTGAGGCCGCAGTCAAAGCCTCGAACATCCCCGTGTCGGTGAAGATGAGATCGGGGTGGGATCAACGCTCCATGAACGCCGTGGAGGTCGCGAAAGCTGTCGCGGACGCGGGAGCGGCGTGGGTGACGGTGCATGCGCGCACGCGCAGTGAGTTCTTTCAGGGGAAGGCGCACTGGGAATGGATCGGCGACGTGAAGGCGGCGGTCAACATTCCGGTGATCGGCAACGGCGACGTGCGCACGGCAGAGGACGTGGTGGACCTGATGCAGCTGACCGGCTGTGATGCGGCGATGATCGGCCGCGCGGCGATCGGTTATCCGTTCATCTTCCGCGAAGTCAACCATCTGCTGCAATACGGAACGCCGGCAACACCGCCAACACCAAGGGAGAGGCTGACCGCAATTCAGCAGCACTATGGATGGATGCTCGAACAGTGGGGAGAGCGGCGAGCGGTCTGCGAATTCCGCAAGCATTTGCTAGCGTACGTGAAAGGCTTGCCGAACAGCGCGCGTTTCCGGAATCTCATTGTGCAGCTAAAGCTGTCCGAACAGGTCATGGAGACGACGCGCGAGTATCTGACGTCGCTGCCTAACGAACCGATTGCGCGTTCCGTCTCCGATTTCGACGGTGCGCCGGTGTGGGAATAGCGCCACCGGCAAAGGTTTGCAGAGCAGAAGCCGGATCAGAGATTCAGTTCACGGGCGACCAGCTCGTACAGTTCTTCGCGCATGCGGTCGCGCAAATCGGCCAAGGCGTCGCGCGGATCTTCGAAACCGTAACTGCGGGTGGGATCGGGATAGGCTTTGTGAATCTGCTTCCGGGCGTGAGGAAATGTGGGGCAGCGGTCGGCGGCATGATCGCAGACGGTGATCACCAGATCGAATGGCTCCTGCAGAAATTCCTCCACGCTCTTCGAACGATGACTGCTGATGTCAATGCCGATATCAAGCAGCGTCTCCACAATAGCGGGATGCACGAAACTGGGCGCGATTCCCGCCGAATAGACGTCAATTCTCTTGCCCAAGTCCTCGCGCAATAGCCCTTCCGCCATCTGGCTGCGCATCGAGTTGCCGGTGCAGATAACGAGAACGCGGGGCTTGCTCATCTCACTTTCTGCAGCCGCGGAACGGCGTCGGCGCGAATCGCCGCTTTCGTAGTTTTGATTTCGTTCATTACGAAGTCGCTAAGCATGAGATTAGTCGTCTCCTGATTCTTCGGCACGAAGCCCAGATAGCGGTCGGGCTGAGAGACGGAAACATAGTCAATCGTGACGACGCGATAGGTTTTCGCCGGATCAATGGCCGCACCGTCGATCTTCGCTTCTATCACCTCGACATTCTCTCCCTGCTTACGATAGGTCACCGTCAGTCCGGACATCTCGAGCGCGCCATGCTTCTCCAATCCTTGAGCGCGCGCCTGCTCGGTCGCGACCAGCAACAGCTCGGCGCCGGTGGCGTCGAATGTCGTCACCGCATTCTCAAATGGAAGCAGGCCGAGCACGTCGAGCATGGTGATCGGCCCGGCTTGAAGAGATGTGCGAATGCCACCCGCATTCACCAGCGCGATGTCGGCATGATAGCTCGCTCGCAGGCGATCGCAGATCCAGTTGCCTACGTTGCTGCCATTGTAATAGCCGGGCTTCCAATCCTCGGCGAGTTCGCCAATCACCTGTCCGTAGCGCGCATGGATTTGCACATCCAAGCTGTCGGCAAAGGCAGCAAGTGCCGTGCGCGGGGTGCGCTCCTGATACTCGAGTTCGACCAGATGGCCGTTGTAGGCTGACACCGAGTCGTCGTCAACTGTCAGCTCCAGCACGCCGAGGTTCTTGCAGTACGATCCCGCTTGCACAATCACGACGTTGTTGACGCGCTTCGGTTCCGACAGCCGCGTATGACTGTGCCCGCCGATGATGACGTCCGCGCCATGGATTTTCGTGGCGAGCAAGCTGTCGCCATCAACGCCCATGTGTGTGAGCAGCACGATGAGATCGGTGGCCGGATCCAATTCGTCAATGTACTTCTGCGCGGCGGCCGCGGCGTCGTTTATGACAAAATCGCGGATGTTCGCCTTGGCTACCACGTCTTTGAGATTGTCCAAGATCAAACCAATGATGCCGACGCGAACGCCGTTCTCCGTGACCTGATGTACGGCGGCAGTCAGGGGGCGGTTGCCATTCTGATCGCGGAGGTTGGCGCAGAGGATCGGATAGGGCGCTGCCGCAACCAACTCTCGCAAGTGCTGCGCACCGAGATCGAACTCGTGATTGCCCAGGCATTCGGCGGTGATGTTCAAGCGGTGCAGCATATCGAGCAGCGCGCCGCCTTTCACGCCGCGATACTCCATGTTGCAGATCGGATTTCCGGTCATTAAGTCGCCGGCATCGAGATAGAGCGAGTGCGGGAACTGAGCACGCGAGTCCGTCAGTTGCTGCTCCAACGCAGCGACACCGCCGACCAGCGCATTATCCTTGCGCCACGAGGCGGGTTCCGGCACGAAGTGCCCGTGGATGTCGTTGGTATGAAAAATGACGAGTTGGCGCGGCTCCGCCCGGCAACTTGCGGACAGAACACTGAACACGAACAGCAGCGCAAGCCGATACATGAACTCCTCGCGGGTGAACAAACGGCTAAAATATACAATCTTTCGACGGCGGATGCAAGAGCTATCGCCCATGCACTTCTTTGAGGTTTCGCGCTGAAAGTCCTGATTACGGCCTACGTGCGCTTTTCGAACGCGCTGGTCTGGCATGCGCTGGAGACCTGCCGCAGCCTGCACGCGGCCGGCCATGAGGTTCGCCTTTACTGCCAACGCGGTGCGCCATTGGCCGACCAATCCAAGCGGGAGCCATACTTCGTGAACCGCGATCTGCACCTGAACCGTGCCGATCCGCGTGACGTGGCGCGAGGGTTGTCGGTGCTGCGGCAAGCGCTGCGGGAGTTTCGACCGGACGTCCTGAACCCGCATTGCCCGCCGGGGCACTCGTATTTGGCGCTGGCGAGGTCGATCGAGAAGCTGCACATACCGTTGGTACGAACCGTGGCGGATCCGCGTCCGCCGAACCGAAACCTGATCAATCGCTGGCTGCACGAGCGGCATACGGATGCGCTGATTTTTACGACTCAGTCTTCACGGCAGCGCTACGAGCGCATTTTGCATTTGCCGGCCGACCGGACGTTCACGATCTACCCGGGCTTTCGAGCTGAGGATTTTTCAAGAGATGTGCAGAGCGCCGACTTTCGGAAGCAGCTTGGCGTACACGAAGATCAGATCCTGGCCGGAATCATCGCGCGCATGTCGCCGGAGAAGGGGCAGGAGGTTTTGTTGGAAGCGCTGCGCTTGCTGGAGCCGGAGTATCGCCAGCGTTTGAAAGTGGTTATTGCCGGATCGGATTCGAAGGAACGCACACGGAGCGATCTCGAGGCCCTGGCGACGCGGATGGGCGTAGCAGAGCACGTCATGTTCTTGGGAAGGCTGGAGCAGGTCGCCCCGCTGATCGCGGAGCTTGATCTCGGAGTTATTACGTCCACCCGCAGCGAAGCGATTTGCCGGATTGCCCTCGAATACATGAGTTTCGGCGTGCCGATCATCGTGAGCGACGTGAACATCTTGCCCGAGGTCGTGCGAGATGGCGAGAACGGGTGGACGTTTGCAAATCACAATGCCGCCGCGCTGGCGAAACAGTTGCGGCAGGCCATAGATCACCCGCACGAGCGCAAGCTTCGGGGTAAGCGCGGATATGAGATGGTGCGCAGCGATTTCAGCGCCGTGCAGGAATGTGAAGAAGTACTAACCGTGTTCGAGCATCTCCGCGCTGCGGGTCATGTTCCGAACGCACGTTCTTCCGCAGGGATTTCCTGACAGTTACTCCGGTTACGCGATGGCGGTCGCCACAGGGTTTCACATGTTCATGAAGATTGCAGTGCTGAAAAAGATGCCCTCGGAAGCGCATCGCTCGACCGAACCGCGGAGCCTGTGAAGGCGCGAGCTATGCGTATCGCAGCCTTGCTGTTTCGGCGCGTCGGCGACAGCCTGCTGGCAACGCCGGCTTTGCGCGCGATCAAGAAAGCGTATCCGGAAGCGCAACTCGAGGTGGTCACAGAGCCGCACGTCGAACGCGTGTTTCGTGGCAATCCGTGGGTGAATTCCGTCCGCGCGGTACAGAAGGTGACGGCGATTGAGCTGAGCCGGCAATTGCGCGAAGGTGGAGCGCCGGATGTGGTCGTGGACTTTCTTTCCGATCCGCGCAGCGCCATAGCGTGCTTTCTGAGTCGCAGCCCGGTACGAGTGGGATTTGCGCATTTGTTGCGGCGGCATTTGTACACGCGGCCGGTAGCCTTGCAGAGCGCGAAGCATCCGATCTACAGCGTGCAACACAAACTTGCTCTGGCCTACGCAGTCGGAGCGAAGGCCGACGATGTGCATACCGACTTCTACGTGACCGAGACGGATCGGCTTTGGGCGGATGACCAATGGCGGCAGCGCGGATGGACCAACGATCTTCCCGCCGTCGCTTTTTTTGTGCATAGCCGGCGCGAATATAAGCGCTGGCCAGTCGCGCACTTTCTGGAGGTTATTCGTCACGTGAACGAGGAGCGGCACGCGAGGCCGGTCATCCTGCACACGCCGGGTGATGACGAGCCGATTCAGACGCTGCTGAAATCGCGCGCCGTGACGGAAGAGTCCATTATCACGCTGCAAGATTTGGGACATTTAGGAGCGACGCTGGCAAAATGCTCGCTGCTCGTGGGTAACGATGGCGGTCCAAAGCACATTGCGGTTGCGTTGAACGTGCCAACGCTTACTATCTTCGGTCCGGACCGGCCTGAATTCTGGACTCCTCCCCACTCCGAACTGCATCAATTCATCACGCGGCCGGACGGCGAGACCATTCGCGAAGTTGCGGCCGCATCCGTGATCCGGCGTCTCGACACCATGACTGCAGCGCTGCGGTAATGAAGCAGCCAACCTCTATCCTGGCATTCCGCAACGGCTCGATCGGCAATACATTGGCCGCCATTCCGGCATTGCGAGCATTACGCGAGCGCTTTCCGCAAGCGATGCTGTCGGTCGTCGTGGATCCGATCGGTGAAGAGCTCTTGAAGCCGTGTCCGTGGATTGATCATCTGGTTTGTTATGACAAGCGCGGCCGCGATCGCGGCGTCATCGCTCATCTTCGACTGGTGAAACGGCTGCGCACGCTAAAGCCGAGTCATGCCGTCCTGTTCAAACGTTTTTTCCGCAACGGCTTGCTGTCGTATTTGTCCGGCGCAAAGGTGCGAGCGGGATTTCGCACCGATGGCAAGGCACCGTTTCTTACGCAGACCGTTCCCTATGAGCAGGACGTGCATGTGGTGGATCTCAACTTGCGCCTCGCGGAGCTGCTCGGTGCATCCTCCTCAAATCGCTCGATGGAGCTATTTCTCACGCCTCGAGATCGGGAACAGGCTAAGGCGGTTGGGGGGAACGAACGCTATGTTGTTGCGCACTATGGCGGCCAGACAACAGCGCCGGATTATTTTCCGACAGGCTACTTCGTTGAGCTGTTGAAGCGACTTGCGAGTGCGGGTGAACGCGTGCTGCTCGTCGGAGCGGGCAAGGCAGAACTCCAGCGAGCGCGGGACATCTGTACGGCACTTGGAAGGGATAGCGCTGCGGTAGAACTGCCGGTGCGTGTCACAGCAGCGCTGATAGAGTCTGCCATCCTGTTCATCGGTTTCAATTCCGGTCCGGCGCACTTGGCTGCGGCGGTCGGCACTCCTGAAGTTGTGTTTTTTCGCCGCGACGAGAATACGGAGCATGAACTTCGCAAGTGGGCGCCTGTTTCGCCCCACTCGCGTGTGCTGGTGCCACCGTCGGAGTCAGATAGGCCTGCGTGGCCGGGTTTTCTTGACTCTGTGGTTCGTGAGGCGCATGCGCTGATGGCCGCACATGACATCAAGAATACGAGCCCCGCGTGACGTTCGGCATCTCCATTCCCGCCTATTCCAACGTCGAATCGCTCCGCCGCTGCCTGCAATCCGCCGCGGAATATGCGCCGGGGATAGGCACCGTCGTCGTGGATGACGGCGGCTCCGGAAAGGTTTTCAGAGCATTGCGCGCTGAGTTTCCACAGGTGCGCTGGATTGCGCATGAACGCAATCTCGGATTCGCCGCATCCGCGAATGAAGCGGTCGCGGCAAATCCGGCGGAAATCGTGATCCTGCTGAATGATGACGTCGAGCTGTTGTCGAATCCGATTCCCGCGCTAAACGTTTTGTTCGCTCAGCCTGATGTTTTCGCGGTGACATTTCGCTCGCTGAACGAGAAAGATGAATTCCGCGAAGGGGCGAAGCGGGTTGCCTGGCGCTTTGGCTTTCCCAAAGTGCTGCATAACGAGCGTGATCAGCGGCCGCCGCTAAGCGGGGTACATACGTCGGACTACGCGGTCGGGGGACACGCCGCTTTTCACCGCGAGCGGTTCGTCGAACTCGGCGGTTTCGACATGCTGTTTGCGCCCTTCTACTGGGAAGATGTGGATCTCTCCGTTCGCGCCAGACGACGCGGATGGAAAGTCTTTCATGAACCCTCGTGCGTCGTGCGCCATGCCGGACCGAGCTCGATCCGCGAAAGCCAGAACACGGAGTACATTCGCGAGATTACGTTTCGAAATCGAATACTGTTCGCGTGGCGTCATGCCACGCGACTCCAACGGCCAATGCTTGTCCTGAATCTATTTTGGCAACGGCTCTTCGGCGACCGAATCTTCCGACAGGCGCATCGCGCGGCCAAAGCGCTCGCCGCACATGGAATTTCACTTCCTTCTCGTTCCACCCTCGTCACACCCGCCGGAGTTCCATTTGGCGATTAACGAGTCTCCCCGCGCGGCGCATCGGCCGTACATTGCACATGAGCAGACCATCGCCGAGGCTTCGGCGCGCGCGCTGATTCTTGGGATCATCCTCAGCATCGTGTTCACGGCGGCCAATGCGTACCTCGGTTTGTACATCGGGATGACCGTGAGCGCCTCGATTCCCGCGGCGGTAATCTCGATGGCGATCTTGCGCCGCGTCATGCGCCGGGGGACGATTCTCGAGAATAACATGGTGCAGACGATTGCCTCCTCCGGCGAAGCGCTTGCCGCGGGCATCATCTTCACGATGCCCGCGTTTTTCATCTGGCATGAATTGCGCGGCGACATTCCGATCCCGAGCATCGGCAAGATCGCCTACATCTCGATGCTGGGCGGCGTGCTCGGCGTTCTGATGATGATCCCGCTGCGCCGCATGTTGATTCGAGACGAGCACGGCGTTCTCCCCTATCCCGAAGGAACGGCCTGCGCTGAAGTGTTGTTGGCGGGCGAACGCGGCGGCGCGCATGCAAAGCAAGTCTTCGTCGGTGTCGGCGCGGGTGCGCTCTACAAGCTGGGCACAGGCACGTCGTGGTGGCTGGAAAATGTGACCTGGCGGCTGAGCGCTCCGGCCAAGGCGTTTTTCGGCGTGGATGTCATTCCGGCACTGCTTGGCGTGGGCTACATTCTCGGCGTGCGCTACTCCGCGGTGATGCTCGCCGGCGGCGCACTGGGATCATTGGTGCTGGTGCCGTTGATCGCGTTTTTCGGCGCCGGCAGTACCCATCCAATTTTTCCTTCGACGACCGATCTGATTTCGGCTATGGACGGCGAAGCGATCCGCGTCAATTATGTGCGCTACATCGGCGCGGGCGCGGTAACGATGGGCGGAATCCTGAGTTTGATCAAGACTCTTCCGGCCTTGTTTCGCTCGGCTAAGTCCGGCCTGTCGAAGATTCGAGCCAGTAAGCCGCAGCCGGTTCGAACCGATCACGACTTGCCCAATTGGCTGGTGTGGGGCGGCTCGCTCGCGATCGGCATTCTTACGTGGACGCTCACGCCTAAGATGCCGTGGGTTATTCCACTGGTGATGATCTTCGGCTTTGTCTTTGTGACCGTAGCCTCGCGCATTGTGGGCATCGTTGGCGCGTCGTCGAATCCGGTTTCCGGGATGACGATTGCCACGCTGCTGGGAACGACACTGCTCTTTGTGAGTCTCGGCTATGTCGGCCCGTCCGGCATGGCGGCCGCGCTTTTCGTCGGTTCCGTGGTCTGCGTTGCCGTGTGTTCTGCGGGCGACACGTCGCAGGACTTAAAGACCGGCTTTCTGGTCGGCGCGACGCCGTGGAAGCAGCAAGTCGGCGAGTTCATCGGCGTTGCTGCGGGCGCGACAATCGTGGGCGGTGTCGTGTATCTTCTGGGCAGCGCCTACGGATTCGTGCCGACGGCGGAGCACACGCGGCCACTGCAGGCTCCACAGGCGAATCTGATGGCACTGCTGATCGAAGGCGTCATGCACGGGCAGTTGCCGTGGGATTTGATTTTCTTCGGCGGGTTTCTGGCGATCGTGGTGGAGATGTTCGGGGTGCCGTCGCTGGCGTTTGCTGTGGGGCTTTATTTACCGGTGGGACTGTCGTCGGGAATAATGGTGGGCGGCCTGCTGCACTGGTTTCGTCACCGCAATCGCTCCGGGGACAGCGCAGACGATCCCGGTGTGCTTTTCAGTTCGGGTTTGATCGCAGGTGAAGCATTGATGGGGATCACCTTTGCGCTGCTCGCGACGGCGGGAGTCAACTATGCGTTCGGTGCAGACATGTTCGGCGGCGCGACGACGCTGATCACGATCGTGATGTATCTCCTGTTGGTGTATGCACTCTGGCGATCCTCGCGAACTAAGAGCGCTTAGTCAGCTCTTTGTATAGAGAAGAAAGCCCGGCCAATCGGCCGGGCTTTCATTGTTACACCAACAAGCTGTGTCGTCGCAATAGTGAAGAATCGTTTACCAATTGTTGCGTCAGACCGCTCCAGGCGAGTGTGCCGTCATTTAGAATCCACGAGATTCCGCCGAGCGCATGCAGCATGTCAAGGTCATGCGTAATGACGATTGTAAGCTGGGGCGAATTCATCCGCGAACGGAGCGCCACGATGACGCGCTCCTGATGCTTCCAATCGAGGCCGATGGTTGGTTCGTCGAGAATCAAAACGTCCGGGTCCCGCGAGAGCTGCAAGGCAATCGCAGTGAGCCGGGCGTAGCCTTCGGACAACAGATGCGGGTTGCGGTGCTTCAGATCATCATATGAAATGCCGAGCAACTCGAAAGCGCTCGGATTCGCTATCACTGCGCCGTCGCCGCAAATATCAGCCAATTCCTCTTCCACCGTGTCCGCAAAGAAAAGCGACTCGGGAAATTGAAAGACGCAGGCGATGCGAGCGCGCTGGTGGATGAGGTCGCTGCCGTCCAGCGTGATCTTCCCTTCCGTGGGCGGCAGCAGCCCGCTCAATAGTAAACCAAGCGTGGATTTGCCGGAGCCGGACGGACCACAGAGGAAGTGGATGTCGCCGGGCTTGAACTCCGCAGAGACATCCTGCAAAGCCCGGCGCGAACTATGCAGGGTACGCCAGACAAAACCGGCGTTCTCCGCGCGCAGCAAAGGCGATGAAGAGAAGTCAGAGAGCATGCAGTGCGCCGTCCACAAGTTCAAAATGATGTTCCGCCTCCGGCATCCGTTTGGGGTGCGGAGAGGTCCAGACAATCCCGCAGGATTCCCGAACCAGCGCCATCGCGTTCATCAGGTCGGCGCGAGACGGGGCATCGAGCAGTGAATCCGGCTCGTCAAACAACAGGTATGTCGGCTGAACGATCATCGTGGCCGCCAGCGCGACGCGCTGCTTCTGCCCGCCGGAAAGCGCCTGTGGTGACAAATCACGCATGGATTCCAAATCGAATTGCCGCAAGATCTCCGCGATGCGCGGCCTGATCTCCGGCACCGGGACACCGCGCAGCTCGAGGCCCAGCGCGATTTCCTCTTCGACGGTCGGCGCAATCATCTGATGATCCGGATTCTGAAAAACAAGACCCACGTGATCGCGCGCGCGGGCTATGGGAATGTCATTAACCGTGACGTGACCCGTCATGGGGTGCAGCAATCCAGCCAGGAGACGCAGCAGAGTACTTTTGCCGGTGCCGTTCGCGCCGAGAATTGCAGTCATCTCACCCGGTCGGACGGCAAGGCTCAAATCAGAGATGACATGCGTGCCGTCGGGAAAACGAAAGGAGAGATTCTCCGCTTTAAGCACGGCCATTGAGCGCTTCGCGCAGGCGACGGGCGATGCGTTCGGTCGCACCGGAATGCTCGTGCACGAATTCCCCGGCGAGCTTGCCAGCGTCCGTGAGTGCGGCCGGATCAGTGAGCCAGCAGCGCAACTTACTTTCCATCATATTGCGACCTTCGACCACCGCGACGATTCCGCGCTTGCTGCCGGCGCGCGCTTCATACGCCACGCCGATGTGCGGGCCGGTGATCACCGGCAGACGATAGACGAGCGGCTCCAGCACGCTGTGCACGCCCTTGCCAAACCCTCCGCCCACATACGCCACGCGGCCCAAACGATAGAGATCCGCCAGCAGTCCAGTGCGATTAATCAGCATCGCGGAGTCCGCCGAACTGAATCCGCCTTCGCCGAGATCGCGCAGCGCCAGCCCCGAGCGCGCCGCCAGCGACTCAATTCGCCGCTTGGCTGCGGGCGACGGATCGTGAGGAACCACAAGCGCCAGGAGATTCTGAATCTCCTTCGCCAGTTTCGCGATTACCGGCAAGGTCAACTCTTCGTCGTCCGCGTGCGTGCTGCCGAGCACAACAACATTGCGGCCAAGGCAGGCGCTCTCGATTTCGGCCGGCAGCGCGACCTGCTGTTCGATTCGACGCAGCACCTGATCGAAGCGGGAGTCGCCAATTACGGTCACTCGAACTTCATTGCCGACAATCTTGCGCGCGTTCTTCGCATCTTCTTCGGACACCACCATGATCTCCCTGAACGACGAATAGACCGCGTGGTGCAGCCGGCTCAAGCCCGGCAATTGCTTTAGCGAGCCGGCGTGAAAATTGCCGTTCATCAGAAAGGTGGGGATGCCGCGGTCGCGCGCCGCCCACACCATATTTGGCCAGACGTCGTGCTTCGTGATCGCGATCACGGCAGGTTTCAGTGTATCCAGATACGCCTGCACGTCCGCCTGCGAATCAATCGGACTGTAATCCGCGAAGCTGAAGAGATTTTCCTTCTCAAGCGCACGCTTCGCGGAAGGAGAGAAATAGCTGACGGCAAGCTTTACCTGATCCGGCGAAAACGCGGAGACAAACGGCTTCAGCGCCTGCAACTCTCCGGCGGATGCACAATGAAATAGGATGACGCGCTCCCGCGGATGCCGCTGGCGAAATTCGGCAACGCGCTCGATCAGCCCTTTGCGTCCCATTAGCCCGTCCCGAATTTTGGACGAGCCGAGCGACAAAAGACGAAATCCTCCCCGCATCACAGGGAGGACGAGATGATTATATGTTGCGGAATAGCGTGGCGGATTCACACCAAATTATCCGTTGCTAATCAAATGCTGAGCGGCGGCGAACACCTGCTCGGGGTGGGTATCCAACATGCAGCGAAAGTGGCCTTCTTTGCATTTCTCGCTGCCCATGGCACTGCACGGGCGGCTAGCGAGGTTCTGTTCCAATACAACACTGCGCGCGCGAAAAGGAAAAAAACCGAATTCACGAACCGTCGGACCGAAGATGGCAACGACCGGCGCATCCACTCCCGTCGCCAGATGCATCAGACCGGAATCGTTGCTCACGACCACTTTGGATCGCTGCATCATCGCGGCAATCGTCGGGACCGAATACCCGGCGAACGGGATGGCCTTGGGAACATGATCGGCGATCGAGCGCACTAACTCCTGCTCATTCTGAGCGCCGACAACCAGAACACGAAAGCCCTCACGCATGAACTGCTGCCCCAGCGTCACCCAGCGATCGGCAGGCCAGCGCTTCGTGAAGTGGCGGGCGCCGGGGCAAAGAACCACAAATGGGTCATCAGGAATATCGAAGGATTCCAGTAGCGCCGCTGCTTCGCCCAACGCAACCTCGGAAATGCGGAGTTTCAGCCCTTCATCATCATCCTGCGCTCCGAGGCTGACGGCGGGTTTCAGATAGCGGAGCGGAACTGGCAACACTTCGCGATACAGGTTCCACTTGAAATGCACCAATAGCCAACGCTTGAGGCGATAGCGCTTCGCCTTCACCCACACCGTGGGCAGTGTCGTCGCACGAAGCAGCGCACTGCGCGTGCTGTTCTGGAGATCCACCAGATAGGTATAGCGGCGTGATAAATCAGAGCGCAGCTTAAGCAGGCCACTCATCCCGGTGGCGCGATCAAAGGTCAGCACGCGATCGGGACCGGGAATGAGCGTCGCAGCGTCGGCGTACTCCTTTGCCACCAGCAGATCCATGCGCGCATCGGGAAAGCGACGGCGCAAAGCCCGGACCGCCGGCGCGGTCAACAAAATATCTCCCAGAGAAGAAAAGCGGATCACCAGCACGCGCTCGCGATCCGCCTCACCTCCGAGCTTACTTTCCAACTTCAATCTTGTTCGCTAACGAGCCGCTGGCTTTCACTGACGGCTTCTCAAGTGTGCCTTGAATTACAGCGCCGCCGCCGACCATTTGCCTGCCGCTCGCATCGAGGCTGTCCGTCGTTCCGTGTATGAACACGGCATAAGCGAGTGCCTCCGACGTTGCCGCATCCGCCGCCTGCACAATCGCGCCGAGCGTTTTATTCGACGGCATGCCCGTGCGTGGATCGAGGAAGCTGTGATAGGCTTTGCCGCCGGATTCAAAGCGATCCTTGCTCGGCGACGCATACGCAATTCCTCCCACCGGCGCCCATCCCTTGACCCATCCAGAGTCGGCGCTGACCGGACTGCCGAATGTCACTTCGAAGCCGCGTTTATCCGGCGGATCGCCAATCGTGCGCCAAACGTATGCCGAATGAATGGACGCACTCCGAATCCCCCGCTGCGCGAGTCTCGCGGCGAGCATATCGAACGCGTATCCCGGCGCCAGCTCGCGGGCATCGAAGCGCATCCCCGGCTTGGCGAGCAGAATGCCATTCCCGGCGACAAACATTCCGCCGTCGGTGACGTACGCTTTCATCGTGTCCAATTGCTGGGAACTCGGAACGCGCGGCTTGCCGCCGAACCCCCACGCGTCAATCATCGGCCCATAGCGAATATCAAAGACCTGCCCGCTCGCGTCGTACAAACGAATGCCCTTCATGAGCATCCCAAAGACGTCGGAGTCCGCAGGCACGGATTCCCGTCCGGCGCCGGTCGAAATGTTCAGTACCTGATTCTCTTTTCCCGGCGAGTACGCGCGCTTGTCCCATTGCATCAGGAAAGCAAACGCATCATCAAACACCGGCTTCAGGTCCGCCTGCGTGTGTCCCGGATCGTAAACCGTGACCGTGACGTTGGTGCCGAAAACCTTACGCGTGTCTGACGGGTATTCAGTCGTTCGTTTCGATTTGCACCCCGCTACCACGAGCAGGAGGACGGCGAGGGCGAGCAAAGCTGTCTTGGAGAACTTCATAGGCAAAATTTCCTTGTCCTGTATATCGTGTCCAGTGGTAACCCGGACCAGAGAGATTCGCGTGGGGCTAACGCACAGCCTATTCTTCGGGAACTAGCCGTACGAAAAATCGTTTGCCGACTTTCAACAGCGCGGGTTTGTCGAGTTTGACGCGCAATGTGACATCGCTGATCTTCTCGCCGTCCAACTTCACGCCGCCGGCCTCGATCATGCGCCGCGCCTCGGAGTTCGACTTTGCGCCGCCGGAATCTACGATCAGCTTGGCGAGCGGGAATTCCGTGTTCGGCCGCACGGCGAAGTCGGCGATCTCGTCCGGCGCTTCCTTCCGTGCGAAGACCTTGTCGAACTCTTCTTCCGCGTGCGCCGCCGCTTCAGCAGAGTAATAGAGTGTGACCAGTTCGCGCGCCAGTTGCCGCTTGGCATCACGCGGGTTCAGCGTGCCGGCTTTCATCTCTTCGGCCAAGCAGGTGATTTCGGTCTTGGGAACGTCTGTGGCGAGCGTAAAATACGGGACAATCAGTTCGTCCGGAACAGAGAGCGTCTTGCCGTAAATCTGCTGCGGAGGTTCGTGGATGCCGATGTAGTTATTCAACGATTTCGACATCTTCTCCGTGCCGTCCGTTCCGAGGAGCAAGGGGAGCATGAAGCAGACTTGCGGCTCGATCCCGGAATGCTCCTGTAACGTCCGCCCGAGCAATAGATTAAATTTCTGGTCCGTGCCGCCCAGCTCCACGTCTGATTTCAGCGCCACGGAGTCATACGCCTGCAGGAGCGGATACATGAATTCGAGAATCGCGATCGGCTGATTCGAGCGATAGCGCTTCTCGAAGTCGTCGCGCTCCAGCATCCGTGCAACGGTGTAGTGCGACGTCAGCCGCAGAAAATCATAGGGCGAAAGCGCTCCTAACCATTCGGAGTTGAAGCGGATCTCCGTCTTCTGCGGATCGAGAATCTTGAACACCTGCTCGCGATACGTCGCGGCGTTGCGTTCGATATCTTCCCCGGTCATCGGCGGGCGGGTCTTCGAGCGTCCAGACGGATCGCCCACGCGCCCCGTGAAATCGCCGATCAAAAAAACCACGCGATGCCCGAGATCCTGAAACTGCTTCAGCTTGCGGATCTGCACCGTGTGCCCGATGTGCAGGTCCGGCGCGGTCGGATCAAACCCCTCTTTGACAATGAGCGGCGTGTTTGTCTTCGCGGACAGAGCGAGCTTGCGCTCGAGTTCCTCGACGGAAATCACTTCGTCCACTCCGCGCAGGAGCAGGTCCAGCTGTTCTTTTACCGGCGGAAAGGGCAAGGTTTATCGCTAACGGCTTCGGTTCTTGAGTTCGCGGCGCAGTTCGCGGTCCATGCGCGCTTCTTCCTTTTTCTGGCGCTTGTCGTACTCTTTCTTGCCACGTGCCACGGCGATCTCCGCTTTCAGATACGGCCCTTTGAAATAAAGCTGGAGCGGAATAATCGTATTGCCCTTTTCCTCGACTTGACGCGTGAGCTTGCGCAGTTCGTCGCGGTGGAGCAGGAGCTTGCGCTTGCGGCGGTCTTCATGGCTGGCGTAACCGCGGTCTTTATAGGAGCTGATCGAGACATTGTACAGGAACAGTTCGCCCTTTTCGATCAGGCCGTAGGCATCCACCAGGCTGACGTGCCCGGCGCGCACCGCTTTGACCTCGGTGCCTAAAAGAGCAATCCCCGCTTCGAAGCGCTGCAGGATTTCGTAATCGTGCCACGCCTTGCGGTTTTTCGCCACAGCCTTGAAAGAGTCGTCGGCACCCATGAACTTGTAAATTAGTGACTTTTTCGCCGAAATGCAAGAGTGACACCCTCGGGTAGGCTTGACAAAATCCACCGTTTTCAGTACATTAGCGGTCTGTCTGCTGGAGTGGTGGAATTGGTAGACTCGCTAGGTTCAGGACCTAGTGTGCGCAAGCACGTGCGGGTTCGAGTCCCGCCTCCAGCACCGAGATCGTGAATTCCGAGGCCCGGCCACTGAGCCGGGCTTTTCTTTTCAAACCTATTCGGCACAATCATATGTTGAAGGTCAATACGTCGGAAATCCCCGTTTCTCCTTTGAACATTTGAATAGTAAACTTTGCAAGACTTCATGTCTTATGACTGGCCTCCAAACGAAAATCCCTATAAGAACAGGGATTTTGCATTGCGTCCCCACCGCGACTCGAACGCGGAACCCTCAGCTTAGAAGGCTGATGCTCTATCCACTTGAGCTATGGGGACATCAAGCGATTCTTAGTTTGCGCGCTCGTTGATGAAGCTGATCGCGCGATCCAGCAACTCATCCTTACCAGCGGAAAGACCTTTAGCAGTTGGCTCCACGAATATGCGCGGCGGAAAACCTTTGCCATTTCCGTAGCCGTGCTCCCATTGCGGCTCCCGCACCGTCACAAACAGATTTCCGCCTTGGCCAAAGGCTAATTGCAACGACTGTCCGCCCGCTCCGGCGGTCGTATCTCCAATCAGCACTACACGGTCGGCGAAAACCAGCGGTTCGAGAAATTGTTCCGCAGGTCCGGCCGTTTCCGCGGAGACCAGTGCCACGATTCGGGCATGATGCGGGTTGTCCGCCGGCTGAATCATGCGCGCGGGGAGGGAGTTGTGCGCACGCACCAGTGAAATGAAGGCCGGTTCGTTGGGAGACGCTATCGTTCGCCAATCCACTTCCCGGGTCGCGCCGGCCGGCAGCGGGAAGAGCGCGAGCCGCTCCAAGACTCGCCACGGCACCTGCCCATTTTTCGTCTCGCGAAAATCAAAGATCAGCCATTCCGCGCGCGGATTCTCGTCGAGCTGTTGGAGAATCATATCTTCCGTGTTCATCGTCAGCCACTGGCCGATCTCCATGTAAACTGCGGAACCGGGAAGCTGTTTAGCGAAACGGCCGCTGAACTTGCTCAACTCGCGCATGTATTCGTTGTTTTGGCCACTCTGGCGCGGCAGTGTGACGGAATACTCCGTTCCATTCGGCTTGTGAAATACCAAATGCGCCGGTTGACTCGAATCGCCCAGCAGCATGCGCCACATTGCCTCCGCCATACGCTGCGAGTACGATGAGCCGTTGACGTCCGGAATACAGTTCTCGCGCAAGTGATCGAGCACGGGCATGTTATCAACGGCAATCAACTCATCGCCGACGTGAACGCCACTCGCCTGCACCGCTGGACATGAGCTGAGCTGCTTGACCAGTACCCTATTTCCGGCGATGATGAAGCGAATCGGTACGGTGTCCAATGTCCGCGCGAGATCGTTAGGGAGCTGTACGGCGGTGCGGCCATCGCCCAGCGTGGCGACCTTTCGTCTCAACATGCGCCAGAATTCAAGATCTGACGGCGCTGAGACCAGTTCGCGCAGCACCGGCTCGTAGCTCCTGTCCCACGCGGCGAGCGACGAGTCGTCGAAGCCCGTAAAATGGTCGTGAATGGCGTCGTGCGTTCGCGTCCAAACCGCAGCGCGCTCCACCGCATCCCACGCGAATACCGGCAGGGACCAGAGCAATGTGAGCAGAAGACCAAGGGGAAATTTCATCGAAGTCTCAAGAGCAAAGGCGGCCCGCACGGCCGCCTTCTGTTTAGGCCGGAGTTGCGGGATCTAAAATGCCACCGGTTCTTCGTACTCGGAATATACTTCCTTAAGGATATTCACCATTTCGCCAAGCGTGCAGTAGGCATGCGCGGCTTCGACCAGATGCGGCATGACGTTTTCGTCGCGCTCCGCGGCAAGCTTGATATTGTCGAGGCACTCTTGCGCGCGGCGCGCGTCTCTGCGCTGGCGCAGGCGATTGAGCTTGTCGGTCTGATGGCGCTGGATCACATCTTGCTCGATCTTCATGAGCGGGATCTCGATCTCCTCATCTTCCATCTGATACTTGTTCACGCCGACGATCACGCGCTCGCCGCGGTCAATCTCCTGCTGATAGGCGAACGCCGCATTGGCGATCTCCCGCTGGAAGAAGCCGTTTTCAATGGCCGGAATCACGCCGCCCATCGCCTCGATCCGCTCAAAGTATTTCTCCGCGCCGGCTTCCATCGTGTCGGTCATCCACTCGACGAAGTAGCTGCCGCCAAGCGGGTCAATCGGGGCGCCGGCCGCGATTTCATGACGGATGACTTGCTGTGTGCGCATGGCCAGCGTCACCGCTTTCTCGCTCGGCAGCGCCAGTGTCTCATCCATCGAATTCGTATGCAAACTCTGAGTGCCGCCCAGCACCGCCGCCAGCGCCTGCGTGGCCGTGCGAATCAAATTCACTTCCGGCTGCTGCGCCGTGAGGCTGCATCCGGCGGTTTGCGTGTGGAAGCGACAGAGCAGCGAGCGCTCATTCTTGGCGCCGTATGTGTCTCTCATCCGGCGCGCCCAAATCCGGCGCGCCGCGCGGAATTTGCCGATCTCCTCAAAGAAATCCAAGTGTGAATTAAAGAAGTGCGACAGGCGCGGCGCGAATTCATCAACGTCCAGCCCGCGCTCAATTGCTGCCTCGACATAGGTGAACCCGTCCGCCAAGGTAAACGCCAGCTCCTGAATCGCCGTGGATCCCGCTTCGCGAATATGATAACCGCTGATCGAGACCGGATTCCATTTCGGCAGCTCGCGAGTAGCAAATTCAATCGTATCCACGACGAGCTTCACCGATGGGCGCGGAGGATAAATAAACTCCTTCTGCGCGATGTATTCCTTCAGAATGTCATTCTGAATCGTCCCCCCCAACGCCTCGCGCTTCCAGCCCTGATTCTCCGCCGCGGCAATGAACATTGCCCAGATAATCGCCGCCGGCGAATTGATCGTCATCGAGGTCGTGATCTTGCCGAGCGGAATATCCTTGAACAGGATCTCCATATCCTCGAGTGATGCCACGGACACACCGCACTTGCCGACCTCCCCGAGACTCCAGATGTCATCCGGATCGCGTCCCATCAGCGTCGGCAGGTCGAACGCCACCGACAGCCCTTCCCCGCCCTGCTCGATAATATAGCGATATCGCAAATTGGTCTCTTCGGGACTGGCAAACCCGGAGAACTGCCGCATGGTCCACGGCTTTCCACGATACATGGAGGAGTGCACGCCGCGCGTATATGGATACTGCCCGGGAAAACCCAGCTTCTCCATATAGTTTTCGGCCTGAGACGGGTCTTCCGTCCACGAGAGCGGTGGGACTTCCAGGCCCGACGTGGTCATGAATCGCTTGCCTTTCGGCACCCGGCCCTGAGTTACGCATTCGCCTTCCCATCGGCGGCGTGCCGCGAGGAGTTTTTCCAGAGGAGTCATTTGTCCCGATGTCGGTTGTACTGTCCCAAAATCTACGAATATATCCGTTGGCGCGCAAACGGAAGAGGCATCATTTCAGCCAGAGGGTCACTCCCAGACCGCCCTGCAATGCCGCTTCCGTCTTGGGTGCCAGCTTTAACGCCGGGTCAATCTCCAGCCACACGTCAATGAACGACCGCGGAAAGGAATAGGAAATGCCCAGAGGCACCCGCACGCCAAAGATGCCATCCTTATTTTCAGGAAACGCGGCATACCCGCCGACGCCATAGTACCATAACCATTCTGGAGGCGCATCTGCAATATTATTATATATTTGATAGTCAGCTGCCATCATGAACCACTGGTCGAAAGACCACGCGGCCGTGACATCAAGTAGTGACTTTCGGGTCATAAAGAACTGGGCAAGCACCCCGGAAGGCTCTCCAAGGACAATGCCCACACCGACCTCGCGGCCTGCCGAGAGCGCTTTGGCTTGGTGCGAAAAAAAGCATATACCCAGCGTCACTGTGAGAAGAAAAACGAACTTCTTCATGAGAGTCTCCTCTTCCTCAAAGTAGCAAGATGCGTTAAATCATATAACTTCGCAACATAGCAACCAGTTCCAGCCGGGCCAGTATTTCTCAGCTCCGCAAAATATAGCAAATTTTCCGATGAACATACTCGAATGGACAATTCTTTCACGACTGTGGCCGACTCATTGACTTTCGAGTAAACAGGTGTTATACTCCATTCCTGCAATGCGACAAAGCTCGCCTGTCTGTTTTGGTTCTCGCGAAAGGATGTCACTGTAATGGAGGATCTATGCGAATCGTCAAATGCTTTGGGGTCGTAGCCGTGGGTCTCCTATGTTTCGGCCTGGCGCTCGCCTCACCTGTACAAGTTCAACCAGTCACGACTCAGCAAGCGGGGATTCTATCCGGATCGCTTGCCACCGAATCCACGACCTCTTCTACCGCCAGTCCAATTGATCGTTGGTCCACTGATAACGCGGCCGCACTGCGTACGGGCGGCGCGGCTCAAGAGTGGGGTGAGTTGGAGCAATGGTCGCGCACTTTTGATCGCAGCGGCTATCGTGAATTCGTGGCGTCACCGTTAGGGTCGAATTACACGGCTCACCGCATGAGCTTGACCGACAGTTGGCGCAATCCTTTGGATACGCCGCCCTGCTCGCTGGTAGCCGCGTCGGATACGGGCATGATTTCTTATTACGCCGGTATCTTGCCCGGAGACGGCTACAAGATCTGGGTGGATCCGGCTGACTGCGGCGGCTGCGCGACCGTCTATCCCTACGGGATTGATTCGATCCGCTTTTCGCTTGTGCAGGATGACGGCTCTCCGCGCGATACGGTGACCATCGGGATTGATATCGAGTGCGCGCGTCTCACTCCCAATAATCCCTGCAACGGCCCCGGCTTTGAACGCTGCTTTGCGATTTGGAACATCGCGCTCCCACCGGATACATTGAACGGCTTCCTTTCGATCTATGACGTCACGCTCCCGCTCGACTCCTGCCGCGTGGACGGGCCGTTCTTTGTCGGTCTATTCCATCTCGGGCACACGGTTACCGATCCGAGTATCTTCCATCCGACGGTGGCCTTCAAAGATTCACTGCCGCAAGCCGTCGCCTGCGAAGAGTGGACCAATCTCTCCGGCGCATGGGACTCCTGGGCCAACACGTGGCAGGATCCGGACCCGGGGATTCCGATCTTGACCGTCTATGGGGAGTGCAACGACACCGGCCCCGGCACTATCACTCCGTGCCCTGTTGAGTGCGGAGATCAGCGCATCAGCGCGCCGCTGGCGTTCTACATTAGCGGCACGACCGCGATTTGGGACTATTTTGATCTGCCGCCGGAAGACTTTCCCTATCATCCCACGCAGATTGATTTCGATTTTTACTATGACACGACCGGCACCACCAGCGACACCACAGACATCCTGATCACTTACGGTTGCCCGAACAACGGCAATATCTGCTGCGTGCCGAGTGATGTTATCTGCGCCGGCGTAGCGTCCATCGTCCGCGCAAATGGCGGCGACAACCAATTGCAGGCGGTGAGTCTGAACCTCGACCCGATGACCTGCTGCCTGAACCAAGACTTCTTCGTGGGCATTATCATCACCCGCCACACCGGTACGACGCTCAATATTCCGAAGTTCCTCTCGTCGAATCGGGCGACGGAAATCACGAACAACAACGACATCATTCCATGCCAGCAATGGGGCTACTCGGGCGTCTACGTGTCGTTTCCGTCCGGAAGCCAGATCGGCTGGTTTGACCTCAGCATCACGGGAAGCTGCGGCAGTTGCCCGACAGCGCCAAGCGCGTGCACCCTGCAATCAATCACCTGCACGAACGCGACTCCTCTAACTTGCGGAGCGAACCAGCAGGTGTTGGCGAATCAGACCACCATTGGCGGTTCTTCCACAGTTTCACAGTATTGTTGCGCGCCGTGGGAGGAAACGGGTCCGGAAAAGGTCTATAGCATCACCATTCCGCAAAACGGTTCCATCGCCGCGGCGGTTTCAAACACCGGCGGTCAGGATCTCGATATCTTCGTGCTGTCGGCGTGCGATCCGGAAAACTCCGTTGCGTGCAGCGACTCGGCGGTCAATCTGTCCGGTCTTACCGCCGGGACGTATTACATCGTCGTGGACGGATTCGACGGAGCGCAAGGCTCATTCACGCTTACCTTCACAATCCCCTGTACCGGCGCCGCGGGTTGTCCGACGGCGCAGTGCGGCACCGGCCTTAACGGTGGCGGAACAATCCTCGTTTGGGACGGTGAGTTGCTCCCGAACGGTAACGTCGCCTACCTGTGCCAAGGGACGACGGTAGGCGGCAACGACATGGTCGTCAAGATTATCAATCCCTCATGTGGGTTGGTCAGCACCGTGGACATCGGCGGAAACAGCATCACCACGGTGGCTCGGGGACTGGCCTATGACGACCGCGATGGAAGTTGGTGGACACACACGTTCGTTGCACCGAAGAAGCTGCGTCACTACAATGCCGCTGGAGCGTTGATAGCAGAATTCGATTCCGCGTCTTTCGGCGCACAGGGAACATCGTTCTCGTTTTCGGGCCTTGGCTTCGATGCAGATAACAACCACCTTTGGGGCGTTATGTCGAGCTTGGGCCGCTACACTGAGTTTGACGTAAGCAACGCTGCGGCGCCGACGATCCGCCAGGCGGGACTCATGCCGATACACGCCGGAGCGGGTTACTCCGCCGCCGGCTTGGATTACGACGAGTGCAATGATCGCCTGCTGGTCTCCACGTTCCGCGGTTCTCCTTTGACCCGTGGTGAAGTCGAGTGCTGGCAGGATAACAACCCGGCCGGGATGGGAGGGGTTACCCTTCTGACCAGCTGCACGGTCATGGCCGGTGGCATCACCCAGAACTGGGGACTTGCCCGTTCACTGACTCCGAACCAGTTGAACCTCCCGAACCTCGATGTCGCGGCCAACACAGATCACCGCGTGTGGACAACCAGCCCTCCGTGTGCCGGAGTCCCTCCGACCGCACCGACTCAAGCCACGGTCATTCGCTCCGGAAACGATATCGTCGTACGCTGGACCGCCCTGGTGGCCGGTCGGTACATCATCTACAAGACGACCGTCAGAAACAACGACGGCAACCCAAATGGCGGCTCGGATCCCAACTTCACCGTTGAGGCCTCAGTGACTGTTGCGGCAGCAGGACAGGCCTCATATACGGACGTCGGAGCCTTCGCGCCAGATCCGTATCTGAACTATGTGATCGTCGCCGCCTGCCCGTAAGAGACGGAATAAGCGACATATTGCGGAAAAGGGCCGGAGGCATGCCTCCGGTCCTTTTCGTGTTAACATTTTGCATTTGCCCCGCTTGCATCAAAAAAGTGGAAGTTGTATATTTGCCCGTGGCAACGTTTTTTATATGGCTGTCGCAATTTAAGTGGGGATAGAATGACTTCTAAGATATTGGAATTATTGGGCGCGGAGGCAGAATCCCTGCTGAGCTATCAGTGTCGCGGAGTTTCTCGGGATCGGCTGCACTTGCCCGGGGGCGATTTTGTGGACCGTGTCGTTCGGCTGTCGGACCGTCCGAATGGTGTGCTTGTCAACCTGCAGCGGCTTTTGACGCACGGCCGGCTATCCGGCAGCGGATATGTTTCCATTCTACCGATTGACCAGGGGATCGAACACACAGCAGCTGTTTCCTTTGCGCCGAATCCGGCATATTTTGATCCCGCCGCGATTTGCGAACTGGCGATCGAAGGCGGCTGCAATGCGGTGGCTTCCACGGTGGGTGTGCTCGGCATGGTCAGCCGGCAGTTTGCGCATCGCATTCCCTTTATCGTGAAGCTCAACCACAACGAGTTGCTCACGTATCCGAATCGCTACGATCAGACTCCATTCGCCTCGGTCGAGCAAGCGTTCAACATGGGCGCCGCGGGAGTGGGCGCAACGATTTACTTTGGTTCGCCCGAGAGTATGCGTCAGCTTCAGGAAGTACACGAGATGTTCGAAGAAGCACATCAGCTGGGCATGTTTACCGTGCTCTGGTGTTATCTTCGCAATCCTGAGTTCAAGAAGGGCGGCGTGGATTATCATGTGTCGGCGGACCTGACCGGGCAAGCCAATCATCTCGGCGTCACGATTCAGGCGGACATCATTAAGCAGAAGCTTCCCGAAAATAACGGAGGCTTTGCTGCGCTCGATAAGTTCGAGAAAGCGGTAAAGAAGCCCGTTCCCGAATCGCTCGTGCCGGAACATCCGATCGAGTGGACGCGCTGGCAGGTGGTGAATTGCTACATGGGACGCGCGGGGCTGATCAACTCCGGCGGCGCATCTGGCGCGAATGATTTGACCGACGCGGTGCGGACGGCGGTGATCAATAAGCGCGCCGGCGGCATGGGCCTCATCAGCGGGCGCAAGGCCTTCCAGAAGCCGATGCGTCAAGGTGTCGAGCTGCTGAATGCGATTCAGGACGTGTATCTCGATCCAACCGTCACGGTGGCCTGATGAGCGCTAAACTACTTGATCCTGAGCTGCTCGCGATCATGGTCTGCCCGCTCTCGCGCTCCCCGCTGGTACAGGATGGAGACACGCTCGTCTCCACAGATGCCAAGACACGACGCCGCTACCGCATCACTGACGACATTCCGAACATGTTGATTGACGAATCGGAAGCGCTAAGCGAGGCGGAGTGGAAAGCAATTATGCAGAAGCACGGCAGAGCGTAGCAGCTTCCCCAATACAGCGAAAATAAGAAAGGCGAGCCAGATGGCTCGCCTTCTTTCGTCGTTGGCAAAAGGAAATTACTTCATCAAGACCATCTTGCTCGTGAGCGTCGTCTGCGCAGCAGAAAGGCGCACAATGTAAACGCCGCTTGCACGGCCCGCGCCGTCGAAAGTCACCTGATGCGTTCCCGCGGCGAGCGGAGCGTCCACCAGCGCCGCGACTTCGCGGCCCAGCAGATCATACACCGAGAGCTTTACCGGCGATGCGGACGGCAAATCAAATGAGATGGTTGTCGCCGGGTTGAACGGATTCGGATAGTTGCCGTGCAGCGCCACCGTCGTCGGAAGCACATCGCGACCCGGCCCATCCGGCGCATCCGAAATCCCGAACCAGTTGAATACGTTCTGAATGATCACCGAATGATGCACCGTCCCGACCAATCCGCACGCCGCTTCCAGCGCGAACGCGCAGTATACGACCTGGTACGTGCCATTGTACATGACACCGCCAATGCCGCCTTCACTGTACGTGAAGATGGTCTCGCCGCCGCCGACCGGAGTGATGCGCGACGGCCCGACGTTACCGTTGCCGGCGCAGCTTCCACCGACCAGCAGCAGCGAATCGCCCGCCGAAATCGGATTGCCGTTCACGCCCCACAGGCGGCGATCACCCGTCTGATTGTCATTCGAGGCGTGCAGATAATCCGTGTGAAACGAAGTCGAGCCGATGTCCTCGGGAATGTTCTGCCCTACAAGCAATAGCTTGCCGCCGCTATTCAAATACGTGCTCAAGCTTGCCTGGTCGGCGGCCGTCAGCGTGTTCGACGACTGATCGCCGCACTCCCATATGATTGCCGAGTAATTGCTCAGCTCGGCTGCCGGCAGCTCGCCGTCGGTCGCTGTCGCCCAGATGTCCGGCGACAAATTCCAACCGCTCGCTACGGCGGAGTAGTAATTCTGATAGTTCGTACCGCCGTCATCATCCACGATCAAAATGAAACCGCGCCCCACTCGGATTTGGAACGTCACCGACTGCGTGTAGCCTGTGGGCGATGTGAACGTCGCCATCAACTCAGTCCAGAACGCGTAATAGAAATCCGACGCCGCAGTCACCGTTACCGGATTGCTGGAGTTGTTCACCGACGATCCGGGCGGAATATCGCCCAGGAAGAACGAGGCATTCGTAATCGTCAACCGGCTGTCCGTCGTGGAAATGGTCCCGGTAATATTCTGCCCTTCGGACCAGCCTTCTTCGTTCGTGAAGGTCAGGCTCAATTGTCCTGACTCACCCTGCTCCAGGCGATGGTCGCCGTCACCACCGTTGTCGTTCATGATCAAGTTACTGGCCGACAAATGCGGATACACCGAAGCCACCGCATTCCGCGCATCTACGCGACCGAACCCTAAGTGGTTTGGCGGGATAGTTGGGTTTTCGGCAGTTATGTCTTCCGCGGTATCGAAGATGAGATCGCGAATTTCAGCGTTGGTCATGCTTGGGAACATGCACCACAGCAGCGCGGCGACGCCGCCGGCATTTGGGCTGGCCATCGAGGTGCCTTGCCAACTGGGACCACCGTATCCGTTGATCGTCGTGCTCCAGATTCCCGGATCTGCGCCAGGTGAATCCAGATCGGTCCACGTGCCGCGATTAGAGAAATCCGCCAGCTCATCCTGGTCGTTTGTCGCATTCACCGCAATGACATTCTCGTAGTTCGCCGGATAGTGGTTGGGAGTTGACGAACCGTCGTTGCCGGATGCAGCAAACAGAATGCAGCCCTGATTCCAGGCCGAGTTGCACGCGTTCTGCGATTGACTTGAATACCCGGGACCGCCGAACGACATATTGATGATCTTCGCGCCGTTCGCCGTCGCGTAATAAATCGCGGGCACGGTCGCGCTCTCCGGCATGTACCCCTGATTGGTATTCGACAGATAGCCCGCGCGCAGCGCCATCAAGCGGCCGCCCCACATCGTGCCGGTTACGCCGATGTCATTGTTGCCATGCGCCGCCATCGTGCCGCCGACGTGCGTGCCGTGCGGCTCCATGCCGAACATATCGTTGTCCTGCTGGTTGTCGCAATCTTCGCCCGATGCGCAGCCGCCGATATTGCGAATGAAATCCCAGCCAAGGAAGTCATCCACATAACCATTGCCACCGTCGTCCACGCCATTCAAGTCGCCACTGTCGCCGGGATAATCGGTCCAGTCATACGGCAAGCGATTGCCGTTTACGTCTTCATCCGGGTTGACCCACAGCGACCAACCCAGATCCGGGTTCAGCGTATCCGTCATTCCCAAGTCCGGATGATTCCAATCCACACCGGTGTCAATCCCAACGCAGATCATGCTCGAATCGCCGGTGTTGAAATCCCAGGCGACGTCCGCGCCGACGATGCGCTTGTCCCACTGTGATCCCCATAGATCATCATTCGGCGCGCGGCAGGTGCGAGCCAGCAAGTCGGGCTCCGCGCTCGTGACGTTTGGATCCTTGGCAAACTGATCGAGCACGTCCAGCGCCGGGTATTCCTTACGGAAGATCAGCACGTACGTGCGATACAAGTCCGGTGGAGTCTTCAGCCGGGCGATGATTCCGTCCGGCACCAGACGATACGCCACCGAAACTTCAAACTCCCGGAATAACTCGTCCAGCGACGGAATGCCGAGTTGAATAATGCCGCTGTGATCTACGGTCGGGACGTGCGGATTGATGGACGGTGCGAAATCCACAATCAACCGACCGGGAAGATATTCGCATTGCGCCCACTGATCCCCGGGTCCGCCAAACGCGGCCGCTGCCATCACAAGCAGACAAGTAACAAGAATCAACCACCGAATCATCGAAGAACTCCATGCAGGTTATAGGGGCGGAACCGGTGACAAGAAGTGCTGAGCTGCCGACCAGTATCACAGGTCACGCCGGCGAAGGGAAATTAGCGTGAGCGAGGGGTCGCTTTAATCCATTAAAGCTAACAAATTTAGCTCTGAAAGTCAATTGTCTCCAAGCAACAAGAGGCACTCATGCAAAGATCGCGCGCATTTCTAACAATATAAATAACAACAAGAAAGCCTCACAAGGAGGCTCTCTAGAGTATGCATGAGGTGCACGCCCTCATGCAAGAAGCAGAAATCATGTAACTTCAGCGCGGGGAGGCAACCACCCAACCTTACTTGGTAGCCATGCTTACCGGAATCACGTGCGGTGTGACGAACACCAGGATTTCCGTCTTGTCCAGCGTCTTGGCCGTGTACGAGAATAGCCGGCCGAATAACGGTATCGCGTGCAGCAACGGGATGCGCCGCTCAAGCATGCCGTCCTTCGAGCGAATGACACCGCCGATGACTACCGTCTCGCCGTCTTTGACCAGCAGTGTGGTGTTCACTTCCGATGTGAGAATGATGATGCCACCCGATACCGTGGATTCTCCGGAGAGTTCGGAAACTTCCGGTCGCAAGGACATCAGGACTTCATTCTTCGGATTGATGTGCGGCGTCACCGTGAGCTTCACCGCCACATCATAGAAATGCGTTACCAGATTGCCGGACTTGTCGAGCACGTTGATCGGAATTCGCTTGCCCGACATCACGACCGCTTCTTCGTTGTCGCTGATGAGCACAGACGGCTGTGATAGTATGTTCGCCCGCTTGGTCTCTTCGAGCGCATGCAGGCTGGCTTCGATCGCCACGCCGTTCTCGAGCCGCCCAAAAGTAAACGATCCCGCCGGATTTCGCACGCCCAAATTCACGTCCGCGCCCGCGCGCGTGTTCGCCAGGGGATTGCCCAGATTGCCAAGGCTCCAGTCCACCCCCAGCTCGCGGCTCACGCTTGCGTCCACCTCCACGATCTTTGCTTCGATCAGCACTTGCGCCGTCGGGCGATCCAGCTCTCGGATTACGCTGTCCATGCTCGCCACCACGCGCGGAATATCGCTCACGACGAGCGCGTTCGCGCGGATGTCCGCTTCGGTCTTGCCGCGCTCCGACAACAGCTTGCTGATCACAGTTTGCAGCTTGTCGGCGCGCGCGTACTTGATCTCGAAGATCTTTGTCTGCAGCGCCTGCGTCTTCGCCGCCTGTTCCGAGTCTTTGTGCGTGGCCACGCGGATCACACCGTGCTCTTCTATCGCGACGAAGTCGTTCATTCGCAGAATGCTCTCCAATGCTTCGCGCCACAGCACGTCATGCAGGAGCACGGTCACCGGGCCTTTGACTTCGGAGCCGGCCACGATATTCATCCCGGAGAACTCCGAGATGCTGCGCAGCACGACCCGAATATCGGCTTCCTCCACATTCATCGAGATGCGTCCGGACTCGCCGCGATAGGGCGCGACTTGCGCACTTACTGTCAACGGACTCACCGCCGCGAACAGCAGAATGAGCCCTGTGTACGTCATTTTCATAATCACTACCTTTCCCCGCTTCGGGAATGGTCTGGTGGTCTTCGTGTTCACGGTTAGCCGTTCACTTTTAACGTCACTTGGTGGTAGTCCCCGAATTCGGAGATGTCAATCGTGACAAAATTCTGATTAACGGAGCTCACACGGCCGGAATAGACCGCGTCCCCTTCGCGCAAGAAGAAGCTCCGCCCGTCCTTGTCGCGGATCATCGCCAGATACTGCTCGTCCGCCCACACGATGCCGGTGAGCACAGCGCCGTCCACAATCAGCAATTCGGTCTGGACCGGGCCTTCCTTCTTCTCATCGGTGATCAGCGCGCGGAACGGATCCCGGCGTCCGTTCGACGAATACGCAATCGGAGCCTCGCGCCGAAAGACGGTGTTTTCGAGATGAATTCGGCGCGTTCCGCCCTGATAGGGCGTCGAGACGTCCGTCGGCAGCACACCCAGCGAGTCCAGGCCGCTTACTTCAGTGGAAATCGTCTCCGGCTCGCCTCTTAGCTGCTGCTCTTCGGTCGGCGTGGCGCCTTGTCCTGCTGTTTTGCGTGCGGTGTCGCCTTCCTGCGCGAACGACACCCCCGCCAACAGCAAAGTAATCATGAGAGCGTGAAGGATCATGCGTTACCCTTCTTCGATTTGTCTTTCTTTTGCGCCGGAACATCGGATTTCGGACGCGGCTTGCCTTTCTGATTGTCATCGGTGACCGGAGTTACTTCGGCGGGCGCTCCCAACTCCTTGAAGATGTAAATGGTGGCCACGAAGTCTGCTTCCACCGTGTTGGGGCTGCGGCCGCGGTTGGGATGGTAAGCACCGATCTTCAAGTTCGTAATATTCACGATCCGGTCCAGCGCCGCCACCGCGGAGAGGAATTCGCCGAGATTATGGTAGTTCGAGAGCGTCTTAACCTGAATCGGGTTTTCCCAGTAGTAGGGCTGCTCCACTTGCTCCATCGGCTTGAACAGCAGGAAGTCCACACCGTGTTTTTGCCCTTCCATTGCCACGTGTCGCAGCAGCTCTTCCATTTCCCGCGACGTCGGCAGCAGCTCCTGCGCGATGTTCCAACTGTCAAGGAGACGACTATAGTCGTCCTGCACCGTCTGGAAGTTCGCCGCGATGCGCTTGCCCTTCGCCAGCATTTCCGTTTCCGTCTGGATGTCCTCGGTCAGCCGACGCGCTGACTCTCTCCGCGGCAAGTAGACAAATTGAACATAGCCGTAGGTCAGCGTGAAAGCCACCGCCACGCTGATGAACCACTTCTGAGTGTTAGGATTGCGGAAGTTAATGCGCATGGCCGCTCCTATTGCCCGCCCATCGGGATAAACATTGTGGTGTCCACCGGCGGCAAGGTGAAATTCGAGCCGGGAGCGACCGTGACCCCGCCGGTCCAGCGGAACATCTTGTTCTCGTAGTAATAGCCCACGCTCAGGTCCGCCACATAGTTGTACTCCCCGGTATCCTTGTCCCGCCCCAGGAACACCGCGCCTTCGAAATATCCGTCGCCGTTCGTGGACGTCCAGCGGTCCGGGCCGGTGTACGGGTTGTCCGCATTGGGGTCCGCCTCCAAGATCACCTGTACGCCGGAAACACCCGTCGCGTGGGACGGATCCGTGTACACGTAGCCGGTAATCTTAGCCGAACTGTTCCAGTCATCAATGCCCTCGTTGCAGCCGCCGATCAGCAACAGAAACAGAGCCGCCAACGCATAGATTGTCCATCGGGTATTCATCGGTTCCTCCACCGGTTTTCCGGAGAGTAGTTAATTAGATTTCTTTTGCAATTCAGATTGCGCCCGGCGCTTCTCGCGGATTGCCTGCGCGCCGCGCGCCAATTCGTCCACCGGAGTCTGCGGCGTCGGGTTGATCAGCCCGAGCACCGGATACGCTGCTTGCAAGGTGAATCGAGTCACACTGACATCGGAGATTTCCCCCTGCTCCGAGACCAGCAGATCCACGCCGCGTACGCCTTCATCCTGCAGCAGACTCGTCATGAGCTGGCTCACCTTGAGATTCGAGCTGGTAACACCCGACAAGTTAAACCCCGGCCCCCGCGGCGTCTGCGTTTCCTGGACATTCGTCAGCCAGGTCAATTCGGGCAGCGCGCGATTCAAGAGCTGAGTCAGTTTCACGCGCGCAAAACGGTTCTTGTCCAAGCTCGCGATCACGTCTATTCGCGCCGAAATATCCGCGCGCTTCTTGGTCAGATCTTCGACCAGCGCGATCTTGTCACGGTAGAGATCAGTTTCTTTCTTGAGATTGTCGAGCCGCATGTGCAGCGTATTCAACCGGTTCTCCTGCGTAATGTGCAGCATCACCATGCCGAGGAAAATGGCCGAGAAGCTGAGCACCGCCACCACCGCTCCCGAACCCGGATTCGAAGCGGCTTCCTGCGCCTTCTTATGCGACGGCGACAGCAAGTCGAAGCCGGTATGAATATCGCCCAGCGCCCGCAGCGCAAGCCCGACCGAGGTCGTGTACTCAGGGCCGTCTTCGATCTGCGCCGGATCCACGTGGTGGCCGTTGATCTCAAAATGGCGGAACGGATTCACAATCTTGATTTCCACGCCAAATTTCTGGTGCAGCGCCTGCACCAGAAGCGGCAAATGTGCTCCACCGCCGCAAAGCACTACCGTGCCCACGCGGCGGTCCGCGGTGCCGCCGAAGTATTCCGGCAGGGCGCGCTCAACAAGATCCGCCAGCTTCTCCGCGACCCGCTGCGCAATCCGCTCCAGAGCATGCTGCTCCTCCTCCGTGCGATGCGACCGCGCCAGAATGCTCACCGCTCGCCCGAAGGTAATGCCTAACTCGCGAATCAGCTCTTCCACATAGGTCTTGCCGCCGATGTGGAGGCTACGGTTGGTTTCGTATTGCCCCTGATTGAAAAGCGTCAAGTCCGTGGACTGAAAGCCAATCTGCAGTGACGCCACCGGCAGATCCGATTCAAAATAGCCCGCCTCATGCAGCGCGGCTTGCAATGCAAACGGCTCCGCTTCGAGCAACCCCGGTCGCCCCCCTGCCCAGCGGACCGGCTCCGTGGCGCTACTAATAATCTCATTTTTCGCCGCCACCAGCAGCACTTCCATCCGGTCAGAGTCCAGCTCATGCGGCATGCGCGCGTAGTCGAGCGAGACTTCGCTGATGTCAAACGGGAGGTTGCTCTTCGCCTCGTACATGATCGCGGAGTTCAGCTCCTCATCCGTCATCTCATCCGTGTCAATCCGCTTAATCATGACGTGACGTCCACTGATCGAGAGCGCCGCTTCCTTGCCCAGCAGTTTGTGCTCTTTCAGCAGCGACGAAATCGTGTCCGACAGCAGCTGCGAGTCCATCACCGCGCCTTCTACAATCGTGTCGTGCGGCAGCTCCTTCGACGCGACGCGATCCAGCACGACTCCGCTCTTCGAGGCACGCAGCACAGAGAGGTGAATGGCGCGACTCCCGATATCCAGACCGATCCCCAACTTGTTGCGTTTCGACATGCGTTAGTCCCTCAACTAATCGGTGCGACGGTCGCCAGATCCGGCATTGTCTCTGCGGATTCGTCCTCCACCGCCGCTGCATTGTACAGCCGCCGCGGAAGCATCACGCGAAACTCGCTGCCGGTACCGACCGTGCTCCTCGCCCAGATTTTTCCGCCCATGGCGTTGACCAGTGTTTTCGTAATCGCAAGACCCATTCCAACCCCTTGCGCCGACTGGCTCTCGTCGCCTTTGCCTTTGTAAAACGTCTCAAAGATGTACGGCAACTCGTCCTCGGGAATTCCCACTCCGTTGTCCCGCACGACCAGATCTACGTACATGTCGTTGTCTTCCACTACGATCTCAATCCGTCCGCTGTGCAGCGTGTGATGGATCGCGTTCTGCACCAGATTCGTCAGCACGCGGTTCACCGCTTCCGGGAATAGATACAGCGGGTCCATCTTCTCCGGCATGCGCACAATCAGTTCGATCTCCCGGCGGTGGGCCTCCTCTTGGAATTGCTGAATCGCCATCCGCAGGCAATCCTGCAGCTGCACGACTTCCTGATTGAATTCGTAGCTTCCAGCCTCCAACCGCCGGAAATCAAGAATATCATCGATAATCTTCGCTAAGTGATCAATCTCTTCCTCGATGATCCGCGTGTACCGAATCCGCCGCTCGTCGGAGAGCGTCTCGCTTTGCCCCAGCGTATAGATATACCCTTTCACCAATCCTAACGACGTCCGCAAGGCAAAATCGAGGGAGTAGCGCTGGCTCTCCACCGAATCCCACAGCTTGTGCTCGAGTTCCGCCTCCTGCGAGATGTCGCGACCGACTCCCGCCACCGCCCAAACTTCGCCATTGCGAATCAAGGGCGTCTCGATCACTTCGTAAATCTGCGGCTCTGATCCGGGAATATGAAAGGCCCGCGTGCTCCGCTCCGGCGAACGCCGGTGCACCAGCTCCTTTAGCACGCGATCAGCCATTCCGGCGGACTCTTTGTCCAAATGCGACATCATGCTGCTGCCGATAACCTGCTCGCGCGGCCGCTTCAGCACGCGCATCAGCTGTTGATTCATATCCAGAAACGTACCGTCGGGACGCAGCAAGTAAATGATATCTCGCGACGATTGCACAACCTCGCCCCACGCGTCACCCAGCGCCCGCGGTGAGCGTTCAGCCGCCGAACTGTTTCCAACTACGGTCATGAGACCTCCTTCATGACGGATCGCACCTTTTCGATTAAGGCTGAGGTTGAGAACGGCTTGCTGATATAGTCCACGGCTCCCGAGCGCCGGACGTCGAGGTGGTCGTTTTCGAAGCTCCGTGCGCTGAGGAAAATCACCGGAATATCCGCCGTGCGTGGATCCGCGCGCAGATTGGCCGCCACATCAAACCCATCCATTTCCGGCATCGCCACGTCCGAGAGAATGACGTCCGGACGGCAGGAAACCGCTAACGCCTGCACATTCCGCGGATGACGAGCCGTCACCACCTGAAAACCCTCGCTCTCCAGCGCGAATTGCAGCAGTTCCAGATATCGCGGATCGTCGTCCACGATGAGCACTTGAGGTTTGTTTGCCATAAAGAGAGGTGTCCTCCGCTCACGCGGGTTTGCTTTCCTATTTTGCGGCGGCCGCGGGCCGCGACGCCGGTTTGGCCTTACTCTTTGACGAATCTACCCTGTTCTCGCCGGCCTCGAGACCGCACAATCGAATCAGATCGTCCACCACCGAATGCGAGATTTCCTGTTCCCCGCGCAGTGCCAGCACCGTGATTTGCTGCAAGAGAGTCATTAGGTCTGCCACGCTGTCTCCGCAGTGCCGCACCAAGTAGGTCAGCATTTCCGGAGCCAGTTCTACTCCGCCTTTCTGCAGCTTGATCATTTGTAGTTTGGCTTCGGTCGAGTACTCCGTGAATCCGGCAATCACTCCCGTCTCCACGATCTCTTTGAGCTTCGGCGCGATGAGCGGATTCAGCGCCAGATTGCCCCGACTTGCCAGCACCAGTTGCTTGCCGCTCTTCTGCAGCGCCAGGAACGTCTCGACTAACTCCGCCTGTGCCCAATCGCGATTCGTCAGCGCATCCGTGTCGTCAATCATCAGCATGTCCGACTCGCGATACAAGTAGCGAAACAAATTAAGCTTCTGATCGCGTATCGCCTCAAACAAGTTCTCGCAAAAGCGCTCGCCCGTCGTCAAGATGAAGCGCTTCAATGGCGAGTGCGCCGCAACGTAGTTGGCAATAGCATGCAGCAAGTGTGACTTTCCGCAGCCCGGCGGACCCCAGCAGGAGAAGGGATTATAACCCGCGTCTGACTGAAAGTCCGCTACCGCCTTCGCCACGCTCAGTGGAAACTGGCTCGCGCCATCCTGCACGAATAGATCAAACACCCACCGCCGGTTCAACTGAACGCTTTTCCCCATGTAGCTGATGCGGTCGTCCTCCATCAGCGATTGTGGCCGTGCCGCCGACGCTGGACTCGCAACCAGAGGTTCGATCGTTTGACGCGGCTCTCCGTAGTGCAGATACAGCGCGTGCTCCACCACGTCTTTGCGCCCCACGAACGGAATGATCTCGAAATCCGTCACATTCCGCAACGCGGTCATCGCCTCGGCATCCGTTGGATCCGCAAACACGACCGCCAGCGCATTCCCGCTTCGCCGCAAAGGAATCAGTTTGTGCGCGTGCGCGACTGCCGCCGGAACATGCTTCACCGCTTCGCGATCAATCTCCACATCCTCGAGCTTCAGAAACCGCACTTGCAGCGCGTCGCTCATGAACACCGCCAGATCGTCCTCCGTGAGCATTCCCAGGTCAATCAACGTCTGCTCGGTTGAGGAGCCGGTCTCCGCTTGCAGCTTCGACACTTTCTCCGCTTGCTCTGCCGTAAGGATTTGCTTCTCCAGCAACAAGTCTAAAATTGTTCGCCCTTTGGCATTGGCTGCCATTCGATTACCCCTCTGACAATAGTGTTTCCGGAGACTGCATGACCCGCCGTTGTGCTTCCGCGCCCGCCCAGAACAGCGCTTCCGGGGCTGTGCCTGCGCGCGCCGATAGTACCGTCGCCAGCCCGCCCTGTTTTAGAATGAGCAGCGTGTGCTCCCCTTCCTGCACGAACAGCGTGTCCGGCTCCTGATGGTCCTTCGCAAAAAACGATTTCAACTGCCGGTCCATCCAATCCATCTCTGCCGGATCGTGCGATGTCGTCGCCTCGCGCACCGGTCCTCGCAGCAAGCTCAGCGACTCCAAGCCCGGCACCCGCTCGCGCAATCCATCGAACACTTCTAATAGAGTCCGTCCCACTACCGCCGTTCGCTGGCTCTCCCCAAACAGCTCGCGCTCCTGCTTGGCACGCATCCGCATTTCGTCCAATAGCTGCGCGGTCAAGACACGAATCGTACGCTCGGGCGGCAGCACGTCCGCCTCCAACACGTACTCGCCGTCGTTCCAACTGGTAATCGCCTCCAGCGCCTCTGGCCCCGTGAGGGTTGCCGTCCCGCTGAGCAGCGCGTGTGCGATTTGCCCTTTCACCGTCCACACCGCGCCGACGATCCGGCTCCGCGTCAGGCGCAATACTCCTCCCCACTCCTGGTCGTGCGCCATCTCCAATAAGGGCAGCACGCCGCGTTCATCCAATTTTCCGACAATAATCCGAGGCTCGTTCATAGCACACTCTCTTCTGCAATGAAATTGTTGCGTTCGACTGCTTCTATGCTTGAGCAGCCACCTTCTCGTTCGTTGTCGTGGACAGCCGCGAGCCGGACGAACTGATGCCGCGAATCGCCATTTCGAGGTCGTTCGGGTTCGTCGCGCTCTCGATCGCCGTTTCATAGTTGATCACATTCTGCCGGTACAACTCCAGAATGGACTGGTCGAACGACTGCATCCCGTGCGCAGCTCCATCTTCGATCAGGCTTGGCAGCAGATACATTTTATCCGGCTCCGACAGACACTCGCGCACCGCCCCTGTGCTCACGAGACACTCGACCAGAGGCACGCGCCCCGCTTTGTCCGACCGTGCAACGAGTCGTTGCGAAACGATGGCCTGAATCGTGCCGGCGAGAATCGAGCGAATCTGCGACTGAGCATTCAGCGCAAAGAACGAAGTAATACGATTGATCGCCTCCACCGCGTTCAGCGTGTGCAGCGACGTCAGCACAAGGTGACCCGTTTCCGCCGCATGCAGAGCCATCATCATCGAGTCCGCGTCCCGGATCTCACCGACCATAACGATGTCCGGGTCCTCACGCAGCGCGTGCACCAGCGCCGCATAAAACGTGTGCGTGTCAATCATCACCTCGCGCTGTGCGATCAGCGACTTTTTGTTCGTAAATATGTATTCGATCGGATCCTCGATAGTAAGAATATTGCAGCTGCGGCGGCCGTTGATATGCTCAATCAGCGACGCCATTGTCGTGGATTTCCCCGATCCTGTCGCTCCGGTAAACAAGACCAGGCCGCGCCGGTAGTTCCCGACCTGCTCCATGAATGGCGGCAGCAATAACTCACTGAAAGTCGGAATCTGGGTCTTGATCGCCCGAATCGCCAGCGCCGCCGTGCCGCGCTGAAAGAACGCATTCACACGCGTTCGGCCGTAGCCCGGAACCGTAATTGCCAAATCTAACTCTTTGTCCCGCAGCAGCGTGTCGCGCTGCGCCGGAGTCAGAATCTCCTTCAGAAACGCATCCATCTCTTCCAACGTAATCTTTTCGGGACGGGTCGCAAACAACTCGCCGTTGATCCGCAGCACCGGAAGCGCGCTCGTGCGCAGATGCAAGTCCGACGCTTTCTTGATGAACAGTAGATCAAGCAGTCCACGAAGTTCCATAGTTGCTCCTAAAAGATAAACTCTAACAGTTTTTACATAAAGTACGTCAGACAACGCGTCTCGGAGTACTGTGCTAAGCGGTCGCGCCCATTTTTCGCTGCAGCGTTTGGATGCGCTCTTCCGCTTCCGCATGCTGGCTGTTTTGTGCGTGTACGCTCTGGTAGTGTTTCAACGCGTCGTCCAGATTGCCCAGCAGCTCATTCACGACTCCCAGCTGGAAATGCAGGTTCAGTTGTTCCTGCGGCGAGGCAGAATTCACCCGGCTCTCCGATTCCAGCAAGTCCAGCGCCCCCTGCAGGTTATTGCTCTCCTGCAAACACTCCGCCAGCGCCAGGGATGCGCGAACCCGCAGGGTCGGGTCGCGTCGCGCCTGCTCGAACTCCGCCACGGCCGCATCCCAGAGCTTCATCTCGCGGTAGACATTCCCCAAATCGTAGTGATCCTTTCCGTCGCCGGGCGCGAGCGTCGGCCCATCCTCGTTCTCTACTGTTTCATAGCGCGGCGAATAGTCGGGACTTGAGGTCAAATCATGCTCCGCCCCGGACCCGAAGCTCGGCGAGTGCTGGATCGGCTGATCCGCATCATCAGGCTCTACGTCCAGCAGTTGCAGGCCGTCGCCCACGTGTTTCGGCGGCGTCTGCCAGGGAGTTTCTACGATCTCCCCTTCCTTAGGTACAGCCGTTTGCTCTTGCTCTTGGCTCGCCGTGTGTGCTCTCTGCCGGAGGATAAACTCATCCAGCTGCCGCCCCAATTCGATGTCTTCCACCTTTGAGGCCTCGTAGACTTCGCGTAGCTCGTCCAGCAGATGCGGGTGGTACATGTTCGAAGTCAAAATCTTCTTGAACATTGCCCGCAGTTCCGATTCCGAGACTTTGCGCGCCGAGCGCACGTAATTCCGCACGGCGGCCAGGCAGTCGGCAAAGTATGACATCTCCATACAAGACTCGGCCAGCAGCAGATGCACGTCGTCCTCATCCGGCACCCGGCGCAGGATCTTGCGCGCGATTCCAAGCACATTCTCATGCAGCCCTTCGGCCGCGTAGCCCTGCAGTGCGTGCCGCCAGGCGTCCACCGCCTGCTCGCGCGCCTCATTATTCATGTACAGGTCGCCTAACAGATTCCAGGACGCCAGATCGCGCGCTCCGCGCACCTTTTTCTCGTAGTGCGCGATGGCGCGCGACCACTTCCGCTGCTGGATCGCTTTGCGAGCCTCTTGCTCGGAGTTTTTCTTTTCACCGAACCACTTGATCATAAACGATGCCCTTTAGCTGATCTGGCGCCAGGTGCCCCGTTGCACGGTCTGCACGCGCGGTGTTCCCGGAGGCCAATTGGCCGGATTGGTAAGGTCGGTATCATACGCCCAGTTTCGCTGCGGCGCCGTGTAAAACACTCCATAACTCCACGGCCCCGTGGCGTAACGACTGAACCATAAGTCAATGATGCTGCCGCGATAGGTGACGCTCTGCGTAGACCATTTCTCCAGAAAACGAAAGTTGTTTTCCAGACCGCCGCTGTACGTGCTGCCATCGATCGTACCCACGTGCCCGGTCAAAACGCACGCATTCACTGTCATGTTTGATGGAACACGATTGTTCAAAGGGCCACTTGAGCGACTATCAGCCCATGCCGGCGACAGCAGCGTCAGCGCGTCACTGTACAAGGCCGCGCCCTTCTTGGCCGTGCTGTTGAAGTTTCCCCAAACATACATCGGCAGATCCGTCACGATCGTCAAGCCGCCCACTGGCACTGTCGCTGCGTTGATAATGCGCACCACCGGTCGGTCGCCCCTATTTTCGGTGATGTACACGATCCCGTTCGACGGTCGGTAACCCCCGGCAATCATTTGGGCAATGTTCACCTGCACCACGTCCACCGTACGATTCTCGCGCTGGTCATAGAACTTGTTCGCTTGATAAAGGTACACGTTCGGCTGGTTCAGTACCACGCCGTTACTGTCTGTTAACACGCCGTTAACATATCGTACTGTGGACTTGTACCAGTACTTTGCGCTCCGCTGCTGCGGCGTGTCGCCCGCCACACCCCGCTCCACGATAATGTGCTGATCCGTTGCCGGCGGCAGCGGCAAGCGTAGCGTAGAAAGCCCGTGCGCCCGATCGCGAAACGTCCCGCCCCACAAGCTGGTGCACTCCGACGCCCATGTGGCGCGCCGATTGTCCAACCAATAGCTTCCGCGCCAGACCTGTTGCCAGTTGCCCGCGACATCTTTGATCTTAACCAGACCGGGCGTGTCAGGATGCCCGTTGTCCTTGCGATAGTGCCAATAGCGACCTACCGCAGTGACGTCCGATTGACATTGAATCTCCGTTTCAGCTCCCATGTACAGATTGGCGTTCGTGTGGATTGGTCCCGCAAACGTCATCAGAGGACCGGGAAAAATTTCCAGATCTGCTTCATAGAACACACCGAACTGAAAGAGCGGTATGAATTGGTGCTGAATCTCGCGCTCCACGACCGCGCTCCGGCGTGCGCTGTTCGCTTGCGCATGAATCTGGTAGCGCTGCACGTAGCCGCGCAAACCCGCATAATCGCCTTTTGAGATCCGCTCCTCCGTCAGTGTGCCGACCTTTAGCACGCGATAATTGATGAATTCATAGCCGGACAGACTGGGAGGCGGCAGCGCATCTAATTGTGCCTGTGTCGGATCCACGTTGTTGTCGAGCAGGTTGCGCAGCTTGTCGGAGCCCCACTCGATGCCCCCTTCGGCTGCGTAAAAGGCTCGCGAATTATCCAGGTCCGTCGTGGTCACCTCGCTCTGCCGGCTGGAACGAATCGCCGTCGTACCCGCCAGCAAGACTAATCCTGTGACCATCACCAGCACAACCATCATGATAAACCCGCGTTCCTGCCGTGCCCGTCCTTGCCCTCTTTGCCCGGTAGTCTGCTTGCGCATCCTCGGGACTCCTACGTTGTTCTGTTCCTTACGCACCTAAACTCAAATTTCTGCCGCGAATCATGAACCGGTAGACTGATCGCCGGTAACGGTCGCTAAACACATGACCGTCGCGCAGCACTAAGGATTCTATCGGCCGGTTCTCAATTTTGTCGGAACGAACCACCACGGTCACCTCTACCGCCGTGACTCGCCGGCGGTCTCCGCCGCTCAGCGTGAACCCCCCTACCGGATAGCCGGTCGGCTGCGGAATCCGGTTCTGTTCGCGATCATAGTAATCAAAAAACACGTAGTCCACGTCGTTGGCAAGAACTCGTGTGCTTGGCATTCGCCAGCGCAGCGAGTCTCGCGACCACTCCCAAACCTTTTCTGTCAATGCACTTCCGTTCAAGTACAGCCACACTGTCTCAGTGCGCCCGTCATTGTCAAAGTCCGACGTATAAGCGAGTTGATAGGTCCTGGCATACTCGAAATCATCCCTCGTCGAATCGCTCCACGTCTGATTCGGCACGTCCCGTGTGATATCATTCGCGTCGCCGTTTGCATCCTGCGGCGCCATCAGCCCGACCAGACGAAAATCGCGGGCTAACCGTCGCACCACCATTCGCGCCTCCCGCGTCGAGCTGCTGATATTCTCTTCCTTCGCCGCGCTCTTCGCCGCGCTGTAGTATAGCACGACCAACGACATCAGCAGCACAATCGCCAGCGATGTGCTCAACAGCATTTCCAGCAAGGTTATGCCTTGGTCGAGCCTGCCCTTCCGCGCGATGCCCTTCTGCCCTTGACCGCTTCGATTCATGAGAAATCCTGAGCGCATGGCTCGGTTACATGTTCGCAACATACGTAATCAGTTCCGCCCGTCGCCGGTCATCCTCGAAGAAAACCTGCAATCGCACCTGCTTCACTGTGCCAACCACCGCTACGGTCGTCTGGTGGCGAAAGTCCGGATGGTCCGTGTATTCGCCGTACGTCCCGGCCTCGGTCACGATGTTCGCATAGGTAAGGTTCCGAACCCGTTCCATTTCCCGCCGCGCCAGAGAATTCGCCACGTCCATCCGCTGGCTGTAGCGGCTCGATTTGGCCATCGCCACCATCGAAGACATAATCACCAACAATCCCAGAATCACCAGAAAGCTGGAGATCAAGACTTCGAGCATGCCGAAGCCGCCCTGCTTCTTCTTGATCGCCATGAGTGCACTCCTCTTCATCTTATTACACGCGCTCCGTTCGCATCATTTCAGAATCTGCGAGACCCCGACCGAGAGTGTCCACAAGCCGTCCGAGCTCGCCGCGCCCTCCGCATTCAATGAATAGCCGTCAGGCCAGCGCCATTCCAAGCCCAGCACGCCGCGCAACGCCTGATCCCCGTCTTTGTAGCTGGTCTTGCCACCCGCGGCCGGGAAGTTCTGACCGTTGAAAGCCACATCAATAGTCTTGTTTCCGAACAGAAATGGCTTCGTCATGCCGACGTACGGCACCAGCGGCCCCACCGCGTAACCCGCCGTCAGCGACGGCGTGATCTCGTGCCACACATAGCTGCTGCTGATGCTCTTGGTCCCGTTGCCCGTGGTGCCGCTCGGTTGGAATCCGAAATAGTTCAGTGCTCCCACGATCTGAAACGGATTGGCCTGCTGCGGCAAACCGGCGCGCACGCTTCCGCCCCACGCGAAGGTCCATCCGGCTGAGAAATCCGAGTACCCGGAGGGCAGCTCGCGGAAAGCGAGATTAGAGGTCCCGAGCTGAGCTGACATATCCACGCTCGGCAGCAAGCCGAATCGCGCCGTCAACATCAACCGCTGCGACATGAACGATTCGCTGCCGCTGCCACTGTTTAGTTTCATCGCCGCCTGCGTCGCTTCAACGGTCATCCCCGTCATCTTCTCCGTCAGGCAGAACACCGGTCCGCCGCTCATGGCGTGAACCGCGCCGGCGCTGAGCAGCAGCAGAAGGTTGAAGGCCAAGATCTTATGCATAGTTCCCTCGCTTGTCGTTGTGGTATACGTTCGTTTCGCGCCTTGCCTTACGGCCCGCCCGGCAGTGCAGCTCTCAGCGTAAACGTCTCGGTAAATGTGTACGCATCGCCTTGTCGCGTGTCCACGCTGATCAGTACCGGCGTCGCCGTATCGTCATCGTTCACCGTCAAGTCATTGAAAAAGCTCACCGAATAGGTCGTGTCGCCCGGGCAGCCGACCGTGATTTGGTCCGGATACACCGTGCCCTTACTCGCCGAGAACGCGATCGTCGAACCATACACCAGCGGCCAGAAATCCGGATCATACGTCGCGATCGTAATCAACGCGTTCTCTCCGATGAACAGCTCGCGCTCCGTCGGGTCCCCGTTCACGCTTGCGCTCCGCAGCAGAAGCTGCGGCTGGCGGTAATCAAAGATCACATCCGTCGTCGCCCACACGGTCACGCTGTCGCCGTTCGCGTCCACGCCCGCCGATGAGGCCAAGACCTTGGCCATACCCGGCTGCGTCGGCGTTGCGCTGCAAAGAATAGCGCCGCCGATATTCGGATCGGTCAGCGTGTTCAGCCAGCGACTGACCGTCGGCAGCGGATTGCCGGAAAAGAGCGTCACACGTGCAAACCCCGACGAATCGGTGTAGCCCGTTGCCGTCGTCACCACGCCGCCCGACGTCGTGAAGTACACCGCCGTCCCCGGAGTCACCGGGTTGTTGTATTGGTCGCCGACCAGCGCGAGCAGCGACACTGAGTCGCCCACGAAGTCCATCCCGAACATGCTGCACGGTGATGCCGCCAGCGACATATGGCTCGTCACACAGCCGCTATTGATGTTCTCGATATACGGTGGACCCGCGTAAATCAGGATCTCCGTAGAAAGCGCCGTCACAGCTCCGCAGTGGGCGCGAATGCGCACGCTGCCGGACACCGTGCCACTGTTATACGAGACGGTTGCTTGTCCGTTGATCGTCGGAATCGCCCCGGTCGAAGACAGGAAATCTCCGCCGCCCGGTGAGTTGTTGATGTTGAAGTACACCGGTGTTCCGTCAATCACCGCGTTGTTGTTTGCATCCCGCACGGTTGCCGTGATCAGCAGCGTTTCATTGCGCCCGCTGCCGCGCACGCCCACCGAGTTCGGGAAGTATTCCATTTGAATGCTGTTCGGCGTTCCGGGAATCAAGTAAATCGTGTAGTTGCCCATAGCTGCTCCCGCCGTCGCCGTAATCAGCGCCGTTCCGGTCTGCGGAGACGTGAACGCCACCCGCGCGTCGCCGCTGCTGTTGGTCACTCTGCTCGCTGTGATATTGCCCACCGTCGTCGCGAAGAGCACCTCCGCGTTCGACAGCGCGTGTCCCACCGCGTCCGTCACGTGCGCCGTTACCGAATCCACCGCGATGCCGTTGGCCTGGAGCGTATCGCTCTGCGCCGACAGGTTCACGATAGCCGGCGGACCGACCACGTAGGTTACCTGCACACTGTCGCGCGCCGTCGGGTTCGACTCCGCCCACGCGACAATCATCAGCGTATCCGGCGTTGAACTCGATGTCAGCACGTTGTTTGCGACTCCGCCAACCGTTGTCCGCAAGTTCTCCAATGACCCGCTCTGCGGCGGAATGCTGAACCGCACCTGTGTACCGTTCGGCACCGGGTTGCCGTTCTGATCCGTCACCACCGCCGTCAGATTAGATGTTGAAATGTTGTCCGCCAGCAGAATCGTCGGCGAAGCCGTCAACGACAGCGTCGTCGGCGTCGAAGGCGCAAAGGTTACCTGAACCTGATCGCTCAGCCCGCCGCCGACCAAGGCCGTGATCGTCGCAATTCCCGTCGTCGTTGACGAGGTCAAGAGCACTGTCGCCAAACCCGACGCGTCCGTCTGCCCCATGTTCGGAATCGTTCCCAGCGTCGTGCCGAAGCTCACGCTTTCCTCGCTGATCGCCACGTTGCTCGAAGTCTCGAACACGTGCGCCCGGATCTGCGACGTCGAATTTCCGTCGGCAATCACAATCGTCGGAATCGCCGTGACGTCCACCGTCACGCCGCGGTTCATTACTACAGTAGACTGCATCACCGCGCCGCAGGTGATCGAAATCGTTGCCGGCACGTCGTCCACCGACGCCGGACTCTGATAAATCATCGTCGCGATCCCGCTGCTGCTGGTCATCGGTTGCGCAAACTGCACCGTGCCGACCGTCACGGTCCACGACACCGGTGCATTCGCCAGCGGCACGCCGGCGTTATCCAACACCGTCGCCGAAACGTTCAGCGTCGCCACGCCATCCGCGCGCAAGCTCGGCGCGCCGGGGCTGACGGTAATCGTTTGCGCCGTCGGTAAGTACAATTGCAGTGTTGTCGTGTCGCCTAAACTCGGCCCGTAGTGGCAGATGATCGTCGCGGTTCCCTCCGTTGCGCCCGCCGTGAAATCTACCACGGCCATGCCCGACTCGTCCGTCAGCGCGGATCCGACCACGGAACCTAATGACGTTCCAAAAGTCACGGGCACATTCGCCACCGCCACGAGACTCGTCGTCTCGCGCACATGTCCGCGCACCGATGTCGTCGTCACGCCGTTGGCCGGCATTAAGCTGTCATCCACCGTCACGTCCACCGTCACGCCGCGCAACGTAATCTGCTTATTCTCTTCCGTTCGGTCAATGGCTACGTTCACCGTCGCCAATTGATCACTCGTGGACGCCGCAGAGTGATACGTCGCCACGGCAATACCGTTGGCATCCGTATTCACCACTTCCGGCGCAATCCAGCCCGGACCCGAGACGGTAAAAGTCACGGGCGTGTTGGGCACACCGTGCATCCCTTCATCCACAACATAGGCTGTTACCAGCGTTGTCGAAAGGCCGTCTGCCAACAGATCATTCTGCGCGACGGTTGCCATCACCGTATCCGCTGCCGTACTCGTCAAATGAATCGAGGTCTGCGCGCGTAGGGTGTCTCCATAGAGGCAGGAGACGTCGGCCGTCCCCGGCACATTGCTGGACTGGTAGGTCGCAATCGCCACACCGCTTGCATTTGTCACCGCCGTCTGCGGAATTGAGCCGCTCGTCGCCGCAAAACGTACGGTCGCATTCGAAATCGCCATGCCGCTCGTTGTCTCGTGCACTTGCACGTTCACGGGCGTGGTGCTCGCTCCATCCGCCGGCAATTGCTCGTTATCCGGCCACGCCGACATGCTCACACCCAACAACTGCATTTGACGCGTGTCGGAATGACTGTTGATGGTCACTGTCACATTCTGTGTCGCGTCTACCATTGAAGCGCCGCTGTAATAGATCGCCAAAGCCATTCCCTGCGCATCGGTTACTGAAGACAGCGGCACCAGCCTGCCCACTCCGGGGGCTGCTTGCCAACTCACCGCCACGCCGCCGACCGGAAGACTGTTTTCGTCCATGGCCAGAGCGGTCATCATTGCGCTCGAGATTCCGTCCGCCAGAATAGATGGATGGTCCGCCACGAGCGCCACGCTCGTGACCTCCGGAATCGTAAATATGACCTGTCCGTACCCGCTCGCGCCGTCCACATTTGCCATGATTGCGCAAGTGCCGCGCTGACGCGACGTCAACAGTGTGGTCACGAACACGCCGTTCGGATCCGTGTAGCCACTCGTCGGAATCAATGTCCCCAACGTGGCTGTCGCATTAATCGCCATTCCGCTGCCGACGCTATTCCCAAAGGCATCCGTCACGATGCAGGTTACCGTCGTCGTGCTGACACTGTCCGCCGGAAGATTGTCCTCCGCCGGATTCACCTGAATCATGGCCGGAGCGCCCGCCGAATAGATCACCGTCTCGCCGTCAGACAGACTTCCGGTCGTGGCCGTGATGTCATCGCTGTTCACCAGACTTGGACTGGTCAGCGTCGCATATGCGTAACCATCCTGCGTCGTCGTGGTGAACGTCGAAGTCGCCGGGTTGCCCTGCTTGTTGATCGAACTTTGCTTTATGTGCGATTGGCTGCGCGCATCTCCGCTCTCGCGGTTCAATGCGGTGCTCCAGGCGCCTACGGTCTTCTCGTCATGCCCGCCGCGATGGGAGTTCGGTCCGGCGCTGCTTCCGCCGGAGATCACTCCGAATTCGGAGGTAAACGTTACCGGCGTTCCGTTGGAAACCGGACTGCTATTGGCATCCAGAACCAAAGCCCGCAGCTGCGATTGACTCGTGCCATCCGCGGTTATGTTGAGCGGGTTTGCCGTCAGAGCAATCGAAGCGGCCGGCGTCGCGATCAATTGAATCGTCACGCTGCCCTGCACGCTGTTGTTCGTCGCGATAATCGTCGCCGGACCGACGTCCCGGCCGGCACGGAACGACGCCGTCGCCTGACCGTTCGGTCCCACGGTGCCGCTTGCGGTCACCACACCGCCCACCGCCGAGAACGCCACCGGCGTGCCCTCGGCCACTCCATTCCCAAAATTGTCCGTCACCATTGCCGTAATCGCTGTCACGCTGCTGTTGTCGGCAAACATCTCGCTGACGCCGGAAGTCAGCGAAATCGAAGCCGTCGGACCCGGCGTAACCTGCACCGATACGCTTCCACTGACCTGATTGCCCGTCGTCGCGCTGACCACCACTTCACCCGTCGTGGATGGAGCCAGCAGAGTGGTCGCGGCCACCCCGCCCGTCGTGTGTGCGGTTAGTGCCGTCAGCGTGCCGCGAGTTGTGGAGAAGAATACCACCGTATTGTCAACGACCGGCAGATTGTTCAAATCAAAGACACGTGCACTGATGATCGCGCTGTCCGTTCCGGCCGTCAATTGCGGCCGCGAGGAGCTGACGATCACCTGACTGGCTTGCGCCGGTGTCAGAAAAACGATGTGCAGCGTATCGGACGATCCGCCGCTGCGCGCAATCACGATCGCCTCTCCGGCTTCAGTCGAGGACACCAGCGTCGCCGTCGCGACACCGGTAATCTCTTCCGTTATCGCCGGCGACGTAATCGTGCCCAGTGTGGTGGAGAATGTCACCGTCGCGCCGCCGATCGGATTGTGCGCGTCGTTCCGCAAGCGCGCATACACGCGCGTGTAGGAGTTGCCGTTGTCGGCAAACAACGAATCAAAATCCGCCCACAGCGAAAGCAGTCCCTCAGTCGCTGCGCCCTCGGTGGTCACGCGCAATGATGTCGTGCGCATTTCCAACATGCTCAACAATTCGGTGCGCACCAGCACCGCGCCGGTGTCGTTCGGCGCCGTATAGGTTGTCCGTGCCCGCCCAAGGCTGTCACTGCGAATGGTCGTATCTGCGTGCACGCCCTGCAGCATGCCCCGCGTCACGCTGAAGCGGACATCCTCACCGACGGCCGGCTCGCTCGTTTCCGTGAGGATGCGTGCCTCCAGCATCGCCGTTGCTCCCGGCTCCAGGATCCGCGGATCCACGATGACCGTGTCAATGTAGGTCAGCGTGCTCCGGTTCGATCCGGTCGGGCTGAGATCGCCCTTCTGCTGGCAGCCGAACCAAAACACCATCGTCGCCAGAATCAGCGCCGGAATCAGAACTTTCATCGTCAAACTGCGTCTCATGTCGTCGTGTCCTCCACCTTTATGCGCAGTGATATTCTTTCAGCTTGTAAAGAAGCGAGCGATGTGAGATCTCTAAGAGTCTCGCCGCTCGCGTGCGATTGTTGTTTGTCAGCTTCAGGGCCCGCATAATCAGCTCCTGCTCCACCTGCGGCACCAACTGGGACAAGGTATGTTTGATGCTTAACTGCTCTTCCGGAATGTGCACTCGAAAAAACTCGTTCACCTCGCGCAACTCCGCCGGCATCGAATCCACCGTAATCCGATGACTGTCCGATAGCACCAGCGCGCGCTCGATGATGTTCTGCAGCTCGCGCACGTTGCCCGGCCAGGAATAGTTCATCAGCACCTGCATCGCGTCGGCATCCACGTCCATCGGCTCCCGATTTCCTGAGAATTTCTTCAGGAAATAGTGCACGAGCAGTGGAATATCCTCCGCTCGTTTCCGCAGCGGCGGCATCACGATCGGGATGATATTCAGCCGGTAGAACAGATCCTCGCGGAACCGCCCCGCTTCCACCTCTTCGGAGAGGTTTCGCGATGTTGCCGCAATTACCCGCACGTCTACCTGGATCTCCGCCACGTCGCCTAACCGGCGGATCTTTCCTTCCTGCAGGACTCGGAGCAGTTTCACCTGCAGCGCGAGGGGTAGCTCCCCGATCTCATCAAGAAGCAGCGTCCCCCCGGTTGCTTCCTCAAACAGCCCGCGCTTCGCCTTGATCGCCCCGGTAAACGCTCCCCTCACATATCCGAATAATTCCGATTCCAGCAACGTCTCCGGAATCGCCGCGCAATTCACGGTTACGAACGGGTTCGCGTGCACGCGACTGTGCAGATGAATCATCCGCGCCAGCACCTCCTTGCCCGTTCCCGATTCCCCCGTGATCAGTACCGTGCTATTAAACGGGGCAATGCGCATCACCTTCTGGAAGATCTCGCGCATCACCGCCGACCGGCCTACTATGTTATCCAGCGAATACTTGTCGGCCACTTCCGTCCGCAACCGCGCGTTCTCGCGCCGCAAATGATCCTGCTCCAGCGCCGCGCAAATCACCAGGTCCAGCACGTCCGGTGACAGCTCCTCTTTGGTGACATAGTCGAACGCCCCCGCCTTGATCGCTTGCACGGCGTGCTGCACGAACCCGAAGCCGGTCATGATAATGACTTGCGTGTCCCGGTTGAGCGTCTTGAACTGCCGCAGCATTTCCATGCCGTCTGTGCCCGGCAGACGAAAATCCAGGAGTACTAAGTCGAACACCTCTTCCGCAAACGCACTCAGCGCCGACGGGCCATCGCCCACAGCCGTCACCTCAAAGCCGCTGTCGCGCAAGTGCTGCGTTAGAAACACCCGGTAGCTGCTGTCGTCCTCTACAACCAGAATTTTCTCTTTACCCATGGTGCCCATTCTGACAAGGGATAGTTGCCGTTAGTGCAACGATTTGCAAGGGGCATGCCACGTAACGGTCATGAACACTAGTCTTGTCTGCGCAAGGAGTTGCGCAGGACAGAGGCAAGGAAAGCCTCTTCTCTCCGCAACCGTTTTCAGATCCAGTGGCGCATCTTGCCGCGCCCCCCTGTCAGTTCTGCCGACGGATACGACACAGACCCCCGGGCATTCCGTCCCGGGGGTCTTTCGCTCCCCTCCTGGTCCAGCTCGACCTTGCGGCGGCTGGATTGCCTTCGCGACTTAGATCTGGACCACTCCGTCCGGTGTCGCACGCAACGTCGATCCCGCATTGTCCAAGCAGGTCACGTCAACTGTATACGACGTCGGTGAAGCCGCGCCATCATACGTGTACGTGAAGAGCGCAAAGTTGGCGCCCGACGGCAACGACATATACGCATTGCCTTGCGGGTCAACCAGCGTGGCCACCGAGTTCGCCAGCGTCATTGCCGCCGGATAATCGGCATAGTCAATCTCATACATACCCAGTGCCTGCCGGAACTGGTCGAGGTCGGCACGAGCCGCTCCCACACGCGCACGGTCTTGCGCGCCCATGAACCGCGGGACTGCCACGGCGGCCAGAATACCGATAATCACGATCACGACCAAGAGCTCTATCAGGGTGAAACCCTTGCGAGCCTTCTTGCTGCGAATTGCCTTCAACATCGTTCCTCCAAATCAACTTAAATGGTACTGCGTTCTCTTGCGCCTTTGGTTGGTAGATTGGCAAGCCCTGTGCCACCCCACAACTCCAGCTTCAATTCCCTGTAATTTCACTAGTAAACGCTGCTATCCCGCTGTTTCTGTGCTGCCCCTGTCGTCTTTTATCGTCGCACTCTGCACTCGCTTTGCGAGATGCCCACTGCTTCTGCCATGCATGTTGCCAAAGCACTACTTCGGCATTTCTATCCCGTATCTCTGCAACTTGCGATAGATAGTTGAAGGATCAATTCCTAAGATTTCCGACGCCTTCTTCTTTTGCCATCCGGTCTCTTCCAGCACCTTCAACAGGTAATTTCGTTCGAGATCTTCAAGCGTCCCATTCCCGGTCGCCCCGCGCACCTGAAAGCTGCTCGATTCCGCCGAGCAGATCTTGCCCGGAAGCACCGACGGCTCGATGACCGCTCCATCGCATAGAATCACCGTCCGCTCGATCGTATTCTCCAGTTCACGCACATTCCCCGGCCACGCATACGCCAGGAACAGTCGCTGCGTCTCGTCTGACAGCGCTTTTAGCGTCACTCCGTGTCGGCGGCACGCGCGCTCAAGAAAATGCTCCGCCAGTTCCAGAATATCTTCCCGCCGCTCGCGCAGCGGTTTGATGTGCATCGGAATCACCGAGAGCCTGTAATAAAGGTCTGAACGGAACTCACCCGTCCGCTGCTTCTTTTCCAAGTCCGAGTTCGTTGCGGCAATGACTCGCACATCAATCTTGACCTGCTTCGTTGCCCCGACCGGCAGAATCTCCCGTTCCTGCAGCGCGCGCAGAAGTTTTACCTGCAAGGCCGGCGACATATCCCCGACCTCATCAAGGAATAATGTCCCTCCGCTCGCCGCCTTGAACAGCCCATCCTTATCTCTCACCGCGCCGGTAAAACTGCCGCGCACATGCCCGAACAGTTCACTTTCGAGCAGCGTATCCGGCAACGCTCCGCAGTTGATTGTCACGAATTCCGCCGACGCCCTCTCCGAGGATTGATGGATGATCTGGGCCACCACTTCCTTCCCCGTCCCCGATTCCCCCGTTATCAGAATCGTCGAATCGCTCGGCGCCACGCGCTGAATCAACGTAAGCAGTTTGGCCGTCTCCTCCGACCGCCCAATGATCGTCGGCAGACTTCCATCCGCCGTCAATCGCGCCTTGAGTTTCCGGTTCTCTCGCCGCAGATTCAGGTTGTCCAGCGCCTTCTCCACGACCATCCGGATCTCATCCACCTGAAACGGCTTTGTGATGTAATCCGACGCGCCTAATCTGAGCGCTTCCACCGCGGACTCCAGCGACGCGAACGCCGTCATCACCACCACCGCCAGATCGGCATGCCGGCGCTTCGCCTCACGCACGAGCTCCAGCCCCGGCATCTCCGGCATCCGCAAGTCCGTGATGAGTAGCGGGTAAGGCTCCTCGTCGAGAATTTGCAGTGCCTGCTTGCCGGACGTCACCGCCCGCACGCGATACCCCTCCTTGCTGAGCACCAGCGTCAAGAACTCGCCAATGCTGCGCTCGTCGTCCACGATTAAGATGCGTTCCTTACTCATCGTTCTCAAAGTTTAAGCTCAAACCATGTCCCTACGCCGGCTTCCGTATCCAACGTTAACTTGCCGCCATTCGCGTGAGCGGCGCGCAGCGCCGTCGGCAGGGCCAATCCATGTGACGCCCGGTTGACACTCGAAAACGGTTGAAACACCGCGGTTCGATAATCCGCCGGCACTGTCTTTCCCGTCAGCAGGAACCGGATCACGTGAGCTCCGTTCTGCCTCGCTTCCAGTCTGATCTCCCCCTGCCCTTCCGCCCACTCCGCCAGTGCCAGCAGCACCGCGTCCAAAATCAGGCCGAGTTGATCCGCGTCGCATTCCAAGTCCAGTGTACTCGGCAAGCGATCAATGAACAACAGATTGTCCGTACCTCGCGGCAGGCGCCGGCGAATGAAATCCGCCACGTTCAGCGGCTGCTTATGGGCGTTTTCCAGTTGCGCAAATGTCAGAAAGTCGCGCAGCAGGTTATTTAAGCGATCAGACTCCCGCAGCGCGAGATCAAGGTAACGGCCCTGATCCTCTTCCTTCCCGTTCGTCAGCTTCATCATCTCCACGCACCCGCGCACCGTCGCCAGCGGATTCCGGATCTCATGCGCCAAATCTCGCGAGAGCATCCCTACTGCCGCCAGTTGCTCCCGCTCGCGCTCCGCTCGCTCCACCAGCTTCATCGGTGTGAGGTCGCTCAGCAGCAGAATCTGTCCGCGCAAACCGCCGTTCGCCCCGCCCAGCGGAGAGACCGCATAGCCTAAGATGCATTCGTCCTCCGCATGGACGAGCCGCACGTCGCCCGCCTGCATAGCATCCTGCTGCGAAAGGGCCGTCCCCATCGCTGGCGACACGCTCGTTGCCTCGTTCAGACACGTCTCGACCTCGGTATTGCTCGCCGACGGCGACAGTCCGAGGACGGCGCGCCCGGCTGGATTCGAGTAGAGCACGCGCCGATCTTTACCGATGACCACCACGCCGGTGCTCAGCGAATCGAGAATTGCCTGCGTATCGAGCCGCGCCTGCTCCAACTCGCCCAGTGTTGCCCGGTGCGTTCTCTCGCGCTGCTTGAACCAGGCGTAAAAATGCGAGGCCAGCAGCGCAGTCAAAATGAAGTTTAGTCCGTAGATCACGATACTGAGCCAGCCCTCATTGACAATGGCCCCCGGACGGCTTTGCAGCCAGGTTAGACCGGCGATGCACAAAGCCGCTGTCCAAAGGCTGCCGGCTCTCCCGGTCATCAAACCCGCCGCGCCGATTGAAAAGAAATAAAGGAACAGAAACACGCTGGCTCCGCGACCCGTGTAGTACAACACCAGGGTGTCGAGCATCACCGCCAGCGTCAGGGTGATGCTCTGCAGGAGCCGCGGGAACCGGTTTCGCCGATACCCTTCCCATCCGCCAAGACTGAGAATGGCATTGGCCGCGAACAACGCCAAGTAGGCGCCCAGACTCCCTTCCACAGGGCGGAAGACCGCCGCCACTCCCAAGAGCACAGTCACGAAGACCAGCCGTGCTCCCAAGAAGGCCGAGAAGTTTTGTCCGGATTCGAAGTTAATACGCATGTCGAATTACTTGATCGCGCCAATCATGTCGAACATCGGCAAATACATCGAAACCAGCAGCCCGCCGATCACGGCGCCCATAAGTACAATGACAATCGGCTCGATCAACGACGTCATGGCCGAGACCGCCGCGTCCACCTCCTCATCATAAAAATCGGCGATTTTGCCCAGCATTTCTGCGAGCCGCCCCGTCTGTTCACCGACCGCCACAAGCTGTACGACCATTGAAGGAAATACCCCCGACTCTGCCAGCGGCGCGGTGATCGTCTTGCCTTCGGAAATGGACTTTCGCACCTTCTCGATTGCGTATTGGATCACCATATTGCCCGAGGTCTTCGCCGTGATGTCCAACCCTTGAAGAATCGGCACACCCGAGGAGATCAGCACTCCCAGCGTTCGTGTAAACCGGGCCACGGCCGTCTTGCGAATCACGCCGCCAATCACCGGCATCTTGAGCAGGAAGCGGTCTACAATGAGTTTGCCTCGTTCCGTGCGGTGCCAGCGCTTGAAAATGAACACGCCGGCAATCATGACTCCCAATCCGGGGAGAAAGGTACGACGCATCACGGCCGAGAGCGCCAACACAAATTTCGTCGGTCCCGGCAGCTCCGCACCGAGATCCGCAAACATCTTGGCGAACACCGGGATCACTTTGATCAGAAGAAACGTTGTCGCGCCGAGGGCTACACACGCGATCACGATCGGGTAGATCATCGCGCCCTTCACTTTGCGTGACAGGGCGTGCGCCTTCTCCAGGTAGAGGGCCAACCGGCCGAACACGTTCGCTAACGCGCCGCTCGTCTCGCCGGCCGCGACCATGTGCACAAACAGATTGTCGAAAACCTTCTTGTGCTTCGCCAGGGCCTCCGCCAAACCCGAGCCGCCCGACACCGCGCCGTGCACTTCCGCGATCGCCCGCTTGAATAGCTTGTTTTTCGTCTGCTCCGAGAGAATCTGCAGGCACGAATCAATCGGCAGACCCGCGTTGATCATTGTGCCGAACAGTCGGGCGAAAATCTTAAGGTCCTTCGCTCCAACCTTCTTGCTGAACGCCATCGAGAGCGCAATATCCTTGGGTTTCGATTTGACGTCGGCAACGACGATCTTGCGCTGGCGCAGCTTGGCAATCGCCTCCTGCTTGTCCCGCGCGTCAATTTCCCCCGTTACCGTTTTCGCGCCGCCTGATCGCCCGTTATAGACAAAAACTGGCATGGTTCATCCCACCGTAGAGTTTAGACTAAACGACTTTGTGTGCCAAATTGCGCGCCCGGTCTCCCGGCGTCTGAGGCCGTGAGACACCCAGCATTCGCTCCAGCTCTTCCGGCAAGTTCGAGGCATTCATCCCCCGCTCGGCAGACACTTGACCCCCCACGACCAGTTCCTGCAACGCCATATTCATCGTTTGCATGCCGTACTTCTGCGACACTTGGATCACGCCGTACATTTCGTGCACTTTGCTTTCACGAATCAACGCCCTGATCGCCGGCGTGCATACCATCACTTCGGCCGCCATCACAACACCCCCGCCGACTTTGCGCGGCAGCAGCTTCTGCGTCATCACCGCCTCCAGCGACATGGAAAGCTGCGCTCGCACTTGCCCCTGCTGATGCGGCGGAAACACGTCAATAATGCGGTTTACCGACTCCGTCGCCGAGTTCGTGTGCAGTGTAGCAAATACCAAGTGACCCGTTTCCGCCGCCGTCAGCGCGGCTTGAATCGTCTCCAAGTCGCGCATCTCGCCCACCATAATCACATCCGGGTCCTGACGCAGCACGTATTTTAGCGCATTGGCGAAACTCTTCGTATCGGCGCCCACTTCACGCTGATTGACGATCGCCTGCTTGTGCGTGTGAATGTACTCAATCGGGTCCTCAACCGTGATGATATGCACCGGGCGCTCGCTGTTGATCCGGTCCACAATCGCCGCCAGTGACGTGGTCTTTCCTGAGCCGGTCGGACCGGTCACGAGAATCAGCCCCTTCGGCTTGGTCGGAAACGTCATGCAGATCTTCGGCAATCGCAGTTGCTCGATGTTCGGAATCCGCCATGGAATGGCCCGGATTACCGTGGCCAGCGACCCGCGCTGCACGAACACGTTGCCGCGAAAGCGCGAGATCCCTTCCACACCGAACGCGAAATCCACTTCAAAATCGAGTTCCACTTTCTTCTGCTGCTTGTCCGTGAGAATGCTGTACGCAAGTGCCTTGCAATCCTCGGGCGTCAGCGCGTCATATTTCAAACTGATGATCTGCTGGTCAACGCGTATGCGCGGCGGACTGTTCACGGTAATGTGGAGGTCGCTGCCTTTCGCATCAATCAACTCGCGCAGCAAAGTTCGAATGTCAAGCTTCACAGGTATTGGCTTTCACTTTGTGGATTACATTGCATTGGCAACGGACGTCTCATGCCGCACGAGCGCCAGCCCAACGGAGCTAAGCAGGCGCTTGACGGTCTCCATCCGATCGGGCAAATCTACGGTGGCGATGCGTTCGGCATAGGTCAAGTTTCGGCCCGCGGTCGGATTGTACGCCTCCAGAGTCAGCTCCAGCATGTCCACGGCCGTCCCCCAACTGCTGTTCACTTCCGTTTTTATCGGGCGTCCCATTCCATACTTGAGCACAATAATCCCTGCCGCGCTCACCGAATCCAGGAACTTGTTGAGAGCCTCGTTGTCGTAGCGATCATCCTCGCTGCCGATCATCCCCGGCACGACGCGATAGACGTGCTGCCCGTTCACTTCCGCCGGGATGCGCACCGCAGAGTATTTCGCCGGCCACTCCTGATAGCTGTTCTCGTCCAGCGTCAGGGTGCCTGCTGCACTGCGCCATGCGCAATGATTTGAGCGCTTGACCAGGGGCGATTTTCGCAGGCAGCGCGGAGACCCCGGAGCCAGCGTATCCGTCCCGGCTGCCAATCCCATCTTGAAATTGACGCGATAAGACGTGTGCCCCGCTCGCCCATTCAGCTCTGGCAATCCGCTGAGCAGCGCCGAGCAGCAGCGGCTCGCCCCTTCCACGGTATGAAAAAGCAGCACGCACACTTCCGGCGAATAGGCCAGAATTGTCCCTCCCCCGACCGCGGCGCATTCGCCCATGTAGCGCCGCAGGTCGCGCGCTAACTGCCCCAACGGCAGCGTGCTGTCTGAGCGCAGCGCCGGCGGATCGGTCTGCACGGAGAGCACTGCGTAATGCTTACGGTGCTTTTCCCGCCGACGCTCCAGCTCTTCTTCCAGAAACAGGATCTCCTCGAGCGAGAGATCGTTCAGATAGAGTGACAAACGACTGCGCATGTCTCTTTCCTCTTAGAAATCCCCGGTTACCCGAAGAACTTCTTCTATCGTCGTAATTCCACGTTCAAACTTCTTGAGTGCTCCCTGCCGCAGCGTCAGCATTCCCTCCGCGACGGCGCCCGCCTCCAATTCCGTCATGGATTTCCCGTCCAGAATCATCGTCCGTAGTTTAGGCGAGATCGTCATCACTTCATAAATACCGGTTCGCCCGCGGTAGCCGCTGTTATTGCATTCGATACAACCTGCGCCGTGATAGAACGTGCGTCCCTTCATCTTGGTTGGGTCGAGTCCGATCTCATAGAGCGCTTCCGGGTGCACCTCCACCGGGATCTTGCATTTCGGACAGATCTTGCGGATGAGGCGCTGCGCCACTATCAACGTGAGCGACGACGACACCAGAAAGCGCTCGATTCCCATGTCCGCCAGACGCGAGATCGTCGCGGCGGCCGAGTTCGTGTGTAAGGTCGAGAGCACCAAGTGTCCGGTGAGCGCGGCACGCACGGCAATCGAACCGGTTTCCAGATCACGAACCTCGCCGATCATGATGATGTCCGGGTCCTGCCGCAAAAATGCCTTCAGCGCCGTTGCGAACGTCAAACCCACCTCTTCCCGTACGAGCACCTGATTTAACCCGGCGAAGTTGTATTCCACCGGATCTTCCGCGCTCATCGTGTTCACCGTCGGCGTGTTTAGCTTTGCCAATACGCTGTAAAGCGTCGTCGTCTTGCCCGAGCCGGTCGGCCCGGTCACCAGAATCATTCCGTACGGCAAACGAATCGCCTTGTTGAAGTCCTCCAGCGCCTTCTCCTCAAAGCCGAATGTGCCCAGATCGAGCGTCAGGTTCGACTTGTCGAGAATACGCATCACCACCTTCTCGCCGTATAGCGTGGGCAGCGTGGACATACGCAGGTCAATCGTCCGGTCCGCAAGTTTCATCTTGATGTGACCATCCTGCGGCACGCGGCGCTCGGCGATATTCAGATTCGCCATGATCTTTGCGCGCGAGATGATTGCATTCCGCATGTGATACGGCGGCGACATAATCTCCGCGAGCACGCCGTCCACACGAAAACGTATTCTGAGCGTCTGCTCGTAGGGCTCGATGTGAATATCCGAGGCGCCTTTCTGCACCGCGTCCGCGATGATCCCGTCCAAGAGCTTTACGATCGGCGCGGCCTCGATCTCCTCCCGCAGCTTGTCCATCTCGGCATCGTTCTTCGTCTGGATCAGCTCGGTGCCGGAGTCGTCTTTCATATCCTTGAGAATCTTGTCCAGCGTCCCGCCCATGTGGTAGTAGATCTCAAGCGCGCGCAGGAACTGCGTCTCCGTGACGATGCACGGCTGCACGGTAAAACCGGTGATGAACTTGATGTCTTCGAGCACGAAGTCAATACTCGGATCCACCAGCGCCACTTGCAGCGTTTTGCCCGTGCGTTTCACCGGCAGCACCTGATAGCGCTGAATGAACTCCGGCGAGAGCAGCTTGCGCACACTCTCCGGAACTTCGTTCTGCTCGAGATCCAGGCGCGGGATATCGTAATAGCTGGCCAGGAACGCGGCCATCTGATCTTCCGTGATCACGCCCAGTTTCGTAAGCTCGGTCACGACCGAGTTGCCCGAGTCCTTCTGACGGGATTTGAAAACCATGTACTGCTCTTGCGAGAGCAGATTGTTGTTCAATAAGAGGTTCGGAAGGCGAGAATTCATGTCAAGTTCGAATACGCTTCAACTTTGTTTCAACGGAACGATTGCACTGCGATGCGGACAAGGATTGCAAAATGAATGCCATGCAAGGCACAATGCGTGAATTCTGCAATTTGCCGAAAAACCGTGCGGCGGAATCGCCACCTCCGTCAAGAAATACACTACGCAGCGCCGTTTTCTGCCGCCGATAAACGATCAAACCCTGAACCAATGGTTCAGGGTTTGATCGAATCGCCGCGGGGCATGTGCCGGCACATGTCCCGTTTCAAAAAGTAAACTATCCGCTGTGCCGGATCACGAGAATATCACCGTCCTTGACAACATATTCCTTGCCTTCGAGCCGCAAAAGCCCCTTGTGCTTGCAGCCGGGGTAGCCGCCCTCGCGCACAAAGTCGTCGTAGTGCACGACCTCGGCGCGGATAAAGCCCTTCGCGAGATCGGTATGAATCACGCCCGCCGCATCTACGGCCGTTTCGCCTTTGTGAATGGGCCAGGCGCGCGATTCTTTCTCGCCGGTGGTGAGAAACGTTTGCAATCCCAACAGGTCGTAGCTCGCTCGCAACACCCGGTCGCGTGCGAGCTCGCTGACGCCCAAGTCGGCCATGAACACCTGCTGCTCCTCCCCCTCCAGACGAGCGATCTCTCCTTCGAGCGATGCGGAGAGGGCAATCGCACGGATCTGCAATGAAGCGAGCTTTGCATTCAACTCGGCGAGCGTTTTGGAGATTCCCGCCAGCTCGTCATCGGCGGCGTTGACCACGGCTAAGAGCGGTTTCGCCGAGAGAAACTGATAGCCCCGCAGCAGCTTCTTCTCGTGCGCCTCCATCGGCATGAGCCGCAGCGGCTTGCTGGCTTCAAGATACTCTTTGCCGCGCGCCAGCAGCTCCATCTCTACGGTCTCCTCGTGCGTAACGGTCTTCACGCGCCGCTGCTTTTGCAGCCGTTCGAGCCGGTTTTCGAGCACAACCAGATCAGCGAACGTCAGCTCTTCCTGCACGCTGAGGATGTCGCGTTCGGGATTGATGCCGCTCCCGAGTCCCTCTTCGCCGAACGCGCGCACAACGAGCAAGAGCGCGTCGCTGTTCTTGACTCCGCCCGCCAGCGCCGCGCCGAACCAATCGGTTTTGGCCGCGCCGTGCTCGATGCCGGGCGTGTCCACGTATTCCACAGTCGTGTACACGGCCTTCTTCGACGCTGACATCTCCGAGAGCTTGTCCACGCGCGAGTCGGGGACGTGCGTCATCGCCATCTGGACTTCGCGCTTGAACGCCGCCGCCGGATCCGGCTCCGTGCCGGTCAACAGATGAAAGGTCGTGGTCTTGCCGGATAACGGCGGACCGATGATGCCGATGTTCATGAAGGAGAAGCGAAAATGCGAAGATTGAATTGTCAATGATACGGAAATTCAGCGATTCGTACAAACGACCTTTTTGTCCCCCTACGAAGTGGGGGGACTACAGGGGGGAAACAAGAAATCAGAGGCACACCGCTTCTCTATCGTGATGGCCTAAGTGCTGTTAATATCGGTTGACTATCGATTTTCTACGTCCCCCATCTAACTTCCCCCACTGCGTAGGGGAAGAACAAGAGAGGAGGCGGGCAGGAGAAAAGCAAAATGTGCGGAACGAACTCCCTTATAGCTACTTATTATTAATCGGATAAGACGCTGTGAACGCGGGCGTTTCGGCTCCTTTTGCGGTCCTTTCGGCTCGATTTGTCCTCTATTTCAGTGAATTGACCTTTTTTCTGGTGTAGCGACAGGCTGTCACTAGCCAGTACCCTCCGGGGTGCTGGTTGAAGCTCGTCATACGGACAGTATAACCAGCACAACAGCCATAATATAATGATATGTGTGCTGAATATCAATAGGTAACTGATAATTTGTTCAATTAACGGTGTGCCTTGGACTTGCTCGGAATTGGTATTGGAGTTAGCCTCAGATACCGACTGAAAATCGAGCCGAGCAGAGGAAAAAAGAGAGCATTAACGCTAAATCCTGCGACCTGAGATTCTGATGAACCTCTGCCGCCAGATTAATGAGTATTTCTTATGAACATAAGAAATCATATAAAGCAAGTCTAATTAAATAATTGAAATGAATCTTGGGTTGATTCACGGAATTTAGTTAAGTATATTTCGTTATCTGACGAAATAAGGGATTATGCTGATGAGAGAATTCCTAACCATACTCAACGCGTTGAGTGAGCCAAATCGGCTCAGGCTCCTGTTGCGGCTTCAGCAGCACGAGTTGTGCGTCTGCAACTTGGTTGATTTCATTGGGCTGGCCGACTCGACAGTTTCCAAACATATGTCCATCCTGAAGCAGGCAGGACTCGTGGACTCGTGCAAAAGGGGGCGTTGGGTGTACTATCGTCTTGCGAGTAAGGATGCCTCTCCGCTCGCCAAGACGGCCATTCAGTTTGCATACGATTATCTGCACAACGACAAGGTCATTCTCAGTGATGCGCACCGGATGGCAGACATCCTGGGCAAAGATGATGGGACGAAGTGTCAACCCGTCACAAACTCCTGCGCCACACTTGAGCCGATCGAGACACTTGAATCGGCGTAATCCGCGCCAAGAAACGACACGTAGTTTCTGAGCGAAATTTTCCTTGAATGGAGTAAGAACATGAGTAAGAAGGCAAAATGGTCCGTGAGCGGAGGCGTCATCCTGTTGGTGATCGCCGTGCTGGTGCTTCAATTTGTTCTCCCCTCGAATAGAGGAGGTAACGTCACGGCACGCTTTGGTGTGCCAAGTGTCCAAGCGGCTGAACCCATCGGGTACATTGGTACGGGCAAGAGCGCAATTGCTGTGGAAAAGGCTGGCAAAGCAGAGAAGTACGTTTACGCGCTCTTCTTTAGAGATGAAAATGATCAGACGGCCAAGGCACGCGGTCTGATAGAATCGGCGCGCAAGAAGATCTCGCGCAAGTCGGAGATGGTTGAAATCAACGTGACTGATCCCACCGAACAGGACATTGTGAACAAGTTCGGAGTCAGCCGTTCGCCTACGCCCCTCGTTCTTGTGCTTGCTCCCAACGGCGCGATTATGGGAGGATTCCCGGCCTATCAGCTCACGGATGATACCAAACTCGTGGACGCGGTGGGCTGCAAAGCATCAGAACAAACGATGAAGGCGCTGCAGAACAAGAACATGGTGGCACTCTGCGTGCAAAACCGAAAAACTGCTGACAACGCAGGAGCCATGCGCGGGGTGGAAGACTTTCTGAAGGATTCGAAGTATGGTTCCACGACGGCGGTTGTTACCGTGGATCCATCTGAAGTTGAAGACGCAAAGTTCTTGTCTACGCTTGGAGTGGACGTAAAGTCACCGGTAGCAACCACCGTGCTGCTTGCGCCGCCCGGCGTAGTTGTCGGGACCTTCCCGGGTGCAACGCCCAAGGACAAGTTCGTGAGTGCCGTTAACGCTGCGGCCGCACCGAAATCGGGCGGATGCTGTCCTCCAGGAAGTGGCAAGAGCTGCGGACCAACCGGCGCACCGGCCACACCCCAGAAGGCTCCGGCGACCAATAAGCAACTGACCGTGCAGCCCAAATCGGTTCCGATGACCACAGCGCCCACCGCTTCGGCAACGGCAACGACCAAGCAAGGCAAGTGACATGCGGCTACGCACACTCGTCTGGCGCGAGATCTTCGAGCGAAAAAACCAATTAACCACGAGTTTCTTGGCGATCCTACTCGGCATTACGGTTATTGTCTCCATCAAGAATATCAGCTTCTACTCAGAGAAAGCCGTATCCAAAGAGCTGGACGCGCTGGGAGCCAATATCTTGATTTTGCCCAAGTCGGCCACGATGCAGGATTATTACTCGGCGGATATGCAGGATGAGGAAATCCCCGAAGAGTATGTGACCATATTGGCGACCTCTGATCTGCAAGGTCTGGATAATCTCTCTCCTAAACTCTCCGTGCCGGTCTCCGTTGGGAACGAGACGATCACGCTGACCGGAATTCTTCCGAAGGATGAATTTGAAGCCAAAGCAGCGTGGGCTGGGGCCGGAATTTTCTCTCGCCCTGCGAATTGCGGGACCGTGGCGACAATACCCGGCCTAAGTGTCGAACCTGCCAAAGAGACGCTGGTTCGAACGCGGGTGATCGAAACATTGGGTGGCACGGATGTGCTGATCGGTGCGGATGCGGCGTCTTTGCTGCGAGTCAAAGAAGGTGATCAGTTGAATCTGATGGGCAGAACGTTCACTGCCGTGGCTGTGCTCCCGGAGACCGGCACTGTGGATGACTCTCGCATCTTCGCGCACCTGCATACGGTCCAGGACATGACCGGCAAGGGACCGGTAATCAACGCCATTGAAATTGTCGGCTGCTGCAACCAGATCTCGGATGGATTGGTGCAGAAGATCAATAAGCTGCTGCCGGATGCCAAAGTCGTGACCATCGCTCAAATTGTGGATACCCAGTTGCGAACAAATCAGACAATGGCACGGCTTTCGACGGTGTTTCTCGTGATCATCATTCTGGTGGGTGGCGCCAGCATTGCCAACTACATGTATGCGAATGTGTATGAGCGCCGAAAAGAGATCGGCACGCTGATGGCCATGGGCGCAGGTTCGTCTTTAGTTCTTAGGATCTTCCTGATGAAAGCTCTCCTGCTGGGACTTGCAGCGGCCGTGGGTGGTTACATACTTGGAACCATCATGGCGATTGTGCTGGGACCCAAGATCGCCGGAGTTCCGGTACTGCCGATGGGTACTCTGATTCTGCTGGCCATTGTCATTGCCGTACCGCTCGCCTTACTGGCAAGTTATCTTCCGGCTCGGCGTGCAGCCCGCCTCGATCCCTGCGCAACTCTTCAGGAGCTGTAAGCCATGTTGAAAGTCGAGGGCGCAAAGAAACACTACAAGCACCGTGGCCAGATCGTTACCGCGATGGATGACATGTGGCTGGAGATTCCGTCCGGTGATTTTATGTCGGTCGTTGGACCAAGCGGCAGCGGCAAGAGCACCTTGCTTCTCACTTTGGGCGGCATGTTATCCCCCACCGAAGGACGCATCGTGCTCGACGGACAATCGCTCTATGATTTGGCCCCAGATCAACGGGCGCTCGTTCGTCGAACGAAAATCGGGTTTGTCTTTCAGACATTTAACTTGATTCCGTACTTGACGGCGATCGAGAATGTCCAGATTCCGCTGCTGCTCGCCGGCGCCACCGACGCGGAGCAGGAGGAGAAAGCGACGATGCTGCTCCGTCGCCTTGGTTTGGAAGACCGGATGGATCATAAGCCCGCAGAACTGAGTGTCGGCCAGCAGCAACGAGTGGCATTGGCCCGCGTGCTGGCGAACGATCCAAAACTCATCTTGGCCGATGAACCGACGGGCAACCTTGATCCGGAGACCAGCCATCAGATCATGAACTTCCTTGACGAGATCAACCGGGAAGGCCGGACGGTGGTCATCGTCACGCACGATCCTCGCGCTGCCGAGCGAACGAAACGGACTCTTCGTCTGGAAGCTGGACGTATCTCGGACGGGCGAGTTCTACCGGTGAACGAAGCACTGACCACAGTGTAAACCAAAGCAGGGGCGGCCAGTGGCCGCCCCCCGTCTTAACACGAGCCCCCCAGTCAGTGACTGGGGGGTAGTTGTTTGTCAAGCGTGGTGAGGGAAGGGGTCATTTGAAATATCTTGATTTGGCGAAACGAACTCTGGTTTATTGCATGTCGTGATTGAGTTTGCACGTAAGTGATCTGCCCCTTTTTCGGTGATTTTTGAGGTTTTAGAGGTTATTGGAGGCTCGTTTCCGATCGAATTGGTGGTTATTGCGGAAGTTGGGCCGTCTCAGTCGTCATGGATGTTTCTTTTGATGATCTAATATATGAATATTTGTTCAACAAGTCAAGTGGGGGCAGGAATGTTAAGAGATTAAAAACTTGAGATTTGAGATTTGAGGGCGAAGAAAAGAGAGGAGGGATGGCCTCAACCGGGGGTGGGATTTGGTAGGGTCGGTGTTCAACCGACATGGCCGTGAGGTCAGTGTGAAGGGCAATTCCGCGCAGGGCGCACACGTGCGCTCTGAACAGCCGCCGAGCCGGGTTAAGTCTTCGCAACCCGGCCGGAATCTGCTGAACCTTCGACAATGGCAATTTCTTCCGGCGTGAGGTCATAGAGTTCGTAAACAAGCTGGTTGATCTGTTCGTCCAGAGACGCGATTTCGCCCTGAATGCGTTCCTTGTTGTGAGCCCAATCTTCAGCGACGAGTTCTTTGTTGCCCTCAAGGATTTCCTCAACTAACGACACCAACTTCTTGTGCTTTGCCTTGTCCGACTTGTTCTTTGAATCTATGCGACGGATGGGAAGGTCTACAATGTGTACCCGCCGGAGTTCAAGGCGTCCGCCCTTATCGGCATCGCCGAGTACTGAACAAAGGCGCTTGAGATACGCCCATATGAGTTTGGAGTTGAGAAGCCCAAGAAGGTACAAATCGTTTGTAGGGATGATAAATGCCTTGTCGTTGCAATACAATCCACTCGTGTCAAAAGTAAAGCGTGGTTCGCGAGCGATTACAGGGTAAATGATTTTCGGTTGCTCAAAAAGTTCGTAGTATGCCACGTTGTCTTGAATTTCGTACCATTTGTATGGCCCTGGCTTACGTCCCGGCCACTCACCTTCTCCATTCCAATCTTCCGGGCGCGGCATCAATTGGGTCCTAAACTTGGACAAGTGTTTCTTAATCGCCGGATAGTTCTCAATGTCTGTACCGTGACGCGTGAAGATCAGATATCGGTCAAGATTGCGGATGTTATACTTCCGAATGTCATCTCCGACAACAAATAGCTTAATAATCTCACGGCTCCGCTTGTCTTTCGCTATCAAATCTCTTCGCGTCGCTCTATCAATAAAGAAAGCTTCGTTGTCGCCAGTCTTAATTCCGTAGTGAATTCCTCCATCAACGTACTTGCCGAGCGGTACGCTCTGTTGCTTCATTTTCTCGAAAATGTCAATCTCGCCAGCAGTCGTCAGTGCCCAGTTACCTCCCGCTACTGCTCGCTCATCTAATTCTGCACCAGTCTTCTGAACTTCCTTCTCTAGCGACGGGAAATCGAGGCGCTTAACCGCAACGTAAGTAAACTGCTGTTTAGTAGATAGCCTCTTCTGGGTTATAACAATCGCCGGAAACGTAGCGGCATCCTTAAAGACTCTTAATTCACCAAAATCTATGATTTCGCGCAGCGTTGTGTTTTTTGTCAGGTATTGTCTGAGCGGCTTACCGTAGTTAGCTCGCATCCATTTGTTTGAACAAATCATACCGAAATAGCCGCCGGGTTTGAGGAGTTTGTGTGCACACTGGAAGAAATAGACGTAAAGGTCAGCCACACCGTGATAAACGTCTTTGTACTTCTCTTTGACGTAGTCCTTGAACTCCGATCCAAGGGTCTCTTGGCGCACGTAAGGCGGGTTGCCGATCACGGCGTCGAATTCGACTTCGCCAAGGACTTCTGAGAATCGTTCCTGCCAGTTGAAGCGGTTGATGCGCTCGCGATCGACTTTGGTCTCCCCCTTTGTGGGCGGGAAATCAGCGCCCAAAAGAGAGTTGCCGCATTTTATGTTGTTACCGAGGTCAGGCAACGCGGGCTTCGCGCGTCGTGTGCGAGTGTCCAAAACGGACTTGGGTTCGTCTTTGACAGCTTCGAGCAAGAGTGAGAGCTTTGCCACCTCCACGGCCTGAGGATCGAGGTCCACCCCAAAGATATGTTCAAGAAGAATTCGATTCCGTTCTTCTAAGACTAATTCGGTAGTGCCGCTGTCCGCCTTGCGGAGATTTGTCAGAACGCCCGTCTTCTTGTAGAGGTCGTCATAATAATCATGGTACCAACCAAGTAGATACTGATACGCTCCTAATAAGAAGGAGCCGGAGCCGCAGGCGGGGTCAAGGACTCGCAACGTGCCCAAGGTTTCAGGCGTTTTGCCGTCAAGAAGAGGGGTGAGCACTTTCTTGACGATGTAGCGGACAACAAAACTGGGTGTGTAGTATATACCTTGCCTACGGCGAGCCTGCCGATCTTCTCCCTTAGAAACAATAGCAACCACGCCTGATGCATCAATCTCAATTGTTTTACCAAGGAATTGCTCGTACATTTGGCCGAGCACTTCAACTGGCATGGCATGGAAGTCATAAGGGGTCGGAGTGAGGTCCGTACCGTCGTACAATTCCTTAATGATGCGACTTGTTAGATCGGGACTGACCTTGAGAGAAGGTGTGATTTCATCCGGCGGTTCAATCCGCTCGTCCTTCTTATTAAAGTGAAAGAGGCCTGAGTTGTAGCGGGCATCAGCATCATTGAAGCACTTAACCAATTCCTGGTACGCATTTTCACCCCGGACTCGGGGGAGGAGCCGGTCTTTACCGATGATTTGTCCTCGCGCTTCGCACACGCGCAGAAAGATAATGCGATCAATAATTCTCGTAACAGCGTACTTCAGTTTCACAATGGGCAGTTTTGGATGCTTTTCGTGAATTCGGATTGCCAATTCCTTGCGCCAGTCTTCAACTGTTTCCAGAAAACGCTCGTCTACTTCAACCCCTGCGGGTTCCTTCTCTTCCAACCTTCTGACCCAACGCTCAATGGAACCGTTGCTTACTGCGAGCCACGAGAACTGTTCGCTGATTTCTTCCCAGCGATCAACATATCGCTCGTGATTGACGTGCAACCGGATGAAGCTCTTCGGATGATCGTTGATCTTGGGCTCGCGTCGGGCATCCAAGGCGATGAAGTCTTCAAAATTGGTAAGAATGCAGATCGGCAACTTGGCGTTCCACGCATAGCGGCGCGCTTGAAGCCATGCTTTCTTATCAGCCGTGATGTGGGCTGAGATGCTTTTGGCCTCGACGAAAAATTTGCGGTCACCGCCGATTCCAAACGAGTAATCTGGAGCCCATGTCGAGGTCCCCTCTTCAGATTGAAGCGTGTCCTCAACGATTACGTCACGATACAAGCTACGACTCCCGCCCTTGTTTTCCATATCCCAACCGAGAGCGGCAAAGAACTTGTCAATAAACTCGCGGCGAATGGTCGCTTCCTTTTCATGTGTTAGCGACTCGTAATCGTCTTTGAATTGCTTGACCAGAGATATTATGGATTCAGGTGCGGGCATGGGAGTTATTTGATTCCGAGAGGTTCTGGACGCCTTCCGAAGACGGAAGTGTCCAGAATGACAAGCGTATAACAACGAAGTAAGATAAGGAAGAACAGGGAGTTTGTCAAGAAGATTCCGGGCGGGTGAGGGTACCCGCCTCGGCGGTCTGGGGCGAGCGCGGAGCGATCGCCGCCGCGAGACATGAAGAAAGAGGCGGCCAGAGGCCGCCTCAAGTAATTTAATACGGTGTAGGGGGCTAGTGCGGGAGCACTCGCCGCCGCGACCCCTATCCCCTACCCTTTCCCCACCCCCCATCCCGTCCTTCCCCCACAAAGTAGGGGAAGGAGAAAGAGAGAAAGGGAGAAGAAACTATTCCGACAAATTGGCCACGCGGATGTAGTCGTTCTCGATCTGGCGCATCTGGTCGTACACTTCGGCGTTAGCGCCGCCCCACGCGACTTCCTTCAGGCGCGCGCAGCTTTTCACCAGATCCTTGACCGCGCGCTTGTAGTGCTTCTTCTGGGCGGGATCGCTGCAACAGCGCATGCTGCAATCTTCGTACTTGCCGTCCGTGATGCGCTTGGCCGCGCAGTACAGCTCGTTGGCATTCTCACGCAGGTAGGCCGATTCGCGCGAATGACGGGCTTCGTACATCGGAATAAACGCGTTGTGGAAGCAGCGCAGCGCCCTGGACGCGCCGTCCGGCAGATAGTGCGGATTCTGGTAGGAATAACCCCAGTCCGGGTTGTCGTACGCGCAGGGACTTGTTCCACAGCTGCCGCAACCGCTGCCATGACCGCAACCGCAGGCCATCGCCAGACCCGAAAAGACGAAGATGAAGAGGGAAATCAGTACCGCTCGCATGAGGAATCCCTTTGATTTTCTGTTACCACCAGCCCAGCACGCCGGGCGCACAACCTGTAAAATACGCTGAGAATTCGAAAAAGGCAAGTGTGCAAAAAACAGGCCGAGATGCTGACAGGCCGAAAAGCTGACATTAAGGTTTAGCGGTTTCAGCTTGTCGGTTTGTTGGGATGTTGGCTTGTTTCAACGTCTCCTCCTCCCCAAGCGCCGTTTTCAAGGCGACGATGGCAACCTCGCACATGCCCGCATCCGGTTCCTGCGTGGTGATCTTCTGCAGCCAGAGGCCGGGCTGGATGAACGCCCGGACGACCGGGTTGTTCACATGCTTGGCCGAGGCCTTGAGCACCTCGTAGGACAGCCCCGCCACGACTGGGATTAACGGGATGTGAACCAGAAAGCGGACAAGGACATTCGGGTAGGCGCCAAAGACTGCCACGATGACCGTGTCAATGATCGCAAAGAAGAGAATCGCGGCCAGCGCGACGATCAGTAGAAAACTCGTGCCGCAGCGGGGGTGAAAACGCGTTTGGCGCATGACCCGGTCGCCGGTCAGCTCCTCGCCCGATTCAAAGCCGAAGATTGTCTTATGCTCCGAGCCGTGATACTGAAAGACACGGTGGATGTCCTTCAGCAAGGAGATCACCCAGAGGTAGCCCAGGAGAATCGCGATCCTTACGCCGCCAGCGACGAGGTGAAAGCCAAGCTGCCCATTGTCGCCGCCGACCGTAATCTTTGCGAGCCAGTAAGGCAAATACATGAACAGCCCGAGACCGAAGATGAGAGCAATTCCCAGTGACAGGGTTGTGCTGAGCCACCTGCGGCCTCCGGTGCGTTTTTCCCGCTTTGCCGCCTCTTCGGGCATGGCCTGCTCGGCTGACCAGTTCAGAGCATCAATACCGATTTTAACGGCTTCGGCCATGCCCACGCCGCCACGGATGATTGGGAGCTTGAGGAATCTATTCCGCCGTGTTATGGGGACATAGGGGTAGCTCTTGACAACAATTTCTCCGTCCGGCTTGCGTACGGCGATCGCAACGCGGTTCGGGCTGCGCATCATCACGCCTTCAATGACGGCCTGGCCGCCCATGGCGAGTTCGGTGGAGAGATCCTTACGGTCGGGTTGGCCGTTCGCAGATGATATTTTCATCACAAAGACTGTTTTAAAGTAAGGGCGGCACCGTACACACGGCACCGCCCGGGGATTGAAATCGGCGCGGAAGTGTTCGTCACGCGGTCGCTTTCTTGTACCTCTTGAGGAACTTGTCAACGCGGCCAGCGGTGTCCACGAGCTTCTGCTGCCCGGTGAAGAACGGGTGGCACGCGGAACAAATGTCAACCTTGAGCACATCACCAGCCTGCGTGGAGCGGGTCTTGAACTCGCTGCCGCAGGCACAGTGGACGGTGATCACGTGGTATCCGGGGTGGAATTTTTCTTTCATGGGAGTATCCTCAACTTTGGCAAAGCACAAATATAATGAGATCAGGAGGCAAAAGCAACTGTTGGTTTGGTCCACAACCGGAGGTTATGGGTAGTCCGCGCAATGGTTAGTCCGTGCAGGGTACGTATGTTATGGGGGCGACTGGATTTGAACCAGCGACCCTCTGCTCCCAAAGGGGTCATTTACGCACTTGAACGCCTCGGCCAAGGCCTGTCAGTGCTGATGCGTGGAAGGCTGGCTGGTGTTTTCCGGCTTCATCTCCTCAGATGATCTCGCCGTTTTGTTCCCAGAGGACTTGTGAAGCTTTTTCATGTATTTTTCGGGATCTTGTTGAAACTTGGGCACGCACCCACCGCAACAGAATCGCACGAGTTCATTATTGTACACATAGTCGTAGGGCTCTCCCATTCCGCCCAGCTTCTCGCCGCTGACCACACACTTGTCCAACGGATAGTCGGCCTTCTGAGCGGCAATGATGGCGTCATCCAGTTTCTTCAGGTACATCTCCTGGTCCTGTTCGAATTTCGCAGGACATTTGTCGCAGCAGAACTTGATCTGGTGTCCATTGTAGGTTCGGATGACCGGGTCGCCTCTGGATCCCAATGCTTCGCCGGTAATCAGGCAGTAATTCAGCGGATATGTGGCAATGGATGTGGCCAGCGACACGCTCGGCGCGGCATCGTGCTGTTGGTGACCCTGATGAGACCCATGGCCACCCATGCCGCATTGTGCGAGGGACGGAGCCGCGCCAATTACTGACATCAGCACCGCTATCGCCATGATTTGTAGTGTTTTCATCGAATGTCCTATGAAGATGGTTTGACGTGTTGCCGGATTGCGGTTCACAACGCGGATCGGAATACGATGCCGTTGGGGTTCGTTCCTACGGCAATAGTTGAAACGACAGCCCGTGTCGCGCAGTCAATGACCGAGACAGAGTTTCCAAGTTCGTTCGTCACAAATGCCCGTGAGCCATCCGGATTGAAGGCGATCCCGTGGGCGCGAGCGCCGGTGGGAATCTCGGCCACAAATTGCGACGTTTGCAGGTCGTAAACGTGCACAGAACCGTTGTCCTCATCGGCGACGTACACTTCATCGCGGGTGGGATTTGTAATGGCCTGTCCCGGTGTGTAACCGAGGTTCAAAGTTGTATCTACGGCCAGAGGCTCAATGGTAATCACCGTGACGGATCTCGATTCCTCATTTGTTACCCAGGCCTTCTGCCCATCCGAAGTGATCCAAGCGCCAATCGGGCCTGAGCCGACACTGATTTGTTCGATGGGCATGTCATGGACCAGGTGGATCTTGGACACGGTGCCCGCCTCACTGTTTGTGGATAGCGCGTACAAACCATCCGGAGTGATCGTCACTTCCAAGGGGCCGGATCCAACAGAATAGCTGCCCCTCTCCTGCAAAGTTGCCGCAGAGTACTTGTGGATCATGCCATGTACGGCATTGGCCAGCAGGATTGTCTCTCCATCCGGCGTCATGATCCCATTATGAGCCATTCCATCAATGATGATACGCCCCGTCTCGAGTAATGTGCGCGAGTCGAGCACCACGATGCGCGAAATCATGCTTTCGCCGCCGTGGTGCCCACTGTGTCCGCCCCCTCCGCTGTGCCCGCCGCTCAGGTCTTCATTGGGATCCGAAACCAGCAGTTTCGCGCGGTCCGGGGAGTAGTAAAGATGGTGCAGGAATCCAACCGTATCGAGAGGCTGAATTCCGACCACCGTATTCGTAGCTGGATCAATGGCGGTAATATCGCCCGATCCACCGTTGGCCACCAGCACTACATCGCCCGTCAAATCAAGGGTAGTCTGATGGACAATTTCCGGTCCGGTAGAAAACACGCTGACAATTTCATTTTCACTCATCCCGCCCATCATGTCACCGCTGTGCATCTCACCCATGCCCATGGTCGTGTCCATCATGGGATGCATCATCATCCCGTCCATGTCCATCATCATGCCTTCAAAGTGGATGGTGTAGGTGACATCTTCGGCGAAGAGTTGCGACGGCTGAAAGGTCATGACCGTCTGATCATCGTTCCAGGTAAATGCTCCGACCATCTGTTCTCCACTGACTCCCCAGCCGGTGTGCAGCATGAACATGTGCTCCAGGGAGTCCATCATCATGCTGTGATCGAAGGTCACGACAACTGCGGATTGCTGTGGGATATTGGTCGCGCCGTCGGCAGGCTGTATCGTTAGAATAACCTCCTGCGGCATCGAGTTATTATTGCCGTCGTGATTGTCGTCGTTCTTGCTGCACCCAAAGGCGAAAACAAGCAAGGCCGCCGACATGAGTGACAAAACAATGACGCGGATCATACGTGGCTCCGGAACGAGTTGTGAAATGACGCGGGAAGAAGGAAGGCGCAGGGCCGGCGGAATCGCCGCCACCCCGATAGATGGCTGCGTGATCAAACGGGAGCATCCGATCAGACCGGGCGGCGACCCGCCCTGCGCGCCCGCTGTCTTGCTGTACAGCAGGCATGAGTGCGTTTTCACATTCGGCTGGGAATCGTTTTGCAAGACCCACGGACGTTTGACAGCCTTATGTCGCACGGAATAGTGACAGTGCATAACTTACGCCAAGTCTTATGGTAAATCCTGATGCCGATTTCATCATGCAAAGTAATTGTGTTATAAAGCGTTATGAAGAAGACTCATTTGCCGTTCCGTTCCTTGGATGAATGCAATTGAAAGAAGCTTTGCAGAGGATTGGAAGAAGTTATGCAGACGTGAACGATCTTCTCGCGACCATGGCCGCATAAAAATGTTGAACTTGCGGCGCTGATGACACAAGGTCACAAACGCCAAAAACACGAGCGCGAGTTCGTGTTCCTGCTGTGTCGGGGCGACTGGATTTGAACCAGCAACCCTCTGTTCCCAAAGCAGAAAAAAGTATATATATTACAATAGTTTAAATGTGCTGGTAGAAAGGTGGTAGAAAAAACCTGGATGCGAACGAGCGAGACGTACACTTTCCATGCCCGATGTTGTGAGCGTGGACGATCCGGGTTGCGCAGTGCGCCCCCAGAGCGAGCAGGCTCCCCATTGCTGAGGATGAAGAGGTTGGTTTCAATGGATCGTGACTGCACAAAGCACCGATGTTCGGTTACCGACTCCCTTCCCGCATACCGGAAATGAACGAAAACCACCACAAAACAGCCCTGATCAGAAGCTAATGTTACAGGTTAGAGGGGAGGATCGAAATCGAGCAAAACTGTGCCTAAAGGATTGTTAACACCCGTGAACCATGATCTCTATGAGCTGTGCGATAAGTTCACCTCCAGACCCCAAAGCAGGCTAATTTCTTTTACAGCTTGACAAAGCGGCGTTTTATTAGATATTAGTGATGTCCAAGTCATCTTTTCTCCGATAAGCTTGAATGCCAAACAATGATCGCGCTGCGCAATAGACGTTTCCTTTCGCTGCGAACGATGGTAATCAGCGGGATAGTAGTGACCACTGCTCTTCTATCTGGTGTGATCTTCTATCTTACTGCTATCCGCTTTCATCGCTTAGCCGAAGGGGTTATGGCCGAACGGTTAAGCAACCAATGCAATTCGGCCGCGCAGCTTTGGGAAAGGGGTGTCAAAGCCGATGTAATTGCCGCAGCACTCATAGCTGACAAGGCAATTTTACGAGTGGGTTTCCGGAATCGCGGTGGCACGTGGCACCGTTTCGGCAATTCGGAAATAGCCGAGGAACATGCCCCAGCACGGGCATTCCAGCACCCTCTGGATACTCCGCCGGACTCGGTACACGAACTGGGTCACCCCCACGGAATTCTGCATTTAGAAGGACATAAGCTTACCGCCTCCGCCAACAGCGATAGCGGAACGGTGGAAATTACCATGACCACCGCGAGAGTAAACACGGCCGTCGCTCATCTCGTGGGATGGGGCAATCGAATCATCATTGTGGTTTTTCTGTTGACAGGCGCTGGGGTCTTTCTGATCGATCTAAGGTTGCGGCGCATCCTGCGGAGAATGATTGGGACCACAAACCAGATCGCGACCGGGCATTTGAAGCAGCGTCTGCAAATCCACACGGGTGATGCCCTTGAAGAACTGGCCAATTCGTTTAACCAGCTGACTGCCGCACTTGTTGAAAAACAGGCAGATGTCGAACGAGCACACGCTGAACTTGCGTCGGCAATTGCCGAGCGCACTGCTGAGTTACGCGAGGAGCGGGACCGTTTATCGCGAATTCTTGACAATCTGCCTTCCGCGTTCATCCTGTTCGACGACCATCTCAATGTACAAGCCACGAGTTCTGCCGTAGGGCGCCAAGTCGGGATCGTCTTTAGCGAAGGCGATGAGAAGGGCTGCCAGTGCAAGCTGCTGTCGGACAGAAGGACCGGCTGCGTGGTACATGAGGCTCAGCAGTGCCGCGCTGCGGTGACGGGGCGGTTGGCAAAGACTCGGTTGAATGGGCGTCAGCGAATCATGGAACATTCCGCCTTTCCGGTGTGCGAGGACCATCAAATCGTCGGCTGGTTAGAGACAATTACCGACGTTACGGAGCGCGAATCCCAGCAAGAGCGACTGCTACGTGTGGAACGACTGTCGGTGGCCGGCGAACTGGCCGCAACGTTGGCTCACGAAATCCGCAACCATCTGACATCCGCCAAGCTGCTTCTGCAAATCGACGTTGAGGCCGCGAACCTGGCATCGGCTCAGCGTGAGCACCTCGCGCGAGTCATCGAATCGGTGCGAGACATGGAACAGATGGTCGAGGAATTGCTCGCCTTTGCCCGCCCAACGCCGGTGGCCAGAACATCGGTGGACGCGGATGAGTTGGTCATATCGATTGTTGATCAAGTTCGGCCGATGGCCGAGAACGCCGGTGTTGCCATCGTTGCTCAGAACGGTGCCGTCCACAGGATCGTTCAACTTGACTTGAATAAGATGCGGCGGGCATTAGTTAATCTGATGTTAAACGCAGTGCAGGTTACACAACGCGGGGGCCGAGTGCAGTTGACTGTGGAGTGGGAAAGTGGTCTGGCCTCTACTGAACTAATGCAAGATCGCGAGCACAACTCAATGAGAGTGATCACAAGTGAGATGCCCCATATCGTTTTTCTCGTGGAAGACGCGGGTCCTGGGGTGTCGCCGTTACTGCGCGAGAGAATCTTCGAGCCGTTTTTCACCACCCGCCCGAGTGGAGTGGGTTTGGGGTTGGCTATGGTCAAGCAAGTGGCGCTGGATCATGGTGGTACGATTCAGGTGGACGAAAGTGCTCTGGGTGGAGCAAGGTTCAAAATGATGATTCCGGTAGGGAACGCAGAGTGAACGAATCGGACAAAATCTTGGTAGCTGATGATGACCGAAATATCCGCTACGCCTTTCAAGAGCTGCTGAAGGAAGATGGCTACGAGGTCATTGAGGCAGCCGACGGTCGAGAAGCGCTGTTGCTGATCGAACGGCACAAACCATTTCTTTTGTTTCTGGATATCGCGATGCCCACCCTCGATGGGCTGAGCGTCCTTGAGGAATTGAAGAAGCGAGGACTGGACATCCCAGTGATTGTGATCACTGCCTATGGAACCATGGAGAACACGATCAAGGCGGTCCGCGGAGGGGCGTTTGAATACTTGACCAAGCCGCTTGATCTTCATAAGATCAAGTTGCTCGTGCGACGCTGTCTGGAAGAGCGGCGGTTGAAATCAGAACTTACCCGACTCCGTGAGAAGCTGACCACAACGGGTGATCGCTACGAGTTGATCGGTACCAGCCCGACGATGCTTGCTGTTTTTAAAGAGATCGGAGCGGTCGCCGGGACACCCAACACGACCAACGTTCTCATCCTGGGAGAAACCGGCACGGGCAAAGAGCTGGTCGCTCGCCAGATTCACCTTTGGGGGGAACGGCCGGAAGCTCCTTTCCTGCCGATGAATGTGACTGTACTTCCCGACGCGCTGTTTGAAAGTGAATTATTTGGCCATGAAAAGGGTGCCTTCACAGGTGCGACCCAGCGTAAGACTGGCAAGTTTGAATTGGCTGGGGAAGGCGTGATCTTCCTCGATGAAATCGGGGATCTTTCTCCTGACCTTCAGCAGAAACTGCTGCGGGTGCTTCAGGAGCGGGAGTTCGTTCGACTCGGCGGTCATGAAACGCTGAGCATCCGGGCGCGCTTTATTGCCGCCACTCATGATGATTTGGACAAGAGAGTTCAGGAGGGACGCTTTCGTGAGGACTTGTTCTTCCGGGTTAATGTGGTGACGATTCGATTGCCGCCCTTGCGAGAGCGCCGGGAGGACATTCCGCTGTTAGCAGACCACTTCATTCGAAAGCACGCGAATCGGATGGGCCGCAATCCGCCGCAGTTGCCGCCGGAAACCATTGCTCACTTGTGTACTTATCGTTGGCCGGGCAACGTTCGTGAACTTGAAAATACCATCGCTCGTGCGATGGTAATGACGCAAAGTGATCGTTTACTGCCGACGGACATTCCGATTCCTCATAACGCTGATCTCGTGGATCGAGATGTGCCCGTACCCCACCACAATCTTAAGCGTGCACGCCGCATGTTAATTGAGGCGTTCGAAAAGAAGTTCGTGGAAGAGCGGTTGGCTGAGACGCACGGCAACGTGACTCATGCGGCTGAACGCGCGGGCATTAACCGGCAAAGCTTCCAACGGCTCATGCAGAAGTATGGGATCGTCGCCCACAAGTCAAGTCAAATCTCTGGTCAAGACTGAAGTGCATTCGACGGCCTGCAATCCATAGTCCTTCACTCGAGCGCCACATATCATAAGGCACTACTGCCCCCTGAAATGAGGCACTCGAAAATCACACTGTCTTGTCCATCCGCAGCGGTCGATGCAAATGCATCGGCCGCTCTGTTATTGGTCTCTGCGCGCTCGTTCTCGCGCGAAGGGTCAATGCGAACTCCACGAATGACCCTAAATCTGGGTGCATCATGTTATGTGGCACCCTATCACATAAAGCGGTCGTAACATCTTGTTTAGTATTGCCTTCAATCTTGGCTCGAAATTTGACATATAAATATACAGATCGGCCGGGGGTTGGGTCGCTCAGAATTTGGGTTTATGTCGCGTCTCTCGCCCTCTGATCCAACACACCAAAAGGGTAAGTCTATGAAGATCCGTTACAATTTGTTAGCTGTGCTGATGACGAGTGTCGTATTGCTGTTGTCTGTGAACACAGCGCAAGCCATCCCGGCCTTCGCGCGTAAGTACAAGACCAGTTGCACAACCTGCCACTATGCCTTCCCCAAACTGAACGCGTTCGGGAAAGCGTTTAAGAACAACGGCTATCGTTATCCGGCCGGGCAGGATCCCGAGATGACGAAGGAAGAGCCCGTCAGCCTTGGAGCGGAAAGTTACAAACGCGTATGGCCCGACGCCATCTGGCCAGCGGACATCGCTGGCACGTCTCCGATTTCCATACGCGCGATCGGTCGAGTTCACTTCGGCGGGAGCTGGGACGATGCCACTACTACTAACGTCGTGGAAGAGGATAAGGCGCTCTATTTCGAGATGCCTCACGAAATGGAAGTTCTTTTTGGCGGAAGCATTGGGACTAATATTTCGTACTTTGGTGAAATAGAGCTGGAGCACGCGAACGAGTTGGCGTACGGATTCCTGGTCAACTATGACTTCAGCCCGGCGTTTCATTGGAAATTTGGCGACGTTGGACTGAGTAATTCGCCTGAAGACCTGAGGTTTGGACGCGAGCACTATAACACCGAAGAACTGAGAAACCAGTCCGGCACGTGGCGCGGGCGAGACGGGGCGGGCGGCGGCACAGAACTCTGGGGAGCGGGCAACGGGCCGAACGGGAAGGGCGGATTCACCTACGCGCTCGGTGTCGGCAACGGGCAGGGCGACGCGGACAACTTCGACCTGAACTCCGCCAAGGATTTCTATGGACGCGCGACGTTCAAGCTCGGCGGTCTGGGAGAAATCGGCGGTACAGCAGGCCAGGGAAATAAGGAGTCCGCATTCTATGTTGATAATTCGGCCCGGCTCGGAGCATTCTTCTATTCCGGCGATGCTGTAAAGGACACTCTGCAAGATAAGTTTAACGTCGTGGGCGGAGACCTCGACTTGTGGTACAAGCGTCTAAATGTCGTCGCCCTCGCCATGATGATGTCTTCTGACTACGCGGGAACCGACCGCTCCTCGCTTGCATACTTCGTCGAAGGAAACTATGTCGTGTACCCGTGGCTGATCGGAGAAGCTCGCTATGAATTCACCGATGTGAATACGGATGATGACACCGCCGATCCAGCGACGAACCTGATCCCCTGTGTTGTTGCCATGCCGCGGGCCAATGTCAAGCTTTCTCTGGAGTACTTGATTCCACTCGACGAAGCCCGCAAAGATGACGATCGGTTCACCCTGCAGATCGACTTCGCCTTTTGATGCCTATGTCCTGTTGCGGCTGGCTAATCGTGAACGTCGACACTTAACGGAGGGCGTAGGCTTTTCCTCCGAGAGCGTCCGCTGCGCTCTTGGAGAATTCATCGGCATTGCGGTACAGACTCGTGAGACTTTACGTTGCGGAGCAGCGATTTGATTGCGTCGGCCGGTTCTCCGGTGTGTTGTCGGCGACGTGTGGGCATGCTCGCAACGGAACGCTCGGAAGTCGGCGGAGACGCCGACTTCTTGAGTAATTGGCGGAAACCCCTTGCGCCGAGCATTCCCGCGATTTCGTTTTCATGCACAAAGTTCAGAATTAAACACAGCTTGTCCGGAGGACAGAATGCATCCGCAGAAGATTCTTGGCGTTGTTTTGACCCTGTTCGTCTTCACCGCAATCGCGATTGCCGGCGATATCACGGGTGTCGTGACATGCAAAGGTGCGCGCGACGCCGGGAATGTCGTCGTGTACCTAGAAACGGTCGCTGAGCCCGGTTCACCGCCGACCGAGCATGCGCTGATGAACCAGAGTAATCTGGAGTTCGTTCCCCATGTGCTTCCCGTAGTGAAGGGAACAACCGTGGACTACTTGAACAGTGACGACGTCTTGCATAACGTGTTTACGCCGGACAAGTGTGCGGACAAGATGAATCTCGGTTCATGGCCCAAGGGCGAGACTCGCTCTTATACCTATAACGAGCAAGGGTGTGTCTCGGTAATGCTGTGCAACGTGCATCCTGAGATGGAGGCGTGGGTAGTTGTTCTTCAGAATGAGTACTTCAGCAAGACCGACAAGGCCGGAAACTTCACGATTGAAGGTGTTCCCGCCGGAGACTACAAACTCGTGCTTTGGCACGAGAAGTTGAAAGGCGATACCGTTACGGTAACCGTTCCCGACACGGGTTCGGTTACCGTTTCACTGGAGATGCACCGCTAAATGGAAAAGCCGGTCAACATTGACTGGCTGGAAGCCAACTTTCCGTGTGCCGCTGCCTGTCCCGCCGGTACCGAGGCCGGGCGATATGTAGCTGCCATCGCAGAGGGACGTTATCGGGAAGCCTATGAAATCGCCCGCCGGCCGAATCCCTTTGCTTCGGTCTGCGGGCGGATCTGTGCAGCGCCGTGTGAGACCGCCTGCCGTCGGGGAAAAATCGACTCTTCTCCGGTGGCGATACGGGCCTTAAAACGTTTTGTAACCGAGCGCTACGGGGTCGAGAGTTTGACCCGCATGGATCGTCTCGACCTGGCCCTTGGTCCACGACGTCCCGTCGGACCGGCGGTGGCGGTCATCGGCGCTGGACCGGCAGGTCTCTCGTGCGCTCACGACCTGGCTTTGTGGGGCTACCGAGTGACCGTATTCGAGCGCGAACAGATTCCCGGCGGCATGCTCCGGTTGGGAGTCCCTGAATACCGCCTTCCTCGTGACCTGCTGCAACAGGAAATTCATGCCATCGAAGCTCTCGGAGTTGAGATTCGATACGGAGTGGCCTTGGGACGAGATTTTCGCCTGAATGATCTGTTTGAAAGCGGCTATGAAGTGATGTTTGTCGCCGTCGGCGCACATGAGGGCCGCAAACTTGACATCCCCGGAATTGAGGCTGAAGGAGTGTTTCAAGCCATTGACCTACTGCGGCGGATCAATCTTGGGCAGCGGGTTCAGCTGGGCGAACGAGTGTTGGTTATCGGGGGCGGCGATGTAGCCTTTGATGTCGCACGAACAGCCTTGCGCGAAGATGAGGAACTGCAGGGGGTTGCCTCCGACATCATATCCGCATTGGACGTTGCTCGTTCGATGAGAAGATTTGGGGTTCGCCAGGTGGAAGTCATTTGCCTTGAACGCGAGCATGAAATGCCTGCCGGTACCGAAGAGATTGAGGAAGCCCTTCGCGAAGGGGTTCACATTCACCATGGTTGGGGGCCGGATAAAGTTCTTCTTGAAGGCGACAAGGCGGTGGGGTTGGTTGCACGCGAAGTGCAATCGGTTTTTGATGCAACCGGACGGTTTGCACCCACTTTTGGAGAACAGCGGCTCAGCTTTTTTGCGGACACACTGGTAGCGGCCATCGGCCAGCGTGCCAACCTCGATCTGTTCGATCCGGGGGATGGAGTGGAACGAATGTCAAACGGACTTCTGACGGTAGAGCGTAAGACTCTTGCGACAACCAATCCCCGTGTCTTTGCCGGTGGAGACGCAGCGTTTGGTCCGCGAATCATCATTGATGCGATTGGCGACGGCAAGCGTGCGGCGCGTTCAATTCATCGCTTGTTGTCCGGCGCGGAAGATGTCAAACCTCGCTATCGCGTCGAAGTGCAGGATAGCAATTCCTATGAACGCACACCAAGCTACGAACAGGTCGAGCGAGTGCCGGTGCGCAGCTTGGATGTTGAGCGACGAATCGGCAATTTGCCGGTCGAACTCGGCTACAGCGAAGCGGAAGCGCGGCGTGAAGCCGAAAGGTGTTTGCGGTGCTGGGTGAATACGGTCTTTGAAGGTCGCGCCACATCGGAATGCTTACTCTGTAACGGTTGCGCCGACATTTGTCCGGAAAACTGCATCTCGTTGGTGCCCGTTGCTGATGACGTGCATGAGTTACTCACAAACCTGGACGTAGAAGCAGGTGAGGCGGTCATCGCTCCAGTGACAGGCGTCAATGATCGACCCGAAAGCAGATGGGTTGCCATCGTCAAGGACGAGGAGAAATGCATTCGATGCGGATTGTGTGCCAAGCGATGTCCCGTCGGGGTGATTACCATGGAAAGTTTCTTTCGCGCAGCATAGTCCGTAGTGCAACCATTGATTCTCTGCCATCGGCGATTGGTTTCGGAGACGAATGCGATCATGCAGAGGCACAAAGGTGGAAGGCAAATACTAATTCAGATGGACCAACAATTTCAACAAGCTGATGATAAGGGGAAGCCGATCTTGCTCGACCGCCGTGAGTTCCTTGCCGCAACAGGTCATATGGCCTTGTTGGTAGGACTTGCCGGTCTGAGTGTACTAAGTCTCGATTACCTGTCGCCCAATGTTTTACTCGAACCAGCCGCAAAAGTCAACGTTGGTCACCCGGATCAGTATTCACCAGGCTCGGTGACGCTGCTCGCGGAACACAAGGTGTTTGTCATTCGCGCCCCTGATGGACCCTTTCACACGCTGTCGATGGTCTGCACACATCTCGGCTGTCTGACGGGCTACCGTGCCGGCGCCGGCATGATTGTCTGTCCGTGTCACGGGAGCCGCTTCAATCCTGCGGATGGATCCGTGATTGGCGGACCGGCGCCGCGGCCATTGCCGAGTCTAAAAATGACGATCTCCAACCGTGGAGAATTGTGGGTGGATCGCTCGGAAGTGGTGGAGCCTGGAACCGTTCTCAAGGTATAGACAAAAATGGCCAAACTGTATCAGCGGCTGGCCGCGACGAGCGTCTGGCGGTCCGTGTTCCGGAGCGGCACTGGGGATAGCGCGCTTCGACGCAGCCTGCTGATTTACAATGCTCTGATTTTGCACATCCACCCGGTGAAAGTCCGGCGGCGCACGCTTGCGTTCAACACCACATACTACCTCGGTGGCATCTCGCTGCTGCTGTTCATCATTCTGCTGATCACCGGCATTCTGCTGATGTTCTACTATCGTCCTTCGGTGCCCGCGGCCTATCAGGATATGAAAGACTTGCAATTTGTGGTCACCTCGGGAATGTTCATTCGCAACATGCACCGTTGGGCCGCGCATGGAATGGTCCTCGTGGTGTTCTTGCACATGCTGCGTGTTTTTTTCCACGGTGCCTATCGCCCGCCGCGTCAATACAACTGGGTGATCGGAGTCTTTCTTTTTATTGGAACCCTATTACTCTCTTATACCGGCTACCTGCTTCCGTGGGATCAACTTGCCCACTGGGCGGTCAACGTCGGAACAAACATGGTCGGTTATGCGCCGCTGTTCGGCCAAAAGGTCCGATTCTATCTCCTGGGCGGGCACCAAATCGGCGCCAATGCCCTGCTTCGCTTCTACGTTCTGCACTGCGTCGTAATCCCTGCGGTGGCAGTCTGGTTAATCGCCGTGCATCTGTGGCGGGTCCGTAAGGACGGCGGCCTTGCCGATCCCATCCAGCGGAATAAATCATGAAACCGTCCGCAGACAACCCCGACAGGCGCTTGCAGTTTGTCAAGAAATCAGATCGAGCGGAGTTAGTTCAGCCGGCTGAAGATCTGGTTTCCACGGCCCCACACCTGCTCATACGGGAAGCGGTGGCGGCTGAAGTCGTGATCATTCTCCTTTCCATTATCTCTCTGATTTTTGATGCCCCGCTTGAGGAGATCGCTAATCCCTTTCACACGCCGAACCCGGCCAAAGCTCCTTGGTACTTTCTCGGGCTTCAGGAACTGTTGCGTTATTTCCCACCGGTGGTTGCGGGAGTGCTCATCCCAGGTCTTGTGGTGATCGCGCTTGTAGTGATACCGTATTTCGGCGTCAACGCCAAGCCACGAAGCATGATGAGCCTTAATCGCAAGCGCGCCATCCTCTGGGCAACATTGAGTGCACTTGTGATTTTCAGTTTGACGCTCCCGTTCGCCTGCTGGCCACTCATCGTTGTGACCATCTTTACGTGGAGCGCTACGGTTTGGGGAGTATATGGCAAGGGCGCATTTGCAAGCGTCATAGGGCGATTGACCGCGCCGGACTGGATCATGATCTGGTTCGTGGCGGCGGCTTTCATTCTCACTGTTATCGGCATATTCTTTCGCGGACCTGGGTGGATTTGGGTTTGGCCGTGGAGAACGGGGATTTACTGATGAACAATTGGTGGCGATCATATGCCCTGCTTGGCGTGGTTACCGTTGCACTCTTGGCCCTCAGTCCCGCCAAGTCATTTTATCGCGAATGGCGTTTCTATCAGCACGAGTATAACCACCTCTTGGCACAGCTTCCTGTTCGTGTGCCGGCTGTGGATATTAGCCTGAAACAGATTTGGATCGAAGATGCAAATCGGATTGACCGGTGCGTGAGTTGTCACACCGGCTTTGACGAACCGGCAGCGACCGAACTTCCGCAACCGTTTACGACTCACCCGCAATTGTACCACGACCCTCGCAAGTTCGGATGTACGGTGTGTCATCAAGGGCAAGGATTGGCCACAAGCTATATGGCCAGTGTCGGACTCGTGAAGTACTGGGATCGGCCGATCCTACCCAAGCGGTATCTGGAAGCATCATGTGGCCGATGCCACAAAGAACCGGAGGTGCCTGACAGCCCAATCCTAACCGAAGGTCGGCAGTTGCTGAACCAGTTGGGTTGCGCCGGCTGTCATGAAATCCCCGACGCCAAAGTGGGCTACGTGGCTCCGCTCGATGGAATTGGCGTGCGCATGGAACGGATGCAGCTCTACCGCTGGCTCCGTGAACCTTCTGTCGCAAAACCCGGGACCCGGATGCCTGATTTCATGCTGAGTGCCGAGGACGCATCTGATCTGACGGATTATTTGCTCACCTTCACCCGGCTCGCCGACAGCTCGAATTTACCCGTTCGATCTGATAACCTCGGACGAGCAATCAGGGACAGTGCAAGGGTTGAGCATGGCGGAAAACTGTTCCGCGAAGCGCGCTGCATTTCCTGTCACAAGGTTAACGGGAAAGGCGGTCGCATCGCCGAAGATCTTGGGACTGTCGGAAGCCGGTTGACGACTTCGTGGATCGCGAACTATCTTGGTGAGCCCAAACGATTACTGCCCGGTGTTCCTATGCCGCGCTACGGTTTCAGTGAGGAACAACGGATGGATTTGGTTGCGTACATGGTCGCAGAACTGCGCGACTGGGAATTCGATGCAGATAACTATGCGGTTCCCGCGCCTCACCCCGGATACTTTGAACGTGGGGAAACGCTGTGGCGCGTCTATAACTGTGCAGGTTGCCATAGATTGACTGGCGCACCGATGGATGGTGAAAAGGGACCGTCTCTGCGAGCCGTTGGGGTCAAGCCAACCTATTCGCTGGATCTTGGCCATCGCAACGACGTGTCACTTGATCTGCCCTCCTACCTGCAGACCAAGCTGGCCGAGCCGCGCTCGTTCTTCGACAACCTCCGTATGCCTCGATTCGAGCTGACCGAAGGCCAACGTACCGCCATCGTCACTGCGCTGCTCGCTTGTGGTGGCGAGGACGAACTTCCTGATCGCCTGTTGGTGCACACGAAACCTGCATCCACACCGGCGCTTCACGGCGCAATTAACCGGCTATTCGATCGTTACGCTTGCCTCACGTGCCACACTCTCAATGGCTTTGGTGGATCGGTTGCTCCCGAATTGGGCACTCTCGGCAGCCAGCTTGATCCCGGATGGATTAAGGACTTCCTCAGCGTGCCGTTCTCACGACGGCCGATCTTGACGGAACGGATGCCGAACCTGTTCCTCAGCGTGGCCGAGAAGGACACGTTGATTCAGTATTTCCAGCTGGTTTACGTATCTGATGAACTTGACCAAGCTGCAGGTGACCTGAAGGACTCAAGTCTTGTGGAACGGGGACGATCCCTGTTCTACGAGCGGTTCGCGTGCTATGGATGTCATCAGGTCGGCGGACACGGAGGATATGTTGGGCCGCCGTTAGACGGCGCAGGGAAACGGCTGAAACCCGGGTGGGTGCGAAAATGGCTGGAAGATCCACAACGCTGGAAGACGAACACGATCGAGCCGAAAACTCCGATGAACCCCGATGAGCGAGCGGCCATCGTCGCGTTTGTGATGTCGCTATGACGCGAACCAGACTCCTGATAGCGAGCGCCTCCGCGTGTGGCTTGATCGTCTGGATGATCGCCGGTTGCAATCCGGTGCCGAATCCGGCTGGTTCCGCTCGGTATCATGCGGGTGCCGACAGCCTGGCTTACGAAGCTCGCTTGGGGCGCGTATTGTGGCTTCGTTACTGTGTCATCTGCCACGGATCGGAAGGCCGAGGCGACGGCTTCAATGCCTTCAATCTTGACCCGCATCCGCGCAACATCTCCGATCCGGCCTTTCAGGAGTCCGTGGACGATCGCCGTCTCAAAGAGATCATTCGGTATGGCGGTACGCTCCGAGGTGGTTCACCTCACATGCCCGCTTGGGGTAGAACTCTGAATGATCAAGACTTGACGCGACTCACAGAATTCATTCGATATCTGAAACGGCGGCCATAGTCATCATCGAACTTCCCAATTGTCAAACAGGACGGATTGGCGTGAAGACCCGCGCTACAATTCACTAACCGCTGGATTCGCGAGTGGTGCTCACCGTTCACCACATAAACAATAAGTGCCTGTAAACTCTTCGTTTACAGGCACTTAATTTTGTCAACCCGCTATGACTCAAACCCGCAACCTCCAGCACGGGAGCTTGCCTCCGTCTAAGGCAGGACGTTTTCTAAAAATAGGATCGTATTGAGCTGCGAGACAACGGCCTCGGGTCCTGCTTGGCCAAGCATGCGCACCGGTCTCGCGTCACCTGCTTGCTATTTCCTACGATTTCGGCCGCGAGAAACCCACAGGCGCGAGATCAAAGTACAGACACGAATCACTATTCTGTCGGGGCGACTGGATTTGAACCAGCGACCCTCTGCTCCCAAAGCAGAAAAAAGTGTATATTTTACAAATCTTTACTAATCACGGTAGAAAACTGGTAGAAAATGATATGGCATTGAGCTGAGATGCTACGGCTTTGAGGTCATTTTTGGCGAGGTGAGCGTAATGGTCTCTTATTACCCGTTCGCTGTTTCCGACAATCTCGGCAACAAGGAAGGCCGGGACACCGGATCTAAGGGCAAACACGATGAACGTATGCCGTAGGTTGTGCAGGTGCATGGGGCGGCCAATTCGGGCCTGCGGACAGATCTTCTCGCGGAAGAGATTTGTGACCTCGACCGTCATCTCGGGAAAGATCCGTCCGCTGTGCGGCACTGGCCGCTCAGTCAAGATTCGCCGGACATCTGCGATAACCGGAACAAAGCGCTTTCTGTTCGTTTTGGTTCGAGAGGCCGGGACCCGAATGAAGTCGCCCTCTATCCATTCCCACTCGGCTGATAGCCCTTCCCCTCGTCTCATTCCCGTTCCAAGCAAGAACCCAAGGAACGGGGCAACGGGCTGGCCGTTGAGTTGCACACCGGCGGCAACACTCAGCACACCCCCCATCTCCTCGGCGCTCAAGTGATCCACATGCACTGCACCGGGCGCTTTCACCTCGCGCACAACCGGCGCTTTCCAGTCGGGAGCTATGCCCCGCCGCCAGTTGACGAAGGTTCGCAGGTTGCGGAGATGAATGTTAACCGAGTGCGGTCCGAGGTTTGACATGAGCCACTCCTTGAACTTCAGCACCTCGTCTCTCCCGATCTCATTCACTGGCAGATCCCCGACAGCGTTGCAGAACTTGCGAAATGTGTCAGCGCGGCTTACCTGAGTGGTTCGCGCCCACTCCCCACTCCGTTCTTCGATGAATCGCTGTGTCAAGGCCGCAAAACGCTCTTCTGACTGGTCATCTGTCAGGCTCCTTAGCGGATCGCGCCCCGCGTACACCTCCGCCTGTATCTTCTCTATAATGAACTTTGCTTGTGGCTTACTACAGTCGGACGTCTTGTGCCCAGTAGAGAACTTCTTCCATTGGCCGTCTCGGGTCTTGACAGCACCAAACCAGTATTCACCGGATTTTAGCTTTCGCTTGTAAACCGAGGGCATTCTTCTTCCCTACCCTTTTATAACATTTCGAGCGGTCGTCCGCTGGCCAGTTTTTCTTTCTTGCCAAACGGCTTTCCATGCTTTTTCTCTGCACGGTCGAGCCATTCTGCCATCGCCGTTTCTACCAGTTGAGAGAGCGGAATCCGAAGCTCGTAGGCCGCGCCCTTCATCCGCGAGATCGTGCCGGGGTTAGCTCGAACGGTCAGACTGACGCGCTGAGCTTCCTGCGGCGAATGCTTGCCCGGAGCCAAAGCTCCCTTTGCGCCTGATCGCTTGGAACCTGCCATGCTTATATGAGCCTTTCTCGTCTGCTTTCTTTGTGTGCGATAATGTGTCTTTCAGCACTCATTCAACCGATGCAGCCACCAGTTTGGCGATTTCTCCGCCCATGTCACGCCGGTTATCGTCATATACAGTGAGCGTGCGAATGTCCTTATGCCGGGAGAATCGCTGAACGCTGCGCACATCGCCGTGTGTCACATCCAAGGCTTCTGTGATTGCAGCATGGCGGAGCCCATGTGGATGCACCTTCATGCCCACCTTCTCGCCGAGCGCCCCCACAATGCGAGCGACGCTGTGGCCAGCGAGCCGCGTTCCTTTGCCCGCTCTATCAAAGTTAATGAAGAGGGCCGCTTGATCAGCCCGAGGCAGTCCGGCTCGCACGTCCAGCCACCTATGGAGAGCAGCAAGTGTTGGCTCGGGTAGAGTTAAGAACTCGCGCGCTGTCCGTGCCTTGCCGAGAACCGAGATCGTTCCTGCCTTTAGGTCAAGGTGTTCAACATTGAGACTGATCACCTCACCCCGCCTGAGACCGAGATCGAAGAGGAGTCGGATAATTGCAGAGTCCCTGATTCCCTTTGCATCAGCTCGCCCTGCCGCCATCGTCATCAGTTTGCTTACGCCGTCCCTGCCTGGTCCCCGCGTGTCCCGATATGCTTGAGACTTCACGCCTTCGATATCAAGCGACCACTCCACAACTCCCAGAGTTCGAGCGAGCTTAACCAGCGAGCGAATAGCAGCGAGTCTTCGATTGATGGTCGCCGGTTGCAATGTTCGCTCGACCAGGTGGGAGCGATAGGCCAAGACAACCGCATTAGCGTCCCCATGCGATAAGCGGATCAGTAACTCAGCGGCTGCTTCTGCACTCGGAGCTTTGACAAATTGCCGAAAGTCGTCTAGATCAGCTCGGTAGGCCATAAGTGTCGTTTGTTTGCGACCACCAAGAAAGCACTGCACGAGGGCTGTTCGAGTCGGTGGTAATAGCGACATGGTCAATTCATCAACCGGTTCGGACGACAGCAGTTTGATTTCTTTGGACATAGCACTTTCGGCCACAATTAATGTGAAATAATGAATATAATGTAAGTATTTAATTCATTATTGTCAAATGACTATCCAACGCAGCTTCGATTTCGGGAAAGACATCACATCTAACAATGGTATGCGATTGCCAGAAACACAGCTTTGACTATTATGAATGAGAGTGGTCTCTGGTCTGCGTCAGGACTCTGCTTCGCGCTTTTCTTTCAGTAGCTCGCTGATACGACCCAGTAGTTCACCCATGACAAAGGGCTTTTCAAAGAATGCGTCGGCCTTCCCCGTCTTAACCAATAATTCTCCTTCTTTCCAAGCCGTTCCACTAGTCAAGATTATGGGAGTCTCTTGTTTTATTTGCTTTATCGCGTTAAGCAGTACAAAACCATTCATTCTGGGCATGTGAACGTTTGTGACTACGAGAGCAGGGTAACAGTTCTCAAATGCGTGGAGTCCCTCCTCACCGTCACGAGCTGAAATCACATTGTACCCGCGATCAGCGATTGCGGTGGCCAGCCACCGGAGCATAGTGTCATCGTCCTCAACTATGAGAATGGTCTCGCGCTTAATGTTATTGCTTGCCGATCTGTCGCCAAAACTTATGCAGAGTTCTGGAACTACAATTTCCGGACCGAGTAGGGGATGATTTTCTAAAATACTCCAAGACCTCGCCGCCGTGTCCTTAAATCGCGTGTCCGGTGACTCTGATGGGAAGGACTTATCGGGAAAGATCTCCCATTGGAGATTATACGGCACTGCGTGAACAGAGGCCAGTCGCATTAAGACATAACGTTGAATGCGCGCCCCAAACGCATGGAAGAACTGGTTTCCTGTCTTCCCGCTGGTCAACAATTCCTCGATTACTCTTCCTGTCTCCGGTTCGATTTTGTCCCTAAAAGCGCCTTTAATTTTCAGCAGCTCTTTCCGAACCTTTTCCGAATCATCGTCCAGGACGGCAAACAGTCGAAGTGCTTGAGATGCGAGTGGATGAGATTCCTCAATAGCACTATGAATCCGTAGTACGTGTTTTCTTCCAAACCATTCATAAGATTCTAGCCTGTGCCCCACAAAGCATAGGGATTCCAAGGCGGACTTTCGGATATCATCATCGGGATAATCTATGCTCGCAAGATTGGGCTGCTCGTCTGATGTGATTCCCCACTCCCCGGCCACAGCCACGTTCAGGTGAAACAACCGATGCCAGAGATCACTTTCGTACATGTCGTCAGTTCGTAACTGCGCGCAATAGTTCGCGAGCTTTTGCTCGAAAGTCCTCGTAATTATGTCCGAGAAGAAAATAGCGAACCATGAAATCAGGGCACCTCGCAGATCGGTATATGAGCGGTCTTTCCCGCTCTTTAGATCATGGTCAAATAGAACAAGCTCCTCGTCAAGCAACGCACGAATGCGCTGGACGTCAGGTATGACCTCGCTAAAGATATTCTGTGGAGGGCCAAAGTCAAACACTGGGGTGCTCGTGTTATCGGCTAAGTGCAGTTGAGTTCAACAACATCAGAAAAATAGGGACGAATAAAGTTTGCAACATCATGCCCCACTCAGGAAATCGAAGCAAATCAACCTAAGCTTGTTCGGATCGAACTTCTGACGCAACGTTGTGGCAATAGCTGACTTGTCGTTTACTTTGATTTGGTACTTCGACATCAGCCGTTCAAGTGACTGGATCAGCAAAACAACATCACCTGACTGCTGATAGTCTTTGTGGATTGCACGAAGCTCTTTGATCTGGACCACCAACATCGGCTGGTTTAGGAATTTGATCACCGCAATAGCTTTGCCGCGCTCAACGTCCGGGCGATTGATGGCAGATTGAACGATGGTGGCAACGGTCTGTTGAAGGGGATCCACCGTTCGCGGTGCGAGTTGTATGGCTTGGCGAGCTTGAACCGATCCGGCAATTTCATCTATAACTCTATTCTGCAGATCAAAGACTGATTTAAATAGGTCCTGATCTACTACCCGCGCTGTATCCTTTTCGCAGGAAATGAGATTGGCAATCAAGTACCGATTATCACTGATGCTGTCGTTGGTTAGATCAACGTAGCGCCAGAAGTGATCCTTCTCTCCGGATTCGTCCACGGCCTGAAAGTAGAAGAACACCCCTTTGGCCTTTTCCTTGACCAAGCCGGAATGAATGCCGTCTGGAAGAGTCTCTAGAACATCGCGGCCTCCCAGGTCCAACATTGTTTTCAACTGCTTGAGCAGTCCCTCGTTGCTGGCAAGATTAGTGAATTGTTCTTCTTCGACAATAACCGAACCGTCTTCTTCTTCGATCCGTCTTAGCGTATTGAAATTACGCGGATGCACGATTTCCCCGAGCACGCTTGCATCCAGAAAACCGTAGTTGTCAATGCTCGCAATCTTCGCACTCAAGCTCTCGACCAATCCCAACAACTTCTCTAGACCAGCATCCGGAAACATGTTATAAATCCATAGCTCCTTGAAATCGGTTCCAATCCGATCAATTCGCCCCGCCCGCTGAACCATTCTGGTCGGATTCCAATGCAGGTCATAGTTGACAAGGTATCCGCAATCCTGAAGATTCTGCCCTTCGGATAAGACGTCCGTGGAAATCAGAACATCAATTTCCTTTTCCGTACCAACGAGTTCAGCCTTGTCATTGGCTTTCGGTGCAAACGCCTGAACGATGCCGGCGCGCTCCTTCGGGTGATTTCCACTATCCAGTCTTCGAACATGCAAGCCGCCGAGTTCGCCGCAAAAATCAACTGCTGCGGGGTTGTCCGGGCTGCCCAGGTTCTTGTAGAGGTATCGAACGGTATCCTTGAAGTAGCTGAAGATGAGAACCTTCTGCCCTGATAACTCTCCCTGCAACTTTTTCTTTAGTTCCTGCAGCTTATTGTCTTGGTCGGGGCCAATATCCTTCACCTTGTTCCAGATCTTCGTCAGAATGGCCACATCATGCTCGACTGCCGTATGCAACTTCTTTAGGTCGTAGTCTTTGGTATCTACCGTTGCCATGCCGTCTAATACGCGCTTGGCTTCCTCACTGGCGTCAAACTCCGTGGCGAGAGTGGTCGGCACTGCATCATCCTCTTCATTTTCCCGTTCCAGATACTGCATGGCCTTTTGAAAGTCCGAGCTGAGCATCAGCCGCCCACCGAGAATATAGGTCTCGAAGGTTTTTAGAAATTCCAGCGCACGGCGAACACTGATCCGAAACGCCTCCACGCTGGATTCGAACCGTTTCAGGTAACGGCTCTTGAAGATTCCGACCAACGCCTGTTCACGCTGCACCTCTTCTTCATCACGATCCTTCTTCTTGTAGGTTTCGAGGCTGTAAGGCGGTAGCGACAACTTTTCAACGCCGGAAACAACTGCCTCATAGATCCCCTCGTAGGTCTTCTCAAGGTCATATCGTACCGTCTTAAGTTTCCGCTCCGGAAAGGAAATCTTCTTGCCGCGAATAGTGGCTTCCGGGTAAGCTTGGCGAATGAACGGCCGCGTTCGGCGAATGACCACCTCTTCCAGCAGGTTGAAGATGGCCAGTGCATTCTTGCCCTGATTGTCACGGCGAGCCTTCAAAATATAGCGCCGCAAGTCACCAATACCGCATGCGGAAAAGTAGCTTAGGTCGCCCTGCGTGATCAGCATGATTTGATTATAGAGATCGAAAAGATCATTATTAATGGGCGTCGCCGTAAGCAGAATGACCTTCTTGCGCGCGTCGGATTTCCCCCGTCCGCTGTTCAGACCGATAATCGTGCTCAGGTTCAGATAGCGTTGGGCGTTCCGGTTGCGGAAGTTGTGGGATTCGTCAATCAGCAGAATGTCCGCATCCCCGTAAGGCATCGCGTCAAATTCTTCTCGGCCCAGCTCTTCCTGGGAGAGAATCGTCGCTGCGATGGACACTTCCTTCAGTTCCTTCTCCCACATTTCACGCAAGCTGGCGGGGCAGATCACCAGCGCCTTTTGCCGCATGTGATAGGCGAAGTCTTCCAGCAGCTTCTTGCCGATCCATGTCTTACCCAAGCCCACCGAATCGGCGATCATCACTCCGTCATATCGTGATAGGATTCGCCGTGCCTTTTTCACCGCATCTTCCTGAAACTCGGCCAGCTCAATCGCGGATCGGGTTCCCGGTATCGCGTCTTCGTCCAAGTCGTCCTTGAAGTACTCGTAGAGCGCCTTCATGTAGACATCAAAGGGCGTGTACTCTTTGCGGCCAAACTTGGATGCATCCAGAAGTTCAATTAGCTCTGCCTTAAAGTCCCGGCTTTCCTTCCAGCGCTCTTCATACCAGCGATCCAGTTCCAGAATGGCCCGCGCTCCGACTTCGGACTTGATTTGCCGTTGCTTTTCCACATGGTCCAGAGTCAGATTCGAATCGCTTGGAAAGAGGGTGGAAGATGGCGTCAGCGGCGAATCCACGGCTTCATCGTCGGTTAAGACCGTCTTATGGGAGAGATTCAGTTCGCGATTAGATGTTAGACCAGGAATCGTGAAGTTGCTTGACCCCACAATGCCGGCCACGGGCTGAAAGCGATCCCAGCCACTCGTCGGCTTATCGTTGTAGAACAGATAGCACTTCGCGTGCAGGAACCCTTCGCTGTAGCGCCGCACGGCAGTGCGATCCTTTGTCAGGAACGCGATGAGATCCTCTACCGTTCGCAGCATCTTCTCGTCAAACGAAAGCGCTTCAAGATCTCGTCGAATCAATCCTTTCACCGCATCGTCCTTCACCCGAAGACCGAGCTGCTCGCCAGATGCGGGTTCTGCCCCCAACAGCAAACGGAAATTGCCCAACCCCTGCAAACCAGGCTTGATTAGTTCAAAGCCGCCCACGGTGAAATATGCAGTGGCAATATCCAGAGATTTTCCGTAATGGCCAGTTAACAGTTCGTTCAGCACATCCGCCAGCTTGTGTTGCTGGTTATCTATGACGTAAGGAATTTTCATTGTTAAACGTTATCAGCGAGGCGGGCCGGGGTCTGCCCTAGAGTTATCTCGGCTGCCTCAATTTTTGTTATGCCGTAAAGTTGAAAAACAACATCATCGATTTGCTGCTCGAGACCTGACATGCTTGTAGAGTTATTACCTGTGGCCATGTGAATGGTAGACGTTGTAAGGTGTGCGTCTTCAAGTTGAGCCCGCTGTACAAGGTCAACGAGCCGGTCATGCAATTGCACATCCTCTGGCTTGCCAAAATCAATAACACGGATAGGCAGTCTTACGAGCTGCACAGGCTTGACCTCCGGGAATACCCGTCCCTTCTCACTTACTAACTGTTGGTAAAGAAAGTCAATAAGCGAAGAATTTAGAATACCGAGTAAATACAGATGAGACATCTTGCTCATCTCCGGAAGTTGAACAATGATCACGCTCTTGAGGCAGTACCATCCCTCGGGGTCATACGCTCCGATAACCCTGTCAGCGGTTTGCCGAATCATGATCTTTGGCTTTTCAAAAAGCTCGGCGCGCCTCGGTCGATTAATAGAAAACCATGGTACTTTGCCTTCCGAAGCTTCTTTACGGCGCAACAGATGGTCTTTGAATCGCATCAATAGGGACTTGCAATGAGGGTACTCGTCGATATTCGTGGTACGGGTGACATAAATAATGTGAAGCTCAGACGCGGGCATTAGACCGTAACGAAGTACTTCTTTGCCCAATACAAGCTTTCGTGCCAGACCTCGTTCAAGTCGTGATGATTCCACAGTCGAGATGTGGTGCACAAACGCAGAATCAAGGCCAGAGCTAATCCCGGTGGTAACTTCAGAGGCAACTGTCCCTAGAGGCGGCCATCGGAAACACTTCGAAAACAAGTCAGCGTATCGGTTAACTTGAAGCGCGTATTGTTCGGATTCACTCGGCGCAAGCACTACACTCGCCGAACGCGCGTCACCAGTCAAAGCGAGCGGTAGACTTCCTCGTTCAAGCTGCCGGAAATCGGCGTATTCGGTTTCAACTCGACCTGCTTGACGACCAAGAATTAAGATGCAACACGGTGCGGTGACATCATCAAACACGCCTTCGCCCAGATTCAAAATCACTGCAATGGCATTTGCCTCCACCAGCTCTTTCCGCGTTTTCCAGAATTCATATTGTGTCAGGAAAGTATTCGGGATTATAGCACCTGCGCGGCCATTAGAAGTGCTTCGGCTAAACATCTGGACAACAAAGTAGTTGAACGACTCGGGCGTCCGCACGTGAACAGCCTGAAACCGTATCCGGAAGTAATCCTTCTCTTGATCTCCGAAGTCGGCACCCCAGGGCGGATTTCCGATCACTGCGTCGAATCCTGAGTTCTCCCGTCTGCCGAGTTGGTGCCGTCCAAGCACTGTACTTTGCCGCTCATAATACACCTCCGGGAATTCCAATTCCCAGTGAAAGAATTGGTTATCGAGTGCCGCCTGTTCTGCAACCTCCGCCACGTTTCGGTCTCGTTCAATCAATGGTGTATCATGAGGTTTTTGCATCCATTTCTTTAGGTCGCTCGATTTCAGGAAGGCTATAGCAACATTAACCGATTCTCGTGTGGAGGAAGTTGTCTGTGTTTTATCGTACTTGGACTTGTATTTGCTTGTTCTCTGAACAATCGCAGTGTCCTCATTGCCAAACCACTGGCTTGTATACACATCCAGGAGCCGTTTGTAGGGTGCCAGTGTCCCCGACGCGCCGGTGTACTTCTGCTTGGATTCGACAACCTGCGCACTAGTCACATCGGAAAGCTCACCCACTTCGATCATGCTCTGTGTGGCGATCATTAGCTCGCGAGCGAAGTCATCCTCGAACATGTTTCCGGTCTGACTGACTTTCCACTCCAAGGCGTCAATGACCTGCTGCACCGAAGCCCCAATGAGCGAATTGCCACAACGCAAATGATGGTCAAGGAAGGAAAGCGGCGCGCCCAGAGTGAAACAATCCAACCAAAGAGAAACTTTTGCAAGCTCCACGGCCATGGGGTTCAAGTCCACCCCATACACGCAGCGCTTCAGCACATATCGCTTCAGTAGGTTCACGTCCGTCAGCTTCTGCGCGTCAATCGTGATCCCCTTGGCTTCCATTTCTTCCAATATGGTCTTACGGATCCGCCCCAGCTTAGCCACCACCGGATTCCACGGGAACGCGTTGAGGAAGTCTAGGGTCTTGTCGGTGATGAAGTCTACCACCTCCACGAGGAAGTGTCCGGAGCCCATCGCCGGATCGAGAACCTTGATGTCGAACAGTTCGTCCACCAGCTCCTGCCCGATACTATCTGCCTGCGGGAGCAGTGGTGGAGCCATCTTGTTGTCTATGAAGGCCTGCCGGCGTTTCAGAAACTCTCGATATTCCTGCTGCGCTTCGCGCAGCTTAGGCCGCATTTCGTCAAACTTCTTGTTCAGTATCGGTCCGACCGAGTTCTCCACAATGTACTTGACGATGTAGTCCGGCGTGTAGTAGGAACCGGTAGCCTTGCGCTCCAGTTTATCATTTTCCAGGTACGGCGAGCCCTTCTTAACCATCTTCCCGGATTTCTCCGCCTTGGCCTGCTGCCGTTCGTCAAGTTCGGACCACGGAACATAGACTTCGCGTTTCTTGCTCCCCTGAACCCCCAGCTTCTTGGCTGCGATGCGAAGTTTGAATTCTAAGAGTCCTTCATAGATCGAGCCCAGTTGCCGCACTCCAAGATCCTTGTAGTCAATCATCACCAAACCTTGGCTCTTTGGATCTATATCCCGCGCGAGCTTGTCAATCGCACAAGCGAGAAAAAAATCGGGCACCCTGCAGTCACGCAAAAAACGTGCGTTGACGGCTTCCGGCGTGTCATCGTCTTTTTCCGGTTCCGTCAGGAACAAACCGCCATTGTACATTGGAACATTGAGTGACGAATCACCTTTGTCCACGACCTGGAATAGTCGAATCAGTCGTTCATACAGATCGGTGCTGCTCTTCGTATACTTTCCGCTAAGCTTCGATTCAACATCATCAGTAATGTTCGTCGCTGCATCGGCGATTTCCGCTTTCAGATTGCCGACGCTGCATTCATAGTAGCCACGGTATTCTTTGACCGGCAGTAGATCGCGTGCTTCTGCATACAGCAGGAAGAGAAGACGGTACAGCAGAGTCAATGTGCCCTGATAAATAGCGTCCAGCGCTTCTTCGGACAGATCTGCGTCTTTGCCTTCCGATTGCTTGGTATACGCAATGAATCCTTCGGCCAGATAGGGAAACACCTGTACGAACACACTCTCCTTGAGCCGTTCACCCAAGGCTTTTGCATAGTCCGCGCTTTCGGCGAGCAGCAAATCAAGGAAGGAAAGAGTCTGCGCCTTACCCGCGTAACTAATCTCACGGGGAATGAAAGACTGACTGCGGAACAATAGCCAGAAGTAGCGGAAAGCTTCGTTTAGTCCGCCGTCGGTAAATTGCTCCGGCGCAAGAATCTCTTCCAGATTGACTTCATAATAGTTGGTCGCTCGTGAATGAGTGCGCTGACAGTAGAGCCTCCAAACTTTACCATTGGTCACCATTGCCCATGGCGCAACCCCCTGCTCCAACAGACTCACCACTACAGCGCCGGGGTTTTCTTCCGGCGAATTGCTATCGTGTTCACTGTCCTTGCCATCCAAGTTTCGCGCCCAAGAGTAAACCAGTGCAACAGCCAACGGCTTTTCTGTATGATCTGGTCCATACAGTTCATAATCTGTGGTATCGTACCCTTCGCGCGTCCTGGTCTTAATCGCGAATCCCAGATCTTGCAGCACCGGTTCCGCAAGTTCCCTACGAATCGAATCATCGGTGCTTTGATGCAGCTTAGCCGACGCCTTCTGATACAGTTCGTGCAGCGTTCGATAGATCGGCTTGGGATCTTCAGACCATTCGGGTCGTTCCTGCAGCCGGCGCAGCAAATAGTAATCTGAAAACAGCGCCCGGTTGTTAAAGTGCTCTTCTGACCAATGGGCAATGGAATACGCCTGACGGAGCTTCTCATACTGAGCGAACGGATCACCTTCTGTATACGTCAGCTTTCGCAGCACACGCAGGTCAATCTTGCTGGGCTTGCGGCGATTCACTGTAAGAGTCAGCGGTCGCACGCCGATGTTTTCTTGTCCGGGGATGCGCGTGGACACTCCGGTCGAAGGTTCATACCTTTCCAAGAGCACAAAGTCAATTCGGTCGTAGTCGCTGGTGATTACAAACAGATGGTTGCCGGACCGATTACGAAAAGCGCGCATAAGATTACGCGTGTGATCAATCCTAACACTCTGCACTTCCACCAAGTACACCTGAAGCAGCGTTTCCTGATCGGCAATCAGCTCCAACTTCTTAATCGGTCTCGCTACCGATTCACTCAGCCCAAGATTGCCGACGGTCTGCACCGTGCGCACATTCGTGTTGTAGCCAAGGCGTGAGAAGAAAGCAGCGATTGCATCTGCATCAGTCAACTGCTGAAGATCAGAAGGGGTCAGGTTGAGATCAAATTTCACGGGTAAGTAGAGGAAAGAACTTGGAAGGTACCGTTGAATGAAATGATGAGATTGCAGGCTGATCGGCCAAAGTCATTAACTACATACGTGGACGCAACGCACTTTCAAGCTTGAGCATGGTTGCAACCATCTCGTCTTGAAGTTGAGACCACGAACTTGGTTCGGCTAATCCTCCAAAACCAATACGCTTTCGGATACGTGAAGCTCGTTTGTCGTCGAGCCTCTCCCACTCCAATTCTTGTCCAAAGTCCTTCTCGATTGCGGCTTTTTGTGAATGAAGTTTGTCAAAAATGTCTTTGTTTCCTGCGCCAGTGTCTCGGTCATGGTCAATATACAACTCTACTCCGCCGTCATCCTTCCAAATCACAAAATTGAAGGTAATCCCTGATCTTCCTGCTCCGACGCCTAACCAACCGTAACGCCCGGGCGATATTCCCGAGAATAACCTTGTCTTTGCTTTTGCCTTGTCCAAAAGTTGAGTCCAAAACTCCAGTCGATTCACGTGCCGCTCTGCCCACTCCTTCTTCTTTTCGCCAATTTCTTTCGTCTGTGTGTCCGGGGCAACAAGCACGGTAAACAGCGGTGCATAAGGTGAGTCACCGATACGAATGGCCTCCACTCTAACAAGGAAAAAAGCAATATCGGCTGGCGTAGATTCATTTAACCACTCAATCACCTTCTGATGCTCGGCCCTCGGTTCTGACGTAATCCAGATAGCTGCAGCAGCATCGAGGTTTACCATATAGGTTAGGAGCTTTCCAAGGTGGTCGTGGTTCGTACGCTCAAGTTGATTCTCAACAATTACTGGACGGCTATTCTCGTCTTCGCAGAGGAGATCAACATTGAAATCTCCTACGGCATTTTCCCTCTGCACGACGGACAACTGCATTCCAATTCTGTCGCACAGTGCTTCGATATGTGTTTCGAGCCAGGTCGTGAAGTTTTGAGGCTCATTGTGGAACGCTTTTCGAAGCGGCACAATCTCCATCCGGGTAATGTTGTCTGGCATTAACTTTCGTGCCTCGGTTGTGATCAGAGTTTATTCTGGACTTAGTCGGGGGCGCGCCGCTTGTTCATCAACCAACAACGAGTAATGGTCTGGGCAAGCATAAGACAAGCTATTTCAGTGGGCGTAAGGAAAGGGGCGCCATGAAATTTACGGCACAAGCGATGAAAAAGCAAGCAAGTCGAGGACTTTTATGATGATAGAAATTGCCAAATTGGACGTCCGCCAGAGAAACACAAGAAAATCATGAGCTTAAATGAAAGGAGGACTCAATTGTTTCTCGGTTCTGTTACAGTCTGAATCACAAATACCGGCTCCGCTGCCTCTCGTGCCTCCCAGCGGCTCAGGTAGTAGCGGTTCTTCATACCACGATGGATTATGACATTGAGCGACCGAATGTCGCAGCGACGGCTCCCCAGCGCGACATCAGAAACCGTATCCTCTGCCATCATGTACTTGAGAGCCAGTACGAATTTGTAGGCCTTTCGGACATCCGGGAAGCGGACGGCGAGCCGATAAAGATGCGCTCGATTGATACCGATGTGTCTCGCGATATCGATCAGATCCCACTCCGGATATTCCTGAAGAGCTGCGAGCGCCCGCTGACGCGATTCCTCAAGGTTTCTTGACTTTGACATTCAGCCATTTCCCTTCTGTGTTCCGAGATCCTCTCGGTATTCGTGCTCCTCTGATCCCTTTAAGGACACGTTCGCACGCGCGTGAGAGTGTGGAAATTCTACGCGCACGGTGAACGCACTTGTCTTGCTTGATGCGAAACAGAGACGACAAGGTGCCTCAAATGACCTCCCACTGCCCGCCACTCACTAACCGTCCAGAAACATCAAAGCTGGAAGAAATCGCGTCCTGGGGCATCTCTACATGAAATGGTGGCACGCGCCAGCGGTCTCCGAATTGACTCTCTCCCCCCCCAAAAAAAAATTGAAAGTCGATGTATCGCAACTATACGGAATTTCCTTGCACAGTGGACGACCATGAACATTTTGTGCATAACCCTTCGATTCAATCGGATGCAAATCCAGCTTATCTGCCTTTTCACTACTGGCCGATGACGTAAATCGGACTTTTCATCTGGGATGCTTCGGCTTCTGATTCAGCCATAATGTGCCAATACCTTGTATACATAGATTAGTACTTATATTCGCGCGCGCGAGCGGAATGTCTCCAGCTCTTCAAAGAACTACAATTGCCACAAATCCCGACAAGTTTTGAGTTCCATAATGCAGATTTCAGCACACATCCGCGTTTGAATAGGACTCGTTATGTCAGGGACCCGCCGTTTCGGCGTTTCAATATCTCGAACATCTCCAGCATGGTCTTGCCGGTAAAGCAGTCGTCGAGAGTGCAGGCCGTCTCTTGCCCGCGAGACAGGAACTCCTCCACGGATTTAGCCGGATAGCGGTACTCTTGGCCGTTTCGTCCACGACCAGGAATTGCCACCGGCTTGAATTTAGCCCGGTGCCGTGTAAGCCAACTCGCGCTCACGGATAGCCGCGCGCACACCTCCACTCCAGTTAGGAGGCAGGCGGTTTTCGGCGATTTATCTTGTGTGCGCGTTGAGTTCACGTTTACAATTGAGAAGGTCTTGAGCTGGTGGTGGTCGTGTGTACCGTGGTGAAGGTTCCTACGTAACTTCTTGCCTGTCTTTGTTCAAAGCAGAATTCAGGTGAGAAGGTACACAACCGTCCACACCGTACCTTCACAGAGGCTTTGGTTACTCTCGCGTTTGCTTCAAGCCAATTCCATCCCAAACTATTCCTGACCGGGTTTTCCGCCGCCGCAAGCGCCCGATGTCTGCCAACCGCTCTCCGAACCACCGCTGCGATTCGACCTGAAGGGACGCGCTCCGCTTGCCTGGGTTCTCCAGCCACCAATTCTTGTAGGCTGAGTACAGGCCGGAAGCCTGAGTCTCGGCCTTATCGGCCAGTTCGCAGCAGTCTTCGACAAACGGCGAAATTGGGTCATTCTCAGCACGATAATCAGCGACAGCATTGTGAACCGCCTGTGGGACATTGAGCCCCTGCAATTTCCACATGACATGACCTCGTACCGCCCAAGCCAGAATGCCTGGAAGTTCTTCCCGGAGTCTTTCGGATAAATGTTTGTCCTGGTTCTGGCGAGGAATAATGACATCAAACGGGATCAGGGCAATTCGTCTCATCATGGCATGATCAGGCCTCAGTTTTGGCAGTTGATTCGCAGCGAGCCACAATTTGAACTCCGGTCTGAATTCAAACTCATCGGCATAGAGATAACGCGCTCTGACCGAATCTCCCCCAGTAAGCTGTTTCAGGACACTCTCATCAAACTGTCTCCCTCCCGCCAACTCCGCAGCTACTACCAAGCGCGCCCCCTGGAGATTGGCGATATCGTTACGTGGCCCATCACTGCCGTGAGCCTTGCGAAGAAATGTACTGAATTCCGCCTGTTGTCCGTAGCCGCCTAATATGTCCCGGATAATCTCCAAGAAGGTGGTTTTCCCATTCGCGCCCGGCCCATAGCAGAAGAAGAAATATTGCTCAGACGTCTGGCCCGAAAGCGAATACCCTACAGAACGCTGAAGGAAGGTCACTAACTCCTCTTTACCGTCCATAATCTCCAAGAGGAACCTGTCCCACCTTGGACACTTTGCCTGTGCGTCATATCCTGTGCCCGCGAGCTTGGTCAGCTTCAATTCTCGATTATGGGGAATAAGCGTGGAGGTTCTTAAATCGAGAACTCCATTGCTGACGTTCAAGAGCCACGGTTGCTGATCGAATTCTGAAGGTTTGGCCGTAATCTCATGTTCGCTTTGTGCAAGCCGCAACATGGCCGTAATCCTCTCAGCCGATTCCGAGCAAAGCGCCCATTTCGCAAGTTGAGTCCGCTTACCGAGTGAGTCACCAAGAGACGCCTCTTGGTAGAGTTCTCTCGCTACATTCTTTGCTGCACGTTCTGCCGCCTGCAAGTCAGGATGCCACTTCGTACCATCCCACCCGGACCATGAACCTCCACGCTTGCCATGCGTGACATATTTGAGCTCACTTCCAAATCTCACGGCGAACCGCCTGGCATTTCCCGAATCGGTGCAGTGAAATTCGTCGTGGTCTGGCGCAACGCTCCGTTGAGGCACCTTTATCCCGTCCGTCTTGGCTCCCAGCCAGTTGCATGCCTTTTGCACAACCTTATCACCCACAAGTTCTGCGAGGCTTGGCCATCCTCTCACGTCTGACCCGGCTTGAATTTTCTGCATCGTGCTTCTCACCACGCTTTGGCGCAAGGAGGCTTCTTCGTCGTCGACACCATCTGTAATAGCACGAATGAATATTCTCACTTCTTCTTCTCCCCACCCGGCTCGCAAGAGACCTCCCGCAAGCGCAAGAGTTGCATCCTGCCGCGAACCCTTCTCTGACAAGTTCTTGGCCAACAACGCTGCTGCCGCAACCCGACCGACCGCAAGCATCAGCGTATCGGCGTGAACAATTGACGGTGGACCTGGCAGCGCCCCGTTTGAGTGGGCGAACGACACCAGCTCGCCTTCGGGATGCTTAGACGGCGGGGCCATGGTCTGGGCACCGGTGCTTCTCACCTCAATAAGCACTCTTCCGTCTGGACACTGAAACCTGGAGGTTTTCGGAACCGGGTCCACAATGTACATCCAGTGGGAATTCGGCTTACTGACTCGGCCAAAAATGAATGAAGAGACGGGCAGGAAATATGAAGCAATCCTCAGGGCAACCTCATCATCGATATCGATGTCGACCAAACCACCCGATGGCGAACCCAAACGGAGTCCCACGTTCTGACCATTACCAAAATGGCGTTCGTCTTGCTCGGGCGGCAAATCGAGTCTTTGCCACTCCTTCGTGACCGGAACCTTGCCGTTCAGCGGAATCGGCTTCCATTCATTTGCGCGGTAGAATCGCACAAAGTCAAGGGTGGTGAGTGTGGCCGGGCCAGCCGGTTCACTCGCTGGTAATAGGGTCATATACTGATACTCCGAAAAAGAAAACCCCAGTGAGTTGCCCCGTCAAGGACTCACTGGGGAAAACCAGTTCGGGCGAACTGGAAAAAGCGCTTAGCTGCTTGACGGGGCTTAGGCTTTTGCCTATATAGCGCCAGAAACCATCTGGCATTTGCCAGAGAATGCCTGGCAACCCCGTAATGGGCAGTAATTTCTATGTCACGACATGCCAGGGCGTTGGTTCAGAAGGATTGTAGCCACACCTATACCCCGTCTGGACAGAAGCCTTGAGATGTTTGAAAAGCGGCTTGTGAGTCTTCTCAATCTTTCGCAGCACATCGTTTATGGCTCCGGAGACCGACTTGCGGTCCTTGTCAGCTCTTGTCCCAGACGTTCGAATTGTTCTACTTTTGCTCGTCGTGGCACCGAGGTATTGGCCAAGCTTTTCGACTTCCTCATCCAGCTTCTTGATCGACTCAAAGTCGTCCGCTTCCACTGCCTCTGCGCGTTCTGTGCCGATTTGGCGGAGCCTACGACGAACTTGATCAACGGTCTGAGCATCACTCAGCTCAATGCCTATCTCGGTCGAGCGGAAAGTTTGCACGTCCTGGCTGATCGTGGGTGGGCCACCGCTAACCGTATCCACAAGCAGGGTAGCAGGTAGGTTTTCACCCGGCGCCCGCAGTAGAATTGCCAAGTATTTCAAACCTTTGCAGTCCTTGAGCTTGGTTTCTTCTCCACTGTAGCGAAACTCCCAATATTCGCCGTCCTTTCTGAGCACATTCTGAGACTGAGTGTCTCCACTCCCTCGCTCAATCAGAGAGATAATTAAGTCCTTCCCTTCCGGGTTTCTCGCATACGTGGCGATAACACTGTCGAAATCATGCAGCTTCTGCCTCACGTTATCTTGAAACTCAGGTCGGGTGAGCACGATGTCAGCGACCTCGACCTTGAGATCTGCCGTCATAATTCTCGTCAGCTCGTGGGCAGAGTTCCACGTCAAATAGTAGATCCAGTCTGCAACATCATTAATCACATCGACGCCGACTACAGTTACACACTCCGCATAATCCGATCCCCAAAGTCTCAGACCTTTACTCTCGAACACATCCGCCACAGCACCCCAGACGCGAGCAATTTGCTCCCACTCAGGCTCTTTAAGTTCTTGTTCCACGTGACATACGAGGAGAAACAAGGAACTTAGCCCCCCAGTGAGCTTATCCATCACCAAATCATTCAATAGCGAAGGCCTTCCGATCATTAGCCGGTACATCCATTCCAACTCAACATAGAATCTAATGAAATCGCGGCTGATGTTCTTGACATTGAGAACCTCGATGGACCTGTTCCACAACATGCTTGAATCTCTGTTCTTCAATGCCCGGCAAACCTCAACAAGAATAGCTTCCTTAAGTTCAAACAGGAGTCCACGTTCGCGTTCGATTCGTTCAACATCGCTTGGTTTGAGAAAGGGCGCTGGAACTGCCAATGAGTGATTTTCAGACAGCACAGGAAGTTTCGGTAATGGAAACCAATCCTGTAGCCAGTCAGTATCTATCTCGCGCTCATAGACGAGTCGTCCAGAAACAAAAGGACTGACGGGATGAAAGTGCGGCGCAAGTTTGACGGGCCAATGCTCCCACCACTGATAGTGAAACTCCATTTGTCCTTCGCGGACCAAGCCCTCGACCTTGCCAGGCAGTCGAGTGCAGTATAAATTGGACAAACCATGATCCAAGTATCCCGATGGCTTGAATAGGAATTTCCTAAGCCCGGTCTCAAGGAGGTTGTCCTTGTTAAGCCGCTGATAGTCGAGGAACTCGGAGAGTGTCTTCTCAAGTTCGTCGAGTGAAAACGTCAGGAACTTACCCAAACATAGGTCTCGAATTATGGCCTCGCGGTTGTAATTCGGCTCCTCATCTTCATCTTGACCGTGCCGATCACTGTTGTTCACTTTTTCGCCCGAGTAGGTTTGATCTGATTGTCGCTCGACGGATCGTTTACACTTTCTGCCGTAGAAATAATCGGGAGAATTGCGCACTAAGTATTGAACTTATGCAATTCCTCTAAAATCAAAACAGCCACGTAAATGACTGTTCTTATTTGAGCGGATGACGGGAGTCGAACCCGCAACCTCCAGCTTGGGAAGCTGACTTCCTGCATTTGAAGCTTGAATTACGACGTGTGGCAGAAAGTCAGAAGAAGGTTGGGACTGATAACTCATGCTGCGCTCAGTGGATCATTCCATTTCCAATTGTCGACGTCCGCCGCAGACGCTCACGTTCATGTCATGTCCATTTGGCCTTTGACGAAATTCACGGATGCCGATACGGCTTAGGCTTGTAGCCAACTCAGCTGAGTCTTTAGGTCATTGAAGTGCCTATGCTCGATTCTTCCTTCTCTCTGTAATCTGCCGACAACAATTCCCGGAGACACCTTCTGTTGACGAGCGAATGACTCGATTTGGACTTTTCCGCGAGCGTAGCTACGAGCATTGAGATTGTCCCATAAAGAGCTTTGTGCAAAGGATTGCCAAGTCTTAGGTTCAATCAAGTAATCAGCAGCGAATTTGTTTGCTTCCTCTTCCGTCTTGTCAACATTCTCTTCGCCCTCTTCCACGAAAGACTTGGTCTTTCCATGCAATAGAATGTGGCCCGCCTCATGGAAGAAGGTGAACCAGAACTGATCTTCACGCCTTCCTCTCAAGCACATCTGTATCAAGGCTCTGTTCGGGGAGATCCAACACGTAGCTCCATAAGCTCGCATCCGAGGCAATTCATGAACGTAGACGAGAGCAACTCCGGCTGATGCGCAAAGTGCTTGCATGTGAATCGGTAGCTCACTCTTGAACGATGGTACCTCCTGCCTGATTTGCCTCAACACCTTTTTGAAACTACTCTCATCATAATTTGCACAATTGGCTTCCATACCAGCCAATTTCCCTCTCCAGAGCCATGCAAGCAAAGACCCCGTATTGATCTTTCGGAATTCGGATGAGCGTAGACGAAGATCATATCCTACAATTTGGCCTTCATCCCACTGATCAAGTGAGGCGATTCTAAAAAAACGAAGCAACTCTTTGACTTTCTCAACCGCATGATCAGTTCGCCTAATCCAATTAAGCGTCACCATTTCGTTCGTAGGGAACATTCGCATCCAATCGCGATATTCCTCCATTCTTTGCTTAATGTCCGTCTCTTCTTCAAGTCGTGCAAGGTATGCTCGATAGCGCTGTTCAAGTCCAAGCCACAAGTGACTTGGAACTCCCAATACTCTTTCAAACTGAAGAGCTGTTTCAACAGAAATCGGTGCCTTGCCGTTCACGACCTCGCTTATATGTTTGGTCGTCCGCCCGGTTCGTTCAGCGAGTTCTGATTGGCTCATTCCTGCCGCCTCTAACGTTTCCTGCAAAGTCTCGCCAGGTGGAAACCAAACGGTCGGTTCAAACTCATTAGGTCGCTCATTCATCATGGTAATCCGTCACCTCTATTATTTCAATTGCGCGCATTTTGCCCCAAACGAAGTTGCCAGAAGAATCCCGCCAGGTCAACTGGTCACCTGCTGGATAAAATATCACCCGAAGTTTCCCGTCAACCCGAATGGACCATTGACCCTGCCGCTTTCCTTTTCGTTTGTGCAACTCCTCCAAGTAAAGATGCTTCCACTTCCACAGGTCAGCAAACGATGAGGATTCGCTGACCTGCTGAAGGTGTCTTAACAGCTTCTTAGCCGCCTGCATCCCCCAGCGCTTTTGAGCACGATCAAAATCACTACAATCCTGCCTTAGTTCGTCATCAGCAAAATAAATATTCATCCGGCAATTTTGTTTACCTATTTGGTAAACAATATAGTAAAACTTCATGAACTTGTCAAGACAATTCAACCACAACAATAACAGTTGTTTATGTCTGAAGGCCGGGTAATGGCAAATATGTCTGCCATCATCTCTTTACGCCACTTAGCACGCTAGTTTTCCCACCTGAATGTTTTGCACGTTCGAGGTGGCCTCGCAGCATCTGTCCCGCGTCAGCTGTGGGACAGACATCACGATCAACAGGAGATGCACAACGTCTATTGATCCTCAGGAGCGAATGACACGTGATACTCGTAGGGGTCCCGTCGGGCCTAGGCCTTTCCCGGTCCAAGACAATCTCTATCGAGATGTCCGCATAGAATGTACGGAATGATGATGGCTTTCTACCGTAGAAAAAATATGCAATATTCACACATTAATATTGAACTTACGTATCTGAAAAGTCAGCGTCCAAAACGGCAAAACACGAGCATAAACTCGTGTTTTTATTGGGTCGGGGCGACTGGATTTGAACCAGCGACCCTCTGCTCCCAAAGCAGATGCGCTACCGGACTGCGCTACGCCCCGAAGGTACTGAAAATAGGGAAATTTGGGGTGAAATGCAAACGAAAAAAGCCGTCCGGAATGCCCTCCGGACGGCTCTGCATGACCGGCTATTCCCCGGCCATGCCACAAGGTTCAACTATGATAGTATCGGGCGGTGCGCTGTGAGTGCATTGCTCAGGCGGACATGCCGATCCAACAGGTCATGCAGGGCCGCCGTGTTCATGCCAATGATGCCCCGGTCCTGGAGGAACTTCTCGACCGTATTCAAGTCTTTGCGTGCCAGGCGGAGGTAGCGCTTGACCGTGTTCTTGGACAGGCCGTGAATACGGGCGGTTGCCCGGATCCCCTGCCCTTCCAATAGCGAGCGGTAGATCTTCTCGATGGTTTCCCAGTCGAGCCGGCTATCCCAGAACGGAGTGCCCTTGAGCTCGCTAAAGGTCTTGCCGCAGGTCGCGCAGACCAACAGGCGCACCTGTTTCCGGCCATAACGCGTATAGAGGGTAATATTGCCCAGATCGCGCTTGCCGTGATCCATGCAGGCCACATTCGGACATGCAAAGTTCGAGTAATCCATGACATCGTGTTCCCATTTACCGGTTCTGTACTATTTATCGGCGCTGGGTGAAGAATCTTTAGGACGCGTCGATAATGGGGCTGTACCATTTGGATGCAAGTCATCCGGATCCGGGTGGGTTTGCAGATACATTTTAAGGAATGGATCATTACAATGCACAAGTGACCCACCTGCCATGGAGGCATGGCTTGATTTTTCCTTAGAAATTCATTAGTTTGTGTGGTTATTCAGCGGGCAGGAGCATTGCTGCCCAAGTCTTATAACAACAGCACCATGCAAGCAATTCAGAAACAAACGACGGCGACCGGTTTGTCCTTTTTGACAAATGCCGTTGTTCCCCAAATCGTCCATTCGGACGAGGTATTGATTCGAGTGAAAGCCGCAGGGATCTGCGGCACGGACGTGGATATCTACCGCGCGGACCCGCCGCTCATGTCGCGGATGAAAGACCGGCTGCCGGTCGTCACCGGCCATGAATTTTGCGGCGTCGTGGAAGAGATCGGCAAAGGCGTCAGCGGAATAAGCGTCGGCGACTTCGTTTCAGCGGAGATGCACGTGACCTGCGGCTGGTGTTACAACTGCCGGACGGGAAACGGGCAATGGTGTTTGAACACGGTGGTGCGCGGGATTGACGCGCCGGGCGCGTTTGCCGATTATCTGGTGATGCCGTCCCGCTGCGTATTCCCACTGCCGCAGGATTTGCCGGTGGAAGTCGCCGCCTATCTCGATGCGATCGGAAACGCCGTGCATACCGTGAGATCAGCGGATATTGCGGGCAAAGACGTGGCGATCCTTGGCGCGGGGCCGATGGGCATCATGGCGACCTCCCTCTGCCGTCTCATGGGCGCACGCAAGATCTATGTGACGGACGTCTTCGACTCGCTCTTGAAATTCGCCAAGGCGGAAGGCGCGGACGAGGTGTTCAATGTGAAGGAAGAGAGCAATCGGAAGCAGTTCCTGGAGATTTGCAAATCCGATCCGATGAAACGCGGCGTGGACGTGGTGCTCGAGCTATCGGGACACAACGCGGCGTATCGCGATGCGTTTGCGTGCATCCGGACGGGCGGTGAGATGTCACTCTTAGGGCTGCCGCACGGCGACGTGGCCGTGAATTTCTCCCGCGATGTCGTATTCAAAGGGCTGACGGTGCGCGGAATCACTGGGCGCAAGATTTTCACGACGTGGCTGGAGATGCTGGCGCTGCTGCAAGGGCCGTTCCTGAAGACGGCGCAGCGGATCGTCACACACAGATTCCCGCTGGCTGAATATGAACTGGGCTTCGCGGCGAAGCTGCACGGCGATGGACTCAAGGTGATCTTGTTCCCGAACGGGCAAGCCTAAGAGGCTGCGGACAGGCGCGAGCCTTTCCACACGATGCCGAACACGAGCAAGCCAACTGCAGTCGCCCCTCAGGAACCGGAGTCGCTTCGAACGAAGATCCGCCGTCGACTCTTGGGCGGGCGGCGCAATCCGTTTGATCCCAAAGTCTTTCAGCACATTTCGCTGATCGCGTTCTTTGCGTGGATCGGGATGGGCGCGGACGGTATTTCATCGGCGAATTACGGTCCGGAGGAGGCTTATCTCGCGCTGCACGGGGCGACCTTTCTGGCGCCCTTGCTGGCGATCGCGATAGCCGGAATCGTGCTGATCATCTCCGCGGCGTATGCGCAGTTGATCGAGCAGTTTCCCTCGGGCGGCGGCGGCTATGCGGTGGCGTCAAAGCTGCTGCATCCGAACGCGGGCGTGGTTGCAGGATCGGCGCTGCTGCTCGACTACGTACTGACAATTGCGGTTTCGATTGTGAGCGGCGTGGACGCGCTGTTCAGTTTGTTTCCGCCGCATTGGGTGGAGGTCAAAGTCGAAGTGGCGGTGCTGGCGATTGTGGTGCTGGTGCTGATGAACCTGCGCGGCGTGAAAGAGTCCATTCTGGTACTCATGCCGATTTTCCTCATCTTCATCGTCGCCCATGTCGTGATGGTGAGTTACGGCTTCGTTACGCATCTGGGGAGCTTGCCGGCACGGGCAGCGACGGGCTTCGCTGAGGCGCAAACCGTGGCGTCGAGCGAAGGATTGTGGTTCATTATCCTGCGCTTCTTACAGGCCTTCAGTATGGGCGCGGGCACGTTGACCGGAATTGAGGCCGTGTCCAACGGAATGCTTGCACTGAAAGAGCCGCGCATTCAGACCGGCAAGCGGACGATGGCCCTGATGGCCGTGTCGCTATCGTTCCTCGCGGCGTTCCTGCTCTTTGACTATTTCCTGTTTGACATTCATCATCAGGTCGGGCGAACGCTGAATGCGACGCTCCTCGACGAGATGACGAAGGGTTGGCATTTCGGCAAGCTCGATGTCGGCAGCCTGCTGGTAACAATCATGCTGGTGTCGGCGTCACTGCTTTTGTTCGTAGCAGCGCAGACCGGCTTCATCGGCGGGCCGCGCGTGCTGGCCAACATGGCCGAGGACTCGTGGCTGCCGCATCGCTTCGGGCATTTGTCGGAGCGATTAGTGACGCAGAACGGGATTCTGCTGATGGGGATGGCGGCGGTCGCGTTCATCCTGTACGCGCGCGGGCGGATCACGGTGCTGCTCTCGCTTTACGCGATCAACGTGTTCATCGGATTTGCGCTCGCGCTTCTGGGCATGTCGCGATTATGGTGGCAGCGGCGGCACGGACCGGAATCGTGGAAGCGGCGACTATTGGTGAGCGGCACGGGTTTTCTCGTCAGCGTCATGCTGCTCGTGATCATGATCGGAATCAAGTTTTTCCGCGGAGCGTGGCTCACGCTGCTGGTGACGCTCGGATTGGTGGCGCTTTGCCTGCTGATCCGGCGGCATTACAACCTGATCCAGGCCAAGGTGGAAAAGATTGACGAGATTCTGACGACCATGTCGTTCGGCGACGTGCCGGTGACGAAGCAGCCGCTTTCACCGAACGAACCGACGGCGGTGATTCTCGTCGAGAAATACAACGGCACCGGCATTCACCTGATGCTGAACGTGATGCGGCTGTTCGGGCCGCGCTTCAAGCAGTTCATGTTCGTTTCGGTCGGAGCGATTGACTCCGGCCATTTTAAAGGCGTGGATGAGCTGGCGGCATTGCAGGAACGGGTGCGCAAGGAAGCGGAGAAATACGTGCTGATGGCGCGCTCTTACGGATTGAAGGCAGAACCGCGCACCAGCCTGGCGATTGACTACGTGGCGGAGATCGAGCGGCTATCGCTGGAGATTCACCGGGAGTTTCCGAACTCGGTGTTCTTCGCCGCGCGGCTACTCTTTTGGAAGGATACATTTTGGACGCGGCTGCTGCACAACGAAACCCCACTTACGCTGCAGCGGCGGCTCTTGTTTCATGGCCTGCAATTTGTCGTGCTCCCGGTACGACTTCAGTAAACCTATTTTCCCCCTCCCATGTACGGCAAAGTACTCCCTTTTCTGGCCGACGAATTGGCTTCGATTCGCGACGCCGGACTTTTCAAGAACGAGCGCATCATTCAATCGCCGCAGGGCGCCGAGATCACAGTGCCGCAGGGCGAGGTGCTCAATTTCTGCGCAAATAATTATCTCGGGTTAGGCGGGCATCCTGCCCTGATCAAAGCGGCGAAGGAAGCCCTCGACCGCTGGGGCTACGGCATGAGCAGCGTGCGCTTCATCTGCGGGACGCAGGCGATTCACAAGGATCTCGAACGCAAGATTGCCGACTTCCTCGGCATGGAAGATTCGATTCTCTACAGTTCGTGCTTCGATGCGAACGGCGGGCTGTTCGAGACGCTGATGAAGGAAGAGGATGCGATCATTACGGACGAGTTGAACCACGCGTCCATCATTGACGGCATCCGGCTGGCGAAGGCGAAGCGATACATCTTCAAGCACATGGACATGAGCGATCTGGAAGCGAAGCTGAAAGAGGCTCAGGGGCAGCGCTTCCGGCTCGTGGCGACGGACGGCGTGTTCTCGATGGACGGGGACATCGCGCCGCTCACGCAGATCTGCGACCTGTGCGAGAAATACGACGCGCTGGTAATGGTGGACGATTCGCACGCGACGGGCTTCATGGGAAAAACCGGACGCGGAACGCCCGAGCACACGGGGACTCTGGAGCGCGTGGACATCATCACCTCCACACTGGGGAAGGCCTTAGGCGGGGCATCGGGGGGATTTACGGCGACGAAAAAGGAGGTCGTGGACATTCTCCGGCAGCGGTCACGGCCATATCTGTTCTCGAACACGCTGCCACCGCCGATTGTGGCCGCCGCGACAAAGGTGCTCGAGATGCTGAGCGAAGCGACGACGCTGCGCGACAAGCTCGAGTGGAACACGGCCTACTTCCGGACGGCGATGACGGCGGCGGGATTTGAGATTCGCCCCGGCGTACATCCGATCGTGCCGATCATGCTCTATGAAGCGACGGTGGCACAGCAGATGGCGGCGGCGCTGCTGGACGAGGGAATTTATGTGATCGGGTTCTTCTTCCCCGTCGTGCAAAAGGGACAGGCACGAATTCGCGTGCAGATTTCCGCAGCGCATGAGCAGAAGCATCTCGATCAGGCGATTGCAGCGTTCACCAAGGTGGGAAAGGCGATGGGAGTGGTGAAGTAGAAGGAACGATAGGATTTCTGATAAGCAGAAGCCCAGTCGGTGAGACTGGGCTTCTGCTTTCTTAGAAATCGAAGGCCAAGGAGTGGTCGGCCTTGGCGCGGACGCGAACAGTTCGCGCGGATATGCGCTGTTTGGGCGGGATGTCGCGGCGATCCAGCGGATCCACGCGAATCAGGGTCTCCTGACGACCCAGACCGCCGCGCTTGCCTTTCTCGACAAAATCCGGATTCAACTCGATGAGCACGTAGTTGCGCGGGTGATGGTCACCGTCTTTCGCCGTCGAGAGACAGGCGAGGCCGGTGCTCCCCACTCCGGCGAATGGATCGAGCACGATTTCGTTGGGTTCGGTACTCTTCTCGATCAGTTGCCGCAGCACGTCCACCGGCTTCTGCGTCGCATGAGCGCGGTGCGCAGAGGGGACGTTCATGCCGCCGATCACGTCCGCGTCGCGTCTGCCGTTGATGTCACGCTTGCCTTTGACGGCGAAGATGATCATCTCATGCTGGGGAGCATAGGAGCCGTTGAGATCGCCGCTGCCGTGGTTGTTCTTCACCCAGATGAGGCAGTTCTTGACCTTGAAGCGCTCGCTGATCGCGTTATAAAAGATCGGATACATGTCAAACCGCGTGAAGCAATAGAAGTGGCGGTCGTTCTTCAGCACTCGGTGCACTTCGTCCACCCAGCCTGCAACCCAGCTCAGATCTATGTCATTCTCGAACTTGGGAAGTTTCGGGCGCGCGACGCGGCGATTCGATTGATAGTCAATGCCGTACGGCGGATCGGTGAGCACCAGGTCAATGCACTCATCCGGCAGCTCGCGCAGCTTTTCAAAGCAATCGCCGCAGATGAAACGATTGAGAAACTCTTCGGGAAGACTCATAGGCTCCTCAGAGAGAGGGTCACCGGCCGAAAATGGCTCAGGTGACCCAACGAATCCGGGTTATTTCTTAAAGAGACTTTTCACGACATAGCCCGCGATCTGCGGGTTTTCTTTCAGGCGGCGCGTCGAGTAGCCGTACCACGCGCTGCCGAACGGAACGTAAACGCGAAGGCGATGGCCGCGGGCAAGAATCGAGTTGCGCAATTCCTGCCGCACGCCAAGCAGCATCTGGAACTCATAGCGATCCGGCGACAACGCATATTTGCGAATCAACTCCTCCGCCCGCGTGACAAGATGATCGTCCTGAGTTGCAATGCCGACGTACGCACCGCCGACAAACATGCGATCGAGCAGTGCGATGTAATTGTCGCGCACCAGTTGTCGGTCCTTGTAGGCAATGGCTTCCGGCTCCAGATAGATGCCCTTGCACAGGCGGAAGTTGGCCGGGCCTTTCGCCATCAGGCGAACGACGTCGTCCATCGCGCGCTTCAGATAGGCTTGCACGGCGACGCCCACGCGATAATCCCGGCGCAATTCGTCGTAGATATCGAGCGTTTCCTTCGTATGCGGCGAATCTTCCATGTCAAGCCGCACAAAAATATTGTGCCGGGCCGCCAACTCGATGACGCGCATTAGCGTTTTGCGGCCGAAGACCGGGTCAATCGAAAGTCCGAGCGCCGTCAACTTCACCGACACGTTGGCGTCTATGTTCTGCGCGACGATGGCCTCGAGCAACTCGAGATATCTTTCCGCACCGGCTTCCGCCTCGGCGCGCTCGTTCGTGAACTCGCCCAACACGTCCACCGTCGCCATGAAGCCTTTTTCATTCAGCCGCCGGACGGTGCGGACGGCGTCGGCCAGAGTTTCTCCGGCAATGTACTGGGAGGCGACCTTGCCTACGATGACTTTCGGCACCAGGGGCAGCGTGGCCACCACCACGCGATCAAAGAGAGACATCAGAATAACCAGTTAGAAACGAATGGCCACGGCCAGACCGCCGTTGACACCGCGGTGATCAGAAGAGATTTCCGGAGACCAGTCGAGGCCGTACAAGTGCGCGTCAACGTAAGCATCACCCATCGAGAGCAGCATCGTGCCCGCCAACCACCAGACCATACGGTTGCGCTGGTTGCGATAAAACCGCTCCAGCCGAGTGTCGTGCTGCCGCTTGAATTCCTTCATCTGATTGTGATTCCACCACACGCTGGCAATGAAGCTGCCCTCGGCCGCGGCGTAGATGCCGGCCCGCCAGTAGCATTCCGTATAGAACTGCCCCCAGCCGGGAAAAGCGAGCGAGCGGAATACCGCCCCGGTCGTGCTCTTCAAGGGCTTGCCCGGATAGTCCCGGGCAACGGCCGGGCTGAGTGCGATGAGAACAGCGCACCCGCAGAGCAGGAATCTCAACCGACGAGCGCCAGGCATTCGATCTCCACCAGCACATCCTTGGGCAGCCGCGAGACTTCGACGGTGCTGCGGGCAGGCGGATTGGCAGCGAAAAAGCGGCCGTACACAGTATTCATATCGGCAAAATCGTTCATATTCTTGAGGAACACAGTCGTTTTCACGACTTGCTCGAGCGAGCTGCCGGCAGCAGCGAGAATGCCGGAGAGATTCTTCAGCACGCGTTCGGTCTGCGCCGCCACATTGTCTCCGATGATTTGCCCGGTCTCGGGATCGAGCGGAATCTGCCCGGCGGTATAGATCAACTCACCGTTGAATCGGACGGCTTGGCTGTAGGGTCCGATGGCGGCGGGCGCGCGATCGGTGGCAACAATCTGGCGGCTCATGTCTTCTTCTTGTCGGGAATGTCCACGAAGGTGGCGTCCTGAATCTGATCTTCACGAAGTGAGGCCGGCGGCACCGGTTTTCGCGGCTCCGGCGGATCCACGCGGCGCGATGACGTTACGGCGCGGATCAGGCGGAAAACCACCCAGAACAGAATACCGTACAGAACAAGGCGGAACAGGCTTCTCATATCTCGACCGGATTATAGTAGCGCGTGCCGATTTCGTCGCGCCCGATTTCGGCGAGCAACGTCTGAAAGTGGTCCGCGTTGTTGACATAATCAATCGCCGTGGCGTTCACGATCAGCAGCGGTGTGTCGCTGTAGTGAAAGAAGTAATGGTTGTAGGCTTCGTTCAGCGTGCGCAGATACTCTTCGGAGATTTCCTTCTCATAGGGCCGGTTGCGGCGCCGGATGTTCTGCATCAGCCGCTCGGTGGAGCTTTGCAGGTAGATGACGAGATCCGGCTTCTTGATGCGCATTTCGAGCAGCGACATCACTTTTTCGTAGAGTGCGATCTCGTTTTCGCTCAAGTTGATATAGGCGAAGATGCGATCCTTGGCAAAGAGATAATCCGCGACGACGAGCGGGTGAAAGAAATCGGGCTGCGGCAGCTCTTGCTGCTGCCTGAAGCGCGAAAGCAGGAAGAAGAGCTGCGTTTGAAACGCGTAATGGCGCGGGTCTTTGTAAAATTGATCGAGAAACGGATTCTCTTCCGGATTCTCGAGCACCAGCCGGCCGTTCATGCGCTCGGAGAGCAGCGTCGCCAGCGAGGTCTTACCCACACCGATCACACCTTCGACAGCGATGTAGCGCGGCTTATCCATAAACGCGGGACATTTTCTACGGCTGATGTACTTTTACAAGGGTCTGGTCGCGGCACGCGAGGAGCAGCTCCTCGAACGACCGGTTCAATACGGGATGCAGGCGCTGCGCAATTAGTTCGCACAGCGGATAGAGCACGAATTTGCGTTCCGGAATGCGGGGATGCGGGATCTTCAGCTCGGCGTAGTCAATAATCTCGTCCGCCCATAGCAGCAGATCCAGATCACACGTGCGAGCTTCGTTCTTGCGGCGGCGGCGGCGGCCGAGATCGGTTTCGACGGCGAGCAGGTCGCGCAAGAGCTGCTCCGGAGTATTGCGGCGCTCGATTTCGTAAACCGCGTTGATGAATTCTCCGCCCTCCGCCCCACCCCACGGTTCGCTGTCATAGAGCGACGACGTGCGCAAAATCGAATAGCCGCGCTGCTCGATCAGCGCCTGAGCATCGTAGAAAATGTGGACGCGGTCGCCAAGATTGGCGCCAAAGCCGACGTATGCGTGCTCAGGATGGGAGCCGACGGCGGGTGACCTCCACCTCGACATGCTTCACGAGCCCGCCCATGGGGACGTGCGGTTTGCGCACGCGTACGGTGGCTTCATCCACCGCCTGAAATTTCTTGAGCAACGTGTTGGCGATGACGCCGGCGCACGTTTCCAGCAAGTGGAAGTTTTCACCGCGCGTAAATACGTCGGCGACCGTGCGATAAAGCAGCGTGTAGTCCACGGTCCAGTGCAAATCGTCGCTGCCCTCGTCGCGCGGAGAGAAATCGCCGGCAACTTCGACATCCACCTCGAACGCCTGACCCAGAGTGCGCTCTTCCTCGAGCGCGCCGTGGTAGGCGTAGAATTGCATCGCGATGATGCGGATTTTGTCGCGCATGTTCAGGTCCTCGCTCCAAAGGCAGGAGTCGCGGAAAGCCCGACCGCTTCCGCGACGCGCACCAGTTCTCTAATCAACGGCTCCAGACGAGGCAGGGGCAACATGCTGGCTTTGTCGGAGAGCGCTTCCTGCGGGCGCGGGTGAGTCTCGATGAATACCGCGGACACGGCACCGGTGGCGACGGCCGCTCGAGCGAGCGGCTCGATGTATTGCGGAAATCCTCCGGAGACGCCGGTAGCGCCGCCCATGCGCTGCACGCTGTGCGTGGCGTCGAAGACGACGGGATAACCGGTCTCGGCCATCTGCACCAGCGAGCGCATGTCCACGACGAGATCGTGATAACCGAATGATGTGCCGCGCTCGGTCAACAGAATCTGCTTGTTGCCGGTGGACTCGACCTTGCGCGCGAGATGTTTCATGTCACCCGGCGCTACAAATTGGCCCTTCTTGATGTTCACCGGTTTGCCGGTGTTGCCCGCGGCGAGGAGCATGTCGGTTTGACGACAGAGAAACGCGGGAATTTGCAGGATGTCTACGACTTCCGCGGCGATTGCCGCCTGCTCCGGCGTATGGATGTCGGTGAGTACCGGCAGCCCGATCTCACTGCGAACCTTTTGCAGAACGCGCAAGCCCTCCTCCATACCGAGACCGCGAAAGCTCTCAACGGAGGTGCGGTTGGCCTTATCGTAACTGGCTTTGAAAATCGGCAGCACTTTGCAGCGCAGCGCGATGTGATAGAAGGCCTCGGCGATTTCCATGCAGAGGGCTTCCGACTCGATTACGCACGGGCCGGCGATGATCGCCAGCGGATAAGCGCGATCCTCAGGCAACGAGATTCACCAACGCTTTAGTCATGTCCGTCGTTCCGTACTTGGATCCGTCCAAAAGATCGGGCGTGAGCACTTTGCCGTCGCGGAGCAGCGCCTGCACCGCGTTTTCGATTTTCTCTGCCGCTCGACTCTCCTTCAAATAGTGAAGCATCATCGTGCCGGCCAGAATCATGGCAATCGGATTCGCGACGTTTTTGCCGGCAATGTCCGGCGCGCTGCCATGCACGGCTTCAAACATCGCCACGCCGTCACCGTAGTTGCCGCCGGGCGCGAGTCCCAGACCGCCGACGAGGCCCGCGGCGAGATCGGAGAGAATATCGCCAAACAGATTTGTCGTTACGACGACATCAAAATCCTGCGGCTTGCGCACCATCCCCATGCACGCGGCGTCAATGATGCGGTCTTCAAGCTGAATATCGGGGTATTCCGCCGCCACTTCGCGAAAGGAGTGCAGCAGAATGCCGGAAAACTTTTTCAGAATATTCGCTTTGTGGATCGCGGTGACCTTGCGGCGCTTGTGCTTGCGCGCGTACTCGAACGCATAGCGGCAGATACGCAGCATGGCCTTGCGGGTGTTGAAGGCGACGAGCACGGCGGAGGATTTGTCCACGCCCACGTACAGCTCCTGCCCCGCGTACATGCCCTCGGTGTTTTCGCGCACGATGACCATGTCCACGCCCGGCCATGCGGTCTTGACGCCTTCAAACGATTTGCAGGGGCGCAGATTGGCGTAAAGATCGAACTCCTGGCGCAGCGTAACGTTGACGCTGCGATAGCCTTCGCCGACCGGGGTGGTGATCGGCCCTTTCAGCGCGACGCGCGTTTCACGAATGGACGCGATGACGTCGGGCGGAATCGGGTCGTTGCCGGCTTGCAGGGCCGCCACGCCCGCCTGCTTAATATCCCAATTGATTTTGACGCCGGCGGCTTCAATGACGGCAATCGTGGATTCACAAATGGACGGGCCGATGCCGTCGCCGGGAATTAAGGTGACGCGGTGGGTGATGGAATTGTTCAACGAGGAGTGACAGCTTCGAGATGATGACGAGATTGAGACGGCGATCCGGACTCGGCGTGCTGCAGACACGCGCCGACGAAATCGCGGAACAGCGGATGCGGGCGCGTGAGCCGGCTCTTCAACTCGGGATGGAATTGCACGGCAAGGAACCACGGATGGTTTTCGAGTTCGACGATCTCGACGAGGTCGCCTTCGGGCCACACGCCGGTAATCTTGAGGCCGTTCGCCGTGAGCGTTTCGCGATATTGATTATTCACTTCGAAGCGATGGCGGTGGCGCTCGGTGATCGCATCCGCGCCGAAGGCCTTATGCGCGAGCGAGCCGCGCGAGAGGAAGCAGGGATAGCTGCCGAGGCGCATCGTTGCGCCCTTGTGCCGGATGCCGCGCTGCTCGGGCATGAAATCAATCACCGGATCTTTGGTGTCGGCGGCGAATTCCCGTGAATTCGCGCGCTTCAAGCCGCAGGAATTGCGGGCGAATTCGATCACCGCGGTTTGTAGGCCGAGACACAAGCCGAAATAGGGCAGCCTGTTCAGACGGGCGTAATGAATCGCTTTGAGCTTGCCTTCGATGCCGCGTTCCCCAAAGCCACCGGGAACCAAGAGACCCGCGCAATCCGCCAACAACTCCGCCGCGGATTGCTGCTCGAAATCTTCGGCTTCAATCCACTTGAGCTGCACATGCGCGTGATGAAACGCGCCGGAGTGCACGAAGGCTTCCATGATAGACTTGTAGGAGTCTTTGACTTCGATATACTTGCCGCAGACGGCGATGCGTATGGTACGCTCGGGGCGCTTGATGTGATCCACCAGCTCCCGCCACTCCGCGAGATCCGGTTCTTTCGCCTTCAAGCCGAGCATGTCAAGGATGCGCTTGCCCAAGCCGTCGGCTTCGAGCACGAGCGGGAGTTCGTAAACGGTTTGCACATCGCGAACTTCAAAGACATCTTCCTTACCAACGTTGCAGAAGAGGGCGATCTTCTCCTTGACCTTCTTCTCGAGCGGCTTCTCGGTGCGGCACAACAGGAGATCGGCCTGAATACCGATTTCGCGCAGGTCGCGCACGCTATGCTGCGTTGGCTTGGTCTTGACTTCACCGGAGGTAGGGATGAACGGCACCAGTGTGACGTGAATGAAGAGACAGCTGTGTGGGCCTTTCTCGCGGGCCATTTGGCGGATGGCTTCGAGGAACGGCTGACTCTCGATGTCACCGACCGTGCCGCCGACCTCGACGATTACGATGTCAAACGGGGTGTGATTCGACTGGCCGACTTTTTCGATGCGGTCAATGATCTCGCCCGTGATGTGCGGAATAACCTGCACCGTCGCGCCGAGGTAATCGCCGCGCCGCTCTTTGGTAATCACGCTGAAATAGATCTGCCCGGCGGTCGCGTTGTTCAGCCGGCCCATGTCCTCGTCAATGAAGCGCTCGTAGTGCCCAAGATCGAGATCGGTTTCCGCCCCGTCCTCCGTGACAAAGACCTCGCCATGCTGATACGGGTTCATCGTTCCCGCATCCACGTTGATGTAGGGATCGAGCTTGAGCATGGTGACGCGCAATCCGCGCGCTTTGAGCAGGCGGCCGATCGAGGCGGCGGCAATTCCCTTACCCAGCGACGAGACCACACCGCCGGTGACAAAAATGTACTTTGTCTTTTGTTTCTGAGAATTGGCCGTCTTTTTCACGATGCGACTCTATCTTTAGGCTTAGTGTTTTTTGAGCAGCAGGTCGAGGTCTTGCGGAGTGTCAATGCCGGTGGAGCGGCTCCGGACGGTCACGCAGCGGATCGCATAGCCGGCTTCCAGCCAGCGCAACTGCTCAAGCGATTCTGCGCGTTCCAGAACGGAGGGCGGCAGTTTGGTTACGGCAAGCAGCACATCGCGACGGAACCCGTAAATGCCGAGGTGGCGATAGTGTTCTTGACTTGCTGCGCCGGAGTCACGGTAAAAGGGAATCGGCGAGCGGCTGAAGTACAGGGCGTCGCCGTGCGGGTTCGTTACGGCCTTGACCATGTTTGGATCGTCCGGATTTTCGTGCGGCAGAAAGAGCGTCATGGCCGTCGAGATTTGAACGGCGGAATCCTGAAGCGCATCAGCGACCGCGGCAACCGTTTCCGATTCAATCGTCGGCTCATCACCTTGGACGTTCAGCACGGCATCGAACTCAGGATGCCTGAGCGCGACTTCGGCCACCCGATCCGTGCCGCTAACGTGCGACGAGGAGGTCATTTCCACATTTGCGCCAAAGGATTGACAAGCCTTCAAGATCCGCTCGTCCTCGGTCGCGACGATCACGCTCTCAATGTTTCGAGCTGAGGCACAGCGTTCGAAGACGTGCCGGACCATGGGCTTCCCGGCAATATCCGCGAGCGGTTTGCCGGGAAAGCGGGACGAGGCATAGCGGGCCGGGATGACGGCCAACGTGCGCATTATTCAATTACCCGCGGGACGCGGAAGAACTCCTCCGTCCGATCCGGAGCCTCGCGCAAGGCTTTTTCGGAGCCGAGGAGGTCTCGGGGGATGTCCTCATCCAGCACATTGTATCGTTCCAAGACATGATGCAGCGGTTCGACGTGGTCTGTGTTCACCTCGTGAAGCTGGTCAATGTATTGAAAAATAGTACTTAACTCGCCGCGGAGCGTCTCGACCTCCTGGTCGGAGAGGCGCAGTTTGGCCAGTTGAGCGGTGCGGATCACGTCGTCCCGGGAGACAGGCATAGCTTCAGAATCAACAAGAGTTAGTGGGCAGGAGGATCATTGCAATTTATCGGAAAAAACGGCGAAAGTCAACCACTTTGTGTGGCCTCCTCGGCGGTCAAGACGCGGCCATATTGAAGTTGATACAACCGGTAATAGATGCCCTTCAGGGCCAGCAGCTCCTCCTGCGTGCCGACCTCGCGCAAGCGACCGTGATGGAATACGAGAATGCGGTCGCAACGTTGGATGGTCGAAAGCCGGTGCGCGATAATCAGCGACGTGCGATTGACGAGCAAGCGATTGATCGCATCCTGAATCAGCCGCTCGGTCTCGGTATCAATCGAGGCCGTGGCCTCGTCAAGAATCAAGATCTGCGGATTGCAGATCAGCGCGCGGGCAAACGCGAGCAACTGACGCTCGCCGGTCGAGAGAGTAGCGCCGCGTTCCATGACCGGCTCATCGTAGCCGTAAGGCAGGCGCTTGATGAAGTGATCGGCATGTACGAGCGACGCTGCACTCTCCACTTCCGCGCGTTGCATCTCCGGGGAACCATATCGGATGTTGTCTTCGATCGTTCCGCTGAACACAAAGACGTCCTGCAGCACGATACCCATCATCCGTCGCAACTCGGCGAGACCAAGATCTCGGATGTTAACGTCGTTGATCAGGATCTCGCCCTTCTGCACGTCATAGAAGCGGCTCAAGAGCGAAATAATCGTGGTCTTCCCCGCTCCGGTGGCGCCGACAATGGCCACGGATTCGCCCGGCGCCACTATGAAACTGACGTCCTTGAGGACCCATTCCTCATCGCGATAGGCGAACCAGACGTTGCGGAATTCAAGTGAGACGCCGGCGGGGAGTTTGCCGTCGCTATCGGCGTAATGAGCATGCAGCGGAAGCGCTCGCGGGATTTCGGGAGGAGCAACGCCAATCGGATGATCGAGCACATTAAAGATGCGCTCCGAGGCGGCCATCGCGCCTTGCAGGATGTTGTACTTCTCGGCCAGATCGCGCACTGGGCGGTAAAAGCGCTCGACGTATTGGATGAACGCGACCAGCGTCCCGAGCGTCACGGCTCCGGCGAGCATCAGTTTGCCGCCGCCGAAGATGATCAGCGCGACGGCCACAGCGGAGATCAGCTCAACGCCGGGGAAGAAGAGCGCGTACCAAAAGATGGTTTGCAAATAAGTCTTTTGCAGATCGGAGCCGATCTCGTCGAAGCGACGAAAGTTGCGCGGCTCCCGGCCGAAGAGTTGAACGACCCGCGTGCCGACGAGGTTCTCGTGCAGGTAGGTATTCAGGCGGGCGATCTTCAAGCGCGTTTGGCGATAGAGGTCGCGCACCTTCTTGCGGAACATGAAGGTAACGATCAGCAACACCGGAATGACCGACAGCGTCAGCGCGGCGAGCTTCCAATTGATGACGAACATGACAATCATGATTCCGAGCAGCGTGATCACGTCGCCGAGAATCGCCACCACGCCCGAACCGAAAAGTTCGTACAGCGCTTGCACGTCCGTGGTCACGCGCGACATCAGCCGCCCGACCGGATTGCGGTCATAATAGGGCATGGAGAGCCGCTGGAGCTTCTCGAACACCTGCATCCGCAGGCGATAAACGATGAACTGCCCCGCCGATCCCGTGAGATAGGTCTCGCTCCACCGCAAGGCCGTTGCGGCCAGCGCAAAGCCGATGAAGGCAAGGACAATCATGACCAAGCCGTTCCAATCGCGGGCGGCGATATACTTGTCAATCGCGATCTTGGTCAGGAGCGGCCCGGCTAGCTCCGCGCCGGCGCCGAAAATCAGCAGCAGCACCGCGAGCCAGATCTTCCACTTCTGATCGCCGACGAAGCTCCACAGCCGTCTGGCGAGCCGGGCGTCGTAGGCCTTGCCGAGAATGTCTTCTTCGCGCTGGTCGTCGCGCTCGCGCTCACTCATGACTCGGCCTCTACTTCCAATTCTTCGAGCTCCGCTTCCAGCCGCTGCATCCGCTCCAGTTCGGAATAGTAGCCGCCCCGCGCCACCAATTCATCGTGCGTGCCGCGCTCGACGATTTCGCCCTGATCAATCACGAAGATTTCATCCGCCTGCCGCACGGTCGAGACGCGATGGGAGATAATGATCGAGGTGCGCCCGCGCATGAACCGTCGCAGGCGGCGCAGGATCTCTTCTTCGGTATGCGTGTCCACGGCAGCGAGAGCATCGTCGAGAATCAGAATTTTCGGATCCCTCATCAAGGCGCGAGCCAGAGCGGTGCGTCCCTTTTGGCCGCCCGATAAAGTGAGGCCGCGTTCGCCAACGATCGTCTGGTAGCCGTTGCGAAATTCTTCGACGTCCTTCGCAATTTGAGAAATCTGCACAACCTCGTCAAAGCGCTCCGGATCTTCTTCCGCGATACCGAAAAGGATATTGTTTTTCAACGTATCGGAAAACAACAGCGCATCCTGCGGGACCATGCCGACGCTGCGGCGCAGCTCGTCCAAGTTCCACTCGGTCGTAGCGACGCCGTCAATCCGCACCGCGCCCTCCGTCGGATCAAACAGTCGCGGAATGAGCGACACCAGCGTGCTCTTGCCACTGCCCGTGCGACCGACAAAGGCCACCGTTTTCCCGGCGGGAATGGTGAAATTCAGGTTCTTCAGCGTCGGTTCTTTGTCATCATAGCGGAAACGAACGTTGTCGAACACGATCTCGCCTTTCACATCTTCCGGAATATGCGGGAGCGCCGGCTGCTGAATTTCGGGGGCGATGTCGAGGATTTCACTGAGGCGCTTCATCGAAGCCGCGCCGCGCTGGAAGAGATTGGCCACCCAGCCGATGGCGATCATCGGCCAGGCCAGCATCCCAAGGTATCCCACGAACGCTACAAAATCGCCCAGCGTGAGTTCGCCGCGGAAGATTCCGCGCCCGCCGAGAAGCAGGATCAGGGCCGCGCCGATTTCAAACAGCAGAAACATCATCGGCATGAACAGCGCCTGCGCCTTGGTCATCAAGAGGTTGCGGTGCACATATTCCCGGTTAATCTCGTCGAAGGTGCCGATTTCGCGGTCTTCCTGCGCATACGCCCGCACGACCCGTACGCCGGACAGATTCTCCTGGGCCGTGTCCGAAAGCGCGGAGTACTGCTCCTGAATCCGGGTATGCAGCTTGTAGGTGACGCGCCCAAGGTAGAACACCGTCAGGGACACAATCGGCGCGGAGATCAGAACGAACAGCGTCAGCTTGACGGACAGCATGAACATGAGCGCAATCGAGAACAAAGCAATCGTGATCGTGTCAATCGGATACATGATGCCCGGGCCGAGCACGTTGCGCACGCTGTCGAGGTCGCTGGTGAGCCGCGCCATCAGGTCGCCGGTGCGGTGGCGATTGTAAAACGAGACGGGAAGTTTCTGCAGATGAGCGAACAGCGCGTTGCGCAGGTCCAGCTCCACGCGACGCGACATGCCGATCAAGATCATGCGCATGAAGTAGCGCAGTACGCCGGCGGAGAGCGAGATTCCCACCAATTCGGCCGCCCAGATCGCCAGATCGTTGGCGGTTGCGCCGTGCTGGAGTCCATCCACGGCGTATTTCAGAATCATGGGCGCGAGCACACCGATGCCGTTGTTGACGACGGCGAAGAGCGTACCGACCCACATCTCTTTGCGGTAGGGTTTCAGAAACGGCAGTAATCGCAGCAGAGCATTCATACGATCAGGATAGCAATTCTTCCGGAAAATCGCAACGTCATTCTGCAATAAGAAGATCCCGGCATAGAGCAGCCGGGATCGTTCTAAGTCAAGTTGCCGGTTCTTGATGCGTCAGGCATCTTCGTGCACCGGAGGATTTTCGGCGGTGGTTCCGCAACGTCGGCCAAGCCTTCGGCCGAGCCTCTTACGCTTTCGGCTTGGGTTTGCCGGCGACCTCCTCCGGCTTGGCCTTGAAATCGTCCGCCTTCTTCATCAGCGCGCTGGCAGTGCTCTTGTAGATCACGAAATCGGAAGACGCGCCGTCCTTGCGCAGGAAATACTGATTGGCGGCGGCACCCTTAGGAATCAGCCTCAGGTCAACCGTCTCGCCACTATTGAGCGTGGCGACGATGTGCGCTTCCGGTTTGTCGAAGGCGTTCGCGCCGAGCGTGTCGGCGAAGTCCACGGCGGAGATCTTGGAGATCATCCGCGTCAACCGCTCGACAAGCGATTTGTCCGCCTCGAATTGCTGATTGCCCGCGGTAATCTTCCATGTCGTGTCCACGAGCGCGGCGGTCACCGTCTGCTGCGGATACTCGATCACGACCTTGGTAATCGCGTTCATATCCAAGTCGGTGATCGTCTTATCGCGCCACTCCTTCGCCTTCTTCTTGAATGTGCCCGCGTGGTTTCCGGCGATCTCCCAGACTTCCTTTGAATTGGCCAGGCGCGCGTACGTTGTCTGCATCGAAGGGCCGGACTTGCCGACAAGGAAGGTGGTCGTCTTCCCGCCCTGACCGATGGTGACGCGCGTCGCTCCGCTGTCGCTCACCTGAAAATCACTATAGCGATCAGCCTTCTCGGTGATCATGGCGAGCTTCTTCATCTCTTTCAGCTTCTGCACCGCCATCTGCACGTTCTTCTCGGCGGCGGGGTAGCGCACCGGCTTGTTCATCCACCACTTCTCGCCCTCTTTCACGAGTTCGACGGTCTCATCGGGCGACTCGATGCGTACGAGATCCACCTTCGCGCTGTCAGCGCTCACGAACGGACGATCGGTCTCGACCACCGGTTTGCTCTTCTGCATGAACCAGTAAATGCCGATCAGAACGACCAAGGTTCCGAGCAGGAGGATATTGCGGTTTTTCATACGCCGGCTTTCCTCCGGTTGCGGCGCTGCGACCAGCGGAACATGCCGAGCAGCAGGACAATTGCTGGCGGGCCGAACATGTTTGCGTATTTCACGGTTTGCTTGGTGCCGTCGGAAATATCGGCCTTAAGCGGTCGAATCGCCGCTTCGCGCGAACGAATTGCAATCATGTCATCATCCTGCGCGAGCCAATCCACGAGATTGAGGAAAAGGATCTGCCCGGGCCCACCCTGCTGCGCGAACTGTCCCTGCACGAAGTTGCCGTCGCCGATGACGATCATGCGCGTCTCAGGACTCTGTGTCACGACGTTGACGGTTGGCGCCGCGGCGGTGCTATCCGTCGGATGCGGCACGGGCTTGCCTTCGTAATTGGATTTAAACGTCCCTTGCAGCGCCGTACCCAGTACCTTGCGGCCGCCGGAGAAATCTTCGCGCTTGAACTGGGCCATCGGATTAATGTCGTAGCGCCCCTGCTGCACTTGCGTGTGCTCGCTGGAATAGAACAGCGGCGTCACGCTGACTCCGGCCGTGGCGGCGGGAGTCGTGTCAATCGAACTGGCGTAGAACAGCGACATGGTCTGGAAATTCTTCACCACCGGATGCTGCTGATTGAAGTCGCGAATTTCCGGAAACGCGGGATAGCGCACCATGTTCATGATCGTGAACTGGCCCTGCTGCTGCTGCACCTGAATCATCGAAGCCTGCATGTCCATGATCAGGTTGTTCGAAATCACAAAACCGTAGCGGCGCGTGAGATCGTCAAGGTTCAGATTCAACTGCTGCGCCTGCTGCGTGTTCGGATCAGCCTTCACCTTGTTCACCAGCCACGCGACGCGGCCGCCATTCATGACGTACTGATCAATGCAAAACTTCGTCCACTCATCGAACGGCTCTTTCGGCTGCACGATCACCAACACGTTTTCCTCGTTGGGGATCATATTGTTGCCGGCCGTGGTGTTGATTGGGTCCACCTGATAACGCTGGGACTGGGAGAGCGCCGCGACGACGTTGCGCATGTCCTGTCCCAGATCGGGCATCCCGAATCCGCCGAGGAAGCCGACCTTGGGCTGCTTTTCGGATGTGAGTCGCTTGATCACCGACGTCATGTCGTATTCGAAATTGTTCACGTTCTGGATCAGCGGCAGCGTCTCCTGCTTCTCGCCGTAAATCAGCACGAGGCCCATGTAGGCCTTCTTCAGTTGAACGTTGTCTTTCTCCATCACGTTCACCTGCACGGGCTGAATGCGGTAGCGCTGTGCTTCCTGCTCCAGTTTCTCTTCGTCTGCCGGATCCACGAATTCGAAGTTGAAGTTGCCGTGGCCGTAGGAGCGGTAGTCTTGCAGCGCGTCCTCAACATAGCGCGCATTGGCGTTGTAGGGCGGCGGAAGATCCTTGGTAAAATAGGCTTTGACGTTCAGGCGGTCATCCAGCTTGGCGACCGCATTACGTGAAGCCTTGCTCAGCGTATAGATCTTATTTTCCGTCAGGTCGGCACGGGCGAACAGCCGGAGGCCGATCAGGTTGATCACGATGACGATCGCGATCACCACGAGAAGACTTGAGATCGAAGCGATAGACCAGGTTTTCTTTTTCATAGAGGGATGAACTTCCCGATGGGCTTGGTTTGGGTTGACGTCATGGTCACTGATCAGTCGCCTTTGCGCCGCGAGAGGGCGTGACTGGCGAGCATCAGACCGATGAAGATCATCGAGAAATAGTAAATCAGGTTGCGCGAATCAATCACGCCGCGGGCGATGTTCTGGAAATGGTATTCAATCGCCAGATACTCGAGAATGCTGGCAATCGCCGCTGGCACGAAGAATAGAATCTTGTCGAGGATGAAGAAGAAGAACGAGATCGCCAGGGCCACCATGAAGGCGATGATCTGGTTCTCGGTGATGGATGACGCGAACACCCCGATCGCAAGATAAGCTGCGCCGATCAGCACGAGGCCGATGTAGCCGGCAACGACCTGTCCGCCGTCCATGTCGCCCAGCATGCCGACGGAGATCGCGTAAATGATCGTCAGCAGCAGCGAAATCAGGATCAAGCCGAGCGCCGCAAAATACTTGCCAAGCACGATCTCCGAATCCTTGATCGGATACGTGAACAGCAGCTCAATCGTGCCGGATTTCTTTTCTTCCGCAATCAGCCGCATCGAGATCGCCGGAATGAAGAAAACGAAGAGCAGGGGGATAATGCCGAACAGCGTGCGCAGGCTGGCCTGATTCATCAGGAACAGATTCGAGGTGAAGAAGTACCCCGAGACCAGCAGAAAAAACATCAGCACGATGTAGGCAATGGGAGAATCGAAGAACGAGCGAAACTCCCGCCGGAAGATGTAATAGATGTTGTACATATTTGGGCTTAGGATCGGCGCTTCACACGGGATCGGTGAAACGACGAATCGTTATTTGTCTTCTACGGTCAGGCGATGGAACACGTCTTCGAGACTGTGCGTCTCGGCTTGCATCTCGAGGAGCACCCACTGCTCTTTCACCGCCAGGCGAAAGAAGTCCTCGCGCACGTCGCGGGCGGAGCCGGTCTCGATGCGCACGCGAATGTCGCCGTTTTGCGAGACCTGCCGCACGTCCTCGACGCCGGACAGCGCCCGCGTCTTGGCCAGCACGTCGCCCGCGCCCTTCTTCAGCGTCGCCAGCAGGACGTTGCGCCCCTGCGCGCTCGCCCGCAAGCCTTCCGGCGTGTCGTCGGCGACGATGCGCCCCTGATTAATGATGACGATGCGCGAACAGGTCGCCTGCACTTCCGACAGAATGTGCGTCGAAAGAATCACCGTCTTGGCGCGACCCAGCTCTTTGATCAGCATCCGGATTTCAGCAATCTGATTCGGGTCGAGGCCGGCTGTCGGCTCGTCAAGCACCAGAATATCCGGATCGTGAATCATCGCCTGCGCGAGACCGACGCGCTGGCGATAGCCCTTGGAGAGTTGCCCGACATACTTGTTGAGCACAGTGCCCATACCGCAGCGGTCAATCACGGACTTGATCCGCTTCGTGCGCAGGTCACCCTCGATATGGCGCAGATCCGCCACATAATTGAGGTAGTCCGACACGTACATGTCCTGATAGACTGGCGCCATCTCCGGCAGGTAGCCGATCTTGCGCCGGATCTCCAGCGAACTTCCTTCGGTGTCGAGTCCATCCACCACGATCTTGCCGGACGTTGGAGGCATGTAGCATGTGATCATGCGCATGGTGGTGGTTTTCCCGGCACCGTTCGGACCCAGAAAGCCCAAAATCTGGCCAGACGGAATTGAAAGGCTGATATCATCTACTGCCTTTACACCGTTATAGGCCTTTGTCACCTGAGATAATTGAATCATGGATGTTTCTGATGAACTTCCTCAAATTGCCTGATTTTGCATAAGCGTCTCAGTAACTCGCGCAGAGGATTCGAAGTTCCCGCCGGTCAGGGGAACAAAATCTAACGTAATTCCTTTAATTTACATATATTTATAAATACTGATGAGCGCTTACAGCCGGGTGAGATCTACCCGCACTTCATAAATTGGGTCGTTGGGCTTAAATGAGACCTCGGTGGTATAAATCGGGTAGTCGGGATGCTTGAGGGTGATGGTGTGATTTCCCAGCGGCCGAAAGATGGTCCGGGAGGAGGGAGTTCTCAGTTCCAGCTTTCCGTCCACGTAAACGTCAGCCCACGGCTTCACGGAGGCGACGCGAATGCGTGCCACCGCATCATACAAGTTCACTTTGAGATCGAATTGTTCACCCGGTTCAACGGAGATTCTCTTCGTGATCGGAAAACCAATCTCCGGGTTCAGCAGCACCAGATCATAATCACCGGCGTTCAGTCGCAGAGGTTTGGCGAGCGGCGTCGTGCCCCAGAGCGAATCGCTGATGTAAACACTCGCCCACGGGCGCGTAGTAATCTCCACCAAACCGGGTTCACGAACAGCTGGTGTTTTCACGACCGGCGGCGTCTCGACGGCTTTGCCATCTCTTGGTTCCGGTGCCGTGCCGTTGGATGCGCCATTATCCGGACCGATGACGGCGAGCGTATCTTGCGGTTTCGTGTAAGTCGGCGTAGCCGCTACGCTTGTATCCGCAGTGATCGCGCCTTGCCGTGTGGACAGGGAATCGGCCGGCGCCGTTTGGGAGGGCCGCCCGGTCTGCCAAAGGTAATAGGCCACGCCCCCGGCAATCAAGACCAGCGCAAGGGTGAACGTGATCTGCAACGCGTGCGATTTCGCGCGGGCGGCTCGTCTTACCGCCGCCCTTCGAATGGGTTCGCCGGAGAGAAAGTCGGCGATCAGCGGGCGCGGCAGCAGTCCTTCAGCCTGCGATTGAACCAAAGCGTTGCGCGCGTCCGCCGCGCTATGATAGCGCCTGTCCGGCTGTTTGTCGAGCAGCTTGCGCAGCACAGGTTCCACCGCTTCCGGGATGTGCTCGCGGTATGGCTCCAGCTTCGGCTGCGAATACTTGAGCACGCTCTGAAACGCTTCCGCGAGCGAGCTGCCTTCGATCAGCCGCTGCCCGGTCAACATCTCAAAGAGAATCAGCCCCACGGCGAACAGGTCCGTTGCCGGGCCGATCTCCCCGCCCGTGGCCTGTTCCGGTGCCATATAGGACGGTGTGCCGACCACCATGCCTTCTTGCGTGACCGTGGGCTGATCCCGCAGTGACGCCAAGCCAAAATCCGTGATCTTGACTTCGCCGCGATTCGACACCAGCACGTTGTCCGGCTTTAGATCGCGATGCACGATTCCCGCCGCGTGCGCCTGTTCCAGCCCGGCGAGAATCTCCGCGGCAATGGTCAACGCAACCTCTGCCGGCAGCGCGCCATGCTCTTTCAAGAGTTTGCCGAGCGAAACGCCTTCGATGAACTCAAGAATGATCGAGAGTTCATCGCCGCTCGAACGGAGATCATAGATGCGCACGACGTTGGGGTGCGACAGCCGCGCAATCGCCCGCGCTTCGCGTTCAAAGCGGGCGCGCAGATCGGACTCGCGCGCATACTGCGGATGGATCGCTTTCAGGAGCACCTTGCGATCCAGCCCCGCGTCGTAGGCTTCCCACACGGTGGCAATGCCGCTGCGCGAAATCTCGCGCGTCAGCGTCAGACGGTTGTCACTCTCCGCCATGAATGGCTTCGCGCGTTACCGCGATCCCGGCTTCCAGTCAGCCAATTTGTAATGCAGCCAGCGCAAGGAAACGCCCAGCGCCTCGGCCGTGCGCGTCTTATTGCCCTTCATTTCCTCGAGCGTCTTGACCACCAACTCGCGTTCGTACTCCTTCAACGATTTCGCCGCGCCCATCGGCTTGGCCACCCGCGGAATAATCAGCTCATTCGGTGTGATGTCGCGGTCCTCCGCCAGCACAATCGCCCGTTCGATCGCGTTCTCCAGTTCGCGCACGTTGCCCGGCCAGTGATAGCCCTCGACAATTCGCATCGCGTCGTGATTGATCCGCTTCACCCGCGCGCCGGACTTCTGCGCGTGCTTGGCGAGGAAGTGCTGAACGAGCAGCGGAATGTCGCCGATACGGTCGCGCAGCGGCGGCATATGAATCGTGATCACGTTCAGCCGGTAGAAAAGATCTTCGCGGAAGCTGCCGCGCTCGACCTCTTTAGCCAGCGATCTGTTCGTGGCCGAGATGATGCGCACGTCCACCTTGCGCGTTTCCGTATCCCCAACCCTGCGGAACTCGCCGTCCTGCAAGACGCGCAGCAGCTTGGCCTGCACGGAAGTGGGAATATCCGCGACTTCGTCGAGGAAAAACGAGCCGTAGTTGGCGATTTCAAGTAGCCCCCTTTTGTCGGAGATCGCGCCGGTAAATGACCCGCGCTTGTGACCGAAGAGTTCGCTCTCCAGCAGCGTTTCGGAGAGATTGCCGCAGAACTGCGCGATGAACGGCTTGTCCTTGCGCGGGCCGTTGTAATGCAGCGCGCGGGCCACCAGCTCCTTGCCCGTTCCCGACTCGCCTTCGAGCAGGACGGAGATGCCAGAATGAATGATCTTGCTCAGCAGCTCGAAGACACTCTGCATCTTGGGCGAGCTGCCCATGATCTCTTTGAAATTGTAGGTGCGCTGGACCTCGCTCCGAAGCTGATCGTTTTCGACGCGCAACGTGCCCATCAGCCGCGCGTTTTCGATGGCCACGGCGGCAAGATTGGAAAATGACTTCAAGAACGCCAGCGAGTCGTCCGTAAAACCCTCGCGCTTCGTTTTGCTGTCAAGATAGATCGCCCCCAGCAGCTTGCCGCGCAGGATGAAGGGCACCGACATCACGGCGCGAATCTGTTTGAAGATCACCGATTCGCTGCCCGAGAAACGCGGGTCGGTCTGTGCATCCACCGTGAGCACACCCTGCTGCGAGTCAATCACGCCATGCACGATGGAGCGGCTGATGTCGGAGATGGAGAGCGCGGCTTCGGGCGAGATATTGCGCGCCGTGCGGACGGAGAGGTTGTTGTTTCCCTCACCCTCCGTGAGCACGAGAAAGCCGCGCTCGCCGTCCACGGCCTGGATCGCAATGTCCATCACGCGCTCGAGCAGGCGATCAATGTCCGTGATCGAGTTCAGAATCTGCGAGATGTCATGCAGTGCCTGGAGCTGCTCGCGCGGCAGCGCTCCGGCCCCAATAAACGTCTGAGCTCCGATGGAAGAAGTTTCGGCCATAGCATTATTCCAATTTTGAATCTTCGGGCCGCAACATGGCCGGCGGTTCGGTATCCGGGAAATAGTAAAAGTAACCGGGCTGCGCAGTTAGGCGATTTCCGCGGCTGTCGGTAACCGTCAGATACCATGTATAAAAGATACTCTCGTCCTCGCTGGGTTGGAGTGGCCTCGTAACCACGACGAACGTATCCGTGCGCATCAGTCCTGCCGTGTCCCACACCATGTAAATGTTCTTATAGTATACTGACGCTCCGAACGTGTGGGTCTGCGAAACCGGCCAGTACTCCCAACTCAGGCGCACAGTGTCACCGTGAATCTCATCGGGCACTACCGGAAGGCCCTGCGGGAAAGTGATCTGCAGTAACGGCCCTAAAACCGGTTGCGGAAAAATCGCCGAATTTACATCCGTCGCGCCGGAATCGTCAACCACGGACACGACCACGGTTCGACCCACCATGTCGTTGAGGGTTTCATTCGGGAAATCATTTTGCGAGCGGGTAATCAGGAACTGGTTGCGCTCTGGATCATAGGCCATGTAACCGACCGTCATAGTATGTGTCGAATCCAATATGATCGTAGCCAGAACCAAGCTATAGTCTACATTGCGATCTGAGTCAGAGACGGCGGCAACGATGTCAACGGAACACAACGGATTTGGCTCGCTTAAACGGCAATCAGTGACGACAATCACCGTGTCGATCACGGGCGCCCGATTGCGCTGCGGCGGCTTCTCGTAGTAAGGAGACGCCGGATCAACCGGGTTATCCCGACCGGGCGTCCAAGCGCATCCGCAGATCAGTCCGACCGTCAAAAGCGTAGCCATTAACCGAAGGTTCACGAGTGCTCCATTTCTCCAACTCAATAATATCAAATTCTTGCGTGCAAATCAAGCTACTGTGCGCGCAAAAAGTGCAATAAGGCATAAAAAAGAGCCGCATTCTCATCAGGAACACGGCTCAAAACTGCATAATTTACAAAGTCTTACTTCAAAAGAATCACTCGCTGCTGGGCAACCGGTGCACCCTCGACCTCCACCTGTACGATGTAAAGTCCGGATGCGAATCCGTTGGCATTCAGCAAGACATGGTGACTTCCAGGACTCAACCGCCCGGCATCAATGACCGCCACTTGACGCCCGAGGACGTCAAAGGCCACCATCCTCACGTTTCCTGCGCGCTGAAGCGCGAACGGGATGGTCGTGCTGTTATTGAACGGGTTCGGATACGCGGGTGCCAGAGCTACGCTGGCAACGACCGGATCATCGCGGTCGGAAGCGTCCGTGAATTGCGGATAGTAGTAGCGCCCGATGTCTGGCAGTGTATGATCGGGATCGTAGCCCCACAACGTGTCCGCCGTGTCAATGCACGGGGACATCGCATTAATGCCATAATAGGCTTCGACCTGCGCGAAGTTGGTCCACGCGCCCCACTCGCCCTGCCGTAGGAAGAGTGGATCGGCGTAGTAGCAGTTGGGTCCCCATATGACACTTAGAATTGGATCGTCAAGGTTCAGATCGCCTTGGACGATCGGACTTAGCGGCGCGTGCGGTACAGGTGCGCTCAGATCGTGAGTCGTGATGGACCAGCGGGTGATGTGATCCACTTGCAGCATGCCGCCGGACACCGGCACAAAGAATGCCGAGTCGCGATCGAGGACGATGGTGCTGCTGTTCACATTCACGAACGCCATCTGCGAAGCGATGATAGCCTGCGGGCGGAAACTGGATTCAGTGTCAATGATTCCGACGTCTATGCTGCAGTGCAAGACTCTCAGCGCACCTTCGATCGCATTGTAGATGCCTCTCGCAGTCCCGCTGTAGCTGCGAACAGTAACGACGGCCGAGTCGAGATTAGAGGCCACGCCTTCCCCAGGATCTATCATCCCGAAATACGCGCCGATCACGCTGGACGGCGCAAGCACCGACAGCGCATTACGGCGCAGACACAGATTCGTAGACCCATTGATGTACAACGCGGCGGTAAAACTATCGAACGGTCCGCCCGTGCAATCCGCCGGCACCACGACCTTCACGATGTTGTCGCTGAAGCGGTTGCCGTCGGGATTGTCGCAGGCATTCGTCGAGAAATTGTCCAGATAGTTCAACCGTACGGTCTTGCTGTACATGCCGGTCGTGCGCAACATGTTCCAGACAGCTTGCATGCGTCCGTTCGTGAAGTCAAGGCAGGACAACGCGGCATGGAAGCGACAGAACTCGATCACTACGCGCGCGGCGTGCGCCGTGACGACTCGCGACGGCTCCGGCGATAGATCCGGAATCACCACATAGCGCAAGATCTGGCGATCCTCGCTGTTGGGTTGAAAACTGAATCCCGCCCAGCCTTCGACCGGGATGATGATAATGGGAAATTCTGCGGTGCCTTGGGCATCCAAAAATCCATACACCAGGACGGGATCCACCGTTTTGGGCAGGATGACCACGCCCGGTTCGACGGTCAAACCCTTCCCCGAAGGAATGTTCACCGGCCCTTCCAGGCTTACAGTGTCCCCGGCCGCCCAGACGCCGAACACTGCTCCCTGAACACGCACTTCCGCCCATGCGCCAGCGCATAGGCAAAGCAGAAGCACCGCCCCAATCGAGTATGTTCTAAACCTCATGCGCGGCCCTCCCGCATTGCCTGAATGGCAGTTCTGACCAAAAACAGTTCCCACGGTAAATATGAATATACCTTGCGCCCCACGGAATGTCAAGGCAAATTGCACTCAAATTCAGTTTTCCTATATCCCTCAATGTTTCATATCTTTAACTAAATCAAGTATTTCCCCGTCATCAGGAAAACGGTGTTCGCGCAGTTTTGAAAACAAGAGGACACTATCCGCAAGAATCTCGAATGCTCCCCCCGATGATTCCACCAACTCAACGTTCTTGAACCCATCATTTTGCAGCAGTTCGGCCGCCCGGGCCGCACGCGGACGATAATTTCACATCACACAGTATTCTATGCGAATATTCGCCATTGCACGCTCCGTTGGTTCATTCCCGATTTGTCTCCCCGATCATATAGCGCTGAGGCTGCTCATGAATGGCGGACCGCAAACCCTGCACAATCTCTTCGCACGCGAGATCTCGCCACCCCTGTCCGCTTCGCATTTGCCCCAAAAACACTTCTGAAATCCTGAACGCGCTGTCGCTCAATTCGCGGCGCAGCGCGCTGATGTAAATTTGCAGTGACGCCTTGCTCGCCGCATCCGCCACCGGCTGATCGTGATCGAGCGCCCGTGTGCTTGAAATCGCCAATACATGTCCGCCGCCCGTGCGCTTGAACATCGGGATTCCGAGCTGCACGCAGTTGACGAAGCCGAAGAAATTCGTGCTCATGACTTGGTGCAGGCTCGACGACGTGACGTCAGCGGCGTGTTCATCCGACACCATGCCGACGTTGTAGATCATGCGGTCGAGTCGGCGCGACCACTCGGCAAAACGCTGAAACGCCAGCAGCACGGACTCTGACTCGGTGACATCGGCGACAAAAGCCTCACACTCTACTCCGCGGGTATCGAGACGCTCCTTGAACTGCCGCAGGTGCTGCTCGTTCCGTGCCATCAACCCGATGCGTTCACCGTCACGGCCGAGCAATTGGGCCAGCTCGATCAGATCCGGCGACGCGCCGACCAGCAGTGTCGTGCCGATGCGATACACTCAGAGATTCCAGCCGAAACCGCCGCGCGTCTCGATGCGAGCCGGAGCGTGCGATTGCTGAATCTGCATTCCTTCCGCAAACAGCATCAAGTTCGGCAAGACCTCACACGTGACACGAACACCGGTACGCGTTATGCGCTCAAATGTTCCCGAGAGAAACGGAAAGGTTGTCTTATTCGACTCGAAGTTCGCCGAGTCAATGTCTCCGCCCACACTTCCGTGGTTCTGCCGCGACCAGTGCAGCGTGATTTGCAGCGGATAAAACGTGCCGCGAAACTCGGCGGTCATAAATTCACTGTTCGGCTCGCGCGTGTATCCCAACGGCGAGTACCAGTGTGAGTAAGTGTTCGTCCGAAAGATATGCGAATACACGAAGGGCCGGATCTTCGTGTATTCGACTCGCGCATCAAATTTGGACCAGAACGGCTGCGGCACGATTCCGTGCACGCCGAGCGTGTACGCGGATTTGTTGTTGCCGGTGGCTTTCGTCAGGTCCCCTACTACTATATCGTCAAAGAACGCCTCCCCATACAGTTTTAACCCCGGCACAACACGCCACGTTCCGTCCAGGCCAAGCACGAAGTTGTCCTTGTCATCGTTGGAATGCTGGACACTATACAGGAAGTTCAGCGGAGTGAGATAGCCCAGTTGCAGCCCTCGGTCTCCGTAGACCACTCCCTGCGAGAATCCGAGCAGGATGTTGCCGCGCGGCCGCACTTCCAACCGCTGCGCACTCAGATACTTCTCGGCGTTCAGGGTGCGTGGGCGGCTATCGGGGTTGACATACAGCGTCTTTGCCGTGGTTGCGGATTGCAGAAATCCGTGCAGAAACGTGTAGTAGATTGCGCGCGGTGACTGCTCATCTTCCAGTACCGCATCGAACCGCACATAGTCGAACGGCGGATTATTCGAATTCAGGAACAAGCTGCCGAATTGCCCCGGCCCCCAGTGGTGCCTCCCGCGTCCGACTGTGATCGAAAGGTCTCGCCCATAGTACTGAATGAACGATTCGGAAATGTCATAGCTGGTCGAGCTATTCCCCTTCAGATCCACGGCTGCCCAACGGTCTTCATAGAGCCGGCTTCGCAACCAGTACGGCCCGTTACCGGTTTCCGTGTGATCGCGAAAGTCCATCAGGAAGCGCAGTTTCCCCGCATAACCCCCTTCGAACCGCGCCCCGCTCGTGAAGCGCATGAGCTTGCCGCGTGCATCGTCGGTGTTGATCAGCTCGAGGCCATAGACGGGTTGAAACGTAGCCGCAAGCCTGCGCTCAGAATTGCTGTTGAAGGCGAAGCGCAAGAAATGAGTTCCGTCGTCGTAAAACCAGCGAGAGATCGGTCGGTGGCCGAATACGCTCTGAACAACACGTTGCCAGGTCCCCCCATAGTCCCCGCGCATTCCACCCGCCACAGCGGATCGCGCCGTGTTCTCGATTCCAAATCTGTTGTGTTCACGCCCGAACAAACTCTTCACTTGTTGAGGTTCGCTGGGCGATCGAAAGGCCAAAGACAAGTACGGCTTCGTGTCGGAAACGAGACGCATAGCGCTTGCTGTTTCTTCGCGCTCAAGATAGTCGTAGAATGGGTGTGATAGATAGGGATACGGGAGCGGCATTGCGATGATGGGCCGCCATTGCCGTTCCCGCTGTTCCTGCGCTGCGCAGAAAGACGCAGATATTACCAAACCCGCGAGCAGGAGAACAAGCGTCTTGTGAGAGCCATATCTACGCATTCGTCTTCCCCGCCATAAAACACCCTTCCTGATGCGGCGTCTTCCAATGCCCCGCCGAGGTCATAAACTCAAACACAATCGTCGGCCCGGCAAACTTGAACAGTTTTTTGAATTCCTTTTCCACGTCAATCTTATTCCATTTCGCGACGCGCGCAACCCACGTGCCGAACGAGCCCCACTGCCCGGCCAATTCAACCACGATCCCTGCGTTATGAATAATCGCCTCAGCTTTTGCTCGCGAGCGTATGCCGTTGGTGTCCACGAGGATCTTCTCAATATCCGCTTTCTTCATCTTGGCGACTTTCACCGGCTCGAAATTCTTGTACTGCTTGCGTAGATGCTCGAGCTTGCCGAGGATCAGCTTGAAATTCAGCCCCGCCTCAAGAATCTCGATGCAGAGCGCCTCGAAGTAGCCGCGGTCGTCGTCCGGCTTTCTGCCCCAGACGTGGTCATGATATTCTCGGGCAATAGCATGATTGCCCGCCCAGGCACAGCGGGGAAGTTCAGGACTGGGGGAAATTGCGCGCATGTGCAAAGATACACAATCTTGACAGAAGGTGCAAGTTGATGAACGCAACAGCCCCCGCCGAGATCCGGCAGGGGCTGCCCTTGAAACAAGAGAAACGACCGATGGGTCGTTTCGCGGGTTATTGCTGCTTGTCGGCCTTCATCTCCGCCTTTGGCAGCGTCTTCATCATGGCCAATTCTTTGTCCATGCGTACTTTGGCCGTCATTCCATGCAGAGCGGTCGCGCAGGCGTCGCTGCAGAGATACATGGTGATTCCATTCTCCGTTACCTTCGGAGTCTTGTCGGTGACTTCGACCGGATTTCCGCACAGGCAAGTGGCCACCTTCTTGCTGTCTTTCATCGTGACGTTCGTGGCCATTTTGTCGAACGGAAACTTGCTCTTCCAGTACTCCGACATCATTTTGTCCTGCGCTTCTTTCGAGGCACTCATGAACATCTCGTGACACCCCGGGGTGCAACAGTAGTCTGCCTCGTCGCCGCGCAAGATCGTCGGAGACTTGTCGGTGACCTGAAATTCCTTCTCGCACGCGCACAATGCCGTGCGACTGCCGGTGGCATCCATCATGATGACGTTGTTCAAATGATCTGACGTCATCGCCGGAGCCACTTTTAATACTTCCGGTGCTGTCGCCTTCGCCTGGTCGTCGGCAAAGGTAAGACTACAGATGCAAACGACCGCGACTGTGATGGTCCAAAATCTCCGCATGGGATCCTCCCTCTCTTTACGTTGACTACCTGTGGTTACAGACCTCTACGTATCACGAAAGGCCTCTATTGAGGCCCTTTTTGCGAGTCTTTCATCCTGCGGGGAATGTGGATAATATAGTCTAATTTGTAGAGTTTTGCAAGGGGCAGACGACATACTTCATAACTCATTATTTATAATTACCATAAGAGTCTGGTTGGAAAATTCGGTACAACATCGAGTTTACTGTCCAAGCTGCGAAAAGGGCATACACCACGATCATCATGATCCGGTAGCGAGGTACGATGATTACAGGAACGTAGAGAGCAATGTGGCCCAACAAAATGAGCGGCCAAACCGGATCCAGTTTGCGCTGGCGCCATGCGAGGTAGAAGCCGGGTATTGCGAGCATCAGAAGTGCTACGTAAGATAACCGGTACACAACGTTTTGGGCTAACCGATGGGTCGGATCAAACCAAAGAAGGTAGAGTAGTCTTCGACCGGTCAGTTCGAGATAGTGAGCCTGATACTTTCTTATGTATCCAGTGGCTTCGCGCACATAGAATTGTTCGATGTCCTGCTCGTCGGCCGGCTTCACCCGATCATAATAGTCCTGATGCTTCGTGTAGAGTTCGTGAGCAATATAGCCGCCGTCTCCGGTCTTGTCGGTTCCGGTCGCGATTTCGTTGTTGCCCATCCAAAGATTTAGCCCGAACGCGCTCCGCATGAAGATCCATTCTCCCTGAACGACTCGATTGCGAATGCCCCACGGCACCAGCGCGAGAAAGGCCACGACAAATATGGGGAGCACTACCCGCGTCAACGAGAGCACGAAACTTCGGCGATGCGTCCAGGTGTAGCTCATCGCGATAGCGATGAGCGGGATAATGATTGTCTCCTTCATGAGCATGCCGACTCCGCCAATGAGACCGGTGAACGCCGCCAGCTTCAAGGTGCGATATTCGTTCGGGGTCCATTGACGCCAACGTGCAAATAGGGCGAGCACAACCAAACACAAGACAACATGAGCGAATTCCGGAACCGGACGGACAGGCAAAAAGACGAACTCCGGATAGACCGCAAACAGCAGCGCGAACAAGATTCCGGTTCGCGGCGAGAAGAAATCACGTCCTACCACATAAGCCGGCAAACAGCCCAACGCGCCGACGGCCGCTTGCGCAAAATACAAAGGCAGATAATTTGTCGGCGAAAACACCATGAACGCCGCACAAAAGTAAACATAAAGCGGTGGAAAGAGCGACGTGAATTGCCAAGGCATCCGTCCCCAGTCATTCCACCAAAAACCCTTGCCGTCGAGCAGATTCTGCGCAATCAACATGTACTCCAATTCTGGAACATGATGATCCGCGAACAGAATGACCGCCGCGGCGCGCAACGCAAAAGCGAGGGCAGCGATCCCCAGCACAAGCTGCCAAGGAGAAAGGAAATGTAAGACGGAGCGCTTAGGATGCAGCACTGGGGCGTCGTGCGGTAGAAGAAGATGGCAAGCGGGTGGGACGCGTTTCGAGCCAGCGAGTCACAAGGTGGTTCACGCTCGCTGCCGCGAAAAAGAGGAGCACGACGGCTGTCACGACACGGTAACGCGGGAGCACAATCGTCGGAACATAGTACAGAACATACCCTACGAGAATCAACGGCCAGACGATGTTGATCCGACGTTGACGAGCAAGCAAAACGAACCCAGGAATAGCAAAGAGCAAGAGCGTGATCCAAGATGCCCGATAGAACCAATTCGACGCGAGCTGGTGGCCGGGCACAAACCATACCCAATAGAGCAGTCGTCGTCCACAGAGCTTGACATACTCCATCGGATGCGCCCGAATAAACCGCCAGACCTCCGCTTTGTACTCGCGGTCGCGGTCCTGCTCGTCCACCGGCAGAATGCGGTTCATGTAGTCTTTGTACTCTGGAGAAATGTCCGAGAGTACATAGCCTCCGCTCAGAGTCCGGTCGTTGCCCGCTGAGCCCGGCTGATTTGCCACCCACCAATTGATCCCGAAAGCCGTCCGCAGCGGAATGAACTCCCCTTGAACAATCGCATTCCGAATGATCCACGGACTTAACACAAGAATCGTCGTCGCTGCGAACGGAATCAGCGATGAGCGCAGCGCATTCCACTTCAGGCCATATCGAATCATCATGGCGAGCGTTATCGCCAAAGCAACCACCACGGCGGCTTCTTTGAATAGCATCGCCATCCCCGCGACAAGTCCGGCTGTCAGCGCAACCCGCAAGGCGCTACGCGAAGCTGGTGGCGTGTCGCAAAGAGCGAAGTATCGTTCAAGCATCCACAGCACAAGCACGACATAAATTGACTCCGCGACAGCCTTGGAATGAATGAAAACGAATTCGGGATAAACGGCATACAATGCGGCGAAGATCACACCAGCTCTTGCTGAAATCAGACGGCGGCCAATCAAGTATGCAGGAATGCAACCGGAAACGGAAACGACAGCTTGTGCGGCGTACATCGGCAAAAAATTGTGCGGAGACAGCCATTGAAAAAACGCGCACCAATATACATGCAGTGGCGGTACCAACGACGTCGGCTGCAGTAGCGCCCGCCCCCACTCATCCCACGAATATCCATTTCCTCCGAGCAAATTGCGGGCGATGAGCATGTGCTCGAAATACAAAGTGCGATTATCGGCCAAGAAGATCGTCACCGCGAGACGAGCGAGGAGACCTCCGCCCAACACTATCATCAGCCAGGCAGCAGGGGAGAGTGATCGAACAGCAGGGGGCAGGCGCATAGCAAGGGATCAGATGAAGCAAAGAGAAACATTGTAGAAACGCAAAAGCCTCTTGATACTCACGATCAAGAGGCTTTCGGGAGAAATCCCCGCTGACGTCCTACTCTCCCAGCCAGTTGCCCGGCAAGTACCATCGGCGATGCAGGTCTTAACTGCTCTGTTCGGAATGGGAAGAGGTGTTTCCCCTGCTCCATGGTCAGCGGAAAAAACAGTGCGGCCGAGTCCGACGAGGGGCGCCATCAGGCGCCGGTCCAGGATCAACGGCCGCGAAAGAAATGAACAATTGGAAGTGGCGAGCCGAAACTCGCAAGCAAAACGGATCGAAAAACTGTGAGCGCTTGAGGGACGTCTTGTCCCTGAACCGAGATTAGAAAATTAAAATCGGTCAAGCCGAACGACCTATTAGTACCACTCGGCTGAATGCATTGCTGCACGTACACCTGTGGCCTATCAACCTCGTCGTCTTCGAGGGGTCTTCGGGGTTTCCTCATCTTGGGGACGGTTTCACACTTAGATGCTTTCAGCGTTTATCCGTACCGAACATAGCTACCCAGCGGTGCCATTGGCATGACAACTGGTACACCAGAGGTTCGTCCATACCGGTCCTCTCGTACTAAGTACAGCTCCCCTCAAGAAACCTGCGCCCACGGCGGATAGGGACCGAACTGTCTCACGACGTTCTGAACCCAGCTCGCGTGCCACTTTAATCGGCGAACAGCCGAACCCTT